>CANNFA010000003.1 GCA_947503765.1 uncultured Paracoccaceae bacterium | reverse complement strand
CAACCGCATCGACGAACTCGCACCCTGGCACTGGCACCAACGCTAAAAGTCAACGCCCGGTCACACCGGACGCATACGACCTATGTCAAAATTTCGAAATCAAGCATCAGCGGACCTATCACGAACTCGCGAGGCGTTGCCCATCTGGCGCACGGTCCGACCCGGAAGGACCGCCCCCTCAGGCCGGTCGGCGTTGAAATCCGACGACATTGCCGTGATCGCCCTGAACCTGGGCAGGCAAGGACTTGGGAGCCGTGGACTCGGGCGCGGCGAAGGGACTCTTGATCCTCGAGATATCCAGGTCGATACGGCTGATGACCTCGTGAAGCGTCTTCACCCAGATCTCGCGCGTGTAGGACCCGTCACCTTCGTCGACCGGCTTCTCGTGCCCCATGAGGCGCCGGCGCACCATGTCGGGGCAGAGCAGGTTGCCGAGGTCGTTGTGGAATGTCGTGCGGAACGCATGGAAGTCGAGCCCGGGCCAGTAGCAGTCGTTCGTCTTGCGGTAGTAGCCGAAGGACTTGCTGAAAAGCTCGGAGAAGGTGTCCTTGGTCTTGCCGCGGTTGAGGTTCGGGAACAGGCGCGACTGGTTCTGGCGGCGCCGCATCTCCACGAAGTGGAGAAGACCCAGTTCCACAAGCTTCGGATGCACCGCGATGCGGCGCTCCCCGGCGGTGGACTTCACGTGGTTGCCGGTCACGTTGCGCACCGTGAAATAAGCGATGCCGTTCTCCGACCCGAAATCCTCCGGTCCGAGTTGCAGGATTTCCTCGGCGCGACAGCCGGCAAGGCGCGCGATGAGAGGGCCCCAGAACAGCGGGTAGTCCTTCTCCTCGCATTGCCCCTGGTAGACCGGAGAGGCGAAGAGCTTCTGGATCTTGTCGTCCCAGAGCATGCGCGAGCGATCTTCCTCGTTCGCCTTCATGTCCTTCTCCTCGTCGTTGGTCCAGGAACAGATCTCGAACGGATTCTCCTCGATGAGTTTCATGGCCTTCAGCATCTTGCCGACCCGGTTCGCCATGCGGCCGTGGCGGAGGAAGGTCGCGACACGCAGCCGCGGGATCTTCGCGTCGAGGGCCGCGCGTTCGAGTTCGGCCGGCGTCACCTTGCCTCTCGCAGCAAGAACTTCCTTCGCTGCGATCGCCGTGGCCAGTTCCTGCTCGTCGGCACGCTCGACGAGATCGCGGAAACCTTTCGTATTGAGAAGGTTCTTCTTCTTGCCGTGGTATTTGGGGATGCGGCGAATGACATTCAGGACACCGTCGACTTCTGTCCAGTCGATCTGGTTGAACGGCTGGTTGCCCAGGACATCGACCCAGATATCGCGGGCCGTCCTGGCGTTACCCCTCGAGGTTCGGACCCAGTTCCGACCCTTGTCCGAAAAACTCTTCTGACGTGCTTCGAAATTGTCGCCATAGCCGAGTTCTTTCAGCTCAAAATAAAGGTCGAACGCCTCTCGGAACTCGATATTGGGGCCTTTTGCCAAGGCCGCGCGCGCCTTGTCGGAGAGGAGCGACTGATCGATCAGGATCCGGGGTTCTTCGCGCGGCATGGCGGGAGCCTTCGGCGCCGGCTCGGGCGACGCAACGATAGGTTCGGGTTCGCAATCGTGGCTGGGCGGTCGGCTGGACACGGTGTCCGCGACACCCGTTTCCGCCGTCGTCGGCGTGGCGTGAGCCTCCTGGGCCGGGGTCTGATCCGCAGTGGCCACCCGTGGCTCGGCCGGGGCGGTGGCCGACGGGACGGTTGACACCGGCACGGAAATCGCCACTGGCGCGGCTGCGTCCGGGATGGCCGGGACCGGAGCTGGTGGTTGCGAGGCAAGTCCGGACATGGTGACCGTCGCGGAGGCCGAGCGGCGCGCCATCACGGACCGGAAGATCAGCGTCGGTTCCTCGTAGGTCCCGACCTCGCGCTTCTCCCGTTCGCGCGACACGTCGAGCATGACCCGCAGGGCCTCGAAGGCGAGAGCGCGCCAGTCGGCGGTGCTCTCGTCGAGGGTCACACCGAACTGCCGGGCCATCTCGCGCAGGGGTTCCGTGACCGGTGTCCGGTCGCCGAGCGCCAGGGCCCGGCGCAGCATGTCCTGCGTCGCGCGCTCGGTCTGCGCGGCGAAATTCGCCGCCGCCTCCGAACGCGGCTCGGCGCAGGCCCGCAGGGCCTCGTGGGCGGCGATCTGGCAGCGGGCCAATTCGGTCAGCAATGTCACGTGCTCGGGGCTCAGATGATCCACCGGTCTCTCCGTCGTCAGCGCGACGGCCAGGTCCGTGAGTGCCGTTAGGGCGCGGACGCGGCAAGTCGCTTCGGAGAGGACGTCGGTCCGAAGGCTGAGACAGATGGCCGAACTTTGACCAGGGTTCGATATCTCCCGGAACGCGCGCGGAAGCCGGCGGCGGAAGAAGTAGCCCGAGGGGCGTTTTTCGAGGTGGGTTGTGTGTGCGACTCCGGCCATGGCGGGTGCTCCGAAACGGTTTCAGGGCATCCGGGAGTCGGGGTTCGTGTACCGGTTCGTGCACGCGTTTGTGCACCAATTTGTGCACGTGCACGCGCGCCTCCGACTCTCGTCGGGGCTCAGCCAATGAAATCAACCACTTAGGATATTTTGGCTCCGGCGGTAGGGATCGAACCTACGACCAATTGATTAACAGTCGATATTTAGGGGGTAACGCAGCCTAAATATGTAAAGCTATCGGCAGCATTTTTTCCCATATTTTACTTGCACTTACTCAATATGTTCGGCAGTGTTCCGTTGCGTGGGGAACAGTGTAAAACACCGTTTCTGTTCCCCAGAATGTTCCCCAGAAGCGATTGGGGAACAGATTTTGAGGGAAACGAGCATGGCGAAGCTGACGGCAACCGGCGTTGAAAAGTGGAAGGTGACGGACAAGCGGCAAGAGGTGCCCGACAGTCTGATGACCGGGCTTTATCTGATTGTGCAGCCGAGCGGGCGGAAGGCGTGGCAGGTTCGCTATCGGTTCGGGGAAAAACACCGCCGCATGACCCTGGGCAAGTATCCCCTGCTATCGCTTGCAGATGCCCGAGCGCGTGCCAGTGAAGCCTTGATCGCGGCGCAGGATGGGCGCGACCCGGCAGGCGAGAGAGAGGCCGAAAGGGCGGCGCGTGTCGAGGTTCAGCAATCGGGCCGCGACAAGATCAAGACGCTGGTGGAGCAATTCGGCAAGCGGCACCTATCCACGCTGAAATCAGGTGAGACCGTCAAGCGCGAGTTGAACCGGCATGTTGTGGCGGTCTGGGGCGAGCGCGACATTCACGACATAGCCAAGCGCGACGTGATTGACCTGCTGGACGGGATCGCGGATAGCGGGCGGGTTGTGACCGCCAACCGCGTCCGGGCGTATCTGAACAAGTTTCTGAACTGGTGCGCCGAGCGCGATATCATCGACCAGTCGCCCGCGATGGGCGTCAAGCCAGTGGCGAAGGAAAAGAGCCGCGACCGGGTTTTGTCGGACGATGAAATCCGGTGGTTCTGGCAAGCCTGCACCCGCGAGGGGCAACCGTGGGGCCACCTTGGCAAAATGCTGCTGCTGACGGGCCAGCGGCTTGGCGAGGTTGTGAACATGACCGACCGCGAGGTGAGCGGCGATCTGTGGCACCTGATCGCCGACCGCACCAAGAACGGACGCGCGCATGACGTGCCGTTGTCAGAGGCCGCGCGGGCGGTTCTGGGGGCAGTGGAGCGTCTCAAGAGCGATGCGGGGTATGTGTTCACCACCACCGGCACAAGCGCGTTACAGGGCTACCACAAGGGCCGGAATCACATTGCCGAACGCATGGTCGAGGTTGCCAGCGAGGAACGCGGCGAGCCGGTGGATATCCCGCACTGGACGTTTCACGATCTGCGCCGCACGGCTGCAACCGGCATGGCGCGGCTTGGGATCCCGGTGCGCGTTACAGAGGCCGTTCTGAACCATGTGAGCGGCACCGCCGGGGGCATTGTGAGCGTGTATCAGCGGCACGACTATGCCGACGAAAAGCGGGATGCGCTGAACGCATGGGCGCGGCTGGTGGCCGATTTGGTGGAAGGCAGGGCGGATAACGTGGTGCGGCTGGAGAACGCGCGATGAATCCGGCATGGTTCGTTCGGCACGAATGGCCGATGGATTATGAGATTCATCGCCGCAACAACCTGATGGGCGCAATTCGGGCGCTACCAAACGGCGAAACGCTTTCGGACGAGAAGGTCGAAGGGCAAGCATTGTTTCTCTGGTCTGCCTCGAACTTTGGCCGAAACGAAGAATTACCCTGCAATCGGCCCGCGTCGCAGAGGGCAAGCGAGGTCGAACTCGAACGATTGGCAAAGCTTGCCGCGCAGCTTGCCGATCACATCGACGCGATGCACAGACCCGCGGTTGCCGCGGTTTGGCAGGAAAGTAGTGACGATCTGTGGGACACGGCGCAGCGCGCGCGAGACTTGTCCGAAGCGGCTAGCTATGCGCTGAGTGCGATTGATGTTGAGGACTCTGCGCGAGGCGCAGGCAGGAAGGCAGAGGCAGAGGAAGTGGCGGAAGTGGCAGGGCATGTTTTTGAACACGTCACGGCGCGGCGCCCGACGCTTACGGTTGCCCCCGATGGCGGGCATGTTTCCGGCGCCTGGCCTGACTTCCTTGCACGAGTGTTTGCAATTCTGGGTGTCAAAGCGAGCGCTAATTCGCAGGCACGTGTGGTAATGCAGAAATATCGCCCTGAACGCCGCAATTAACGCATTTCGACGTTCCGCTGCTAATGTGAATATTGGGTGCCACGGTTCAAACACGAAAGGACGTGGCACCATGAACACCCAAACCGCAATTGCGCGTGCCGCCGGGGCGACTGACCCGGAACACGACCGTAACCCCCACCGCCGCATTCAGGCCGCAACCGTTCGCCAGATGTGCGGCGGTATCAGTGACATGTCGCTTTGGCGCTGGTTGAATAATCCCGACTTGGACTTTCCGCGCCCGATCTACATCGGCCGCCGCCGCTACTGGCGCGAGGCTGAAATCATCGCCTGGCTTGAAGCGCGCGAGGGGAGGGTAGCATAGTGACCATCGCCCTTTCCGACCTTCCCGCCGAAGCCGTGGAAAAGCTGAAAACCCTTCCGGGCCGCAGCTTCAACATGCTGGCGATCGAGGCGCGCCGGCTGCGCGAACAGGAAGCCTTCGCGGAACTTCCGACCGACCCGGTGGAAGCGGCGAACCAGGCCAATGCCTGCCTTGTGCGCAACGATGACAGGATCGACGTTGACGACGCCGAAGGCTTCGTTGAATCGGTTCTGGAAGTCGCCTGCACCGCGCTGGCAAATCCCGACTTCGACAGTACCGACGCAATCCACCTGCACCGGATCATCCGCGCGGCGACGAACGCACAACAGGCCAGCATGAACAATATGCGCGAGGCGAGCGACCGCCTGCGCGCGATGCTGCAAAAATAGAAGCCCCCACCGGCGGAATCGGTGGGGGCATCTGATAGTCGAAAGCTGGCGAGCTACGGCTGTAAGAATAGCACTGCCGACCGCCGGGGGCAAACCCTGGGGAACGAGCATGACAAAATCCAACAGACTCCCGACGCTTGCCGATGAGGCGCGGCAGGCGCACTCCGAAATCCTGCACCATGTTGAAAGCGCCGCTAAGCGGGCGCTTGCTGCTGGTGCTGCGCTGGCCGAGGCCAAGGCGCTTTGCGCTCATGGCAAATGGGGCGATTGGCTGGCGGAAACCGGCATTCCTGAGCGCAGCGCGCAGCGATATATGCGCCTTCATCGCGCGGGGCTGAAATCCGCCACGGTGGCGGATTTGGGACTTTCGCAGGCCGAGCGCATCGCAGGTGTTATCGAAAAGGCTTGGCCGCAGGCAAATCGCGGGCGCGTCCTTACCGGATCGCGTGGAGACGAAAGTTTCTGGGCGGTGACGTTCCGGCCCGATGAGGCTGAATTCTCTTTTTACGGCATGGTCCATTTCTACGGAGTGGCCGCGAATTCCTTTGGCTTGGGGGGACACGCGGTTGCGATGGGCAAACCGATTGCGCCGGTAGGACTCGCGATGGGCCACCTGAGCGAAGTGGGTGCAATTCCTATTTTAGGGCAGATCGACTTTGCCGCCGATTGTGCAGACGCTTGGTTTGATACGGTCGGAGCGCGCCTTGTGCGACATGTCTGGGGCACGCGCCTGGAGGGCGCGATATGAGACAGCTTCAAATCCGCCTGTTGATGCGCCTGCACGGGATGACCGAGGCGCAGGCATCCGCGCTTTGCGCGCTGATCTGGGGGGCGAGCTGATGAACATGCAGGACAGCTTCCCGACCACCGCCGCCGCCGCGCTCGAATACGCCGCGCGGGGCTGGCATGTGTTTCCGGCACCGCCGGGCAAGAAACAGTCATATGAGGCCGCCAAGGATCACGAGGGCCGGCGCTGGGGCGCGACGAACGATCCCGATCTTGTTGCGGCGCTTTTCGAAAAGCATCCGCACGCGAATATCGGGATTGCCACACAGGAAAGCGGGCTTGTGGTGCTCGACCTTGACCGCAAGAACAATGTGGACGGCATCGCCTGGCTGATGGACCAGATCAAGGTGCATGGCGATCTGCCGGATACCATCGAGGCCACCAGCCCGAGCGGCGGCTGGCACGTCTATTTCGAATATCCCGGCGACTTCGATCCGAAGACCTGCGAAGGCGAGATTGCGCCCGGCGTTGATGTGCGCGGGCATGGCGGCATGGTGTTGGCCGCGCCTTCGATCAAGCCCGGTTCGGAAAATCCCTATCGCTGGAAGAATCCGCCGGGCTTTTTCCAGGTGGCCGCCGCGCCGAAGTGGATCCTCGATCTTCTGCCGCGCCGGGAAAAACTGTCCGAGCGGGCCATGCCCGACGCGCGCGTCCAGATCGACACCGGCGGGGCGACCGCATGGGCCGACAAGGCGTTGCAAGACGAACTCGCCAAGCTCCTGGCCGCGCCCGAGGGCAAGCGCAACGGCACCCTGAATAGTTGCGCCTTCAATCTCGCGCAGATCGTGGCCGGGGGCGGTTTGGCCGAAGATGCGGTCAAGGCGCGGCTGCGCGCCGCCGCTGATGGCATCGGATTGGAGCCGAGCGAGATCGCCGCGACCATCGACAGCGGCTTTCAGGCGGGCTTGCAGACGCCCCGAGGACCGAAAGAGCGAGCCACCGGGGGGCGGGCGGCAACGGCTGATGGCGCACCGCGTCCGAACGCGCTGGACGAACTCGACCTGAGCCATGACGCCCTTGCGACCGATCTGGGTGCGCGCAGTTTTGACGGAGACGCCCGGCACGTTGCTACCTGGGGAAAATGGTTGTTTTGGGAAGGCACGCGCTGGCAGATTGACGACCGGCTTGACCACCTGACCCGCACCCGCGCCTATCTGCGCGACCGGGCCGAGGACTTGACGGGATGGGCCGAGCGCAAGGCGGCAACGCTGGACGACAAGGAAGGCGAAAAGCTGCGCGCATGGGCCAAGGATCAAGCCCGGTGGCTGCGCAACAAGATCACCGTTGCCAGTGTCGAAAGCCTTGCCAGATCGAACCCTGCAAGCGTGGCGCGCGCCGACGCCTTCGACGATAACCGCCTGTTGCTGGGCACGCCCGGCGGGACGGTGGATCTTCGCACCGGGCGACTGCGCACAGCCGACCGGGGCGACATGATAACCAAGGCGACCGCCTGCGCGCCCGCCGCGCCCGGATCACGCCCGGAAAGGTGGCTGACCTTCCTGCACGAGATATTCGACGGTGACGCCGATCTGGTGGCATTCATGCAGCGCGCGGCGGGCTATGCGCTGACCGGGCTGACCACTGAACACAAACTGCTGTTTCTCTACGGCACGGGCCGCAACGGGAAATCGGTTTTCTTGAACACGCTGAGCCACATCTGGGCCGACTACGCCCGGCGCGCGGCGGCTGAAACCTTCCTCAACAGCGCAGTTGAAAAACACTCGACCGGGCTTGCCGGGCTGCAAGGCGCGCGACTGGTGGCGGGCAGCGAATTGCCGGTGGGCAAGACATGGGATGAATCCGTTATCAAGGATTTGACCGGCGGGGATCGTATGACCGCCCGTTTCATGCGCGGCGACTTTTTCGACTTCGACCCGCAGCTGACCCTGATGATTGCCGGAAACAATCAACCCAGTTTTCGCGGCGTGGATGAAGCGATCCGCGCCCGCGTGGTGCTGGTGCCGTTCCTTGTCACCATTCCGCCTGAGCGGCGCGACAAGAGCCTGCCCGAGAAGCTGAAGGCCGAGGGGCCGGAAATCCTGCGATGGGCAATCGAGGGCGCGCTGCAATGGCAGGAACGCGGCCTGGACGTGCCTGCCAAGGTGGTGGTGGCATCCACCGAATACCTGGATGACGAGGACACGCTGGGGCAATTCCTGGTCGAAGAGACCGTGACCGACCCGGCGGGCTTCGTGACCACGACCGACCTGCACGACCGCTTCAAATTCTGGTGCGAGCGGCAAGGGCTTCACGCCTGGACATTGCACACGCTGCGCAAAGAGTTGAAATCGCGCGGTTTTCAGGACCACCGCCGCCCGCATGGCCGGGGCTTCATAGGGCTGAAAACCCGATGAATGACGCTTATGACGCTTTGCCCCTTATCCACCGTATACGCGCGCACATACGCACACGCGCGCGCAATACGCCCGATATAGGACGAAGCGTCATATCCGTCATATCGTCGCCGCGATGGCACGAAACCACCACCACAGAAGGAAACTGACATGACCCGAACCGAACTCGCTGAGCACGTCTTTCGGCGGCTGACTGAAGTTGCCGTGAAAATGCGCGAAGGCGGCGCGATGACTGATCGGCAGACCGCGACCGCTTTCCTAGCGGTGGGTGTCACCCTGGCGCAGCATCAATGTGGGCCGGTTGGCGCGGCGGAATGGCTGCGCGACGTGGCCGATGAGATCGAACACGACGCAAGCCTTGTCAACTAGGTGGTATTATGATACCTTCTCCGCAATTGCCGTTACGCATCACGCTGACGGGGATTCCTGCAAACTGTCTACCTGCTTCGCGCTATTCAGTTCTGCAAGGTCCGGTTCCAGACCGAGACGACGCGCTACGCATCACGCTGGCGTCAGAAATCACCCGAACATATCGCCTTTTGGCGACCCATAAGGAATGTGAGCAATGACGCTTCACCACAACTTTCCGCGCATGCGCGGCCTGACCACTGTCAACGCAACCACCGACCCAACCGCTTTGGTGGCGCAAATTTCCGACGCCGTGACAGCGCTGAAGAAAAAACAGACAGAGGAGCTTGGCGCGCTCAACACCGATATCTCGAAGATCAACGGCGAGCTGGACCGCGTGAACCAGCAATTCGCTGCAATGAAGATCGGTGGCAGTACTGCGCCCGGCGTGATCGGCAACGGGGCTGATGAAGCTGCGGCGCTGGCGGATTTTGGCCGCACCGGCAGTCACTTCAACGCCAGTCTTTCGAGCGACGATCTGAGCAAGGGCGGCGCAACGGTCTTCCCGGTAATCTCGAATGACATCCAGCAACGGACGTTCGCACAATCCGCATTGGCGCGCTTGTCGCGGATGGAGTCCATTGATACCGGCGACAGCTTTGTCGAGCCGTGGGATATTGGCGATGTTGGCGCCGCATGGGTTGGCGAGAGCGAGGCCAGACCGGCGCAAGAGACGCCAGATTTCCATCTCCTGACCGTGCCGTTGGCGGAAGTCTACACGTCGCAGTTGATTACACAGCGACTGCTGGACGATTCTTCCTATAACCTGGGCAGTTGGTTGGCGAGCCGTATCTCCGACAAGTTCGGCAGGATCAGCGGCGCAGCCTTCATGGCAGGTGACGGTGTGGGCAAGCCGCGCGGACTGACAACTTACCCGCGCACCTCGGATGTGGATGCACAGCGGCCATGGGCAACCATTCAGGCACTGTTCACTGGCGTTTCAGGTGATTTTGCTACGGCGACCTCTACGATAAGCCCTGGCGATATCCTGATTGATGCGGTCTACGCGCTCAAAGCCGAGTATCGCAGCAATGCAACCTGGCTGATGAACTCGAAGACCGCCGGCATCGTGCGTAAGTTCAAGGACACTGACGGGCGCTTCCTGTGGGCAGACAGCATCGCGGCGGGCCAGCCTTCGACGCTGCTGGGCTACCCGGTTGAGATTGATGAGTACGCGCCAGACATTGCCACCGACGCGCCTGCGATCTGGTTCGGGGACTTTGCACAAGGCTACATCATCGTGGAACGTCCCGACCTGCGCCTGTTGCGTGACCCGTTCACCAGCAAGCCGAATGTGGTCTTCTACGCCTATCGCCGCGTTGGCGGCGGGTTGCAGAACTCGGAAGCCGTCAAGGCTGTGGTTTTTGGCACAGACCCCGCCTGACGAATACGCCCGCGCGTTGGCCTCCTACAACGCGGGCGCAGCGAGCGCTGATCGACACAAGGCGCTTGCACCCCTGCCAGCGGCTCAATGCTGGCAGGGGGCTATATCCGAACTTCCCGATGGGGGCCGCAGGGACCGGCGTGGGGAGGCTCATTGTCGCATTCACCAATGAGAGGTTTCAGGCATGGCACGTCCTAGATTGCCCGCTGAGGTGGCAACGATTACCGGCGCGGATACGCGTAGCCCCGGAAGATTCAAGGACCGTGGCGCGCCTGTGGTCAAGTCTCTGGGGCCAGCGCCGAAGCGTTTCACGAAAGAACAAAAAGCGATCTGGAACGAGTTCAACGACGATCTGCCCTGGCTTGGCCGTTCCGACCGCCGCGTTGTCGGGCTGGCTGTTTTACTGCAACATAGGATCGACACTGATCCGTCTTGCCCGATTGGAGTTTTCGCGCAACTGCGGATGTTGTTGGGTGCGATGGGCGGGACGCCTGTTGACCGAACGAAGGTGCAAGCGCCGGATGACGCAGAGGAAGATCCAGCGGCAGAATTTTTGAATTGATTGGCAGCGACAGGTGGGGCCGGGGCCGAATCTTCTCGTTGGGGATCTAGGGACCGGTCGCGGGGCCACGCATTCATTGCTAATACAGTTTTTCCTCGCGCGCGCGTGCGCAATGGGGCCTTTAGCGTTGGCGACCACAACGCTAAACCAGCCACGTTTTTCCTCGCGCGCGCGGTGGGGCGCCGTGACCTCGAAGCAACCTCGGAATTTCCTTCGCGCGCCCGGTTAAAGATGCAAATTTGCATGATAATCACCCCCTGTCCCGCGTCGCGCGCGCGTGTCTTTAGGCCTTGTCGCCGGGGCGCACCGACTGGAGGCGTGCAAGCGGCTGGGCTGGTCCGAGATACCGGCAATCGTGTCGGAGCTTGGCGACCATGAACGGGTCATTGCGGAGTGCGACGAGAACCTTTGTGGCACTAAGCTGAGTGCCGTCGATGTGGCGATATTCACGGCGAAACGGAAGGAAGCGTACCTCGCGCTGCACCCGGAGACGGCGCATAGTGGGGACCGCACAAAGCAAGATGCAAACTCTGCGTCTTGCCCCTCTTTCGCAGATGACCAGTCGGACAAGACGGGCGTGTCAAAGAGAACCGTGCAGGTCAACGCTGAGCGGGGGCAAGCCATATCCCCCGCCGCGCTGGCGATGGTGCGCGGCACCAAGTTGGACACCGGCGCCTATCTCGACAAGCTGAAAAAGGTTGCCCCCGACGATCAGGTCGCGCGCGCGAATCTGTTCCCCCAGCGTTCCCCAGAACCAAAACTTCATCAGGACCGTTTTAGGCGGTTTTAGCTAACTTGCTGCTTTCTTGGGGTTTTTTGGCTCCGGCGGTAGGGATCGAACCTACGACCAATTGATTAACAGTCAACTGCTCTACCGCTGAGCTACGCCGGAACACGAAGCGCGATATAGCAAGGGGGCGGTGCCGCGTAAAGTGGGAAATCCGGGATTTCGGGTGCGTTTCAGGAACGTGAGAACACGGCGTCGGGGCAGAGCTTTGGAGATGCGCGGACCTGGCCGCCTTGTGCCAGCGCGACGAGGTGGCCGAAGACCGTGCCCATGCCGGCGGGCCGCAGGCCGGGGGGAAGATCGGGGTAGATCGCGGGCATGATGTCGCGGATCGTTGCAGGGCTGGCCAGCCGATCCAGAATCTGCGTTTCGCGTGCGCGCCGGTGGGCCAGAAGGTCGCGGCAGCGCGCGGCGGGGGCTGCGATGGGTGCGCCGTGGCCGGGGTGGAAGACGCGGGCGCCCAGCCGGGCCAGCCGCGCGGTCGAGGCCATGTAGGCGCCAAGGTCGCCGTCGGGCGGCGCGACCACGGTGCTGGCCCAGCCCATCACCGTGTCGCCGCTGAACACCGCGTCCTGCCAGCGCAGGCACAGATGCCCCGCCGCGTGGCCGGGCGTGTGCAGCGCCGTCATCCGCCAGGACGGGCCCGCCACCTCGGCGCCGTCGGTCAGCCGGATGTCCGGCGCGAACGCGGCGTCGAGGCCGGCCCCGGCCTCCAGCCCGTCCGCGGCAAGCGCCTGCATCGCGGCGGAGCGGCCCTCTGTCGCCGTGCCGAAGGCGAGGACGGGCGCATCCGCTGCCCGGCCCAGCGCACCGGCCAGCGCGGAATGGTCCCGGTGGGCATGGGTCACGAAGATATGGGTGATCCGCTCGCCGGGGCGGAGCGCGCGGAGAATCGCATCAAGATGGCCCGGCAGGTCGGGGCCGGGGTCGATCACCGCGATGTCGCCGTCGCCGACAAGGTAGGTGTTGGTGCCGGCCTGCGTCATCGGGCCCGGATTGGGCGCGAGCACCCGGCGCAGGCCAGGCGCAAGGTGCTGGGCTATGCCGGGCCGTGGTGCGGGACGGGTGTCGGGCATCGAAAACGCGCCTTCTTGTCTGGCGGTGGGCGCGTTATTGCTAGCGCATGCGTCTGCCGAATGCCAAATCCTTTGCGCCGCGCTCGCTCTACGGGCGGGCCGCGCTGATTCTGCTGGCCCCGATCGTCGTGCTGCAGCTCGTGGTGTCGGTGGTGTTCATCCAGCGCCACTACGAAGGCGTGACCGAGCAGATGACCCGCTCTGTCGCGCGCGAGTTGCGCATCCTGCGGCAGGTGGCCGATGCCGCGCCCGATGCCGGAGCGGCGGGCGCGGCGCTGACGGCGCTGGCCGCTCCGCTCGAGATCGCTGTCGCGCTGCCGGGCCCGCCGCCGCCCGAAGATGCGTGGCGGTTCTGGGATTTCTCCGGCGCGCAGATGGCCGAGACGCTGCGCGCCGAGATGCCGCGCGTGCCGGCGGTCGACCTCGTGGGGGCGGACCGGCAGGTGCGGGTCTGGCTCGACACGGCGCACGGGCCGCTTCTGGCGGTGTTCGACCGAAAGCTCGTCTCGGCGTCGAACCCGCACCAGCTGCTGGTGCTGATGCTGCTCACCGGGCTGCTGATGTCGGCGGTGGCGGTTCTGTTCCTGCGCAACCAGTTGCGGCCGATCACGCGCCTGGCGCGGGCGGCGGCCGAGTTCGGGCGCGGGCGGAACGTGCGCTACCGGCCGTCCGGCGCGACCGAGGTGCGTGCGGCCGGCAGCGCCTTTCTCGACATGCGCGCCCGGATCGAGCGGCAGATCGAACAGCGCACGATGATGCTGTCGGGGGTCAGCCACGACATGCGCACGCCGCTGACCCGGCTGAAGCTGGGCCTGTCGATGCTGGACGATGCGGCCGAGGCCGCGCCGCTCCTGCGCGACGTGGCGGACATGGAGCGGCTGCTGGACGCGTTTCTCGACTTCGCGCGCGAGGATGCGCTGGACGATCCGGTGGATTGCGACCCCGCCGAACTGGTTCGCGAGGCGGTGGCGCGATTCGGGGATGGCGGCGGTGCGGTACGGCTGGTGGCGGAGGCGGGGCGGGGCAGGGCCAAGCTGCGGCCCATGGCGGTGCAGCGCGCGCTGGAGAACCTGATCGGCAACGCGCTGCGCTACGGGGCGGTGTGCGAGGTGCGGCTGGCGCTTACCGACCGGTCGGTGCGCATCACCGTGGAGGATGACGGGCCGGGCATTCCCGAGGATTTGCGCGGCGAGGCGCTCAAGCCCTTCGCGCGGCTCGATGCGGCGCGCAACCAGGACCGGGGCAGCGGTGTCGGGCTGGGGCTGGCCATCGCGCAGGACATCGCGCGCCGTCATGGCGGGTCGCTGACGCTGGGGCGCAGCGCGGCTCTGGGCGGGCTCAAGGTGGATCTGGTGCTGGCGCGCTAGCCGTCCGCCCAGTCTGGGCTGCGCTTTTCGAGGAATGCGGCAATGCCTTCGCGCGTGTCCGCGTCCAGCATGTTGGCCGCCATCACCGCGCCGGCATGATCGTAGGCCTCGGCCAGCGGCATGTCGATCTGCTCGTAGAAGGCGCGTTTGCCGACCCGCACCGCCGTGCTCAGCTTGGTCGCAACGGTATCGGCCAGGGTTTGCGCCGCGCTGTCCAGCTCGGCCGGCGGCACGCTTCGGTTGATCAGGCCGATCTCGCGGGCGCGGACTGCGCCGATGAAGGCGCCGGTGGTCAGCATCTCGAAGGCCTGTTTGCGCGGCACGTTCCGCGTCAGCGCGACCATCGGCGTCGAACAGAACAGCCCGATATTCACACCGTTCACGCCGAATTTCGCATCGTCCGCCGCCACAGCCATGTCGCAGGAGGCCACCAGCTGGCAGCCGGCGGCGGTGGCCAGGCCGTGGACCTGCGCGATGACCGGCTGGGGCAGGCGCGGAATGGCCTGCATCAGGCGCGAGCAGCGTGCGAAGAGATCGGCGAAATATGCGGCACCGCGATCGGGCGCGGTGCGCGCACGGGTCATTTCCTTCAGGTCGTGACCCGCGCAGAAGGCCCGTCCGGCCCCGGCCAGCACGATGGCCCGCACGCTGCGTTCGGTTGCCGCATTCTTCAGCGCGGCGTGCAATTCCGCCAGCATCGCGTCGCTCAGCGCGTTCAGGTTGCCCGGCGAATTCAGCGTCAGCCGCAGCACCGGCCCGGTCTGGGTGTCTTCCACAAGTGCCATCTTGCTCTCCCTTGTGTGCTGCGCGAAAGTCTAGGGCCGAACGGGGGCAGGGGGAAGCATGACACTTCGGATGGATGCGGCGGAATTGCGGGGCTTTCTGGCCGAGCAGTTTCCGCAGGTGAAGGACGATTTCGTTCTGGAGGACGTTGCCGAGGGGCGCGCGCGTTTGCGGATGCGCATCGGCGAGCGGAACCTGCGGCCGGGCGGCACGGTGTCGGGGCCGTCGATCTTCGCGCTGGCGGATGTGGCGATGTATGTCGCGGTGCTGGCGATGATCGGACCCAGGGCGCTGGCGGTGACGACGAATTGCGCCATCGACTTCATGCGCAAGCCGGGCGCCGATGCCGACCTGATCGCCGAGGCGTGCCTGCTGAAGCTGGGCCGAAGCCTGGCGGTGGGCGACGTGATGATCCGGTCGGACGGGGCCGAGGCCCCGGTCGCGCGCGCCTCGCTGACCTATTCGATCCCGCCGGACCGCTGAGCCGCGCGGGGCCGCATGGGGCATCGGGGGGCCGCTAGCGCCGGGCGCGGTCATGCCTCCTCGACCAGCAGCGCAAGCTCGCCCTCCGCTTCCATGTTGCGGATCGTGCCGATCACGGCGCTCATCGCCTCCTCGCCGTCGCTGTCGCGGATCTGGCCCAGGGTTTCCATCTCGTCGCGGAACTGCTGCGCCAGGCGCTGCGACATGTTCGACAGGATGAATTCGGCGGCGGGCGCGGTCTTGGGTGCGGGCGCGGCGGCGGCGAGCGCGCGCGTCAGCACCGCGGCATCCATTGCGCGGGCGATCTTCGGCACGTCGCGGGCGTCGATCCGTTGCGGAATGTTGGCGAAGGTGAAGATCGTCTTGCGCACTTCGGCGGCAAAGGCGCGATCCTCGGCATCGAGCCCTTCGAGCACTTCGTCGCGAATCGCCGATCCCGAGGAATTCAGCACCGCGCCGACTCGCTCGACCGGCGCACCGGCGAAGGCGCGCGGCGCTTCGCTGTCGATCCGGGCGATCAGCGCCTCGCCGATCCGGGCGACGACTTCCGGGCGCACCGCGCCGGTCTGGCCCATCGCGTAGGCGAGGCGCCGCGCCGCCGCGCCCGGCAGCAGGCCGAGGATCTGCGCCGCCTTGGCCACGTTCAGCCGCGACAGTGCGACCGCGCCGATCTCGGTGCTTTCCTCCTCGATCAGCGGGCGCAGCCGCTCTGCGTCGATCCGGCCCAGCCGGTCCCAGGGGTCGGTGACAAGGTCGATCCCCGCCTCGCTGCGCAGCCGTTCCGCGGTGTCGGAGCTGATCGTGCCCTCCAGAAGCTTGAGCGCACCGCGCAGGCCGGAGGGGAAGGACAGGCCGATCGTGTCGAGTTCGGACACGAATTCCGACACCACTGCGCGCAACGTGTCGCGGTCGATGACGCGCAGGCCGCCCATATCCTGCGTCAGTCGGATTTGCAGCGTCTCGGGCAGGCCCGCGAGCGACAGGTCGATCCCCTCGCTGCGCAGCAGGCGCACCACGATCGCCGCCTTCTGCCGTTTCGTCAGCCGCATCACAGGCGCCGCCGCGGCCGGGCTTCGCGCCAGGGTCATTTCCGTCGGCACGTCACGCACTCCGTCTCCGTCCTAGCTGTCGGACAGTTGCCCGACCGTTCGGGACGATCCTGGCCCGGGACGGGTTAAGGAGACGTTTCGATTCGCAGCCCTTGGCGGAAATTCGTCGGCCGTTCAGCCGTTGACGATGCAGGTGGCCGAGCGCGCATCCCAGGTGCTGCCGGCGGGGCAGCTGATGACATGCTTCTTGTTCCACTGCTTTTCGCACAGATATTCGGCGGCGGCATAGCCGGGGGCAAGCATCGCGGCGGCAGTCAGGATGGCAATGTACTTCATTTCAAATCTCCATCGGGTCGATGCGCCCGACGGTAGGGCCACGGGCGGCGGCGATCAATAAAAACCGTTCCCCGGCCACGGCGGTCGGAGAATCCTGACCGCGCTTCCACGAAAGTCGAAGCAAAAAAAGAAGCGCAACGTCAGGGGTTTATCCGGTCAACTTCACGCATTTTGCCGCCTCGGCATCATAGACAAGGCCATCAGCGCAAGTCATCGCCGCCTGTTTCTGGTGCCAGTTGCAATCGGCCTGCGCCAGAACCGGCGTCAGGACGAGAAGCGTTGAAATCAGCATCGTTCTGGTCATCGTTTCCTCCTGTCGGATGGGAGAGTATACCACGAAATGCGCGCAAATTCACCTGCAGGAAATATTGACCCCCTATTACGTGAACAGTGACCGGCCTGAACCGCCTGCGCTACGGAGACCGCCAATGATCTCGATACATATGCCGGTGCCGGACTCCGGCGTCAGCCCCCCGGTAATGGTGATGGACCCCCGGTTCCGATGTCGGGTGCATTCTGCATGAGGCAAGCATCGGCACAGAGGCGAGAACGGCCAGAAGCGTCAACGTCCTGATCATCGAATCCTCCTTGCGTTGTGAATCCGATTATAACAGACGTGGCGTAAACTTCACCCGCCGCGTTCTTGACCGGTGCCGTTCAGGTGAAAGCGCCCGGTTCCAAGCGGTCAGGTGTCGCCGAAAACCCGCGCAAAAATCGTGTCCACATGCTTGGTGTGGTAGGACAGATCGAACTTTTCCTCGATTTCCGCCTCGCTGAGCGCAGCGGTCACCTCGGGGTCGGCTTTCAGTTCTGTCATGAAATCCGCGCCCTGCTCCCATACCTTCATCGCGCTCTTTTGCACCAGACGATAGGCATCCTCGCGGGATACGCCCTTTTGCGTCAGCGCCAGCAGTACCCGCTGAGAATGAACAAGGCCCCGGAACTTGTTGAGATTGCTCATCATGTTGTCCGGGTAGATCACCAGGTTCTCGATCACCCGGGTCAGGCGGAAAAGCGCGAAATCCAGCGTCACGGTGGTGTCGGGGCCGATATTGCGCTCGACCGACGAATGGCTGATGTCGCGCTCGTGCCAGAGCGTGACATTCTCCATCGCCGGGATCACCGCCATGCGGACCAGCCGGGCAAGGCCGGTCAGGTTTTCGGTCAGGACCGGGTTGCGCTTGTGCGGCATCGCCGACGAGCCTTTCTGCCCCTTGGAAAAGAACTCCTCGGCCTCCAGAACCTCGGTACGCTGCATATGGCGGATCTCGGTCGCGATGTTCTCGATCGACGAGCCGACGACGCCAAGCGCGGCGAAAAAGGCCGCATGACGGTCGCGCGGGATCACCTGGGTCGAGATCGGCTCGGGCGCCAGCCCCAATTCCCGGCACACATGTTCCTCGACTCGCGGGTCGATATTGGCAAACGTGCCGACCGCGCCGGAAATCGCCCCCGTGGCGATCTCGGCCCGCGCGGCGACCAGCCGGTCGCGGTTTCGCGCCATTTCGGCGTAGAACCGGGCAAAGGTCAGGCCCATGGTCGTCGGCTCGGCATGGATGCCGTGGCTGCGGCCGATGCGCACCGTGCCGCGATGCTCCATCGCCCGCGCCTTGAGCGCATCAAGAAGGCCGTCCAGGTCCTTGACAAGAATGTCTGCCGCGCGGGTCAGCTGGACATTGAAACAGGTGTCCAGAACGTCCGAGGAGGTCATCCCCTGATGCACGAAACGCGCCGCGTCCGCGCCGATGATTTCCGACAGATGGGTCAGGAAGGCGATCACGTCGTGCTTCGTAACCGCCTCGATCTCGTCGATCCGGGCCACGTCGAAGGTGGCGTTGCGCGCTTTCCACACCGCGTCGGCATTCTCGCGCGGAATGATGCCCAGATCGGCCATGGCCTCGCAGGCATGCGCCTCTATCTCGTACCAGATGCGAAACTTCGTCTCGGGGGACCAGATGGAAACCATCTCGGGGCGGGAATAACGGGGGATCATGGCGGACCTGACACTTGAACGGGGTTTCGCGCGCGGGTGTAGACCGCACCGGACGCGGCGGCAAGCCGGGCCCGACATCGGACCGGGCGCGTGATCGCGGCGCTGCCCGATGCGGGGATCTTCGCGCTGTTCGCGGCGGCCGGGCTGGCGATCCTGGTGCTGGGCACCCGGATCACCGGGCTGGCCGACCGGATCGCAGACCGCACCGGGCTGGGCGAGGCGGTGGTGGGCGGTATCGTGCTGGGCGCGGCGACCTCGCTGTCGGGCACGGTGGTTTCGGTGACGGCCGCGCTGGAAGGCGCGCCGGAGCTGGCCTTTGCCAACGGGATCGGCGGTATCGCGGCGCAGACGGCGTTCCTGGCGCTGGCCGACGTGATCCACCGCAAGGCCAATCTCGAACATTCGGCGGCAGAGGCGACCAACCTGTTCCAGGGCGCGCTGCTGATGGCGCTGCTGGCGTTGCCGCTGGTGGCCTGGCTGGCGCCCGAGGTGACGATCGGGCGGGTGCACCCGGTTTCGGTGCTGCTGATCGGCGTCTATTGCGTCGGGGCGATCACCACCCGGGCCGTGCGCGAAACCCCGATGTGGACCCCGGTCGAGACCGCCGATACCCGCACCGATATCCCCGAGGAATCGCGCAGCCGGCGCGGTGCGATGGCGCTGATCGGCACGTTCGCGCTGCTCGTGGCGCTTTTGGGGGTTGCGGGCTATGTCGTGGCGCAGACCGGATCGGCGCTGTCGGCGCGCTTCGGGCTGTCGCAGACGGTGGTCGGCGCGCTGATGACGGCGGTGGTCACGTCGCTGCCCGAACTGGTGACGACCGTGGCCGCGGTGCGGCGCGGCGCGATGCAGCTGGCGGTCGGCGGGATCATCGGCGGCAACACCTTCGACACGCTGTTCCTCAGCCTGTCCGACATCGCTTATCGCGACGGCTCGCTGTATCATGCGGTCGGGCAGGGCGCGTATTTCTGGCTGGCCGTGGGCATGCTGATGACGGCGGTGCTGCTGATCGGCCTGATCCTGCGCGAACGGCGCGGCCCGTTCATGATCGGCTGGGAAAGCCTGATCATGCTGGTGGTCTATGGCGCAGCCGTGGGATTGCAGGTGTGGATCGGATGAGCATCGGGCCGCAACTTTCGGATTTTCTTGGGAAATGGTCGCTCAGGCGGGATATCGACGATCGTGCCGCCGGGGCGCGGCTGCGGTTTGCCGGGATCGCGGAATTCACGCCGCGCGGCCAGGGGCTGGCCTATGCCGAACGCGGCCTGCTGGAGGTTCCGGGCCAGCCACCGATGCAGGCGGAGCGGCACTATTTCTGGCGGGCCGAGCCGCCGGGCATCGCCGTCACCTTCGCGGACGGCACCCCGTTCCACGCGATCGCGCCCGAGCTGCGCCCCGAGGCGCGGCATGAATGCGGCGCGGACAGCTATGCGGTGCGCTACGATTTTTCACGCTGGCCGGACTGGCGCGCCGTCTGGCGGGTGACGGGGCCGCGCAAGGCCTACGTGATGATCAGCCGGTACCGAAGGGCGTGAGGCCCCGGATCGGGTCCGGGGCGCGGGGCGCGTGAGGCCCGGGTCGGGTTTGGGGCGTGGGGCGCGTGAGGCCCCGGATCAGGTCCGGGGCGGGGTTTCGCGGTCCCGGTAATGGCGCAGCACGAACAGACGGATCGCCGAGGCGAGGCCGCATTCCACGCCGCGCGCCGCGTCGATCTCGGCGGCCAGCGCGCTGATCGGCTGGCCGCGCGCGGCGGCGATGTCGCGGAAGGCGGCCCAGAATTCAGGCTCAAGCGACACGCTGGTGCGGTGGCCGCGCAGGGTCAGCGAGTGCTTTTCCGGCCGCAGGCTCATTCGTCGTCGAACCGGTGCCCGTCCAGCTTGATGCGCGCCCGTTCGTTCTGCGTTGCATTCAGTACGCGCTCTGCCTTGGTCTTGCCGAATTTCATCGCATTCGCATCGGCTTGCGCGCGTTTCTTCACAGCTTCGCGGCGCTTTCGGGTCTTGTTCAGATTGACGATCCGCGTCATTCGGCCGGGCCGATCATCTGCTCGGGCCGCACGACGCGGTCGAAGGTTTCCGCGTCCACGAAGCCCAGCTTTACCGCCTCTTCGCGCAGGGTGGTCCCGTTCTTGTGGGCGGTCTTGGCGACCTTGGTGGCGTTGTCATAGCCGATGGTGGGCGCCAGCGCCGTGACCAGCATCAGCGATTCGGTCATCAGCTTTTCGATCCGCGCCTCGTTGGCCTCGATCCCCGTCACCATGTTGTCGGTGAAGGCCGCCGCGCTGTCGCCCAGAAGCTGCATGCTTTGCAGCACGTTGTAGGACATCATCGGGTTGTACACGTTCAGCTCGAAATGACCCTGCGATCCGGCAAAGCCGACCGCCGCGTCATTGCCCATCACATGGGCGCAGACCATCGTCAGCGCCTCGGCCTGGGTGGGGTTGACCTTGCCCGGCATGATCGAGCTGCCCGGCTCGTTCTCCGGCAGGATCAGCTCGCCCAGGCCGGACCGCGGGCCGGAGCCCAGAAGCCGGATGTCGTTGGCGATCTTGAACAGCGACGCGGCCACCGTCTTCAGCGCGCCCGAGAACATCACCATGGCGTCATGGGCGGCCAGCGCCTCGAACTTGTTGGGCGCGGTGACGAAGAGCAGGCCGGTGATCGCGGCCATGTTGGCGGCCACCATCTCGGCCCAGCCCCTGCGGGTGTTCAGCCCGGTGCCCACGGCGGTGCCGCCCTGCGCCAGCTCGTGGATGTCGGGCAGGCAGGACACCACCCGCTCGATCCCCTTGGCGACCTGGTGGGCGTAGCCGGAGAATTCCTGGCCCAGCGTCAGCGGCGTCGCGTCCTGGGTGTGGGTGCGGCCGATCTTGATGATATGGGCGAATTCCTCGGACTTCGCGGCCAGCGCCGCGTGCAGCTTGCGCAGGCCGGGCAGCAGCACGGTTTCGGCCTGCATGGCGATGGCGACGTGCATCGCGGTCGGGAAGGTGTCGTTCGACGACTGGCCCATGTTGCAATGGTCGTTCGGGTGCACGGGGGACTTGCTGCCCATCTCGCCGCCCAGCATCTCGATCGCGCGGTTCGAGATCACCTCGTTCGCGTTCATGTTCGATTGCGTGCCCGACCCGGTCTGCCACACCACCAGCGGAAAGTTGTCGTCGAGCTTGCCGGCGATCACCTCGTCGGCGGCGGCAATGATCGCGTCGGCGATCCCCGGCTCGAGCGTGCCCAGCTCCCTGTTGGCCTGGGCGCAGGCCTTCTTGACGACGCCCAGCGCCCGCACGATCGGCACCGGCTGGCGCTCCCAGCCGATCGGGAAGTTCAGGATCGACCGCTGGGTCTGCGCGCCCCAGTACTTGTCGGCGGGCACCTCCAGCGGGCCGAAGCTGTCGGTCTCGGTGCGGGTCGCGGTCATCGGGGGCCTCCTGGCGGTATGCGATCGTCGACCGGTGCTGTAGCGGCGGCGCGCGCAAGGATCAATGCGCCATTGCGCGCGGCCTGGGGCGCCGGCGGCGGATCGGGAACGGGTTTTACTTGCGGAAGGAATCGAGGCTGACGACATCCGCCTCTGTCCGGCCCTCGCCGTCTTCCTCGCCGGGCGCGTCCGCCTCCTCGGGGCCGGGCGCGTCGTCTTCGAGGTCCTCGTCCTGGCTGCGGAAGGTCAGGCCGAATTCCACCGAGGGATCGACAAAGGTGCGAATGGCGTGGAACGGCACGAACAGCGGCTCGGGGTTGTCGCCGAAATTCAGCGTCACGGCAAAGCCGTCCTCGCCGACATCGAGATTGTCGTACCAGTGCTGCATGACGATGGTCATCTCGTCGGGATAACGGTCGGACAGCCAGTCGGCGATTTCCACCTCGGGATGCATGGTGTCGAAGGTGATGAAGAAATGGTGCTGGCCGGGCAGTCCGTTCGCCTGCACATCGAGCAGAACGTCGCGGATCAGCCCGCGCATCGCCCGGTGCATCAGGTTGCCATAGTCGATCATGCGCGACATTCGGGGATCCTTCATCGCCTGTCTGGACCTTTCCGGCCACACAATACGGGATTCGGTCGCAATGAAAAGGGCGGGCGCGGGGGGCGCCCGACAGCGCGCGCGGCGAGTCCGTAGAACAGGACCACGATCAGGGCCTCGACACTCATCTGCAGATATGTCGGGCCGATCGGGTCATTGATCTGCACGGCGGCGAAAAGCGCAAGCAGCGGAAGGACCGGCGGGGCCGGGCGCAGACGGCCCC
Organism: uncultured Paracoccaceae bacterium; assembly: GCA_947503765.1. Taxonomy (GTDB): domain Bacteria; phylum Pseudomonadota; class Alphaproteobacteria; order Rhodobacterales; family Rhodobacteraceae; genus Psychromarinibacter. The sequence continues at coordinate 615,685 of CANNFA010000003.1, read as the reverse complement.
AAAGGTGGCCGGCATGGATCGCCAGCAGGAAGATCGTGGCGACATCGTAGGATTTCAGCCGCGGATTGAGCAGCGCGCAGAGCAGAACCGGCGCCGTCAGGCAAAGCAGTCTCGCGGCGGCGTTGTCCCGTGCGGCCAGCCGGGGGCGCAGCCACGCCGCCCAGGCCGCCACGAATGCCGCCCAGACCGCCAGATGCACGGCCAGCGCAGCCGCGGGCGACCCGGTCAGCCGCAAGACGGCCGGAAACGCGCCCAGGCCCAGGTCCAGCTTGCCGCCGTCCAGACCGGACTGGTCCCGCAGCGCCTGAAGGAATGCCGAAAACGCGCCGGGCATCAGCGCCGCCTGCAACAGCCAGACCGCCGCCGCCAGCAGCAGCGCCGCGGCCGCCTCGGCGCTTTACCGTCCGAGGCGCAGATCGCGCAGCGCCCACAGCCCGAAATAGGCGGCGAAGGACGGCTTGATGCAGGCCGCCAGCACGATGACCGCCAGCAGCGCGTGGCGCGGGCCAGACCGGCCGGCATGCAGCCAGAGCGCCAGGATCATCAGATGCAGATAGAGCGACAGGTTCCCGGTCGCGAAGCCCGAGGTCAGCGGGTCGTGGATGAAGGCGAAGACCCCCACGATCAGCACCGGCGCCAGCCGAAGGCCGGGCGGCGCCAGGGCCAGGAAGGCGCCCGCACAGGCCACATAGGCGGCGGCCAGCGCCGGAACGAGGGCCGGACCCAGCGCCGCGAACGCCTTCAGCACCAGCGGAGGGTACACGAAGCGCAGGTTCGAGCGCCCGAACCCCTGCGCATACGGGTCCGCGCCGGCCCGCGCCATCGCGGCGGCGGCATCGTAAAGGCGCAGATCCCAGAACGGCTGGACCGGCAGGATGTCCTGCACCAGCACGAACGCGCCCCCGGCCGCACAAAGAAGCCAGAGCAGCGCCATCTGCCGCCGGTGATCCGGCCAAGTCATGTGTTCCGCCCCCGACGCCTTTGCCTGCATGCCCGATAGCGCCGCGCCGGACCAAGGGCAACACGGGCGCGGCGCGCGGCATGCGTCCGCCCGCCGGCGGAATCGTCGGCGTCAGGCAGCGCGACGCGCGGTGAAGACGGGATGGGGAAAGGAAAATGCAGGCTTCCCGTTGAATCCGGTAATTCTCCTGAATCTCAGAGACTTGAGGTTTACAAGGGCAAGGTGAACAGACGTGAACCTTACCGGAACAAATCGAAGAATTGTAAAACGTCATCGAGCATTGGTCGGCTCATACAGCCCGCGCACAAACGCATGTCGCGGATGCTCGGCTACTGCCTGACCCTCGGCACGGCCGATGCGTGGTCGGATTTCAGCACCGTAGCGATGGCCCGACTGTCCGAGGTGGAGCGCGCGGCGCTTGCCTTTTCCACGTTGAACTCTCTTGACGCCGAACAGGCTGAACTCACGGCGTCAGCTGCGATCAGCTCGGCCGGTGCGCCTTTGCCAACCTTTCTCGGCGGCATGGATGAGGCCCGCGCCTGGGCGGAGTGGGCAAATCGCGCCGAACTCAAGGCTTATGCGCTTGCCGCTTTCGAGGCGATGACCGCAGCCGACCAGGCGCGATTCTTCCGTCATGTCAAAGAAGTGGAAATTGCAGCATGAGGATGCTTGTGCACCGGACCGCAGGCGGCATTGCGCTGCCTTTCGACCTGGAGGCGGTCAAGGATCATCTGCGCGTGACCGGCCCTGACAACGATGAGGCCATTCAGCGCATGGCCTGGACGGCGGCGGGCGAGATCGAGCACTTCGCCCAGATCGCGCTGCTGACGCAGACAATCCGCGTGACGATCTTTGCCCCACATCGCGCCTGTGGACTGACGCTGCCCATCGGGCCGGCGGATGACGGCGATGTGCCAACCGTCACGCTAGACGGCGAGGCGTTCACGGCATTCGACTTTGTGGGCGGCAATCGGCCCTACATCCGATGGCTGGCCGACTATCACGGCCTGACCCCCAGCCGGATCACAATCGAGTATCAGGCCGGGTTCGGCGCAGCGGCATCCGACATTCCCACGGACCTCGCCCAGGCGCTCATGGATCAGGCCGCGCTGCATTACGATGGGCGATCCCCGATGGACGCCAAGAGCCTCACCACGTCGCCGCACATGGCGCGGATCGGGGCCAGGTATCGCGGGGTGCAGGTATGACCGGGCGCGAGCTGGACGAAATCCTGACCCATAGCTGGCCCATCGTCGTGCGCCGCGTGATGGCGGACGGCTCGGACGAATGGCTGCAAGGGTTCGTGCGATCAATCGCCCGGCACGGCAAGCGGCCGTCATGGCGTCCGTCACAGAAGCAGGAACAGATCATGCGGCGGCTGGTGTCCGAGCTGGGCACGGCAACCGAACGCGATGTCGAGCTGATCGAGAGGTGAGATAAAAGAAAGCCCGCCGGGCAAACGGCGGGCCTATGCGGCAGGTGGCTTTTACGGGTTAGCCGGGTCTGACGCATCACAGTGCTACCGGGAAACGGGCCAAAGCACAAGGGCAGCTATTCCGCGTCGTGCGGTCACTCCACGCCCTAAGGCCCCACTGCCACCCTCTAAGGCGGTGAACATGGGAGTGCGGACCGAGCCGAGGGAAAGGCAGGTCTGGCCTAAGCGGCGGCCCGGCTCCGGTGAGCAGGCAAGATCGCGGCGGTCAGGGCGGGAGACGGGTTTTCATCCCCGTTGCAGTAACCCGCTTTCTGACCGTCACAGCAACCCTCACCAGTAAGCAGAGGGCCAAGAGAACAACGATTGAACGAAGAGATACGCGCGAGAGACTGAACGATGACGAAGACGGCAAAGAAAAAAAGAGAGTGGCGCAGGGCCGATGGCTCGATGCTTCCGCCGCCGCCTCCGTCTGCGCCGGCGCAGTCTTTCGAGCGTGAACAGACAGACCTCTTCGCAAATGGTCCCAATGCCGCGACTTTGACCGACGCGCGGGACCGACGATGGGAGTTGTCAATTTTCGCGCCCGACGACGACGCGACCCCGGCGGAAAGAGCTATGCAATTCATGCAAGGGCTGAGCATTCCCGAGGGGCCGAACGCCGGAAAGCCGGTATCGCTGGCACCCTTTCAGCGTCAATTCATCCAGGGCGCGATGGCTGACGGCATTGCCAACGCCGTTCTCAGCATCGGGCGCGGCAATGGGAAATCCGCGATCACGGCGGGCCTTGCGCTCGGCGGTCTGATCGGCATCTGGGATCACCAGCCCCGGCGCGAGATCATCGCGGCCGCGCGGACCCGCGATCAGGGCCGGATTATCTGGGATTTCGTCGCCGGGTTCGCCGCAACCCTGCCGCTTGAGATCCAGCGTCACCTGATCTACCGCCGCGCGCCCCGGCTCGAAATCGAGTATGAAGGTGACGGCGGCGGGCATGTTCTGCGCGTCATCGCAGCTGACGGCAAGTCGGCCCTGGGCGGCGCGCCAACGATGGCGATTCTCGATGAGCGCGGGCATTGGGCCCTTGATCGCGGCGACGAGCTGGAACACGCGCTGTTGTCCGGCCTCGGCAAGCGAGAAGGTCGCGCCTTCCTCATCAGCACGTCCGCTAGCGACGACACGCATCCGTTCAGCCGCTGGATCGACGATCCTTCGCCCGGTTCCTACATCCAGGAACATCGCCCCGCGCCGGGCCTTCCTGCCGATGACGCCGAAAGTCTGCTGATCGCCAACCCCGGCGCGCCGCACGGCATCGGCGGTTCTCTGGAATGGCTCGAAGCCCAGGCGAAGCGCGCGATTGCGCGCGGCGGTTCCAGCCTGACCAGCTTCCGGCTCTACAACCGCAATGAGCGTGTGTCCGGCGAGTCGCGGGACATGCTGATCAGCCCGGACGAATGGCTGAGCTGCGAAACCGACGCTCTGCCGCCGCGCCAGGGCGGCGTCGTGATCGGCATCGACCTGGGCGGCTCGGCCTCGATGACGGCGGCGGCGTTCTACTGGCCCGAAACCGGACGGCTCGAATGCCTCGGCACCTTCCCGTCGCAACCGTCGCTGCTGGATCGTGGCCAGTCGGACGGCGTGGCGGGCCGCTATGTCGAGATGCAGGAACGCGGCGAGCTGAACGTGCTGGGCGACCGGACGGTGCCCGTCGCGCCGTGGCTGGTCGAGGTGATGCGCCATGTCGAGGATCAGCCCGTCATCGCAATCACGATGGACCGCTACAAGCAGGCCGAGCTGGGTGAGGCAATCAGCCGTGCGGGCATCCGCGCGCCGCTGGTCTGGCGCGGCCAGGGCTTCCGCGATGGCGGCGAGGATGCCGAAAGGTTCCGGCGTGCTGCCTTCGACGGACAGGTGAAGGCGAAACCGTCCATGCTGCTGCGTTCGGCCTTCGGCGACACGGTGTGCCTGCGCGACCCGGCAAACAACATCAAGATTGCAAAAGCCCGCTCCACGGGCCGGATCGACGCGGCCGCGGCGTCAGTGCTGGCCGTCGCCCAGGGCGCGCGGATCGCGGCGCAACCCAAGACGAAAGCGAGGATGCAATGGTTCTGAATGCAGGTGAGCTTGACCGCCTGGTGCAATTCCGTCGCGCCATGATGGTGGATGACGGGTTCGGCCAGGTCGAGGAATGGCAAGATCATGGTGTGCTGGTTCACGCCAAGAAATCCGATGTGAGCGACGGCGAGCGGTGGAACGCTGAACAGGTGCAGGCGACCATCACGACGCGGTTCACTGTCCGCCTTAGCGATTTCACCGCCGGACTTGACCCGAAAGATCGGCTTGTCTGCGACGGACGCGAATACAACATCACGGGAATCAAGGAAACGCCGGGTGCTCGCCTGCGGACGCTGGAGCTGACCTGTTCCGCGAGGACCGATCAATGAGCGTCCGCCGCGATCATCACCGCTATTCCAAGCGCGTCACCCGGACCAAACGCTGGCAGGTGCTGCGCGCGGAAATCCTTGAGCGGGACCGCTATCGCTGCCGGTCCTGCGGCTGCGGTGGCCGGCTGGAAGTGGATCACGTCAAGCCGGTGCGGACGCATCCCGAGCTGTCTTATGAGCCGCGCAACCTTCAGGCGCTTTGCCCGAGTTGCCACACCCGAAAAACACGAATCGAGTGCGGGCATCCCCCGCCCCGAGAGGACCGCCAGGAATGGCGGAACATGGTCGAGTCGCTGTCGCGGCACGGCCAAAGAGGCATCATACAGAAGGACACCAAGGATGCTTGATAGTGTGAGAATCGCCCGGCGACAGTCGGAAATTCGGCAGTCGCTGGCCGAGCTGGTGGGCAAGGAAAGCCCGACCGAGGACGAAACCCGCCAGATGGGCGAACTCGATACCGAGTATCGCGCGAACGAAACCCGGTATCGCGCCGCCCTGATCGCCGAAGATACCGAACGCCGGGACGCGGGCAGCGAACTGGAAACCCGTTCCGCGCAGGAATGGGCCGACCTCATGTCCGGTTTCGAGATGCGCCAGGTCGCGCTGGCCCTCGATGAAGGGCGGCAGCTGGACGGACAGACCGCCGAGATCGTGCAGGAGCTGCGCGAGCAGGGCGGGTTCCGTGGCATCCCGGTGCCGTGGCAGGCGCTGGAACAGCGGGCCGGCGAGACTGTCGCCAGCGGCACCCCCGATCCGATCAGCACCCGGCCGATCATCGACCGGCTGTTTCCTGACAGCGTGGCATCCCGCATGGGCGCGCAGATGATCAGCATCGACCACGGCGAAGTTGAATATCCGGTGACGACTTCGAGCGTATCGGCCGGCTGGGCAACATCGGAAACCGGCAATGTCTCGGGCCCGACCACCTACGCCACGACCGACCGGGCGATGAAGCCCGAACAGAATCTCGGGATCCAGATGCGCATCACCCGCCGGGCGCTGAAACAATCGGGCGCGGCACTGGAACAGGCGGTGCGGCGCGATATGAGCGGGGCCATGGGCGCGGCGATGGATGCGGCGGTGTTCCTGGGCACTGGTGCCAATGGCCAGCCTTTGGGCGTGATTACCGGGGCCAGCACCTACGGGATCAACGAGGAAGGCGTGAACGGCGATGCAGCCTGGTCGGCATTCCGCGCGGCTGTTGTGCGGTTCATGGCCGGTAACGCGGCAGGATCGCCGGCGGCGGTCAAGGCGCTGATCCGGCCCGAGGTTTGGAGCTACATGGATGCGCAGCTCATCACCAACACGGCGGTTTCCGAATGGGACCGCATGGTGCGCAACATCCCGGCGGGCAACATCGCCATGAGCACCAACGCGCTTGAGGCGCCGACCGGATCAACCGTTCTGCCGACCAAGGCGCTGCTGACCACCAACGCGGGCGGCGTTGCGCCGATCTTCGTCGGGGCATGGGGCGCGGTGGACATGATCCGGGATCCCTTCACCGATGCACAATCGGGCGGTCTGCGGATCACGGCGCTGGCGACGATGGATGTGACGGTTGCGCGGCCTGCGCAGCTGGAAATCCTGATCGGCGTCAACACGGCGAGCACGTAATGCTCTGGGGCGCTCATGTCGGCAGCCTTGAGCTGCGCACCGAGGGCGGGGAAACCCGCCTTCGGGCAACCTTCCCATATGGCCGGGAAACCGTGCTGGCCGAACGCATGGGGGCAGGGCGTGAGCGTCGTGAGATGATCGCCGCCCGCGCCTTCGCGGATCGGCTGGAACGCGGCGAGGACGTGCATTTTCTGTCCGGCCATGACTTCAACAAGCCGCTGGCGTCACGTTCCGCCGGCACCCTGACCCTGACCGACACCGATGAGGCGCTGACCGTTGAGGCGACGATAAGCGCCGGCATGGGCGGCGTGTCCTATGTCCGCGACTTCCTCAGTGCCCATGCGGCCGGACTGGTGCGGGGACTTTCGCCCGGCTTCCGTGTTCGCCCAGGCGGCGAGACGGTCGAGGAACGCGGCGATGCGATCCTGCGCACCGTCAAGGCGGCGGACCTGATCGAGATCAGCGCGGTCACGAAGCCTGCCTATTCCCAAGCCCAGATCGAGGCCCGGAATTGGCAGCCTGTGGCGGCGGTCGCGCAGCGCGTGGTGGCGCGTCACCCAGCAATCCGGTGGAGGTGAAAATGCTTGGATGGCTCAAGAACAAGCTGCGCCCGATCGAGGCCAGGTCGAGCGGTTCCGGCTATACCGCGCAAGTGATGGCGGCGCGTGACAGCTTCATCAGCGGGCGGCGCGGCGTGGCCGAGCTGACTGCGACCGTGCAGAGCTGCGTCAGCCTTTGGGAAGGCGGGTTCGCAATGGCGGACGTGACCGGCACCAACCTGCTGACGCGGGCCAACATGGCGATGATCGCCCGTGCCGTGGCGCTCAATGGCGAAGCGGTCTTCCTGATCACCGAACTGGGGCTGGTGCCCGCGACCGACTGGGATGTGACCACGCGCGACGGCCGGCCGCGCGTCTATCGCCTGTCCATCCCCGAGGCGGGCGGCGGGCGCACTGTCACCGCCCTTGCGGCCGAGGTGCTGCACCTGCGGATCGGCTCAGACAACCTGACGCCATGGATCGGCACCGCACCGCTGCGGCGGTCGAGCCTGACCGGGGCGATGCTTCACGCGGTCGAATCGGCGCTCGCCGAGACGTTCGAGAATGCCCCGCTCGGCTCTCAGATCGTGCCCTTGCCCGATACCGGGGCCGAGGACATGGCCACGATGCGCGGCGCGTTCAAAGGGCGGCGAGGCTCGACTCTGGTGATCGAGGGCGTGGCCCAGGCGACGGCGGCGGGCATGAATCCCACCATCGGTCAGAAGCCGGATCAGCTCTCGCCGGACCTGTCCAGGAGCATGACCGACGAGACGCTGGCAGCGGCCCGAGAGGGTATTTTGATGGCCTATGGCGTCCTGCCGTCGCTGGCGAACCGGGCGGCGACTGGACCCGCCGTCAGAGAGGCGCAGCGCCAGCTGGCGATCTGGACCTTGCAGCCCATCGCGGCCCTGCTGGCCGATGAGGCAACCGCCAAGCTGGGGGCAGTGGTCGAGATCGACACGATCCGGCCGCTGCAAGCCTTCGACGCGGGCGGCCGTGCCAGGGCGCTGTCCGCAATCATCAAGACGATGGCCGAGGCGAAAGAGGCCGGCATTCCGCCAGGCGATGTGTCCGGCGCAATGCGCATGGTCGACTGGAAGGAATAGGGCGGATGCCCCTGCGTTTATTCATGCCGCAAGCATCCCGGATCAGTCGGCGAGTGCCGTAAAACCCCGACAGCGCGCGGCCCCGACTCCCGGCGGCGCGGCGCGCAATTTCACGCACCCCGAAGGGCGCTCTTGATCGCGAGTGAAATTTGCGGCAGGGTGCTTTTGGGCCTCAAAACCCGGACTGTGATAGCCGCGACACCTGACCAAGGTTTCCTACGTTGGCGCGTAGGGCGGCGAACTGCGTTGACGCTTGGCGGCGTTGCGCTCCGACAGTTTATGTCGGGGTGGTGGCGTCATACAAGACCGCTTGCGGAAAATCGTCGCGCCTCTCTCACAGGAGGTTTTGAGCACCCCGGCGCCAGTCCGTCACTGGCACGGCTCTCAAAAGCCAAACTGTGAGACTGAAACCATGACAAACACCCCTTCGATTGCCGCCCATTTTTTCCGCATGCAGAATAAAGCCATGCAGCTCGAATGCCTGCTAGGCGCGATCAGTGCCTTTCAGGCGGATGATGACAAGATGCTTAGGTGTTATCTTGTCGACGCGGCAAATGAGATCGCCATAGACCTGAACAACGGCCTGGACAGCGCGCGCCTTCCCGAGGTGACGGCATGACCCGCCCCCTGTCCCGCCGCGCGATCCTGTCCGCTCTGCCCGCCTCTGGCATAACCCTTGCCGGCTCTCAGCTCGCACACGCATCCCAAGATCAAACGCCTTGGTGGTGGAACAAGCTGACCGGCCCTGGTGCGGAATCCGACCCCGAGGTTTTCCATCCGTGGCGCGATTCTACCCTGTCCCGCGAACTGGCTGTGAAGCTGGAAGAGCTTCACGAGCTGGTTTTGCGCATGGGTGCCCCGGTGGGCGTGGATACAGTCTCGGACTTCCGCCTGCACTGGTGCAACGGCGTCCCCCAGAACGTCACCATCATGGGACGTTCGGGCCTATACGGCGAGTGCCTGCACTGCTTCCGGCCAGAATTTGGCTGGCGCGTCCGCTCTACTATCGTTCGGACTGGATCGAGGCGCGCGAGCTGACCGGGCAAACGTCAATAAATGACTCTTGACCTAAGCTGAAAAGCATGCGAGAAGGTCGAAGGTCCTTTACGGAGAAAGTCAAATGCTCAACACCGGCGCAACATGGAACTCCCGAGCGACTGCGAAAGCTGCCGGAATAAGCCACGACAAGCTACAGCTCTGGCTAAAGCGGAAGCACCCAGTCGGCGACGGGATCAGCGGCGGCGGCGCGCAAGGTGTGCCTCGCGTCTTCACGTTTCGCGGTGTGATGGAAATCGCCTATGCGCGCGCCTTCGTCGACCAGGGCATGAGGCCGAAGGAAGCGTTCCGCGCGGCCGCAAAGGTGGCCTACACCACGTCCAGGCGCAGCAATGGCAAGGGTCTGGACGTGGTGCGCGAGGCTGGTTTTCCCTTTCCGCCGAACAAGGATGGAACATTGGCGCTGGCCTTTGATGGCCGCACCGAAGTTGTGATGACCGGCGAAGCCATTTTGCACGGGGCGTTCAAGTCGAATGTCGAGGCGATGACCGTGGTCAACATCGGCCGCGTCTTCCGCGACGTTTGCGAGCGTATGGGTTTTGATGCCGATCAGGTGCTGCGCGAAGTCTACGCCGGCGCGCCTCGGCGCATCGAGAACGAGCACTCGGCCCTCGCATCCGAGGATTGATGGAGGTTTAAGTTATGGCACGGGAACGAGCGGTAAAGGGCGCCCGCCCGCCTTCCTACGTCTCCAAGGCGACTCTGGCGGCAGAACTGGATTTGAGTGAGTCCACGGTGGATTCCTACGTTCAGCGCGGATTGCTGCCGAAACCGTTCAAGTGGGGTGGATCCATTCGCTGGTGCTGGGCGGATGTGAAGGCCCGATTAAGTGCGCAGGCTTCCGGCGGTGAGGATCAGTTCATGGCGGGCTTGGACAATGTCTAAAGTGTCCTTGCCGCGCCACGTCCAGCGCGTCATTTCATCAGGGCGCGAGTACTTTTACTATCAGGAAGGCCGGGGCACCTCGAATGAGGGGGAACGCATCCGCCTCCCCGACGATCCGCAGACACCCGAATTTTGGAATGCGGTCCGCCAGGCGCAGGGCGCGTTCGGTCCGACGCCAACCGACACGGTGAGCGCACTGATTGATGCGTTCGAAGTCTCTTGGATCACCCGCCAAAGGAAGATCAGCAAGGGGACACAAGACCACTATCGGCGCTACCTAAAGCCGCCGCGAAAGGCATGGGGCGATCTGCCCGCGCGTGAGCTGCGCCCGCGCCATGTGGATGCGCTCATTCGCAAGATCGGGGCTGAAAAGCCGGGTGCGGCCAACAACGTCCTGGACGCGCTCAAGGCGATGGTGGCCTGGGCGAATGGGCCGGTCGAACTGCTGACGCACGATCCGACTCAAGGCGTCGAGCGGTTCGCCAAGGGTGAGGGACACCGGCCCTGGACGCCCGTGCAACTGGACTATGCGGAAAAGCACTTCCAAGGCATGATCCGCCGCTTCTACTTCCTCAGCCGTTACACCGGCCAGCGGATCAGTGACGTGGTTCGCCTCAATCCGAATGATGAGGATGACGGCGGCTTTAGCCTGCCGCAGAAGAAAACCGGAGTGAAGCCGTGGTGCCCGATCTTCCCCGAGCTTGAAGCCGAAATGGCGACGTGGGAGCGGCGCCCCGGTCCTTTCCTCTTGCAAGAGGATGGCAAAAGCAAAGGCAGGCCATTCAGCACCAATCAGATGTGGAAGGAGTTTGACCGAGAGCGCCAGAAGCACCCAGAACTTGCTGGCACGGTTCCTCACGGGTTGCGCGCGAACGCGGTGATCCGCCTCCGTGGCGGTGGTTTCTCAGCTTTGCAGATCTCCGACATGGTCGGAATGTCCGTCGAGATGGTCGAGCACTACTGCCGCCACGCTGATCGAAAGGCGAGCGGTCAAGCGGTGCTTAGGGATTTGCGTGAACGAAATGAAGACAAGACTGTAAAACTTTGGAAAAGTGGAAATCAAAAATGACTACATTCCAGACGCTTACACACCAGAAAAGAGAGTGCAGGCTTCTGTTGCCAGGTGCCTGCGGACCCCGCCTTACGCTGCTAGGCGCAAGGACTTAAGTTTCGGTCTTGTTACTGCTTACGCAGCAACGGCGACCGGAGCACGGTTGTTGTTGGCAACTGTACAATTCGGACCGATAACGGTGGTACCTCACCGGGACAAAGCAAACCCCTTTAGACGTTCGTCGATCCTGTTTCGGCCCCATGTCCCCCCAACAAAGGGTATATGGTGGAGCCGCCGGGTACCGCCCCCGGGTCCGATCCGCTTATTACGAGCGCGTTTATGTCCATAGTCGGCAAGCCGACACCGCATAGATAGCGACGCGGATGGCGTCCGGCAAGGGGTGCGCGGCGTTGACAGGGGCCGCGCGTGCCCCGCAAGATAAATGCGTTTCAACAAATATGTAGATTGCAGGGGATACGGCGATGAGATTGATCCGGATGATCGCGGCCGCGGGCGCGGTGGGGCTTTGCCTTTCGGGCGCGGCGCAGGCGCAGGGCAGGGGCGGACAGGGCGGCGCGGCGGCCGATCTACCCGAATGCGGCGTGATGCCCGATGGCACGGAACGCCTTGATTGCAGCTGCGATGCGGGGTTCGAGACCGGGGCGATCTGGGGCGGCGCGCCGTTCTATACCGCGGATAGCGATATCTGCACGGCGGCGCTTCATGCGGGGATCGTGTCGCAGCAGGCAGGCGGCGCGGTCACGGCGGCGCGCGCGCCGGGGCAGGCGGCCTATCCCGGATCTTCGGCCAATGGCGTGACCAGCGGTGAATGGGGCAGCTATGACAGCAGCATCAAGCTGGCCGGCTACGGCGCGGCGCAGGGCGGCGCGGTGTTCGACCTGGGCGCTTGTGCGCCGCTGCCGGCCGACATCGACGAGGCGATCTGCGCCTGCACGCCCGGCGAGGGCGGCGGCGGGTCGGTCTGGGGCTCGAACCCCTATACCGCCGACAGCGACATCTGCACCGCCGCGATCCATGCGGGCGTGATCGGCACAGATGGCGGCAAGCTGGTGCTGCGCCGCGCGCCGGGGCAGGCGGAATACGGCGGCTCCGAGGCGCATGGCGTCACCACCGGCAGCTGGGGCAGCTATGACGAGAGCATCGCCATTGCCGCGGTGCCGCGCGGCGGCAAGACCGGCGGCGCCCGCCCCGCGCTGGCGGATGCGCCGGCCTGCGACGCGGTGCCCGAGGACGGCGCGCCGGTGATCTGCGGCTGCACGGAGGGTTTCGCGCGTGGGCCGATCTGGGGCAGCGGGCCCTATACCGGCGACAGCGACATCTGCACGGCGGCGCTGCATGCCGGGGCGATCGGTGCGGCGGGCGGCCTGATCGAGCTGCGCCGCTTTGCCGGCCAGCCGGCCTACGAGGGGTCGGACCGCAACGGGATCACCGCGCGCGACTGGGGCAGCTATCCGGTCAGCTTCGACGTGGCGCCCTATGGCACGGCGGCCGAGGCCGGCGGCAGCGCCGGCGCGCCCAAAGGCGGCGCCGAAATCGCCGATGGCGGCGCCTGCACGGTGATGCCGGACGGCGTGGCGGCGCTGCGCTGCACCTGCACCGGCGATGCGCCGCGCGGGCCGGTCTGGGGCAGCGGGCCCTACACCGCCGACAGCGACATCTGCACCGCCGCCCGGCATGCCGGCGTCATCGATGCCTTTGGCGGCGCGGTGCGGGTGCTGCGGATCCGCGGGCTGGACAGCTATGCGGGCACGGCGGCGGGCGGGGTGACCACCGACGGCTGGGCCGATGCCTATGACAGCTCGATCGTGTTCGACCGGAACTGACGGACGGCGCGCACCTGTCTGCGGTCTTGTTGCCGCGCGGCGACCGTCGTAATCCGGGGGCAGCCAAGTGGGAGACAGATGCGATGACGTTCAATGCCCTGGTCGTGGACAAGGACGAAGACGGCACCACCGCTGCGTCGGTGCAGGCGCTGGCCGATGACCGGCTGCCCGATGGCGACGTGACCGTCGCGGTCGAGTATTCGACGCTGAACTACAAGGACGGGCTGTGCATCGGACCGGGCGGCGGGCTGGTCCGGACCTACCCGCATGTCCCGGGCATCGACTTTGCCGGCGTGGTCGAAAGCAGCGAGGATTCGCGCTATCGCCCCGGCGACAGGGTGGTGCTGACCGGCTGGCATGTCGGCGAGCGGCACTGGGGCGGCTACGCGCAGAAGGCCAGCGTCAAGGCCGACTGGCTGGTGCCGCTGCCCAAGGGGCTGACCACGCGGCAGGCGATGGCGGTCGGCACGGCAGGCTTCACCGCGACGCTGGCGGTCATGGCGCTGGAGGATCACGGCCTGCGCCCCGGCGCGGGCGAGGTGCTGGTCACCGGCGCGTCGGGCGGCGTGGGATCGGTGGCGACGGCGCTGCTGGCCGATCTGGGCTACGATGTCGCCGCGGTGACCGGCCGGCCCGAAAGCGCGGACTACCTGAAGGGCCTCGGCGCCGCACGGATCGTGCCGCGCGAAGACCTGGCCGAAACCGTCAAGCGCCCGCTCGAGGCGGAAACCTGGGCCGGCTGCGTGGACGCGGTGGGCGGCGCGATGCTGGCCCGCGTGCTGGGGCAGATAAAGCACGGCGCCTCGGTCGCGGCGGTGGGGCTTGCGGGGGGCGCGGGCCTGCCGGCGAGCGTGGTGCCGTTCCTGCTGCGCGGGGTGAACCTTCTGGGCATCGACAGCGTGCTGCAACCCTATGACAACCGGGTGCGCGCCTGGAAGCGCATCGCCGCCGACCTGCCGATGGACAAGCTCGAGGCGATGGTGGAGCCGGCCACGCTGGCGGATCTGCCTCGGCTGGGCGCGGACATCCTGAACGGCCGCGTGCGCGGCCGCGTGGTGGTGGACGTCAACGCCTGACCAGGGCGAGTTTCGCTCAACAGGTGTCGCGGCATTCACGCGCCGGCCCGAGCCAGCGCTTGCAAGGCAGATGCGTTCGATCGGGCGCGTGAATTCGATCGGGCGAAATGCACACTTTGCGCGCGGGGCCGGCCCCCCCCCCGCGCCCCTCAGCCTTCCCCGGCCGGCGCCGTGACGATCTCGGACCGCGCCTCGAGGGTGCGGTGCACCGGGCAGCGGTCGGCGATCTCCATCAGGCGGGCGCGCTGATCGGCATCGAGTTCCCCTTCCAGCGTGACCTCGCGGTGGAACCGGTCGATCTTCGGCGCGCTGCTGTCCCCGGCATCCTGGGCGTGCACCTTCTCGTGGGTGACGCTGACGCTCACATGCTCCAGCGGCCAGCCCTTGCGCCGTGCATACATGCGGATCGTCATCGAGGTGCAGGCGCCCAGCCCCGCCGCAAGGAATCCGTAGGGCGACATCCCGCGGTCGGTGCCGCCATACGCCTCTGGCTCGTCGGCCAGCACATGGTGCGACGGGCCATGCTGCACATCCTGGAGGAACCCGTCGGGGTCGGCCTCGGACACGCGCACCACGCCTTCGGGCGCGCCGGGCGGCGGGGCGGGGGGCGCGAGGTCCAGGTACCGCGCCGCCCAGGCCGCGATCACCCCGGCGGCATATTCGGCATCGCCGTCGCCGCCGATCAGGTGATCGGCCTCGCCCAGCGTCACGAAGCTCTTGGGATGCTTGGCCAGTCCGAAGATGCGCGAGGCGTTCTCGATCCCCACAATCTTGTCGCGCGGCGCATGCATCACCAGAAGCGCGCGGTCCAGCCCGGCGATGGCCTCCTCCAGCGAGCCTTCCTGCACGTCGCGGATGAAATCGGGGCTGATGCGAAAGGTCTTGCCGCCAAGATTGACCTCGGCGCCGTCCTCGGCCGCGCTCTCGGGCAGGGCATCGCCCAGCGCGGTCAGGATATGCGCGGGATCGGCCGGCGCGGACAGCGTGACCACCGCGCGCACGCTGCCGATCCGCCCCGCCGCCAGCAGCGCCGCCGCGCCGCCCAGCGAATGGCCGATCAGCAGGTCGGGCGCCATGTCCCGCTCGGACAGGTAGTCCGCCGCGCGTTCCAGATCGGCCACGTTCGAGCTGAACGAGGTGTCGCCGAACGCGCCCTCCGACTGGCCGAGGCCGGTGAAGTCGAACCGCAGCACCGCGATTCCCATCGCCGCCAGCCGCGCCGCGATCCGCCGCGCCGCCTTGATGTCCTTGCCGCAGGTGAAGCAATGGGCGAACAGGGCCGTGGCCAGATGCGGCCCCTCGGGCATATCGAGCCGGGCCGCCAGATCGGCGCCGGCATGACCGGCAAAGCGCACGCTTTCGGTGGGCATGGTTGGTCCTTTCACGTCAATATCCGCGCCGATGCTGCGCCATGCGGCGCCAAGGGGCAAGGCGGTGCGGGCCGGTGCCGCGGCAAGGCGGCCGCGAAGGTGGCGGGTGCGGTTCTTTGTGCGATGGTTGGCTTGGAGTGGAGTTGAGAGGCTGGGGCAACAGTTTTCGGGCTTGGTGCCCGAATCGCTAGCGCCGGATGTGGAACCAGACCATCCAAATCTGAATTGCAAAACCTCGCAATATTGAGGTACCAGTAGGATATAGGTCAGGTACAACATCTGAAGAATTCGGCGGCGTTTTCTCGTGGTAGTCTCGCGAGCCGAACGCTAACCTGAACATCAGTTGTTCGGTAGAGAGGGCAAAGGGCGAATGGCATTGATCGAGGAAGTTCAAAAGGCCAGACAAGAAGTCATCACTGACGGCTATGATATGTCATTGGGAGAGCTTCTGAACCTCTACAGAGACGGCGAACTTCATATTGATCCCGTATTCCAACGTCTGTTTCGGTGGGAAGATCAGCGCAAGACACGATTTATCGAATCCCTTCTTCTTGGCATCCCGGTTCCCTCAATATTCGTTTTTCAAGATGAGAATGGCGTTTGGGAACTAATTGATGGTCTTCAACGAATTTCTACGGTCCTGCAGCTTACCGGAGACCTTAAAGGCCAGCGTGCTGAGGAGCTTGGGCCTTTGGTACTAAATGGAACTCGTTTTCTACCTAGTTTAGATGGCAAGCGATGGAACCCATCAGGTGACGATGCAGAGGATGGGTTGGGCAGCAAACTACAAATTGAAATCAAGCGTGCTAGGCTAAGAGTTGAAATACTCAAATCGGACAGCGATGACACTGCCAAGTATGAACTCTTTCAACGATTGAATACTGGTGGGGCTAGCCTATCCGAGCAAGAAGTTAGAAACAGCATCGCGGTTTCTATCAACAGGGAATTCTACGACTGGCTGGTTGATCTGTCGAAGCACGCGAGTTTTTTTAAAACGACGCGCCAAACTGAAACGGCTTTGGATCGAGAAGCGGGCACAGAGCTAGCTCTTCGCTTTCTTGCCTTCCGCTTAGTTCCCTATCAAAGCGGCTTGGACGTACACGAGTATCTTGATGACGCTTTGTTTCAACTTGCTTCTGCAAACGGCGTAGATATGGTGACCGAGGGTGAAGTATTCAAAAAGACTTTCGACTACCTTGATGCTGCACTGGGCGCTTCAGCTTTCCAAAAATGGAACGGAAATAATTTCACCGGAAAGTTTCTGATGTCGATTTTCGAAGTTGTTTCCACAGGTGTGTCAAAAAACTTGGCTGCGCTGAATGCAATGACCCCGGACGAGAGAAATAATTGCCTAGTTGCTAAGGCAAAAGCCTTGCAGGGCGATCAGACATACTCGAAATACTCTGGAGCTGGAGTGCGCGGCACTACACGTCTTTCAAAACTTCTGCCGATGTCCGAAGAATTGATGAAGCCGTGAGTGCGCACAGTGGGCAAGGTCAGAACGCTCAGTGAGATGCAGATTGCGCTGGACCAAGAAATGGCTTGGCGCATAAAGGAGATCGGTGTTTTTAAGGTTGGTGCGGGCAAAAATGGCCCCCAGCGCAAGCCATACATTCGAGCAGGAGTCGCGCTGCTCTACGCCCACTGGGAAGGCTTTATCAAGAAGTCATCAGAAATCTATCTTGGTTATGTGGAGAGCAGGGCCCTTCGGTATCGTGACCTAAAGTCCTGCTTCGTGGTTTTCGGCCTAAAAGGAAAAATAGATACTCTCGTAAAGGGTGGAAAATCACTGCCCAACATTGAGGCCGTGGATTTTATCCTCTCAAATCGAGATGAAACGGCAAGACTTCAAATTGGATCTGCGGTTAATACAAAGTCAAATCTTAATTCAACTGTATTTAAAAATATTGCAGATTCATTGGGCATTAACACTTCCCCTTACGAAACAAAGTTCAACCTTATTGACTCCAGCTTAGTTACTCGTCGAAATAAGGTCGCTCATGGCGAGTTTCTTGACATCGAGGGAGGCGATTTTTCTAGCTTGGTCGATGATATACTCTCCCTTATGCGGCTCTACAAAACAGACTTAGAGAATGCGGCTTCGCTCGAAAGCTACAGGAAGGCGGTTTAACGCTAGAGAAAGTAGCAGAATGTCTACTATCAGGGTGGTGGCCACTTACGAGGTTAATGATTGCAGGGAAAGTCCGCTTCCCGCCCTCCACGCGATTGCCACACAACCGCCTCCAAAGCCCCCGCCAAAACGCCCCCTCCCAGCCGTCAACCGTCCCACACCTCACCCATCAATCCGCGCTCCCATGATGGCGATCGCGCGCTGGTACACGGTGGCGGCGTTCCACTCATTCAGCACGGGGAAATTCACCTGCCCCTCCTGGTAGCCGCCGCCGGGCTTCCAGCCCTTCTGGCGCAGGAACCACGCGGTCGAGGCCATGGCATCGGCCAGGTTCGACATGTCCAGCCGCCCGTCGCCATTGCCGTCGCGGCCATAGTCCAGGACGTTGCCGGGCAGGAACTGGGTATGGCCAAGCTCGCCGTGCTTCGCGCCCACCGTCGCGGCTGTGATCGTGCCGCGATCCACCAGTTTCAGCGCCGCGATCAGGTGCGGGGTGAAGAAGGCCGGGCGGCGGCAATCATAGGCCAGCGTGGCGGTGGCCGACACCAGGTTGGTATCGCCCATGAAGCTGCCGAATGCCGTCTCCATCCCGTGGATCGCCAGCAGTACCCCGGCGGGCACCCCGTAGATCCGCTCGACACTGGCATAGAAGCGGGCGTTCTGCGCCTTGAGCTTGCGGGCGCGGGCGACGATCACCGGCGCTCCGCGCAGCTCCATGAACTTCTCCAGCGAGTAGCGAAAGGATTTCTGGTTGCGGTCCGCCGCAATGGTGGCGGTCGAATAGCGCGCACCGGCCAGCGCGTTCAGACCCGCCTGTTTCACCCCCGCCCGCGCGGCGGCAGGGGCAAAGGCGGCCTTCCACGCCTCGAACCCGGCGGCGGTATTGCCGCAGGTCTGGGCGGGGGCGGCGAAGGGCAGGCAGCACAGCAGAAGGGCGGCGAGATGGCGCATGGCATGGGCTCCGGTTTCTGGCGTTTGCCGCAGTCTAGCGGGGCCGGGCGGGCAGGGCCAGAGGCCGCAAAAGTGCCATTGGCATTCGCGCGCCGATCCCCGATGCTGGCCCCGCACTAGGGGCAAAAAGGGGCGGGACCGGAATGGAGCGTGACGAGGTTCGGGACCAGTACGAGGCCTATCCCTACCCCGAGCGCGACCCCGCCGACGAGGCGCGCCGCCTGATCACCGGCTCGCCGTCCTGGCCGCAGGAGATGGACCATTGGCTGTGGGGCGGTGCGCGGGACTGGTCGCAGCCGCTGCGCGCGCTGGTGGCGGGCGGCGGCACCGGCGACGGGCTGATCCAGCTGGCCCAGACGCTGAAAACGGCGCGGCGGCCCTGCGACATCACCTATCTCGACATGTCCGCCGCCGCGCGAAAGGTGGCCGAGGCGCGGGCACAGGCGCGCGGGCTGGACGGCATCCGCTTCGTCACCGGCTCGCTGCTGGACGCGGCCGATCACGGCAGCTTCGACTACATAGATTGCTGCGGCGTGCTGCACCACCTGCCGGATCCGCAGGCGGGGTTCGACGCGCTGGCGGCGGCGCTGGCACCGGGCGGCGGGATCGGGCTGATGGTCTATGCGCCGCTGGGCCGGGCCGGGGTCTACCCCTTGCAGGATGCCTTCGCCGCGCTCTGCAAGGGATTGACGCCGCAGGAAAAACTGCGCCGGGCCAAGGCGGTCTTCGCAGAGGTTCCCGCAGGCCACCCGTTCCGGCGCAACCCGCATCTGGTGGATCACGAGGCGGGCGATGCGGGCTTTTTCGACCTGCTGCTGCACAGCCGCGACCGCCCCTTCACCATCACCGAACTGGCCGCGGCGTTGGACGCGGCGGGGCTGGAGATCGCGGGCCTGCCGGAGCCCGCGCTCTACGATCCCGCGCGGCTTTTGCCCGAGGGCGCGGCGCTACCCGAGGATCTGGACGAGACCGCGTGCCGGCAACTCGCGGAAAACCTGCGCGGCAGCTTCAAGACCCATGTCGCCTATGCCGTCCCGCACGGGGCAAGACGTGCCCCGCCGCTGGGCAAACCCGGCGCGATCCCGCATCTGCGCGGCATCGACCCGCGCCGGCTGGCCGCATCCGTGGCAAAGACCGGCCGCCTGCGCCTGACCGCCGGCGGCGCCCCGCTGGAAATCACGCTGCCGCGCGGCGCCGCCCCGCTGATCGCCGGGATCGACGGGCGCCGGCCGCTCTCGGCCCTGGCGCGCGCCGCCCGGCTCGACCCGATCGCCTTTGCCGCGCTCTGGCGGCCGGTCGAGAGCGCGCTGTGCGGCTATGGTCACATGCACTATTCGACCCTTGCGGCAAGATGAGATTGGGGCGCGGTCTGTTTGTCGCCCGCGCTGCCCGGTGTGTCAGCCGTTGGCTTCGCGGATCTTGTCGGCGGCTTCCTTGTCATAGGCGACGCCCTTGGAGTCGAACAGCTGGTCGAGTTCGCCCGACAGGGTCATCTCGGTCACGATGTCGCAGCCGCCGACGAATTCGCCCTTGACGTAGAGCTGCGGGATCGTGGGCCATTCGGAATAGTCCTTGATGCCCTGGCGGACGCCTTCGTCATCCAGCACGTTCACGTCCGAATAGTCGACGCCCATGAAGTTGAGCACGCCGGCCACGCGGCTGGAGAAGCCGCATTGCGGCATGGTCTTGGTGCCTTTCATGAACAGCACCACGTCGTTGCCGGTGACGGTGTCCTTGATCTGGTTTTCTGCGGTCATTGTGCCTTTGCCTTTCGCATCTCGGCCGGTCGCGGCGCAATCGGCGCCCCGGCCCGTTTGGGTGCGCGCATCGCGCTCAGTCAGGGGCTTTCGTGGTCAGGGCCAGGGCATGCAATTCACCCTGCGAGCCGTCCATCTTGCCCTTGAGCGCGGCATAGACGGCGCGTTGCTGCTGCACGCGGTTCTGGCCGCGAAAGCTTTCGTCGATCACCTCGGCGGCGTAGTGGTTTCCGTCGCCGGCAAGGTCGGTGATCGTGATCCGTGCATCCGGAAACGAGGCGCGGATCAAATCTTCTATCTGCTGGGCCTCAATCGCCATGTCGTAGTCTCCACTTTACCGCCGGTAGATGTATGCGCCGTGCAGGAATGCCGCAAGGGTTCAGATATGGTGCGCCAGAGCCCGCAGGAAGGCGTGTACCTGCCCCGGAACCGGCCCGGTGGCAAGGGCCGCGGCGCCGTCCGGGGTCAGCGTGTCGGGGCAGAGCGTTTCCATCAGGTCGTCCCAGCGATCCTCCTCGGCGGCGTCCAGCGGCAACGCGCGGGCGGTTTCCATCAACCCGATCAGCCGGTGCAGCCGGTGCAGGTGACGGAACGTCTCCTGCATCGGGGCAAGCCGTTCGAGGTCGTCCTGCCAGCTGATCCCGTCATGCAGCGCCAGCGCACGCTGGCCCGCGCCCTGGCAATCGTAGGCGGCGCAGCCGGGAAATCCGCGGTCGGTCAGATCGTCGTAGATCGTGCAATCGTGGCGAGCGAGATGCGGGCAGGGCAGGCCGGCCGGCTTGTCGATGGCAAAGTCGTCGCCCTTGTCGAAGGCCAGCGCGATGCAGCACAGGGCGGCGCAATTGTCGCAGTCGGGCGTGAGGTCGGGAAGCTGTGTCATCGGCGCCGCGTCAGCCGAACATCTCGGCGAAGGCGCCCCGGTAGAGCGCCGCGAGATCGTCCAGCGGGGCGGACACGCCGCCAAAGTTGACATCGGACCCGGTGAAGCGGCCGACGGTTTCCACCGGGATGCCGTCTTGCGCGGCGGCGACCATCAGCGCCTCGGCCTGGTCGAAATTGCACGCGACGAGATAGCGGCCCTGATCCTCGCCGAACAGCTCGCCGGTTTCGGCGCTGTGCAGGACGATGCCGACGCCCGCCGCCTCTGCCATTTCGAACGCGGCAAGCGCGAGGCCGCCATCGGACAGGTCGGTGCAGGCGGCGATCCAGTCGCGGTTGGCGCGGATGAAGTCGCCGTGCCGCTTCTCGGCCTCGAGATCGACCGGCGGCGCCTCGCCGTCCTCGCGGTTGAACACCTCTGCCAGCAGGGCGGACTGGCCCAGATGGCCGGCGGACTCCCCGATCACCAGCGCGACATGCCCGTCGCGCACGCAGCGGCCGATCAGCTCCTCTTCCGAGGCGATCAGCCCGACCGCGCCAATGGTCGGGGTCGGCAGGATCGCGGCGCCGTCCGTTTCGTTGTAGAGCGACACGTTGCCGGACACGATGGGCATGTCCAGCGCCGCGCAGGCCGCACCGATGCCCTTGATCGCGCCGACGAGCTGGCCCATGATCTCGGGCTTTTCGGGGTTGCCGAAATTCAGGTTGTCGGTCGCCGCCAGCGGCGTCGCACCCACCGCGGTCAGGTTGCGATACGCCTCGGCCACGGCCTGCTTGCCGCCCTCTTCGGGGTTGGCACGGACGTAGCGGGGCGTCACGTCCGAGGTGAAGGCCAGCATTTTTTCGGTGCCGTGAACGCGCACGATACCCGCGCCCTGGCCCGGCGCGCGCACCGTGTCGGCCAGCACCATGTGGTCGTATTGCTCGTAGATCCAGTTGCGGGCCGAATGGTTGGGCCCGGAAATCAGCGCCTTGAGCGCGTCGATCGGGTCGATCTGCGGCACGTCGGAAAGCGGCTCGGGCGCGGCCTGCTGCTCCCACGGGCGGTCGTATTCCGGCGCGCTGGAGGACAGTTTCGACAGCGACAGGTCGGCCTTGACGTCATTGCCGTGCAACACGAGAAACCGGTCCTCGGCAATGGTTTCGCCGACGATGACGAAGTCCAGATCCCACTTGTCGAAGATCGCGCGCGCCTCGGCTTCCTTTTCGGGGCGCAGCACCATGAGCATCCGCTCCTGGCTTTCGGACAGCATCATCTCGTAGGCATTCATGCCGGGCTCGCGCTGCGGCACGGCGTCGAGGTTGAGCCGCACACCGAGCCCGCCCTTGTCGCCCATCTCCACCGCCGAGCAGGTCAGCCCCGCCGCGCCCATGTCCTGGATCGCGATCACCGCGCCGGTCGCCATCAGTTCGAGGCAGGCCTCCAGCAGGCGCTTTTCGGTGAACGGATCGCCCACCTGCACCGTCGGGCGCTTGTCCTCGATGCTGTCGTCGAATTCGGCACTGGCCATGGTCGCGCCGCCGACGCCGTCGCGCCCGGTTTTCGCGCCGAGATAGACCACGGGCATGCCGATGCCCGAGGCGGCCGAGTAGAAGATCGCATCCGCATCCGCCAGCCCGGCGGCAAAGGCGTTGACCAGGCAATTGCCGTCATAGGCGGGGTGGAACCGCACCTCGCCGCCGATGGTGGGCACGCCGAAGGCATTGGCGTAACCGCCGATCCCCTCGACCACGCCATGCACCAGCGCCCGCGTCTTGGGGTGCGAGGGCGAGCCGAAGCTGAGCGCGTTCATCGCGGCGATGGGGCGTGCGCCCATGGTGAACACATCGCGCAGGATGCCGCCCATCCCGGTCGCCGCGCCCTGGTACGGCTCGATATACGAGGGGTGGTTGTGGCTTTCCATCTTGAACACCACCGCCTGGCCGTCGCCTATATCGACCACGCCCGCGTTCTCGCCGGGCCCGCAGATCACCTGCGGGCCGGTCGTGGGCAGGGTGCGCAGCCATTTCTTCGACGACTTGTAGGAACAATGCTCGTTCCACATCGCAGAAAAGATACCAAGCTCGGTAAAGCTGGGCGTGCGGCCGATGATGTCGAGGATGCGCTGGTATTCGTCCGGGGCGAGGCCGTGTGCCCGAATCAGATCCTCGGTGATCGTCGGCTCTTGCATGGAATCCCCCGCTTGTGTCCGTGTGCGGGGCTTTTAGGGCAGGCGGGGCGGAAACGGAAGGCGCGGGCGTGTTTGCAGGGCGGGGCCGGGCGACAGCGCACGGATCGTGCCGCCTGCCTGCCGCCTGGCCCCGTCAGGGCATGCGTTTCGCCTGGGCGTGCCGTGTCAGTTGGTGCGCCACTGCGCCTCGCTCGGGCTGGCCGTTGCGGCGGTATCGACCGTTTTCGGGCGCAGCACGGCCCCGTCGATCGCCGCGCTTCCGGCACTGGCGGTGGCGGCGTGGTAGACGCCGGCCGTATCGGGCAGCAGCGAGGCGGGATCGCCGCTTGCGCCGGTTTCCGTGCTGACGCCGACGGCCTGCGCGCCGGTTGCGACCAGCGCGGCGAGGGCGGCGGATGCGAGATATGTCTTCGTGGTCATTCTGACCTCCGTTCCAAGGGAAATGGTTGCGCGCCCCGCCGGGTTTGCACGGGGCACGCAGGCCGGGTGTAGTATGTCACCCGAAATATTCGGTTAACGGCGCCGGATCAGCCGCCCTGCGCCTGAAGCTGGGCCTTGACCGCGCCGATGAACTCTGCCCGAGACATGGCGAGCGCATAGTCGCCGCCCGGATCGGCCTCGGCCGCGACGCGGACC
The DNA here is from genome assembly GCA_947503765.1 of uncultured Paracoccaceae bacterium. GTDB lineage: Bacteria > Pseudomonadota > Alphaproteobacteria > Rhodobacterales > Rhodobacteraceae > Psychromarinibacter. The sequence continues at coordinate 591,785 of CANNFA010000003.1, read as the reverse complement.
TGATCGACCGGCAGGCCAAGGCTGTCATCGAGAACGATCAGCACGGCCGTCTGGCCGTTTTCCAGCTTTTGCACTGATTTTACGGTGCCGATCGGCTCCGCATCGGCGGACATCACCGTCTCGGTCTCGGCGGCCGTTTCGGCGGTCATGTCGCCGGGTGTCGGCCCCGGTTCCTGCACCGTGTCCTCGACATTCTGCGCCATGGCCGTGCCGGCCAGTAAGGTCGCGAGCGCCGTGCTGCACAGGATCGTCCTGGTGGATTGCATGAAGTGCCTCCTTGTCTGTCCGTTCGGGCCGCGCCGATTGCGCCGCCCGGTGCAGGGCATCTGTTTTTACTGGGCGCGATCGCAACCCCGGCGCGGCATTCCGGCAAATCGATGCCGGATCCGGGGTGCCGGATCAGCATGATTTCGCGGATTTCGAAGACGGGGGGTTGCATCGGAAGCGGCGTGAAGCCGGGCCGGCTGCGCGACAAAAAAAGGCCGGGCTAGAAGCCCGGCCAAGTCCAACAGGGAGGTAAAGAACACGATGCGGGAAAACCCGAACCACCGTGCCTTCAACGCCGAATTATGCCCGAACTGCGCCCCGATCAAGCCCAATAAACGTGCTTGTGTGCAAAGCGGCCATGCACAAGGTGCATAACTGTCACAAGGTCAGGCGACCGGTTCCTCGGTGCGGTGCTTGCGATAGGCGGTGATTTCCTCGGTCATGAAATCGCGGAATGCGGCTATGCGCTTGGAATTCCTCAATTCTTCCGGGTATGCGAGGAAAACCGGCACTTCGTTCGACTCGACCTCGGGCAGAACGCGCAACATGTCGGGATATTCCTGGATCAGGTAATCGGGCAGCACACCGATCCCAAGGTGATTCAGCACGCCCTGCAACACGCCGAAGTAGTTGTTGACCGTCAGCAGCGAGCGCACGTCGTTGGTCAGCAGATCTTCGAGCAGCGATGCGCCCGCCGCGACCTGGTGGGCGGCGGGATTCTGGCAGATCAGCCGGTGCTGCGAGATGTCCAGCACGCTTTGCGGTGTGCCGGCCGCTTCGAGGTAGCGGCGCGAGGCATAAAGCCCCATGCGCACCGTCATCAGCCGCCGGCGGATCAGGTCGGCCTGGCTCGGCTCCTTCATGCGGATGGCGATGTCGGCCTCGCGCATCGGCAGGTCGAGCACCCGCTCCTCCAGGTTGAGGTCGATCTTGAGGTCCGGGTACTTGGCATAGAGCTTGGTCAGCCGCGGCGCCAGCCAGAGCGAGCCGAAGCCGGTGGTCGAGGTCACGCGCAATTCGCCGAACACCTCGTCCTTGCTGTCGCGGATCCGCGCCTCGGCGGTGTCCAGACGCCGGATCATCGCCGAGGTCGCATCGAACAGAAGCTCGCCCTGCTCGGTGAGAATCAGCCCGCGCGCATGGCGGTGGAACAGCGTGGCGTTGAGGCTTTCCTCAAGCGCCCGGATCTGACGCGACACCGCCGACTGGCTGAGATGCAGCACCTCGCCGGCATGGGTCAGCGACCCGGCATCCGCCACCGCGTGAAATATTCTGAGCTTGTCCCAATCCATTCCGGCCATGAATTCCCGATCAAAGTGCTTTGGTGCTGTTTTCTTACCGTGTCGTTAGGCTTAACCCCTATCGTGTCGCAACTGGTAATTTCTTTTTGTAGGTCAAGGCATATGACCTATAATGGGCACTGGGCCAGTCAGAGTGGAGGTGCCGGGCATGCGGCAGGACGTGACGCTGGCGGATCGCCATGACCTTGAAAAGCGGACGGTTCTTCTGAACGGCACCCAGGCGCTGGTCCGCCTGATGCTGATCCAGAAGGCGCGCGATCGGGCCGCCGGGCTGAACACGGCGGGCTATGTCACCGGCTATCGCGGCTCGCCTCTGGGCGCGGTCGACATGGCGATGAACCAGGCCGAAAAGGCGCTGGCCGCGGCCGATGTGCGGTTTCAGCCCGGTTTGAACGAGGATCTGGCGGTCACCGCGCTCTGGGGCACGCAGCAGGCCGAACTGCGCGGCGAGGGCCGGCATGACGGCGTGTTCGGCCTGTTCTACGGCAAGGGGCCGGGCATCGACCGATCGGGCGACGCGATGCGCCATGCCAACATGGCCGGGACCAGCCCGCATGGCGGCGTGCTGATGGCGATGGGCGACGATCACACCGGCGAAAGCTCGACCGTGTGCCACCAGTCGGACTGGGCGATGGTCGATGCCGGGATGCCGGTGCTGTCGCCCGCCGGAGTGCAGGAAATCCTCGATTTCGGCGTGTACGGCTATGCCCTCTCGCGCTTTGCCGGGGTCTGGGCCGGCCTGAAACTGATGAAGGACACGGTGGAGGTGACGGCGGTGGTCGACGGACGGCCGGACCGGATGATCCTGCGCCGGCCGGGCATCGTGCTGCCCGAGGGCGGGCTGAACATCCGCCTGGGGGACCACTGGACCGCGCAGGAGGCGCGTCTGTTCGACCAGAAGAAGGCCGCCGCCGAAGCCTTTGCAAATGCGAATGAAATCGACCGCCGCCTGCTGGGAAAACCGGGCGCGGAAATCGGGTTTGTCGCGGCCGGCAAGAACTGGCTCGACCTTGTGCACGCGCTGTCGCTGCTGGGCATCGACGCGCCAGAGGCGGCGCGGCTGGGCATCACCGCCTACAAGATCGGGCAGACCTGGCCGCTGGACATCGCGGGGCTGCGCAGCTGGTCCGAGGGGCTGAACCTGATCGTGGTGGTCGAGGAAAAGCGCAAGCTGATCGAGGGGCAGATCAAGCAGGCCCTGTATCACGACCGGCACCGCTGCCGGGTCTATGGCGCGGAACATGGCGGCCATGATGGCGCGCCCGCCGAAACGCTGTTCCCGTCGCATCACGCGCTCGACCCGGTGATGATCGCACGGCGGATCGGCGCCCTTCTGATCGCCGAGGGGCGCGATACGGACCGCATGAGAAGTGCGTTGCAAGCGATTGAGAAGACAGCGCAAGATAGTGCTGAGGCGCCAATCGCCGCACGGCTTCCGTATTTCTGCGCCGGCTGTCCGCACAACACCTCCACCCGCGTCCCCGAGGGCAGCCGCGCCTATGCCGGGATCGGCTGTCACTTCATGGCGCAGTGGATGGACCGGGAGACCTCCGGCTTCACCCATATGGGCGCGGAGGGGGCGAACTGGATCGGCGAGGCGCCGTTTTCGACCCGCGCACACGTGTTCCAGAATATCGGCGACGGCACCTACAACCATTCGGGCGTGCAGGCGATCCGCTTCGCGCTCGCTGCCGGCACCAACATCACCTACAAGATCCTGTTCAACGACGCGGTGGCGATGACCGGCGGGCAGGCCAACGATGGCGGCCTGAGCCCGGCGCGCATCGCGGCCGAACTGGTCGCCATGGGCGTGCGCAATGTCGCCGTGGTGCATGACGGGGCCGAGGGGGTCTCGCCGGCATCCCTGCCGGATGGCGTAGCGGTGCACCACCGGGACGAATTGCCGCAAGTTCAGGATAAATTTCGACATTACATAGGCGTATCGGTCATTCTTTATGTTCAGACCTGTGCCGCCGAAAAGCGCCGTCGCCGCAAGCGCGGCACCTTTCCCGACCCTGACCGACGGATCTTCATCAACCCCGACATCTGCGAGGGATGCGGCGATTGCGGCGTGCAGTCGAACTGTGTCGCCATCGTTCCCGCCGAGACGGAGCTTGGGCGCAAGCGCGCCATCGACCAGTCGGCGTGCAACAAGGATTTCTCCTGTCTCAAGGGGTTCTGTCCATCCTTTGTCACGCTGGACGGCGCCGTGCCGCGCAAACAGGCGCGCGTGACGCTCGACATCGGCCCCCAGCCGGAGCCGCGAATCGCGCGGATCACGGGCACGCACAACCTGGTCATCACGGGCATCGGCGGCACCGGCGTCGTGACCCTGGGCGCGGTCCTGGCCATGGCCGCGCATCTCGACGGCAAGGGCGCGGCGATGATGGAAATGGCCGGTCTGGCGCAGAAGGGCGGCGCGGTGCACATCCATTGCCGCCTGGCCGAGACCCCGGACGCGATCAGCGCGATCCGCGTGGCGCCCGGCGAGGCAGACGCGCTGATCGGTGGCGATCTGGTGGTAAGCGCGGGGGCGGCGACGCTCGGCCTGCTGCGCACGGGGCGCACCGCGGCCGTCGTCAACAGCCACGAGATCGTGACAGGCGACTTCACCCGCGATCCGAAATTTCGCATACCCACCAGTCATCTGGCGCAATCTCTTGAAGCGAGGATCGGGGACCGCCTGACGCTTCTGGACGGGGTCGAACTGGCGCGGGCCGCGATGGGCGACACGATCTATTCCAACATGATCGTGTTCGGCGCGGCGTGGCAGAAGGGGTTGGTGCCGGTCTCGCGCGCCGCGATCCGGCAGGCCATCGCGCTGAACGGCGCGGCGGTCGAGGCGAACCAGCGTGCCTTCGAGATCGGGCGCTGGGCGGCGGTCAACCCGGACGAGGCGGCACGCGCCGGCCGCGCGGATGCGCCCGACATGCCTGCGACGCCAGAGGACCGGATCGCCTATCGCGCGGCGCATCTGACGGCCTATCAATCGGCGCGGCTGGCACGGAAATACAGGCGCGCGGTGGCGCGGTTCAAGGATCCCGCGCTGAAGGACACGGTGGCCAGGGGCTATCACAAGGTTCTTGCCTACAAGGACGAATATGAGGTCGCGCGTCTGCTGCTGGACACAGAGGCGCAGGCGCAGCAGGTGTTTGACGGTGATTTTACGGTAAACTACCACCTGTCGCCGCCAATCCTGGCCCGGAAGAACGCGGACGGGCGCCCGGCAAAGCGGCGCTTCGGCCCCGCTGCGCGGCGGCTTTTTGCGCTGCTTGCACGGATGAAGCGGCTGCGCGGCACCCCGTTCGACCCGTTCGGCCATACCGCCGAGCGGCGCATGGAGCGGGCGCTGATCCGCGACTACGAGGCGGACTTGGACCTGATCGAAACCCATGGCGCGGATTGCCCCGATACGGCGCTGGCGCTGGCGGAACTGCCGCTGGACATCCGGGGCTTCGGTCCGGTCAAGCAGGCGAATGCCGACAGAGCCGCGGCGCGGCGCTTGGCCCTGCGCGCGGCGTTGGCGGCGGGGCCGGACAGCCTGGCCCAGGCCGCCGAATAGACGTGGACGCGAAATCGACGATGGATTTTCGCCGCGCCGCGCCGTAAGGGCTATGCCCATCAAGCGCCCCGGCCGCCGCGCCGGGACAGGCGGGAACAGGATTGGCAGACATGGCCGTTGGCGTATTCGATTCCGGGCTGGGCGGGCTGACCGTGCTGGATGCGGTGACGCGGGCGCTGCCGGACGTGCCCTTCGTCTATTACGGGGACAATGCGAACGCGCCTTACGGGGTCCGCGATTCGGACGACATCTATGCGTTGACGACGCGCGGCGTCGAGCGGCTGTTCGATGCGGGCTGCGACCTGGTGATCCTGGCCTGCAACACGGCCAGCGCGGCGGCATTGCGGCGGATGCAGGAAAGCTGGGTGCCGCCGGGCAAGCGTGTGCTGGGCGTCTTCGTGCCGCTGATCGAATCGCTGACCGAGCGGCAATGGGGCGACAATTCGCCCCCGCGCGAGGTCCGGGCGAAACATGTCGCGCTGTTCGCCACCCCGGCCACGGTGCGCAGCCGCGCGTTCCAGCGCGAACTGGCGTTCCGCGCGATCGGCGTGGATGTCGAGGGGCAGAGCTGCGGCGGGGTCGTCGACGCGATCGAGGAAGGCGACATGATCCTGGCCGAGGCGCTGGTGCGCAGCCATGTCGACGCGCTGCTGCGCAAGATGCCCGAGCCGGACGCGGCGGTACTGGGCTGCACCCATTACCCGCTGGTCGAGGACGTGTTCCGCGCCGCTTTGGGCCCGAAAGTGGACGTCTATTCCCAGCCCGACCTGGTGGCGGCAAGTCTTGCCGATTACCTGGGCCGGCGCCCCGAAATGGCCGGCGCGAGCGGCGAGACGGCGTTCCTGACCACGGGCGATTCGCGCCGCGTGTCCGATCAGGCGACCCGATTCCTACGCCGGAAAATCGCATTCGTTCAAGCTTGATCGGGATTCAGGATAGATGAACACCCTTATTGCAGGATTCGGGCAATGACACACAATATCGCGATTCTTGGTGCATCGGGCTATACCGGCGCGGAGCTTGTCCGGCTGATCGCCACGCATCCGTCGATGCGCATCGCCGCGCTGACCGGCGAGCGGAAGGCGGGCCTGACGATGGCAGAGGTCTACCCGCATCTGCGGCACCTGGACCTGCCGCGGCTGACCACGATCGGCGAATTGGATTTCTCGAATATCGACCTGTGTTTCTGCGCCTTGCCTCATGCGACGTCTCAATCCGTTATCAAGGACTTGCCCGACGATGTTAAAGTCGTCGACCTGTCCGCCGACTTTCGCCTGCGCGACCCTGCGGAATATGAGAAATGGTACGGAAAACCCCATGCCGCGCCGGAATTGCAGAAACAGGCCGTCTACGGGCTGACGGAATTCTACCGCGACGAGATCCGAACCGCGCGGCTGGTCGCGGGAACAGGCTGCAACGCGGCGACCGGGCAATTCGCGCTGCGCCCGCTGATCGCGGCGGCGGTGATCGACCTCGACGACATCGTGGTGGACCTCAAGGCCGCCGCCTCGGGCGCGGGCCGGTCGCTCAAGGAGCATCTGCTGTTCGCCGAATTGTTCGAGAACGCAAAGGGTTACGCACTGGGCGGAACGCACCGGCATCTGGGGGAATTTGATCAGGAATTCAGCAGGGTCGCCGGCCGGAAGGTCGAGATCCAGTTCACCCCGCACCTGATCCCGGCGACGCGCGGCATTCTGCTGACCGCCTATGTCAAGGGGGACGCGGACGCGGTGCACGGCGCGCTTGCGGCGGCCTATGACGGCGAGTCGTTCGTGCATGTCCTGCCGATGGGCGAGGCGCCGGCGATGAAGGATGTGCGCGCGTCGAACATGTGCCATATCGGTGTCACCGGCGACCGGCGGCCGGGCCGCGCGATCGTGATCGCGGCGCTGGACAACCTGGCCAAGGGCTCGGCCGGGCAGGCGATCCAGAATGCCAACCTGATGCTGGGTGAGGACGAGACCGCGGGCCTGATGCTGGCGCCGGTCTATCCGTGATGGCGCGCCCGTGGCGAAATCGCGCAGGATGTTGTGCTGCAACAAAGCGGGCGCCGGGCGAAAAAGCTGATATGATGGCGCCGGTTTGCAGGAGTGGGCCATGGCAGGCTTGAAAAATCTCAGGAAACGCCGCCGCGTGCAGGTGATCGTCGTTGCCGCCGTGGCGCTGATGCTGTCGACGGCGATGATCGGCTATGCGATGCGCGACGGCATCAACTTTTTCCGCGCGCCCAGCCAGGTGGCGGAAGAACCGCCCGCCCCGAACGAGGTGTTCCGCCTTGGCGGGCTGGTCGAGGGCGGCACGCTGACCCGCGGGCGGGGCGAGACGATCACCTTCAGCGTCACCGATGGCGGCGCGTCGATCCCGGTGGCCTACAAGGGCGTGCTGCCGGACCTGTTCGAGGAGGGACAGGGCATGATCGGCACCGGCAGCTACGTGAACGGCGTGTTCGAAGCCACTGAAATACTTGCCAAACACGACGAGACGTATATGCCAAAAGAGGTGATGGACGCGTTGAAGGATCAGGGCGTCTACAAGGATCCGAACGCATCGGTTCCGCCTTCTTAACCGGATTTCGGAAATACTGACCCTGCATTTACGAAATCGCAGGGTATTTCATGAAAACCGTTGAACAGATCGCCGACGAGATCGTCACCCGCGAGGGTGGCTATGTGGACGACCCCGACGATCCGGGCGGGGCGACCAATCATGGCGTGACCATCGGCACGCTGAAGAAGCTTGGTGTCGACAATGACGGCGACGGCGACACCGACGAGGACGATCTGCGGCGGCTGACCCGGGCGCAGGCGCGCAGGATCTTCGTGCGCGACTATTTCCACCGCCCGCGCATCGGCGAGCTGCCCGAGCCGATTCGCGCCAGTGTGTTCGACATGTATGTCAATGCCGGCGCCAATGCGGTGCGGATCCTGCAACGGCTGCTGTGCGACATGGGCCAGCGGATCGCGGTGGATGGCGGGATCGGGCCGCAGACGATCGAGGCGGCGCGCATCGCCCATGCGAGCGCGCCCCGGCACCTTGTGGACGCCTACGGAATCGCGCGTCGCAACTGGTATTACGCGCTGGCGGACCGGCGCCCGGCCAGCCGGAAATACGCGCGGCGCGCCGATGGCGGCAAGGGCGGCTGGATCGTCAGGGCGGAAGACTTCATCTCGCCCCGCTATCGGCTGAGCGATGCCGAGCACCGCCGGAGGGTGGCGGCATGGGGCTGATCGAGGGGGTGCTGAACCTGCTGTTCGGAAACGGCCGCAACGTGATTCGCGACACGGCCGGCGCGTTCGTGGAGAATGCCGATGCGGCCGGCGGGCGCGAGGTTGCGCTGCGCCGCGCCACGCTGGAGCAGTTCGCGCAGGAATTCACGCTTCCGCGCCGGGGCCTGTTCGACCGGGTGATGGACGGGCTGAACCGACTGCCGCGTCCGGCGCTGGCACTGGGGACCATCGGGCTGATGGTTGCGGCGATGGTCGATCCGGTCTGGTTCGCCAGCCGGATGCAGGGCATCGCGCTTGTGCCGGAGCCGCTTTGGTGGCTGCTGGGCGGGATCGTCAGCTTCTACTTCGGGGCGCGGCACCAGACGAAGACCCAGGAATATACCCGCACGATCGCGGAAACGCTGGCCCGCGCGCCCGAGGTCACGCGCAATATCGGTGCCTTGCGTGCGCTGGATGCGGGGGCCGGCGGCCGGCTCGAAGGGGCCGGGCCGAACCCGGCGCTGGACGACTGGAGGCGCGGCGATGACTGAGGCGGTGACCGGGACGATGACCGGGGCGGTCCTGGCCGAAGGCTGGCGCCGCAGCATCGAGAAGCGCCTGCAAAGCCTGGAATTGCGCGATGCCGTGGACGAGGTGCACCGCATGAATGTCGAAACCCGGCTGAGCGGCATCGAAGAGGCGCTGAAATGGCTGGCGCGGGTGATCATCGGCGCGCTGGTGATCGGGGCGATCGGCTATGCCCTGGCGGGGGGCATGGCAATGCCCTGACGGGGGCGGCATGCGGCCCGGGGTCAGCGCAATTTTTGCGCAAAAATGACACCGGGCCACCCGCCGCCGCCGCACCGCCCCGGCGGGCCCGGTAAATCCTGCGCGACATCGGCGCGCAACCGATTGGCGCGGGCGGCGCGGCACGCTAAGACGGGGCCATGATCGTAGAGCTTGGCCATTTCGCCCTTATCCTCGCCTTCGCCGTCGCGCTGGTGCAATCCGTGGTTCCCATGATCGGCGCGCACAAGGGCTGGCGCGGCTGGATGGCGCTGGCCGATCCGGCCGCCTCGGCACAGTTCTTCCTGACCGCGCTGGCCTTTGCCGCGCTGACCTACGCTTTCGTGACCTCCGATTTCTCGCTGCGGCTTGTTGTTCTGAACTCGCACACGGACAAGCCGATGCTCTACAAGATCAGCGGCGTCTGGGGGAACCACGAAGGCTCGATGCTGCTGTGGGTGCTGATCCTGACGCTGTTCGGCGCCTGCGCAGCCTGGTTCGGCGCGGGCCTGCCGCCGGCGCTGCGCGCGCGGGTCCTGTCGGTGCAGGCGGCGATCGGGGCCGCGTTCTTTGCCTTCATCCTGTTCACATCGAACCCGTTCACGCGGCTGGCGATGCCGCCGATGAACGGCGAGGATCTGAATCCGCTCTTGCAGGATCCCGGCCTCGCCTTCCACCCGCCGTTCCTTTACCTCGGCTATGTGGGGCTGAGCATGGCGTTTTCCTTTGCCGTCGCCGCGCTGATCGAGGGACGGGTGGATGCCGCCTGGGCCCGCTGGGTGCGGCCCTGGACGCTGGCGGCCTGGCTGTTCCTGACCATCGGCATCGCGCTGGGGTCGTGGTGGGCCTATTACGAGCTTGGCTGGGGCGGTTTCTGGTTCTGGGATCCGGTGGAAAACGCCAGCTTCATGCCCTGGTTGATCGCCGCCGCGCTGCTGCATTCGGCCGTCGTCGTGGAAAAGCGCGAGGCGCTGAAGGCGTGGACGGTGCTGCTGGCGATCCTGGCCTTCGGCTTCTCGCTGATCGGCACGTTCATCGTGCGCTCGGGCGTGATCACATCGGTCCACGCCTTTGCCAACGACCCCGAACGCGGCGTGTTCATCCTGGCGATCCTGGCGGTTTTCGTGGGCGGCGCGCTGACGCTCTACGCCGCGCGGGCCAGCGTGATGGAGGCGAAGGGCGTGTTTTCCATGCTCAGTCGCGAATCGGCGCTGGTGATGAACAACATCCTGCTGGCGGTGGCCTGTTTCGTGGTCTTCATCGGCACGATCTGGCCGCTGGTGGCCGAAATGGCATTCGACCGCAAATTGTCGGTCGGCCCGCCGTTCTTCGAGGCGGCATTCACCCCGTTCTTCGTCGCGCTGGCCGCGATCATGCCGATCGGGGCGATCCTGCCGTGGAAACGGGCGCGGCTGGGCCGGGCGATGCGGCCGCTCTGGGGCGTGCTGGCACTGTCCATCGCCTCCGGCGCGCTGGTCTTTGCGGTGCAGACCGGACGTTCGGCGCTCGCGCCCGTGGGCATGGTGCTGTTCGTCTGGGTGGTCGGCGGCGCGGCGGTCGATCTCTATACGCGCACCGGGCGGGGCGACCTGGCCGCGCGCCTGCGGCGCCTGTCGAACCTGCCGCGCGCCGATTGGGGCAAGTCGGTCGCTCATGCCGGCCTGGGCGTCACGATCTTCGGGATCGCGGCCCTGATGGCATGGGAGCAGGAGGATATCCGCGTCGCCCAGGTGGGCGCGCCCTTCACGGTCGGCGACTACGAGATCACGCTCGCGGATGTCGCACGGGTGCAGGGGCCTAATTTCACCTCGATCACCGCCGAGATGCGGGTGGCGCGGGACGGGCGCGCGGTTGCGGTGCTGCACCCGGAAAAGCGCGTCTACCCGGTCGCCGCGATGCCCACCACCGAAGCCGCGATCGACAACGGCTTCTGGCGCGACATCTACCTGGTGATCGGCGACGCGCAGGAGGGCGGCGGCTGGGCCGTGCGCACCTATATCAAGCCTTTCGCCAACTGGATCTGGGCCGGCGCGATTATCATGGCACTGGGCGGGGTTCTGTCGCTGTCGGATCGTCGCTACCGGGTGGCTGCGGGTGCTCGCAAGGCTCCCCGTGCCGGCGCGGTGCCCGCCGAATGAGGCGCGCGGCCGCCTGGATCGGTGCGTTCAGGAACGCGCCATACGGCCTTGTTCTGGCGCTGTTTCTTGCGTTCGCGGCCAGTCCAGTGCCGGCCGTCCAACCGGGCGAGATGCTGGCCGATCCGGCGCTGGAATCGCGGGCGCGCGACATCTCTGCCGGGCTGCGCTGTCTTGTCTGCCGCAACGAGAGCATTGACGAATCGAATGCCGATCTGGCCCGCGACCTGCGCCTTCTGGTGCGCGAGCGGCTGGTGGCCGGCGACAGCGATGGCGAGGTCGTGGATTTCATCGTCGACCGCTACGGCGAATTCGTCCTGCTGAACCCGACCGCGCGGGGGGCCAATATCGTGCTGTGGGCTGCGGGGCCGGTCGTGCTGCTGTTGGCGCTGGGCATGGGGCTGATCTATCTGCGCCGCCGGGGCCGCGCGCCGGAACCCGCGCGCCCGCTGGATGAGGCCGAGCAAGCGCGGCTGCGCGAGATCCTGAAGGATTGAAGGGGCCGCGTTCCGCTTTCGCTTTGCCCGTTTCGCACTATGCTCGCCCGGTAACCAAAGGAAATGACCGCGCATGAATTATGAAACCATCGAGTTGAGCCAGGCGGGCGGCGTCGCGATCGTGACGCTGAACCGGCCCGATCTGCGCAATGCGATGAACAGCCAGATGCGGGCGGAAATCCTGCATGCGGTGAAGGCCGCCGAGAAGGACGCGCGGGTCATCGTGCTGACCGGGGCGGGCGACAAGGCGTTCTGCTCGGGGCAGGATCTGGGCGACAGGGCGCGCGCCGCGAATACCGACCTCGAACGCATCCTGCGCGACGAATACGAGCCGATGCTGCGCGCCATCGCCGATTGCCCGGTGCCGATCATCGCGGCGGTGAACGGTGCCGCGGCGGGCGCGGGGGCGAACCTCGCGCTGGCCTGCGACGTGGTGATCGCGGCGGAACGCGCGGTGTTCCTGCAGGCGTTCACCCGGATCGGGCTGATCCCGGATGCGGGCGGCACCTATTGGTTGCCGCGGCAGGTCGGCTTTGCCAAGGCGATGGGCGCGGCGCTGTTCGCCGAGCCGGTCCCGGCGCGGCAGGCCGCCGATTGGGGCATGATCTGGGAGGCAGTGCCCGATGCCGCGTTCGACACCCGCTGGCGCCAGCGCGCCGCGCGGCTGGCAACCGGCCCGACCGTGGCCTACGGCCATGTCAAACGCGCCATCCGCGACAGTTTCGACAACGGGCTGAGCGCACAACTGGCGCTTGAGGCGCAGCTTCAGGGCGAATGCGGCAAGACCCGCGATTTCCAGGAAGGTGTGCTGGCCTTCCTCGAAAAGCGCAACGCGGTGTTCGAGGGGCGATGATTTTGCGGTAATTTTGCGCGTTATTCACGACCCGCGAAGTCGCCCATTTCGCCCTGGAAGAACACCAGCGGCGCACCGTCGCGCCACTCCGCCGCGGTCACGCGCGCCAGGACGATGCGGTGATCGCCGCCGTCATGGGTCGCGGCGGTCTCGCATTCGAAGCGTGCCAGACAGCCGTGGATCAGCGGCACGTCATGCGCGTTCAGCGTCCAGTCCAGCCCGTCGAACGCGGTGCCCGAGCGCGAGAACCTCGCCGCCAGCCCGGCCTGTTCCGCGGCCATGACATGGACCGCGAAATGGCGCGCCTCGGCAAAGGCCCGGTAGCGGCGCGAGAACTTGGCCGGCGCCCACATCACCAGCGGCGGGTCGAGCGAGATGCTCGCGAAGCTGTTGGCCGTGATCCCCAGCGGGCCGATCTCGCTTTGCGCCGTGATCACCGCGACTCCGGTCGGGAACCGGCCAAGCGCGTCGCGAAACGCGCGCTGGTTGGCGGGGCCCGGCACGATCTGGGGCATCGGTCTGCATCCTTTCTCGCCGGCCGCTCGCGGCCATGGATCGAACCGCCGATGTAATGAACCGCGCCGGATTTTGCCAGATGCCGCGGGCATTGGCCGGTATGGCACCGGTAAATTGCGAGAATTGTCTTGATTTCCGCATGGCCGCAAGCGGCCGAAGCGCGGCGCGCGGGCCACAGCGTTCGGGGCGATTGCCCATCCATTCCCCGGTGCGCGAAACACGCTTTAAGTCGCGGCATTTCTCGCGCATGTTTGCGTCCACCGAAGGAACAGGGACAGCGGATGGCACTTGACGGCACCACGCCACAGGATTTGCGCGATGCGGTGCTGCGGCATCTCGTCTACACGCTCGGCAAGGACGCCGAGAATGCCAGCCTTTACGATTGGCGCATGGCGATGTCCTTTGCGCTGCGCGACCGCATCGTCGAGCCGTGGTTCGCCTCGACCCGCAAGACCTATGCAACCGGGGCGAAGCGGGTCTATTACCTGTCGCTCGAATTCCTGATCGGGCGCCTGCTCGAGGATGCTGCGATCAATCTTGGGTTGCGCGACGTGGCGGAGCTGGCGATGAAGGGTGTCGGCCCGTCCTTTGACGAGATGGTCGGCGACGAGCCTGACGCGGCGCTTGGCAATGGCGGGCTCGGGCGGCTTGCGGCCTGTTTCATGGATTCGCTGTCGACCCTGGGCGTGCCGGCGCACGGCTATGGTATCCGCTATGAACACGGCCTATTTCGCCAGCGGTTCGAAAGCGGCCAGCAGGTCGAGGCGGCCGAGGACTGGCTCAAGCAAAAGCACCCCTGGGAGTTTGAACGCCCTGAAGTTGCCTATGAAATCGGCTTCAAGGGCGAGGTGCACGGCGATAGCTGGACGCCCGGCGAATCGGTTCTGGCCACGGCGCATGACATGCCGATCGTCGGCTGGCAGGGTGAATGGGCCAACACCCTGCGGCTTTGGGCAGCAGAGCCGACCGACCTGTTCGACCTCGCGCGGTTCAACGCGGGCGACTACACCGCCGCCGCCGCGCCGGAGGCGCTGGCGCGGACCATTTCCCGCGTTCTGTATCCCGATGACACAACTTATGCGGGAAAGGAATTGCGTCTTAAGCAGGAATATTTCCTGACTTCGGCTGCGTTGCAGGACATTCTGCGGCGGTATTTCAGCACGCAAAGCGACGCGCGGCAGCTGCACCGCCATGTCGCGATCCAGCTCAACGATACCCACCCGGCGATCGCCGCGCCCGAACTGGTGCGCCTGCTGATGCTGCGCGGGCTCGACTTCGAGGAGGCGGCGGGGGTGGCCGAGCGCACGCTCAACTACACCAATCACACGCTGCTGCCCGAGGCGCTGGAGCGGTGGTCGACCTGGCTGATGGGCAATGTGCTGCCGCAGCACATGGACCTGACCGAGCGGCTGGACGCGCGGCATGCGCACGCGCATCCGAAGCGCCCGGCGCATGTCGCCATGGTGCAGAACCACGAGGTGCATATGGGCAACCTCGCCTTCATCATGGCGCACCGGGTGAACGGGGTGTCGGCCCTGCATACCGATCTGGTCAAGAAGACGCTGTTCGCCGATCTGAACCGGCTTCATCCCGGGCGGATCGTCAACCAGACCAACGGGGTCACGCCGCGGCGCTGGCTGAGGCTGGCCAATCCGGGGCTTGCGCGGCTGATCACCGACACGATCGGCGACGGCTGGGAGGCCGATCTCGACCGCCTGCAGGACCTGGAGCCGGCGGTGGACGATGCCGGCTTTTGCGATGATTTTGCGGCAGTGAAGCGTGCCAACAAGGCCGATCTGTCACGCTGGATCAGCGAAACCTGCGGCATCGACACCGACCCGGACGCGATTTTCGACATACAGATCAAGCGGATCCATGAATACAAGCGGCAGCTTCTGAACATCCTGCAAACCGTCGATCTGTGGCACAGGATGCGCCTTGAGCCGGATGCGGACTGGGTGCCGCGGGTGCGCATCTTCGGCGGGAAATCCGCGCCGGGATACGGTGTTGCCAAGGAAATCATCCAGTTCATCAACGATGTCGGCGCGGTGATCAATGCCGACCCCGAGACGCGCGGGCGGCTCAAGGTGGTCTATCCGCCGAATTACAACGTCTCGATGGCCGAGCGGCTGATCCCGGCGGCGGACCTGTCCGAACAGATCAGCACCGCCGGCAAGGAGGCGTCGGGCACCGGCAACATGAAATTCGCGCTGAACGGCGCGCCGACCATCGGCACCCTTGACGGCGCGAATGTCGAGATACGTGATCATGTGGGAGAGGGGAATTTCTTCCTGTTCGGGCTGACCGCCGAGGGCGTGGCCCAGCGGCGGCGAATTCCCGATCATGCGCGGCTGGCGATCGAGGACAGCGAGCGGCTGCGGGATGTGTTGCAGATCGTGGCCGAGGGCGCATTCTCGCCGGGCGATCCGGACCGCTATCATGGGCTGGTCGACCGGGTGTGGCACCACGACCATTACCTGGTTGCGTCCGATTTCGACAGCTATGCCGCGGCGCAGGACCGGGTGGACGCGGCCTGGCGCGAGCCGGGCCGCTGGACGCGGATGGCGGCTCTGAACGTGGCGCGCTGCGGTTTCTTTTCCTCGGATCGGACGATCCAGGGCTATATGAAGGACATATGGGACGTGGCGCCGGTGGTCTGACAGCGCAAGAGGATCGCAAAAGAACCGCAAAACGGGCGAAGGACGGAAAGGAACGATATGCCGAACAGCGATGCCCGCCCGCCGATCGACCCCGCCGAGGCGCAGGCGATCGTCGCCGGCCGGCATGGCGAGCCGTTCGAGCTGCTCGGACCGCGCATGCGGTCGGGGCGCCGCTGGCTGACGGCGTTCGTGCCGGGCGCGGCGCGGGTGGTGGCGGTATCGGGGCGCGGGACCGAGACGGAACTGTCCCCGGTGCCGGATGCAAGCGGGCTGTTCGCGGCGCCGTTCGGCCGCGCGCAAAGCTATGTTTTGCGATGTTTTGACGGCGATACCTCTTGGGAAGAAGACGACCCCTACCGCTTTGGCCCGGTCCTTGGGGAGGTTGACGAATACCTGCTGGGCGAGGGTACGCATCGCCGGCTGTGGCAGGCGCTTGGCGCCCATCCGATGACCCATGAGGGGGCGGAGGGCGTGCATTTCGCCGTCTGGGCGCCGAATGCGCGCCGTGTCTCGGTGGTGGGGGCGTTCAACCTGTGGAACCCGGTCCGCCATCCGATGCGCCGCCGCGGGGCAACCGGTATCTGGGAGATTTTCCTGCCCGGCGTGGCCGAGGGTGCGGCCTACAAATACGACATCCTGGGCCATGACGGCCAGCCGGTGCCGCAAAAGGCCGACCCGGTCGGGTTCGGATCCGAACACCCGCCGGCGACCGCCTCGGTCGTGCGAGGGTTGGATCGCGGGGACTGGTCCGATGCGGACTGGATGGACAGCCGCGCCGCGCGGCAGAACATCGACGCGCCGATGTCGGTCTACGAGGTGCATCTGGGATCGTGGCGCCGCAAGCAGGACGGCCGCCGCCTGAGCTATGTCGAACTGGCCGAGGAGCTGGTGGACTATGCCGACTGGATGGGGTTCACGCATCTGGAATTCCTGCCGGTGTCGGAATTTCCGTTCGACGGATCTTGGGGATACCAGCCGATAGGGCTTTACGCGCCGACGATCCGCCACGGCACGCCGGACGAGTTTCGCGCGCTGGTCAATGCGGCGCACCGCAAGGGGCTGGGGGTTCTGCTCGACTGGGTGCCGGGGCATTTCCCGACCGACCCGCACGGGCTGGGCCGGTTCGACGGCACCGCGCTGTATGAACATGCCGACCCGAAAGAGGGCTTTCACCAGGACTGGAACACGCTGATCTACAATTACGGCCGCGCCGAGGTGGCCAATTTCCTGCTGTCCAACGCCTTGTACTGGCTGGAGGAATACCACGCCGACGGGCTGCGCGTGGATGCCGTCGCCTCGATGCTGTACCGCGACTACAGCCGCAAGGCGGGCGAGTGGATCCCGAACCGGCATGGCGGGCGCGAGAACCTGGAGGCGATCGAGCTATTGCAGCGGATGAACACGCTTGCCTATGGCGAGGTGCCCGGCATCATCACTGCGGCCGAGGAATCGACCGCCTATGACGGCGTGTCGCGGCCCGTGGACAAGGGCGGGCTGGGCTTCGGGTTCAAGTGGAACATGGGCTGGATGAACGACACCCTGCGCTACATGGCCGAGGATCCGCTGCACCGGAAGCACCATCACCACCTGATGACCTTCGGCCTCGATTACGCGTTTTCCGAGAATTACATCCTGCCGATCAGCCATGACGAGGTGGTGCACGGCAAGGGCAGCATGCTGACGAAGATGCCAGGCGACGAGCGTGAAAAGTTCGCAAACTTGCGCGCTTTTTACGGCTTCATGTGGACCCATCCGGGCAAGAAGCTGCTGTTCATGGGGTGCGAGTTCGCGCAGGTGGCGGAGTGGAATCACGATGTCTCGCTCGACTGGCACCTTGCGGACCGGGCGCCGCACCGGGGCGTGCAGCTTCTGGTGCGCGATCTGAACCGGCTGATGCGGGACGCACCGGCGCTGCACGTGAACGACACCCGGCCCGAGGGCTTTGCCTGGCTGGACGGCGGCGACATCGACAATTCGGTGTTCACCTATGTCCGCCGCGGCCGGGCAGGCGATGCGCAGGCGGTGGTGGCGGTGAACATGACCCCGGTGGAGCGCGCAGGCTACCGCGTCGGGTTCCCCGCAGAAGGGTCCTGGCGCGAGGCGCTGAACACCGATGCGGAAATCTATGGCGGCGCGAATCGGGGCAACATGGGCGGCATCGGCACCGAACCCGTGCCCTGGCACGGCCAGGCGCAATCGGCGCTTCTGACGCTGCCGCCGCTTTCGGCACTGGTATTCCTGGAAGGGTAAGGGGGAACGACATGGCACCGCACACATCGATCAGGCTGTCCAGCCGCTCTATGGCGTTCGTGCTGGCGGGGGGGCGCGGATCGCGGCTGAAGGAGCTGACCGACCGGCGCGCGAAACCGGCGGTCTATTTCGGCGGCAAGGCGCGGATCATCGACTTTGCCCTGTCCAACGCGGTCAATTCGGGCATCCGCAAGATGGCGGTGGCGACGCAATACAAGGCGCACAGCCTGATCCGCCATTGCCAGCGCGGCTGGAACTTCTTTCGCGCCGAGCGCAACGAATATCTTGACATCCTGCCCGCCAGCCAGCGGGTGGCCGAGGACAAGTGGTATCTCGGGACCGCCGACGCGGTGACGCAGAATATCGACATCGTCGACAGTTACGACGTGGATTACGTCATCGTCCTGGCCGGCGATCACATCTACAAGATGGATTACGAAAAGATGATCGCCCAGCATGTGGAGACGGGCGCGGACGTGACCGTGGGCTGCCTGACGGTGCCGCGCGAAGAGGCGAGCGCGTTCGGCGTGATGCATGTGGACGAAGACCTGCGGATCACCGATTTCCTGGAAAAGCCGGCCGATCCGCCCGGTATTCCGGGCGATCCCGCCCATGCGCTGGCCTCGATGGGGATCTACGTGTTCAACTGGCCGTTCCTGCGCGAATTGCTGCGCGAGGACGCGGCGAACCCGGATTCGACCCACGATTTCGGCCATGACCTGATCCCGAAGGTCGTCAAGGGCGGCAAGGCGATGGCGCACCGCTTTGCCGACAGCTGCGTGATGAGCGGGCTGGAACTGGCGCCGTACTGGCGCGACGTGGGCACGATCGACGCATTTCACGCGGCCAATATCGACCTGACCGATTTCACCCCCGAGCTGGACCTGTTCGATACCTCCTGGCCGATCTGGACATATGCCGAGTTGACCCCGCCGGCGAAATTCATCCATGACGACGAGGACCGGCGCGGCAGCGCGGTATCCTCGCTGGTTTCGGGCGGGTGCATCGTGTCGGGGTCCGAGATCCGCAACTCGCTGCTGTTCACCTCGGTCCACGCGCACAGCTATTCGTCGCTCTACGAGGTGGTGGCCCTGCCGCGGGTGGAGATCGGCGAGAAGGCGCGGCTGAGCCGCTGCGTGATCGACCGGGGCGTGCATGTCCCGAAAGGGCTGGTGGTGGGCGAAGACCCGGAAGAGGACGCGAAGTGGTTCCGCCGCACCGAGGGCGGCGTGGTGCTGATCACCCAGCCGATGCTGGACGCCCGCGCGGCAAAGCTGGGCTGATCCATGGCGCGCCGCGTCCTGTCCGTCGCCTCCGAATGCGTGCCGCTGCTGAAAACCGGGGGGCTGGCCGATGTTGTGGGCGCGCTGCCCGGCGCGCTGGCGGGGCAGGGCTGGACGATGCGGGTCTTGATGCCCGCCTATCCGGGGCTGGCGGCCAAGCTGAAGGGCGCGCGCAAGGTCTGGGCGCAGAAGGATCTGTTCGGCGGGCCGGGCCGCGTGCTGGCCGGGCGCGCCGGCGGGCTGGAGATGCTGCTGCTGGACGCGCCGCACCTCTACGACCGGGCGGGCGGACCCTACGGCGATGCGGCGGGCGACTATCCCGACAATCCCGAACGCTTCGCCGCGCTGTCCTGGGCGGCGGCGCGGATCGCGGCCGAGGGGATGGCCGATGGGTGGCGCCCCGAGATCGTGCACTGCCACGACTGGCAGGCCGGCTTTGCGCCGGCCTACATGCGCTTTGCCGGAACGCGCGGCGTGGGCACGGTGATGAGCGTGCACAACATCGCCTTCCAGGGCACCGCGCCGGCGGACAGGCTGGACACGCTTCGTCTGCCCGAGGCGGCGTTTACCCGCGAGTTGCTGGAATACTGGGGCGGGCTGTCCAGCCTGAAGGCCGGGCTGGTGACGGCGGATGCGATCACCACCGTCAGCCCGACCTATGCCGCCGAGCTGATGCGCCCCGAATTCGGCATGGGGCTGGACGGGGTGATCCGGGCGCGGGCGGGCGACCTGCACGGCATCCTGAACGGCATCGACACCATGGTATGGAACCCCGAGACCGACCCCGCGATCCATCCCTACAACGCCCGCGCACCGGCCGGGAAACGCCGCAACCGCGCCGCGCTGCTGGACGAGTTCGGTCTGGGCGAGGTGCCCGGCCCGCTGGCCGTGGTGATCAGCCGCCTGACCGAACAGAAGGGGCTGGACCTGCTGCCCGACCTTCTGGACGAGTTCACCTGGCGCGGCGGCGGGCTGATCGTGCTGGGCACGGGCGAGGCGCGCATAGAGATGGCGTTGCGCCACCGCGCCGACGAAAACCCCGGCCGCATCGCCGTGCGCATCGGCTATGACGAGGCGCTGGCGCACCGCCTGTTCGCGGGCGGCGACGCGGTGCTGGTGCCCAGCCGGTTCGAGCCGTGCGGCCTGACCCAGATGTACGGGCTGCGCTACGGCACGGTGCCGCTGGTGGCGGCGACCGGCGGGCTGAACGATACCGTCATCGACGCCAACCCCGCCGCGCTGGATGCGGGCGCCGCGACCGGCGTGGTGTTCGCGCCGACCGACGCGCTGGCGCTGGGCCAGGGGCTGCGCCGGCTGGTCGCGCTGCACGGCGACGGGCCCGCATGGCGCCGGATGAGACGCAACGGCATGACGGCAAGGCTTGACTGGACCCGCTCTTCAAGGGCCTATGCGGACCTGTACGAAAGCCGGGCCCCATGAACCAGATCTCCACCAGCCTGCCGGCGAAGCTCGCTGGCCATTCCCTGTCCGCCGGGTATCCGAACCCGCTGGGCGCCACCTTTGACGGGGGCGGCGTGAACTTCGCCGTGTTCTCGGCCCATGCCGAGGCGGTGGAGCTGTGCCTGTTCACCGATGACGGCACCGCCGAGCGGGCGCGCATTCCGCTGCGCGAACGCGACGGCGACACCTGGCATGTGCGCGTGGCCGGGCTGGGGCCGGGCACCAAGTACGGCTTTCGCGTCCACGGCCCCTACGAGCCGGAGGCGGGGCACAGGTTCAACCCCAACAAGCTGCTGCTCGATCCTTACGCGAAACAGCTTTCGGGCCGGCTGCACTGGAACGACGCGGTCTATGGCTACACGCCGAAATCGTCGAAGCTGGACCTGACCTTCGACCGGCGCGACAGCGCGCCGTTCGTTCCGAAATCGGTGGTGGTCGATCCCAGCTTCGACTGGGGCGACGACCGCCCGCCGCACCGCCCGCGCTCGGACACGGTGATCTACGAGGCCCATGCCCGCGGGCTGACCCAGACCCATCCCGGCATCGACCCCGAGATTGCCGGCACCTTCCGCGCCGTCGCCTCCGAGCCGATGCTGGAGCATATGGCGCGGCTGGGCGTCACCGCGGTCGAATTGCTGCCGGTACACGCCTTTCTCGACGACCGGTTCCTGGTGCAGAAGGGGCTGCGCAACTACTGGGGCTACCAGACCATCGGCTTTTTCGCACCCGAGCCGCGCTACATGTCGCAAGGCGCGCTGTGGGAATTCCAGACCATGGTGCGCCGGCTGCATGCCGCCGGGTTCGAGGTTATCCTCGATGTCGTCTACAACCATACCGGCGAGGGCGGAGAGCTGGGGCCGACCCTGTCGTTCCGCGGGCTGGACAATGCCAGCTACTACCGGCTCGCGGGGGGCGGGCGCTATTACGTCAACGATACCGGCACGGGCAACACACTGAACCACGCGCATCCGGCGGTGCTGCGGCTGGTGATGGACAGCCTGCGCTACTGGGTCGAGGTGATGCGCGTCGACGGCTTCCGCTTCGACCTGGCGGCGACGCTGGGGCGCGGGGCGGATGGCGGCTTTCGCACCGATGGCGGATTTCTGGGCGCAATCCGGCAGGATCCGGTGCTGGGCAAGGTCAAGCTGATCGCCGAGCCGTGGGATATCGGCCCCGGCGGCTATCAGCTTGGCGCGTTCCCGCACCCGTTCCTCGAATGGAACGACCGCTTCCGCGACGGGGTGCGCCGGTTCTGGCGCGGCGACGATCTGATGACGCGCGACCTGTCCAGCCGGATCACCGGGTCCGCGGGCGAGTTCGACCATTCGGGGCGCGCCGCCACCTCGTCGGTCAATTTCGTGACCGCGCATGACGGCTTCACGCTGGAAGACACGGTCAGCTACACGCGAAAGCGCAACGAGGCGAATGGCGAGGCGGGGCGCGACGGCACCGACGACAACCACTCGGACAACCTCGGCCACGAGGGGCCGACCGGCGATCCCGGGGTCCGCGCCGCCCGCGATCTGCGCAAGCGCAACATGCTGGCCACGATGTTCCTGTCGCAGGGCACGCCGATGCTGCTGGCCGGCGACGAGATCGGCAATTCCCAGCAGGGCAACAACAATGCCTATGCGCAGGACAACGCCACCGGCTGGATCGACTGGGCGGGCGCCGACGACGGGCTGACCCGCTTCACCGCGAAACTGGCCGAGATCCGCCGCGCCCACCCGGTGCTGCGCCAGCGCCTGTTCCTGCATTCGCGCCCCCGGCGGCTGGACGGGCTGGCCGACCTGTTCTGGCGGATGCCGGACGGGCGCGTGCCCACGTCCGAGGATTGGCAGGATCCGGCCTGGACGGCGCTCTGCGTGGAAATCCGCACCTCGTCGGCGACGCCGGACTATGCCGCGTCGGGCGACGTGATCTTTGCCGTGTTCAACGCGGGCGAGGCGGTGCAGGTGACGCTGCCGCCCTGCCCGGACGGCACCGCCTGGGAAGTGATCCTCGACACCACGCTGCCCGATGCCGGCCCGCACATGCCGCTGGGCGGCACGATTGCTGCCCCCGCCGATTGCGTTCTGGCGCTTGAACGGGTGCCGACCGGAAAGGAGACGCCATGAACATCGTGACCGTGCCCACCGAACCCATCGCCGGGCAGAAACCCGGCACGTCGGGCCTGCGCAAGAAGACCCAGGTCTTCATGCAGCGCCACTATCTGGAGAACTTCGTTCAGGCGATCTTTGACGCGCTCGGCGGCGCGGCGGGCAAGACCTTCGTGATCGGCGGCGACGGGCGCTATTTCAACGACCGCGCGATCCAGGTGATCCTGCGCATGGCGGCGGCGAACGGCGCGGCGCGCTGCATCGTGGGGCAGGGCGGCATCCTGTCCACCCCGGCGGCCAGCCACCTGATCCGCCTGAACGCGACCGATGGCGGCATCGTCCTGTCGGCCAGCCACAATCCGGGCGGCCCGGACGAGGATTTCGGGATCAAGTTCAACACCCCCAATGGGGGCCCCGCCCCCGAAGGCGTGACGGCCGCGATACACGCGGCCGCGAACGGCATCCGCGAATACCGCATCGTCGAGGCGCAGGACATCGACCTTGCCCGCATCGGGGCGCAGTCGGTCGGCAGGATGGCGGTCGAGGTGGTCGATCCGGTCGCCGATTACGCCGATCTCATGGAAACCCTGTTCGACTTCGCCGCGATCCGCGCGATGATCGCCGGCGGCTTTCGCATCCGGTTCGACGCGATGTGCGCCGTCACCGGCCCCTACGGGGTCGAGATCCTGGAAAACCGGCTCGGCGCGCCGCGCGGCACCGTGGTCAACCGCCAGCCCCTGCCCGATTTCGGCGGCATGCACCCCGATCCCAACCCGGTCTGGGCGAAGATGCTGATGGACGAGATGTGGGGCGCCGACGCGCCCGATTTCGGCGCCGCCAGCGACGGCGATGGCGACCGCAACATGGTGCTGGGCCGCGAGACCTATGTCTCGCCCTCCGACAGCCTCGCGGTGATCGCGGCCAACGCGCACCTGGCGCCCGGCTATGCGGGCGGGCTGGCGGGCGTTGCACGGTCGATGCCGACCTCGGGCGCCGTGGACCTGGTGGCGGCGGCGCTGGGCATTCCGTGTTTCGAGACGCCCACGGGCTGGAAATTCTTCGGCAACCTGATGGATGCCGGGCGCGTGACGCTGTGCGGCGAGGAAAGCTTCGGCACCGGATCGGACCATGTGCGCGAAAAGGACGGTCTCTGGGCCGTGCTGATGTGGCTGAACATCCTGGCGGCGCGGGGCGCCTCGGTGGCCGAGGTGCTGGAGGATCATTTTTCGCGCCATGGCCGCAACTACTACTCGCGCCACGATTTCGAGGCGCTGGACGCGGCCAGCGCCGAGACGATGCTGGCCGCGCTCGCCGCAAGCCTGCCGGACCTGCCCGGCACGGAATGGCACGGACAGACGGTCGCCGCCGCGGACAGTTTCGCCTATACCGATCCCGTGGACGGGTCGCTGACGGAAAACCAGGGGCTGCGCATCGTCTTCGGGAATGGCGCGCGGATCGTGCTGCGCCTGTCGGGCACCGGCACCAGCGGCGCGACGCTGCGGCTTTATCTCGAACGCTTCGTGCCCGGCCCGGACGGGCTGGGCGAAGACCCGCAGACCGCGCTTGCCCCGGTGATCGCCGCCGCGCATGACCTGGCCGACCTGCACGGCCATACCGGCCGAACCGCGCCCGACGTCATCACCTGAAACCCGGCCTGCTCCTCATCTTGCGTCAAGTACCTCGGGGGTGTGGGGGCAGCGCCCCCACCGCACCGGCATCGCCGCAATCACCCGCGCCGGACCCCGGCCCGTCCGGGGCCGCATAGATCGGATGACTTCCCCCAAGGCAAAAGCGGCGTTAGCCTTGCGTCGCGGCGCCCTGCGGTTTCGGGGCGGGTTTCGCGCCGTCCTTGGTCAGCGGATCGTCCCGGCGCTGCACCGATCCCTCGAAATGCGCGCCGCTTTCGATCGCGATGGTCTTGTGGATGATGTCGCCCTCGACCCGCGCGGTCGAGGTCAGCCGCACCTTCAGCCCGCGCACCTTGCCGACGATCCGGCCGTTCACCACCACGTCGTCGGCCACGACCTCTCCCTTGACGGTGGCGCCTTCGCCGACGGTCAGCAGATGGGCGCGGATGTCGCCCTCTATGTTGCCCTCGATCTGCACATCGCCAGTCGTCTTGATGTT
The DNA here is from genome assembly GCA_947503765.1 of uncultured Paracoccaceae bacterium. GTDB lineage: Bacteria > Pseudomonadota > Alphaproteobacteria > Rhodobacterales > Rhodobacteraceae > Psychromarinibacter. The sequence goes on along the minus strand of CANNFA010000003.1, from coordinate 566,782 downwards.
GCCGACGATGGTCAGGTCGGCCGACAGGGTGGAGGCGGGCGGTTTCGCCTTGGGCGCCGCAGCCGCGAAATCGGAAGAAGAGGAGGAGGCGCGGGGCTGGTGCGCCGCCGGTTCCGGCCGGGCCGCGCTGTCATCGGCGGGCTTTGCGCCGGGCTCGTTGATTCTGCTCTTAGAAAACATCTCTCGCTGCCTTGATATAGGTCATCGGGTTGACGGGCTTGCCGCCGATCCGCACTTCGTAGTGGAGGTGAGTGCCCGTCGATCGGCCGGTATTGCCCATATCACCGATCCGGTCCCCGCGCGAGACCCTTTGTCCGACCTTGACGCGAATCTTGCTCATGTGCGCATAGCGCGTCTCGATCCCGAATTCGTGCTGGATCTTGACCAGCCGGCCATAGCCCGACAGCCAGTCGGCATGGATCACCACGCCGTCGGCGGTGGCGTGGATCGGGGTGCCGTGGCTGGAGGCGAAATCGGTGCCGTTATGCATCCGGCCCCAGCGCATCCCGAACCCCGAGGTGAAGCGGAAGGCGGACTTGACCGGCAGCGCGAAGGGCGTCTTCTGCAGCGCGATGCGATAGAGGTTCATCCGGTCGAGCTGTGTCAGGATGCCGTTGGCGCGCAGGCTGTCGGCATCGGGCGCCTCGCCCTTGGTCGAGAAGGTCAGCGGCGTCAGCGGGCCGCCCTGGCCGGAATAGCCGCGGCGCACGGTCTTCAGGATGGAATCGGCGGACAGGCCGGCGGATTTGAAGATGCCGTCCAGCGGCTCCAGCGAGACGGATACCGCGTCTTCGAGCTGGGTGAAGATGCGGTCGTTGCGCTCCTCCAGCAGGCGGCGTTCGAGATCCAGCTCCTCGGCATGGGCCTTGGCCTCGGCGGCGATCAGCGCCATCGTGTCGCGTTCCTCGGCGGCGCCGTGCAGCGCGGCGGTCAGGTAGTCGAGCGTCACGTCGGTATCGGGATCGGTGCCGCGCACCGCGTCCTCGACCGCGCCGTCGAGCCGCGCGGCGGCGATCTCGGCCGCCTCGCGCGCGGTGTCGCGTTCCTTCATGGTGCGGCGCAGCGTGGTCTGGATCACCTCGATCCCGGTTTCCAGCTCCTTGCGGTGGTCTTCCGAGTCGAGCAGCGCCGACTGCATTTCCGAAATCTGCGCCAGCGCCGCGTTGAAGCGTTCCTGCGCGGCGGCCGCTTCCTCGGCGCGCAGGTCGCGCTCGGCGGAGAGCGCGGCAAGCCGTTCCTCGTATAGCCCGCGTTCGCGTTCGGCCTGGTCGCGCAGCGAGCCCGACCCGATGCTGTCCATCAGCAGGATCGCGGTGGCGATGATCGCCCAGCCGACGAACAGCGCGCTGACCGACCAGGCGACCGCCTGGGTGCCCGCGCCAAGACGGATGAACTTGGTGTCGGTATCCGAGCGGAGAAAGATGCGCTGTTCCGGAAACGCCCGTTCCAGAAAAGCGCGCATGCGATGGCCGGCCGCGTGTAGTGACTGCACTGTCCCGTCGTCCCCATTCGTTCTTCGCGCGGACCCGTCCCCACAAAATCCGCGCCTTCATGTCCTTAAAGGCGCAGCGGCTTTACGGCAACATGTGCATGCAAGAGGATGGGAACACGCGGCAATTCTGCCGGCTCTGGGCGAAAATCCGCCGATCGGGCCTGCGGCGCGCGCCCGGCGCCGCGCCGGTTCGGGGAGGGCGCAGTTCGGGCGGCAGGGCAAGCGGCGCGGACGCAGGGGGCGCTGCCCCCGCCGCCTGCGGCGGCCCCCCGAGGTATTTCGTGCAAGATGAGGCAGGGGCGGCGGCGCGGCGTCGGCGTTGCGCGGTCAGATCGCGCGGGCGGCGGCCAGAACCTCGGTCACGTGGCCGGCGACCTTGACCCTGGGCCAGATCCGGTGGAAGTGGCCGGCGCGGTCGATCAGGAAGGTGGTCCGCTCGATGCCCATGAAGGTGCGGCCGTACATGCTTTTCTCGACCCAGACGCCATAGGTGTCGCAGACGTTTTCCTCGGCATCGGACAGCAGGATCACGTCGAGGTCGTGGCGCGCCTTGAAGCGGTCGTGTTTCGGCACGGTGTCGCGGCTGACGCCCAGCACGACGACGCCCGCCGCGCGGAACGCATCCGCGGCCTCGGTGAAATCCTTTGCCTCGCGGGTGCAGCCGGTGGTGTCGTCCTTGGGATAGAAGTACAACACGACGGGCGCGCCGAGATGGTCGGACAGGGTGACGGTGCCGCCGCCATCGCGCGGCAAGGTGAAATCGGGGGCCGGGTTTCCGGTTCGAATCATGGAGCAGGTTTCCTCAGCCAGGTCGGGGGCAGGGCGGCCTGGCGGCCGCCTGTTCCCTTGGCCTTCATTTGTAGCCCGGATGCCGGCAGGATAAAGTCCTGGGGCGAAAAAGAAAATCTGAATGGTTTTAGGAACATGGACATGAAATCGGGGGAAGATGCCTGAGCGCGGTCCTGCGGTTCGCCGCGCGGCAAGTCGCGCGGTTGCAGCGGCTTTCCGCCTATCAACCGGCGGCGGAGCCTTGGGCGGCGCAGCGCGGGCGCGCCGCGGCTTGCCGCCGCGCCGGGTATTTCGGCGCAACGCCTTGCCAAGGCGTGTAATATCGCGCGCATGACCCGGCCTGCGCCCGACAGTTCCGAGCCCCGTTCCGGCCGTCCGCCGCGCCGCCGCCGCCGGCGTGCCGGCATCTTCGTGCTGCTCAGCGCGGCGCTGTTCGGGCTGGCCGCGCTTCTGGGGGTACTGGCGTTGAGCGGAACGCCGATCGAGGCGCCGCACTGGGTGACCGAACGGGTGCAGGCGCGGATCAACGACAAGCTGGGCGCGAATGGGCGAATCACCATCGGCGAGATCGAGATCGCGGTGGACCGCAAGATGGTGCCGCGTCTGCGGATGCGCAATGTGGGCGTGTTCGACCGGCGCGGGGTCGAGATGGCGCGGCTGAACGAGCTGGGCGTGCGGCTGGCCGCGCCGGCGCTGCTGAAGGGCACGCTGGAGCTGAACACGCTGCGGGTCGGCGGCGCGCAGATCACCGTGCGCCGGCTGTCGGACGGCACCTTCGATCTGAGCCTCGGCTCGGGTTTCGGCGCGACCGGCACGCTGGGCAGCGTGCTCGACCGGATCGAGGCGGTGTTCGCCGCCGCGCCGCTGGCCGAGCTGTCGCGCATCGAGGCCGCGCAGTTGACGATCACGCTGGAGGATGCGCGTTCGGGCCGGCTGTGGCAGGTGACCGAGGGGCGCATCGTACTGGAGCAGGGCGCTGGCAGCATCGCGGTGACGGTCACGGCGGACGTGTTCAACGGCACCGAGGATCTGGCGCATACCGTGGTCGAATTGCGCAGCAACAAGGGATCGTCCGCAGCCAGCCTTGAAGCGGTGTTCGAGAATGCCGCCGCCGCCGACATCGCGGCGCAATCGCCGGCGCTGGCCTTCCTGGAGGTGCTGGACGCGCCGATCGCCGGATCGCTGGGCGCCGAGATCGGCCCGGACGGGGTGCTGCGGCGGATGACCGCCTCGCTGGAGATCGGCGAGGGCGCGCTTCAGCCCACGCCCGAGGCGCGGCCGATCCAGATCGATGCGGCCTCGGCACGGGTGAGCTTCGACGCGGCCAGCGAGCGGCTGGATTTCGAGAGCGTGTCGCTGACCACCGGCGCGGCGCGGGGCCACGCGTCGGGGCAGGCATATCTGAAGGATTTCGTGCAGGGTTTTCCCGAAACGCTGGTCGGGCAGATGCAGCTGACCGATGTGGTGCTTCAGCCCGAGGGCTTCTTTGCCGCGCCGCTGGCCTTCGGGTCCGGTGCGGTGGATTTCCGGCTGCGGCTGAACCCGTTCACTGTCGAGATCGGCCAGCTGGCGCTGATCGACGAGGGCGGGCGGCTGCTGAGCCGGGGCGAGGTGGCCGCCGATGCGCGCGGCTGGAGCGCGGCGGTCGATCTGGATATCCGGCGGGTCGGGCTGGACCGGCTGCTGGCGCTCTGGCCGCTGGCGGTCGGCGGCAACAGCCGCGATTGGGTGGCGAAGCATGTCAGCGCCGGGCGGGTGGAGCGGATGACCGGCGCGTTCCGGCTGAACCCGGAGCAGCCGAAGGGGCAGGTCTCGCTGAGCTTCGCCTTCGCGGATACGGTGCTCAAGCCGATGAAGACGCTGCCGCCGATCACCGGCGCGGCGGGCTATGCCAGCCTGGCCGGCAATGCGTTCCGCGTGGTGCTGGAGGAGGGCCGCGTCGCCGCGCCGCAGGGCGGAACGATCGACCTGGCCGGATCGCATATGAGCGTGGCCGACGTGACGGCCAAGCCGGGCCGCGCCGCGCTGACGCTGAAGACGGACAGCCGCATCGAGGCGGCGCTGTCGCTGCTGGACCTGCCGCCTTTCGGGCTTCTGGCCCGCGCCGAGCTGACGCCGGACCAGGCGGAGGGGCGCGCGGTGCTGTCGTCGGACATCGCGTTCGATCTGCTCAAGCAGGTGCGGATCGAGGATGTGGATTACAGCGTTTCCGGCCGGCTCAAGGCGTTCTCCAGCGCCACGCTGGTCAAGGGCCGCGAATTGTCCGCCGAAACGCTGGAGATCCGCGCCAACCCGTCGGGCATCGCCATTTCCGGCGAGGGGCGGATGGGCACGCTGCCGGCGAACGTGGTCTGGTCGCAGCAATTCGGCCCCGAGGAACAGGGCCGCAGCATCGTCGAGGGCACGGTGGCGCTGGGGCAGGGGTTTCTCGACGAGTTCAACATCGGTCTGCCGGACGGCGCGCTGACCGGCGAGGGGGCGGCGTCGATCACGGTGGAGCTGCAAAAGGACGCGCCGCCGCAATTCCGGCTGGTGTCGGATCTGAACCGGCTGGGCCTGCGGCTGCCGGCGCTGAACTGGTCCAAGGCCCGGAACGCGGTCGGCCGCCTGGAAGTGACCGGCACGCTGGGCGAGGCGCCCGCGATCGACCGGCTGACGCTGGAGGCGCCGGGCCTGTCCGCCAGCGGCACCATCGAGCTGACCGATACGGGCGCGATGGCCCGCGCCAGTTTCGACCGGGTGCGGGTCGGCGGCTGGCTGGACGGGCCGGTCACGCTGACCGGGCGCGGCGCCGGCGCGGCGCCGGCGGTCACGGTGCGCGGCGGCATGGTCGATCTGCGGGCGGCCAGTTTCGGCGCGGCCGGCGGGAGTGGCGGCGGCGGCGGCGGGCCGCTGACATTGCAGCTGAACCGGCTGATCGTGTCCGAGGGCATCGCGTTCACCGATTTCAACGGCCAGTTCGAAACCCGCCGCGGGCTTCAGGGCCGGTTCACCGCGCGCATCAATGGCGGCGCGCCGGTCAACGGGTCGGTCGTCGCCACGCCCTCGGGCAGCGCGGTGCGGCTGATCAGCGACGATGCCGGCGGCGCGGTCGCGTCGGCCGGGGTGCTGAGCAATGCGCGCGGCGGCTCGCTTGACCTGACGCTGAACCCGACCGGGCGCGAGGGGGTGTATGACGGCTATCTGACGGTGCGCGGCACGAAGATCGTGCGCGCGCCGGCGATCACCGACCTGCTGAACGCGATCTCCATCGTCGGGCTGATCGACCAGATGAACAGCGGCGGCATCACCATGACCGAGGTCGAGGCGCGGTTCGTTCTGACACCGTCGCGTCTGACGCTGCTGCGTTCCAGCGGGGTGGGCCCTTCGCTGGGCCTGTCGCTGGACGGGGTGTACGACCTGACCACCGGGCGGATGGACATGCAGGGCGTGGTGTCGCCGGTCTATTTCCTGAACGGGATCGGGCAGGTATTCTCGCGCCGGGGCGAGGGGCTGTTCGGCTTTTCGTTCCGGATCAACGGCACGTCCGAGGATCCGCGCGTCAAGGTGAACCCGCTGTCGATCCTGACTCCGGGCATGTTCCGCGAGATTTTCCGTCGCCCGCCGCCGCAGATCCGCCGCTAGGCAAAGCATGTCGCGTTCCACCGAATTCACCCGCGGGCCCGGCCGCATCTGCCGCGCAAACGCTGCCTCGGGCCGGAGGGTGCATGCACCAAGCCCCGTCAGCCGCGATACGCCCTAGCCGCCACCGCCCGTTCCCGGAGATGCCGATGAAACTGTCCGATTTCGATTTCGACCTGCCCGACGATCTGATCGCCACCCGGCCCGCGCGGCCGCGCTCCTCGGCGCGGATGCTGGTGGCTGGGCCAGAGGCGCATGCCGACGCGGTGGTGACGGACCTGCCCGGCTGGCTTTGCCCGGGCGACCGGCTGGTGCTGAACGACACGCGGGTGATCCCGGCGCGGCTGTTCGGGGTGCGGCGGCGCGAGACCGGGCAGGGTGCGGCCGAGGCGCGGATCGAGGCGACGCTGGCCGCGCCGACGCCCGAGGGGACGTGGCAGGCGCTGATCCGCCCGCTGCGCAAGCTGAGGGACGGCGAGGAGGTGGTGTTTTCGCCGGCCCTGTCCGCGCGCCTCGTGGGGCGCGGCGGCGGCATGGCAGAGCTGGCGTTCAACCTGACCGGCGCCGCGTTCGACGCGGCCCTGGCCGAGGCGGGGGCGATGCCGCTGCCGCCCTACATCGCGGCGAAGCGCGCCGCCGATGCCGCCGACCGCGAGGATTACCAGAGCGTCTGGGCCGCGCGCCCCGGCGCCGTGGCGGCGCCCACCGCGTCGCTGCATTTCGACGCGCCCCTGCTGGACGCGCTGGCGGCGCGCGGCGTCGGCATCACGCGGGTGACGCTGCATGTCGGGGCGGGCACCTTCCTGCCGGTCAAGACCGACGATGTGTCGGCGCACCGGATGCATGCCGAATGGGGCGAGGTGAGCGCGGCGGCGGCCGGCGAGATCGCGGCCACGCGCGATGCGGGCGGCCGGGTGATCCCGGTCGGGACCACCGCGCTGCGGCTGATCGAGACGGCGGCGCGCGGCACCGGGCGCATCGCGCCATGGCGCGGCGATACCGACATCTTCATCACGCCCGGCTTCCGCTTTGCCGTCACCGATGCGCTGATCACCAATTTCCATCTGCCCCGCTCGACGCTGCTGATGCTGGTCTCGGCGCTGATGGGCCGCGCGCGGATGCTGGCGCTGTATCGGCACGCGGTACGCGAACGTTACCGTTTCTTCTCTTACGGGGATGCGTCGCTTTTGTTACCCGGCGGTCTGAAACGACAGATTTGAGTCGCCCACGGGCAGGCATGCCCCGGCTGGGCGGGGCATTCCCGGCGGCGGGTCGAAGGAAAAGGCGCAGGCGATGAAACAGGTATTGGGCAGCTCCTGGGCGCTGTTGCTCGGGATCGGTCTTCTGATGGTCGGCAACGGGCTTCAGGCGTCGCTGATGGGGGTGCGCGGCACGATCGAGGGATTCACCACCTTCGAGTTGTCGGTGCTGACCTCGGCCTATTTCCTGGGCTTCCTCGGCGGCTCGCGACTGACGCCGGAGCTGATCCGGCGGGTCGGGCATGTGCGGGTCTTCGCGGCGCTGGGATCCTTCGTGTCGGCAGTGCTGATCCTGTTCCCCGCCGTGACCGAGCCCTGGGCCTGGGTGGTCCTGCGGGTGATCATCGGTTTTTCGTTCTCGGGGGTCTATGTCACGGCCGAAAGCTGGCTCAACAACGCCGCCAGCAACGAGAACCGGGGCCAGGCGCTGTCGCTCTACATGATCGTGCAGATGGGCGGCATCGTGGCGGCGCAGGCGATCCTGGCGATGGGCGATCCGTCGGGCTTCGTGATCTTCATCATTCCGTCCGTGCTCGTGTCGATCAGTTTCGCGCCGATTCTGCTGTCGATCTCGCCGACGCCGGCTTTCGGCACGTCCAAATCCATGAAACTGCGCGAATTGTTTCGGATCTCGCCGCTGAGCATCGTCGGCATGGCGATCATGGGCGGCGTGTTCGCGGCGGTGTTCGGCATGTCATCGGTCTATGCCGCCGAAATCCGGCTGAGCGTCGGGCAGATCTCGACCTTCATCGCGGCGTTCTTCGTCGGCCCCTTGGTGCTGCAATACCCGATCGGCTGGATTTCCGACCGGGTGGACCGGCGCAAGCTGATCATGACGGTGGCGCTGATCGGCGGCGCGTCGGCGCTGGCGGGCTATGTCCTGGCAAGCAGTTTCACGGCCCTGCTGATCGTTGCCTTCATCCTGGGGGGGACGGCCAACCCGTTGTATTCGTTGTTCATCGCTTACATGAACGACTATCTGGAGCCGGACGACATGGCCGCGGCGAGCGGCGGGCTGATCTTTGTCAACGGGATGAGCGCGATCGTCGGCCCGATCGCCACCGGCTGGATGATGGGCGCGCTGGGCGCGCATGCCTACTGGCTGTTCATCGCCGCTCTGATGCTGGCCGTGGCCGGGTATTCGCTTTACCGGATGACCCAGCGCCCGTCCATCGCGGTCGAGGACACGGCGGCCTATGTCGGCGTCATGCCCACCGCCTCTCCGGTGGCGCTGGAGGCGGCGCAGGAATGGGCGATCGAGCAGAGCGAGGCCGAAGAGGAATAATCTGCGGCGGGATGACGCAGTAAGGCTTGCCAGGTTGGGGATAAAGTGCCACCTATCAGGGGTCTGGCGGGAATAAACGGGTGAGGAGCGGTTCCCATGACAACCCCTGAGGACATTCTGGACTTCTGGCTGAAACAGGTCGGACCTGAAGGCTGGTATGCGGTCGACGAGGCGGTGGATAGCGACATCCGCCAGCGGTTCGAGGCGGACTGGTCCCGCGCGCTGGCCGGCGGACATGCCAAATGGCCGACCCATGCGCCCGGCGCGCTTGCCTACATCATCCTGACCGACCAGCTCCCGCGCAACATGTTCCGCGGCAGCGGCAAATCCTTTGCCACCGATGCGATCTCTCTGGCGGCGGCGAAACAGGCCATCGCGCGCGGCTTCGACATGAAGACGGCAGAGCCCGAGCGGCAGTTCTTCTACATGCCGCTGATGCATTCGGAATGCCTGGTGGATCAGGACCGCTGCGTGCGGCTGATCAAGACGCGGATGCCCGAGACCGGGGCGCACAACCTGAGACATGCGCGCGCGCACCGCGAGGTGATCCGCCAGTTCGGCCGCTTCCCCTACCGCAACGAGGCGCTTGGCCGCGCGACCACCGGGCCGGAGCTGACGTTCATGGACCAGGGCGGCTATGCCCACGCGCTCAAGCTGGTGGACGCCTGACGCCGCGCGCCCTGCGGAACCTTCGGCGCCTGCCGCTGGTTGGGCCGGCAGGAGGTGTCAGACATGAAAAGCATGACCTTGTGGACAATCGTCCTGCTCGCCGGGCTGGCGATCCTCGTGGCCTATCCGTTCATCCCGGTGGGGGCCGAGGGCGCGGGCAGCGGCTTCTTCCCCGAATGGCTGGTCCCGGCCGGGTATTTCATCGCCGCACTGGGCGCGGCGGGGCTGTTCCTTGCCTGGGTATGGAAACGCGGCGTGAAGCACGGGTGATGCGCCGCGCATCTCACCCGTCCCGGGCCTGACCCGGGACCTCCACGGATGCCTGCCATCGCCGCGCGCGCTTATCGACCTGCCGGCAAAGAGCCCGCGATCCGGGCTCTTTTCGCCTGTCCAGCCATGCGCTGACCGAAAACCGGACCTGCCGATGCGGGGCATTGGCACGGGGCGCGGCGTCGGGTAGGGATTGTTCAACATTAAACAATTTACCGGATGGAGGAGAACATGGCCGGGAAATCCTATGACATGATCGTGATCGGCGCCGGCCCCGGCGGCTATGTCGCGGCCATCCGGGGCGCGCAGCTTGGTCTGAAGGTCGCCATCGTCGAGCGCGAGCATATGGGCGGCATCTGCCTGAACTGGGGCTGCATCCCGACCAAGGCGCTGCTGCGCTCCTCCGAGGTGTTCCACCTGATGCACCGCGCCAAGGAATTCGGCCTGAAGGCGGACGGCATCGGCTATGACCTCGACGCGGTGGTTAAACGCTCGCGCAACGTGGCCAAGCAGCTCAATTCCGGCGTCGGCCACCTGATGAAGAAGAACAAGATCGACGTCGTCATGGGCGCGGCGACGCTGCCCGGCAAGGGCAAGGTCAGCGTCAAGACCGACAAGGGCACCGAAGAGATGACCGGCAAGGCCATCATCCTGGCCACCGGCGCGCGGGCCCGCGAATTGCCGGGGCTGGAGGCGGACGGCGATCTGGTCTGGACCTACAAGCACGCGCTGCAACCGCCGCGGATGCCGAAAAAGCTGCTGGTGATCGGCTCGGGTGCGATCGGTATCGAATTCGCCAGCTTCTACAACACGCTGGGCGCGGAGACGACCGTGGTCGAGGTGATGGACCGCATCCTGCCGGTGGAGGATGCCGAGATTTCCGCCTTTGCGAAAAAGTCGTTCAAGAAGCAGGGCATGAAGATCATGGAAAAGGCCATGGTCAAGCAGCTCGACCGCGGCAAGGACAAGGTCACCGCCCATATCGAGACCGGCGGCAAGGTCGAGAAGATGGAATTCGACAGCGTGATCTCGGCGGTCGGCATCGTCGGCAATGTCGAGGGGCTGGGCCTTGAGGAGCTGGGCGTGAAGGTCGATCGCTCCCATGTCGTGACGGACGAGTATTGCCGCACCGGGGTCGACGGGCTTTATGCCATCGGCGATGTCGCCGGCGCGCCCTGGCTGGCGCACAAGGCGTCGCATGAAGGCGTGATGGTCGCCGAACTGGTCGCCGGCAAGAACAAGGTACATCCCGTCAAGCCAGAGAGCATCGCCGGCTGCACCTATTGCCAGCCGCAGATCGCCTCTGTCGGTTATACCGAGGCGCAGGCCAAGGAAAAGGGTTACAAGATCCGCGTCGGCCGCTTTCCGTTCATCGGCAACGGCAAAGCGATCGCGCTGGGCGAGGCGGAAGGCATGGTCAAGACCGTGTTCGACGCGGGCACCGGCGAATTGCTGGGCGCGCACATGGTCGGGGCCGAGGTGACGGAACTGATCCAGGGCTATGTCGTCGGCCGCCAGCTGGAGACGACCGAGGAAGACCTGATGGAGGCCGTGTTCCCGCACCCGACCCTGTCGGAGATGATGCACGAATCGGTGCTGGACGCCTATGACCGGGTGATCCACATCTAGGGCGTGTCGCGGTCATTCGGATTCGACTCGTCCGCCTGGGGGAGGCCGCGTTTTCGAAGAAGGGCGCGTTCGCCCCGGCGGCTGAATTCGATTGAACGCGACATGCTCCAAGGCGCTTCGGGCGCGGCGCTCGCTTCCGTGCTGCGCCGCACAGCGTTCACGCCTTCTCGCGCAGGTAGTCGCGCAGCGCCTCGGCGTTATTGTGATCCTCGTCCTTTGCGCCGAAGACCAGCGTGACACGGCCGTTGCGGACATGTTTCAGCAATTCGTTCACCGGGCCGGTGCAATCGTCTAGTTCCTGCCGGTAGCGGCGCTGGAATTCGTCCCATTTGTCCGGGTCGTGATCGAACCATTTGCGCAGATCGTCGCTGGGCGCGAGCGTCTTGTTCCAGTCGTCCAGCGCCAGATCCTCCTTCGACACGCCGCGCGGCCAGATGCGATCCACCAGGATGCGATACCCGTCATCCTTGCCGGGCGCCTCGTAGGCGCGGCGGGTTCTGATATCCATGGTCGCCTCCTTGCCGTGTCGCAATCCCTTGGGGAACGCGCCGAGGGCCGTATTTGTTGCGCCCGAGCGTTGATATCGCGGGCGCGGTAACGCGGTGTTTACCCGGCTTGTGCATGTTGCGCGCGCCGGGCGGGAACGAAAGCGGAGCGATGCGGATTGACCCCATGACACATGCCGACACGATGATGTGAGAAACGATGACATCGCTGGATGTCGGGCGCGAAAGGGTACATCTTGCGTTCCGACAACCGAAGCAGCACGGCATCTTGAATAATGCCGCGGCATTCCTAAATGTAATGTTAATGCCCGATACATCGGGCGTCATGAGGGATGAAAATGAGCAACTACGCCCCGCTTCCCGCCCCGTCGCCCGAACAGGGCCTGAACCGGTATTTGCAGGAAATCCGCAAATTCCCGATGCTGGAGCCGGAAGAGGAATACATGCTGGCCAAGGCCTGGGTCGAGCGCGAGGATACCGGCGCCGCCCACAAGCTTGTCACGTCGCACCTGCGTCTCGCGGCCAAGATCGCCATGGGCTATCGCGGCTATGGCCTGCCGCAGGCCGAGGTGATTTCCGAGGCGAATGTCGGCCTGATGCAGGCGGTCAAGAAGTTCGACCCCGAACGAGGGTTCCGGCTGGCAACCTACGCGATGTGGTGGATTCGTGCCGCGATCCAGGAATATGTGCTGCGGTCGTGGTCGATGGTCAAGCTGGGCACCACCAGCGCGCAGAAGAAGCTGTTCTTCAACCTGCGCAAGGCCAAGGCCCGGATCGGCGCGCTGGAAGACGGCGATCTGCATCCTGACAAGGTCAAGCGGATCGCGACCGATCTTGGCGTCACCGAGGACGAGGTGATCTCGATGAACCGGCGCATGTCGGGGGGCGACGCGTCGCTTAACGCGATGGTCGGCGCCGACGGCGATTCCTCGACCGAGTGGATGGATTGGCTTGAAGACGAGGATGCCGACCAGGCCACCGCCTACGAGGAAAAGGACGAACTGCAGATTCGCCGCGAATTGCTGGCCGAGGCGCTGGATGTGCTGAACGAGCGCGAGCAGGACATCCTGACCCAGCGCCGGCTTCAGGACCGGCCCGTCACGCTGGAGGATCTGTCGGGCGTCTATGACGTCAGCCGCGAACGGATCCGCCAGATCGAGGTGCGCGCCTTCGAGAAGCTGCAAAAGCGGATGAAGGAACTGGCGCAGGAAAAGGGCGTGACCGGCAGCATTCACTGACGCGCCGCCAAACTCATGCCGGGCAGGGCGGGCGAGGGTGCCCGCCCTATGCCGTTTCGGCAGGGTCCGGCGCGGTGACCAGCGCCCGCGCCTCGTCCACGATCGCCGCGATCAGCCGCGCGCTGTCGTCGAGTGGCGCCAGTATTTCGCGCGCGGTCTCGGCCAGCCGCGCCTGCCGCGCGGGATCGGCCAGCCGGACCAGCGCGGCGCCGAGCGCGGCCGCGTCTTCCGCACATACCGCTCCGCCACCGGCGTCCAGCGCCGCGTATTCGGCGGTGAAATTGTCGGTATGCGGGCCGTGAAGGATCGCCGATCCGGCTGCGGCCGGCTCGAACGGGGTATGGCCGCCGCGCGGCACCAGCGAGCCGCCGACGAAGGTCGCCCCGGCCAGCGCGTACCACAGCCCCATCTCGCCAAGCGTGTCGGCAAGGTAGACGGCACTGTCCGCGTCGGGTTCCGCCTCGGTCCGGCGCAGGTGGCTCAGGCCGGCGGCGCCGATCGCCGCCGCCACCGCCTCGGCCCGGCGCGGGTGGCGCGGGGCCAGGATCAGCCGCAGGCCGGGGCGCCGGGCGCGGGCCTGCGCGAAGGCGTCCAGCACGATCTCCTCCTCGCCCTCGTGGGTGGAGGCGGCCAGCACCGTATCGGCGCGCACGAATAGCGGCGCGTAACGGTCCAGCAGCGCCGCGTCGACTGCCGGCTGCACGTTCGATTTCAGCGTGCCGGTGGCCCCGATCCGGCGCGCGCCCAGCGCGGCAAAGCGCCGGGCAGAGGCGGCGTCCTGCGCAAAGACCGTGTCGATGCGCGAGAACATTCCGCGCGCCAGGCGCGGCAGTTTTTGCCAGCGCCGGAAACTGCGCTCCGACATGCGGGCACCGGCATAGAGAACCGGGTGCGGCGCCGACACGATCCGTTCCGGCCACAGCTCGTTTTCCATCACGATCAGCAGGCGCGGCCGCCATGCCGCGCGGAACCGGGCAAGCGGGCCGGGCGCGTCGAGCGGGGCGAGCCGGCAAGCCGTGTCCGGCAGGTGCCAGCCGGCGGCAAGCGCCCGACCCGAAAGGGTGTTCGCCGTCACCACCAGCGGCAGATCCGGGAAGGCGGCGCGCAGCGCCTCGGCCAGCGCGCGGGCCGAGGCCAGCTCGCCGTTCGACGCGCCGTGCAGCCACAGCGCGCCAGGCCGGCCCGCACCGCGCCCGAGACGTTCGGCGCTGTCGCCGCGGCTTTCGCCCCCCCGAATGCGGCGCAGCAGCAGCAGCGCGCGGATCGCGGGCGCGGCGAGGGTGGCGATCAGGGGATAAGGACGCATGGGCGGTCCCCGTTAACCGCCGGTCAAGACAGGGCGGGTTATCGTGCTGCCTGCCGGGTGCGCTGCGGGGGCATTCGCCCCGCCGCAGGGCGCGGCATCTGTGCGGTCCGGGGCGCCGGGCCGGGTGACGAGTGGCCCGGACCCGGCGCCTGCGGGTCCGGGTGCGGCGCCGGCGCCGGTGTCCGGGGCCGGCCGCAAACGGAAGGAAACGCGCGTTACTCGGCCTCGTCCATCCTGCCTGCGTTCAACTGGGCATAGCGTTCGGCGCCCACACGCTCGAACAGCTCGATCTGGGTTTCCAGAAAATCGACATGTCCTTCCTCGTCGGTCAGAAGCTCTTCGAAGATGTTCTTGGACACGTAATCGCCCGCCTCCTCGCAATAGGCGCGCGCCTCCTTGTAAAGCGCGACGGCCTCCAGCTCGGCGGCGAGGTCGCAATCGAGCGTCTCGCGCGGGGTCTGGCCGATTCGCAGCGGGTCGAGCTTTTGCAGGTTGGGATGGCCTTCGAGAAACAGGATACGCGCGATCAGCTTGTCGGCGTGATGCATCTCCTCGATGCTTTCCTCGCGGCTTTTCGCGGCCATGTGCGCAAGGCCCCAATCGTCCTGAAGGCGGTAGTGCAGCCAGTACTGGCTGACGGCCGTCAATTCGGCGCGCAGCGCGCGGTTCAGGTATTCGATGATTTTCTTGTCGCCCTGCATGGAACGGATCCTCCTGTCGGTTCGCTGTCGGTCTGCGCACGAAGGGTACGCAGGTCGGCGGGAACTTCCAAGTTCGCATTCGCGCGCATCGTGCCCAGGAACAGCGGCATGCAACCGCCGCAATCGGCCGATTTTCCCAGCGCGCGGTATATCTTGCCCGGCGTGATCAGCGTGTCGGGGTCGGCGGCGCGCATCCAGTCGATGGCGGCGTGAATGTCGCGGTCGGTGATGGCCTGGCAGTGGCAGATGATCATCGTCGGGGATCCGTCGAAAGGCATCGGTGACGCGCCAGTAACTGAGCGAAAAAGTCGGAATAGTCAATCGCGGATGGCGCCGCCCCGCGCGACGCGGTGACGCGGGGCGGCGGGAAAAAAGGCGGCGGGCGCGGCCCGGCCGGACTGTTTCCCCGTGCCAAAGCTGTGTATAGACGCGGCGGGACGCGCGGCAGCGCGCGCCCCGACGGGACAGGGAGCCGGTTTCACCCGGCCGGAGAAGAACGACGAAGAGAACCGAGAGGTCCGGGTGGAGAACGGCGCCAGCTTGTTACCGGTCATTGCGATCGTGCCCTTTCTGGGGGCACTCGTTCCCGGTCTGATGATCCGCGCGGGCCGCAATGCCTGCGCGATGTTTACCGCACTGCCGACGATCCTGGCGCTGGTCATGCTTGGGGTTCTCACGCCGCGTGTGATGGACGGCGAGGTGCTGACGGCGCAGATCGAATGGCTGCCGCAGCTGGGCCTGTCGGCGTCGTTCTTCCTTGACGGTCTGGGGCTGCTGTTCGCGGGGATGATCCTGGGCGTCGGGCTGCTGATCACGCTATATGCGCGGTTCTACCTGTCGGGCGACGATCCGATGGGGGTGTTCTATACCTATCTGCTGCTGTTCCAGGGCGCGATGCTGGGCATCGTCCTGTCCGACAACATCCTGCTTTTGCTGGTCTTCTGGGAGCTGACGAGCCTGTCGTCCTTCCTGCTGATCGGCTATTGGCGGCACCTGCCCGAAGGCCGGCAGGGCGCGCGCATGGCGCTGGCGGTGACGGCGGGGGGCGGTCTGGCGATGATCGGCGGGCTTCTCATCCTCGGCAATGTGGCGGGCAGCTACAACCTGACCGACATCCTGTCGCAGGGCGATGCGATTCGCGCCTCTGACTGGTACCTGCCGGCGCTGATCCTGATCCTGCTGGGCGCGTTCACCAAGTCGGCGCAGTTCCCGTTCCATTTCTGGCTGCCGCACGCGATGGCCGCGCCGACACCGGTCTCGGCGTATCTGCATTCGGCGACGATGGTGAAGGCGGGCGTGTTCCTGATGGCGCGGCTCTGGCCGGTGCTGGCGGGGACCGAGGCGTGGTTCTATATCGTGGCCACCACCGGGCTGGTGACGATGATCCTGGGTGCGCTGATCGCGCTGTTCAAGGACGATCTGAAGGCGCTGCTGGCGTTCTCGACGGTGTCGCATCTGGGGCTGCTGACCATGCTGCTGGGCTTCGGCACCAAGATGGCGGCGGTCGCGGCGATCTTTCACGTCATCAACCACCTGACCTTCAAGGCGTCGCTGTTCATGGTCGCCGGGATCGTGGATCACGAGACGCATACCCGCGACATCAAGCGGCTGGGCGGCCTGCGGCACCTGATGCCGGTGACCTTTGTGATCGGCACGGTCGCGGCCCTGTCGATGGCGGGGATCCCGCTGTTCAACGGGTTCCTGTCCAAGGAGATGATGCTGGAAGAGGCATCGCACACCTATTGGTGGGGCAATCCGTGGCTGGTGCCGGCGCTGGCGACGCTGGGCGCGCTGCTGTCGGTGGCCTACAGCCTGCGCTTCATTGTGCATGTCTTCTTGGGCCCGGTGCGGGACGATTACCCGCACAAGCCGCACGATCCGCCCTTCGGGATGTATGCCGCGCCGGCGCTGCTGGTGGTGCTGGTGGTGGCGATCGGGCTGGCGCCGTTCCTGGCGGAGCCGCTGGTCAAGGTGGCGGCGGGCGCCGTCACGGGCGGCGGGCTGCCCGATTTCCACCTGAAGATTTGGCACGGCGTGACTCCGGCCTTGTGGATGTCGGTGGCGGCGGTGGCGGGCGGCGCGGTGCTGCTGGGGCTGCACGCGCTGCTGGACCGCGCCTGGCTGGCGACCCCGCGCCCCGAGGCCAAGACGATCTTCGACTGGGTGATCGACCGGTCCGCCGGCGGATCGCGCTGGATCACCGAGCGCAGCCATGACGGCGCGATCAGCCGGTATCTCGCGATCTTCGTCGCGGCGACGCTGGCGCTGGGATACGTCGCCTGGTCGGGCGGCGGCATGGCCGCGCCGGGGCGCGCGCCGCTGCCGATCTCGCCGGTGGCCGCGATCGGCTGGGTGCTGCTGGTGGTGGCGACCTTGGCGGTGGTGGTGATGCACCGGCGGCGGTTCCTGACGCTGGTGGTGATCTCGATCATCGGGCTGATGGTCTCGGCCGGGTTCGTGTACCTGTCGGCGCCGGATCTGGCGCTGACGCAGATCTCGGTCGAGACGGTGACGATCATGCTGCTGCTGCTGGCGCTGCATTTCCTGCCCAAGGAGACCCCGCGCGAAAGCGTGCCGGCGGTGCGGCTGCGCGACGCGGCCATCGCCATCGGCGCGGGCGGCGGCGTGGGCCTGCTGGCCCATGCCTTCCTGCGGCGCGATTTCAGCACGATTTCCGACTTCCACCTGGCCAATTCCTATACCGGCGGCGGCGGGACCAACGTGGTCAACGTCATCCTGGTGGATTTCCGCGGCTACGACACGTTCGGCGAGATCATCGTGCTGGGCATTGCCGGGCTGACGATCTTTGCGCTGATGGAGGCGCTTCTGTCCGGCCAGGCGGCGCGGCGGTTGAGGAACTGGGACTTCAGCCAGGACCGCTCGCGCGACCGGCACCCCTTGATGATGGTGGTGGCGACACGGGTGATGATGCCGATCGCGGGCGTTGTGGGCATCTTCATCTTCCTGCGCGGCCACAACGAGCCGGGGGGCGGGTTCGTCGCCGGTCTGATCGTGTCGATCGCGCTTCTGATGCAGTACATGGCGTCCGGGTTCGCCTGGACGCAAAGCCGCCAGCGGGTCGAGTATCACTCGATGATCGGCTGGGGCGTGGTGGTCGCGGGTCTGACCGGGGTCGGCGCGTGGCTGGCCGGGCGGCCGTTCCTGACCGGCGCCTTCGGCTATGTCCATATCTGGCCGTTCGAGGAATTCGAGCTGGCCACCGCCTTGCTGTTCGACCTGGGCGTGTTCCTGACGGTGCTGGGCGCGGTGATGCTGATGCTCTACTCGCTGAGCCGGATCGCCCGCTATGCCGGCGAGTCGGTGAACCCCGAAGCGATGGATTACGACCCCTCGCGCAAGGTCGCGCAGGACGAAGGCGGGGAGGGCTGAGATGGAGGCGTTGGTCGCAAGTGCCGTGGCGATCCTGACCGCGGGCGGCGTGTACCTGATCCTGCGGCTGCGGGCGTTTCCGGTGATCGTCGGGCTGGCGCTGCTGTCCTATGCGGTCAACGTGTTCCTGTTCGCGACCGGGCGGCTGGCGGTCAATGCGCCGCCGATCCTGCAGAAATACGGCGATCCGGCCTATACAGACCCGCTGCCGCAGGCGCTGGTGCTGACGGCGATCGTGATTTCCTTCGGGATGACCGCGGTGCTGGTGATGATCGCGCTGGGCGCCTACCTGGAGACCGGCGACGACAGCATCAACATGCAGGGCGACGAGGCACAGGATAGGGGCTCCGATAAGGGCGATGACGCGGAGGGCCGGGAATGAACCACTGGATCATCGCCCCGGTCGTGCTGCCGGCGCTGCTGGCGCCGATGATCGCCTTCGTGATGCGCCACGACATGGTGCTGGCGCGCGCCGCCTCGATGGCCGGGGCGCTGGCGCTGGCGGTGATCGCGGCCGGTCTGGTCTGGATCGCGGCCGACGGCAGTGTGCATGTCTACCGGCTGGGCGACTGGCCGGCGCCGTTCGGCATCGTGCTGGTGCTGGACCGGCTGTCGGCGATGCTGGTGCTGGTGACGGCGGTGCTTGCGCTGATCGTGCTGGTCCACGCAATGGCGACCGGGTGGGATGCGCGCGGGCGGCATTTCCACGCCCTGTTCCAGTTCCAGCTCATGGGGATCTGCGGCGCCTTTCTGACCGGGGACGCGTTCAACCTGTTCGTGTTCTTCGAGATCTTGCTGATCGCGTCCTACGGGCTGATGATCCATTCGGGCGGGCGCGTGCGGCTTCGGGCGGGGCTGCAATACGTGGTGATGAACCTTGCCGGATCGACGCTGTTCCTGTTCGCGCTGGGCACGCTTTACGCCACGACCGGCACGCTGAACATCGCGGATCTCGCGGTCAAGGTGCAGCAGATCCCGCCGGACGATGCGGGCCTGATCCGGGTGGCGGCGATGCTGCTGATGATCGTCTTCGCGATCAAGGCGGCGCTGTTCCCGGTGCAGTTCTGGCTGCCCGCGACCTATTCCAACGCGCCCGCGCCGGTGGCGGCACTGTTCGCCATCATGACCAAGGTGGGCGCCTATGCGATCCTGCGCATCCACAGCACGATCTTCGGCCCCGGCTCGGATGCCATCGCGGGCCTGCCGGGCGACTGGCTGTTCCCCGCGGCGCTGGTCACGGTGGCGATCGGCGCGCTGGGAGTGCTGGGGGCGACGCGGCTGATGATGCTGATCTCGTTCTCGGTGGTCGGCTCGATGGGCACGCTGATGCTGGCGGTCGCGGCCTTCACCCCCGAGGCGGCCTTTGCCGCGCTCTATTACCTGCTGCACTCGACCTTCGCCGCCGCCGCCCTGTACCTGCTGGCCGACCTGGTGCTGGCGCGCAGGGGCACCGGTGACTTGCGCCGCGCGGTGCCGGTGACCAGCCAGAACGGGCTGTTCGCGGCGCTGTTCTTCGCGGGGGCGATCGGCATGGCGGGGATGCCGCCGCTCAGCGGGTTCTTCGGCAAGCTGCTGGTGCTGGACGCGCTGCGCGCGCCGGGACAGATGGCCTGGGCCTGGAGCTTCATCCTGGGCACGTCGCTGATGGTGATCGTCGGCTTCGGCCGCGCCGGCAGCCAGCTGTTCTGGAAATCCACCGCCATCCCGGCGGACGAGACGCCCGACTCCGGCACGCCCGGCCCCTCCGATCCGCCCGCCACCGCGCTGGCGCTGGCGCCGGTCTTTGCCGCGCTGGGGGTGCTGGCCTGTCTTGTGGCCTTTGCCCGGCCGGTGGCAATCTACCTTGAGCAGACGGCGGCAGAGCTGTTCGACGCCAGCGCCTATATCGCCGCCGTGCTGCCCGAGGGCGAGGCGGAGGCCGCGCTGGAGCGCGCGCGCGCAGGCGCGGACGGCAGCGCCGCAGAGGAGGGCGGACAGTGATCCGGCGCATCTTTCCACACCCCTATCTGAGCTTGACGCTGGCGCTGGTCTGGCTGGCGCTGGTCAACAAGGTCACCCCCGGCAACGTCTTTCTGGGGCTGGTCTTCGGCGTGGCGCTGCCGTTCCTGACACAGCCCTACTGGCCGAACCGGCCCAAGGTCGGCCGGCCGCTGCGGATGATCGAATATGCGCTGGTGGTGCTGTGGGACATCGTGCTGGCCAATGTCGAGGTGGCGCTGGTCATCCTGTTCAAGCGCAACGACGCGATCCAGTCGCACTGGATCGCGGTGCCGCTCGACCTGCGCTCTCCCGAGGCGATCACCGTGCTTGCCGGCACGATCACCATGACCCCCGGCACCGTCACCTCGGTGCTGGCGGCGGATGGCCGGGCGCTTCTGGTGCATTGTCTCGACACCGGCGATCCCGACGGGATTCGCCAGCAGATCAAGGAGCGCTACGAGTACCGGCTCAAGGAGATATTCGAATGATCGAGGCCGCGGTCTATTTCGCCTTCGCCTGTTTCGGGCTGGCGCTGCTGTTCAACCTTTGGCGGATCGTCGCCGGGCCGACCAATGCCGACCGGATCCTGGCGCTGGACACGATGGTGATCGACGTGATCGCGATGCTGGTGGTCTATGGCATCTGGAAGGGCACGGCGATCTATTTCGAGGCGGCGATGCTGATCGCCATGGTCGGTTTCGTGGCCACGGTCGCCTATTGCCGGTTCGTGCTGCGCGGCGACATCATCGAATAGGGGGCGGGGCATGGAACAGATCGTGGAAATCCTCGTGGCGCTGTTTCTGGTGATCGGCGGCGTGTTCGGGCTGGTCGGCTCGTTCGGGCTGCTGGTGCTGCGCAACACGATGCAGCGTCTGCACGCGCCGACCAAGGCGACGACGCTGGGGGTCGGCGGGGTGCTGATCGCGTCGATGCTGTATTTCTGGCTGGTGAAGGGCAGTTTCTCTTTTCATGAACTGCTGATCACGCTGTTCCTGTTCCTGACCGCGCCGGTCTCGGCGAATTTCATCGCCAAGACCTATCTTCAGGCGCGGGTGAAAGAGGCCGATCTGCCGGAAACCGGCCGCGATTTCGGCTGGGCGGTCTATGACGACCCGCCCCCGGGGCCGGAGGACGTCTGAGGCGCGCGGGCTGCCGGGTTCCGCAACCGGGCGCGATGCATCCGCGCCCTGGCCGGCATTCCAGCGCGGCCGAGCGGGCCCGGCCCCAGCCCCTGCGCCGGCAATCACGCCCGATCAGTAATCGCGCTCGAAGAACACCCCGAGCGACGTGTCCCCGTCCGACGAGACCGAGCCGCGCGCGGTGATCGAGGGGCTGACTTCGAGGTTCAGGTCCACCTTGCTGCGGCCGGTCGAATCCACCGTCACCCCGGTATAGATGTTCTCGGAGATGTACTTGCCCGCCTGCACCGCGGTATTGCCGTCCGCGCCGGTGGTCACGTCCAGGTCGTCCAGCCCGAAATCCTCGCGCAGGCGCCCGACTATGCCGCCGCCGCCGCCGCCCGCGAGGGTGCGCACCGCGGCCGCAAGCTGCACCGCCTGCAGGGCCGAGATGTTCTCGATCCCGCGCTCGAACAGCAGCCGCGCCAGCACCTCCTCCTCGGGCAGGTCGGGCTGCGAGGTGATCTCCAGATCGGGATCGGACAGCAGCCCCTCGATCACGATCCGGATCGTGATGTCGCCTGACACGGTGGTCGCCACCAGCCGCAAATAGGGGTTGAAATCGCCCTCAAGCCGGATCGTCCCCTCGTCCAGCACCAGCCGCTCGCCCAGGATGTCGAGCCGCCCGCGGATCAGCTCGAACCGCCCCGAGGTGACGACGTTGTCGGTCGTGCCGGTCAGCCGCAACTGCCCGCCAAGCTCTGCGTCCAGCCCGCGGCCGCGCACGAAGATCTGCGACGGCGCGTTCACCGTCAGGTCCAGCGCATAGGGCCGGCCGGGCGCCGCGCCGCCATTGCCGGCGTCCAGCAGCCCGGCGCGGGCCCGGGTGCGCAGCACCGAGGGCGGCTCGTTGCGATGCACCAGCTCGCCCGGCAACTCGCCCGAGATCAGCCCGCCGCCCGAAGGGATGCGCACCTCGACCTCGCCCAGGGTCAGCGCCCCGGCGATGCGCGCGCCGCCGGTCATCGGCCCGTCGATGGTGATGCGCCCGTTTACGGTGGTCTCGTAGAGCCCCGGCTCGACCAGGCCGGCATCGCGCACGTCGATGACCAGCGCGCCGTCGAACGGCGGCTCCAGCCCGACGCGGCCCGAAACGCTGACGCGCCCGCCCTGCGATCCCGCGCCTGACACGTCGATCTCGGCCGCGCCGCCCGACAGCCGGATAGCGGCGTCGACGCCCGACAGGTTCAGCTTCAGCGCGGGCACCGTCACGGTTGCGCCGCTGCTGGTCACCCGGCCCGACACGGATGTCACCGCCAGCGGCCCGTTCAGCGCCAGGTCGAAATCGGCGCGCCCCGCGACGAGGTTGGGCGAGATGAAGGCATTGGCGATCTCCAGCCGGCCGGTGCCGGTGGCGGTCAGGTTGGCGCGGGCGAAATCCTGCGCCAGCGTGCCGCCGATCCGCGCCGACAGCCCGCCGGGGCCGGTCGCCTCGGCCGACAGCCGCCAGCCCGACCCGTCCGAGCCGAGGCTGCCGCGCGCCGAGGCTGGGCCGGAAATGCCGGCGCCGAACACGCCGATATCGGCAAGGCGCAGATCGAATTGCGCGGTGCCGCCCTCGCGGCCGACGCGGCCGGTCAGATCGGCGCTCAGCCGCGGGGCGGTGAAATCGGCGCGATCGAAGGTGATCTGCCCATCGCTGCCGCGGCGAAGCGACAGGGCCAGCTTGCTCTGCCCGGCCAGCAGCCGGTCAAGCGCCTCTGTCCCGGCGCGCAGGTCGCGGCCGGTGGCGGTTGCATCGACCCTGCCGGTCAGGTCCGTCAGATCGCCCTCGGCGTCCAGCTCCAGCGTGATCCCGCCGCCGATCTGCCGCCCGGCCAGTGCCGCGTAGGGTGCGAGCGAGGCCACGGCGATATCGGCGCGCAGGCTGGCCGCGCCGGGCACGCCGCCGGGAATGGCCAGCGCGGCGTCCAGCGATCCGCCCGCCTCGCCGGGGCCGGAAAAGCCCGCGTTCAGCCGCAGGTCGTCGCCGGTGCGCGTCAGCACGCCCTGCATCGTCGCGGCCCCGGTCACGCCGGGGGCGGTGGCCGACAGGTCGGTCAGCGCCGCGTCGAAGGCGATGCGCCCGTCCGCCGGCCCGATGAAGCCGGTCGCGCCAAGTGTCGCCTGGGGCGACAACAGCTTTGCCCGCTCGAAGCGCAGCACGCCGCCGGAATCGCGTGCGGCGGCGATGTCCAGTTCGGTGCGCCCGGCCAGCAGCCGGTCCACCGGCGCGATGTCGATGACCAGATCCCGCGCCGTGCCGCTTACCTCTGCCCGCCCGGTCAGCGCCGATGGATCGCCGCTTGCCTTGACGGCCACGTCCAGCGCGCCGTCCAGCGTCCGCCCGGCCAGCGCCGAATAGGGCGCCAGCGCGCCCACGCGCAGCCGCGCCGTACCCGATACCGCGCCGATCTCGCCGTCCGGCAGGGCCAGGGTGGCGTCCACGCGCCCGCCCGTTTCGCCCGGCGCCGAGAAATCGGCGACCAGCCGCAGATCCCCGTCGCCCTGGGTCAGCGTCCCGCTAAGCGTGGCGGGGCCGGACAGGTCGGGGACCAGCGGCGCGATGTCGTGCAGCCGCGCATCCAGCGTCACCTCGCCGCCCGCCAGGCCGATGCTGCCCGACAGATCGGCGTTCAGCTGCGGGTTCGAGAACCGCGCATCGCTGAACGCGATCCTGCCGTCCGTGCCGCGCGCCAGGTTCAGCGACAGGCTGCTGCGCCCGCGCATCAGCGTGTCCACCGCGTCGATCCCCAGCGCAAGATCGGTGGCCGCGCCGGTCACGCTGGCCTCGAAGGTCTGCGCGGGAATGCGGCCGCTGCCCGCCAGCGTGATGTCGAGCGCGCCGCCCAGATCGCGCCCCGCCAGCGCGGAATAGGGGGCGAGGCTGCCGGCGGTGATCTCGGCGATGCCGTTCACCGTTTCGGCGCGCCCGTCCGGCATCGACAGGAACGCGTCGATCTGCGCCGACACATCGCCCGGCGCCGTCAGCGACATGGCGAAGGTCCAGTCGTCGCCGGTCTGCTGCGCCGTGCCGGTCAGGCGGGCAGGGCCGGAAAGCCCCTCGGCCACGGCGCCGGTATCGGCCACCGCGACGGTAAAGCGCGCCTCGCTGTCGCCGCTGGCCAGATCGCCGGTGGCGGTGAGGGTGGTGGCCGGGGTGGCGACGCGCAGATCCTCGATCCGAAGGCCGGCCGTGTCGCGCACCACGCGTCCGCCCAGCGTGCTGTCGCCGCCGATCAGCCCGTCCAGCGCATCCTGCCCGATCCCCAGATCGGTGGCGCTGCCGCCAAGGGTCAGGTCGAACGCGCCGGCCAGCGGCTCGATCCGCCCGTCGATGGTCAGGTCGGCGGCGCCGGACAGGTCCGCGCCGGCCAGCGCGGCGAAGCGGGACAGATCGCGCGCCTCCAGCCCGACATCGCCGGTCACGGCCAGGTTGAAATCGTCACGCAGCCCGCCGATATCGGCGCGACCCGTCAGGGCATAGTCGCTGCCCCGCAAGGCCAGCTCGGTCAGGCGCAGCGGCGCGTCCTCGGCATAGTCGAAGCGCAGCGTGCCGGTCAGCGCATCGCCGATGGCGGCGGCCAGCGCGGCCTCTGCCGGCGCGATCCCGGCCACGTCCAGATCCAGCCCCCCCGTCACCCGGCCGATGCGGTTGCCGGTCCCGTGTTCGATGGTCCCGCTTCCCGACAGGGCCGCGCGGTCCACGGACAGGTCCGCGCGCCGCAGCCCGGTGACCTGCGCCGAGGCCGACCACGCCTCGCCCGCCGCCGCGTCGTAGGAGATGTCGAGATCGACGGCGCGCACATGGGTCTTCGGGCCGGTCAGCGGCAGCAGAACCTCGCCTTCGCCAACGCGCGGGGCGATGCGGCCGGCCACGTCGATGATCTGCGGCCAGCCTGCCGCGTCCAGCCGCACCTCGCCCTCCAGCACCAGCGCACGGGTATCCAGCGCCAGGCGCTCCAGCTCCAGCCGGCCATCGGCGCGGCGGATGCCGGCCACGTCCAGCGCGATGCTGTCGCCGAAGAAGTCCTGATAGGCCGGGGTCAGCAGCGGCGCGATGTCGCCGGAGATGTCGGCGCCGAACCGCGTGTCGGGATCGCCGCCATCCGCCGCGGCGAGAGTGCCGTAGCTGACCGTGCCGTCGATCCGGGTGATCCCGTCCGTGGCCAGCAGCATCTCGGCAGTGAAATCGTCAAGCGTGCCGTCGCCGGTCACGACGAATTCCACCGCCGGCTCGCCCGGCAGATCCAGCAGGCCCGCCGCGATACCGCCGGGCCCCTCGTTGAAATCGAGCGACAGCGCCAGGTCGCGGGTGGAATTGGAATAGGCCGCGTCGATGCTGATGATCCCCTCGGGGCCGTCCAGCCGGGTGATGCCCAGATCGGCCTTGCCGGTGCCCGAGGCAAGGCTGGCGGACCCGCTCAGCGTCAGCGCCGCATCCTCGCCCAGGATCGCCGCGCCGATCTCGGCCCGGTCGATGCCCAGCCGCGCGATGTCGATGGACACCGGCAGCTCGGGCAGTGCAAAGCCGGGCGCCTCGGGCGAGGGCGGCTCGTTCGTGACCGGCAGGCGCGGCAGCACCAGCCGGTCCGCCGTCAATTCCGTGATCTCGACCCGCCCGCGCAGGATCGCCGAGCGGTTCCAGTCCAGCACCGCGTTTTCCAGCGTCAGCCACACGCCGTCATCGTCGGCGATGGTCAGCCGGTCGAGCGTGGCGCGCGACGACAGCGCGCCGGCGAACCCGTCGATGCGGATGGTACGCCCGGCCGAGGACAGCTTGTCCTCGAGGAACCCCTGAAGGATGCCGCGGTCGCGCTGTTCGTCCTCGGCCGTCTGCCCCAGCGCCATCGCCGGAAGCAGGATCAGCAGAAATGCCAGTCGTTTCATCAGAATGCCTGTCCGATCCCCACATAGATCTGGACGCCGTCGCCGGTGCTGCCGCTGACCGGGGCCGCCACGTCCAGCCGGATCGGTCCGATCCCGGTCAGATAGCGCAGGCCGATCCCCGCGCCGGTCTGCCACTCGCCCGACCCGTCATAGAAGCTTTCGGGGCCGACATAGCCGGCATCGGCGAACAGCACGCCGCCGATCGTATCCGTGAACCGCGCCCGAAGCTCGGCCGAGGCGCCGACAAAGCTGCGCCCGCCGATCGAATTGCCGCCGCCCAGATCGACATTGAGCGATTTGTAGGGGTGGCCGCGCACCGTGCCCGCGCCGCCCGAATAGAACAGGAAATCGGGGTGCACGTCGGTCAGCGCCGCCCCGGCGACCGAGCCGAATTGCAGCCGCCCGGCAAGAACCATGCGGTCGTTTTCGCCGAACCCGACATAGCTGCGCGCATCGGCCAGCACGCGCGCGCCCGAGCCGGTATTGTTCAGCCCGATGAAGGGTGCCACGTCCAGATTGACGAAGAAACCTTCAGTGGCGTCCAGCGGCTCGTCGCGGCTGTCATAGGTGCCGGTGGCCGGAAAGGTCAGCAGCGAGAAGCTGCGCTTGCCCAGCGCGTCCTCGGTTTCGGAATAGAGATAGGCAAGCGCGATCTCGGCGTCGATCCGGTCCGAGAACCTTTTGCCCACGCCGACGCCCAGCTCGACCTTGTCGGACAGGTAATCGGGCTCGTCCAGCCGTTCCAGCCCGACATAGGTGAAGGCGCGGGTTTCCGGGCCGAACGGCGCCGGCGTCTCCAGCCGCGCGCCAAGGCGGTAATCCATGCCGCTATCCGTGCCGCCGATATTGGACACCTTGGCGTCGAACCGCAGCCGCTCGGCCCCGCCAAAGATGTTGCGGTGCATCCAGAAGCCCGACAGCTCCAGCCCGGCCAGCGACGAGATCTCGGCGCCGAAGCCGAAGCGGCGCGGTTTGCGGTCGGCGACGGCCAGCAGGAAATCGAGCTCTCCGCCCGGGCCGATCCGCTCTGCCTCGGTCAGCGAGACAGAGGCGAAGGCGCCGGTCTCGCGCAGCCGCTCGGCCACCCGCTTCGCCGCCTCGGGGCTGAACCGTTCGCCCTTGGGCAGGCCGGCGATGCGGCGGATCGCGGCCGCACGCACGGCGCTGGGGGTCTCGATCCGCAGATCGCCGAACCGCGCGGGCCGCCCCGGATCGAGCGCGACGACCGCGTCCAGCGTGGCCGTGTCGTGATCGGCGGATACCCGTTCGCCCGCGGGGCCGACCTTGGGATAGCCGGCGGCGCGCCATTCGTTCACCGCGGCCTCCACCGCCTGGCGGACGACCGGCGCGCGGGCCGGGGCGCCGGGGCGGAACCCCTCGGGCAGGAACGTGCCGGGAACCAGCGGACCGACCCGCGCCTCGCCGAATCGGAAAGGCGGGCCGGGCGTGACGCTGATCGCGATCCTCGAGATACGCTCCGGCGCGCGCAGCAGCGGCAGGTCCGCCGCCTCGCGCCCGTCGATCAGGATATGGACGATGCCGCCGTAATAGCCGCTGGCATAGAGCGTATCGAGGATGCGCGCGTAATCCGAGAGGGCCGCCGCGAACACATCCGCCGGCCTTGTGCGCCCTTCGCGCTTTGCGGCCACGACCAGGGACGCGTCCTGAACGCTTTGCTGCAAGGTTTCGTTGCCGCCGGAGACATGCAACCTGATCCGGTCGAGCGCGGCCGCGGGCGCCGCATATGCGACTGCCAGGCCGATGACCGCCAGTACCTGTCCCAATCGGGCGGCGAGCTTGATCTGCACGCTCTGTTTCCTCCCCGTCGAATGCGGAGTGATTTGTCGCAATTCTACCGCTTCATCGGCCCGCGTGCCACCACAACTTGCAAGATCGTGATCGGGTTCCACGAAATATGCGGGGGCCGCCGGGTCCGGCCATTCCGGAAGCGGCGAAAGGGACGGGCGGAAAATTGCGCGCAACGCGCAGATCGGCTGTTCCAAATCGCGCGGCCGCATGGTTAGCTTCGCGCAAGTTCTGCAAGGGAGGTACGACGATGCCCAAGATTTCGATGAAGGTGAACGGCAAGACCATGTCGGGCGAGGCCGAGGGCCGCACGCTTCTGGCGCAGTTCCTGCGCGAGGAGCTGGACCTGACCGGCACCCATATCGGGTGCGACACGTCGCAATGCGGCGCCTGCGTGGTGCATGTGGACGGCGTGGCGGTGAAATCCTGCACCATGTTCGCCGCCGAGGCGGAAGGCGCCGAGGTCACCACGATCGAGGGGATGGCCAATGAAGACGGCTCGTTGAGCGTGATCCAGCAGGCGTTCCAGGACCATCACGGGCTGCAATGCGGCTTTTGCACGCCGGGCATGGTGATGTCGGCGGCGGCACTTCTGAAGGACAACCCGAAACCCAGCGAGGCGGAAATCCGCGACTATCTCGAGGGGAACCTGTGCCGCTGTACCGGGTATCACAACATCGTCAAGGCGATCATGGCCGCGTCAGGCCAGGATGTCGGCGCGATCGCCGCGGAGTAGGAACGCGGCGAATTTTCGACGAAAATTCGTTCTCAGGGAGGAGAAGGAATGCCCAAAGATCATGGCATTGGCGCCAGCCCGAAGCGGCGCGAGGATGTGCGGTTCCTGACCGGCAAGGGCCGGTATACCGACGACATCGACATTCACGGACAGGCCTATGTCCATTTCCTGCGCTCGGACGTGGCGCATGGGCGTATCAAGGCGGTCGACACCTCGGCGGCGGAAGCGGCGGAGGGCGTCATCCGGGTCTTTACCGGCGCCGATTTCGAAGGGGTCGGCGGGATTCCCTGCGGCTGGCAGGTGACCGACCGGCATGGCGAGCCCATGCAGGAGCCGGCCCACCCGGTCCTGGCGCAGGGCAAGGTGCGCCATGTGGGCGACCCGATCGCCGCAGTGGTCGCCGAAACCTACGAACAGGCCCGCGACGCCGCCGAGAAGATCGTGCTCGACATCGAGGAATTGCCGGCCGTCGTCGACATGAAGGCGGCGCTGAAGGACGGCGCGCCCAAGGTGCATGACGACCTTACCTCGAACCTGTGCTTCGACTGGGGCTTCGTCGAAGAGAACAAGGACGCGGTGGCCGAGGCGTTCGACAAGGCGCATCACGTCACCACGCTCGATCTGGTGAACCAGCGGCTGGTCGCCAACCCGATGGAGCCGCGCGTGGCGCTTAGCGACTATGCGGCGCATTCGGACGAATCGACGCTGTATACCACGTCGCAGAACCCGCATGTGATCCGGTTGCTGATGGGCGCCTTCGTGCTGGGCATCCCGGAACACAAGCTGCGCGTGGTGGCCCCGGATGTGGGCGGCGGATTCGGATCGAAGATCTTCCACTATGCCGAGGAGGCGTTCTGCACCTTCGCCGCCAAGCAGTTGAAACGTCCGGTGAAATGGACATCCTCGCGGTCGGAAGCCTTCATGTCCGACGCGCATGGCCGCGACCATGTCACCACGATCCAGCTTGCGCTGGACGAAGAGGGGCATTTCCAGGCGCTGCGCACCGACACCCATGCCAATATGGGCGCGTATCTGTCGACCTTCTCGACCTCGGTGCCGACCTGGCTGCACGGCGTGCTGATGGCCGGCAATTACAAGACGCCGCTGATCTACGTGAACGTGAAGGCGGTGTTCACCAACACCGTGCCGGTCGATGCCTATCGCGGCGCGGGCCGGCCCGAGGCGACGTACCAGTTGGAGCGTGTCATCGACAAGGCGGCGCGCGAGATGGGGATCGACCCGGTGGAGCTGCGCCGGCGCAATTTCATCACCGAGTTTCCCTATGCCACGCCCGTCGCCGTCGAATACGATACCGGCGATTACAACGCCACGCTCGACAAGGCGCTGGAGATCGCGGACGTGGCCGGCTTCGACGCGCGGGCCAAGGCCAGCGCGGACAAGGGGCTTTGGCGCGGGCTGGGCATGAACTGCTATATCGAGGCATGCGGCATCGCGCCCTCGGCGCTGGTCGGGCAGCTTGGCGCGCGCGCGGGGCTTTACGAGTCCGCGACGGTGCGGGTCAATGCCACCGGCGGTCTGGTGGTGATGACCGGCAGTCACAGCCACGGGCAGGGGCACGAAACCTCGTTCCCGCAGGTGATCGCCGACATGATCGGCATCGACGAGAACATGGTCGAGATCGTGCATGGCGACACGGCCAGGGTGCCGATGGGCATGGGCACCTACGGCTCGCGCAGCCTTGCTGTGGGCGGCTCGGCCATGGTGCGCGCCGCCGAGAAGGTGATCGCCAAGGCCAAGAGGATCGCCGCCCACCTGATGGAGGCCGCGCCCGAGGACGTGGAGCTGAAGGACGGCGCGTTCAGCGTGGCCGGCACCGACAAGTCGGTTGCCTGGGGCGATGTCTGCCTTGCCGCCTATGTGCCGCACAATTACCCGCTGGAAGAGCTGGAGCCGGGGCTGGAGGAGACGGCGTTCTACGATCCGGCCAACTTCACCTACCCGGCGGGCGCCTATATCTGCGAGGTCGAGGTCGACCCCGAAACCGGCAAGGTGCGGGTCGACCGGTTCACCGCCGCCGACGATTTCGGCAATGTGGTCAACCCGATGATCGTCGACGGACAGGTGCATGGCGGGCTGGCCCAGGGGATCGGCCAGGCGCTGCTGGAGGCTTGCGCCTATGACGAGAACGGGCAATTGGTGTCGGCGTCCTACATGGATTATGCCATGCCGCGGGCGGACGATCTGCCGATGTTCCAGGTCGATCATTCGTGCCAGACACCCTGCACCCACAACCCGCTGGGCGTGAAGGGCTGCGGCGAGGCGGGGGCCATCGGTTCGCCGCCGGCGCTGGTGAACGCGGTGATCGACGCGATGCAGCGGAACGGCCGGGACGTGACCCATATCGACATGCCGCTGAGCCCGGCCCGGGTCTGGACGGCGATGCAGGGATGAGCCTTCGGCGGCGGCGCGGATGTCGCCGCCGGGTTTGCGTATTTAGAACGAGAAGAAGACCGAAGCGGTTTTCCTGAGGAGATGACGAGATGTATGACTTCGAACTGGTGAAGCCGTCGAGCGTGGACGAGGCGGTCAAGGCGCTGGCGGACGAGGATGCGCAGGCGCTGGGCGGCGGGCAGACGCTGATCCCGACGATGAAGCAGCGGCTGGCCTCGCCGGGGCGGCTTGTCTCGACGCTGGGAATTTCCGGCATGGACGGGGTGAGCGCGGAGGGCGGCGTGCTGACCGCCGGCGGCGCGGCGACGCACGGCGCGGTGGAGAAAGGCGCGGCGGGCAGCTATCCGGCGCTGGCGGCGCTGGCGGGCAATATCGGCGATCCGGCGGTGCGCAACCGCGGCACGATCGGCGGTAGCCTGGCCAACAACGACCCGGCGGCCTGCTATCCGGCGGCGCTGCTGGCGTCGGGGGGCACCGTGGTGACCGACAAGCGCGAGATCGACGCGGACGACTATTTCCAGGGCATGTTCACCACCGCGCTCGACGAGGGCGAGCTGATCACGGCGGTGAAGTTCACCATTCCCGAGGCGGCCAATTACCAGAAATTCGAGCAGCCCGCCTCGCGATTCGCGCTGGTCGGGGTGTTCGTCGCCAGGCATGCGGGCGGCGTGCGCGTGGCAGTCACGGGCGCGTCGGAAGACGGCGTGTTCCGCTGGACCGAGGCCGAAGAGGCGCTTGGCAAGGACTTTTCGGCGGCGGCGGTGTCGGGGCTGAGCGTCCCCGCCGAGGGCATGATCGGCGATCTGCACGGCACGCCCGAGTACCGCGCGCACCTGGTGAAGGTGATGACCGGCCGCGCCGTCGCCGCGGCGTCGTGACACGAACGGGCCTCGCGGCCGGGCTGATCTGCCTGGCCGCGTTGCCGGCCCCGCGGCCGGCCGTTGCGGCGGAGGATGCGGCCTGCGTCATGCTCGGTGCCGCGCTGGAGGCGGGGGCCTATCCCGCCGCGCTTGATCCCGAGGGCGGGGCGCGTGCGGCGGCCGCGTCGGGCGATGTGCGCGAATGCACCTATTTCGTCGGCAAGGCGACCGTGCACGGCGTCGATCTTCTGGATGCGGCGGCGCTGCGCGATCCGGCGGTCTGCGAGCATCTCGTCGGTATCGCGCTGGCCGATGTGCTGCGCGCCGATTGGCAGGAGCGGTACGGCGGCATCGTGGCGCGGGTGGCGGATGGCGATCTGGCCACCTGCGGCACGTTCTTTCGCGATTACGGCCAGGCGGTTCTGGACGGGCGCGGCCCGGCCTGCACCCGTGCCGGGCTTGCGGCGGAGGCCGGGATGCTTGACGGCTTCGGCACCGGGCTGGAGGCGGCGCGCGGCGGCGACGAGGCGGTCTGCGCCGCGGTTCTGGAGACGCACATGGCCGCGCCGCCGGACCTGGCCGAAGACCCGCCATCCGGGGATCCGGTGCCGACCGGCATGTGCGCGATGATCCGCGCCGGCGTGGAGGCCGGCGCCTTTCGGCCGAGCTGGCCGGAAACGGCTGCCGACATGCGGAGCCTGGCCGAGGCGGGCGACGAACATGCCTGCCGCGAGCTGCTGGCCGCTTACGGCCGCGCGGCGCCGGACGGCGAGCTGGGGCCATATTGCGCCCGTGCGGATCTGACGCGGGCGGCGGGGCTGTCGGCGCGGCCCGATCTGCTGGCGGCCGCGGTGGAGGTGGGGGCCGAGGTCGGCTGCCGCGAGGTGGTCAGGATGCACGCCGCCGAAAGATAGGCGG
Organism: uncultured Paracoccaceae bacterium; assembly: GCA_947503765.1. Lineage (GTDB taxonomy): Bacteria > Pseudomonadota > Alphaproteobacteria > Rhodobacterales > Rhodobacteraceae > Psychromarinibacter. The sequence goes on along the minus strand of CANNFA010000003.1, from coordinate 533,868 downwards.
CGTGCCGCGCCCGGACAACGTGCCGGGCCACCCGCAGAGCGTTACTTCACCGGCCCGATCATCATCACCATCTGGCGGCCTTCCATCTTCGGCATGTTCTCGACCTTGCCGAGTTCCTTGACGTCGTCCGCGATCCGCTCAAGCAGGCCGCGGCCGATGTTCTGGTGTGCCATCTCGCGGCCCCGGAACCGCAGCGTGACCTTCACCTTGTCGCCCTTTTCAAGGAATTTCAGCACGTTGCGCATCTTGACGTCGTAGTCGTGGGTGTCGGTTCCGGGGCGGAACTTGACCTCCTTCACGTCGATCGTCTTCTGGTTCTTGCGCGCCTCGGATTCGCGTTTCTGCTGTTCGTACTTGAACTTGCCGAAATCCATGATCTTGCAGACCGGCGGCGAGGCGTTCGGCGAAATCTCCACCAGGTCGAGCCCCGCCTGCACGGCCAGGGCGATGCCGCGGTCCGGGGTGACGACGCCCACGTTTTCACCGTCCGCGCCGATCAGCCGGATTTCCGGTGCCCTGATCTTTTCGTTCACACGGGGGCCGGTGTCGCGAGTGGGCGGGGCGTTGTGCGGTCTTCTTGCGATGGTCGTTGATCCTTCTGTGGTGACCCGAAAAAGTTCAATGCCGCAAGATACGGGCGCGGCGGGCGCGTTTCAACGGCTATTTCGCGCCGGTCAGCGCCGGGAGGGCCGGTTTCAGGCTTGAAAGCGCATCAAACCGCGTCACATCTGTTCGTCGACGAGACAATTTCTGTACTGCGCCACATACGGGGGAGCGTTTTTCATGGAAAAGACCTGGATCATAGTGGCCCTGGTCGTCGCCGCGGGCATTGGCGGCTACGCCTATTACCAGACGGCGGGCGACGAAGAGCTGGCGGCCACCGGCACGGACAGCGCGGTGGAGGCGCCGGATTCGCTTGACGTCGCCGGCGCCGGAGAGCCCGAGGCGGAGCCGGCGGTTTCCGAGGAGCCGGCGGCAGACGAGGGCACCGAGACGGCAGAGGTCGAGGAGACGGCGTCTGACGAGAGTGTCGAGACGGCAGAGGTCGAGGAGACCGCATCTGACGAGAGTGTCGAGACGGCGGCCACTGACGACACCGCTTCAGACGAAAGCGCCGAGACGGCAGCCACTGACGACACCGCTTCTGACGAGAGCGCCGAGACGGCGGCCACCGAGGACACTGCGTCTGACGAAGGTACCGAGACGGTGGCCGCCGAGGAGACCGCGTCTGACGAGGGAACCGATACGGCGGCCGTTGAGGAGACCGCGTCTGACGAGGGCACCGAGACGGCAGCCGCCGAGGAGACCGCATCTGACGAGGGCACCGACACGGCAGCCGTTGAGGAGACCGCGTCTGACGAGGGCACCGAGGTGGCAACCACTGAGGACACGGCGTCTGGCGAGGGCACCGAGGTGGCCGCCACCGAGGACACCGTGTCTGACGAAGGCACCGAGACGCCAGCCACCGAAGACACGGCGTCTGACGAGGGCACCGAGGTGGCTACCACCGAGGAGACTGCGTCTGACGAGAGTGCCGAGACGGCAGCTACTAACGACACGGCGTCTGACGCGGGCACCGAGACGGCGGCCACCGAGGACACCGCGTCTGACGAGGGCACCGACACGGCAGCCACAGAGGACACCGCGTCTGACGAAAGCGCGGACACGGCAGCCACGGAGGAAACGACGTCTGACGAAGGCACCGACACCGCCGCGACCGAGGAGGCGGCGACGGTCGATCTGACCGATGTCGTCACCGAAACCGTCTCTGACGAGGCGGCGGAGTTGCGCGAACAGGCGGAGGCGCTGAAAGCGGAATCCGACGAGATGCTCGACGAGGCGTCGACGCTGACCGAATCGGCGGAGGCCATGGGCTCTGCCGCCGAGGAGCTGGAGACGGTCGCCGAGCAGATGGAGGAAACCGCGGCTCCGGCGGGCGAGGAGGCCGGCAGCGGCTCCGACGCGCCGGCCGCGGATGCACCGGCATCCGACGAGACCGCAGGCGAGACCGCGGCCGACAGGCCCGCCGATGATGCCGCGACGGACATGCCTGCCGAAGACGATGCGGCCGCGAGCGAGACGCCCGAGGGCGAGGCTGCGCCGGATCCGCAGGTGATCTTCACCGTCGAGGGCTTCGACCGGGACGAGGTGCGCGCCTACATCGCGCAATCCGATCTCGATGCGGGCCGGAAGGAAGAGCTGACCCGCGCGATCGAGGATGCCGGCGATGACGAGGACGCGCTGGCCGACGCGCTGAAGCAGGCGCGCGAGGCGCTGGACCTGTAGACCGCCCGAGCGGGCCGGAAAAGAGCACTGCGCGGGGGGACAGTCCCCGCGCAGTTTTTTGTGCCGCACGCCGCCCCGAAACATGCCGCCAAGAGACGGGTTTGGACAATCGGCGCCGATCGTTTACGCTGCCTCTCACGACAGAAACAGGGCGCCTGTTCCGGTCCATTCCGTGGGGCGGCAAGTGCGCCCGAGGGACAGGAGGGAACATGTTCAAGAAGATCATGGTGCCCGTCGATCTCGCGCGTATCGAGCAGCTTGCCAAAGCCCTCGACTGTGCCGCCGACATGGCGGTGCATTACGGGGCGGACATCTGCTATGTGGGCGTGACCGGCGCGACACCCGGCCCGCTGGGTCGAAATCCCGGGGAATACACCGAAAGGCTCAAGGCGTTCGCCGGCGAACAGGCCGCGGCGCGCGGCGTCAACGCCAGCCACCACACCGAGATCGCCAACGATCCGACCACCGAGGTCGATGATGCGCTGATTCGCGCGGTCGGCGCGGTCGGGGCCGACCTTGTGGTGATGGGGACGCACGATCCGCGGTTCAGCGATTTTCTGTGGCCCGCCAACGGTATCCGGCTGGCCGGGCATTCGACCGCGTCGGTGTTTCTCGTGCGAGAGGATTGAGGGCGGCACGCCGCCGGAGACGTTTTTCATCAGGATATGAAGAGGAGGCCACATGGCCGATTCACCGAACCAAGGCATTCCCGAGCCCGAAGGCACCGCCGACATCATCGACACGGAATACGATATCGGCCAGGACAATATCGAGGGCCATCTCGGCCCGTTCGGATTCGACATCCACAACCCGGTCTTCATGATCTCGGGGCTGACGATCGTCGCCTTCGTGTTCTACGCGCTGGCATTCAAGGAAAACGCGGATGCGCTGTTCAACGGGGTCGATCCGGCCGCCGTGGCGGGATGCGAGGCGGGCGCGTTCTGCGATATCGGGCTGCGGGTCTGGCTGACCTCGGTCTTCGACTGGTTCTTCATGAGCGCGGCCAACATATTCGTGCTGTTCTGCCTGTTCCTGATCGTCAGCCCCTGGGGCTCGGTCCGGCTGGGCGGGGCGGATGCGTCGCCCGATTACGGCTATGCGGGCTGGTTCGCGATGCTGTTCGCGGCCGGGATGGGCATCGGGCTGATGTTCTTCGGCGTGCTGGAGCCGGTCTATCACATGGCGGTGTCGCAGCCGCTGGGCGTGCCATCGCCGATTGCCGAGGACGGCACGATCATCGCGGCCAACGTGGATGCGGCGCGGCAGATGGGGCTGGCGGCGACGATCTATCACTGGGGGCTGCACCCCTGGGCGATCTACGCCATCGTGGCGCTGGCGCTGGCGCTGTTCACCTTCAACAAGGGGCTGCCGCTGACCATCCGCTCGGCCTTCTACCCGATCTTCGGCGAACGGATCTGGGGCTGGACCGGGCATGTCATCGACACGGTGGCGGTGTTCGCGACGCTGTTCGGGCTTGCGACCTCGCTGGGCTTCGGCGCGCAGCAGGCGAATGCGGGGCTCAGCCATGTGTTCGGCATCCCCACGAGCACCACGGTTCAGGTGATCCTGATCACCGGCATCACCGCGGTCGCGCTGATCTCGGTGCTGCGCGGGCTGGATGGCGGGGTCAAGCTGCTGTCCGAGATCAACATGGTGATCGCGGGACTGCTGCTGTTCTTCGTGCTGTTCGCGGCGGGTGCCGCGTCGATCCTGTCGGAATTCGTCACCGGCATCGTGGGCTACGTGCGCGAGATCCTGCCCCTGTCGAACCCGGTCGGCCGTGAGGATACCGCCTACATGCATGGCTGGACGACGTTCTACTGGGCCTGGTGGATTTCCTGGTCGCCCTTCGTCGGCATGTTCATCGCCCGTGTCAGCCGGGGCCGCACGGTGCGCGAGTTCATCACCTGCGTGCTGATCATCCCGTCCATCGTCTGCGTGCTGTGGATGGCCGTGTTCGGCGGCGCCGCGATCGAACAGGTGCTGGCCGATCCTGTCGGCTCTCCCGTCACCGCCGAGGTGATCGCGGGCTACAACCCGCCGATGTCGCTGTTCGCGATGCTCGAAGGGTTGCCGCTGGCGTCGATCACCTCGGTCATCGCCATCGTGCTGGTGATCGTGTTCTTCGTCACCTCGTCGGATAGCGGCAGCCTGGTGATCGACACGATCACCGCCGGCGGCAAGGTCGACGCGCCGGTGCCGCAGCGGGTGTTCTGGTGCACCTTCGAGGGCGCGGTCGCCATCGTGCTGCTGCTCGGCGGCGGGCTGGGCGCGCTGCAGGCGATGGTGATCTCCACCGGTCTGCCGTTCACCATCGTGCTGCTGCTGATGTGCTGGGCGATCATGAAGGGGCTGATCGCCGAAAAAGGCTGACGCTTCGATCCCCGTTGCGGACAAGGCGGCCTTCCGGGGCCGCCTTTTTCGTTCGGGGGGGCCTGGCGGTGCGGGAACGCCTTGCAGGGCGCGCAGGGTGCGCCCGTCCTGTCAGCCGTCCAGCCCGGCCTGCACCTTCTTCGGCAGGCTGCCGCGGATCAGCCGGTAGGAGCTTTCGATCCGGTGGCGCAGCTCGTCCGGCGCGGCCTCCCACGGGATCTGCACCCAGGAGCGGTGGAAATACGGCGCCTTTCCTGCCGCGCCCGCCGAGATCAGCATATCCGCCGTCTCGACATCCGGGGTCTTGACCGACACGCCGCCGGCATCCGCGCCGATGGCGGCAAAGATCTTGCCGCCCACCTTCCAGACATCCGTGCCCGGCCCGAAGGGTTCGGACAGGTCCGCCCCGGCCATGCCTGCACAGATCGCGTTCACTCCGTCCCGGTCCATCGCCGCAGGGTAGCGGCGTTTTGCGCCGCCGCGCAAGCGTCCTGCCGGGGTCCGGGGCTTGGCAAAAGCGCGGCGCCGCGCTACAGATGCGGCATGAAGACCATCTGCGCCATTATCTGCTGCATTATCCGCTGACATCGTCGCGCGGGCCGGTCTTTTCGTTTCCTCTCATCGTCGAAATCGCCTAAGCCCGCCGCGGCCCGACCATGCCCCGCTTGCGCGCGCGAAGGATTGCGACATGACACAGATCACGCTCTACAACACCCGCACCCGCCGGAAAGAGCCGTTCCGCCCGCTCGACTGGCGCGGCGATGCGGTGCCGGAGGCGGAGCGCCGGGTGCGGATGTATGTCTGCGGGCCGACCGTCTATGACCGCGCGCATCTGGGCAATGCCCGCGCGGTGGTGGTGTTCGACATGCTCTACCGGCTGCTGCGGCAGGTCTACGGGCCGGAGCGGGTGATCTACGCGCGCAACTTCACCGACGTGGACGACAAGATCAACGCGCGGGCGCAGGAAACCGGGCGGCCGATTTCCGACATCACCGCCGAGACGACGCAGTGGTTCCTGGACGACATGACCGCGCTGGGCGCGCTGGAGCCGGACGAGATGCCGCGCGCCACGGCCTATATCCCGCAGATGATCGCCATGATCGAGGAGCTGATCGCAGGGGGGCACGCCTACGATGCCGAGGGGCATGTGCTGTTCCGGGTGCGGTCCTACAGCGATTACGGCAAGCTCTCGGGCCGCTCGGTCGACGACATGATCGCCGGCGCGCGGGTCGAGGTGGCGCCCTACAAGGAGGATCCGCTGGATTTCGTGCTGTGGAAGCCCTCGGCGCCGGACCTGCCGGGCTGGGACTCGCCCTGGGGGCGGGGCCGTCCGGGCTGGCATATCGAATGCTCGGCCATGTCGCACGATCTGTTCGGCGAGACCTTCGACATTCACGGCGGCGGCAACGACCTGATCTTTCCGCACCACGAGAACGAGATCGCGCAAAGCCGCTGCGCCCATCCCGAGGGCGGGTTCGCCGAGATCTGGATGCATAACGAGATGCTCCAGGTCGAGGGGCGCAAGATGTCGAAATCGCTGGGCAACTTCTTTACCGTGCGCGATCTTCTGGACCAGGGGGTGCCGGGCGAGGTGATCCGGTTCGTCATGCTGGGCACGCATTACCGCAAGCCGATGGACTGGACCGAGAAGAAGCGGGAGGAGGCCGAGAACGAACTGCGGAAGTGGAGAGATATTGAAGGGGCGGCGAAAGCAACCACTCCACCATCAAAATTCGTTTCCGTGCTGGCAAACGATCTGAATACGCCGGGCGCGATCAGTGAACTTCGCAAACTGGCCAAGGAAATCACGGCCTTGGATCGTGTCAATCCAAACAGGCAGAGACTTGTTGGTGAGTTCCTTGCGGCGGCCCAACTCATGGGACTTCTGGAGGATAGCTATGAGACGGGAGGGTGGGTTCTCGATATCGAGGCGCAGAAGCAGATCGAAAACGCACCCGAGTATGAACTGGTCGAGGAACTTATCGCCCGCAGACTTCAAGCGAGGAAGGAAAAGGACTTCGCCACATCCGACCGAATCCGGGATGCGCTGGTCGACGCGGGAATTACGATCAAGGACACGCCAGAAGGTGCGGAATGGGAAAGGGGTTCGAATTTCGATCCCGCCAAGCTGGAGGCGCTGAAATGAGCCTGTGCGCACCGATGGCCGCCCCCCGCCCTCGCGTCCCGGACCTGATCCGGAACCCCTCCGCGGCGCTTGATGTGAGGTCCCGGATCAGGTCCGGGACGGATGGGGGAAAGAGATGACCGAGCGGCTGTACCTCTACGACACCACCCTGCGCGACGGGCAACAGACCCATGGCGCGCAGTTCTCCATCCTGGGTAGGAAGCGCATCGCCCGGATATTGGACATGCCGGGCCTCGGCCGTATCGAGGCGGCCCCCCGCCCACACGTCCCGGACTTGATCCGGGACCTCCACCCAGCGCTTGAAAAGAGGTCCCGGATCAGGTCCGGGACGGATGGGGGCAAGAGATGACCGAGCGGCTGTACCTCTACGACACCACCCTGCGCGACGGGCAGCAGACCCATGGCGTGCAATTCTCCACGCCCGACAAGATCCGCATTGCCGAGATGCTGGATGCGCTGGGGGTCGACTATATCGAGGGCGGCTGGCCGGGGGCGAACCCCACCGACAGCGCGTTCTTCGAGGATCGGCCCGCCACCCGCGCGACCTTTACCGCCTTCGGGATGACCAAGCGCGCCGGGCGGTCGGCGGAAAACGACGACGTGCTTGCCGGCGTGGTGAATGCCGGCACCCCGGCGGTCTGTCTGGTCGGAAAGACGCATGATTTCCATGTCGAGACCGCGCTGGGGATCGGGCTGGACGAGAACCGCGAGAATATCGCCGCCAGCGTCGCTCACCTTGTGAAGATCGGCCGCGAGGCGCTGTTCGACGCCGAACATTTCTTCGACGGCTACCGCGCCAACCCGGATTACGCGCTGGACTGCCTGCGCGCGGCGCATGATGCCGGAGCGCGCTGGATCGTGCTGTGCGACACCAATGGCGGCACGCTGCCGGCCGAGATCGCGCGCGTCACAGCCGAGGTGATCGCGGCGGGCATTCCCGGCGAAAGGCTGGGCATCCATACCCATGACGATACCGGCAACGCGGTGGCCGGCGCGCTGGCGGCGGTGGAGGCCGGCGCGCGGCAGGTCCAGGGCACGCTGAACGGGCTGGGCGAGCGCTGCGGCAATGCCAACCTGGTCAGCCTGATCCCGACGCTGCTGCTGAAGGACCCCTATGCCGGCCGGTTCGACACAGGTGTCGCGCGGAAGAACCTGCCGGGGCTGACGCGCGCCTCGCGCACGCTGGACGACATCCTGAACCGGGTGCCGTTGCGCTCGGCGCCCTATGTCGGGGCCAGCGCCTTTGCCCACAAGGCGGGGCTGCATGCCAGCGCCATCCTCAAGGATCCGACCACCTACGAGCATATCGATCCGGCGCTGGTGGGCAATGTGCGCATCGTGCCGATGTCGAACCAGGCGGGGCAGTCGAACCTGCGCACAAGGCTGGCCGATATGGGGCTGGACGTCGAACGGGGCGATCCGGCGCTGGGCCGCATCCTCGACCAGGTCAAGGAAAAGGAAAGCGCGGGCTTCGCCTATGACAGCGCGCAGGCCAGTTTCGAGCTGCTGGCCCGGGCCGAGCTGGGCCTGGCCGCCGATTTCTTCGACGTCGAGCGCTACCGCGTGATTTCCGAGCGGCGCCGCAATGCGCGCGGCGAGATCGTGGTGGAATCCGAGGCGGTTGTGACGATTTCCACCGGCGCCGGCACCCGTACCAGCTATTTCAAGAACGACCACGCCCAGGACATGGCCGATGACGGGCCGGTCAACGCGCTGTGGCAGGCGTTGAAGACCGATCTCGGCCCGCACCAGTCGATGATCGACGACATGCGGCTGGTGGACTTCCAGGTGCGGATCACCAATGGCGGCACCGAGGCGGTGACGCGGGTCATCATCGACTTTCAGGACGGGCAGGGGCGCGACTGGTCCACCGTCGGCGTGTCGGCCAACATCGTCGATGCCAGTTTCCAGGCGCTGCTGGATGCGATCGACTGGAAGCTGATCCGCGACGGGGCGCGGCCGGGATGAACGCCGCCTTCTTCACCCTCTACGCGGATCTCGCGCGCGAAGGGCCGGGCGAGCCGGCGGATGTGGCGTGGGCCGCGCGCGTTGCCGGGATCGCGCCCGACGCGCGGATTTGCGATGCCGGGTCCGGGTCGGGCGGCGACGTGCCCGCCCTGCTGGAGGCTGCACCGCTGGGTCATGTGACCGCGGTCGACAAGCACGGGCCGTTCATCGACCGGCTGCTGGCGCGGCATGGGGCCGATGCGCGGGTGACGGCCTATCGCGGCGACATGGCGCGGCTCAAGGGGCCGTTCGATTTCATCTGGTGCGCCGGGGCAAGCTATTTTCTCGGCCTGCGCAAGGCGCTGGGGTTGTGGCGGCCGGCACTGGCGCCGGGCGGGGCGGTGGCGTTTTCCGCGCCCTGCTGGTTTACCGATGCGCCTTCGGACGCCGCGCGGGCGTTCTGGGGCGATTTCGAGGACACGATGAGCGCGGCGGATATTGCCGCAGAGGCGCGCGCGGCCGGCTACGAGGTGCTCGACACGCGCCCCCTGGCCGATACCGCGTGGCAGGCGTTCTACGGCCCTCTCTCCGCCCGGATAGACGCGCTGCGCGGCGGCGCGACGCCGGATCTGCGCGCCGTTCTGGACATGGAGGCGGCGCAGATCGCCGCCTGGCGCGCGGTGCGGCGCGAGACCGGGTATCTTCTATGCGTGGTGCGGCCGGCATGAGCGTTCAGGCCTGCGCCGAACTGGTCGAACGCGCCGATCCCGACCGTTTCCTCGCGGCGATGGCGGCCCCGGTGGCGGCGCGCGCCGTGCTTCTGCCGATCTACGCCTTCAACATCGAGGTCGCGCGCGCCCCCTGGGTCACCGCCGAGCCGATGATCGCCGAGATGCGCCTGCAATGGTGGCGCGACGCGCTGACCGAGATCGGCGCGGGCGGCCCGGTGCGCCGGCAAGAGGTGCTGGACGCGCTGGCCCCGGTGCTCGACGGGGCGGGCGCGGCGCTTCTGGACGGGGTGATCGAGGCGCGGCGCAGTGACATCGAGACCGCGCCCTTTGCCGATTCGGATGCCTTTGCGGCCTATATCGACGCGACCGCCGGCACTCTTGCCTGGGCGGCGGCGCGTGCGCTGGGCGCGGTGGAGGGCGAAAGGGACGTGCGCGGCGCGGCCTGGGCGGCGGGGCTGGCGAGCTATTTCCTGGCCATCCCCGAGCTGGAGGCGCGCGGCCGCCAGCCGCTGCCTGACGGGCGGGCCGAGACGGTGCGCGCGCTGGCCGGGGACGGGCTGGCGCGTCTCGCCGCCGCCGCACCGCCGAAAGCCGCGCGCCCCGCGCTGCTGGCCTGCTGGCGGGCGGGGCCGCTCTTGCGGCAGGCGCGGCGCGCGCCGGGCCTCGTGGCGGCGGGGGGGCTGGGCCAGTCGGAATTCGCGCGGCGTGGCGGGCTGCTCTGGCGCAAGCTGCGGGGCGGGGCCTAACTTTCATCCGGGCGCAGCATCAGCCAGATCAGCGCGCCGCCCGCCAGCATCAGGAACGGCGCCATCGCCAGGTTCACCGCCGTCCAGCCGGATTCCGGCGATCCGCCCGAGCAGTTCATCAGCCCGCCCGAGGCGAGCGACGCAATGGTGACGCAGCCGAAGACCAGCATGTCGTTCATCCCCTGCACCCGGCCGCGTTCTTCGGGAGCGTGCGCGCCGGCCAGCATCGTCGTCGCGCCGATGAAGCCGAAATTCCAGCCGAGGCCCAGAAGGATGAGCGCGACGAAGAAATGTTCAAGCTCGACCCCCGCCAACCCGACACCCCCCGCCGCGGCAAGGATGACAAGGCCGGTGGCGATGATCTTTTCCACCCCGAACCGGGCGATCAGGTGGCCGGTGAAGAAGCTGGGCGCGTACATCGCCAGAACGTGGCCGGTGACCACATCCGCCGCTTCGCCATGGCCGAAGCCGCAGCCCACCACCGCCAGCGGCGCCGAGGTCATCATCAGGTTCATCAGCGCGTAGGACACCATCGCGCAGATGATCGCCACCGCGATGCGCGGCGTCTTCAGCAGCTCCAGCCGGCTGCGGCCCTTGGGCGCGTCCACGTCCGGGACCGGCGGGCGCGGGATGTCGAGGAAGACGAACAGAAGCGAGCCGACGACATTCACCGCGATCACCGCAAGATAGGTGCCCAGGAACGGGACCACCATCGCCTGGCTGGTCAGCTTGACCAACTGCGGGCCGATCACCGCCGAGGCCAGCCCGCCGGCCATGACGTAGGAAATCGCCTTGGCGCGGAACGCGTCGCTGGCCGTGTCGGCGGCGGCGAAACGGTAGAACCCCTGCGCCGACATGTAGACCCCGGTAAAGGCAGAGCCGATCAGGAACAGCGTGAAATCCTGCTCCAGCAGGCCCCAGGCACCGATGGCGCCGCCGATGGCGCCGCTGCCCGTGCCCAGCAGGAACCCGGTGCGGCGCCCGAATCGCTGCATGATGGCCGACATCGGCGTGGCCGAGAGCATCGAAAACAGCACGATCAACGAGATCGGCAGCGTCGCGAAGCATGGGTTGGAGGTCAGCGACTGCCCGGCCAGCCCGCCAAGCACGAAGATCATCGGCATCTGCGCGCCCAAGATCGCCTGCGCGGCGACGAGGATGCCCACGTTGCGGCGCGCACGTCGGTCGCGCGGGGGGTGATCGGTCCGGGGAAGGTCGGTCATGCGGCCGGCTTAGCCCGTGGGCGCGGCAAAGGAAAGCGGGCGCGGCCCGGCTCAGGCGGCGTCGATCACATGCGCGAAAGAGCCGCTGACCCGCCCCGCGCGCAGCCCCATCGGCGGCAGCGCCGTGCCCTCCGCATCGGTGGCGTCGTATAGCGGCGGCCCCTCGGCCCGCAGGGTGGTGGCATAGTGGAATTCATGCGCCGTCAGGCGTCCGGCGATTCCGGCGAAAGGCCCGCCGCGCGCCGCGAGGTGCCGGTAGCCCAGATGCAGCCGCCGGTCGGCAAAGCTTGTCTCCAGCGGTAACAACCCGGCCATGGCGTGGCTGTGTCCATCCGCGTCTGTCAGCCCCTCGCCCAGCACCATGTAGCCGCCGCATTCGCCATATATATCTGTGGTTAGCACAGCGATCTTCAGGCTTTCGAGGAAAGTGGAGGCGGCGGCGATCCGGCCGGCGTGAAGCTCCGGGTAGCCGCCGGGCAGGATCACGAGGTCGGCTGCCGGTACCGGCGCGTCGGCCAGCGGCGAGAAGCGCAGGATCTCGGCGCCCGCATCGCGCCAGTCGGCCAGCAGATGCGGATATGCGAAGGCAAAGGCGTCATCCTCGGCCAGCGCGATCCGCTGCGCCGGGGGCGGCAGGCGCGGCGCGCCGGCAGGCGCGGGCAGCGGCGCGGCGAGGGCGGCCAGCGCGTCCAGATCAACCGACGCTTCCAAGGCATCCGCGGCGCGGTCGAGGAAGGCGGCAAGATCAGCCCGCTCGCGCGCCTGGACCAGCCCCAGATGCCGCGCGGGATGGGTCAGCCCCGCCTGCCGGGGCAGCGCGCCCAGGACCGGGATGCCCAGCGGCGCCAGCGCCCGGCGCAGCAGCGCCGCGTGCCGGGGGCTGCCGGTGCGGTTCAGGATCACGCCCGCGATGCGCACGGCCGGATCGTGCCGCGCGAACCCGGCCACCAGCGGCGCCACCGATTGCGCGATCCGCGCCGCGTCGACCACCAGCACGACCGGCAGGCCGAGCAGGTGCGCAAGGTGACCGCTGGAGCCGCGCCCGTCCGGCGGCGCGCCGTCGAACAGGCCCATCGCCCCCTCGACCAGCAGCAGATCGCCCGTTGCTGCGAGATCGGCGATGCGCGCCGGCGTCATCGCCCAGGCGTCGAGATTGGGACAGGGCGCGCCGCAGGCCGCCTCGTGAAAGCGCGGATCGATATAGTCGGGGCCGGATTTGGCGCCCTTTGCGGGAATGCCGCGCCGGGTGAAGGCGCGTAGCAGCCCGAGGGTGAGCGTCGTCTTGCCGCTGCCCGAGGCCGGGGCGGCGAGGATCAGGCCGGGCATCGGGGAAACGCCCCTGCGGGGCGTGCCTCCGGCGGGGATATTTTTGAACCAGAGAAGGGGCTCGTGTGCATTCTTCAGGCGGTGTGCAGGCTGGCGGGGGCGGCCAGCGCCTGCCAGTCGAGCACCCGGCGCATCGGTACGGTGCCGCCCACGCAGACGATGGCCGGCGGCTCCAGCCCGGCGGCGGCGATGTCGGCGGCGAGCGCGTCCAGCGTCGTCTCAAGCACGGTCTGGGCCGGGGTCGTGGCCGAGACGACGACGGCGCAAGGCTCGTCCCCCGGCCGGCCGGCATCGCGCAGGGCGGCGGCGATGCGGGCGATGTGCTTCATCGCCATGTAGATCACGATCACCTGCGATCCCCTTGATATCGCGTGCCAATCCAGACTGGAAGGGCTGTCGCCCGACTGGTCGTGGCCGGTGACGAAGGTGACCGACTGGTTCACGTCGCGGTGGGTGACGGGGATGCCGGCATAGGCCAGCCCGCCGATGCCGGCGCTGATGCCGGGGATGATGCGCACCGGGATGCCCTGTGCGAGCAGCGTCTGCGCCTCTTCGCCGCCGCGACCGAACACGAACGGATCGCCCCCCTTGAGGCGCAGCACCCGGCGCCCGGCGCGGGCGAGATCGACGAGGCGCAGCGAGATGTCGCGCTGTTTGGCCGAGGGCTTGCCGCCGCGCTTGCCGGCATAGATCCGCTCGGCCGCCGGTGCCCAGTCGAGAATCGCCGGCTCGACCAGCGCGTCGTAGACGATCACGTCGGCCTGGCGCAGCGCGTTCAGCGCGTGCAGCGTCAGCAGGCCCGGATCGCCCGGCCCGGCGCCGCACAGCCAGACCCAGCCGGGATCGAGCCGGGGCCAGTCGTGATCGGGCAGGGCGAGCGAGTCGGTCATCGCCCCGTTATGCCCCGGCGCGCCCGCGCGGAAAAGCGCGGATTGGCGGCGGCGCGGCGGCGGCCTATAGTCCGCCGCGATGAGCCGCACACCCATGACCGAGTTGCGCCGCGGCTGGACCACCGGCGCCTGCGCCACCGCCGCCACCCGCGCCGCGCTTCGCGGGCTATGGGGCGGGGCGTTTCCGCGCGAGGTGACGATCGTGCTGCCGCACGGGCAGGAGGCGCGTTTCGCCGTGGCCGAGGCGGCCTCGGGGCCGGGCTGGGCCGAGGCGGGGGTGGTCAAGGATGCGGGCGACGACCCGGACGTGACCCACGGCGCTTTGATCCGGGTGCGGGTGGCGCCGTCGGAAGGGGGGCTGGTGTTCCGCGCCGGCGAGGGCGTGGGCACGGTGACCAAGCCGGGCCTGCCGATCGCGCCGGGTGAGCCGGCGATCAACCCGGTGCCGCGCACGATGATCGCGCGCGTGGTTGAAGAAGAGGCGGCAAGCCAGGGTAAAGACGCAGACATCGTGGTAACCGTGTCGATCCCCGGCGGCGAGGAGATCGCGGGCAAGACCTGGAACCCGCGGCTTGGCATCGTCGGCGGGCTGTCGATTCTGGGCACCACGGGCATCGTGCGCCCGTTCAGCTGCGCGGCCTGGATTGCGTCCATCCACCGGGGGATCGACGTGGCGCGCGCCGCCGGCACAAGCCATGTCGCCGGCTGCACCGGGGCCACCAGCGAGAAGGTCGTGCAGGCGCTTTACGGCTTGCCTGACGATGCGATGCTGGACATGGGCGATTTCGCGGGCGGGATGCTGAAATACCTGCGCCGGCACCCGGTGGATCGGGTGACGATCGGCGGCGGGATCGGCAAGATCACCAAGCTGGCGCAGGGTGCGGTGGACCTGCATTCGGCCCGCAGCCAGGTGGATTTCGACGATCTCGCGCACCGCTTTGCGCGGACCGATCTGGCGCAGGTGGCGACCGCCTTGCAGGCGGCGGAGATGGTCGGTCCGGCGCTGGCGGACTGGGCGGCGGCGGCGGCGCGGGAGCGGGCGCTGGAGGTTCTGCGCCCGGCGGAGATCGCGGTGGACGTGGTGGTGATCGACCGCGCCGGTCGGGTCCTGGGACGCGCGCCATGAGGCTGTTGCTGCTGGCCGGCACGGCGGAGGCGCGGCAGATCGGCGCGGCCCTGGCCGGTATGGACGGGGTGGAGGCCATCGCCTCGCTTGCCGGGGACACCGCCGCGCCGGCCGATATCGGCCTGCCGCTGCGGATCGGCGGCTTTGGCGGCGATACGGGATTCGCGCGTTTCCTGGACGCGGAGGGGATCGGCGCGGTGCTGGACGCCACCCATCCCTTCGCGCGCCGCATCGCGCATCGCACGGCGCGGATCTGTGCGGAGCGGGGGCTGCACCATGCGCGCGTTCTGCGTCCCGAATGGCAGGCGAGGCCGGGCGACGACTGGATCCGCACGGCGCGCCCCGAGGATGCCGCGCAGCATATCCCCGAGGGGGCGGCGGTGTTCCTTGCCGCCGGGCACAAGTATCTGGACGGCTTCGCCAATCTTGCCGGGCGGCGGGTCTTCTGCCGCCGGATCGATGCGGATCCGGCGCCGTTTCCGTTTCGCGGCGGGCGTTTCGTGACCGGACGGCCGCCGTTTACCGCCAGGGCGGAACGTGATCTGTTCGCGCGGCTGGGCATCCGGTGGCTGGTGACGCGCAATTCGGGCGGTGCGGCGGGGCGGGCCAAGCTGGACGCGGCGCGCGCCATGGGAGTGAGGGTGGTGATGATCGACAGGCCGGAACAGCCCGAGGCGCAGTTGCTGGACAGCGCACCCGCGGCACTGAACTGGGTGCGGGGGCTGGCATGATCGGGCGGATCATCGAAACCGATGCCTGCGTGGCCGAGGGCGCGGCGCATCTGGCGGCGGCGGAGCCGCGCTTTGCCGCCGCGTTGGTGCAGACCGGGCCGCTGCCGCTGCGTCGCCGCAAGGACGGGTTCGAGCCGCTTCTGTCCGCCATCGTCAGCCAGCAGGTCAGCGTCGCCGCGGCGAGCGCGATTTGGGGCCGCCTGAAGGCGGCGCGGCTGACCGGCCCGCGCAAGATCGCCTGGGCCGCAGACGACGATCTTCGCGCTTGCGGGTTGTCGCGGCAGAAGATCCGATATGCCCGCGCTCTGGCCGAGGCGCGAATAGATTTCAAGGGCTTGCGCGGCCTTCCTGACGAAGAAGTCGTGGCCAGGCTGGTCGAGGTGCCGGGCATCGGGCGCTGGACGGCCGAGATCTATGCGATGTTCTCGCTGGGCCGGGCGGATGTGTTCGCGCCGGCCGATCTGGCCCTGCAGGAGGCCGCGCGGATCCTGTTCGAGGTGCCGGACCGTCCAACCGAGCGCGCCTTGCGCGCCATGGCAGAGGATTGGGCGCCGTGGCGGGCGGTTGCGGCGCGGCTGCTCTGGGCCTACTACCGGGTCGCGAAGGACAGGGAAGGGATCCGGTGATGCGCGAGTTGAAAGCGTCCCGCCGCGCGGCGGCGTCGGGGCAGACGAAATCGGTGGTGGTATTCCTGCACGGCTATGGCGCCGATGGCGGCGACCTGCTGGGGCTTGCCGATCCGCTGGCGCCGCACCTGCCGGACACGGTGTTCGTCGCGCCGGATGCGCCGGAGCCCTGCGCGAACAACCCGATGGGATACCAGTGGTTTCCGATCCCCTGGCTCGACGGATCGAGCGAGGCGGCGGCGCGCGACGGGATGTTGCGCGCTATCCGGGACTTGAACGGCTATCTTGACAAGGTGCTTGAAGAAGAAGGCGTAACGCCGTCGCAAATAGCACTTTTCGCGTTTTCGCAGGGCACGATGATGAGCCTGCACGTCGCCCCGCGCCGTGCCGAGGCGCTGGCCGGTGTGGTCGGCTTTTCGGGCCGCCTGCTGGAGCCCGAGCGGCTCGCGGCGGAGGCGGTGTCGAAGCCGCCGGTGCTGCTGGTGCATGGCGACCAGGACGAGATGGTGCCGCCGGAATCGCTGCCCGAGGCGGCCGAGGCGCTTCAGGGGGCGGGGTTCGAGGTGTTCGCCCATGTGATGCGCGGCACCGGCCACGGCATCGCCCCTGACGGGCTGAGCGTGGCGCTGTCCTTTCTGCGCGACAAGCTGCCGGGGTAGGGCGCGCGATGGGGCGCGGGACGAAAGCCGTGCGGCGCCAGCCGCCCGGGCGGTCTGGCCATGCACGGCGGCTTCGCCTTTATTTCGCGCAGGACGCGCAGCATCCGGCGCCTTGTTGTATATACCCCACGCAGGTCCGATTTGTGCAAGCCGGGGCTTTGAAAACCGGCCCGACTGGCGCTCAATGCGGTCAGAAAAACAAATCGAGCGGCATGTGGGGCAGTCATGCGCAAGGCATCTTTCCGCAAGGCGCACCGCGGCGCGGTCGCGCTTCTTTCTTCGGTCAGTCTGGTGGGCGTCGCGCTGGCGCAAAGCTATGTCGATCCTTATGAGCCGTATGACACCGGGGCGGATTACGCCACGGAGTATCCGGCCGAGACCTACCCGCTAGAGACCGGCGGCGGTGAAACCCCGCTGGAGGCGTCCTTTACCGACCTTCCGGGGCTGACGCCGGCCAACATGCTGCCCAAGGGCGCGGTGCTGGGCTATGCCGGCCAGCAGCAGGCCAACCCCGCCGGGTCCAGCGGCACCGGCAACCAGCTTTACACGCTGGGGCTGGAGGCGGCGACATCGGACCGGCTGTCCTTCGGCATCGCCTATGACAAGTTCGCCGACCCGATCGCCATCGGCGGTGTGCCAGACGGCATCCGCGAGATGCTGACCGTCGGCGTGCACGGAAAGTTCCGCTATTTCGACAACGGCACCGTGCAGATGGGCGTTCTGGGCGCGGTCAACTGGCTGCGCCTGTCGAGCGGCTATTACGGCACCACCGCCGATGACGGAAGCTATGCGATCGGGGCGATTCAGGCGCCGGTGACGGTGGATGTCGGCCCGCGCCTGCAATTCCACCTGACGCCGGGGGTCAGCGTTTTCCCGGACAGCATCAACGGGCGCGACTTCTACGGGACCGTTCCCTATATCGGCGGCGGCGTGACGTTCCAGGCGGCGCCGCGGCTGGGGATTTACGGGCTGGTGAACGTGCCCTTCGGCGCGAACGGCAACACCATCGCCCCCAGCGGCGCGATGAAGAACGTGCCGGTCTGGACCGCCGGCGCGCGCTATCTGGTGACGCCCAAGGCGGCGCTGGACCTGTATGTCACCAACGGCTTCGGCGCGACGCCGGCGACCGAGATCCTGACCTTCTACCCGGATGGGGACGAGACGCTGGTCGGGCTGCGGCTGTCCTACACGCCCGGCTGGGAGGGCGACTATCCGTCCAGCTACCGCGGCGCGCGGCCGCTGACCGCCCGCGAGCGGCGGCTTCAGTTTCCCGGCCTGACGCTGGCCTCGGCGGATACGCTGGATCCGGGGCTGGTGGCGCTGAGCGCGACTTACGGCACGGACGGGCATTACAATTACGGCGCCGCCTTCAGCCCCGACCAGGACATCGAGTTCGGCCTGCATGTCGAGCGTCTGGCCGACGATGGCAGCCGGGTGCCGCCGCTCAAGGTCGGCACCGATGACGAGACCCGCTGGCTGGTCTCGGCCAAGCTGCGGTTTCTCGACCAGAACAACGGCAGCCCGTTCACCATGTCCGGCAACCTGGCGCTGGGGCGGGAATTCGACACGAGGTTCGGCGTGGTCCATGCCAGCCTGCCGATGTCCTACAAGTTCGGCGACCGGATCGCCGCCACGGCGGAGCCGAAATTCGCCGCCTATGGCAGCACCGAGCTTTACGGTCTGGGCCTCGGCATGAATGCAGAGCTGTACGAGGGGCTCGACCTGATCGCCGAGGTCACGCCGATGGCGGGCGAGGACATGACCTGGGCCGCCGGCGCGCGCTATACCGCCGGCAATGCCAGCTTCGAGGTCAAGGCGACCAACACGGCGGGCGATTTCGGCGTCGCCACCATGCTGGCGCAGGATGATGTGCGCTATTCGGTCGGGGTGCGCCTTGCGCTCGATGCCGGCCCGTTCTGGCGCGGCCTGTTCTGAGCGGCGGGCCCTGGGCCAAAGACCTACTAGCAGACACTTGCGCGGCGGCGAGCGCCATATATAGTCTGCCCATGCCGAACGGCGCCTGCCGCCGCGGCACAGGGTGGTGAGGAGCATGAACGCGGATTTCAGGACCGGTTTCGTCAGGGAGCCAAGCGTGCTGCGGCAGCATCCGGCGCTGGTGCTCAACGCGGATTACCGCCCGCTATCCTATTATCCGCTGTCGCTCTGGCCCTGGCAGGAGGCGGTGAAGGCCGCGTTTCTCGACCGGGTCGATATCGTCGCCGAATACGACCATGTCGTGCGCAGCCCCTCGACCGAGATCCGCGTGCCGTCGGTCGTGGTGCTGAAGGATTACGTCAAGCCGCAAAAGCGCGTCGCCTTCACCCGGTTCAACCTGTTCCTGCGCGACGGGTTTCACTGCCAGTATTGCGGCTCGCGCGGGGATCTGACCTTCGACCATGTGGTGCCGCGGGCGCGGGGCGGTGTGACCAGCTGGGAAAACGTGGTGGCGGCCTGTGCGCCGTGCAACCTGAAGAAAGGCGCGCGCAGCCTGCGCGGCGCCAACATGTCGCTGCGCCGCGCGCCGCGCCAGCCGGGCGCCGAGGAACTGCGCAATCTGGGCCGGAAATTCCCGCCCCACCACCTGCACGAGACCTGGGTCGATTTCCTGTACTGGGACGCCGAACTGGACCCGTAGGGGGCGATGTCGGCGCCGGTGCGGCGCCGAAAAGCCGCGCCTTTGCCCCTACCGCAGCGCGCGCGCGGCTGCTAGAAGGCGCGGGCGTGCGGGTGTGGCGGAACTGGTAGACGCACCAGATTTAGGTTCTGGCGCCGCGAGGCGTGGGGGTTCGAGTCCCTTCACCCGCACCACGCGGCCTGACGCACGGGCCGCATACGCGCCCTGCGCCGCGCGCCCGGAAACCGCTTGCGAAGCGGCTTTTCGGGCCCTATTAGGGCCTCTGATTTTGCGCGCGGCCGCGTGCGCAGCGATTGCGGTCCATGGAAGGATGAACACGACATGCAGGTCAACGAGACCCTCAACGACGGTCTGAAGCGCGAATATTCCATCACTCTGACCGCGGCGGAGCTGGACGAGAAGGTCGATGCCAAGCTGGCCGAGGCGCAGCCGGATGTCCAGATGAAGGGGTTTCGCAAGGGCAAGGTGCCGATGGCGCTGCTGAAAAAGCAGTTCGGCCCGCAGGTCATGGGCGAGGCGATGCAGGAAGCCATCGACGGCGCCATGAACAAGCATTTCGAGGACTCGGGCGACCGTCCGGCGCTGCAGCCGAATGTCGAGATGACCAACAAGGACTGGAAGGAAGGCGACGATGTCGAGGTCCAGATGTCCTATGAAAAGCTGCCCGAGATCCCCGAGGTCGACGCCGGCAGCCTGACGCTGGAGAAGATGGTCGTCGAGCCCGAGGAGAGCGCCGTGGACGACGCGCTCAAGTCGCTGGCCGAGCAGGCGCAGGATTTCGAGGCCAAGGACGGTGCCGCCGAAAATGGCGACCAGGTCGTGATCGACTTCAAGGGGTCGGTGGACGGCGAGGAATTCGAGGGCGGCGCGGCCGAGGATTATCCGCTGACGCTGGGCTCGAACAGCTTCATCCCCGGTTTCGAGGAACAGCTTGTCGGCGTCACCGCGGGCGACGAGAAGAACGTCACCGTGACCTTCCCCGAGGAATACGGCGCCGAGCATCTGGCCGGCAAGGAGGCCGTCTTTGCCTGCACCGTCAAGGAGGTGAAGGCGCCGGTCGCCGCGTCGGTCGATGACGAGCTGGCCAAGAAATACGGCTCCGACGATCTGGACGCGCTGAAGGCGCAGATCCGCGAGCGGCTGGCCGCCGAATACGGCCAGGCCGCGCGGGCCGTGATGAAGCGCCGCCTGCTCGACCAGCTGGACGAGAAGGTCAGCTTCGATCTGCCGCCGACCCTGGTCGAGACCGAGGCGAAGCAGATCGCCCACCAGCTTTACCACGAGGATCATCCCGAGGATCACGGTCACGATCACGGCGAGATCGAGCCGACAGAGGAACACCTCAAGCTGGCTGAACGCCGTGTGCGGCTGGGCCTGCTGCTGGCCGAGCTGGGCCAGAAGAACGAGATCGAGGTGTCCGATTCCGAGATGACCCAGGCGGTGATGACCCAGGCGCGCCAGTATCCGGGGCAGGAGCGTCAATTCTTCGAATTCGTCCAGCAGAACCCGCAGATGCGCCAGCAGATCCAGGCGCCGCTGTTCGAGGACAAGGTGGTGGATTACCTGTTCGAGCTGGCGCAGATCGAGGAAAAGCCGGTCAGCAAGGAAGAGCTGGAAAAGGCGATCGAGGCGCTGGAGGAAGAGGAGGAGTAATCCTTCTTTCCGCACGAGCAAGGTTTCGGGGGCCGTCCGGCAAAGGGCGGCCCCTTTTGCATCATGCGGCGGCGCGCCAGGACAGCGCCTTGGCCGGGCGGCGGGCGATGCCCATGGCGGCGGCCAGGAACCGCGCCTCGATACCGGACAGGACCGGGCGCGCCGTCTGCACGCCGGTGCCGCGGGTCCAGCCGGCAAGCTCGGGATAGAGCAGCGCCACGTCGCGCAGCTTTGGGCCGGGCAGGCGGGCGGGCGTGACATCGCCCAGGAACAGGCTTTCGGCCGGAACGCCGTCGGCGGTCAGTACCTCGTGCCGGTCCAGCAGGATGCTGAACCAGCGGATGCGCGGGCGCGGCTCGATCCGGATGTCGCGGCCGTTCGCCAGCGCGGCGGCCGGAACGAACACTTCGGGCAGGCCGAAATACAGCTCTGCCAGCGGATGCGCGATCAGGACGCGATGCCGCTGCGACAGCAGCAGCCGGCGGGTGTTGCCGATCGCCCCGATCTCGAACACCACGGGGGCGGCCGGGCCGATGCCGGGGCCCCGCCGCTCGCCCAGCCACAGCACCGGCCGCGCGCCGCTGTCGCGGGTGGCCACCGGCAGCCCGGCCTGAAGGTATTGCACCGGCACCGGGCCGTGCGGCGCGCCGATGCGGGTGCCGGCGGCGACATGGCCGAAGACCTGCGCCACCTTCGCACCGCGCCCGGTGTGGAACAGGGGCGCGCCGTTCGGGCCGGCATTGTCCCAGTACCAGCGTTCGAGGTCGAAATCCGGCGTCCAGATCACCTGGACGGGGGTTCCGCCCTCGTCCGTGCCGTCGAACACCACCGCGCCGCTGCCGGCGTGGCAATCGTTGCGGATCACCCGCGCCGCGCGAAGCAGGACCGGCCGCCGCGCGCGAAAGCCGATGTCGTACCGCTCGCCCGGCGCGAAACCGCAGGGTGCCCCCGCCCGGCCCGCGCGCCCGGCTGCCGCGATGGTCAGCGCCCGCGTCGTGCTTGGCGCGTCGTCGAACGTGCTTGTCCCCGCGCCGCTGCGCACATTGCGCCCGGTCGCGGTGGCGAACGAGACGTCCGCCGCGTGATATGTGCGTGTCATGGCCCCCGCCGTTCCGATGTCGCCTTACCATGGGGGCGCCCGTTTAAGGCCCGGTAAAGCGATAGGCGCAATTTTAACCGCTTTCGCGCCATTGAGGTGGATCAAGGTGCACCCTGCGCGCACCGCGTAGCATTTGCGCCGAGGAGGACCGCCCATGCCGGTGACGCATGAACAGATCGCCCTGATCCAATGGAGTTTCGAGCGTATGCGGCCGCGGCTCGAGCCGGCCTCGACCGCGTTCTACGATGAATTGTTCCGCCTGCGGCCCGATCTGCGGGCGCTGTTCCGCGATGGCGACCTGGCCGGGCAGGGCATGAAGTTCATGACCACGATGGAAACCGTGATGAGCGGGATCGAGACGCCCGAGGCGCTGGCCGAGCGGATCGGGAAGCTGGGGCAGCAGCACCGGCGCCTCGGGGTCACGGCCGAGATGTTCGCGCCCATGCTGGAGGCGCTTATCGCCACCCTGCGCGGGGTGCTGGAGGACGATCTGGGCCGCGATGTCGAAGCGGCGTGGCGCGCCGCCTATGCCGATCTGACCGCCGCCATGGTCGACCGGGGCGACATCCCGGAAGGCTGAGCGGCGCGCTACTCCTTCGGTGTCAGGCGGACAAGCGCGCCATCCGGCCGGTCGGTCAGGATCAGGATCGCGCCGTCCGCGTCGATCTCGACATCGCGCACCCGGCCGATGTCCATCAGCAGCCGTTCCTCGGCCACCACGCGGCCATCGGCAATTTCCAGACGCACCAGTCCGCCGGGCGTGAGCGACGAGATCAGCAGATCGCCCTGCCAGTCGGGGAACATGTCGCCGTCATAAGGGTGCATGCCCGCGGGCGCGATTACCGGATCCCAGAAATACACCGGCTCCTCGAACCCATCGGCGCTGGCCTTGCCGGTGCCGATCGGCGCGCCGCTGTATTTCTGGCCGTAGGACACGACGGGCCAGCCGTAATTGCCGCCCGGCTCGGGGATGTTCAGCTCGTCCCCGCCTTGCGGGCCGTGCTCGATGGTCCAGAGCTGATCGTTCCACATATAGGCGCCCTGGATGTTGCGGTGGCCATAGGACCAGATCGAGGCGATGGCCCCGTCCTGGTGCACGAACGGATTGTCCCGCGGCACCGAGCCGTCGAGGTTTAGCCGCACCACCTTGCCGAACGTCTTGTCCAGATCCTGGGCATATTGCCGGTATTCCTCGGTGAAATGCTCGCCCGTGGTGATGAAGACATGGCCGTCGCCGTCGAACACGATGCGGCTGCCGAAATGGGCGGGGACGGGGACGGCGGGGAACTGCTCGAAGATCAGCTCGACACCGGTGATGGCGCTGTAATCCTCGGCCAGAACGCCGCGCGCGGCGGCGGTCGCGGTCTTGTCGCCGTCCACCGGCTTTGCGTAGGACCAGTAGATCATCCGGCTGTCTTCGAAATCGGGGGCCAGCGCGACATCCAGCAGCCCGCCCTGGCGCAGCGCGACCACGTCCGGCACCCCGGCGATCGGATCCGACAGCGTGCCGTCCGCCGCGATATGGCGCATCCGGCCGGCGCGTTCGGTCACGAGATAGCCGCCCTCGGGCAGAACCTCGATGCCCCATGGATGCTCCAGCCCGCCCGCGACGATCTCTTGCGCCAGCTCGACGCCGGAATTCACCAGCTTGGCGCGGAATTGCTCGGGAAAGGCGGGGGCAAGATCGGTATTGCGCGGCCCGCGCTCGAATTCCTGCGCGGCGGCGGGCGCGGCAAGGGTTGCGAGGGCGGTCACGGCAAGGGCACGGGCGGCGGATCGCATCGGGTCATCTCCATCTGGTGTCGGCAAACCAGATGTGGCACGCGGCGCGGATTTCAAATCGGAAGAGGCCAAGGCGCGGATTCAAGCCCGAAGGGCGCCGCGCCATCGGCGGGCCGCCCTCACGGCCCGGCGATTTGTGGGCAGACGCGCGCCGAGGCGATCTTTTGCGAATATTCCAGGATAAACCGAGGAGCATCGGGCGTTGGATCGCCGCGCCGCGGCCCGCCGCGGGCGCGGCTTGTCCTGCGGCCAAGGGAAAGGGCCGCCCGGTCTCCCGGACGGCCCCCAAACTGCGTCTGCCGCGCGGCGGTCAGGTTTCCGGCTGTTCCTCGCCGCTGCCGCCGCTTTCCGGCGTGTCCACCCGCAGGTCCGAATCGTCGGACGCCGCGGCGCCGATGTCGTCGAACAGCTCGGAGATCTCGAAATCGGCCGCGGCCTCTTCTTCGGCGGCAAGGTCGCGGATCGACTTGCCCTGCGCCTGAAGCTCGGCCTCTTCGGGCGAGCGCGCGACGTTCAGCGTCACGGTCGCCTCGACCTCGGGGTGCAGCACCACCGAGATGTCGCGCAGGCCCAGTTCCTTGATCGGGGTGCCGATCACGACCTGCTTGCGGCTGACCGACAGGCCCTCTTCGCGGGCCACCGCCTCGACGTCGCGGGGCGTGACGGACCCGTAGAGCGAGCCGCCATCCGACGCGGCGCGGATCACCACGAATTTCGCGCCGTCCAGCCGCTGCGCCAGCGACTCGGCCTCTTTCTTGCTCTCGAGGTTGCGTGCCTCGAGATCGGCCTTCTGATCCTTGAAGGCGTCGATATTGTCACGCGATGCGCGCAGGGCCTTCTTCTGGGGCAGAAGGAAGTTGCGGGCATAGCCCTCCTTGACGCTGACAACGTCGCCCATCTGGCCGAGCTTCGCCACGCGTTCGAGAAGAATGACGTCCATGTCTGTTCCTCCTTACTTCACGGCATAGGGAAGCAGGGCGAGGAACCGGGCGCGCTTGATCGCACGGGCCAGCTCACGCTGCTTCTTGGACGACACCGCGGTGATCCGCGACGGCACGATCTTGCCACGCTCGGAAATGTAGCGCTGCAGGAGCCTCGTGTCCTTGTAGTCGATCTTGGGTGCATTGTCGCCGGAGAAGGGGCAAACCTTGCGGCGGCGGAAGAACGGTTTTGCTGCCATCTGTCAGTCTCCTCTCAGCGCCGGTCGCGGCGGGTGTCGCGCTCGTCGCGCTTCTGCATCTGGATCGACGGGCCTTCGGCATGTTCGTCGACCTTGATGGTCAGCACACGCATCACGTCGTCATGCAGCCGCATCAGCCGTTCCATTTCCTGCACGGCGGGCGCGGGCGCGTCGGTGCGCAGAAAGGCATAATGGCCCTTGCGGTTCTTGTTGATCTTGTAGGACATCGTCTTGACGCCCCAATACTCGGAATCGACCAGCTTGCCGCCGTTATCCCCGAGTACGGAGGTGAAATGTTCAACCAGGCCCTCGGCCTGCGCGCTGGACAGATCCTGGCGCGAGATGAATACATGCTCGTAAAGCGGCATGTGCTCTCCATTCATGTTCAGGCGCATTTCAAAGGTCCGGCCGGATCGCCTTCCGCGGGCCGAACCACGAGAGACTGCGCCGGTTCACCGATCTTCGCGGAAGGAAGATGCCTTATACAGCCGGGCGGTGCGGATGCAAGGGCCGCGCGCGGGTTTCGCGGGAATGCCCGGCGCGTGCCGAACTCTGGACATGTTTCGCGGTCAGAATGCGCCCGGGGGCCGCTGAGCTGACAGGTAAGATTTGCAATGACGGATGATTTCATGGACAGGCTGCCCGGCACCGGCGCCCTGAGCCTGCGCGAGACGCAGGCGGGATACGTGATCGTGTCGGCGCCGGGGCTGCTGCCCGGCGCGCGCGGCTGCGAGGTGGCGGTGGACCTGACGCGGCGCGCAATCCGCGTGGCGGGCCGCGCGAACACGGATGCGCCGCCGCGGCTGCTGCGCTTCGACGAGGTGGCGGGCTGCGAGATCATGCGCTGCGGGCTGTCCGCCTGCCTGCTTCTGCGTCTTGCCGGCGATGCGGGCGCGCTGCCCGCCGCCTTCGGAAAACGCAGCGCGCTCGAGGCGGTGCGCCGCCGGCTCGAGGCCGATCTTGCCCCGGTGGCGCGGCAGGTTTCGTCGTGGCAACTGGTCTGCGGCTCGAGTCTGGGACGGCTCAAGGCGCAGGCGCGGCCGGAATTCGCCTGAGAATTGCCTTGGCCGCCGCGGCGCGCTAAATCCGCGCGGCAATGCAGGCGATCAGGGAGAACCGACATGAGCCGCGCTTTCATCTTTCCGGGGCAGGGCGCCCAGGCGATCGGCATGGGCCGGGCGCTGGCAGACCACTACCCGGACGCCGCTTCCGTGTTCGACGAGGTCGACGCGGCGCTTGGCGAAAAGCTGAGCGCGCTGATCTGGGATGGCGAGATCGCGGACCTGACCCTCACCCGCAATGCCCAGCCGGCGCTGATGGCGACCTCGATGGCGGCGATGGCCGCGCTCGCGGCAGAGGGCGTGAAGGTCGACGCCGCGTCCTACGTGGCCGGCCATTCGCTGGGCGAGTATTCGGCGCTGGCCGCGTCCGGCGCGCTGACCCTTGCCGACACCGCGCGGCTGCTGCGGATCCGCGGCGAGGCGATGCAGGACGCCGTGCCGGTGGGCGAAGGCGCGATGGCCGCGCTGCTGGGCCTCGACTTCGAGGCCGCGTCCCGCGTGGCAGAGGCCGCGGCCGCCCCCGGCGAGGTCTGCCAGGCCGCGAACGACAACGATCCGGGGCAGGTGGTGGTCTCCGGCGCCAAGGCGGCGGTGGACCGGGCGCTGGATCTTGCCAAGGAAGCGGGCGCGAAGCGGGCCGTGCTGTTGCCGGTCAGCGCGCCGTTCCACTGCGCGTTGATGCAGCCCGCCGCCGAGGCGATGCAGGCCGCGCTGGCCGAGGTGACGATCGCGGCGCCGTCCGTGCCGGTGGTGGCGAACGTCAAGGCCGGGCCGGTGACCGACCCCGAGGAAATCCGCGCGCTGCTGGTGGCGCAGGTCACGGCCTCTGTCCGGTGGCGCGAATCGGTGGCGTGGATGGCCGGGCAGGGCGTGTCCGAGACCTGGGAAATCGGCGCCGGCAAGGCGCTGACCGGGATGGTGCGGCGCATCGATCGATCGCTGGCAACGCGCGTCGTGGGCACCCCGGAAGAGGTCCGCGCGGCGGCGGCAAGCCTGGCGGAGTGATCGGGCACGCCCGGTACGGACCAGGGGCAAGACACGAGCGCCCCGCGCAGTGCCTTGCCCCGGATCCAGGCACGATCAGAAGCTGAAGCCGGCCTTCAGCCCGAAGGCCAGCGCGGTGTTGTCCTCGAACTCGCCGGCCGGCGTCACGCCGTCCAGCGTGGTGGTGCCGTCGCCGATCCAGATATGCTGCAGCCCGGCCTGAAGCTTGAACTCATCCTGGGTATAGGTCACGCCCAGCCCCACCGCGTTGCGCCCGTCGGTCGGGTTCAGGTTCGACCGGAAACCGCCATTGGACGGCTCATGCGTGGCGGTCACCGCGATCGCCCAGTTCTCGGTCAGCTGCCGGCCGATGCCCAGCGTGTAGGTGAACGTGTCGTCGGCATAGGATACCAGCGATCCCCCGGTCAGGGTGCGGTAATCGTCGGGCGTGATGTCGAAATCGCTCCAGTTCGCCCAGCGGACGCCGCCGAAAAGCAGCGTGCCCGGCGCGATGCCGGTCTGGAGATCGAGGTTCACCGCCTGCGGCGTTTCCACCGTCAGCCCCGATATGCGCCCGGCCCCCAGCGCCAGCGAGTTTTCCACCGCCGTCAGGTCGTGGCTGATCTTCGAGAAATAGGTCAGCGCGACGCGCAGCGCGATATCGGGCCGCTCGTAGGCCGCGCCCAGTAGGTAGCCAAAGCTTCCGTCGGCGCCGGTATCGCCGCTGTAGCCGCTGGCAAAGGGCACAACGGCATTGGCCGAAAAGGTCTGGTGGCGCAGGCCCGCATAGGCGCTGAAGCCGCCGCCGAACCGGTAGCGTCCAATCGCCGAGAACGCATCGGCGGACAGGTTCGCGCTGGCGCCCGATGCGTAGAAGCCGGTGCCAAGCGGATAGTCGATCGAGGCGCCGTAGGGCTGGTCGTAGATCAGCGACAGGTCGAAATTGTCGGTGATCCCGAATTTCAGGGCCAGCCCGGTATAGCCGAAGCCGCGGGCCTGGCTGCCCGAATCGCTGCCGGTCACGGTCGGCGGCAGAACCGCGACCTGAGTGCCGGAGATGTCGGGATTGACGGTCCGGTAGGTGAATTCGATATAGTTGCCCGGCTCGAAGATGATGCCGATGGGCTGTTCCGAGCGGTCGACCCCGCCCGCGATTGCCGATGTGCCGAATGCGGCCGCAAGCGCCGCGGCCTTCCCCAGATGTCTCATGTCCTCGTCCCTCGAACGCTGGCGGTTTTGTTGTTGGTATTCCCCGGAAAAATTCTGGCCGCTCGCGTTCCGGTGGTCAATATTGTCGCGGTGGCGCCTCCGGGTTGCTTGCCCGGTGTGCCTTTTGCGGCACCACCCGTTTCCGGCATCACGGGGGCCCGCATCACCGGGCAGGCGCCGGCCTTACAGCGGCGCGCGCCGGCGCGTCTCGTAGTGGATGTTGATCCAGTTCGCGGTCAGGATCACCGCGGCCCCGGCGGCGACCTGCCATTGCAGCGGCTCTGCATAGAACATCATCCCGACCAGCGCGATCACCGGCAGCCGCCCGAAATCGAGCGGCATCACCACCGAGGCGGGGGCCAGCGTCAGCGCCTTGGTCAGGCAGAAATGCGCCAGCAGCCCGGCAATGCCGACCACCACGAGCCACGGCATCGCCGCCGGGACGGGCGCGGCGATGTCGCCGTCGGCGGCGGCACAGACAAGGCCGAACACGGTCTGCATCGCCGTCAGGTAGAACAGGATGCAGGTGATCGTCTCGGTCCGGGTCAGCAGCCGGGTGAAGATCGCCGAGCCCGCGAACCCCACGGCGGCGCCCGCCGCCGCGATCAGGCCGGGGCTGAGATCGACGCCGCCGAAGGGCCGCGCGACCAGCAGGATACCGGCAAAGCCGATCGCCGCGGCCAGCGCGCGAATGCGGGTCAGGCGTTCCTTCAGGACCAGCGGCGCCAGCAGCGTGACCCAGAGCGGCGAGGTGAATTCCAGCGCGAAGACCTGCGCCAGCGGCGCGCGCGGAATGGCGAAGAACCACAGGTTCTGCCCGGCGAAATGGCTGATGTTGCGGATCGTGTGGATGTGCAGGCTGCGCCGGGTGATCTGGTGCAGTGTGCCGGCGCGGGCGGCGAAGGCGACCACCAGCACCACGCCGACGAGGCTGCGATAGGCCATGATCTCGAACGTGTCGTGATGCGCGGCCAGCGCCCGGCCCGCCACCGCCATCGAGGTGAAGGCCCCGATCGCGCCGATCATCCACAGCGCCGCGCGCAGCGTATCGCCCGCCGAATGTGCGGCGGCGGCCTGGTCGGTCCGGGCTTGCAGGGGGGGCTGCACGGGCGGGTCACTCCTCGGGCGCCCACGGGGGCGCGGCACCCCTACCGCTTAGGACAGTGCGCGCTCGAGGGAAAGCCCCGCACCGCTCAGTGGCTGCCCGCCTCCAGCGGCAGGCGGCAGCACCCGTCGAGGAACCGGCGCGTTCCCCCCGCCTGCACGATCAGCGCGGCGCTGTAGGGATAGGGGCTGTCGCTCATGCCGTCGCTACAGCGGGCGGGGCGGATCACGCTCATCGCGCCGCCCTCCGCACCGCCATGCTGGAGCGCGACGGGAAAGGCCGGCCGCCCCTCGGCGACGCGCGCGCCGTCCAGCGTCAGGCTCAGCGCGGTGCCCGACGGGTCCGAAAAGACCGCGCCCGACGCGCCGAGCCGCAGCGACCAGAAAGGTTCGGTCCCGGTGCAGAGCAGCCCGTTCGGCAGAGCGGTGCCGGGGATCGTCGCCAGCTCGTCGGGGGCGAGGAACCGTGTCGCGATCCAGCCGCTGCCCTCCTGCCACGCGATTTCGCCCCATTTGCCGGACGGATCGGTGCCCAGCACCTCGATCCCCGCCGTGCCGGGCGGAAGATCACCGATATCGGCGCTGGAGGCGGACGGCGCGGCGCGCACGTTCAGCGTGTCATCCGCCGCAACCCCGGTGACGCGGAAATATCCCGGCTGTGCGGCGGCAATTCCGGCGGCAAAGCAAAGAATGGCAGAAAATATGATGATTTTCAATGAATTGCCTTTCGATCCTGAAGTGGTCTTGCGGCAGTATAGCACCGCCCGGACGCCCCGTCGCCGGCAATCAGCGCCGCATCGCGGTGCGCGGCAACGGCAGGTCCAGCGCGCCGCTTCGCAGCAGCCGCTCGCCGAACCAGGCCGCGCCGCTTTCGGTCAGGTGAAAGCCGTCATAGATCAGCAGCCGGCCCTTCTCGTCCAGCGCCTGGCAGCCGCGCGCATCGCAGATGAGCGTGTGGGGGTCGATGAACATTTCGGGATCGAGGCTTTGTGCCAGCGCGGCATTGTTCGCCGCATCATGCGCGTCGGGCGGCAGGCGCCAATCCTCGGGCGGGCCGGGCGGCCGGGCAAGCAGCGCGCGCAGATCCAGATCGACCCGCTTCGATCCGATCAGCCGGAACTTGTCGCCATAACGCGCCGCCAGCCTTTTCATGCTGGCCGGAAGCAGTGGAATTTCCCAGTCCTGCCAGGCATTTGCAAGGATCACCCGGTCGGCGGCCGTGATCAGCCTGTCCGCGATCGCGCTGTCATAGCCGGGCAGGTCGGCGCAATAGGGCCGCCAGATATCGCCCGCCAGGCGCTGTCGCTCTGCCGCCGGCAGGTCGAGATTGCCGCAGCCCTTCGACACCTGGAGCGTGCGATACTCCACCGCCGCGGGATCGAGGACCGCTTGCAGCGCGTTCAGCGTGTCGGCGGATCCGCTGTCGCCGATCAGCAGGATCCGCGTCTTGCCCGCGGCGCCGGTGAAGGGGCGGGCGCGCACCGCCTCATGCGCCGGCCAGACGAAGCGGTCGTGCAGCTCTTTCGGCCCGATGATCGCGTATTCTTCGGGCGTGTAGCGCGCCGCGTTGCCAGCCGTCAGCAGCGCAAAGGCGGCGAACGCCCCCAGGCAGGCCGCCGCGCCCGTACCCAGCCCCGCCAGTGCCGGCAGGCCAACCG
Organism: uncultured Paracoccaceae bacterium; assembly: GCA_947503765.1. Classification (GTDB taxonomy): domain Bacteria; phylum Pseudomonadota; class Alphaproteobacteria; order Rhodobacterales; family Rhodobacteraceae; genus Psychromarinibacter. The sequence continues at coordinate 502,693 of CANNFA010000003.1, read as the reverse complement.
TGCCACGGCGGCGGAGCGGGGTTTCGACCAGGCGCCATGTCAGGATCGCCAGCCCCAGCGACAGGATCGTCAGCAGCGGAAAGGTCGCGGGGTGTCCGTCGATCCCGGCATGGCGGGCAAACGCAAAGGCCGGCTGGTGCCACAGATACGCGCTGTAGGATACCAGCCCAAGCCCGACCAGCGGGCGCGCCGCCAGCAGCCGGTGCGCCGCTGTGCCCGGCGCGGCGAACAGCACGACGGCGACAGCGCCCAGCACCGGCAGCAGCGCGTAGAGCCCCGGAAACGGGGTTGCCGGGTCGTAAAGCACCACCGATGCCAGGATCGCGCCAAGACCGGCCAGGGCCAGCGCGCCCGCCCCGCGCAGCGGCGCCGCATCCGCCGCGCGGCGGCGCAGCCACAGCGCGGCCAGCGCCCCCGCCACCAGTTCCCAGACCCGCGTGGGCAGCATGTAGAAGGTGAAATCGGGGTCCATGATCGAGCCGACCTGCGCCCCGATCAGGCTGGCGGCGAACAGCAGCGCCAGAATCGGCACCACCCAGCCCCGCGCCCAGCGCCAGAGGATCATCATCAGCAGCGGGAACAGGATGTAATATTGTTCCTCGACCGCCAGGCTCCAGGTGTGGAGCAGCGGTTTGAGTTCCGCCGCGCGGGCGAAATAATCGCTTTCCTGCCAGAACAGCACATTCGACCAGAACGTCGCCACCGCGACCAGGCTTTGCGCGAAATCCACCATGTCGCCGGGAAACAGCAGCAGCCAGGCCGGCGGGATGCAGGCCAGCGCCACCACGAACAGCGCCGGCAGGATGCGCCGCGCCCGGCGTTCGTAGAAATCGCGCAGCCGGAAGGTGCCCGCCTCGAGCTCCGCCGCGATCAGCGAGGTGATCAGGTAGCCCGAGATGACGAAGAACACGTCCACCCCGACATAGCCGCCCGAGGCCGCCCCGTATCCGGCATGGAACAGGATCACGGGAAGGACGGCCACGGCGCGCAGCCCGTCGATCTCGGGGCGGTATTTCAAGGCGGCTCCTTGCGGTTCAGCGCGCCGCGCCTATTCCCATTCGATGGTGCCGGGCGGTTTCGACGTGATGTCGTAGGTCACGCGGTTGATGCCCTCGACCTCGTTGATGATGCGCGTCGCCGTCTCGCCCAGGAATTCGTGGCTGAACGGGTAGTAATCGGCGGTCATCCCGTCGACCGAGGTGACGGCGCGCAGCGCGCAGGCATAGTCATAGGTGCGCGCATCGCCCATCACGCCCACGGTGCGCACCGGCAGCAGCGCGACGAAAGCCTGCCAGATCTCGTCGTAAAGATCGTGCTCGCGGATCTGGTCGATGAAGACGGCATCGGCGCGGCGCAGGATCTCGAGCTTTTCGGGCGTCACTTCGCCGGGGCAGCGGATCGCGAGGCCGGGGCCGGGAAAGGGGTGGCGGCCGATGAACCGCGCGTCGAGGCCCAGCTCGCGGCCCAGCTCGCGCACCTCGTCCTTGAACAGCTCGCGCAGCGGCTCGACCAGCTTGAGGCCCATCTTTTCGGGCAGGCCGCCGACATTGTGATGGCTCTTGATCGTGACCGAGGGGCCACCCGAGAAACTGACCGATTCGATCACGTCGGGATAAAGCGTGCCCTGCGCCAGGAACGCGGCGCCGCCGATGGCGTCGCTGTGTTTCTGGAACACGTCGATGAACAGCCTGCCGATTGTTTTTCGCTTTTGTTCCGGGTCGGTTATGCCGCGAAGTTCACCCAGGAAAAGATCGGCCTCATCGGCATGGATCAGCGGGATGTTGTAATGGTCGCGGAACAGCGTCACGACCTCTTGGGCCTCGCCCGCGCGCATCAGGCCGTGATCGACGAAGACGCAGGTCAGCTGCTCGCCGATGGCCTCGTGCAGAAGCACGGCGGCAACCGACGAATCGACCCCGCCCGACAGCCCGCAGATCACCTTGCCGTCGCCGACCTGCGCGCGGATCCGCGCGATGGCCTCGTCCTTGTAGGCGGCCATGGTCCAGTCGCCGGTGAACCCGGCAAGACGCACGAAATTCTGCAGGATCTTGCGGCCGTTCGGGGTGTGGTGCACCTCGGGGTGGAACTGGACGGCGAAGAAATTGCGCTCTTCGTCGGTGACGATGGCGTTGGGCGCGTGGCGCGAGGTGCCGATCACCGTGAAGCCGGGGGCAAGCTCGGTCACGCGGTCGCCATGGCTCATCCACACCTCTTCCTTGCCGCTGTCGAACAGCCCGCGGAAGATCCGGTCGGACGTATGGGCCGCGGTCGGCGTGACGAAGGCGCGGCCGAATTCGCGGTGATGGCCTTTTTCGACCGTGCCGCCAAGCTGGTGCATCATCGCCTGCTGGCCGTAGCAGATGCCCAGAACCGGCACGCCCAGCTCGTAGACCTTCATCGGCGGCAGCGGTGCATCCGCGTCCAGCACGCTGGCCGGGCCGCCGGACAGGATCACGGCGCGGGGCGCGAAACGGTCGAGAAAGGCGTCGTCCACCGCGTTGAACGGGTGGATTTCGCAATAGACGTCGACCTCGCGCAGGCGGCGGGCGATCAGTTGCGTGACCTGGCTGCCGAAGTCGACGATCAGAAGGCGCTGGTGCTCTGTGTTCATGGGGTGCCGTTTAGGCCCAGGCAGCGCGCTTGTCGAGAGGCGGTGCAGCGGCCGGGCAGGCCTCCGCCGCGCCGTCGATCGTGCCGTCGATCGCGCCGCCGCGCAGCAGCCGCCGGGCGTCTGCCGCGTTCAGAATCGGGCGCGCCGTGCGGGGCGCCGCCGCGCCGTCGGGGCCGGCCGTGCGGGGCAGCAGCGTTTCGGCGCCCGCGCCCTCGGCATAGATGATCTGGTGGCCGGTCAGCGCCAGGTGGAAATAGTCGATCCGCCGGTGCCGCATCGCGATTCGGAACCGCCCGTCGCCCCAGCGCGCCAGGTGAACCGCGCGCACCAGCACGTCCGCATCCGGCAGCAGCAGCGCGTGCTGGCGCGACACGGTCAGCGTGCGGCGGTTGCCAAGCGCGCCGGCGGCGATCCGCACCGGGCGAAGCAGTGGCCGCGCTGCCAGATCGGCCGCGCCGTATCGGTGATGCTCGGCGCGGATCACCGGCCGCGGTCCCAGATCGGCGGTCAGGACCATGTCGCCGGGGCGCAGGGTTTCCACCGCCACCTCGCCGCGCGGTGTGGCGATCCGTGTGCCGGCGGCAAAGCAGGGCACCGGGGCCGAGCGGATCATCGCCGTGTCGTGGATCTGCACATGGTTGATGGTGCCGTCGAAATGCCCCGCAAGTTGCGCCGGATCGAAGGGCGGGGTCATTTCCGCCTGCGACGCCCCCAGCACGATGGGGATATCGCCGCCGGGCAGGGTGAATGCCACCGAGCTGAACCCGATCTCGACACCGTTCACGACCAGCACCGACCCGTTCGGACCCCACGAATAGCCGACGCTGACGGTCTCGCCCGGTTCCACATGGCCGCCGGCGATGAAGTGGCTGTTGTTGCCATCCTGGTGGCGCACCCCGACCGTACCGTCGGCGCGCACGAAGATCGTCAGGTGGCCCCCGATATCGGTACCGCGCGCATCGACGGAAAACAGCGTCTGCGCGGGGTTGGTGCCATAGGGGCGGTCGCCGGTCGAGGCGGTATCCTGCACGAATTCGATGATCACCGTGCCTTCGGACAGATCGAATGCGGGGTCGGGCGGGATCAGCGCGTAATCGTCGGAGCCGTCGAAGGTCATGCCGCCGCCGCCATCAAGCTGCGCCCCGCTGGCGGCGGTGCCATCATGCCCGCCGGCGGCGCTGTCGTTTACGGCCGTGCCGCCGGCCGGGCCGGAAAACGTGTAATCGGCGACCATTGCCATGGGCGTTCCGGCCCCCCTTTGTGTCGATTGCCATCGCCGGCAGCATAAATGCGCCGGGGTTAACGCCGCGTATCCGCGCAAGACCTGCCGCATCGCGGGCCGGGGATGTCGCTTTTCCCCCTCAAAGGACGCAAATCGCCGCAGACGGGGCAGTCCGAAAGGCTACACCCGGGGCGGGCCAACACCGGAGGACCGCAATGACACAAGAAGCGACACGGCGCCGGGCGCGCGGCGGCGGCGGAGCGGCGCGGCGTGCGGAGCGCAGCGCGCTCAGCATCGAGACGGCCCGCTTCATCGAGCGCAACATCCCCGATTTCGAGATCCTGACCCCGGACGCCATCGAGATCATCGAGCACAACGCCGAAACGGTGCTGGAGGAAATCGGCGTCAACTTCGTCGACAACCCGGCCGCCCTGCGCCGCTGGCGCGAGGCGGGCGCCGATGTGCGCGGCGAGCGGGTGCATATCCCGCGCGGCCTGGCGCGCCGGCTTTGCGCCACCGCGCCGTCCCGGTTTACCCAGGTCGCCCGCAACCCGGAGAAATCGGTGGAGATCGGCGGGCGTAACCTGGTGCTGGCGCCGGTCTACGGCCCGCCCTTCGTGAACGATCTGACGAATACCCGCCGCTATGCCACGATCGCCGATTTCCGCGACTTCGTGAAGCTGGGGCACATGTCGAAATGGCTGCATCATTCGGGCGGCACGGTGTGCGAGCCGACCGACATTCCGGTGTCGAAACGGCATCTCGACATGCTGCATGCGCATATGACGCTGACGGACAAGCCGTTCATGGGGTCGGTCACGGAACCCAGCCGCGCGCAGGACAGCGTGGACATGTGCGGCGTGCTGTTCGGCGAGGACTTCGTGCAGCAGAACACGGTGCTGACCTCGCTGATCAACATCAACTCGCCGCTGACCTTCGATTCGGTGATGATGGGCGCGCTGGAGATCTATGCCGCCAACAATCAGGCCTGCATCGTCTCGCCGTTCATCGTCGGCGGGGCGATGGCGCCGGTCTCGGTCGCGGGAACGCTGACGCAGGTGCTGGCCGAGGTGCTGGCAGGCGTCGCCTATGCGCAGCTTGTGCGCCCGGGCGCCCCGGTGATCTTCGGCGCCTTCGTTACGTCGATCGACATGAATTCCGGCGCCCCCACCTTCGGCACGCCCGAGGCGGCGCAGGTGACCTATGGCGCGGCGCAGCTGGCCCGGCGGCTGGGGCTGCCGTTCCGCTCTGCCGGGTCGTTCACCGATTCGAAGCTGGCCGATGCGCAGGCCGCCTATGAAACCGCGAACAGCCTGAATGTCGGGCTGCTGTCGGGCGTCAACTTCATGCTGCATGCCTGCGGCTGGATGGAGGGCGGGCTGGTCGCGTCGTTCCGCAAGTTCGTGATGGATGCCGACCAGCTGGGCGCGCTGCACAAGCTGGCGCGCGGCATTCCCATGGACGAGGAGGCGCAGGCGATGGACGCGATCCGCGAGGTCGGGCCCGGCGGGCATTACCTGGGCTGCGCCCATACCCAGAGGCACTACAAGGATGCGTTCTGGCGCAGCGAGGTGTTCGACCACAAGCCCTACGAGACCTGGAGCGAGGAGGGCGCGCGCGACACCCGTGTCTTCGCGGGCGACCGGGTGACGCGGCTGTTGACGGAATACCGGCAGCCGCCGCTCGATCCCGGCATCGCCGAGGCGCTGGACGCCTACATGGCGCGGCGCAAGGCGGAGCTGCCGGACAGTTTCATGTGATCCGCCCGGCGGCGGCACGGGCCGGGGGCCGCACCGCCGTGCCGGCCGCCGCGCGCAATGCCGCGCGCGGACGCGGATCGGCGCCGGTATTGCGGGCCGCGTTCCGCGCCGTCTCTGAGGCCAGCAGGCGCGCCTCGGCGATCAGCGCGATCAGCGTCTCGACATGGCGCGCCGGGCTGTAGGCCGCGTCGCCCTCGATCCGGGCGGTTTCCAGCGTGGATTCAGCCAAAAGGAGAATCGACACGGCGCGCCGGGGTGCCGGAGCGGCGCTTTCGCGCAGCAATCGGCGCAGTGTCCGGTCGCGGCAATAGTCGTTCAGCCCGTGCCTGGCAGCTTGCAGCAGCAGCCTGGGACGGCGCAGGGCGTTCACGCGGTTCGGCAGATCTGACATCCCCTGATTCCCTTGTTCCATTGGACATGACCCAGTCTGCACCAGCCGGGCAGGGCGTTGCGCGCGCGCTGCGCGCGGGCGCGCGATTAGTAAAATGTTCACGAATTGGGGACAGTTTCGGCAGCGTGTGGATAATTTTAACCAAATGGAAACAGGTTCCACCATTAGTTGTTAAGGCTTCGGTCGGCCGGGATGTGCAGGGACAGGTGCGCAGGCCGGTTCTCCACCGAAGCGAGCGGTTCGTCGGGGGACATCGGAAGCGATGGCGACAAAGTTCGGGGTTGCGGCGGGGGCGGCGTTTCCGCCCTGGGTGCCGGCGCATGTGCGTCATTACCTGCATCACACGGAAGGCGGGCAATCGCTTCGGGCGCTGGCGCGCCGGGCGGGGTGTCATGCCTCGACCGTGATGCGCCAGGTCCGCCGCAACGAGATCCGGCGCGACGACCCGCTCGTTGACTTGGCGTTCACCCGGCTGGCCGCGTCCACACGCGCCCTGCCGGAAAGATCATGCGAGGATTTGCAGACGATGAAGATGGAAAAGCGGATCGAGCGGCACGATTGGCCCAGTGAAACCGGCATGGAGACCGAAGCGCGGCGCATTCTGCCGCATCTGGCGATGCCGGACGCGGTTCTGGCGCTGGCGCCGGGGATGGACAAGGCGGTGGTGGTCCGCGAGACGGCGGATGGCCGGTCGCAGCGTTGCGCGGTGATGGACAGCGCGGTCGCCGAGGCGTTCGCCCTGAAGGACTGGATCGAGGGCCGGGCCCGGGGCAGGGTGGTGCGCTACCGGCTGACCCAGGCCGGGCGCGCGGCGCTCAAACGCCTGGTCGGAGAGCCGGAGGCGGCGGCGCAGGGCTTTGCCGAGGCGCAGGCGCCCTTTGCCGACCAGCACCGCGCCTTCGAATACCGCGAAGAACGCGCCCCGGACGGACGGCGCGGCGCGCGGGGCCGCTACAACACCAACGAAAGCCCGCTGACCGCGCTGGCCCGGCGCCGAGACAAGGATGGCCAGCCGTTCCTGTCGCCGGAGCTGGTGACCGCGGGCGAGCGGCTGCGCGAGGATTTCGAGCTGGCGCAGCTTGGCCCGCGGGTGGCGCAGAACTGGGACAGGTTCCTGACCGGGTCGGATCGCGGCGCGTTCGGGCCGTCCAGCGGTGCGCGCGGACCGGACGGCGCGCGCGGCCGCGTGGCGGCGGCGCTCAAGGATCTGGGGCCGGGGCTGGGCGACGTGGCGCTGCGCTGCTGCTGTTTCCTCGAAGGGATGGAACAGGCGGAAAAGCGGATGGGCTGGTCGGCGCGGTCGGGCAAGATCGTGCTGAAGATCGCGTTGCAACGCCTGCGCCGGCATTACGACGAGCTTGGCGCAAGCGCGGCGATGATCGGCTAGGCGCGCGGCCTGCCGGAAAGGAAATCGCCCGGCCCGCGCGTCAAACGCGGCGAGGCCGGGCGGCAAGGGGTGGGCGGCGCCGCGGGCCATTGCGCGGCGCAGCCCCGGCCTGCGGCGGCCGTCAGGCGGCGCGGGCGGCGGCTTCGCTGCGCAGATAGGCCAGCACGGTTTCGGGGCTTGATTCGCCGTAGGGATCCTCGGCGTGGTTGTCGCACAGGCCCGGCTCCTCGAACCACGCCTCGACCGCGCCGTCATCGACCACGGCGGCATAGCGCCACGAGCGCAGCCCGAAGCCCAGGTTGTCCTTGCGCACCAGCATGCCCATGCGGCGGGTGAACTCGCCCGAGCCGTCGGGGATGACCTTGACGTTCTCGATGCCCTGCGCCTTGGCCCACTGGTTCATCACGAAGCTGTCGTTCACCGACAGGCAATAGATCTCGTCGACGCCCAGCTCGCGGAAGGTCTCGAAATTGTCCTCGAAGCCCGGCAGCTGGTAGGTCGAGCAGGTCGGCGTGAATGCGCCGGGCAGCGAGAAGAGGACCACGCGCTTGCCCTTGAAATAGTCGTCGGTGGTCCGGTCCTGCCAGCGGAACGGGTTAGGCCCGCCCACCGCCTCGTCGCGGATTCGGGTGCGGAAGGTGATTGCGGGAAGGCGGTGGCCTGCTTTCATGGAAACGGTTCCTTGGCTGTGCATTGCGGATGATGCCCTGGTATTAGGAAAGCCGGATGCCGGGGTTCAACCGGCATCCGGGCCGCAATCGTTGACGATTCCGCATGGCAGCCATGCAGCCCGCGCGGCGCGGCGCTTTGCCGGTTCGTCTCGGGCGGGAAATGCGTTATGTCTGCCCCGAAACGAGGCGTGACGCAGCGTGGCGTGACGCGAGGAGAGACCATGCGCGATCTGAAGTTGCCCGACCAGCGTCATCCCGAGAAGGCGCACCGCCCCGACAACGCCCAGCCGAAGAAACCCGACTGGATCCGCGTGAAGGCGCCCAACTCGGCCGGTTACCGCGAGACGCGCAAGATCCTCAAGACCCACAGGCTGGCCACCGTCTGCGAAGAGGCCGGCTGCCCCAATGTCGGCGAATGCTGGAGCGCGGGCCACGCCACCATGATGATCATGGGCGAGATCTGCACGCGCGGCTGCACCTTCTGCAACGTCGCCACCGGCCGGCCCGATGCGCTGGACGCGTTCGAGCCGGGGCGCGTGGCCGATGCGGTCAGGAAGCTGGGCCTGAAACATGTGGTCATCACCTCGGTCGACCGGGACGACCTGGAGGATGGCGGGGCCGAGCATTTCGCCATGACCATCCGCGCGATCCGCCGCCATGCGCCCGATACCACGATCGAGATCCTGACGCCCGACTTCCTGAAATGCCCCGACAGCGCGCTGGAGGTCGTGGTTCGGGCGCGGCCCGACGTGTTCAACCACAATCTCGAAACCGTGCCGGGCCTGTATCCTTCGGTGCGGCCGGGGGCGCGGTATTTCCATTCGCTGCGCCTGCTGCAACGGGTCAAGGAGCTTGATCCGGCGATGTTCACCAAGTCGGGGATCATGGTCGGGCTGGGCGAGGACCGGCAGGGCGTCTTGCAGGTGATGGACGACATGCGCGCCGCCGATGTCGATTTCCTGACCGTCGGCCAATATCTGCAACCCACGCCGAAGCACCACAAGGTCGACCGTTTCGTGACGCCGGACGAATTCGCCAGCTATGAAAAATCGGCCTATGGCAAGGGGTTCCTCATGGTCTCTGCCACTCCCTTGACCCGGTCGAGCTATCACGCGGGCGACGATTTCACGCGGCTGCGCGCGGCGCGGCTGGAAAAGCTGGGCACGGCCTGACCGGCAGGAGGCCACGCGCCCCGAGCCGGCGTGAACGCCGGTCTTCATGGCGCCGGGGTCCGCCCTGACATCGTGATCGGCGCGCCGCGGCAGGGGCGCGGATCGCTGCCGCCAAACGCTGCGGCGAAACGGCCCTTGTTGCGCGGGCGCGGGGCGCGGTATGGGGTGCATTCACCATGTTGAATGCGAGGCCCGCCATGCAGCTTCCGACCCCCGTGCCACTCTGGCGCCGCACCCCGCCGGCGGTGTTCCCGTCGGTGATGGGCCTGTTCGGGCTGGCGCTGGCATGGAAACGGGCCGAGGCCGCCTTTGCCGTTCCCGCCGGCATCGCCGACATCCTGCTTGGCGCGGTTGCGCTTCTGTTCGTGTTCCTTGCCGGATCCTATGCCGCGAAGGTCATCGCGCGGCCGGGCGTCTTCGTCGAGGATCTGCGCATCGTTCCCGGCCGGCTTGGCCTGTCGGCGATGTCGATGTCGGTGATGCTGCTGGCCGCCGGGCTGGTGCCGCTGGCCCCGGTGGCGGCGGCGGTGCTGCTTTGGGCCGGGCTGGGGCTGCACGGCCTGATCGCGGCGCTGGCGATCTGGATCATCGCGTCCGGCCCGCGCGAGGGGCGTACCGTCACCCCGGTCTGGCACCTGAGCTTCGTCGGCTTCGTCGTGGCGCCGCTGGCGGCGATCCCGCTGGGATTCGACGCGGTGGGGCGCTGGGCGCATCTGGGCACGATGCCGGTGGCCGCGCTGATCTACGCGGTGAGCGTGGTGCAGATCCTGCGCCGCCCGCCGCCCGCACCGCTGCGCCCGATGCTGGCGATCCACCTGGCGCCTCTGGCGCTGTTCGGCACGGTCTATGCCTTGCGCGGATATCCGGGCGCTGCGGCCTGGTTCGCCGTGGCGGGGCTGGCGTTGCTGGCGGTGCTGCTGGTGCGGGGACGGTGGGTGATCGCGGCGGGGTTCAGCCCGTTCTGGGGCGCCTTCACCTTTCCGCTGGCGGCGCTGGCCAGCCTGCTGATGGCGGTGTCGGACCAGAATACGGGGTTCCGGCTGGCCGGGGCGATCCTGCTGGCGGGCGCGACGCTGCTGATCCCGTGGATCGCGGCGAAGGTGCTGCAACTCTGGGCCAAGGGTGTGCTGTCGGCCAAGACCAACGCGGCGGTGGCGTAGGGCATTTGACGGCAGAACGAGCGGCGCCATCGCCGGGCCGCGGCGCGGCGATCCGAACCGCCGAGCCCCACGATTTATCCTCGCAATGTCCGCGCAAGGCCGACACGAAGGCGCGAACGTCACCCAATCGCCGGGCCCGGGGGCGGCCCGGCGATGGCGCGGCGCCCTGCGGGCTTGATTCCGCGCCCCGGCCGGCGACGCAGCGGCACCCGTACCCCCTTCCCCCCGGCGCCCGCCCGTGCAATAGCAAGCCGCCAACCGACCCTGCCAAAGGAGACCCCGATGGAGATTCGCGAGGCGCTGACCTTCGACGATGTGCTCTTGGTGCCTGCCGCGTCCGGCGTGCTGCCGTCCACGGCCGACACGAAGACGCGCGTCACGCGCACGATTTCCATGAACATCCCGCTGCTCAGCTCCGCCATGGACACGGTGACCGAATCGCGCATGGCGATCACCATGGCACAGGCCGGCGGTCTGGGGGTGATCCACAAGAACCTCGATATCGAGCGGCAGGCGCAGGAGGTGCGGCGCGTCAAGCGGTTCGAAAGCGGCATCGTCTACAGCCCCGTCACGCTGCGCCCCGACCAGACGCTGGCCGATGCCAAGGCCCTGATCGAGCGGTACAATTTCACCGGCTTCCCGGTGGTGGACGAGGTCGGGCGCGTGGTCGGGATCGTCACAAACCGCGACATGCGCTTTGCCGATGCCGATGACACGCCGGTGCGGGTGATGATGACCTCGCACGATCTGGCGATCCTGCGCGAGCCGGCCGACCGCGACGAGGCGATCAGCCTGATGAAGGCGAAACGGATCGAGAAGCTGCTGGTCACCGACGAGGACGGCAAGCTGACCGGGCTGCTGACGCTGAAGGATACCGAGCAATCGGTGCTGAATCCGACCGCCTGCAAGGACGCGCTGGGCCGGCTGCGGGTGGCGGCGGCCAGTTCCGTCGGCGATACGGGGTTCGCCCGGACCGAGGCGCTGGTGGATGCGGGCGCGGACATCGTGGTGATCGACACCGCCCACGGCCATTCGAAGGGCGTGATCGAGGCCGTGGGCCGCGCCAAGCGCCTGCCCGGCGAGGTGCAGGTGATCGCCGGCAACGTCGCCACCGGCGAGGCGGTGCGCGCGCTGATCGACGCGGGCGCCGACGCGGTCAAGGTCGGGATCGGCCCCGGCTCGATCTGCACCACGCGGATGGTCGCGGGGGTCGGGATGCCGCAGCTTTCCGCGATCCTCGATTGTGCGGCGGCGGCCGGCGACGTGCCGGTGATCGCCGATGGCGGGATCAAGTATTCCGGCGACTTCGCCAAGGCGATCGCGGCCGGCGCCTCCTGCGCGATGGTGGGCAGCATGATCGCGGGCACCGACGAATCCCCCGGCGAGGTGATCCTGTACCAGGGCCGGTCGTTCAAGGCCTATCGCGGCATGGGCAGCCTGGGCGCGATGGCGCGCGGCTCGGCCGACCGCTATTTCCAGTCCGAGGCGGCCAGCGACAAGCTGGTGCCCGAGGGGATCGAGGGGCAGGTGCCCTACAAGGGGTCCGCCACCGCGGTGATCCACCAACTGGTCGGCGGGCTGCGCGCCGCGATGGGCTATACCGGCTGTGCCGATATCGCGCAGATGCGCGGCGGCTGCCGCTTCGTGCGCATCACCGGGGCGGGCCTGAAGGAAAGCCATGTCCATGACGTGCAGATCACGCGGGAATCGCCGAATTACCGGATGATGTGATATGTCAATGAACTACGTTTCGATCTTCATGTGGCTTTCACGATGACGCCGGGCGCGCGCATCGCCGCGGCAATCGAGATTCTCGATGCGGTTCTGGACGGCGTGCCGGCGGAAAAGGTGCTGACCGGCTGGGCGCGCGGCCACCGCTTTGCCGGCGCCAAGGACCGTGCGGCGATCCGCGATCATGTGTTCGACGCGCTGCGCTGCCTGCGCTCCTGCGCGTGGCTGGGCGGCGCGGAAACCGGACGCGGGATCATGCTGGGCCAGGTGCGCGCCGCCGGACTGGACCCGGCCGCGCTGTTCACCGGCGAGGGCTATGCGCCGCCGCCGCTCGCGGCAGAAGAGACCGGCGCAAAGCTGGATACCGCGCCAAGGGCCGTGCGGCTGGACATGCCCGACTGGCTGATGCCGCTTCTGGATGCCGGTCTCGGTGCCGATGCCGAGCCGGTGGCAGAAGTGCTGCGCACCCGCGCGCCGGTCTTCCTGCGGGTGAATGTCGCGCGCACGGACCGGGCGGCGGCGCAGGCCGCGCTGGCCGAGGACGCAATCACGGCGGTACCGCATCCGCTGTCGCCCACAGCGCTGGAAGTGACCGGCAATCCCCGGCGCGTGCAGCAATCGCGCGCCTATGCCGAGGGTCTGGTGGAGCTTCAGGACGCCGCCAGCCAGGCGGTATGCGATGCGCTCGAGGCCGGGCCGGGCCTGCGCGTGCTCGACTATTGCGCCGGCGGCGGCGGCAAGGCGCTGTCACTGGCCGCGCGCGGCGCGGATGTGACCGCCCATGACGCCGACCCGGCCCGGATGCGCGACCTTCCGGCGCGGGCGGCGCGGGCGGGCGCAAGCATCGCGGTGGCGGGTGCGGACGGGGCGTCGCAGCGCGCACCGTATGATCTGGTGCTGTGCGATGTGCCGTGCAGCGGCTCGGGCAGCTGGCGGCGCGCGCCCGATGCGAAATGGCGCCTGACGCCGGAGCGGCTGGCCGAGCTTGTGCAGCTTCAGGCCGGGATCCTCGACAGCGCCGCGCCGCTGGTCGCGCCGGGCGGGGTGCTGGCCTATGTCACCTGCTCGCTGCTGGCCGAGGAAAACACGGACCAGACCGCCGCCCTGCTGGCGCGGCTGCCGGCCGGCTGGACGCTGCTGGACGAGCATGCGCTGACCCCGCTGGATGGCGGCGACGGGTTTTATCTCGCGCGGCTGCGGGCGCCGCAGGGGTGATGGCTGCTCGCCGGGTTTAAGAGCGTGTTAATCTTTTGATGCAAGTGTCGGCGCAACCGTGAAGGAGTGCGCCTTGTCCGACGCCGCGACCACGTCCGGGCCGCTGACCCGCATGGCGCTTGCCGCCGCGCCGCGCTGGCGGCGAATGCTTGCGCCCGCCGCCGCGCTGCTGGGGCTGGCGCTGTACTTTGCCGGCGGATTCGCCGGGATGGTGTTCCTGGTGTCCGGCGCGACGCTCCTGGCGCTGGCCGCCACGATCTGCCTGCTGGTCCGGCTCTACCGCGCGCGCGAGGGCCAGGTGGCCGCGGCGATCGCGGCGCTGATCGGGCACGATCCGGTGCCGGCCTTCCTCACCGACGCGGCGGGGCGCATCGTCTACCGCAATGCGGCGGCGGCGGCGCGCTATCCGGGCGGCGGCGACACGCTGGCGGCGGCGATCGGCGATCTGTTCGCCGCACCGGCGCAGGTGCTGCGCCGCCTGCGGATGCAGGCCGCCGCCCGCGGCTCGGTGTCCGAGGATGTGGCGACCGCCGAGGGCGCGCTGCGGCTGACGGTCACCCGCGCCGAACCGGACGGCCATATCTGGCGGCTCGACGATCAGGCGGTGCAGGGCACCGCAGACATCGCCATGCCGATGATGCGCCTGTCGCGCACCGGCAGCATCGTCGACATGACCCCCCGGATGGAGGCGTTTCTGGGCGGCCGCCCGAAATCCGTCGACCGGGTGATCGCCGATCTGCCTGTGCGCAACGGTCAGCTTCATCATTTCGACACCGCAACCGGCCAGGTCGCCGCACATGTCGCCCTCCTGGACGAGCCGGGCGGTCTGACGCAGCTGTGCATCTGGCCGGGGGAGGCGCCCGATCGCCACCTGATCCACGCCGATGCGCTGCCGGTTCCGGTGATGAAGCTGTCGCCCGCCGGGCGCATTCTGATGGCCAACCGCCGGGCCCGCGCCCTGCTGGACCTGCCCGAGGCGGAGACGGCCGATTTCGGCGGCATCGTCGAGGGGCTGGGCCGCCCCGTCGAGGACTGGCTGCGCGATGTCTCCGAGGGACGCGGCGGCCTCGGGGCCGAGGTGGTGCGCGCCTCGCGCCCGAAAAAGGATGTGTATCTGCAGGTGGCGCTGGGCCGCATGGTCGATGGCGGCGACGCCGCGCTGCTGGCGGTCCTGATCGACGCGACCGAGCTCAAGACGCTGGAGGCGCAGTTCGTCCAGAGCCAGAAGATGCAGGCGGTGGGTCAGCTGGCCGGCGGCGTCGCGCATGATTTCAACAACCTGCTCACCGCGATCTCGGGCCATTGCGATCTCCTCTTGCTGCGTCACGACGCGCAGGATCCCGATTACGGCGACCTCGTGCAGATCAACCAGAACGCCAACCGCGCCGCCTGTCTGGTCGGGCAGTTGCTGGCCTTCTCGCGCAAGCAGACGCTGGAGCCCGAGTTGATCGACCTGCGCGACACGATGGGCGATCTGGCCCATCTTCTGAACCGGCTGGTGGGAGAGACGATTCGCCTCGACTGGACCCACGATCCCGACCTGCCGCGGATCCGCGCCGACAAGCGGCAGCTCGAACAGGTATTGATGAACCTGGTGGTCAATGCCCGCGACGCCATGCCCGGCGGCGGGCGGATCACGATCGGGCTGCGCTCCGACCGGCTGACGGGACCGCTGCGCCGCGACCGCGCCGAGGTGCCGGAGGGCGATTACGTGGTCGTCCGGGTCGAGGATGAAGGCTGCGGCATCGCCGCCGATCGGTTGGCCAAGATATTCGAGCCGTTCTATTCGACCAAGCGCACGGGCGAGGGCACCGGGCTGGGCCTGTCGATGGCCTACGGGATCGTCAAGCAATCGGGCGGCTTCATCTTTGCGGACAGCGTGGTCGGGCAGGGCAGCAGCTTTACCATCTACTTCCCGGCCCATCGCGGCCTGCCGCCCGAGGCGGACATCGCGGCGGCGGTCCCCGCGAAACGGGTGTCCAGCCCGAATGGCGGCGTGGTCCTGCTGGTCGAGGACGAGGCGCCGGTGCGCGCCTTTGCCAGCCGCGCCCTGCGGCTGCGCGGGCATACGGTCCTGGAAGCGGACAGCGCCGAAGAGGCGCTGCGAACGCTTGAAGACGCGGCGCTGGATGTGGATGTCTTCGTGACCGACGTTGTGATGCCCGGCATGGACGGGCCGAGCTGGGTCGCCGAGGCGCTGCGCGACCGGCCGGGCACGCGGGTGGTGTTCGTGTCGGGCTATGCGGAGGACGCGATCTCGCACCACCGCGCGAAGATCCCCAATTCGGTTTTTTTGCCAAAGCCGTTCTCGCTGGCACAACTGACCGAAACGGTCCAGGACCAGATCGGATGATAGGGCGGGCCGGCCGCCGTGACTTACGGGTTTTCGCCGGAGTTCCGCGAAACTTCGGCCTTCGCTGCGTTGTAAACGCCATGTTAACCGGTCCCGGCCAATATCGACCCGCGAAGATTCCTCTTGAAATGTCCACGTTTTGTTCGCATAACGCGGGAAGAACAAGAGGCGAACACGCCGACGATTGCCGCGGGGCATAGGCTGTGAAATAAGGGTGGCGAACCATGGCAACGGCAGAACTTCTGAAGATGATGGACAAGAAGGGCGGCGACAAGCAAAAGGCGCTGGATTCGGCGCTTGCGCAGATCGAACGGCAGTTCGGCAAGGGCTCGATCATGAAGCTCGGCGGCGACAATGCGCTGGCAGATATCGAGGCGACCTCGACCGGCTCGCTCGGGCTGGACATCGCGCTGGGAATCGGCGGCCTGCCCAAGGGCCGGATCATCGAGATTTACGGGCCCGAAAGCTCCGGCAAGACGACGCTGACGCTGCATTGCGTGGCCGAGGAACAGAAGACCGGCGGCGTCTGCGCCTTCGTCGACGCGGAACATGCGCTCGATCCGCAATATGCCAGGAAACTGGGCGTCGACCTGGACGAATTGCTGATCTCGCAGCCCGATACGGGCGAGCAGGCGCTTGAAATCACCGATACGCTGGTGCGCTCCGGTGCGGTCAGCATGGTGGTGGTCGATTCGGTCGCCGCGCTGACCCCGAAAAGCGAGCTCGAGGGCGACATGGGCGACAGCTCGGTCGGCGTCCATGCCCGCCTGATGAGCCAGGCGATGCGCAAGCTGACCGGCTCGATCAGCCGCTCGAAATGCACCGTGATCTTCATCAACCAGATCCGGATGAAGATCGGCGTGATGTTCGGCTCGCCGGAGACCACGACGGGCGGCAACGCGCTGAAATTCTACTCGTCGGTGCGGCTCGACATCCGCCGGATCGGTGCGATCAAGGACCGCGACGAGGTGGTGGGCAACCAGACCCGCGTCAAGGTGGTCAAGAACAAGGTCGCGCCGCCCTTCAAGCAGGTGGAATTCGACATCATGTACGGCGAAGGCATCTCGAAAACCGGCGAATTGCTGGATCTCGGGGTGAAGGCCGGCGTGGTCGAGAAATCCGGCGCCTGGTTTTCATATGGCGACGAGCGGATCGGCCAGGGCCGCGAGAATGCCAAGACTTTCCTGAAGGAAAACAAGGATATGGCCCTCGAGATCGAGGACAAGATCCGCGCGGCGCATGGGCTGGATTTCCATGCGGCGGAAGACAGCGACGACAGCGCGCTGATGGAAGAGTAGATCGGTCGCGCCCGGCGCAGCGCGGAATGCGCCCCGGCTTCAGACGCGGGGCCGAGAATACCTCGGGAAGGGTGCTGCGACGGCGGCACCCTTTTCGCGTTGTGCCGCGCGGCAAGGCTGTGCGCGCGCCGGTTTGCGCGGCGGAACGGCCCGCGCGGCGGCCAGCGACGTTCGGGGTCGGATTGGTCCGGATACCCCCCGGTGAAGCTCAGCCCGCCCGGCGCCGCCCGCCGCGCCGCCCGCCGCGCGCACCGCCGGCGGCCAACGCGGCGCGGGAGGCATCGGCGAAGGGGGTGCCTTCGGCCACGGCGTCGAGCACGCGGGAAAACCTGATCCAGTCGCCGCCATTGGCATCGTGGTTCATCAGGAAATTGGCGGCGCGGATCGCCTCCATCTCGACGGCGCGCACCGGGTTCATGATCGCCGAGGTCATGCCGGCCCCGATCGCCATCGGCAGGAAGGCCGCGTTGATCCCGTGCCGGTGCGGCAGCCCGAAGGACACGTTCGAGGCGCCGCAGGTGGTGTTCACGCCCAGTTCGTCGCGCAGGCGCCGCACCAGCGCGAATACCTGCAGGCCCGCCGTGGCCATCGCGCCCACCGGCATCACCAGCGGGTCGACCACGATGTCATGTGCCGGGATGCCGAAATCGGCGGCGCGCTCGACGATCTTGCGCGCGACGTCGAACCGCACGTCCGGGTCTTCGGAAATGCCGGTATCGTCGTTCGAGATCGCCACCACCGGCACGCCGTATTTCTTGATCAGCGGCAGGACCAGTTCCAGCCGATCCTCCTCGCCGGTGACGGAGTTGACCAGCGGCCGGCCATGCGCCGCTTCCAGCCCGGCCTCGAGCGCGCCGGGCACCGACGAATCGATGCATAGCGGCACATCGACCTGCGCCTGCACCAGGTCGATCATCTTGCGCATCAGGGGCGGCTCGGTCTCGTTCGGGTTCGGGTTGGAGTTGTAGACGACGCCGGCATTCACATCGAGCACCATGGCCCCGCAGGCCACCTGTTCGAGCGCGTCCTTCTCGACGGTGGAGAAATCGCCGGCCTCAAGCTCGGCGGCCAGTTTCTTGCGGCCGGTCGGGTTGATCCGCTCGCCGATGACGCAGAACGGCTCGTCAAATCCGATGGTCACGGTCTTGGTCTTCGATTCGACGACGGTACGGGTCATGCAGAGGCTCCTGTGGGCAGCCCGAGCAGCGGCTCGAGCGCGGGATCCGTGAAATCGCGGATCGTGTGGTGCGCACCGGCGGCGCGCAGATCGCGGGGCGAAAGGGTCGAGGTCAGCCCGACGACGCGGCAGCCGGCGGCATGCGCCGCGGCCACGCCGGCGGGGCTGTCCTCGAAGGCGAGCGCGCGGGCCGGATCGGCGCCAAGCCGGCGCGCGGCCATCAGGAACGGATCGGGCGCCGGCTTGGGGCGGTCGCAATCCTCGGCCGAAACGACGACCTCGATGCGCTGCGCGAGGCCGATGGCGTCCAGCATCGCGGCGGCATTGTCGCGCGGTGCGTTGGTGGCCACGGCATAGGGCAGGCCCGCCGCGTCGGCGCGGTCCAGCAGCCGCAGGAGGCCGGGGGTCCGGTCGGCCCCGCGCTCTGCCAGCATGTCGCGAAAGCGGCGTTCCTTCATCCGGTCCATCGCCGCGGGATCCTCGCCGGGGGTCAGTTCGGTAAAGGTGTCGATGTTGTGCCGCCCGTGCACCTTGGCCCGGTAGAAGGCGGCATCGACGGTTATGCCGAACGGCGCCATCACCTCGGTGAAGACCTCGAGGTGCAGCGGATCGCTGTCCAGCAACGTGCCGTCCAGATCGAAGAGCAGGGCGGATACGGTCACTGCGCGGCCCGCTCCTGCGGTGTGCTGCCAAGCAGCCCGGATGCATATCGCGCGCAGGGTGCGATGCCGCCCAGCGGGAAGAAATGCACCTGCTCGATGCCGAAGCCGGGCCGCGCCGCCTTGTGCGCGGCCAGCGCGGCGAGCACGTCGGTCGGCTCGTAGGGCAGGACCAGCTTGGTCACGTCCATCGCGCGTTTTTGCAGCACCTTGAGGGACGGGCCGACGCCGCAGGCGATGGCGAAGCGGATCAGCGTCTGCAGCTTGGCCGGGCCGGCGATGCCGATATGGACCGGCAGCGCGATCTCCTCGGCGACGAGCCGGTCCGTCCAGTCGATCACCGGGCCGGCATCGAAGGCGAACTGGGTGACGACAGCCATCTGCGCATCACTGGTCTCGGCAAAACGCTGCTTCCAGCGCAGCGCGTCCATCACGCGCCGGTCGGATCCGTCCGGGTCGATGTCGCGGTTGCCCTCGGGGTGGCCGGCGACGTGCAGCCGGGTGAAGCCCGCCTTGCCGAACAGCCCGGTTTCCAGCAGTTGCATCGAGGTCTCGAAGGCGCCCTGCGGCGCGGCCAGCCCGCCCGCCAGCAGCAGCGCCTCGGTCACGCCGGCCTCGCCCTGATAGCGGGCGATCCAGTCGGCCAGCATGGCACGGTCGCGAACGATCCGGGCGGGAACATGCGGCACCACGGCGAATCCGTCACCCGCAATCCGTTTCGCGGTCGCAACCATGTCCTCGATGGGCGTGCCGTCGATATGCGCGATGTAGACGCGCGTGCCCTCGGGCAGCAGGGCGCGGAAATCCTCGACCTTGGCGGCGGTGCGCGGCATCACCTCGATCGAGTAGCCGCGGACGAAATCCGCAAGCGCCGGGCTGCCGGGGGCGGGGCGCCCGCTGGCCGGGCGGCGAAAGTTCAGCAAAGCCATGACGGCCCTCCATATGCGCGGCGGCTCTAGGCCCATCCGTCGTTGGCGATCAGCCTTTTCAGCCGTTCCTTGTCGTATTCGGCGTCGATCCGGGCGGCCTCGGCCGCGGCGGCCTCGGCATCGGGGCCGCCCATCTCGTAGGGGGCGGCCTTGCGCCATTCCGACAGGTAGGCATCCGAGTCGCGCGCGCCGACCTTCATCGCGGCGCGGTCGATGGCCTGTTCGAACCGTTCGGGCAGCGGGCATTTCGCGCCGCGGCGGCCCTTGCCGGCGATGACCTGCGCGGGGATGTCCCGCCAGTAGACGATGGTGATCTGCGCCATGGCCGATTCCCGAACCCCTTTGGCCGCTTCTACGCGGCGTGCCGCCCGCCGCGGTGGCGGATTTCGACATCATATGTGCACGATGCGACGGATGGTCAAAGGCGTACCCAATGCGCCCCGGCAAGGAAAGTGCGCGCCGGCATCATTATTCTCATGATCTATATGAAGGCGGCCGGGCGGCGGCCGCGTTTTTCGCGGCGTTTTCCTTGCACGGCGCCCCGGCGATGCATAAACTGAAGGCAACCATATCGGAGGGCGGATTGATGACGCCCAGGCGTCCTGCGGGTCGGGACGCGCTCCCGGGGCTTGCCCCGGTCGAGCCCCCTGCACCCGCACGGCCCGATCCGGCAGAGCTGTACGCCGCGCTGGATCTGGGAACAAACAGTTGTCGGATGCTGGTCGCCCAGCCCAAGGGCAACCAGTTCCATGTCGTCGACAGCTTTTCCAAGTCGGTGCAGCTTGGCACCGGGCTGGAAAGATCCGGCCGGTTGAGCCGGTCGTCGATGGCGCGCACGGTGCAGGCGCTGAAAATCTGCAAGCGCAAACTGGAAAAGCACGATGTCGGGCGGATGCGGCTTGTCGCGACCGAGGCATGCCGCCGCGCCAGCAACGGGCCGCAATTCATGGCGACGATCCGGGCCGAGACCGGGCTGACGCTGGAGATCATCGAGCCGGAGGAAGAGGCGCGCCTTGCCGTGGTCAGCTGCGCGCCGCTGGTCTCGACCCGGACCGAGCAATTGCTGGTCATCGACATCGGCGGCGGCTCGACAGAGCTGGTCTGGATCGACCTGACCTCGGTGCCGCGCCGCGACCGGCCGCGCGCGATCATGCGGCTGCATACCGGGTTCCGCCCGGCCGAAAGCCCGTTTCCGCACGTCAAGGTGGTCGACTGGATCTCGGTGCCGCTGGGGGTGGCGACGCTGCGCGACCAGTTCATCGACGTGGAGGACGACGCCGCGCGCTATGCGCTGATGAGCTGGTATTTCGAGGAGAAACTGACCGATTTCTCGCCCTATGAGCTGATCCAGCAGAAGGAAGGCTTCCAGATCATCGGCACGTCGGGGACCGTGACTACCGTCGCGGCCAGCCATCTGGGGCTGAAGCGCTACGACCGCAACAAGGTGGACGGGCTGCGGATGACCTCGGACCAGATCGACCGGGTGATCCGCGAATACCTGGCGCTGGGGCCGGTCGGGCGGCGCACCGACCCGCGCATCGGCCGCGACCGGCACGCGCTGATCATGTCGGGGGCGGCGATATTGCAGGCGCTGCTCAGGGTCTGGCCGACCGACCGGTTGTCGGTGGCGGACCGGGGCCTGCGCGAGGGGCTGCTTTACGCGCAGATGAGCCGCGACGGGGTGCTGGAGGACGGGGCCTATTGAACGCGCCTTGCGGCGCGTGCCTCCGGCGGGGATATTTGCCGAACCGAAGAAGCTGGGGTAAGTGCCTGATCCGGCAGCGCCGTTTCGGGCCGGCGGGCGATGTGGGCGAAGAGGATGCAATGGCGAAGAAGTCGAGCGGGCGCGGGCAGCGCGATCTGCGGGTGAAGGTCAAGACGGCGCGGGGGCGCAAACTGTCGTCGACGCTGTGGCTGGAGCGGCAGCTCAACGATCCCTATGTCAAGCGCGCGCAGGCCGAGGGGTATCGTGGCCGCGCGGCGTTCAAGATTCTGGAACTGGATGACAAGTACCGGTTTCTTGTACCCGGCGCGCGGGTGGTCGATCTGGGCTGCGCGCCCGGCGGCTGGTGCCAGGTGGCGGCGGCGCGGGTCAACGCGCTGGGGGAGCGGCCGGGCAAGCCGGTGGGCCGCGTGCTGGGCGTCGATCTGCAGGAGGTCGAGCCGGTTCCGGGCGCGGAAATCCACGTTCTCGATTTCCTGGAGGACGGCGCGGACGACAAGGTGAAGGCTTGGCTGGGCGGGCGCGCCGATGTGGTGATGTCGGACATGGCGGCCTCCGCCTCGGGGCACAAGCAGACCGACCATCTGCGCATCGTCGCGCTGTGCGAGGCGGCGGCGGAACTGGCCTTCGACGTGCTGGAGGAGGGCGGAACCTTCGTTGCCAAGGTGCTGGCAGGCGGCGCGGAGGCGGGGCTTCAGACCCAGCTGAAACAGCGGTTCGACAAGGTGGTGAACGTCAAGCCGCCGGCCAGCCGCTCGGATTCGTCCGAGAAATTCGTGGTGGCGACCGGGTTTCGCGGCCGGACCGAGGACGGAACCGCGCCTTAGGCGGCGCGTTCGACTGGCAGGCAGAAGGTGGGCGTGATGACCGGATTGAGCTGTTTCAAGAGTTACGACATTCGCGGCCGCGTCGGCGAGAACCTGGACGAGGGGATCGCCTACCGGATCGGGCGGGCCTTTGCGCGGGTGATGGTGCCGGAGCGCGCGGATCCCGTCGTTCTGGGGCGCGACATCCGCGACTCCTCGCCGATGCTGAAGGACGCGCTGGCGCGGGGGCTGGTGGACGAGGGTGTCGAGGTTCTGGATATCGGGCTGTGCGGCACCGAGGAGATGTATTTCGCCACCGATCATCTGGGTGCGGGCGGCGGGCTGATGGTGACGGCCAGCCACAACCCGATCGGCGATAACGGGGTGAAGCTGATCGGGCCGGGCGCGCGGCCGATCTCGCGCGAGGACGGGCTTCAGGCGATGCACGATCTGGCGGCGGCGGACGACTTCGGCCCGCCGCGGGGCACGCGCGGCCGGGTGCGCGCCGCCGATCCGCGCGCCGCCTATGTCGAACGGGTGCTGTCCTTTGCCCCGCCGGCCGCGTTGCCGCAGGCCAAGGTGCTGGTCAATGCCGGCAACGGCGCGGCTGGGCCGACCTTCGACGCCATCGCCGCCGCGCTGGAGGCGGGGGGCGCGCCGCTGGTCTTCGAGCGGCTGCACCACGACCCCGACGGGCGCTTTCCGAACGGCATTCCGAACCCGCTTCTGCCCGAAAACCGGCCGGTGACCGGCAATGCGGTGCGTGCCGCCGGGGCGGATATGGGCGTCGCCTGGGACGGCGATTTCGACCGCTGCTTCCTGTTCGACGCGGCCGGCGATTTCGTCGACGGCGAATATATCGTCGGGCTGCTGGCCGCGGCGGTGCTGGACCAGGAGCCCGGATCGCGGATCGTGCACGACCCGCGCATCGTCTGGAACACGCGCCGCATCGTGGCCGAAAAGGGCGGCGAGGCGGTGGTGTCGAAGACCGGCCACGCGCTGATCAAGGCGACCATGCGCGAGGTCGACGCGGCCTATGGCGGCGAGATGTCGGCGCATCATTATTTCCGCGCCTTCATGTATTGCGACAGCGGAATGATCCCGTGGCTGCTGGTGCTGGCGCATATGGCGCGCACCGGGCGCAGCCTGTCGGACCTGGTGGGCGAGATGCGCGCTCGGCATCCGTCCTCGGGCGAGATCAATTACCGCCTGTCCGACCCGGAGGCCGCCGTCGCCGCGGTGGAGGCGGCCTTTGCCGGCGGCGGCGAGGTGGACAGGCTTGACGGGCTGTCGGTTGAGTTTTCCGACTGGCGCTTCAACCTGCGGCAATCCAACACCGAGCCGGTCGTGCGCCTGAATGTCGAGACCCTGGGCGACCGCGCCCTGCTTGAGGAAAGGACCGCGGCGATCGGTGCGGTTCTGAAGCGTTATTCCTGAATATTTAACGGTTTGAGACTCTTCGTCGTTGACCCGCGCCCTGCGGTCGGGAAATGTGAATGCGGGCGCTCTTGTACTGCTTGCAACCGCCCAGGGTAGAGACCGCCTCATTTCGCGCCGGTTCGGCCGCAGCCGCGGATGCGGCGGCGCAAGTTGGGGCAGAAAGACGTTAATGGAGAGATACTGATGCGTAATCTGACACTTCTCATGGCGGGGCTGATCGTTTCGATCGTCCTGCCCGTTATGGCCAGCGCGGCGTCGCTGCTTTGGACGATCGACAACGACTACAACAGGGATGTCAGTGTCGAATTCTACAGCCAGGACCGCAACCATGTGTGGCCGGGCAACAATCAGGTCTATGTCGTCACCCCGAACGAGGGCAACGCGACTTTCAACCTGACCTGCAACCACAACGAATTGATCTGCTACGGGGCCTGGGCGCGCGGCTCGTCCAGCACCTATTGGGGTGTCGGGGCGAATGACAGCTACAATTGTTCGAACTGCTGCGCGCGGTGCGGGCTGGGGAACGTGGAGCCGATACAGCTTTTGCCATAGGGCTGCCGCGTTCGATCGACCTTCGTCCGCCAGCCCCGCCGCGATCGTATGACGAACGCTGTGCCGGGCTGGCGGATGAAACCTTTGGATCGGGTGTGATCTGACGCGCCTCGGCTGCGCAGGTCGTCAATCCGCGGCGATAACAGCATGGCGGAAAACGGGTGCCGTTCAGGTCGATCCGGCCGCTCAGGCGTCCAGTTCGACCCAGACCGGGACGTGGTCGGACGGTTTCTCGCGGCCGCGCACCTCCGCGTCGATGCCGCAGCCGGTCATCAGGTCGGCGGCCTGCGGGGTCAGCAGGAAATGATCGATGCGGATCCCGTCATTGCGCCGCCAGGCGCCGGCCTGGTAATCCCAGAACGAATAATGCCCCGGCCCCTGCACCCGCGCGCGGAACGCCTCGGTGAAGCCGAGATTGACGATCCGGCGCCAGGCGGCGCGGGTTTCGGGCCGAAACAGCGCGTCATCCGCCCATTTCTCGGGGTGCGCCGCGTCCTCGGGCTGCGGGATCACATTGTAATCGCCGGCCATCAGCGCCGGCATTTCCTCGGCCAGCAGCGCCTCGGCGCGGGCATGCAGCCGCTCCATCCAGGCGAGCTTGTAGTCGTATTTCGGCCCCGGCGCCGGGTTTCCGTTGGGCAGATACAGCCCGCAGACCCGCAAGGCGCGGCTGCCCGTCACCGTCGCCTCGATCCAGCGCGCCTGGTCGTCACCGTCGTCCCCCGGCAGCCCGCGCGTCACATCCTCCAGCGGCAGTTTCGACAGGATGGCGACGCCGTTGAACCCCTTCTGCCCGTGGGTTTCCACGTTGTAGCCGCGATCCTCGAAGACCTCGCGCGGGAACGCCTCGTCGACCGACTTGATCTCCTGCAGCAGGGCGACATCGGGCGCGGCCTCGTCCAGCCAGTCCAGCAGGGCCTGCGCGCGCGCCTTGATGCCGTTGATGTTGAAGGTGGCGATCTTCATCTCTGCGTCTCCTCGGTCGGTGCTTGTTGACCACAGGGCGCGCGACTTGTCACGCGCGCCTTTCCGCGATGGCCCGGCCCGCCGCCCAGCCCGAGGACCAGGCCCATTGAAAGTTGTAGCCGCCCAGCCAGCCGGTCACATCCACCGCCTCACCGATGAAGAACAGGCCCTTCATGCGCTTCGATTCCATGCTTCGCGCATCCAGCCCGTCCGTGTCGATCCCGCCCAATGTCACCTCGGCGGTGCGGTAGCCTTCGGACCCGGCGGGGGTAAGCTGCCAATCGGAGAGCCCGGCCGCGATACCGGCCAGGTCCCGGTCCGGAATATTGGCCATCTGCCCGGTCAGCCCCCGCGCCTCGGCCCAGGCGGCGGCCAGCCGGTTCGGCAGCAACCCGGCCAACGCCGTGCCGACCGCGCGGCGGCCATTCTCGGCCCGCGCCGCTTTCAGCGCCGCCAGCGCGTCCTGCCCCGGCAAAAGGTCGATGCGGATCGGCGCCCCCTCGCGCCAATAGGACGAGGCTTGCAGGATCGCCGGCCCCGACAGCCCGCGATGGGTGAACAGCAGCGCCTCGTCGAATGCCGCGCCTTCCGCCGATACCCGCGCCGGCAGCGACACCCCCGCCAGCGGCTTGGTCAGCGCCAGCACGTCCGGCCCGAAGGTCAGCGGCACCAGGGCGGGGCGGGTTTCGGTCACCTCATGCCCGAATTGTTCGGCGATCCGGTAGGCGAACCCGCTCGCCCCCATCTTCGGGATCGACTTGCCACCGGTGGCCACGACAAGGTTGCGGCAGGTCAGCGGCGCCGCACCGTCCAGCGTCAGGGTGAAGCCGTCCGTCCCATGCGCGATGCCGGTGACGGCCGTCTCCAGCCGCAATTCCGCGCCCGCGCCGCGCATCTCCGCCAGCAGCATGTCGATGATCTGCCGGGCAGAGCCGTCGCAGAACAACTGCCCCAGCGTCTTTTCATGCCAGGCGATGCGGTGCCGGTCCACCAGCGCGATGAAATCGTGCTGATCGTAGCGCGCCAGCGCCGATTTGCAGAAATGCGGATTGGCGGACAGGAAATTTTCGGGCCCCGCATGCAGGTTGGTGAAGTTGCAGCGCCCGCCGCCGGAAATCCGGATCTTCTCGCCCGGCGCGCGCGCATGGTCCAGCACCAGCGTGCCCGGCCCGGCCTGCGCCGCCGCCATCATGCCGGCCGCCCCGGCGCCGAGGATGATCGTGGGATAGTGCATGACGCGCGATGTGCCCGGTGCCGGCGCGGCGCGCAAGGGCCTGAAACCGTCCGCCGGCCCGGGCTGTCTGCCGCACGGTGCCACAGCAGTATCGCTCTACCAACAAATTTTCGCCCGATGGCGCCTGTACCCTGATCGCAGATCGGGGTTGCTTGCCTGGAAAGCGGATATGGATATACGGCGCATTGCGGTTCTGGTCGATGGCGACAATGTCAGCGCAAGGCACTCCGCGCGGGTTCTCTCCGAGGCGGGCAGGCTGGGCCGGATCGACATTGCCCGCGTCTATGCCGCTGCAAACCCACAGCCCGATTGGCTGAGCACCCCGGGCTACCGGTTCATCCATGCCGGTGAAGGCAAGAATGCGGCCGATCTTCTTCTGAGTATCGACGCGATGGAAATGGCGCTTGTGAGCGGTCTCGAAACGTTTGCGATTGCAACCTCGGACGGCGACTTCACCCATCTGGTGCAGCGCCTTCGCGAGCGTGGCGTGCATGTGCTCGGTCTTGGCGAAGCGAAAGCGCCGACGGGTTTTCGGATGGCCTGTTCGGAGTTTCTGCAGTTGCAAGATCCCGAAAGCCGCCCGGATTGCCGGAAACCGGATGGTGCCGTCTCCGAGTTCGATCAGAGGATTCGAGGCATCATCGCCAAGCACAGCACCAATGGGCGCGGCATGCGGATCGCAGATCTTTCGCCGAGAATGTATGCAGAGCACGGAACGCGGATCAGCACGTTTCCCGAAAAGAACTGGCGAGCCTATCTGTCCGCGCGTCCCGTGCTCTATGAAATCGACCCTCGCGGCCCGGAGGCCATGGTCCGCTTCCTTCCAGCGGGGTTTGCACCGCACTGAAGGCACCGGGCGCAGGGCATGCGTGAATGGCGACGCGCCCGCGCCGTCCGCTGCCTACATCGAGAACGAGGTGCCGCAGCCGCAGCTTGAACTGGCGTTCGGGTTCTCGATCACGAAGCGCGCACCAATCAGTTCCTCGGAAAAGTCGATCACCGCATCCGCCAGGAACGGCAGCGACACGGAATCGACCACCACCTTCTGGCCGGCGCCTTCTAGGATCAGGTCGTCCTCGGCCGCCTCGTCAAGGGTGATATCGTACTGGAAACCCGAGCAGCCGCCGCCATCGACGGCCACGCGCAGCGCCTTGCCCTGTTCGGCCGCGCCGATTTCGGCGAGGCGGGTGAAGGCGCGTTCGGTCACGGTCGGGGGTACCATCATCGGTCTGCTCCGGCGGTATCATTTCGCATTGCCTTGCAATATATGGGCGATGGGATGGCCCGGCAAGAACGGGCAGGCAAGAACGGGCAGAGCGATGATGCACCCCTATGCCGCGCGCGAGGAAACCTCGCGCGGGCGGCTATACGACGAAGAGCCGAGCCGGTACCGCGACTGCTATGCGCGCGACCGCGACCGGATCGTGCATTCCAGCGCCTTCCGGCGGCTCAAGCACAAGACCCAGGTCTTCATCGAGCACGAGGGCGATTACTACCGCACCCGCCTGACCCATTCGATCGAGGTGGCGCAAGTGGCGCGCACCATCGCGCAGGCCCTGGGCGGCAACGCGGATCTGGCCGAGGCGGTGGCGCTGGCGCACGATCTGGGGCATCCGCCCTTCGGCCATACCGGCGAGGACGCGCTGGAGCGGCTGATGGCGCCTTACGGCGGGTTCGATCACAATGCCCAGACGCTGCGCATCGTCACCTCGCTGGAGCGGCATTATGCCGAATTCGATGGGCTGAACCTGACCTGGGAGACGCTGGAGGGGATCGCCAAGCATAACGGGCCGGTGACGGAGGCCGTGCCCCATGCGCTGGCGGAATACAACGCGCGCCACGACCTGGAGCTGGACACCCATGCCGGGCTGGAGGCGCAAGTGGCCGCGCTGGCCGACGATGTGGCCTATAACAGCCACGATCTGCATGACGGGCTGCGCGCCGAGCTGTTCTCGACCGAGGAACTGTCCGAGCTGCCGCTGCTGCACGATTGTTTCGCCGCGACCGATGCGCGCTATCCGGGGCTGAACCTGTACCGGCGCCGGCACGAGGCGCTGCGCCGGTTCTTCGGCATCCTGGTGGAGGACGTGATCGCGCAGGCGCAGGGCCGGCTGGCGCAGCTACGGCCCGAGACGGCGATGGATATCCGCCGGGCCGGCCGCCCGATGGCGCGGTTCTCGGACGATGTGTGGGAGCAGTTGCAGGTCACGCGCGGGTTCCTGTACCGCCGGATGTACCGCGCGCCCGACGTGGTGAAGATGCGCCGCCGGGTAACGCGGGCGCTGGATTTCCTGTTCCCGTTCTTCATGGCCCATCCCGGCGAATTGCCCAGGCAGTGGCGCAAGGAGGTGGCCGAGGCGCAGGGCGAGACCGAACTGGCGCGCATCGTGTGCGACTACATTTCGGGGATGACCGACCGGTTTGCGCTGCAGGAATGGAAGCGGCTGCGCAAGGGCTAGGGCCGGTTCGGGCGCATCGGGGCGGGCGCTGCGCGGGACGGCAGGTTTGCGTATTTGGAACGAGAAGAAGGGGCGTGCCTGCGCGCAAGGTCCGGCGGCGCGCGCGGCGCGTTGACGCGGGGCGGCGGCGTGGTAAGAGGCGCGGGGACGAAAAGGAAGGCGACATGAACCTGTTTTCGGATATCCGCGATCTGGTGCTGGACCGGCTGGATGCGCTGGTGCAGGGCGGCGCGCTGCCTGCCGGGCTGGACCTGTCGGCGGTCACCGTCGAGCCGCCGCGCGATCCCGCGCATGGCGACATGGCGACCAATGCCGCGATGGTGCTGGCCAAGCCCGCCGGGATGAAGCCGCGCGACATCGCCGCGCTGCTGGCCGAGGCGCTGGCCGGGGATGCGCGCATCGCGGGGGCCGAGGTGGCCGGACCCGGATTTCTGAACCTGCGGCTGGCGCCGGATGTCTGGGCGGCGCTGGTGAGCGCGGTTCTGGCGCGCGGCGAGGGGTATGGCCGCTCGGAGATGGGGCAGGGCCGGCGGGTGAATGTCGAATATGTCTCGGCCAACCCCACCGGGCCGCTGCATGTCGGCCATACCCGCGGCGCGGTGTTCGGCGACGCGCTGGCAAGCCTTCTGGCCTATGCCGGGCATGAGGTGACGCGCGAGTACTACATCAACGATGGCGGCGCGCAGGTGGATGTGCTGGCGCGGTCCGCCTTCGAGCGCTACCGCGAGGCCTGCGGCCGGGCGCCCGAGATCGCCGAGGGGCTGTATCCGGGCGATTACCTGGTGCCCGTGGGCGAGGCGCTGAAAAAGGAATACGGCGAGAGCCTGCTGGACACCGGCGAGGATCACTGGCTGCCGCCGGTCCGCGAATTCGCCACCCGGCGGATGATGGACTTGATCCGCGCCGATCTGGCGCTGCTGGGCGTCGAGATGGATCACTTCTTTTCCGAAAAGTCGCTGTACGGCACCGGGCTGATCGAGGCGGCGATCGACGATCTGGACGGCAAGGGCCTGATCTATCGCGGCACGCTGGAGCCGCCGAAGGGCAAGGTGCCCGAGGATTGGGAGCCGCGCGAGCAGACGCTGTTCCGCTCGACCGAGTATGGCGACGACGTGGACCGGCCGATCCGCAAGTCCGATGGCGGCTGGACCTATTTCGCGCCCGACATCGCCTATCACTACGACAAGGTGCGGCGCGGCTATGACGCGCTGATCGACGTGTTCGGCGCGGACCATGGCGGCTATGTCAAGCGGATGAAGGCCGCGGTTGCCGCGCTGTCGGAAAACCGGGTGCCGCTGGACATCAAGCTGACGCAGCTGGTGCGCCTGTTCAAGGATGGCGCGCCGTTCAAGATGTCCAAGCGGGCGGGCAATTTCGTGACCCTGCGCGACGTGGTCGAGCAGGTCGGCCCGGATGTCACCCGCTTCGTCATGCTGACGCGCAAGAACGACGCGCCGCTGGATTTCGACTTCGACAAGGTGCTGGAGCAGTCGCGGGAAAACCCCGTCTTCTACGTGCAATATGCCCATGCGCGGATCTGTTCGGTACTGCGCAAGGCCGAAGGCCAGGGCCTTGCGCTGACCGATGTGCCGGCGCTTGAGGACGAGGCCGAACTGGCCGTGGCGCGCAAGCTGGCCGAATGGCCGCGCCTTGTCGAGATCGCCGCGCGCACCCACGAGCCGCACCGCGTGGCGTTCTATCTGTACGAGCTGGCGTCGGACTTCCACTCGCTGTGGAACCGGGGCAACGAGAAGCCCGAGCTGCGATTCCTGCACGATAGCAACGCTTCGGCGGAAAAAATCGCCCTGCCGAGGGCCGTCGCCGTTGTTATTTCGGCCGGTCTTGGTATTCTTGGCGTGACCCCGGTCCGGGAAATGCGCTGACAAACAGGCGCGTCCGGGCCGTTCGCGGGGTTCGAGCAGGCAAGAAGACCCAGGGCGCACCGCGTCCGACGGGCAGTGAGGCAGAGATGGCGGACATGTATCTGGGCGACAGCGCCGGGCCGGATCCCGTTTCCGGGCGCGGCGCGCTGGGTGCGATTTTCAACTGGACGGGCGCGCTGATGTCGGTGGCGCTGGTGGGCGGCCTCGGGGTCTGGGGCTACCAGCTGGCGGTGCGCGACGTGACCGGGGTGCCGGTGGTGCGCGCACTGGAAGGACCGATGCGCGTGACCCCCGACGATCCGGGCGGCGACCAGGCCGATCACCAGGGCCTTGCCGTGAACAACGTCGCCGCCGAGGGCGTGGCCGAAGGGCCGGCCGACCGGCTGGTGCTGGCGCCGCCGCCGCTGGACCTGTCGGACGAGGATCTGCCCGCGCCGCGCCTGACCGAGGCGCCGCAGGAGGGGCCGGAAGCGGGCGAGACCGACATGCTGGCCATGGCCGACGAGCTGACCGAGGGGGTCACGCCGCTTTCGGCACCGATCGACGCCCCGGACGGCGCGGACACCGACGCAGACAGCACCCCGATCAAGATCATCCCCGCCTCGGTGCGCGGCGTCGCGCGCTCGCCGCTGCCGATGCCGCGCCCGGCGGGCGACACGATGGCCGAGGCGGTGGCCGAAAGCGTCGCCGGCGCGATCAGCGCGCCCCCGGCGCTCGAGATCGCGGCCGCCGAGGTGCCGGCGGGCGAGCGGCTGGTGCAGTTCGGCGCCTTTGCCAGCCCGGACGAGGCGCGCAGCGAATGGGCGCGGCTGGACGCGCGGTTCACCGATTTCCTGACCGACAAGAGGCGCGTGATCGAAAAGGCCGTGTCGGGCGGCAAGACGTTCTACCGGCTGCGCGCGATGGGCTTTGCCGATATCGGCGATGCGCGGCGTTTCTGCTCGACCTTCGTGGCGGATGGCCGGGCCTGCATTCCCGTCGTGGCCCGCTGAAGGGTGGCGGGTGCGGCGATCTTCGGCTGCCGCGGGCCGCGCCTGACGCCCGATGAGCGCCGCTTTTTCGCCGAGGCGCAGCCCTGGGGCTTCATCCTGTTCGCCCGCAACATCGAAACCCCCGACCAGGTGCGCCGCCTGACCGCGGGCCTGCGCGCCGCCGTGGGGCGCGATGCGCCGGTGCTGATCGACCAGGAAGGCGGGCGGGTGCAACGGATGGGCCCACCGCACTGGCGCGAATGGCTGCCGCCGCTGGACCAGATGCGCGCCGCGTCCGATCCCGAGCGGGCAATGCGCCTGCGCTACCGGCTGATCGCGGACGAATTGCGCGGCATCGGCATCGACTCCAATTGCGCGCCCTGTTGCGACATCGCCCGGCATGACACGCACCCGGTGCTGCGCAACCGCTGTTACGGGACCGATGCGGCCGGCGTGGCACGCATCGCGCGGGTGGTGGCGGACGGGCTGCTGGCGGGGGGCGTGCTGCCGGTGATGAAACACATCCCCGGCCATGGCCGCGCGCTGGTCGACAGCCACCTGTCGTTGCCGCGCGTGTCCGAGCCGGCAGAGACGCTGCGCGAGACCGATTTCGCCCCGTTCAGGGCGCTGGCCGACCTGCCGATGGCGATGAGCGCGCATGTCGTGTTCGAGGCTCTGGACGCGGCGCGGCCGGCCACCACATCGAAGCGGGTGATCGGGACGATCCGCGGCGAGATCGGCTTTGGCGGGCTCTTGATGACCGACGACATCTCGATGCAGGCGCTGGACGGCGCGCTTGGCGCGCGGGCCGCGGCCGCGCTGGCGGCGGGCTGCGATCTGGTGCTGCACTGCTCGGGCGACATGGATGCGATGCAGGCGGTGGCCGCCGCCGCCGGGGCGCTGTCCGGGGCGCCGCTGGCGCGGGCCGAGGCGGCGCTTGCCGCCCGGCGCGATCCCGATCCCATTGACATTGCCGCTGCGGAGGCCGAGTTTTCGGGGCTTCTTAACGGCAAGGTCCATGGCTGAAGATACCGCATACGACAACGTCACCAGCGTCGAGGCGCGCCGCGCGGCCGAGGCGCTGATCGTGGATGTGGACGGGTTCGAGGGGCCGCTCGACCTGCTGCTGACGCTGTCGCGCACCCAGAAGGTGGACCTGCGCCGCGTGTCGGTGCTGCAATTGTCCGAGCAATACCTTGCCTTCATCGAGACCGCCCGCGATCTGCGGATCGAACTGGCGGCCGATTACCTGGTGATGGCCGCCTGGCTGGCCTTTCTGAAATCGCGGCTGCTGCTGCCGCCCGACCCGGCCGAAGAGGGGCCGTCGGGCGAGGAGCTGGCGGCGCATCTGGCGTTTCAGCTCGAACGGCTTCAGGCGATGCGCGAGATGGCGGCGCGGCTGATGGGGCGCGACCAGAAGGGGCGCGATTTCTTCGTGCGCGGCGTGCCCGAGACGATGGCACGGCTGCGCCGCGTGACCTATTCGGCGACGCTGCTGGACCTGATGCAAGCCTATGCGCGGATCCGCACGAGGGACGAGTTCCGTCCCTTCGTGATGGACCGCGACCGTATCCTGACGCTGGAACAGGCGCTGGACCGGATGCGCCCGCTGATCGGGTTCGCCGGCGACTGGACCGACCTGTCCAGCTATCTGCCCGACGGCTGGACGGACGATCCGGGGCTGCGCCGGTCGGCCACCGCGGCAACCTTTGCCGCGTCGCTGCAACTGGCCAAGGAGGGCGCGCTCGAATTGCGCCAGTCGGAGCTGTATGCGCCGATCCAGCTGCGCCGGAGGCCGCGCGATGACTGACGCCGCCAATCCCGAGCGCCCGCTGTTCGACGCGCCGCCCATGGCCGAGCAGGAGCGGATGGTCGAGGCGATCCTGTTCGCCTCTGCCGATCCGGTGGGCGTGGCCGAGCTGAACGCGCGGATGCCGCACGGCGCCGACGCGGCCGAGGCGCTGGTGCATCTGCGCCGCCGCTATGCGGGGCGCGGCGTGGAGGTGGTGCGCGTCGGCGATGCCTGGGCGTTTCGCACCGCGCCGGATCTCGGGTTCCTGATGCAGAAGGAAACCGTCGAGACCCGCAAGCTGTCGCGCGCGGCGATCGAGACGCTGGCCATCGTCGCCTATCACCAGCCGGTCACTCGCGCCGAGATCGAGGAAATTCGCGGCGTTTCCGTGTCCAGAGGCACCGTCGACCAGCTATTGGAGCTGGAATGGATCAAATTCGGCCGCCGCAGGATGACGCCGGGCCGTCCGGTGACCTATGTTGTCACCGAAGAGTTCCTTGACCATTTCGGGCTGGAGAATGCCCGCGACCTGCCGGGCCTGAAGGAGTTGCGCGCGGCGGGCCTGCTGGAAAGCCGCCCGCAGATGGGGCCGATGGCCGCCGGAGAGGCGGAGCCGGACGACGACGACGCCGTGCCCGATACCGATCAGGGCGAGATGTTCGAATGAAGGAGGGCGCAGCATGAACGCCAACGGATTGATCAACATGGTGATGCGCCTGGTAATGCGCAAATTCCTGAGCCGCGGCATCGATGCGGGGTTCGACAGGTTCGCCGGCAAGGGCGGCAAGACCGCGAACCCCGAGGCCGCGCGCCGCAACGAAAAGCAGGGCCGCGAAACCGCGCGCCGGGCCAAGCAGGCGATGCGGGTGACCCGCCGGATCGGCCGGTTCTGACGCGGGCGTCCGACATCCCGCCCCGGACCTGATCCGGGGCCTCAGGGCCGCCAGGTGGCGAGGTCCCGGGTCAAGCCCGGGACGGGTGAAGGTGGGCGAGGGGCGGTGCCGTTTGC
This sequence comes from uncultured Paracoccaceae bacterium, assembly GCA_947503765.1. Lineage (GTDB taxonomy): Bacteria > Pseudomonadota > Alphaproteobacteria > Rhodobacterales > Rhodobacteraceae > Psychromarinibacter. The sequence continues at coordinate 468,122 of CANNFA010000003.1, read as the reverse complement.
GACCGTGCCCCGGACGCGATCCGGGGCCTCCGCGCCGGCAGGTGGCGAGGTCCCGTGTCAGGCCCGGGACGGGTGAAGGCGGACGAGAGGCAGTGCGGTTTTGACCGCGCCCCGGACGTGATCCGGGGCCTCTGGGCCAACCGGCGTGGAGGTCCCGGGTCAGGCCCGGGACGGGTGACAGCTTGCCCTCGCAGTACCCCCGGCTACGGCGCCCGAAAGTGCTTCGACAGTTTCAGCCCCTGGCCCTGGTAGTTCGACGCGATCCCGGCGCCGTAGAGCTGTGCCGGGCGCTCGGCCATCCGCTCGTAGACCAGCCGCCCGACGATCTGCCCATGTTCCAGCACGAAGGGCGCCTCGTGGCAGCGCACCTCCAGCACGCCGCGCGATCCGGTGCCGCCCGCGCCCGCATGGCCGAAGCCCGGATCGAAAAAGCCCGCGTAATGCACGCGAAACTCGCCCACCATCGCCAGGTAGGGGGCCATTTCCGCGGCGTGATCTGGGGGGATGTGCACCGCTTCGCGCGACACGAGGATGTAGAACGCGCCGGGGTCGAGGATGATGCGCCCCTCGCGGGTGCGCACCTCTTCCCAGTAATCGTGCACCGGGTAGTGCCCGATCCGGCCCAGGTCGATCAGCCCGGTATGCGGTTTCGCCCGGTAGCCGACCAGATCGCCGGTTTCGGGCCGCAGATCGACGGAAAAGCCAAGCCCTTCGCCGATCACCGCCGGCCCGTCGACCAGCGTGACCTCCTCGTGCAGCATGCGCAGCGCGGCGTCGTCCAGAACCGCCTGACCGGCGCGCAGCCGCAGCTGGTTGAGCCGCATCCCCGGCCGCACCAGCACGGAGAACGAGCGCGGGCAGATCTCGGCGTAGAGCGGGCCGGCATAGCCCGGCGCGATGCGGTCGAACTCGGTTCCGCCATCGGTGATCGCACGGGTCAGCAGGTCGAGCCGGCCGGTGGAGCTTTTGGCGTTGGCCACGGCCTGCACGCCGCCGGGCAGGGCCAGCCGCTCCATCAAAGGGACGACATAGACGCAGCCCTTTTCCAGAACCGCGCCGCCGGCCAGGTCGAAGCGGTGCATCTCGAATTCCGCCAGCCGGTCCGCGACGCTGGTGCCGTGGCCCGCCAGGAACGACGCGCGCACCCGGTAGGCGACCGGCCCGAGACGAAGATCGAGCGAGGCAGGCTGTACCTGCGCGGGGTCGATGGCCGGATCGGCGGCAATGGCGCCCGAGGCGATCATCGCCGCGATCTGCTGGCTGGGAAGAACGCCCGCGGCCGGCATCTATCGCGCGCCGCGCTTGGTCGGGGTCGGGCTGGTCATCCTTCGGGTCCGGGCAGCGGGTTCGCAGCGGCTGCGTTCGGGCTGGCGGATGAGGTCGGTCGGACGCGACATGCTGGGGTCCCGATACGGAAACGCCCGCGGCGACGGTCCGCGGGCGGAAAGAGATTGGTCGGGCTAGCAGGACTTGAACCTGCGACCTTCCGTCCCCCAGACGGACGCGCTACCAGACTGCGCCATAGCCCGACGCGAGCCCCTTCTTACCGGTTTTGCGCGAAGGGGCAAGAGCGGATTGCGGCCGTTACGGCCCGGTCTCCATCCGTTCACGCAGCGCCGCCAGCCGGGCATGGAGCGGGGCGAGCGCCGCCGGATCGACATGGCGCGGCTTGCCGCGCAGCCGGCGCAGCACCTGTTCGGCGACGGTCGGCCCGTCGGGCATCGCGGGCAGATCGGGCAGGGGGGTGCGGGCCGGCGGTGTCGCCCCTTCCGGCGGGCCGGGCGGCTCCGGCGGAAGGCCGGCGGCCGCGGGCGGCTCTGGCGGCAGGGCGTCCGGCGCGAGATCGGGGGCGGGGATCGTGTCGTCGGCCGGTGCGGCCGGCTCTGGTGGGGCCGTGTCCGGCACCGGTGCCAGTGCAGGTTCCGCTTCGCTCTGCGTGGCCTCCGGCGGTGGGTCTTCCTCGGTCGCGGCCTGGGGCGGGATCGCGGCCTGGGGGGCGAACGGCGCGGGGTCGTCGGGCGGCGGATGGCCGGGATCGTCGGGTTCCACCTCGGCGAAGGGCGCCTCGGGTACAGGCGCGGGGGCCTCGTCCGGCGGCGGCGTGCCTTCGTCCGGGCTGTGCGCGAAGGGGTTGAAGCTGCCGTCGGCAGGCGCAGCGCCCGACGCGCCCGCCGGGGCCTGCGGCTCTGGCGCAGGATCGGGCTGTGCCGGTTCGGGCGCGGCGTCCGGTGCCGGGTGCATCTGTACCAGTTCGGCCTCGGGTGGCAGGGTCGGCACGTCTTCGGCAAAGCCGGCCTCGGCAGGCTCCAGCCCCTCGACCGGTTGCGACAGCGCGGCGACATGTTTGACGCCCTGTTCGCGCAGCATCTTCTGCACGCCGCGAATCGTCAGCCCGTCATCGTGCAGCAGCTTCTTGATGCCGCCCAGCAGCGCCATGTCGGCGGGCCGGTAGTACCGCCGCCCGCCGGCACGCTTGACCGGCTTGATCTGGCTGAACCGGCTTTCCCAGAACCGCAGCACATGGGTCGGGGTGCCGAGCCAGTCGGCCACCTCGCTGATGGTGCGGAATGCGTCGCGCGACTTGTCCATCGGTCCGGCCCTAGCGCTTGTTGCCCGCCGCGACCCGGTCCTTCATCAGATGCGACGGCCGGAAGGTCAGCACCCGGCGCGGCAGGATCGGCACCTCTTCGCCGGTCTTCGGATTGCGCCCGACCCGGGCCGCCTTGTCGCGGACGGAGAACGTGCCGAAGGAGGAGATTTTCACCGTCTCGCCCTTCACGAGGGAGTCGGACATGTGATCCAGAACCGATTCGACCAGCTGCGCGGATTCGTTCCGGGACAGCCCGACCTCGCGGAATACCGCCTCGCTCAGGTCCATCCGGGTCAGTGTCTTGCTCATGCAGCGTCCCCCATGCGTTTCGCACGGAGGATGGGCGCACGGAAATTCAAAGTCAAGATCAACAGCTTGCGCGGGGGCGTTGAGAGAACGGTTTTTCGCCTACCAGCGCAGGACGACCGCCCCCCAGGCCAGCCCGCCGCCGATCGCCTCTGTCACCAGAACGTCGCCTTCGCGGATCTGGCCGCGCTCGACACCCACCGACAGGGCCAGCGGGATCGACGCGGCCGAGGTGTTGCCGTGGTCCTGGACCGTCACCACCACGTTGTCCATGGACAGGCCCAGCTTCTGCGCGGTGGCCTTGATGATGCGCAGGTTGGCCTGGTGCGGCACGATCCAGTCCACCTCGGAATGGTCCATGCCGGCCTTGTCCAGTGCGCTGTCGGCTGTGCTGGCCAGCTTTTCGACCGCGTGGCGGAACACTTCCTTGCCCTGCATCCGCAGATGCCCGGTCGAATTGGTGGACACGCCGCCATCGACATAGAGGATGTCGCGGTGCCGGCCGTCGGAATGCAGGTCGACCGACAGGATGCCGCGGTCGGACTTGTCGCCGCTGCCCTCTGCCGCCTCCAGCACCAGCGCGCCGGCGCCATCGCCGAACAGCACGCAGGTGGACCGGTCGGTCCAGTCCATGATCCGGCTGAAGGTTTCCGCCCCGATCACCAGGATGCGCCGCGCCTGGCCGGACAGGATCATGCCATGCGCGTTGGCCAGCGCATAGACGAACCCGGCGCAGACCGCCTGGATGTCGTAGGCAAAGCCGCGTTCCATCCCCAGCGCCGCCTGCACCATGGTCGCGGCCGACGGAAAGGTCAGATCGGCGGTCGAGGTGGCAAGGATGATCGCGTCGATATCGTCCGGTGCCAGCCCGGCATCGTCCAGCGCGGCGCGGGCCGCACGCACGGCAAGATCCGAGGTGGTCTGCCCTTCGGCCGCGAAATGCCGCCGCTCGATACCCGAGCGCGAGCGGATCCATTCGTCGGATGTGTCGAGCGATGCCTCGAATTCCGAATTGGCGACCACCCGCTCTGGCAGGTAATGTCCGACGCCGCGGACAACTGCACGTATTGTCATTGTTTTTTAACCGGGCCGGCCTCTTTGCTGGGCGCATCATTGCCCGGCAGGGCGGCGGATGCAACCCGAGCGGCCAGCCGCTCGTTGAAGTTCGATTCGGCCAGTTTGAAGGCCAGCTTGATCGCCGCGGAGATGCCGGTTTCATCGGCCGCGCCGTGGCTTTTGACCACCGTGCCGTTCAGCCCCAGGAACACCCCGCCATTGACCCGCCGCGGGTCGATGCGCTTCGACAGCCGCCGCAGCGAGGTCATCGCCAGCAGCGCGGCGAGCCGCGACAGCGGGGTCGCGCGGAAGGCGTCGTTCAGGAAATCGCTGATCATCGTGGCGGTGCCTTCGCCGGTCTTCAGCGCGACATTGCCGGTGAAGCCGTCGGTGACGATCACGTCCACCCGGTCCGACGGAATGTCGCCGCCCTCGACGAAGCCGACGTAGTCGTACCCGCCCAGCTCGGCGGCGCGGGCCAGCATCTCGTTCGCGACCTTCAGCTCGGCGCGGCCCTTGTGCTCTTCGGTGCCGACATTCAGCAGCCCGACGCGCGGATGCGCCACGCCCAGCCCGTTGCGCGCATAGGAGGCGCCCATCAGCGCGTATTGCAGCAGGTCGTCCTCGTCGGCGCGGATGTCGGCACCCACGTCCAGCATCATGTTGAACCCGCCGGGATTGCGCGACGGCCACAGGCAGGCGATGGCGGGGCGGTTCACACCCTCGAGCTTGCGCAGCCGGATCATCGACAGCGCCATGAGCGCGCCGGTATTGCCGCAGGACACGCAGGCCCCGGCCTCCTGCGCGCGCACCGAGTCGATGGCCGCCCACATCGAGGTGCCCTTGCCGTGGCGCATGACGTGGCTGGGCTTGGCGCCCATGGTCACAACGCCTTCGCAATCGCGAATCTCGCACCGGCCCGATAGAACGGCGCGGCGCGCGACCAGCGGCTCCAGCTCCGCCTTGCGGCCGTGCAGCAGAAAGGCGATCTGCGGATTCTTGGATGCGGAACGCGCACAGCCGGCCACGATCGCAGCCGGCCCCCGGTCGCCGCCCATGGCGTCAACGGAAATGACAATGCGGCGGGCGCCTTGCTCGGGCAATATGCTCGTGTCGGCGCCCATCTGACAGCCGGATCGCTTAAGCGGCGTCTTCGTCCAGATCGACCTCATCGACCATGGCGACGACTTCGCGGTCGTCGTAGTGGCCGCAGGACGGGCAGACGTGGTGCGGGCGTTTCAGTTCGCCGCAGCTGGAGCACTCGTTCGGGTTCGCGCCCGACAGGGCGTGATGCGAACGGCGCATGTTGCGGCGCGATTTCGTGATCTTGTTCTGAGGGACAGCCATGTCTCAACCTCGGTTTGCGGCGGGCCTGTCGCCCTTGTTTTCAAGATGCGGCGCGGGGCGTTCGACCCCTCGGCCCGGATATCTTGGCGAAGGCCGGAACATACTGCCTTTCCGCCGTGGCGCAAGGGGGTATTACAGGCTTTTTTGGGCCGGGGGAATGGGTGCCGGACGGGCCGGGGTGCGGGGCGTGCCCGCGGGTGAGCCGTGCATCGCCGGACCGCGGGATGGCGATCGAACGCCGGGTCGGTGCGCTTTATGGCAGCAAGATCATTGCGGGCTTGATCGTATGCGTTTTTGGCTGCCAGATCGCCAGCCCGTCGGGGCGGTCTGGCGATGCACGGCGGCTTCGCCTTGATTCCGTGCAAAGGCACGCGCCGCTCTTGCCGGCACGGCTGGCGCCCGGCTGGGCGAGCGGCTAGGCAGGGTGCGATCCCCGACACCACGGAGCCGCCGCGATGCGCAACAGCGAAACGACCGACTGGCGCCTGGTGCTGCTGATCTGGGCCGCCGGGCTGGGCGGCGCGGCGCAATACGGCAAGATCGCGGTGATCTTCGACCGGCTGCCCGAGATCTATCCCGGCGGCGGCACCGCGCTGGGATTCGCGGTGTCGCTGGTGGGACTCGTGGGCATCGTGCTGGGCGTGGTGGCCGGCGTGCTGGTGGGGCGGATCGGCTATCGCCGCGCGCTGCTCTCGGCGCTGCTGCTGGGCGCGGCGGTGTCGGCCTTGCAAGCCGCGTTCCCGCCTTTGCCGGTCTTTCTGGGGCTGCGGCTGGTCGAGGGGGCGGCGCACCTGGCCATCGTGGTCGCGGGGCCGACGATGATCGCGCAAATCGCCGCCGAAAAGGACCGGCCGCTGGCGCTGACGCTGTGGGGGACGTTCTTCGGCGTCGCCTTTGCCGTGCTGGCCTGGGGCGGGGTGCCGCTGGCGCGCGGGGTCGGGCTGCCGGCGCTGATGCTGGCCCATGGCGCCTACATGGCGGCGATGGCGGCGATCCTGTGGCCAATCCTGCCGCGCGTGTCGAAAGCCCCCGCCGCCGCGCCGCCGCCGGCCGATCTGTGGCGCGCGCATGGCCGCATCTACACCAGCGCGCGGATCGGCGCGCCGGCCTGGGGGTGGCTGTTCTACACCGCCAGTTTCGTGTCCGTCCTGACGGTGCTGCCGCCCTTCCTGCCCGAAGGCTCGCGGCTCTTGGTGGTCGGCGCGATGCCGCTGCTGTCGATCCTGTGTTCGCTGACGCTGGGGGTCTGGCTCTTGCGGCATGTCTCGGCGGTGACGGTGGTCGTGCTGGGCTTTGCGACCTGCGCGGTGCTGGCGGCGCTGCTGGGCCTTGCGCCCGGCACGCCGTCCCTGGCGCTGGGGCTGGGCGCGGCGCTGGGGCTGGTGCAGGGCGCCAGCTTTGCCTCGGTGCCGCAGCTGAACGGCACGCTGGCGGACCGGGCGCTGGCCAATGGCGGGCTGGCGCAGATGGGCAACCTGGGCAACACGGCGGGCACGCCGCTGATGGTGGCGGTGATCGGCGTGGCCGGTCACGCCGGGTTGATGAGCGCGCTGTGCCTCTTGTTTCTGGGCGGCGGCGCCGTACATCTGGCGCTCGGGCTGCGGCGCGGGCGGGCGTGACCGGCGCGGACGAACCCGAAAGAAACCTGTGGATGTTCGCGGTACGTTCCAATTTTCGATTGGAGTCCCGCCTCCGCCGGGGTAAAGGTTAATCGGCGGTCGAGAGGACTCGGATGGCGGATCTGAAGAAGATCGAGGTGCGCGGTGCGCGCGAGCACAACCTCAAGAACATCGACGTGGACATCCCGCGCGATCAGCTGGTGGTCATCACCGGCCTGTCCGGCTCGGGCAAGTCGTCGCTCGCCTTCGACACGATCTATGCCGAGGGGCAGCGCCGCTATGTCGAATCGCTGTCGGCCTATGCGCGGCAATTCCTCGACATGATGGAAAAGCCGGACGTGGACCATATCAGCGGTCTGTCGCCGGCGATCTCCATCGAGCAGAAGACGACCAGCAAGAACCCGCGCTCCACCGTCGGCACGGTCACCGAGATCTACGATTACATGCGGCTGCTGTTCGCCCGCGCCGGCACACCCTATTCGCCCGCCACCGGCCTGCCGATCGAGGCGCAGCAGGTGCAGGACATGGTCGACCGCGTCATGGCGCTGGACGAAGGCACGCGCGGCTACCTGCTGGCGCCCATCGTGCGCGACCGCAAGGGCGAGTATCGCAAGGAATTCCTGGAACTGCGCAAGCAGGGCTTCCAGCGGGTCAAGGTGAACGGCGATTTCCACGATCTGGACGAGCCGCCCGTGCTGGACAAGAAGTTCCGCCACGACATCGACGTGGTGGTCGACCGGATCGTCGTGCGCGAGGGGCTGGAGACGCGGCTTGCCGACAGCTTCCGCACCGCGCTGGATCTGGCCGACGGGATCGCGGTGCTGGAAACCGCGCCCCGCGCCGAGGAGGGAGAAGACGCGTCCGAGCCGGAGCGCATCACGTTCTCCGAGAAATTCGCCTGCCCGGTCAGCGGCTTCACCATCCCCGAGATCGAGCCGCGGCTGTTTTCCTTCAACGCCCCGTTCGGCGCCTGCCCGAAATGCGACGGGCTGGGGGCCGAGCTGTTCTTTGACGAACGGCTGGTCGTGCCCGACCAGAACCTGACCCTGGCGAATGGCGCGCTGGCGCCCTGGCGCAAGGGCAAGTCGCCCTATTTCCTGCAAACCATCGAATCCATCGCGCGGCATTACGACTTCGACCGCGGGCTGAAATGGAAGGACATCCCCGAGGCGATCCGGCAGGTGTTCCTGTACGGATCGGGCAAGGAGGAGATCACGTTCCGCTATGACGAGGGCGGGCGCGTCTATCAGGTCAGCCGCCCGTTCGAGGGGGTGATCCCCAACATGCAGCGCCGCTACCGCGAGACCGACAGCGCCTGGATCCGCGAGGAATTCGAGCGCTACCAGAACAACCGCCCCTGCGGCGCCTGCGGCGGCTACCGGCTGCGCGACGAGGCGCTGGCGGTGCGAATCGCGGATCTTCATGTCGGGCAGGTGGTGCAGATGTCGATCCGCGAGGCGTTCGACTGGTGCGCCGAGGTGCCCGGCAGCCTGACGAAACAGAAGAACGAGATCGCCCGCGCCATCCTCAAGGAAATCCGCGAAAGGCTGGGATTCCTGAACAATGTGGGCCTCGAATACCTGACCCTGTCGCGCAATGCCGGCACCCTTTCGGGCGGCGAGAGCCAGCGCATCCGGCTGGCCAGCCAGATCGGCAGCGGGCTGACCGGGGTGCTTTACGTGCTGGACGAGCCGTCGATCGGCCTGCACCAGCGTGACAACGACCGGCTGCTGACCACGCTGAAGAACCTGCGCGACCAGGGCAACACGGTGATCGTGGTCGAGCATGACGAGGAAGCGATCCGCGAGGCCGATTACGTGCTCGATATCGGCCCCGGCGCGGGTGTGCATGGCGGCAACGTCGTCGCCCGCGGCACGCCCGAGGAGATCGCGGCCAATCCCGCCTCGATCACCGGGCAATACCTGACCGGCGCGCGCGAGATCGCGGTGCCCGCCGCGCGGCGCAAGGGCAACCGCAAGAAGGTGACTGTGGTCGGCGCGACCGGCAACAACCTGCAGGACATGACGGCGGCCTTTCCGCTGGCGAAATTCGTCTGTGTCACCGGCGTGTCGGGCGGCGGCAAGTCGACCCTGACCATCGAGACGCTGTTCAAGACCGCCTCGATGCGGCTGAACGGCGCGCGCCAGACGCCGGCCCCCTGCGAGACGATCAAGGGGCTGGAGCATCTGGACAAGGTGATCGACATCGACCAGCGGCCCATCGGGCGCACGCCGCGTTCGAACCCTGCGACTTACACGGGGGCCTTCACGCCGATCCGCGACTGGTTCGCCGGCCTGCCCGAGGCCAAGGCGCGCGGCTACAAGTCGGGGCGGTTTTCCTTCAACGTCAAGGGCGGGCGCTGCGAGGCGTGCCAGGGCGACGGCCTGATCAAGATCGAGATGCACTTCCTGCCCGATGTCTACGTCACCTGCGAGACCTGCGGCGGCGCGCGCTACAACCGCGAGACGCTGGAGGTGAAGTTCAAGGGCAAGTCCATCGCCGACGTGCTGGACATGACCGTGGAAGAGGCGCGCGCGTTCTTCAAGGCGGTCCCGTCGATCCGCGACAAGATGGAGGCGCTGCACCGGGTCGGGCTGGACTACATCAAGGTGGGCCAGCCGGCGACGACCCTGTCGGGCGGCGAGGCGCAGCGGGTGAAGCTGTCGAAAGAGCTGTCGAAACGGTCGACGGGCCGGACGCTCTATATCCTGGACGAGCCGACCACGGGGCTGCATTTCGAGGACGTGAAGAAATTGCTCGAAGTGCTGCACGAGCTGGTCGACCAGGGCAATTCGGTGGTGGTGATCGAGCACAACCTCGATGTCATCAAGACCGCCGACTGGCTGATCGACATCGGCCCCGAAGGCGGCGACGGCGGCGGCCGGATCGTGGCCGAGGGAACACCGGAAGCTGTGGCCGAATCGCCGGACAGCCATACAGGGCAGTACCTGAAGCCGATGCTGCCGGCGAAGGCGGGGACGCGAAAGAAGGTTGCGGCGGAGTAGCGGCGGCAAGGTTCCGGGGCCGGATCGGACCGCCTTCGGCGGTCCGATCCGCCGGGGGTTCCACCCCCGGACCCCCGAGGTATTTGCAGCAAGATGAGGAGGATAGTGGGCGCAAGGGGCCGCTGGTCCGGGCGCGAAGGGGACCTATTCCGCAGCGCGCAGTTGCAGCATCTTCAGCAGCGCTTCGTCGCGGCTCAGCTCGGGGTCGTCCTGGTCCGGGCCGTCATCGTAATCGTCCGTATCCCACACGATGTCGGGCAGGACCGTCTTGCGCGCGGTGCGGCGCAGCGACCAGTCGCGGGCGGCGGCGCTTGAGCGCGGCATCGACAGCCGCGCCAGCAGCCGCGACAGGCCCAGCGCATAGCGCCCGGCCCAGGCCCTGAGCGCCAGCATCGACGGCGTGAAGACCAGCGTCAGCAGCGTCGCCAGCCCCAGCCCGAACACCACCGCCGTCGCCAGCTGTTTCCACCACAGCGAGGTCGGCGCATTGATCGAATAGCCGCCCTGGATGAAATCCAGCGACAGGCCCAGCATCATCGGCGTCAGGCCGGCCATGGTGGTCATCGTGGTCAGGATCACCGGGCGCAGCCGGTCCTCGGCGGTGCGGATGATCGCGTCGATCCGCGGCATGTAGCGCGAATATTCCTGGTAAGTGTCGATCAGCACGATGTTGTTGTTCACCACGATTCCCGCCAGGGCGACGATCCCGGTGCCGGTCATGATGATCGAGAACGGCTGGTTCATCACCAGCATGCCGATCAGCACCCCGGTGGTCGACAGCACCACCGCCATCAGCACCAGCACCGAATCGTAGAACGAGTTGAACTGCGCCAGCAGGATGATGAACATCAGGAACAGCGCCCCGGCGAAGGCCTTGAGCAGGAAGCTCTGGCTTTCGGCCTGGTCCTCCTGGTCGCCGGTCCATTCCCAGCGCACCTCGGCGGGCAGGTCGGCCTCGGTCTCCAGCCAGCGGGTCAGCGCGGCGATCCGTTCGGTCGCGTTGATCAGCACCCGCCGTTCCGTGCCGTCGGGGGCGGTTTCCATCCGCTCCAGCCCAGGCGCGACGGCGGCCTTGACGTCGTAATAGCGTTTCTGGTCCACGCGGTCGATCTGGGCCAGTTTCTCGACCGGTTTGCGGGTGACGAAGTTCGACAGCGGCACCGATCCGTCCGGCGTGCGCAGCTTGAGCGTGTCCAGCGTCGAGAGCAGCCGGTCGCTTTCGGGAAAGCGCACGCGGATCTCGATCTCGTCGTCCGAGGACGGCACGCGCATCGTGTCGAGCAGCAGCCCGCGCGTGACCAGCTGCACCATGCCGCCCACGGTGGCCACATCGGCGCCGTAGCGGCCCGCCGCGGCCACGTCCACGTCGATCTGCCAGTCGATGCCGGGCAGGGGCAGCGTGTCCTCGATGTCCACCAGCCCCTCGGTCTGCCCGAAGCGGTCGCGCACGATCGCCGTCGCCTCTGCCAGCGCGGCGAGATCCTCGCCCTTGAGTCGCAGGTGCACCGGCTTGGCCGAGGCGGGGCCGCGCGACAGGTTCAGGATCTCGGATTTGATGCCGGGGATCTCGGCCAGCCGGCGCTCGATCTCGGCGATGATGTAATCGCCGTCGAACTGCTCGGCCACGATTTCGGTCTCGATCAGCCCGGCGAAGGGTTCGGTGCGCACCCGCGGGCGGTCCTCCCAGCGGATCATCTCGACCTGGATCTGGCCGATCGTGTCGCGCGGGCCCTGGCCGCCGGTGAAGGTGTTCAGCCCGCCATCGCCGGCGAAGGCGAACACGTTGTCGACGCCCGGCACGGCCATCACGGTCTGCTCGACCTCGCGCAGCAGCGCATCCTTTTCGGTCAGCGACAGGTTGCCGCGCGCGCGGACATAGACGATGGCCTGTTCCGGCTCGCTGTCGGCGAAGAAATCGACGCCGAGGTTGTGCTCGCCGTAATACGAGAACACCGAGACGACGAACGCGATCACCGCCGCGATGGTCACCAGCGGCATCACCGGGTTGCCGACCAGCGCCTTGATGAACCAGCCGAACCAGCTGTGGCGGCGCCCGGCCCGAACACGGCGCGCCGGACGCTCGATCCTGACGGAGTTCAGCGCGATCCCGGTCAGCATCGCGCCCAGCAGGAACAGCCCGGCGCCGGGCAGGGCCGCGAGGCCGCCGGTCAGCGGGTTGGTGCCGCCCATGGCGCCGAACAGGTAGTCGGGGTTCAGCGTCTGCATCGCGCCGAGGAACACGAGGTACGCGGCCGGCACCACCAGCACGGCGCGTACCAGCCACCACGGCACCCAGCGGCGCAGCACATCGCTGCCGCGATCGAAGCGGCGGCTGATCCGGCCCGCGATGCCGCCCATCACGGGCAGGTAGATCAGCGCGACGATCAGCGAGGCCGACAGCACGAAGATCAGCGTGACCGGCAGCAGCCCCATGAATTCGCCCGCGACGCCCGGCCAGAACAGCATCGGCAGGAAGGCGCACAGCGTGGTGCCGGTCGAGGCGATGATCGGCCAGAACATGCGCTGCGCCGCCTCGACATAGGCGTGCATCGGGCCGGTTCCCTCGCGGATCCGCTTGTCGGCGTATTCGACCACCACGATGGCGCCGTCCACCAGCATCCCGACCGCGAGGATCAGGCCGAACATCACGATGTTGGACACCGTCACGTCCAGCACGCCCAGCAGCACGAAGCACAGAAGGAACGAGGTCGGGATCGCGAAGCCGACCAGCAGCGCCGAGCGGATCCCCAGCGCCGCCAGCACCACGATCATCACCAGCGAGATCGCGGTCAGCACCGATCCTTCCAGCTGGCTGACCATCGAGCGCACGGTAAAGCTCTGGTCGTTGGACGAGGCCACGGTGATCGCGGCCTGCAATTGCTCGGGCCAGGCGTCCTGCGCGGCGGCGACCTCCTGCTTTACCAGATCGGCGGTGTCGATCAGGTTGTAGCCCTTCTTCTTGGACACCTGCAGCGCCACGGTCGTCTTGCCGTTGAACCGCGCGGTGCCGGTGCGGTCCTCGAAGGTCAGGCGGATATCGGCCAGCTCGCCCAGCGTCACGGATCGGTCGCCGTCGCCGAGGATCTTGATGTTGTAGACATCCTGCCGGCTTTGCAGGCTGGCCGGGATCTTGACCGAGAACGCGCCCTGCGCGGTTTCCACCTCGCCGGCGGCGATCAGCAGGTTGTTCTGGGTGACGGCATTGACCAGCTCGGCGGCGGTGACGTTGTACGCCTCCAGCCGCAGCGGGTCGATCACCACCTCCAGCATCTCGTCGCGGTGGCCGGCCAGCGCGGCCTCGAGCACCGGGTCCAGCGCCTCGATCCGGTCCTGCAGATCCTTGGCGACGCGCAGCAGCGTGCGCTCGGGCACCGCGCCGGTCAGGCTGACGATGACGATGGGAAACTCGGAAAAGTTGATCTCGTTGATAGAATACTGGTCGGCGCCGGCCGGAAACTCCGCCTCGGCGGAATTCATCGCGTCGCGGATGTCGGCCAGGGTGCGGGTCTTGTCCCAGCCGAACTCGAATTCCAGCGCAATGCCGGCATAGCCTTCGGACGCGGTGGAGGACATGGTCTTCAGATCGTCCAGATCGGAAAGCTGCGTCTCCATCGGCTTGATCAGCAGCTTTTCGCTGTCCTCGGCGGAAATGCCGGGGAACGGGACCGAGATGAAAATCGCCGGGATCTCGATGTCCGGCTCGCCCTCCTTGGGCAGCGTCGCATAGGCGGCGGCGCCGGCGATGACGGACATCACGATGAAGGCAAAGACCATCCGCGCGCGCGATGCGGCGGCGGCGACGATGCCGTTCGCGCCGCTCATTGCGCCGGCTCCCGCCAGGTGGGTGTGACAGCCACGCCGGCGGTGACGTATTCCTGCCCGACGACGATGATGTCCGCGGTCGCATCCAGCCCGGTGACGTAGACGCCGCGCGTGGTATCGCGCAGCACCTCGACCGGCCGGAAGCCGACGACATTGCCAGGCTCGACCACGCGCAGGCCCATTTCGCCGTCATCGTCCAGCGTCAGCGCGCTTTGCGGCACGAGGTGTGCCATCTCGCTGCCGGAACTGATGGCGATCTCGACCGTCTGGCCGTCGCGGATCGCCAGGTCGTCATTGTCCACCTCGATCTCCACCCGGAAGGTGCGGGTGGCTGGGTCGGCGGCGCGCGACAGGAAGACGACGCGCCCCGACACCTCGCGCCCGGTTGCCAGACGCGCGCCGGTCATCGCACCGGGCGTCACCCGGTCGATCTGCGCCTCGGGGACGAAGGCCACCAGCTTGATCGGGTCGAGTTGCAGGATCGTCGCGCACAGCCCGCCCGGTTGCAGCAGGCTGCCCAGCTCGGCGGTGTCCGTCTCCAGCAGGCCGCCGAACGGCGCGGCGATCGACAGGCGGTCGATTTCCTTGTTGGCGGTGGCGATCGCGGCCTCGGCGGATTCGATCGACGCCAGCGCGCCCTCGACCCCGGCGCGGGCGGTCTCGATCGCCGCTTTGGCGCCCTCCAGCCCGCTTTCGGCCGAGATCACCCCGGCGCTGGCCGATTCCACGCCCGACCTGGCGGACTGGATCGCCGCCTTGGCGCTTTCGACCTGGCCGCGCGCGGACTGGACCTGCGCCTTGGACCCCTCGACCTGGCCCTTGGCTGATTGCACCGCGGCCTTGGCGCTTTCGACCTGGCCCTTGGCCGACTGGACTGCCGCCTTGGCGCTTTCCACCTGGCCCTTGGCCGACTGGATCGCCGCCTTGGCGCTTTCGACCTGCTGCTTGGCCGATTGCACCGCGGCCTTTGCGCTTTCGACCTGGCCCTTGGCGGCCGACACGGCGGCGCGCGCGGCCTCGACCTGGCCGCGTGCGGTGGCGATGGCGGCCTTGGCGCCCTGAAGCCGCGCCAGCGCGTTCTGCACGGCCGCGTTTGCGCCCTCGCGCTGCGACAGGGCGGTCTGCAGGTTGGCCTGCGCCGCCTCGAACGCGGCGCGGGCACCGGCCAGCCTGGTCTGCGAGGTAAAGCCGCCCTCCGACAACCGTTCGGCGGCGTTGCGGTTGATATCGGCTTCTTCCAGCCGCGCGCGGGCCTCCTCGACGCGGGATTCGGCGGCGGGCAGCCCGGCGCGGGCCTCTGCCAGCGCGGCCTCGGCGGCGGGCACGCCCGATTTCGCCTCTTCCAGGCGTGCCTCGGCGGCGGGCACGTTGGCCTCGGCTTCCTTCAGGCGGGCGGCGGCGGTGGGCACGCCGGCCAGCGCCTCGGCCAGCCGCGCCTCGGCGGCGGGCACGCTGGACAGCGCCTCGGTCAGGCGGGCTTCGGCGGTGGGCACGCTGGCCTCGGCCTCGCGCAGCCGGGCCTCGGCGGTGGGCACGCTGGCCTCTGCCTCGGCCAGCCGCGCCTCGGCGGTGGGCACGCCGGCCAGCGCCTCGGCCAGACGTGCCTCGGCGGTGGGCACGCTTGCCTCGGCCTCGGCCAGCCGGGCCTTCGCCTCGGGGACGCGCGCCTTGGCTTCGAGGATCGCCGCCTCGGCGGCGGGCAGGCGGGCCTTCGATTCCGACAGGCGGGCGCGCGCGGCGGGCAGGGCGGCCTCGGCCTCGGCCAGCCGCGCCTTGGCCTCGGACAGGGACACGGCGCGGGTGCCGGGGTCGATCCGGCACAGCATCTCGCCCTCGGCGATGAAGGTGCCCTTGCGCAGCGGATCGGAGATCACGGTGCCGCTGGTCTCGGCCCGCACCTCGACCGAGCGCGCGGCCTCGGTGCGCCCGCGCAGCAGCACCGCCTGCTCGACGCTTTCCGCCTCGGAGGCGATCACGACCACCGGCACCGCCGCCGCTTCCTCGGCTTCCTGACGCTCGAGGATGCTGCCGGCGCCCGGCGCGTCCGCTTCCGCGGTCTCCTCGTCCGCGTCCTCCGCCGCGCTTTGCCCCGATGTGAAGGCAAGCAGTTCCTCGCGCTGGAAAACCACCATGTACAGCGTTGCCATCACCAGCAACGCGACAATGATCGACGAAAATCGCATGCACCGCTCCGCGTTCTGTCGTCCAGCCGATGCCCGAGCCGGGCATGGCCCCGGCCGCCGCGGGTCGCCGGGGCGGACAATGACTAAACTATTCGGTTCAAATAGTCGGATACGATACGGCGCGCAAGCGCCGGCGGATCATCTTGCGGCGCAGAAACCGGCTTTGCACCCGGCGCGCGCATGTGTAAAACCCCCGGAGCATTTCTAGGGGTGGAGAGCGGCGTGAGCCAGACCGACAGCGACAGTTTCATCGAAGAGGTCTCCGAAGCGGTGCGGCGCGACCGGCTGTTCCGCTATTTCCGCAAATACGGCTGGATCCCGATCGCCATCGTGCTGCTGATCGTCGGCGGCGCGGCCTATAACGAATGGTCCAAGGCGCAGGCCCGCGCCGAGGCCGAAGCGCGCGGCAACGCGGTTCTCGCGGCGCTCGAGGCGCCGGACGCGGCGGCGCGGCTCGATGCGCTGCGCGGCCTGGACGAAGGCGGCGGCGCGCAGGCGGTCATCGACCTTCTGGCCGCGGCAGAGGCGGTGGAGGCGGGCGACCCGGACGCCGCCGCCGAGATGCTGCGCAGCGTCGAGGACAACGCGGACGCCGCACCGCTTTACCGGCAGATGGCGACGCTGAAGCGGGTGATCCTGACCGCCGGCAGCACCGCGCCCGAGGCGCGAATCGACGCGCTGGTGCCGCTGACCACGCCCGGCGCCCCGTTCCGGGTGCTGGCCGAAGAGCAGATCGCCCTTGCCGAGCTTGCCGCCGGCGACCGCGAGTCCGCGCTGGCGCGGCTGCGCGCGCTGACCGAGGACACCGATGCCACGCCGGCCTTGCGCCAAAGGGCGTCTGCCCTGATTATGGCGCTGGGTGGAGAACCGGAGGCGGCCTGAGGGCACGGGCCGCCGCGCCGGTCAACGATAAACGGGCGCGATACCCGGACATGACGAGGAGTGACGAGCCGTGCAGATCACCAGACCCGTTATCCTGGCCCTCGGGCTGACCGGCCTTCTGGCCGCCTGCGGCGAGCGCGAGACGATCCTGCCGGGAGAGCGGCTGGACGTCCGGTCCGGCCTGACGGTCGGCGAGGCCGCGTCCGCCGAGGAAGCCGCGCCCGAAGCGCCGGTTGCGCGCGCCTTTGCCATGCCGCCGCAAAGCCGGCTCGCCGAATGGACGCACCGCGCCGGCAATGCGGTGCACAACATCGCCCATCCCGCGCTGTCGCCGCGCCCCACGCGGATCTGGTCGGCCGATATCGGTCAGGGCAACAGCCGCAAGTACCGCATCACCGCCGATCCGATCGTCGCGGGCGGCCTTGTCTTCACGCTCGACAGCCGCTCGACCGTCACCGCCACGTCGGTCGGCGGCGAAACGGCATGGCGCCGCAGCCTCGTGCCGGCCTCGGATCGTGCGGGCGACGCATCGGGCGGCGGCATCGCGTTTGGCGGCGGCAAGGTGTTCGTGACGACCGGATTTGGCGAGGTGCACGCGCTGGACCCGCGCAGCGGCGCCGAGATCTGGAAACAGGCGCTGGACGCGCCCGCCACGGCCAGCCCGACGGTGCAGGGCGATCTGCTCTATGTCGTCTCGCGCGACAACGTGGCCTGGGCGATCGACACCGGCAACGGCCGGGTGCGCTGGCGGGTGCCGGGCACGCCGTCGGATTCGGGCATGGTCGGCGGCGCCGGGCCCGCCGTGACCGACCAGTTGGCGATCTTCCCCTTCGCCAGCGGAGAGATCGTGGCCGCGCTGCGCCAGGGCGGCGTGCGCCTGTGGGGCGCGACCGTGTCGGGCGGCCGCAAGGGGCGCGCCTATGCCAACGTGACCGACATCATCGCCGATCCCGTGATCGCGGACGGCGTGCTTTACACCGGCAACCAGTCGGGCCGCGCCGTGGCGATGGACGTGCAGTCGGGCGAACGGCTGTGGACCGCCAGCGACGGCGCCTACGGGCCGGTCTGGGTCGCGGGCGGCTCGGTGTTCCTGGTGTCCGACGAGGCCACGCTGGTGCGCCTGGACGCCGCCACCGGCGAGGTGATCTGGTCGCAGGAACTGCCCTATTTCAAGGCCAGCCGCGCCAAGAAGCGCAAATCGGTCTATGCCTATTTCGGCCCGGTCTTGGCGGGCGGCAACCTGTGGGTCGCCTCGGATGACGGCAAGCTGCGCGCCTTCGATCCGGCCAGCGGCGGGTTGCGGCAGGTGCTGGACATTCCCGGCGGTGCCGCGTCGAACATGTCGGTGGCGAACCAGACCCTGTACGTGCTGGGCGGCAACGGACAGCTTCACGCTTTCCGTTAGGCCCGATCAGGTGTAGAAGCCGCGTTCGCATCGACCTGGAGCGCCCATGTTCACCCTTGCCATCGTCGGCCGCCCCAATGTGGGAAAGTCGACCCTGTTCAACCGGCTCGTCGGCAAGCGGCTGGCGCTGGTCGACGACCAGCCGGGCGTCACCCGCGATCTGCGCGAGGGCGAGGCGCGGCTGGGCGATCTGCGCTTTACCGTGATCGACACGGCCGGGCTGGAGGACGAGCGCGGCGACAGCTTGCCCGCCCGGATGCGCCGGCTGACCGAACGCGCGGTGGAAATGGCCGATATCTGCCTGTTCCTGGTCGATGCCCGCGCCGGCATCCTGCCCGACGACCGCGTCTTTGCCGAGATCCTGCGCCGCAAGAACGCCCATGTCATCCTTGCCGCCAACAAGGCCGAGGGCAATGCCGCCGAGGCCGGCGCGCTGGAGGCGTGGGAGCTGGGCCTGGGCGAGCCGCTGCGCCTGTCGGCGGAGCATGGAGAGGGGCTGGGCGATCTGCTGCATGTGCTGATGCCGTTGGCCGACGCCTTTGCCGAACGCGCCGCCGCCGCCGAGGCCGAGCTTGCCGCGCTGGCACCCGAAACCGATGTCGCCGTCGAGGATGCGGATGCCGACGGCGAGACCGTGCAGCCCTACCGCGCCCCGACCCCCGAGCGCCCGCTTCAGGTCGCCGTTGTCGGCCGCCCGAATGCCGGGAAATCCACCCTGATCAACGCGCTGGTCGGCGAGGAACGGCTGCTGACCGGCCCCGAGGCGGGGATCACCCGCGACGCGATCTCGCTGTCCTTCGACTGGTACGGCACGCCGGCGCGCGTCTTCGACACGGCCGGGATGCGCAAGAAGGCCAAGGTGCAGGACAAGCTGGAAAAGCTGTCGGTCGCAGACGGGTTGCGGGCGGTGAAATTTGCCGAGGTGGTGGTGGTGCTGCTCGACGCGGCCATCCCGTTCGAGCAGCAGGATCTGCGCATCGCCGATCTGGCAGAGCGCGAGGGGCGCGCCGTGGTGGTGGCGGTCAACAAGTGGGATGCCGAAACCGACAAGCAGGGCAAGCTTCGCGATCTGAAAGAGGCGTTCGAGCGGCTCCTGCCGCAGCTTCGCGGTGCGCCGCTGGTCACGGTGTCCGCGCTTACGGGGCGCGGGCTCGACCGGCTGCACGGCGCGGTGCTGAAGGCGCATGAGGTCTGGAACCGGCGGGTGCCGACCGCGCGGCTGAACCGCTGGCTGGCCGACATGACCGCGCAGCATCCGCCCCCCGCGCCGGGCGGGCGGCGGATCCGGCTGCGCTACATGACGCAGGCCAAGACCCGGCCGCCCGGTTTCGTCGTGATGTGCTCGCATCCCGACAAGATACCGGCCAGCTATTCGCGATATCTTGTCAACGGGTTGCGCGACGACTTTGACATGCCGGGCACGCCGGTGCGGCTGTACATGCGCAGCCAGGCGGATCAGAACCCGTACAAGAACCGCAAGAAATCGACCCCCTCGCGCCTGCGCAAGCATACCGGCAAGAAGCCGCACGGTTCCTGACGCCGGGCGGCGCGGCGCCCGCCGCTGGCTGGACAAATTTGCCCGAATCCTAGTTACTGGTGCGGGCAGCGCCGGATCGGCGGCGCTTCCCCGATGCCGATCTGAGGGGACACACCATGAGCGATGCAGCCACGCCGGAGCTTCGCCGGCACCTTCGGAAATACACGGACAAGAATGACTGGCTGGCCGCCGCCAGCTATTTCGGCACTTTCGCGGTGTTCTTTCCCGCGCTCTACCTGTCGCTGAGTGTGTTCGAGCGGTCCGCGTGGCTGGCACTGCCGTTCATCGTGATCACCGCCTTCGCCGGTGTGCGGCTTTACGTCCTGATGCACGATTGCGGGCATCATTCGCTGTTCCGCTCGAAGCGGGCGAACGAGATCGCGGGCCATGTCCTGTCGCCCTTCGCGCTGACGCCGTTTCGGGCGATGCAGTACAACCACAACATGCATCACGCCTATCTCGGAAACCTGGATCATCGTGAAACGACAGAGATTTACACGATGACGTTGAAAGAGTGGAACGAGGCGGGCTTTGGCAAGCGCCTGTATTACAGGTTGTATCGCAATCCGCTGGTGCTGATCCCCGTGGGGGCGGTCTGGACCTATTTCTTTGCCTATCGCTGGCCGCAGAACACCGCGCGGATCGGCGCGGCTGGCGTGGTGATGCACAACATCGCGCTGGCGCTGTGGCTGGGGGCGATCTGGTGGGGGTTCGGCTGGCAGGGGCTGGGCGTGTTCCTGGGCATCGCCGCACTGTCGGGGATGATCGGGGTGTTCCTTGTCTACCTGCAGCACAATTTCGAAGAGACCTACTGGGACCGCAAGCCCGATCTCGATTTCCGGCGGGCGACGCTGCAGGGGTCGTCCTGTCTCAATCTCGGCTGGCTGTGGGATCTGGGGACCGGCAACATCGCCTATCACGACATCCACCATTTCATGCCGGCGATCCCGTCCTACCGGCTGCGCAAGTGCCATTTCGACCTGCCGCCCGAGCTGGAGATGCCGCGCATCGGCTGGCCGCAGGCGCTGCGGTCGTTCCGGCTGAAGCTGTGGGACGAGGACCGCGAGCGGCTGGTGCCGTTCCCGAAAGAGCGGGGGCCGGCGCCGATCCCGGCCGAATAGCGCGGCAGGGCATGTGGCGTTGAATTGAATTCAGCCGCCGGGGCGAACGCGTTGTTCTACGAAAACGCGGCCTCGCCCCGGTGGCCGTCTGCTTGACGCCGAATGATCCCGAGACGCCTCAGGCGGTCCGGCTCGGCGCGAGAACGGCGATGGCCAGCACCAGCACGGCCCCCAGCGCGGCGGCGATGGCCAGTGCCAGATGCTGCCCCAGATTGGCCGCGAACAGGCCGACCAGCGCCCAGGCGATCGCTGCGCCATATTCGGGGGCGGGCGCCGCCTTGATCAGCACCGCCGCCGCGAACACGAGCGCCGCCACCAGCACGATCCACGCCCAGGCCAGCGCGTCCGGCCCGATGCCCCAGCCCGCCGCGATCAGCGCGATGGACACCCAGGAGGCGGCGGTCAGCCAGCCGGCATAAAGGCCCAGCGGCACCCGCGCCCACCAGCGATCCCGCGCCGGCGCCGCGAAGAAGGCCCAAAGCGCCGTGGCCAGCATCAGCCAGATCACCACCGTCGCCGTCAGCGGCGAGCGCAGCGCGACGGGGATCCACACCGCGCCCAGCACCAGGCTGAGGATCAGGGGCAGGCGCGCCGCGTCCCAGTCGGCGGCATCGGCGCGCTTGAACAGGCCGAACCCGGCATGGACCAGCAGCCAGCCATAGATCAGCGACCAGATCGAGAATGCCCAGCCGGCGGGCTGCGCGGGCGGGTTTTCTTGTGCGACGGGGAATTGCCCCGGCTCGAACCCGCCGAAGCTTTGCGTGAAAATCGGCGAGGCTACAAAGGCGATGGCCGCCGTCACCACGAGGATGGCCTTCATCCGGGCTGTATCGATCACTCCAGCACACCTTCTGCCGTGATGCGTGTCTTTCCCCCAAGGTAGGGGAAAAGCGCGTCCGGCAAGGTCACCGAGCCGTCTTTCTGCTGGCCGTTCTCCAGCACCGCGATCAGGCAGCGGCCCACGGCCACGCCCGAGCCGTTCAGGGTGTGGACGAATTCGGGCTTGCCGCCTTCGGGGCGAAAGCGGGCATTCATCCGCCGCGCCTGGAAATCGCCGCAGGTCGAGACCGAGGAAATCTCGCGGAAGGTATCCTGGCCGGGCAGCCACACCTCGATGTCATGGGTCTTCTGCGCGCTGAACCCCATGTCGCCGGTGCACAGCACGATGGTACGGTAGGGCAGGTTCAGCCGCTCGAGGATGTCCTGCGCGCAGCCGGTCATCCGCTCGTGTTCGGCATCCGACGCATCCGGGTGGGTGATCGACACCATCTCGACCTTCTCGAACTGGTGCTGGCGCAGCATCCCGGCGGTGTCCTTGCCGGCGCTGCCCGCCTCGGAGCGGAAGCACAGCGAATGCGCGGTCAGCCGGATCGGCAGGTCGCCCGCGCCCAGGATCGACTCGCGCACCGTGTTGGTCAGCGTCACCTCGGAGGTCGGGATCAGCCACCAGCCCTCGCGCGTCTGATAGCTGTCATCGGCGAATTTCGGCAATTGCCCGGTGCCGGTCATCGCCTCGTCGCGGACAAGCACCGGCGCGTTGGTCTCGGTCAGCTCATGCTCGTTCGTATGCACGTCCAGCATGAACTGCGCCAGCGCCCGGTGCAGCCGCGCCATGGCGCCGCGCATCACGACAAAGCGGCTGCCCGACAGCTTCGCCGCCGTCTCGAAGTCGAGGCCGCGCGCGGCGGGCAGCTCGAAATGCTCCTTCGGCGCGAAGTCGAAGACGCGCGGCGTGCCCCAGCGCCGGATTTCGACGTTGTCGTCCTCGCTCTCGCCGTCCGGCACGTCCTGCAGCGGCAGGTTGGGAAGGGCCATGAGCAGGTCGCGCAATTCCTCGTCCAGCGCCTTGGCGCGGTCGTCCAGCGCGGCGATCTCTTCCTTGCGGGCGGCGACCAGCTCGCGCAGGCGGGTGAATTCCGTCTCGTCGCCCGATGCCTTGGCGCGGCCGACCTCCTTGGAGGCGGCGTTGCGTTCGGCCTGGGCGGCCTCGGCGCGCGAGATCGCCTGCCGCCGCGCTTCGTCCACCGCGAGGATCGCGGCAGAGGCTGGCGCCACCCCCAGTCGGGCAAGGCTCGCATCGAAGGCGTCCGGGTTTTCGCGGATGAAACGGATGTCGTGCATGTGCTGTCCTCTGGGCGAAGCTCGGGGCGGAACGCGCCCGCGTCAAAGCACCAAACGCCGCGAAGATCAACGCGCATCCCGCACGCGCCGCCGGCTGCCGGGTGTGCCGCCGGCGCGCCGTGCGAGGCCGGTGCGGGTTTTTCACGCGGCTTTGTCTTGCAGGCAGGTGTCAAATGCGTATGTAGCGCCTACCCGCGCGCCGCACCCGGTTCCGGCCTGCTTGTGCAACCGCAACCTCGCGGATAGGGTGCGCGCCGGAATTCTGGGGGCCGTCCGGGCCTCGGCAACCAAGGGATGACCTCATGTTTGTTACGCCTGCCTTCGCGCAAGGTGCCGGCGGGGCCGGGGGGGCGTTCGCCTCTTTCGTGCCGCTGATCCTGATCTTCGTGATCATGTATTTCCTGCTGATCCGTCCGCAGCAGAAAAAGGTGAAGGAACATCAGGCGATGGTCACGGCCCTGCGCCGCGGCGACCAGGTGGTCACGCAGGGCGGCATCATCGGCAAGGTGACGAAGGTCAAGGAAGACGGCGAGATCGAGCTCGAGATCGCCTCGGGCGTGAAGGTCCGCGTGGTCAAGAGCACCGTCGCGCAGGTTCTGTCCAAGACCGCGCCCGCCGCCGAAGAGAACGAATAGACCAGAAGAACAGCCCCGAAAGGCGCGCGCGATGCTGCAAATTCCGCTCTGGAAACGGATCGTCATATTCGGTCTGGTGGCGCTGGGGCTGCTCTATGCCTTGCCGAACCTGTTCTACGGCCGGGTCGAGCAACACAATGACGCGGTTGCCGCGATCGAGACGCTGGGCGCCACGCCCGAGCGCGAGGCGGCCGCGGCGGCCTGGCCGAACTGGCTGCCGTCGAGCCTGGTGAACCTGGGGCTGGACCTGCGCGGCGGCGCGCATCTGCTGGCCGAGGTCCGCGTCGAGGATGTCTATGCCGACCGGATGGACGGCTACTGGCCGGAAATCCGCGACGCGCTCAGGGATGAGCGCGAGACCGTGGGCACGATCCGGCGGCAGGATGCCGCGCCCGGCGTGCTGAAGATCCGCATCAGCGAGGCGTCGGGCATGGCGCGCGCGCTGGAGGTGGTGCGCGGACTTGCCCGCCCGATCGTGTCGCTGACCGGCGGCGGCGGCACCGACATCGCGGTGTCGGGGCAGGGCGACACGCTGACCGTTCAGCTGACCGATGCCGAGAAGGCCGCGACCGACACCCGCACCGTGCGCCAGTCGCTGGAGATCATCCGCCGCCGTGTCGACGAGGTCGGTACCCGCGAGCCGACGATCCAGCGGCAGGGCACCGACCGGATCCTGATCCAGGTGCCGGGCATCGGATCGGCCGACGAGCTGAAGGCGCTGATCGGCACCACCGCCAAGCTGACCTTCAACCCGGTCGTGCGCCGCACCACCGATGCCGATGAAAATCCCGGCGCGCGCAACGTCATCTACCCGTCGATGTCCGAAGAGGGCGTGTATTACGTCCTCGAGGAAACCGCCGTCGTCTCGGGCGAGGAGCTGACCGATGCGCAGCCCGCCTTCGACCAGAACGGGCGCCCCGCCGTCACCTTCCGCTTCAACCCCTCGGGCGGGCGCAAGTTCGGCCAGTACACCGCCGACAACGTGGGCAGCCTGTTCGCCATCGTGCTTGACGAAGAGGTGATCTCGGCCCCGCAGATCCGCGAGGCGATCCCCGGCGGGTCCGGGCAGATCACCGGCTCTTTCAGTGTCGAGGAATCGACCCAGCTTGCGGTGCTGCTGCGCGCCGGCGCGCTGCCGGCCGAGATGACCTTTCTCGAGGAACGCACCATCGGCCCCGAACTGGGCGCGGACAGCATCGAGGCAGGGCGGATCGCCTCGATGATCGCATTCGGCGCGGTGCTGGTGTTCATGGCGCTCAGCTATGGATGGTTCGGCATCGTCGCCAATGTCGCGCTGATCCTGAACATCGGGATGATCTTCGGGCTGCTGTCGCTGATCGGCGCGACGCTGACATTGCCGGGCATTGCCGGGATCGTGCTGACCATCGGCATGGCGGTGGATGCCAACGTGCTGGTCTTCGAGCGGATCCGAGAGGAACTGAAGACCGCGCGCGGTCCCGCGCGGGCGATCGAGCTGGGTTATGAAAAGGCGCTTTCGGCGATTCTCGACGCCAACGTCACCACCTTCATCACCGCCGCGATCCTGTTCACCATGGGCTCGGGGCCGGTGCGCGGCTTTGCCGTGACGCTGGGGCTGGGGATCGTGACCTCGGTGTTCACCGCGATCTTCGTGACCCGCGCGATGCTGGTGATCTGGTTCGAACGCCGCCGCCCGAAAACAATCGAGGTCTGACATGCGCCTTCGTCTCGTTCCCGCCGAAACCAAGATCGACTTCTTCAAGCATCGCAAGGCGACGTTCGGCGCGTCGATGGTGCTGATGGCGCTGTCGCTGGTGGTCTGGCTGGTCATGGGCCTGAATTTCGGCATCGACTTTCGCGGCGGCACCACGATCCGCACGCAATCGGAGAACGCGGTGGATATCGGCGCGTTCCGCGACGCATTGCAGCCGCTTGAGCTGGGCGATGTGGCGATTTCCGAGGTGTTCGATCCCACCTTCGACGCCGATCACAACGTCGCCATGATCCGCATCCAGGCGCAGGACGACCAGGAAAGCGCCACCGCGCAGACCATCGCCGACGTCGAGGCGGCGCTGGTCGCCGTCGATCCGGGGCTGAGCTTCACCTCGGTCGAAAGCGTGGGGCCGAAAGTCTCGGGCGAGCTGGTGCGCACCGCCATCCTGGCCGTCGCCGCGTCGCTGGCGGCGATCATGTTCTACATCTGGCTGCGGTTCGAATGGCAGTTCAGCCTCGGCGCGGTGGTGGCGCTGTTCCACGACGTGCTGCTGACGATCGGGCTGTTCTCGCTCTTGCAGATCCGGTTCGACCTGGCGACCATCGCGGCGCTGCTGACCATCGTCGGCTATTCGATCAACGACACCGTGGTGATCTTCGACCGGGTGCGCGAGAACCTGATCAAGTACAAGAAGATGCCGCTTCAGGCGGTGATGAACCTGTCGGTCAACGAGACGCTGTCGCGCACCGTGATGACCTCCGGCACCACGCTGATCGCGCTGATCGCGCTGCTGGTGCTGGGCGGCGACGTGATCCGCGGCTTTGTCTTCGCCATCACCTGGGGCGTGGTTGTCGGCACCTATTCGTCGGTCTATGTCGCCAAGAACGTCGTGCTGATGCTGGGCACCAAGCGCGACTGGTCCAAGCCTGACAAGACCGAGGGCAACCAGTTCGCCAATACCGACGCCTGACGGGAAATCCCGCTTGCAGGCGGGGGAGAAGCCGATGCGCCTCAACGAGATACGCGATTTCGACGGCCCGCCGATCGACGGCTACGGCCCCGGTTTCTTCCGCGTCGCGGGCGAGGTCTGGCAGGGCGCGGTGCTGGTTCACCCCAAGGGCGTGCGCGGCTGGGGCGGCTACGGCGACGCGTCCGCGCTTCTGGCGCTGGCCCGGGAAATCGACGTGCTGTTCATCGGCACCGGCGCCGAGATCGCCCATGTCCCCGCCGGCCTGCGCTCCGCGCTGGAAGAGGCCGGGCTGGGCGTCGAGGGCATGGCATCCGCTCCGGCGGCGCGCACCTACAACGTGCTGCTGTCCGAGGGCCGGCGCGTCGGCGCCGCCCTGCTGCCGGTCTGACCTTTCGCGGCCCGGCGCGATGGTCTATAGCGTTTCGCGTTCAACTTGAGACATCGCGTATCACCTAACGCGTTGAAATCTCCGATTTCAGGCAGCGTTTGGTGATACATGTCTAACGCGAAATGCTTTAAGGCCGGATCATGGTTCTGAGCGTCACCGATCTGGCCGTCGCGCGCGGCGGTCTGCCCGTGCTGGAACGGGTGAGCTTTGCCCTTTTGCCGGGCGAGGCGCTGGTGCTGCGCGGCCCGAACGGCATCGGCAAGACCACGCTTCTGCGCACCGTCGCGGGCCTTCAGCCGCCGCTGGCCGGGCGGATCGACACCGCGGAGGGCGCGGTTGCCTACGGCGCCCATGCCGACGGCCTGAAGGCGGTGCTGAGCGTCGAGGAGAACCTGCGCTTCTGGGCCGCGATCCATGGCGGCGCCGATATCGGCCCGGCGCTGGCGGCGTATGACCTGAACGCCCTGCGACAGCGCAGCGCGCAGAACCTGTCGGCGGGGCAGAAGCGCCGGCTGGGGCTGGCGCGGCTGCTGGTCACCGGGCGGCCGGTCTGGGCGCTGGACGAGCCGACCGTGTCGCTGGACACGGCCAGCGTCGCGCTGTTCGCGGAGGCGGTGCGCGCGCATCTTGCGGCGGGCGGCGCGGCGCTGATCGCCACCCATGTGGATCTCGGGTTTCCCGCGCGCGAGCTGGATCTGGCGCCGATGCGCGCCGCCGCCGGGACCGGCGATGCGTTCGGCGCCGATTTCGACGAGGCGTTCGGATGACCGCCGCGCGGCACCCGCCCCGGACCCCGATCCGGGGCCTCCGCCGCGAGGTCCCGGGGCGGGCCCGGGACGGGGGCGCGCGATGATCCGGCTGTTCCTGCGCGATGTGAAGCTCAGCGTGCGCGCGGGCGGCGGCTTCGGGCTGGGGCTGGCGTTCTTCCTGATCGTCACGGTGCTGGTGCCGTTCGGTGTCGGCCCGCAATCGGACATCCTGCGCGCCATCGCCCCCGGCATCCTGTGGGTCGGGGCGCTGCTGTCCTGCCTGCTGTCGCTCGACCGGATATTCCAGCTCGACTACGAGGACGGCTCGCTCGATCTGCTGGCCACCGCGCCGATCCCGCTGGAGGCGGTGGCGCTGGTGAAGGCGGCGGCGCATTGGGTCGCCACCGGCCTGCCGCTGGTGCTGGCCGCGCCGGTGCTGGGGGTGCTGCTCAACCTCGATCCGC
Organism: uncultured Paracoccaceae bacterium; assembly: GCA_947503765.1. GTDB lineage: Bacteria > Pseudomonadota > Alphaproteobacteria > Rhodobacterales > Rhodobacteraceae > Psychromarinibacter. Next base: position 440,229 of record CANNFA010000003.1, on the reverse strand, counting down.
GCGGCTTCGGCTGGCTGCTCGCGTCGCTTGCGGTCGGCACGCCGGCGCTGTCGATGATCGGCGCGTTCGGCGCGGCGCTGACCGTGGGTCTGAAACGCGGCGGGCTGCTGCTGTCGCTGCTGGTGCTGCCGCTTTACGTGCCCACGCTGATCTTCGGCGCCGAGACCGTGCGCCGCGGGGCGGGCGGTCTGGCCACCGACACGCCGCTGCTGCTTCTGGCGGCGATCACGCTGGGCACGTTGGCGCTGCTGCCCTTCGCCGCGGCGGCGGCCCTGCGGGTGAACCTGCGCTGACGCTTGCCGCACGGCGGCCCCGGCCAATCTGGCGGCGGGCAGCGCGCGGTTGATGCCACACGCGTCCCTGGCGCATGTCATGCGGCGGAGCTGAGGACCCGCATCCTGACCAGCATTTCAGGTGCGCCCCGCCCGGGCCGGCGCTGACGGCCGGGGCGGCGATTGGCAGGCCGAAGACGGGATCCTGGCGCGCGCGTTCCGCCGCGAGCAGCGCCATACGCCTGCCAAAGGCACAACCGGCGTGGGCCAATATATCCTACATTATGGAATGATTGCGCTCCGGCGGTTGAGGCGCGTGGTCCGGTCACCACCGCAGCATGACAAAAGTGTTGTTTGCCGCGTTTCTATCTGCAACGATCTCCTTATGTGATCGTCCCGCGGCGGCGTTCCCGCGCCTGTTCGTGCCGCTGCAAGCGATCCACATTGTGAAACGCCAGGAAGAGGTCTCGCTGCGTGGCTGATGATCGGGTGACCGGAACGACAAGGCAGCGCCCCGGCGCGGCGCCGGCCGGGGATGCCGGCGAATCGCCGTCGCCGGTCGGCGATGCGGCCCGGCCCGGCTGGCGGCATCTGGTTCTGCCGGTGCCGGGCGCCGATCCGATCGACGCGTTCCGGTGGGATTCGGGGCGTCCGGGGCCGGTTCTGGCGGTTCTCGGCGGCGTTCACGGCGACGAGCCGGAGGGTGTGCTGGCCGCGGACGCGCTGACGCGGCTGGCCCGGCCGGCCGATCGCGGTGCGCTGATCGTCGTGCCGGTGGCGCATCCCGCCGCCTGCGCCGCCCATACGCGGTGCTGCCCGGCGGGCGGCAATCTTGCCCGCGCCTTTCCCGGCGATCCGGACGGTTCGCCGGCCGCGCGGACCGCAGCGGTTCTGGCGCGCGAGGTGCTGATGCGCGCCGATGCCCTGATCGATTTGCACACGGCGGGGCGCGACTGCGACATGCCGCTGCTGGCCGGATACGGCGAAACCGGCGATGCGGGGGTCGATGCCGTCTCGCGCAGGATGGCGCGGGATTTCGGCGCGGATTTCCTGTGGCGCCACGCGCAGACCGCGCCGGGGCGCACGCTTTCGGTCATGGCGGCGCGCGGCAAGCCCGCGATCTACGCCGAGGCGGCGGGCGGCGGCGCGCTGCACGGCGCGGCGCTGGCGCGATACGGCGACGGGCTGGCGGGGGCGATGGCCGCGCTGGGAATGCGCGATGCCGCGCCGCATCCGGGCCGCGACCCGATCTGTGTCGCGGGGCCGGGCAACCTCGACGCGGACGCCGCGCGAGCGCCCTGCGCGGGTTTCTTCGCCGCGGGTGTCGCCGCCGGCGATGCCGTGCGCAAAGGTCAGATCGCCGGCCGCATCATGGCGCCGGGGCACGGCCCGGTCGATGTGACGGCGCCGCAGGCGGGCCGCGTGATGTTCCTGCGCCACCATGCGCCGGTCGTCCCCGGAACGCCGGTGCTGCTGACGGCGATGCCCGATGCGGAGGGTGCATGATGACGCCGCGCGGCCTTGCCCGGTTCGCGGACCGGTTGGATCTGCCCGGTCCGCTGGTCACGCTGGGCGAGGGCGACACGCCGCTGATTCCGCTGGACCGGCTGGGCGCGGATCTGGGGCTGCCCCGGCTGATGGCGAAGCTGGAATACGTCTCTCCCACCGGATCGTACAAGGACCGCATCGCGGCCGTGTCGATGACCCATGCGCGCGCGGCGGGTCAGCGCGGATGGCTGGCGACGTCGTCGGGCAATGCGGGCATCGCGCTGGCCGTCTACGGCGCGCGGGCGGGGATCGGCGGCACGCTGTTCACCGTCGCCAGCATCCCGCGAGAAAAGCTGCTGCCGCTACTTGCCATGGGCGTGACGGTGCATCTTGTGGCCGGTGTGGGCGATGGCGGAAACCGGGGCGCCGAGGCCGCGCTGTTCGCCGGCGTCCGGGCCGCGGCGGCGCGGCACGATCTGTTTCTGGGGATCACGGCGCATGCGTTCAACCCGCAGGGGATGCGCGGCGTCGATACCCTGGCCTGGGAGCTGCACGAGGCGGCGCCCGACGCGCGCGCCGTCTATGTGCCGACGGGCGGCGGCGGTCTGGCCACGGCCGTGGCGCGGGGGCTGCGCGATTGCGGGTCGGAGGCGGCGGTGATCATCTGCCAGCCGAAGGGCTGCGCGCCCATCGTGCGCCATCTGGGCGGCGAGATCGCGGCGCCGGTGATCGACGGCTGCACCACCGGGGTGTCCGGCCTGCAACTGCCCGCGCCGCCCGACGGAGCGCTTGCGGCGGCGGCGGCAAGGGCCTCGGGCGGGTGGGGCACGGCACCGGACGACGCCGAGATCGCCGCCGCCCGGCATGCGCTTGCCACGCGCGAGGGGATTTTCGTGGAACCCGCCGCCGCGGCCGCGCTTGCCGCCGCGATCATCGACCGGCGGCGCGGCGCCATCGGCCCCGAGGACCGGATCGTGCTGGTGCTGACCGGCACGGGCACCAAGGACATCAAATCCATAGAAGGATCGGTCAAGATCCCGGACATCGTGGCGGCAGAGGATGTGGAGGGTCTGGCCGGTGCCGGTTCCCTTGCGCCCGGTGCCGCCGACTTCAACCACTCCGACAGCTAGAGGAACGAACGACATGACCCACGGATTTGCACGAACCATCACGCGCGGGACGACCGCGCTGGCCCTGTCGCTGGCGGCGGGCACGCTGACCCCGGCTTTCGCGCAGGACGCGGCCCCGTCGCCCCGCGCCGAGGAAAACCGCGCCGTCCTGACCGCGCGCCAGGATCCCGGCACGCTGGACTTCGTGAAAAGCAACCTGACCGCGCTGCGCCTGTGGATCCCGGCGAATGTGGTTGAGCCGCTGATCTATTTCGACCAGGCCGGCAACGCCTCGCCTGGGGTCGCGGAATCGTGGGAGGTGAGCGACGACAAGACCGAATACACCTTCCACATCCGCGAGACGACCTTTTCGGACGGATCGCCGGTGACGGCCGATGACGTGGTCTATTCGCTAAATGCGATGAAGGGCAGCCCGGTCTCGGCCAACGCTGCCGCCTACAACGCCGTCAAGTCCATCGAGAAGGTGGACGACCGCACCGTGAAGGTCACGCTGGACCGCCCCAGCCAGGGGTTCTGGAACGGCATGGGCGCGATTTCCGGCCTGATCCAGCCCGAGGCGGCAGCGGACGGCATCGCGACCAATCCCATCGGCACCGGCCCCTACATGCTGGACGAATACGTGTCCAACAGCCACATGCTGTTCAAGGTCAATCCGAACTACTGGGGCGAGCAGCCGGCGCTGAAGGAGGTGCGCGTGCGGATCGTGACCGATGGCACCGCCGGTCTGAATGCCGTGGATGCGGGCGAGGTGGACGCGGCGCCGGTCAACACGATCGACCTGTGGGAGCAGATCGTGAACCGCAAGCTGGACGAGAAGTTCAACCTCGTGACCTATCCGCAGATCGGCGAGCCGACCTATGCCGTGGTCAACCAGAAGATCGACCCCGGCATCCGCCAGGCCATCGCCATGACGCTGGACCGGCAGGCGTTCAACGATGCGTTCGGCGCCGCGTGGGGGGCCGAGAATACCTGCACCTTCGCGCTTCCGAACCAGTCCTGGTACAGCCCCGCGAACGAGGAGACCTGCCCCTATCCCTTCGACTACGAAGAGGCGATGAAGATGGTGCAGGAAAACGGCTATGGCGAGCAGACGCTGGAATATGCCTCGCTCAGCGATGTGCCGGACCTGTCGCTGCCCGCCGACCTGATGGTGCCGCTGATGCAGGGGGCCGGGTTCGACGTGACGCGCAACGCGATGGATCTGGCGCGCTACGCGCAGCTGATCTTCCAGGGGCGTCCGCCGCAATTCGATGTCACGATCATGTCGGGCGACAGCAACCCGGCGCAATTCGCCTGTCCCGACCCTGACAAGGCCGGGTGGACGACCTATTGCAGCCAGGACTACACCGACGCGATCGCGGCCGCCGATGCCGCGCTGACGCGCGAGGAATACGAGGCCCACATGAACGAGGCCGCGGCGATCCTGCGCAATGACGCGGTGATCATCCCGATCATCGCCAAGCAGGGCGTCGGGCTGTTCCATCCCGACCTCAAGGGCTTCCAGGAGCCGCGCGTCGCGGTGGCGATCGAATTCGCGCCGCTGCACTGGTGATCGTGCCGGGCGCATATCGCGGCCCCAAGCCGGCCGCCGGGCATCGCCCCGGCGGCCGCGACCGGACCTGCGCGAAAGGGCGGCGCCGATGATACGCTACATCCTGCGCCGGCTGGCCTTTTTCTTCGGGGCGCTGATCGTCGCGTCGATCCTGATCTTCACGATGATCCGCGTCGCCGGCGGCAATGTCGCGGCCGTGGTCCTGGGCAAGGATGCCAGCGCCGAGGCGATCGAGGCGCTGGTGGTCGAATACGGGCTCGACCGGCCCTTGCCGGTCCAGTATTTCGACTGGATCGGCGGAATGCTGCGGGGCGATCTGGGCCAGTCGTTCCGCACCGGCGAAAGCGTCGCCGGCCTTGTCGTCTCGCGCCTGCCGGTTTCCGTGCCGCTGGCCCTGTCCGGGCTGCTGCTGGCGATGCTGATCGCGTTGCCGCTGGGCATCTACGCCGCGCGCAACATCGGCAAGCCCTCGGGCGCGGCGGTGGCCCTGTTCAGCCAGATCGGCATCGCCGTGCCGGTCTTCTGGGCGGGCGTGCTGATGTCGCTGCTGTTCGGGGTCAAGCTGGGCTGGCTGCCCACCGGGGGCTGGATCCCGTGGTCGGTCGATCCGGTGGCCGCCATCCGCTCGCTGGTGCTGCCGGTGGTGTCGCTGTCGGTGGTGCTGGCCGCGATCCTGTCGCGCTATGTGCGCACCGCTGTTCTGGACGTGATGAACCAGGATTACGTGCGCACCGCGCGGGCCGTCGGCATGACCCGGACAGAGGCGCTGATCCAGGTCGGCCTGCGCAACGCCGCGCTGCCCATCGTCACCGTGCTGGGCCTGCAGGTGGCCGAGCTGATCGGCGGCACCGTCATCATCGAGACGGTGTTTTCGCTGCCCGGCCTTGCGCGGATGATCCTGGCGAATGTCGCCGCGCGCGAAGTGATCGTGGTGCAATCCACCGTGATGCTGATCATCGTGTTCGTGATGGTGCTGAACCTGATCGTCGATCTCGCCTACGGGTTCCTCGACCCGCGCATCAGGACCGCGTCATGACCGAGGCTGCCGACATCCCCGCCGCCCCCCGGCGCCGGCGCAAGCTGAACGTGTCGCTGGCGATCGGGCTGGTGCTGACGCTGTCGTTCCTGGGCATCGCCTTCGTGTCGCTGTTCCACCTGCCGGGCGATCCGAACATGCCCGATGTGCGCAACCGGCTCTTGCCGTTCGGCACGCCGGGCCATCTGTTCGGCACGGACGTGCTGGGCCGGGACATCCTGTCGCAACTGATGATGGGTGCGCGCACGTCGATCATGGTGGGCGTCGGCGGCGCGTCGCTCAGCCTGCTGTTGGGCAGCGTGCTGGGGCTCTGGGCCGCTTCGGCGGGCCGGGTGACGGACGAGACGATCATGCGCACCGCCGACATCCTGCTGTCGATCCCCGGCATCGTGACCGCGCTGGTACTGGCGGCGACGTTCGGATCGGGCGCCGGCACCACCATCGTGGCGCTGACCGCGTTCTTCACGCCGTCCTTCGTGCGGGTGATCCGGTCGGCGGCGATTTCGGTGCTGGTCGAGGATTTCGTGACCGCCGCGCGCCTTTACGGGCGCGGCCGGCTGTTCATCCTGGCGCGCCACGTCCTGCCGAATATCGCCGGGGTGATGATCGTGCAGTTCACCCTGTACTTCGCCGCCGCGATCCTGGTCGAGGCGGGGCTGTCCTACCTTGGCGTCGGCGTCAACCGGCCCTCGATCTCGTGGGGCCTGATGCTGAGCGAGGCGCAGCAGCAGGTCGGCGTGTCCTCGCCGCTGGCGATGTGGCCGGGGCTGGCCATCGTGCTGGTCGTGCTGGGGCTGAACCTTCTGGGCGACGGGCTGCGCGACGTGATGGACCCGAAATTGGCGAGGCGCGGCGCATGAGCGAGCAGGCGATCGACGTGCGCGACCTTGTCGTGCGGGCCGGCGGGCTGCGCGCGGTGCGCGGCGTGTCGTTCGCGATTCCGCCGGGCGGGCGCATGGGGCTGGTGGGCGAATCCGGCTCCGGCAAGACGCTGACCGCGCTGTCGCTGATGGGCCTGCTGCCCGCGGGGCTGGGCGCGACGGGCCGGATCCTGCATGACGGCGCCGACCTGCTGACCCTGTCCGACCGCCGGTTCTCGAACCGGCGCGGCCGCACCCTGTCGATGATCTTTCAGGATCCGCTGTCGGCGCTGAACCCGGTGCAGCGGGTGGGCGAGCAGATCGCCTCGGTCATCCGCCGCCACACGGGTGCGGGCCGGCAGGCGGCCATGGCGCAGGTGGTCGACCTGGCCGCGCAGATGAAGCTGCCGCGCCCCGAGGAGATCGTGCGCGCCTATCCGCATCAGCTTTCGGGCGGGCAGCAGCAGCGGCTGATGATCGCCATGGCGCTGTCCTGCTACCCGCAGCTCATCATCGCGGACGAGCCGACCACCGCGCTTGACGTCACCGTCCAGCGCGAGGTGCTGCGCCTTCTGAGCGCGGCGGTGGACGAGCGTGGATCGGCCCTGCTGATGATCACCCACGATTTGCCCGTGGTCGCCGCGATGTGCGAGACGGTCGCCGTGATGTATGGCGGCACCATCGTCGAGATCGGCCCGGTGGCAGAGGTGTTCCGCGACCCGCGCCACCCCTATACGCGCGGCCTGCTGGATTCGCAGCCCGACATCGACCGGATCGCGCCGGACGGAAGCTCGCGGCTCGAATCCATCCCCGGAATGGTTCCGCCGCTGCACGCCCTTCCCAAAGGCTGCGCCTTCCGCCCGCGCTGCGCCTTCGCCACCGAGCTTTGCGAACGGATGCCGCCGCTGGAGGGCGGCGCGCGCAAGGCGGCGTGCTGGCATCCGGTCTCCGGCCCGCGCGGGGCGGCACCATGAGCGAACAGCCGATCCTCGAGTTGCGCGGCGTCACGCAGGAATACCCGCTGCCAAGGCGCGGATTGCTGGGTGCGCGGCCGATGCTGAAGGCCGTCGATGACGTGGATTTCGCCGTTGCCGCGGGCCAGGCTGTCGGCCTTGTCGGCGAATCCGGTGCAGGCAAGACCACGCTGACGCGGATGCTGACCGGGGTCGAGCAGCCGACATCGGGCGATGTCCTGTTCGAGGGGCGCAACATCTGGACATCCGGGCAGGATCACTGGCTGAACTTCCGCCGTTCGGTGCAGGTGGTGCTTCAGAACCCGCGCAGCTCGCTCGACCCGCGGATGCGCGTCGGCCACTCGCTGCTGGAGCCGCTGCGCAGCCTGGGGATCGAGGGCGACCACCGCGCCCGCGTGGCCGAGGTTCTCGGCCAGGTCGGGCTGGACGCGGCGGCGCTGGACAAGTTCCCGCACCAGTTTTCCGGCGGCCAGTTGCAGCGGATCGCCATCGCGCGGGGCCTGATGCCACGCCCGCGGGTGCTGATCGCGGACGAGCCGGTCTCGGCATTGGACGTGTCGATCCAGGCGCAGGTGCTGAATCTGCTCAAGTCGCTGGTGACCGACCTGGGCCTCGGCCTGATCCTGATCGCGCACGATCTGTCGGTCGTGGCCTACACGACCAGCGCGGCGGCCGTGATGTCGGGCGGCCGCGTGGTCGAACGCGGCCCGCCGCTGGAGCTGTTCCGTGCCCCGCAGGCGCCAGAGACGCGGGCGCTGGTCGATGCGGTGCTGACGGTCGAACGCGGATTGGCAGGAAAGGCGCTGGAATGACGGATACGCGAAGGCTGGCCGGGATGACGGCCCTGATCACCGGCGCCTCGCGCGGCATCGGTGCCGCCGTCGCGCGCCGCTACGCCGCAGAGGGCGCGGCGGTGGCCATCGCCCATCAGCCGAGGCCCGAGATGGCGCGGCTGGCACAGGATCTGGCGCAAGAGCTTGGCGAAGCCGGCGCGCGCGCGGTGGCGATACCGGGCGACCTTGCGACCGAGGACGGCCCCGCCGCCACCGTGGCCGCGGCCGAGAAGGCGCTTGGTCCGCTCGACATCGTCGTGGCCAACGCCGCCGCCTCGCACCGGCGCGACTGGCACGCGATCCCGGTTCACGAATGGGACGATGTGCAGGCGGTGAACGTGCGCGGCACATGGCTGCTGGCGCAGGCCGCGCGGCAAAGCCTGGCCGCCAGCGCGAACGGCTCGATCATCACGCTGACATCGGTCATGGCGATGACCGGGCAGGCGGGGGCGCTGCATTACACCACGTCCAAGGCGGCGATCCTGGGGCTGACTCGCGCGCTGGCCCGGGAGATCGGCCCCGAGGGCGTGCGCGTCAACGCCGTCATGCCCGGCGCGATCCGCACCGAGCAGGAGGTGGAGCTGTCACCCGATCCCGAACCCGTGCTGCGCGCGATGATGGAAAAGCAGTCGCTGAAACGGCGCGGCGTGGCCGAGGATCTGGCCGGCGCTTTCGTGTTCCTCGCCAGCGCCGATGCCGCCTTCATCACCGGGCAGGTGATCTGCGTCGATGGCGGCTGGGTGATGTATTGACCGGCTGTCTCGGCACGGCGGTGCAGGTCGGCACGCACCGGGCCGCGCTTGGCGAATGCCCGGTCTGGGACGGTGCGGCGGGGCGCGTCCACTGGATCGACGGGCCGGGCGCGCGGGTTCTGACGACCGATCCGGCCAGCGGCGCCACGCGCGGCGTTTCCCTGCCGGACCGCCCCGGCGCGATCGTGCCGCTGGCGGGGGGCGGGCTTGCCTGCGCGGCGGGGCGGCGGGTGTTCCGCCTGACCCCCGGCGGCGCGGGCGCGGAGATCGCGGTGCTGCCGCCGGGCGAGACACGCCTCAACGACGCCAAATGCGACGCGCGCGGCCGGCTCTGGATCGGCACGGCGGTGCCGGACAAGCGACCTGTCTGCGCGCTGTACCGGATCGACGGCGCCGGCCCGGCGATGATGCTGGACGGCGTGCGCATGTCCAACGGCCTGGGCTGGAGCGTGGATGACACGGTCCTCTATCATGTCGATACCGGCACCGGCGTGCTGACCGCGTGGGAGTATGACCTTGATCGCGGCACGCTCGGGTCCGGGCGGGTGCTGCACCGGCATGACCCGCCGCTCCTGCCGGACGGGCTGTGCGTCGACGCTGCGGGCCATGTCTGGCTTGCGGTCTGGGGCGGGGCCTGTGTCCTGCGGCTGGCGCCGGACGGAACGCCCGCCGGCCATGTTCGGGTGCCGGCCGGGTTCGTCACAAGCTGCGCCTTTGGCGGGGCGGACATGCGCACGCTGTTCATCACCACGGCCGAGGGCGGCGACGTGCCCGGCGACAGGGGCGGCGGGCTGTTCCGCTTTGATGCCGGCGTGGCCGGCGCCCCCATCCACGGTTTCGCGGCGCGGCCCGAAGGCTGACGCGCCGCGATATGTCCCGTGTCAGATCTTACCGGCGTCCTTGACCGCGCGCACCGCCTCGGCCGCGACGGCAAGCGTTTCGTCGATCACGTCGTCGTCATGTTCGGACGACATGAACCACGCCCCGCGTTCCAGCGCACGCACGCCGCGATACATCATCTCGGTCGTCAGGGCGACATAGCCGGCGCGGTTCATCTCGCGCAGATCGCGGTAGTTCCTCGCCGGCTCTTCCAGGCCGAGCGCGACGTGGAACACCTGCGGGAACCCCGTGACCGAGGCGGTGACGCCCGCATCGGCGAAGATGCGTTGCAGCCCGTCCTTCAGCCGCTCGCCCTGCTGGCCGATCCGCGCGTAAAGGTCGGGGGTCAGCTGCTTCAGCGTGGCCACAGTCGCCGCCATGGACAGCGGCTGCGCGTTGTAGGTGCCGCCGTGCAGAACCTTGCCGTTTGTCAGGTCCAGCAGGTCGGCGCGGCCGACCACGGCCGCCACCGGAAAGCCGTTTGCGATGGCCTTGCCGAAGGTCGACATGTCGGGGGTGACGCCGAACAGTTCCTGCGCGCCGCCGGGGCCAAGGCGGAAGCCGGTGATGACCTCGTCGAAGATCAGGATCGTGCCGGTCTCGGTGCAGGCCTCGCGCACGCCTTCGAGATAGCCGTCGCGCGGACGGATCGACCCGCTGTTGCACATCGCCGGTTCCATGATCACGGCGGCGATGTCGCCGCGCGCGAGGCGCGATTTCAGCGCATCGAGATCGTTCCACTGCAACACCGCCAGCGCGTCGGCGGTGCTGGCCAGCTGGCCCTGCGTGCCCGGTTGCGGGACGATATCGCCATGCGCATCGGGTTGCGCATCGCCCGGGGCGACCGACCACAGCACGTTGTCGAACCAGCCGTGGTAATGCCCCTCGAACTTGAGGATCTTGTCGCGCCCCGTCGCGGCGCGGGCGATGCGGAAGGCGGCCTGGATCACCTCGGACCCCGATCCGCCAAAGCGCATCCGCTCGGCGCTGGGAACCATCTCGCAGACAAGGCGGGCGGCCTCGGCTTCGGCCGCCGATTGCGCGCCGAACAGGATGCCGTCCTGCATCTGCCGTGCCACCGCGTCGGACAATGCCTTGGGCTTGTGGCCCAGGATCATCGGCCCCATGCTGAGATAGTAGTCGATCAGCCGGTTGCCGTCGATGTCGGTGACATGGGCGCCATCGGCGCTTTCGAGCAAAAGCGGCGTGGGCGAGATGCCCAGCCGGAAGTTGCTGCTGACCCCGCCGGCGAGCCACTGGGAATTGCGCTCGATCGCGGCCTTCGATCCGTCGAAGGACAGCCGCTTGCGGCCCGTTCCGGCGGACGATGTGTCGGTCTTCGTGTCGGTCATTTGGTGTCTCCCTGGTTGGCGACGACCGCGATGCAGTCGATTTCGAACCGCAGGGCTGGCGACAGGCAGCCCGAGATCGTCGTGCGCGCCGGGTACGGCGCCGAGAAGTAGTCGAGATAGACGCGGTTGAACTCGGCGATATCCTCGTGCAACCGAACGTAATTGCGGGTCTGGACGACGTGTTTCAGGTCGGACCCGGCGGTCTTCAGCACCTTTTCCAGGTTCTCGATCGAGCGGCGGATCTCGCCCTCCATCGTGTCGGAAATGATCTTTCCGTCCGCATCCACGGATGCCTGGCCCGAGACGAAGATCAGGTTGCCGACCTTGGTCGCCGGGCTGAATGGCAGGTGGGAATGCGGGGTGTCGGGGCTGTCGGGATATTCGATCATGGCGCGTCCTTCGTGTTTCGCAAGTCTCAGGCCGGATCCAGCGGGTGGATCGGGCGGCGCAGGTTCCGGTAGGGCAGGGCGGTCAGGTCGCTGGCGCAGGGGCCGGGCGTGTCGACGACATAACTGCCCGCGGCGATGGGATCATAGGCGCGGCGATGCGCGACCGCGCCCTTGACGCCGATCGCCTTCAGCGTTTCGGGGATGATCCCCTGCGAGCGGAGCTGGCCCAGATCGGCGGGCGCGGTCTTGCGGCTGGTCAGCAGGATCGTCACGCCGTCCGCCTCGACCACCGCGCAGGGGCCCATCGAGATATGCACGCCGAGCGAGGCGACCATGTGGCTGTTGCGGTCTTCCAGCTCGAAATTGCCATCGCTCCGGCTGACCAGCGTCACCGCCAGGTCCAGCGGGCCGGGATCCTGCGGCGCGCGCTTGCCGCCGATCTGCAATTGCGCGGTGCCGCCGATCCGGGTGCCGTCCAGCGCCGCCACCGCCTCGGGATCGGCGATCACCACGGCGGAATTCGCGATCCCGTGCCGCAGCAGGGCGCGCAGCACGCTGGTGCAGTCGCCCGCCGCGCCGCCGCCGATATTGTCCGCCGGCTCGATCACGATCCAGGGACCATCGGGCTTTGCCGCGATCTCGGCCAGGGCCGCGTCCAGATCCCATTCGGCGGGCTGGCCGGCATCGCGCAGGCGAATGGCGATGTCCGCCAGCGACTCCAGCGCGGCGCGGGCGGCGTCATCGTCGCCGGTCGTGACCAGCGAAAACGCCACCCCCGCATCATGGACATCGGAAAAGGAAAAGCCGCCGATCACGTTGACCGCCCAGATGTCGGGGTTTTCCGCCTCGATCTGCCGCGCGCGCGCCTCGAGATCGTGCATCGGGGACACGGCGGTGCCGGTGCCCGTGGGCGGCCATATCACCGGCACCCGCAGCGACAGCATGTGCGGCAGCCCGCCGCCCGCCAGCGTGCGCGCCAGCAGGCGGGCGGCGCGGACGGCGGTGTCGCGGGCGTCGATATGCGGGTTCTCGCGGTAACCGACCAGCGCGTTGGCATGGCGCGACATGGCGTCGGTGAAATTGGCATGCAGATCGAACGAGCCGAAGATCGGCATGTCGCCCACGCCCGGCATCGCGCGCAGGCGGCCCATCAATTCGCCCTCTATATCCTCGCAGGCATCGGTGACCCCGGCCCCGTGCAGCGCCAGCAGGATCGCGTCCAGCGGGCCGTCCGACAGCGCCCGTTTCACGCCCTGTTCAAGCTCGCTCCAGAACGCCTCGAACGCGGCGTGTTCGATGGTGGCCGAGGGCGCCGTGATGTATTCGCAGACCGGCACCATGTCCCAGCCCTCGGCCGCGGCGACCTCGAGAAAGCCGTCCATGGTCGAGCCGTCGCCGGCGCGCCCGAGCAGCGCGTCGCCGCGCCGGATCGTGAAATCGGCCAGCGCCGTCTTGCCCGGAACGAAGGTGTGGGTTTCGTGGAATATCCCTGCCAGAAGGATGCGGGGGGCGCGTGGCATGGCGGCTCCTTTCTAGTCCTGCGGCTGGCGGGCGCGTTCGGCGCTGCCCGACTGGCGTTGCAGCGCGGCCGAGATTTCGGCCATCCGCGCGGTCAGCATGGTTCCGATCCGCTGCATCGTGGCGTCGTCGAACCGTGTCGCCGGACCGGCCACGCTGACCGATGCGATCGGCTGGCCCTGTGCGTCGAAGATCGGCGCGGCGACGCAGGCGCTGCCGATCTCGTTCTCTTCGTATTCATGGCTCCAGCCGCGCGCGCGGCACTCGTCCAGCAGCCGGTTCAGCGCGTCGAGGTCGGTCGTGGTGTTGGACGTCTTGGGCGCCAGCGGTGCCAGATCGAAGATCGTCCTGCGGTAGTCGTCGCTGCGCCAGGCGATCAGCGCGCGCCCGCAGGCCGTGGCGTGAAAGTCGGCGCGCGTGCCGGCATAGGAGGACACGCGCAGCGACTGGTTGCTTTCCAGGCTTTCGACGATGATCGCGTCGGTCGGGCAGGGCAGGGCCAGGTTCACCGTCTCGCGGGTTTCGGCGCAGAGCCGCACCAGATGGGGCCGGATCGTGGCCACCATGTCGAGCCGGCGTTCCACCGCGCGCCCGTACACCATGTTCAGCAGCCCGAGCCGGTACAGCCCCTTGTCGGGGTCATGCTCTGCCAGGCCCACATCCACCAGCGCGCTGACAAGGTTGAAGGCGGTCGTCTTGGCGACGCCGACCTGCCGCGCGAGATCGCGCAGCGCGACCCAGTCGCCCGATCCCATCGCTTCCATGAGGCCCGCCGCGCGGCCGATGGACTGAATTCTTGCCTCCGGCATGGATACTCCGATTATCCCATATTGCGGAACGTCGCTTTCCAAGGAATTCAGTAGACTAAGCACCGAATCCTGTGTGCTGGCAAGTCATTTGCCAAAATATGAACCCATGAACTCTTTCCTTGACAGGATGACGGGTCGCGGCGTTTGCTATGGCCATGCAGGGAAGTCAAGTCGTTCTTTAATGTGGAATGATCCTGCGGGTGACTGGGGGAACACATGCGCGTCTTTGCCGCGTCGCTGGCGACCGAAACCAACACCTTCTCGCCGCTCTATGTCGGCCGCGAGGCGTTCGAGGAGGCGCTGTATTGCCCGCCGGGCACGCATCCGGACACGCCGACGCTATGCTCGGCACCGATGATCGCCCCGCGCGAGGCGGCGGTGCGGGACGGGTTCACCCTGATCGAGGGCACCGCCACCTGGGCGGAACCGGCCGGCCCGGTATCGCGCCACGCCTATGAAAGCCTGCGCGACGAAATCCTGGACCAGATCCGCGCCGCGCTGCCGCTCGACGTGGTGCTGTTCGGGCTGCACGGCTCGATGGTGGCGGTCGGCTATGACGATTGCGAGGGCGATCTCATGGCCTCTGCGCGCGCCATCGTCGGCGAGGATTGCGTGATCGGCGCCGAGCTGGACATGCATTGCCACCTGACGGACCAGATGGTCGAGGCCGCCGACGTGATCGTGGCCTTCAAGGAATTCCCGCATACCGATTTCCTGGCGCGGGCGCGCGATCTGACCGATCTGTGCCTGCGCACCGCGCGCGGCGAGGTGGCGCCGGTCATGCAGGTTTACGATTCGCGCTCGCTCAGCGGGTTCATGACCAGCCGGGAGCCGGGCCGCAGCTTTGTCGACCGCCTGATGGCGATGGAGGGCAAGGACGGCATCCTGTCGATTTCCATCGCCCACGGGTTCACCGCCGCCGATGTCTACGACATGGGCATGAAGGTTCTGGTCATCTCCGACGGCCCGTCGGACGCCGCCGCCGCGCTGGCCGAAGACCTGGCGCGCGAAATCCTGGCGTGGCCCGGTGGCGGCTCGGCCCCGCTGCTGAAGCCGGAGCCCGCGATCGAGGCCGCGCTGGCGGTGGAAGGGCAGCCGGTCGTGCTGGCCGACCGCTGGGACAATCCGGGCGGCGGGGTCGCGGGGGATGCGACGGTGATGGTCACGGCGCTGCTGGGCCGCCCGGACATTCCATCGGCCATCGGCGCGATGTGGGATCCGATCGCGGTGTCGTTCTGCCGTGCCGCCGGGCCGGGGGCCGAGATCGACCTGCGGTTCTGCGGCAAGGCGGCGTCCACCTCGGGCCCGCCGATCGACGCGCGCGTCACCGTGCGCGCGACCAGCGACGATCTGATCATTCCGTTCGAGCAGAGCCTCGTGTCGCTGGGCCCCGCGGCGGCGATCACCATCGGCAATCTCGACGTGGTTCTGGCCAGCACGCGGGCGCAGACCTTCAGCCCCGAAGCGTTCACCAAACTGGGCATCGACCTGTCCAAGAAGAAGATCGTCGTGGTCAAGTCCTCGAACCACTTCTTCGCGGCGTTCCGGCCCGTCGCGGCAGAGATCCTGTATCTGAACACGGGCGGCCCGTACCCCTACGACATTTTCAAGCAGACCTTCACGAAACTGCGCCGTCCCTTTGCACCGCTGGATCCGAAACCATGGACTTAGACCTCAAGAACCTGCCCCGGCTCGCGCTCGGGCCGCTGGACAACACGCTTGTCGATGCGCTGACCAAGGGGATGCCGGCGGCCGCGGGCACCTTGCGGCTCGGCGAGATCGGCATGCAGGGCTGGAACCTCCTGCGCGGCGATCTGCCGTTCCCAGTGGCGGTGATCCGCGAGGAGCGGCTGCGCGCCAACAGCGCCTGGATGCGCGATTTCGCGGCGGCGAACGGGCTGCTTCTGGCGCCGCACGGCAAGACCACGATGGCGCCGCATCTCTATGACCGGCAGATCGAGGACAATTCCTGGGCGATCACGGTGGCGACCGCGCAGCAGGTTCTGGTCGCGCAGCGATTCGCCGTTGAGCGTGTGATCCTGGCGAACCAGCCCGCCGGGCGGCAGAACATCGACGCCTGTCTTGGCGCGCTGCACGGGGCAGGCGGGGTCGAGCTTTACGTCCTGGCCGACAGTGTCGAGGGCGTGGCCGCGCTGCGCGAGGGGACGGCGCGGCGCGCGCCGCCGGCGCGCAACCCGCTGCGCGTCCTGGTCGAGGTCGGCTTTGCCGGCGGCCGCACCGGCGCGCGCAGCCGCGACGACGCGCTGGCGGTGGCGCGCGCGGTGGCGTCCACGCCCGGCCTGGTGCTGGCCGGGGTCGAATGTTTCGAGGGGGTGGCGCCGGACCCGGATGCCGCCGAGGCGCTGGTGGCGGAGGTGGTGGCCGTCGGCCGCGCGATTCTGGACGCTGACATGCTGCCCGAAGAGGCGCCGCTGATCCTCAGCGCCGGGGGCTCGGCCTTCTTCGACCGCGTCGGCGAAACGCTGGCGGCGTTCGGGGCGGACCGCCCGGTGCGGCGCGTGCTGCGGTCGGGCTGCTACCTGACCCATGACATCATGGGCTACGCCGCCGCGTTCGAGCGGATCCGGCGCGAAACCTCGCTGACCTTGCCCGAAGGCGGTCTGGAGTCCGCGCTGGAGGTCTGGGCCATGGTCCAGTCGCGCCCCGAGGCCGGCAAGGCGATCCTGACCATGGGCAAGCGCGACGTGGGCAGCGATGCGGGCCTGCCGAAACCGATCTGGCTTTATCCCGGTGACGGATCGCTCAAGGCCCCGACGCCGATGCCCGGCGGCCACGAGGTCGAGGCGCTGAACGATCAGCATTGCCACATGGTTCTGCCCGAAGACAGCCCGCTGCAGGTGGGCGACATGGTCGGCTTCGGGATCGGCCATCCCTGCACGACCTTCGACAAGTGGAAACTGCTGATGATCGTCGACGGCGATTACACCGTGACCAAGGGGATCACGACCTTTTTCTGAGCCGGGACGGCCCTACCAGACGGAGACACGCCATGCGCATCGCGCTGATTCACATCGCCCAGGAAACCAACGATTTCAATCCGCGGCCCACGACGATGGAGGATTACCGCGCCTTCGGCATCCTCGGCGGCGCCGAGATGATCGAGCAGCAGGCCAGGCACGGCATGATCGGCGGCTACCTCGAAGCGGTGCGCGAGTCGGGGCTGGAGGTCGAGACGATTCCGATCGTGCGCGGCTTTGCGGTGGCCGGCGGACGGCTGGACCGCGAGAGTTTCGAGTATTTCCAGCAGCGCATCCGCGACGGGCTGCGCGAGGCGGGGAACATCGACGGGCTGATGCTGCAGCTTCACGGTGCCTGCGCCGCCGAGGGCATCGACGATGTCGAGGGGGAGCAGGCGGAGTTGTGCCGCGAGATCCTTGGCCCGGACGTGCCCATCGTGCTGGCGCTGGATCACCATGCCAACATCACCACCAAGATCATAGCAAACGTGGACGGCATTGTCGGCCACCGAACCCAGCCCCACGATCTGCACGATACCGGGAAGATCGGCGGCGAGATGATGCTGAAGGTCGCCTCGGGTGCGGCGCGCCCCGTGATGGCCTGGCGCAAGATCCCGCTGGTGTCGCACCAGGAACAGTTCCTGACGTCCAAGGGTCCGATGAAGGACTGGTTCGACGCGGCCCGCGCGCTGGAATCCGACCCGCGGGTGCTCCAGGTGTCGAACTACCCTATGCAGCCCTGGCTCGACGTCGCCGAGGGCGGCTGGTCGACCGTGGTGGTGACCGACAATGACCCGGATCTCGCGGACAAGCTGGCCGAGCAGATGGCCGAACATGTCTG
This sequence comes from uncultured Paracoccaceae bacterium, assembly GCA_947503765.1. Taxonomy (GTDB): domain Bacteria; phylum Pseudomonadota; class Alphaproteobacteria; order Rhodobacterales; family Rhodobacteraceae; genus Psychromarinibacter. Next base: position 422,566 of record CANNFA010000003.1, on the reverse strand, counting down.
GGCGCTGCGCGATGCGTTCCAGGAACGCGAAGCGGTCTCCGTCGACGAGGCGGTGCGCATGGCCGATGCGGAACCCGAGGGCGTCGTCGTCATCAGCGATACCGGCGACACGGTGTTCGGCGGCTCGTCCGGCGACAGCAACGTGATCCTGGAATCGATGCTGCGGCTGGGGATCGAGGGGCCGGCCCTGATCCCGATGATCTCGCGCGATGCGGTGGCAAGGCTGGTCGCGGCCGGCGAGGGCGCCGAGGTGACGCTCGGCCTGGGCGGCTGCACCGCGACCGAGTTCTTCACCCCGCTGGAGGTGACGGGAACGGTGCGCCGCATCGCCGATGGCAGCGACGTGACGGTCGAGTTCTATTCGCATCAGGACCGGATCAACATGGGCCGCGTCGTGATCTTCGATGTCGGGCCGGTCACGTTGATGATTTCCGAATTGCGCGGCGTCGCCGGCAACCTGCCGGAAGTGTACCGCGCGTTCGGGATCGAGCCGGCCGAGTACAAGATCGCCGTGCTGAAGACCGCGTCGAACTTTCAGTTCTTCGCGCCGATCACCTCGCGCCTGATCCGCGCCGACACGCGCGGGCCGGGCCAATCGGACGTTTTCACCCTGCCGTGGAAACGCCTGCCGCGCCCGATCCATCCGCTTGACAAGGTGGAGGACTGGCACGCGGCGCATCCGGTGAACCGGAAATAACCAACCAAGAAACCAACAGGAGAGAGAATATGACACAGCACGATTTTCGTCCTTCGCGGCGCACGGTCCTTGCCGGGATCGGGGCCACGGCGCTTGGTGCCGGCACGATCACGTTTCCCGGCGCCGGGATGGCGCAGGATCTGAAGGGCGGCACGCTGCGTGTGGGGCTGCCCAACGACATGACCAACTACGATCCGATGCAGTTCTCGACGGTCAACTTCTTCATGATCAAGAACCTGTACGATGCGCTGATCGAGTATGACGAGAACGGCAACCCGGTACCGGGCCTTGCCACGGAATGGACCATCGCCGATGACAACACCTCGGTCACCGTCAAGCTGCGCGACGACGTGACCTTCCACAGCGGCAATGCCTTCGATTCCGCGGCGGTCGTGGCGACGCTGGAAAAGGCCGCCGATCCCGAGAAGGGCAAGAACGTCTATTCCACCATGTCCATCGTCAAGGACTGGAGCGCGGACGACGCCCACACGGTCACGATCAACTTCAACGATCCGGTGCCGGACAGGCAGATCCTCGATCTGCTGCAATTCCTGCTGCCGCTCGACCCCGAGGGGATCGCGGACGTGGAAACCGTGCCCGCGGGCACCGGCCCCTTCCTGCTGGCGGACCGCAAGGTCGGGCAGAGCGTGACGCTGAAACGCAATCCCGATTACTGGCGCCCGGATCAGCCGATCCTCGACGAGATCGTGTTCACCGTGTTCAGCGACAATGCCGCGGCCACCTCGGCGCTGGAATCGGGCTCTGTCGATCTGGTCTATGGCGGCGGCTCGCGCGCGGCGGTACGGCTGCGCGATGCCGGCTACCAGGTGCTTCAGGGGCCGGGCAAGCTGGTGCAGGTGTTCCGCATCAACTCGACCAAGGGGCCGTTCCGGAACAAGGCGTTCCGCCAGGCCTTCAACCACCTGATGAACCGCCCCGCGATCCTGAAGGTGGGCTACGCGGGCCTCGGCGAGGCGACGGCGCTGCCCTGGGCGCCCGCCAGCCCGGCCTCGGATCCGTCGTTCAACGACACCTATGCGTTCGACGTGGACAAGGCCAAGGCGCTGCTGGACCAATCCGGCCTGTCCGATGCCGAGATGAGCGACTGGGCGCTGCTGGTCAACGGCTCGGACGAGGCGTCGGTGGCGATCAGCCAGGTCGTGCAAAGCTCGCTGCGCGAGGTCGGCATCGAGATCGAGCTGGACGTGCGCCAGGGCGCCGAATTCATCGACGCGCTGCTGTCGGGCGATTTCGCGGCGGTGTTCGGCGGTGTCGGCAACGTCCAGAAATTCCCGTCGCGGGTGGCGACCAACAGCATCTACCGCACGGTGAAGAACCCGGTCTTCGGCGACCCGCACCCTCATCCGGCCTATGTCGAGGCGATCAAGCGCGTGGACAACAGCTTTGGCGAGGATGTGCAGCCGGCCTATGACAACCTCAACGAGGTTCTGGTCGACGAGGCCTTCGCGATCCCGACCAACACCTACGAGACAGGTCTGATCGTGGCGAGCGACAAGCTTGGCGGCTTCACGCTGGACATCGACAACCTGCTGGTCGGCCGCACGATCGGCTTCAAATGACCGAACCGGTCCTGAGCGTTCGGGGCCTGACGGTAAGCTTCCCCGGCATCCTTGGAAGGGTGCCGGTGGTCCGCGGCGTGGATCTCGACGTTCATGCCGGCGAGGTGCTGTGCATCGTCGGCGAATCCGGCTCCGGCAAGAGCGTCACCGCGCTGGCGGTCGCCGGCCTGCTGCCGCAGACGGCGCAGGTCGACGGATCGGTGCGGGTCAAGGATACGGATGTGATCGGCGCCGATGCCGGTACCCTGCGCCGGATGCGCGGGCGCGATGTGGGCTTCGTGTTCCAGGATCCCTCGACCACGCTCAACCCGGTGCTGCCGGTGGGGCGGCAGATGACCGAGGGGCAGGTGGCGCTTGGCCTGCTTCCCAGGCGCGAGGCGGGGGCGCGGGCGGTCGAATTGCTGCGCGAGGTGGATGTCGCCAACCCCGAGGGGCGGGCGGGCCAGTACCCGCACGAATTTTCCGGCGGCATGCGCCAGCGTGCGGTGATCGGCATGGCGATGGCCGGGCGTCCCGGCCTGATCATCGCCGACGAGCCGACGACCGCGCTGGACGTGACGGTGCAGGCGCAGGTGCTGGACGTGCTGGACCGGCGCCAGCGCGAGACGGGCGCGGCGGTTGTCCTGATCACCCACGATCTGGGCGTGGTGGCCGAGGTCGCGGACCGCGTGGCGGTGATGTATGGCGGCCGGATCGTGGAAACCGGGCAGGTGGAGGATATCTTTGCCCGGCCGCGCCATCCCTATACCGCCGCGCTGCTGCACTCGATCCCGCGCATGGACACGACCGACCGGCGGCTCGACCCGATCCCCGGCAACCCGCCGTCGCCGGCCGAACTGCCGGTGGGCTGCGCCTTCGAGCCGCGGTGCAGCGTCGGCGGCGGCCGGCCGAAATGCCTGGCCGAGGATCCGGCCCTGCGCGCGGTCGAGGGCGGCGGCGCGACCGCGTGCCATTTCTGGCAGGAAACCCCGCCCGCGATGCAGCCCGCTGAGGTGCGCGATGCCCCGTCCGCCCCGGCCGAGCGGCAGACGCTGCTGGAGATCCGCGATCTCAAGGTTCATTTCCCGGTGCGGCGCGGCATCCTGCAACGGGTGACGGGCCATGTCCGCGCGGTCGAGGGGGTGAACCTGACCGTGCATGCGGGCGAGACCGTCAGCCTTGTCGGCGAATCCGGCTGCGGCAAGACGACCACCGGCAAGGCGGTGATGGGGCTGACCCGCGCGACCGCCGGCGACATCCTGCTGGAAGGGGCGTCGGTGCTGGGCCTGAAGGCGACGGACATGCGTTCTGCCCGGCGGAAGATGCAGTATATCTTCCAGGACCCGTTCTCGTCGCTCAACCCGGTGAAGACGGTCGAGGACATCGTTGCCGAGCCGCTGCATATCCACGGCCTCTACAACGAAATGGGCGGGGCGCAGCGCATTGCCGAGCTGTTCGATCTGGTCGGGCTGTCCACCTCGATGTTCGGGCGTTATCCGGCGGAGTTTTCCGGCGGGCAGAAACAGCGGATCGGCATCGCGCGGGCGCTGGTGCTGCAGCCCAGGCTTCTGATCCTCGACGAGCCGGTGGCCGCGCTCGACGTGTCGATCCAGGCGCAGATCCTGAACCTGCTGGAGGATCTGCAGAAGGAGCTGAACCTCGGCTACCTGTTCATCGCGCACAACCTGTCGGTGGTGCGCCACATCTCGGACCGGGTGGCGGTGATGTATCTGGGCCGGATCGTCGAGGAAAGCGACCGCGACACCCTGTATGACATGCCGGTCCATCCCTATACCCAAAGCCTGATGTCCGCCGCCCCGGTTCCCGACCCGGTGGCGGGGCGCAGCCGCGAGCGGATCGTGCTGGAGGGCGAGGTGCCCGACCCGGCCGACCCGCCGCCGGGCTGCGCCTTTGCGCCGCGATGCTTCCGCGCGACCGGGATCTGCCGCAGCGCGCCGCCCCCGTTCGAGCAATACGCGGGCAGCGAAAGCCGCGCGGCCTGCTATCATGCCGGCCCGCTTGAGCCGGGCCAGAGCCGGCAAAGGACGGGCACATGAAACAGATGCATGCCATCCTCGCGGCCCTGCGCGGGCTGCTGCGCCAGACCGGCGCGACGCTCGGCCTCGGGTTTCTGGGGCTGATCGTGCTGATCGCGGTCTTTGCCGACCTGCTGCCGCTGGACCCGCTGGGCCAGGATTTCCTGCGCACGCTGGAAGGGCCGTCGCGCGACTACTGGTTCGGCACCGACGAGCTGGGCCGGGACATCCTGTCGCGCGTGGTCTTCGGTGCGCGCACCTCGCTGGTCACGGCGGCGGGGGCGGTGACGATCGCGGCGCTGATCGGGGTGCCGATGGGGCTGATCGGCGGGTTCTTCGGCGGCTGGCGCGACGCGGTGCTGATGCGCCTGGTCGACGTGATGATGGCGCTGCCGGCGATCCTGTTCGCCATGGCGCTGATCGCGGTGTTCGGGCGCAGCCAGGGCGCGGCGCTGCTGGCGGTGGGGATCACCGGCATCCCCGGATTCGCCCGGATCGTGCGCGCGCAGGTCCTGACCCTGCGCAAGCGCGATTTCGTCGTCGCGGTCGAGGCTTTCGGCGGCACGGCAAGCTACAACATGTTCCGCACCATCCTGCCCAATTCCTGGAGCCAGATCCTGGTGCAGGTCGTGGTCCTGTCCTCGGTCGCCATCCTGCTGGAGGCGGCGCTGGCCTTTCTCGGGGTCGGTGTGCCGCCGCCCACGCCCAGCTGGGGCGAGATGCTGCGCACCGGCAAGTCGTACCTGCACGAGGCGCCCTATTACGCGGTGCTTCCCGGTATCGTGCTGACGCTGACCATCCTCGCGTTCGATTCCATCGGGCGCGGGCTGTCGCGGCTGATCGAGAATCCACGCGATGCCGCCCTGCAAGGAAGCCTGAAATGATCGCCTTCATCGGCCGCCGCATCCTGCAACTGATCCCGGTGCTCCTGATCGCCTCGGTGGGGATCTGGGCGATGCTCTATGCCGTGCCGGGCGGGCCGATCGGCGTGATCGTCGGCGAGAACGCCACCCCCGAATCCATCGAGGCCGCGCGCCGCGAATTCGGGCTGGACCGGCCCGTTGCCGTGCAATACGCCGACTGGCTGATCAATGCGGTGCGCGGCGATCTGGGCGCCTCGATCCACAGCCGCGAGCCGGTGTTCGACCTGATCATGGACCGCCTGCCGGCCACGCTGCAACTGGCCGTCGCCGCCACCATCGTGGCTTTGGTGCTGGGGATCCCCGTCGCGGTCATCAGCGCGATGTATCCCGGCGGCTGGGCCGACCGCATCCTCAGCGGCTGGAGCGCTCTTGCCCTGGGCGTGCCGACCTTCTGGCTCGGGATCCTGCTGATCCTGTGGTTCGCGGTCGATTTGCGCTGGCTGCCGTCGGTGTCGCAGCATGTCGCGATCTGGGCGGATCCGGCGGTCGCGCTGCGCAACCTGATCCTGCCCGCGATCACGCTGGGGGTCTATGTCTCGGGGGTCATCGCGCGGTTCCTGCGCGCCTCGCTGGTGACCGAGCTGAACGCCGATTACGTGCGCACGGTCCGCTCCAAGGGGCTGACCGAAGGGGCGATCATGCGCCTCCACGTCCTGCCCAACGCGCTGCTGCCGTTCATCACCATCGTCGGGCTGATGATGGCCAGCTTCATCGGCGGCGCCGTGGTGACCGAGGCGGTGTTCACCTATCCCGGCCTCGGCCGCCTGCTGATCCAGGCGATCAACACCCGCGATTACCCGCTAATCCAGGGCTGTATCGTGGTGATCCTCGTGATCTATGTCCTGATCAACCTGACCGTCGACATCCTGTATGCCTATGTCGATCCGAGGATCGAATACGCGTAGGTCCGGGACTTGCGCGATGCGGGGGCGGCCGGCCGCGCTTTGGCAGGTATCGACGGCGGCCGGGGGCCGTGCCGGGGCGGACAGCATTCAAAGGGGACGGCTCCGGGCCTTTCGGGCGCGCCACATGGTCGCCGGGCGCGGAATTGTCTGGATCACGAGATAGTAAGCGATTACTAACGGGACTCAGATCGGGCCGGGCAGCACGGCGGAAACGCCACTAAACAGCAGCGCGGGGGATCGAACGACGTCCACGACGCGCCCTCGGCGCCCGAAACAGGAGTTGGCCGGGTTATGTCGCGCAAGATTTCCATCGCTCTCGTCCTCGCCGTTCTGGCAGCATTTCTGGGCTACGCCGCCTGGAAGGTTCTTCTTGAACCGAGCGATGCGCCGCCGGACGGCTTTGCGCGCGGCAACGGGCGGATCGAAGCCGATCTTGTCGACGTGTCCACAAGGCTGGCGGGCCGCGTCGCCGAAATCTCCGTCCGCGAAGGCGATCTTGTGCAGCCGGGGGACGTTGTCGCGGTCATGGACACGGCAGAGCTGATTGCGCAAAAGGCGCGCGCCGAAGCCGCCGTCGCCAGCGCCGAGGCCGCCGTTGCCGTGGCCGAAGCGGGCGCGCGCCAGGCCGAAGCGAAGCTCGCCCTGTCCCGAAGCGAACTGGCCCGCGCCGAAAAGCTGAGCGAGCGGGACGTGCTGTCCGACGAGAACCTCGAGATCAGGCGCACCGAGGCGCAGCTTGACGAGGCCGGGCTGTCCGCCGCGCAGGCGAATGCCGTGGCCAAGCGGCGCGCCGTCGATGCGGAACAGGCCGCCCTGGGCGAGATCGAGGCGCGCATTGCCGACAGCACGCTGCGTGCCACGCTGAGCGGGCGGGCCCTGTACCGGCTGGCGCAGCCCGGCGAGGTTCTGGGCGCCGGCGGCAAGGTTCTGACGCTGGTCAGTCTTGGCGACGTCTACATGGAGTTCTTCCTTCCCGCGACCGCCGCCCCGATGGTGCAGCTTGGCGACGAGGCGCGCGTCGTGGTCGATGTGCGGCCGGACGTCGCGATCCCGGCGACCGTCAGCTTCGTCGCCCCGCAGGCGCAGTTCACCCCGAAACAGGTCGAGACCAGCGAGGAGCGGGAAAGCCTGATGTTCCGTATCCGCGTGCGCATTCCGCACGCGCTGGTGGCCGAGCGTCTGTCGCAGATCAAGACCGGGGTGCGCGGTGTGGCTTGGGTGCGGCTGGCGGGGGCGGATGGCACCCTGCCGGACTGGCCCGAGGGGCTGACACCGCCGGTCGCCGCCGCGCTGCCCGTCCCGCCCGCGGAACCTGACCCCGCCGGCGCGGGATCCGACGTGCAATGAAACCGGCGCCCGGTTCCCAGGGAGCGCCGGCGGCAAGGCTGGACGGCGTGAGCCACCTTTACGGCAAGGTGCGGGCGCTGGATGCGGTGACGCTGGACTTGCCCGCGGGCCGGATGGTCGGCCTGATCGGCCCGGACGGGGTGGGAAAGTCGACCTTGATGGGGCTGGTCGCCGGGGCCAAGCGGCTTCAGACCGGGCGTGTCGAGGCGCTGGGCGGTGACATGGCCAGCGCCCGGCACCGGGCCGGCGCGGGGCGCCGCATCGCCTTCATGCCGCAGGGTCTGGGAAAGAACCTGTACCACGATCTGAGTGTGCAGGAGAATCTCGACTTCTTCGGCAAGCTGTTCGGGCTGGACCGCGCCGACCGCAAGGCGCGCATTGCGCGTCTGACCCGTGCGACCGGGCTGGCGCCGTTCATGGGACGTCCTGCGGGCAAGCTTTCGGGCGGCATGAAGCAGAAGCTGGGGCTGTGCGCCGCGCTGATCCACGACCCGGATTTCCTGCTGCTGGACGAGCCGACCACCGGGGTCGATCCGCTGTCGCGCCGCCAGTTCTGGGATCTGATCGACGCGATCCGCGCCGACCGGCCGGAGATGAGCGTGCTGGTCTCCACCGCCTACATGGAGGAAGCCGCGCGTTTCGAGCATCTGGTGGCGATGGATGCCGGCCGCGTGCTGGCCAGCGGCAGCCCGGCCGAGCTGATGACGCGCGCGCAGGCAAAGACGGTCGAGGCGGCCTATGTGGCGCTGCTGGGCGGCCCGCCGCCGGCCGCCACGGGGCCGTCCGATCCGGGCCCCGCCACGGATTTCAAATCCGGCCCGCCGGCGATCAAGGCCCGCAACCTGACCAAGCGGTTCGGCGATTTCACGGCCGTCGATTCGGTCAGTTTCGAGATCGCCCGCGGCGAGATCTTCGGCTTTCTCGGCTCGAACGGATGCGGCAAGACCACCACGATGAAGATGCTGACCGGGCTGATCCCGGCCACCGAGGGCGAGGCGTGGATCTTCGGCCAGCCGATAGATGCGCAGAACCTCGATGCGCGCCGGCGGGTCGGCTTCATGTCGCAATCGTTCTCGCTTTACACCGAATTGACGGTCCGCGAAAACCTGTTGCTGCACGCGCGGCTGTTCCATCTGGGCGCCGAGCTGACGGCCCGGCGGATGGAAGACCTGGTGCCGCGCTTCGGGCTGGAACGCTACCTCGACCAGATGGCGATCTCGTTGCCGCTGGGCGTGCGCCAGCGCCTGTCGCTGGCGGTCGCGGTGATCCATGCGCCGGACATCCTGATCCTCGACGAGCCGACTTCGGGCGTCGACCCGCAGGCCCGCGATGCGTTCTGGGACATGCTGCTGAAACTGGCGCATCGCGACGGGGTGACGATCTTCATTTCCACCCATTTCATGGATGAAGGCATGCGCTGCGACCGGATCTCGCTGATGCATGCGGGCAAGGTCCTGGTGTCGGATGTGCCCGAAAAGATCATTGCGGGGCGCGGCGTCGATACGCTGGAAGACGCGTTCATCGCCTACATGATCGACGCCCACCCCCCCGAGGAGCCGGCGGATGAAGGGCTGCTGACCAGCAGCGCAACCCTGGATCACGGCGCGTCCACGCCGCGTTTCAGCGCGAAGCGGCTTCTGGCCTTCACGGCGCGCGAGGCCATGCAGGTGCGGCGCGATCCGGTGCGGCTGGTGTTTTCCTTCGTCGGCAGCGCGCTGTTGCTGCTGATCATGTCCTTCGGCATCTCGCAGGAGGTGCGCAACATCCCGTTTGCCGCCTTCGATCTGGATCGCACCCCGGAAAGCCGCGCCTATCTGTCGGGCTTCGAGGATTCGGCCTGGTTCCTGCAGCTTCCCCCCATCACCGCCGCCGATGAACTGGAACGGCGGATGGCCAGCGGCGAGCTTGCGCTGGCGGTGCAGATCCCGCCGGATTTCGGAAAGACGATCCGGCGCGGCGAAACCGCCGAGATTGCCGGCCTGATCGACGGCTCGGACACCAACCGCGCCGGCACGGTGGAAAGCTACGTCAAGAGCGCGCATGCCCATGTGCTGTCCACGGATGCGCGATCGGCGTTGGCGCTGGCCGATCTGGCGGTGCCGCGCGGGCCGGAGGCCGCGCCGCCCGCGGAATTGATCGCGCGTTTCCGCTACAATCCGTCGATGGAAAGCCTGCCGGCGATCGGCCCGTCCATTCCGCCGCTGCTGCTGCTGCTGTTTCCGGCGATCCTGATGGCCGTCAGCGTGGCGCGCGAAAAGGAAATCGGCACGATCACCAATTTCTACGTCACGCCGACCAGCCGCGCCGAATTCCTGATCGGCAAGCAGCTGGTCTATATCGCCATCACGCTGTTGAACTTCGTGATCCTGACGGCACTGGTCGTGATCGTGCTGGACGTGCCGCTCAAGGGCGATCCGTTCGCGCTGGTGCTGGGCGCGCTGCTTTATGCGGTGGCCGCGACCGGCTACGGGCTGCTGGTGTCGATGATGACGAAAACGCAGGTCACGGCGGTATTCGCGGCGGCAATCCTGTCGGTCATGCCGACACTGCAGTTTTCCGGCATGATGACCCCGGTTTCCTCGCTCGAGGGGGCGGCGCGCATATTGGGCACGCTCTGGCCGACCACCTGGTACATGGGGATCAGCGTCGGGACCTTCACCAAGGGGCTGGGCCTGGCGGAGCTTTCGGGCAATCTGGTGCGTCTTGCGGCGTTCGGGCCGGTCCTGACGCTGCTGGCGGTCCTCGCGCTGCGCAAGCAAGAGCGCTGACAGATGCGGAGCCTCGCCAACATCTTCTGGCTTGCCGGCAAGGAGCTGAAAAGCGTGCTGGGCGATCCGGTCATGGTCATCCTGATCCTGTGGTCCTTCGGCTTTGCGGTCATGCTGGAGGCCAGCGGCGCGGGCGATACGGTCTACAACGCCGCCATCGCCGTTCTCGACGAAGACAACTCGTCCCTGACCCGGCAGCTGACCGACGCGCTTGGCCCGCCCTGGTTCCAGCCGCCGGGCGCGATCGCGCCGGACCGCGTGATGCCGGAAATGGATGCCGGGCGGATCATGTTCGTCCTCAGCTTCCCGCCCGGTTTCGAAGCGGACGTCATCGCCGGATTGCGGCCGGCCGCCCAGCTTGAAGTGGATGCAACGGCCGTCAGCCAGGCGCAGCTTGGAACCGACTACATCGCCAATATCCTGACATCCGAAACCCGTGCGTTCCTCTATGGCAGCCCCGACGCACCCGAACCCGCCCTGCGGCTGGAGCTGCGCCGCGCCTTCAACCCGAACGGAAACCCGGTCTGGTTCAAGGCGGTATCGTCCCTGCTCAACCAGCTGTCATTGTTGACGATTGCGCTGACCGGCGCGGCAATGCTGCGCGAGCGCGAGCAGGGCACCATCGAGCATCTCATGGTCATGCCGCTGACGCCGCTGGAAATCGCGTTCTCCAAGGTGCTGGCTAATGTCGTCGTGGTTCTGGCGGCGTTCACCTTGTCGCTGCTGTTCGTCGTGCAGCAGGCACTTCAGGTGCCGGTGACCGGGTCGATCCCGCTGCTGCTGGCGGGAACGGCGGTCTATCTGGCCGCCGCGGCCGCAATCGGCATGTTCCTCGGGACGATGGCGCGAAGCATGGCACAGTTCGCGCTGCTGGTGATCATGGTGATCATCCCGATCATCATGCTGTCGGGCGGGCAGGGCGCGATCGAGAGCCAGCCCGACATCGTGCAGCGCCTGACCCTGGCGCTGCCATCGCGGCATTTCCTTGCCTTCGCGAAGGCCGTGGTCATTCGAGGCGCGGGGCCGGGCGCCGTCTGGCTGGAGCTGTCCCTGATGGCCGGGCTGGGAATCGCGTTCTTCACCGCAAGCCTGCTTCTGTTCCGCCGCTCGATGAGCCTGTCGAACTAGGTCGGCTTGCTCGGCAGGTTTTACGGGCATTCGCGGGCCGGCCCGCGGCCGCGTTTGCAAACGCGGTGCTTCATCCTTCGACCGGCAGCGTGACGGCCGCTTCAAGGCCCGAAGTGGCGCCCCGCCGCGGCGATGCCAGAACAAGCGGGCGGCCGATACGCTCCGTGATCGCGGCGACGATGGCGAGTCCCAGCCCGGCGCCGTCCGCGCCCGTGCCCGCGCGTTCGAACCGGGCCGTCAGGCGGGCCAGCGTTTCGGCGGGAATGACAGGCCCGTCATTGGCCACGGTCAACGTGCCGTCCGCCGCCAGATCCACCGTGACGGGGCCGTCCTGCGCGCCGTGCCGCAACGCGTTCTCGACGAGGTTGCGGCACAGGATGCCGAAGACGTCCGGGTCCAGGTCCGACATCACCGGCCGGTCCGGCAGCGTCAGCGCGATGCGGCCCGGCGCCGCGCTGCGCGTTAGATCGTCGATGACGATACGCGCCGCGATCCCGAGATCCGACACCCGATCCAGCCGCAGGCGCCCGCCCTCGGCGCGGGAGAGCTGCATCAGGCGCTCGGACAGCCGGGTCAGCCGCTTGAGCGTGGCCTCTATCTCGGCCGCGCGCGCCTGTGCCGCGGGATCGCCGGTTTCCGATTGCAGCCTTTGCGCCTGCGCGATGGCCCCGGCAAGCGGGGTGCGCAATTCGTGGGCGGCATTGGCGGCAAAGCTGCGCTCGGCATCGAAGGCGCGTTTCAGGCGGGCCAGAAGGTCGTTCAGGGTGGCGGCGACCGGGGCCAATTCCGACGGGATGCCCCCTGCCGGCACGGGGGACAGATCGCGCGCATCGCGCGCGCTCAGCCGTTCGCGAAAGCGGCGCAGGGATGCAAGGCTGGCGCGCACCGCAAGACCGATCGCCAGCAGCGCCACCGGGATCACGAACAGCAGCGGCAAGCCGAGACCGATCTGGATTTCCCGCGCGACCGCCCGCCTGTGCGCCAGCGGCTCGGCCACGGTGATGCGGATGCTGCCTTGCAACGCGTCGTCGTTGAAAAGCCGGTGGGTCGCAGTCCGGCGAAACCCCGGCCCGTCATAGGCCGGGAATACCGCCGGATCGGCGGTGTGCGATTGCAGCAGGATGCGCCCCTGCGCGTCGCGGACGATATAGGTGAAGAACTCGTCATGCTCGCGGATCGCGCCCAGCCGCTGGGTGACGCCATCTTCCTCGCGCCCGAAGATATCCACCACGGCAAGCGGCAGCAGGCGCTGCGCGGTTTCCTGCAGCGCCGAGTCGAAGACCTCGTCCATCTCATGCCGCAAGATCACCGCCGTCACCGAGGCGGCGGCGATCCACAGAACGGTCAGCAGAAGGCCGAGGGACAGCGCCAGCCGGGCCTGAAGGCTGCGCGGCAGCCTCATGGCGCCCCCAGGCGATAGCCCATGCCGCGCTCTGTCTCGATCACGCCGGCCCCGAGTTTCTTGCGCAGGCGGCTGACATGGACCTCGATCGCGTTGCTTTCCACTTCGGCATCGAAGGCATAGAGCTTTTCCTCAAGCTGCGCCTTGGACAGCAAATGACCGGGGCGGGCCAGAAACGCCTCGAACAGGGCCCATTCGCGGGCGGTCAACGGCACCGGCCGGCCGTCCCTGCGGATGCTGCGGGACGCCAGGTCGATGTCAAGCGCGCCGTGGGTGATGATCGGGTTCGGGTTGCCGGTATAGCGCCGCGCGACCGAGCCGATACGGGCCGACAATTCGGCCAGATCGAAGGGTTTCACGAGGTAGTCGTCGGCGCCCGCATTCAGCCCCTCGATCCGGTCCGACACCTGGTCGAGCGCGGTCAGGATGATCACCGGCGTCGCGTCGCCGCGGCCGCGCAGCCGCTTGAGAAACCCGGCCCCGCGGCCATCGGGCAACATGAGGTCCAAGAGGACCAGATCGTACCCGGTTCCGGCCATCGCATCCTTTGCCGCGTCAAGGCGCGTGACCCAGTCCACGGAATGCGCGTCCCCGGCGATCTGGTCGCGCACGGCGGTGCCCAGAACGGTGTCGTCCTCGATCAGCAGGATGCGCATGGCGTTTCGGTTCCTCGGGTCCTGGTCCTGGTCCTGTCTCTTGACGGCCCTGACTGACGCAAAGCTTACGCGCGCCGCGCCGGGCCTTCAGGATCCCGTCAGGTTCGGCGCGCATGGTCTGCTGGCGACACCCCTCGCATGGAGTTTGGCCCATGAAGAAGACACTCACAATGCTGACCTTTCTCGCGGCTGTTCCGGCCGTTTTTCCGGCCGCGCCCGCGCTGGCCGATGACGATTGCTTCGTGCCCATGGCCGATTGGCAGCCGCGGGACGCGGTCGCCCGGCTTGCGGGCGAGAATGGCTGGACCGTGCGGCGGATCAAGATCGACGACGGCTGTTACGAGATCGACGGCACGGATGCGGCCGGGCGCGAGATCGAGGTGACGGTACGCCCCGCGACGCTAGAGGTGATCGAGTTCGAGTATGAGGACGACGACGACGATGATGATCGCCGCCGCGATCGGGAGCGGCCGGGCGATGACTGACATGACCGCCCCGGCCGCCGCGCCGACAGATGCACCGCCGAAAGAAACGGTCCGCATCTGGGATCCGCTCGTGCGGATCGTCCACTGGGGCCTTGTCCTGGCCTTTGCCATCGCCTGGCTGACGGCGGATGAGCAGCAGCTTGTTCATGAAATCGCAGGCTACGCCGTCGCCGCGCTTGTGGCGCTGCGGATCGTCTGGGGTTTTGCCGGCAGCCGTTATGCGCGGTTTTCGCAGTTCCTGCGCGGCCCCTCCGCCACGCTTGCCTACCTGGGCGCGATGATGCGCGGGCGCGAACGCCGGTATCTCGGGCACAACCCGGCCGGCGCGCTGATGATCGCGGCGCTGCTGGTGGCGCTTTCGGGCACGGCGTTTACCGGCTGGCTGCTGCAGGAGCCGGACCGCGCCGCGCTGCTGTCCGGGTTGCCGTCCATCGCGGCGCCGGCTTTTGCGGATGACGATGGTGGCACGCCCGGCGCCGCGGCCGAAGACGCGCTGGAAGACCTGCACGAAGTGCTTGCCAACCTGCTGCTCCTGCTGGTGGCGCTGCATGTGGCGGGCGTGGTTCTTGCCTCGGTCCGGCACCGCGAAAACCTTTCGCGCGCCATGGTCACCGGCGACAAGCGCGCGCCCGGTCCGGACGACATCGCCTGAATCCCCCGGCTGAACATCTCCGTCGGCCCGACTTGCCCCGCCCGGCCCCGATGCCGCGGCGGGGCCTTTTCTTGCTGACGGCAGGCTGAAGCAAAAAGCGCGGCTCCGTCAGGAGACGCTCAGGTCACCGCCCCAGGATTACGGGACATGGATGAAAAAGGAGACATGAGCCATGAAACCGACCCTGATGATCATTGCACTGGCAGCAACGCTTCCCGCCGGGGCGGCACTGGCCGGAGGCGACAACTGTTCGGTGCCGCGTGCGCAGTGGCAGCCGCGCGAGGCCGTGATGCAGCTGGCCGCGGATAACGGCTGGACCGTGAGCGAATTCGAGATCGACGATGGCTGCTACGAGATCGAAGGCCGCGACCGCGAGGGGCGCCGGATAGAGGTGGACCTCGACCCGGCCACGCTGCGCATCGTCAAGATGGAATACGAAGACGGCGCGCCTGTGCCCGGCCGCAATCCGGCGCCTTCCGGCACCGTCGCGCCGCCGCAGAACGGGGCGTCCGGCAACGGAACGGCGCCCGCCGCAGAAGGCAACTGATCGACGTTGTGCCCGGCGGCGGTCTGCCTGCCGCCGGGTGCATGACCTGCCGGCCAATTTCCCCCGAATGGCCGTTCCGAACGCTCCCCGTTTCCCCGGACAGTCGCGCCGATCCCGGCATTCGCCTGACGCGCTCGCCATAATCCGAACTTGCGCCAATGCGGGCCGCCTTCGGCTGGCGGGCGGCGGGCGGAATTGCTACGAATGTCACGCCGCCCGGATCGAGGTCGGCAGCCGCGCCGGGTATCAGCCCGCAACCCGATGAGTTGAAAGGACACGCCTTGTGAACGGTCTGCCGCTGCCCGAAACCTCGACGCAATCCGGCACGGCGGATGCCCGCGCACCATTGCGGCGCTCGCGCATGGCGGCCGGGCGGCCATGTCGGGCAATCCGCGGCCCAGCCCGGACAAGACGGCCCCGGCCATGAAGCGCAAGGCTATTCTGGCGGTCGCCTTTCTTGCCGCTCTTGCGATCACGCTGTTCTTCGCGGTGCGGCTGACCGTGTCCACCATCGTGTGGTCCGATCCCGATCGGACGGACCAGGCCATCGCGGGCTGGATGACCCCCCGCTACGTGGTCAGATCCTGGCAGCTTCCACCAAAGGTGGTCGCCACCGCGCTTGGCCAGGATTTCGACGGAACCGGCCGAAGGGAGACGCTGGCGGAGATCGCGGAGCGCGAGGGGCGCGATCTTGACGATCTGATCCGTGACCTGGAAACGGCGATCGGTGCGTTCCGGGCAGGGCCGAATGACTGAGATCCTGTTCGGCTACGTGTCGACCTACGGGCTTGCCGCCATCGCCATTTCCGCGTTCCTGTCCTGCCTTGCGGTTCCGATCCCCACATCTGCAATGATGCTGGCGGGGGGCGCGTTCGCGGCATCCGGCGACCTGGTCCTGTGGCAGGTCGTCCTAGTCGCCTTCGTCAGCGCCGTGCTGGGCGATCAGACCGGGTTCCAGATCGGGCGCAGGGGAGGGCGATCCCTGATCGCCGTGCTGAAGCGCAAACCGCGCCGGGCGGATGTCATCGGACGGGCAGAGACCTCCATTCGGGCCTGGGGCGAGATCGGCGTCTTCTTCTCGACCTGGCTGTTCGCGCCGCTTGGCCCGTGGGTGAACCTCATCGCCGGCGCGGCGGGCCTGAGCTGGCTGCGGTTTTCGCTCTGGGATGCCGCGGGCGAAGCGATCTGGGTGGGCGTCTACGTGTCGCTTGGATACCTGTTTCGCGCGCGCCTGCTGGACCTGGCGACCCTCGTCGCCGATTGGGCGGGGC
Organism: uncultured Paracoccaceae bacterium; assembly: GCA_947503765.1. Lineage (GTDB taxonomy): Bacteria > Pseudomonadota > Alphaproteobacteria > Rhodobacterales > Rhodobacteraceae > Psychromarinibacter. Next base: position 406,190 of record CANNFA010000003.1, on the reverse strand, counting down.
TGATCACGTCGGCGGGCGTGACCGTCTTGCTCGGCTTCCTTTTGGTGCGGGCGGTTCTGAGGACGCGAAGGAAGGGCTGATGCCGCGACAGGCCCCGGCCTTTCGCGGCATCCCGGCCGGAAAACGCCAAGAGCCGCAGCAAAACCGGGCCGGAGCCACGATTGCGGGGCATTTCACGGATCTGCGCCGCGAGAATGCGTGCGGGCCGGAGAGACTTGCGACGGTAAGCTATTTAGCATATTATAAGATAAAGAGAGGCATATGGCTTACGCACCTAAAGACAGTGTTTACGAACTTTCGGGCCGGATCGAGGTGCGGGGTATCCTTGGCGGTGCGGTCGACGAGCTTGGCCTGCGGATCGCCGGGGGCGTCTGGGCCGAAGGCGATGTCATCACGCGCGAGGCCGATCTGGTCGATGACCTGCGGGTCAGCCGCTCGGTCGTGCGCGAGGCGGTGCGCATCCTGTCGGCCAAGGGCATGCTGCGCAGCCGCACCTCTGACGGAACCCGCGTTCAGCCGACCGCGTCCTGGCGGCTGCTCGATCCCGATGTGATGGAGTGGCGGATCCGGGCCGGCGACCGGAAAAGCCTGCTGCGTGACCTGTTGCGATTGCGCCTTGTGCTGGAGCCGGGGGTGGCGCGGACGGCCACCGAACTGGCAAGCGATGCGCAGCGCGCCGCCATGGCCCAGGCCTGGGAGGCCAAGGTCGATGTCTACGAGAATGCCGACCTGCCCAGCGATATCCGCCGCCGGCAATTCGTCGAGACCGACCTCGATTTCCACCGCGCGCTGATCGCCTGCGTCTCGTCGGAACTGCTGGAGCAGTTGTTTGCCGTCATCGAGGCGGCGCTGGAACTGCTGATCGACCTGCAGATGCAGGCGCGCGGCTATACCAGCGAGATGATCGGGATGCGCGAGAGCCAGGAAATGCACGAGGCGGTCTTTGCGGCGTTCTGCGCGCGCGATGCGGATGCGGCCGAGGCGGCGATGCGTGTACTGATCCAGTGCGCCATCGACGACGCGAATGCCGGGTTCAAGCTTCTGGACAAGGATTGACGGCATGGAGTTCCTCGACGATGCCCTGGTCGGGCAGGTCGCCGACCGGCTGATGGAACATGCCTTCCAGGGCTGGTTCTACGGCGATTCGATCGGGTTCGAAGGGCTGGTCGCGGCCACGGATGCGACGGGAAATCCGCGTTATGCCGACTTCTCGCACGGCTTCTTCCGGGCCTGGGGCACGCGCCGCACGCCCTGGCAGCCCGACGACAACACGGCGCCGGGCCATGTGATGTGCGAGGTGATCGAACGGACCTCGGATGCGGTCCTGCGAGACGCGGTGCTGGATCTCGCCGCGCATCTCAAGGCGCGGCGCCATGTCGGGGCGGTGTCGGTCACCTTCGAGGATACGCTGCGTTCGCTGCGCCCGCCCTATGGCGGGGTGGAATTGTCCGCCGAAGACCGCGAGTTGATGAAGGATCCGGGGCCGGGGATCTGGCTGGACTGCATGCATTTCGACCCGCCCTTCTTTGCCCATCTGGCGCGGATCGCGCCGGGGGCGGGCTGGAACCGGGCGGCGGTGGACGAGATCCTGGGCTGCCGCGATCTGCTGCTGAACCCCGAGACCGGCCTGTACCGGCATTACTGGCTGGAACGGACCGGCGAGGCCCGGATCGACGGCTGGGGGCGGGGGCAGGGCTGGGCGCTGCTGGGCCTGCTGGACGTGGCCGCCTTTGCCGGCGACATCGATGGCGCCGCCGAGGTCCGCGCCGAGGCGCTGCGCCTGGCGCGCCGCATGGTGTCGTACCAGCTGGAGGACGGCCATTGGCACGCGATGGTGCACGAGCCGCGCTCGGGCCCCGAAAGCTCGACCAGCGCCTTCATGGCGACGGCGTTCTACCGGGGTATGGCGGCGGGGCTGCTGCCCGAGGCGGAATTCGCCGAACCGGCCGACCGCGCCTGGCGCGCGATGCGCGGCAAGCTGGACGCGGCCGGCAACCTGACGGGCGTTTCGGCGGCGGTGATGTCGGCGCTGGTGGACCAGCATTACTGGCATGTCCCGCTGGACCAAATCGTGCCCTGGGGGCAGGGGCCGGTGCTGACGGCGGAAACTGCAAGACGCGCCTGGGCGGGCCGCTAGGGCAGGTTTTCGTACATCCGGATCGCGATGCCGCCATCCACCACGATATTCTCGCCGATCATGAACCGCACCTCGTGGCTGGCCAGCATGGCGGCCACGGCGGCGATCTCGTCGGGCCGGCACAGGCGGCCGACCGGCTGCAGCGCCTCGACCCTTGCGCGCGCCTTGGCGGCATCGCCGGTCTCGGCAAAGGTGGTCTCGGCGATCTGCGTGTCGGTATAGCCCGGAGAGATCGCGTTGATGGCAATGCCGTTCGCCGCGTATTCCAGCGCCAGCGCGCGGGTCATGCCCAGAAGGCCATGCTTGGCGACAGGGTAGGGGAACGTCTTGGGGATCACCGAGAAGGAGTGGTTCGAGATGATGTTGACGATCGCGCCGTCACCGGCCGCGATCATGCCCGGCAGCACTGCGCGACTGCAATGCCAGGCGCCCTCCAGATCGACGCTCATGCAGCGGCGCCAATCCTCGGCCGTCATCTCCAGCGGGTCGCTGAAGACCGCGATGCCGGCATTGTTCACCAGAACCGAGACCGGCCCCAGCCGCGCCTGGGTTTCGGCAACGGCGGCGTTCACGCTGCCTTCATCGGCCACGTCCGTCCTGATGGCGATCACGTCGGCGCCGGTCTCGGCAGCGATGTCCCGCGCCGCCTTTAGGCCGAGATCGTCGTCCAGTTCCGCGATGGCCACGCGCGCGCCTTCTGCCGCGAATCGCCGCGCGATGGCATGGCCGATCCCCTGGCCGGCGCCGGTCACCATCGCGATCGCGTTCTCAAGTCTTTTCACGGCGCTATCCCTTTTGTTGACTTTGTATGATAAACCTATAAAACAATTTCAGACGCTGCAACAGGGCGTTCAGGAGGAGACGGAAATCAATGAAAATCTTTAACTATATCAGCGTCGCCGCGCTTTGCGCCGCCGGGGCGCTCGGCTCTGCGGCCAGCGCCGAAGAGATCGTCGCGATCTACAAGAGCGGCACCCAGCAATATTTCATCGACCAGGCCGAGGGCTTCCAGGCCGCCGCCGAAGAACGCGGTTTCGACAGCCGGGTGATCAACGTGGAACTGGACAGCAACCTGGCGATCAATGCCGTGTCGGACGCCATTGCCGGCGGCGCGGCGGGCATCGCCATCACCGCCCCCGACCAGGCGCTTGGCCCGGCGCTTGCCGCAGCGGCGGCCGAGGCGGGGATCCCGATCATCGCCACCGACGACCCGCTGACCGACGAGGCCGGAAATCCGGTGCCCTTTGCCGGTTTCGACGGCACCGCGATGGGCACCAAGGTCGGCGAACGGGCGGGCGAGTTGCTGAAGGAAAGCGGCTGGCTGGACGGCGAGACCTACGGCATCCTGTCGATCGAGGTGCAGACCCTGTCGGTCTGCGAGGACCGCACCAATGCCGCCAAGGGCCAGCTCATGGATGCCGGCGCCAGCGAGGCCAGCATCGTCCAGGTGCCCTATGACGGCACCACGGATGCGTCGCTTTCCGCCGCCGGCCCGCTGATCACCGCCAATCCGCAGGTGAACAAGTGGGTGGTCGTGGCCTGCAATGACGAGGGCGTGCTTGGCGGAGTCAATGCGCTTTCCAATGCCGGGTTCCAGCCCGATGACGTCATCGCCGTGGGCCTTGGCGCCTACGAGGCGTGCCGGCCCTGGGCGGCCGGTCTGCCGTCCGGCTTCAAGGCGGCGCTGTATCTCAGCGGCACCGATGTGGGCGCCGCCGCGGCCACCGCGCTGATGAACGCGATCGAGAATGACGAGCCGCTGCCGCTGAACACGGTGGCCGATACCACGATTGTCGATCCCGATACCTATGCCGACGTGATGCCCTGCGGCTGACGCAGGCACGTCTTGCGGCATCCGGCAAGGCGCCGGGTGCCGCCACGCTTTCCTTTGCAGAACCGGCTTGAAGGGGTCCAGCGATGGCCGCTGCCATGAATATCGCTTCCGTCGGCAAGTCCTTTCCGGGGGTCAAGGCGCTGTCCGATGTCTCGGTCGAACTGAATGCCGGCGAAATCGTCGCCATCGTCGGCGAGAACGGCGCCGGCAAGTCGACCCTGCTCAAGATATTGTCGGGCGATTACACGCTGGACGAGGGCAGCGTGCATCTGGGATCGGTCGACCTGTCCGGCGCCACACCGCTGGAGGCGCGCGAGGCCGGGTTCCGCCTGGTCCGGCAGGAGCCCGAGATCGTGCCCTTCACCAGCGCGCTGGAGAACATCTTCATCGGCGAATTGCCGCGCCGCGCCGGCGGCCGGGTGGATTTCACCGCCATGCGCCGCGCCGCCGAGGACATGCTGGACCGCTACGGCTTTCGCGGGCTGATCGACCTTGACCAGCAGGGCCGCACCCTGTCGCCCGCGCAGATGCAACTGGTCGAGATCCTGCGCGCGCTCAAGCCCGGCGCAAAGGTCGTGGCCTTCGACGAGCCGACCTCGTCGCTGACCCTGCGCGAGACGGAGCGGCTGTTCGATCTGATCCGCCAGCTGCGCGATGACGGGCTGGCGGTGGTCTATGTCAGTCACCGGCTGCACGAGGTGATGGAGATTTCGGACCGCGTGTTCATCCTCAAGGACGGCGAGCCGACCGGAAACCTGCCGATTGGCGAAACCGACCAGGACGAGATCGTGCGCCTGATGGTCGGCCGCAACCTCGATTCGCACGGCATGCAGCGCGAGCCGATCACTGGCGGCGAGGTGGTGCTGCAGGTCGAGAACCTGTCGAGCCGCTGGCATGACGATATCAGCTTCGAGATCCGCGCCGGAGAGATCGTCGGTTTCGCCGGTCTGGTCGGCGCCGGGCGAACCGAGCTTGCCAAGGTCATCTTCGGGGAATACGCGCGCACCGGCGGCACGATCCGCATCGCCGGCGAGGCCAAGGACATCCGCAGCCCGTCCGACGGGATCGCCGCGAATATCGGGCTGGCCCCCGAGGATCGCAAGGGCGAGGGGCTGATCCTGGTCCGCTCGGTCATCGAGAATGCCTGCATGGCCGTGTTCCACAAGCTCTCGCGCTGGGGCTTCCTGCGCCAGAACGAGATGCTGGACACCGTGCGCCCGCTGGTCCGTTCGCTCGACATCAAGACGCCGACGCTGGACACCGAGGTGGGCAAGCTGTCGGGCGGCAACCAGCAAAAGGTGGTTCTGGCGCGCTGGCTGGCGGCCAAGCCGCGTCTGCTGATCCTGGACGAGCCGACCCGCGCCGTCGATGTGGGCGCCAAGGCCGAGATCTACCGCCTGATGGACGAACTTGCCCGCTCGGGCCTCGCCATCATGATGATATCTTCCGAAATGCCCGAGCTTCTGGCCATGTCCGACCGCGTGATCGTGATGCATGACGGCCGGATTTCCGACCCGATCCCCAAATCCGAAGCGACCGAAGAGCGTATCGTGAACCTCGCTCTCGGCACTGCGGCCTGACGCCCGAAAGGACCAAGATTTGACCGCAATGGACCAGCAATCCGCGCGCCCCGCCTCGCCGTTCAAACGGATCGGCACCTATGTCGGGGCGGAAAACCTGTCGCTGATGATCGCGCTGGTGATCCTGATCGCGCTGATCGCCTCGCAGACCGAATTCTTCTTTTCCGCCCGCAACGTGCTGAATATAGGGCAGAACATGGCCGTGGTCGGGGTCATCGCCGTGGGCATGACGCTGGTGATCGTCTCGGCGGGGCTGGATATCTCGGTCGGCTCGATCGCCGGCTGTGCCTCTGTGGTCTGCGCGCTGCTGGTGGTGCATACCGGATCGGTCGGGCTGGGCCTGGCCGGCGGGATCGCCATCGGCATGGTGCTGGGGCTGGTCAATGCGGCGATCATCACCATCCTGCGGGTGAACCCGGTGGTGGCGACGCTTGCGACCTATTCGGCCTTTCGCGGCGTCGCCTTCCTGATCGCGCCCGGCGGGCGGCCGGTCGGCGTTCTGGACCCGAACCTGCGGTTCCTCGGCGCCGGGCGCCTGCTGCAAAGCGACGGGTTTCCGGGCATCCCGGTGGCCTTCCTGATCCTCGTGGCCGTCGCGGTGGTGGCCCATATCGTCATGCGCACCACGGTGTTCGGCCGCTCGCTCTATTCCATGGGCGGCAACCCCGCCGCGGCAAGGCTGGCGGGGATCGCGCTGAACCGGATGAAGTTCCAGATCTACGCCACATCGGGCGCGCTGGCGGGGCTGGCCGGGGTGATCGTGACGGCGCGCACGTCGTCCGGGCAGCCGGCCTCGGGCACGCAGGGGCTGGAGCTCGAGGCGATCACGGCGGTTTTCCTTGGCGGCGCGCTGATGTCGGGCGGCAAGGGGACGATCCTGGGCACGATGCTGGCGGTCACGCTGATCGCGGTGCTGTCGAACGGGATGAACCTTCTGGGCATCGCCACCTTCTATCAGCTTGTGGCCAAGGGGCTGCTGCTGGTCATCGCCGTGGCCATCGGCCAGTGGCGGCTGGCCCGGTCGGAACGGCAGCAGGCACGGGCGGCGGCGCGGGGCGGCAAATGACCCTGTCCTTGCGCAACGATGTCCTGGCGCTTGAGATGGCCCCCGGTTTCGGCGCGCGGGTGACCTCGCTGCGCGATCTGCGCAATGGCCGCGACTGGCTGGTGGGCGGCCGGCTTGAGGGCGATGCGTCGGACGCGGCCAGCTATCGCGGCGCCGAGGCGCGCGGCTGGGACGAGTGTTTCCCGACCGTCGCGCCCTGCGATCACCCCGCCTGGGGCCGGATGCGCGATCACGGCGCGCTTTGGGGCCGGCCCTGGCAGGCAGACGGCGCGGGTGCGGCCTATTTCGACGGGTCCGGCTACCGCTTCGCCCGGGAATTGGTGCTGGACGGGGCCAGCGTGATCGCCCGCTACGAGGTGACGAATACCGCCTCAAAGCCCCTGGTCTGGATGTGGAGCCAGCATTGCCTGCTGGAGGCCCGCCCCGGCGAACGGCTGGTCCTGGACGGGATCGGCCCGCTGAACCGCGCGGATGTGCCGGACCGGATCGCCCGCGACGGCACCGTTCTCAAGGCCTACGGACCGGTAAAGGGGCATGCCTCTGTCGGGCTGGACGGCCCGGAGGGCGGCATCCGGCTGGAATGGGCGGCAGACGAGATCGGGCATTTCGGCCTGTGGCTCGACCAGGGCGGCTGGCCCGAAGAGGCGCCGGTCCACCAGGTCGCGCTGGAGCCGACGACCGCGCCCGCCGACGATCTGGTCGCCGCCGGGGAAGACGCAATATCGCTGGCACCGGGCACAAGCCGGCGCTGGCAGGTGACGATCCGGCTGCGCGCCGGTGGAAAGGACAGCCATGACTGAGGACAGCCATATCCAGTACCGCGTTCAGGACGGCATCGCCCGCCTGACGCTGAACCGCCCCGCCAAGATGAACGCCATCACCGCCGCGATGGGCGGAGAGATCGCCCGCATCGCGCGCGAGATCGACTGCGACGATGCGATCAAGGTGCTGATCATCGACGGCGCCGGGGACCGGGCCTTTTCGGCGGGCAGCGATGTCAACATGCTCGACGATCTCGGCACCCCTTGGGAAGGGCGCAACCGCGCCGATTACGACCGCGACTATATCGCGCCGCTTCTGGGCCTGCGCAAACCGGCCATTGCCGCGATCGACGGCTATTGCCTTGGCGGCGGGCTGGAAGTGGCGATCACCTGCGACATCCGCATCGCCACGCACCGGTCGCTCTTCGGCGCGCCCGAGGTGCAGCGCGGCTGGCATGCCGGCAGCGGCAACACCTCGATCCTGCCGCGGCTGATCGGCTATGGCAACGCGGCCATGTGGATCCTGACCGGCGACATCTTCCCGGCCGAAGAGGCGTATCGCGTCGGCTTCGTCCAGCGGCTATGCGCGCCCGAGGATCTGGACGCCGAGGCGATGAATCTGGCCGCGCGGCTGGCGAAAAACCCGCCGATTGCCGTCCAGTCGGCCAAGAACGTGATCCGGCAGAGCCAGGGCACCTCCGTTGCCCAGGGGCTGAGCTGGGAAAACGACGGCTACACGCTGTGCATGATGACCGAGGATGCGCGCGAGGGCATGCGCGCCTTCGGCGAAAAACGCGACCCGGTCTTCAGGGGGAAATGACATGACTGCCATGCTGGAGACACGGCCCCTGGGCGGGCTGAAGGTGCTGGATCTGACCATCGCCCTGGCCGGGCCGCTCTGCACCCAGCGGCTGGGCGAGATGGGGGCCGAGATCATCAAGGTCGAGGCGCCGGGCGGCGGCGACTTTTCCCGCCACGCGCCGATGGCCGGGGTGCGCCGGTTCGGCGATGCGATGTGCTTTACCGAGCTCAACCAGAACAAGCGCTCGCTGGTGCTGGACCTGAAATCCGAAGAGGGCAGGGCGGTCCTGCACCGGCTGGTCGCCGAGGCCGATATGCTGGTGCAGAATTTCCGCCCGCGCGTGGCGCGCAAGCTGGCGATCGACTATGACACGCTGGCCGCGATCAACCCGGCGCTGGTCTACGGGTCGATCTCCGGCTATGGCGAGGACGGGCCGATGGCCGACCGGCCGGGGCAGGATCTGCTGGTCCAGTCCTTTACCGGGCTGACGATGAATGGCGGGAAACGGGGCGACCTGCCACGTCCCAGCCCGCTTTACATGGTCGATGTGGCCGCCAGCCACATGCTTTGCGAAGGCGTCCTCGCGGCGCTCGTCTCGCGCGGGGTGACGGGGCGGGGCCAGCCGGTGCGCGTCACGATGATCGGCGCCATCATGGAGATGCAGTGCCAGGAGGTCGCGACCTATCTGGCCGCCGAAACGCCGCCCGAACGCGGCGCGGCGCCCCAGGTCGTGTCCACCTACCAGGAGCCGCCCTATGGCGTCTTTGCCTGTTCCGAAGGGTTCCTGGCGATTGCGCAGGCCGATCTGGGCGTCCTGGCCGAAACGCTGGACCGGCCGGATCTGGCACAGCTCAAGTCAAGCCGCCCGCGCGACGCGGACGGGCCGGCGATCACCGCCTGGCGCGACAAGGTCTATGCCACCTTTGCCGATCTGCTGCGCGACGCGCCGGCCACCCATTGGGACAAGGTGCTGGACGCGGCCGGGGTCTGGTGCATGGTGGTGAACGATTACGCGGCCTTCCTCGATCATCCCCAGGCCGCGTCGCTGCTGACCCGGATGGAACATCCCGTCGGCGGCACCTATCGCACCGTCGCCCCCGGCATCGACTTTCCCCGCGCGCCAGAGGCACATCTGCGCCACGCGCCGCTTTACGGTCAGCACAGCGCCGCCATTCTTGGTGAGGCCGGCTTTTCGGGGCCGGAGATCGACAGGCTGATCGCCGCCGGAACCGTCGTCGCTCCGCCGGGGGCGAGGGCCGCGGAATGAAGAGGGACATGAAAAGCGACATGAAGATCACCGCCCTTCGCACCTTTGTCGTCCCGCCGCGCTGGCTGTTCCTCAAGATAGAGACGGATGCCGGCATCAGCGGCTGGGGAGAGCCGGTTCTCGAAGGTCACGCGCGCACGCTTGCGGCCAAGATCGACGAATACGCGCCCATGCTGATCGGCCGCGATCCGGCCCGCATCACCGATATCTGGCAGATGCTGTACCGCAATGGCTGCTACCGCGGCGGCCCGGTGCTGATGAGCGCGATTGCCGGGATCGACATGGCGCTGTGGGACATTCGCGGCAAGGCGCTGGACCAGCCGGTTCATGCGCTGCTGGGCGGCCGGGTCCGCGACCGGATCCGCGCCTATACCTGGATCGGCGGCGACCGCGCCGATACCCTGCTGGAGGATGCAAAGCGCGCCCGCGATGCCGGTTTCGGCGCGGCCAAGTTCAATGTCGGCGCCGAACTGGCGATGATCGACAGCCATGCGGCGGTGGATGCCATTGTCGCAAATATCGGCGGACTGCGCGATGCGATGGGGCCGGGCTTTGACCTCGCGGTGGATTTCCACGGCCGCGCGAGCGTTCCCATGGCGCGCATCCTGCTGCGAGAGCTGGAGCCGATGCGGCCCCTGTTCGTCGAGGATCCGGTTCTGTCCAGCCAGCTGGGTGCCATGGCGGATCTGGCCCGCGCCACGCCGATCACGCTGGCCTGCGGCGAACGCCTGCACAGCCGCGACGCCTTCAAGCCGGTTTTCGAATCCCGCGCCGCCGGGATCGTGAACCCCGACACCGCGCATGTCGGCGGCATCACCGAGATGCTGCGCATCGGTGCCTGGGCGGAAACCTATGACGTGGCGCTGGCGCCGCATTGCCCGCTGGGACCGATCGCGCTGGCCGCCTGCCTGCAGGTGGATGCGCTGTGCCACAACGCGGCTCTGCAGGAATTCGCCTCGGGCATCCATTACAACGCCGATGTCGGTCACGGCGATTACGTGATCGGCGGCAAGGGTCCGGCTATCGAGGATGGCTATCTGCCGATCCCCGAAGGGCCGGGCCTTGGCGTCGAGATCGACGAGGACGCGGTGATCGCCCGCGCCGCCGAAGGCCATGACTGGCGCGCGCCGGTCTGGCGCCATGCGGACGGGTCCATCGCGGAATGGTAGGAGGACGGGGATGAGCACCGGAAACATCGCGCGGCTGCAGGGGCTGATGGCCGAGGAAGGGCTCGACTGGCTGGTCCTGTCGGGGTTCGACAGTACCTGTTTTGCCACCGGCCATGTCTGCGGGATCGAGACCGGCCCGTCGCCATTCGCGGGCGGGCCCGTGCTGGCCTTCATCGGCCGGGACGGAAGCCGCGGCATCGTCGCCCCGAATATCGAAGGCGTGCAGGTGGATGCCGACTACGAGAGCTATCCCGGCTTTGCCAATGCGGTGACCGACCAGGTCGGCAATTACCTTTCGGCGGTGCGCACATTGGCCGGGCGGCTGGGCGTTTCGGGACGGATCGGGGTGGAGCCGTCGCTGCCCTCCATCGTGGCGGAGCTTCTGCCAGCTGACAGGTCCGACATTGCAGAGCCGCTCAAACGCCTGCGCGCGGTCAAGACCCCGGCCGAGATCGAACTCTTGCGCTTTTGCGGGCAGGTCGCCGCCGCCGGCCAGATGACCGCGCGCGCGGTCAGCCGCCCCGGCCAGACCGAGCTTGGCGCGCTGAACGCGATCCGCGCCACGATGGAGGGCATGGCGGGCGAACGCTGCGCACTGGCCGGCGAATATATTGCCACGGCGGACCGGACCGCGCAGCTTGGCCTTCCGGTCAGCGCGGCGACCATGGACAAGGGCGATCCGGTCCTGTGCGATCTGGCGCCGCGCGTGGCCGGGTATTGGGGCGATAGCTGTGGATCCTTCGTCATCGGCGATACGGCCAGCGACGCCTATGTGAACCTGTGGACCGCCGCGCGCGAGGCGCTGGCGCTGGCCGAGGCCGAATTGCGCCCCGGCCTGAAGGTCGGTGCCTTCGATGCGATGCTGCGCGCCTCGATGGAAAAGCGCGGCCATGGCTATCCGCATCACAGCGGCCACGGTGTCGGCACCTCGGTTCACGAATGGCCGCGCCTCGTGCCGGACGAGGACGCTTTGATCGAGGAGAACATGGTGCTGATGGTCGAGCCGGGCGCTTATGTGCCCGGCATCGGCGGCGCGCGCTGCGAGTTCATGTTCCGCGTCACCGCCACCGGATGCGAGAACCTGACCGATTTCGTTCAGGATTGGCGGCTGGAATGAGCGTTTCCGGGGTTCATTGCGTCCTTTACGCGCTGTTCGACAAGTCCGGCGCGCTGGACCCTGGCGCCATGCGCGCGCAGGTCGAGGCGGTGCTGGGCGCCGGCGTGGCCGGCGTGACAGTGCTCGGCCTTGCCACCGAGGTCGGCAAATTGTCCGAGGCCGAATGCCGCGACGTGGTGGATTGGGCGGCCGAGGATATCGGCACCCGCGTGCCCCTGTCGGTGACGATCGCCGGCAATTCGGTCGCCGAACAGCGCCGCCGGATCGCCCATGCCACCGCGTCCGGCGCGGCCTTCGTCATCCTGCAGCCGCCGCTCGCGGGCAATTACGGCGCGCAGGTCTATCTCGATTTCTTCGCCGAGGCCGCGGAAGGCTGCCCCGTGCCCGTGGCGATCCAGAACGCACCGCAATTGCTGGGCCGCGCGCTGGCGCCCGAGGACGTGGCGCGGCTGCGCGAACGGATCCCGGAACTGGCGCTGGTCAAGGCCGAAAGCAGCGCGGTGGATTTCGCCGCGTTGGCGGCGCGCTGCGGGCCGGATCTGACCTATCTGGCCGGGCGCGGCGGGCTGGAGATGACCGATTGCCTTGCCCATGGCGCGGCCGGCTTCGTGCTGGCGCCCGATGCGGTGGACCACGCGGTGCGCACATTCGCGCTGTGGCAGGCAGGCGACCGGGCCGGGGCCGAGGCCGCCTATGGGCATGCGCTGCCGGCGTTGGTCTTCATGATGCAATCGGTGGAACACCTGATCTGCTATGGCAAGCGCGTCTTCGGCTACCGCACCGGGATCGACATCCATGACCGCGCCCCGGCGCTGGCACCGGCCCCGGCCGGTCTTGCCATGGCGCGGCGCTGGGCCGACCATCTGGGCCGTTTCGGGGCGTAGGCAGACCCGCGCTGCGAATATGACAGGAGTTCTGCCATGAAGATCACCGCATTCGACGTCTTTCCCATCGTCATGCCCTACAAGCATATCGAACGCAGCGCGCTGATATCGCGCGGCGGCGTGTCCGGCGTCATCATCCGCCTGACCACCGATGACGGGCTGGAAGGCTGGGGCGAGGCCTGCATGAATTGCGACATCGCCACGACCATCGCCTCGGTCGAGGCCGCGCGCCCGTTCGTTCTGGGGCGCAATCCCTGGGACACGGAGGCGATCGCGCGCGACTTCTTCGTGCATGGCGGCTGGCAATGGCAGGCGATGACCGGAAATTTCGCCTTTGCCGGGATCGACATGGCTTTGTGGGATCTGTGCGGCAAGGCGGCGGGGCAGCCGATCCATCGGCTGTTCGGCGGCGCGCTGAATGCCGAGATCGACTATTTCTACTATCTCGACTGGGGCAGCGAGGCCGAAATGCGCGCCCAATGCGAAGATGGCGCGGCCAAGGGGTTCACCGCCTATTACCTCAAAGCCGGGGTGGATTTCGCGGCAGAGCTTGCCATGCTGCGGGTCGTTCGCGACGCGGTCGGCCCGCAGGCAAGACTACGGGTGGATCCGAACCAGGCCTGGCCCTTCGCCGAGGCGCTGAAGAACATCGCCGCCATGCACGCGGCCTGCGATCTCGATTTCATCGAGGCGCCGTCCAGCATCGCCCGCCACGAGAACATGGCCGAGATCGCCCGCCGCACCGGGGTCTCCGTCTGCGCGAATGAGGGGCTGTGGACCGAGGCGGATGCCAGCCGGATCATCCAGGCGCGGTCGGTCGATTACCTGTGTTTCAGCCCCTATTTCACCGGATCGCTGCGGCGCTGGCAGACGCTGTGCTTCATGGCCGCGCAGAATGACATCAGGATCCACAAGCACACCCATGGCGAATTCGGGCTGGCCGCCGCGGCCGCGCAGCACATTTTGCTGACCCTCCCCAATGTCGCCGCCGGCAACCAGCAGACCGCCTATATGCTTGAAGGCGACATCCTTGCGCAGGACATCCCGATCGCCAGCGGCCCGCGATGGGGCGTCATCGACGCGCCGGGCATCGGCTATGACGTGGACATGGACAAGCTCATGACCGCGCATGAGGCCTACCTGGCGGATGGCGAGTTCAAGCCCTATGGCACGGCTTTCGGCGGGCAGGGCGCTGCGGGATCGGATTGACCGGGCAGGGGGCCTCGGCTGCCCTCCGTTCCCGCAGGGCAGGGCCGCCGGTCTCAATCCTCGTCCATCTTCAGCAGGCCGGTATCGCGATAGGCCTCGGCCGCCTCGCGGATATAGGCGCCGGTATGTTCGGCCTGGTACATGCTGGCGATCCGCTGGCTGAGCGACAGAAGCTGGTAGTAGGTCGACCGGCCGGGGCGCATCGCCTCGTATATCTCCAGGATCTCGGTGCTGGGAATGCGGGTCATCTCGGCGGCGCTCAGCAGGTTCTCGGCAACCTCGCCGTAGCCGGCCTTGCGGGCGAAGGCGGCCTGCAATTCCAGCGTCTCGGCGCTGACCGACACGTCATCGGGCCCCACCTGTCCCGACAGGATGCGGTCCAGGTCGAGATCCTTCAGCGGGCGGCCCGATTTCGTCGCGATCTCGTCGCGGTGATGCTGCCCCAGCGGGTAGCGGAACGGGCGGTCGGGATCGTCGGTCATCGGAAGGTCACCTTCATTTCCTCGACGCTGCGCGCCTTGTCGATCTGCCGCACCTCGCGGTGATGCAATAGCGTCGTGTGCACGATCAGCCGCAGCCGCGCCATGTTGTCCACCTTCATCGGCACCGGCGCGGGGGCGCGCCCGGTAGCATAGCAGGCGGCGTTGCGGCCCAGCGCGAAGTAGCTGTCCAGCGTCAGGTTCGGCGCCATGCTGAGCAGTTCGAGATTGTTGAGCGGCGCCAGCCCCTTCTTGTGGATCAGCGCGGTGCCCTTGGATTGCAGCCCGATGCCGATGCCCGAGCCGCAGAGCCGCGCGCCCGACAGGCCGATATCGGCCAGATCCGCGCCATGCCAGACCTTGACGACGCGCCACGCCACGCCCTCGGCCGCGATCCCGTCGAGGATCGCGCGCAGAACTTCGGCATGAGACAGCCCGGCCAGCGTCTTGTTCATCACGCTGGCGAAAGCCGGGCCGAGCGCGACGACGACCTCGGCGCCATCGCCCGCAGCGGCGGGCCCGATGGGCGCGAGGTCAAGGCCCGGATCGGGCGCCTCGTCCTCGACCAGCGCATGCGGGTCGATCGCCTGCGGCAGCGCGCGGATATCGTCCCAGACCTTGCCCTCGACCCGGTAGCCGGTGCCCGGCCCCCGGTAATCGTTCGGGGTGTTCACCGCGCTTTGCACGTTGAAATCCTCGTCGAACACGGCGGATGTGTGCAGGTAATCGCCCAGCACGCGCTGGCGCTGCATTTCCAGCACGTTTTCGGCCACATCCTCGAACCCCGCACGCGCCAGCGCCGCGACCACGTCCAGCGCGGTCAGATCGCTGTCCAGAAAGGCATCGGCGGCGGCCAGATCGGCGATGGACTCGCGGTCGGGCATGTCGTCCGATGAGAAGGCCGTGGTGGCCGCCTCGACTTCGGCCTCGGTGATCGCCGGAAAGTCCATCTCGCGGAACACCGCCTGGATCGCCTTTGCCGCATGGCGCCGAACGGCCAGCACCTCCGCCTCGCGGACCGGCTTCAGCCCGGTATCGACCTGCATGTCGCGCTGGATCACCAGCCAGTCATCCATGTCCTCGGCGTCGAAATTGCCGCCGCCGAACAGGTTGTCCTTGCGCGGCATCACCGAATGGCCGGAAGTGACGAAATCGGTGCCGGGCAGCATCTGCAGCATCAGCTTGGCAGTCTTGCGCATCTGGCTGTGCGAGGACATGGCGTCATTGCCCGACGCCACCTCCAGCCCCAAGGCCGCCGCGACCAGGTTTTCCGCCATCACGCCGCGCACCCCGTTGGGCAGCGATTCGGGCAGCGCGATGCAGGAGATCGAGCCGTTCTGCACCCCCTGGCTGCCCGCACCCTTGACCATCAGCAGGCAGCGGATTTCCAGATACAGCATCGAAAAGCCCATGCCGTAGCCCATCAGCGCCTCGGATCCCGACCCCGAGGTGAAGCGCGACTTGATCCCGCGCGAGGCATAGGCCGAGGCCAGAATGCCCTTGGACCAGGGCGTGTCGTCGCCGTCGAGGAAACTGGGGATCGTGCCATAGACCGACAGCGTTTCGGCATAGGTCGCCAGCCCCTTCATCGCCAGCCGCAGGTTCAGCGCCTCTTCGCAGGAGATCTGGGTCATCATGCCAGGCCGGCCCACCTGCGCGCCGACCAGCAGGGCCAGCGCGCTGAACGGCGCCATTCGCGCCACGCGGACGGTGGTTTCCCCTTCGGCAAAGCCGCGCAGCCCGGCCTCGGCCGCATCCGCCGCGACCAGCGCCGGGTTTTCCTTCCAGTTGGTGACATGGGCCTGGTCGTAGGGCCGCTTGCGCTGGCGCATCTTCTGCATGGCCATCATCATCTCGACCACGTTCAGATGGCTCATGACCTCGGCGATCATCGCGGGTGTCAGGCCGGAAAAGACCTGCATCACGCGGCGCTGCGGCACATGGATGTCGACCAGCATCCGCGCGATCTCCAGCGATCCCATCGCCATGGCGTCCGGCGCATGGGTCAGGTTGATCCCGTGTTTCGCGATGAAGCGGTCGATGGCGTCGAATTCGGCCTCGGCGCGGCCGTCCATCTCGGTGATGCGGCCGTCGCGGATCTCCAGCGACGGTTTCGGATCGCCGGGGCTGTCCATCACGATCAGCCCAAGCTCCGGCATCTCGGACACGAAGACTTCCTTGTTGATGTCGCGCTGGCGCAGCCGCTCGAAGCGCTTGGATCGCATTTCCGTCTTCATCCGGGGTCCATACCTTTCTGCCGTCTCCGCTCTGCCGGCTTCGCGCCGGGAATCGTTGGCCGATCAGACGCGCAGTTTCAACAAGCTTACGGGATTATCGCGTCGGGAAGGCCGTTATTGCGCCGGTTCCGGGAGGAAAAGACCTAGCGCGAGGTCCGCATACGGCCACACGGGACAGCGCCCGTCAATCAGGTTGCAAGGCGCCGCGAAGGAACTGGGCGTCGAGCCTGACCACGGCCACAAGCAGGGCGGCCAATGCGGGGTAGAAATCGAAGCGCGGGGACGCCTGGTGATGGGCCGCGTCGAAGGCTGGCAGCCAGGAAAGCAGCGCGTCTTGCAGAAAGGCGATTTGGTCGCGCGCCGCCGCGCCGATATCCGCGGCCTGCCCCTGGTCTTCGGCAAGGCGCGCCATCACGGCGAGATAGACGGCCAGGTGATCGGCCGGTTCCCTGAATTCATCCTGGACGGCCAATGACGCGCCGGCGAGGAATTCCTGCATGCGGGCTTCCGGCGGGCCGTAAAGCCGCGCATCCTCCGCCCCGTGAACCGAAGCATAGGGCAGGGCACCGGTCCTGGCGTCGAGCAGGAACAAAAGCGCGAAATCCGCCGCCAGGTCGAGATGCGCGTCCGCCACGCCGCGCAGGGCGTCGAGGCCGGCTTGAAGACGCCGGACTTCGGCGCCAAGGCCAAGGGCCGAGAACGCCGCGAACGGGCTATCCGTGCCTGCCAGGTAGGATGCGAGCGTGTCCTTCGGGATTTCGCGGGCATAGAGGGTGGAGAACCAGCCATAGAGGCGGGACCGCTGCGCGCTGACCTCGGCCCATTCACGCGCGCCGAGACCCCGATTGCCGGCGTCAGGCATCGCTTTCGACCGGGTTGCCGTCCGGGTCGACCTCTTTCGGCCCGCCAAAGGAGGTCACTGCCGGGGCGTCGCCGACGAATTTCTCTATCTCGACAATGCAGGTATTGGCGCTGGGGGCCTGGGCCAGGCTGGACGTGCCGATATCCAGGGTCAGCGTGTTCGGATCGCCGTAAGTGTCCAGCGCGCCGATCTCGGGGCCGGTCGGGCCATACCAGGCGCCTTCCTCGATCCGCACGATGCCGGGCGGGAAATTGTCCGAGACATGCGCGCCCGCAACCAGCTGCCCGCGATCGTTATAGGCGCGCACCAGATCGCCATGCGCGATGCCGCGCGCCTCGGCGTCCCGGGGGCTGATATAGATCGGCTCGCGCCCCTGAATGGCGTAGGTTTCGCGCAACGGCTCGGATTCGCAAAGCTGCGAATGCAGGCGCTTGTTCGGGTGCACCGATTGCAGCCAGAGCGGGAAGCGGTTCGATCCGGGCCCGCCATGCGAGCGTTCGGCTTTTTCCATCCAGATCGGGTGGCCCTTGCAATCGGCGTAACCGAAACTTTCGATCTTGCGGCTGAAGATCTCGATGAACCCCGATGGCGTGCCCAGCGCGTTGACCTCGGGATCGTCGCGGAAGGCGGCATGACGCACCCAGGGCTTGCCGTCTGGGAACAGGTGATAGCCCTTTTCCCAGAACTCGGCGAAGGGCGGCATCGGCATCTCGTTGCGCACATTGGTGGCGACGCACTCGTCGTAGAGAAACTCGATCCACTGCATCTCGTTCATGCCGCGGGTATATTCCGCCTCGCGGTCGAAGCGGCGGCAGAGCGCGCTGAAAATCTCGAAATCGGGCTTGGAATTGTACATCGGGTCGATCAGCTTGTGCATCGCCAGGATGCCGCGGTTGCTGTAGGATCCGTAGGCGTCGATATCGTTGCGCTCGAACGGGGTGCAGGCGGGCAGCACGATATCGGCAAAGCGGCAGGTCGCCGTCCAGTTATAGTCGATCGCCACCACGGTTTCGAGCGAACGATACGCCGCTTTCATGCGGTTGCGGTCCTGGTGGCGGTGCCATTGGTTGTGGCCGGTGAAGATGCCCATCTTGTAGGGCGGCAGCTTGACCCTGGCGCCGTTGAAGTCGATCTCCTTGCCCGGCTCGACCAATGCGTCGAGCGCGCGGGAAATCGGGATGATGTTGCTGTAGCCCTGGAAATCGTCGTTGTCGTGTTTCGGGAACCGCCCCGGATCGAGGTTGAGCGGGAAGGATCCCGGCATCGCCGCGCCGGATGACGACACGCCCACCGAACTGTAATGGTGCGAATAGCTGATGCCGCCGCCGGGCAGGCCGATCTGGCCCAGAAGCGTCGCAAGGATCGCGCCCATCCAGTAGGGCTGTTCGCCATGCTGCTGGCGCTGCACGGCCCAGCCGAACACAAGCTGCGTGCGGTTGGCCGCCATCAGCCGGGTCAATTCGCGGATCCGGTCGGCCGGGACGCCGCAGATGCCTTCCGCCCATTCTGGCGTCTTTTCGACCATGTCCTCGGTCTCGCCCCGAAGGTAGGGCAGGAACCGGTCGAACCCGAGCGCGTAGGTCTCGATGAAGTCCTTGTCGTAAAGGTCTTCGGTGACCAGCACATGCGCCATGGCCAGCATCAGCGCCACATCGGTCATCGGGTTGACGTATTGATGTTCGCAGTCGAGGTAATTCAGCGTCTTGCTGCGCACCGGATCGACGCAGATCGCGCGGATGTCGCCGCTGGCGATCTTGTCCTTCAGCTGCGCGTAATAGGCATAGGCCTCGTGGGTTTCGGTGTTCCAGCCCACTTGCAGGTTCTTGATCGGGTCATTGGCCCAGAACACGACCAGATCGCTTTCCTCCAGGATCACCTCCCAGGAGGTGCCCTGCGAATAGACTTCGGTGGAGCCGAGGATATAGGGCAGGATCACCTGCCCCGCGCCGGTGGAATAATCGCCGATCGTGCCGACGCTGCGCCCGTGCATGCCCACGGCGCGGACCATGTGGTTGCCGCAGCTATGCATCTGCCCGACCGAGCGCCAGCCGACACCGGCAGTGTGCAGCGCCCAGGGGCCGTGATCCTTCTGCACCCTCTCGAGCTCTTCATAGAACAGGTCGATCGCCTCGTCCCAGCCGACCCGCACGAACCGGTTGTCGCCGCGCTGGCTGGTGTCGCTGTTATGGCGGTTCTTGTACCAGTCGAGCCGCACCATCGGGTAGCGCACGCGCGAGGTGCCGTAGATCAGGCCGGGAATGCCCTCGATCATCTCGGTCGGGTGCTTGTCGAATTCCAGCGGCTGCACCTCGACCACCCGGTCGCCGACCACCCTGGCGCGGATCGCCCCGAAGTGAGAGCCGGACACCCTCCAGGTCGTGATGTCGTCGGTCATCTCGGTGGCGGTGCTTTGCGCCTGGGCTTCCCGCGCCGTCAGCAGGCTGGGGCCGACCAGCGCGGCGCCCGATATTGCCGCCATCGCTTTCAGGAAATCTCGCCGGGGAAGGTCCATGGGATGCATCCTCGTCAGGGGCGGGCCGATTGAATGACGCCCTTGGTCGGGTCGTCGCCATGGGCGGTCCCGATGAAATCGGACGAATGTTTCTGCAGGTATTTCAGCACCATCTTGGCGGTGTCGTCATCCATGCTGGTAAAGCCGACCATGCCGCCGAACTGCGCCGGCCAGCTATTGGCCGAGAAATGCGCCACTTCGGGCTGGCGATGGCAGACGCTGCAGCTTTCGTTGTAGCTGGCGCTCGCGATGTCCCAGATCTCCTCGGGGCTGTCGATCAGGCTGGCAGAGGGCATCCAGACCTCGGCCTTGACGTTCTGCCATTCCAGCCCGGTCGCGGGGTCCTCCCTGCTTTCCAGCACGCTCACGAGATCTTCGTCGCGCGACACCTCCTTGCTGAGGATGGCGCTGGTGATGTTCAGCCCGAAATCGCTGTACCAGACCCGGCCGAACCCCTTGTTCTTGCGCCACAGGTCCAGCTCCACCTTCTGGGCGTCGTCCCTCGCCTCCAGCACCGTCACCTTGGCCGCCACCTCGATCGAGCCGATCTCCTCGGTCAATTCAGCATCGGCGTAGATCTTGTGCGGCAGGACGGCGTAGTAATCCCCGTCGGCCTGCACTTTCAGCGCCGAGGCCGCCGACACCAGCGTGTCGAATGCGGGGTTATGTTCGCCCTCGAGATCGGGCAGCTGGTGGGCGATTCCCTTGTGACAGGAGATGCAGCTTTGATCGCGTTCGGCGGCGGCACGCATCGCCACCTGCGATGTCGGGCGCATCAGGCTGATATCCATGTCCTCGTAATCATGGCAGTTGCGGCATTCGCGTGAATTGTTTGCCTCCATGCGTTCCCATTCGCGGCGCGCCAGGACAAGGCGGTGATTCTCGAATTTCTCGCGGGTGTGAATGGTGCCGATGATCTGCCCCCACACCTCGCGGCTGGCCTGCATCTTTCGCGCGATCTTGTCGGTGAATTCATGCGGGACGTGGCAATCCTGGCAGCGCGCGCGCACCCCCGACCGGTTGCGCCAATGCACCGTCTTTGCCAGTTCCGGCAGCAGATTGTCGCGCATGGTGTGGCAACTCACGCAGAATTCTTCCTGGTTGGTCAGGTCCATCGCCGTGTTGAACCCCTGCCACGAGGCTGCGCCCGCGATGAAGCCGCCGGTCACCAAAATGCCGAGGCCGATCGTCACCGATGGCTTGAGAAAGAGATCCCGGATCGCCCTGAGGGTTTTTCTGATCATCGCGTTCCCCCAAGCCGGCCCAACAGGTCAATCATGTATTTCTCCCCTTGAGCCTCATTGCGGAAACGTCAGCTGGGCGGTCCGAAAAACCAGATCTGCAGGAACCACACGATGAACCCGTAGGCCGCGATCGCGCCGACCATCACGACCGGCAACAGGACGAAGGCCAGAAGCAGGAACAAGGTGATTTCACGCCTGGCAGTCCGCGGTGATCCGGCCGCGGCACCCGATGTTCGATTTGTCGCCACTTTGCTCATCTCGACACTTGCTTCTACCGGCCGGGTGCGCATGGAAAGAGGCACCAGCCCCGCAAGACCAAAGATCGCATGACCAACATCGTTCAATCGTAGCGGCACCGATACCGCACGTCCATCGCCAATGCCGCGTTTTTCCGGCGCATGATTGCCGCGACTGCGCGCCCGGGCCGAGGCGGGACAGCT
The DNA here is from genome assembly GCA_947503765.1 of uncultured Paracoccaceae bacterium. Lineage (GTDB taxonomy): Bacteria > Pseudomonadota > Alphaproteobacteria > Rhodobacterales > Rhodobacteraceae > Psychromarinibacter. The sequence goes on along the minus strand of CANNFA010000003.1, from coordinate 384,590 downwards.
CGGGCTGCTTGACAGGGTGCGCATCGTCGGTACCGCGGCTCCGGCGTATGCCTGGTTTGCAGATAGTCGCCACCATCCACGCTTGGGTCCGCAACCTACAAAGCGGAGCGCAGCCATTACGGCGGTTGAATTTTCAGCCTATCGCGCCACTGGCCGCGCAGAGTGGCGCAGCTTTTACTGGGTGGTGCGGCCTTTGCTCCGCGTAGGGGCAGTGTCGCTGCCCAATTGGAGGTCAATTAGCCTCAGTATGATGTGATTCTGGCGGTTGCAGCCGCTGGTCAGGTAGGTTACGTAATACTCCAAAGTTACGCCATCTTCGAGCTTCTATCTACTACGCGACGCTTGATTTTGCAAACTTCGACCTTCACTAAACTCTCGAATATCGTAAATCTGGAGGAAGCATGATATATATTGTAAGTGGCCCAAGTTTTTCAGGAAAATCTCAATTTATTTTTGAGGGTGGGGCTGAAATTGTCCCAATTGATAAAAATAAGATTGAATACTTGGCCCCATTTATAAAAAATGGAAAAGATCCGTTTGACGGAATGACCCTTCATTTTAATATTGATCGGGCGGCGAGGCGCGGCACAAAAAAGATTCTCCAATCTATCAGGGCCGCTGGAGAAGTCGAAGCTATCGTCCTGATTACACCAGATTCTGAATTGAAAGAGCGCATCTATCACTACGGCACCGCAAGCGGCCGTTCGATGAAGCCATACGAAAACGCTCGAAAAATTCTGGAGGCCTGCGAGGGTGAAGCATTCGGGGCGTCCTTTTACGAAGAATGGATTGACTTGCTCAAGAGTACCGGTATTCGCGTCCGCCTTGTTGAAAGCTCCCTTGGGGCCTTTTCTGTAATCTCGCCGGAGGCCATCCGTAGGACATTGGCAAAGGAAGTCACTAATACCGAGACGAGATACTCAAAAAACGAGATCGAGAGAATGTTGATAGACCATAATTTTGATAAATATCATCGGGTGGAACTGCCTTATGGTCTGCATGCGACTGGCCAAGATGTCTGGGATCGGTTCCCGCTAGTTTTTCCTCCATCTCTTTATGGGATGTCGCTCCTCGACATAGGATGTGCACATGGAGCGTTTTCATTTGAGGCTGAGCGACGTGGAGCAAAAGTGGTTGCAAGCGACAAAAATTCGACGCGCCTTCAGGCCGCAAAACAGCTTGGTGAAATAATTGGCAGCGCTGTCGAGTTTACGGATCGGAATTTCTTGGACGACGGGATCGATGCTTCTTACGACATCGTATTGCTGCTAAATGTTTTGCATCATGTCGATGATCCTGTGGCGGCGCTGCGAAATTCCGCTAAAATTGCAAAAAAATATCTAATAATTGAATTTCCAACAAGCGCTGACCCTTTGTATAAGGGTAAAAACATGCGTCAAATTGTTGGACCCCATCTGATTGAGGAGCTTTATCTATTTGGGAGAGTTGATTTGATTCCATCACCAAAAGATGGCCGAATAATCGGAATTTGCTCAAAGGTATTCAGTGAGACTTGGCCGTCTGCACAATCTAATGATATACCCCGCAATGGCACACCTCGCCACGAAAGATTATTTACAGAAAATAATAGCGAGAAAGACAAAAAACGACCCAAACGCGGCCTTTGGGCCCGGTTAAGGCGATTGTACTGATATCGACCAAATAGGGGTAACTACTTGGTGAGCGATGTCAGAGCAATTGACTTTGAGGTGGCCAGGAGGCGCGCATCGTCGGTGCGGCAGCTTCGGCGTATGCCTGGTTTGCAGATAGTCGCCACCATCCACGCTTGGGTCCGCAACCTACAAAGCGGAGCGCAGCCATTACGGCGGTTGAATTTTCAGCCTATCGCGCCACCGGCCGCGCAGAGTGGCGCGGCCTTTGCGTCGCATAAGGGGCCGCCATCCTGCCCGTGGTGCGGATGGGTGGCAATCTGCCGGACTGCATCGGGCCGGCAGGTGCCCCGGTGCCATGCGGCAACGCCGCCGCTTTGAATTGCGCGCCCCCGCGTCTACGCTTGGCATGCGTTCCGATGAATCGCGGGCGCCTCGATTGCCTGACTCATCGGAGGAAACATGACCCAGGACGACAGGATCCGGACCACCAGCGGGCGCGGCCGGCTGTTCGGCAGCGTGCTTGACACGATCGGCGACACGCCCGTCATTCGCATCAACAATCTCGGCCCCGACCATGCGCGGCTTTACGTCAAGGCCGAGGCGTTCAACCCGGCGGCCTCGGTCAAGGACCGGCTGGCCATCGGGGTCATCGAGGCGGCCGAACGCGCCGGCGCGCTAAAACCCGGGCAGACGGTTGTCGAGGCAACCAGCGGCAATACCGGCATCGGCCTGGCGATGGTCTGTGCGCAGAAGGGCTATCCGCTGGTCGTGACCATGGCCGAGAGCTTTTCCATCGAGCGGCGGCGCCTGATGCGGATGCTGGGCGCCAAGGTGGTGCTGACCCCGCGCGCCGAAAAGGCCATGGGCATGTATCGCAAGGCGGTGGAACTGGCCGAGGCGCATGGCTGGTTCCTGGCCCGCCAGTTCGAGAACGAGGCGAATGCCGCCATCCATGCGGCCACGACCGCGCAGGAGATCCTCGGCGATTTCGAGGGCGAGCGGCTGGATTACTTCGTGAGCGGCTACGGCACCGGCGGGACCGTCACCGGCGTCGGCCGAATGCTGCGCGAGAAGCGGCCGGAGACGAAGATCATCCTCAGCGAGCCGGCCAATGCCGCGCTGGTCGGCAGCGGCCAGAAGCAGGAACGCGGGCCGGGCGGCGCGCCCGCTACCGGCCATCCGGCGTTCGAGCCGCACCCGATCCAGGGCTGGACGCCCGATTTCATCCCGGCGGTCCTGCAAGAGGCGCTCGACAACGGCTATTGCGACGAGGTGCTTCCGGTGGCCGGTGTCGACGCGATCAAGGCGACCCGGGCGCTTGCGCAGCAGGAGGGCATCTTCACCGGCATTTCCGGCGGCGCGACCTTTGCCACCGCGCTTGAGATCGCGGACAGGGCCGCGCCCGGCTCGGTCCTTCTATGCATGCTGCCCGATACCGGCGAGCGCTACATGTCGACCCCGCTATTCGAGGGGATCGACGAAGAGATGAATGCCGAGGAAAGCGAGATCTCGCGGTCGACGCCGAACCACCGGCTGGCGTGAGCAGGGCGGGCAGGGCGGCCGGCAGGGCGGCGCTAATGACCGCCTGCGGCTGCGAAAAGGACGCAAGATGAGTGATCCGGGGCGCGGGCTGCCGCCGATCCTGCGTGGCAAGCATGTGGATGAGGCATCGGCCTTCACGCCCGAAAGCCTGCTGCGCGAGGCGCGGCGCCAGAAGGGCGCGGCGGCCGTGGCGGTGCCGAGGATCTGCCTGCTCGATCCGGATGGCGACATCGTGCGCCAGCTCTGCGCGGGCGGGCGGGCGCGCCGGCATGCGGGCTGGGTCTGTTACCATACCGAGATGTGGGTGTTCGACCTGGACGGGCACGAGATCGGCGTGGTCGGCTGCGCTGTCGGCGCGTCCTTTGCGGTGCTCGTGGCCGAGGAACTCTTTGCCTCGGGCTGCGCGCTGCTGATCAGCGTCACCTCGGCCGGGCAGATCGCGCCGCAGGGGCCGCCGCCCTATTTCATCGTGATCGACCGGGCGCTGCGCGACGAGGGCACGAGCTATCACTACCTGCCCCCCGCGGACTGGGCCATGGCGCCGGGTGCGCTTCTGGCGCGGCTGGAAGGGGCGTTCGACGAAGGGCCGCGCGTGCTGGCGGGTGCGACCTGGACGACCGATGCGCCGTTCCGCGAAACCGAAAACGCCATCGCGGCGGCGCGCGCGCAAGGCATCCTTGCAGTCGAGATGGAGGCCGCCGGGCTTTACGCCTTTGCCAGGGCGCGTGGCCGGTCCGTCATCTGCCTGGCCCATGTGACCAACCAGATGGGCCGGGTCGACGGCGATTTCGAAAAGGGCGAGGCCGACGGAACCGCGGACGCGCTGGCCGTGGTGGCACGGATCGCGGCCCGCCTCGGATAGAAGGGGCCGCGCCTGAACAATCAGAACAAACTGCGGCATTGCAAGAAAAAACCCATCTGCTAGGCTGAAGTCTGTAAAACTTGTCTGCCTCGGCTTTGCACTTTCCGGTGCAAGTCAGGTGCGCAGGAAATTCTTCATGGGCGGCCAGGAACCGGGCAAAAGATGTTTGCCAAGACCGTTTTGTTCGACACTGGCCGTCGCCAGAATATTCCGCACCGAAACGGAGTAGGTCTTCAGTTTCTTGCCCCCGAAATCGGCGTAGATTTCACTGGAATTGGTCGCCATAAAGGGGGTTTTCTTCGAAAGAAAGGATGTGTGTCGCAATGCCCAAGGATCTGACCTTCGAGGGATACCCGCAAAGGCCGCATGGCGGCGTATTGGTCGATCAGGTGGTGGCGCCCGACAAGCGCGATGATGCGATCGAACGCGCCAGATCATTGCCGTCGATCCGCGTCGACCTCGAGGCGGTGATCACCATCGAGATGATCGCCACGGGTGTCCTGTCGCCCAATACCGGCTTCATGAACCAGGCCGATTACAATTCGGTTCTCGAAAGCGGCCGGCTTGCCGACGGCACGATCTGGCCGGTCCCGCTCAGCTTTGCGCCGGTCGGCAATCGCAACAGCGAAATCATCCGGGGTCTGTCCATCGGCGATGAGGTTGCGCTTACCGATTATCGCAACGAACCCGTCGCCATCCTCGGGATCGAAGACCTGTTCGACTACGACAAGAGCGGCCGCGCGCAGCAATTGTTCGGCACCACGGACCGAAGCCATCCCGGCGTCGACTCGATCTTCCGGCGCATGGGCGACACCTCCATCGGCGGGCCGGTGACGTTGCTGCAACGCGCCGATTGGGGGCCGTTCGAGAAGATCAGGCGCGAGCCGAAGGATACCTGGCGCCTGTTCTACGAAGACAAGAAATTCCAATCGGTCGCCGGGTTCATCACCGGTGCGAACCCCCTGCACCGGGGCCATGAATACATCCACAAGAACGCGCTTGAAGAGGTTGACGGGCTGTTCGTTCAGCCCCTGGTGGAAATGGCCAAGCGCGAATATGTCCGCCATGAATACCGCATGCTGGCGTATCGCAGCGTGCTGGAAACCTATTACCCGACCGAGCGCACGATGATGTCGCCGTTGCGGGTCACCTATATCTTCGCCGGACCGCGCGAGGCCATTCTGCATGCGTTGATCATGAAGAACTACGGCTGCACCCATGCCCTGATCGGGCGCGACCACGCCGGCATCGGCAGTTTCTACGACAAATACGCAAGCCATTCGATCTTTGATCAATATTCGGCCGAAGAGCTGGGCATCGATATCAGGCTGTTTCACGAGGTGTTCTACTGCACCCGCTGCGCCAGCCATGCCAGCGAACAGACCTGCCCGCATGACGAGCGTTACCGGCTGAATATCTCCGGAACCGGGATCCGCGAGATGCTGCGCCACGGCATACTGCCCGTCAAGGAAGTCGTCCGCCCCGAGGCGGCGCGCATCGCCATTCAGGGCATACAGCCGAAAGGCGTCGATGATACCGGCGAAGGCACGCTTCCGGTAAGCAAGGTGGTGCAAAGCATGTATCCCTATTACCGGACCCGCACCCGCCTTGGCGGACCTCTGCGCACCACGCCGCTCGAGGCCGAGGAACTGACCGTGCGCGATCTGGAGGCCGCAAGCCTGGATGCGCGCGGCAATGCCAACCGGATCTACCGCGACATCTACAGCGAATACAGCAGCCAGGCCGACCACAACCTGCACCTGCAGGAAACCTGGATCCTCGAGGCTCGCGCGATGCTCAAGAAGCACCAGGAAATGGTGCTGTCCGACCTGCATGAAAAAGTCGCGCAGGCCCCGGACGAAGCGTCGGACGAATTCATGTACCAAGACCGGGCAGAGGCCGAACGGGAACTGGCCGCCGCAAGGCAATTGCTGGATGCCGCGCCGCCGGTGCCGGACGGGACCGGGCCGGGCGATCGTGTATGGAATCCGTTACCTTATCATCGTTACCGGGGCCAGGACGATTGACGCCGCCGGGATCCGGCCCCGAAAGGCCGAGCTGGATAGAATTGTCGGTTGTGACTTGTCTGCGGGGGGTCGGGCAGCCGATCTTGGCTGTCTTCGTGTAATGCTGCCCGGTGCCTGACAAAAAAGGGAGTTTTGCCAAAAGCGAACTTTCACGCCGAATAAGATCGTCCGGCCCATTCAATCCGGCACTGCCAGAGAAATAACGGCGGCACTGATTCCGCAGATCAATAAAGCTTGGATCAGCCGCCGGCCATGCTAACCTGAAAGAGTATTTGTCGCAATTTTCCCGGGATAATCCTTCATGATTCGCTGTTTTTCCTTTGCGACACTCGTTGCGTCGGTTTGTCTTTCGGTGCTGCTCGGGTGGACCGGGAACGCCATGGCGCAAACCGACGCGTCGGTCGTCGGACAATGGCAATGCGAATATTCGCGGATGCCCCATTCCAACCAAGATCCCAGCGGCCGGTTCATCCGCATCGCCGTGGATCTGGGCCCATCAGGCACGTTCATGGCACAGGGAAGCAATTATTCCCCATGGACAGGGGAAGACACACCAATCCGGATCAATGGCCAGTGGGCCGTGGACACACAAAGCCGGGGCGTGCCCTATGTGGTCCTGAACGGGCAATATCCCTATTATCAGGGTGTGATGGTGCCCTTCTTCATGATCGCCCGGATTATCGACGCCCGCAACATGGTGTTGCAGGAACGGGATCAGACTCATGAAACCGCGGTGGCGTGCCGCCGCTGATCCATGGCCGGCTCCAAAGGGTCGGCGCCGCAAACGGGCTCGAGGCGGGCAGGGCGGCCAACTGCTGCCGCGGTATGTCAAAACGTCGCTCCTGATTATCTGCCTGGCTGCGATGTCGACTGCCCGGTTCCCGCTGCCCTTTCATAATACGGGGGGTTTGCACCGCGGACGCGGCATTCATGGCCGCAATGAAGCTGTCCGGGGTTTGTGGTATTGCAAACGCGATCACTGGCAACCCGATGAAAGAGCGTGGTAGCTCTGGCTGATGGTCCTGTTCCGACATGCGGGTAGATGAATTGCAAAAACTCTTCGCTATAGATCGTACCATGGTGCTGACGGCGCTCACGGTTCTCGGGATGTTACTCGCGGCGCTCGCGTTCTGGCCGCTGCAGGGTGCCGCGGCCGAGCTTATGTCGCCTGTCGGTCTTGTGCTCGTGTATCTGGCCGGGGGCCTGCCGGCGGCATGGCGGGCGGTGGCCGCATTGTGGAAAGACCGCATTCTCGATATCGACCTGCTGATGGTCGTTGCGGCGCTTGCCGCCGCGGCCGTGGGCGCCCCCTTCGAAGGCGCGGTGCTGCTCACGCTGTTCAGCGTTTCCACGGCCCTCGAAGAGCGCGCGCTTGGGCGCGCGCGGCGCGCCGTCGAGGCGTTGATGGCGCTGCGTCCCGAAACCGCCTTTCGCAAATCGCCGGACGGCACCATCACGGAAATTCCGGTCAAGGAACTGGCGGTGGGCGACATCTTCGTGTTGCGGCCGGGCGCGCGCGTGCCCACCGACGCAGAGATCACCGGCGGCCGCGGCGCGCTCGACGAGGCGAACATCACCGGCGAATCCATGCCCGTCACGAAACAGAAGGGCGCAATGGTCTTCGAGGCGACGGTCAACCTCGACGGGGTGCTGGAAGCCGCCGTCACGAAGACGGTCGAGGAAAGCACGGTTGCGCGGATGATCGCGCTGGTGACCGAGGCGCAGGCGGCAAAGGCGCCATCCGAACGATTCAGCGAATGGTTCGGCCAGCGCTACACGATTGCGGTTCTGGTCGGCGCGGTCCTTGCCTTTGCCGTCTTCACCTGGCTCACGCGCGACTGGCACGAGGCGCTGTACCGGGCCGCCGTCCTGCTGGTCGCGGCAAGCCCCTGCGCAATCGTGATCTCGGTGCCCGCCGCGATCCTGTCGGCGCTGTCCGCCGCGGCACGAAAGGGCGTGCTGTTCAAGGGCGGGGCCGCGCTTGAAACCCTGGCGGCGATAGATACCTTCGCGTTCGACAAGACGGGGACGCTGACGACCGGCAAGGCGTCCGTCACCAACGTGGTGGCGCTTGACGGAAACGAGCCGGGGCTTCTGTCGCTGCTCGCCGGTCTCGAAGCCAATTCGGAACATCACAGCGGCGCCGCGATCCGGCAAGAGGCGGCCCGCCGGGATATCGAGGCCGTCGAAGTGCGCAACGTGGCCGCCCGGCCAAGCGAGGGGATCGTCGGCGACGCGGATGAAGGCCGGCTCTGGGCCGGCAATCCGCGCATGGCCGCACGAATGGGGGCCGAGATCGGCCATCCGGCCCTGAGCGCGCTGGCCGAGGATACCGAGACCGTCATCTATTTCGGACGGGATGACCAACTGCTCGGTGCCGTCAGCATCGCCGATGAGGTCCGCACCAGTTCCGGGCCGGCACTGGCGGCCCTTCGGGCCAGCGGGGTCACGAAGATCCTGATGATGACCGGCGACCGCGAACCCGTCGCCCTGCGGATTGGGGCCGAACTCGGCTTTCGGGACGAAGAGATCCACGCCGACCTGCTTGCCGAAGACAAGGTCCGCATGGTCGGCGACCTTGCCGCCAAGAGCAAGGTCGCGTTCGTCGGGGATGGCGTCAACGACGCCGCCGCGCTCGCCCGCGCCGATGTGGGGATCGCGATGGGCGCGGCGGGGTCGGAGGTCGCGCTTCAGGCCGCGGATGTCGCGCTGTTGTCGGAAGACATGAAGCAGCTTGCGGAGGCACACCAACTGGCGCGCCGGACCGCGACGATCATCCGGCAGAACCTGATCTTCGCCATGGGCGCCATGGCCGTGCTTGTGACCGGCGGGCTGTTCTTCGATCTGCCTTTGCCGCTGGCGGTGGTCGGCCACGAAGGGGGGACGGTTCTGGTGGTGCTGAATGGCCTGCGCCTGCTCCGCGCAGGGCCCGGGCATGGCGCCGCGAAAACGCCCGAACAGGCCGGGACACGGAAGGCCGACCCGGCGCTTGCATTGGCGAAGGATCAAAGAGGCTAGCTGGCCCGGCGGATATCGCAGGGGCCGTGCGATCGCAGGTCACTACACGGCGCCGGCAGTCACGATTACACGCCTACGCGTCTGGCGCCCTGTCCAGCAACTTTCCGATTTGCACCTTCACCTGTTCGCGCAGCGGCGCGGTGTGTTTCAGAACCTCGGTCGCCTTCAGGAAATCGAGTGTCCGGTACCGGCTTACCGCGGGGTGCAGCAGAACGCTGTTGGGGTGGGCCTCGGACATCTGGCGGGCCATGGTCTTTTGCATCATCTGTGTGAATGCGTAGACGGCATCGACCTTGCTGGGGCGGCTGGTGTCATCGCCCGCCGGCCCGCCCGACACGTCCACCGCGATGACATGGTCCGCCCTTGCAGCGACGACATCGACGGGGACGGGGTTGGTCGCGCCGCCGTCGATGCAATACCGCCCGCCGATCCTGACCGGAAGGAAGACCGCGGGGATCGCCGCAGAGGCCGCGATGGCCTTTTGCAGATCGCCCGAGGTGAAGACGGCATCCGCGGCGGCGTAGAAATCGGTGGCCACGGCGATGAGCGGAAGCTCCAGCGCCTCGAAGGTGGCGGGAAGCGTATCGGGCAGGAACATCGACAGGACCGTTTCGAGATTGAGCTCGCCCAGACGCATGCCGCCGTCGTCCAGAAAGGCCTTGAAGCTGTCGGGCCGCATCTTGAACGCGTCGGCGATCAGGCGGGTGCGGTCGTTGAACCGCCTTGTGACGAAATCCTCGATCTCGGCACCGGACATGCCCGCGCAATAGCATGCGCCGAGGATGGATCCGATCGACGTGCCGGCGACGATGACAGGTGCGATGCCCAGATCATCGAAGGCCCTGAGCGCATGGATATGGGCCAGCCCGCGCGCACCGCCCGCCCCCAGAACCAGGGCGACAGTCCTAGTCATCGCCGCATCCGGCGCCGAAACCACCGTCGCAATGGCTGCGCAACCGCTCCGTATCCGCCGCCGTCCAGTTGTCGGGATCGGTCACGGCGACCCATGGCCCCACGTAGTCGGGGCCGTAATAGACATGGCCGTGGCCCGCCGGCGCGGTGTTGGCCAACGCCATGTCCACGGCCAGCTGGAACTGGGTCACCACAGGCATGAACTTCATCCGGGGCGATACATCCGCTGCCGGGGTCTCGGTCATCCATTGCGGCCTTCGCCACACCGAGGTGGGTTCGTAAAACACGATCGGGTCGCTCGAATATTGCAGATAGACGATCCGCATGGTGCCCCAGCCATCCGGCCCGCCCGCGTCGTTGTCCGTGCGGGACGCAAAGCGTATCAACCGGCCCTCGCCGATCGTCGGCAGAACATACGGGCTGCCCGCCTCGCGGGAGGCGACGATGGTCTGCCACATGGCCGAGGGAAAGGGCGGCCCGGCCCAGAACGCGCCATCGATCGGATCGTTGAGCAGCGCAAACAGATCCGTGCCATACATGGACGACCACGCCCCGAGGCTGAGACCGTGGATATAGAGCCTTGGCCGCGCGTCCTTCGGCAATCCGCGCCAGTGGCTGTGCAGCGTATCGATCAGGGCGGTCGCCTGATCGAGGCCGGAATTCGTCTCGAGGATCAGCGCAAGGGGCGATTGCAGGTAGGAATACTGCACAGCCACGGTGGCGATGTCGCCGCCATGCATGTATTCGACCGTGTCCACGGATCCCGGGTCGAGCCATCCGGTCCCCGTCGGCAACGCGACAATCATCACCTCGCGGTCGAATCCGCCCTGTCGGATCAATTCGGCCAGCGCGATATCGGCGCGGTCCCGCGGCGTCTCGCCCTGCGCGCGGCCCACATAGACGCGGATCGGATCAAGGGCCGGGCGCCCCGTGAACGCGGCGATCTGCTCGGCAGTCGGGCCGGTGGTGACATAGTCGCGCCCCGGATCGCCAAGCGCGCCCCAATCCACCAGGGATCCCGGGCCGCCCGTGACCAGCCCGTCCGGAACGGGCGGGGCCGTGTCGAACAGGTTCTGCGCCACGGTAACGGACTCGTCCAGTGCGGTGATGACCCGGTCCAGCACGCCGTCGCGGGTCACGATCAGCACCACGAACCCGGATAGAAGGAAACCGGCCACATTCGCCGTGCGCGCAGGCAGGTAGCGGTACAGCCGGAACCGGACCACGTCGAACAGCCATTGCAGCGCGTAGCCGATCAGAACCAGCACCGCGAACACCGCCAGCGCAAGCACGACGATCCGCAAGGCATGCGCGCTGTCGAGCGGATCCATCCCCATGCGCAGGCGGATGCCGTTTTGCCAATCGCGCGCCTCCCACAGGCACAGCGCCGTTGTCGCCAGGACCGGCACCCCGAAGACCGCCCGCGCGATCCACCGGGTTTTCGCGCCCGGCTCCGGAAACTCCATCAACCGCCAGATCGCCACGCCCAGCCGCCCGATCAGGTAGCCCGCCCCCATGACCACACCGCCCAAGACCCCCTGCGTCACCCAGTCGCGCGGGATCAGGGTGGGGGTCAGCGACGTGGCGAAGAACAGCAACCCCAAAAGCAGGGGCAGCGCATAAAGGCCTGATCGGTCGAAAAGGGACATCGGGTGCGCCAGTTATTTCCTGCGTCGACCCTTGCGGCAATCGGAACGCTTTCGCAACCGGAAGGCCCGCGGCATGCCGGGTGGCGACAAACGCGCTTGCAGCGGCAGGGCGGTTGCGGGATGTCAAAACGCGCCGCGCTTCGGGGGCTCGATACACCGACCGGGGTCATCCGCCTGGCCCGGCACATGGAACCGCCCGCCCCCAGCTCCGGCGGCGATCAGCGCACGGCGCTGCGCAATTGCAGAACTTGCATCCCGATTGCCATTGCTGGCCCGATACCCAGCGCAAAGAAGATCGTGCCAAGGCCAAGCGTGCCGCCCAGGGCCCAGCCGATCGCGATGACGGTCAATTCAAGACATGTGCGCACCAGCGCAATGGGTTGATGCGTGACGGCCTGAAGCCCGGTCATGAGCCCATCCCTGGGGCCGGGGCCGAGGTTTGCGATCAGGTAGATCGCCCCGCCGAACCCGGTCACGAACACCCCGGTCAGGGCAAGCAGGGCATTGGCGACATAGGTTTCGAACCTGGGCATGTAGGGCAGCACGAATTCAAGCACCAACGCGATTATGATCGCGTTCAGGATCGTGCCCATGCCGGGTTTCTGCCTGAGCGGTATCCAGAGCAGCAGGATGGACACGCTGATGATGAAGGTCGAGAATCCCAGGCTCCAGCCTGTCACATTGGTCACCCCCTCGGCGAACACGGTCCAGGGGCTTACGCCGACACCCGCGCTGACCAGCATCACCTCTCCGAGGCCGAAGACCACCAGGCCAAGGACGAGAAACGCGGCCGAGGGCAGGGGCGGTTTCAAGGTGAAAGCCCTGGGCGAGCTCCATCCGAGCTTCGGGACGGACGTGACCGAAAGAAAACTCAAGGCGATACCCACCCAAAAGCGTCAAGTGATCAGAGCTTGTGCCACTTCGCCCGGGGGGCAACAAGCCCATCCCTAGCGGGGCGGGCGCAGCAGCCGCATTGGCAATCGGTGCGCGGGTGAGGTTGTGAGCTTCCGGCCGGTAAACCCTAGAATGCCACGCGGTCCGGGCCTTTCAGCTCCAGTATCTCGCGCGCGTCGTCCGGGGTGGCGACCTCCAGCCCCAGCCCTTCGATGATCTGCCGGACCGCCGCGACCTGCTGGGCGTTGCTCGTCGCCAGCTTGCCCGGCCCGGCCCAAAGCGAATCCTCCAGCCCGACGCGCACATGCCCGCCCATCGCCGCCGATATCGCGGCGATATTCAGCTGGTTCTTCCCCGCGCCCAGCACCGACCAGCGGTACTGATCGCCGAACAGCCGGTCGGCTGTGCGCTTCATGTGGGCCACATCCTCGGGATGCGCGCCGATGCCGCCCATCAGCCCGAACACCGTCTGGATGAACAACGGCGGCTTCACGATGCCGGCGTCCAGGAAATACTTCAGGTTGTAGAGGTGCGAGGTGTCGTAGCATTCGAATTCGAACCGCGTGCCATTGGCGCCCAGCGTCGTCAGGATATGTTCGATATCGCCGAAGGTGTTGCGAAAGACGATGTTCCGGTTCGACAGGTAGTCGCGTTCCCACTGGTGTTTCAGGTCGTCCTCGAACCGCGCCAGCATCGGGAACAGACCGAAATTCATCGTGCCCATGTTCAGCGACGCGACTTCCGGTTGCCACGTTTCGGCCGGGCGGATGCGTTCGGCGATGCTCATCGTGGGCGCGCCGCCGGTGGTGATGTTGACCACGCATTCGGCGCGCTGCTTGATGACGCGCAGGAAGGGCTCGAACGCCTCGGGCGTCTGGTCGGGGCTGCCATCCTCGGGGTTGCGGGCATGCAGGTGCACGATCGCGGCGCCCGCCTCGTAGGCGCCGATGGCGGCATCGGCGATCTGCTGCGCGGTGACGGGCAGATGCGCGGACATCGAGGGCGTGTGGATCGCGCCGGTGACCGCGCAGGTGATGATTGTCTTGCGTTTCGTTGCCATGGCCTAGGTCCTTGCCTTGCTTGCGTTCAGATGTGCGGCCAGCGCGCCCAACTCGCCGTCGCGCCAGTCCTGCCGCGCGCGGATCGCCGCTTCGGTGTCGAGGGCCGGGAATGCCGCCGCCACCTCTTGCGCGGCCTCGGCGGTGAAGGCTTCGGCGCCCGCGGCATCCTGTGCCAGTTTTCCCAGCGCCGCGCCATAGCGGGCGATGTAATCGGGCGCCCCGCCGGGGGCGTTGAGCGATATCGTCTCAAGCGGGCCCATGAACGCCCAGCGCCGGCCCAGCCCGTGGCGAACGGTATCGTCCAGCCCCTGCACATCCACGATCCCGTCCGAGACCAGCCGCAGCGCCTCGGCCACCAGCGCGGCCTGAAGGCGGTTCAGCACGAAGCCGTCGATTTCCCGCGTCAGGCGCACCGGAACCTGGCCGGCGGCGCGATAGATCGCCTCGGCCCTGTCCATCACCTCGGGCGCCGTGGCCGGGGACGGGCACAGTTCGACCACCGGAACCAGATGCGGCGGGTTGACCGGATGCGCGACCAGGCACCGCGCGGCGCCGGGCAGGGCGCCCGAGAACAGCGACGGCACCAGCGCCGAGCTGGAGGACGCGAGGATCGTGCCCGGCGCGGCCGCCGCGTCGAGCCGCGCGAACAACTCGCGCTTGACCTCGATCTTTTCCGGCCCGTTTTCCTGCACCAGGTCGGCGCCGTCCAGCGCCTGTTCGAGGGTCTCCGCCCCCGCGATCCGCGCCGCGACATTGCGCGCATCCGGCACGGACGCATCCCGCAGCATCGCCGCGATATCGTCGTCCAGCCGCGCGCGGGTGCCGGCGTCGGGGTCCCATGCGGCCACGTCCATTCCGGCGCGGGCAAAGACCACGGCCCAGGATCGCCCGATCAGACCTGCCCCGATGATTGCAATCCTGTTCGACATGCCTGCCTCTCCTTACAGCCAAAGAACCTTGCGGCGCAGTTCGATGTCTTCGGCCAGTTCCCGGGACGGACCTTCGTGGAACACGCGCCCCTGTTCAAGCGCGACCGTCCGGTCCGACAGCGCCAGCGCCAGATCCAGGTTGTGATCGACGATCACGATGGACAGCTTGTCGCGCAGGCGGTCGAAACTGACGAAGAGCTGTTCGACGATTGCCGGGGCCAGCCCCTCGAACGGCTCGTCCAGCAAGAGCAGCCGCGTGTCGCCCGACAAGGCGCGCGCGACGGCGGCCATCTGCTGCTCGCCCCCCGACAACTGGTCGGCATCGGTGTCCATCCGTTCGCCAAGGCGCGGGAAGAACTCCAGGATCTCTTCCTCGGACCAATGCGTCCCGGCGCCCGTGCGCCGGCGCAGGCGCCCGAGTTCGAGGTTCTGCCGCACCGTCATGCCCGCGAACAGACCGCGACCCTGGGGCGCGTAGCCGACGCCCGCGCGGGCGATATATGCAGGCTCCATCCCGGCCAGTTGCTGTCCGGCCAGTTCGATCGACCCGGATGTGACCGGCGCGATCCCCAGTATGCCTTTCAGAAGCGTGGACTTGCCCGCGCCGTTGCGTCCCAGCAGCGCCAGTATCTCGCCCTCGCGGATATCAAAGCTGACATCCTGCAGGATATGGCTTTTGCCATAATGGACATTCATGTCCCGCACCTGCGCAAGAACCCGGTCAGAGACCTTGTGATGCGCCATCTTGGCGACTTCGGTCGTGCCCGAGCCGATATAGATCTCGCGCACGCGGGCGTCGTCGCGCACCTCTGCCACGGCTCCGTCGATCAGCACGCGGCCCTCGTTCATGACGGTGACATGGTCCGACAGGCGGAAAACCCGGTCGATGTCATGCTCGACCAGAAGCACCGGCAGGGATTGCGACACCTGTTTCAGCAGGTCGCCGACCCGTTTGCGTTCGGCCACGGACAGGCCGGCCAGCGGCTCGTCGGCCAGCAGGATGCGCGGCCGCGATGCCAATGCCAGCGCGAGATCCAGAAGCCGCTGCCCGCCATAGGACAGCGACGATGCGCGCGCGTTGTCCATGCCCGCCAGGCCGGCCCAGCGCAGCATGAGATCCGTCTCTTCCTCGATATCCTTGAACCCGGCGGCCGGCTTCCACGGGTTCAGGCGCGCTGCATGGCTGGCCTGTACCGACAGGCGCAGGTTCTCGCGCACGGTCAGGTCGGGAAACAGGCTGGTGATCTGAAAGGATCGGCCGATGCCCATCTGTGCCGCCCGCGCCGCCGATACGCCGGCAAGATCGACCCCGCCCAGCGTGACGGCGCCCTCGTCGGCGTCCAGCATGCCGGTCAGCAGGTTGAAGGTTGTCGTCTTGCCCGCCCCGTTCGGCCCGATCAGCGAATGAAAGGTGCGGTCCATCACCTTGAGGTTCACGTCGTCCACGGCCCGGAAGGCACCGAACGACTTGCCAAGGCCGCGCGCCTCCAGAACGGCGCCGTCCTCGGGGGAGCGCCTGAGCATCGGCGGCAGGTCCATGACCTCGGCCTTGCGCTCGGCCATGGCGGCGCCGGTTTCGGGGCCGGGAAACAGGCGCTCGGCAAGCTGGCGGCCGATCCCGACCAGCCCCTCGCGGGCGAAAAAGACGAAGCCCATGAAGATCAGGCCGAACCACAGCAGCCAGTTGTCGGTATAGATCGACAGGTATTCGCGGAACAGGATGTAGAACAGCGCGCCCAGCGCCGGGCCGAGAAAACCGCGCATGCCGCCGATGACCACCATCGCCAGCAACTCGCCCGAGAACACCACCGACATCGGCTCGGCCGAGGTCAGGCGGTTCTTGAACAGCAACAGCGATCCGGCCAGCGCGGCGATGCTGGCCGACAGCACGAACGCGGCCAGCTTGTAGCGCACGACGTCATAGCCAAGCGCGGTGGCGCGCGGCTCGTTCTCGCGGATGGCTTCCAGCACGGTGCCCAGCGGCGCGTTCACCATCCGCCATGTCACGAACAGGACGCACAGCGCGATGACGGCGACGATCCAGTAGAAGGCCCAGCCATCGTTCAGGTCGACGCTGCCCCAGGTCGGGCGCTGGATGCCGCCAAGCCCGTTCTCGCCCCCGGTAAGGGATGTCCAGCGGAAGGCGACGGTAAAGGCCAGCGCCGACAGGGCCAATGTCATCAGGGAAAAGTAGATCCCGCTGCGCCTGAGCATCAGCACGCCGAAACCGGCCGACACCAATACCGTCAACGCCAGACCCGCAAGGATCGGCAGGAAAAAGGGGGTGCCGGGCAATTGCAGTGCCACCAGCCCGGCCGTGTAGGCGCCAAGCCCGAACCACGCGCCATGGCCGAAGGAGACCAGCCCGGTATAGCCGACCAGCAGGTTCAGCCCCATCGCCGCCAGCGCGTAGATGACGACTTCGGCGGCCGAGGTGGTGGTCAGGCCCAGCGTGATCAGCACGAAGGGCAGGGCGGCCAGCGCGATTGCCGCGATCAGGACGGGGTGCAGTCGCGGCATGGGCTACTCGAATCTCAGGATGCGTTCGCCCATCAGACCGCGTGGACGCACCAGCAGGACGATGAACATCAGAAGGTAGATCGACGCGAGCGACCAGGACGTCAGATCTATCGCCGCCATGAATCCCTTGACCAGCCCCACCAGGATTGCGGCGAGGACGACGCCCCAGAACGATCCCAGCCCGCCGATCACCACCACGACGAAGGCGGCGACCAGCACCTCGGCGCCCATCGCCGGGTGCACCGGCTGGATCGGCGCCATCAGGATGCCGGCCAGGCCCGCCAGCCCGATCCCGATCGCCGCCACCGCCGACAGGTATGGCCGCAGCGATATGCCCAGCGTGCCCAGGATGTCCGGGTTCTGGATGCCGGCCCGCACGATCCGCCCGAAGGCCGTGCGGTTCAGCAGCAGCCACAACAGCCCGATGGCGATGATCGCGACGGCGATGGTGAACAGCCGGTAGCGCGAATAGATGAACTCGCCCATGAAGATCTGCCCGCGAAGTGCGTCGGGAATGGAATAGGCAAGCGGAGCGGACCCGAAGATCCAGCGCATGCTCTGCTCCAGCACCATCGCCAGCCCGAAGGTCAGCAGCAGCGAATAAAGCGGGTCGATCCGATAGAATCGCGCGAACAGCAGCCTTTCCACGACGATGCCCATGGCGGCCACGACAAGCGGGCCGACGATGACGGCGCCGAAGAAGCCAAGATATGGCGTCAGGACGATGGCCATGTAGGCGCCCACCGCGAAGAAGGCGCCATGCGCCAGGTTCACGATCCCGCCCAGCGAGAAGATCAGCGACAGGCCAAGCGCGATCAGCAGGTAATAGAAGCCGTCCAGCAGACCGTTGAGGAGTTGTGACAGAAACAATGCCGTCTGCATGTGGATCCCTTGGCAGAGCCGGAATGGTCCGGACGCGGACCTGCCGTCCGCGTCCGGCTGTTGCGTCCAGCCGTGTCAGGCGTCGAAGCTGCAGGTGCCGCCGACGGCATCCTTGATCAATATCTCAAGCGGCTGATCCTCGCCGATGACCGGCCCCGACGTAGTGAAGATATCCCACTGGTTCTCGACCTCGGATTCGGGCAATGCGGTGATCGCGTAGACCTCTTGCAGAAGCTGGTGGTTGGAGGGGTTGAAATACCCTTGGCGGTTCTTCATCAGGTCGAACTTCGCCCCGCCCTCCAGGTACTCGATCAGGGCCGCGGTATCGGTGCCGCCGACATCGGTCATGGCCTTGGCCATGATTTTAAGGGCGGTGTAGTCCGACCACGCCTGATTCTCCGGCGGCATGCCGTATTTGTCCACGAACGCCTTGGTGAATGCCTGCGATTCCTCGTTGTCGATCAGGTGGTTCCAGACGCTGGGCCAGGTTCCCTTGAAATTCTCCGGCCCTGCCGCCCAGGCCGACTGGGTGTCGAAACCGAAGCCGCCGATCGGGAAGTCCAGCCCGAATTCGCCATATTGCTTGAGGAACCCGGTGATCTGCGTGCCGGCAAGGTTGAGCGCGACGACATCCGGCTGCGCGCTGCGGATCTTCAGCATGATGGCCGAGAAATCGGTGGCATCGGTGGCGACCAGATCGTCGCCCACGATCTCGCCGTTATTGCGCGCAAGAAACGCCTTGGCGCCGTTCAGAAGGTCGTGGCCAAAGGCATAGTCGGCCGTGGGCAGGTACCATCTCTTGCCGTCGACCAGGTTGTTGTTCAGGAAATAGAAGCCTTCGCCGTTCAGATACATCGCGTTCTGCGTCTCGACGTGGAACATGTGGCGCTTGCAGTCGGAACCGCGCAGGGTGTCGGAATTGCCGCCGGTATTGACGAAAAGCGTTTTCGTGCGCTCGGCCACCTGCCCGATGGCCAGCGTGGACGACGACGAGATCTCGCCGGTGATCGCGGCGACCTCGTCGCGCTCGATCATGCGCTCGGCCTTGGTCGACGCGGTCTGCGGGTTTACCGAATCCTCTTTGAGCACCTGCAACTCGCGGCCGTTGATGCCGCCATCGGCGTTGATGTGTTCGACCGCGAGGTCGACCCCCATCACCGCGTAATCGCCCAGCGGCCCGAGGAACCCGGTCCGGGGTGTCAGGTGCCCCAGCACGATGGGGCCGTTCTGGGCGCGCAGAATCCCGGGCGCGGCCAACGCGCCAAGCGCCACCGCTCCGCCGGATTGCAGTATTGCCCTGCGATTGATCTTGCGACCTGCGGTCATCTCGTTTCCTCCCTGGGATCGTTTCATGGACGCCATAAAACTGGGATCACAGTTGCAAAGCGGCGAAACGGATGTCAAGAGTTTATTGAGGTATAGTGGCTGCAAGCGTATCGAGGGAATTCCGAATGCTGGGATCACAGAATGATATGGGCCAGATGCCCGAGCCGCCGGCACCTTCGGACGGCTCCTCGCTGACCGCGCATGTCTATGACGTGATCTCGGAAATGCTGCTGTCGGGCGCTTTGAAACCCGGCGACCGGATGTCCCTGCGCGGGCTGGCCGAACAGCTGGGCGTGTCGGTCATGCCGATCCGCGCGGCGATCGGGCGGCTTGCCGCGCGCGGCGCGCTGACGGTCGAGCCAAAGCGCGCCGTCACCGTGCCGGTCCTGCGCCGCGACGAATTCCGCGACCTGACCCGCAACCGTATCCACCTGGAAAGCTGGGCCGCCGCTCTGGCGGCGCAGAGCGGCATGGAAGCGGTCCCGCTGCGCGCCGCCGAACAGCGATTTCGCAGCGCCCTGAGCCGCGACGAGGCCGCCTCTGCCGTGCGTGCCAACAAGGCGCTGCATTTCCATGTCTACGCTGCCGCCCGGTCCCCCGTCCTGACGGAGCTGGTGACGATCATGTGGCTGAAGGCGGGGCCGATCATCAACCTCGATCTGGGCGAGCGGTCCCGCCGCAGCCGCCATGCCGCGTCGGCGGAATCCCATGCCCGGCTCGTCGCGGCCCTGCTGCGCGGCGACGCCGAAACCGCGTCGGAGGCCCTTGCGCATGACATCCACTCGGCGGCAGAGTTCATCCTGTCGCGAGACATTCTTCCCGACTAGAAGGAACACGCCATGGACCTTGGCCTTGAAGGACTGAAAGTCATCGTGACCGGGGGCGCCGCCGGGATCGGCCGCGCTGTCGCCGACGCGTTCCTTGCCGAAGGCGCCGCCGTCGCGGTCTGCGACATCGACGCGGATGCGCTGGCCACCTTGCCGGACGGCGTGTTTGCGCAGCAGGTCGATGTCGGCGTGCCGGACCGGCTTGGCGGGTTCATCGACGCCGCCATCGACCGGCTGGGCGGGCTGGATTGCCTGGTCAACAATGCCGGCATCGCCGGGCCGACCGCGAAAGTGGACGATATCGATCTGGCCGACTGGAACGCCACGCTGGCGATCTGCCTGACCAGCCAGTTCATCGGCGTGGCCCGCGCCGTGGAGGCCCTGCGGCAAAGCGCGAACGCCTCGATCGTGAACTTTTCCTCGGTGGCCGGGCGCGTCGGCTTTCCGCTGCGCACGCCCTATGCGGCGGCGAAATGGGGCGTCGTCGGCCTGACGAAATCGCTGGCGATCGAACTTGGCCCCGACCGGATCAGGGTCAACGCGATCATGCCCGGCATCGTCGCCGGCGACCGCCAGCGCCGCGTGCTGGAGGCCCGCGCGCAGAAACAGGGCCGCAGTTTCGACGAGATCGAGGCGCAGGCCTTCGCGCTGACCTCCATCGCGGAATATGTCACGCCGCAGCAGATCGCCGATCAGGTGCTGTTCATCGCCAGCGCGCGCGGGCGCACGATTTCAGGGCAGGCGATCTCTGTCTGCGGGGATACCCGCGCGCTGGCGTAAGCCGGCCGTCATGCCTCTTCCATCCTGATCTCGGCCTCGCCGGCCACGCCGCCATCCTTCATCCGGTCGAACCGCAGGAAGGCCAGCCCGCGCCCGCCCGCCTGGGTATAAAGCGTGCCGGCGCTCTTGCCGTTCGCCTCGACGGGGGTGCCGGCCGGGGCGCTGCCCTCGACGATCACCCGCGCCAAACCCTTGCGCAGCGCGGTCTTGTGCTTCATCCGCGCCGTGACTTCCTGCCCGACATAGCAGCCCTTGCGGAAATCGACGCCGTTCAGCCGCTCGAACCCGGTCTCCAGGATGAAACTGTCGCCGGGCTGCAATTCCACGCCGCTCTCGGGAATGCAGGCATCCACGCGCAGCGCGTCCCAGTCGATGCCGGCCGGCTCCACCTCCAGCGCGCCGTAATACCGCCAGCCGAGCGCGGGATCGCGCGGATCGGCCACCGCGCCCGCCGGCGCCGCGCCCAGCCCGCGCCAGACCGGCAGACCCGTCTCCTCGATCACCACCTTGGAGCGCAGCTTGTACATCGCCAGCCGCTGCGCCAGCGCGTCCGCAAGGCTGTCCTTCACGTCGATCAGGATCCGCTCGTCCTCCGCGACCAGCAGGAAGTCGGCCATGTACTTGCCCTGCGGCGTCAGCATCGCCGCATAGACCGCGCCATCGCGCAGCCGCTCCACATCGTTGGTCACCAGCCCTTGCAGAAATGCCGCGCGGTCCGCGCCGCTCACGGCAAGGATCCGCCTGTCGGTGCATCGGTCGGCCTGCATGTCGTGTCCCCTTCTGTGTTTGTGGCTAATATAGGCGTCATTCGGTCAGGCGAAAGAACCCGATGCGCGCCCCGCTCTCCATCGTGATCCCCACACTCGACGCGGCAGACGATCTGCCCGGCACCCTGGCCGCGCTTGCCGAGGGGCTGGAGGCCGGGCTGATCCGCGAACTTGTCGTCAGCGACGGCGGCTCTGCCGATGCCACGCGCGCCGCCGCGTATGCGGCCGGGGCGATCTTCGCGCAAGGCCCGGCGGGCCGCGGCGGCCAGCTGGCGCGCGGCGCGCGGCAGGCAGGGGGCGACTGGCTGCTGTTCCTGCATCCCGACACGCAGCTTGGCGCCGGCTGGTCCAGGGCGATCCTGGATCACATGCGCGACCGCCCGAACCGCGCGGGGCATTTCCGGCTGGCCGTCCGCGCGCGCGGCACCGCGCCCCGGCTGGTGTCGGGCTGGGCGAACCTGCGCGCCCGCGCCTTCGGGCTGCCTTGCGGCGACCAGGGTCTGCTGATCTCGCGCCGGCTCTACGATGCGGTCGGCGGCTACCGCGACATCCCCGTGATGGAGGACGTGGCCATCGCGCGCGCCCTTGCGGGCCGCCTGTCGCCGATCCCCGCCATCGCCGCGACCGGCGCCGGCCGCCATGCGCAAGGCGGCTGGGTGCGGCGCGAAGGGCGCAACATGCTGGCGCTGGCGCGCTACCTGATGGGCGCCGACCCCGAGCGGCTGGCGCGCGCCTCCACGAAATAGGCGCGCCGGCCGCCAGGGGCGCACCGCCCCAGCTTCTTCGGTTCTCAAATATCCCCGCCGGAGGCAGCGCCCGCCAGGGCGCTTCCCGCGCACTACTCGGAGAATTGCAGCCGGTAGAGATCGGCATAGATCCCGCCGCGCGCGATCAGCGCGTCATGGGTGCCCTCGTCGACCACGCGGCCGTGATCCATCACCACGATCTTGTCGGCCTGCCGGATCGTGGCCAGCCGGTGCGCGATGACCAGCGTCGTGCGGCCCTCGGACAGCCGCTCCAGCGCCTGCTGCACCACCGCCTCGCTGGCCGCGTCCAGTGCCGAGGTCGCCTCGTCCAGCAGCAGGATGGGCGCGTCGCGCAGCAATGCGCGGGCGATCGCCACGCGCTGGCGCTGCCCGCCCGACAGCGCCGATCCGCGCGGCCCCACCGGCGTGTCCGCGCCGCGTGCCAGCTTGGGCAGGAAGTCGGACACATGCGCGGCCTCGAGCACCGCGTCCAGCCGCGTGCCGCCGCGGTCCAGCACCACGTTGGCGCGCAGGCTTTCGTCGAAAAGCTGCGCATCCTGCGTGACCACCGAAAACGTCTCGCGCAGCTCGGCCAGCGGCAGGTCGGCCACGTCCACCCCGGCAATCGTGGCGGCGCCTGTCTGCGGCTCCACCAGCCGGGTGAGCACGCGGAACACCGTGCTCTTGCCCGCCCCCGACGCGCCGACCAGCGCGGTCGTCTGCCCGGCCCTGGCGGTGAAACTCACGCCGCGCAGCACCGGCAGGTCGCCGTAGGCCAGGCTCACATCCTCCAGCCGCAGATCCGCTTCGGCGGCGGGGGCGGGCAGGGCGCGCGGGTGCGCCGGCTCGGCGATGGTGGGGCGCGCGTCGAAGATCGCGCGCAGCCGCTCCAGGCTGGCCAGCGCGGCCTGCCAGGCGCCCGACACGTTGCCCACCCGCTTGAGCGGCTCGAAGACCAGCGCGATGGCGGTGAAGAACGACATGAATTCGCCCACCGTCTTGGTCCCGTCGATGATCTGCAGCCCGCCATAGCTCAGCACGCCGAAGAACCCGATCCCCGCCACCACGTCCATCAGCGCCGGGATCCCGGCCTGTCCCGCCTCGGACCGGACCTGCGCGCCGACGAACCCGTCCAGTGCGCCGGAAAACCGCGCCGCCTCGCGCGCCTCGATGGTGTTCAGCTTGATCGTGTCGATGCCGTGGAACGTCTCGTCCAGCCGGGTGGCCAGCACCGCCGCCGCCTCGCGCGCCGCGCGGGTGGACCGGCGCACCAGCCGTTGCAGCACGATCACCGGCCCCATCAGCACCGGTGCGCCGGCCACCGCGATCAGCGTCCACACCCAGTCGATCGACAGCGCCACCGCGAACAGCGAGATCAGCGCCACGACATCGCGCCCGAAGGCGGTGAACAGGACCGACCAGATCGTCGCCGCGGTCAGCGTGTCGCCGCGCACCCGCTCGATCAGGAGGCCGGGCGAATGGTCCTGGAACCACAGCGAATCAAGCCGCAGCATGTGCCGCACCATGTCCGATTGCAGCGCCGCCGAGACCCGCTGCCCGACCCGCATCATCAGCACCCGCTGGCCGAACCCCGCCGCGCCGCGCAGCAGGAACACCGCCAGCACGGTTCCGGCGACAAAGGTGATCCGGCTGCGGTCGCCGGCGATCAGGACGTCGTCGAACATCGGCTTGATCAGGTAGCTGAGCGCACCCATCATGCCGCCCTCGATCGCCATCAGCAGCACCGCCAGCACGATCACCCACAGATAGCGGCGCAGGTAGTCGCGCCACACCCAGCCGATCAGCGCGCGCCCCGACATCAGCGCCCGTCTTTCGCCGCCGGCCGCCCGCGCGCGGCGCGGGCTGTGCGGAACGATGCGGTCAGCGCCTCGGGATCGTAGCGCTCCGCGATCCAGCGGCGGATCGGCATCGGATCCGTTTCGCAATCGGCGGCATAGGCATCGAGCATGTGATCGAGGATCCCGGTGCTTGTGCCGCGCCGGTGCAGGAAGCGGAACGACATCATGGCCCGCGCCGCGTCGATCTCCGCGCCCTCCCGGTGCAGCAGCCACAGCGCCGAGGCCAGCCCGGCCCGGTCCGCGCCCGACTTGCAATGCATCAGCACGGGCCTTTCCACCCGGTCGAACACCTCCAGCAGGCCCAGAAGCTGCGCGCGCGGCACCAGCGCGCGGGGTTGCAGCTTGTGGTCGATCAGCGTCAGGCCCAGCGTCTCGCACGCCTCCTTCTCGAACAGGTAGAACGAGAATACGTCCGCGCCCCGCAGGTTCAGCACCGTGCGGATGCCCATCGCCTTTGCCTTCTTCAGCCGCGCGGGCGAAGGCTGATTCGACCGCCAGACGCCCGGCGCGATCTGGAACAGGTTGGTCCAGATCACCCGAAGAAACCCGACATCGCCCAAATAGTAGTGCAGCCGCGCCTTGCGCCGGGCGGCGGGCGTGGAAATGTCCGCTCCATGCGCCGTCGAGATGCGGCGCTTGAACTGTTTGAGCCGGGCGAGCATCGGGCTTTGCATGGGCGGGGTCCGGGCCGGAAGGTGCAGGGCGGGGATCTAGCGCGTGTTTCGCTCAAGAGAATTCGGGGCTTCGCGTGCCTGCCTAAGGCAGGGTTCGCAAGGCGGGCGCGGTCGGGCGGGCGCGTGATGTCGATCAGGCGAAACATGCTCTAGCCGCTCCGGCCGCGCCGCACAAGACGCGGCGCCCCGGCGCGGTCGGCGGGCCGGGACGATTGACGCCGTCTGCGCCGGGGATTAACCGGATTCGGTCAACCCCTTGCGGAGCCTCGCCATGTCCCTTGCCAATGGCCGCGAATACCTCGCCATCCCCGGCCCCTCGGTCGTGCCCGACCGGGTTCTGCGCGCCATGCACCGCGCCGCGCCCAACATCTACGAGGGCGATCTGGTCGGCGAGGTCGCCGGGATCGTGCGCGACCTCAAGGCATTGGCGCGCACCGCGCATGACGCCGCGATCTACATCGCCAACGGTCATGGCGGCTGGGAGGCGGCGATCGCCAACACCCATTCGCCCGGCGACACCTGCCTTGTCCTGGCGACGGGGCGGTTCGCGCTTGGCTGGTCGGAACATGCGGCCGGGCTGGGCGTGACGCTCGACATCCTCGATTTCGGGCGCGCGGGCGATGTCGATCTGGATCGGCTGGCCGCGCATCTGGCCGCCGACACCGCGCACCGCATCAAGTCGGTGCTGGTGGTCCAGGTGGATACCGCCACCTCGGTGAAGAACGACATCCCCGGCATCCGCCGCGCGCTGGACGAGGCCGGGCATCCCGCGCTGCTGATGGTCGACTGCATCGCCTCGCTGGCCTGCGAGGAATACGACATGGACGGCTGGGGCGTCGATCTGACCCTTGCCGCCAGCCAGAAGGGCCTGATGACGCCGCCGGGCCTTGCCTTCGTGTTCTTCGGCCCGCGCGCCGCCGAGGCGCGCGAGACGGCGGGCTGCGTGACCACCTACTGGGACTGGCGCCCGCGCGCAGATCCGGCGCGGTTCTACGAGTATTTCGGCGGCACCGCGCCCACGCATCACCTGTTCGCGCTGCGCGCCGCGCTCGACATGATCGCCGAAGAGGGGCTGGAGGCCGTCCAGGCCCGCCACGCGCAGCTTGCCCGTGCGATCTGGGCGGCCTGCGACGCCTGGGGGGCGGGCGGGCCGCTGCGGCTGAACATCGCCGATCCGGCCAAACGCTCGCACGCGGTCACGGCGCTGGGGCTGGGCGGGGCGCACGGTGCCGCGCTGCGCCGCTGGACAGAGGAAAATGCCGGCGTGACCCTGGGCCTCGGGATCGGCATGGCGCCGCCGGGCGATCCGGCCGCCGACGGCTATTTCCGCATCGCCCATATGGGCCATGTCAACGCCCACATGGTGCTGGGCGCGCTTGGGGCGATCGGCGCCGGGCTCAGCGCGCTGGGGGTGCCGCACGGGCCGGGCGCGCTGGACGCGGCCGCGGCGATCTGCGCCGAACCCTTCGCGTCTTCTGGTTGAAGTTGCCCTGTTGGGCCACCGGCATCGCGGCTCAGAACCGGCGCAACCCGCATTCGGCCAGCGCCGCGCAGATCATCGTCGCCGGCATGCCCCACCGCGCCCAGAGCATCATCAGCACCAGAAAGCACAACAGCCCCGCCACCACGAGGAAGGCGGCGGTGTAATCCTCGGCGCGGCCCTCGCAGGGAAGCGGTGGCCGCGTGTCCGCGTGGCGTCTGTAGGACATCGGCTGTCTCCCGAATAACCCAGCGCAGGGGCGCCGCGCTCAGGATAGCACCGATTATCCGCGGGGCCAGTCCCCGTGCCCGGCATCGCCGCTTCCGGCGTCTTCCAGCGCGCCCGGCAGTGCCTCTTGCAGGGCCGCAAGGTCGGCGGGGCGCCCGGCGCTGATGCGGATGCAGCGGTCCTGCGGCGCGGCGGCGGGCATGCGCACGAACACGCCCCGCGCGATCAGCCCGGCCAGCACGGCACGGGCGAAATCGCCGCCGCGTCCGCAATCCACCGCCACGAAATTCGCAGCGGAGGGCAGGGCGTGCAGCCCGTTCGCCGCGGCGATCTCGCCGATCCGCGCCCGGGCCCCGGCCACGCGGGCGACCACGTCTTGCAGCCAATCGGCATCGGCCAGCGCCGCAAGCGCGCCGGCCTGCGCGATCCGGTTCACGCCGAAATGGTTGCGCACCTTGTCGAAGGCGGCGGCCAGGCCCGGCGCGCAGATGCCATAGCCGATCCGTGCCCCGGCCATGCCGTAAGCCTTTGAAAAGGTGCGAAACCGGATCACGCGCGGATCGTCCGGCGCGATCCGGGGTGCGGGGCCGGGCAGGAATTGCGCATAGGCCTCGTCAAGGCACAGCACGCAGCCCTCCGGCAGGCCGTCCAGCATCGCCTCGACCGTGCCCGCTGCGTGCCAGCTGCCCATCGGGTTGTCCGGGTTGGACAGATAGACCAGCTTTGCGCCTGTCTCGGCCGCCTTCGCCAGCAGCGCGTCCGGGTCTTCGCAGTCGCCGCGATACGGCACCTTGCAAAGCGCGCCGCCATGACCGGCGGCATGGTAGTTGAAGGTCGGATAGGCCCCGTCCGAGGTCACGACGGCGTCGCCGGGGCCGATCAGCAGCCGCACCAGATCGCCCAGCAGCCCGTCGATCCCCTCGCCGATCACGATGCTGGCCGCCGGCACGCCCTCATGCGCGGCCAGCGCGGCGCGCAGGTCGTGGTTCTCGGGATCGCCGTATTTCCAGGCATCGGCGGCGGCGGCCCCCATCGCGGCAACGGCGCGGGGCGAGGGGCCGAAGACCGATTCGTTCGCCCCCAGCCGGGCGCGGAATGCCGCGCCGCGGGCGCGCTCCTGCGCCTCGGGGCCGACGAAGGGCACGGTGGCGGGCAGACCCCGGACCAGATCGGTGTAGCGCGTACCGCGCATGGCGTGTGCCCCCCTTTGCCGGCTCAGCCCGCCTCGGCCAGCCGGGCCAACGCCACGCGCAGCTTGTCCGCCTCGGCCTCGCGGGCGGCCAGGTTGCCGCGTGTTTCCTCGACGACCTCTGCCGGCGCGCTTTGAGCGAATTTCGGGTTCGACAAACGCCCGTTCAGCCCGCCGATTTCCTTCTCCAGCTTTTGCAGCGACTTCTCCAGCCGGGCCTTTTCCTCGGCCACGTCGATGATCCCTTCGAGCGGCAGGCCGAACAGCCCGCCGGGCACCGCCACGGTGATCGCGCCCTTGGGCATCTGCGGCACCTCGGTCAGGGTCTCGACGCGCGCCAGCCGCTTGATCAGCGCCTCGTTGCGGTCCCAGGCGGCACGGCCGGCGGCGTCCAGTTCCACCAGCAGCATCGGGATCTGCAATCCGGCGGGGACATGCACCTGCGCGCGGGCCGATCGAATCTCGTCGATCAGGGCGATGACCCAGGTCATTTCGCGGTCGGCGGCCTCGTCCAGCAGGTCGGCGGCGGTATAGGTCGGCCAGTCGGCGTGCACCAGCATGCCGGCACGCGCGGCGGTGTTGCCCCACAGCTCTTCGGTAACGAAGGGCATGATCGGGTGCAGCAGGATCAGGCACTGGTCCAGCACCCAGCCCATCACGGCGCGGGTCTCGGTCACCACGGCCGGGTCGTCCGAGGTCAGCAGCGGCTTGGCGAATTCCACGTACCAGTCGCAGACCTCGCCCCAGGTAAAGGCGTAGAGCGCGTTCGCCGCATCGTTGAAGCGGAACGCGCCAAGCGCGGTATCGACGGTTTCGCGCACCTTGGCGGTGCGGCCGAGGATCCAGCGGTTCGCGGTTTGCGCCGCATCCGGGGCGGGCCGATTTTTCGTCGAAAAATCACCGCTGGCGTAGACGTCGTTCATCTCGGCAAAGCGCACGGCATTCCACAGCTTGGTGGTAAAATTTCGATATCCCGCAATACGTTGCGTCGACAGCTTCAGGTCGCGGCCCATCGCCGCCATCGACGTCAGCGTGAAGCGCACCGCATCCGCGCCGAACTCGTCGATCAGCTCCAGCGGATCGAGCACGTTGCCCAGCGATTTGGACATCTTCTTGCCCTTCTCGTCGCGCACCAGCGCGTGGACATAGACGGTGTCGAAGGGCCGTTCGCCGACCACGGCATATTGCATCATCATCATCCGGGCGACCCAGAAGAAGA
Source organism: uncultured Paracoccaceae bacterium (assembly GCA_947503765.1). GTDB lineage: Bacteria > Pseudomonadota > Alphaproteobacteria > Rhodobacterales > Rhodobacteraceae > Psychromarinibacter. The sequence goes on along the minus strand of CANNFA010000003.1, from coordinate 355,586 downwards.
TGATGTCGAACCCCGTGACCAGAACGGATGTCGGGAAATACTTCTGCAATTCCGGGGTATTGTCGGGCCATCCCAATGTCCCGATCGGCCATAGCCCGGACGAGAACCAGGTATCCAGCACATCGGGATCACGCCAGATCGGGTAGACCAGATGCGTGGGATCCTGGCTGACATTGTACTCGGCGAGGCTGGCCGCAATGGTGTGACGCGCGGCGGCGCGGTCGGCCACCTCGATCACGCGGGCGCGATGCAGCGGCGTCGGGAGCGTGGAAAGAACGTCCGAGAACTGGCTGGAAACGCTGTCGAAATCCGGCGCGCAATGGTGGCGCTCGTCGCCGCGCAGCAAGTCCTGATCGGCCAGCAGGCGGAACAGTTCCACCTCGTCCAGCGCGCCGTCCTTCTCGTCGTCACGAAAGCCCTTGCCGGACAGGTCGAACCCGTACCAGACCGGGATCTGGTGGCCCCACCAGAGCTGGCGGCTGATGCACCACGGCTCGATATTCTCAAGCCAGTTGAAATAGACCTTGCGGTCCTGTTCCGGCAGGATCCGCACATCCCCGCCGCGCACCGCCTCGATGGCGGGGCCGACGATCTTTTCTGCATCGACGAACCACTGGTCGGTCAGCATCGGCTCGATCACCACCTTGGAGCGGTCGCCGTAGGGCTGCATGATCAGCTTGGCCTCGACCAGAGGCACCGGGCCATCCTCGGGATCCGCGCCGGTCTTGCCCAGCCGCGGATCGTCCGGCCGCGTCATCACGGCGAGCCCCTCGTCGGTGATCTGTTGCACCACGCGGCGGCGCGCCTCGAACCGGTCGAGCCCGCGCAGATCGTCGGGCACCAGGTTCAGCGTGTCCACCTCTGCGCCGGTAAAGGGGGCGCCGGCGGCGATTTCCTGGGCGCGCGCGGCGCAGGTCGCGTAATCCTCGCCATCGGCGCGCATCGTGCCGGAGGTGTCCATCAGCCGGTACATCGGGATGTTGCCACGCTCGGCCACGGCATGGTCGTTGAAATCGTGTGCGCCGGTGATCTTGACTGCGCCGGAGCCGAAATCGGGATCGGGATAGTCGTCGGTGATGATCGGGATCAGACGTCTTGCATCCTTCGGACCAACCGGAATCTCACACAGTTTTCCGACGATTGGCGCGTATCGTTCATCCGATGGATGAACCGCGACCGCGCCGTCGCCCAGCATCGTTTCCGGCCGGGTCGTGGCGATGGAGATATAATCGCGCGTCTCGCGCAGGATGACGGTGCCGTCCTCGTCCTTCTCGATGTACTCATAGCTCGCGCCGCCGGCCAGCGGATACTTGAAGTGCCACATATGGCCGTTGGTTTCCACGTTCTCGACCTCGAGATCGGAGATCGCGGTCTCGAAATGCGGATCCCAGTTGACCAGCCGCTTGCCGCGGTGGATCAGCCCCTTTTGATACATGTCCACGAAGACGCGGATCACCGCGTCGTGGAAATTCGGCTGCTTGCCGCCCGCTTCGGGGTCGCCCGGCGCGCCGCCCATGGTGAACGCCTCGCGGGACCAGTCGCAGGAGGCGCCGAGCCGCTTGAGCTGGCCGATGATCGTCCCGCGCGAGGCGACCTTCTGCTGCCAGACCCGGTCCACGAACGCCTCGCGGCCCATCTCCAGGCGGGTCGGCTCGCCGTTCGCGGCCATCTCGCGTTCGGTGACCATCTGCGTGGCGATGCCCGCATGGTCGGTGCCCGGCTGCCACAGCGTGTCGAAGCCGCGCATCCGGTGCCAGCGCACCAGGATGTCCTGCAACGTGTTGTTGAAGGCGTGGCCCATATGCAGGCTGCCGGTCACGTTGGGCGGCGGGATCATGATGCTGAAGGTCTCGTCGCGCGTGGCGCCCGCCCCGGCGGCAAAGGCCCCGGCCTTTTCCCAGGCGGCGTAGATCCGCGGTTCGGCCTCGGCGGCGTCGAAGGTCTTGTCCATGGACATCGGTTTATCCCGTCACGAAAATCGCGTCTCGTTTAGCGCGCGCGCGGCGCGAGGGAAAGGGGCGCCGCGCCCTGCGCGGCCGGTTCCCCGCGGGCGGATGCCGGGCTAGGATGGGCAAAGCAGCGAGGGGGGCGGAGATGCAGGGATACCGGCGCAAGCACCGGCGGAACGCGCCGAGGGGCTGGTGGAGCCTGTTCTTCCGGCTGGGCGGCTGGGCGGCGCTGGTGCTGGGGGCGGGGCTGTTCGTGCTGACCCTGTTCAGCGCGGGGGCGCTGTACCTTGCCGGCAAGGTCGACCGCGAGGGCGCGCTGGCCTATGCGGCCGTTGCCGCCAAGCGCGAGGGCGTGGACGGCGCGCATTACGTCACCTTCACCTACAAGGTGCGCGGCGGCGGCGGCCGCAGCGTCGAAAAGAAGGTGCCGCAAGCCTATTTCGACGCCGTGCAGCCGGGCGACGAGCGCCCCGTGCGCTACCTCGCGGACCGCCCCGGCAGGATCGAGGAGGATATCGGCTACTACCGCCGCATCGGGGTGCGGCTGCGCTGGATCGGGCTGGCCGTGGGGCTGGCCGGGCTGGCCGCGCTGTGGCTGTTCGGCAAGCGCGCGAACCGCGCCGTCCGGGTGCGGCGCGACGGCGAAAGGCGCCTTGCCGACGTCATCGGCATCCGCGACGCGAACGTGGTGCTCAACGATATTCCGCAGGGCCGGCTGCAATGGCGCGAGCCGGACGGGCGCACCGGCGAGAGCCTTCTGCACGATGCCGCCTGGCTGCGGCGCACCTGGGGGCCGGGCGACAGCGTCGCCGTGTACCGGCTTGGCCGGCTGGCCTACTGGGAGGGCGATGTCGGCCCCCCGGCAGCCTCGGTTTCGGCCGGCTTGGCCGATTCGCGGGCCGCAGACGCTGGACACCGGGGCGAGAGCGGATAAGGTTCGCCCAAACGCCAATCAGGGAGCCCCTCTCATGGAGAAGTTCGGAAAGAGCCAGTCGGTCAAGCGCGTCGAGGATGTCCGCCTGCTGACCGGCCACGGCCAATATGTGGACGACATCGCGCCCGAGGGGGCGCTGCACGCCTATTTCTTCCGCTCGCCGGTGGCCCATGCCGAGATCGAGGCGCTGGACATCGAGGCGGCGAGGCAGTCGGACGGGGTGCATTGCGTGCTGACCGCCGCCGATCTGGAGCGCGAAGGCGTCGATCTTGCCATGCAGTTCGACCGCGCGCCCAACCGTGACGGCACGAAGGGCGCGGCGCCTTTGCGCCCGGTCCTGGCCAAGGGGCGGCTGCGCTTTGTCGGCGAGCCGGTGGCCTGCATCGTGGCGGACACGCTGGACCAGGCCATGGACGCGGCCGAGCTGATCGAGCTGGACTACCGCGAACTGCCCGCCAAGATCGACCTGGCCGAGGGCGGCGAAGAGCTTCACCCCGAGGAGGCCCCCGGCAACGTGGCCTACGATTTCCTTGACGGCGATCCGGACAAGGTTGAGGCCGCCTTTGCCGAAGCCGCGCATGTCGTGACCTTCGATGTCGGCGACAACCGGATCATCGTCAATTCGATGGAGCCGCGCGCCGCCTATGCCGAATGGGACGGCGAGCGGATGCACCTGTGCTATGGCGGGCAGGGCGTCTGGGGCATGAAGGACCACCTGGCCGACAATTACGGCATCGACAAGGAGCGTATCCGCATCACCACCCCCGATGTCGGCGGCGGCTTCGGGATGAAGGGGTTCCCCTATCCCGAATATTTCCCGCTTCCGCTGGCGGCCAAGCTGACCGGCAAGCCGGTCCGCTGGATGTCGGACCGGACCGAGGCGATGCTGACCGACAATGGCGGGCGCGCGCTGACCTCGACCACCCAGATGGCGTTCGATGCCGATCACAAGCTGATCGGCTACAAGGTGAAGACGCTCAGCGACATGGGCGCCTACAACTCGACCTTCGGGCAGATGATCCAGTCGTTCCTGTTCGCGCGGGTGATGATGGGCACCTACGATTGCCAGAACACCCTGCTGGAGGTGAAGGGGATCTATACCAACACCGTGCCGACCGATGCCTATCGCGGCGCCGGCCGGCCCGAGGCGATCTATGCGCTGGAACGCTCGATGGACAACGCCGCGCGCGTTCTGGGGGTCGATCCGCTGACGCTTCGGCGCAAGAACTTCATCGCGCCGGACCAGTTCCCCTACAAATCGGCCACGGGCGAGAAATACGACGTGGGCGAGTTCGACCGTGTCCTGACCCGCGCCGAGCGCGAGGCCGACATTCCCGGCTTCGCCGCGCGCCGGGCGGAGTCGGAAAAGGCGGGCAAGCTGCGCGGGCTCGGCCTGTCCTACTACATCGAATCGATCCTCGGCGACCCGGACGAGCATGTTCAGATCGACTTCAACGACGACGGCACAGCCACGATCTATGTCGGCACCCAGTCGAACGGACAGGGCCACGAGACGGTGTTCGCCGCCTTCCTGTCGGACCAGACCGGGATACCGGTGGACAAGATCCGCTTCGTCCAGGGCGACAGCGATCTGATCCCGGCCGGCGGCGGCACCGGCGGCTCGCGCTCGGTCACGACGCAGAACAACGCGACGCTGCACACGGTGGGGGTGATGATCAAGGCGTTCGGCGCCTTCCTCGCCGAAGAGAACGGTGTCGCACCCGAGGATGTGTCCTTCGACGACGAACGGTTCCGGCTCAAGGGCACCAACGTCACCCCGACCTTCCTGGAAGCGGCGGAAATGGCGCGCGCCAAGGGCCGCACCGACCTGCTCAGCTTCCGCGAGAAGGCGGAAATCCCGGGCCGGTCCTACCCGAACGGCGCGCATTTCGCCGAGGTCGAGATCGACCCCGATACCGGCGCGACCCAGGTGGTGAAATACACCGTGGTGGACGATCTGGGCAACCTGATCAACCCGATGCTGGCCGAGGGCCAGGTGCATGGCGGCGTGGCGCAGGGGCTGGGCCAGGCGATCATGGAGCACACCGTCTATGACGAGGACGGCCAGCTTCTGACCGCGACCTTCATGGATTACGCGATGCCGCGGGCCGACACGATGCCCTGGGTGGCCTTCCATTCCGAGCCGGTGCCGTCCACCGCCAACGCGCTCGGCATGAAGGGCTGCGGCGAGGCGGGCACGGTCGGCGCGATGGCCGCGGTCGGCAATGCGGTGCTCGACGCGGTCTGGGAACGGGGCGTGCGCCAGGCCGACATGCCCTTCACCCCGCTGCGCATGTGGGAGATGCTGAACGCGGCCTGACGCCGCGTTCGCGCGATGGGGTAGGGGCCGATGCGCTGGCGCGACCGCATTCTGGGATGGCTGCGCCTGCGCCCGCGCATCAGGACACGGCCGGCCGGCCCGGTGCGGGGCCGGGTCGATCACGTGGTGATCCTCGATGGCACGATGTCGTCGCTCGACAACGGCGATGCGACCAATGCCGGGCAGCTCTACATGCTGCTCGGCGAGACCGCGCCGCATCACCGGCTGAACCTGCGCTACGAGGCCGGGATCCAGTGGGACAGCTGGCGCAACTCGCTCGACGTGATCGAGGGGCGCGGCATCAACCGGCAGATCCGCCGGGTTTACGGCCACATCGCCTCGCGCTACCGGCCCGGCGACCGGATCTTCCTGTTCGGCTATTCGCGCGGCGCCTACGCGGTGCGCTCGCTGGCCGGGCTGATCGACCGGGTCGGCCTGCTGCGCGCCGATTGCGCCACCGAACGCAACGTGCGGCTCGCCTACCGCTATTACCGGAACGGGGGCGAGACACCGATGCAGGCGCTGTTCCGGCGCAAGCGGTGCCACCCGCGCGTCGAGATCGAGATGGTCGGCGTCTGGGACACCGTCAAGGCGCTGGGGCTGCGGCTGCCGGTGATCTGGAAATGGAGCGAACGGGCGCACCAATTTCACAGCGACGCGCTGGGGGCGCATATCCTGCGCGGCTTCCAGGCGCTGGCGATGGACGAAACCCGCGTCGCCTTTGCGCCGGTGCTGTGGCGCAGCACGAACGGCTATTCCGGCCAGGTGGAACAGGTCTGGTTCCGCGGCACCCACGGCGATGTCGGCGGCCAGCTTTCGGGCTTCGAGGCGGCGCGCCCGCTCGCCAATATCCCGCTGGTCTGGATGCTGGAAAAGGCCGAAAGCTGCGGCCTGCCGCTGCCCGAAGGCTGGAGGGGCCGGCTGCCCTGCGATCCCGAAGCGCCCTCGGTCGGCACCACGCGGGGCTGGGGCAAGGTGTTCGTGCTGCGCGCGCGCCGGGTGATCGGCACCGACCCGTCGGAATCGATCCATCCCTCGGCACACCCTGGCACGGCCCCGCTTTCTTCCTCATCTTGCCCGAAATACCTCGGGGGGTCCGGGGGGCAGCGCCCCCCGCCGGATCGGATCGCACCGCGATCCGATCCGGCGCCCGATGCCGTGCCCGGCGGATTGCCTCCGCCGCCGGTACCCGGTAGCGTCGCCGCGATGAAATGGATCGACATGCCCCCGGTCTGGCTGGCCGCCGCGCTGGTCCTCGCCCGGCTCGCCGGCCTGGCCGTGCCCGCACCCGCCTTCGGCGACTGGGCCGAACTGGCCGGGCCGCTTCTGGTGCTGGCCGGGCTGGCGCTGATGGCGGCGGCGGCGGCGCATTTCCTGCGCGCCAAGACCACGATCGTGCCGCACGAGGTGCCGCGATCGCTGATCGCCACGGGCATCTACCGGTTCAGCCGCAACCCGATCTACCTCGGCGACGTGCTGATCCTCGCGGGCGCGGTGCTGTACTGGCGCGCGGCTTTGCCGCTGGTGCTGGTGCCCCTGTTTGCCTGGATCCTGCGGGTGCGTTTCATCCTGCCCGAAGAGGCACGGCTGGGCGATGCCTTTCCCGCCGCGTTCGAAAGCTACCGCGCGCGCACCCGGCGCTGGCTCTGAGCCGGGGGGCGGGGCAGCGGCGCGCGCCAATCGCTTGAGGATGGCCGCGCGGCACGATAACAGGAGCCGGAAAACCGGCGATACAGGCCGGCACAGCCGCCACGAGGGGGGACGACACACGTGAAGATTGGAACGCCGAAAGAGGTTCTGGACGGCGAGGCACGGGTGGCGATGACCCCCGACAGCGCCGGGCAATTGCAAAAGCTCGGCTACGGGTGCGCCATCGAAAGCGGGGCCGGCCTGGCCGCCGGGTTCACCGATGCCGCCTACAAGGCCGCCGGGGTCGAGGTGATCGCCTCCGCCGCCGCCCTGTGGAAGGCGGTGGACATCGTCGCCAAGGTGCGCCCGCCCACCGAAACCGAGGTGAAGCGCCTGAAGAAGGGCCAGACGCTGATTTCCTTCTTCTATCCGGGCGCCAACGAGCCGCTGATGGAGCTTGCCAAAGGCAAGAGCGCCAATGTCATCGCCATGGACATGGTGCCGCGGATCAGCCGCGCCCAGAAGATGGACGCGCTGTCGTCGATGGCCAACATCGCCGGCTACCGCGCGGTGATCGAGGCGGGGGGCAATTTCGGCCGGTTCTTCACCGGGCAGGTGACGGCGGCGGGCAAGGTTCCGCCCGCGAAGGTGCTGGTGGTGGGCGCCGGCGTGGCCGGGCTGTCGGCGATCGGCACCGCGACCAGCCTCGGCGCGATGACCTTCGCCTTCGACGTGCGCCCCGAAGTGTCCGAGCAGATCGAGAGCATGGGCGCCGAGTTCGTGTTCCTCGACTTCGACGAGACATCGCAGGACAGCGCCGCCACCGGCGGCTACGCCGCGCCCTCCAGCCCGGAATTTCGCGAAAAGCAGCTCGCCAAGTTCCGCGAGCTTGCGCCGGAGATGGACATCGTCATCAGCACCGCGCTGATCCCGAACCGCGACGCGCCGGTGCTGTGGACCAGGGACATGGTAGAGGCGATGAAGCCCGGCTCGGTCATCGTCGATCTCGCCGCCGAGCGGGGCGGAAATTGCGAGCTGACCGTGCCGGACGAGAAGATCGTGACCGAAAACGGCGTCACCATCGTCGGCTACACCGATTTTCCCAGCCGCATGGCCACGCAATCGTCGACGCTGTTCGCCAACAACGTGCGCCACATGATGACCGACCTGACGCCCGAAAAGGACGGGAAGGTCGTGCACGACATGGAGGACGACGTGATCCGCGGCGCCACGATCACCCATGCCGGGGCGATCACCTTTCCGCCGCCGCCGCCCAAGGTGCCGGCCATCGCCGCGGCGCCAAGGCGCGAGGCGCCAAAGGAACTGACCCCCGAGGAAAAGCGCGCCGCCGAGACGCGCGCCTTCCGCAAGGCGACCAAGCAGCAGATCACCTACCTGGCGGTCGGAACGCTGGTGCTGATGCTGATCGGCTCGTTCGCGCCCGCAAGCTTCATGGCGCATCTCATCGTCTTCGCGCTGGCCTGTTTCGTCGGCTTCCAGGTAATCTGGAATGTCAGCCACGCGCTGCACACGCCGCTGATGGCGGTAACCAACGCGATCTCGGGGATCATCGTGGTCGGCGCGCTGCTGCAGATCGGGGCCTCCAGCTGGCTGGTGGTGTTGCTGAGTTTCATCGCCGTCCTGATCGCGTCGATCAACATCGTGGGGGGCTTCCTGGTCACGCGCCGGATGCTCGCCATGTTCCAGAAATCCTGAGAAGGGGGTAGCGAAAGATGTCTGCCGGTTTCGTTTCGGCCGTCTATATTGCGGCCTCCATCCTGTTCATCCTGTCGCTGGGCGGGCTGAGCAACCAGGAAAGCGCCAAGCGGGCGATCTGGTACGGCATCGCGGGGATGTTCCTGGCGATGGTCGCCACGATCTTCGGGCCGGGCGTGTCCAACCTGTTCCTGATCCTCGTCGCCGTGGCCGGCGGCGCCGTCGCCGGCACGATCGTCGCCATGCGCGTGCAGATGACCGAGATGCCGCAGCTCGTCGCGGCGCTGCATTCCTTCGTCGGGCTGGCGGCGGTGTTCATCGGGCTGAACGCCGACGTGATGCTGAGCGCGGTCAACGACATGAAGGCCGCCGGCACCGCGCTGGCCGATGCCGACCTGACCGGCTTCGGCGAAAGCCTGTGGACCAAGGATGCGGTCGAGATCGCGATCCTGAAGGTCGAGGTGTTCCTCGGCATCTTCATCGGCGCGATCACCTTCACCGGCTCGGTCGTGGCCTTCGGCAAGCTGGCGGGCAAGATCGACGGCAAGCCCGAAAAGCTGCCGGGCGGACACATGCTGAACGCGGCGGCCTTGGCCGTCTGCCTGATCCTCGGCTTCCTGTACTGGGGCGGCGCGGGGGCCTGGACGATGGTGCTGATGGCGCTGATCGCCGGGTTCATCGGCTGGCACCTGATCATGGGGATCGGCGGGGCCGACATGCCGGTGGTGGTGTCGATGCTGAACTCCTATTCCGGCTGGGCGGCCGCCGCGATCGGCTTTACGCTGGGCAACGATCTGCTGATCGTCACCGGCGCGCTGGTCGGCTCTTCGGGCGCGATCCTGAGCTACATCATGTGCCGCGCGATGAACCGGCAGTTCGTGTCGGTGATCCTGGGCGGCTTCGGCGGCACGTCGGGCCCCGCGCAGGAGATCGAGGGCGAGATGGTGCCGATCGACGCGGACGGTGTGGCGAATGCGCTGAACGACGCGGACAGCGTCATCATCGTTCCCGGCTACGGCATGGCCGTGGCGCAGGCGCAAGGCTCGGTCAGCGAGTTGACCCGCAAGCTGCGCGCCGCCGGCAAGCAGGTGCGCTTTGCCATCCACCCGGTCGCGGGGCGCCTGCCGGGGCACATGAACGTGCTGCTGGCCGAGGCCAAGGTACCCTATGACATCGTGCTGGAAATGGACGAGATCAACGACGACTTTCCATCCACCGACGTGGCGATCGTGATCGGCTCCAACGACATCGTGAACCCGGCCGCGCAGGACGATCCGAACAGCCCGATCGCGGGGATGCCGGTGCTGGAAGTGTGGAAGGCCAAACAGGTCTTCGTGTCCAAGCGCGGGCAGGGGACCGGTTATTCGGGGATCGAGAACCCGCTGTTCTTCAAGGACAACACGCGGATGTTCTACGGCGATGCCAAGAAGTCGCTGGACGAATTGCTGCCGAAAGTCGATTAGAACGTGTCGCGGGCATTCGGATTCAAGTAGTGCGCCGCCGGGGGGAGGCAGCGTTTTCGAAGAAGGGCGCGTTCGCCCCGGCGGCTGAATTCAATTGAACGCGACATGCTCCAAGGCGCGTTTCGCAGAGCAGGGGGCCGCCTGGGCGAAACCTGCTCTGGCGTTCACCCTTTCTCAACCCGGGCCGCGCAATCTGTGCAGAGCGGCCCGGGGGTTCCGGGCCCGAAACCTCCCGCCCCGTAATTGGGGCGGGAGGTTTCGCCGCTTTTCACGTCCACTTTTCCCCGGATTTCGCGTGGCGGCGCGCGTCCGCATCCTGCGGGATCGACCCGAAGGGCAGGCGGGGCGCGCCGCCGGAAACAGGCATGGCACGGCGCGGGTTAAGACGGGGTTTACGGCGATGCGCGACTTGTCCGGCAGGCCCCGGCCGGCGCGCATGCGCGCACTTCTTCACCCTTCTTCGAACGGTTCGAAAAAATGTCTTGCGCGACTCGGCGATCGGCCCCATATGCCCGCGCAAGACGCCAACGCACGCGCCTCTGGCCGGCATCTCGAGCCCGTGTTTACGTAGCGACGGTAACGTCTCCCTTGGAACTGAGCGGTCATGTATGGCCGGGTCTGACGGAGATGACCCATGACGATGCTGACAGGCGGCTTTGCCGCCGCCGATCCCTTTTTCTTTCCCTCGCGTGCCGAGCGTTTCATCGCCGAGCATGATTTCGACCGTCCCACGCTGGTGCTGGACGTGGACGCTGTCGCGTCGCGTTTTCACGCGCTGAAATCCGGTCTGGGCGATGCGGATATCCACTATGCCGTCAAGGCCAACCCGGCGCGCGAGATCGTCGAGCGCCTGGTGCAGGAAGGCGCGCATTTCGATGCCGCCTCGCGCGGGGAAATCGAGCTGTGCCTGAGCCAGGGGGCACGGCCCGACCAGATCTCGTTCGGCAACACGGTCAAGCGCGCGTCCGATATCGCCTTTGCCCACGCGGCCGGGATCGACCTGTTCGCCGCCGACGCCCCCGAAGAGCTGGAGAAGATCGCGGAACACGCCCCCGGCGCGCGCGTCTACATCCGCCTGCTGGTCGACAACCCGGCTGCCGACTGGCCGCTGTCGCGCAAGTTCGGCTGCGCGCCGGAGATGGTGCAGGGACTTCTGGACCGCGCCCGCGACCTTGGCCTCGAGCCGGTCGGCCTGTCCTTCCATGTCGGCAGCCAGACCCGCGCGCCGTCGATGTGGTCCGGCGTGCTGGATGCGGTTGCCGGTGTCTGGGCGGCGGCGCAGGCGGCCGGCCACGCGCTGTCCTTGATCAATATCGGCGGCGGCTTCCCGGCCTTCTACGCAGAGCCTGTTACCGCCCCGGCCGCCTATGCCGCCGAAGTGCGCGCCATGGTCGATGCGCGCTTTCCCGGCGCGCGCATCATGGCCGAGCCGGGCCGCGGCCTCGTGGCCGAGGCGGGCGCGATCGCCTGCGAGGTGCTGCTGGTGTCGAAAAAGCACGACGCGGATCTGTACCGCTGGGTCTATCTCGATATCGGCAAGTTCTCGGGGCTGGCGGAAACCACGGACGAGGCGATCCGCTACCCGCTGGCAACGTCGCGCGACGGCGATCCCGCCGGGCCCTGCGTTCTGGCCGGCCCGTCCTGCGACAGCGTGGATGTCCTGTACGAAAAGCGCCCGATGCAATTGCCGCTGACGCTGAAGGCCGGCGACCGCGTCGTCATCCGCAACACCGGCGCCTACACGTCAAGCTATTCGTCGGTCGGCTTCAACGGCTTTCCGCCGCTGGACGTGGTCGTGATCTGACACCCCGCCACCCCGCCGGCACCCGGCGTCCGCGGGGGGGCCTTGAGGCTTCGCGTCTTCTGCGCCACCTATGGCGCAGGAGCCGAAGGAGCCGACATGCCCATCAAGAACCGTTTCGCCGAAATGCTGCCCGAGATCACCGAATGGCGGCGCGACATCCACCGCCACCCCGAGATCCTGTTCGACGTGCACCGCACCGCCGGGCTGGTGCGGGACCGGCTGCGCGACTTCGGCTGCGACGAGGTGGTCGAGGGGATCGGCCGCACCGGCGTGGTGGCGGTGATCCGGGGCAAGACCGATACCGGCGGGCGCACCATCGGGCTGCGCGCCGACATGGACGCGCTGCCGATCCACGAGGAAACGGGGCTGGACTATGCCTCGACCGTTCCGGGTGCGATGCATGCCTGCGGCCATGACGGCCACACGGCCATGCTGCTCGGGGCGGCGAAATACCTGGCCGAGACGCGCAATTTCGATGGAACCTGCGTCCTGATCTTCCAGCCCGCCGAAGAGGGCGGCGGCGGCGGCCGCGAGATGTGCGAGGACGGGCTGATGGACCGGTTCGGCATCGACGAGGTTTATGCGATGCACAACTGGCCCGGCGTGCCCGCCGGTACCTTCGCGATCCGGCCCGGCCCGTTCTTTGCCGCTACCGACCAGTTCGCGATCACCGTGACGGGGCAGGGCGGCCACGCCGCCAAGCCGCATGAAACCGTGGACCCGGTGGTTGCCGCCAGCCACATGGTGCTGGCCCTGCAGACCGTCGCCAGCCGCAACGTCGATCCGACGCAGCAGGTGGTGGTCTCCGTCACCGCGCTGAAGACATCTTCGAATGCGTTCAACGTGATCCCCGGCGCCGCGATGCTGAAAGGCACGATCCGCAGCCTTGATGCGGGCGTGCGCAAGCTGGCGGGCGAAAAGCTGAAACATATCGCCACCTCGACCGCCGCGACCTTCGGCGCGCAGGCCGAAGTCGACTGGATGCCCGGCTATCCGGTCATGGTGAATTCCGAGGCCGGCACCGAACATGCCATCGCGGTCGCCCGCAAGGTCGGCGGCGACTGCGCCGACGCGCCGCTGATCATGGGCGGCGAGGATTTCGCCTATCTGCTCGAGGAACGGCCCGGCGCCTTCATTCTTCTGGGCAACGGCGACAGCGCCCCGGTGCACAGCGCCGGCTACAATTTCAACGACGAGATCATCCCCGCCGGGTGCTCCTGGTTCGCCGAGATGGTGGAAACCCGGCTGCCGCTGGATTGACCCCCGCGCCGCTTCCCTTTGCCGCACGGACAGGCTACGCCGGCGGCGGAGGTGCCCATGAGTCCGGCAACCATCGCCTGCATCAAGTGGGGCACGGCCTTCGGCCCCGCCTATGTCAACCGGCTCTATTCCGGCGTGCGGCGCAACCTCGCGCGGCCGGTCAGGTTCCTGTGCATGACCGAGGATGCCGATGGCTTGCACCCGGATATCGAGGTGCTGCCCCTGCCGGTTGAGCCGTTCCATGACGCGATGTCCGCCGCGCTCGCCGTCGCCAACCGGCAGGGCGCGATGCGCAAGGTGTCGCTGTTCCGGCCCGGCCTGATCGCGGGGCAGGACGGGCCGGTGCTGGGCTTCGATCTGGACGTGGTGATCACCGGCGCGCTGGACGATATCCTTGCCTTCGCGCCGGGAAAGGTGGCGATGCGCGCCGACTGGGTCGAGGCGCGGCGCGGCCGCCCCACCGGCCATGGCAGCGTGTTCCGGTTCGATTCGGCGCGGCATGGCTGGCTCTACGAGCGTATCGCCGCCAACCCTGCGGCCGAGGTCGCGAAGGCGCGCGGCAGCGAACAGCGCTACACCTCGACGCTGGCGCAAGAGATGGGCGAATTCGCCTATCTTCCGCCGGACCAGGTGGTCAGCTTCAAGCACGATTGCCTCGGCCTGCCGCCGGTCAACTGGCTGCGCGCGCCGCGCCTGCCGGAAAATGCCCGCGTCGTGTGCTTTCACGGGCGCCCCAAGATGCCCGAAGCGGTGGAAGGCTACCATGGCTCGCTGCTGCGCCGGTCGCGGCCGTGCCCCTGGCTCAGGGATCACTGGATCGATCGCGCCCGCGACGACCTCGGCGCCGACTGGGCATAAGGCGCGGCATGGCCCGGTGTCCCTGGCCTGCTTCTTCGGTTTGCAAATATCCTCGGGGGGCATGGGGGGCAGACAGCCCCCCATCCTTGCCTGCGAACCCTACCCGCCGGTATGGCTCATGTGGCGGGACACCTGGCCGTCCGCGCGCTGGCGCGAATAGTCGAAATCGTGACCCTTCGGCTTGCGGCCGATCGCCTTCTCGATGGCGGAGACCAGCGGCGCATCGGTATCCGGGAAGGCGCGCAGCGGCTCGCGCAGATCGGCCATGTCCTCCTGCCCGAGGCACATGTACAGCTCGCCGGTGCAGGTCAGCCGCACCCGGTTGCAGCTCTCGCAGAAATTATGCGTCAGCGGCGTGATGAAGCCGATCTTCTGGCCCGTCTCCTCCAGCCGCACGTAACGCGCCGGCCCGCCCGTCCGTTCGGCCAGCTCGGTGACGGTGAACCGCTCGGCCAGCCGGGCGCGCACGTCGTCGAGCGGCCAGTACTGGTCCAGCCGGTCGGTCTCGCCCATGTCGCCCATCGGCATGACCTCGATGAAGGTCAGGTCCATGTCCTCGCGCGCGCACCAGTCGGCCAGCTCGAACAGCTCATCCTCGTTGAAGCCCTTGAGTGCGACGGTGTTGATCTTGATCCGAAGGCCCGCCTCGCGCGCCGCCTCGATCCCCTTCAGCACCTGCGGCAGCCTTCCCCAGCGGGTGATGGCGGCGAACTTGTCCTCGACCAGCGTGTCGAGCGACACGTTCACCCGGCGCACGCCGGCCGCGTAGAGATCGGCGGCGAATCGCGCCAGCTGCGAGCCGTTGGTGGTCAGCGTCAGCTCCTTCAGCGCGCCGCTGTCCAGATGCCGCGACATGCCTTCGAAGAAGGTCATGATTCCCTTGCGCACCAGCGGCTCGCCGCCGGTGATTCGCAGCTTTTCCACGCCCAGCCCGACAAAGGCCGAACACATGCGGTCCAGCTCTTCCAGGGTCAGAAGCTCCTTCTTGGGCAGGAATGTCATGTGTTCCGCCATGCAATAGGTGCAGCGGAAGTCGCAGCGGTCGGTGACCGAGACGCGCAGATAGGTGATGGCGCGTTGGAACGGGTCGATAAGGCGCGGTTTCATGGCCCATACCTAGGACGCGCGGAACATCGCCGCAAGGGACAGCATCGTGTTGAACGCGGCCGCGATTGTGCATACGCTGCGCGGCATGAACAAGATCACCCTTCTTCTGACGGTTCTGATGCTGGCGGGCTGCGCCGGCGACGGGCCGGGCATCCTGGGCGGCGGAAACAGCGCCCCGGATACCGAAAAACCGAGCGATACCACGAAACCCGACGGCGAAGGGACCGGCAGCGACGCGGCCGACGAGCCGGACACGGACACGCGCACCCAAGAGGCGCCGGAAACCACCGCGCCGCCGCCCGCCGACACCGCGCGCACGGTCGAGGAGTTCGACACCACCACGCCGGAGGAACGCGCCGAAGCCGCCGCACCGGCGCCCGAGCCGGCCCCGACGCCCGCGCCCGAAGCGGCCGGCGATGGCCGGCTGGGCACCACCGTCGCCTCGATCGGCGCGGCGGACG
The DNA here is from genome assembly GCA_947503765.1 of uncultured Paracoccaceae bacterium. Lineage (GTDB taxonomy): Bacteria > Pseudomonadota > Alphaproteobacteria > Rhodobacterales > Rhodobacteraceae > Psychromarinibacter. The sequence goes on along the minus strand of CANNFA010000003.1, from coordinate 340,085 downwards.
AGCCGGGCTTCTGGATCAAGACGCCGCTGGTATCCGAGGGCGGATCGGGCCGGCTGTTCTACCCGGCATCCGGTCGTACCGTGCAGGTGCAGCTGATTCCGTCGGGCGGATCGTCCGGGGCGGGCAGCCAGGTATCGCTGGCCGCGCTGCGCCTGCTGGACGCCCCGCTGGACGGCTTGCCGGAACTGGTCGTCTACCGGAACTGACGCCTTCCTGCCCGCAGGGCAGGCTTCCGAAAACAGACGCGCGGGCGGCCGATACCCGGCCCCGCGCGTTTTTTCGTGTCCGGCCTTCCGCCTCAGCGGCCGCCCATCCCCGCCTGCATCACCGCGCGGCGCAAGCCGGGCATGTCGTGCACCAGCCGCAGCCCGGCGCGGCGCAGAGGCTGCGCGGGGCCGGACTGGCACAGCCGGTTGTAGAGGTCGATGACACGGGCGCGCAGCGCGATGTCGCGGGCACGGGCGCGCTCGTAGCGGGCCAGATGGTCCGCCGCGCCCAGCCGGTCCGGCGCCTCCCGCGCCAGATCGGCCAACAGCGCGATGTCGTGCAGCGACGTGTTCAGCCCCTGCGCGCCGATGGGCGGCAGCACATGCGCCGCCTCGGCGACCAGCGCGGTGCGTTCGGCGGTCAGCCGGTCCGCGGTGCGGGTGACGATCGGCCACTGGCCCATCGGCCCGGCCCGTTCCATCGGGCCCAGCAGGTTGCAGGCGCGCAGCGTCATCTCGGCGTCGAAATCGGCCGCGTCCATCGCCGCCAGATCCGCGGCGCGGCGGCCGTAATTCATCCACACGATGGCCGAGGCGGGGCGCCCGTCCAGATCGGCCAGCGGCACGGTCGTGAAGGCGCCGCCCTCGTTGTAGACCTCGGTCGACACGTTGTCATGCGGCACGGGATGGGTGGCGTTGAAGGCGAACACCTTCTGCCCGTAGCGCCGGGTGGTGGCGGTGATCCCGGCAGCCTCGCGCAGGGGCGATGCGCGCCCGTCCGCGGCGATGCACAGCCGCGCCGCGATGCGCCGGCCATCCGTCAGCGTCACGCGCGCCTCGCTGGTCCGGGTCAGCAGGCCGGCGAACCCGGTGCCCCATGCCAGTTTTACCTGCGGCTGGCGGGACAGGGAGGCCACCATCTCGTGCCGGGCCCGCGCATTGGGCAGGTTCCAGCCAAAGGTTTCCTCGCCCAGATCCTGCGGCCGGAAATCGCGCGTCTCGCGGATTTCGGGCGGCCAGCCGGCAGTGTCGACGATGCGCAACCCGTCCAGCGGCACGGCATGCGGCGCCAGCCGGTCCCAAAGCCCGATCCGCGCCAGCAGGTCGCGCGACGGGCCGAGGAACGCGGTCGAGCGGCGGTCCTGCGCCGGATCGCCCGAGGGCGCGGGCGCGGGATCGGCCAGCAACACGGAGAACCCCGCCTCGGCAAAGGCGGCGGCCGCCGCCAGCCCGGCCAGCCCGCCGCCGGCAACAAAGACATCGACCCTTTCAAGCGTCATGTCAGGCGTCCGAGGAACCCCGGCAGATCGTCGGTGTGATGCTGCACATGCGCGGGCGGCTCCGGGTGCGGGGCGGGTGCGACATGCACCGTGCGCATCCCCAGCGCGTGCGGCACCGACAGGTTGCGGATGTCGTCCTCGAACATCGCGGCGGTCTTGGGCTCCAGCCGTTCGGCGGCAAAGACCAGATCGAAGGCCGCGCGTTCCGGCTTCGGGCGCCAGTTCGCGTGCTCGATGCCGTAGACCGCATCGAACACGTCCGACAGGCCGCGCCGGTCCAGCACCCGCGCGGCATATTCGGCATCGCCATTGGTAAAGACGATGCGGCGGCCGGGCAGGGCGGTGATCGCGGCGGCCAGCCCCGGATCGGGGTCCAGCCTGTCCAGCGAGATGTCGTGCACCTCGCGCAGATAGGGCCAGGGATCGGCGCCGTGTTCGGCCATCAGCCCGGCCAGCGTGGTGCCGTGCCTTTGCCAGTAATCGGTGCGCAGGCGGTCCGCCTCGGCAAGCGGCAGGCCAAGCTCGCGCATCACCCAGGCGTTCATCTTGACCTCGATCAGGTCGAACAGCCGGGCCGCGGGCGGATACAGGGTATTGTCGAGGTCGAACACCCAGTGCCGGACATGAGAGAAATCTTGAGCCACCATGTTCCGGTATCTAGGCCGGGCGCGCGCCCGCGTCCATGGCGAACGCTTGAACATTGCCGGCGCGCGGGCCTATCGTGGCGCACCCCGCACCCGGAGAGGCCCGATGAGCGCACCGAAACCGCCGCAGAAAGACGCCTACGAGATGATCCTCGAGGCGATCGACATGGGGATCTACACCCCCGGCGACCGGCTGGTGGAAAGCGAGCTGGCGGACCGCTTCGGTGTGTCGCGCACCCCGATCCGCGAGGCGCTGCAACGGCTGGAAACGCAGTCGCTGCTGGCCCGCGACGGCCGGTCGCTGATCGTTGCCTCGCTCGATCACAACCAGCTGGCCGAGCTTTACGCCGTGCGCACCGAGCTTGAGGGGCTGGCGGCGCGGCTGGCCGCGAAACACGCCGCCCCCGAAGAGGTGCGGGTGCTGCGCGAGATGGCCGCGGCGGATTGGGATCTGCTGGGCGATCCGGCGGCGCTCAGCCGCGCTAACCGGCGGTTCCACACGCAGATCCACCTTGCCTCGCACAACCGCTACCTGGTGCAGCAGCTCGACATGGTGCACCGGACCATGGCGCTGCTGGCGACCACCTCGCTGGCGGTCGAGGGGCGCGGGATCAGCGCGCTGCGCGAGCATCAGGCCATTGTCGAGGCGATCGGCCGCGGCGATGCGGCGGCGGCGGATACCGCGCTGCGCACCCATATCAGCCGGGCGTTCGAGACCCGGCTGAAGCATGACGCCGACGGGATCGCGGCGGCGCGGTAAGGGGCGCGGTGGCGCAGGGGGCGGCCAGTGCCGGCTCCCGCCTCGGTGCCGGGGCCGGTCCCGCCGCCCGCGCGGGGCGCGGCAGCCGCCGCGGCTCGGCCGGATCGCCGTAGATGCCATGCGCCGTCTTGTCCCAGAAGAACGGCCGCGTCAGCAAGTCGAACAGCCCCTTGTAGGCGGCCAGCGCGGCCAGCGGAAAGTAGAAGTGCAGGGTGATCACCCAAGGCATCAGGTGCCGGTGATCGGTGCCGCGCACCGCGAACAGCCCGACGGCAAGGCCGATCCCCTCGGACAGCACGAAGGCGGCAAGCAGCCCCCAGGTCATCGCCGGACCCAGCGCCGGGGCAAAGGGATGCGTCATGCCGAACGGCAGCAGCCAGAACAGCCACAGGAACGGCGCCAGCAGGAATTGCGAGATGGTGCCGAGAAACAGAAGCTGCACCCCCGCGAACCGCCACGGCCCCAGCTGCCGCAGCAGCAGCCCCGGCCGCCGCATATGCACCGCCCAGGTCATCATGTACCCCTTGAGCCAGCGCGAGCGTTGCCGGATCCACGGCCAGGCGCGGCAATTGGCCTCTTCGCGGGTGACCGAGGCGATGAATTCGGTCCGGTAGCCGTGCCGCGCCAGCCGGACGCCCAGATCGGCATCCTCGGTCACGTTATGCGCGTCCCAGCCGCCCATTTCCTCGAGCACGGCGCGCCGAAAGAACAGCGATGTGCCGCCCAGCGGCGCGACCAGCCCCAGCCGCGTCATTCCCGGCAGGATCACGCGGAACCAGGCCGCGTATTCCACCGCGAAACAGCGCGCCAGCCAGTTCGACCGGCTGTTGTAGAAATCCAGCACCGCCTGCACGCAGGCCAGATCCGGCCCCCGCGCATGGAACCGTGCGACCACGCGGCGGATCTGGTCGGGATCGGGCGCATCCTCGGCGTCGTAGACCCCGATCAGGCTGCCCCGGCAGAAATCCAGCGCGTAATTCAGCGCGCGCGGCTTGGTCTTGATCTCGCCCTCGGGCACGGTGATGCAGCGCATGTGCATCGGCAGGTCGATCCGGGCCAGCGTGTCACGGGTGACGGTGTCGTCCGCCTCGACCACGAGGCAGATCTCCAGCAATTCGCGGGGATAGTCGAGCTTTTCCAGCCGGTGGATCAGCCGCTCGGCGATGGCGCGCTCGCGGTAGAGCGGCACCAGAACCGACACGCGCGGCAGACGCGCCGGAAGCGCGGCATCGTCCGGGTGCGGCTCGGCAGCAGAGGCATCGTTTCCGCGCAGGAATTGCGGCACCAGCGCTGCCAATTTCAGGGCGCTGTTGGCCAGCGTGGCCAGGATTGCCCAGGCTGTCACCACCTCCAGCACCGGCTGCGGGTTGAAGACCAGCAGGATCGCCAGCACCAGCACCGCCAGCAGCGCGGCGGGATGCGCGCGCGCAAGGGTAAAGGCGATCGACCGGCAGCTTTCCTGCGGCGCGGTACGGGTTTCGGCGCGGCGGATCAGGTGGCCGGTATCGACCCGCGCCACGGCGCGGTGCACCTCCACCTCGCCGGCGACGGCCATGCCGACAGGGCCGAAATGCCGCTCCAGCAGGGGGCGATGATCCTCGAAGGCGTCCGGGCGGCTGCTGGCGACCAGAAGGCGCCCGCCGGCATCGCGGCGCCACGGCACCGCGCCCAGCCGCAGGCAGGTGTCGGCCCCGAGATCGGCCACGAGATCGGGCGGCGGCGGGATCAGGTCGAGATCGGCCGTCACCGCGCCGTGCTGACGCGCGATGGCGTCGTAGAGGCGCGCGCGGTCGATCAGGTGCCGCGCCAGCAGGATGTCGCCAAGGCGCGCATCGACCTGCCGCTGCCGGTCCAGCGCCGCGCCGCGCAGCGCCGGCGACAGGGTGCCGTCGGAAACCAGCAGATCGCCCAGCCGGGGCGGCGGGGCGCGGCGCGAGCGGAACCCGATCACCTGCGCCGATCCGGTGAAGGGGTCGGCGCCCCTGTTCTGGCCAGTCCCGTCCGCCACGGCGTTGCCTCGATAAAGCGACGCCGCCAGGTTGAGCGGTTTTTGGTTAAATTTCCCTTAAGCCCTGCGGAAACCGGCCATTTTCCCGCGCCTGATCATCCGATCGACGCCTGCAGATCGAAGATCGGCAGCAGGATCGCCAGCACGATGGTCAGCACCAGCATCCCCACCACCATCATCAGCAGCGGATCGAGGATCGTGGTCAGCCGCTTGGTCTCGTCGCGGATCCAGGTCTCGACCAGCACGGCAGAGCGGTCCGCCATCTTCGGCAGCCGCGCCGACTGCTCGCCCACGGCCAGCAATTGCCGCGTCACCGGGGGCAGGGGGGTCAGCCGTTCCAGCGCATGCGACAGGCTTTCGCCGCGCCGCAGCGCCTCGACCGCCGCCTCGGCCTCGGCACGGAACCGCGTCACGGTCATCACGTCCGCCGCGCTGGTCACGGCGTCCAGCACGGTCTGCCGGCTGCCCAGCACCAGCGCCAGCGTGCGCAGATATTGCGCCGAGGCGCCCAGCCGCATCTGCCGGCCCACCACCGGCAGGCGCAGCATCGCGGCATCCCACAGATCGCGCGTCGGCGGATAGCGCAGAAAGACGATGAAGCCGGCGACAAGCGCCGCCAGACCGATCAGCAGCGCGGCCCAATGCGTCTCGATCCAGCCGGAGACGGCCAGAACCGCCACCGTCAGCCCCGGCAGCGGCTGGCCTGTCACCTCAAACATGGCCACGATCTCGGGGGCGACGGTTGTCACCAGGATGGCGCAGGCGGCCAGCGACACGGCGGTGACGAAGGCCGGGTAGACCAACGCGGTGACGATCCGCGAGCGTGTGGCGCCGCTGTCTTCCAGGTACTCGGCCAGCTGGTCGAACACGATCGCCAGATCGCCCGACGTCTCGCCCGCCCGGATCGCCGAGGTGTAGTACCGCGCGAACCCGCCGCCCGCGCTTTCGATCGCCTGGCTCAGCGGATAGCCGTCCATCAGCGCCGCCTTCATCCGCGTGGCGAAGGTTTGCAGGTTGGCCGAGGAATTGGCCGCGATCACCGCGTCCAGCGCCGCCTCCGCGGGCAGGTCGGAGCCGAGCAGCACCGCCATCTGCCGGGTGAACACCGCGCGCGTATCGGCATCCAGACGCAGGCGGCGGCCGCGTGTCCGGGCGCGCACGGTCTGCGGCGTCAGCTTTTCCGGGAACAGCCCCTCGGCCTTCAGCTTGTCCGACGCGCCGCGCTCGCTGTCGGCGACCAGCGATCCGGTGCGCCGCTCTCCCTTGCGGGTGAAGGCGACGTAGGACCAGGCCTTCACCGCGTGTCTCCGACGACGCGCATCACCTCGGCATAGGACACGTCGCCTTTCGCGGCGAACCCCAGCGACTGCGCCAGCAGCGACGCGCCCGGCGGCAGCGCGGCCGCCTCGATGGCCGCCTCGGACCCGCCCTCGCTGATGATGCGGCGCACCGGCTCGGTGATCTCGGCGATTTCGAACACGCCGACGCGGCCCTTGTGGCCGGTCCCCTCGCAGGCATCGCAGCCGGGCGCCTGCCACAGCGTGCCCGGTGCGGGCAGGTCCAGATGCGCGAACAGCGCCAGTTGATCAGGGGTCGGCGCGACCGTCTCGCGGCAGGCGGTGCAGATCCGGCGCAAGAGCCGCTGCGCGATGATCGCCCGCAGGGTCGAGGCGATCAGGAAATTGTCCACCTCCAGATCCCGCAGCCGCACGATGGCGGGGATCGAGCCGTTGGCATGCAGGGTGGAAAACACCAGATGCCCGGTCAGACCGGCCTGCGCCGCGGCACGGGCGGTTTCCACATCCCGGATCTCGCCCACCAGGATCACGTCGGGATCCTGGCGCAGCGTGGCGCGCAGCCCGGCGGCAAAGGTCATGCCGATATCGGCGTTGATCTGGCTCTGGTTGACGCCGGGCAGGTCGTATTCGATCGGATCCTCGATGGTGACGATGTTGCGGTCGATCCGGTTGGCGATCTGCAGCATGGAATAGAGCGTCGTGGTCTTGCCCGACCCGGTCGGCCCGGTGGACAGGATGATGCCGTTCGGCAATTCGGCCATGCGCGTCAGAATCGCGATCTGTGCCGCGCTGAGGCCAAGCTCGTCCAGCGGCCGCAGCCCGGAAGACCGGTCGAGCACCCGCAGCACCACCCGTTCGCCGTAATTGCCCGGCAGGGTGGAGACCCGCACGTCGATGGCCCGCCCGCCCAGCCGCAGCGCGATGCGCCCGTCCTGCGGCACGCGGGTTTCCGCGATGTCGAGACCGGCCATGACCTTCAGCCGCGACACGACGCGGCGCACCGGCACGTCCTTGCGGTCGAGGATCACCCGCAGCGCGCCGTCGATCCGCATCCGCGCGCGCAGGCCGTCCTCGTTCGGCTCGACATGCAGATCGGACGCGCCGGCGCGCACCGTGCGGCGCAAGAGCAGGTTGACCAGCTCGATGATCGGCGCCTCGGCGCTGTCCTCCAGCAGGTCGCGCTGGCGGCTGCCGGCGGCGTTGTCCTCGACATCGAAGACCAGCTCGCCGGTGTCGTCCTCGGCGCTGTCGCCGGCGCCCGAGAATTGCGCGGACAGCAGCGCCTCGAACTCGGCCGCGTCCACCTCGCGCAGCTCGAGCGGGGCCTCGGCGCGGCGCGCGGCCTCGCGCAGGCCGACCATGGTCGCGCCGGGCCCGCAGATCAGGGTGCGGCCCTGAAGCATGACCTGTTCGTCCTGCGAAAAGCCGAAGGCGAAGGGCGCGGCCTCCATCGCTCAGCCCGCACGTGCGCCGGCGATCCGGCGGGCCGGGCGGCGCGCAATGGGGCGGCAGGCCGGCCCAGGGCCGCGAGCCGTTGTGCAAACCGCGTGTCGCATCTTGCCTCAGTTGAACTTCAGGGGCACCGGCAGGTTCGGATAGCTGCGATTGCGCGCCACCGGGTCCGTCATGTCAAGCTCGAAAGGCTGGTTCAGGTCGAGCCCGTCATACGGAAAGGCCATGTCGGGCACCCGCGGAAAGCGGCCGTCGTCATCCTCTTTCAGCAGCAGGCTGGCGCGCCGCGCCTCCATCGCCAGCTCGCGGCTCAGCCGCGTCGCCTCGGCATCGGTGTTCATGATGCGCGGGCGCAGCATGACCAGCAGGATCTTCTGGTTGTTGCTGACATTGCGGCCGCGGAACAATTCGCCGATCAGCGGGATCTCGGACAGGAACGGCACGCCCTGTTCGACCACGCCCGTTCCGTTCTCCAGCAGGCCGCCCAGCATGATGACACGGCCGTCATGGACCAGCGCGTTGGTGGTCAGGTTGCGCTGCTGCGTGATCTCGCCGCCCGCGGCGGAGGCGGCATTGGTCAGGCTCGACACCTCCTGCTCGATCTCCATCCGCACCGTGCGCTCGCTGGTGATCTGCGGCTTGACGCGAAGGGTCAGGCCCACATTCTCGCGGCTGATGGTCTGGAACGGCTGGTCCGGCACCGCGCTGTCGCCCACGGTCGAATAGCTGCCGGTGACGAAGGGCACCTTCTGCGCCACCAGGATCTCGGCCTCGGTGTTGTGCAGCGCGGTGATCGACGGGGTCGACAGCAGGCGGGTCGAGGTCTGGCTGACGATCGCCGACAGGAAGCCGGCGAACCCGTTGCCGTCCGAATAGCTGCCCCCGCCGAAGCTGCCGCCGCTGCCGGGGCTGATCGGCTTGCCCGAGATGGCGGCGGTCACGACGCTGGTCAGGGTGGGGCGGCCGGGCAGGTTGAATTCCACGCCGCCCGCGATGGCATCGTTCAGGATGCCGCCGAACTGCACCGTCAGGTCGGAAAAGTTCTGCACCGACAGCTCGAAGATCACCGCCTCGATCAGCACCTGCCGGGGCCGTTCGTCCAGCGTCTTGACCGAGGCGACGATGGACGGCATCCGGTCGGCCGGCGCGGTGATGACCAGCGCGTTGGACTGGCTGTCGGCGACCACGGTGACATCGCCGCGCTGCGCGCCGCCGCCGCCCTCTTCGCCCTCGGCGGTGGGCAGGCCGAAGGATCCGGCGATCACCGCGCGCAGCTTTTCGGCATCGGCGTAGTTCAGCTTGATCACCGCGGTGCGGATCGAGCGGCTGGGCGTGTCGAGCTGGCGCACAAGCGTGCGTATCCGCTCGCGGAAATCCTGCCCGCCGGACACCACGATCGCCTCGCCGCGCGCATCCGCCGACAGGCTGGCGCCGGGCGGGGTGATGTTCAGCTCCTGCAATGTCAGCAGCAGATCGGACGCATTGCCGTTGCGCAGCCGGATCGTTTCCACCGAGCTGTCGCGAAACCGGTCGAGCCGGGCCAGGATCTGACTGATCCGTTCGTGGTTCTGGCGGCTGTCGGACAACACCAGCATGCTGGCGGCGGGCAGTGGGCTGAGCACCGCCTCCTGCGGCAGAAGCGGGGTGATGACATCCACCGCCTCCTGCACCGACATGTTCTTCAGCTCGATCACCCGCGTCTCGTAGCCGTCGCCGCCAAGCTGGATGTTGCCGTCGCCGGACAATTCGCGCGCCAGCGCCAGCGGCACGATGCGGTCGACCTCGGTGCCCTCGACGATGGTCAGCTTGTTCAGCTCCAGCACGTTCAGGAAAATCTCGTACAGCGCGTCCGACGAGATCGAGGCCGGCGCATAGACCGTGACCGTGCCGCGCACCCGCGGGTCCAGGATGAAGTTGCGCCCGATGGTTTCCGACACGATTTCGACGAAGGCGCGCAATTCGATGTCGCGCAGGTTCATCGCCAGCTGGGCCGCCGATTGCGCCGCGAACGAGACCGTCAGGCAGATCGCCAGCAATGTCGCCCTAATCATTGTCCACCAGCTTTACCTCGATGGCCTGCCGCTGCCCGTTGCGCAGGATGTCCAGGCGGTATTCGGATGCGCCCAGCAGTTTGCGCGAGGCGCGCAGGATCGCCTCGTTGTCGCCAGCGGCTATGCCGTTAATCTTCAAGATCCGGTCCCCTGCCTGCAGACCCAGTCGGTCGTATAGCTGACCGTTTCGGATCCATGCCAAATCCAGCGCTTGCGTGCCGTCGGCCAGGTCGATCTGCTCGATTGCCCCGGCACGTGCGAGTATTCGCCTCATGTCGCGCCGGTCAAGCCCGGTGAGGTCGAGCGTCACGTTTGACACCGGAATGCTTGCAAAATCGGCACTGTCCGCCTCTTCCTCGGCCGTGCCGGTGTCCGGTGGGCGGGTATCCGCCGGCGCGGACGCCGTCTCGACAAAGCCGACGCGCGACAGGGTGCCGTTCAGGTCCAGCGTGACGCCGTGCCGGTCGATCACCGTCACCTTCGATCCGTCCTCCAGCGTGTCGCCGGTCTTGACCAGCAGATCGGCGGCGCCGTCGGTCAGGACCGCCCAGCCGCCCTGCTGCCCGGCGATCAGGCCCTTGAGCCCGTAGCGCGTGCTTTTCTCCGGCGCGGGCGGCGGCGGGGCGGGGGCCGCCTTGGGCGGGGGCGGGGTGCCGAAGGCGTCGGGCCAGGGCGCGGCCGCATCCGCCCCCGAGCCGGACGCCTCGGGACTGCCGAGGTCCGGCAGGCCGGGCAATTCCGGATCGGGCGGCGGCACCAATGCCAGCGCCAGGTGCCCGGACGCATAGGCCACCGCGATGGTGGCCGCGAATGTCGCCAGGAACGCGCCCTTGGCCATGGCCGAAAATCCCGCCTGCACGGCTTTGCCCTGCGACCCGGATGCATCGCCTTGCCCGCCATTCGGGGCGGCCGGCCCGTGCGGCGCGTTGACCGGGATCGCGTTGACTGCTACCGTTACGTTAATAAACAAGAGCAGTAAAAGCAATAATAACAACGGGCAGTACAGGCTATGACACCCATGATCCCACGGGCGCGGCCCCGTGCCAGAGGCCGTGTGCGCAACACGGTTCTTGTCGCGCTTCTGTTTGCCGCCGGCTGCGGCGATATCAACCTGAAAAAGCCCGGCGTCGGGCGCGCCTCGTTCAAGGCCGATTACTTCTCGGCGCGGTCCGCGCTGGAGAAGGGGCAGTTCGTGCAGGCGGCCGACCAGTATGGCGGCCTTGTCGCGCAGGCCGGGCCGATGGCAGGGCGCGTGCAGATCGAATACGCGCACGCCCTGCTGCGCGCCGGCCAGTTCGCCGATGCCGCGCGCGTTGCCTCCGAGGCGGCGCAGGTGCTGACCGGGCTGGCCCGCGCCTCGGCGCTGGCGGTCCAGGGCACGGCAGAGCATGAGCTGGCGCTGTCGATGATGGCGGGCGGCGGCGTTGACGAGACCGTGCACGCGCGGCTGGTCTCGGCGCGCAAGACCTTCGACGCAATCGGCGGCGATTTCCCGAAACTCGATCCCGAAGGCTACCTTGCCAAGCGCCGGGCGCTGATCGTGCAGTCGGAAGCGCGGGTCAAGGCGACGCTGGGCGGGTAGGCGCGGCGCGTGGGTATCGCTACCTGTCCAGCGTGAACGCCTCGATCCGCCAGCGGCCCCAGCTTCGGCGCAGCACGAAATCGGCGGCGAAGGCGGCGCCCTTGACGTGTTCGTGCCCGCCCCGGGCCTTCAGGCCCAGAACCTGCCAGGACGCCTGAACCTCCAGCCGCCGGCCCGAGCCGCGCATCTGGAACGCGCTTAGCGCGACCTCGTGCAGGTCCGGCTCCGTCGGGGGCAGGCCGGTCCGCGAAAGGCGCGCGGCGGCACTGCCCAGCACCTCGGCCGGATCGCCCGCGATCAGGGCGGCCACCGCGTCCGGCCCTGTCTGCACCGCGCGGTGCAGCTCTGCCAGCATGGCCGAGAGCAGGTCGAACCCGCGCGCCTCGGCGGCGTCCACGGGCAGGCGCAGCACCGGGTCGAGATCGCCGAGCGTCCGTTCGGTCACCGCCTGCGCCGTCTGCACCCCGGCCAGCGCCAGCATCGCCAGCACCAGGGCGCCGGCCCCCGCGCCCCGCACCCGCAGCGGCGCGCGCGCCGCCAGCGCGCGCAGTGCGGCGCCGACCGGTATCGCCGCCGCCATCACGGCAAGGCAGCCGGCGAAAAGGCTCCAGCGCAGAACCGGGCGCAGCCCCGCGCCGTCCAGCGCCGCCAACCCCTCGATCCCGCTGGCCGCGCCGATCAGCAGGCCCAGCAGCAGTGCCGGCACCGGGCCGCCGCGCCGCCACAGCGCCAGCGCGGCCCACACCGCCACCAGGGTGGCCGCCGCGAGCGGCAGGAACGGGCGCGGCGGCGCGCCGATCTGCACCGCCTCTGCGGCGAAAAGGCCCGCCGCCACCCCCGCAAGGGTCCAGCCCGCAACGCCCGGCTGCAGAAAACCGACCAGCAGCCCGGCCGCCAGCATCGCGCCGCCCAGCCCGGCCGCGCCCTGCCGCAGACCGGCCCACCCGCCGCGTGCCGCCTGTTCCGGCGGCGGCAGGACGATCACCTCGGACGCGGTCATCTGGCCGGCCGCGCGCCGCCGAAAGGGCGGATCGGCGATGGCGTCGACAAGGTTGTTGCTGATCGTGATGCCGGGCGGCAATTGCAGCGGCGGCAGGGCATACCGGACCGCGACGCGCTGTCCGGTCGCGGGGCCGAGGTCCAGCTCGAAATCCACCAGCGCCTGTCCCAGCGGCGCCGGGCCGCGCAGCGACGGCAGCGACAGGATCTTGCGCGCCTCGCGGCCGAACGGCAGTGCCGCCTCCTGCGACATGAGCGCGATGCGCCAGCGCAGCACCGCCGGATCGGCGCGCGCCTCTCCGACCTGCCAGGCATGCGCGCCTGCCAGCAGCCCCGCAAAGTAATCGCCATGCGCCGCCACCAGGTCGGGGCGCAGCACGATGTCCGGCCCACTTTGTCCCAGCACCGGCGCGGCCACCGGCGCCTCGCTGCGCGCCGCCGCGTCAAGCTCGGCTCCCAGCAGGAACGGCAGCGGCACCCGCGCGCGGACCAGCAGGCGGCCATCCACCTCGGACACGACGAAATAGCGATCCACGCTGTCGACCGTGAAATGCGCCCGCGCCGCCGCCCCGGCCAGCAGCGCCAGGCAGGCCAGCATCGCCGCCAGCATCGCCCGCGCCGCCGGGCGCAGGCCCCCCGGTGACATCTCCGGTGACGTCGGGGCAGGGCCGGGACGCGGGCGGCGGCGAAAGAGGAGGCGCATTATTTGCCGGTTCCCGAAAGATATTGAAATGACATGGCGAATCGTGGCTTAGTGAGAGAGTAAATTCTAAGCAACTTTTTTTGAACGGTCGCGGGCGATCACGCGACTGACGGACGACGATGGAACGCAGATGGTTCATATCAGGAACGGTCGGGATTGCGGCCATGGGGGTCGGAATTCCTGATATCGCACCGGCAAGCACAGCTTGCGGCGATGTTGTGCCGGATTTCTGGCAGATCACCTTGTCGCGCAGCGACATGCCGTTCACCTTCACCGATGCCTACCGCCTGCACGCGGACGGAGTGCTGGACTTCGCCAGCTGGTCCAGCCAGCGCGAGGTGCAGGGCGTCGCCGGCCCCGTGCGCCTGTCCGAGAGCGGCGCGCGCAGTTTTCGCGCCATCGCGACGCGGCGGTTCACCGGCACCGCCAGCGACGAGCGGGCCGGACGCGCCGCCGAAGGGCTGGAGGTGGGCGCCTATACCGCCGCCGGCGCGGCGCAATCCGCGACCGATGCGGTCCCGGACGATGTGCGCGGCTTCCTGGGCAGCCTCAAGGCGAAGCTGCCGGTGACCGCGGCCGCGCCGGGCACCTATGTCTGGACCCGGCCGGTGGCGTATTCGCCGCTGGTCGATCTCGATCTGGCGCAGGGCGGATGCGACGGGCCGGTCGCCCGCGCGGTTGCGGACGGGTTGACCGCGCCGCGCCTGTTGGTGCCGCTGGCATCGGGGGCCGAGCGGTATCTGACCGGCGATCTGTCGGGGCGGATGGAATTCGTGGCGCGGCTGGATTCCGGCTTTGCCGCGTTCGGAATCCTGCGCGCCTGAGGGGCGCAGGAAAGCGCGCCGGATTTGCCCGGCGCAGAGGGGATTTCACCCGGTGATCGGGTGGAGTGAGAAGAGTGGATAGTAACACAACAGAGGGGGAACTCGTCATGAGTACCAACGGACCGGGTCGCAAGGCACTGGTCAGATCATCCGCATTTGCGGTCGCGATGACGGCGATGGCCCTGCCTTCGATGGCAGGCGATCACTGGCTGTCGCGTGTGCACACGCTTGATCTGAGCGGCAGCAAGACGACCTTCTCACACCTGTCGCGCGCCGACAGCACGACGCTGTCCACCACAAGCGCCAACGCGGTGTTCGACATCGTCATCTCGCTGGAAGAGAACCCGCAGGGCGATGACGACGCCTCGGTTGATTTGGGCGCGGGCGATGCCGAGCAGCGGGCCTACGAGGACCGCATCGAGGAGTTCGCCAACGCGGTCTACGAGGCGACCAACGGCAAGCACAAGATCGGTATCGTGACGGTCTACCGCGAGTACCAGCAGCGCAACCTCGCCGACGTGCAGTGGGAAAAGGACTGCGCCAGCAACAACGGCCCCTGGGCGCATCCCGGCGGCTTCCAGAAGGCGGGCAAGTACATCCACTTCTGCACCAACTGGCCGGGCTCGTCGATCATGGACGACCCCAAGGGCAGCGGTTACACGATGGCCCATGAATGGGGCCATTACGCGTACAACATCTTTGACGAATACGCGGCCGACCAGTGCAAGATCAACGCCGGCACCATGTTCGGCGCGAGCTGCCCGGCCTGGCAGCCGCGGGCGACCGACACGGTGTCGGATTCGATCATGCACAACCAGTGGTACGCGGCCTCGGGCACCGTGCGTTCCGGCTATGGCGGCGCCAGCGCCGACTACCTGGAATTCTCGACCCCGAACCACGCCCCCTTCGTCACACCGCTTGCAGCCGGGGCCACCGGACGCAACGGGCAGGAGCGGTATTTCGGTGAAAGCGGCTGGGAAACCCTGACCCGCGATCCCGCGACCGATCCGACATGGCCCGGTCTCGACCGGACGCAGTACACGAACCTGACGGCGCCGACCGCGCCCGACTGGATCGTGTCCGGCGGCACCTCGGGCGCGCAATCCGAGTTGGATATCCGCTGGGTCGGCGACCAGGTGATCGAATTGTCGATCGACACGTCCGGCTCGATGGGCGGCTCGCCGCTCGCCAACGCCAAGACCGGCGCGAACATCCTGATCAGCACGCTGCCCGAAGGCACCACCGCCATCGGCGTCACATCCTTCGACACCAACGTGTATCAGAACTATCCGATCACCGACATTCCCGATCCGGATACCGGCGTGAAAGCGGCGGCCACTGCCGCTGTCAACGGTCTGAGCACGAAGGGTGTCACATCGCTTTATGACGGTCTGATCTTTGCCCTGCAGGAGGTGAAGAACTTCAACACCGCCACGGGCAACACGCGCGAAGCGGTCGTCTATGTCCTGTCGGATGGCGGCGACAACGATTCCGTCACGACCGAGGCGGACGTGATCTTCGAATACCAGAACTACGGTGTTCCGATCGTGGCCTTTGGTTATGGCTCGGGCGCGCCCACGGGCACGCTGTCCGCGATGGCCTCTGCCACGGGCGGTCTGTTCCTGCAATCGCCGACCACGGTGGGCGAGATCACGGCGGCGCTGCTTTCGGCGAACGCGGCGTTCTCGAATAGCGCGGTGATCGGGTCCGGTACCTCCACCGTTCCCGGAAGCGGCTTCGGAAGCGAGAATCTGCCGATCGACAGCAGTCTTGCCACGGTCAACGTCTCGATGTCGTTCAATGCGGCTCCGACCGATCTCAGCTTCATGCTGAAGAACCCCAGTGGAAGCGATATCGGTGCGGTGTTCGATTGTAGCGGAACCCCGTCAAGCTCGTCCTGCACGACCGAACTGGACAGCGCCATGCTGACCACCAACGGCACCGGCGAGTACGAGCTCGAGGTGACCAACAACACCGCCAGCGACATCGATCTGACGGCCACGGCCACCGGCCAGCCGAAAGCGGGCCAAGGCTACAACGTCGCGGTCAGCGTGTCGGGCGGTCTGGATACGGTGTATCCGCGGCCGATGCTGATCGAGGCCACGGTGCGGTCGGACACGCCGATCACCGGGCTCGACGTGACGGCGACGATCAAGCCGCCGTTTAGCACCGAGGTGGATGTGGTTCTGAAGGATGACGGCACCGATGGTGACGCCATTCCCGATGACGGCACCTATACCGGCAGCTATCACTATACGTCGAACGGTGTGCATTCGATCTCGGTCGATGTGAACAACGAGGCCGGCAATGCGCAGACCACCGCGCAGGGTATCGCCGTTTCGGTTGCCGAGGACGGGACGGTCACCGTGCCGCCGCCGGTCGACATCACCGAGAACTTCGCGCGTGCCGCGTCCAACACCACGGTCGTTGCGTCGTTCAGCCCTGACGATCACGCCAATGATCCGTTGGTGCCGGGGGCGTGCTCGGCGCTGACGGATGGCAACGCGAAAGTACCGGGCCGGATCGACAGTGCCGGCGATGTGGACTGCTTCTTCTTCACGCCGTCTGCGACCGACAAGGACCTGGTGGGCCGTGTCACCGGCCTTGCCGGCGGCATGGAGCCGACGATCAAGATCTACAACGCGGATGGCACCACCATGCTTCTCGAAGTGACGCCGGGCAATTCGGAGAACCCGGATGTCGGCACCGTGGGTACGATCCCTGCCTCCGCGCTTGATACGGCGGGGCATGTCGTGACCGTGCAGCATGAAACAGACACCGCGGCCAAGGGCAGCTACAACGTGTCCGTCGGTACAACGCAGATCTCGGACGTGCGCCAGGTCTCGCCGGAACCCGATCCCGATCCCGACAACGGCGGGTCCTCGGGCGGTGCCATCGGTCCGTGGAGCGCCCTTGTGCTCGCGCTGCTGGCCCTTGTCGGGCTGCGCCAGCGCCGGATCATCTGATCCGCGCCTGAACAACGTGGCGGCGGGTAACCGCCGCCACACCCCCCCTGGGGCCGCCCCGGTCTTTCAGGAAAACGCCGCCAGCACCTGCTGCCAGAGCTGCCCGGCCGCGCCCCCCTCGACATGAACCGCCGACAGCGCCGCCGTGATCCCCAGGATCGCGCCCCGCATCCGCCAGCCGGTGCCCGCCGCCCCCAGCGCCCCGCCGAACGTGCCCAGCGAATGCGCCAGCAGCGCCACCTTGCCGCCGATCTCTTCCTCGGCCCCCGGTACCGCGCCCAGAAACAGCTCATGCCCCAGCTTGACCGCCAGCAGCGCCAGCACCGTCCAGCCCAGCCAGACCGGCCCGCGCCGCAGCATGTTCAGCCCGCCAAAGGCATAGATGCCGTGGGTGATGCCGGAAAACCCGACATAGCTGACCCCCGCCGGTTGCAGCAGCACCCAGCCGATGCTGATCGCCGCGCCCGACCACAGCACCGAGCGCAGCAGCATCGGCCCGGTCAGCGCCGACCACAGCGCCGCCGCCACCAGCCAAAGCCCGAGGATGTTCAGGATCGTGTGTATCCGGCTCAGATGCACCAGATGCGCGGTCACCAGCCGCCAGACCTGTCCGTCCAGAACCGCCTGCCGCTCCAGCGCCCAGGCGCGGCGCAGCGCGTCGCCTCCCAGTATCTCGGCCAGCCACAGCACCGCGCACAGCCCGAGCGTCGCCGCGACCAGCCCGGCAGCACCCGATTGGCGCAGCGCGCTTGTCGCGGAACGCCAGTTTCGATACCATCGGTGCATGTCGACCACCCATCAACGCAAGTGTTTCGCCTTGCGTTTCGATACTGGCATCCCGCGATGAAAACCAGCGTTCCGCGCAGCCGCCGCCATGATGCGGGCTTCACCCTGATCGAGGTGCTGGTGGTGGTGGCCGCGCTGTCGATCCTGACCGCGACGGTCGGACTGTCCGTCAGCACGCGCGGGCAGGGCGCGCAGGGCGATCCCGCCCGCCTGCTGGAACTGGATGCCGATTTGCGGCGCGCGGCGCTGTTCGGCGGGCAGCCGGCGGGCTTTCGCCTTACCGAGGGCGGCGTCCAGCCGCTGGTGCTTGAGCGTGGCGTCTGGGCCGAAGACGGCCCCGAGATCGTATGGCACGGCACCGCCGACTGGACCGGACTGGACACGCCGCGGGCGCGCGGCAGCGTCATCGCCTACCTGCCGGACGGGCGCAGCACGCCGTTCACCCTGCTGCTGCGCGACGGCGCGGACGCCCGCACCTGCAGGGCCGATGGCTGGAGGGCGGCCGAATGCGGCGCGCGCTGAGCGACAGGGGCGTCAGCCTGATCGAGCTGGTCGTGGCGATCATGGTGCTGGCGATGGGCACGCTGGCCGCGTTCCGCGCGATCGACCAGGCGGTGCTGTCGGTGGGGCAGGAAACGCCGCGCCTGCTGGCCACCGCCGCGGCACGGAACCGCGCGGCCGAACTGGCGCTGATGGGCGCGCGGGCCGGGCGCGGCCTGCCGTCCGAGGTGACCATGGGCCCGCATGACTGGCGCATCGAGGTCAGCGAGGAGGCGACCGAGGTCGGGCTGGTCGAGGCCACCATCACCGTCACCGCGAGCGGCCTGCCCGGCGCCGTCCTCGTCGCCTATGTCCCGGTGGAGCCGCCCGAATGACCGCGCGCCGCGCCTCTGCCGGGTTCACCCTGCTTGAACTGGTCGTCGTGCTGGCGGTCTTCGCGCTGGTCACGGTGATGTCGCTGCAGGCGTTGCAGGGCACGATCCGCAGCCAGTCGCGCCTGACCGAGCAGTCGCAGGACAACGCCGCGCTGGCCGAATTGCTGGTCCGGCTCAGGCGCGATCTGGAGGCGGCGGTGCCGCTGGCCTTCACCCCGCCCGGCGGCGGCGCCCGCGCCGCGCTGGAGGTGGATCGCGGTGGTACCGGCTTTGCCCTGTCGCTGGGCGGCCAGCCCGTCCTGCCGGGCGACGAAAGCGCGGGGCTGTCGCGCGTCGAATGGCGCTATGACGCGGACGCCCGGGTGCTGACCCGCGCGGCGTGGCTGTCGCTGATCCCCGCGCAAGCCGCGTCGCGCGGCCCCGACATCGTGCAGATGCAGCAGGTGGAGGGCCTCGAGATCGCCAGTATGGGGGCCGCCAATGCCTGGCAGCCGGGATGGGAGCCGGCCGAGGACGACCCGCTTGCCAGCCTGCCGCGCGCCATCCGGGTGCGGATAATCACCGCCGCGATGGGCCGCATCGACCTTGTGGAGCGGTTCTGATGCGCCGCGAGGCCGGGTTCGTCCTGCTCAACGCGCTGGTCGTGGTGATCGCCATCACCGCCATTTCCGCCGCGGTCCTGGTCCTGACCGCCGAGGGCCGCGCCCGCCTGACCGCCGCGCAGGGCGACGCGCAGCTTGCGCTTTACCTCGACGCGGCCGAGACGCTGATCCCGCAGATCCTGGAGACCGAATGGGAGGAGGACGGCAGCGACCACCTGGACGAGATCTGGGCCAGCGGCGATCTGACGGTGCCGATCGACCGCGGCGTCGTCTCGGTCCGCATGACCGACCTGCAAGGCCGCCTGAATGCCAACCTGCTGAACATCGAGGACGAGCGCGCCGAGGCCGAGTTCCGCCGTCTGTTCGAGGCGCTCGGCCTGCCGCCGGCGCTGCTTGACGCGCTGCGCCGCTACCTGGCCGAGGGCGGGCCGCCCAACGTGTCGGCCTACCTGACGCGGCGCAACCCGATCCTGCCCGGCGGCGGCATCGCGGCGCTGATCGACCAGCTGAAGCAGGTGGAAGGGATGACCCCGGCGCGATTCGCGCGCCTTGAACCCTTTGTCGCGGTGCTGCCCTACGAGGTGTCGCTGAACGCCAACACCGCCCCGCCCGAGGTGCTGGCGGCGGTGATGCCCGAATTCGGCACCCCCCAGATCGCGCAGATCGTGGCGGAGCGCACCGGCGAGCCCTTTGCCTCTGCCGTGGATTTCCGCCTGCGCATGGCGGATCTGTTCGGCGAAGAGGCGCTTCAGACCCTGCCGCTGGAACGCATGACCGCCCGAACCTCGTATTTCGAGGCCCGGATACGCGCCGAGATCGACGGCCGCGCCCTGTCGCGCCGGGTGATCCTGCATCGCAGCGACAAGAAGGACGGAAAGACGCGGCGCCTGTTCTCGCTGCCCGACATGCCGGCGCTGCCGCCGCCGGGCGGCGAATGACCCCGGCCGCGCCCTCGGGGCCAGCCCCCCGCCGCGCGATTGCAATGCCGCGGCGTTCCGTGTTCTCTGTCCCTTGCCGCATGAAATCGCGCCCCGCCGCCGCGCCCGCCAGAGACCGCCCCGCCCCGATGAGCCAGACGCCCCAGACACCGATGTCTTCCGCCCATGTCCCGCCAGCCCCCATGGGGCCGCGATCCGGCGTGCCATGCCCGCCCGCGCAGGCGGCGCGATGAGCCGGCGGCGCAAGGCCGCGGCCGCGCCGCAAGTGGTGCCGCTCGCCGAGGCGCGGGGCATGGCCGGCCCCTGCATCGCCACCGTGCCGGGGGAGCTTGCGCCGGTCTACCCGGTCGAGCTTCCCGACAAGCTGCGCCATGCCACCCGCGACCGCATCGCGCGGCGCCAGATCGCCGAACGGCTCGGCCTGCCCGAAGACGCGCTCGACATCCGCCCGCTGGGCGGCGGCGCGGACTGGTCCCATGTGGTGGTCAGCGATGCCGCGCAATCCCAGGACTGGCGCGGCACGGGCGCGGGTGCCGGCTGCACCGCGATCCTGCCCGATTACCTGGCGCTGCCGGTGCTGCCGGACGGCTGGTCGCTGCGCGCTTCACCGGGCCGCATCACCGCGCGGCTGGGCCCCGCCGACGGGTTCGCCGCCGCGCCGGACCTCGCGGCGGCGCAGCTTCGCCGCGCGGCCGAGGATGCGGCGCCCCGCGGCGTGCTGGTCGACGGCGAGCTGCCCGAGGCGCTGTCCGCGCTTTTCGCGGGTCTCGACCTTCCCGTCTACCGCGACGCCGCCGATCTGCAAGCCGCCGGGCTGGACGTGCCGCGCCCGCCGGACCCGCAGGCCCTGCCGGTGAACCTGGCCCTGGCGGTGGATGCGGCGGAGCAGCAGCTTCGCGCGCGGCTGAAACGCTGGTCGGTGCCCGCGCTGCTGGCCGGCCTCGCCTTCGCGCTGTGGTGCGGCGGCACGCTGCTTCAGATCGAGCGCGAACAGGCCCGCATCGCCGCCACCCGCCAGGCCACCGAGGGGCTTCTGCGGGCCAGTTTCATCCCCTCGGGTCCGATCCTCGACATTCGCGCGCAGGTATCGCGCCGGCTGGCGCAGATCGGCCCCGCCGCGTCCGATTCTGCGCCCGGCCCGATGCAGATCCTGCGCCGTGCCGCCGGGCATCTGGACGGATCGGGCATCGCGCTGCAGGCCGTCAGCTATCGCGGCGCATCGGGGCTGGAGGCGACGGTGACCAGCCCCGATTTCGCCCGGCTCGACGCGTTCGCGGCCAGCCTTCGCGCGGACGGCCTGCCGGTCACGGTGCTCGATTCGCGCGCCGGCGAGGACGGCGAGGTGCGCGCGCGCCTGGCGCTGGGGGGAACGGCATGATCGGCGTCCTGGCCCGGTATCTGGCGCATAGCACGCCGGCGGCGCGGCGTCTGCTGGCGCTGCTGGCGGGCGTCTTCGTGCCGCTGTTGCTGATCTTCGCGGTCGCGCTGCCGCTGGTCGATGCGCGCACCCGCACCGCCCGCGCGCTGGCCGAGGCCGAGGCGGTCCACCGCTGGGTCCACGATCAGGCCGCCGCCCTGCCGCCCGCCGCGTTCAGTGCCGAGGCCGCCGCGCCCCCGCCCGAGGCGGCCAGCGGCCCGATCGGGATCAGCGCGCTGGAGGCGTCGCTTGTCGCCGCCGGCCTGCGCGACCGGGTTGCGCGGCTGGCCAACCAGCAGGACGGCACGGTCGAGATCGACTTTGACGCGGTGCCGTTCCGCGCCGTCACCGACTGGTTGGAGGCAAACGCCGCGACCTGGGGCTACGGCTTCGCGCGGCTCGACATCGAACGCGCCGACCAGCCGGGCCATGTGACCGCGCGCCTCGATCTGGCGCCGCTGCCATGATCCGCGCGGCGCTTCTGGTCCTGGCGCTTCTGGTCGGGCTGGGCGCGGCGGTGCTCAGCCAGACGCGGCTTTATCACCTGCGCGCGCTGGCGCCCGATCGCCTGCCGGCCTGGACCGGAATGCTGGCAGAGGATGCGGGCCTGCTGCGCGGATCGCTGCGTCCCGGCGCCGCCGGTTTGCCCGGCGCGGTGCTGCGCTGGCACGCCGCCGCGCCCGCCGCCGCGGGGCTGCGCTGGCAGCTCGCGCTGACCGGCGGCGGCGTCGACATCACCGCGACATTGCTACTGCCCTGGACCCTGCCGCATGCCGAGATCACCGATATCGCCGGCACCATCGACATCGACGCGCTGAGCCCCGGCGGCGCCGCTGCCGCCGGTCTGCTGCGCCTGGACGGCGGGGCCGCGCGCGCCGCGCCGCTGCTGCCGCTCTCGCGGCTTGCGGATCCGCAGGTTTCGGGCACGCTCGAGGGCGCGATCCGGGGTGCGGCCTTCGACGGCGTGCCGCTCGGCGAAGGTCCGGTCTCGGCCAGCATGGCGCCGCTGGGCAGCTGGCGCGCGCGCTTCGAGCTGTCGGGCGGCGCGCTGGAGGCACGGGGCGAGGCGACCGGCCGCCTTGGCCGGGCGGGCGCGGCGCTGTCGCTTGACGTGACAGAAACGCCTGACACGCCCCAGGCGTGGAAGAACGCGCTTTCCCTGGCCGGCAAGAGCACCGAAACCGGCTGGCATATCGACACGAACATTCCGCTCGCGCGCTGAGCGGACCGAACCGCTGCCCACCTCATCTTGCCCGAAATACCTTCGGGGGGTCTGGGGGGCAGACAGCCCCCCAGCGGTTCCGCCTATACCGCGACGATGTTGTGCTCGGGGCCATAGCCGAAGCCGGTGATGTTCTCCGGCCCGTCCGGCCCCAGCACCACGATGTCATGCTCGCGGTAGCCGCCCGCGCCCGGCGTGCCCTCGGGCAGGGTCAGCATCGGCTCCATCGACACGACCATGCCCGGCTCCAGCACGGTGTCGATGTCCTCGCGCAGCTCCAGCCCCGCCTCGCGGCCGTAGTAATGCGACAGGATGCCGAAGGAATGGCCATAGCCGAAGGACCGGTATCGCAGCAGATCCTTCGCGGCGAAGAAGTCGTTGATCTCGGCGCAGATCCCCGAGCAGGTCGCGCCTTCGCGGATCAGCCCGAGGCCCAGCTCGTGCGCGGCCACGTTCGCCTCCCAGATCTTCAGCGACGCCGCGTCCGGCTCGCCCAGGAACAATGTCCGCTCCAGCGCGGTGTAATAGCCCGAGATCATGGGAAAGGTGTTCAGGCTCAGGATGTCGCCGGCGTGCAGCTTGCGCGTCGTCACCGGGTTGTGCGCCCCGTCGGTGTTCAGCCCCGACTGGAACCAGACCCAGCTGTCGCGGATTTCGCTGTCCGGGTGGGCGCGGGCGATTTCGGCCTCCATCGCGTCGCGCCCCGCCATGGCCACGTCGATCTCGCGCACGCCGATCCGGATCGCATCCCGCACCGCCGCGCCGCCGATATCGGCGATGCGCGCGCCCTCGCGGATCAGCGCGATCTCCTCGGCCGATTTCACCATCCGCTGGGTCATCGTGGCACCCGCGATGTCCACCGCTTCGGCGCCCAGGAACTCCGCCAGCTTGGCGTTCTGCGCCAGCGTCAGGTGATCGCCCTCGATCCCGACCCGGCGGGCACCGCCCGCGATCTCGCGCACCGCGCGCCAGAAATTGTCGCGCTTCCAGTCGGTATAGACGATATTCTCGCCTTCGCTGCGCCGCCAGGGCTGGCCGCCGTCGATATTGGCCGACACCGTGACCGCGCGGTCCTGCGTGACCACGCAGGCATAGGGGCGCCCGAACGAGCAGTAGAGAAAGCCCGAATAATAGGCGATCCCGTGCATCGAGGTCAGGATCGCGGCCTCGATGTTCCCGGCTTCCATGATCCCGCGCAGGCCGGCAAGGCGGCGGTCGTATTCGGCGCGGCTGAACGGCAGCGGCGCCTTTTCGCCGTTGTGGAAGGTGAAGAATTCCGGCCGTCCGGCCGTGGCTGTGTCGTGATCCGCATGAGTCATGGCGACCTCCGAAAGCGCGGGCCGCCAACGGCCGCCCGGTTGAACGTCCCGGCGTTCAGGAGGGAAGGATGGGCGGGGGCGCGTGTGCCCCGGCGACGCCATCGCCAATGGCCCGGCATCCAGGTATCACGTATCGGGCGCGAAAAACAGCCGTTTTCCGCGCCCGTGCGCCGCCGGCGGTGCGGTCAGCCGCGCCCGTACCACATCCGTGCCAGCGCCCCGTCGCGCCGCACGAAATGGTGCCAGAGCGCGGCCAGCACATGCAGCGCCAGCAGCGCCAGGATCAGCCGCGCGCCCAGACCGTGCGGCACCCGCGGCAGGTATTCTCTGAAATCGGGCAGGGCGGCGCCTGAGGCGCCGAACACCACCTCGCCCGCGCCGGACAGCAGCATCATGCCGATCCCGCTGGCCGCCATGCCCAGAAGGGCGACGTAGAGCAGCAGGTGGATGCCGCGCGCGGCGGCGCGCTGGCGCGGCGCGGTGCCCGGCAGGTCCTCGGGGCGGGTGTCGGCGAACAGCCACCAGGCCACGCGCAACAGCGTCAGCGTCAGGATCGCCAGGCCCAGCGGGGCATGCAGCGCCAGAAGGTCGGTCTTGGCGGCCGTGTCGGTCATGCCGCCCGCCCGGAACCCCGAGATCAGCAGCACCACGATCAGCGCCGCGGTCAGCCAGTGGATCGTCACGGCGATCGTGCCGTACCGGGTGGAGGTACTTTTCATCAATCGTCTCCTTTGCGCAAGGCAGGGCAGGGGGTGTCAGGCCGGTACCGCGCGGCGGCGTCCTGCCGTCATGCGCAGCCCGTCCCGCATGTTGAGGCCCAGAAGCACGATGTTCGCCGCGCCCGCAATCAATTCCAGCGCCTGGACCGCGTAAAAGGTTGCGTCGAAAAGTCCGGCCTGCGCCCGCGCCGACAGGAACAGCGCCGAGGGAACGAGAATCAGCAGCCCGTTCGCGGCGATGAAGGGCATGCGCCGGTGCTTTCGGTCCACCAGTTTCCCGCGCCGCCCCGCGCCCAGCCGCATCCCGGACAGGCCCGCCGCCATCAGCGCCGGGATCAGCAGCAGGAAACCCCATGGGATCGCGGTCTTGACCGCCGTCACGGCGGCGGGTCCGGCGAACAGTTCGACCGCCGCGGTGGACAGCCAGAAGGTCAGGATCGTCAGCAGCGCGGCGGCGCCGGCGATCGGGTGCAATATCTTGATCATCCTGGTGTTCCCGCGATTCGGTTCATTTCCATAGCACGCTATGTAACATTGCATAGCCTGCTATGCAAGTGATACGCGTTCGGGCATGAAGTTCGAGAAAGACAAATCCGCGGGGTATCTCGCCAACCATGTCGCGCGGCTGTTCAAGCGCGGGCTTGAGGCGCGCATCACGCCGATGGGCCTGTCCACGGGCACCTTTCCGGTTCTGCTGGAATTGTGGCAGCGCGACGGGCGCACCCAGAAACAGCTTGTCGGCGCGCTGGGGATCGAACAGGCGACGATGGCCAACACGTTGAACCGGATGGAGCGTGACGGCCTGGTGATCCGCCGCAAGGACGACACGGACGGGCGGGTGCAGCGGGTCTGGCTGACGGAGCGGGCCCGCGGCTTGCAGACGCCCGCCGTGGCGGCGGCGGCGGCGGAAAACGCCCGCGCGCTGTCGGGCCTGACCATCCCCGAGCGGGCGCAGTTTCTCGACCTTATGCGCAAGGTCATCGCCGGCTGGCAGCCGCCGCCGGACAGCCGGGGCGGCTAGGGATTTCCGTATCCGGTGGCGGCGAAAGACCGTGCGGCGACAGCGGCTTTTCCGTTGCATCGGATCGGCGAGGCCTGAAATAACGACGCATTAACAGTACCATATCGTCCAAAGTTCATCCGAAACGCGGCGCTTGACCGACTCGGGGTGCGTTTGCTACCTACCGGTAGGTAGTTTAATATTGGGAGGATGACCAATGACCACGAAGACTCTGGCGACACTCGGGGCGGCGGCCCTGCTGGCGGGGGCGGCGGCACTGCCGGCGCAGGCGCAATGGCAGCCGGACAAGCCGATCAACATCATCGTTCCGTGGTCGGCGGGCGGCTCGACCGACCAGGTCACGCGCATCGTGGCCCCGATCCTCGAAGAGGCGCTGGGAACCCCGGTCGTGGTGGTCAACCAGCCCGGCGCGTCCGGGTCCATCGGCACCAAGGCCGCGCTGGACGCGCCGCGCGACGGCTATACCTGGACCGCCAACGCGATCGCCAACAACGCCACCTATTCGGTGACCGGGCTGGTCGAGGATACGTCGATCGAGGATTACCACATCTACCTGCACGTCGCGAACGTGCCGGTGGTCAGCGTCAACGAGGATGCCCCCTACGAGGATTTCGGCGCCTTGCTCGAGGCGATGAAGGAGCCCGAGAAGGTGACCGTCGGCACCGCCGGCGTGAACTCGTCGGGCGGCATGGCGATGGCGGCACTGGCCGAAGCGGCAGAGGGCGAGCTTGGCGCGCGGATGGTCACCTATGACGGCGGCGCCCCCGCCGTGATGGCCGCCGCCTCGGGCGAGGTGATGGCGACCACCCAGCTTGCGGTGGAGCAGACCGAGATGATCAAGGCCGGCAAGATCCGCCCGCTCGCGGTGCTGTCCGACCAGCCGCTGGAGATCGAGGGTCTGGACCCGATCCCGCCGATCACCAACTGGATGCCCGACATGCCGATCGCGCCGGACTATTTCGGCGTGTTCATCCCCATGGGCGCCCCGCAGGAAGTGTATGACACGGTCGACAAGGTCTGGGCCGAGCATGTGATGAATTCCGACATCCTCAAGAGCTACGCGGTCGAGCGCGGCGCGGTCTTTGCGCCCTCCTACGGCGATGCGGCGCTGGAAAAGGCGATGCCGGTGGTGATCGCCGAAGCCTGCGCCCGCGTGACCCGCGGCGAGGCGGTGGTCGATCCGTCCGAGATCGGCATCGACTGCCCCGAAGGCATGTAAGACGCCTCTTTGCCGGGCGCGCGCTTTGCGGTGCGCCCGGCTTTCCGCCCCCGATCCGAAACCCGAAAAACGGGATATGACCGAATGCGCCTCGATTCCGCATTTGCCGACCGCGTGACCGCGCTTGTGCTGTTCGCGCTTGGCGCGGCGACGCTCTATGGCGGCTACGTGATGGACCGGCTGGAGGTCCGCCGCATCCATCCCGCCTCGATCCCCGGCCTGGTGCCGATGCTGCTGGGCGCGGCGCTGATCGTCTGCGCGCTGGCGCTGGCCTGGTCGGCGCGGCGCGGCGCGGCGCCGGACGGTGCCGCCCCGAGCACCGACACCGACAATGTGGCCTGGGGCAATTTCTGGGCCGTGGTTGCCTGGTCCGCGCTTTACGCGCTGGCGGCGGTGGGCACCTTGCCCTTCGCGCCGGCCACGGCGGTCTATGTCGCCGGCTTCACCCTGTGGTTCCTGCGCGACGGCGACACCGGGCGCTGGCCGTCCCTGCCCACCATCGCGGGGATCGCCGTCTTCGCCGCCTTCATCGGCTGGGGCGTCGCGGCGCTGTTCCGCTACGGCTTTCTGGTGCGGCTGCCATGATCGGCGGGCTGGGAGAATTCGTTGCCGCCATCGGCACGCTGGCCACGCCGATAAGCCTGTTTCACGTCGCCTGGGCGACGCTGCTGGGCATCGTGGTGGGCAGCCTGCCGGGCCTGACCGCGACGATGGGCGTCGCGCTGCTGACGACGCTGACCTATTCGCTGGACCGTGACGCCGCGATCCTGACGCTGATCTGCATGTATGTCGGCGCGATCTACGGCGGCTCGCGCAGCGCCATCCTGCTGAACATCCCCGGCACGCCGGCCAGCGCGGCCACCGCGCTTGACGGCTTCCCGCTGGCGCAGCAGGGCAGGGCGCGCTATGCGATGGGGCTGGCCACTGTCGGCTCGGCGCTGGGAACGATGGTCGGCATCCTGGTGCTGGTGCTGGTCGCACCGCCGCTGGCCGAGGTCGCGCTCGATTTCGGCTCGTTCGAGTTTTTCTGGCTGGCGGTGTTCGGCATCGTGATTTCCGGGCAGCTGACCGCCGGCGGCTCGCCGCTCAAGGGCTATATCGCGGGGATCCTGGGCCTTCTGGTCGCCATGGTCGGCTCGGAAGGGATCCATGCGCATATCCGTTTCACCTTCGGCATCGGCGATCTGAACGGCGGTATCGGCCTGATCCCGGCAATGGTCGGCGCCTTCGGCTTTGCCGAGCTTCTGACCGTGATGTGGCGCCGCAAGGCGGAGATGGTGGCCCAGAAGAAGGGCCCGGACCGCACCGTGCCGCATTTCATCGACGTGTGGCGCTACAAGTTCACCATCCTGCGATCCGGCATCGTCGGCACGCTGATCGGCATCATTCCCGGCGTGGGCGAGGATATCGGCGCCTGGGGATCCTACGCGCTGGCCCGGCGCACCAGCAAGGAACGGGACGATTTCGGCAAGGGCTCGATGGAGGGTCTGACCGCCGCCGAGACCGGCAACAGCGCGGTCGTTCCCGGCTCGCTGATCCCGGCGCTGACGTTGGCAGTGCCCGGCTCCGCCTCGGCGGCGGTGCTGATCGCGGCCCTGTTCATCCACGGGGTGCGCCCCGGCCCGATGATCATGTTCGAGGCGCCCGAATTCGTCTACCTGATCGCGGCGATGCTGCTGTTCGCCACGATCGCCATCCTGATCTACGGACTGACGCTGACGCGGCTCTTCGTGATGGTGCTGCGCATCCCGCGTGAATGGCTGATGCCGGTGATCTTCGTGCTGTGCGTGATCGGCCCCTATGCGCTGACCCAGCGCCTGTTCGAGATATGGGTGATGTTCGCCTTCGGGCTGATCGGCTTCGTTCTGCGGCAGATGAACTACCCGATGGCGCCGCTGGTGCTGGGGATCATCCTGGGCGATCTTCTGGACAAGAGCCTGCGGCGCGGACTGACGCTGTCCAACGGCTCGCTCGAGCCGTTCTTCACCCGGCCGATCTCTGCCGGTTTCGCGGCCATCGTGATCCTGTCCATCGCGGCCAACCTGCCGCCGGTGCGCCGCCAGGCCGCGCGCCTGATCGGCCGCTTCACGCGGGAATCGCGGCCATGAGCGACCGGACCGCGAACGCCCCCAAACGCGATGCGGCGAGATCGAAGAAGCGCATCCTTGCCGCCGCGCTGACCGAGTTTTCCGGCCACGGCCTTGCCGGTGCCCGGATGGACGAGATCGCCGAGCGGGCGGGCGTCTCCAAGCCGATGATCTACGCCTATTTCGGTGACAAGTCGGAACTGTACAAGGCGGCACTGCGCGAAAGCTACGTGCAGATTCGGCAGGGCGAACGCGATCTAGATACCGACGGGATGACCCCCGAGGATGCGATCCGCGAACTGGTGCGCTTCACCATGGATCACTTCATCCGCAAGCCGTGGTTCATCTCGATGCTGAACACGGAAAACCTGCTGGGCGGGGGCAGTATCCGGCAGATCGGCGACGCGGCCGAGATCCAGTCGCCGCTGGTGGCCAAGCTGACCGCGATCCTGGAACGCGGTGCGGCCGAGGGGCGGTTCCGCCGCCGTGTCGATCCGGGCGAGTTCTACATCACCATCGCGTCGCTGTGCTATTTTCCGGTCTCGAACCGGCACACGCTGCGCGCCACCTTCAACGTGCCGATCGACGAGGCCTGGCTGGCGCGGAAGGCGGACGAGGCGGCGGACATGCTGATCGCCTACCTGGCGCTGCCGCCTGCGGGCGTGGCGGAGGGGCGCGGCGATGTTTGATCTGACCTATTGCAACGAGACGCTGGCGAATGAGGGGCATTCGCTGGACCGCCAATGCGAGATCGCGGCCGAGCTTGGCTATATGGGCCTGGAACTGGCGCTTGGCTCGCTGGTGCCGCGTCCCCATGAACTCTCCGATGCCGAGGTCGGTGCGATCCGCGAAACTGTGGAAAAGCACGGGCTGAAGGTGACCGGCCTGCACTGGCTGTTGGCGCCGTACCCCGAATTGTCGATCACCGATCCGGCGACGCAGGACGCGGCGCGCGCGGTGCTGGTGCGGCTGGTGGATATCTGCGCAGCCATGGGCGGCCGGGTGCTGGTCCACGGATCGCCCGCGCAGCGCCAGCCGATGCCCGGCAGGACGGCAGAGCAGGCGGCCGCGCAATTGCCCGCCTTCTTCGCGCCTGTCGCCGAGGCGGCCGAGCGCGCCGGCGTGACCTATTGCCTCGAGCCGCTCTCGGCCCGCGAATGCGCCGTGGTGAACAATGTCGCCGCCGCCATCCGCGTCGTCGATGCGGTCGGCTCGCCCGCCTTCCGCACCATGATCGACACCAGCGCGGCGGGCCTGTCGGACAGCGTGCCGGTGCCCGATCTGCTGGCGAAATGGCTGCCCGATCCCCGCATCGCGCATGTGCATCTGAACGATACCAATCGCGGCGCGCCCGGCATGGGCGACGATCCGTTCCCCGCCATCGTGGCCGCGATCCGCGCCGCCGGCTGGCCGCATCCCCCGGCGGTCGAGCCGTTTCGCACCATCATCGACGCCGCTGCCACGGCCGCCATGGCCGCAGGCACGTTGCGCGCCTGCTGGCAGGCGGCAGCCTGACTTTCACGAACGAGGACGAGAACACCATGAGACAGCAACGTATCGGCATCATCATGCACGGCGTCACCGGCCGGATGGGCATGAACCAGCACCTTATCCGCTCGGTCCTGGCGATCCGCGATCAGGGCGGCGTGGCGCTCAAGGACGGCAGCTATCTGGTGCCCGACCCGATCATCGTCGGGCGCAACGCCGAAAAGGTGGCCGCCCTGGCCGCGCGCCTGGGCATCGAGCGGCACACGGACGATCTGGACGCGGCGCTGGCCAACCCGGAGGACACGCTGTTCTTCGACGCCGCCAGCACCGCCCTGCGTCCCGAATTGCTGCGCAAGGCAATCGACGCGGGCAAGCATGTCTATTGCGAAAAGCCGGTGGCCGAAAAGCTGGACGAGGCGGTGGACATCGCCCGCTACGCCGCCAAGGCCGGCATCAAGCACGGCATCGTGCATGACAAGCTGGACCTGCCGGGCCTGCGCAAGCTGACGCGGCTGCGCGAGGCGGGGTTCTTCGGCCGGATCCTGTCGATCAAGGGCGATTTCGGCTATTGGGTCTTCGAAGGCGACTGGGCAGAGGCGCAGCGCCCCTCCTGGAACTACCGCGCCGCCGATGGTGGGGGGATGATTTCCGACATGCTGTGCCACTGGCGCTATGTGCTCGACAACGTTGTGGCGCCGGTCAAATCGGTCTGCTGCCACGCCGCCACCCACATCCCCGAACGCTGGGACGAGAACGGCGACCGCTACGACGCGACCGCCGATGACGCGGCCTATGCCATGTTCGAGCTGGAGGGCGGCATCGTCGCGCAGATCAATTCCAGCTGGTGCACCCGCGTGCGCCGCGACGATCTGGTGACGTTCCAGATCGACGGCACCCATGGCTCGGCCGTGGCCGGCCTGCACAAATGCTATTCCCAGCACCGGGTGAACACGCCGAAACCCGTCTGGAACCCGGATCAGCCGCAGACTCTCGATTTCTTTTCCGATTGGGAAGAGGTGCCCGACAACCAGGTGTTCGACAACGGCTTCAAGGTGCAGTGGGAGCAGTTCCTGCGCCACATCGCCGAGGATGGCCCCTGGAGATACACGCTGGCCGAGGGCGCCAAGGGCGTGCAACTGGCCGAAGCGGGATACCAATCGTCGCGCGAACGCCGCTGGATCGACCTGGAGGATCTGAAGCTATGACACTCACGCTCAACCTGCCCGGCGGCGCCGTCACCCTCAAGGACGGCCCCGCGCCCGAGAATCCCGGCGGCTGGACCCGCAAGGCCCTTGCCGCCGCGCATGTCGTCGCCGACCCGCTGGCCGAGGCCGATCCGTGGCTGGACGCGCCGATCGACTGGGACCGCACGCTGGCCTTCCGGCAGCATCTGTGGGGCCTCGGCTTTGGCGTGGCAGAGGCGATGGACACCGCGCAGCGCGGCATGGGGCTGGACTGGCCCACCTCGCTGGAACTGATCCGCCGCAGCGTGGCGGATGCCAAGGCGGGCGGGCATGCCATCGCGTCGGGCGCGGGGACCGACCATATCGACCCCGAGGGCGCGACGCTGGACCAGGTGATCGCCGCCTACGAGCAGCAATGCGAGGCGGTCGAGGCGACCGGCAGCCAGGTGATCCTCATGGCGTCCCGCGCGCTGGTGAGGGCCGCAAGCGGCCCGGACGACTACGCCAAGGTCTACGGCCGGGTGCTGTCGGGGCTGGCGCAACCGGCGATCCTGCACTGGCTGGGAGAGATGTTCGACCCGGCGCTTCTGGGCTATTGGGGCGATGCGGACCACATGGCGGCGATGGATACCTGCCTGTCGGTGATCGAGGCGAACGCGGCCAAGGTCGACGGCATCAAGATCTCGCTTCTGTCGGCGGACAAGGAAATCGCCATGCGCCGCCTCCTGCCCGAGGGGGTACGGATGTATACCGGCGACGATTTCAACTACCCGGACCTGATCGCGGGGGACGAGCAGGGATATTCCCACGCGCTCTTGGGCATCTTCGACCCCATCGCCGGGGCCGCCGCGCGGGCGCTGTCGGCTTTGGGGCAGGGCGACATGCACGCCTATTCCGCCGCCTTCGATCCGACCGTGCCCTTGTCGCGCCACATCTTCCGCGCGCCGACCCGGTTCTACAAGACCGGCGTGGTGTTCATGGCCTATCTGAACGGGCATCAGGATCATTTCACCATGATCGGCGGGCAGGAAAGCGCACGGTCCACGCTGCATCTGGCGCAGATCGTGCGGCTGGCCAACGAGGCGGGGCTGTTTCCCGATGCGGCGCTGGCCGCGTCCCGCGCCCGCCCGGTCTTCGCCGCGCGCGGGGTGGAACTGTGATGGCCCCGATTACCCCCGAGCGCCTGTCGCTCAACACCGCGACGGTCCGCGAGCAGTGGTCGCTGGCCGAGTGCATCGAGGGCTGCCAGCGCCACGGCTTCGGCGGCATCGCGCCCTGGCGCGACAAGCTGCACGAGATGGGCGTGGGCGCGGCGGCGAAAGCGATCCGCGCCGCCGGGCTGCAAGTGACCGGCCTGTGCCGGGGCGGCTGGTTCACCGAGGCGGGCGCGATCACCGAGGCCGTGCTGGACGACAATCGCCGCGCCGTGGACGAGGCGGCCGAGATCGGCGCGGAATGCCTTGTCATGGTCGTGGGCGGTCTGCCCGGCAGCAGCCGCGACCTGCCCCGCGCCCATGCGCTGGTCGAAGAGGGGCTGGCACGCACGCTTGACCATGCGCGCGGCGCCGGCGTGAAGATCGCCATCGAGCCGCTGCACCCGATGTATGCCGCCGACCGCGCTTGCGTGAACACGATGCGCCATGCGCTGGATATCTGCGACCGGCTGGGCGAAGGGATCGGCGTGGCGGTCGATGTCTACCACGTCTGGTGGGATCCCGAATTGCCGGCGCAGGTCGCGCGGGCGGGCAAGGAAAGGCTGATGGCCTTCCATATCTGCGACTGGCTGGTGCCGACCCGCGATCTGCTGACCGACCGGGGCATGATGGGCGACGGCGTGATCGACATCGCCCGGCTGCGCGGGCTGGTCGAGGCGGAAGGGTTCGCGGGGCTGAACGAGGTCGAGATTTTCTCGGCACTCGACTGGTGGCGGCGCGACGCGGACGAGGTGATGCGGACCATCCTGGAACGCGCGCCGGGCTGCTGAGGCGCACCCCTTCGGCTCAGACCCCAAGGTAAGCCTCGCTCACCCCCCGGTCCAGCGCCGACATGGCGCCGGACCACACCGTGCGCCCGCGCTCCACGATCACGGCGCGGTCGCAGGCGGCGCGCATCTCGGCCAGCCCCTTGTCGATCACCAGCAGTGACAGCGCGGTTTCGGCCCTGAGCCGTGCGATGGCGGCCCAGATTTCCTGCCGCACCAGCGGCGCCAGCCCCTCGGTCGCCTCGTCCAGGATCAGCAGGCGCGGGTTCGTCATCAGCGCCCGGCCGATCGCCAGCATCTGCTGCTCGCCGCCCGACAGGCTGGCCGCGCGCTGGCGCCGCCTTTCGCCAAGCCGGGGGAACAGCGCCGTCACGCGCGGCATGTCCCAATGGCCGGGACGGGCGGCGGCGATAAGGTTTTCCGCGACGCTCAGCCCTGCGAAACAGCGCCGCCCCTCGGGCACCAGCCCGATCCCCAGCCGCGCCGCCCGGTGGCTGGGCAGCCGGCGCAAATCGTGCCCGTCGAAGACCAGCGTTCCCGCCGCCGGCAGCATCCGGCAGATCGTGCGCACCGTGGTGGTCTTGCCCATGCCGTTGCGGCCCATGAACGCCACCGCCTCGCCCTCGGCGATCTCCAGGTCGATGCCGAACAGCGCCTGGCTGGCGCCGTAGGAGGCGGTGACGCGGTGCAGCGACAGAAGGCTCACGCGGCATCCCCCAGATAGGCGGCGCGCACCGCCTTGTCGGCGCGGATCTCGGCCACGCTGCCGGTCGCGATCAGCCGGCCGCCATCCAGCACGCTGATCCGGTCGGCCAGCGCGAACACGGCGTCCATGTCATGCTCCACCAGCAGGATCGGCGCCTCGGCGCGCAGCCCGTCCAGCAGCGCCGTCAACCGGTGCGAGCCTTCGGCGCCGAGGCCCGCCATCGGCTCGTCCATCACGAAGGCGCGCGGGCCCAGCGTCAGCGCCACCGCGACCTCCAGCTGGCGCCGCTGTCCATGGCTCAGCTCGGCCGCGCGCACCGCCGCCACGTCCCAAAGCCCGACCCGGTCCAGCGCCGCCTCGGCCCGGCCGCGCAGATCGGCCCGCCCCAGCGCCGCGCCGAAGAACTGCCAGGGGCGCCCGGCCTTTCCCAGCGCGCCCAGCAGCGCGTTCTGAAGCACCGTGTCCTCCATCGCCAGCGCCGAGATCTGGAACGTCCGCGCCAGCCCCATCCGCGCCCGCGCCGCTGGCGGCAGCCGCGTGACATCGCGCCCCAGCAGACGCACCTCGCCGCGATCGGGGGCGAGCGTGCCGCAGATCTGCGCGATCAGCGTGGTCTTGCCGGCGCCGTTCGGCCCGATCACCGCGTGGATCTCGCCGGGGCGCAGGTCGATGGACACGTCCTGTGTCGCCGCCAGCGCGCCGAACGCCTTGTGCAGCCCGTGGGTGGACAGGACTGGCTCAGTCATGCGCCACCCGCCGCCCGGCGATCAGCCCGGCAAGCCCGCCGCGCGCGAACAGCACCACGATCAGCAGCAGCCCCCCGAGGAAGATCTGCCAGTACTCGCTGACCCCGCCCAGCAGGTGTTCCAGCAGCACATAGAGCCCCGCGCCCGCGACCGGGCCGAACAGCCGCCCGACCCCGCCGATGATGATGAACACCATGATTTCACCGGACATCTGCCAGGAGAACATCACCGGGCTGACGAAGCGGTTGAGATCGGCGAACAGCGCGCCGGCCAGCCCGGTGATCGCCCCCGAGATCACCAGCGCCACCAGCTTCAGCCGCACCGGGTCGAGCCCCACGCATTCCACCCGCTGCGGCGATTGCCGCGCCGCGTTCAGCGCCAGCCCGAAGGGCGAGCGCGCCAGCGCCGCGTTCAACGCCAGCACCGCGCAGAGCAGCGCCAGGCAGATGCCGTAGAACTGGATCGGCACCAGCGTGTTCAGTCCCGGAAAGCCGTTGCGCACATAGATCGGCAGCCCGTCCTCGCCGCCATAGGCGGGCCAGGAAATGGCGAAGAAATAGACCATCTGCCCGAAGGCCAGCGTGATCATGATGAAATAGACGCCCGAGGTGCGCAGGCTCAGCAGCCCGATCAGCAGCGCCGCCAGCGCCGAGGCGGCGATTGCGACCAGCCAGATCACCGGCATGGATTTCGTGCCGGGCAGCGTCAGCCAGCCATCGATCAGCGGGGTATGGCTTTGCGCATGCCAGGCGAGGATCCCCATCGCGTAGCCGCCGATCCCGAAATAGACGGCATGGCCCAGGCTGACCAGCCCGCCCAGCCCCAGCGCGATGTTCAGCCCCACCGCCGCCAGCGCGAAGATCACGGCGCGGGTGGCGAGCGTGATGGTGAACGGTTCTCCCGCCGCCAGCGCCCAGCCGGGCACCGCCACCAGCAGCGCCAAGATGGCCGCGTTGAACAGCGTCTCGCGGCTCATGTGGCGGCCCCGAACAGCCCGGTCGGCCGCCAGACCAGCACGGCCGCCATCAGGATGTAGATCGACATCGACGCCAGCGCCGATCCGGTGGCGGTGGCGCTGGCCGGATCGGCGATCAGCTTGAACAATTCGGGCAGGAACACCCCGCCCAGCGTATCGGTCAGCCCGACCAGCAGCGCG
Source organism: uncultured Paracoccaceae bacterium (assembly GCA_947503765.1). Lineage (GTDB taxonomy): Bacteria > Pseudomonadota > Alphaproteobacteria > Rhodobacterales > Rhodobacteraceae > Psychromarinibacter. Next base: position 303,846 of record CANNFA010000003.1, on the reverse strand, counting down.
CCGATCAGCGCGCCCCGGATCGAGCCGATGCCGCCGATCACGATCACCACGAAGGCGAGGATCAACACCGGCTCGCCCATGCCGACCTGCACCGACTGGATCGAGCCGACCAGCGCGCCCGCCAGCCCGGCCAGCGCGGCGCCCAGCGCGAAGATCATCGTGTAAAGCCTTGATATGTCGACACCAAGCGCCGCGATCATCTCGCGGTCATTCTCGCCGGCGCGAATGCGGATGCCGATCCGGGTGTGCGCGATCAGCAGCCACAGCCCCGCCGCCACGCTCAGCCCGATGCCGATCAGCGCCAGGCGGTAGAGCGGGTACTGGATGCCGCCGGGCAGGGTGACCGGCCCCGACAGCCAGTCCGGAATGTCGAGATAGAGCGGAAAGGACCCGAACAGCCACCGCGTGCCTTCGGAAAAGATCAGGATCAGTGCGAAGGTGGCCAGCACCTGGTCCAGGTGGTCGCGGTCGTACAGCCGCCGGATCACCACCAGTTCGACCAGCGCGCCGGCCCCGGCCGCCGCCGCCATCGCCGCCGCCAGCGCCAGCAGAAACGAGCCTGTCGCCGCCGCCACCGCCGCCGCCGCGAACGCCCCCACCATGTAAAGCGAGCCATGCGCGAGGTTGATCAGCCCCATCACCCCGAAGATCAGCGTCAGGCCCGCTGCCATCAGGAACAGCATGACGCCGGATTGCAGGCCGTTCAGCACCTGCTCTGCGATCAGGATCGGGGACATGGGGATTTCCGCGGGAGCAGCCGACGGCGGCCCGGCCGTGACGCCGGGCCGGGCGTGCCTACATCCGGCACTCTTGCATATAGGCGTTGTCGCGGTCGGTCATCGCGGTCGAGACGATCTTGTTGGTGTAGATGTCGCCTTCCTTGATGACCTCGCGCACATAGATGTCCTGCACCGGGTGGTTGTTCGACGCGAACGAGAACTTGCCGCGCACACTGTCGAAATCGGCCTCGGCCAGCGCGGCGCGGAACGCCGCCTTGTCCGACACGTCTGCCTTTTGCGTCGCCGACAGCAGCAGGTTCGCGGTGTCGTATCCCTGCGCCGCGTAGATCGAGGGCAGGCGGCCGTATGCCTCCTCGAACGCGGCGACGAAGGCGGCATTGGCCGCGTTGTCCAGATCCTTGGACCATGTCGAGGTGTTCTTGACCTCCAGCGCGGCATCGCCCACGGCCTGCAAAATGGCCTGATCGAAGGAAAACGCGGGGCCCACCACCGGCAGATCGACGCCGCTATCGGCATATTGCTTGAGGAACGAAATGCCCATGCCGCCCGGCAGGAAGAAGAACACGCCGTCCGCGCCCGAGGCGCGGATCTGCGCGATCTCGGCGGCATAATCCGTCTGGCCCAGTTCGGTATAGACCTCACCGGCTAGGCCGCCATCGTAGAACCGCTTGAACCCGTTCAGCGAATCCTGACCGGCCGGATAATTCGGCGCCATGATGAACATGTTGTCGAACCCGGCCCCCGCGGCATAGGCGCCGGCGGCCTCGTGCAGGTTGTCGTTCTGGTAGGAGACCGAGAAGTAATCGGGGCTGCACCCGGCCCCGGCCAGCTGTGCCGGCGCGGCGTTGGTCGAGACATAGACCAGCCCCTGCGCATTCGCGGAGGGCACCACCGCCATGGCAAGGTTCGACCACACGATGCCGGTCAGCACGTCCACCTTTTCCGACTGGATCATCCGGTCGGCGATCTGCACGGCGACGTCGGGTTTGCGCTGGTCGTCGTCGATCACGACCTCGACATCGTCGCGCCCGGCCTGTTCGACCGCCAGCATGAAGCCGTCGCGCGTGTCGATGCCCAGCGACGCACCGCCGCCCGACAGCGTGGTGATCATCCCGATCTTCATATCGGCCTGCGCCCCGCCGGCCAGCACCGCAAGCGCCGCCGCCGCGGCAAGGTGGGTCCGTATCGCCATTCTCCGTCTCCCTGTCTTTTTTCGTCGGGGCGGGCATTATGTCGCGCTGCCCCCCGCAGGTCCACCGATAAGCGATTTTTCGCAGATGTACATATCCCGCGCCGCATATCCTTCGGATCCGTGGCCGCGCCTAGCCGGTGCGGACGCATCCCGTGCCTCGCGCCGCGCGCGCGTGTTTGCGTCGGCGCGGCGGCGGTCACTTCACGACGCGGCGGGCGATCGCGGTGCCGTCCTCCACGGCGGTCGACGGGTAAAGCACGACAGCCTCGCCCGGCGTCAGCCCGCCCAGGACCTCGGCGGTGATGCCGTTGTTTCGCCCGATCTCGACCGGCCGAAGGGCGGCGGCGCCGTTCATTGCCGCGAATACCGACCAGCCTTCGCCGACGCGGAACAGTGCGCTTGACGGCACGCGGATGGCGGCATCCGTCTGCCAGACCACGATCCGCGCCTCCACGCGGTAGCCGTGGCCCAGCGCCGCGCGCGCCTCCGGCGGGCCGGTCAGCGACACCGTTACCGGCACGCGTTGTTCCTCGACGCCGAGCGCGGAGAACCGGGTGATGCCGAACGGGTCGATGCGGCGCACTTCGCCGGCCAGCGTGTCCGGCCCGCCCCAGTTCTCGATGATCACGCGATCGCCGGTTTCGACCTGCACCGCGTCCGAGGATATCAGGTCCACGACGACCTCCAACTCGCCCTCGATGTCGCCGATCTCCATGATCGGCGCGCCGGCGGGCAGGGTGGTCTCGCTTTGCTGCATGATGCGCAGGATGCGCCCGTCAGCTGGCGCAAATAGCGGAATATCCTCGCCCTGCGGGTTTCCGATCGCGGCGGCCAGCCCCCGGTCGTCGAATCCGATCAGCTTCGCGCGGGCGTTGGCAAGGTCGGCCTCGCGCATGGAAATCGCCGCCTCTGCCGTTTCGACCGACGCTTCGGCGACGCGCGCGTTCTGGCGGGCACGGTCGAGCGCGGCGGCGCTGGCGATCTGCCGCGCGGCCAGCTGCTCGGCGCGGGCAAGCTCCGTTTGCGCCAGATCGCGGCTTGCGATCGCCGCGTTCAGGTCGGCACGGGCCACCCGCAGCGCCGCCTCCGCGGCCTGCACGGCGGCCTGGGCCTGCTCGCGCGTGCGCACATCGAGCGCGGCCGGATTGGACGGCCGCATATGCGCCACCACCGTTTCGCCGCGGATGACAGGATCGCCGGGATCGACCCCGACCCGCAGCAGGCGCCCGGCAACCGGGGTCGAGACGACATAGGCTTCGGCGACGCGGGTGCGCCCCTCTTCGTCGATGGTCAGCATCATCGGCCCCTGCGTCACCTCGCCAAGATCGACCATCACCGGCCGGGGCCAGAAGGCGGCGGCAAGCGCGCCCGCGATGCCGAGACCGACGATCAGCGTCAGGATGAGCCGGGATCGTTTTCGTGCCTTCGCCATGGTCACTCCCGTGTCTTGAGCGCTTCGATCAGGTCGGAGCGGTCGAGGTCGCGTTTCACCAGAAGACCCGAGATGACGGCCGCCGCTAACACGACCAGCATGGCCTGGCCGTAGCTTGCGGGGTCGAAGATGGCCGGAATCTGGTAGAGGTCGGTCGAGAATCCCGCGGCGATGCCGAAGGACAGGTAATAGCCGGCCAGCGCACCGACGGGCAGCGCGACCAGCGTCACAACGGCCAACTCGCCCAGCAGGACAAAGGCCGTCTCGCCCTTGGAAAAGCCGATGACGCGCAAGCTTGCCAGGTCGCGGGCGCGCTCGGCGAAGGCGATGCGCGCGGCATTGTAGACGATGCCGAAGGTGATCACGAAGGCGATGGCGCCCATGACGTAGCGGATCGCGCCGGCGCCGGTATTCATCAGCACCACGAAGGCATCGCGCGCCTGGCTTTTCAGGCTGACGCCGGCGACCGCCGGCATGTCCTGAAGCGCCGTGTAGATCGCATCGCTCCTGGCCTCGTCGATCATCAGATGCGCGCCCGAGACGCGCCCGGCTTCGCCGAGCGCCCGGTTGAGCGCGCCCAGATCCATGTAGGCGGGCGACCCCAGGAGCGATTCGGCGATGCCGGAAACCGGCAGCTCCAGAAGCGGCTGTCGCCCTTCGCGCACGTCCACGACAAGCCGCCCGCCCGGCGCGATGTCGAGGATCCCGGCCAGCGCGCTGGACAGCACGACCCCGTGATCCGGCAGCGCGATCGGGGCGAGATCGGCGTCGAGCGCGCGGTACAACTCGGCGTTCACGGGCACGCCGATCAACGCGCCGCGATGGCTTTGCCGGCCGTTTCGCAGGATGGCGGCCACGTTGCGCACCGGCTCGACCCGCTGCACGCCGGGCAGGCGCGCCAGTTCGAACAGCGTCTTGTCGCCGGCCGGATGGGTGAAGGCGACGGTCACGTCGCTACGATCCACCACCGAGAAGGTCAGATCTATGGTCCGGTCAAAGCCCGCATAGATCGTGATCATCGCCACCGACAGCGCCATGCCCGACGCGATGCCGATCACCGCCCCGGCCATGCGGCCCGGCTGCCGCGTAAGCCGGCGCAGGACCATCCGCGACGGTTGATCGAGAACGCGCCCGAGCGCACCGGCCCTGCGCCCGCTCCGGCTGAAATCGGGCGGGGTGGGCGGGCGCATCGCCGCCGCCGGCACCAGCGCGAACACGCGGCGCAGCACCAGAAGCCCGCCCGCCGAGGCGGACAGGATACTGACCGTGATGCCGATGACGAAAGAGGCGGGATCGAGCTGGAAGACGAGGAACGGGAACTTGAAATAGGCGGTGTAGACGCCGATCAGCGCGCGCCCCGCGGCGATGCCGCCCAGACACCCCGCCAACGCCCCGCCGGCGGCGATGGCGAGGACCAGCTTGAAATAATGCGCGCCCACCTCGCCATTGGTGTAGCCGAACGCCTTCATCAGCCCGATCTGCCCGCGCTCTGCCTGTACGATCCGGTTGACCACGATGTAAAGCAGGAAGGCCGAGACCATGAGGAAGATCGGCGGCACGCCGGCCGCCGCCGCCTCGAGGCCCGCGATCTCTTCCGACACGAAGCGGTTCGAGGTCTGATCGGCCAGCGGATAGGCGCCGGTCCCGCCATAGGGGGCGAGCAGCCGGTCGACGGCATCGAGGACCGCCGCCGCGCTCGCCCCGCGCGACAGGCCCAGAAGCGCCTCGTTGAACGCGCCGTCCATGTCATAGGCCGCGGCCAGGCCCGAGCGCCCCATCCAGATCACGCCGAAGCGCGAGTCGTCGGGCACCAGTTCGCCCGGCGCGGTCGTGTACAGGAATTCGGGGCTTTGCGCGAGGCCGACGATGTCGAAGCTGCGCCGCGCGCCGTTCATGGTGGCGCGCAGATCGTCGCCGGGGCGCAGCCCGTGCGCGGCGGCAAAGCTATGCAGCAGCACGATTTCATCGGGCCGCCCCGCCGCCGGCAGCCGTCCGTCGGTCAGATAGATGTCGTTCAGCGCCGGCCTGCCCCGATCGGGCAGCGACACCGCCTGTGCCTGGACCGGCAGCACCTGATCCGGCAGGTCGATCAGCGCGCGCCCCTGCACCCGCGTCTGAACCGAGGACACGCCGGGAATGTCCGTCAGCCGCCCCGCCAGCCGTTCGGGCGCGCGGCTGACCGGCGCAAAGATATCGGCCAGCCGGTAGCGTTCATAATAAGCGTCGCGCGTCTCGGAAAGCGACGCGGTAAGCCCCGTCATCATCACCAGCATCAGAACGCCGACGGCGATCACCGCGCCGATCGCGGTGGCCTGCCCCTTGATGCGCCACAGATCGCGCAAAAGCTTGCGGTCAAGCGCGCTCACCACACGATCTCTTCGGGGCCAAGCTTGGTGTCGTTGCGCACCACGTCGCGGATCGCCCCGTCGGCGAAATGGATCACGCGGTCGGCCATCTGCGCCTGGCTGGCGGCATGCGTGACCATCAGCACCGTCGAGCCGAGCCGCGCGTTGACGTCGCGCAGAACCTCCAGCACCGATCGGCCCGTGGCGCTGTCGAGCGCGCCGGTGGGTTCGTCGCAGAACAGCACGTCGGGCTGCTTGGCAATGGCGCGGGCGATGGCGACGCGCTGCTGCTCGCCGCCCGAAAGCTGTGCCGGGAAATGGTCGGTCCGCGCCGTCAGGCCCACAAGCGCCAGCGCCTCGTCCGGGTCCATCGGGTCGTTGGCGATTTCGGTCACCAGCTCGACATTCTCGTGCGCGGTCAGGCTTGGCATCAGGTTATAGAACTGAAAGACGAACCCGACGTGATCGCGCCGGTAGCGCGTCAGCTCGGTGTCGGTCATGTCCGACAGGCAGGCGTCGCGGAAATGCACCGTACCCTCGGTCGCCCGGTCCAGCCCGCCGATGATGTTCAGCAGCGTCGACTTGCCCGAGCCGGAGGGACCGAGCAGGACGACGATCTCGCCCTGCGGGATCTGCAGATCCACGCCGCGCAGCGCATGCACGGCCGAGCGTCCCTCGCCGTATACCTTGGTGAGCCCGCGCGTGGTGTAGGCCGGGGGTCTGTCCATCCTATTGTGCCGCTCCCGCCTTTGCCCTTGCTGCCGGTGCGGGGCCTGCGCCCCGCGCGCGTTCTGCCCGCGTCTCGCCCAGCATCAGCATGGCGGGTGTCACCACCAGCGTCAGAAGGGTCGCGGCGGCAAGCCCGCCGACGATGGCCGAGGACAGTTCGGTCCACCACTGCGTCGACGGGGCGCCATAGACGATTTCCCGCGTGAAGAAGTCGATGTTGAGGCCGATCACCATGGGCATCAGCCCCAGCGCGGTCGTGACCGAGGTCAGCACCACGGGCCGAAGCCGCTGCGCGCCGGTGCGCAGCGCGGCCTCCTGCGGGGATTGCCCGGCCCGGCGCAGGTCGTTGTAGGTGTCGATCAGCACGATGTTGTTGTTCACCACGATCCCCGCCAGCGCGATGATGCCGATGCCGCCCATGACGACGCCGAAGGGGCGCCCGGTCACCACGAGGCCCAGCAGGACGCCGGCGACGGAAAAGACGATGGCGCTCATCACCACGAAGGCCTGGTAGAAGCTGTTGAACTGCAACACGAGGATCACCAGCATCAGGAACACGGCCGCAACGAAGGCGGTGGCGAGGAACTGCATCGCCTCCTGCTGGTCCTCGGACTCGCCGGCAAAGGCATAGTCCACCCCGCCGGGCAGATCCGCCGCGTCGAGCGCGCCGCGCAGGGCGGCGATCTGGTCGTTCACCAGAAGGCCGGGGGCCACGTTGGCCTCGATGGTGACGACGCGGCGTTCGTCCACGCGCCGGATCGTGCCCACCCGTTCGGACGGCTCGAAGGTCACGAAATTCAGGATCGGCACCAGGCCCGCGGAGGTCGGCACGCGCAGGGCGCCAAGCTCGGCCAGCGAGCGGTTGTCACGGGGAAACCGCACGCGGATGTCAAGCTCGCCGTCGGTGCCGTCGGGGCGGTACTCGGCCACCTTGATGCCCTGGGTCAGAAGCTGCACCGCCTGGCCCAGCAGGCTGACATCGGCGCCGTAGCGCGCGGCCTCCTCGCGGTCGACGAGGATCGAGACCTCGACACCGGGCAGGGGGCGCGTGTCGGTAATGTCGGTAAAGCCGCCGGTCTCCTGCATCAGTGCCAGCACCTGTTCCACCGCCGCCCCGCGCGCGTCTGTCTCGCGGCCCCGGATCCTGAGATTCAGCGGCTTGCCCGCCCCCGGCCCGAAGCTTTGCGTTTGCACCTGCACGTCGATGCCGGCGATGTCGGCCATCTGGGCGCGGATTTCCTCGCCGATCTCGGCGGCCGTGCGGCGTTCGTCCCAGTCGATCAGGCTTAGCTGGATCGTGCCGATGGTTTCGGCATCGCCGCGCCCCGCGCTCATGGTCGAGCGGGCATAGACGCTTTCGATCTCGGCATGCCCGAGCAACCGCTTCTCGACCCGGCGCACCAGCGCATCGCGTTCCCAGATCGAGAAATTGTCGCGCGCGCGCAGCTCGACCTGCATGAATTCCGGCTCGATGGACGGAAAGAAGCTCAGGCCGCGCCCGAATTCGGTGTAAAGCGCCAGCGCTCCGATCAGCAGCGACAGCGCCAGCAGCAGCGTCGCCCCCGGCCGGAGGATCGCCCATTCCAGCAGCTTCACATAGGCGCCGGTCAGCCCGCCGATCTGCCGCGGATCGCCGGTTTCGGCGGCGTTCAGGGCCCGCTTGGCCACGGCCGTCTGCGGCTGGCGCTTGCCGATGAGCCCGCCCATCACCGGAATGAAGACCAGCGCCATGAAGAGCGAGGCAAAAAGCGTGAGAAGCACGGTGATCGGCAGGAATTTCATGAATTCGCCAACCAGCCCGCTCCAGAACAGCAGCGGAAAGAACACCGACAGCGTCGTGGCGGTGGAGGCGACGATCGGTAGCGCCATGCGCTTGGCGGCCTGCATGTAGGCGTCCCTTCGGCCCGCGCCCTCCTGCAGCTTGCGATCGGCCAGCTCGACCGTGACGATGGCGCCGTCGACCAGCATGCCCACCACCAGGATGAGCGAGAACAGGACCACGATGTTCATCGTGTAATCCATCGCCCAAAGCGCGATGACACCGGCAAGGAACGCGCCGGGTATGGCCAGCCCGACCAGGAACGCGGCGCGCAGGCCCAGCGCGAAGACGATGACGATCATCACCAGGATCACGGCGGCGATGACATTGGCCTCAAGGTCGCTGAGAAAGGACTCCACCTGCTCGGACTGGTCCTGAAGATAGGTGATTTCGACGCTTTCGGGCCAATCCTCGCCCAGCGCGTCGATCCGCTCGCGCACGGCGGCGACCGTCTCGATCACGTTGGCGCCGGAGCGTTTGGTGATTTCCAGCGACAGGGCGGGCTGGCCGTCGATGCGCGCGAATCCGGTCGGATCGTCATAGGTTCGGCGGACCGTGGCGACGTCGTCGAAGGTCAGAACCGTGCCGCCGCGCACGCTGATCGGCAGCGACAGGACGTCGTCGATGTTCTCGATCAGGCCCGGCACCTTCAGCACGATCCGCCCGCCGCCGGTCTCGATCGCACCCGCCGCGATCAGGCGGTTGCTGCGCTGCACCTGGCCGATGATCTCGTCGAAGCTGAGATTGTAGGTCTGAAAGACGGTCGGGTCGATCAGCACTTCGAGGAACTCGGTGCGCTGGCCGCCGATATCGGCCTCCAGCACGCCCGGCAACGCTTCGACGGCCTCCTGCGCGTCGTCCGCGATGGCATCGAGCGTGCGTTCCGGTACCGGCCCCGACAGAATCACGGTCAGGATCGGGAAGAGCGCGGTGTTGATCTCGGTGATGGTCAGCTCGCGGGCATCGTCGGGCAGTTCGACCTGAATCCGGTCGGCCGCCTCGCGGACGCGGTTCAGCGCCTCGTCGATATCGCCGCCGGCGGAGAATTCGAGCTGCACGCTGGCAAAGCCCTCGGTCGCCTCGCTCGACATCGTGTCCAGCCCCTCGATGGCGCCGAACTCGGCCTCCATCGGTTCGATCAGCAGGCGTTCGGCGTCTTCCGGGCTGATCCCTTCCAGCCCGGTGGACACGTAGACGATGGGCAGCGGGATCTCGGGCGCCGATTCCTTGGGGATCGTGACATAGGCGATGGCCCCCACCGTCAGGATCAGGGCAAGCGCCATGACAACGACCTGGCTGCGCGAGAAGGCGGCGTCGATGATCCGGCTCATTCGGTGTCGTCCCCGCGCTCGTCCAGCGACTCGACCGGCGCGGAGACGGGGCTTGCGCGCACCTGCTCGCCGTCGCGGACATAGCCCTGGCCGATGACGATCAGATCGCTTTCCTCCGGCAGCCCCGTGACCCAGAGGCCGTCAACCTCGGCGCGCACCAGCTCGACGCTGTAGAACACGGCGCGGCCGTCCTCGACCGCCTTGACGCCAATCTGCCCGTCCGGGTCGAGCGAGATGGTCGCGGGCGAGATGAAATGCGCAAGTTTCTCGCCGGTGGGGATCACGATATTCGCCGAGATACCGGCCGGAATCGTGCCGTCCTCGTTGGGAACGGTGATCTCGGCAAGGAAGGTCCGGGTCTGGGTGGCGGCGGCGGTGCCGACGAAGTTGACGGTGCCCTGCCGGACCTCGCCGGTGATGAACCGCACCTCGGCCTCCTGGCCGCTGCGGATGCGGCCCAATGCCTGCTGCGGCACCCGAAGCTCGACCGTCAGGGGTTTGTTGTCGACGATCCGGCCGACCTCGCTGCCGGCGGAAATGAATTCCCCCTCGTCGAGCGTCAGCAATTCGATGCGGCCGTCGAAGGGGGCGGTGATGGCGGTGTTTTCAAGCGCGTTCTCGGCGGCCGCGACCTGTGCCTTGGCCGCTGCCAGCGCGGCCCGCGCCTGCGCAAGGCGGTCGGCCGTGGCCACACCGCGTTCCAGCAGTGCGGTTGCATTGTCGAATTCGCGCTGCGCCCGGTCGCGTTCCTCGCGGGCCCGGTCGAGATCGGCCTTTGCCGGGTCGGTGGTCAGACGCGCGATGATCGTGCCGGCCGTCACGTCCTCGCCGCGGGCAACGAAGATCTCGGCGACGTTGCCCGAGGTCTCGGCCCGGATCGAGGTGTCCCGGTCGGGCAACGCCTGCCCCTCGGCCTGGAAGGTCAGGGTCACCGGCTCGGCGCGGGAGTTGCGCACGGATACCGCGGTCGGCGGCGGCGCCGTCGCGGCGCCCTGCGGTGTCTCCGAGTCCTCCGACGGCAGGATGAACCCGCTGGCCATCCAGGCGGTGATGCCCGCCAGAAGGACACAGGCGATCCAGAACGATCTGGACGCCCCCCGGTCGCTGCGAAACTCCAGCGGTTCGCGTTCTTGCTCTTGTGTCATCATCCGCCTTCCGCAGCAGGTTTCGCCAGGGTTCAGCCCGTCCGCAGCCAGCGGCGTGCCGCGTCTTCTTCCGACGCATCGAAGGTGTTCATCTCGAACGGTAACATCGGTCCCATCGCCTGCACCATACCGCGCATCCAGCCGGGCGCGCCGACCACGGCATAGCGGCGCACCTTGCCGATCGCCCCGAGCTTCGAGGTCAGCGTGTTCATGTCGGCAAGGATCGCGGGATCGAAGCCGCCGTATTGCGTCACGCGCGCCAGCAGGTCGATGCGGCCATGGGTCCGGGTTGCGCTGTCGAAGGCGGCGAACACGGCATCGACACCCTCCTGCGACATCCGGCCGTCCAGCTCGAAGACCAGCAGACCGTCCTGGCCGTCCTCGACCACGCGGATGCCGGGGCCTTCGGCGGCCGCGGACTTTTGCGGCAGATCGGCCGCCCAGGCGCGCGCCGCCTCGACATCCGCGGATCCGAAGGTGCGCAGATCCATGGCCGGCAGCACCGGATCCATCCAGCGAAACAGCGCCTCGAACAGCTGCTTGTCGGTCACCACTGCCACCTTCGCAAGCTTGGCGGCATGGGGCAGCAGCGAGAATTCGAACTTCGCATCCTCGGCAAGGGCGTCGGCGGTCATGTCGTCCCAATCCTCGATGCGAAGAACCAGACCTTTCTGCCCGTCCGCCTCGATGAACGGGGTCAGGTCCCGCTCCAGCGTCTCGATATCGTGCTTTTCGATCAGCCCCTTCAGAACGACTTCGCGGATGTCGGGGCCGAGTTCAGTGATCTTCAGCATGTCGTGCCTCCTTCATTCATTCGGAATACCGGCAGCAAGACCGGCAAGAATTTGACGGTAATCCGCCGGGTGCGACAGCGCGACGCTGCCGGGGGCCAGCCCGAGCAGCCGGTCGCAGGTCAGCCCCTCGGCCCGCATCCGGGCATCGAGCCGTGCGGCCGCCGCGTCGATATCGCCGGCGGCGGCCGCGTCGATCGCGGCGTTCACCACGAAGCGGCGCCCCTGGGCCAGCCCCAGGATCGTCTCGGCGGCAAGCGCCGCATCGGCCACGTCGAAGGCGCCGGCGCGCACCCCGCCGGCGATCATGTCTTCAAGGACCGGCTGAACCGCGTCCGCGGCGGCCTGGAACAATCGCTGAAACAGCGCATCGTTGCCGGGGCGCGACAGGCTGACGGCGAAGTGGCGCATCTCGGCGACGCTGCCGGCCTTCCACCGGACCGACCCCGCGATGAACGCATTGAGCCGGTCCAGCGCCCCGCCGGTTTCAAGATCGCGCGCCGCCTCGGCCGCGGCCAGCGCCTGCGCGCTCATGCGCGCGGCGATGCCGGCCAGCAGATCCTCCTTGGCCGCGAAATGGTGGTAGAAGCCGCCCTTCGAAATCCGCGCGGCATCCAGCACATCGGCAACGGTCACCGAAGCATAGCCGTCTTGCATGAACAGCGCTTGCGCCGCGTCGAGGATCGCCTCGCGCCGGGCATCGGGCGTCATGCGCGCGCGGCGTGCAACCTGCCGAATGTGCATGTCAACCTCCGGCATCTGATACCGACCGATCGTCGGTAAGTACGGGGCGGGGGCGACCGCGTCAAGTGCAGGACCAACCCGCAAGCCGTCCCGGGCGTTCCACCGGGGGCCGCGATACCCGGCATGAAAAAACCTGCCGCCCGGTGCGGGGCGGCAGGTTCTGATCGTCAGGCCGAAGGAAAGCGCGGCGTCACGACGCCTTGGCAAGGTTGCGCAGCACGTAGTGCAGCACGCCGCCATGCTCGACATATTCCTTCTCGACCCCGGTATCGATCCGGCAGTTCAGCTCGATGCTCGTCTTCGAGCCGTCCGCATAGGTGATCTCGCACGGGACCGTCGCGCCGGGTTTCAGATCGCCTTCCAGCCCGCTGATCGACACCGTCTCGTCGCCCTTGAGCTTCAGCGACTTGCGCGTGTCGCCGCCGGTGAACTCGAACGGGATCACGCCCATGCCGACAAGGTTCGACCGGTGGATACGCTCGAAGCTCTCGGCGATCACCGCCTTGACGCCCAGCAGGGCCGTGCCCTTGGCCGCCCAGTCGCGCGACGACCCGGCGCCGTATTGCTCGCCCGCGAACACCACCAGCGGCACGCCCTTGTCCTGCCAGGCCATCGCGGCGTCGTAGATCGAGGTCTGCGCGCCGTCCGGGCCAAGCGTGTATCCGCCCTCGACATTGTCCAGCATTTCATTTCGGATGCGGATGTTGGCGAAGGTGCCGCGCATCATCACCTCGTGGTTGCCGCGCCGCGAGCCGTAGGAGTTGAACTCGCGCACCGGCACCTGGTGGTCCACAAGGTACTGCCCGGCCGGCGAGCTTTCCTTGAACGACCCGGCCGGCGAGATGTGGTCGGTGGTGATCATGTCGCCCAGGATCGCCAGAACCCGTGCGCCGTCGATGTCCGAGATGGTCCCCGGATCCTTCGACATGCCCTGGAAATAGGGCGGATTCTGCACATAGGTCGATTGCGGCGGCCAGTCATAGGTCTCGCTGTCCGTGGTCTCGACCGAACGCCACTTGTCGTCGCCCTTGAACACGTCGGCGTACTTTTCCTGGAAGCTCTCGCGCGTGACGGTCCTTTCGACCAGATCGGCGATTTCCTTCTGGCTGGGCCACAGATCCTGCAGGTAAACGTCGTTGCCGTCCTTGTCCTGGCCCAGAGGATCCTTGGCGATGTCCACGTTCATGTCGCCGACAAGCGCATAGGCCACCACCAGCGGCGGCGAGGCCAGGTAGTTGGCGCGGCAATCGGGGCTGATCCGGCCCTCGAAGTTGCGGTTGCCCGACAGGACCGACACGCCGATCAGGTCGTTGTCGTTGATCGCCTTGCTGATCTCCGGCGCCAAGGGGCCGGAATTGCCGATGCAGGTGGTGCAGCCATAGCCCACGAGGTTGAAGCCGATGGCATCCAGATCCTCCTGCAGGCCCGCTTCCTCCAGGTAGGCGGACACGACCTGCGAGCCGGGCGCGAGCGAGGTCTTGACCCACGGCTTGCGGTTCAGCCCCTTCTCGCGCGCCTTGCGCGCCACCAGCCCCGCGCCGATCATCACGTAAGGGTTCGACGTGTTGGTACAGGACGTGATCGACGCGATCACGATGGACCCGTCATGCAGCTGGTACGGATCGTCGCCGTTCACGCTGGCCACGATACTCCGCCGGTGATGACCGGCATCGCCGGGGATGTCGCGCGGCGCGGGCGCGCCGCCTTCGCCTTCCCAGCGATCCTTCTGCTTTTCCGCCGCCTTGACGCCTTCGCGCTCGCCCTTGACATAGGCATGGAATGCGGTCGCCGCCTCGGTCAGCGCGATGTGATCCTGCGGGCGCTTGGGGCCGGAAATGGCGGGCACCACGGTGCCCATGTCCAGCTCCAGCGTGTCGGTATAGACCGGCTCGTAGCCCTTGCTCCGCCACATGCCGTTTTCCTTGGCGTAGGCTTCGACCAGCGCCACGGTCGCCTCGTCGCGGCCGGTCTGCGTCAGGTAGCGCAGGGTTTCGTCGTCGATCGGGAAGAAGCCGCAGGTGGCCCCGTATTCGGGCGCCATGTTGCCGATCGTGGCGCGGTCGGCCAGCGGCACGTTGTCCAGCCCGTCACCGTAGAATTCCACGAACTTGCCGACCACGCCCTTTTCGCGCAGCATCTGCACGACGCGCAGCACCAGGTCGGTGGCGGTCGTGCCCTCGACCATGGCGCCGGTCAGCTTGAAGCCGACGACCTCGGGGATCAGCATGGAAATCGGCTGGCCCAGCATCGCGGCCTCGGCCTCGATCCCGCCGACGCCCCAGCCCAGCACGGCGGCGCCGTTGACCATGGTGGTATGGCTGTCGGTGCCGACCAGCGTGTCGGGGTAGGCCACCGTCTCGCCGTTCTGGTCCTCGTCCGACCAGACCGTCTTGGCCAGGTATTCCAGGTTCACCTGGTGGCAGATGCCGGTGCCCGGCGGCACCACGCGGAAGTTGTTGAACGCGCCCTGGCCCCATTTCAGGAACTGGTAGCGTTCGATATTGCGCTCGTATTCGCGGTCGACGTTGATCTGGAAGGCGCGCGGATTGCCGAACTCGTCGATCATCACGCTGTGGTCGATCACGAGGTCGACGGGGTTCAGCGGGTTGATCTTCTGCGCGTCGCCGCCCAGCGCCTTGATCCCGTCGCGCATCGCGGCAAGGTCCACCACCGCCGGAACGCCGGTGAAGTCCTGCATCAGCACACGCGCCGGGCGATAGGCGATCTCGCGCGGGTTGCGGCCGCCATTCGCGGCCCAGTCCGAGAACGCCTTGATGTCGTCCACGGACACGGTGCGGCCGCCATCCTCGAACCGCAGCATGTTCTCGAGCACCACCTTCAGCGCGGCGGGCAGGCGGGAAAAGTCGCCAAGCCCGGCCTCCTGGGCGGCGGGGATGGAGTAATAGGCATAGCTGCTGCCGCCGGCGGTCAGTGTCTTGCGCGTCTTGGCGCTGTCTTGTCCGACTTCGATGGGCATGGGGATCCTCCATTGGCTTGGGGCAAGGGTGCCCCGGTCGCTACGCACCCATATAGGGCGCGGTCCGGGTTTGGCGCGTCTGTATGCCATTGTGCACCGAACTGCAACGACACAATCGCGCACCAGTGACGGCCCGCTCGCTAATCCTTGATTGGCCGCGGCCGCGCGGGCTGGTTAGGAAGGGCCGGGCGAGACGTCAAAGGGGACTTCGATGCACAGGCTTTGGGCGGCCGCTGTGCTTGCGGCGGGATATGCCGCGGGCGCGGGGCAGGCGCCGGCACAGACACAGGCGCAGGACGATCCGGTGGTGGTGGAGCTTTACACCAGCCAGGGCTGTTCGTCCTGTCCGCCGGCCGATGCGCTGCTGGCGGAACTTGCGGGCCGCGACGACGTGATCGCCCTGGCGCTGCATGTCGATTACTGGGATTACATCGGCTGGAAGGACGTGTTCGGCCAGCCCGCCTTTACCCAGCGGCAAAAGGGGTATGCCCGCGCCGCCGGGCACCGCACGATCTACACCCCGCAGATGGTCGTGGACGGGCAGGACCATGTCGTCGGCTTCAAGCCGATGCACCTGGCGGAACTGATCGAGGCGCATGGCGATGCGGCCCCGCGCATCGCGCTGCGGATGACCCGCGACGGAGACGCGCTTCGGATCCGCGCCGAGGCGCTGGCGGATCTCGCCGAAGACCTGCCGTCCGAGGTGCAGGTCCAGCTCGTGCGCTACCAGCCAGAGCGCGTCGTGGAGATCCGCAGCGGCGAGAATGCCGGCCGCAAGATCGCCTATGCCAACATCGTGACCGAATGGACCAGCCTGGGCGGCTGGACCACGGCCCGGCCGCTCGAACTCGACATCGACGTGACCGGCGACGCGCCCTGCGTGGTGATCGTGCAGGAACCCGGCCAGGGCGCGATCCTGGCCGCGGCGCGGCTGCGATAGGGCGGATTTCCGGCGCCGCCCCTTGTCGAACCTGCTGCTTCTTCTCGTTGCAAATACGCAAATTCCGGCCGTGCCGCGGGCGCTGCGGCGCTATGGCTCGTCCGGGTGCCACGCCCCCGGCTTCGTCTTCCACCGGCGGTGGATCCAGAACCATTGTTCGGGATGCTTGCGGACCTGCGCGGCAAGGCTGTCATTCATCGCCTGGGTCATTTCCTCGGGCGCGCCATGCGGGATCGGCTCCTCGACCAGCACGTCGAAATCCAGCCCGTCCGGCCGCCGGATCCCGTAGATCGGGATCGCCAGCGCGTCGTATTTCACCGCCATTTCCGCCGCCGACAGCGCCGTCAGCGCCGGCTTGCCCAGGAAATCCAGCGGTGTGCCGTGGCGGATGAACTGATCCACGATGAGCCCCACCATGCCGCCGCCGCGCACATGCCGCACCATCCGCGCCATCCCCTTGCGCGAGCGCGGGAAGATCGGCTCTCCCAGCGCGGCCATGGCGCGGGTGTAATGCGCGTTGAACAGCGGGTTTTCCATCGGGTTGTATAGCCCGCCGACCGTGTAGCCGCGCATCGTGAGCGCGGCGCGGGCGGCCTCGTAATTGCCGAAATGGCCGGTGATGAACAGGACCGGGCGGCCGCCGCGATGCGCGGCCTCCAGCGCGGCGACGCCGGGGCCGTTCAGCGGCGCATCGCGCAGCCGGGCGCGAAAGGTGTCGCCGGAATACGTCTCGATCAGCGCGCGGCCGATATTGTCGGGCACGCGGCGGACCATGCGGCGCACCTCGGCCTCGGGCAGATCGGGCATGACATGCGCGAGGTTGGCGCGCACCCGCTTGTCCCAGCCCGCCAGCGGCGCCGCGATGCGCGCGGCGACCCAGCCCATCAGCGGAACCCGCCAGCGATAGGGCAGCGCCAGCGCCAGCCCGATGACGCCGCGGGCGGCGGCGTTGGTGACGCGGTCGGACAGGCTGGGGCGATCTCGGGGCATCGGCTGACGGGGCTGCGGGGGGAACGGGTCGCGCCAGACATAGGCCGCGGCCCCCCGGATCACAAGCGCCGGGCAACGGCCCGCTCCGTTCCGAACGGCGCCGAAACGGCATCGCGGCCGGCGCGGCCGGCCCGAATTTCGCCGCTGGGCGCGGTGCGGTGCGAAACGTCTTGACGCGGCCCGGCGCGGCGGAAACCATGCAGACAGACGCCTTTCGGGGGCAACGCGGCGTGCGGCCGCGGACCCGGCGGGCGCGGGCAGGCATCGCAGGCGGGCGGCTGCGCTCGGGCAGGGCGCAACATGGCGTCCGCGCCGCCACGACCCTCGGGGCGGCCCCGCGCCAGCAAGACCGAAAGGGGACAGACATGCGTTGCTTCACGCTTCTCGGGCCATCGCAATCCGGCAAATCCACCCTGGCGCGCGCGCTCGCCGCGCTGGAGGACGGCCGCGCCACGCAAAGCCCGTTCACCGACCGCTTCGCCTGCCTGACCTTCGACTATCTCGGCGACGCCTGGGGCGCGTTCGATATTGCCGGCGGCACCGACAACCTGGGCGCGGCGGGCCATGCGCTGGCCGCGTCGGACCATGCCGTGCTGTGCGTGCGCCCCGACCCCGAGGATGCGCCGCAGGCCGCCCCCTACCTGCGCCTGATCGAGGAGGCCGGCGTGCCGGCCTCGCTGTTCGTCGGCCACATGGACGGCTATGCCGGCCGCGTCCGCGACACCGTCGCCGCGCTTCAGCACTACGCCCGGCACCTGCTGGTGCTGCGGCAGGTGCCGATCCGCCGGGACGGCGAGATCACCGGCGCGGTCGACCTGATTTCCGAACGTGCCTGGGAGTACCGCGAGGGGCGCCCCTCGGCGCTGGTCGAGATGCCCGAGGCGATGCGCCCGCGCGAGCAGGAGGCGCGCACCGAGCTTCTTGAAAACCTGTCCGATTTCAACGACGACCTGCTGGAGCAACTGATCGAGGACCGGATCCCCGCGCCCGGGAACGTGTTCTCGATGGTGGCCGAGATGCACAAGCACAACGACATCGTGCCGGTCTTCCTGGGCGCTGCGGTGCATGCCAACGGGGTCACGCGACTGATGAAGGATCTGCGGCACGAAACCGCCGGGCCGTCCTCGGTGGGGGCGCGGCTGGGGGTCGGGCCGAACGCGGTGATCGGGGTTGCCGCCGACAACCGCAAACATGTCGGCAAATCGGTGCTGCTGCGCGATCTGGGCGGCGGGCTGGAGGCCGGCCAGCGGCTGGGCGAAGCGGGGATCGGCGCGCTGAACGCACCGGACGGCAAGCCGCAGACAGGGCCGGTGGCGCGCGGCGGGCTGGCCGTTGCGGTGAAATCCGACCATCTGAACCCCGGCGACGTCTGGACCGGCGACGAGGTGCAGCGCCTGCCGGACTGGGCGTTCGGCAAGCCGCCCGTGTTCCGCCGCATCCTGCGCCCGGCCAGCGACCGCGACGATGCCCGCCTGTCCGGCGCGCTGGCCCGCATTGCCGCCATCGACCCCGGCCTGGTCATCGAGCAGGACGCGGAGACCGGCCATGTGCTGGCCTGCCTGCAGGGTCCGATGCACCTGCGCCGGCTGACCGAAACGCTGAAGGCGGATTTCGACATCGCCATCGAGGAGGAGCTTCCGCAGGCCAGCTACCGCGAGACGATCCAGCGCGCCACCGACACCCGCTACCGCCACCGCAAGCAGTCGGGCGGCGCCGGGCAGTTCGCCGACATCCACATAGAGGTGGCGCCCCGGTCGCGCGGCGACGGGTTCGTCTTTGCCGAGACGGTCAAGGGCGGCGCGGTGCCGCGCAACTACATCCCCGCCGTTGCCGCCGGCTGCGAAGAGGCGCTGTCGCGCGGGCCGCTGGGGTTCCGGGTGATCGACGTGGGCGTGACGCTGACCGACGGCAAGCACCATTCGGTCGACAGTTCCGACTTCGCTTTCCGCACTGCCGGTCTGATGGGGATGCGCACCGCGCTGGCCGATTGCGGCCCGGTCCTGCTGCAGCCGATCGATCGGATCGACGTGCATCTGCCGTCCGTCTATACCGGCGGGCTGGTGGCGCAGATCTCGTCGCTCAAGGGGCAGGTGCTGGGCTTTGAGCCGCATGACAGCGCCAAGGGCTGGGATGTGCTGCACGCGCTGATCCCGTCCCCCGCGCAGGACGAGCTGTTCCGCTCGCTCGGCGGGCTGACCCACGGGACCGCATGGTACGAGACCCGGTTCGACCATTACGAGGAAATCCACGGCCGCGAGGCGGAAAAAGCCCGCGCCGACCGTGCCGAGGCCCTTGCTTGACCGGGCAGGGCGGCAGCGCGGCGCGAATGATAGCGCCGCCGCCGTTGAAGATCACCGGGATGCCGGGCTGAAAGGCGCTTGTGCCGCTCAGGAACTCGCGATCTGGGCGGGCAATTCGCCATGCACCGCGGCCGCGGCGATGTCGACGGCCCGCAGGATGTCGGCATCGCGGTGCGCGGCGGAAAAGAAGAACCGGATGCGCGGCTCGTCCTTGGGCACGCCGACCTGCACGATGGGCGGCGCATAGACGCCGTGATCCATCAGCGTCTGGCTGACCATCATCGTCTGTTCGGGGCTGTCGAAGAACAGCGGCACCACCGCCTCGCCGATCGCCTTGCCCGGCTCCAGCCCGGCGGCGCGGGCCGCGTCGCGGAACAGGCGCGATTTCTGCTTGAGCCGTTCGACCCGGTCCGGCTCGGCCCGCAGGACGCCCAGCGCGGCATTGGCGCTGGCCACCGTGGCGGGCGACAGGCCCACCGAATAGACAAAGCCGGGCAGGGTAAAGCGCAGCCAGGCGATCACCTCGGCGCTGGCGCAGATGAAGCCGCCCGAGGACACGAAACTTTTCGACAGGGTGCCGACCGACAGCTCGATCTCGGCCGGGTCGATGCCGAAATGCTCGCACACGCCGCGGCCATTCTTGCCCAGAACGCCGTAGGAATGCGCCTCGTCGACCAGCAGCCAGGCGTCGTGGCGGCGCTTCATCTCGACCAGGCGGGGCAGGTCGGGGATGTCGCCATCCATCGAATACAGCCCCTCGACCACCACCAGCACATGCCGGTATTCGCCGCGGGCCTGTTCCAGCCGCGCCTCCAGGTCGTCGAGGTCGTTATGCTCGAAGGTCTGACAGGTGAACCGGCCCGACCGGGCGCCGACCACGATGGAATTATGCGCAAGCTCGTCGATCAGCACCAGATCGCGCGGCCCCAGCAGATGGTTGATCAGCGACAGGTTGGTCAGATAGCCCGAGATCAGCGTCAGCACGTCGCCCACGCCCAGGAACTCGGCCAGGTTCCGTTCCAGATCGCGGTGCGCCATGCGCTCGCCGCCCACCAGCCGCGAGGCACCGACCCCGGCGCCGAATTCCTGCAGCGCCAGCGCGCCGGCATTCAGCACGTCGGGATGCCGCGACAACCCGAGATAGTCGTAATGAGCGAGGCTCACATACCCGTCCGGCTTGGACGAATACATCTGTTCGAGACGGTCGACCGGCACGAAATAGGGATGCCCCTTTTCGATGATCGACTTCCCGGCCAGTCGGAACCGCCGCTCGGCAACTGCCGCAAAGGTCGGGCGTTCCGGCCTCGCCTCTGAACCCATGTAGTCCTCCTTCGGCAGCGCACTGCCCGGTCTGCTCTGTATCTTGCCTGATTGGCGCAACCTAGCGGATTTACCCATACTCACAATAGCGCGCGCCGCATTGGCAAGCGAAAATCCCCGCTCGGCATCGGCCTGAAACGCACCGTAACATTCAGTGATCGGCCTGCATCATGTCCCTGACCTGTCGAACGGCGGCAAGGAAGAGTTCAATATCGGCGCGCGTCACGGCCCCGATCACCCCCACGCGGAAGGTCGCGCGCGCCTTCATCTTGCCGGCATAGATCGCGAAACCGCGCGCCTTGAGCGCATCGTAGAAGCGGTCGAAATCGAACCACGGCGTCTGCGGCTCGGCGAAGGAGACGATGATCGGCGCCTGATATTCCGGGGCCAGCGCCGCCTCGAAGCCCAGCGCGCGCATGCCTTCGGTCAGCGTGGCGCAGTTTTCGGCATAGCGGGCACGGCGGGCCTCGGGGCCGCCTTCCTCCGCCAGCTCGTCCAGCGCCTCGGCGAGGGCGGCGACGACATGGGTGGGCGGCGTGTAGCGCCACTGGCCATCGGCGGAAAACTGCCGATCCTGCGCGGCGAGGTCCAGCGACAGCGACGGGCATGTGTGATCTTTGCGCGACAGGTCATCGCGCCGCGCGACCACGAATCCAAGGCCGGGCACGCCCTGAAGGCACTTGTTGGACGAGGCCGCCAGCGCCGCGAGGCCCAGCGCGCCCGTCTTTAGCGGCAGCGCGCCGAAGGACGACATCGCGTCCACCAGAAGCGGCCGGCCCGCGTCGCGGCACAGATCGGCGATCCGCTCAAGCGGGTTGAGAAGCCCCGATGTGGTCTCGCAATGCACCGCCGTGACAAAGCGCAGATCCGGATGATCCACCAGCGCACGCGACACCGTGGCGGGGTCGAGCGGCCGGTCGTCGGGCAGGTCGATCAGCGCGTGCCGCAGGCCGAGCCGGGCGCAGATCTCGCCGATCCGCTTGCCGTAGGCGCCGTTGGCAAGGACCAGCACCCCATCCTGCGGCGCGACCAGCGTTGCATACATCGCCTCGACCGCGAAGGTGCCCGAGCCTTGCAGCGGCACCATGGTGTACTCGGCGGCCGGCGCATGGGCGATGTCCAGCACGCCGCTGCGGATCCGCGCCGTCAGCGCCTCGAATTCGGGATCGCGCGAGCCCCAGTCGCGCAGCATCGCGGCCTTGACCCGCGCCGAGGTCGTCAGCGGGCCGGGGGTCAGCAGCAGCGGCTCGGGCGCGCTCATGCGGGGGCCATGCTTGGACGAAGGGCGGCGGGGCGGGCAGCCGGAAGGCGGTGCAGCACGGGGGTCGGCCTCGTTCTCGGATCGGACTTGTCCTCGCGGCGGGTATCGCGCAGAGGAGTGGCGCAGGGATGCCGCATCGCCGCGCGCTTGTAAACCGGGGCCGGACATGTGGCGGTAATGGCGGGGCGGGCCCGGGCCGGCCGGGACCTGCCCGGACAGAAAAGACCGAACGGAACGGAGCGGCGGCCATGGATGTGATCGGGGAATTCGCGCTGATCTTCGCCGCGATCGCGGCGGGCGGTGTGCTCAAGGGGGCGATCGGCGCGGGCGCGCCGATCCTCGCAGTGCCGGTGATGGCGGTGTTCTTCGACGTGCGGCTGGCGGTTGCGGTGATGGTGATCCCGAACCTGCTGAGCAACCTGTGGCAGGCTTGGCATTACCGGGAGGCCCGGCTGCCGGTGCGGTTCATCGGTGTCTTCGCCGCCGCGGGCGCGGCCGGGGCGGGGGTCGGCAGCTGGCTTCTGGCGACGGCGCCGCCCGATCTGCTGCTCGTGGCGGTGGCCGCGGCGGTGCTGGCCTATATCGGCTTTCGCATGGCGCGGCCGGGCTGGACGCTGGCCTATGGCACGGCTTTGCGGGCGGTGCTGCCGGTCGGGCTGGCGGGGGGCGTGATGCAGGGGGCGATCGGGCTGTCGGCGCCGGTCGCGCTGACCTTCATGAACGCGATGAAGCTGGAGCGGGCCGTGTTCGTCGCGACGATCTCGGTCTATTTCGCGGCGATGTCGGCGGCGCAGGCGCCGGTGCTGTGGGCCTACGGCATCCTTGACGCGCAGGTGGCGATCTACGGCGTGCTGGCGCTGGTGCCGCTGTTCGGCGCGATGCCGGTCGGCGCCTGGCTGGCGCGGCACCTGTCGCGGCAGGTCTTCGACCGGGTGATCCTGGGCCTGCTGGCGGTGCTGGCGCTGCGGATGCTGTGGAAGGCGCTGGGATAAGGCGCGGCCGGGGGCCGGGGCGGGTCGGTTTTCAATTGCGTATTTGCAACGAGAAGAAGCGGCAAGGCGCCGCCTAGCGCAGTTCCTCCAGGTGGCTGGCACAGCCGGTCAGGGCGGCATAATCGTCCTCGACCAGCGACACGCCGAAATTGTTCATGAACCCCGAAAAGCGGCCCTTGTCCCGAAACGCCTCGGTAAAGCCGAACCTGTGGAGATAGGGGCCGAAGGCGGTGGCCACGCCGCCGATCAGGTAGATGCCGCCGAAGGGCAGGACGGTCAGGGCAAGGTCGCCGATCATCGCGCCGAAGATCCGCACATAGACCGCGGCCGCCTGTTCGGCGCGCGCATCGGATCCGTCCGCAAGGCCGGCCATGATCTCGGCGGCGCGCGCCTCGCGCAGGTCGTTCGCCTCGTGGCCCAGCCACGCATGAATGCGTTCCAGCCCGCGCCCCGAAAGCACGTCCTCGATCCCCGGAAAACCGTGCGCCGTCTCGACGAACGCGGCCAGCCGCAGATCGGCGGCGTTGCGGATCGGCATCCCGGCATGGCCGATTTCGGCGGGCGGCACGAGGCGGCCCCTGGCGGTGTGATAGACCGTGGCCGAATTGACGCCGGTGCCCGCGCCGACCACCAGCCGGGTCGCGTCGGGCGCGGCCTCGGGCATGGCGATCACCGGCGTCAGCTTGTCCTGTGCAAGATGGCCAAGCGCGAAGCCCTGGGCCTGCAGGTCGTTCAGGATCGACACGCACTCGGCCTGCGCCGCCCGCGCGACCGAGGCGGCGTCGATCCGCCAGTCGACATTCGTCAACTCGCCCACCCCGCCGCGCACCGGCCCGGCGACGGCGACGCAGGCGCCCCAGCAATCGACATTGCCCTCGGCGGCGAGAAACGCGCGCAGCACGGCGTCCAGCCCCGGATAGTCGGCATTGCGGTAGCGGCGCACCGTTTCGGGCACCAGCGTCAGCCCGTCGGCCAGTGCGACACGGGTGTTGGTGCCGCCGATATCGGCGACGAGGGCATAGCGGTCGGCGGCGCGGCTCATCGGATCATCCTGCCAGGGCGCGTTTCAGCGCGTGGTAGGACGCCTTGGGCGTTCGGGTCAGGGTGTCGAAATCGACATGGACCAGCCCGAACCGCTTGTCGTATCCCAGCGCCCATTCGTAATTGTCGAGCAGCGACCAGATGAAATAGCCGCGCACATCGGCGCCTTCCTCGATGGCGCGCAGCACCGCCTCCATGTGCCGCTCGAGATAGGCGATGCGCTGCGGATCCTCGACCGCGCCGGCGGTCAGGCTGCCCGCGGCCGACATGCCGTTCTCGGTGACGTAGATCGGGATGCTCGCGCCCGGATTTCGAGCATAGGCTTGCGAGACGCGCGCGATCATGCGCGTCAGGCCCTCGGGATAGATCTCCCAGCCCATGGTGGTCTGCGGCAGATCGCCGACCCCTTCGGCGAAATCCAGCGGATGGCCCGAGGGGCCGGGCGCGACCAGCTTGCGCGTGTAGTAGTTTATACCAGCCCAATCAACGGGTTGCGATATGGTCTTCATGTCGTCTTGCCAGCCCGCGGGCAGGTGCTGCTCCAGCAGGGCCAGCACATCCTCGGGGTAGCTGCCGGAATAGATGCCGGACAGGAACCAGCGATTGTAGATCCCGTCATACAGCGTCGCGGCCTTCGACGCGGCCTCGGTGCTGTCGGCGGGCAGCACGTATTCGTGGTTGGTGATCGCGCCGAGATTGGTCATGCCCAGATCGCGCATCACCTGGGTTGCGCGGCCATGCGCCAGAAGGACGTGATGCATGGCGCGGGCGGCGGCGCGGATGTCGCGCAGGCCGGGGGCGTGCTGGCCCAGGAAATGCGACAGCCAGGCGATGCACCACGGCTCGTTGATCGGGGCGGCGGCGTGCACGCGGTCGCCGATCCGGCCCATGATGGTGCGCGTGTACTCGGCGAACCAGTCCGCGATGTCGCGGTTGCGCCAGCCGCCCAGATCGGCCAGCGCCGAGGGCAGTTCCCAGTGATAGAGCGTGGCGAAGGGTTTCAGCCCGCGCGCCAGCATCGCATCGACCAGCCGGTCGTAGAAATCCAGCCCCTCCGGGTTCGGGGTGCCGCGCCCCTCGGGCATCACCCGCGCCCAGGAGGTCGAGAAGCGGTAGGCGTCAAGCCCCATTCCGGCCGCAAGATCAAGGTCTTCCTCGAAGCGGTTCAGGTGATCGCAGGCGCGCGCGCCGTTTTCCATGCGCACCACGTTGCCGGGGGTGGCGGCGAAATCGTCCCAATGGGTGCGTCCGGCGCCGCCCTGGGCGTGCCCCTCGATCTGGTAGGCGGACGTGGCGGCCCCGAAGGTGAAGCCTTTCGGAAAATCGGCGCGGCTGTATTTCATGCGTTCCTCGCTGTGTCTTCTCGGTGTCGATCGGCGGCACGCGGGGCCGGCCCGGTGGAGCGTCCGACGGTCAGGTCGGCCTCCAGCAGGTGTTGCTGCGGCGCCTGTCCGGGGGTCTGGACCAGGTCGATCACCCGCTCGGCGCATAACCGACCGGCGAGCCGGACGGAAGAGCGGGTGGCGGTGAAGATCGGCACACTACCCCCCGCGGCGCCGCCATTGGACAGGTAGCCCAGATCGTCGTCATGGGTAATCACCGACACGTCGCGCGGCATGTCGAGGCCGGCCTCCTCGATGGCGCGGCGCGCGCCCAGGGCCGGGATCATCGACGAGCACAGGAACGCGGTGGCCGGGTCGGGCAGCGCCAGCATCGCGGAGGCGGCGGTGTGGCCGTAGGATTCGGTCATCAGATCGGACGCGATCAGCGCCGGGTCGGGCGCGATTTCGCGCGCCTCGAGCGCCTCGAGATAGCCGTGCAGCCGGCGGTCGGCGAAATCCATCGCCGTCTGCCCGTTGATCAGACCGATCCGCCGGTGGCCGAGGTCCAGCAGGAATTCGGCCGCCCGCCGGAAGGCGCGCAGGTTGTTGACATCGACCCAGTCGTAATCGTCGCCGTGCCGCGAGATACGGCCGTGCACCACGAAGGGCAGGCCGATGTCGCGCAGCAGCGGGATGCGCCGGTCGTCGATGCGCGGGTTGTGCACGATGATCCCGTCGACCGATCCCTTGGTGGCCAGCTCGCGGTAGGCGTCTTCCTCGGCGTCGTCGGGCACAAGCGACAGCACCAGGTCATAGCCATGCGCGAGATAGCTTTCCGACGCGCCGGCGATGAAATCGGCGAAGACCGGGTTCACGATCTCTCCCTTGGCGGAGACCGGCAGGACATGGCCCACCGCCATGGCGCGGCCCGTGGCCAGGCTCTTGGCGCGCGCGTTCGGGCGGTACCCGTGCCGCTCGGCCGCGTCGACGATCTTCTGCCGGGTCGCCTCGGCCACTTCGGGATAGCCGTTGAGCGCCCGGCTGACGGTGGTTTGCGACAGGCCCAGAACTTGTGACAATTGCTTGAGATTCATCCGGGTTCCCCGTTCCAGATGCCGTTCCAGGTGGCGGCAAATCCCTTGCCAAACCGCTTTGGGCACCGATCACGTTAGTCGCCCGTCCCGGCGCCGTCAAAGCCAAAGCGCAGGTTCGCGGCTTTCTGCGCTGCGTCAATGCAGGTGCGGCATCGGTCCCCGTGCACGTTTGGGGCGATTGATTGTTGACAGGCGGGTGCGCATCGCACAGCCTGCGTATATCCAAAGCGCTTTGGGATTGATTCCCGAGGCCGTATGACAGGATGGCGCTGCCGCGTCGAACCGGGAGGATATCAATGAAACATGGACTCTATTCTGGCGCCGCTTCGCTTGCGTTGACGGTGGGAATGGCTGCCGGCATGGCCCATGCCGAGCAGTTGACGGTGTTCGGGCCGTGGCTGGGGCCGGACCAGGAAAACGTCGAGGCGGTGCTGAACGCCTTTGCCGAACAGTCCGGCCATGACGTGCGCTATGTCGGCTCCGACAGTTTCGAGCAGCAGATCGTCGTCGATGCCGAGGCCGGCTCGGCCCCCAACGTCGCGGTCTTCCCGCAGCCGGGGCTGGCGCGCGACATGGCAGGGCGCGGTTTCCTGACACCGCTCAAGGACGGCACGGCCGACTGGCTGCTGGACAATTACGCCGCCGGCCAATCCTGGGTCGATCTGGGCACCTTCGACGGGCCGGACGGAAACGCGGATCTCTACGGTTTCTTCTACAAGGTCGATGTGAAATCGCTGGTCTGGTACGTGCCCGAGAACTTCGCCGATTTCGGCTATGACGTGCCCGAGACGATGGAAGAGCTGGACGCGCTGTCCGCGCAGATGATCGAGGATGGCGAAACGCCGTGGTGCATCGGCCTGGGATCGGGCGGGGCCACCGGCTGGCCGGCGACCGACTGGGTCGAGGATCTGATGCTGCGCACCCAGCCGCCCGAGGTCTACGACCAGTGGACCACCAACGAGATCCCGTTCAACGACCCGCGCGTCGTCGCCGCGATCGAGGAATTCGGCACCTTCATCCAGGACGACATGGTCGCCGGCGGGCGCAGCGCCGTCGCCTCGACCGATTTCCGCGACTCGCCCAAGGGCCTGTTCGACGCGCCGCCGCAATGCATGATGCACCGGCAGGCGTCGTTCATTCCCGCCTTCTTCCCGGACGGGACCGAGGTCGGCGTCGATGCCGATTTCTTCTACTTCCCGGCCTATGAAGGCAAGGATCTGGGCAAGCCCGTGCTGGGTGCGGGCACGATGTGGGCGATCACCAAGGAAAACGACGCCGCGCACGACCTGATGGCTTTCCTGCAGACGCCCGAGGCGCACGAGATCTGGATGGGGCTTACCGGTTTCCTGACGCCGCATACCGGGGTCGATCTGGACAAGTTCGCCAGCGACAGCCAGCGGCAGATGAACGAGATCCTGCTGGATGCGACCACGTTCCGCTTCGACGGGTCCGACCTGATGCCCGGCGGTGTCGGCGCGGGCACCTTCTGGACCGGCATGGTCGATTATGCCGGCGGCGCGGATGCCGAGAAGGTGGCGACCGAGATCCAGGAAAGCTGGGAGGCGCTGAAGTAGCGCCGCCACCGGCAAAGCGCATTCTCCGGGCCGGCTGATCGGCCCGGAGCCCACCAGAACGGGACCGGGAGGGCGCGATGCATCCAGCGTTGCAGGGTCTGCTGACCATCGTGATCGGCGTCGGAGGATGCGTCGGCTATTTCTATGCCTCGAACCTTGTGCTCGACAAGGTGATCTTTCCCGCCAAGGGCCCGAATATCGGCCGCAACATCAACCGCGCCAACATGGTGCGCCCCTGGCTGTTCCTGTTCCCGGCGATGTTCGCGCTGGGGCTGTACCTGGCCTACCCGGTGTTCGAAACGCTGCGCCTGAGCGTCACCGACCGCAGCCTCGGCGGCGCCTTCGTCGGCTTCGACAACTACACCCAGATGTTCGGCGAGGCGAAGTTCTGGGAAGCGGTGCGCAACAATTTCATGTGGCTGCTGATCGTGCCGGCCATGTCCACCGCCTTCGGCCTGCTGGCGGCGCAGCTGACCGACCGGATCGGCTGGGGCAGCATCGCCAAGTCGCTGATCTTCATGCCGATGGCGATTTCCTTTGTCGGGGCGGCGGTGATCTGGAAGCTGGTCTATGACGCGCGCCCGGTCGATCAGGAACAGATCGGCGTTCTGAACGCGATCTATCTCGGCCTCGGCGGGGACGAGCCGCAGCAATGGCTGACGATCCCGTTCTGGAACAACTTTTTCCTGATGATCGTGCTGATCTGGATCCAGACCGGCTTTGCCATGGTGATCCTGTCGGCCGCCCTGCGCGGCATCCCGGAAGAAACCATCGAGGCGGCGATCATCGACGGGGCGAACCCGTTCCAGGTGTTCTTCAAGATCAAGGTGCCGCAGATCATGGGTACCATCGTGGTGGTCTGGACGACGATCACGCTGGTCGTGCTCAAGATCTTCGACATCGTGTTCGCCATGACCAACGGCCAGTGGGAGACCCAGGTGCTGGCCAACTACATGTACGACAAGCTGTTCCGGGCCAACGATTGGGGGGTCGGGTCGGCCTCGGCGATCGTGATCATGGTGCTGGTCACGCCGATCCTGGTGTGGAACGTGCGCAACGCGCGCAAGGAGATGCGGTGATGCCGGCGGCGAGGGGGACATCGGATGGATAACATGGCTGGCACCAAATCCGGGCTGACATGGGCGGTGCACATTTCCGTCGCGCTGCTGGTCGCGCTGTGGCTGTTCCCGACGGTGGGGCTGTTCGTGTCGTCGTTCCGCACCGCCGACCAGATCGCCACCAGCGGCTGGTGGAAGGCGATGTTCGCCGCCGAGCAAAGCCTGACCCTGCGCACCGCCGGCGCGGACGAGGCGGTGCGCGAGGGCGATCTTTACGTCCTCGAAGGCAACCTGTTCGACATTGACGGGCGCGAGACGCTGAACATCTCGGTCTGGGGCACCTCGGCGCGCGACGTGACCGCCTATACCCCCGGCGACACCGCAGAGCTGCGGCGCGGCGGGACCGTGACGGTGCAGGCGAACGGCGATTACCGGCTGGAGACGGCCGAGGAACCATCGGGCCGCGGCCAGCGCGTCTTTGTCACCGCAAAGGTGCCGCCCGAGTTCACCTTGGGCAATTACGATACCGTGCTGGGCAAGAACGTGGCGCTGAACGTGGTGATCTACGGTATCGCGTCGCTGATCTTCGGGCTGGTGCTGAAATACGTGTTCCGCGGCAGCGAACGCGGGATCGGATCCTACATCCCGCTTTTCGGGGGGCTGGCGCTGTTCATCCTGCTGGCCTTCGCGTTCGGGCTGTCGGACGGGCGGGCCGAAGGCGCGCAGACCTCGGACAACATGGGGCGGGCGTTCTTTTCCACGCTGACGGTGACGATCCCGGCCACGATCATCCCGATCCTGATCGCCGCCTTCGCGGCCTATGCGCTGGCCTGGATGGATTTCCCCGGCCGCGCGCTGCTGATCGCGCTGGTCGTGGCGCTGCTGGTGGTGCCGCTGCAACTGGCGCTGATCCCGCTCTTGAAGCTGCATCTCGCCATCGGCATCGGCAAGGGATATCTCGGCGTCTGGCTGGCGCATACCGGGTTCGGCCTGCCGCTGGCCGTGTACCTGCTGCGCAACTACATGGTCGGGCTGCCCCGCGACATCATCGAGAATGCCAAGGTCGACGGCGCCACCGATTTCCAGATCTTCGTGCGCATCGTGCTGCCGCTGTCGTTTCCGGCGCTGGCCAGCTTTGCCATCTTCCAGTTCCTTTGGACCTGGAACGACCTTCTGGTGGCCAAGGTGTTCCTGATCGACGCGACCGGCGACACCACGGTGATGACCAACCAGATCGTCGAGCTGCTGGGCACGCGCGGCGGCAACTGGGAAATCCTGGCCACGGCGGCCTTCGTGTCGATCGCGGTGCCGCTGCTGGTCTTCTTCATGATGCAGAAATACCTGGTGCGCGGAATGCTCGCCGGGTCGGTGAAATAGGAGCCGACTTGAACCTTCTCGACCCAACCCACCTGCAACCCGACAATTCCCCCGACGATGCCGATTGGTGGCGCGGCGCGGTGATCTACCAGATCTATCCGCGCAGCTACCAGGACAGCAATGGCGACGGGGTTGGCGATCTGGCCGGGATCATCCACCGGCTGCCGCATATCGCCTCGCTCGGGGTGGATGCGATCTGGATCTCGCCGTTCTTCCGCTCGCCGATGCTCGATTTCGGCTATGACGTCAGCGATTACCGCGATGTCGATCCGCTGTTCGGCACGCTGGGCGATTTCGACGCGCTGGTGGCGCGGGCGCACGAGCTTGGGCTGAAAGTGCTGATCGACCTGGTGCTGTCGCATTCCTCCGACCAGCATCCGTGGTTCAAGGACAGCCGGTCCGGCGCGAACGCGGAAAAGGCCGACTGGTACGTCTGGGCCGACGCGAAACCCGATGGCTCGCCGCCCAACAACTGGCTGTCGATCTTCGGCGGGCCGGCCTGGGAATGGGACGGCGAGCGGATGCAGTACTACCTGCACAACTTCCTGCGCGAACAGCCCGATCTGAACCTGCACAACCCGGAGGTGCAGGATGCGCTGCTGGATGTCACGCGGTTCTGGCTGGATCACGGGGTCGACGGGTTCCGGCTCGACACGATCAACTTCTACTTCCACGACCGCGAGCTGCGCGACAACCCGGCGCTGGAGCCGGACGCGCGCAACGACAAGATCGCGCCGGCGGTGAACCCGTATAACTGGCAGGAGCATCTGTACGACAAGAACCAGCCCGAGAACCTGGCCTTCCTGCAAAGGTTCCGCGCGCTGCTGGACGAATACGGCGCCACCACCGCGGTGGGCGAGGTCGGCGACGCGCAGCGCGGCATGGAGATCCAGGCGCAATACACGGCCGGGGGCGACAAGGTGCACATGTGCTATTCGTTCGAATTCCTGTCGAACACGCCGCTGAGCGGCACCCATGTCGCGGATGTGCTGCACCAGTACGAACAGGGCATCGGCGATGGCTGGGCCTGCTGGGCGTTCTCCAACCACGACGTGATCCGCCACCCCTCGCGCTGGCACTTGACCGAGGAGGGGCTGCGCCTAGCCGCCGGCCTGCTGCTGAGCCTGCGCGGCTCGGTCTGCCTGTACCAGGGCGAGGAGCTGGGCCTGACCGAAGCCTATGTCGCCTTCGAGGATTTGCAGGATCCCTACGGCATCCGGTTCTGGCCCAAGTTCCGCGGCCGCGACGGCTGCCGCACGCCGATGCCGTGGAACCGCGACAACCAGAATGGCGGCTTTTCCGAGGGCAAGCCGTGGCTGCCGATGGCGATGGAACATGTGAACCGCGCCGTGTCGGTGCAGGACGACACGCCCGACAGCACGCTGCGGTTCTATCGCCGCATGATCGCGTTCCGCGCCCGCCACCCGGCCTTCGCCAAGGGCGGGCTGGCGGTGGTGTCGGCGGATGCGGACACGCTGATGCTGATCCGCACGCATGAGGGCGACCGGATCCTCTGCGCGTTCAACTTCTCTGCCGAGGAGGAGGCGGTGCTGGACCTGCCGGACGGCGATTGGCGCAAATCGGAAGAGGCGCCCTTCGCGGCGCGGATCGAGGACAGAACCGTGACGTTGCCGCCCCATCAGGCGTTCTTCGGCATCGAGCGCGGCCGCTAGGGGAGGACACTGGATGGCGGACCTGAAACTGACGGATGTCGGCAAGACCTATGGTGGCACCGTCGAGGTTCTGAAGGGCATCAACCTGGACATAGAGACCGGCGAGCTGATCGTCTTTGTCGGCCCGTCCGGCTGCGGCAAGTCCACGCTGCTGCGCATGATCGCCGGGCTGGAGAAGATCACCGCCGGCACGCTGGAGATCGACGGCGTGCTGGTCAACGACGTGCCCCCCGCGCAGCGCGGCATCGCCATGGTGTTCCAGTCCTACGCGCTCTACCCGCACATGACGGTGCGCGACAACATGTCCTTCGCGCTGAAGATCGCCAAGAAAAGCAAGGCCGAGATCGACGAGGCGGTGATGCGCGCGGCGAAGATATTGCAGCTCGAGGATTACCTCGACCGGCTGCCCAAGGCGCTGTCGGGCGGGCAGCGGCAGCGTGTCGCCATCGGCCGCTCGATCGTGCGCGATCCCAAGGTCTACCTGTTCGACGAGCCGCTGTCGAACCTCGACGCCGCGCTGCGCGTGGCGACCCGGATCGAGATCGCCCAGCTCAAGGAGCAGATGCCGGAGTCGACCATGATCTACGTCACCCACGACCAGGTCGAGGCGATGACGCTGGCCACCCGGATCGTGGTGCTGGCCGACAAGGGGATCAGCCAGGTCGGCAGCCCGCTGGACCTGTACGAGCGGCCGCAGAACGAATTCGTGGCCCAGTTCATCGGATCGCCCGCCATGAACCTGCTGCCCGGAGAGATCGTCGCCACCGGCAAGCAAACGCAGGTCAAGCTCGACGGCGAGGGCATGGCCGTGTCGAATATCGAGACGACCGAGGCCGACATGGGCAAGAATGTCAATGTCGGCGTGCGCCCCGAAGACCTGGTGGAGGCGACGGGCGAGGGGTATCTCTATGACGGCAAGGTGGACATCCTGGAGGCCCTGGGCGAGGTGACGGTGCTGTATTTCGAGCCTGAACACGGGCGCGATCCGGTGATCGCCAAGCTGCCCGGCATCCATGCCGGCCTGCGCGGCAACGAGGTGCGCCTGACCGCCGATCCGGGCAAGGTGCACCTGTTCCACGAGGGCAGATCGCTGCTGTACCGGACCTGAACGCGGGGCCATATTTCCGGAACCCGACCTGCTGGCGCGGGGCAGTGAACACGGCGGCGAACGGAAGCTGGCAATTGCCGGCAGGGGGGCGCTGCCCCCCTGACCCCCCGAGGTACTTTCGGCAAGATGAGGAGGGGGCCGGGGTCGCCGCGGCTAGAGCCGGCCGAGATAGACGCGGTATTCGACCGGGGTGATTTCCGCGGTCAGCTTGGCGATCTCGTCCTGTTTCAGCGTGGCATAGATGTGCCGAAACCGCGCGCCGAAGATATCCTCGATGAAGTCTGATGCCGCGAACACGTCCACCGCGCGGCGCCAGTCATGCGACAGCGCATCGGGCACGGGCGCCAAGGGATCGTCGAGCGGCAGCGGCAGCGGCAAATCACCGTCCAGCCCGTGCAGGATGCCGCCCAGGATCGCGGTGATCGCGAGGTAGGGGTTGCAGTCGGCGCCCGCGATGCGGTGTTCCAGCCGGGCTGCAGGCCCCTCGGTGTCGGGCAGGCGCACCGCTGCGCCGCGATGGTCCAGCCCCCAATCGGGCCGGTTCGGGGAAAAGCTGCCGGGCGCGAAGCGGCGGAAGGAATTCAGGTGCGGCGCCAGCACCGCCTGCGCGTCGGGCATCGTGGCCAGCACCCCGGCGACCGCATGGCCGAGGGCGGGCGATACGCCGCCTTCGTCATGGGCGAAGATGTTGCCGTCCGCGCCGCGGACGCTGACATGAACGTGCATCCCGTTGCCCGGATGCTCGGCATAGGGTTTGGCCATGAACGTGGCCTCCATCCCGTGCCGCGCGACGACGCCGCGCACCAGCCGGCGGAACAGGACGGCGGTATCGGCCGCCTCCAGCGCGTCGTCGGTGTGGTGAAAGTTGATCTCGTACTGGCCCGGCCCGTATTCCGCGATCAGCGAATCGGTGGCCAGCCCCTGCTCGGCGCAGGCGGCCTGGATCTCGGTCAGGATGTCCTGCGTCCGGTCGAGCACGTTCAGCTCGTAATTCTGTGCGTCAGGCGCATGCGGTGGCGGGCAGGGCGACTCTTCCGGCGTTTCCCGCGCCGCGACGATGTAGAATTCCAGCTCGGTGGCGATCACCGGGGTCAGGCCGCGCGCGGCATAGCGCGCCAGCATCGCCGCCAGCTTGTCGCGGGCCGACAGCCAGCTGACCGTCTCGCCGTCCTCGGTCATCTCGCATTGCACCTGCGCGACATGGCCGTCCGCCCATGGGACGGGTTTCAGCGTGCCCGTGACCGGCACCATCACCCCATCGGGGTCGCCAACCGCCATGCCCAGCCCGGTTTCCGGGATCTCCTCGCCCATGATGTTGGGCGCATAGGTCGACAGCGGCAGGCGCACCCCGCCGTCATTGATCTTTTTCGCGTCGTCGCCCGAAAGCCACTTGCCGCGGTGGATCGCGTTGATGTCGCACAGCAGCAGCTCGATCCGGTCCGGCCGGCCGCGCGCGGCCTCGTAGGCGGCGAATTCATCAAGGAAATCCGTCATGTCTGCTGTGCCGCCTGTTCGTCCCTTTGCCTTGAGGCGATGGCGCGTTTCGACACCAGCGAGGCGGTGATGACGCCCAGCGTGACGATGCCGATCAGCAGCGTCGACAGTGCGTTGATCTCCGGCGAGACGCCGAGGCGGACCGAGGACCAGATCTTCATCGGCAGGGTGGTGGCCGAGGGGCCGGTCACGAAGGAGGCGATCACGAGGTCATCCAGCGAAAGGGTGAAGGCAAGCAGCCAGCCCGATATGACCGCCGGCGCGATGATCGGCAAGGTCACCAGGCGGAATGCCTGGAACGGCGTGCAGCCGAGGTCGAGCGCCGCCTCCTCCAGCGCGCGGTCGAAGGAGACCAGCCGCGAGGACACGACCACCGACACGTAGCACATGGAAAACGTGGTATGCGCCAGCACGATGGTCACGATGCCCCGGTCCAGCCCGATGCCGATAAACAGCAGCAGCAGCGACAGGCCGGTGATCACCTCGGGCATCACCAGCGGCGCGTAGATCATGCCGGAAAACAGCGTGCGCCCCGCGAACCGGCCGCCCCGCACCAGCACATGCGCCGCCATCGTGCCCAGGATCGTGGCCAGCGTCGACGACAGCACCGCCACCTTGAGCGTGACCCAGGCCGCGCCCAGAAATGCGTCGTTGCGAAGCAGCTCGCCATACCAGCGGGTCGAGAAGCCGGCCCAGACCGTCACCAGCTTGGACGCGTTGAAGCTGTAGACGATCAGGATCAGCATCGGCAGGTACAGGAACGCGAAGCCCAGCGTGAGCGACGTGGCGTTGATCCAGGAGAACCGTCTCATCCCCCCGCCTCGCGCTGTTTCTGCTCGTTGCGCTGGAACAGCACGATCGGCACGATCAGGATCAGCAGCAGGATCACCGCCACCGCGCTCGCCACCGGCCAGTCGCGGTTGGAAAAGAACTCCTCCCACAGCACCTTGCCGATCATCAGCGTTTCCGACCCGCCCAGCAGCGAGGGGATCACGAACTCGCCGATCACCGGGATGAACACCAGAAAACACCCCGCCAGGATCCCCGGCACCGAAAGCGGGACCGTCACCAGCCAGAACGCGGACATGCGCGAGCAGCCCAGATCCTCGGCCGCCTCCAGCAGCGAGGTGTCGAGCTTTTCCAGCGTGGCATAGATCGGCAGGATCATGAACGGCAGGTAGGTATAGACGATGCCGATATAGACCGCCGCATTGGTGTTCAGGATCGTCAGCGGCTGGTCGATCAGCCCCAACCCCATCAGAAGCTGGTTGAGATACCCTTCCTGGCTGAGGATGCCCATCCACGAATAGACCCGGATCAGGAACGAGGTCCAGAACGGCAGGATCACCAGCATCAGCAGCAGCGGCCGCCAGCTTTCCTCGGCGCGGGCCATGGCATAGGCGACGGGATAGCCGACCAGCAGCGTCAGCACCGTGGCCACGAACGCGATCCGCAGGCTGGACAGGTACGCCTTCCAGTAAAGGTCGTCGGTGGCGAGGAAGGCGAAATTCTCGAAATCGAGATCGGCCACGAAATCGCGCAGGCCGTCCCAGCCGGCCGAAAGGTCGAGGATGGGCGTGTAGGGCGGTATGGCGATCGCCGTGTCCGACAAGGAGATCTTCAGCACGATGACGAACGGCACCAGGAACAGCGCCAGCAGCCACAGATAGGGCAGGGCGATGACGGCCAGCCGGCGCATCAGGCCGCCGCCCCGATACGACAGACGCAGGCGCCGGGCAGCGCGGTTTCGTCCCCCATGCGGCACGCCGCCCTCATCGGTCCAGCACCACGCCCGCGGCGTCGGTCCAGGACAGCCAGGCGGCATCCTCCCAGGTGAATTCGCGCGCGGCGATGCGGTCTGTATTGGCCGATTGCGCCTTGATCACCTGCCCGCCCGGCAGTTCGACATGGTAGGTCGAGATGTTGCCGAGATAGGCGATGTCCAGCACCTTGCCCGCCACCGCGTTCGCCGCACCCTCGGGGCGGGCAGCGGAGATCGCGATCTTCTCGGGGCGGATGGCGAAATAGGCCGCCGATCCGGGCGCCAGCGCCAGCCTGGTGCGCGCGGCGATGGCGGGCTGGCCTTCGGCCCAGTCGATCGTCACGCGCGTGCCGTCCTGCGCGGCGATGCGGCCGGGCAGGATGTTCACGTCGCCGATGAAGTCCGCGACATAGGTGGACACGGGCGCCTCGTAGATCACGTCGGGCGTGGCGACCTGTACCAGCTTGCCGTGATCCATCACCGCGACGCGGCTGGCGACGGTCATCGCCTCTTCCTGGTCGTGGGTGACGATCACGAAGGTGGTGCCGGTCTTTTCCTGGATGTCCATCAGCTCGAACTGGGTCTCCTCGCGCAGCTTGCGGTCCAGCGCGCCGAGCGGCTCGTCCAGCAGCAGCAGCCGGGGCGCCTTGGCCAGGCAGCGGGCGAGGGCGACCCGCTGGCGCTGCCCGCCGGAAATCTGGTGCGGCTTGCGGCCGGCGAATTTCTGCAATTGGACGAGGCGCAGCATCTCGTCGACGCGGGCCGCGATGGCGTCTTTCGGCTTGCCCTCGCGCCGCAGACCGAAGGCGATGTTGTCGCGCACGTTCAGATGCGGGAACAGGGCGTAGGACTGGAACATCATGTTGGTGGCGCGCTTGTTGGGCGGCACCGGGCCGATGTCGCGGCCGTCCAGCCAGATCGTGCCCTCGGTCGGCGTCTCGAACCCCGCCAGCATCCGCATCAGCGTGGTCTTGCCGCAGCCGGACGGGCCGAGCAGGGCGAAGAATTCGCGCTCGAAGATATCGAGGTCGATATTGTCGATCGCGGTGAAATCGCCGAACCGCTTGGTCACGCCGTAGAACCGGATCAGCGGCTTGCTGGCCGGATCCTCCCAGGGCGCGAACACGGTCTGCGGGCTCATGCCGGGCGCTCCGCGGCGGCCGGGAGGCCCCGGCTCGAAGGCCGGGGCGGACCCTGGTGCAACGGCTGGCGCAGGCCCCGGCGCGTGGGCCGGGGCGGACCCTGGCGCAACGGCTGGCGCAGGCCCCGGCTCAAAGGCCGGGGCGGACCCTGGCGCGTGGGCCGGGGCGGACCCTGGCGCGAGGGCCGGGGCGGGACTGCGCGGGACGGGGCGCGCAAGCCTCAGGTGCCCGATTTCACGCGGGTCCAGAGCCGCGTCAGGACGCGCTGCGCGCGCGCCGGGAAGGGGGTGACGGTATAGAGGTTCTCCAGCGTCTCGGCCGACGGGTAGATCGCCGGATCGCCGATCACGTCCTCGTTGAGGAATTCCTGCGATGCCTTGTTGCCGTTGGCATAGTAGACATAGTTCGACGCCGCCGCCATGTTCTGCGCGTCCATCATGAAGTTCAGGAACGCATGCGCGGCCTCGGGGTTGGGCGCGTCGGCGGGAATGGCCATCTGGTCGAACCACATCAGCGCGCCTTCCTTGGGCGGGTTGTAGACGATCTCGACCCCGTTATCGGCCTCGGCGGCGCGGTCGCGGGCGATCAGGATGTCACCTGAATAGCCGAAGGCGACGCAGATCTCGCCATTGGCCAGCGCGTTGATGTATTCCGACGAATGGAATTTCTGCACATAGGGGCGGACGGCCTCGAGCAGGTCGGCGGCCTTTTCCAGATCATCCGCGTCCTTGCTGTCGGGATCGAGCCCCAGATAGGTCAGCGCGGCGGGGAACATCTCGGCCGCGGCATCGACGAAGTGGACGCCGCATTCGGCCAGCTTCTCCATGTTGGCCGGATCGAAGACCAGCGCCAGCGAGCCCAGCGGCGCGCCATCGCCAAGCACCGCGGCCACCTG
The DNA here is from genome assembly GCA_947503765.1 of uncultured Paracoccaceae bacterium. Taxonomy (GTDB): domain Bacteria; phylum Pseudomonadota; class Alphaproteobacteria; order Rhodobacterales; family Rhodobacteraceae; genus Psychromarinibacter. The sequence continues at coordinate 265,258 of CANNFA010000003.1, read as the reverse complement.
ATCGGGATTGGCGCCGATCCCGGTCGTGCCCCACATGTAGTTGACCGAATAGGTGCCGTCCGGGTCGTAGACCCCGGTCCGGTCCGACACGACATCCCACATGTTCTCGAGATTGGGGAGCTGCGCGGGGTCGAGCGGTTGATAGACGCCCGCCGCGATCTGCCGTTGCAGGAAGGTGGCCGTCGGCACCACCACGTCATAGCCCGAGCCGCCGGCGAGCAGTTTCGTCTCGAGCACCTCGTTGCTGTCATAGACGTCGTAGATCAGGTCGATCCCGGTTTCCTCCTCGAACCGGGTCAGCAGATCCTCGTCGATATAGTCGGACCAGTTGTACACCCGCACGTCCTCGGCGGCGGCGGCGGTCGCGGCAAGCACGGCGGCGGTCAGGACGGCGAAATCGGTCTTCATCACTGGCTCCCTGTTGGTTCGGAGAGTCGCGGCTCTCCCGATTGGACATCTGAACCGATGGAGGCTTGCCCCGCAATGAAATTGTTGTGGCGGCGGCGGCGCGGTTATCCGTGGCTGGCGGCCAGTTCCCCGGCCAGCAGATCGAAGACAAGGCGCACCCGGCGGCTGGTGTTCAATTCGCGGTGCGCCGTCAGCCAGATCGGCAGCTCGATCGGCGCAAGATCGGGCAGGACGCGGCGCACCGACGGGTCGCTGTCGCCCACCACCTCGGGGAACACGCCGATGCCGGCGCCGGCGCGCACCAAATGCCATTGCACCAGGTGATTGGCACATAGCACCGGGAAATTCGCGGCGCACAGCGTCATGCCCATGGCGTTCAACCCCTTCAGCATGACCGGCGCCCGGTCGAAGCCGATGAAATCGGCGGCGTTCAGGTCGGCCGGCCCGGCAACCGGCCCCAGCCGGTCCAGGTAGCTGCCCGCCGCGTAAAGCCGCGCGCGGTCGCTGCCGACGCGCCGTGCGATCAGGTCGGGCTGGGTAGGGCGAAAGCTGCGCACCGCGATATCCGCCTCGCGCCGGCGCAGATCCATGCTGCTGTTGGAGGCGATGATCTCGATCTCCAGCCCCGGCACTTCGCGGCGCAGGCGCGCAACCAGCGGCGGCAGCAGCCAGGCCGAATAGATCTCGGACGCGGTGATGCAGATCGCGCCCTCGATCGCTTGCGCCTGTCCCCCGGCGGCAAGCGACACCCGCCCGGCCGCATCGCCCATCCGGCGCACATGGTCCAGCAGCTCCAGCCCGCCGGGGGTCAGGACCAGCCCGTGGCCGGTCCGCTCGAACAGGGCGACGCCCAGCTCACGCTCAAGCGCGGCGACCTGCCGGCCCAGCGTCGGCTGCGCCACGCCCAGGGCCCTTGCGGCGGCGGAAAGCGAGCCTTCCTCGGCGGTCACCAGAAACGCCCGTGCCCGGTTCCAGTCGAATCTCACGGCCCGCCAATCCATGCGTATTTGCATAGCAGGCAGGCAGGATCGGTCAATTCCAATGATGCGGCCGCACCGCTAGGAGAGTGTCATCGCATTTCACCCACCAAAGGAGTTTTCCCCATGCGTGCCGTCACCGCAGACCGCTACGGCCCTGCCGACATCCTGAAGATCACCGAAACCGCCCGGCCGGAACCCGGCCCCGACGAGATCCTCGTCAAGGTCGCCGCCGCCGGGGTGACCACCGCCGACTGGCGGCTGCGCGCCTCGGCCTTCCCGCTCTGGTCCTGGCTGCCGGGGCGACTGATGTTCGGCCTGTTGCGCCCGAAAAGCCGCATCCCCGGCAGCGATTTCGCCGGGCGGGTCGTGGCGCGGGGGCGCAACGTGGCGAATTTCCGGCCGGGCGACGCGGTGTTCGGCAGCGCGGGGCAGGGCGCCCATGCCGAATACCTGGCCGTCCGCGCCGATGGCGCCATCGCCCCGATCCCGCAGGGAATCACATTCGATCAGGCCGCCGCGATCCCGTTCGGCGCGCTGGCCGCGCTGGTCTTTCTGCGCGACATGGCCGGACTGCGAGCCGGCGAGACGGTGCTGATCGCCGGGGCAACGGGCGGCGTCGGGGCCTATGCGGTCCAGATCGCGCGCGCCCTCGGCGGCGACGTCACCGCGCTGGCCAGTGCCGAAAAACGCGCCCTCGCGCTGTCGCTGGGCGCCCGGCAGGTGATCGACTACCGCACCGAGGATTTCAGCGCCGGGCCGGCGCGCTTCGATGTCATCCTCGACCCGGCCGGCGTGACCGGCTGGCGCATGGCACGGCGGGCACTGATGCCGGCGGGCCGGTTCGCGGCGCTGGAAATCGGGGTGGCGGACATGCTGCGCGCCCTTTGGACCCGGCTGCGCGGCGGACGGCGGATGATCGTCGGCATCTCGGGCGACAGCGCCGCGGATCTGCGAACGATCGCCGCGATGATGGCGGATGGCCGTCTGCGGCCGGTGATCGACAGCCGCTATCCGCTCGACCAGATCGCAAAGGCGCATGCCCGCGTCGAGACCCGGCACAAGGCCGGGGCGGTGATCGTGCAGGTGGATCCGGCGCTGCCGGTGCAATCGGCCGCATGACGCCGCGCGCAACCCCATTGACCGCGCCGCGCCGCCGCTTACCCTGCGCGCCACGCCAGCCGCCGGAGCCGCCCATGACGCAGATCGCCAACCACCTGCCCACCGCCGAGCTTCAGGCGCTCGACGCGGCGCATCACATGCATCCTTTCACCCACGGCGATGCGCTGGCGGAAAAGGGCGCGCGAATCATCACGCGGGCGCGCGGCGCGGTGCTGACCGACAGCGACGGCAAGGAATATCTCGACGGCATGGCCGGGCTGTGGTGCGTCAATATCGGCTATGGCCGGGACGAGCTGGCCGAGGCCGCCGCCCGCCAGATGCGCGAGCTGCCCTATTACAACACCTTCTTCCAGACCAGCCACGTCCCCGCGATCGCGCTGGCGGCCCGCCTGGCGGAGCTTGCACCCGAGGGCATGAACCACGTCTTTTTCGCCGGGTCCGGGTCCGAGGCGAACGACACCAACATTCGCATGGTGCGCCATTACTGGGCCGCGATGGGCAAGCCGGGCAAGACGGTGATCGTCGCGCGGCACAATGCCTATCACGGCTCCACCATGGGCGGCGCATCGCTGGGGGGCATGTCGGCGATGCACGCGCAGGGCGGGCTGCCGATCCCGGATGTCGTCCATATCGGGCAGCCGTTCTGGTACGGCGAGGGCGGCGACATGGATCCGCAGGAATTCGGGATCATGCGCGCCCGCGAGCTGGAGACGAAGATCGACGAGCTGGGCGCGGGGCGCGTCGCCGCCTTCATCGCCGAGCCGATCCAGGGCGCCGGCGGCGTCATCATCCCGCCCGAAAGCTACTGGCCCGAGATCCGGCGCATCTGCGACGAACGCGGCATCCTGCTGATCGCGGACGAGGTGATCTGCGGCTTCGGGCGCACCGGCGACTGGTTCGCCAGCACCGCGCTGGGGATCCGGCCCGACATCATCACCATCGCCAAGGGCGTCACCTCGGGCTACCAGCCGCTGGGCGGCTCGATCGTCCGGGACAGTGTGGCGCGGGTGGTGAACGCGGCGGGCGAGTTCAACCACGGCTACACCTATTCCGCCCACCCGGTCGCCGCCGCCGTCGCGCTGGAAAACCTGCGCATCATCGACGAAGAGGGCGTATTGGCCCATGTCCGGGATGTCGCCGCGCCGCATCTGGCGGACCGGTGGGCCGGCCTCGGCGCGCACCCGATGGTGGACGACGCGCGCAGCTACGGGATGCTGGCGGGGCTGCAACTGACCCCGGACAAGGCCGCGCGGGCACCGTTCGCCGCCGAGGCCGGAGCCGTCGGCCTGATCTGCCGCGAGCGGTGTTTCGAGAACGGCCTGGTGATGCGCCATGTCGGCGACCGGATGATCGTGTCGCCGCCGCTGATCATGTCGCCTGCCGAGATCGACACGCTGGCGGATCGCGCCTGGACCGCGATCGAAGAGACCTGTTCCATCGCGCGCGAACGGGGATTGTTCAGCGCCGCGTGACCGGGGCGCGGGCGGGCGCGCCGCGAAACGAACCCGCCCTTGCCGCGGAATCTTCACGTTTCGTTGGTAGTTCTCTGGCAGACACAACATGCCCGGAGGACGAAATGCGCTATCTGCTTCTGGTTGGACTCTTGATCGCCGCATCGTTCGCGCTGCCCTATTCGCGCCTGTCGGACACCCCCGTCGGGCAGCCTGTGCCGCCGGTTCAGGTTGCGACGCTGGGCGCGATGCCGGATGTGATGGCGCTCGGCACGGACGCTGCGCCGGTTGCCGACGCACCCGCGCCGGCGGTCGAGGTTGACGCCGGTCCCGACGTCGCGCCAGACATCGTGCCGCCTGTCGCCGCGCCTGTCATTGCATCCCTGCCGATGCCCGCGCCCGGTCCCGCACCCGCTCCGGCGGATCTGTCCGCCCCGGCCAAGGCAACCGCCGATGCCGCGCCGCTTCCGCCGCACCTGCCGGTGCCGGCTTTCGCGGTTCAGGCATTCGCGCATCTTCCTTATGTCGAGCTTGCATCGCTGTTCGCCGGCGAACCCCGCAGCGCGCGGCTGTCCGCCGAGCAAGCCGCCGCCGATCTGATGGCCGCAATCGCACCGCAAGCGCCGGACATCGCCGCGGCCGCACCGCCGCCGCCCGCCGCCGCGCGCCGCGCGCCCGACCCGAACTCCGACCCGCTTGGCCCGGTGGGCGAACGGGTCACGTCGCTCAGGCTCGACCGCAACACCGCGCCCATCGTCATCGCAACGCTGAACATCCCCGATCCGGCGCCGGCCGCGCCAGCCGCCCCGGCGGAGAATACAGCCACCGCGCCCGCGCCGGCGGATGCCGCGCCGCAACTTCTCAAGGTCACGGCCAGCGCCCTGAACATGCGGGCCGGACCGTCCAGCAGCCACGCGGTGGTCGCGGGCCTGACCCGCGGCGCCCTGGCAGAGCCGCTGGGCGCGCCGCGCGGCGGCTGGGTCCGGGTGCGTCTGCACGGCAGCGACCGGACCGGCTGGCTTTTCACCCGCTATGTCGAAAAGGTGGGCGGCGCCTGATCCCTGCGAGTCAGTTGCCCAGCCGGGCCAGATCGTCCAGCAGATCGAGCAGTTCCTCGATCCGTTCCGTGCCGAACCCCTGCTCCAGCTCGGCATGGATGCGCATCGCCTCGGCAATGTGACGGCCCAGCAGCGCCTTGCCCGTCTCGGTCAGCGACACCAGCTGCTTGCGGCGATCATGCGGATGCGGGCGCCGCACCGCCAGGCCCTTGTCCTCGAGCCCCTGCAAGATGCGCGTCAGGCTCGGCATCAGAAGGCAGGCATTGCGCGCGATCTCGGTCGCATCGGTCGGGCCGACCTCGTCCAGAACCCGCAGCACGCGCCATTGCGCCTCGCTCACACCGGCCTGCGCCAGCATTGCGCGGTACGGCTGCATCACCCGGTCGCGCGCCCGCAAAAGCGCCACGGGCAGCGAACGCGCGGTTGCCCGGAGCGGTGTCGGGCCCGATTGCTGGTTCGCCATTCTGTCGCTTTCGTTGACGCAAGGGAAACTGCCCCGATACACGACGCGATTTGCCCGCACCTGTCAAGGTTAACGCTGTTCGGTTCGCCGCATCCGACGCGCGCGTCATGCACCATTCCGCCCGGCGCCGAAATGCACTAGGGATCACGCCATGCCGCTGACCCTCGACACGCTCGAAGCCGTCCATGCCGCGCCGTTCGACACGCTGATCGACGTGCGCTCGCCCGCAGAATATGCCGAAGACCGGATCCCCGGCGCGATCTCGCTGCCGGCGCTGTCGGATGCCGAGCGTGCGCGGGTGGGCACGATCTATGCAAGGCAAAGCCCGTTCGACGCGCGCAAGATCGGCGCCGCGCTGGTCGCCCGCAACGTCGCCGCGCATCTCGACGGGCCGCTGGCCGGGCATGACGGCGGGTGGAAGCCGCTGCTCTATTGCTGGCGCGGCGGCCAGCGGTCGGGCGCCTTCCGCTCGATCCTGGCGCAGATCGGCTGGCGCGCGGACGTCATCGAGGGCGGCTATCGCAGCTACCGGCGGCTGGTGGTGGACATGCTGCACGACCGGCCGCTGCCGCACCGGCTGATCCTGCTCGACGGCAATACCGGCACCGCCAAGACGGACCTTCTGCACCGCCTGTCGGCGCGCGGCGTGCAGGTCGTCGATCTCGAGGGGCTGGCGGCGCATCGCGGCTCGCTGTTCGGCGCGGTCGCGGCGCCGCAGCCCGCGCAGAAGGGGTTCGAATCGGCGCTGGCGCATGCCTTCACCCGCGCCGACCCGGCCCGTCCCGTGGTGCTTGAGGCCGAAAGCTCCAAGATCGGCGAGCGCCTGCTGCCGCCCGCGCTGTGGAAGGCGATGTGCGCCGCGCCGCGCATCCGCCTCGCCGCGCCGCTGGCCGCGCGCGCCCGCTACCTCGCGCGCAGCTATGCGGACCTGACGGCGGATCCCGCCGCGCTTGCGGCCACGCTGGACAGGCTGATCCCGTTTCACGGCCGCGCCCGCGTGGCCGAGTGGCAGGCGCTGGCCGGGCAGGGCGCGCATGACCGGCTGGCGGCCGGGCTGATGCAGGCCCATTACGACCCGCGCTACGACAAGGCGCGGCAGGCGCATCCGCCGCACGATCTGGCCCGCATCGACCTGCCCGCGCTGGAGGAGGCCGATCTCGACCGCGCGGCGGGGCGGATCGCGCGCATCGCCGAGGCATTCGCGCCCGCCTGAGGCATCCTTGGCGCAAGCGCTACCGCACGGTCACGAAGGCCGGGCCTGAAACGATCCGCCCGATTCGCGCCGCCGGCACGCCCGCATCCTGCAGCCGGAATACCAGCCGCTCCGCCTCGGGGGCGGGCACGGCCGCCAGCAGGCCGCCGGCGGTCTGCGGATCGAACAGCAGCTCGGCCCGTGCGTCCACCGGCACCGATGCGCGCGCGCCAAGGTTTCGGTTGTCCGGATAGAGGCTCGAGCGGATGCCCATACCCGCCAGCGCCTCGGCCCCCGCCATCAGCGGCACTGCGTCCAGGGGCAGCTCGGCCGCCACGCCCGAGGCGTCGCAGATCGCCAGCAGGTGCCCGATCAGGCCGAACCCGGTCACATCGGTCATCGCATGCGCCCCGGCGAGGATCGCCGCGGCGTCGCCCTGCGGCCGGGCCATCTGCGTCAATGCGGCCGCGACCCAGCGTCCGCGCGCGCGGTATTGCATTTCCGCCGCCATGATCACCCCTGACCCCAGCGGCCGCGTCAGGATCAGCGCATCGCCCGGCTGCGCGCCCGCCAGCGTGATCGGCGCCGCCTCGCACAGGCCGGTCACGCTGAAGCCCACGCACAGCTCGGATCCGAGCGACGAATGCCCGCCCACGATCTCGGCCCCGGCCGCAGCGAACACCCCGGCGGCCGCATCCGTGATCTCGGCCAGCCAGGGGCCTTGCAACCGCGGCGCGAGGCGCGGCAGGATCACCTGCGCCAGCGCCGCCTGCGGCGCCGCGCCCATCGCCCAGATGTCGCCCATCGCGTGCACGGCGGCGATTCGCGCCATGATCCACGGATCCTCGGTGAAGGCGCGCAGGTGATCGGTGGTCACGACCTGGCGCGCACCGCCGACCCGCAGCAGCGCCGCGTCGTCGCCGGGCCGCAGCTCCACGTCGCCGCGCGCTCCGCGCGGCAGCGCCGCGATGACCCCGGCCAGCGCCGCGCCGCCCACCTTGGCGCCGCAGCCGCCACAGGCCGGCTTGTCACCCAGCGCCTCGGCCAGTCCGGCGGCGTGCGGGCGGGGCAGGGCGGGCGGCGGCATCGGCGGCAGATCGTGGAACCGGGCCATGAACTTGCGGTCGATCCGGTCCTTCCAGCGCCACAGAAGCGGGCCGGACAGCGCGGCCCCCCATTTGTCCACCAGGGCCGACTTGCCGCCCAGCGATATCAGCTTCAGGTAGTCGCGCTGCGGCCGATAGGGGCGCATCCGCCCGGTTTCGGCCAGCGCGGCGCGGAGGTTGCGGTCCAGCACCGGGGCCTCGCGCACGGCAAAGACGCCGGCCTTCGGGCGCGGCGCGTGGCTCAGATGGGCGCAATCGCCGGCGGCGAAGACCGCCGGATCGTTCAGGGATTGCAGGCTCGGGCCGACCGCGACGAATCCGTCCTCGAGCGCAAGGCCCGTCGCGGTCAGCCAGCCCTGCGGGCGCGCGCCGGCGGCACCGACGACAAGCCGCGCCGGGATGCGCGCGCCGCCGTTCAGCAGCACCGCGTCCGCCTCGATGCGCTCGGCCGCGATGTTCTCGCGCAGGGTCACGCCCAGCCGGTCCATCGCGCCGCACAGCACCCGCCCGGCCCGCGCGCCCAGGCCGGAAAGCGCGGTGTTCGCCTCCAGCACGGTGACGGCCGGGGCGCGGCCATCGGCGCGCAGCGCATGCGCCATCGCCATCGCCAGTTCGACCCCGCCGACGCCGCCGCCGATCACCGCGATCTCGGCCGGCAGCCCGCCCGCCACCTCCGCCCGGAACGCGGCCCAGCGTTCGGCGAAGCGGCCAAGCGGCTTTGCCGCCACGCCATGCGCCGCGAACCCGTCCAGCGCCGGCGGGGCCGAGCCGATGCCGATGTCGAGCGAGGCGATGTCATAGGGAATCGGCGGGCGCCCTTCCACGGTGACGGTGCGCGCCTGCCGGTCGAGGCCGCTTGCATATCCCTGCACCAGCCGCGCCCCGGCGAACCGCGCCAGCCGAACAAGGTCGATCTCCAGCGCGGCGCGGCCGTAATGGCCTGCGACATGGCCGGGCAGCATGCCCGAATAGGGGGCGGCGGGGTTCGGGTCGATCACGGTGATGCGCACGCCGGGCAGCGGGGCCATGCCCCAGCGCCGCAGCACCAGCGCATGGGCATGGCCGCCGCCGATCAGCACCAGCTCGCGCGTGAGCGGCAGGGGGGAAGGCATCGGTGTCATGCCGGGCGCTTAACCGGTCGCGGCGCCGGGCGCGATGCGGCCTATGGTGCCAGCCATTCGCCCCGCCAGTCATCCGCGCGCCGGAAACATGCCCGCCGGTGGTAGTCGCCGCTCAGATGCACGGCGTCGATCTCGTCGATGCGCATCGACAGCACGGCAAAGCGCGACGGGTCCGAGCTGCGCTCGTAGCTGTCGGACGCGGCAAGCGGGCTGCCCGGCACCGGCGTCACCCCGTAGGACGAACGCGAGCCGTCCGGCACCAGATCCCACAGCCAGGCCACCGCCGCGCCGGTTTCAACGAACATGCGGCCGCGCAGCCGGGTCTGAAGGCGCAGTTTCGGATCCCAGACATGCAGGCTGGCGCGCGCATTGCGCTCGAGCTCGCGCACCTTTTCCGACAGGTTGTCGGTGTGTACGGCGGCGATGCCGTCCTCGGGGCGCACTTCGCGCAGGACCACGCTGCGGGCCTCGGCGCCGCCTTCCACCCCAACCGTGGCAAGCACCGGCAGATGCGACGCGGCCCCATCAGAGCGGACGCCGACGCCCAGTTCCTTCCAGACGCGCGCGAGCAGCGAGTCGAGCGCCATGTACCATCGTTCCACAGCTTCCCCCCATCCTGGCAAAAACGCCTTACCTTGCGCGAAAATCCGCCCCGAATACAGGAAAATTCCCGCGTCAGTCCACCGGCAGGCCGCTTGGCACCCGGTCCGGCCGGCCCATCGGGCGGGCATCGGCGCTGCGGCCGGTCAGGCATTTCAGGAAGGCCACGATCTCGGTGATCTCGGTCTCGGACAGGGCGGGCAGGTCTGCCTCGACCCGCGCCAGCGCCCGTGCCCGCTCGCGCATGTCCGGCACCAGCGCGAAATCGGCCTCGGCCAGCCACGGAACATCGGGCAGGCCGGCCATGCGCGGCGACCACACGGACAGGCTGCCATCCGGGTCGAGATGATGCCGCACCATGGCCTCCAGCGTCGGCATCGAGCCGTTATGCCCGTAAGGCGCGGTCAGCGCAACATTGCGCAAGGACGGCGTGCGGAACTTGTAGAGATCCGCAAGATCGTCGGTGGTCAGCATCCGCCCGATGTCGCGCGGCGTCGGATCCCATGGATGCGTCTTGCCGGGACCGAACGAGGGCAAGCCGAGCGCGTGGTATTCCTGGTCGGTGAACAGCGGGCCGGAATGGCACGACGCACAGCGCGCCTTGCCGAAGAACAGTTCCATGCCGCGGGTCTCGGCCGCGCTCAGCGCGCCGTCCTCGCCGGCAAGATGGGCGTCGAAATCGCTGTCGTAGCTCTGCCACTCGATCCCCTCGAAGGCGGCGATGGCATTGGCGATCTCGACGATGGTGATGTCCTCGGGGGCGGTGACGTGATCGAAGGCGGCGATGAACATCTCGGCATAGCCGGGCACCGCGCGCACCCGCGCGGCCACCAGCGGCCAGGCATGGTCGAGCCGTACCGCCACCGCGTCGGCGATCTCGTTCTCGCCCGGATCGCCGGCCATTTCGGCGGGCGAGGTCAGCGGGAACAGCGCCTGCGCCGCCAGGATCGAGGTCAGCCCGTCGGGCAGATTCTCGCGCGCGGGCGAATCGAACGGCTTGCCCCAAGTCTCGCCGGTCTCCAGCCGGCCGTCATGGAACATCGCGCGGATCTCGCGGTGGCCCAGGTTCCAGACCGGCGGCGCGCTGCGCGGGATCCGCTCGTGAATGCGCATCGCCTCGTAGCCGGGGGTGCGCACCTTGCCCAGACCCTCGCCGCCCTCGCCGATGCCCAGCGACAGACCGTCGGCGCTGCCCAGATCGTGGTGGTGGCAGGTTGCGCAGGAGATGTTGCGGTTGCCCGACAGGATCCTGTCATAGAACAGCAATCGCCCCAACTCTGCCTGCTTCGCGTCGAACGGCAGGAAATCGGCCGCCGTCAGCGGGGCGGGCAGTTCCAGCGCGGCGGCGGGGATAGCGGTGCTGGCCGCCAGAAGAACGGTGCAAAGAAAATGGCGCATGATGACCCCTCGGTTGCGATGAAAATGACGTTTCGGCACGGGACGCGGCAGGCGCGTGCGGCCCGGGCCGCAAAGCGGCCGGGGATCTGTCGTTGAAAAAAATCGAACATGTGCAAAAACCGAGTCGAGACAGCTCCGACGCCCAACCATCGGGACCGGTCTTCACGCGGTTTTCAAGAAAAGTTTGGTTGACAGCGTGTTTCGCCGCCTGCCGTTGCGGCATCCGGGTCACGCATCCTGTGGATAACCGGGCGCGCAGCGCTAGATGTGGGGACAGGCGCCCGCGCGGGGCAGACGCGCCCGGCGCGAAGACCTGCCTGCACTCACGCCATGCACCGCTCCGGCGCCGGCGCCGGTCTGCGGCGGCGGCGCTGGCACGGCGGGCGCAAGCGGGTTCTAGCGGTTTTCCACCTCGACATAGTCGCGGAAGGTCGCGCCGGTATATAGCTGCCGGGGCCGGCCGATCTTGTGCGCCGGATCGGACAGCTGTTCCTTCCACTGCGAAATCCAGCCCACCGTGCGCGCCAGCGCGAAGATCGGCGTGAACATCGAGGTCGGAAAGCCCATCGCGTCGAGAATGATGCCGGAATAGAAATCGACGTTCGGATACAGTTTCTTCTCGACGAAGTAATCGTCGTGCGTCGCGATCTCTTCAAGCTCCTTGGCGACCTGGAGCGTGGGGTTGTTGTCGATCCCCAGAAGTTCCAGCACCTCGTCGGCCGATTGCTTCATCACCTTGGCGCGCGGGTCGAAGTTCTTGTAGACCCGGTGGCCGAAGCCCATCAGGCGGAACGGGTCGTCCTTGTCCTTGGCGCGCTCGATGAATTCGGGGATCCGGTCGGGCGTGCCGATCTCGCGCAGCATCTCCAGCGCGGCCTGGTTGGCGCCGCCATGCGCGGGGCCCCACAGACAGGCGATTCCGGCCGCGATGCAGGCGAACGGATTGGCGCCCGAGGACGAGGCGAGCCGCACGGTCGAGGTCGACGCGTTCTGTTCGTGGTCGGCATGCAGGGTGAAGATCCGGTCCATCGCGCGGCTCAGGATCGGGTTCACCTCGTAATCCTCGGCCGGGACGGCGAAACACATCCGCAGGAAGTTGGACGCGTAATCGAGGTCGTTGCGCGGATACACGAAGGGCTGGCCGATATGGTACTTGTAGGCCCAGGCGGCGATGGTCGGCATCTTGGCGACCAGCCGGATCGACGCGACCTCGCGCTGCCACGGGTCGGAAATGTCGGTGCTGTCGTGGTAGAAGGCCGACATCGCGCCGACCACGCCCACCATGATCGCCATCGGATGCGCGTCGCGGCGGAAACCGCGGAAGAAGAACTGCATCTGCTCGTGCAGCATCGTGTGGCTGGTGACCCGGTTCTCGAAATCCTCCAGCTGATCGGCGGTCGGCAATTCGCCGTAGAGCAGCAGGTAGCACACTTCGAGGTAATGCGATTTCTCGGCCAGCTGGTCGATCGGATAGCCGCGGTGCAGCAATTCGCCCTTTTCACCATCGATATACGTGATGGTCGAGGCGCAGGCCGCGGTAGAGGTAAAGCCCGGATCGAAGGTGAACACGCCGCCCTGGCCGTACAGCTTGCCGATGTCGAGGACATCCGGCCCGACGGTCGGCGAATGCACCGGCAGCTCGATATCCTTGCCGTCGAAGGTCAGGGTCGCCGTCTTGTCGTTTTCTGCCATCCTCATCCCCTTTTGTCGGTCTGTTTTCGGCCCCGAAAGGGGCTGGCCATCCGGGTGTGGCCCGGTCAGGCGGTTGCATCCCCCAGCCGCGCCAAGGTCTCGTCGCGGCCGATCACAAGCATCATGTCGAATACGCTGGGGGACACGGTGCGCCCCGCCAGTGCCGCTCTCAGGGGCTGCGCCACCTTGCCGAGCTTCACGCCCGAAGCTTCGGCGACTTGTGCCACGGCAGCCTCGAGGGCGTCGCGGTCCCAGCTAGCATTTTGCAGTTGCGGCGTCAATTCTGCCAGTATACCGCGGGATACATCGTCCAGCGCCTTCGCCGCGCGCTCGTCCGGCTCCAGCGGGCGCTTCGCCAGGACGAAATGCGCCTTTTCAAGCAGATCCGGGAAGGTCTTCGCGCGGTCCTTCAGGCAATACATGGCCCGCAGCAGCCCGGCCTTCTGCGCCGCCCCGAGCGCCGGCAGGTCCGCCGCGTCAAGATAGGCGTCGATCTGTGCCATCAGCGCATCATCGTCCGAGCCGGCGATGTGCAGGCCGGACAGATGCTCCAGCTTCTTCATGTCGAACCGTGCCGCCGCCTTTCCGATTCCCGCCAGGTCGAACCAGTCTTTTGCCTGCGCATCGGTAAAGAATTCGTCATCGCCATGGCTCCATCCGAGCCGCGCAAGGTAATTTCGCACCCCTGCCGCCGGAAAGCCCATCGCCTGGTATTCCTCGACCCCCAGCGCGCCGTGCCGCTTTGACAGCTTCTTGCCGTCGGGGCCGTGGATCAGCGGGATATGCGCCCAGACCGGCACGTCCCAGCCCATCGCACGATAGACCAGCATCTGCCGCGCCGCGTTGTTCAAATGGTCGTCGCCGCGGATCACGTGGGTCACGCCCATGTCGCGGTCGTCTACCACCACCGCCAGCATGTAGGTCGGGCTGCCGTCCGAGCGCAGCAGGATCATGTCGTCAAGCTGATCGCTCTGCACCGTCACGTCGCCCTGCACCCGGTCGCGGATCACGGTCTCGCCCTCCTGCGGGGCCTTGATGCGCACGGCAAAGGGGGCGTCCGGATGCGCGGCCGGATCGGCATCGCGCCACGGAGAGCGGAACAGCGTGGATCGCCCCTCGGCGCGCGCTCGCTCGCGGTATTCGGCGATTTCCTCCTGCGTGGAAAAGCACTTGTACGCCTTGCCCTCTGCCAGAAGCTGGTGCGCCACCTCGGCATGGCGGGACGCCCGGCTTGCCTGGCTGACCGGCTCGTCGTCCCAGTCGAGGCCCAGCCAGGTCAGGCCGCGATAGATCGCGCGCGTCGCCTCGGGGGTCGACCGGGCATGGTCGGTATCCTCGATCCGAAGCAGGAATTTCCCGCCCCGGCCGCGCGCGTATAGCCAGTTGAACAACGCCGTGCGGGCGCCGCCGATATGCAGATAGCCGGTCGGCGAGGGGGCGAAGCGGGTGACGACGGGGGCGTCGGGCATGAGAGCGGTTAACCTTTTGGAAAGACGGTCGTGCGAGGCTGGACGCGGTCTAGTCAATCGCGGGGAGGAGAACAAGAGTGGCGCCGTTCCGCCGGGTGCTGGACGCGGTCGAGGCGCAGCGCGGGCATCTGTTTCCCTGGGTGCCGGTGGCGCTGGCCTGCGGCATCGGGCTCTACTTCGCGCTGCCGGTCGAACCCGGGGCGCCCGCCTATGCCGCCGCGATCGGTACCGCGGCGCTGCTGGCGCTGGCGGGCCGGCGGCTCGGGCCGCGGGCATCCCCGGTGCTGTCGCTGGCCGCGCTGGTGCTGGCGGGGCTGTGCCTTGCCGGGATGCGCGCGCATGGCGTTGCCGGCCCGGTGCTGGGGTTTCGCTATTACGGTCCGGTGGAGGGGCGGATCGTCGCCATCGACCGCTCCGCCTCGGACGCGGTGCGGCTCACGCTCGACCGCGTCGTGCTGGAGCGGACCTCGCCCGCGCGCACGCCCGGCCGGGTGCGCGTGTCGCTGCACGGGGAGCAGGGTTTCGTCACGCCCGAGCCGGGGCTGACCGTGATGATGACCGCGCATCTGGGTCCACCGGCCGGCCCGGTCGAACCCGGCGGTTTCGATTTCCGCCGCATGGCCTGGTTCGACGGGCTGGGCGCGGTCGGCTACACCCGCACCCCGGTTCTGGCGCGCGCGCCGGCGGCGGACGGGGCGGCGGGCCTGCGCGTCCACCGGCTGCGCATGGCGATATCGGCCGCCGTGCAGGCGCGTCTGCCGGGAGAGGCGGGGGCCTTCGCCGCCGCGCTGACGACCGGCGACCGCTCGGCCATGAGCCAGGCCACGCTGGAGGCGCTGCGCCGGTCGAACCTGGCGCACCTGCTGGCGATTTCGGGGCTGCATATGGGGCTGCTCAGCGGCTTCGTCTTTGCCGCGCTGCGGCTGGCCATGGCGGCGGTTCCCCGGCTGGCGCTTCGCTGGCCGATCAAGAAGATCGCGGCAGGCGGCGCGCTAGGGGCCGCGTTCTTCTACTACCTGCTGTCGGGCGGCATCGTGGCGACCGAGCGTGCGCTGATCATGATCGCGGTGATGCTGACCGCCGTGATGCTCGACCGGCGCGCGATCACCCTGCGTGCCGTGGCGATTGCCGCGATCATCGTGCTGACGCTGCGCCCCGAATCGCTGGTGGAGCCGGGGTTCCAGATGTCCTTTGCCGCGACCACGGCGCTGGTGGCCGTCTTCGGCGCGCTGCGGGACTGGAACGCGGCGCGGCATGTGCCGCGCTGGCTGCGCCCGGTGCTGGCGCTGGTGCTGTCCTCGGCCGTCGCCGGCGCCGCCACCGCGCCCATCGCGGCGGCGCATTTCAACCGGATCGCCGATTACGGCCTGATCGCGAACCTGCTCGCCGTGCCCTTGATGGGAACCGTGGTGATGCCGGGTGCCGTGCTTGCTGCATTGCTCTGGCCGCTCGGGGTGTCGCACTGGGCGCTGGCGCTGATGCGCCCGGCGCTGGACTGGATCCTGGGCGTGGCGCATTGGGTGTCCGGCCTGGAAGGCGCGGTCACCCCGGTGGTGGCACCGGGCGAGGCGGTGTTGCCGCTGCTGGCGCTCGGGATGCTGTGGGCGATCCTTTGGCAGGGCCGCGCGCGGCTGGCGGGCGCTGCCCCGGCGCTTGCCGCGCTGGTGCTGTGGTCCCTGGCAGAGCGGCCGCCGGTCCTGATCTCCGAGACCGGGGGGCTGGTCGGGGTGATGACCGATCGGGGCCGCGCCCTGTCGAAGCCGCGCGGCGAGGGGTTCGTCGCCCTCAGCTGGCTGGAAAACGACGGCGATGCCGCCGAGCAGCCGGCGGCCTTCGACCGCGCAGGGCTGACGGGCGGGCGGTTCGAGCTTGGGGGAAAGGCCATCGTGCACCTGACGGGACGCGGTGCATCGGCGCGGGCCGCGGCAAGCTGCGAGACCGCGGCGCTGGTCATCCTGCGCGGCGCCGCCAGTGCGGCCGGGCCCTGCCTGCTGCTCGACCGCGACAAGCTGCGCGAGACCGGGGCGCTCGCCGTCTATCCGGGGGAAAGCGCGCTGCGACTGGTGCCCGCGCGGGACGGGGCCGCGCGGCTCTGGTCTCAGTAGGTGCGGATCAGACCGACAAGCTTGCCCTGCACCCGTACCTGATCGCCGCGGAACAGGCGGGTTTCATAGGCCGGGTTCGCCGCCTCGAGCGCGATGGCACCGCCCTTGCGGCGAAACCGCTTCAGCGTCGCCTCGTGCCCCTCGACCAGCGCCACGACGATGTCGCCATTGTCCGCGGTCTGCGTCTCGCGGATGACCACGATATCCCCGTCGTTGATGCCGGCATCGATCATCGAATCGCCCCGCACCTCGAGCGCGTAATGATGGGCCGCGCCCGACACCATGCCGCCGGGCACCGACACGCTGGTCTCCGCATGGCTGATCGCCTCGATCGGGACGCCGGCGGCGATCCGGCCCATGAGCGGCAGCGTCGCCGAATTGCCCGTGTCCACGGGCGATGCTTCGGGTGCGGCGTGGGACGGGGCCGAGGGACGGCTTCCCTCGATCACGCGGGGCGTGAATCCCGTCCGTTTTTCCAACGCCTCGGGCAGTTTCACGATCTCGATTGCGCGGGCCCGGTGCGCCAGACGGCGGATGAAACCGCGTTCTTCCAGCGCGGTGATCAGCCGGTGAATGCCCGATTTCGACCGCAGGTCGAGCGCGTCCTTCATTTCGTCGAAAGACGGTGGCACCCCGTCGCTTTGCAGCCGTTTGTTGATAAAGTCCAGAAGATCCAATTGCTTCCTGGTCAGCATGACGTACCCCGCATGTCGCGCGCCGCGATTGTTCACTGCCGGCGTTCAGGATATGTTCTACCCGTGTTCCCGTTCCGTGTCAACGCTGCGTCAAGCGGTCAGATCGGGACGTATTGCACCCGGTCGCCGGCCCGACGCGCCGCGTCGCCGGCGGGGCGGACCAGCAGGGCGTCCGCCTCTGACAGAACCGTCAGCAGCGAGGAATCCTGCCGCTCGAACGGGGCGATGCCGTCATCGGTCAGGCGGGCGCGCACATAATGCTCGCGCGGGCCGTTGGCGCCGATGTCGCGGGCCAGCCGGATCGTGCGCCGCAGCGCCGGCATTGCACCATGGCCCAGGATCGCCCGGATCAGCGGCAACATGAAGATATGGCCGCAAACGATTGACGATACAGGATTACCTGGAAGTCCAAGCAGAACGGAATCGCCCAATTGCCCGGCCATCAGCGGCTTTCCGGGCCGCATCGCCACCTTGTAGAAGGACAGCTCCAGCCCCAGTTTTTCGGCCACCGGCGCGACGATGTCGTGATCGCCGACCGATGCCCCGCCGATGGTCACGATCAGGTCCGCATCCGCCGCGAGGGCAAAGGCCGTCTGCAAGGATGCCGCGTTGTCCCGCGCGATGGGCAGCATCCGCGCCTCGGCGCCCACCTGTTCCGCCATCGCCTTCAGCGCAAAGCTGTTGGAGGCGATGATCTGGTCCGGCGCCGGTGTCTCGCCGGGCATGACCAGCTCGTCCCCGGTGGCGATGATCGCCACGACCGGGCGGCGGCGCACGGCGATTTCGGCCACGTTCATCGCGGCCAGCAGCGCAAGATCCCGCGGCCGCAGGAGACGCGGCGCGCAAACCCTCGCGCCGACTTTGAAATCCCCGCCCGCCGGGCGGATATGATCGGCCCGGTCCAGCCCGTCCGACAGGATGATCCGGTCGCCGTCCCGCTGCGTGTCTTCCTGGATCACGACGCAGCCCGCGCCCTCGGGTACCGGCGCGCCGGTAAAGATGCGCACCGCCTCGCCGGGGCTGACGCGCCCGCCGAACCCGTGGCCGGCGGCGGATTCGCCGATCAGACGAAGACTGCGGCCCGGCACGGCGTCTTCGGCGGACACCGCGTAGCCGTCCATCGCCGACGCGTCGAAGGGCGGCTGGTCGCGCGCCGCGACCGCGTCCTCCGCCAGCGTGCGCCCGGCGGCGGCGGCAAGGGTCACGCGCTCCGTCCCGACCTCGCGGGCGAGCGCGAACACCTTGTCCAGGGCTTCGGATACCGTGATCATTCCGCCTCGTAACGTCCTGATTTTCCGCCATCCTTGAAGAGCAGACGGATGCCCGAGATGGTCATCGACTTTTCCGCCGCCTTGACCATGTCGTAGATCGTCAGGCAGGCGGTCGTGACCGCGCTAAGTGCTTCCATCTCGACCCCGGTGCGCCCCGTTGTCTTGACCGTCGCGGTGACGCGCAGGCCGGGCAGTGCGGGGTCGGGGTCGATCTCGACCACGACTTTGGCGATGGGGAGCGGGTGGCAGAGCGGGATCAGATCGGCGGTGCGTTTGGCGCCCATGATCCCGGCAAGCCGCGCAACGCCGGCAACGTCGCCCTTTTTGGCGCGACCGTCTGTAATCATCGCAAGTGTTTGCGATGACATCTTCACGTGGCCTTCCGCAACGGCTTTGCGCGCGGTTTCCTCCTTGGCGGAAACATCGACCATGTGGGCGTCGCCCTTGGCGTCGAAATGCGTCAGCTTTGCCATCACGCGGCCACCGGATCCGCCAGCAGCGCGCGGGTCGCCTCGGCGACATCCGCCTGCCGCATCAGGCTTTCGCCGATCAGGAAGCAGCGCGCGCCGTGCCGGGCCATCTCGGCAAGGTCGGCCGGTCCGCTCAGCCCGGATTCGGAGATCAGCAGCCGGCCTTCGGGTGCGCGCACGGCGAGGGTGCGGGTCACATCAAGAGAGGTCTCGAACGTCTTGAGATTGCGGTTGTTTATCCCCAAAAGGGGCGAGCGGAGAGTCGCGGCGCGATCCAGCTCGCCGGCGTCGTGCACTTCGATCAGGGTATCCATCCCCCAGTCGGTCGCCGCCGATTCCAGTTCCGCGGCCTGGGCATCCGACACGCTGGCCATGATGATCAGGATGCAATCGGCCCCAAGCGCCCGCGCCTCGGCCACCTGGTAGGGATCATACATGAAGTCCTTGCGCAGAACGGGTAGCGACACGGCGGCGCGCGCGGCGGTGAGATAGCTGTCATCGCCCTGGAAACTGGGCGTGTCGGTCAGGACCGACAGGCAGGTCGCGCCGCCGGCCTCATAGGCCCGGGCCAGCGCGGGCGGGTCGAAATCGGCGCGGATGAGCCCCTTGGACGGGCTGGCTTTCTTGATCTCGGCGATCAGGCCGTAGCCGTCCTGGGACGCCGCGCGCAAACGATCCGCAAAGCCGCGCACCGGCGGCGCGGTGCGGGCTGCGTCCTCGACCGCCGAGAGGGGACGCGCGGGCTTGCGCGTCGCGACCTCTTCAAGCTTGTAGGCCTTGATCCGGTCCAGAACCGTGCCGCTCATGTCGCCTCCGTGGTTGCTTTTGCCAGCGCCTCGATCTTCGCCTTCGCGGCGCCGCTGTCGATGCTTTCGGTCGCCATGTCAACGCCTTCCGGCAAAGACTTCACGCGGTCCGCGACTAGCAGCGCGGCCGCCGCGTTGAACAGCACCGCGTCGCGGTAGGCGCCCGCATCGCCCGCCAGAAGCGCGCGGAAGGCGCGGCCATTGGCCTCCGGCGTGCCGCCGAGGACCGCCTCGAACGGGTGTTCGGGCAGGCCGGCATCGGCGGGGGAAAGCTCGAATTCCTCGATCGCGCCATCCTTCAGCGCCGCAACCTTCGTGGGGCCGGAAATCGACAGCTCATCGGTGCCGTCGGCGCCGTGGACCAGCCAGGCCGCGTCCGACCCGAGGGCCAGCAGCGTCTCGGCCATCGGGCGGATCAGCGCATCCGAAAACGCGCCGGTCAATTGCCGCCGCACCCCGGCGGGGTTGGTCAGCGGGCCGAGGATGTTGAAGATCGTGCGTGTGCCCAGTTCGGCGCGCACCGGCCCGACATGCGCCATGGCCGGGTGGTGCATGGGCGCCATCATGAAGGCAATGCCCACCTTTTGGAGCGCCTTTTCAACAACTTCCGCGCCGATCATGACGTTGATGCCCATCTGCGTCAGCGCATCGGCCGCGCCGGATTTCGACGACAGGTTGCGGTTGCCGTGCTTGGCGACCGGCACCCCGGCACCTGCCACGACAAAGGCGGTCGCGGTCGAGATGTTGAGCGTGCCCTTGCCGTCGCCGCCGGTGCCGACGATGTCGATGGCGCCCTCGGGCGCGGCCACCTTGTGGCACTTGGCGCGCATCACGGCGGCGGCGGCGGCGTATTCCTCGACCGTTTCGCCGCGGGTGCGCAGCGCCATCAGGAAGCCGCCGATCTGGCTTGGCGTGGCCTGGCCTTCGAACAGGATGCCGAAGGCGGTCTCGGCCTCGGCGCGGCTTAGCGGGCGTTCGGCGGCAGCGCCGATCAGGGCTTTCAGCGCCTCGCTCATGCCGGCACCGCCAGGCGGTCAAGGAAATTGCGCAACAGCGCGTGGCCGTGTTCGGTGGCGATCGATTCGGGGTGGAACTGCACGCCCTCGATCGGCAGGTCGCGGTGGCGCAGGCCCATGATCGTGCCATCCTCAAGATCTGCCGTCACCTCAAGCACGGCGGACAGGCTGGCCCGCTCGACCATCAGCGAGTGGTAGCGCGTCGCGGCAAAGGGCGAGGGCAGGCCGGCGAACATGCCGGCCCCGTCATGGCGCACCTGGCCAAGCTTGCCGTGCACGATCTCGCGGCTTTGCACGACACGCCCGCCAAAGGCCTGGCCGATCGCCTGGTGGCCAAGGCAGACGCCCAGCAGCGGCAGCCGCGCCTCGGCGGCGGCACGGACCATGTCAAGGCAGATGCCCGCCTCGTCCGGGGTGCAGGGGCCGGGCGACAGCACGACCGCCTCCGGGCGCAGCGCCAGCGCGGCATCCACGTCCAGCGCGTCGTTTCGGCGCACCGTCACATCGGCGCCAAGCTCGCCCAGGTAATGGGCCAGATTCCAGGTAAAGCTGTCGTAATTGTCGATCAGCAGGATCACGCGGGCCTCGCATGTTGGGGGGTGCCCCCCGGTTTTTCATCGCGTTATACATGTTCAGAGGCCGGGCCGGGGGTCAAGGGATCCCGGGACGGATCGGCGGTCGAACAATGCGCTGGGAGGCGCGGAAATTTGCGCGGAATACTGGCAGGTCTCGGCGTTGGCGTCGTGGTGTCCGGGCTTGGGCTGGCCGGATGGTCTTATCTCGGGGCGCCGGTGGTGATGGCGCCCGGGGCCAATGCGATACCCGATGCGGTGCCCGAAAAGGTGGCGGACCCGGTGCCCGAAACGGAGCCCGAGTCGGCACCCGACATGGCCGCGACCCCCGATAGCGGGGCCTCCGACGCCGAGGCGGATGCCCCCGCCATGCCGGGCGAGGCGCCCGGTGGCGATGTGGCCGAACCGGAGGCGGACCCGGTCGATCCCGCCCCCGAGGCACCCGCACCCGAGGAAACAGCGGCCACGGACAGCCCGCCCGCGGACCCGGTCCCGGAGGAAACGCTGCCCGAGGACACAGCGCCGGAGGACACAGCGCCCGGGGAAACACGGCCCGAAGGTACATCGCCCGAGGATACTCCGCCCGCGCAGGCCCCCGAGGTCGCCAGCGACGGCCCCGCGATGCCGGATGGCGGGAACGGCGCGGCGGAACCCGGCATGTCCGGCGCGCCTTCCGCCCCCGAAGAGGCCGCGCCGCCGGTTGACGAAACCCCGCCCGATGTCGCCGAGGCCGCGCCGGACACGGTACCGGCGCCGGAAACCGCCCCTGCCGGTGCGCCCGTGGCCGGCATTGGCGCGGGCGCCGCGCTGGATGCCCCCGACACCGACGCCGCTGCGCCGGGCGTGCCCGGCGCCGAGGAAAGCGTGCAGGCGGTGCCCGACGCCGCGCTTCCCCCCGAGCCCGTGGGCGAGGCGCTGCCGGCCGTGCCCGCGCAGGAGGAACTGGCCCGCCCCGCACCGCCCGATCCCGCCCCGACGGAGCCGGCCGAGGCCGAGGCGGAGCCCGTCACTCCAGAGGAAACCGTTGGCCTGGGGATCCCGGTTCCCGAACTCGGCGCCTTCGCGCCCGACATCCCCACCGACAACTTGCCGCGTATCGGCGCGGCCGACACGGGCGCGACCGACGAGACCGGGCAGCCCGAGGCCGGCCCCGCGCCCGCCCCGGCGATCGAGCGGTTCGGAACCCCGTTCGAGCCGCCGCAGGACACGCCGATCCTGGCGATCCTGCTGCTCGATCCCGGCGCGGGCCGGCCCGATCCGTCGGCGCTGGCCGGGTTCCCGGTGCCGCTGACCATCGGCATCGACCCCACGTTGCCCGGCGCGGCCGACGCGATGGCCGCCTACCGCGCCGCCGGGCACGAGGTGGCGGTGCTGACCCCGCTTCCCGAAGGCGCGGCGCCGGCCGATGTCGAGGTGCTGTTCCAGGGCTATCTCGATGCCGTCCCCGAAGCGGCGGCGGTGCTTGACGTGCCCGCCGCGCGGCTTCAGGAAAACCGCCCGCGCGCGGCACAGATCGCCGCGATCCTGGCGGAGACGGGGCACGGGATGATCACCTATGAACGCGGGCTGAACCCCGGCCTTCAGGTGGCGGGAACGGCCGGGGTGCCGGCGGCCGCCGTGTTCCGCGATTTCGACGACGGCACGCGGCAGATCTCGGCGATGAAGCGGCTGCTCGATGTGGGGGCGTTCCGGGCCGGACAGCAGGGCGCGGCCCTGATGGTGGGCACGCTGCGCAAGGACGCGGTTGCGGCACTGGCCGAATGGGTGCTGGGCAACCGCGCCGCCTCGGTCACGCTGGCGCCGGTCTCGGCGCTGCTGAAGGCGGGGCGGTAGGCGCGGCGCCGCGCCTCAAGGCCCCGGCCGCAAGCCCGTGTTCCGCCTCAGCGGTTGCCGCTGCCGGCGAACCGCCCGGCATCGCGCGCGGCGCTGCGGATCGCACGCGACTTGTTGACGGTTTCCTGGAATTCCGCCTCGGGGTCGCTGTCATGCACGACGCCGCCGCCGGCCTGGATGTAAAGATCGGTGCCCTTGAGCACGGCGGTGCGCAGCGCGATGCACATGTCCATGTCGCCGCCCGCGCTGAAATAGCCGACGCCGCCGCCGTAGATGCCGCGCTTTTCCGGCTCCAGCTCGTCGATGATCTGCATCGCGCGCACCTTGGGCGCGCCCGACACGGTGCCCGCCGGCATTCCGGCAAGGAAGGCCGACAGCGCATCGTGTTCGTCCGACAGCTCGCCCACCACGTTCGACACGATGTGCATGACGTGGCTGTAGCGTTCGACGATGAATTTCTCGGTCGGCCGGACGGTGCCGATCTTCGCCACCCGGCCCACATCGTTGCGCCCCAGATCGAGCAGCATCAGGTGCTCGGCCTGCTCCTTGGGGTCGGACAGAAGATCGCGCTCCAGTTCGCGGTCTTCCTCGGGGGTGGCCCCGCGCGGGCGGGTGCCCGCGATGGGGCGGATCGTGACCTCGCCGCCGAAGACGCGCACCAGAATCTCGGGGCTGGCGCCGATCACCTGGAAGCCGCCGAAGTTGAAGAAGAACATGAACGGCGAGGGGTTGGTGCGCCGCAGGCTGCGATAGAGCGCGAAGGGCGGCAGCGTGAAATCCTGCCGCCAGCGTTGCGACGGCACCACCTGAAAGATGTCGCCCGCACGGATGTAGTCCCTGGCCCGTTCCACCGCCGCAAGATAGGCGTCATGGGCGAAGTTCGAGGTCATCTCGCCGACCGGCGCGGCATCGCCCAGCGCGCGGCTGGTATCGGCGGCGGCGCGTTCCAGATCGCGCACCGCGTCCATCACCCGCTCGGCCGCCTGGGCATAGGCGGCCCTGGCCGTCAGCCCGCCCGTGACCCAGGCGGGCGCCACCACCGTCACCTCGCCCTTGACCCCGTCGAGCACGGCCACGACCGAGGGGCGCTGCATCACCGCGTCGGGCAGGTCCAGCGGGTCGGGGTTCACGTTCGGCAGATCCTCGACCAGCCGGATCATGTCATAGCCCAGATAGCCGAACAGTCCGGCCGATGCGGCGGGCAGATCCGCTGGCAGCGCGATCCGGCTTTCGGCGATCACCGCGCGCAGGCTGTCCAGCGGCGAGCCGTCCAGCGGCTGATAGGCGTCCGGGTCGAACCGGGCCGAGCGGTTGATTTCCGACCTGTCGCCGCGGCAGCGCCAGATCAGGTCGGGCTTCATCCCGATGATCGAGTAGCGGCCGCGCACCTCGCCGCCGGTGACGGATTCGAGGATGAAACTGTCGGGCCGCGCCTCGGTCAGTTTCAGCATCAGCGACACCGGCGTGTCGAGATCGGCCGCCAGCCGCGCATGCACGATCTGGTTTTCGCCCGCCGCGTAGCCGCGCGCGAAATCCTCGAAGGCGGGGACGAGCTGCACCATGGCCTATTGCGTGAACTGCGCGTGAACCGCGTTCAGCGCCGGCTGGTTCAGCGTGATCCCGGCCTGCGCCTGGATCGCCGCCGCATAGGCGTCGAGGATGTCGCTGCCGACCGCCGCGGCGGTTTCGTTCAGCAACTCGCCGGCCTGATCCGCAATTCGCGGATCCGACAGGTCGGGCGGGGTGATCGCGTCGAGCCGGATGACGTAGACGGCGGTCTCTCCCTCAAGCTTGCGGGTGTCGCCGGGGGCGTCCATGTCGAACACGGTGCCGATGAAATCGGCCGGCACATTGGGCACGAAGCCGCGGCGGGCAAGGCCGGTTTCGGTGTTGAACTCGGTTTCGGCGGCCGGCTCGCCGATCGGGAAGGCATCCGGCGCGATTGCCGTGTCGCCCGCGTCGTCGTCGGCTTCGGCCGCGTCGGGGCCAGTGTCCTCTCCGGCTTCCAGCGTGGCGACCAGCGCATCGGCCTGCGCGCTCAGCGCCTCGACAATGCGGGCGCGGCGCCAGGCGGCCTCGACCTCGGGGCGGGCCTCTTCGAAGGGCTCGACGCGCGGTGCGATCACCTCGTCGAGGCGCAGCGCGAAGATCGCCCCGTCGGAGGCTTCGGCGATGGCGGGAAAATCGCCGACCTCGGCGTCCTGCGCGGCCTCGCGGAATTCAGGGTAGGCGGCGATGCCGTCCGACGCGCCCTCGGTCCAGTCGATCTGCCCGGCCTCCATCTCGGTCTCCTCGCCGATCTCCTCGAGCCGCGCGCCGCCGGCCAGCAGATCGTCGATCCCGTCGATCATGTCGCCGATGGCGCGGCGGGCGGCATCGGTGCGGTATTCGACCAGAAGCTGCTCGCGCGCCTCCTCGAACGGGGTTTCCTGCGCGGCGAGAATGCCGTTCATGCGAAACAGCGCCGGGCCGAGATCGGTCTCCACCGGGCCGACGATGCCCGGCTCCTCGAGCGCGAAGACCGGATCGGCCGCCGCGCCCAGCTCGGTCCGGGCCACGTCGCCGAGGTCGATATCGGCCAGCGCCAGGTCGCGCTCGGCCACCAGCGCCTCGAAGGTGGTGTCGCCCGCCTCGATCGCGACCATCGCCGATTGCGCGTCCGCCTCCGAGGTGAAGACCAGCCGTTCCACCAGCCGCCGCTCGGGCTGGTTGTACTCGTCCTCGCGCGCCGCGTAGAGCTCGCGCAGGGCGGCATCGTCGCCCTCGATCGTGCCGGCGATCATCTCGGGGGTCAGCCAAGCATAGGTGATGTCGCGGGTTTCGGGCAGCATGAAGGCATCCGGGTTCGCCTCCCAATAGGCGCGCAGTTCGTCCTCGGTGGGCGCGTCGATCGGCGCCTCCAGATCGTCCGGCGCCAGCACCGCCCAGGTGATGTCGCGGGTTTCGAGATTGTAGTCCAGCAGCGTGTCGGCAAAAACCGCGGGCATGGCGGCGCCCTGCGAGGCGGCCTGCTGCAACAGCCCGCTGGCCATCTCGTGGCGCAGCGCGTCCTCGTACTCAGTCTCGCTCAGGCCGGCCTGTTCCAGCGCGAACCGGTACCCTTCGCGGTCGAAATTTCCGTCGATGCCCTGAAAGGCGCTGATGCCGACCAGCCGGTCGCGCACCCGGTCGTCGCCCGCCGACAGGCCCAGCGCATCGGCCTCGTTCTCCAGCGCGACGGTGGACAGGATGCGCCCCAGCACGGCCTGGTCGATGCCGAAAAGCTGCGCCTGCGAAAAGGTCAGGTTGGTGCCGAATTGCTGCGACAGGCGGTTCATCTCGCCCTGCAATTCGCGCGCATAGCGGTCGACCGAAATCTCCCGGTCGCCGACCGAGCCGACGGTATTCACCGAGCCGCCGAAATTCGTCGCGCCGAATCCGGCAAGCCCGACGATCAGAAGAAGAAGGATCACCCAGACCGCGACTTGGGATGCGGAATTCTTCTTTGCCATCGACGAATGCCCTCTGGTTCGGTCAGATATCAGGGCTGTCTACTGGCGCCGGGGCAGGGGGGCAAGGGGCGAGCGGTTCGCAATGGCGTGCCGTGCCGGGGCGGCCGGCGGGGGCCTGCGCGCGCGGCGGGACGGGGAGGGGGCGCTGCCCCCGTCGCCAGGGGCGACTCCCCCGAGGTATTTCGGGCAAGATGAGGAAAGGGGGCGCGGCGCCGGGTGGCCTTTGCGCCGGGCAGCCGCGGTATGGGCGGGGTGTTATTCGGTGCCGCGGTAAGGCTGGACGTATTGCAGCGCCATGTCCCAGGGAAAGAAGATCCAGGTGTCCTGGCTGACCCCGGTGATGAAGGTGTGCACCATCGGCTCGCCCTGCGGCTTGGCATAGACGGTGGCGAAATGCGCGTTGGGGTACAAGTCGCGCACCAACTCGACGGTGCGGCCGGTATCGACCAGATCGTCGACCACGAGGATGCCGGTGCCGTCGCCCATCATCGCGGCATCGGGGGCCTTGAGCACCTTGGCCTCGGAGCGGTCCTGGTGGTCGTAGCTTTTCACGCTGATCGTGTCGACGGTGCGGATGTCGAGCTCGCGCGCGACGATCATCGCCGGCGCCATGCCGCCGCGGGTGATCGCCACCACGGCCCGCCAGCCGCCGTTATCCGGCCCCTGGCCATCCAGCCGCCAGGCCAGCGCCCGGCTGTCGCGGTGGATCTGGTCCCAGGAGACGTGAAAGCCCTTTTCGTGCGGCAGCTGGTCGGTCATGGCATTATCCCTTGGCGATGTCGGGGGCGTCGACGGCCTTCATGCCGACGACGTGATAGCCCGCATCGACGTGATGCGTCTCGCCGGTGACGCCCGCGCCCAGATCGGACAGCAGGTAGAGCGCCGAATTGCCCACATCGCCCGTTGTCACGTTGCGCCGCAGGGGCGAGTTGTATTCGTTCCACTTCATGATGTAGCGGAAATCGCCGATGCCGCTGGCCGCCAGCGTCTTGATCGGGCCGGCCGAGATCGCGTTCACGCGGATGCCGTCCTTGCCCAGATCCTCGGCCATGTAGCGCACCGATGCCTCCAGCGCGGCCTTGGCGACGCCCATCACGTTGTAATGCGGCATCACCCGCTCGGCGCCGTAATAGGTCATCGTCAGCAGCGATCCGCCCTGCGGCATCATGGCCGCGGCCCGGCGAGCGACGGCGGTGAAGGAATAGACCGAGATGTCCATGGTCATGGCGAAATTGTCGCGGCTGGTATCGACGTAGCGGCCGCGCAGTTCGGACTTGTCGGAAAAGCCGATCGCGTGGACCACGAAGTCGAGGCTGTCCCAGCGGTCCCTCAGCCCATCGAACAGCGCGTCGATGCTGGCGCCGTCGGACACGTCGCAGGGCAGCACGATGTCCGATCCCAGATCTGCCGCAAGCGGCCCCACGCGTTTCTTCAGCGCCTCGCCCTGGTAGGAGAAGGCCAGTTCCGCCCCGGCGCCGGCCAGCGCGCGCGCGATGCCCCAGGCGATCGACTTGTCATTCGCAAGCCCCATGATCAGGCCGCGTTTTCCCGCCATCAATTCAGTTGTCATGGACCGCTCCCGATGCGCTGTGGTTGCGCTGCTTTAGGATATCGGGCGCAGCGCATCAAGGGCGCGGGCGCGCGCGGCGGGACTTGTGTCCGCCGGGGGGTCGCAGTACCCCGGTGGCGCCCCGCGGCCGCGGATGCCGGGGGGGCGCGGCGACGCTATGGAGGCGCAGATGGACGACGGGCAGGACAGGAACCAGGCGGGCGCGGAGGGGCGCAAGGGCATCTTCGCCGGAAACGATCCCGTGGAGATCACGCGCCGCTGGATGGAAGAGGCCGCCGCGAGCGAGCCGAACGACCCCGATGCCATCGCGCTGGCCAGCGCCGATGCGGACGGCATGCCGAACGTGCGCATGGTGCTGCTGCGGCAGGTGGAGGCGGACGCCTTCGTGTTCTTCACCAATTACGAAAGCGCCAAGGGGCAGGAGCTTTTGGCCTCGGGCAAGGCGGCCTTCGTGATGCACTGGAAATCGTTGCGCCGGCAGGTGCGGGTGCGCGGTCTGGCCGAGAAGGTGGGCGACGACACCGCCGATGCCTATTACGCCTCGCGTCCGCTGCAAAGCCGGATCGGCGCCTGGGCATCGCAGCAATCGCGCCCGCTGGCCAGCCGCGGCGCGCTGGTCGCAGAGGTCGCCAAGGCCGGGCTGCGCCACGGCACCTCGCCGAAACGGCCGCCTTACTGGGGCGGCTTCCGCATCCGGCCGCTGGAGATCGAGTTCTGGGCGAACGGGGATTTCCGGCTGCATGACCGCTTTTGTTGGCGGCGCTCCGCCGTCGGCGCGCCCTGGGACGTGGAAAGGCTTAACCCCTGAGCCGCGATAGGGCATGATTGGGTCTTCCGGTGCGGCGCGGATGCGCGCGGCGTGCCCGGAAGGACCGATGAGACCGCCCGTCCGGCGCAGCCACGGGCCGGCGCAGGGGCCACAAGGCAACATATGAGCGACGACACCCGCGGCACAGACCCCGGCACGGCAACCGGCAAGGTGAAATGGTTCGATCCCGCCAAGGGCTTCGGCTTTGTCATCCCCGATGCGGGCGGGCCGGACATCCTTCTGCACGCCAACGTGCTGCGCAATTTCGGGCAGGGTTCGGTCGCGGACGGCTCGGACGTGACGCTGGTGGTGCAGCAGACGCCGCGCGGCCTTCAGGCGGTGGAGGTGCTGGAGATCGCGCCGCCCGAGGGGGGCGCCGCCGCGCCGCTGTCCGATCTGCCGGCGGAGGCTGCGGATGTGGTGCTGGCCGACCTGCCGTTCGAGGCGGCGCGGGTCAAGTGGTTCGACAAGTCCAAGGGCTTCGGCTTTGCCAATGTGTTCGCCCGCCCCGAGGACGTGTTCATCCATGCCGAGATCCTGCGCCGCTCGGGGCTGGCGGATCTGCAGCCGGGCGAGGCGGTTGCCTTGCGCGTCGTCGAGGGGCAACGTGGCATGATGGCGGCGCAGGTGGCGGCGTGGGATTCGGTTCTGAAGACGGGAGAGCAGGCGTGACGGTGACCGGAACGGCGAATCGGGCGGCGCTGCGGCCGCTGCTATGTGCAGCCCTGGTCGCGGCCCTGGCGGCGGGCGGCGCGGCGGCCGCCTGTTCGGAGGACACCGCCGAGTTTCGCGGCAAGGACGGCGCGGGCGGCAAGGCGCGCTTCACCGTCGAGATCGCGGACGAGCCGGCCGAGGTGCAGCGCGGCCTGATGCACCGCGAATCGATGCCGAAAAGCGCCGGGATGCTTTTCATCTACGACCGCGCGCAGCCGATCGGCTTCTGGATGCGCAACACGCTGATCCCGCTCGACATGATCTTCATGGGCGCCGACGGAACGGTGCACAAGGTGCACGAGAACGCGGTGCCGCTGGACGAGACCCCGATCTTCGGCGGCCGCGAGATCCAGTACGTGCTCGAGATCAATGGCGGGCTGGCGCGGATGCTGGGGATCGGGCCGGGCAGCGAATTGCGCCACCCGGCGATCGACCAGGACATCGCCGCCTGGCCCTGCGCGGAGTAGCCCCGCGCCTTACCCCTTGATCGGGTGACTGTCGGGCAGGCTGATCCGCGACACCTGTTCGGCGATCGGATCGGTGGACAGCGGATGCGTGGCGGCCGAATGGTCGCGCGGATCGCCCAGATCCTGCCAGTCGCCGTCCTTGTAGATCTCCAGCGCCGAGAACCCGGCCTTGTAGCCCATCTTGGGGCTGCCCGGCACCCAGTAGCCCAGATAGACGTAAGGCAGCCCGGCCTCCTGCGCGATGCGGATATGGTCGAGAATGACATAGGTGCCCAGACTGGCGCGCGCCGCGGCCGGGTCGTAGAAGCTGTAGACCATCGACAGCCCGTCATCCAGAACATCGGTCAGGCACACCGCCGCCAGTTCCGGCGCGCCGTCCGGTCCCGGCCCGGTATATTCGATGACCCGGCTGCGCACCGGCGTCTCCTCGATCATCGCGGCGAATTCGAAGATGTCCATGTCGGCCATGCCGCCATTGGCGTGGCGGCTGTCCAGATAATCGCGGAACAGGGCGTATTGCGCCTCTGTCGCCCAGGGCGAGGTGGCATCGCGGGTCAGCTCGGCATTGCGCCGCAGGGTGCGCCGCTGGCTCTTGGACGGGGTGAAGTCGGCGACCCGGACCCGCGCCGACAGGCAGGCCGAGCATTCCGCACAGGACGGCCGGTACAGCACGTTCTGGCTGCGGCGGAACCCCTGTTTCGACAGGCTGTCATTCAGCTTTTCGGCCGCGTCGCCCTGCAACGCGGTGAACAGCTTTCGCTCCATCCGCCCCTCCAGGTAGGGGCAGGGCTGCGGGGCCGTCACGTAGAATTGCGGCGCGATGGGAAGGGTGTGGCGCATGTCCTCGGCACTTTGATGTCGGGCCAGAGGTTAGCGCCCGGCGCGCCGGTCGCCAAGCCCCCTGGGCGCCGCATTCTTTGCAGCCCGGCGCGCCATGCGAAAACGGCCGATCCGGGATGCGGATCGGCCGTCTGGCAGGGCGCGCTCGAGCCGGGCGGATCAGATGGTGATCGGTCCCGTGTCCCGGCCTTCGTCATCGCGGCGGCGCATGGCGCCCTCGGTCTCGGCCTCGTCCTCGTCCCGGCGCTCGGCGCGCTGGTCCATGAACTGGTCGAACTCGGCCTTGTCCTTGGCCTCGCGCAGGCGCTGCAGGAAGCTCTCGAACGCCTCCTGTTCCTCTTCCAGCCGGCGCAGGGTCTCGGCCTTGTAGCTGTCGAAGGCCTGGTTGCCGGTGGATGTCAGCCCATGCCGCATCCGGCGGTGACGGGCCTGTTTGCGGTGACCCTTATTGCTGCTGCACATGCGTTTGCTCCAGATCATGTAGGCGAGAAGGGCAAGCCCGATCGGCCAGAAAACGATGAAGCCCAGGATCATCGCAACGATCCAGGCGCCTTTCCCGCGCGCATCGAGCCAGTTTTCGGCCTGTGACGGCCAGGTGGCGACGGAACCCATGATTGTCTTTCCTTTCCGGTTCGTTTCAATGTGAAGGCGTTTCACATCAACCTAGATCGGAAATCGGTGGGCCGGAATCAAGAGCGTATGTGAATGTTCTTCACATTAATTTCGAAATCAGTTTTCCTTCAAGGGCTTGGCAGGCTTCGCGCATGAAGCCGGCGCATGCCTGCAAGCCCTATCCCGCGCGGCGGCGCCGGCGGCGGCGGCCCGACGCGCCTTCGCCGCCGGTGTTGAACGACACTTCGGGCAGGTGCACCGCGCGGCGCAGCTCGGTGAAGGGCGCGGTGGCGTGCGGGATCGCGTTCGCGGCGACGAAATGTTCCTGGAACCGGGGCGCGATGGCGGTTTCCACCTTGTGGATCTGGTGCACCCGGCGCTCTATCTCGGCCCGCGCGGCGCGGCTGGCCAGCGCGATGCGCGCGCCGGTGCCGGCGGCGTTGCCGGCCGAGCTGACCTTGTCCAGCGCGCAGTCGGGGATCATGCCCAGCACCATCGCGTGTTTGGGCGAGATATGCGCGCCGAACGCCCCGGCCAGCACCACGCGGTCCACAATATCGGTGCCGATCTCGTCCATCAGCAGCCGCGCCCCGGCGTATAGCGCGGATTTGGCCAGCTGGATCGCGCGGATGTCGCCTTGCGTCACGCGGATCACCGGGCCGCCGCCCTCGCTGCCGTCATGCAGAAGGTAGGAATGGGTGCGCCCGTCGGGCACGCAGCGCGGCGTGCCGGTCTGTTCGGCCGACCCGATCAGCCCGCCGGGATCGAGCAGCCCGGCGATGCGCAGCTCCGCCACGGCCTCGATGATGCCCGACCCGCAGATGCCGGTGATCCCGACCCCCGCGACCGCCTCGGCAAAACCGTCCTCGGTGGACCACAGATCGCAGCCGATCACCTTGAAGCGCGGCTCGCGGGTGTCGGGGTCGATCTCGACCCGTTCGATGGCACCGGGGGCGGCGCGCTGGCCGGCGCTGATCTGCGCGCCCTCGAAGGCGGGACCGGTGGGCGAGGAACAGGCCAGCACGCGGGTCTTGTCGCCCAGCTGGATTTCGGCATTGGTGCCGACATCGACCACCAGCACCAGGTCGTCCGACAGGTACGGCTCTTCGGACAGGGCGACGGCGGCGGCATCGGCGCCGACATGGCCCGCGATGCAGGGCAGGATATAGATCCGGCCGGCCGGGTTCATCGCGGCAAGGTCCAGCTCGTGCGCGTCCAGCGACACCGAATCGGAGGTGGCCAGCGCAAAGGGCGCCTGGCCCAGCTCCACCGGGTCGATCCCGAGCAGCAGGTGATGCATCACCGGATTGCACACGATCACCGATTCGAGGATCCGCGCAGGCTCGATCCCGGCCTCGGAGGCAACCTCGACCGTCAGCGCATCGAGCGCGCCGCGCACCGCCGCGCACATCTCGGCATCGCCGCCGGGGTTCATCATCGAATAGGACACCCGGCTCATCAGGTCTTCGCCGAACCGGATCTGCGGGTTCATCGCGCCGGCGCTGGCCACGACCTCGCCGGTATCCAGATCGCACAGGTTGGCCGCGATGGTGGTGGAGCCGAGATCGACCGCCAGGCCGAACAACCGCTCTTCGAAGAAGCCGGGGAAGATGTCGAGCAGCCGCGGGCCCGCCTCGTCATGGCCGGAAAACAGCGCCACGGTAACCTTCCAGCCGCCCTTGCGCAGCGCCGGTTGCAGCCGCGCCAGAACCGGCAGCGGCACGCGCAGGCCCGCCGTGTCGATGTCCCATTGCGCGGCCAGCGCGCGTTTGAGCCGTTCGAGATCGCCCGTCGGCTCGTGCATGTCGGGCTCTTCGACCTCGACATAGTAAAGCCGCGTCGCGGGATCCATCGCGATGACCCGCTGCGCCGCATCCTTGCGCACCACCTGGCGGTGCACCTGGCTTTCGGGCGGCACGTCGATCACCACGTCGCCCATGATCTGCGCCTGACAACCCAGCCGCCGCCCCTCGGCCAGCCCGCGGATCCGGTCGTAGCGCGCTTCGACCGCGTTCCATTCGGATAGCGCGCCCGGCGCGACCGTCACGCCGTGCTTGGAAAACTCGCCGTAAGCCGGCGTCACCTGGCATTTCGAGCAGATGCCGCGCCCGCCACAGACCGAATCGAGATCGACCCCCAGCTTGCGCGCGGCGGTCAGAACGGGGGTTCCGGCGGCAAAGCGGCCGCGTTTGCCCGACGGGGTGAAGATGACCAGCGGATCCATGGTGCCTCGGCAGTGTTGTGTCGCGGGCGAGCATAGCGCCGGGCGCGCGAAGCGAAAGGCCGGGAGCGGCAGATTGCGGGGTTTGCGCGGCAAGGGGCGGGCGCAGCCGCTTGTTGCGGGGGAAGAATGCGTATTTGCGACGAGAAGAAGCGCAAGAGCAGGCGCGAGGGCGGCGGCCTCAGCGTTCCAGGACCAGCTTGCCGCCCGAGATCTCGATCCGCTCGAACCGTTGCAGATAGGCCATGCCCAGAAGCGAGGTGCCCATGTCGCCGCGATTGACCCAGACCGCCACGTCGCGGTCCACCAGCGGGCCGACCGCCATTTCGGCAACTGTGGTGCGCGCGGTGTCGACCACGCCGTTGGCGGTGCCGGCGCGGCCCGAATAGACCAGCGCGTCGGGGTCGATGCCGACCATCCGCGCATCCGCGCGCGACAGCACGATGTCGGTGGCGCCGGTATCGACCACGAACAGCACGGGTTTGCCGTTGACCGCGGCGGTCAGGTAATAATGGTTGTCATGGGCCTGCGGGATCTCGATCCGGCTGCCCTCGTCGAACACGGCCTGCTGCGGGACGATGTCGCGGCGGATGTCGGACCACAGCCCGGCGGCGGCGATCACGCCAATGAAGATCAGCCCCCAGAGCAGCGCGTGGCGCGCCATCTGGCCCAGGCTCTGGCGGTTGCTGATCAGGAAATAGAACAGCAGGGCGCAGCCGAGCAACACGAGATAGGCAAGATTTCCGATCGAGTAAGAGTCCATTCAGCGGCCCCCTCCTGCGCCGGGTGTATCCCCCGCGCGGCCGAATTGTCTTCGCAAACGCCGCGCCGGGCCGGCGGCGATGAGCGCGGCTCGATTCACGCCCGACACGGTGTAGATAGGCGCGCGGGCGCGAAATGTCAGACCCTTCGCGGTCCGGTGCGGCAGATTTGTGCGCAAGACCTCAAAGCCCCAGCGCCGCGCCGCGGATGCCGTCGATCACGAATTGCACCGAAAGCGCCGCCAGCAGCATGCCCAGCAGCCGGGTCACCACGTTGATGCCGGTCGGGCCGAGCGCGCGTTCCATCAGGCCGGCGGCCATCCACAGAAGCAGGCACAGGAGGATGACACCGGCCATCACCAGATGAACCGCCAGCACCCAGGTCCAGTCGCCGCCCTGCTGTCCGGCCAGCAGGATCATCGTGGCCATGGCGCCGGGGCCGGCGGTCAGCGGAACCGCAAGCGGAAACACGGACGGGTCGTCGCCGGGGTCGTCCTCCTGTTCGTGGACCTTGTCTTCGCGCCGCTTGGTGCGGCGTTCGAACAGCATGTCGAGCGCGGTCAGGAACAGCAGGATACCGCCGGCGATACGGAAGGCGGGCATCGAGATGCCCACGAAATCCAGCAGCGCCTCGCCGAACAGGCCGAACAGGGTCAGCAGCCCGACCGCGATCAGCGCGGCGCTGACCGCGATGGAGCGGCGCCGCGCCGGACCCATGCCGCGGGTCAGGGCGACGAATAGCGGCGACAGCCCGATCGGGTCGATCACCACGAACAGGGTGACGAAGGCGGTGACAAGCTGGCCCGTATCCATCCCGCACGTTAACGCGGCGGGCGCGGCGCGTGCAACATTGCCGCCGGTCAGCGGGCCTCGGCCACCTCCAGCTTTTCCTGCGCGGCGAGCCACAGCGTTTCGGCCCGGTCGAGCCCGTCCATCACCTCGGCGTATTTCTTTTGCCAGACCTCCATCCGGCCGACATTCTCGGGGGCGTAGATCGCGGGATCGGCGAGCTTCTTCGCCAGCTTGTCGCGCATCTCGTTCAGCTTCTCGACGCGGCTTTCGCATTTGCGCACCTCGGCGCGCAGCTCCAGCAGCCGGTCGCGCGAGACCGGCTTGGGCCGGGCCGGCTTTGCCCGCGCCGCCGGCTTGCCGTCCGACAGCAGCATCCGGCGATACGCCTCGAGATCGTCCTCGAACGGGGTGACGCGGCCATCCCGGATCAGCCAAAGCCGGTCGGCCACGAGGCTGAGCAGGTGCATGTCGTGGCTGACAAGGATCACCGCGCCGGTATAGGCGGTCAGCGCCTCGACCAGCGCCTCGCGGCTTTCGATGTCCAGGTGGTTGGTCGGCTCGTCGAGGATCAGCAGATGCGGCGCCTCCAGCGTGGCCAGCATCAGCGACAGCCGCGCCTTTTGCCCGCCCGACAGGCGCCCGACCTCGGTTTCCGCCTGCGCCGCGCCCAGCCCGAAGCCGCCCAGCCGGGCGCGGTGCCTGCCCGGCAATTCGCCCGGCAGCAGCCGGCGCAGATGCTCCAGCGGCGTTTCCTCCACCCGCAGCTCGTCCACCTGGTGCTGTGCGAAATAGCCGACGCGCAGCTTGCGCGCGCGCGTCATGCGCCCGTCCATCAGCGGCAGGCGGTCCGCCAGCAGCTTGGCCAGCGTCGACTTGCCCTGTCCGTTCCGGCCCAGCAGCGCGATACGGTCGTCCTGGTCGATCCGCAGATTCATGCGCGACAGCACCTGCCGCTCGCCATAGCCGGTGGCGGCGCCTTCGAGGTTGATGATCGGCGGCGACAATTCCTCGGGCTCGGGAAAGGTGAAGCGGCGCAGCGCGGCCTCCTGCGGGGTCGAGACCAGCTTGATCCGCTCGATCATCTTCAGCCGGCTTTGCGCCTGCACCGCCTTGGACGCCTTGTAGCGGAACCGGTCCACGAAGCTTTGCAGATGGGCGATGCGGGCCCTGGCCTTGACGTTCTCGGCCTCGGCCTGGGCGATGCGGGACGCGCGCTGTTCGGCGAAGGCGTCATAGGGCACGGCGTAGAAGGTCAGCTTGCGGTCTTCCAGATGCAGGATCGAGCCGACCGCGCGGTTCAGCAGGCCGCGGTCGTGGCTGATGATGATGACGGTGTGCGGGTAACGCGCGAGGTACTGCTCCAGCCACAGCGCGCCCTCGAGGTCGAGATAGTTCGTCGGCTCGTCCAGCAGCAGCAGGTCGGGGGCGGAAAACAGCACCGCCGCCAGCGCCACGCGCATCCGCCAGCCGCCCGAGAACGCCGAGCAGGGCATCGCCTGTTCCGCATCCGAAAAGCCCAGCCCCTTGAGGATCGAGGCGCCGCGCGCCTCGGCCGACCAGGCGTCGATATCGGCCAGCCGGGTCTGCACCTCGGCGATGCGGGTGCCGTCGGTGGCTGTGTCCGCCTCGGCCATCAGGCGGGTGCGTTCCTCGTCGGCGGCCAGCACCGTGTCGATCAGCGACACGTCGGACGACGGTGCCTCCTGCGCGACGCCGCCGATCCGGGCGCGGGCGGGCAGGGTGATTGTGCCCGATTCCAGCGCCAGCTCGCCCCGCATCAGCCGGAACAGCGTGGTCTTGCCGGCGCCGTTGCGCCCGACAAGGCCGACCTTGTGACCGTCGGGAATGGAGGCGGAGGCGCCCTCGAACAAGGGGCGGCCTTCGATGGAAAAGTGGATGTCGTCGATGCGCAGCATGGGGGCGAGGCATGTTGCAGCCGCGCCCCCATGTCAATCGGTCAATCGAGCGGTTCGCCCAGCAGCGCGCCGACGCCCTCGGCCGGGTAGGTGCGCATGCCCAGCATCGGCTGATCGCCGTCATGGGAAAACGCGAAGACATGGAATTCCTCGTGGTTCAGCGTGGCGCGGCAAAAGCTGTTCTCGGCCGCCAGCGCGGCAGGACAGGTTTCAAGGTCGAGATGCGGCACCGCGGCCTCGAACATCTCGTAGGTCAGCGGCTGCGCCTGTGCGGCCATGGCCGGGGCGGACAGCAGGGCAATAGCGGCGGCGCCAATCGCGGTCAGGGAACGATGCATCGGGGATGATCCTTATCTGATTCTTTTACTCAGGTACTTTTTGATAGCGGCGCTTCCCGGTTGCGTAAAGCCATTTCGCGCCGGCCATTCCCGGTCTTTATCCCGAACCGGGCGCGTGCTAGATCACCGCGCAATTTCAACATGAGAGAGGCCATCATGGCACTGGAACGCACCCTGTCGATCATCAAGCCCGACGCCACCGCCCGCAACCTGACCGGCAAGATCAACGCCAAGTTCGAGGAGGCGGGCCTGCGCATCGTCGCGCAAAAGCGCATCCACCTGACCAAGGCGCAGGCGGGCAAGTTCTACGAGGTGCATGCAGAGCGCCCGTTCTACGACGAATTGTGCGAGTTCATGGCCTCGGGGCCGGTCGTGGTGCAGGTGCTGGAGGGCGAGGGCGCCATCGCGAAGAACCGCGAAGTCATGGGCGCGACCAACCCCGCCGATGCCGCGCCGGGCACGATCCGCGCGGAATTCGCGGAATCGGTTGGCGAAAACTCCGTCCACGGCTCGGACGCGCCGGAAACCGCGGCCGAAGAGATCGCGTTCTACTTCGCCGGCATCGAAATCGTCGGCTGACCTGCCTTATCGGGGCGAGGATTGTGATAGGGGGGTGCGGTGTGCCGCGCCCCCTTTTCCGGTGCGTCAGATGCTGGCCCAATCGGTGAAGATCGGCGCGGGCTCCTCGGGCGTCTCTTCCGGCCGGTAGGTGCGCCGCCGGTCGCCGTGCGGCGGCGTCCAGGCGCGGGTTTCGGGGTCGGGGCGTTCCTCTGGCGATGGCGCGGGGTGCCTGGCTGTCATGGTCGCTCTCCTCTCGGACACGGCGTTGATCGCCGCGCTGGTCCCGGATCGGAGCATAGCCCCAATCGGACCTTGCCCCCGAGCAGAGCCGAGCTTTGTGCCGTGGCGGCGGCACAATTACGGCCGGAATGTGGCGATTGGTTCGGGTTCGGGGAAAATCCGGCGGTATTGCGCGGATCGGCCCCATGAGCAGGCATCCGGCCGTCTGGATGCAAGACCCTGCGCCGCCGCAGGCCGGGCGAATCGCGATCACGGGAGGACTTGCGACAAGTTCAACCCTGGATTGTTGCGCGAATTGTGAATTATTTCGGCTTTGCAACCCCGTGACCCCTTGACCTCCGGCGGAATTCCGCGTGCTATGACAAAAAGGTCACTGCGGGATGGGGATGCCGCTAACTTACGCCATAGGTTTGTTTTTTGTCGCCTTCCTGGGCGAGGCGCTGCGCGGCGGCACCTATGGTCCGGGATCGTTCGGCTGGGTCGTGACCATGGGCGCGGCGATGGCGCTGGTGTCGCTGGTGATCCTCGGGCGTGATGCGCGGTTCCTGATTCGCAGCCCCGGCCGCCGGCTCTACAACGTGGACGGGCTTGGCTGGTCCTGGCGGCGCACCGCCGCAATCCTTCCGCTGCTGCCGTTTTTATGGCTGATTCTCGTGGGTTGCGCCGCGACCCTCACGGAAGTTTCGGTGCATGTCCCGAAATGGCAAGTGCTGGTCTGGGCATTGGCGGTGCAGATCCTGATCTGGGCCCTCGCGCAGGAACTGCTGTTCCGCGAGGCGGTGCTCAAGGTGTTCGGCGCATCGCTGCCGGTCGCCTTCGCTGTGACGGCCGTGGCCTCGGCGCTGTTTTACCTGCCGCAGGGATTGCCCGCCGCGATGATCGCCGCCGGCGGCGCGGTGGCCTGCATGGCGCTGCGCGTCGCGGGGATGCACCTGGTCGCCATCGCCGCGTTCCACGGCGCCAGCGTGGTGCTGTTCGGCCGTGTCTTCGTGGCCGATCTGGGCGGCGGCGCGCTTTGGGCCTATGCGCTGGTCTTCGCGCTGGGAAGCGCCCTGTTCGCGTCGGGCGTCCTGCTGATCGTGCGGGCGCCGCGCGGGGCCGGCAGCTGGCGGCTTGACCGTTTGTTCTGAGCGGCGCAATGGCCCGGTTCCGCTGACATCCGCGCAGCTGCGGCGCGATCCGGCCGATGCGGCGCAATGGCGCTCGACATCGCGGTCCATCGGTGCAAAAAC
Source organism: uncultured Paracoccaceae bacterium (assembly GCA_947503765.1). Lineage (GTDB taxonomy): Bacteria > Pseudomonadota > Alphaproteobacteria > Rhodobacterales > Rhodobacteraceae > Psychromarinibacter. The sequence continues at coordinate 225,870 of CANNFA010000003.1, read as the reverse complement.
TGCGTAAAAGTTCCCCCGATCCCAGCCATGGAAAGGCTCGCACAGCCGATGTCGGTACAGATCAGATTGCTCGGCGCCCCGCGCCTGCTGACGCCGGAAGACACCGCGATCCGCGTCACCTCGCGCCGAAGCTGGGCGCTGCTGGCCTTCCTCGTGCAGTCGGGCGGGCGCGCCGTGCCGCGCGGCGAGCTGGCGCATCTGCTGTGGCCGGACAGCGGCGGCGACCAGGCGCGCGCCAGCCTGCGCCAGGAACTGGCGGTGCTGCGCCGCGCGCTGCGCCAGGCCGGGATCGACCCGATCGACGCCGAAAAGGAAAGCCTGCGCTATATCGGCCCGGCCACGCTGGCCGACACCTCCGAGATGGAAAGGCGGATCGGCCTGGGCAGCCTGGGCGATCTGCGCGAGGCGGCGGCGCTTTATGCAGGCGCGTTCCTCGACGGCGTGACGCTGCGCTCCGAGGCATTCGCCGGCTGGCTGGCGGCAGAGCGCGCGCGCCTTCAGGCGATGGCCGCCGGTGCGCTGGAAGAGCAGTTGCGCGCCGCGCTGGAAACGGCCGTTCCGGGCCGCGTCGTCGAGGCGGCAGAGGGGCTGCTGGCCGCCGATCCGCTGAACGAGGGCGCGGTGCGCGCGCTGATGCAGGCGCGGCACGATCTGGGCCACCGGGCCGAGGCGCTGCGCCAGTATGAACTGTGCCGCGCGCATCTGCAGCGGACGCTGAAACGCGGCCCCGCGCAGGCGACCTTCGATCTGGCCGAGCGGATCCGCGCAAGCCGCCCCATCGCCCCGCCGCCCGAGCTGGAAGCGGGCGGGCAGGAGGCGGCGATCGCGGTGCTGCACCTGCCCGGCATCGCCGCCCTGGCCGAGGACACCCCCCCCGAGGCCATCGCGCGCGGGCTGGACCGGTTCGCCGAGTTCGCCGCGCGGATGGTGGCGGGGCTGGACGGGCGCGTGCTGCCAGGCCTGACCGACCGGGTCGTCGCCGCGTTTTCCGGCCCGGACGCGGCGGTGCAATGCACGCTCGCCGCGCTGATGATCGCCGGAGAGCCGGTGCCCCTGGACGGCGGCGCGCGGCTTGAGCCCGCGGGCGGCGTGGCGCGCGGGCGCGTGGTGCTGGGCGGCGGGAAGGCGGCGGGCACGGCGCTGGCGCGGGCGGCGGCCTCGGCATCGGCGGCGGCGGCGGGCGAGGTGCTGGCCGATGCGGCCCTGAATGCGGTGCTGTCGGCGGAATTCGCGGTCGAGCCGGTGGCGGAGGAGCGGATCCGCGTGACCCCGCCCGAGGATCCGCGCCCCGCCGCACAGCCGGCGCCCGCCGGGATCGACGCGCTGTGGCACGACTGGCGCGCCGCCATGGTGCGCGCCGATCTGACCCGGGCGGGCGCGCTGGCCGAGCAGGGGCTGGCGATGCCGGACGAGGCGCGCAGCATCGCGCAGGTCATGCAGGGTGCGGTGCGGCTGTTTCGCGGCCAGGTCGCCGCCGCCGAAGAGACGCTGGTGAAAGCCGCGGCGCTATACACCGTGCCAGAGCCGTTCGGGCTTGATCCGGGAATCACCGGGCGCTGCCTGCTGGCCTGGGCGCGCTGTCTTCGCGGGGCACCGGGCCGCGCGGCCGAGGATCTGCGCCGCGTGCTGAGCGAGGCGCAGGGCGCGGAACACGCGCCGACGCTGCTGGTCTGCCACCTGGTGGCGGCCGCGATGCAGGACGATCTGGGCGAGACGCGCGCGGCGCTGTCCAGCGCGCGGCAGGCTTTCGACGCGGCAAAGGGACAGGCGCATCTGCAGGCATTGGCGCGCGGGCTGGTGGGCCGGGCGCGCGACCGCCTGGGCGAGCCGTCGGGCGCCGGCGTTCTGGCCGAGGCGCTGGCGTCCTACCGGGCCAGCGGCGCGGCGCTGGCGGTGCCGATCTTGCATGCCTGGCTGGCCGAGGCGAGCCTGGAGGCCGGGCGCCCCGGCGAGGGGCTGGTGCTGGCCGACGAGGGGCTGAGCCATGCCGCCGCCACCGGCAGTGCGCTGATGGAGCCTGAATTGCTGCGGCTTCAGGCGCTGCTGCTGGTGCGCAAGGGGCCGGAAGCCGCGGCCGAGGCGGCCTTTGTCGGCGCGATAGAGTCGGCGCAGCGGGGCGGCGCCGGCCTGCACGAGCTGCGCGCCTCGGTCAGCCATGCCGGTCATCTGCGCCGCGCCGGGCGGCCGCGCGATGCGGCGGCGCGGCTGGACAGGGGGCTGGCGGCGGTCGATCCGGGCGGTCAGCCGGTGGCCGATATCCGCGCGGCCCAATCGCTGAAGCGAATGTTGTCGGCCGGGTGATCGCAGGGGCGTGGTTTTACGCCGGTTTTGCGATTCACTTACGTTTCTTTTGCAAGCGCGCCGGTCGTGCCGGCAGCCTCTGCCGGGCGGTTCAGTGTGTCCGAGACGATCTTGCCATCCTCCATCCGGATCAGCCGGTCGGACTTGCCGAAGCAATGCTCGTCATGGGTGACGGCGATCACCAGATGCCCCTTGGCCGCCAGCCGCGGCACCAGCACGTCGTAGAAGAACGCGCGCCGCGCCGGATCCTGATCGGCGGCGAATTCGTCGAGCACCAGGATCGGGCGTTCCTCGGCCAGCGCCACCGACAGCGCCAAGCGGCGCATCTGCCCGGTGGACAGCGCCAGCGAGGAAAACGCTTCGCCTGTCACCGATACGCCCTGGGCAAGGCCCAGCTCCTCGATATGGGTCTGGAGCTTCTCGCGCTCCGCCTCGGTCAGGCCGTAAAGCTGGCGGAACAGGTAGAATTCCGAGAACACGGCGCTGAACAGCCCGCGGTAATCGCCGATCGTGTCGCGCGTCACCGGCACGCCGTCCAGCAGGATTTCCCCGCCATCGGCATGGCGCAGCCCGGTCAGGATCTGCATGAAGGTGGACTTGCCCATGCCGTTGCCGCCGGTGATGAAGATCGACTGGCCCGGCCGCAGCGTCAGATCGAGCGGGCCGAGCGTGAAACTGTCCTCGGCCGCGGTGCCGCCCTGGCTGGGCCGGCGCAGCGTCGCGGTGACGCCGCGAAACTCCAGCTTGGAAAAGCCGGGGCGGGTGTCCTGGGCGCGGCGCACCGCCTCGGATTCGGGGTTCTGCGACAGATCGCCCAGCAGCTCGTTCATCTGCTCGAAGGCGACCGAGGCGCGGGCAAAGCCGGGCAGGCCGCTGATCACCGCCTCGATCGGGCCGAAGGTGAACAGCACCACGGTCAGGATCTGCAGGATCACCACGCTGTCCGCGCCGGTCACCGCCGGGATCGCCACCACGATGGAGACCAGAAGCACCGCCAGCGCCGCCGAGGCGGCCAGTTCGGACAGCGAAAAGATGCGCTCGGCGGCGATGGTACGCTCGCGCGTGGCCTCGACCACGCGGTCGACGCGGGATGACAGGTCGATCCGGCGCGCCTGGCGCAGGCGCAGCTCCTTGTAGCCGCGTAGCAGGTCGTTCATCGAATCGTAGAATTGCGCCCGCGCATCGTTGGCATGCTTGAGCAGCCGCCGCGCCGGCGATTCCGCCAGCAGGAAGGCGGCGACGCCCAGCGACATGGCCAGGAAGCTGGCGATCACGCTGGGCCAGCTTTGCAAGGCCATGTAGCCGAAGCAGAACACCAGCAGCAGCACCGTCTGCACCATGTCCGCCAGCCGCGTCGTGGCGCCGGCGACCAGCACCGTGTGCCCGGTCAGTGCCGAATAGACCTGGCCGGGGTCGCGCGACTGGAAGAACGACACATCCGCATCCAGGATGTGATCGGCGACGCGGCGGCGCAGCTTCTTGTTCAGGTTCTCGACCAGGGTGATGCCGTGGACCCGCGCCAGATGCGCCGTCGCCAGCGAGGCCGCGACCGCGACGCAAAGCAGCGCGAACAGCCCAGGCCCCGCGCCGCCGCGTTCGGCGGTGGTGTTCACGCCGAAGATCATCAGCGTCCGGCTGGCCGAGGCGCCGAAGGCGAACAGCAGGATCGGAGAGCGCAGCAGCCCGCCATCGTGGATCAGGAAGACCACCAGGTCGCGCAATTTTCCGAAGGCAGAGGTGCTCATGCGTTATCCGTCATGCTGGCCGCGCGGGCGGCCGTCATCCCGCTTGGTCCGGCGCGCGCGCCGCATCCGCCGCACGCAGCAGCCGCGCCGCGCGCGCCGCGCGTTGCAGCGCCGTCAGGTGGCACAACCCGGCATAGAGCGCAAGACCCGCCGGCATCGCCCAGTCCCAGCCGGTGACGCCCGCCAGCACCAGCAGCACGCACAGATATATGATCCGCTCCAGCCGTTCGAACAGGTCCGGCCAGTCGGTATTGCTGACCGGCACCTCGATGGCCGCGCGCGCCTTGGCATAGCTGGTCAGCATCGCGCCGGAAAACGCCAGCAGCGCCAGCAGCCACAGCCCGGTGACAAAGCCGATCGCCAGCAGCACGATCAGTTCCTGGTAGCGGTCGACCATGGCGTCGAAATAGCCGCCCAACTTGCTGGAGAGGCCCGTCTGCCGCGCCACCGCGCCGTCCAGCGCATCGAACACGAAGGCCGCGGCCAATGTCAGCCCGAAGATCCAGTGCGAGCCGTGCCACAGATACGCCCCCGAGGCGAGCGCGATCAGCCCAAGCCCCAGCGCCGTGACCTGGTTCGGCGTCATCCCCGCGCGGGCCAGCGGGCGGGCCAGCCTTTCCCACATCGGGTCGATCACGTCCTTCATCAGCCCGTCGATCATGCCTGCCTCTTGCGCTGTTTGTATAGCTTCACCAATGCCTTGCGGACCTGTCTTAATTCATCATACCGGTCTGCCATGCGGCGCGCGCGGTGCGGATCGGGATCCACCACGCCGCCATCTTCCGGGTGCAGGCGCCGCGCCGCCTGCCAGACATCGGCGTCCCAGCCCATTGCAGGCGCCGCCATCGCCGCCGCGCCGCGCACGCCGGCATGCATCGTATCGCCGACCCGGACCGGGCGGTTCAGCGTGTCGGCCAGCATCCGCACCAGATGCGGGTTGACCGCCGCGCCGCCGACCAGCGGCAGCGGCCCGGTATCGGTGTCCGCGCCGCGCTCCGCCGCGACCTTGTCGAAGGCCCAGCGCGTGTTGAAGGCCACCCCCTCCAGCGCCGCGCGTTTCAGCGCCGCCGTGTCGTGGCGCAGCGTCAGGCCGTGAAAGCTGCCGCAAAGCCGCTCCTCGTCCACCGGCACCCGCTCGCCGGCCAGCCAGGGCAGGAAATGGGGATCGTCCGGGGCGGGGGGGCCAATCTCGTCGTAGAAGGCTGCAAGCGCGGCGTCGTCCGTGCCCGTCCCGGACAGCGCCGCCAGCCAGGACAGCGCCGATCCCGCAACCTCCTGCGTGGCGATCAGCAGCGGGCGGTGATCCAGCGACGAGGTGATCGTGGCATAGGCGGCAAAGGCGTTCAGCACCCGCCGGTCGAAGAACCCCGACACCCAGGCCGAGGTCGACATGCACAGGTGCAGCGCCCCGTCCGCCACCGCGCCCGAGCCGATGGCGGTCGCGCTGACATCGCCGCCGCCGCCCAGCACCGGGGTTCCGGCGCGCAGGCCAAGCTGCGCCGCCGCCGCCTGGGTCAACCCCTCGACCACCGCCGCACCGTCGACGATGGGCGGCAGTTTCGCGGGATCGATGCCGTAATGGCGGATCAGCGGGGGCGACCAGCCTTCGCGGCCGCGGCGGCTGTCCATCATCCAGGTCAGGTTGGCACTGTCGGCGGTGGTGGCGGCGCGGCCGGTGGCGCGCTGGATCAGCCAGTCCTTCACGTCGAGGAAATGCGCGGTGCGGGCCGCGATCCCGGGCTCGTGCCGCATCACCCACAGCATCTTGCCCGGCGGGTCCATGCCGTTATGCGACGGCGCGCCGTTGGCCAGCCGGATCGAGCGGGCGAGGAACCGCGCGCCGTACCCGGCCACCCTGGGAAAGCCGCCGGTGCGCGCCCGGATCAGAGGGGCGGACCGCTTGTCGAGCCAGACCAGCGCCGGGCGCAACGCCGCGCCCTGCGCATCGGCGCAGACCAGCCCGCACATCTGCGCGGCAAAGACGATGGCGCCGGTGCGGACCGGCAGATCGGGGATCTCGGCCGCGAGCCGCGCGACGGCGCGGGCCAGCGCGCTCCACCAATCCTCGGGGGTCTGTTCCGCGCAGTTCGGGCCGGGCAGCGATAGCGGATACCGCTTCGCCGTGGCGGCGACCAGCGCGAGGTCCGGCCCGACCGCGCCGACCTTGACGCCCGACGTGCCGAAATCGGCGGCAAGGATCAGGTCGGCTGCGCTCACGTCTGGGGTCCGGTGCGGGTTCTGGGTGGCGTTGCCGTGCCACGCGCCGGCGCGTTTGGCAACAGCCGGGCTTGCATTCGGCGCGCGCTGTGCCGAAACGGGGCCGATGGAGCCGATGGATATCGTCTATACCTGGGTCGATGACAGCTTTCCGGGCTACCTGGAGGAGCTGAACCGCCATGCGGCGGACCCGCGCGATCTGAACCCGAACCGCACCCGCGACAATCTGGACGTGATCCGCTACTCGCTGCGCTCGGTGGCGCGGAATTGTCCCTGGGTGCGCAAGATCCACTTCCTGTCCTGCCGCCCGCAGGTGCCCGCCTGGCTGAACACCGATCATCCGCAATTGAACGTGGTGCATCACGACCAGATCATGGATCCGGCCATCCTGCCGACCTTCAATTCCTTCGGCATCGTCAGCCACCTGCACCTGATCCCGGATCTGACCGAACGCTTCGTCTATTGCGAGGACGACATGCTGGTGATGTCGCCCGGTCTCGGCGCGGCGCTGTTCGCGCCGGACGGGCGGCCATATGTCCATCTCGACACGCGCCGCGTCGATCCCGCGCCCGATCCGGCACGCGCCAGCCCGTGGAACCTGGCGCTGGCCAATGCCGACCGGGCGCTGAGCGCGCGGTTCGGCGGCGGCGGGCGGCGCCATGTCGTGCATGCGCCGTTCATCATGGACGCGGCCGCCTGCCGCGACATGTGCGAGGTCTACGGCCCCGAGATCGCGGCGACACGGAACGCGAAGTTCCGCGGTGCCGACAACGTGCCGCCCGAATTCCTGGTGCGCCACCACGCGGCGGAAACCGGGCGCGCCGTCATCGCGCCCGCCGCGCTGAGCCGCAAGGTGCAGGGCTATGTCGCGGTGGAGAATTTCGCGCCCTGGACCTGGTGGCAACTGCGCCGCACCGCAAGCCGCGCGCCGCTTTCGGTGACGCTGAACGACAGTTTCGGGGATCGGCCGAACCCCCGCGTGGTGGCGATGGTGCGCGCGGCGCTGGACCGCTGGTTTCCCGATCCGTCGCCGTTCGAGAAGACCTGAGCCTTGGTTCGCGCCGGCCCCTGTTTCTTCTCGTTCCAAATACGCATTTCCCGCGACCGGCCACACGCGGCGCGGCCCGTCGCCCTGGTGCCATGCAGACTGGAAACGCGCGCGGCGCCGCGATAGGATGGCGCCGGTATCGACAGGGGCGGGGTGCGGATGGACAAGGCGGCAGGCGGCAAAGCCGCGACGGGACAGCGGTCGGCGGGCATTTCACCGCAGGCGCGGCGGCACAACCGGATGCGCAAGGACGCGATCGCGGCCCATCCAGAGCTTGGCCGCGTCTCGGGCGCCGATCCGCGCACCGCGCTGGCGCTGCCGGTGCTGCTGGCGGCGCATTGGGGCATGGCCTGGGCGGTGTCGGGGGCGCCGCTCTGGGTGATCTTCCTGGCGGCCTTCGTGCCGGGGCAGATCGCGATCCATGCGGCCGGCAGCCTGGTGCACGAAACCGCCCACAAGCTGATCTTTCGCGGCACCCGCGCCAAGCTGGCCTTCGATATCGGGCTGGAATGGATCCTCGGCAGCTATGGCAAGCAGCTGATCTACCAGCACGAACACATCACCAGCCATCACCCCTATATCGGCGATTACGAGCGTGACTACGAGCACGAGGATATCTGTGCGTTCCAGAGCCGGATGATGCTGCGCTCGGACCGGCCCGGCTTGCAGCGCGTGCTGACCGGGCTGACTCTGCTGATCCACGCGCTGCCGCTGGGGTTCCTGATCGGCGACGCGCTGTTCCCGCGGCTGAACCGCTGGCTGACCGGACGGCCGCAGGGCGATCCCGCGCGCCATATCGGCGCCAGCCGGCCGCCGGCCTGGCAGACGCGGCTGTTCATCGCCGTGTCGCTGGCGTCGAACCTGACGCTCCTGGCGCTGTTCGGGCCCTGGGCTCTGCTGTATCACATCTGGGCGCTGTCGCTGTTCCTCGGCAAGCTCGGGATCTGGAACCTCGGCCAGTCGCTGAGCGAGCATGAGGGCACCGACGACGACGCGCCGTCGCGCTCGACCTACGGGCCGGTGAACTGGCTGCTGTTCAACACCGGCTACCATAACGAGCATCACACCTTCCCGAACGTCGCCTGGACGCGGCTGCCCTTGCTCAAGCGCACCGCGCCCGAGGTGTTCAGCGCCACGGCCGACAAAAGCTATGCCGGGTATTGGCTGGACCATGTGGCGGGCGATTTCACCGCCAGCCGCAAATCGCCGCTGCACGCGCAGGACAATGCCGCGCGCTGCGCGGGCGGCACAGCGGGTGCGGGGCAGCCGGCCGAGTAGCGGCTCAGTGCGGCGCCGCCTTCGAGAAGAGGTGGATCACCACGATCCCGCCCAGGATCATCGCAAGGCCCAGGATCGCGGGCCAGTCCAGCCGCTGGCCGAAGACGGCAAAGCCGATCAGCGCGATGAACACGATCCCCAGTCCCGACCACAGCGCATAGGCGACGCCCACCGGAACCGAGCGCAGCACCAGCGCCAGCAGGTAGAAGCTGATCGCGTAGGCGACCACCACGACGATCGAGGGGCCGGCGCGGCTGAATTGCTGGCTGGCCTGCAGGGCGGTGGTGCCGATGGTCTCGGCCATGACGGCGAGGACGAGCAGAATGTAGGGCATGACGGACCTCAGGTCGCGACGTAGCGGTCGCGGCGGTGGTTGACCGCGATCACAAGGTTCAGAACGACCGCGCCCAGCAGCGACCACAGGATGATCGGCGCCGGGAACAGCAGGAAACCGATGCCGAAGATCACGACATCGGCGATCAGCTGGACATAGCCGGCACGAAAGCCGGTCGTGTCCTGCACCAGCAGCGCCACGACGCCCAGCCCGCCAAGCGAGCCGTTGTGGCGGAACATCACCAGCAGCCCGGTCCCCGTCACCGCGCCGGACAGCAGCGCGGCAAAGCCGACATGCATCTCGCCGATGGTCCAGCCCAGCGGCAGCAGCATGGTGACGACCGACAGAAGCGTGACCGACAGCAGCGATTTCAGGGTGAAGGCGGGGCCGAGGCGCAGCCAGGCCAGCACGTAGAACGGGATGTTGATGACGAAGAAGACCGGCCCGAACGGCCAGCCGGTCAGGTACGAGGCGATCACCGCGATCCCGGCGGTCTGGCCGGTGATCAGCCCGGCACTGGTCAGAACATGCAGACCGACACCGCAGAAGAACACGCCAAGCCCCAGCCCCTGGGCATCTTCCAGCGGCGTGTGGCGGGTGGGGGATGGCGGAGATCTGCGCATATGTCCGGCAGGTACGTCAGAGCCGCTGACCCGTCAACCGCGATGGCGCGCCACTTTTTGCCGCGTATCGCGGCCGGTGCCGAAATCGGGTGCATGGGCTTTGGACCCGCACGGGTGTTGGTCGTCCCTGCGCGATGCAATGGCCGCAGTCCACCGCGCCGCAGCTACGAAGGCGCGGGCGACCAGCCCGCGCCGCGCCCGCCCCTCCCGGTGGGCGGGCGCATGGCCTGCCGCCCGTGCCGACGCGCCGTCATGCGGGAAGGCGGAGATAAACCGCTCAGATCGGCGGTGACGCCGGCGCCCGCCCAGGGGCGCGCGCGGCGCGGGCCGGTCGCTCCTCCGGCGGCACGAAATTGGACGTTCGATGAAGGCGATCTCCTGGTGCTTGCGAGCCGTATGCGCGAAGCAGCGGCCGGCGGCCGCCGCAGACGCGCGGGTTGGCACCCGGGAAAAAGCTACCCCGCCAGCGCGCGGTTCAGGTTCTCGTCGATCTTCTCGAGGAACCCCATCGTGGTCAGCCAGCCCTGATCCGGGCCGACCAGCAGCGCCAGATCCTTGGTCATGTGGCCGTCCTCGACCGTTTCGACCACCACCTTTTCCAGCGTCGTGGCAAAGCTGCGCAGCGCGATGTTGTCGTCGAGCTTGGCGCGGTGCTTCAGCCCGCCGGTCCAGGCATAGATCGACGCGATCGAATTGGTCGAGGTCGCCTTGCCCTCCTGGTGCTGGCGGTAGTGGCGGGTGACGGTGCCGTGGGCGGCCTCGGCCTCGACGATGCGCCCGTCCGGGGTCATCAGCTGCGAGGTCATCATCCCGAGACTGCCGAAGCCCTGCGCCACGGTGTCCGACTGCACGTCGCCGTCGTAGTTCTTGCAGGCCCAGACGAATTTCCCGTTCCATTTCAGTGCGCAGGCGACCATGTCGTCGATCAGCCGGTGCTCGTACCAGATGCCCTTTTCCTCGAACGCCTCGGCGAATTCGGCATCGAACACCTCCTGGAAGATGTCCTTGAACCGGCCGTCATAGGCCTTGAGGATGGTGTTCTTGGTGGACAGGTAGACCGGCCAGCCCAGGTTCAGCCCGTAGGTCAGCGACGCACGGGCGAAATCGCGGATCGAGGCGTCGAGGTTGTACATCCCCATATAGACCCCGGCCGAGGGGGCGTCGTAGACCTCGCGCTCGATCACCTCGCCATCGGCGCCCTCGAACTTCATGGTCAGCTTGCCGGGGCCGGGAAAGGTGAAATCGGTCGCCTTGTACTGATCGCCGAAGGCGTGCCGGCCCACGACGATGGGCTGGGTCCAGCCGGGCACGAGGCGCGGCACGTTGCGGCAGATGATCGGCTGGCGGAACACCACGCCGCCCAGGATGTTGCGGATCGTGCCGTTCGGACTGCGCCACATCTTCTTGAGGCCGAATTCCTCGACCCGTGCCTCGTCGGGGGTGATGGTGGCGCATTTGATGCCGACGCCGATTTCCTTGATCTTCTCGGCGGCGTCGATGGTGACCTGGTCCCCGGTGCGGTCGCGCTCCTCGATCCCGAGGTCGTAATACAGGAGGTCGATGTCGAGATAGGGCTCGATCAGTTTCTTCTTGATGAAATCCCACATGATGCGGGTCATCTCGTCGCCGTCGAGTTCGACGACGGGGTTGTCCACCTTGATCCTGGTCATGAATCCTCCGGGTCCGGGAATTGCGCGGCTGCGCGCCTCATAGCGGAAAGCGGACCGGCGGGAAAGATCGTATGCAACGGCATACCGTCTTGTCGCGGCGGTGCGGGCACGGGAACCGGCCATGCGCCAGGCGCGTTGAGCCGCCAAGCGAGACCGCAAAAGGAGTTTGTCACATGGACCTGATCCGCATCATCCTTGCCATCATCCTGCCGCCCCTCGGCGTGTTCATGCAGGTCGGGCTGGGCAAGCATTTCTGGCTGAACATCCTGCTGACGCTGCTGGGCTACATTCCCGGCATCGTGCATGCGGTCTGGATCATCGCCCGCACGCCCGAACGCGGCGTGGCCTGATCAGCCCAAAACGGGTGGTGCGGCGAGGCAACCGGCCCCGCCGCGCGCCTGTCAGCGCGTCGTTTCGGTCAGCCGGCGGCGCACGTAATCGTCCACCGTTCCGATCATCTGTTCCATGTACGGGTCTTCGAAGAAATGGCCCGCGCCCTCGATCTCGTGGTGGGTGATCGTGATTCCCTTCTGTTCGTGCAGCTTGCCGACCAGCGTGTGGGTGTCGCGCGGCGGCGCCACCCGGTCGGCCGTGCCGTTGATGACAAGGCCCGAGGACGGGCAGGGGGCGAGGAACGAGAAGTCGTACATGTTGGCCGGGGGCGACACGCTGATGAAGCCGGTGATCTCGGGGCGGCGCATCAGCAGCTGCATCCCGATCCACGCGCCGAAGCTGAATCCCGCAACCCAGCAATGCTTGGCGTTCTGGTTCATGGATTGCAGGTAATCGAGTGCCGAGGCGGCATCGCTCAGCTCGCCGATGCCCTGATCGTATTCCCCCTGGCTGCGCCCGACACCGCGAAAGTTGAACCGCAGCACGGTAAATCCCATGTTGTAGAAAGCGTAATGCAGGTTGTAGACGACGCGGTTGTTCATCGTGCCGCCGAATTGCGGATGCGGGTGCAGGATGATCGCGATCGGGGAATCCTTGGTCTTCTGCGGGTGGTAGCGGCCTTCGAGCCGCCCCTCGGGGCCGGGAAAGATAACCTCGGGCATAGGCCTCCTTTTCGTTCCGGGGGCGGGCGACAATCATTCTTGACGAATTTAGTCGGCCACTTTAGAACGCTTCTAATCAGATGGACGGGCGCGACGGCGCCCTGAACCAGAATGCAGTTAATCGCGGCGGTGTGAGAGGTCAATGGAGGGGCGCGCGCAATGAAGCTTTCGACGAAGGGCCGTTACGCGATGGTCGCGCTTGCCGACCTGGCGCTGCAACCGCCCGGAGACCTGACTTCTCTGGGCGAGTTGTCGAAGCGGCAGAACATCTCGCTGCCCTATCTCGAGCAGCTGTTCGTCAAGCTGCGGCGCGGCGGGCTGGTCACGTCGGTGCGCGGACCCGGCGGCGGCTACAGGCTGGCGCGAAGGCCCGACGCGATCCGGGTGTCGCAGGTGCTCGAGGCCGTGGACGAGACGGTGAGCGCGCTGCATACCGGCGCGGGCGCGTCGGGCGGGCTGTCGGGCAGCCAGGCGCAATCGCTGACCAACCGGCTGTGGGAGGGATTGTCGGCGCAGGTCTACGTGTTCCTGCACCAGACGCGGCTGTCGGACGTGATCCAGAACGAACTGGCGCCGTGCCCGGCGGTGCCGAACCTTTACGCGGTGGTCGACGAGGCCGACGAGGCGGACGAACCGGTCGGGGCCGGGTGAACGCGCCTGGCGGCGCGTGCCTTCGGCGAACGTATTTGGAACGAGAAGAAGCAGGGAAGCGGCCTTGACCGAACGTGTGTATCTTGACTGGAACGCCACCGCGCCCCTGAGGGACGAGGCGCGCGCGGCGATGCTGGCGGCGATGGACGTGGCGGGCAATCCGTCCTCGGTCCATGCCGAGGGGCGCGCGGCCAAGGCGGCGGTCGAGCGGGCGCGCGGCCAGGTGGCGGCGGCGTTCGGCGCGGACGGCGCGGATGTGGTGTTCACCTCGGGCGCGACCGAGGCGGCGGCGCTGGCGCTGGCCGGACGCGGCCTGCTGGCCGGCGATATCGAGCATGACGCGGTGGCGGCCTGGGTGACGGCGGATCTGCCGGTCTCAAGCGCGGGCACGGTGCGCGTGGCAGAGCCGGGGCGCAGCGCGCTGCAACTGGCCAATTCCGAAACCGGGATCGTCCAGACGCTGCCCGACGGGCTGGCGGTCTGCGACGCGACGCAAGCCTGGGGCAAGCTGCCGGCGGCGTTCAACTGGATGGGCTGCGAGATGGCGCTGGCCTCGGCGCACAAGCTGGGCGGGCCGAAGGGCATCGGCGCGCTGATCGTGCGGCGCGGCACCGATCTTGCGGCGCGGATCCGCGGCGGCGGGCAGGAGATGGGGCGCAGGTCCGGGACCGAGAACGTCATCGGCATCGCCGGCTTCGGCGCGGCGGCCGAGGCGGCGGCGCGCGACCTGTCGGCGGGGATCTTGGACGGCGTCGAAAAACTTAGAAATATTCTAGAAAGCGGGATTGAGGCTGCGGCGCCAGAGGTTATCTTGGTTGGCAAAGATGTATCTCGTTTGCCGAATACCGCCTGTTTCGCCGTTCCCGGCTGGAAGGGCGAGACGCAGGTGATGCAGATGGATCTGGCGGGGTTCGCGGTTTCGGCCGGGTCCGCCTGTTCCAGCGGCAAGGTCCGCGCCAGCCGGGTGCTGCGCGCGATGGGATATGATGAACAGGTTGCGGCGTCGGCGATCCGGGTCTCTTTGGGGCCGGCAACGACGGAAGAGGAAATCGGGCGTTTCATCGACGCCTGGAGCGCGCAGTACCGGAAGTTCCGGGCACGCGCGGCGTAGAGGAAGGGAAGACAGGCAATGGCTGCACTGGACAAGACCGAAGTCAAGGAAGGCGTCGACCAGGAAACGGTGGATGCCGTTCAGTCGATCGCCGGCAAGTACAAGCACGGCTGGGAAACCGAGATCGAGATGGAATACGCCCCCAAGGGCGTGAACGAGGATATCGTCCGCCTCATCTCGGAGAAGAACGGCGAGCCCGAATGGATGACCGAATGGCGCCTGGGCGCGTTCCGCCGCTGGCAGGGCATGACCGAGCCCGACTGGGCGATGGTGCATTACCCGATGATCGACTACCAGGATCAGTATTATTACGCCAAGCCCAAGTCGATGACGGAAAAGCCGAAATCGCTGGACGAGGTGGATCCCAAGCTGCTGGAAACCTACGAGAAACTGGGCATTCCGCTGCAGGAGCAGATGATCCTGGCCGGCGTCGAAGGGGCCGAGGGCACGCCTGCCGACGCCCGGACCGGCGAGCAGCGCAAGGTTGCCGTGGATGCGGTGTTCGACTCCGTATCGGTCGGCACCACCTTTCAGAAGGAGCTGAAACAGGCCGGCGTCATCTTCTGCTCGATCTCGGACGCGATCCGCGATCATCCCGAGCTGGTGCGCAAGTACCTCGGCTCGGTCGTGCCGGTGTCGGACAACTACTTTGCGACCCTCAACTCGGCGGTCTTTTCGGACGGATCCTTCGTCTATGTGCCGCCCGGCGTGCGCTGCCCGATGGAGCTGTCGACCTATTTCCGCATCAACGCGGAAAATACCGGCCAGTTCGAGCGGACGCTGATCATCGCCGACAAGGGCAGCTACGTGTCCTATCTCGAAGGGTGCACCGCACCGATGCGCGAGACGACGCAGCTGCATGCGGCCGTGGTCGAACTGGTGGCGCTGGAGGATGCCGAGATCAAGTATTCCACCGTGCAGAACTGGTATCCGGGCGACGAGGAAGGCCGGGGCGGCATCTTCAACTTCGTCACCAAGCGCGCCGATTGCCGGGGCGACCGGTCCAAGGTGATGTGGACCCAGGTGGAAACCGGGTCCGCGGTGACGTGGAAATACCCGTCCTGCATCCTGCGCGGCAATGAAAGCCAGGGCGAGTTCTACTCGATCGCCATCACCAACAACTACCAGCAGGCCGATACCGGCACCAAGATGATCCACCTGGGCAAGGATACGCGCAGCCGGATCGTGTCGAAGGGGATCAGCGCCGGAAAGGCGCAGAACACCTATCGCGGCCAGGTGGCGGTGCATCCCAAGGCGAAGGATGCGCGCAATTTCACCCAGTGCGACAGCCTGCTGATCGGCGACAAGTGCGGCGCGCATACCGTGCCCTATATCGAGGTGCGCAACAATTCGAGCCGGGTGGAACACGAGGCCACCACCTCGAAGGTCGATGACGACCAGCTGTTCTATTGCCGCCAGCGCGGCATGGACGAGGAAGAGGCCGTGGCGCTGGTGGTAAACGGGTTCTGCAAGGACGTGCTTCAGGCGCTGCCGATGGAATTCGCCATGGAGGCGCAGCAGCTGGTCGCGATCTCTCTGGAAGGGTCGGTGGGCTGATGGACGCCGCCGCATCGGAAGCCCGGCAGGACATGCCGGGCATGCCGGCGCGCCCGGAACTGACTCTGCCCGAGGCGGAGGCAGCGCTCTTGCGCGCGCATTATGCGGCGGCGGACACGATCCTGGAATACGGCAGCGGCGGATCCACCGTCGTGGCGGCGGAACTTGGCAAGACCGTGTTCTCGGTCGAAAGCGATGCCGGCTGGTCGGACATGATGGCCGGCTATTTCGCGGCAAACCCGCCGAAGGGCCGGGTGCATCTGCATCCGGTCGATATCGGGCCGACCGGCAAATGGGGCATGCCCGCGAACGAGAATGGCTGGCGCAAGTACCGCAATTACCCCGTCAGCGTCTGGGACAGGGACGATTTCGTCCAGCCCGACCTGATCCTGATCGACGGACGGTTCCGCGCCGCCTGCCTGGTGACGGCGATGATCCGCACCGCGCGGCCAGTGACGGTGCTGTTCGACGATTACACAGACCGCAAGGTCTATCACACGGTCGAACGCTGGGTGGACCGCGCCGAGACGGTGGGCCGGATGGTGCGGTTCGAAATCGCGCCATGGACCATTCCGCGCGAGGATCTGGGCCTGGTCCTGAGCCTTTACAACAAGCAGCAATGACACCGCGCGCCGCGTAGGAAGACACGCGAAAGGCGGATGAAGGAGACGAGGAAAAATGCTGGAAATCAAGAACCTGCACGTCAAACTTGAAGAAGAGGACAAGGCGATCCTGAAGGGTGTCGACCTGTCGATCGGCGCCGGCGAGGTGCATGCGATCATGGGGCCGAACGGGTCGGGCAAATCGACCCTGTCCTATGTCATGTCGGGGCGCGACGGCTACGAGGTGACAGAGGGCACGGCCACGCTCGAAGGCGCCGACGTGCTGGAGATGGAGCCCGAGGAACGCGCCGCCGCCGGCCTGTTCCTGGCGTTCCAGTACC
Source organism: uncultured Paracoccaceae bacterium (assembly GCA_947503765.1). Taxonomy (GTDB): domain Bacteria; phylum Pseudomonadota; class Alphaproteobacteria; order Rhodobacterales; family Rhodobacteraceae; genus Psychromarinibacter. The sequence goes on along the minus strand of CANNFA010000003.1, from coordinate 209,337 downwards.
CGGTCGAGATTCCGGGCGTGGGCAACATGACCTTCCTGCGCACCGCGCTCAATTCGCAGCGCAAGGCGCGCGGCCAGGAAGAGCTGAGCGCGGGGGATTTCCTCAAGCTGATCCGCGCGAAGGCGGCCGATCTGAAGATCGGCGCCGACATGCTGAAGCGTCCGGTCAATGTCGGCTTTTCCGGCGGCGAGAAGAAGCGCAACGAAATCCTGCAGATGGCCGTGCTTGAGCCGAAGATGTGCATCCTCGACGAGACCGATTCGGGCCTTGACGTCGACGCGATGAAACTGGTGTCCGACGGCGTGAACGCGCTGCGCGATGCCGGGCGGTCCTTTCTGGTCATCACCCACTACCAGCGGCTTCTGAACCATATCGTGCCGGACGTGGTGCATATCATGGCGAACGGTCAGATCGTGAAATCCGGCGGCAAGGAACTGGCGCTGGAGGTCGAGGAAAACGGCTATGCCGACATCCTGGGCGATGTTCCGGGCGAGGTGGTGTAAGATGGCACTTGCGCAAGCGAAACAGGACGTGACCGAGGCGCGGCTTGCCGCGCTGAGCCTGCCCGAGGGGGCGGGATGGATCAAGGCCGCGCGCGAGGATGCGCTGGCCCGGCTGCGCGCCATGGGCCTGCCCGGACGGCGCGACGAATACTGGAAATGGACCCGGCCCGACGCGCTGACCGCACCCGATGCGGCGCAGGCGGCGGTGTTCGAAGGCGACGACACGCCGGTTTTCGGCGAGATCGACCGCGTCAGGCTGGTCTTCGTCGACGGCGTGTTCGATGCCGCGCAATCGGACGATCCGACCCTTGCCGGGGTCGAGATCGAGCGGCTGGAAGCGGCGGCGCAGACCGATATCCACTGGCTGAAGGAACTGTACGGCGTGCTGGAAACGCGCGGCCAGGATCCGGTGCACCGGCCGCTTGCCGCGCTGAACACCGCCTATGCGACGGATGGCGTGGTGATCCGGGCCACCGGCAAGGCGGAGCGCCCCGTATCGCTGATTTATCTTCATGAATCAGAAACTTCGGACGCGACCTTGCACCACGTTATCAAGGTCGAGGAAGGCGCCGAGCTGACCGTTCTGGAGAACGGCCCGGCGGCGGCACGGCTCAACATGGTGATGGAGGTCGAGGTGGCCGACAACGCCGCCTTCCACCATGTGCGCGCCCAGGGCCGCGACCACGAGCGGCGCGCGGTCACCCATCTGTTCGCGCGGCTGGGCACCGAGAGCGTGTTCAAGTCCTTTACCATGACGGCGAACGGCGTGCTCACGCGCAACGAATCCGTGATCGAGCTGACCGGCGACAATGCCACCGCGCACATCGCGGGCGCCTGCACGGGCGACGGCGATTTCCACCACGACGACACGGTGTTCATCACCCACGACGCCGCCCATTGCGAAAGCCGCCAGGTCTACAAGAAGGTGCTGCGCAACGGGGCCGCGGGGGTGTTCCAGGGCAAGATCCTGGTCAAGCCGGACGCGCAGAAGACCGACGGCTACCAGATCAGCCAGGCGCTGCTGCTGGACGGCGACAGCCAGTTCTTCGCCAAGCCGGAGCTGGAGATCTATGCCGACGACGTGCAATGCAGCCACGGCTCGACCACCGGGGCGATCGACGAGACCGCGATCTTCTACCTGCGCTCGCGCGGTGTCCCCGAGGCCGAGGCACAGGATCTGCTGACGCTGGCCTTCCTGGCCGAGGCGATCGAGGAGATCGAGGACGAGACCATTGCCGAGGATATCCGCACCCGGCTGGAGGCCTGGCTGGCGCGCCGGCGCGGCGGCTGATGGCCGTCTCTTCGGACATCGCGGCCATGTACCGGCGGCCGCGCGCGGTGATCCGCGCCCGGCTGGCATTGCCGCGGCACGAGCCGCGTCTGCTGGCCTGGCTGCTGGCCGGCTGCCTGCTGCTGTTCGTGGCGCAGGCGCCGGCACAGGCGCGCGCGGCGCATCTGGATCCCGAGATCCCGCAAGCTGCGCGGCTTTATTGGTCGTTCCTGTTCTTCGCGTTTCTTCTGCCGTTCATCGCCTACGCGGCGGCGGCATTCGGCCGCATCGTGGCGGCGCTGCTGGGCGGGCGGGGCAGCTGGTACAGCGCCCGGCTGGTCCTGTTCTGGGCGCTTCTGGCATCGGTGCCGGCCTGGCTTCTGGCGGGGCTGGTCGCGGGGTTCATCGGGCCGGGCCCGGCGCAGACCCTGACCGGCGGTCTTGCGCTTGGTGTGTTTGTGGTGTTCTGGGGCCTTGGCCTTTCCGAAACGGAGCGCGCAGGCGTGACAGCATGATGCCGACCCTGAGAACCCTTGTCCGGATGGCGTGGACCAGCGTCCGCGATCCGCGCGCCGCCGCCCGCTGGGTGATGGCCTTCGACATGCCGCGCACCGCGCGCTGGCAGGCACTGCTGCTGGTGGTGATCCTGTCCGCGATCTTCGCGCAGATTTCCGTGACGCTGTTCATTCGTGCTGAGACGGTGGTGTTCGGCGGCCTGCTGCTGAACCCCTGGACCACGTCGATCATCCAGATGGCGATCCTGGTGGTCGCGGTGTTCGCGATCTACTGGATCGGCCACGCGATGGGCGGGCAGGGGCGGTTCGGCGACGCGATCCTACTGGTCGCCTGGCTGCAATTCTGCATGGTCTGCCTGCAACTGGCGCAGACCGCCGCGATGCTGGTCCTGCCGCCGATGGCCAGCCTGATCGGTGTCGCGGGCTTCGTGCTGTTCTTCTGGCTGTTGACCCATTTCGTGGCCGAGCTGCACGGCTTCACCTCGCTTGGACAGGTCTTCGTGATGATCGTGGTGTCGATGCTGGCACTGGTCTTCGGCCTGTCGCTGATCCTGACCCTAATCGGCATCACCGTGCCCGGAGCACCCGTCGATGTATGACATCCAGAAAATCCGCGCCGACTTTCCCATCCTCTCGCGCGAGGTGAACGGCAAGCCGCTGGTCTATCTCGACAACGGCGCCTCGGCGCAGAAGCCGCAGGTGGTGATCGACGCGGTGACCCGCGCCTATAGCCTGGAATATGCCAATGTGCACCGCGGCCTGCACTACCTGTCGAACCTGGCCACCGACAAGTACGAGGCGGTGCGCGGCACCATCGCGCGGTTCCTGAACGCCGCCTCGGAAGACGAGATCGTGATGAACACCGGCACGACCGAGGGGATCAACATGGTCGCCTATGGCTGGGCCGAGCCGCGCGTCGCGGATCGCGGCGGCGAGATCGTGCTGTCGGTGATGGAGCATCACGCCAACATCGTCCCCTGGCATTTCCTGCGCGAACGCCACGGCGCCGCGCTGAAATGGGTGGACACGGACGCGGCCGGGCATCTGGACCCGCAAAAGGTGATCGACGCGATCGGCCCCGACACAACGCTGGTGGCGATCACGCAGCTCTCCAACGTGCTGGGCAGCGTGGTGGACGTGAAGACCATCGTCGAGGCGGCACATGCGCGCGGCGTGCCGGTGCTGGTCGATGGCAGCCAGGCGGCGGTGCACATGCCCGTCGACGTGCAGGATCTGGGCTGCGATTTCTACGTCATCACCGGCCACAAGCTGTACGGCCCGTCCGGCTCCGGCGCGGTCTACGTCCGCCGCGAGCGGATGGACGAGATGCGCCCCTTCATGGGCGGCGGCGACATGATCCGCGAGGTCACGAAGGACAACGTCACCTACAACGACCCGCCGATGAAGTTCGAGGCCGGCACGCCCGGCATCGTGGCGATGATCGGGCTGGGCGCCGCGCTCGACTACATGATGGCGCTGGGGATGGACAACATCGCCGCGCACGAGGCGTCCTTGCGCGACTATGCCGTGCAGCGGCTGAGCGGGCTGAACTGGCTGAACCTGCAGGGCACCACCCCGGACAAGGCCGCGATCTTCTCGTTCACGCTGGACGGCGCGGCCCATGCGCACGACATTTCGACCGTGCTCGACAAGAAGGGCGTGGCGGTGCGCGCCGGGCATCACTGCGCCGGCCCGCTGATGGATCACCTGGGGCTGACGGCGACCTGCCGCGCCTCCATGGGGCTGTACAACACGGCCGAGGAAGTCGATACTCTGGTCGAGGCGCTGGAACTGGCGCACGACCTGTTCAGCTAGGCCCGGCTCCTGGTCCGGGCAGCCGTGCCTGTCCTTGGACGAAAAGGAGCCGCCATGACACCGACCTGGGTCAAGTCCATTCTCGAATCCGAGATCGTGTGGTTTCTCGCGCGGCTTCTCGGCACGTTCTTCTACTGGTTCGCCGGCATCGGCTTTCTGCTGGATTTCGAAAGCGCGAAAGGCGCGGTCACGTCCTTCGGGATGCAGCCCGTGGCGCTGATCGCGGGGCTGACGATCTTCGTGCAGCTCGGCGGCTCGGCGCTGGTGATCATCGACCGCTTCGTGTGGCTCGGCGCGGGGATGCTGTCGGTCTTCACCGTGCTGTCGGTGGTGTTCGTGCACAATTGGTGGATCATGGAAGGCGCGATGCGCCAGCAGAACTTCATAACGGCGCAGGAGCATCTGACCGTGATGGGCGGGCTGCTGGCAATCTCGATCCTCAGCCATATCCGGCGCGAATGGAAGAATGGCGGCGGATACTGAGCCGCATTTGACCGGTTGCACCGCGCCGCGCCATGCAGTAATCGAAACGCGAGCCGCACCCGTAGCTCAGCTGGATAGAGCGCTGCCCTCCGAAGGCAGAGGCCACAGGTTCGAATCCTGTCGGGTGCGCCAGACTTACCCCTTGCGAACGGCCGCCGGCCCCTTGGCGCAACACCGCGCAGCGGCACGATTTTCCGCGTGACCTTGGGGCGGGTCCATGATCCCTTGGCGCCATGATGAATGCTCAGGACCGTACCTTTCTGACCCGCCTGTTCGAGGCTGCCGTTGCCGCCGCCGATCCCTCCATCGCGCTGAAGCCGCACCTGCCGGACCGCCCCGAGGGGCGCACGGTGGTGATCGGCGCGGGCAAGGGGGCGGCGCAGATGGCCGCCGCCTTCGAGGATCTGTGGGATGCGCCCGTCGAGGGCGTGGTCGTCACCCGCTACGGCTATGCCGCGCCATGCCGCCATGTCCGCGTGATGGAGGCCGCGCATCCCGTGCCCGACGCTGCCGGAGTCGCGGCGGCCGGGGCGTTGATGGACGCGGTGCGGGGCCTGACGGCGGATGATCTGGTGGTGGCGCTGATCTGCGGCGGCGGCTCTGCCCTGCTGCCGGCCCCGCCCGAGGGCCTGACGCTGGAGGACGAGGCGGCGCTGAACGCGGCGCTGCTGGCCTCGGGCGCGCCGATCTCGGCGATGAACGCGATCCGCAAGCAGGTCAGCCGGATCAAGGGCGGACGGCTGGCGGCGCTGGCGCATCCGGCGCGGGTGGTCAGCCTGATCGTGTCGGATGTGCCGGGGGACGATCCGGCGCAAGTCGCCTCGGGGCCGACCGTGCCCGATGCGCAGGGCCGCGCCGATGCGCTGCGCCACGTGCGCGCGCACGGGATCAAGCTGCCCGAGGCGGTGCGCCGCCATCTGGAAACCGCGCCCGAAGATGCGCCGCACCCGGACGATCCGGCCTTTGCGCGCGACAGGGTGTATGTCGCCGCGTCCGCTGCACGCTCGCTCGAGGCGGCGGCGGACCTGGCCCGTGCCGAGGGCGTGACGCCCGCGATCCTGTCGGATGCGATCGAGGGCGAGGCGCGCGAGGCCGGCCGCGTGCTGGCCGCCATCGCCGGCGAAGTCGCGGCGCGGAACCGGCCCTTTGCCAAGCCTTCGCTGCTGCTGTCGGGGGGCGAGACCACCGTGACGCTGGGCGATGCGGCGGGCGGGCGCGGCGGGCGCAATACCGAGTTCCTGCTGGCCGCCGCGCTGGCGCTGGACGGGGCCGAAGTGGCGATGCTGGCGGCCGATACCGACGGGATCGACGGGTCCGAGGACAATGCCGGCGCCTTTGCCGACGGCACCAGCGCGGCGCGGCTGCGCGCGGCGGGGCACGACCCGGCCGACCTGCTGGCGCGCCACGACGCCTGGGGGGCGTTCGACGCGCTGGACGACCTGTTCGTGCCGGGACCGACCGGCACCAATGTCAACGATTTCCGCGCCTTCCTGATCCGCTGAGCGGCGCCGCGCGATTCGAGTGGTTAACGCCGCCGCCGCGAACGCGCGCAACAATCGCAGCCCGCCACCCGGATTGGCAACGCCGTGCGGCCCTGTCCCGGCGCATTCGGGTCCGGATCGAAGCGTGCCGGCAGTAGCGGGGCGAGTGTTCGCGGTTCGGCAACGGTCGCGGAGGGCGTATTTTGCCGAAAACGCCAGTCGGTCGAATATTATTCGTAGATACAGCATCTTACCCGCCACTTCTCATGTGACCTCTCGCATCTCGGTCGCCCTTGCGTTCCCCCCGCGGCAACAATGGCACCCCAGGCCGTGCGGGAATCCGCCCCGAAGCGGCACAAGATGGCCCGATATGCCCATGTTCCTGCCCGATTTTCGCCACAAAGCCGTTTCGCCGCCCCGGCCCGGCGCGGTAGCTTTGCCGCGATGCGGCCGGGAACAGGCCGCTATGCGAGATCGGGCAAGGGGACGAGATTGATGACGATATGTGCGGCCGGCTGGCCTGACGAGGATGCCCCGATACCCGACCCCGGCAGGGCGCGCGCCGCCGGGCAGGACCGCGCGACCGTCACCCCCTGTTTCACACCCGGTGCGCTGATCGCCACGGCGCGCGGCGCGGTGCCGGTCGAGGCGCTGCGGCTGGGCGACCGTGTCATCACCCGCGACAACGGCCTGCAGGAGATTGGCTGGATCGGCTCGCGGCGGCTGAACGGACGGCAATTGCTGGGCAACCGGCACCTGCGCCCGATCCTGATCCGCAAGGGCGCGCTTGGCGGCGGCCTGCCGTCGCGCGACATGCTGCTCAGCCCGAACCACCGGGTTCTCGTCGCCTCGGACCAGACCCAGCTTTACTTCGAGGAGCGCGAGGTGCTGTGCGCCGCCAAGCACCTGGTCAACAACCGGGGCATCCACGATGTCGATACGCTGGGCGTGACCTATTACCATTTCATGTGCGCGCGGCACGAGGTGGTGCTGTCCGACGGCGCCTGGACCGAGAGCTTTCAGCCCGGCGACTTTTCCCTCCGCGGCATCGGCAACGCGCAGCGCGAGGAGATCCTCGAGCTGTTTCCGAACCTGCGCTCGAGCCGCGGGCTCGAAGGCTATTCTGCCGCGCGCCGCACCCTGTCGCGCCGCGAGGCGCGCCGGCTGACCGACTGACCCCGCGCGCGGCGCTGGACACTCGGCCCGCGCCGCGCCACTCTGGCGATGCGGCAGCAACGGCAAGGAAGGGCGACATGGCACGCGCTTGGCATCATCTACCGGTCTCGGCCCTCGCGGTTCTGTGGAACCTGGTGCTGGTCGGCGATTACCTGGGGCTGCGGTTCCGGGTACCGGTCTATGTTCAGCAATTCACCGCCGAGCAGCTTGCCTGGTACGCCGGGATGCCGTTGTGGATGGCCGCCGCCTGGGCGGTCGCGGTCTGGTCGGGGATGCTGGCGGCGCTGTTCCTGACGGCCCGGCTGGGCGCGGGGGTGCTGTTCGCGCTGTCCTGTGCGGGCTGGATCGCGCTGGCGGCGGGGCTGATCTGGCTGCGCGAGCCGCCGGCGCAGGTGGCGATCGGCGCGCAGGTGCTGTGGCTGCTGGGACTGGCCGCGGGGGCGGCGTTCGTGCTGTTCCTTTATGCGCGGCAGATGCGGGCCAGACTGCGCCACTGAAGCCCGCGTTCAGCGGGCGCGGAACGCCGCCCAGTCCGCGGGCGTGTCCAGATCGGTAAGCGCGCGGCGGCCGGGCAGGGGAACCCAGTGCACCGGCTCCGATTTCAGGATTTGCCGCCCGCCGGTATCGCCGGTCAGCCGGCCGAAGGCCGCAAACAGCCGCGCTGGGATCACCGCCGGGGATCCGGGCGTGCCGTCCTCGCCCGCCGCGCGGATCACGGCGCCGCCCGAGGCCGCGAACCGGTCCAGAAGATGCGCCAGATCCGCCGTTTCGAGATCCGGCATGTCGGCCATCAGCATCATCGCGCCGGGGCAATCGGGCGGCAGCGCGGCAATGCCCGCCCGGATCGAGCGCGACATGCCCGCGCCCGCATCCGGCACCGTCACGCGCCCCAGGTCCAGCCCGTCCAGCGCCGCTGCGCGCGCCGGCCGGTCCGGCGGCAGCAGCGCGATCACGGGATGCCCGGTGGCCAGCGCGCGCCGCGCCGTGCGGCGCAGCAACGGCTCGCCGTCCACGACTTCGGTCAGCTTGTCGCGCGGCGCCATGCGCCGGGACGCGCCGGCGGCGAAAAGCAGGATCGCGGGGATCGTGTCCATGCCGGCATTGCCCTCCCGTTGTTTACTTACGTTAACTTTTCGTTAACCATGGTCGGAGCGATGACGACTCGGGAGGTGAACGCATGTTCAAGACCCTATGTGCAATCGCCGTTGGCGCACTCATACTATCCTCTGCATCGTCGGGTGCCACGCCGGTTTCGGGCGCCGCGAATAGCGGTCTGACACCGGAAGTCACGATCATGGACAGGCTCGTGTCGCTTTCGACGCCCGGCCAAGTATTGAACGCGGCGTGCTGCAAGACGTGCCGCAAGGGGAAACCCTGCGGCGATAGCTGCATCAGCAAGAACAAGACCTGTCACAAGGGCCCCGGCTGCGCCTGCTGAGCCTACCGCTCGGGGATCAGCCCGCGCGGGCTGAACCGCAGCACCAGCACCAGGATCAGGCCCATGGTGAACAGCCGCATATGCGCCGCCGAATCCAGCAGGTGCGCCTTGAGCCAGTAGCCATCGGCCATGCCCGAGGTCACGAGTTCCATCAGCTCGCGGCCGCGCGGTTCCACCTCGACCCACAGGTACCAGATCAGGAAGCCGCCCAGCACCGCTCCGAAATTGTTGCCCGAGCCGCCGACGATCACCATCACCCAGACCAGGAAGGTAAAGCGCAGCGGCTGGTATGTGCCCGGCGTCAACTGCCCGTCCAGCGTGGTCATCATCGCGCCGGCGATGCCGCAGACGGCCGAGCCGAGGATGAACACCTGCAGGTGCCGCCGCGTGACATTCTTGCCCATCGCGCCCGCTGCCGTCTCGTTGTCGCGGATCGCGCGCATCATCCGGCCCCAGGGCGAATGCAGCGCCTTCTGCGACAGCCAGATCAGGATCAGCAGCACCACGAGGAACAGCCCCGCATAACCCAGCTTGACCGTGACCGACGAGGCCGAGACCGGATCGAAGCCCCAGCTTTCCATCCGCGCGACGAAGGCGGCAGAGTTCTGCAGGTCGATCTCGTAGGGGACGGGGCGGGGCAGGCCGGTGACGTTCTTGACCCCCCGCGACAGCCAGTCCTCGTTCTTCAGCACGGCGATGACGATCTCGGCGATGCCCAGCGTGGCGATCGCCAGGTAGTCCGACCGCAGGCCGAGCGCCGTCTTGCCGATCGCCCAGGCCGCGCCCGCCGCCAGAAGCCCGCCCACCGGCCAGGCCAGCAGGATCGGCAGGCCCAGCCCGCCGAGATAGCCGGTGCCGGCGGGGTTCACGGACTCGATCGCCTCGACCGCCGGGTCGAACAGCCAGCGGTAGACGACGAAGCCCGCGATCAGCAGCGCCGCCAGCGCCAGCGCGCGCATCCTGCCGCGCGGCAGCCGCGGCCAGGCCAGCACCGCCGCCGCGATGGTGCCCGCGCCCACGGCCAGCGCCAGCAGCATCCGTCCGCCCCCCGCCGCCCAGGCCTCGGCCACCGGGGGCATCCCGACCAGCACCGCCGCCAGCCCGCCCAGCGCGACAAAGCCCATCACGCCCACGTTGAACAGCCCGGCATAGCCCCATTGCATGTTCACCCCCAGCGCCATGATCGCGCTGATCAGGCCCATGTTGATGATGCCCAGGGCGACGTTCCAGCTGCGCTCGTAGCCCGACAGCAGGATCAGCCCGAAGACCAGGGCGAACAGCAGCACGGCGCGAAGGTTGGCGTTCATACCGATTTCCCCGCGAAGATACCTGTGGGACGGAACAGCAGCACGATCACCAGGATCACGAAGCTGACCGCGAACTTGTAGTCGGTGGACAGAAGCTGCACCAGGCTGTCCGGCGCCCAGGCGTCGGGCAGCAGGTAGGTGGCGATCTTCTTCCACGCATAGGTGACGGTGACTTCGGAAAAGGCGATCACGAAACCGCCGACGATGGCCCCGACCGGAGAGCCGAGCCCCCCGACGATGGCCGAGGCGAAGATCGGCAGCAGCAACTGGAAATAGGTGAACGGCTTGAACGACTTGTCCAGCCCGTAAAGCACGCCCGCCACCGTCGCCAGCGCCGCCACGATGATCCAGGTGATCGCCACCACCTTTTCGGGGTTGATCCCCGACAGCAGCGCCAGATCCTCGTTGTCGGAATAGGCGCGCATCGACTTGCCGGTGCGTGTATGGGTCAGAAACCAGAACAGCAGCGCCACGACGATCACCGCGGTGACGACCGTGATGCCCTGGCTGGTCTTCAGCGACAGCCCCTCGTCGAGGCCGGTCATCGTCTTGAAATCGCGGGCCGAGATGATGAACCGCTCGCCATCGGCGAAGCGCTGGTTGTCGGGGCCGATGATGAACCGGACGATCCCGTTCAGCATGAACATCACGCCCATCGACACGATCACCAGCACCACCGGCTTCGCCTTTTTCGCGCGGTAGAACGCATAGATCGACCGGTCCATCGCCAGCAGCAGCAGCGCGGTGCCCGCGATCCCGACCGGCAGCGCGATCAGCGCGGTGGGCAGCGGCCCGGCGGTGATCCCGGCGCCCTGAAGCCACCAGGTGACCAGGATCGTGACCATCGCGCCGAAGGCCATCGTGTCGCCATGGGCAAAGTTGGAAAACCGCAGGATGCCGTAGATCAGCGTGACCCCCAGCGCCCCCAGCGCCAGTTGCGCGCCATAGGCGGTGGCGGGGATCAGCACGAAATTGGCCAGCGCCACCAGGGCGTTCAGAAAATCCATTCGCTCAAATCTCTCCCTCGCGCCGCGGCGCGCGCGTATCGGCCTTTCCGGCGCAGCGAGCCGGAAATCCGCTTGGCGCAGCGGTGACGTCCATCATCTGGCTGTAAAGCAAGCGGATGCCGGAATAAAGCTTGCAGACACGCATTTTGCCGCCTGTCGCAGCGGCGCCGCGCCGGATGTGGGCCGGGCCGGGCAAAAGGCGCGGCGGTGTCGGATGTGCCGCGCGGATCACGGCCCGGCAGGATGGACGAGGGGCGAGGTACGGCACGCGGATCGGGATCAATCAGGGCTACAATGCCCCCTGAGCACCTCAGTCTCCTCGAACCGGCCGCCCAGATCGGGGATCCGGGTCAGGATGACAGCGCCGTCACCGGGCATGAACAGCTGATACAGCGTCCGGCCGTCGCGCCATGCGGCGGTGTGGCTGTCCGGATCGATCGACGGCCAGTATTCGCTGCCATCCAGCGCGATGCTCATCGCGTCGCCTTGCCAGGTAAGGCGGAAAAGCTCCTCGGAATAGGTGCAGGCCTGGCCCAGCTTGCAGGAGGTGAGGAACTGGCAGCCCATCGTTTCCTGCGCTGCGGCAGGTGCGGCAAGCGGAGCGGCGAGGATGGCGAAGGTACAAAGAATACGGGATTTCATGGCAATAAACCCTCTTGCGCTTTCAGGACCGTTCCGAGTACCGGCCATCTTGACGGCATGGCGCCCTGCAAGGCAAGAATTTTACGCCTTTTGCACGCTACCGCGCCGCCGCGCCGTCATTCTTCCATCTGCAAGCAAACGAATTTCGTCACCCGGTCCTCAAGGACCGAGTACTCGAACCCGCCGAGCCGCAAGGCGCGGTCCACCTCGTATATCTGCCATGTCTGGAAGTCCGGCGCGACATGACCCCACGGGATCATGATGGCATCGAGTGCAGGCGGCAACTGTCCGGTGGCGGCGGCCGCCTTTGCGCCCTCCAGAGTGTCATGGAGCGCGGCCGTCACCCTGTCGCCGCCAAGACCTTCCAGAACGTAGCCCGCCTGGCCGGTATCCTCGAATATCGCCCGCGTCATGCGAAAGGTCGTGGGCACCCCCCGGATCCTGCTGCATCCCTGGGACCGCTCGCAGGCGATCTGCGCCTCGCAGCGCAAAGACCTGCCCGTATGCGTCCCTTGCGCCGCCGCGCCTGAAAGCCCCGCCACTACGGCGATCGCGGGCAACAGGATCGGTGCGCGCATTGTTATCCGCCGAGGAAGCTCTTTCGCACATCGGGGTCGTTCAGCAGCGCCTCGCCGGTATCGGTGAAACGGTTGCGCCCCTGCACCAGCACATAGCCCTTGTCGGCGATGGCCAGCGCCTGCCGCGCGTTCTGCTCGACCATCAGGATCGAGATGCCGGTGCGCGCCACCTCGATGATGCGGTCGAACAGCTCGTCCATCACGATGGGCGACACGCCCGCCGTCGGCTCATCGAGCATCAGCACGCTGGGCCGGGTCATCAGCGCGCGGCCCACCGCCACCTGCTGACGCTGGCCGCCCGACAACTCGCCCGCCTTCTGCCGGCGCTTGTCGCGCAGGATCGGGAACAGGCCGTAGACCTGCTCCATCGTGCCGGAAATGTCGTCGCGCCGCAGGAAGGCGCCCATTTCGAGGTTCTCCTCGACCGTCAAAGAGGTGAACACGTTCGAGGTTTGCGGCACGAAGGCCATGCCGCGCGCCACCCGCGCCTGCGGGGCCAGCCGCGCGATGCTCTCGCCGTTCAGCCGCACATCGCCGGCGCGCAGGTCGAGCATCCCGAACACGGCCTTCATCGCGGTGGACTTGCCCGCGCCGTTCGGCCCGACGATCACCGCGATCTCGCCCTTGTCCACGGCGATGGTGCAGCCGTGCAGGATGTCGGCGCCGCCGCCATAGCCGCCGGTCATCGCCTCGCCGATCAGGAACGGCTCTCCGGCCGTGCCCTTCTGCGGCTGGCCCGAATAGCTGCCCGCATGCAGGCTGCCGCTGCCGGCCGGGTTGGCGATGCTGCGGTCCTTGTTGCCGCGGTCGTCCTGGTAGGGGTTCGTGCTCACGCGCCCTGCTCCGTGCCGGTCTGGGTGACCGCGCGCAGCGCCTGTTCGTGGCGCAGGCCGTGATCCTGGGTCAGCTTGTCGGCGCGGGCGAGGGTGCGGATCGACAGGATCGCGCCGCCGATGGCGTAAAGCGTGGCATATTCCACCAGCCCCGCGCTCGGCTGCCGCGTCACCCGCGAATAGGCGGCCACGTCATCGCCCAGCGGCGCGAAACGGGCGATTTCCTCGGCATCGGGCGCCGGTTTCAGCATGTCGTCCAGAAAACCCGACAACTCGCGCTGCCCGATCTCGACCGGGCCGGTTTCGAACACGGCCGGAATCTCGGCGATGATCAGCGCCAGATCCTCGGTCTCCCAGAGGATCGCGTCGGGATCACCGGGGCGGTGCCATGGCAGCCCCTCCCAGAGCGTGCCTTCGGGGCAGAACGACAGCGCGTCCGTGATGCGCGTGCAGTCCTGCGCCAATGCGGGGCCGGCCAGCAATGCCAGCGACAGGGCGGCGGCGGCCAGGGCGGGCAGGCGGCGGACATGGGATCGGGCCATCGGGATCTCCGTTTCGGTCCGGTTAAGGCGGCGCGGCCCCGGCAAGGCGGGCCCGGCCGGCATCTCAGGCCACCGCGCCCGCATGTGCGCCGGCGGCCGTCTTGTTCTTGAGCCCGGTGCCCAGATACGCCTCGATCACCTGCTCGTTGGACTTTATCTCGTCGATGGTCCCTTCGGCCAGCACCCGGCCCTCGGCCATGCAGATCACCGGATCGCACAGCCGGCCGATGAAATCCATGTCATGCTCGATCATGCAGAAGGTGTATCCGCGTTCGCGGTTGAGCCGCAGGATCGCGTCGCCGATGGTGTTCAGCAGCGTGCGGTTCACGCCGGCGCCGACCTCGTCGAGGAACACGATGCGCGCATCCACCATCATCGTGCGCCCAAGCTCCAGCAGCTTCTTCTGCCCGCCGGACAGGTTGCCGGCGCGTTCGCTCGCCAGATGGTCGATGGTCAGGAATTCAAGCACCTCGTCGGCGCGGCGAGCAAGCTCGCGCTCTTCCTCGGCGACGCGGGCGCGGCGGAACCAGGCGTTCCACAGCGTCTCGCCCGACTGGCCCGAGGGGACCATCATCAGGTTCTCGCGCACCGTCATCGAGGCGAATTCATGCGCGATCTGGAAGGTGCGCAGCAGGCCCTTGTCGAACAGCGCGTGCGGGGGCAGGCCGGTCACGTCCTCGCCATCCATCATCACGCGCCCCGAGGTGGGTTTAAGAACGCCCGCCACGGTATTGAAAAGTGTCGTTTTTCCGGCGCCGTTCGGGCCGATCAGCCCGGTGATGGAGCCGGTCGCGATGGTCAGCGACGCGCCGTCCACCGCGTGAAAGCCGTTGAAATGCTTGTGCAGGTTGTCGACCACGATCATCGCGCGGGCTCCCGATGGCGACAGCCCGGCGTGCGGCCGGGCTGTCGCTTGTGCTGGAAAGGCGCGATCAGTGGAACTTGACCGCCTTGATCTTGCCGCCCTCGATCTCGATCTCGCGGTAGGTGCCGGCGGCTTCGCCCGGCCCGATCAGCTCGACATCGGTGGCGCCCACATAGTCGATTTCACCGCCATCGGCGAGGATTTGCAGCGCCTTGGCCAGTTCACCCGGCATGATCTTTTCGCCCGGCGCATTGGCCACGTCCATGACCTTGGCGGCCACGTCGGCCCCGTCGGTCGACCCGGCGGCGGCCATCGCCAGAAGCATCAGCGCGGCCGAATCGTAACCTTCCTTGGCATAGGGAGAGGTGCCGTCGATGCCGTCCTCGGCCAGCATCTCCTCGACGATGCTCGCGCCTTCGTTCTGGGCACTGGGATGCTGCCCGAAGGAGCCGTCAAGCTCGTCGCCGAACCGCTCTTCCAGAATCCCCGAAACCATGCCGTCCGGCAGCACGAAGGTGTCGAATGCGCCCGAATCGATCGCGCCGCGGATGATGCCGGACCCGCCTTCGTCGACATAGCCCGCAACCACCAGCGCATCGCCGCCGGCAGAGGCCAGCGCGCCGACCTCGGCCGAGTAATCGGCCTTGCCGTCCTCGTGCGCGGCGCTGATCGTCACCGTGCCGCCCGCCGCTTCGAAGGCGGACTGGAAGCTGTCGGCAAGACCCTTGCCGTAATCGTTGTTGGTATAGGTCAGCGCCACGGTGTCATAGCCGCGGCCCATCACGATTTCGGTCATCAACTCGCCCTGGCGCGCGTCGGACGGCGCAAGGCGGAAGAACAGGCCGTCATCCTCGATCGTGGTCAGCGCCGGCGAGGTGGCCGATGGCGAGATCTGCACGATCCCGTTGGGCCGCGACACGTTCGACAGCACGGCGCCCGCGGCACCCGAGCACATCGCCCCCATGATGCCGGACACGCCGTCGCTGGTCACCAGCCGCTCTGCCACGGCCGTGGCCGCCGACGAATCGACGCAGGTGGTGTCGCCCTGAACGGCCGTCACCGTCGCGCCGTCCATGAAAGTGCCGGCGGCGTTGATCTCGGCGATGGCCATTTCCGCACCGGCCGCGATCGGCGGCGCCAGCGATTCGAGCGGGCCGGTAAAGCCCAGCGCGATGCCGATCTTGACGTCCTCCGCCTGGGCGGTTCCGGCGGTCATTGCCGCGAGGGCGGCCGAGGCCATAAGCAGCTTTTTCATGTGTGACTCCCTGTCTGATAGCCGTTTATGCGCCGGAGCCTAGGACGCCGCCACAAAAAATGAAAGCCCGCCCGTGCACCCGGTCCGGCATCGGGGCGCGGCGGCGGGCGGGCGCAGGCCGCGCGGGGGCGGTCTGCGCGGCCTGCGCCGGCCCGAAACGGCCGCTATTCGGCCGCCGCGACCTTTTGCGGTGCGCGCCGCTCGATCAGCTCCTCGGCGATCAGGAAGGCCAGTTCCAGCGATTGCGTGGCGTTCAGGCGCGGATCGCACGCGGTATGATAGCGGTCCGACAGCGTTTCATCCGTGACGGAGCGGACGCCGCCGGTGCATTCGGTCACGTCCTGGCCGGTCATCTCGAAATGCACGCCGCCGGGCACCGTGCCCTCGGCATTGTGGATGTCGAAGAATTCCTGCACCTCGCGCAGAACGCTCTCGAAGGGCCGCGTCTTGTAGCCCGAGGACGACTTGATCGTGTTGCCGTGCATCGGATCGCACGACCAGACGACGTTCGCGCCCTCTTCCTTCACGGTACGCACCAGGGCGGGCAGGTGGTCGCCCACCGTGCCGGCGCCGAACCGCGCGATCAGCGTCAGACGGCCCGGATCGTTGTCCGGGTTCAGCGTGGCCATCAGCCGTTTCAGATCGCCGGC
The DNA here is from genome assembly GCA_947503765.1 of uncultured Paracoccaceae bacterium. Taxonomy (GTDB): domain Bacteria; phylum Pseudomonadota; class Alphaproteobacteria; order Rhodobacterales; family Rhodobacteraceae; genus Psychromarinibacter. Next base: position 192,977 of record CANNFA010000003.1, on the reverse strand, counting down.
CGTCATCGACGGGCCGCATTTCAACCCGACCGGGTTCGACACGCCGCGGGCGAATTCCACATGCGCGCCGTCCGGCTGCCGGGTGCGGTCGCCGATCCAGATCATGTGTCCCGACCCGGCGATCTGCGCGCCGGTGGTCGAATCGGTCCGGCACAGCGCCTCTTCGTATTCCAGAAGCAGCGCCTCGTGGCTGGTGTAGAACTCGACCGTGGACATGTCCTTGTTGGTGGTGTCGCTGACCCCGGCGGCGGTCATGAAGTCCAGCGCATCCTGAAGCCGGTTGGCAAGGTCGCGGTACCGCTCTGCCTCGTCGCTTTCGGTAAAGCCGAGCGTCCAGGCATGGACCCGGTGCACGTCGGCGAACCCGCCGGTTGAAAAGGCGCGCAGCAGGTTCAGCGTGGCGGCCGATTGCGTATAGGCCTGCAGCATCTTGGCCGGGTTCGGGATCCGCGCCTCGGAGGTGAAGGGCAGATCGTTGATGATGTCGCCGCGGTAGCTGGGCAGTTCCACGCCGTTCTCGGTCTCGGTCGGCGCCGAGCGCGGCTTGGCGAATTGCCCGGCCATCCGGCCGACCTTGACCACCGGCACCTTGGCGCCGAAGGTCAGCACCATGGCCATCTGCAAGAGCACCTTGAAGGTGTCGCGGATGTTGTCGGCGGAAAACTCGGCAAAGCTCTCGGCGCAATCGCCGCCCTGCAGCAGGAACGCCTCGCCCCGCGAGACGGCGGCCAGCTTGTCACGCATCCGGCGGCATTCGCCGGCAAAGACAAGCGGCGGATAGGTCGAAAGCTGCGCCTCGACGGCATTCAGCGCGGCCTGGTCGGTATAGTCCGGCATCTGGACCCGCGGCATGGCGCGCCACCCGGATTTGTTCCAATCGCTCATCTGTCTTCTCCAGCAAGAAACGTCGCGGCGACCCGTTCATAGTGGCAACCGGCCGCAGGGGAAACAGGCAATATGCCCTTATTCGGGCGTTTGGCCGTGCCGAGGCGGTATTCGGCCGTTCCGCGCCGGCAGCGGCGGGCTTGATTGCGGCGGGCAAACCTGCTTCCGTCTTGCTGATCGTGGCTCCCCCGGAGGATTCCGCCGCCCATGCCCAGCCGCCGCCCCGCCAGTCCCCAGATCCGCCCCGACAGCGACCCCGCCGCAAAACCGCAGCGGTTCGTGTTCGTGCTGCTGGAGGATTTCAGCCTGCTCAGCTTTGCCGGCGCGGTCGAGGCGCTGCGCGTGGCGAACCGCATGGCCGGGCGGCCGCTATACGAATGGCAGCTGGCCGGCGAAGGCGGGGGCACCGCGCGCTGCTCTGCGGGGACCGAGTTCCGCCTCGACACCGACCTGGAAGAGCTGACCCGCGACGACACCATCCTGGTCTGCGGCGGCGTGAACGTGCAGCAGGCGACGACGAAGCGTGTCCTGAACTGGCTGCGCCGCGAGGCACGGCGCGGGGCGGTGGTCGGCGGGCTGTGCACGGCGGGCTACACGCTGGCCCGCGCCGGGCTGCTGGACGGGCGCCGCGCCACCATCCATTGGGAGAACCAGGACAGCTTTTCCGAGGATTTCGAGGATGTGCACCTGACCAAGTCGATCTTCGTGGTGGATGGCGCGCGCTATACGACGGCGGGGGGCACCTCGTCGATCGACCTGCTGCTCAAGATCATCGCAGACGATCACGGCGAGGATCTGGCCAACGCGGTCGCCGACCAGATGATCTATACCACCATCCGCACCGGGCAGGACAGCCAGCGGCTGTCGGTGCCGACCCGGATCGGCGTGCGGCACCCCAAGCTGAGCATGGTTATCCAGACCATGGAAAAGCATATCGAAGAGCCGATCAGCCCCTCGATCCTGGCGCGCGATGTGGGCATGTCGACGCGCCAGCTTGAACGGCTGTTCCGGCGCTATCTCAATCGGTCGCCGAAACGCTATTACATGGAACTCAGGCTGCAGAAGGCGCGCAACCTCTTGATGCAGACCGACATGAGCGTGATCAATGTCGCGCTGGCCTGCGGCTTTGCCTCGCCGTCGCATTTCTCCAAGTGCTACCGGGCGCATTACGGCACCACACCCTACCGCGAGCGCGGCAGCCAGGCAGCGCGCCCGGCGCGATAAGGGGCGGCGGCATTCAGGTCTCGGCCGCGACCAGCCTCAGATGCGGGGCGCGGCCGGATGCGCGGGCAGGGGCCACCGATACAGGCGCTGCCGGTTCGGCAGGCGCAGGCGCCGCGTCGGCCGAGGCCACGATGCGGCGCATCTGCATCTGTTCGACGGCGAACCGGCGCGGGGCGCGGCCGATCGTGCCATGGCTTTCCAGGCAGGCCAGCAGACGCGGCATCCCGCGCCCGCCCGCATTGGCCAGCGGTGCCAGCAACAGCCGGGCCGGCAGGGCCGGACGGCCGATGCCGCGCTCGCCGGTCAGCGTCACGTCGGCGACCTGCGCATCGCCAAGCACCGCCTCGACCGCGCGCTCTATCCGCGCGCGCGCATCCGGCACGAAGAACGCCGTGAGCGGCATGCCCCGCACGTCCATGCCCAAAAGATCGGCCAGATGCGCCCCGGCGATGCGCACCCGCGCGACGCCCGGCGCGACCCGTTCCAGCACGAAGGCGAATTCCAGCGCGCCCTCGATCCCGCGCGGGTCGATCTCGGCCCGGTCGGGCATCGGCCGGCCGCGGCGCAGCCCCTCCCAATAGGCGTCCACCTGCGCGATGGCCGGATATCCCGGCGCCGCCTTCCCGCCGAACAGCGAGACCACATTCGCCAGCCCGTATTGCCGAAGTTCCATCTTGCCACCCCTTCCGGCAGCGGCGCGTTGCCGCCCGCAAACCAGTCTGTTAACCGATAGGTCAGATTCCTTACTCTCACCACAATCTGCCATGAAATGCGGCGAAACGGGGGCAAAATCTTACCAAATGGTTAATCGCGATGATTAAATCCATGACCGGCTTCGCGGCCGCGAAAGGGGCGGGCGAGGGGTTCGGTTGGGCCTGGGACATGCGCGCGGTCAATGCGCGCGGGCTGGATATCCGGCTGCGCCTGCCCGACTGGATCGAGGGGCTGGAGCCCAAGGTGCGCGCCGCCGTGGCCGGCGTGGCCGCGCGCGGCAATGTCACCGTGTCGCTGAAGCTTGCCCGCGACGAGGCCGGCGCGGGCGAGCGCATCGACCAAGCCGCGCTGGCCCGCGTTCTGACGCAACTGGCCGAGGTGGACGCGGCCGCCGCCGAGGCCGGCGTAACGCTGGCCCGGCCCGGCACCGCCGAGGTGCTGGCGATGCGCGGCGTGCTGTCCGGCGATGGCGGGGCGGCGGACACCGCGCCGCTGGCCGCCGCGATCGCCGCCGATCTGCCGGATCTGATGGCCGCGTTCGACGCCATGCGCCAGGCCGAGGGCGCGGCGCTGCACAAGGTGCTGGCCGGGCAGCTGGACCGGATCGAGGCGCTGACGGCAGAGGCGGCGGATCTGGCCGAGGCGCGGCGCGAGCATATGCGCGCCCGGCTGCGCGACAGCCTTGCGCGCGTGCAGGACAATACGGACGGCGCCGACGAGGGGCGCGTGGCGCAGGAACTGGCGCTGATCGCGGTCAAGGCCGACGTGACCGAAGAGCTGGACCGCCTGCGCGCCCATGTCGCCGCCGCCCGCGACCTGCTGGAGACGGACGGCGCGGTGGGCCGCAAGCTCGACTTCCTGTCCCAGGAATTCAACCGCGAGGCCAACACGCTGTGTTCCAAATCGCAATTCGCCGAGTTGACCCGCGTCGGGCTTGACCTCAAGGCCGTCATAGACCAGATGCGCGAGCAGGTTCAGAACGTGGAATAGACGATGGCCGAACGGCGCGGGCTTCTGATCATCCTGTCCTCGCCCTCGGGCGCGGGGAAATCCACGCTCGCCCGCGCGCTGCGCGCCTGGGATCCGAGCATCGCGTTTTCCGTCTCGGCCACCACCCGCGCGCCCCGCAAGGGCGAGGTGGACGGCACCGATTACCTGTTCACCGACGAGGCGCGGTTCAAGCGCATGGTCGCCGAGGGCGGGATGCTGGAACATGCCCATGTCTTCGGCAATTTCTACGGCTCGCCCAAGGGTCCGGTCGAGGCGGCGATCGCCGCCGGCACCGATGTTCTGTTCGACATCGACTGGCAGGGCGCGCAGCAGATCCGCAATTCCGATCTTCAGGACAACGTGCTGTCGATCTTCCTGCTGCCGCCCTCGATCCGCGAGCTGCACCGCCGCCTCGTGGAACGCGCGCAGGACGACCCCGATACCGTGGCGCGCCGGATGCAGCGCAGCTGGGACGAGATCAGCCACTGGGACAGCTACGATTACGTGCTGGTCAACGACGACCTGACCCGCACCGAGGACAAGCTGCGCACCATCATCACCGCCGAACGGCTGCGCCGCACCCGCCAGCCGGGGCTGACGGCGCATGTGCGGCAATTGCAACGCGAATTCGAGGATAGGCCATGACGCTTTATGCCCTGGACGGGGTGGAGCCGCTTCTGCCCGAGGATGGCGATGTCTGGATCGCGCCCGATGCCAACGTGATCGGCCGGGTGATCCTGCAATCCGGCGTGTCGATCTGGTTCGGCGCCACCCTGCGCGGCGACACCGAACCGATCACCATCGGCGCGGGGTCCAACGTGCAGGAAAACACGGTGATCCACACCGATCCGGGCTATCCGCTGACCATCGGCGCCAATTGCACCATCGGCCACAAGGCGATGCTGCACGGCTGCACCATCGGCGACGGCGCGCTGATCGGGATGGGGGCGACGGTGCTGAACGGCGCGGTGATCGGCGAAGGCTGCCTGATCGGCGCGGGCGCGCTGATCACCGAGGGCAAGGTGATCCCGCCGCGCTCGCTGGTGATGGGCGCGCCGGGCAAGGTGGTGCGCGAGCTGGACGACGCGGCGCTTGTCGGCCTGCTTGCTTCGGCGGGCAGCTACCGCGAGCGGATGCGCCTTTTCCGGGACAAGCTGCGGCCGCTGTAAACCCACGGGCAGGAGACGACATGACCACGGACAGACCCAGCCCGGTGCGCCGCACCCCCTGGCCCGAAAGCGCCAGCCGCCCGGTGGTCACGCCGCTGCAACCCTCTGTCGTCTATGCCGCCGCCAGCCCCGACGCGCTGGATGCGCAATACGAGGGCAGGGCAGAGGGCTACGCCTATGCCCGCGAGGGGCACCCGAATGCCGACGTCCTGGCACGCAAGATCGACGCGATGGAGGGGGCGGAAGGCGGGCTGATCGTGGGCAGCGGCATGGCCGCCGTTACCGGGGTGATGTTCGGCCTGCTGAAAACCGGCGATCACGTCGTTGCCGGCAACCAGCTATATGGCCGCTCGATGCGGATGCTGCGCGCGGAACTGCCGCGTATGGGCATCGCCGCCACGCTGGCCGATCCGACCGATGCGGGCGCGATCGCGGCGGCGCTGACGCCGCAGACCCGGCTGATCCTGATCGAGGTGGTGTCGAACCCGACGCTGCGGGTCTCGGACCTGGCCGGCATCGCCGCGCTGGCGCGCGAGCGGGGGATCCTGCTGGCGATCGACAACACCTTTACCACGCCGCGCGGGCTGCGTGTCTTCGAGCACGGCGCAGATATCGTGATCCACTCGGTCACCAAGCTGCTGGCCGGGCATTCCGACGCCATGCTGGGCTATGTCGCGGCGCGCGATCCGGCCTTGCAGGAGGCGATCCGGGGCACCGCCATCACGCTGGGCCTGTCGCCCAGCCCGTTCGACTGCTGGCTGGCCGAACGCGGGCTGCATTCCTTCGATCTGCGCTATGATCGCGCCTCGGCCAATGCCGCCGCGCTGGCGGATGCGCTGGCGGGAATGCCGGGGGTCATGCGCGTGCTGTACCCGACACGCCCCGACCACCCCGACCGGGACCGCGCCGCCGCCCTGCTGGACGGGCGCGGCGGCAACATGGTCAGCTTCGAGATCGCGGGCGGGCGCGCGGCGGCGAATGCGCTGGTCGCGGCGGCGCAGCACATCCCCTTCGCGCCGACGCTGGGCGATATCGGCACCACGCTCAGCCATCCGGCCAGCTCGTCGCATCGCGGGCTGAGCGCGGATGAACGCGAAGCGCTGGGAATGTCCGAGGGGTTCTTTCGCATCTCGGTCGGGATCGAGGATGCGGATCTGCTGATCGCCGAATTCCGCGCCGCAATCGCCGCGGCATGCCCCGGCGCATGACCGACCGCGCCCGCGCATACCTGGCGCCGGCCTGTCTTGCCGCGCTGGCGGGCGGCATGGCCGAGGCCCGCGACAACGTGCAGATCGCCGGCTCGTCCACCGTGCTGCCCTATGCGTCCATCGTGGCCGAGGCGTTCGGCGAGAATTTCGATTTTCGCACGCCGGTGGTGGAATCGGGCGGATCCTCGGCCGGGCTGAAACGGTTCTGCGACGGGGTGGGCGCGGGCACCATCGACATCGCCAATGCAAGCCGCCCGATCCGGGCCGGAGAGATCGCCGCCTGCGCCGCCAATGGCGTGAGCGAGATCATCGAGATCCGCATCGGCTATGACGCGATCGTCTTTGCCAGCCGGACCGGCGGCGCGGAGTTCGACGATTTCAGCGCCGGCGACTGGTATCTGGCGCTGGCCGAACGGCTGCCGCTGGGCGGCACCATGGCCCCCAACCCGAACGCGCGCTGGTCGGATGTGGCGCCGGACCTGCCGGATGCCGCCATCACCGCCTATATCCCCGGCACCAAGCATGGCACCCGCGAGGTGTTCGAGGAAAAGGTGCTGCTGGAAGGCTGCGCCGAGACCGGCGCGCTGGACGCGATGCACGCCATGGGGATGGACGAGGACGCGGCGGAAGCGGCCTGCATCCGGCTGCGCACCGATGGCCGCTCGGTGGATATCGACGGCGATTACACCGAGACGCTGGCCCGGCTCGACAGCAACCCGACCGGGATCGGCGCCTTCGGGCTGGCCTTTTACGAGAACAACACCGGCACGCTGGATCTGGCCACGTTCGACGGGGTTGCCCCCTCGGCCGAAACCGTCGCCTCGGGGGCCTATCCGGTGTCGCGGCCGCTGTTCATCTACGTGAAAAAGGCGCATCTGGGCGTGATTCCGGGCCTGCGCGATTTCGTTGAATTCTTCGTCTCGGACGCGGTGGCGGGGCCGGGCGGGCCGCTGGCCGAATACGGGCTGGTCCCCGACCCCGAGCTTGCCGCCACCCGCCGGAAGGTTGCGGCCGGGCAGGTGATGGAGCCCGCGCAATGACGCGCGGGTGGTGCCGATGAGCGCCCTGTGGACGCTGCTGGCGGTGCTTGCCCTGGCCTTGGCGGGGCATCTGCTGGGCCGGGCGCGGGCGATGTCGGCGGCGGGGGGCGACCGGCGGGTGCTGCATTCGCTGCCGGTCCATCACGGCGCCAGCGTGGCCATCGCCGCGGCCGTGCCGGCGCTGGCGCTGCTGCTGATCTGGCTGGCGGTGCAGCCGCTGGCCGTGGATGCACGCATCGCCGCCTCCATCTCGCCCGAAGGGCGCAGCGCCGAGTTGATGATGTCCGACATCCGCCGGTTGGCCGAGGGGCTGGACCGCGCCACAGCCGCGGGCCGCCTGACCCCCGCCGAGGCCGAAGACCCCGGCGCCGACATGGGGCGCATCCGCGCCGCCGTCACCGCATCGGGCATCCCGCTGGGATCGGCCGCCGGCGCGCCGGAACTGGACGCGGCGCAGCGATACCGTGCATTGGAAACGTCGGGCAACCTGCTGCGAACATTCGCGGTTCTGGGATTGGCGCTGCTTGGCCTGGGGCGCGGGCTGGCGCGGATCCGCAAGGATTTTCGCGCCCGCAACATCGTGGAGCGGGCGGTGCGCCGCGCATTGCTATTCGCGGCGTCTGTCGCGGTGATCACGACGCTGGGCATCGTGCTGTCGCTGATCTTCAACACGGTGTCGTTCTTCCGGCTGTACCCGGCCGCCGACTTCTTCCTGTCCGCCGACTGGACGCCAAGGTTCGGCGGCGGATCGAGCCTGGGGATCCTGCCGCTGCTTTGGGGGACGCTCTACATCTCGGCGATCGCGCTTGCCGTGGCGGTGCCGATCGGCCTGTTCGCCGCGATCTACCTGTCGGAATACGCGGCGCCGGGCCTGCGCGCCATCGCCAAGCCGCTGATCGAGGTGCTGGCCGGCATCCCGACCATCGTCTACGGCCTGTTCGCGCTGCTGACGGTGGGGCCGCTGCTGCTGCGGATGTTCGGGCCGGGCAGCCTGGGCTGGATGGACGCCGCGTCCTCGGTGCTGACGGCGGGGCTGGTGATGGGGATCATGCTGATCCCGTTCGTGTCGTCGCTGTCGGACGACATCATCAGCGCGGTGCCGCAAAGCCTGCGTGACGGCTCGCTCGGGCTTGGCGCGACGCGGTCCGAAACGGTGCGGCAGGTGGTGCTGCCCGCCGCGCTGCCGGGGATCGTCGGCGCGGTGCTGCTGGCGGCCAGCCGCGCCATCGGCGAGACGATGATCGTCGTGCTGGGCGCGGGCGCGGCGGCCCGCCTGTCGCTGAACCCGCTGGAGGCGATGACCACCGTCACCGCCAAGATCGTCTCGCAACTTACGGGCGACGCTGACTTTTCCTCGCCCGAGGCGCTGGTTGCCTTTGCGCTGGCGATGACGCTGTTCGTGCTGACGCTGGGGCTGAACGTGCTGGCGCTGTACATCGTGCGCAGATTTCGGGAGCAGTACGAATGACCGATCAGGCCCCGCAGACCGAGGCACAGACGGCGCACAGATCGCTTTACGCCCCCGACGCGCGCACCCGGCGGCGCAATGCCGCGGAACGGCGGTTCCGGCTGTACGGGCTGATCGCGGTGGCGGTTGGGCTTGGCTTTCTGGCGGTGCTGCTGACGACGATCGTGCGCAACGGGCTGCCGGCCTTCACCCAGACCCATGTGACGCTGGAGGTCGCGCTGCCCGAAGCGGTGGTGGACCCGGCGGGCACGCGCGATCCGGCGCTGATGGCGAAGGTGTACACGTTCGGCTACGAGCCGCTTCTGGACAGCGCGCTGGCGGCGGCGGTCGCGGGGCAGGGCATCGACACGGACATGACCCCGGCAAGGCTGGGCCGAATCCTGTCGGCGGGCGCGCCCGCGCAGGTTCGGCGCGCGGTGCTGGCCGACCCGTCGCTGGCCGGGCAAAGCGTGACCTTCCGCCTGCTGGCGTCGTCGCGGGTGGACGGGTACCTGAAGGGCCGGGTGGCGCGCGCGGACCTCGCGCAGGATCGCAACCTCGACCCGCAGCATCTTGACATCGTGGACGAATTGCGCGTCGCCGGGATCGTGCGGCGCGGCTTCAACGCGGGCTTCATCACCGGCGCCGACGCGTCCGAAAGCCGCCCGGAACAGGCCGGGATCGGCGTGGCCGCACTGGGATCGGTGTTCATGATGCTGGTGGTGCTGGCGCTGGCGCTTCCGTTCGGCGTCGCCGCCGCGATCTACCTTGAGGAATTCGCGCCGAAGAACCGGCTGACCGACGTGATCGAGGTGAACATCTCGAACCTCGCCGCCGTGCCGTCCATCGTGTTCGGCATCCTCGGGCTGGCGGCGTTCATCCAGGTGGCGCACCTGCCGCAATCGGCACCGCTGGTGGGCGGGCTGGTGCTGACGCTGATGACGCTGCCGCGCATCATCATACCGGCGCGCGCCGCGCTGACGGCGGTGCCGCCCTCGATCCGCGAGGCAGCGCTGGGGGTAGGGGCCTCGAAGACCCAGGCGGTGTTTCACCACGTCCTGCCGCTGGCGATGCCCGGCATCCTGACCGGCATCATCATCGGGCTTGCCCAGGCGCTGGGGGAAACCGCACCGCTCCTGCTGATCGGGATGATCGGCTTTGTCGCCTCGACCTACCCGGACGGCGTTGCCTCGGGCTTTCTCGACCCCAATTCGGCGATGCCGGCGCAGATCTACGAATGGGCCAAACGCGCCGATCCGGCCTATTACGAACGCGCCTGGGGCGGGATCGTGGTGCTGCTGGTGTTCCTGTTGGGCATGAACCTGATCGCGGTGATCCTGCGCCGCCGGTTCGAGCGGCGCTGGTAACGGGGGCGCGCAATGGATATGACCGCGCCAGAAATTCACGGCCGGAACCCGACCATGACAGCAGACGCCCCCAAGATCCTGGCCCGCAACGTCCAGGTCCATTACGCCGACACCCACGCGATCAAGGACGTGGATGCCGACATTGCCGACCGCACGGTGACCGCCTTCATCGGGCCGTCGGGCTGCGGCAAGTCGACCTTCCTGCGCTGTCTGAACCGGATGAACGACACCATCGACATCTGCCGCGTATCGGGCCGGATCGAGCTGGACGGCGAGGATATCTATGACCGCAAGGTCGATCCGGTACGCCTGCGCGCGCGTGTCGGGATGGTGTTCCAGAAACCCAACCCGTTCCCGAAATCCATTTACGACAACATCGCCTATGGGCCGCGTATCCATGGGCTGGCCCGCTCCAGGGCCGATCTCGATGAAATCGTGGAAACCGCGCTGCGCCGCGGCGCGATCTGGGACGAGGTGAAGGACCGGCTGGACGCGCCGGGCACCGGGCTGTCGGGCGGCCAGCAACAGCGCCTGTGCATCGCCCGCGCTGTGGCGACCGAGCCCGAAGTACTGCTGATGGACGAGCCGTGCTCGGCACTCGATCCGATCGCCACCGACCAGGTGGAGAACCTGATCGACGAGCTTCGCAGCCGCTATTCGGTGGTGATCGTGACCCATTCGATGCAGCAGGCGGCCCGGGTCAGCCAGAAGACCGCCTTCTTTCACCTTGGAAACCTTGTGGAATTCGGCGATACCGACCAGATTTTCACCAACCCGCAGGATCCGCGGACAGAAGCCTACATTTCGGGCAGGATCGGATGAGCGACATGCAGGACAAACACATCTCAACCGCGTTCGACCGCGATCTCGCAGAGCTTCAGGCGCTGATCATGAAGATGGGCGGGCTGGTCGAGGCGTCGATCCAGCAGGCGGTGCAGGCATTCCTTGACCGCGACGAGGAACTGGCGACCAGGGTGCGCCAGGCCGACAAGCGCATCGACGCGCTGGAAGACACGGTAAACCAGGAGGCGGCGCGCGTCATCGCGCTGCGCAACCCGATGGCGACCGATCTGCGCACCGTGCTGTCGGTGATGAAGATCAGCGCCAACCTGGAACGCTGCGGCGACTACACCAAGAACCTGGCCAAGCGCACGACGGTCCTGTCCACGCTGCATCCGATCGCCGATGCCGGCGCCGCGATCCGCCGCATGACCCGCGAGGTGGAGGCCATGCTCAAGGACGCGCTGGACGCGTTTGCGCGGCGCGACGCCGAACTGGCGGGGCAGGTGATCGACCGCGACGAGGACGTGGACCGCATGTACAACGCGCTGTTCCGCGAATTGCTGACCCACATGATGGAAGATCCGCGCAACATCACCGCCTGCATGCACCTGCATTTCATCGCCAAGAATGTCGAACGGATGGGCGACCACGTCACCTCGATCGCCGAGCAGGTGGTGTACCTGGTGACCGGCGAGATGCCCGAGGAGCGGCGGCCCAAATCCGACAAAACACCGTTCATGGATGAGGACGGGCTTGTCTGAGCGGGTTTTTGACGACATCAAAATCCGATAATCTGTATTATGTAATATAACGGCTATCCGCCAGGGGCAGTCCGGCAAACGGCTTGACGCTGCGGCAAAACCCGGAAAAATGGCCCCTGCAAAGCGGCGCACGCGAGTAATCGGGAGCAGAATGCTCGAATACGTGGAAAAGGTCATGTCGTCCGCGACAATTGACGAGCTTTGGCAGGTTCATTGCGATGCGATGGCGTCCCACGGCTTTACACGGATGATCTACGGCATGGCCGCCTCGCGCAACCGCGCGTCGTTCGGGGCACGCGACGATTTCCTAATTCTGTCCAACATGCCAAGCAGTTACATGGATGTCTTCATCGGCGAAGGCCTGTACCAGCATGCGCCGATGGTCCGCTGGGCCGCCAGCAATTCCGGCGCCTGTTCCTGGGGCTGGATCCGCGAGAATGCCGCCGCGCTCACTCCCGAGGAACAGGCCGTCGTCATCTTCAACCAGGATCACGGGCTGACGGCCGGCTATTCTGTCAGCTTCAACCATGTCGGCGCCCGAAACCTGGCCGGCATCGGCCTGCTTCCCGATCCCGGCGTGACCCAGCACGAGCTTGACGCGATCTGGGCCGGGAAATCGCGCGAACTGGTGGCGATGAACAACGTCATGCACTTGAAAATCCTCAACCTTCCCTTCCCCAGCGTCCGAAAGCCGCTGACCGAGCGGCAGCGCGAGGCGCTGGAATGGGTCGGCGAAGGCAAGACGACGCAGGATATCGGCGTCATCATGGGGCTGACGTCTGCCACGGTGGAAAAGCACCTGCGGCTGGCGCGCGAGGCGCTGGACGTGGAAACCACGGCGCAAGCGGTGTTGAAGGCAAGTCTTCAGAACCGGATTTACCGGATCGAGGGCTAGGCCGCGGCGGCACTACCGGGCCGCGATCACGGCGCCGGACAGTCTCGTCTGGATTGCATCAAGCATCTGGACTCAAACGGAAATTTCCGTCTGCCCCGGTTTCGCCATTGTGAAGGTAGGGAATCCCATACTTTCGTGACCTTAGGTAAAATGGCATCTTTCATGCGTTCCGTGAGTGGTGGCTTTTGCCAAAGGAACACATCGGACGGCGCACCCCGTCATTTCAGGGCAAACCGTGCGGTACCGGGAAACCGGAAACAGGCCTGTCTGTGTATAGTCAGCAGACAGGTCTGGCAAAATAGGCGCCTCGTCCTCATCCCCATTTGTATGGGTGCCTTTGCGTTAAAGACGGTGCAGTCCACGCCCGGACTGCACCGTTCTTTTTTTGCGTGAAGACTGGGCTGCAAGCAACGGATTCCAAAAGAAAAGCCCGCCCGGATCGCTCCGGACGGGTCGGGTCTGCGGCGCGATGCGCCTTGCGTGTCAGCCCTGGGCGGCCTTGGCGACCTCGGCGGCGAAGTCTTCCTGCGCCTTCTCGATCCCCTCGCCCACTTCCAGCCGAACGAAGCCGGTGATCTCGACGCCCGCTTCCTCGGCCGCCTTGGCGACGGTCAGATCTGGGTTGACCACGAAGTCCTGGCCCAGAAGCGTGACTTCGGCCAGCCACTTCTTCATCCGCCCGTCGATCATCTTCTCGATCACCGCTTCGGGCTTGCCGGATTCGCGCGCGATGTCGATCTGCACCTGGCGTTCCTTTTCCACGGCGGCCGGGTCCAGCGTGGCCTCGGACAAGGCGGCGGGATTGGCAGCAGCGACATGCATGGCGACCTGCCGGCCAAAGGCGGCATTGTCACCCTTCAGCGCGACCAGCACGCCGATCTTGCCCATGTCGGGCGCCGAGGCGTTGTGGATGTAGGTTTCCACCACGTCGCCCTCGACCGCGGCCATCCGGCGCAGCGTCATGTTCTCGCCGATCGTGGCGATCCGGTCGGTCAGCGTGTCGGCCACCGTCTTGCCGCCCATGTCCTTGGTGGCAAGATCGTCGACGTCGGACGCATCCAGCGCCAGCGCCGTGATGTCCTTGACCATCGCCTGGAACTCGGCGTTCTTGGCGACGAAATCGGTTTCCGAATTCACCTCGACGGCGACGCCGCGCCCGTCCTTCGTGGCGACGGCCACCAGGCCCTCGGCCGCGGTGCGCCCCGATTTCTTGGCCGCCTTGGCCAGCCCCTTGGTGCGCAGCCAGTCGACCGCCGCCTCCATGTCGCCATCGGTCTCGACCAGGGCCTTCTTCGCGTCCATCATGCCCGCGCCGGTCGTGTCGCGCAGTTCCTTCACCTGTGCTGCGGTGATTGCCATGTCATGGCTCCTTTCACATGAAATCCATGCCGGGCGCGGTCCCTGCCCCGCCGCGGCATCCTTTTCGCGTCAATCGGGCGTTCAGCCCTTGTTTTCCAGCTCGTAGGGCGCGTCCTTGGCGATGGTGTCGTCATGCACCGCCTCGTCGCTGATCTCGACCGTGTCGGGCGCGCTGACCGGCGATTCCGCCGGTGCGTCGGCGGGCGCCGCCTCGGGCAGATCCTCGACCGGGGCTTCTTCCAGGGCGCCCATATCGACACCGGCCGCGTCCAGCTGCGCCGACATCCCGTCAAGCGCCGCCCGGCTGGCCAGATCGCAATACAGCGCGATCGCCCGCGCGGCGTCGTCGTTGCCGGGGATGATATAGTCCACGCCGTCGGGCGAGCAATTGGTGTCCACGATCGCGACCACCGGAATGCCCAGCTTCTTCGCCTCGGCGATGGCCAGGTCTTCCTTGTTCACGTCGATCACGAACAGCAGGTCCGGCACGCCGCCCATCTCGCGGATACCGCCCAGCGACGATTCCAGCTTCTGGCGGTCGCGCTCGATCGACAGCCGCTCGCGCTTGGTCAGACCCTCGGCACCGACGGCCATCTGCTCGTCGATCTGCTTGAGCCGGTTGATCGACTGCGACACCGTCTTCCAGTTGGTCAGCGTGCCGCCCAGCCAGCGGTGGTTCATGTAATATTGCGCGCAGCGCTCGGCGGCCTCGGCAATCGGCTGTGCCGCCTGCCGCTTGGTGCCGACGAACAGGATGCGCCCGTTCTTGGCCACCGTCTCGCGGATGACATTCAGCGCGGCGTCCAGCATCGGGACGGTCTGCGTCAGGTCGAGAATGTGGATCCCGTTCCGCTCGCCATAGATGAACTCGCCCATGCGGGGGTTCCAGCGTTGGGTCTGGTGACCGAAATGCACGCCAGCTTCCAGAAGCTGACGCAAAGAGAATTCAGGCAGTGCCATGTCCGTTTCCTTTCCGGTTTCATACCTCGGCGAAGCTGTCTCAGCCCGGACATGCGCCCGAACCAACCGGCGGACCGACGCGGGATGTCTCCCCGCGCGGCCCAAGCTCCGCCTGTGAAGTGCCGCGTCCCTTAGTCCAGTCGCCGCCCATTCGCAAGCCCCCGGCTTCCTGCGGCCGCAAGTATCTACGTCAAAGGCGTTCGGCGCAGGCGAATTTCCTTGCCGGCCCGGCTTTCGCTTGCGATTAACCAGACCATGACCGCCCCGACCGACATCCTGTGCATCGGCGCCGTCCTGTGGGACGTGATCGGCCGCACCCTGCGCATCATGCAGCTGGGTGCCGACGTGCCCGGCCGGATCACGCGCACCCCCGGCGGCGTCGCGATGAACATCGCCGCGACGCTGCGCCGGTTCGGCCTGTCGCCGGCGCTGCTGTCGGCCATCGGCCGCGATGCCGAGGGCGACGCGCTGATCGCCGCCTGCGCCGGGATGGGCCTCGAGACGGCGCATGTCTACCGCTCGCCGGACCTGCCGACCGACCGCTACGTGGCGATCGAGGGCGCGAACGGCCTGATCGCGGCCATCGCGGATGCCCATTCGCTCGAGGCGGCGGGCGCGCGGGTGCTGGCGCCGCTGACGGACGGCCCGCTCGGATCCGCGGCGCACCCCTATCGCGGCCCGATCGCGCTTGACGGGAACCTGACCCAGGCGCTGCTGGCCGAGATCGCGCAAAGCCCGGCCTTCGCCGCCGCCGATCTGCGCATCGCACCGGCCGGCCCCGGCAAGGCCGAACGGCTTCTGCCGCTGCTCGGGCTGGACGCGGCCACGCTTTACGTCAACCTCGAGGAAGCCGGGCTGATCTGCGCCGAACGCTTCGCCGGCGCGCGCGATGCGGCGGAGGGGATGCGCCGGCGCGGCGCCGCCCGCGTCGTTGTCACCGATGGCGGCAATCCCGCCGCCGCGGCGGACCGGGACGGCCTGCATGTCGCCACCCCGCCGCCCGTCATGGTCAACCGCGTCACCGGCGCGGGCGACACCCTCATGGCCGCCCATATCGCGGCCGAACTGGACGGCGCCGCGGCGCCCGAGGCGCTCAGGCGCGCCCTCGAAGCCGCCGCCGCCCACATCTCAGGAGACGCTGCCGGATGATCCCCCTTCACCTGTCCCCCGAAGCGCGTGCCGCGCAGGATGCGGGCGCGCCGCTCGTCGCGCTCGAATCGACCATCATCACCCACGGGATGCCCTGGCCGCAGAATGTCGAGACCGCCCGCGCCGTCGAGGCCGAGGTGCGCGACGCCGGCGCCGTTCCGGCCACGATCGCGGTGCTGGACGGGCGGCTGCATGTCGGGCTGACCGACGACGAACTGACCGCCCTCGCCCGCGCGGAGGATGTCGCCAAGCTGTCGCGCGCCGACATCGCCGCCGCGCTCGCCGCCGGAAAGACCGGCGCCACCACCGTTGCCGCGACGATGATCGCCGCCCATGCCGCCGGGATCGCGGTGTTCGCCACCGGCGGGATCGGCGGCGTGCATCGCGGCGCCGAGACCAGCTTCGACATCTCCGCCGACCTGCGCGAGCTGGCCGAAACCCCCGTGACCGTGGTCGCGGCCGGCGCCAAGGCGATCCTCGACATCCCCAAGACGCTGGAGGTGCTCGAAACCCTGGGCGTGCCGGTCATCGCCTTCGGGCAGGACGATTTTCCCGCCTTCTGGTCGCGCAGCGCGGGCCTGCCCGCACCGCTGCGCCTGGACAGCGCCGCCGAGATTGCCGGTGCCGCGCGGATGCGCGCCGCGCTGGGGCTGCGCGGCGGGCAGCTTGTCGCCAACCCGATCCCCGCCGCCGACGAGATCGCGGCCGACATCATGGCCCGCGCGATCGACACCGCCACCGCCGAGGCCGCGGCGCAGGGGGTGTCCGGCAAGGCCGTCACGCCGTTCCTGCTGGACCGCATCTTCCAGTTGACCGAGGGCCGCTCGCTGACCGCCAATATCGCGCTGGTGCTGAACAATGCGCGCCTCGCCGCCGCGATCGCCGCGGACCTGGCGGCGCCCGGCGCCGGGGCCGAAGGGCGGACCCGGTAGCGGCAAGATAATCGCCGCGCCGCGACGGCGTATATTGAGAGCGCGGGGCAAAGCCCCTATCTTCCACGGATGAGCAATCGCCGCGCGGACTGATACATGTCGAAATCCCCCCTGACCCCGCCGGGGGAGCCACACTCCCCCCGGCCGCGCCGCGCCATGTTCGGCGGGCTGCGCACATCGTTCCTGACCGGGCTGGTGGTGATCGCGCCGATCGGGCTGACGATGTGGCTGATCTGGTCGGTGATCGGCTGGATCGACGGCTTTGTCCTGCCCTTCGTGCCGAATGCCTACCAGCCGGAAAACGTGATCGAAACGGCCTTCGGGATCGACGCGCCGATCAACATCCGCGGCATCGGCGTGGTGCTGTTCCTGGTGTTCACCATTTTTGTCGGCTGGATGGCCAAGGGCATCATCGGCCGTTCGCTGCTCAACTGGGGCGAGGGGCTGGTGGACCGGATGCCCGTGGTCCGCTCGATCTACAACGGGCTGAAGCAGATCGCCGAGACGGTGTTCAGCCAGGCCGAAACCTCCTTCGACAAGGCGTGCCTGATCCAGTACCCGCGCAAGGGGCTCTGGGCCATCGCCTTCATCTCGACCAGCGCCAAGGGCGAAGTGGCGCGGCGCGTTCCGGCCGATGGCGACCTGATGTCGGTCTTTCTTCCGACCACGCCGAACCCGACCAGCGGGTTCCTGCTGTTCGTGCCGCGCGCGGACGTGATCGAGCTTGAGATGACGGTGGAGGATGCGGCGAAGCTGGTGATCTCGGCGGGGCTGGTCTATCCGGGCGGGAAGGTGCCGCCGGTGGAGCCTGCCGCGCTGCCCGAAAGCGACCGCGAGAAGCTCAGCGCCTGAGCCGATCCGCCGGATGTCCCGGCGCCGCGCCGCCTGCCCGCGGCACGGCCCGCACCCGGCAGGATCAGCCCGGTCGCCCCCAGCCAGCGCGGCACCGCGCCCGTGCCCAGCTTGAACCGCGCCAGTCCCGGCGCCGCCTCCGTATCCAGCATGCCAAGGTCGAGCCGCCGCCGCCCGGCCCGCGCGAAATGGCGCATCGCGCGCCACAGCAGCAGATGATGCGCCCCCGCCGCGCGGCCGGCATCGTCGCTCCAGCCGATCTGGTAGGTTGCGCCCGGCGCGTGGTCGAGAAACAGCATTTCGGCAATCGCGCCGCCATCCGCCCGCGCGGTGAACAGCCGCATCGGCGGCCCCTTGGTACCGGCCCAGGCACCGAGGAAAGCGCGCGGCAGACCGCGATAGCCGCGCGCCCTGCCCCGTGCACCGTCCAGCGCGCATAGCCGGTCCAGATCGCCCGCCGCCGGCACCGTCACCGACACGCGCAGCCCGGCCTGTTCGGCCCGCACCAGCCGATTGCGCCACTTGCCCTTCATCCGCGCGCGCATTTCTGCCGGCTCGGACGCAAGCGCAAGCTCCGCCATGCAGGCAGGTGTCATCAGCGGCAGCCCGGCGCGCCCCGTCTCCGGCGTGGCCAGCAATACCGGCAGCCCCGTTCGGGCAAAGCTGCGCCTGATCGCCGCGAGGCTGGCCGCCAGATCCGCCGGCCTGTCCATCCAGACCGGCCCGCGAGAGATCAGCCCGACCCGCAGCGCCCCGGCCTGCCTCAGCGGCATCTGCGCCAGACCGTAGAACCGGCCGCCATCCCACAATTCCGCGCGCCGCACCTCGCGGCCCATCGCCTGCACCGCCGCGCCATACCGCCAATGCTGCTGCAACGCGCAAGCATCCGGCGGCAGCGCCGCCGCCCAGGCCCGAGCATCCAGCCGATCCCAATACACTTCCATGCGCCCCTTAACGCATGCGAAACCTAAGATGGGTTTAATGGCGCCATGAAAAAATCCGCCGTCATGGGCCTGCGCGCCCGCTCGCCCCGCCCGACCCTGCACGCCGCCACCCTGCTGGCCAGCCTCCTCAGCGCCGTCTTCCTGCTGATCCTCGCCGCAATGCAGATTTTTTGAAAGTGCCTCGGGGGACTCGCCGCAGGCAAAGGGGGTAGAGCCCCGCGCGATGCGACGCAAAAACGACACGCGCGGCACCTTGCGATCGCTTTGTGCTTGAAACCCGATTCAAATCCGCGTTCCGCTGATCTACACTCGAAAGCAATCAAGAAAACGAGGCAGGCATGCGGATACTCATCACCAATGACGACGGCATCAACGCGCCCGGTCTCGAGGTGTTGACCGCCATCGCCACCGATCTTGCCGGCCCCGACGGCGAGGTCTGGACGGTTGCGCCGGCCTTCGAGCAGTCGGGCGTCGCCCATTGCATCAACTACGTCCACCCGATGATGATCGCCGAGCTGTCGCCCCGCCGCTATGCCGCCGAAGGCTCGCCCGCCGATTGCGTGCTGGCCGGCCTCTACGACGTGATGACCGATGCGCGCCCCGACCTGGTGCTGTCCGGCGTGAACCGGGGCAACAACGCGGCCGAGAACGTGCTTTATTCCGGGACGGTGGGCGGCGCGATGGAGGCGGCGCTGCAAGGCATCCATGCCGTCGCGCTCAGCCAGTTCTACGGCCCCGGCAACAGCGCGCTGGACGACCCGTTCGAGGCCGCGGCAGAGCACGGCGCGCGCATCCTGCGCCTGCTGCTGGAGCGCGGCGACTGGGGCGACCGGAGCGAGAGCGGCTACGGCGTGTTCTACAACGTCAACTTCCCGCCCTGCCGCGCCGACGAGGTCCGGGGCACCCGCGTCACCTCTCAGGGGCGTCGACCGGGCGTGCGGTTCAGCGCCGAGCCGCACCTGTCGCCCTCGGGCCGCCGGTTCTTGTGGCTGCGCGGCGGCAAGCAGGACGTGCCCACCGCGCCGGGCACCGACAACCAGGCGAACCTCGACGGCTATATCGCGGTGTCGCCGATGCGTTGTGACCTGACGGCGCACGATCTTGTCGATAGAATGCGGGCGGAAATCGAATGAACATGATGGCCGCCATGCCGAAGACGAAAGCCGAACGCACGATGCAGTTCCTGTTCGCGCTCCGCTCCAAGGGAGTGACGGACAAGCGCGTCCTCGAGGCGATGGAGCGGATCGACCGCGGGCTGTTCGTGCGCGGCCACTTCGCCGAGCGGGCCTATGACGACCTGCCGCTGCCGATCGCCTGCGGCCAGACGATCAGCCAGCCGGGCGTGGTCGGGATCATGACCCAGGCGCTGGACGTGCAGCCGCGCCACAAGGTGCTGGAGGTCGGCACCGGTTCCGGCTACCAGGCGGCGATCCTGTCGCAACTGGCCCGCCGGGTCTACACGGTGGACCGCCACCGCCGGCTGGTGCAGGAGGCGCGGCGCGTGTTCGACCGGCTCGACCTGACCAACGTGACCACCATTGTCGGCGACGGCTCGCACGGGTTGCCCGACCAGGCGCCGTTCGACCGCATCGTCGTGACCGCCGCGGCCGAGGATCCGCCCGGCCCGCTCTTGGCGCAATTGCGCGTTGGCGGTATCATGGTGTTGCCGGTGGGACAGTCGGACGCGGTCCAGAGCCTGATTAAAGTAACGAAAACCGAGTCCGGGCTCGAATACGAGGAACTCGCTCCGGTGCGATTCGTGCCCCTTGTCGAGGGGCTGGGACAGGACTGACGCAAGGCTCCGGGCAACAACGGAGCCACGAAGGGGACGAGCGATGGCAACAATCCGCCGATCCAAACCGCGATTCTGGCTGGCAGCGACAAGCGTTCTGGCCTTGTCGGCCTGCGCCGACGGGTTCGACATGGACATGCGCGATCTGTCGGGCGGGTTCGACACCACCGACGCGACGCGCCTTGCGACCGATCCGCGCCCCGAGCCGGATGCGCGCGGGGTCATCACCTATCCGAATTTCCAGGTCGCCGTGGCCGAACAGGGCGACACGATCGTCACCCTGGCCGACCGGCTGGGCCTGCCGCCGGCGGAACTGGCCAGCTATAACGGCATCTCCCCCGATACCCGGCTGCGCAACGGCGAGGTGATCGCCCTGCCGCGCAAGGTCGGCGGCGGTGCCGGCGGCAATGTCGACATCGCCTCGGTGGCCGGCGGCGCGCTGGACCGGGTGGATGGCGGCAACCGCAATTCCGCCGCCCCGGTGACCACGACCACGCTCGCGCCGGTCGACGGCGCCGCCCCGTCCGGCCCCGAGCCGGTGCGCCACAAGGTGCAGCGCGGCGAGACCGCCTATTCCATTGCCCGGCTCTACAAGGTGTCGGTGCGGGCGCTGGCCGACTGGAACGGGCTGAGCCCCGACATGAACGTGCGCGAGGGGCAGACGCTGCTGATCCCCGTCGCCTCGGCCGACCAGCCGAGGCCGGACCCCGCGGCTGGCATCGAGACCTCGGCCCCCGGCGCCGGATCGCTTACCCCCGAGCCGCCGAGCGCGTCCAAGCCGCTGCCCGAGGAGACCGAGGTCGCCAGCACCGCGCCGCCGCCCTCTCCCGCCCTGTCCGAGGACCGCAGCGAGGCGTCGGCCTCGCGGCTGCTGCTGCCGGTCAAGGGCTCGATCATCCGGCCCTACGCCAAGGGCTCTAACGAGGGGATCGACATCGCCGCCGCCGCGGGCACCAAGGTCAAGGCCGCCGAGGATGGCACCGTCGCCGCGATCACCCGCGACACCGACCAGGTGCCGATCCTGGTGATCCGGCATTCGGGCAACCTGCTGACGGTCTATGCCAACATCCAGAACATCCCGGTCTCCAAGGGCGACCGGGTGACGCGCGGCCAGACCGTCGCCGAGGTGCGCGACAGCGACCCGGCCTTCCTGCATTTCGAGGTGCGCGAAGGCTTCGAAAGCGTCGATCCGGTCCCGTTCGTGAACTGATCCCGGACTGACCGGCGCAGCGGCAGCCCCGCCGCGCCGGACATCCGCGTGTGATTGTCGGCTCCGCGCCGACAATGGCCGCGTTTTGGCACGATCATCGCCGCATTGCATCGGATCCGCACCCGGTCCGCCGGATTTTAGAAAAATCCCGAAACAAAAAATCTAGAAATCGCCCGATTGTCGCCCGCGCGGCGACCCGGCTTTCCTTCAGCCTGTGCTTCCGGCCGCCGCAGGATGCGCGGCCGCGCGCCGCCCTCAGAAGGAGTGCCCCGCTTGGCGATCTACAGCATCCGGTTCTACGACGCGAACGCGTCTTTGATCCTGCCCCCATCGGGCGCGTTCACCTGGACCGGCCCCGGCGACGCCGTCGGCAAGGCCGTCGTGGACGATCCCGAACCGGGGATCGAGGGCGTGACGCTGGACGACGACAACAACGGCAGCGAAACCGCCACCGCGAGTGTCGATCTGAACGGCACCATCTCGACCGTGTCCAACGTCGATGCCGAGATGGTCTGGACGGTCCAGGATACGGTCACCGGAGAGATTTTCCAGGTCGCCGCCTTCGATGTCGAGAATGGCGCCGCCGCGGGCGATTACACGATCTCGGAAATCCCGCTGGTTCCCGGCCGCCTCTACACGGTGCTGGAACGGGACACGAACCCGGACGTGACCGCCGGCGACATCGCCTTTTCGGCGGACGACTACATCGCGCCCGACCGGGTGATCTCGGGGACCGGCGGCAATGACAGCATCGACGGCAGCTATACCGGCGATGCGCAGAACGACCAGGTCGATGACGGTTTCGGCACCGGACCGGGCGGGCTGGGCGATGCGATCGACGCGGGCGCAGGCAACGACACGGTGTCTTCCGGCGGCGGCGGCGACACGGTCGATGGCGGCGGCGGCAATGACAGTATCGACGGCGGCAGCGGCGACGACCGGCTGCTGGGCCGCGGCGGCAGCGACACGATCGAGGGCGGCGCGGGCGCGGACACGATCCGGGGCAATGGCGGCAACGACGACCTGTCGGGCGGCTCGGGCGACGACCGCGTCTTCGGCGGCGCCGGCAACGACGCGATAGAGGGCGGCGGCGGCAGCGACACGCTGCTTGGCGGCGCGGGCGACGACACGATCCAGGGCGACAGCACCGCACCCCCGACCGGCAGCGACGAAACGCTCGAATGGTCGCAGGTCGCCCCCGACGGCACCAGCGTCGCCGGCGGCTTTACCCAGAACACCGGCGATATCGACGTGTCGGTCTCTTTCACGGATGACGGGACCAACAACCCGACCTTCCTGATCGAAACCACCGACAGCGCCTATGTCGATGCCGACCCCGATTTCGACCCGAACTCGAACCTCTACCTTTACGGCAACGGCGGCGGCGCGACCTCGACCACCACCATCGACTTCGATGCCGCCACCGGCGCGTCCGTCGCCGGAGAGGTCGAGGACGTGTCGTTCTGGCTCAACGATATCGACTTCTATTCCGGCAACCACCAGGACGTCATCACGGTCAACGCGATCGACGCCGACGGCAACCCCGTTTCGGTGACGCTGACGCCCTATGGCAACGACAGCACCTCGGGCAACACGATCAGCGCGGGCGGCACGCTGGACGATCCGGACGAGGCGGCGGGCGCCGTGCTGGTCGAGATCGCCGGCCCCGTGCAGCAGATCGAGATCGTCTATACCAACGCGCTGAACGGGACGCAGGCGATCTATGTCAGCGACGTCCATTTCACCACCATCCCGGACCCGGATGTGGGCGGCGCGGATTCGATCGACGGCGGCGCGGGCGACGATGTGCTGGACGGCGGCATCGGCAACGACACCGTCGCGGGCGGAACCGGCAACGACACGCTGACCGGCGGTGCGGGCGACGACGTGTTCGTCATGGGCGACGGCGGCGGCGCCGATGTCATCACCGATTTCGACATCGCCGACAGCGATGGCGACGGCAGCTTCAACGACCAGCTCGACCTGTCCGGCCTGACCGACGCGGACGGCAACCCGGTGAATGCCTGGGACATCACCGTGACCGACGATGGCAGCGGCAACGCGGTGCTGACCTTCCCGAACGGCGAGACGCTGACGCTGACGGGCGTGTCCCCGGCCAGCCTGACCGGCGCGCAGGCGCTGAACGATGCCGGGGTTCCCTGTTTCACGCCCGGCACGCTGATCCGCACGCCGCGCGGCGATGTGCCGGTGGAAACGCTGGCGCCCGGCGACCGGGTGACGACGCTGGACCGGGGCGCGCGCCGGATCCGCTGGATCGGCCGCTGCTCGCTGGGGCCGCGCGATCTGCTGGCCCGGCCGTACACCCGGCCCGTGCTGATCCCCGAAGGCGTGCTGGGCAATTACGCGCCGCTGCTTGTCTCGCCGCTGCACGGGATGCTGCTGGGCCGGGGCGGCGCCCCCGGCGACCAGCGCCTTGCCCGCGCCCGCCACCTGGCCGAGGCGCCCGGCCCGGTGCGCGTGGCCGCCGGCAAGCGGCACGTCACCTATATCCACCTGCTGCTCGACCGGCACGAGGTGCTGTTCGCCAACGGCGCCGCGACCGAAAGTTTCTATCCCGGCCCGCAGACGCTGCGGATGCTGCCGGCGGCGGCGCGCGCCGAGCTGGCCGCGCTGATCCCCGGCCTGGGCGATGTGGCAGCGGCTGGGTGCTACGGCCCGCTTGCCCGCCCGTTCCTGAAACGGCGCGAGGTGCTGAGCCTGGTGCGGCTGCGCGCGCCGGTTCGCAGCCGCCGAGTTGCCTAGTAGAGCAAAGGGCAGCCCCCGGCCGCGGGCGGGGGAGAAGCCCCCGCCCATAGGGGCGGTCGGGGGCTGCCCGGCGTGCCGCCGGGCGCGACGGATTTCCGGCATATCGCGCTATTCTGGACAATCGCGCCCAGTTCGGATCCCAGACGATGGCCGTGATTTCCTAAACCGCGATCCCGCGCCGCCCGGCCAGATCGGTGAAATACTGCCATGCCACCCGGCCCGACCGCGCCCCGCGCGTCGCCTGCCACTCGATCGCCTCGGCGCGCATCTCGTCCTCGGCGATCTCGAGCCCATAGGCATCGCAATAGCCCCGGACCATCGCGAGGTATTCGTCCTGCGAGCAGGGATGAAAGCCCAGCCACAGCCCGAAGCGATCGGACAGCGACACCTTTTCCTCGGTCGCCTCGCTGGGGGAAATGGCGGTGGAGCGTTCATTCTCGATCATGTCGCGCGGCATCAGGTGACGTCGGTTCGAGGTGGCATAGAACACCACGTTGTCCGGCCGCCCCTCGATCCCGCCATCCAGAACCGCCTTGAGCGACTTGTAATGCTGATCGTCATGGCCAAAGCTCAGATCGTCGCAGAACAGAACGAACCGTTCGGGCGCCGCGCGCAGCAGGTTCAGCAGGCGCCCGACGCTGGGCAGATCCTCGCGCTGCAACTCGACGATCTTCAACGGCAGGCCATCCGCCACCACATCGGCATGCACCGCCTTCACGAGGCTCGACTTGCCCATGCCGCGCGCGCCCCAGAGCAACGCGTTGTTCGCCGGCAGCCCGCGCGCGAACTGCACCGTGTTCTGCCGCAGCGTGTCGCGGGCGCGGTCGATCCCCACCAGCAGCGGGAGATCCACCCGGTTCACCTGCCCCACCGGGATCAGCCGGTCCGGGTCCACATGCCACACGAAGGCATCCGCCGCCGCGAAATCGGGCGCGGCAAGGGGTGCCGGGCTGATCCGCTCCAGCGCGGCGGCGATCCGGTGCAATGCGTCCCCCGTCATTCGCCGTCATCCCCGCCGGCATCGAAGGCGTCCAGATCCTCGTCCTCGTCCAGCACCCCCTCGCGGCGCAGCTGCTCGACGCGCTTGCGCTCCACCCGCTTCACCAGCTGGATCGAGATCTCGTAGAGCCCGTAGACCACCACGAACAGGATCACCTGGGTGATCACGTCCGGCGGCGTGACCAGCGCGGCCAGCAGCAGGATCGCCACAACGGCATATTTGCGCACATCCGCCAGCCCGCGCGACGACACCAGCCCGGCCTTTCCCATCAGCGTCAGCAGCACGGGAAGCTGGAAGCACAGCCCGAAGGCGACGATGAACTTGATTGTCAGGTTCAGGTATTCCTGCGCCGAGCCCTGGAACACCACCGACAGGCCCTGGCGCACCTCCTCGCCGACCACGGCCTCGCCCTCGGCGCCGAATTGCTGGAAGCCGAGGAAGAAATCATAGGCCAGCGGCGTGACCACGTAAAAGGCAAAGGACGCGCCCAGCAGGAACATGAACGGCGAGGCCAGAAGGAACGGCAGGAACGCGCCGCGCTCTGTCCGGTAGAGGCCGGGCGCCACGAACCGCCACATCTGCATCGCGATCACCGGAAAGGACAGCATGAACCCGCCCAGCAGCGACACCTTGATCGCCACGAAGAACCCTTCCTGCGGGCTGATGAAGATCAGATCGCAATCCTGCCCGCGGTCGCCCAGCACCTGGCAAAGCGGCGCGGTCAGGAAGTTGAAGATCGGCGTGGCGACGGTGAAACAGATCACCATGCCGACGATAAAGGCCAGCACCGAGCGGATCAGCCGGCTGCGCAGCTCGGCCAGATGCTCGATCAGCGGGGCGGAGGATGCCTCGATCTCGTCGTCATTGCCCGCGCTCATTTACTGCCGTCCCCGCCGGTCCCGGCCTTCGCCGCGGCATCCCGCTCTTTCGCGGCCGCCTCGATCTGCGCGTTATGGCGGTCCGCCGCCTTGCGCGCCGCGCTCTCGCGCGCCTTGCCCGAGGCCGCCGCGCGGTCCTCGGCCAGCTTCTGCGTCTCGGGGCCCTTCGCCGCAGCCTTGCCTGCAGGCGCGGCGGCCGGCGCCTCGGTCTCCTCCGCGCTGTCGTCCGCGCCGCCCTCCGAACCGGACTTGCCGGCCTTCCTGCCCGGCTCCCACTTCTCGAAGCGGTCGGCAGCGGCGTTCAGCTTGTCCAGCCCCATCGACTTCGCCGAGGTCGCCGATTTCAGATCCTTGGCGATGTCCTTGACGCCGGCCTCGTCGGCGGCGTCGTTCATCGCGCGCTGGAACTCGCGCGCCATGTTCTTCATCTTTCCGGTGAACCGGCCCAGGGTACGGAACATGCCCGGCAGATCCTTCGGGCCCACCACGATCAGCGCGACAACGCCGATCAGCAGAAGTTCGGTCCAGCCGAGGTCAAACATGGCGCTACCCGGACAAGCGGCTTACGCCTTGTCCTTTTCCTCTTCGGGGGTCACGTCGCGCACCGCGTTGGAGCTGTCCTCCAGCTCCTCCTTGCTGTCGCTCACGCCCTTCTTGAAGGCGGTGATGCCCTTGCCCACCTCGCCCATCAGCGACGAGATCTTGCCGCGTCCGAACAGGACGAGCACGACGACGGCGATCAGCAGAAGGCCGGGAAGTCCGATATTGTTCAGCATGAGGTCTCTCCTTGGCAGGCCGCCGGCCGGGCGGCCCTGTCCGTAATCCGTCGCCCCCATCTATGGAATCGCGGCGCGCTCGAAAAGCGTCAAAGCCGCGCAGGCCCGGAATTTCACGCAGAATTTTCCCCCGCCGGGCGGGATTCCGGTTGCGCCGGGGCCACCTGTCAGATTTTTGTCAGTTATGCGGGCTGGAAATCCGCCGGCCCGCACCCCGTGCCGCCGGTGCCACCCCGCGCCGCGAATCACCGAAAAGGCAGCCATGCGCCGAACCGACCGCCTCTATGCTCTGATCCAGACGCTGCGCGACGGACGGGTGCACCGCGCCGCCAGCCTCGCCGCCGCACACGGCGTCAGCGAGCGGACGATCTGGCGCGACATGGACACGCTGATGGCCTCGGGCGTGCCGGTGCGCGGCGAGCGCGGCCTCGGCTACCGGATGACCGTGCCGGTCACGCTGCCGCCGCTGAACATGACCCTGACCGAGCTCGAGGCGCTGCATCTCGGCCTTGCCGCCGTGGCGCAGGGCGGCGACGAGGAATTGCGCGCCGCCGCCGCCGCCCTTTCCGCCCGGATCGACGCGGTGCTGCCCGAAGAACGCGGCGCCGCGCCCGCCGGATGGGGCTTTGCCGTCTATCCCCTGGCGGATGCCGCCGCCGGCTTTCGCCACATGCCGCGCATCCGCGGAGCGATCCGCGCGCGCCAGAAGCTGCGCGTCACCTACGACGATCCCGGCGGCACGGTCGCGTCGCGCACCATCCGGCCGCTGAAACTGGATTACTGGGGCCGGGTCTGGACCGTCACCTGCTGGTGCGAGACCACCCCCGGTTTCGCCACGCTGCGCGTCGACAGGATCGACACGCTCGACATCCTGCCCGCCCTGTTCGTCGAGGAACGCGGCAAGACGCTGATGGATTACCGGGCAGGACAGACCCTGCCCGATCCCTGATCCTCATCTTGCGCTCAATACCTCGGGGAGCGCGAGGGGCAGAGCCCCTCGCCCGTTCGGACCCGCGCTCAGCGCACCGGGAACACGAAACACCGGTCGCGCCGGATCGTCAGCCACAGCGGCGTGCCCGGTTTCGGCAGGAACACGTTCGGCACCGTCGCCTTCAGCACGAAGCCGTCATGGTCCATGCGGAATTCCACCAGGCTGTCCGCGCCCATGAAGCGGGCTCGCTGCACCACGCCGCGCGCGGGCGTGCCATCGCGCGGGGTCGGCAGCGGCCCGCTGCCCTGCCGGTCGAAATCGATCTTCACATGCTGCGGCCGGAACACGATCTCGACCTCGGTGCCATCGGGCACGCCGGGGGCCAGGAACTGCCCGAACGGCGTGTCGGTCAGCGCGCCGCGTACCGTGCCGCGGATCACGTTCACGTCGGAAAAGAACGCCGCCGCCGCCTTGTCCACCGGCGCGTTGTAGACGTTGTAGGGCGCGCCCTGCTGCACGATCCGGCCGCCGCGCATCAGCGCGATCTCGTCGGCCATGCGCATCGCCTCGTCCGGCTCGTGGGTGACCAGCAGCACCGCCGCGCCCTCTTCCTTCAGGATTTCCAGCGTCTGGTCGCGGATCCCGTCGCGCAGGCGGTTGTCGAGGCCGGAAAACGGCTCGTCCATCAGCATCACCTTCGGCCCCGGCGCCAGCGCGCGCGCCAGCGCCACGCGCTGCTGCTCGCCGCCGGACAATTCGTGCGGCCAGGCGTCGATGTAGCGGCCCAGGTCCACCCGCTCCAGCAGCGCGGCGACACGGGCACGCTTTTCGGCGCGCGTGCCGGTCAGGCCGAAGGCCACGTTGCCCTCGACCGACATGTGCGGGAACAGCGCGAAATCCTGGAACATCAGCCCGATCGAACGCCGTTCCGGCGGCACCCGGAACAGCGTGTCGCAGACCAGCCGGCCATCCACCAGGATCTCGCCGCTGTCCTGCATGTCCACCCCGGCCACGCAGCGCAGCGTGGTCGTCTTGCCGCAGCCCGACGGCCCCAGCAGGCAGGTCACCTGCCCCGGCATCACCCGCAGCGACACGTCATCGACCACCGCATGCCCGCCGAAGCCGCGCGACAGGTGGCGAATCTCCAGACGCGGCGGTGTCGCGGCTACGGGCCGGACAGGCACGGCGGGGGCGGTCACAGGCGATACGGTCACGGGCGGGCCCTGTTTTCCGAGGGAATTGATCGGTCTTTTGCAGATAGCAATCCCGCCGCCGCGCCGCAACCGGCGGGGCGGGCTGCAAGGCCCGCCGCGCGCGCCCCGCGGCTCAGAGCGTCGCGTTCACCGCGCCGCCATCGAGCAGGATGTTCTGCCCGACGATGAACCCCGCATGGACCGAGCACAGGAACGCGCAGGCGGCGCCGAATTCCGCGGCCGTGCCGTAGCGCCCGGCGGGAATGGTCGCCGATCTTTGCGCCCTTGCCTCGTCCATGGTGATGCCCTTGTCGGCCGCCACCTTGCCATCGAGGCCGATCGCGCGATCGGTCGCATGGATGCCCGGCAACAGGTTGTTGATCGTCACCCCGTCCCCGGCCACCTGCCGCGCGGTGCCCGCGACGAACCCGGTCAGCCCGGCCCGTGCCGAATTCGACAGACCCAGCACCGCGATCGGCGCCTTGACCGATTGCGAGGTGATGTTGACCACGCGGCCCCAGCCGCGCTCAATCATGCCGGGCAGCAGCGCCTGCATCAGCGCGATGGGCGTCAGCATGTTGGCATCGAGCGCCGCGAGGAAATCGTCGCGGCTCCAGTCGGGCCACATCCCCGGCGGCGGCCCGCCCGCATTGGTCACCAGGATGTCCACCGCGCCCGCGGCCTCGAGCACGCGGGCGCGCCCGACCTCGTCGGTGATGTCGGCGGCCACGATATCAACGGCGACGCCGAATTCCGAGCGGATCGCCGCGGCCGATGCCTCCAGCGCCTCGGCGCCGCGGGCGTTCATCACCAGATCGGCCCCCGCCTCTGCCAGCGCCCGCGCGCAGCCCAGCCCCAGCCCCTTGGACGAGGCGCAGACCAGCGCCCGTTTTCCTGCAATTCCCAGATCCATCCCGCGCCCCGCGCCTCCATTCTGCCGCATTCGCCTTCGGGGTAGCACCCGGCCCGCGAAAGGAAAAGCCGGCGATTCGACCGGCCCGCCGCCGCCCGGCCGCCGCGCGCCGCGCCGAACAGGCCAATCGCAGCACGGCCGCCGGCATTGTCCCGAAGTGCGCAACAATGAGGGCCAGATCGTTAATTTCGCAACGGCATCGTTGACCGCTTCGGAAATAAGGCGCAACTTTGTCAAGACTATGGCGGCGGGTGTGCCGGGACGGACGATGGGGGTCGTTCGAGTCGGTGCCGCCATGGCGTGGGTGCGTAGAAAAAGGGCTGCCGAATATGACCGTACATGAATTCGGGCGCCGCAACACGGCGCAGGGACTGCCCGTGCTGCGGGCACAGGATTTCACCGTCTCGAACGGGGTCAATCTGGGCGATAGCGTGGCGCATGCGTCGGAAATGATCCTCGACGACGTGTACAACCTGGCCCCGGCGGCGCGCGGTTGGCGCCTGAACCTGAACAATAGCGCCGGCATGTCCGATTTCACCGTCGCCGCCGGCTCGCAGATGGGCCGCACAGGCGCCGAGGTTCATCTCGATTGCTGCGCCACCTTCATGGCCCCCGACGGCGCCATCGTCGAGGCGCTGGTGCTGGTGGAACTTGAGCCGGGCAGCGGCCTGATCGCGGCCACCTATCTGCTGCCGCTGGCCGATCTGCGGCCGCGCACCGATTACGCGCTGGTCGAGGTCGACAGCACCGCGACCCGCGCCAAGTTCGCCGAGCTTGCCTGCGTGTCCTTCACCCGCGGCACCCGCGTCACCATGGCGGACGGCGCGCAGAAGCCGATCGAACAGCTGCGCGCCGGCGACATGGTCCTGACCCGCGACAACGGCCCGCGGCCGGTGCGCTGGATCGGCCACCGGACGGTGCGCGCAACCGGGGCCTTCGCGCCGGTCGTGATCGCGCCCGGCACGCTGAACAACGAAGGCGAGCTGTGCCTGTCGCCCAACCAGCGCCTGTTCGTCTACCAGCGCAGCGACAAGGCCGGCGCCGGCCAGGCAGAGATCGTGGTCAAGGCCGACTACCTTGTGAACGGCGTCAGCGTGGTGCGCCGAAGCGGCGGGTTCGTCGACTACTTCCAGGTGCTGTTCGATGCGCCCGAATTCATCTTTGCGGAAGGGATCGCCACCGAAAGCCTGACCTTCGACACCCGCACCAGCCCCGCCCTGCCGCACGAGGTGCAAAAGAAGCTGGGCATCGCGCCGAAACGCGCCCGTCACGCCGCCCGCACCCGCGCGGTGGAGCTGACCGAGGGGGCGCTGGAGCGCGCGAATGCGGCGGACCTGCTTCGCAAGGCGTCGGCCGTCTGATCTGCGCCGCCTGCGCGCGGCGGGCGGGATACCGGCCGTGCGCAATTGCCCTCGTCCGCGCGCTCCCCTATATCGCCCGGCATGCTTGATAGAGCCTCCAACGCCCCCGACCTGCCCGCCGAGATCGCCCGGCGGCGTACCTTTGCCATCATCAGCCATCCCGATGCCGGCAAGACGACGCTGACCGAGAAGTTCCTGCTTTACGGCGGCGCGATCCAGATGGCGGGACAGGTCCGCGCCAAGGGCGAGGCACGGCGCACCCGGTCCGATTTCATGCAGATGGAAAAGGATCGCGGCATTTCGGTCTCGGCCTCGGCCATGTCCTTCGATTTCGAAACCTACCGCTTCAATCTGGTGGACACGCCCGGCCACAGCGATTTCTCGGAAGATACCTACCGCACGCTCACGGCGGTGGATGCCGCGATCATGGTGATCGACGGCGCCAAGGGGGTCGAGTCGCAGACGCAGAAGCTGTTCGAGGTCTGCCGCCTGCGCGATCTGCCGATCCTGACCTTCTGCAACAAGATGGACCGCGAAAGCCGCGACACGTTCGAGATCATCGACGAGATCCAGGAAAACCTGGCGATCGACGTGACCCCGGCAAGCTGGCCGATCGGCGTGGGGCGCGATTTCCTGGGCTGCTACGACGTGCTGAACGACCGGCTGGAACTGATGGACCGCGCCGACCGCAACAAGGTCGCCGAATCGATCAAGATCGAGGGGCTGGACGATCCCAAACTGGCCGAACACGTGCCCGCCGCCCTGCTGGAGCAGCTGCGCGAAGAGCTGGAGATGGCGAAAGAGCTTTTGCCGCCCTTCGACGCGCAGGCGTTCCTCGACGGCACGCTGACCCCGATCTGGTTCGGCAGCGCGATCAATTCCTTCGGGGTCCGCGAGTTGATGGACGGGATCGGCCGCTACGGCCCCGTGCCGCAGCCGCAATCGGCCGAGCCGCGCCAGATCGCCCCCGGAGAATCCTCGGTCATGGGTTTCGTCTTCAAGGTGCAGGCCAACATGGACCCGCGCCACCGCGACCGGGTGGCCTTCGTGCGCCTCGCCTCGGGGCATTTCAAACGCGGCATGAAACTGACCCATGTGCGCACGAAAAAGCCGATGACCGTGACCGCGCCGGTGCTGTTCCTCGCCTCGGACCGCGAAGTGGCCGAAGAGGCCTGGGCCGGCGACATCATCGGCATCCCGAACCACGGGCAACTCAGGATCGGCGACACCCTGACCGAGGGCGAGGCGATCCGCGTGACCGGCATCCCGTCCTTCGCGCCCGAATTGCTGCAATCGTGCCGCGCGGGCGACCCGCTGAAATCCAAGCACCTGGAAAAGGCGCTGACCCAGTTCGCCGAGGAAGGCGCGGCCAAGGTGTTCAAGCCGTCCATCGGCTCGGGATTCATCGTCGGGGTCGTCGGCGCCCTGCAATTCGAGGTGCTGGCCAGCCGGATCGAGCTGGAATACGGCCTGCCGGTGCGCTTCGAGGGCTCGCAATTCACCTCGGCCCGCTGGGTGCACGGGCCCAAAGCGGCGGTCGAGAAATTCGTGCAGGCCAACAAGCAGCACATCGCGCACGACCATGACGGCGACATAGTGTATCTGACGCGGCTGCAATGGGATATCGACCGGATCGAGCGGGATTACCCCGACCTGACGCTTAGCGCGACCAAGGAAATGATGGTCTGAGGCGCCGCCAAGCCGCAGGTTCAGCGTGCGGGCCGCGCGGGCGCCGGCCCGTGGGATGGCGCAGCCACGCCTGAGCGGCGCGATTCATCCCCGACACGCCCGCAAGAGATACGAGCGATGCGGCCGTGTCCGACAAAGCGCCAGCCCGCCCGGTCGCGGACATTGCCGCCGCCGGGGCGCCTACCCCCTCGCGGTCAACAGCCGCCGGGTTTGGCCAGCCGGAACGGCCCCGCCCGCGCCGTCTTGCCCCGCTGATCGGTCGCCGTCACGCCAAGCGATCCGGTGAACGGCGCGTCGGTGACGAAGCTGAGGACCGCGCTGGTGCGCACCTGACCGGCGACGACCGGGCTGAACGTCACGCTCACCTGTTCCTGGCCCGGCATGCCGCCCTCGGTCATGACGATGTCCTGCCCGCCGGGGTTCATCTGCACCCCGGCCGCGCCGATCACGCCGCTGAAATCGACCCGCGCCGCCTTGAGCCCGTCGGAATCGTACAGGCTGATCGTCAGCTCCACGGGCCCGTCGGCCACATGGCAGGCGCCCATCGAGACGGTGCTGCCACCGCCGCGCATCGTCACGCCGATGGTCGGCGCATTGCCGTCGGAGCCGGGGAAGAAACCGCAGGCGCCAAGGCTGGCGGCAAGCACGACAAGGGCGGGGCGTTTGGCGAAACTGAACATGAAGGCGAATTTATCATGGCCTTCGCCGGCTGGCGAGCCTTCTTGCACCGCCTTGCGGCGCGTGCCGGCATGCGCAGGCCCGTCCCGCACCATGCCCCGACACCGCCGCCTTTTGCGGACAAGCCCGGGGGATGGGTTGCGCGACATCTCACGCGCGCGGAAATGCCGCGCCGGAAAGGGGGCCGGCCTGGCTCCGGGCTTCGCCGGATACGCCGCGCATCGTGTCCTTTCGTCCCGCCCCGCGGGCCATGGGGAAAACTTGACGCCCCCCGCGCCATCGCTTATGTGCAACGCAGTCGAAGACAGGCAATCCGGCCTGTCGGGCCGCGTCAGTTTTGCGGCCGTACATGGTGCCGCAAAGCGAAAGGCCGAATTTGACTGATTTTTCCGAACTGGGGCTGTCCCCCAAAGTTCTCAAAGCCGTAACCGAGACGGGCTATGTCACGCCCACCCCGATCCAGATGGGGGCGATTCCCCCCGCGCTCGAGGGGAAGGATGTGCTGGGCATCGCCCAGACCGGCACCGGCAAGACCGCCGGCTTCGTTCTGCCGATGATCACCAAACTGGCCCGCGGCCGCGCCCGCGCGCGCATGCCGCGCAGCCTGGTCCTGTGCCCCACGCGCGAACTTGCCGCCCAGGTGGCGGAAAACTTCGACACCTATTCCAAGCATGTCAAACTGACCAAGGCGCTGCTGATCGGCGGCGTGTCGTTCAAGGAACAGGACGTGCTGATCGACAAGGGCGTCGACGTGCTGATCGCCACGCCCGGCCGGCTGCTGGACCATTTCGAGCGCGGCAAGCTGCTGCTGACCGGGATCGAGATCATGGTCGTGGACGAGGCCGACCGCATGCTCGACATGGGGTTCATCCCGGATATCGAGCGGATCTTCTCGCTGACCCCGTTCACCCGCCAGACGCTGTTCTTTTCGGCCACCATGGCGCCGGAAATCGAGCGGATCACGAATACCTTCCTGTCCTCGCCCGCCCGGATCGAGGTGGCGCGCCAGGCCACCGCGTCGGAGACGATCGAACAGGCCGTGGTCATGTTCAACCCGTCGCGCCGCGACCGGGCAGCGACCGAGAAACGCGCCGTTCTGCGGGCCGTGATCGAGGCCGAGGGGGATCGCTGCACCAACGCCATCGTCTTCTGCAACCGCAAGGTCGATGTGGATATCGTTGCCAAGTCACTGAAAAAGAACGGGTTCAACGCGGAACCCATTCACGGCGACCTGGAACAATCGCAGCGCACGCGCACCCTTGATGCGTTCCGCGAAGGCACGCTGAAGCTGCTGATCGCCTCGGACGTGGCGGCGCGCGGGCTGGACGTTCCGTCGGTCAGCCATGTCTTCAACTACGATGTCCCCTCGCATTCCGAGGATTACGTGCACCGGATCGGCCGCACCGGCCGCGCCGGCCGCGACGGCAAGGCGGTGATGATCTGCGCGCCGGCGGATGAAAAGAACCTCGCCGCGATCGAAAAGCTGATCGACAAGCCGATCCCGCGGGTCGAGAACCCGTTGGCGGCGTCCGCACCCGCGGCGAAATCGCCCGCGGAGGAAACGGCGGCGGATTCGATCCCAGAGGCGAAACCCGCCCGGACGCGCAGCCGCACGTCATCGGCCTCGCGCGGCCGGCAGAAGGACAGCGACAAGGTCGAACAGGCCGAAGCCGCACCCGATCCCGCCGCGCCGAGCCCCGCACCGGCGCCGGCACCGAAGCCCGAGCGCAAGGAACGCAAGGAACGCAAGGAACGCAAGGACGACCACAAGCCGCACCGCGACGATGCCGTGGTCGGCATGGGCGACCACCTGCCGCAATTCATCGCCAAGAGCTTTGCGGAACGCCAGGCAAGCTGATTTTAGGCCGCGTTAACGCGGCCTTCACGCCCCCCGCGCTATCCCGATCCCGTCATGGAATCGGGAGGATGGGCAAATGGTCGATCTGTCGGACTATCTCGGGGACGGGCTCGATGACGGGCGGGTCGGGATCGACCTGTCCTGCCGGGTCATCGCCGGCGACGATGTCTTTCCGGCCACGCTATCGGATCTGTCCCATGGCGGTGCCTGCATCACCGCGCAGGACGCGCCCGACTTCACAGGAAACAGCCTGAAATCGCTGGATATCGACGGGCTGGGGCGGCTCGATGTCATCTATCGATGGCGCCGCGGCGCGCGGATCGGGGTCTCGTTCCTTCGCGACCACGATGCCCGCCCGCGAATCGACGCATTCCTTGCCGAACGCGGCCTGTCGGTCGGGGCGCGGTCCTGATTGCCCCCAAGGATGCGCTGCTGCCCGCCCGAACGCGGGCGGACAGGCGGTGTTCGTGCCGGCCGTCAGGTCAGCGCGGCATCCATCGTGATCTCGGCGCCCGCGAACAGCTTGGAGACCGGGCAGCCTTCCTTGGCCTTGCCCGCGGCTTCCTTGTACTTGGCCTCGTCGGCCCCCGGGATCGATGCCTTGGTGTCGAGATGAACCTTGGTGATCGTCAGGCTGCCGGGGTCGAGCGTCACGGTCGCGGTGGTCTCGATGCTGTCGGGCGTCAGGTCGTATTCCGCCAGGACGTTGGACAGCGCCATGGAAAAGCAGGCCGCATGCGCCGCGCCCAGCAATTCCTCGGGGTCGGTCCCCGCCGCACCCTCGAACCGGGTGTTGAACCCGTAGGGCTGATCGCTCAGGACGCCCGATTGCGTCGAAAGATGCCCCTTGCCGTCCTTCAATCCGCCGGACCACTTGGCGGAACCTGTCTTCTCGATCATGTCGATCCTCCTTTTTTCCATGACAAAGGTAGGCGGCGGGACACGCTTGTCATCCCCCCGCCGGGGAAATCGCGCCGCCCTTCAGGTCAGCCGGCTGATCACCACCGTCACCTCCGGCTTGTGGCCGGTTTCGTCCTGCACCGTCTTGCGCGTGATCCGGCGCAGCGCGTCCTCCAGCTTGCCATCGTCGCGCAGCGTCTTGCGGTCCGCGCGGGCGACGAACTGGCCCAGATCGGCCTCCAGCACATCGACCAGCGGCGCCCCCGACCGGCCGCGCGCGGCAAGGCCCATCGGCTCGCACCAGGGCTCGCCGATGGCCTCGTCATCCTCCAGGATCGCGGTCACCGTGACATGCCCGTTCAGCGCCAGGCGAATCCGGTCGCGCACCACCCCGTCCAGCGCCCCGATCAGGACCGATCCGTCAAGATAGGTACGCCCCGCCTCGACATGTTCGGCCACGCGCGGCGCATCCCCGGTCAGGTCCACCATCGTGCCGTTCGGCGCGATCACGCCCGGCAGCCCGGCCTCCTGCCCCAGCGCGACATGGGCGCGAAGGTGGCGATGCTCGCCATGCATCGGCACCAGCATCTTCGGTGCGATCAGCCGGTGGAACGCGGCCAGGTCCGGCCGGTTGGCGTGGCCCGACACATGATACAGGCCGGACGAATCGTCGATCACCTCGACGCCCATTGCCGAGAATGCGTTGACGATGCCCAGCACGCCGCGCTCGTTGCCCGGAATGGTCTTGGACGAGAACAGGAAGGTATCGCCTTCCTTCATCACCAGCCCCATATACTTGCCGCGCGCAAGCTGCGCCGTGGCCGCGCGCCGTTCCCCCTGGCTGCCGGAGGTCAGCAGCATCAGGTTCTCGCGCGGGATGTCCGCCGCTTCCTCGGGCGACACGACGCGCGGAAAATCGGTCAGGATCCCGGTCTCGACCCCGGCCGTCACCATCCGGCGCATCGCCCGGCCCAGCAGCACGACCGACCGCCCCGCCGCCTGCCCCGCCTCGGCCAGGGTCTTGAGCCGCGCGATGTTGCTGGCAAAGGTCGTCGCCGCCACCATGCCGGGCGCCTGCGCGACCAATTCGCGGATCGCGTCCGGCAGGTCGGATTCGGACCGGCCGGGATGCGGGCTGAACACGTTGGTCGAATCGCAGACCAGGGCCTGCACCCCGTCCTTTGCGATCCCGGCCCACAGATCCTCGTCAAAGGGCTCGCCGACACCGGGGGTCCGGTCCAGCTTGAAATCGCCCGAATGGACGATGCGGCCGTGCGGCGTGTCGATCACCAGCCCCGCGCTTTCGGGGATGGAATGCGCAACCGGCGCGAATCCGACGCGGAACGGCCCTGCCTCGACCGTTTCCGGCCAGGCGGCAACGGTGCGGATCTGCTCGGGGTCAAGCCCGGCCTCCTCCATCTTCATCCGCCCCAGATGCGCGGTGAAGGCGCGCGCATAGATCGGCGCGCGCAGCCGCGGCCACAGCCGGGCCAGCGCACCGATATGATCCTCGTGCGCATGGGTGATGAAGATCGCCTCCAGCCGGTCCGCGCGCTCCGCCAGCCAGTCGATATCGGCCATGATCAGATCGACGCCCGGCGTCGTGTCCATGTCCGGAAAGGTCAC
The DNA here is from genome assembly GCA_947503765.1 of uncultured Paracoccaceae bacterium. Lineage (GTDB taxonomy): Bacteria > Pseudomonadota > Alphaproteobacteria > Rhodobacterales > Rhodobacteraceae > Psychromarinibacter. Next base: position 154,727 of record CANNFA010000003.1, on the reverse strand, counting down.
GCCCAGATCGACGGCGATCAGGCGTTCGTTATCCGCCGGCCCCACACCATAGACATAGGTGTTCATGCCGATCTCCCCGGCGCCGCCGAGGGGAAGGTAAATCAGGCGGCTCTGGGTCATTGGTTTTCCTTGTTGAAACGGTGGATCACGGTCAGCCCGTGCATCGTCAGATCTTCCTCGATCGCGTCGAACAGCGCCTCGCCCTGCGCAAAGAGCGACGCCAGCCCGCCAGTGCCCAGCACCCGCATCGGCGCGTCATACTCGCCCTTTATCCGGGTGCAGATCGTCTGCACCAGCCCGACATAGCCCCAGAACACGCCCGATTGCATGCATTCGACCGTGTTGGTGCCGATCACCTTCTGCGGCTTGGTCACGTCCACATGCGGCAGCGCGGCCGCCGCCATGTGCAGCGCCTCGAGCGACAGGTTGACGCCGGGCGCGATCACCCCGCCGACATAGGCGCCATCGCCGGCCACAACGTCGAAGGTGGTGGCGGTGCCGAAATCGACGACGATGATGTCGCCGCCATAGCGGTCGAAGGCGGCGGCGCTGTTCACCAGCCGGTCAGGCCCCACCTGCGTGCCCTCGTCGACCCGCGGCGCGACCGGCAGCAGGCAATCGGGCCTGCCGACGACATAGGGGCGCGTGTCGAAATAGCGGTCGCACAACACGCGCAGGTTGAACACGACGCGCGGCACGGTGGACGACACGATGACCTCGTCGATCTCGACCGGAACGCCGCGATATTCCATCAGCTGCGTGAACCAGACCCAATACTGGTCGGCCGTGCGCTGATGCTCGGTCGCGGTGCGGAAGGTGGCGACGAACTCGGCGCCGTTCCAAACCGAGAAGACGGTGTTGGTGTTGCCGCAATCAATGCAGAGCAGCATCGGCGCTCCTTTCAGAAAAACACGTCCGCCGCCGCGATGGCGCGCGGGCCGGCGGGGGTATCGAGTTGCATCCGTCCCAGGCCGTCGATTCCCGCGAAACGCCCCACGATCTCTTCCCTTGGCAGACGTGCGGTAACGATCTCTCCCAGCCGCGCGGCGCGGTGCAGCCAGCGTTCCCGGATCAGTCCGAATCCGTAGGTGATGTACAGGTTCTCGAGCCGGTGAAAGGCCGGGCCGAGCGCATCGAAGAAGTCCTGGGGTGAAACCCGCATCCCGGTCGCGGCAAGCAGGGAGACCGGCGCTGTCGCACCCGGTTCGACCTCGCCCGCCTCCGGTGCGTCAACGAGGTTGACCCCGAATCCCACGGCCAGGCCGGGCCCGGGCGAGAGCGATTCGAGCAGGATGCCCGCCACCTTGGCCCCGTCGATCAGGACATCGTTCGGCCATTTCAAGGCGACGCCGCGGGCAGAGCCGATCACGTCCTCGATCGCCATGTGAACCGCGATTGCGGCCGTGAAGGACCGCTTGGCCGCCTCGTCGGGGCGTCCCGGCCGGGGCAGCACGACCGTCGCGGCGAGATTGCCGCGCGGGTGGTGCCATGTCCGGCCGCGCCGGCCCCGCGCCGCCGTCTGGTGCAGGGCCAGGATCCAGGTCGGATGCTCGCGGGCGCCCAGATCCCAGCGCCGTGCCTCGTCCAGCGTGCTGTCGGTCTGCTCGGCGACGATCCGGCGCACATGTTCGGGCCACTGGCTCATGAGAAGACCCTGCCCCGGACCTGCTCCGGGGCCTCCCGGCCGGCCCGAAGGCCGGTGCCCGGATCAGTTGACAAGGGCCGCCGCCGCCGCTGCCGCCGGACCCTCGATGCCGAACAGGTTGATGACGCCCAGCAGCATCAGTGCCGCCGAGGCCATCAGCAGCGCCCATTGCGGTGCGGCCATGCCGGTATCCAGCGTGTCGCCCTCGTCGCCGAAATACATGTAGTAGACGATGCGCAGGTAGTAGAACGCGCTGATCACGCTGGCCACCACGCCGGCCACAGCCAGCCACACCATGTTGGCGTCGACCGCCGCGCGCAGTACGTAGTACTTGCCGAAAAAGCCGACCAGCGGCGGCACACCCGCCAGGCTGAACAGCAGGATCAGCATCGCCAGCGCCTTGCCCGGCTCGTGCGCGGCGTAGTTGTTGACCGACCGGATGTCGGTGATCACCCGGCCATCCCGGCTCATCGACAGGATGAAGGCGAAGGTGCCGACATTCATCACCACGTAGATCGCCATGTAGATCAGCATCGCCTGCACGCCGAAGATGGTGCCGGCCGCCAGCCCGATCAGCGCAAAGCCCATATGGCTGATCGACGAATAGGCCATCAGCCGCTTGAAGTCGCGCTGCCCGATCCCGCCCACGGCGCCGAAGAACATCGACGCCACCGACAGCAGCGCCACGATCTGCGACCAGTCGCCGACGACATGGCCGAACGCGTCGTGCATCAGCCGCGCGAAAAGCGCCATGGCCGCGATCTTGGGGGCGGTGGCGAAGAAGGCGGTGACCGGGGTCGGCGCGCCCTCGTAGACATCCGGCGTCCAGACATGGAACGGCACCGCCGACACCTTGAACGCCAGCCCGGAGATCAGGAATACCTGCCCGAACAGCAGGCCCAGCGGCAGCGCGCCCTCGGTCGCGGCGGTGATGATGCCGGAAAACTGCGTGGTGCCGGCAAAGCCGTAGGTCAGCGACGCGCCGTAAAGCAGCATCCCCGAGGCCAGCGCGCCCAGCACGAAGTATTTCAGCCCCGCCTCGGTCGATTTCACGCTGTCGCGCCGGAACGCCGCCAGCACGTATAGCGCCAGCGAGCTCAGCTCGAGCCCCATATACAGGACCATCAGGTCGCCGGCCGACACCATGACCATCATGCCGACCGAGGACAGCGCCACGAGCAGCGGATATTCGAAGCGCGACAGATCGCGCCGGGTCATGTAATCCCGCCCCATCGCCAGCACCGCGGCGGTGGACACCAGGATGACGATCTTGGCAAAGCGCGAGAAGGCGTCATCGACGAACAGCCCGCCGAAGGCGGTATGCGCCCCCGCCCCGTTCAGCCCGATATAGACCGCGAGGATCAGCATCAGGCCCGCCGTGCCCCAGGTGAGCATCGGCGCGGTCTTGTCCTTGCCGGTATAGACCGCGAACATCAGCGCGGCCATCGAATAGAGCGCCAGGACGATCTCGGGCAGCAGGATTTGGAAATCGGCAGAGGTCATGTCTCAGTGCCCCGTCTCTTGGGTGGGCGCGTTTTCGGCGAGCGTGGTGGCGGCGCCGCCGCCGTCCCACGCGGCCACCGCGGCCCGGTTGTCGGTGATGAGCGCCTCGACCGAGGGGCCGATGATGTCGGTGACCAGCGCCGGGTACACGCCCAGCAGCAGCGTCATCGCCACCAGCGGCGCGAAGATCACCTTTTCGCGCCGGGTCAGGTCGCGGATCGAGCGCAGGCTTTCCTTGATCAGATCGCCCATCACCACCCGGCGGTACAGCCACAGCGCATAGCCCGCGCTGAGGATGACGCCCGTGGTGGCGACCACGGCGACCCAGGTGTTGACCTGGAAGATGCCCATCAGCGTCAGGAATTCGCCGACAAAGCCCGACGTGCCCGGCAGGCCGACATTGGCCATGGTGAACAGCATGAAGATCAGCGCATAGGCCGGCATCCGCGCGACCAGGCCGCCATAGGCGTCGATCTCGCGGGTGTGCATCCGGTCATAGATCACGCCGACGATCAGGAACAGCGCCCCCGACACGAAGCCGTGGCTGAGCATCTGGAAGATCGCGCCGTCGACGCCCTGCTGGTTCGCCGCGAAGATGCCGGCGGTGACATAGCCCATATGGGCGACCGACGAGTAGGCGATCAGCTTTTTCATGTCGGTCTGCGCCAGCGCCACCAGCGAGGTATAGACGATGGCGATGGCCGACAGCCACAGCACCAGCGGCGCAAGGATGTCGGACGCGACCGGGAACATCGGCAGGCTGAACCGCAGGAACCCGTAGCCGCCCATCTTCAGCAGGATCGCCGCCAGCACCACCGAGCCGGCGGTCGGTGCCTGGACGTGCGCGTCGGGCAGCCAGGTATGGACCGGCCACATCGGCATCTTGACGGCGAAGGACGCGAAGAACGCGATCCACATCAGCGTCTGCATCCCGCCGATGACCTGCACCCCCAGCAGGCTGAACGTGTCCGACCCGAAGCTGTGCGACAGCAGCGTGGGAATGTCGGTGGTGCCCGCATCGACGAACATGGCGATGATCGCCACCAGCATCAGGACCGACCCGAAGAAGGTGTAGAGGAAGAACTTGAACGAGGCGTAGATGCGGTCCTTGCCGCCCCAGATCCCGATGATCAGGAACATCGGGATCAGCTGCCCCTCGAAGAACAGGTAGAACAGGATCAGGTCCAGCGCGACGAACACGCCGACCATCAGCGTCTCGAGCACCAGGAAGGCGATCATGTATTCCTTGACGCGGTGGGTCACGCCCCAGCAAGCCAGGATCGTCAGCGGCATCAGGAACGTGGTCAGCATCACGAACAGCACGCTGATCCCGTCGACCCCGACCTTGTAGGTCAGCCCGGCCAGCCATTCACGCTCTTCCACGAACTGGAACCCGGTATTGGCGGGATCGAACTGCGCGATCAGGAAGAGCGAGATCACGAAGGTGATCGTGGTGGCGATCAAGGCCAGCCATTTCGCGTTCTTCTGCGCCGCCGCATCGTCGCCGCGCAGGAACAGCGCAAGGATCGCCGCCCCGAGGAGCGGGATGAAGGTGATCATGGAAAGGATGTTGTCCATCACTCTGTCCCCCGCTCAGCCCAGCACGATCCAGGTGATGAAGATCACGATCCCCAGCACCATGGTGAAGGCATATGTAAAGATGTAGCCGGACTGCGCCCGCCCCGCGAGGCGGGTGAAGAAGGGCACCACGCCCATCGCCATCCCGTTCAGGAAGCCGTCGATCGTGCCCTGATCGCCGCGCCGCCACAGCGCGCCGCCCAGCCATTTCGCCGGCCGCACGAAGACGAAGTCGTAGATCTCGTCGAAGTACCACTTGTTCAGCAGGAACAGGTAGAGCGGCCGCTGGTTCTGCGCCAGCCTGCGCGGCAGCGACGTGTCGCGGATGTAGAACAGCCAGGCCACGGCCAGGCCGATCAGCATCGCGATGAACGGCGACACCTTGACCCAGACCGGCGCATGGTGGGCGTCGTCCATCACGTGGTTGTCCGGGTGGGTGTAGATCGCGCCGCCGCCGCGGGTCCAGCCGGCGGCGGTCTCTTCCGCCGCGCCCTCGGCCGGGGCCTCGGCATGCGCCGGCACGCCGTAGAACTCGTTGACCCGGTCGTGATCGCCGAAGAACGCGCCGAACCAGATCATCCCCGCGAACACCGCGCCAAGCCCCAGCACGCCCAGCGGGATCAGCATGGTCATCGGGCTTTCATGGGCATGCGAATGGGCCTTCTTGTCGCCGCGCGGCGTGCCGAAGAAGGTCATGAACATCAGCCGCCAGGAATAGAAGCTGGTGAAGACCGCCGAGATGACCAGCATCCAGAACGCATAGGTGCCCACGCCCGAGCTTGCGCCGAACGCGCTCTCGATGATGGCATCCTTCGACAGGAACCCGGCAAAGCCGATCTGGGTCAGCGGGATGCCGACGCCGGTGATCGCCAGCGTGCCGATCATCATCGCCCAGAACGTGTAGGGGATCTTCTTGCGCAACCCGCCATAGTTCCGCATGTCCTGCTCGTGATGCATCGCGGTGATGACCGAGCCGGCGCCGAGGAACAGCATCGCCTTGAAGAAGGCATGCGTGAACAGGTGGAACATCGCCGCCGAGTAGACGCCGACGCCGGCGGCCACGAACATGTAGCCCAGCTGCGAACAGGTCGAATAGGCGATCACGCGCTTGATGTCGTTCTGCACCAGCCCGACCGTCGCCGCGAAGAAGGCGGTGGTCGCCCCGATCAGCACGATGAACGCCGCGGCATCGGGCGCGAATTCGTAGAGCGGCGACATCCGGCAGACCAGGAACACGCCCGCCGTCACCATTGTCGCCGCGTGGATCAGCGCCGAGACCGGCGTCGGGCCTTCCATCGCGTCGGGCAGCCAGGTGTGCAGGAACAGCTGCGCCGACTTGCCCATCGCGCCGACGAACAGCAGCACGCCCACGAGGTTCGCCGCGTTCCATTCCGTCCACAGGAAGGTCAGGTTGGTTCCGGCCAGTTCCGGCGCGCCGGCAAAGATGATGTCCAGATCGACGCTGTCGGTCAGGAAGAACAGTGCGAAGATGCCCAGCAGGAACGCGAAATCGCCGATCCGGTTGACGATGAACGCCTTCATCGCCGCCGCCCCCGCGCTCGGCTTGCGGAAGTAGAAGCCGATCAGCAGGTAGGACGCGACGCCGACCCCTTCCCAGCCAAAGAACATCTGGATCAGGTTGTCCGCCGTCACCAGCGCCAGCATCGCGAAGGTGAAGAAGGACAGGTACGCGAAGAACCGGGGCCGGTAGCTTTCGCCTTCCTTGAAATTCTCGTCATGGGCCATGTAGCCGAACGAATACAGGTGAACCAGCGCCGACACCGTGGTCACCACGATCAGCATGATCGCGGTCAGCCGGTCCATGCGGATCGACCATTCGGTCGACAGCGTGCCGCTTTCCACGAACCGGAAGATCGGGATCTGCTGCGTCGTGCCGTCGAAGGTGAAGAACACCGCCCAGCTGAGAATGCAGGCCAGGAACAGCAGGAAGGTCGCGGTCCACTGCGCCGCGTATTCGCCGATCAGCCGCCAGCCGAAGCCGCAGATCAGCGCGCCCAGCAGCGGGGCGAAAAGGATGATCGGTTCCATGCGCCCTTATCCCTTCATCATGTTGACGTCTTCGACGTCGATCGTGCCCCGGTTGCGGAAGAAGCACACCAGGATCGCCAGGCCGATCGCCGCCTCGGCGGCCGCGACGGTCAGCACGAACAGGGTGAACACCTGCCCGATCATGTCGTTCAGATAGGCCGAGAACGCAACGAAGTTGATGTTCACCGCCAGCAGGATCAGCTCGATGGACATCAGCAGGATGATGACGTTCTTCCGGTTCAGGAAGATGCCGAAAATGCCGATGACGAAGAGGGCGGCGGCGACCGCCAGGTAATGTTCCAGTCCGACCATCAGTTCCAGGACTCCATCTTGAAGCGGGCCTTGCCCTTGCGCTGGCCCGGATAGGCCGCTCGGCAGCCGCATGTTTCGCGGGTCAGGGTGCTTTCCCCGGTCTCCAGCGCGGCGGCGTCGAGACGGGCGCGCACCTGGGCCAGGGTGAACCGATCGCGCGAGGCGGCGAGGCGTGTCAGCAGCGCGGCGGCCGCGTCGGGCGCCTCCATCGGGCGGGTGCCGCTGGCGCAGAACCCGGCCGAGGCTTCGGCGCAGGCCGACATCGCCCAAATCTCGCGGCCGCTGGCGCAATGGGTCAGCACGACGCGGCGCGTTTCGTCGCCGTTCACCCGCGTCTCGGCGATATGGCTGACCAGCCCGCCGCCAAGATCGGTCGCCCGCGTCTCGGACGCATAGCCCATCGGCGGCAGCGCCCGGTCGCAATCGGACAGCTCCAGCGCGCCGGCGCCCTGCGGCAGGCCAAGGCACGCCCCGAGGCCGAACACGGCAAGCGCCGAGGTCATATGGTCATTTGCCGGCATTGCGATCCTCAAGCCGTTTCTTCTTTTCGCGCCGCCTGCGGACGGACACGATGACAAGCGCCACCAGGCCCAGCAAAGGCAGTATCGGCCCGAGAGCACCCATGCCGCTCATCTGCCCGCCCCGCCGCGATGACGCCCTGCGCGCATCTCACAACCCCTGCCCCGGCTTGACATCGCGCACTTCCATCGCCTTGGCCGGATCGCGGTAGATCTGCGCCAGCACATCCTGCCGCTTGATCCAGGTGCGGTGCCGCAAGGTCAGCACGATCGCGCCGATCATCGCCACCAGCAGGATCAGCCCGGCCATCTGGAACAGCAGGAAATAATCGTCATAGACCAGCTGCCCCAGCGCGGCGGTATTGTGCACGTCGCCCGGCGTGGGTGCCATGCGCAGCCCCTGCGCGCCGTCGGCAAAGGTCCAGGCGCCGAAGACGAGGCCCAGCTCCATCAGCAGCACGACCCCGATCAGCAGCGCCAGCGGCATGTATTTCGCCATCTCGCCCTTGAGCTCGGCGAAATCGACATCCAGCATCATCACCACGAACAGGAACAATACCGCCACCGCGCCGACATAGACGATGATCAGCAGCATCGCGACGAATTCCGCGCCCAGCAGAACGAACAGACCCGCCGAGGACAGGAAGGACAGGATCAGCCACAGCACCGAATGCACCGGGTTGCGGCTGACCACGGTGAACAGGCCGCCGACGATCACGGCGGCGGCGAAAAGGTAGAAGGTGAAATCGAAGACCGTCATGCCTGTCCCTCCGTGCCGCCGCTCAGAACCTCGCGGGCAAGGTTCATCGCCCGGCTCATCGCCGGCGCGCCGCCGAACATGCCCGCAAGCGCGACGGTTTCGGTGATTTCCTTTTCGGTCGCTCCCGCCTCGGCCGCGTGGCGCACCGTCAGGCGGATCTGCGCCTCGGCCTGCGCGCCCAGGATGGTCAGCCCCTGCAGCGTGAGCAGCAGCTTTTCCTTGGCGCCCAGACCGCCGGGATTATGCGTGTTGCCCCAGAAGGTTTCCATCACCTCGCGGGGCATGGTCGGCCACATCTTTTCCAGCGCGGCGGGGCTGAACTGTTCCATCGCCGGGCCCATCGCCTCGGCCCAGCCCTGGCCCAGCTTCATCAGGTCGTCGAACGGGTTTTTCGGATCGGTCATCGGTACGGCGCGTCCAGTTCGAGGTTGCGGGCGATCTCGGCCTCCCAGCGTTCGCCGTTCTCCAGCAGTTTTTCCTTGTTGTAGAACAGCTCTTCGCGGGTTTCGGTGGCGAATTCGAAATTCGGCCCCTCGACGATGGCATCCACAGGGCAGGCTTCCTGGCAGAAGCCGCAATAGATGCATTTCGTCATGTCGATGTCGTAGCGCGTGGTGCGGCGGCTGCCATCCTCGCGCGGCTCGGCGTCGATGGTGATCGCCTGCGCGGGGCAGATCGCCTCGCACAGCTTGCAGGCGATGCAGCGTTCCTCGCCGTTGGGATAGCGGCGCAGCGCGTGTTCGCCGCGAAAGCGCGGGCTCAGCTGGCCCTTTTCATGCGGGTAGTTCAGCGTCGGCTTGGGCTTGAAGAAGTACTTGAAGCCCACCTTGAACCCGAGGAAGAAATCCCCGAGCAGGAAATACCAGCCAGCGCGTCTATAGTCGATTGCCATCGGCTCAGCCTCCTTCCGCCCGGTGCTGCCCGGCCTGGCCGTGGCCGCTCCAGCGGGCGACATAATCGGATTGCAGCGTGCCCGGAACATAGTCCGAATCCGGCCGCTTCTCGACCTCGTAATACAGATAGACCCGCCCGCTTGGCACCCTGCCCTTCAGCCGCAGCCGGTGGCCCAGATCGGCCGGATCGGGCAGCTCGAGCGGGGTGGCGTATTGATCGGACGGGATCTTGCGGATGCCCAGGCAGGAATGCACGGTGCAATTGCAGGTGCGTTTCCAGAACGTGTACACCAATTCCGGGCTGAACTGGTACAGCCCGTGCCCCGGCCAGCCGTTGAAACCGTTCGCCGACACGAACCGGCCCCCCGGTTTCAGCATCCGGTACACGTTCTCCAGCGCCACGGGCACGTTGAACACATGCTCGATCGTGCCGCCGTCGAAGATGAAGTCGAACGCGCCTTCCAGATCCTCGGGGATCGGGCGGTTCAGATCGTGCAGGATGCCCGCGCCCTCGTAGTCGGAGAAATCCAGCGATTCGATCTCTCCGAAGCCGAGCTTGCGCATCAGCGTCTCGTAATAGCGGTCGTCCTGAAGGTAGATGGACCGCTTGCGCCCAAGCCCGTGCTGCTGCAGCGCCTGCTCGTAGAGGTCGGCGAATTTCGGCTCGATACGGAACTTGTGCCGCCCCAGCCCCAGGCTGCGCCCCTCGGGCGTCCAGCGCGTGGACAGCTCAGCCAGCCGTTCGAACAGGACGTAATCGACCCCCATGCCCGATCAGCCCCCGACCGCCCAGCGGGCATAGGCGCCGCCGAACAACTCGAAATGGGCGAAGAACGACACCAGCACCACCCAGGCCAGCGACATCGGCAGGAACACCTTCCAGCCCAGCCGCATCAGCTGATCGTAGCGGTAGCGCGGGGTGATCGCCTTCACCATGGCGAACAGGAAGAAGAGGAACAGCATCTTGCCGACCATCCACAGCGCGCCGTCCGGCAGGCCGGGGATCGGCGACAGCCAGCCGCCGAAGAACAGCAGCGTGGTCAGCGCGCAGATCAGGAACATGGCGATATACTCGCCGGCCATGAACAGCAGGAACGGCGTGGACGAGTATTCCACCTGGTAGCCCGCCACCAGCTCCGATTCCGCCTCCGGCAGGTCGAAGGGCGGGCGGTTGGTTTCGGCAAGCCCCGAGATGAAGAACAGGAACACCATCGGGAAATGCGGCAGCCAGTACCAGCTGAACAGCCCGTAGCCGCCATCCTGCGCCGCGACGATCTGACCGAAATTCAGCGACCCGGTGGAAATCACCACCCCGATCACGATGAAGCCGATCGACACCTCGTAGGAGATCATCTGCGCCGCGGATCGCAGGCTGCCGAGGAACGGATACTTGGAGTTCGACGCCCAGCCGCCCATGATCACGCCGTACACTTCCAGCGACGAGATCGCGAGAACGTACAGGATCGCCACGTTGAGATCGGCCAGCAGCCAGGTCTCGTTGAACGGAATCACCGCCCAGGCCGCCATCGGCAGCGAAAAGGCCAGGAGCGGCGCAAGAAAGAACACCGTCCGGTCGGCGCCCGCCGGCACGATGATTTCCTTGAGCACCAGTTTCAGCATGTCCGCCGCCGATTGCAGCAGGCCGAACACGCCCACCACGTTGGGCCCGCGCCGAATCTGCACGGCGGCCCAGATCTTCCGGTCGGCATAGAGGATGAAATAGGCGGTCAGCAGCAGGTAGATCGCCATCAGCAGGCTTTGCGCCAGGATGATGACGAAGATCCCGAGACCGGTCGAAAAGAAGTCTGCCATATGTCCACTCACACCGTCGGTATGCCCGTTTCCGCGCAGTTCGCCACCGTGACTTCGGCATCAATCGTGCTCAGTCCGCGCGGCAGGGCCGGTGAGATGGTGTAAACCGCATCTCCCCGCCAAAGACCACCCTCTTCGGCCACATTTGTGCGCACATGTCGCGCAAAGCCGTAGCCCCGGATCAGCGCATATTGCGCCGCCGCGCATTCCGCGTAGGCGGCCACGTCGTCATTGCTCCGCGCGCCGGCCATGGTGACGTTGAAACCCACCAGATCGTCCTCCAGCAGCCGCGTCTCGATGCCGCGGTAATCGGGCCGGAACGGCGCCTTTTCGACGCCTGCATCCGGATCCGGCCCGGTCGCGGCGCAGGCCGAAAGCCCGCACAGGGCAAGCCAGCCGGGCAGGATCGACACGCGCGCGGTTCGCATGCCTACTCGGCCGCCACCGCGGTTTCGGCCCGCGCACGCGAATTTGCGCTCAGCTCCGCCATCAGGGCAGAGGCGCGGGCGATCGGGTTGGTCAGCCAGTAATCGCGCACCGGGGTCACGAAGTCGGCCTTGCCCAGCTTGCCGGGCTTGATCGGGGACCACTCGTTCTCGGGCACCTGCCCGACGCGCTTGAGCATCGGCGCCGCCTCGACCAGCTTCTGGCGCAGCTGCGCCAGGCTGTCATAGGGCAGCACGTCGCCCAGTTCCGCCGACAGCGCGCGCAGGATCGCCCAGTTCTCCTTGGCGTCGCCCGGCGGGAAATTGGCACGCAGCGCCAGTTGCGGGCGCCCTTCGGTGTTGACGAACAGGCCCTGTTCCTCGGTATAGGTGGCGGCGGGCAGGATGATGTCGGCCCGGTGCGCGCCGCGGTCGCCGTGGCTGCCCTGGTAGATCACGAAGGGACCTTCCCCGATCTCCACCTCGTCGGCGCCGAGGTTGTAGATCACCTCGGCCCCGTCCAGCGCGGCGTCCATGCCGCCCTCGGTCACGGCGCCGGCATCCATCGCGCCGACGCGCGACGCGGCATTGTGCAGGATCAGAAGTTTCGATTTCGTCTCTTCCGCCAGCTTCATCGCGGCGCCAAGCACCGCCGCGCCATCGGCCTCGCGGATCGCGCCCTGTCCGACGATCACGATGCTGGGCGTGTCCAGAACCGCGCCGTGATCCTTGCCGATCAGCCCGTCCAGCGCCGCGCGGTCGGTCCCGACATGGGTGTAGTCATAGGTCAGATCGGCCGCCTCGCCGACCAGCCCGACCTTCGCACCCGCCAGCCAGGCCTTGCGGATCCGCGCGTTCAGCACCGGCGCTTCCAGCACCGGATTGGTGCCGATGAGCTGGATGAACCCGGCGCTGTCGATATCCTCGATCCGGGCGGTGCCGACATAGCCCGACCGGTTGCCGGCGGGCAGCTTCGCGCCGTCGGTGCGGCATTCGACCGCGCCGCCCTGCCCCTCGACCAGCTGCTTGAGGGCAAAGGCCGCCTCGACCGGGGCCAGATCGCCCACCAGCCCGGCGACGCGCTTGCCCTTGATCGCGCCGGCCGCCGCGCTCAGCGCCTCGGGCCAGGTCGCGGGGCGCAGCTTGCCGTTCTCGCGGATATAGGGCTTGTCCAGCCGCTGCCGGCGCAGCCCGTCCCAGACGAAGCGGGTCTTGTCGGAAATCCATTCCTCGTTCACGCCGTCATGGTTGCGCGGCAGGATGCGCATCACCTCGCGCCCCTTGGTATCCACCCGGATGCTCGATCCAAGCGCGTCCATCACGTCGATGGTCTCTGTCTTGGTCAGCTCCCAGGGGCGGGCGGTGAAGGCGTAGGGTTTGTTGGTCAGCGCGCCCACGGGGCACAGGTCGATGATGTTGCCCTGCATGTTCGAGCTGAGGCTGGAGCGCAGCGCGGCCGTCACCGCGTCGTCCTCGGTGCCCGCGGTCTCGTTGCCGTAGGTGACGATTCGCATGTCCTCGCCGCGGCCGGTGGCGCCCATTTCGGTCTTGCCGGCAACTTCCGTCATGAAGCGGATGCAGCGCGTGCAGTGGATGCAGCGCGTCATGTGGGTTTCCACCAGCGGGCCGAGGTCGAGATCGACGACCGACCGCTTGGGCTCGCGCAGCCGCGAGAACGACGTGCCATAGGCGATCGCCTGGTCCTGAAGGTCGCATTCGCCGCCCTGATCGCAGATCGGACAGTCGAGCGGGTGGTTGATGAGCAGGAACTCCATCACCCCCTCGCGGGCCTTCTTGACCATCGGGCTGTTGGTGCGCACCTGCGGCGGCGCGCCTTCGGGGCCGGGGCGCAGATCCTTGACCTGCATCGCGCAGCTCGCCGCCGGTTTCGGCGGCCCGCCCACCACCTCGACCAGGCACATCCGGCAATTGCCCGCGATCGACAGGCGTTCGTGGTAGCAAAAGCGCGGGATCTCGATCCCCGCCTGATCGCAGGCCTGGATCAGCGTCATCGCCGGATCGACCTCTATCTCCTTGTCGTCGATGATGATTTTCCGAAGATCGCTCATTGGTCGTCCCGTTTCGTTGCGGCCGGCCCGCCCGGCGCGCCTGTTTCGCTTATCTGGCCCGCAAAAGCCAGCCGGTCAGGGTGTTTTTCTCGATCTCGGCCCGGCCGAGGCGGCAATAGCTGGCCGTATCCCCCGGTGCCACGCCGTTCTGCGCCAGGTAGGCGTCGCGCAGCGCCTTGAGCCGCGCCTTGTTGACCGGATCCTTGCGCATCGCGGTAATCTCGGCGTCGGTATAGCCCAGCGACAGCGCGTAATCCTCCAGCTTCTTGGCGCGGCCGATCACGCGGAACATGCGCGCGCTGATATCGGGGCAGTTCTTGCGGATCTCGTCGCCCACCGCGGCGGCCAGGAATTCGCTTTGAACGCGCCTGTTCTCTTCCAGCGGGGGCAGCGACCGGGCCGCGCCGGCGGCTCCGGCCGCCAGAAGCAGGGCAAGGGTCGCGGTTTTCAACAATCTCATGGCCTCACTCCACAGTTCGCCGCGCCGCGTGCGCGCCGGACCTGCCTGACCCGCGCGGGCCGGCTGCGTCCAGCGGCGGCGCGTCCTGCACCCAAGTTGGGCACGATCCCGCCGGGTTCCAGCCCTGCGCCGCATCGCAACCTGCCCCTTGCCGCCCCATGCCTGGCCTCCGTTCCCCTGGCGTCCGTGCTAGCGCGCCGTGCAGCGCCCCCGGAACGTGGTCGAATCGTCCACGATCTGAAGCCGGTCCGACGGCGTGTTCGGGCCGACCGTCCATTCCGTGTCGGACTTGCCGAACTTGCGCAGGCAATAGACCGTGGCGCGGTAGCGTCCCGCCTCCTTCGCGGCGGCGGGATCGACGCGCACCGGGCGCACCGTGATCGTCAGGTCGCGCTTTTCCGGCCCGCCGATATCCAGCTTGGAGCGGAACATCGTGCCGTTGATCTCGATCCGGTTCGGCCCGCGCGGGCTGGCCGCACCGACCCCGACCACGCCGGCCACGTTGCGCGCCACGCCGCAGGATGCGAGCGTCAGCACCAGCGACAGGGCGCAGACCGCGCGCAGCGCGGCCCCACCGATCCCAAGAGCGCCAAATCCCGTCATCGTCTATTCCGCCGCCATCGCGCCCATGCGGCCGCTTTTCTGCGCCTTGATCCGGTCCTCGATCTCGTTCCGGAAATTGCGGATCAGGCCCTGGACCGGCCAGGCCGCCGCATCGCCGAGCGCGCAGATCGTGTGGCCCTCGACCTGCTTGGACACGTCGAACAGCATGTCGATCTCCTCGATCTCGGCCTCGCCGCGCACCAGACGGTCCATCACCCGCATCATCCAGCCGGTGCCCTCGCGGCACGGCGTGCACTGGCCGCAGCTTTCGTGCTTGTAGAAGGCCGACAGCCGCCAGATCGCCTTGATGATGTCGGTGGACTTGTCCATCACGATCACCGCCGCGGTGCCCAGCCCCGATTGCAGCTCGTCCCGCAGGTGATCGAAATCCATGATCGCCCCCCGCATGTCGCTGCCGCGCACGCATGGCACGGACGAACCGCCCGGGATCACCGCCTGAAGGTTGTCCCAGCCGCCGCGGATGCCGCCGCAATGCCGCTCGATCAGTTCCTCGAACGAGATCGACATCGCCTCTTCGACGACGCAGGGCCGGTTGACGTGCCCCGAGATGGCGAACACCTTGGTGCCCGCGTTGTTCTGCCGGCCGAACCCCGCGAACCATTCCGCGCCGCGCCGCAGGATGGTCGGCGCAACGGCGATGGATTCGACGTTGTTGACGGTGGTGGGACAGCCGTAAAGACCCGCGCCCGCCGGGAATGGCGGCTTCATGCGCGGCATCCCCTTCTTGCCTTCCAGCGATTCGAGCAGCGCCGTTTCCTCGCCGCAGATATAGGCGCCGGCGCCGTGCGACACGTACAGGTCGAAATCCCAGCCCGACCCGGCCGCGTTGGCGCCCAGCAGCCCGGCATCATACGCCTCGTCGATGGCCGCCTGCAGCGCCTCCTTCTCGCGGACATATTCGCCGCGGATATAGATGTAGCTGGCATGCGCGCCCATCGCGAAGGACGCGATCAGGCACCCCTCGATCAGGGTGTGCGGATCGTGGCGCATGATCTCGCGGTCCTTGCAGGTGCCCGGCTCGGATTCGTCGGCATTGACCACCAGGTAGGACGGGCGGCCATCGGTTTCCTTGGGCATGAACGACCATTTCAACCCGGTGGGAAAGCCCGCGCCGCCGCGCCCGCGCAGGCCCGACGCCTTCATCTGCTCGATGATCCAGTCGCGCCCCTTGCCGATGATATCGGCGGTGCCGTCCCAATGCCCGCGCTTGCGCGCGCCGGCGAGCGTGCGCTCGTGCATCCCGTAAAGGTTGGTAAAGATGCGATCCTTGTCGGCCAGCATAAACGTCTACCCTTCGTTGTTCCGGCGTTTGCGCCAGATCTGATACGTCACGACGAAAGCCCAGACAAACGCCCCCAGCGCCGCAAAGTCGAACAGGAAGACGTAGCGCGCCTCCAGCCCCAGCTTTGCCCCGGCAACCTGCGCACCGATCCAGATCGCCATGGTGACGACGATCACGATCGCCACCAGACGGGCCTGGCGCGCCATTGCCTTGTCCTGCTCCGACGGCTTCGTCACCTGCACTCCCTAGTACACTCCGCCCTTGCCGACCTTCTTCGAGAACTCGGTCTCGCCCCCGGCGGCCAGCAGCTTTGCCTGTTCGACCCAGCCATCGCGGCTGACCCGGCCCCGGAACCCCTTGAGGTTGCCATCCATCCAGGCGATTTCCGCCGCGCCCCAGCCGGCGATCTGGTCGAAGTGATAGATCCCCAGATCGTGCAGCAGGGTCTCAAGCTTGGGCCCCACGCCCTTGATTTCCTTCAGGTTGTCCGGCCCGCCCTCGCGCGGGGCGGACAGCGCCTCGGGCCGGGTGCCCTCCTGCGGCGCATCCTCGGCGGCGCGCTCGGCCGCCCCCGTCGCGGCAGAGGCGGCCGCCGCCGTCTGCGATGGCCCGGCCGCCATGCCGCGGCTGACATTCTCGGCCACCTCTTCGCGCGTCGGGCGCGCGTCGGTGCCCACCGTGCTGTCCGGGCCGGCCGCCGCGCCGGTGCTGTCGATGGCGTCTTCGGCAGGATCGGACGGTGCCTTCGCCACGCTTTCGCGGGACGATGCCTTGGCGCCGGACACGGCCTCGGGCGCGGTGCCGGACGGCGCGGCCGCCGCGACGTGGCCCGCGCTGCCGTCAGCGGTGGCGCCCGGATGCATCGCGCCGAACCCGTAATACAGCACCAGGAACACGATCAGCCCCGCGATCACCCCCAGCACGAGCGCGCCGAAGAACCCGTAGCCCACGAGCAGCCGCAACACGGCCAGCACGACGACGCCGATCGCGGCCGCGATCGCCAGCATCGCGTTCAGCGTCATTCCCTTCTGTTCCTCGGCCATCCATGTCCTCCCCATCGTCGCATGTTGCGTCCATGGGTTCAGTATTTAGCGCGTTTCGAGAACTCTGTCTCTCCCCCGTCGGCCAGCAGCCTTGCCTGGCGGACCCATTCGTCGCGCGTGACCCGGCCGCGGAACCCTTCGAGGTTCTCGTCTACCCAGGCGATTTCCGCGCTGGTCCAGCCGGCGATCTGGTCGAAATGGTAGAAGCCGAGATCGTGCAGCACCTTCTCCAGCTTCGGGCCGACGCCCTTGATCATCTTCAGATCATCCGCCTTGCCGCCGCGCGGTGCGTCCAGCGCCGCGGGCCGGGTGCCCTGCCCGGGCGCCGCCGCGCCCTCCTCCAGCGGCGCGTTGGGCGCATTGCCGGACACGTCCGCCTCTGGCTTGGAGCGGGTCTCTTCGCGCGCCTCGCGCTTGTCGATGCCGGTGCGGTCGGCGGGCTTGTCCTCGGAGGGGCGCGGGCTGCGCGCCGCCTCGGCCGAGGCGCGCACCTCGGCATCGGATGCCGCATTGCCGCGCCACGGCGTGATCAGCGGCACCTCGGTGCCGTCGATCCGCTTGACCGTGTCGCCCAGGTCGAGCGCCAGCGCGACAGAGGCGTTATGCGCCGGCCGGCCCTGTTCGTATTCGGTCAGGCTGGTCAGTTCTTCCGCCGGCTCGGAGGCGTAGCGCCCGTTCTGCGGGCCCGGCGTGGGCACCCGGCCGGCCGCCAGTTCGTCGATGATCCAGCCCAGCCGCTCGGCGGTCAGATCCTCGTAGTAATCCTTGCCGATCTGCGCCATCGGCGCGTTGGCGCAGGCGCCCAGGCATTCGACCTCTTCCCAGCTGAACTTGCCGTCCTCGGACAGCATCAGCGGTTTCGGCGCGATCCTGTCGCGGCACACGGCGACCAGATCCTCGGCGCCGCAGATCATGCAGGACGTGGTGCCGCAGATCTGGATGTTGGCGACGCTGCCGACCGGGGCCAGCTTGAACATGTAATAGAAGGTCGCCACTTCCAGCCCGCGGATATGGGCCAGCCCCAGCATGTCGGACACATGCTCGATCGCCGGGCGGGTCAGCCAGCCTTCCTGTTCATGCGCGCGCCACAGCAGCGCGATGATCGCGCTGGCCTGCCGGCCCTCGGGATACTTGGTGATCTGCGCCTCGGCCCATTTCTGGTTGGCCTCGGTAAAGGCGAAACTGTCGGGCTGGTCGGGGTGAAGGCGTCTCAGCATCGGTTGCGTTTTCCGTCTTTCTGTCTGTCCGGGCCGCCCAATGGGCGCACAGCATCATCTTTCCTGTCCGGCGCGGCGGGTCCGCGGCGCCGGGTCACATCAGGCCGGCCACCGCCAGCAGGCCGGCGCCGGGAAACGGCATCGGCATCACCAGCACCGCCGCACCGGCCGGCGCGGTCAGCGCCGAGGCCAGCGCCGGCATCGCGGCAAGCATCGCGCCGATCCCGGCTGTCGCCATCATCTGTCCACCTCGCCGAACACGATGTCCATCGTCCCGATGATCGCCGCGATGTCGGCCAGCTGGTGGCCGCGCGCGACATGGTCCATCGCCTGCAGGTGCAGGTAGCCCGGCGCGCGCAGCTTGGCGCGGTACGGCCGGTTGGTGCCGTCGGCGACCATGTAGACGCCGAATTCGCCCTTCGGCGCCTCGACGGCGGCATAGACCTCGCCGGCGGGGACGTGAAACCCCTCGGTATACAGCTTGAAGTGATGGATCAGCGCCTCCATCGAGGTCTTCATCTCGGCCCGCGGCGGCGGCGTGACCTTGCCGCGCGCCAGGATGTCGCCCTGCCCTTCGGGCGCGCGCAGCTTGTCGATGCACTGGCGGATGATCTTGGTGCTTTCCACCATCTCCTCCATCCGCACGAGATACCGGTCGTAGCAATCGCCGTTCTTGCCGATGGGAATGCCGAATTCCATCTCGTCGTAGCATTCATAGGGCTGCGCGCGGCGCAGATCCCATGCCAGGCCCGAGCCGCGCACCATCACGCCGGAAAAGCCCCAATCGAGGATGTCCTGCTCGGTCACGATGCCGATATCGGCGTTGCGCTGCTTGAACACCCGGTTCTCGGTCAGCAGGACGTGCAGGTCGGCGATCACCTCGAGGAAGGGATCGCACCACGCCTCGATGTCGTCGAGCAGTTCGGGCGGCAGATCCTGATGCACGCCGCCGGGCCGGAAATAGGCCGCGTGCAGCCGCGCGCCGCAGGCCCGCTCGTAGAAGATCATCAGCTTCTCGCGCTCTTCGAAGCCCCAGAGCGGCGGGGTCAGCGCGCCCACGTCCATCGCCTGGGTGGTCACGTTCAGCAGGTGGTTCAGGATGCGCCCGATTTCCGAGTACAGCACCCGGATCAGGCTGGCGCGGCGCGGCACCGGGGTGCCGGTCAGCCGCTCGATCGCCAGGCACCAGGCATGTTCCTGGTTCATCGGCGCGACGTAATCCAGCCGGTCGAGATAGGGCAGGTTCTGCAGGTAGGTGCGGCTTTCCATCAGCTTCTCGGTGCCGCGATGCAGCAGCCCGACATGCGGATCGGCGCGTTCCACGATTTCGCCGTCCAGCTCCAGCACCATCCGCAAGACACCATGGGCCGCAGGGTGTTGCGGGCCGAAGTTGATGTTGAAATTGCGGATCTTCTGCTCGTCCGTCCGGGCGTCGGCGAAACCGCGCGTCAGCGTTTCGTCCTTCATTTCGCCGCCTCCTTCTCGTCGCCCGGAAGGATGTACTCGGCGCCCTCCCACGGCGACATGAAATCGAATTGCCGGTATTCCTGCACCAGGCTCACCGGCTCGTAGACCACGCGCTTCTCGGTCTCGTCATAGCGGACCTCGACATAGCCGGTGGTCGGAAAGTCCTTGCGCAGCGGGTGGCCGCGGAACCCGTAATCGGTCAGCAGGCGGCGCAGGTCGGGATTGCCGGTGAACAGGATGCCGAACATGTCGTACACCTCGCGCTCGAACCAGCCGGCGGCGGGAAACCCCTCGGTGATCGAGGCGGCGCTTTCATCCTCGCGCAGGGCCATGCGCACCCGGATCCGCTGGTTCTGGTACATCGACAGGAAGTGATAGACCAGATCGAAGCGCGCCTCGCGCTCGGGGTAATCGACGGCGGTGATGTCGATCAGGGTGGAGAACTTGCACGTCTGGTCGTCGCGCAGGAAGTTGCAGAACGACACGACCGAGCTGGGCGCGATTTCCACCGTCAGCTCGCCGCGCGCGATCTCCCAGCCGACCACGCATTCGGGGCGCTTCAGCTCGACATGCTGGCCGAGTTCCTTGAGGGCTTCGGACATCGGCATCTACCTCACAATCGTCCCGGTGCGGCGAATCTTGCGCTGCAGCGCCATGATCCCGTACAGCAGCGCCTCGGCCGTGGGCGGGCAGCCGGGCACGTAGATGTCCACCGGGATGATCCGGTCGCAGCCGCGCACGACGCTGTAGCTGTAATGGTAGTACCCGCCGCCATTGGCGCACGATCCCATCGAGATGACATAGCGCGGCTCGGGCATCTGGTCATAGACCTTGCGCAGCGCGGGCGCCATCTTGTTGGTCAGCGTGCCGGCCACGATCATCAGGTCGGACTGGCGCGGGCTGGCGCGCGGCGCGATGCCGAAGCGTTCGGCGTCGTAGCGCGGCATCGACACCTGCATCATCTCGACCGCGCAGCAGGCCAGCCCGAAGGTCATCCAGTGCAGGCTGCCGGTGCGCGCCCAGTTGATCACGTCGGCGGTCGAGGTGACGAGGAACCCCTTGTCCTGAAGCTCGCGGTTGAGCGTCTGGGTGACGACCTCGCCGCGGAAATCCTCGGCATAGGCGCTTTCGGCCACCGGCACGGAGGGCGCGGATTTCACCCGATCGCTCTGCGCGCCCGAGCCTTGCGTCTCGGTGACGACAGCCTCGTCCGATTTGCTTTCGCTCACTCCCATTCGAGCGCCCCCTTCTTCCATTCATAGGCGAACCCGACCGTCAGAATTGCCAGGAACAGCATCATCGACCAGAACCCCGGATCGCCCAGATCCTTCAGCGCCACCGCCCAGGGGAACAGGAACGCCACCTCCAGGTCGAAGATGATGAACAGGATCGACACCAGGTAGAAGCGCACGTCGAACTTCATCCGCGCGTCGTCGAACGCGTTGAAGCCGCATTCATAGGCGCTCACCTTTTCGGGGTCCGGGTTGCGCACCGCCAGCACCACGGCGGCGAGGATCAGCACCAGGCCAAGCCCGATCGAGACCGCAAGGAAGATCAGGACGGGAAGATAGTCGGTGGCAAGGGTTTGCACGAAACGGCTCCTTCGCTGGGCGGACGTGTGCATTTAGCGTCGCCAGCCATAAACGCGCCCCCCGGAAGGGTCAACCGACAGACGGCCGATCCGGCCGCGGAACGTGGCGCGGTTTTCACGGTTTCGCCCCCGGCAGCCGCCGCCGCGCCCGTCATGCGACAACCTGCCGCCCGGCCGGCGCGCACCGGCCCGATCAGTCCCAGGCCGGGTAGAACGCCCGGCCGTACAAAAGCTCGGCCCCCTCGGGCGGCAGCGATGCGCGGAAGGCGGGCCGTTCCTCAAGCCGCGCCATCCATTTCGCGGTTTCCTCGAACGGCTCCAGCCGGACGAAGTGGCGCGCCATGTACACCGCCTGCCCGACCGCGATATCGGCGGCCGAAAAGCCGCCCGTCAGCAGATGATCGCGGTTCTCGACCGGGGTGGACAGACGCCCCTCGATCGCCGCGAAACATTTCTCCAGCCGCTTCGCCTCCAGCCGCATCAGCACCGGCGAGCGCATCCAGTCCTCGCGCAGCACGATATGCTGCTGGGTCAGCGCGGCGGAATGCTGGCTGACCGTTTCGGCGAAATGCAGCCAGGTCAGCCATTCCGCCCGGTCCAGCGCCCCCGGCAGGCGGCCAAGCCCCGCCTCGGGGAATTTCTCGCACAGAAATTCCAGGATCGCGCCGCTTTCGAACAGCACCTCGCCATCCATTTCCAGCGCCGGAACCCGCCCGGCGGGATTCAGCACCAGGTATTCCGGCGCGCGCAGGCTGCGGTCGAACGGGTGCAGCACCACGTCGAAATCCACGCCAAGCTCGTTCAGCAGCCACAGCACCCGCATCGAGCGTGTCTGGTGGCAATGATGCAGGCGGATCATCCGGCCTCTCCCGCCGCGCTTCCGGCATCGTCCGGCGCCGCCTCCGGCGGTTCGGTTTCCGGCGCGGGCAGCATCCGCCGCTCCATCAGCCAGCGCTGGCGGTAGGCATAGCGCGCGGCGCGCGCCACATCGGCCTGGAACGACGCGTTGACGGTCGCCGCGACCGCGCCGCCGACCACGGGCACGATCTGGCCGACCTTGCGGCCGGCCAGCGTGACGCCAAGCTGCCGGGCGATGCGTTCCACGATGGTATCGGTCAGCCAGCGGCCGCCCTTTTCCAGCACGATCCGCGCCTCGGGGCGCGACAATTCGCGGGCCAGCGCGTTGAGGCCGTCCACCGTCTCGGACCGCTTGTCGGATGCAAGCGCGGTTGCCACTTCCAGAACCATCAGGCGGAACACGCGCTCTTCCTCGCTGTCGGCCACGAAGCCGTAGGAGGCGCCCGTCGCCCGCACCGTGCGCGCCGCCAGCGCCACCGTCGCGGGCACATCGACCGCCAGCCCGGCCGCGCCGAACCAGCCGGCCGCGCCCCCGGTCGCCGCGTTGGTGCCCTGCGCCCAGGCCTGCACGCGCAGCGCGGCGCGGTCGCAGGCGGCGATGTCGTCCGGATCGTGGGCGCGCAATTCCTTCGGCACGGTCAGCCCGGCGGCGCGGTCGGCCTGGCGCAACGCCTCGCGCACCAGCGCGGGCGGCACGAGACGCGCGATCAGGCTGCCGAACGGCGCGGTCAGCCGTTCCGCGCCGCGCCCCATCTTCGTGGCGCGCCGATCCTCGAAGGCGCGCTGCTCGTCGATCGCGCGGCGCACCGCCTCGGGCAGGCCGTCCGGGGCCTTGGGCGGCTTCGGCGTCGGCCCGGCTGACTTGTTCATCGGATCACTCCATTCCCAGCTGGCTTTCGAGATACAGCGCCTGCTCGCCGGTCAGGCGCAGATGGCATCCCGCCTCGATCGGGCCGCCGCCCGTGCCGCTGCCCCACTGGCTGCGCTCGTAGGTGCAGGTGGCGTCGCGGAAGGCGATCCAGGCCCGCTGCATGTCGCGCAGCGCCTCGGCGCGCGGCACCGCGCCGCGGTCGCCGGCCATGTCGATATCGGCCTGCGCCTCTTCGGCGCGCAGGACGCGGTAATTCTCGTTCAGGCGCGCATCCCAGTATTCCCATTCGAAGGACAGGCAGGCGCCCATCCCGACGGTCGAGCCGCCCATCGGCGTCTGGAGGCACCTGTCCGCCGACACTCCGATGCACCAGCGCCGCGCCTCGGGTTCGGTGGCGCCGGCAAGACAGGCCTCGGTATGGGCGATGTCGAATCCGCCCTCCTCGGCCGAGACACTTGCCGGCAACGCAGCCAGCAGGACGTAAAGAATGGCATGGGCGGGCCGCGAAAGACGGATCCGCCGGTCTCTGGAATGCAGCATCGAAAAACGCTCCTGTGCAAATGCGGCGCCAGTATAACACCGCACGGGGCAATTCACATGCCGGCCCTGCTCCGCCCGCTTTAGATCGACACGGCGGGGGCGGGTTGCAAGCACCGAAGCGGTGCCGCCCGCCAATGGCGCGAAATGGCGGGCGGCACGAAAAACGCCCCCGCGGTGTCCCGCGAGGGCATTCTGCTGCGGCGGGGTGCCGATCAGAAATCGGCGATATAGGCGATCTCGCGGCTGTCCGGCTCGATCAGGACGTACCGGCCGTTCAGGTTGACATAGCCGAAATCGCTTGACGGCACCTGGTAGACCTCCAGCTCGCCGGGCACCTGCGCGCCGACGATCAGCTCGCCGTTGACGATCACCGGATCGACCGGGTTCTCGCGGATATAGGCGATGGTGGTCTCTTCGGGCGTGATCGCGGCCCCGGTGGCGGACCCGATGATGCCGCCCACGATGGCCGCGGCCGGCCCGCCGACAACCAGCGCGCCCGCGGTGGCGCCCATCGCGCCCAGTGCAAGCGCGCCGTCATCGTCCTTGGTCTTCTCGTAGACCACGGTTCCGGTCTGAAGCTCGGCCCGGTTCGGATAGACCGGCACCAGCTCGCCCGACAGGTCGGCGGCAAGGTAGTCGCCATAGGCCCAGCCCTGCTGGCCGTCATAGCTGACCTTGCACCAGTTGCTTTGCTCAAGGCAGCCATCGACCGTCACCTGGTCCTTCGCGGCGATGACCGTCTCGATCCTGTAGTCGGGCCCAGGACCCGCCCGAAGGTGCAGGTCGGTCGCGGCCGTGGCGGTGGAGGCGGCAGAGGCCGTTCCGGCCAGAAGCGCGGTGGCGGCGGTGGCGCCGATCAGGGTCTTGGCAAACATGGTGGTTCTCCTTTTCGTCACTCTTGGCTTGCGCGGCGGGTTCTGCGCCGCGGGGGCAGCGTCTCTGCCCGTCCGGCCACTCAACGGGCCCGGAACGCCAAGGTTTCAAAGGTTGATCCATGTTGCAGGCCCTCGCGCAGCCCGGCGGGTTTTTGCCAGCGGCGCGGCACCTTTTCGCCGGTTCCATCGCGGTTTTCCCGGCCCCGGCCGCCCTAGCCTGCCCGCCGCGCCGCCCCC
The DNA here is from genome assembly GCA_947503765.1 of uncultured Paracoccaceae bacterium. Taxonomy (GTDB): domain Bacteria; phylum Pseudomonadota; class Alphaproteobacteria; order Rhodobacterales; family Rhodobacteraceae; genus Psychromarinibacter. The sequence goes on along the minus strand of CANNFA010000003.1, from coordinate 130,098 downwards.
TGATAGGCGCGCCCGACCTCCTGGGCGATGATGCGGGCGATCAATGTGCAATCTTCGGTCGAGAAGGTCAGCGGGATGCGCATGTCCACCAGCCCGGCCAGCACCCGGTCGGTGCGCGGCAGCGCCTGGGCCGGGGCGTAGCGCCAGCTGTCATGGCGCGAGGTATAGGCCGAGGGTTCCGGCGCGCCGAACCACTTGAGCGCGACGCCCCGCGCGGCGCAGCGTGCCAGAACGGTGCCGATGTCGCCCGGCGCCCAGTCCTCCAGCAGGAACTGGATCGACGAGCCGACGAACCCCTCCTCGGCCCGCCGCTCGATCACCGTCAGGCCGGGCACGCCGCGCAGACCGGCCTCGACCGCGCGGTAGCGTTCGGTCCAGCGGGCGCATTGCGCCGGCAGATCCCGAAGCTGCGCGCGCAGGATCGCGGCGCGCAGGTTGTCCATCCGGCCCGACATGTTCGGCATCTCGTAGCGCACGGTCTCGAACGCCTCGGGCGGCGGCGCGGCAAGGTGGCGGCCGTACAGCATGTACGATCCCGACAGCATCACCGCGCGCGCCATTAGCGCGTCGTCGTCGGTGGTCAGGAACCCGCCCTCGCCGGAATTGAGGTGCTTGTAGGTCTGCGTGGAATAGCACGCCGCCAGCCCGTGCCGCCCCGAGGGAACGCCGCGCCAATCGGCGCCCATCGTATGCGCGCAATCCTCGATCACCGCGATGCCGGCGCGGCGGCACAGCGCCATCAGCGCGTCCATGTCGCAGATATGCCCGCGCATGTGGCTGAGCATCAGCACCCGCGCGCCGCTGGTCTCGGCCTTGGCGGCAAGATCGTCCAGATCCAGAACCAGCGCGCGCGTCGCCTCGACGAAGACCGGCTCGGCGCCGGCATTGGCGATCGCGCCGGGCACCGGCGCCAGGGTGAAGGCGTTGGACAGCACCCTGTCCCCCGGCCGCACCCCCGCCGCGCGCAGGGCGCAGGCCAGCGCGTATCCGCCCGAGGTCACGGCAAGGCAATGGCGCGCGCCGGTGAAGGCGGCGAAGTCCCGCTCCAGCAGCGCGGCCTCGCCCGCCTCGCCCTCCGCCAGGTTGTAGCGGTGCAGGCGGCCGTGGCGCATCACCTCCAGCGCGGCGGCGATGCCGTCCTCGGGGATCGGCTCCTGCTGGGTGAAGCTGCCGGTGAATCTCTCGTCCATGACGCCGACCTTGATGCGGGCGCGGCGCGGGGTCAATGACGCGCCGGACCTGTCCCTACCCGATCAGCCGCCGCGCCACCGCGGCAAGCCCGTCGTAGCCGTCCAGCAGCGCGTCCGGCTCCAGCGCGGCGACACCGCGCCCCTCGGGGCCGAAGGTGACCAGCGCGCAGGGCACGCCGGCGGCGCGCGCCGTGTCGCGGTCGGTCACCGTGTCGCCAAGCAGGAACGAGCGGTCCAGCGCGCCGCCGGCCCCCTCGACCGCCGCGCGGTAGGGGGCGGCGTCGGGCTTGCGCACCGGCAGGGTATCGGCCCCGATCATCGAGCCGAACAGCCCGCGCACGCCCAGCCGGCGCAAGAGATCCTCGGCCAGGGCGGCGGGCTTGTTGGTGCAGATGCCCACCCGGTAGCCGGCATCGCGCAACTCCTCGACCGCCTCTGCCGCGCCGGGATAGAGCCGCGTGTGCACGTCGATATTCGCGCCGTAATGCTCCAGCAGGCGCGGATATTCGGCGTCCACCGCCGCTTCGCCCGCCTGCCCGGCGCGCGAAAACCCCAGCCGCAGCATCGCCCGCCCGCCATGGAACGCGCAGCCCGCGTCGCGCTGCGCATGCAGAAGATCGCCATGCCCGAGCCGACGGAAACAGGCATTCGCCGCCGCGATCAGGTCGGCGCTGGTATCGGCAAGCGTGCCGTCGAGATCGAAGATGATTGTGCGCATGCGCGCCTCCGGTGGGTCGAGACCCGGCCTCACTAGCGCCGCGCGGGCGGATTTGACAGCCCCGCCCCATTGCACCGCGCCGCGCATCCTTTAAAGGTGATCGCACCCGCGACAACAACCGGACCCGACCCATGCCGACCGCCCTCATCGTCCTGGCCGCGGGCCAGGGAACCCGGATGAAATCCGACACGCCCAAGGTGCTGCACGAGCTGGCGGGGATACCGCTTTTCGCCCATGCGCTGGCCGCCGGGCAGGCACTGACGCCCGAGCGGACGGTGCTGGTCGTCGGGCCCGGTGCCGAGAGGGTGACGGACGCCGCCATCGCCATCGACCCCGACATCCACATCGCCGTTCAGGCCGACCGGATGGGCACCGCGCATGCCGTGGCGCAGGCGCAGGGCGCGCTGGCCGGATTTTCCGGCGATGCGGTCGTCCTTTACGGCGACACGCCCTTCATCCGGCCCGAATCGCTGGCCGCGATGCAGGGCGCCCGCGCGGCGGGAAACGCCGTGGTGGTGCTCGGCTTCGAGGCGGCCGATCCGGGCCGCTACGGCCGGCTGGTGATGCAGGGGGCCGAGCTGCTGCGGATTGTCGAATTCAAGGATGCATCGGATGAAGAACGCGCCATAACACTCTGCAACAGCGGTGTTATCTGTGCCGACGCCGAGACCCTGTTCGACCTGATCGGCGCGGTTTCCAACGACAATGCCAGCGGTGAATACTACCTGACCGATATCGTCGGGCTGGCCCGCGCGCGCGGGCTTCGCGCGGCGGCCGTCACCTGCCCCGAGGCGGAAACGCTGGGCGTCAATTCGCGCGCCGATCTCGCCGCGGCCGAGGCGCAGTTCCAGGCCCGCGCACGAGCGGACGCGCTGGAGGCCGGGGTTACCCTGACCGCGCCCGAGACGGTGTTCTTTTCCGCCGACACCGCCCTGGGCCGCGATGTGACGGTGGAGCCGAACGTGGTCTTCGGCCCCGGTGTCACGGTCGAGACAGGCGCGCATATCCGCGCCTTTTCGCACCTTGAGGGCGCGCATGTCGGCGGCGGCGCGGTGGTCGGCCCGTTTGCCCGCCTGCGCCCCGGCGCGGAATTGTCCGGCGATGCGAAGGTCGGCAATTTCGTCGAGATCAAGAATGCCTCCATCGGCCCCGGCGCCAAGGTGAACCACCTGACCTATATCGGCGACGCGGATATCGGCGAGGCCGCGAATATCGGCGCCGGCACCGTGACCTGCAATTACAACGGGGTGGAAAAGTTCCGCACCCAGATCGGGGCAAATGCCTTTATCGGCTCCGACACGATGCTGGTCGCCCCGGTGCGCATCGGCGCCGGCGCGATCACCGGCAGCGGGTCGGTCATCACCCGCGACGTGCCGGACGGCGCGCTTGCCGTGGCCCGCGCCGAGCAGGTGGTCAAGCCGGGCGTTGCCGCGCGTTTGTTCGAAATGTACAAGAAGGCAAAGCGAACCCGGCGCGGAGGCACCTGACATGTGCGGTATCATAGGCGTTCTTGGCGATCACGAGGCCGCGCCGATCCTGGTCGAGGCGCTGGGGCGGCTGGAATATCGCGGCTATGACAGCGCCGGGATCGCCACGATCGACGAAACGGGCCGGTTGCAGCGCCGCCGCGCCGTCGGCAAGCTGGTGAACCTGTCCGATCTGCTGGTGCACGAGCCGCTGACCGGCAAGGCGGGCATCGGGCATACCCGCTGGGCCACCCACGGCGCGCCCAGCGTCGAGAACGCCCATCCCCACCGCAGCGGGCCGGTCGCCGTCGTCCATAACGGCATCATCGAGAATTACCGCGCCCTGCGCGATGCGCTGGCGGCCGAGGGCGCGAGGTTCGAGGGCGAAACCGACACCGAAGTGGTCGCGGTGCTGGCGCGGCGCCACCTGGAAAGCGGCCTGCCCCCCGAAGAGGCGGCGGCGCGCACCATCGCCGCGCTGGAGGGGGCCTTTGCCCTGTGTTTCCTGTTCGAGGGCGAGGCCGATCTGCTGGTCGCGGCGCGCAAGGGATCTCCGCTCGCCATCGGGCATGGCGAGGGGGCGGTCTATGTCGGATCGGACGCGATCGCGCTGGCGCCGCTGACGGACCGGATCACCTATCTGGAGGAAGGCGACCGCGCCATCCTGAGCCGCGGCGCGGTGCGCATCGTCGATGCTGCCGGCGCGGCGGTCCAGCGCAAGACGCGCACCATCGCCGTCGATACCGCGCGAATCGACAAGGCCGGCCACCGCCACTTCATGGCCAAGGAAATCGCCGAGCAGCCCACCGTGATCGCCGAGGCGCTGGCGCATTACCTGGACGGGGGCCGCATCGCCCTGCCCCGCGCGCTGGATCTGGCGGGCACCGACCGGATCGTCATGGTGGCTTGCGGCACCGCCTTCTATGCGTGCCTGACCGCGAAATACTGGATCGAACAGATCGCCCGCATCCCCGTCGAGGTCGACGTGGCCAGCGAGTTCCGCTACCGCGAGCCGCCCGTCGCAACCGGCACGCTGGCCGTCTTCGTCAGCCAGTCGGGAGAAACCGCCGATACGCTGGCCGCGCTGCGCTACTGCGCGGGCAAGGCGAGGATCGCGGCGATCACGAACGTGGATACCAGTTCCATCGCGCGCGAGGCCGATGTGAACCTGCCGATCCATGCGGGGGCAGAGATCGGCGTCGCCTCGACCAAGGCGTTCACCTGCCAGCTTGTCGTGCTGGCGCTGCTGGCGCTGGAGGCGGCCCGCGCGCAGGGCCGGCTGGATGCGAATGCGCTGGCCGGGCATCTGGACGACCTGCGCGGTCTGCCGGGGCGGATCAGCCAGGCACTGGCCGGGGCGGAGGCGGTGGCCGATGCCGCCCGGCACATCGCCGAGGCGCGCGACGTGCTGTTCCTGGGGCGCGGCGCGATGTATCCGCTGGCGCTGGAAGGGGCGCTGAAACTCAAGGAAATCAGCTATATCCACGCCGAAGGATATGCGGCGGGCGAGCTGAAGCACGGCCCCATCGCGCTGATCGACAAGGCGGTGCCGGTGGTGGTGCTGGCACCGGGCGGCGCGCTGTTCGACAAGACCGTGTCGAACATGCAGGAGGTGATGGCCCGCGGCGGCAAGGTGCTGCTGATCACCGACCGGGGCGGCGCGGCCGAGGCGGGCGGCGATGTCTGGCGCGTGCTGACGCTGCCCGACTGCCCGGCGCTGCTTGCGCCCATCCTCTATGCCGTGCCGGCGCAGCTTCTGGCCTATCACGCGGCGGTCGCCAAGGGCACCGACGTCGACCAGCCGCGCAACCTGGCGAAATCCGTCACCGTGGAATGAACGCGCGGCGCCGCCCCCGGCTGCGCCGCCGCCCCGCTTACGTCTTGAACACGCGGTAAATCGCCGGGATCACCAGCACCGTCAGCGCGGTCGAGGTCAAGAGCCCGAACAGCAGCGACAGCGCCAGCCCCTGAAAGATCGGATCCGCCAGAATCACCGCCGCGCCGATCATCGCGGCAATGGCGGTCAGCAGGATCGGCTTGAACCGCGTCGCCCCCGCCTCGATCAGGGTTTCCACCGTAATCTTGCCCTCGGGATCGGCATGGCGGATGAAATCGACCAGCAGGATCGAGTTGCGCACGATGATCCCCGCCAGCGCGATGAAGCCGATCATCGACGTGGCCGAGAACGGCGCGCCCCACAGCCAGTGCCCGAACATGATGCCGAGGAAGGTCAGCGGCACCGGCGTCAGCACCACCAGCGGCAGGCGGAACGAGCCGAACTGCGCCACCACCAGGATGTAGATGCCCAGCAGCGCCACGGCAAAGGCCGCGCCCATGTCGCGGAAGGTGACCCATGTCACCTCCCATTCGCCATCCCACAGCAGGACCGGCGTCGCGGTGTCCGCGGGCTGGCCGTTCAGGCGGATCTCGGGCTTGGGAACATCGCCCCATTCCATCGCGTCCAGCCGGTCCGACACGGCCAGCATCCCGTAAAGCGGCGCCTCGAATTCGCCGGCAAGCTCGGCCATCACCATGACCACCGAATAGCCGTTATGCCGGAAGATCGGGAAGGAGCCGCGTTCCTCGCTGATGCGCACCACGTCGCCCAGTTCCACCACGCCGCGCGCGCCGGGCAGCGCCCCCGCCGGGATCGGGGTGGTCAGCGCCGCCTCGTCCATCACCTTGCCGGCGCGCGGGCGCGACAGGACGATGGGGATCGGCCGGCGCCCCTCGCCGCGATGCGAATAGCCGACCGTGGTGGTGGAGTTCAGCATCCGCAGCGTCTGTAGCGCATCGGCCTCCTGCACCTTGAAGAAATCCATGTCGCCGGGGCTGAGATGCGCGCGCAGGCGGCGCGGGCGTTCCCCGTAGCTGTCATCGGTATCGACGATGAAGGGCGTTTCCTCGAAGGCGGCGCGCACCTTTTCGGCCACGGCGCGGCGCGTCTCGCCGTCGGGGCCGTAGATCTCGGCCAGCAGCGTCGCCAGCACCGGCGGGCCGGGCGGCAGTTCGACCACCTTGAACACCGCGCCTTCGGGCAGGTCCAGCCCGTCCTTCAGCCGTGCGCGCAGGTCCAGCGCGATGTCGTGGCTGGTCCGCTCGCGGTGGTGCTTGGCGTCGAGGTTCAATTGCACCTGGCCCATTTCGGCGCCTTCGCGGATGTAGTAATGCCGCACCAGCCCGTTGAAATCGAAGGCCGACGGCGTGCCCGCATGGGTCTGGGCCGACAGCACTTCGGGGATCCCCAGCGCGATGCGCGCGGCATCCTGCGCGGCGGCATCCGTCGCCTCGACCGAGGCCCCCTCGGGCAGGTCGATCACCACCGACAGCTCCGACTTGTTGTCGAAGGGCAAGAGCTTGACCGTCACGTCGCGGGTATAAAGCGCGGCGAGCGAGCCGAAGGACAGCACGGCCACCGCCAGCAGGAACAGCCCCGAGCGCCACTTGCCACGCAAGAGCGGGCGCGCCATGGCGGCATAGAACCGCCCCAGCCTGCCGCCCGGATGGCCGGCGGCGCCGCCCTCGTGATGGGCGATGGTGGCGGGACTGGCGAATTTCATCATCAGCCAGGGCGTGATCATCACCGCCACGAAGAACGAAAAGATCATCGCCGCCGAGGCATTGGCGGGGATCGGGCTCATGTAGGGGCCCATCAGCCCCGACACGAACAGCATCGGCAGCAGCGCGACGACGACCGTCAGCGTGGCGACGATGGTGGGGTTGCCGACCTCTGCCACCGCCTCGATCGCGGCCTGGCGGGCGCTTTTCTCGGGCGGTTTCAGGCCCCAGTGGCGGGCGATATTCTCGATCACCACGATGGCGTCGTCGACCAGGATGCCAATGGAAAAGATCAGCGCGAACAATGACACGCGGTTCAGCGTGTAGCCCATGATCCAGGCAGCGAACAGCGTCAGCAGAATCGTCACCGGGATCACCACGGCGACCACCGCTGCCTCGCGCCAGCCGATGGCCAGGAAGATCAGCGCCACGATGGAGACGGTGGCAAGGCCAAGGTGGAACAGCAGCTCGTTGGCCTTCTCGTTCGCCGTCTCGCCGTAATCGCGGGTAATCTCGACCGCGACGCTGTCGGGGATCAGATCGCCGCGCATCGCCTCCACCCGGTGGAGGATCTCTTCGGCCACCGTCACCGCATTGGCGCCGGCGCGCTTGGCCAGCGCCAGCGTCACGGCGGGGCGGCGCAGGACGCTGCCGTCCGGCGCGCGCGACAGGGTGGCGACATGCGCCTCGTCCATGTCCGAGACAAAGGCCACATCGGCAACGTCGCGCACATAGACGGTGCGCCCGTCGCGGGCCGTCAGTTCCAGGTTGCCGATCTCCTCGGGGGTGGACAGGGTCTGGCCGATCACCAGCCCGACCTGCTCGCCGCCGTCGCGCAGCGTGCCGGCGGGGGCCGCGCGGTTCGCGCCCTCGACCTTGAAGGCCAATTGCTGAAGCGTGATCCCGTAGAGGGCCAGCCGCTCGGGGTCGGGGGCGATGCGCAGCGCCTGTTCGGTCGCGCCCACCAGATAGGTCAGGCCCACATCCTCGATCCGGGCCAGTTCCACCTCGACCTCGCGGGCGATGCTGGTCAGCGTGTCGGCGCCGATCCCGTCCTGGCCCGGCACCGGCGCGAAGGTCAGCGCGACGATGGCCACGTCGTCGATGCCGCGCCCCACCACCAGCGGCTCCGGAATGCCCACCGGGATCCGGTCGAGGTTGGACAGGATCTTTTCGCGCACCCGCAGGGTGGCGGTGTCGGCGGACACGCCCACCTCGAACCGGGCGGTGACCATCACGCGGTCGTCGCGGGTGTCCGAATAGACGTGTTCGACCTGCCCGATCCCCTTGACGATCGTCTCCAGCGGTTCGGTCACCAGCTTCAGCGCGTCCTGCGCCGCCAGCCCGTCGGCCTGGATGTGGATGTCCACCATGGGAACGGAAATCTGCGGCTCTTCCTCGCGCGGCAGGCTGGACAGCGCGATCAGCCCCACCGCGATGGAGGCCAGCAGCGCCAGCGGCGTCAGCGACGAGGCGATGAAGGCGCGCGTCAGTTGCCCGGCGATGCCCAGCTTGCGGCCGCCATCCTGTTCCGGCGTGTCATTCATCGGGGGTCACCACGCGGTCGCCGGCGGCAAGCCCGGTCAGGATCTCGCGCCACATCGTGCCATCGCGGTCCAGCCGCTCGCCGGGCACGACCACGCGGGCCACCGGGCCCGCCGGCCCCTCGACCGTGACGTAGTCCAGCCCGCCCTGCTGCGACAATGCCGCATCGGGGACCAGCAGCGCCTCGCGGGTGCCGATCGGCAGGCGCACCGGGATCCGCCGGCCGACATAGCGCGCATCCAGATCCGCGACCTCGACATCGGCCAGCACGCGGCCGCCCTCGATCTGGGGGTAGAGCTTGACCAGCTTGCCGATGCGGGCATCGTCCGCTTCGCCGCCAATGGCGATCTCGTCGCCCTCGGCAAGGGATCCTGCATGGCGTTCGGGCAGCGCAAGCCGCAGGAAAGCGCCGCCGCCGCCGATCACCGCCACCGCCTCTCCGGGCGTGACGACCGAGCCGCGGGCGACCGGCACCGACAGCACGACGCCGTCATCGGGCGACAGCACGGCGCCTTCGGTCACCCGCTGTTCGATCACCAGCCGCTCTGCCTGGAGGCTGCGGATCTGCCCCGAGATCACGTCGACCTCGGTTTGCAGCTGGTCCAGCCGCTGGGTGGTGATGACGCCGCGCTCGCGCAGCGTCTCGCCGCGTTCAAGGTCGGTACGGGCGGTCGAAAGCCGGGCGTTCAGCGCCTCGAGCTGGGCATCGAGCGCATCCATCTGAAAGCCGAACTTGTCGTCCTCGACCCGCGCGATCTGCTGGCCGGCCTCGACGCGGTCGCCCTCGGTCACGCCCAGCGTGTCGATGGTGCCGCCGATCCGGGCGCGCGCGGGCACGCGGTCGCGGGTCTCGACCACGCCATAGACGGATTTCCATTCGGTGACCTGTTCCGGCGCGACCGTGAGACTGCCCGCCTGCACCAGGCCGGCCGCCAGCATCATCGCGGGCAGCAGCCCGGCAAGCGCAATTCGTCTGTTCATCCGTCGTGTCCCCCGATCGTGGCGCAGGTCATATTCCATCTTTCGAATGCGGTTGCAACGCGCCAGAATGGCGCGGCACCATCCCCTTGCCCGGCGGCCCTCCGCCCGGCCCTGCGCCCGATTGTCCGGGCAGGCTCGAAAACCGGGGGGCGCGGCCCTAGATCGGACGGGCAACCACACGGGACCGGGCGCTGCCGGCACGGCTGCGCCGGGCGGTTCCGGCAAACGCAAGCAAGGAGATACAGCATGGCCATTCAATCGGTATCCGACCTCTCGATCATTGTCACCGGGGGGGCCAGCGGCATCGGCGCCGCCACGGCAGAGCTTCTGGCGGGCGAAGGCGCGCGGGTGATGGTCGCGGATGTCGACGAGGAGAACGGCCATGCGGTCGCGGACCGGCTGGGCGACAACGCCGTGTTCCAGAAGCTAGACGTCACCAGCGAGGCGGACTGGACCGCCGCGGTCGAGGCCGCGAAGGACCGCTTCGGCGGGCTGAACGCGCTGTTCAACAATGCCGGCATCGTCGGCTTCGGCGGCGTCGCCAAATGCCCGCCGGAAGAGTTTCGCCGGATCGTCGACATCAACCTGAATGGCGTGTTCCTGGGCATGCACGCGGTCGCGGGCGCGCTGAAAGAGGCGGGCGGCGGCGTGATCGTCAACACCTCGTCCACGGCCGGCCTGATCGGCTATACCAGCCTTGCCGGCTATACCGCGTCGAAATGGGGCGTGCGCGGGCTGACCAAGGCGGCGGCGCTCGACCTTGCCGCCGACGGCACCCGGGTTCTGTCGCTGCATCCGGGCGGCGTGCGCACCCCGATGACCGACGGGCTGGAGGATACCGGCGCCGACACCCAGCCGATCCCGCGCCTCGGCGAGCCCGACGAGGTGGCGCGCATGGTCCGCTTCATCCTGGTCGAGGGCACGTTTTCCACCGGGTCGGAATTCGTCATCGACGGCGGCGCCACGGCCGGACAGGTGGTCAACTTCCCCGACGAGTGACCGGACCTTCGGGCAGCGCATGAAGACGCGCATAAAAAGGGGCGCCCGAGGGCGCCCCAAGTCTCGCAGATCAGGCTCATTCTCTCGTACCGCCCGGTTTTCTGCCTGCGGCCTGATCGGCGTCCAGGGCGAGCGCACCCGCCCCTGACCTTGTTGGGTCGGGCCGCGCGCGGCCCCTGCCCGGAAACTCGTACCCTGTTCTCCGCCGGGCCGGCGGTTCGGTCCGGGCCGTCCTCAGGGGGGGCGGACGGCCCGGTCCTACGACCCCCTCAGCTGCAACCGGAGGTCGATCCGCAGGTGTTGCACTTCATGCAGGTTCCGTTGCGCACCAGCGTGTAATTGCCGCATTCGCCGCAGGGATCGCCCTCGTAGCCCTGCATCCGCGCCTTGGTGCGCGCATCCAGCGGCCGCGCCGATCCGGCTGCCGCGCCCGCGCCGGTGCCCGCTTGCATCCGCGTCTCGGCGCCCGGCACCAGCGTTTGCAGCGTCGCCACCGGATCGCCCGCGCCGGCCAGCGCCACCGCGCCCGACTGGCCGCCCTGCAGCACCACCAGTTCCTGCGGCAGCCGCTTGCGGGTGAACCCGGCCGAGGCGACCTGGCGCAGCACGTCGATCGGGGATGCGCCCGCGCTGTCGGGGATCTCGCGGAAGTTGCTCTTGCCCTCTTCCTCGCCCCGGCCCAGATCGTCGAAGGTGACGCCGGTCGGCTTCACATGTGCCAGATCGGTGCGGTCCAGATAGCTGACCGCCAGTTCGCGGAAGATGTAGTCGAGGATCGAGGTCGCGTTCTTGATCGTCTCGTTGCCCTGCACCATGCCCGCGGGTTCGAACTTGGTGAAGGTGAAGGCATCGACGAACTCCTCCAGCGGGACACCGTATTGCAGGCCCACCGACACGGCGATGGCGAAGTTGTTCATCATCGCGCGGAAGCCGGCGCCTTCCTTGTGCATGTCGATGAAGATCTCGCCAAGGGTGCCATCCTTGTACTCGCCCGTGCGCAGATACACCTTGTGCCCGCCGATGATCGCCTTTTGCGTATAGCCGCGGCGGCGTTCGGGCATCTTGGAGCGTCCGGCGGCGATTTCCTTGATGATCACCTTCTCGACGATCTTTTCGGCCAGCACATGCGCCTTTTCATGGGCGTTGCCGGTCTCCAGCACCTCGGCGGCCTCGTCGTCATCCTCGACCAGCGCGGAGGCCAGCGGCTGCGACAGTTTCGAGCCGTCGCGGTAGAGCGCGTTGGCCTTGGTGCCCAGCGACCACGACAACTCGTATGCGCTCTGGCAATCGGCGATGGTCGCGTCGTTGGGCATGTTGATCGTCTTGGAGATCGCGCCCGAGATGAACGACTGCGCCGCGGCCATCATGGTGATGTGGCTGTTGACGGACAGGAACCGGCGGCCCTTCTTGCCGCAGGCATTGGCGCAGTCGAAGACGTGGTAATGCTCTTCGGCCAGGTGCGGCGCGCCTTCCAGCGTCATCGTCCCGCAGACATGGTCGTTGGCCGCCTCGATGTCGCGGCGGGTGAACCCCAGATGCCGCAACAGGTCGAAGGACGGATCGTTCAGCTGATCCGCCGGGATGCCCAGCGTGCCGGTGCAGAATTCCTCGCCCAGGGTCCACTGGTTGAACACGAAGCGGATGTCGAAGGCCGAAGGCAGCGCGGCCTCGATCTTCTCGATCTGCGCGGGGCCGAAGCCGTGGCCGATCAGCGCCGTGTGGTTGATGCCGGGCGCATTGCCAAGCGTTCCGTGACCGACGGCGTGGGAAACGATCTCTTCGATCTGGGAGGAAGGATACCCGAGCGTTTCCAGCGCCGCCGGCACCGAGCGGTTGATGATCTTGAAATATCCCCCGCCCGCTAGTTTCTTGAACTTCACCAGGGCAAAGTCCGGCTCGATCCCCGTGGTGTCGCAATCCATCACCAGCCCGATCGTGCCTGTGGGCGCGATCACGGTGGTCTGCGCGTTGCGATAACCATGCGCCTCGCCCAGCCGCAGCGCCTCGTCCCAGGCCGAGGTCGCCAGCGCGACAAGCTCGGCATCGGGGCAGTTGGCGTGGTCCAGCGCGACGGGCTTGACGGCCAGCGCCTCGTAGCCGTCCGCATTACCATGCGCGGCGTTGCGGTGGTTGCGGATCACCCGCAGCATGTGGCCCGCGTTGCGCTCGTAGCCGGCAAAGGCGCCCAGCTCCGACGCGATCTCGGCCGAGGTGGCATAGGCGACGCCGGTCATGATCGCGCTCAGCGCGCCGCACAGCGCGCGGCCCTCGTCGCTGTCATAACCGTGGCCCATATTCATCATCAGCCCGCCGATATTGGCATAGCCAAGACCCAGCGTGCGGAAATCGTAGGACCGCTGCGCGATTTCCCGGCTGGGGAACTGCGCCATCATCACCGAGATTTCCAGCGTCAGCGTCCAGAGCCGCGTGGCATGCACATACTCGTCCGCCTGGAACTTGCCGTCCCGGTAGAAGGTCAGCAGGTTCATCGACGCCAGGTTGCAGGCCGTGTCGTCGAGGAACATGTATTCCGAGCACGGGTTCGAGCCGCGGATCGCGCCGTCCTCGGGGCAGGTATGCCAGGCGTTGACGGTGTCGTGGAACTGGATGCCCGGATCGGCGCAGGCCCAGGCGGCATGGCCGATCTGTTCCCACAGGTCGCGCGCCTTGATCGTCTTGGCGACGGTGCCGTCGGTGCGGCGCAGCAATTCCCAGTCGCCGTCCTCCTTGACCGCCTTCAGGAAGGCGTCGGTGACGCGCACCGAGTTGTTCGAGTTCTGGCCCGAGACGGAATTGTACGCCTCGCTGTCCCAGTCGGTGTCATAGGTCGGAAACTCGATCGCGCCGTAGCCCTGCCGCGCGTATTGCAGCACCCGGTTGATGTAGGTTTCCGGGATCGCGGTCTTCTTGGCGCTGCGGATGGCGGTCTTCAGCGCGGGGTTCTTGCCCGGATCGACCGCATCCTCAAGCGCGCCGTCCCACTGGGCGATGGCGGCGAAGATCTCGTTGAGCTTGGCCTCGTGCATCTTGGAGCCGGCGACGAGCGACGCGACCTTCTGTTCCTCCTTGACCTTCCAGCCGACGAATTCCTCGATATCCGGGTGGTCGGCATCGCAGATCACCATCTTGGCGGCGCGGCGCGTGGTGCCGCCCGACTTGATCGCGCCCGCCGCGCGGTCGCCGATCTTGAGGAACCCCATCAGCCCCGAGGACCGGCCCCCGCCCGACAGCGATTCGCCCTCGGCGCGCAGGCTGGAGAAGTTGGTGCCGGTGCCCGAGCCATACTTGAACAGCCGCGCCTCGCGGACCCACAGATCCATGATCCCGCCCTCGTTCACCAGATCGTCGGCGACGGACTGGATGAAGCAGGCATGCGGCTGCGGGTGTTCATAGCTGGAGGTCGATTTCGTCAGCGTGCCGGTCTTGTAGTCGACATAGAAATGCCCCTGCGCCGGGCCGTCGATGCCGTAGGCCCAGTGCAGGCCGGTGTTGAACCATTGCGGGCTGTTCGGCGCCGCGCGCTGGGTCGCCAGCATGTGGCGCATCTCGTCGAAATAGGCGCGCGCATCCTCTTCGGCGGTGAAATAGCCCCCCTTCCAGCCCCAATAGGCCCAGGCGCCGGCCAGCCGGTCGAACACCTGCCGGGCCGAGGTCTCGCCGGTGCGCCGCTCTGCCTCGGGCAGCTCGGCCAGCGCGGCCTCGTCGGGAACCGACCGCCACAGGAAGTCGGGCACGCCCTTTTCCTTTACCCGCTTCAGGCGGGCGGGAACGCCGGCCTTGCGGAAATACTTCTGCGCGATGACGTCGCTGGCCACCTGGCTCCAGGTGCCGGGCACCTCGACGGCATCGTTGCGGAACACGATGGTGCCATCCGGATTGCGGATCTCGGACACCGTCGTGGTGAAGTCGATATCGGCATACGCGTCGGAACCTGCCTTGGTAAACTTGCGTTCGATTTTCATCTTCGGGGGCTTCCCATCGTTTCTTGTTGTCGTCCATCCGGCGCGCCGATCTTTCGGTCGCCCCGGCCTCTCTTTTGCCGCTCTGGTCGCAACGCTCCGGCAAGGAAACAGATACCGGCCGGCCAGGCTGCGGCCCGGCCGTTGCCGCGTCCGGACGGATCCGAAGGCGCGGCGCCATTTGTCTGGTAACTGTCCCTCGCCGTGATCTTGCGCCACCATATCTAGTGGTCTCTCGCCCGGCACACGCAAATTGGCGTGGAATGCCCCAAAGGGTCAACTGCGAATCCCGCCTCATCCACAGAATTCTTTTCCCCAGCCCCCGGTGGACAATTCCGCACAGCGCGGGGGCGGCGATTCCCTGCAAGCGCGGGCGCGCGCGGCGCGGACCGGCGCGATGCGCAAAACCGCTGGATCAAGAGGGCGTTACCCGCCCCGGCTGGCAGTCAGGTTGATCCGCGCGGTGCGCCCGCAGGCGGCCGGACGGAACCGAAGCGGGGCGTTGCAGCGATACAACTACAAGGCGTGATGCGACCGGAAACGACCCGCCCCGCCGCAGAGTGCGGCCCGCAGGACACATCATGTGGTGGTGCATCCGGCTCGTGCAGCACAGATATGGTGGGTGATGGTCGGGGCGGCGAGATTCGAACTCACGACCTTCTGTACCCAAAACAGACGCGCTACCAGGCTGCGCCACGCCCCGACGGCTGCGCTCTTAGCGCATGTCCCCCGCACGCGAAAGCCCCAAGCGGCGGCGGTGCGGGCGGCGGGGCGGCTTGCGCGCGACCGCCCGCATGATACGCCATGCGCCGTGCTGGTTCTGGACAACATCATCCGCGACCGCGGCTCGCGCTATGCCGTCAGCGGCGCGCCCTGCGGGTCGGACGCCGAGGCACGGGCCGCGGTCAAGCAATTGCAGCGCCGCAAGAAATTCGCCAAGGCGACGCATCACAGCTGGGGCCTGCTGACGGCGGACGGCCCGATCAAGAACGACGACGGCGAAAGCGGCGCGGGCATGGTGATCCTGCGGATGCTGGAGCGGGCGGAGCTGCGCGATCATGTCGTGGTGGTCACCCGCTGGTATGGCGGCAAGCATCTGGGCGGCGACCGGTTCCGCCATGTCCAGGAGGCGGTGCGCATCTATCTCGACCGGATCGGCCACCGGATGTGAGCCTTGCAATGGAACAAAGGTGATACCGCGATGGCGCGTTTCGCCCTAGGATGGGCGGACCCGAAGGAGAACAGGACGCCTCATGTTCGCATTCCGCCCGACCCTGGCCGCAAGCCTGCTTGCCGCCCTCGCCGCGCCGCTTGCGGCGCAGGACAGCACCGAAGCGCACGGCATCTCGCCGTTCGGCGATCTGAAATACCCGCCGGGTTTCGCGTATTTCGACTATGTGAACCCGGACGCGCCGCAGGGCGGGCACATGCGGTTTCGCGGCACTCTCGCCTCCGGCACCTTCGACAGCGTGAACTACTTCATCCTCAAGGGCGAGGCCGCGCAGGGCCTCTTGCGCATCCATGACGGGCTGCTGGCGCGCGCCTGGGACGAGCCGGCATCCTATTACGGGCTGATCGCCGAAAGCCTCGAATATCCGGAGGATCGGTCCTGGGTGATCTTCAACCTGCGTCCCGAGGCGCGGTTTTCCGACGGCACCCCGATCACCGCCGAGGATGTGGTATTCACCATCGACACGATGAAGACCGAGGCCGCGCCCTATTTCCGCATCACGCTGGAGGATGTCGCGGGTGCCGCCGCGCTGGACACGCACCGGGTGCGCATCGACTTCGAAGAAGGTGCGGCGACGCGCGATCTGGCGGCGACGGTGGGCGAATTGCCCGTGCTGCCGCGGCATTACTACGACACCGTGCCGTTCGATCAGTCCACGCTGGACCCGCCGGTCAGCTCCGGCGGGTTCCGCATCGAGGCGATCGACCCCGGCCGGTCGATCACCTATTGCCGCGATCCCGATTACTGGGGGCGCGATCTGCCGGTGAATGTGGGCAAGGACAATTTCGACTGTTTCACATATGAATATTTCGCCGACACCACCGCCGCGTTCGAGGCGCTGAAGGTGGGCGAATACCTGCTGCACGAAGAGTTTTCCTCGGCTATCTGGGCCACGGCCTACGACTTCCCCGCGCTGGACAAGGGCTGGATCATCCGCGGCGAGATCCCGGACGGCCGATCCTCGGGCGCGCAGGGCTTCTACATGAACCTGCGGCGCGAGAAATTCGCGGATGTGCGCGTGCGCGAGGCGATCGCGTCGCTGTTCAACTTCGAATGGACCAACGCCACGCTGTTCCACGGGCTGTACCAGCGATCCGATTCGTTCTGGGAAAACTCGGATCTTCAGGCCACCGGCCTGCCCGAAGGCGCCGAACTGGCGGTGCTGGAGCGGTACCGCGGCCAGCTACCCGATACCGTCTTCACCGAGCCTGCCGCCTCGCCCCCCATCCGCAACCCGGACCAGAAGATCGACCGCAACGCGGTGCGCGCCGCCTCGCGCCTGCTGGAGGCGGCTGGCTGGCGCGTCGGCGCGGACGGGATGCGCGCGAATGCGGACGGAGAGCGGCTGCGGGTCGAAATCGTGTCCGACAACGCCGCTTTCGAGCGGGTGCTGCTGCCCTTCATCGAGAACCTGCGCCGCGCCGGGATCGACGCGATCCATACCCGTGTGGATGCCGCCGAAGAGGTGCAGCGCCAGGAGGATTTCGATTTCGACATCATGATCGCCCGGATCGTGCTGCCGCTGCGTCCCTCGGTGGAGCTGCGCACGGTATTCGGCTCTCGCGGGGCGGATGCGCCGGGCACGCTGAACCTCGCCGGGGTCGCCGATCCGGCGGTCGACGCGCTGATCGAGGAAATCATCGCCGCGCCCGACCTGCCGGCGATGACCGCGCGGGTCCGCGCGCTGGACCGGGTGCTGCGGGCGATGCATATCTGGGTGCCGAACTGGTACAAGGGCAGCCACTGGCTGGCCTATTGGGACGTGTTCGGCCAGCCCGCGATCAAGCCCGCCTATGATCGGGGCGTGGATTACTGGTGGTGGGACCAGGCGAAATACGACGCGCTCGTGGCCGAGGGTGCGCTGCGGTAAGGTCGGGGCCAGATGTCGGCGCAACGGATGCGCGCCGGGCGGGCGCCTGTCCGCGGGGTGGCGCCGCAACGGTCGTTCGGGAGCGCTTTATCCCTGCCAGGTTCGTCCGAAATACGAGCGGCGCGCGAAGGCGGCCAAAGCGCCAGCCCGTCGGGGCGGGCAGGCGCTCGCCCGGCGCCTTCGGCGCTGTTCGGGCGCATCGCGACGCCGTAGCCCACGGGCGCGAGGCCGAACCGGCTGCTCGCCCCACCCCTCTTTTCAGCCAGCTTTCCCCGCGCGCCCTTCCCCGCTATCCTGCCCGCGATTCCCCCGCCCTGACGGAGTGTCCGATGGTCCGCCTGTTTCTTGCCCTGAGCCTCGCGCTGTGCGCCTTCGCCGTCCCCGCCGCCGCGCAGGAGCGGCCGCGCACGATCCTGGTGATGGACGGGTCCGGCTCGATGTGGGGGCAGATCGACGGCGTCAACAAGATCGTCATCGCGCGGGACGTGATCGGCACCCTGCTGGCCGATTTCCCGCCCGACCAGGAACTGGGCCTGACCGTCTACGGCCACCGCCGCAAGGGCGATTGCAGCGACATCGAAACCGTCGTGGCGCCCGGCCTCGGCACCGCGGGCAGCATTGCCGCCGCGGTGAACGCGATCAACCCCAAGGGCAAGACGCCGCTATCCGCCGCGGTGATCGCCGCCGCCGAGGCGCTGCGCTACGGCGAGGAGAAGGCGACCGTCATCCTCGTCTCCGACGGGATCGAGACCTGCGACCTGGACCCTTGCGCGGTGGGCCGCAAGCTCGAGCAGACCGGCGTGGATTTCACCGCCCACGTGATCGGGTTCGACCTTGAGAGCGAGCCCGAAGCGCTGGCGCAGCTGCAATGCCTGGCCGAAGAGACCGGCGGCATCTTCCGCAGCGCCGCCGATGCGGGCGAATTGTCCGACGCGCTGCGCGAGGTGTCCGCCCCGGCGCCCGAGCCGGAGCCGGCGACCGTCACCCTTGTTGCGACCGAGGGCGCCGGCGGCGCGCGCATCGGCGAGGGGCTGACCTGGTCGCTGACCACCTCGATGGGCGTGCCGCTGCTGTCCGGTGCGACCGAGGCCGCGCCGGTCCTGCCGCTGCCGCCGGGCACCTACACCGCCACCGTCACCCGTGCCGGCGACGGCGCCAGCGCCACCCGCGAGGTCGCGGTGGACACGAAGGATCGCACCGTGACGCTGATCCTGCCCGACCCCGCGCCCGAGCCTGTGCGCATCCGCGTCCACGCGGTCGACGGCAAGCATGGCCGGGTGATCCCCGATGGCCTGGTCTGGGAATTGACCGGCCCCGAAGGCGTGATCTTCACCGGGCGGCAGGGCGGCGCGCTCGATCTCGAGCTGACGCGCGGCACCTATGCCGTGTCCGTGCTGCGCCCCGCAGACGAGGCCCATGCCGAACAGCGGTTCGGTGTCGGCAGCGTTCCCAACACCGTCCGCCTGACCCTGCCCGAGTTCCGCCCCGGCGCCACGCTCGACGCGCCCGCCACCGGGGTGGCCGGCTCGACCGTGCAGGTCGCCTGGACCGGGCCCGACGCCAAGGACGACTACATCGCCGTCACGCCCACGGACGAGACGCGGCACATCACCTACACCTACACGCGCGAGGGGCCGCTGCTGGACCTGCTGCTCCCGTCCGAGCCGGGCAGCTACGCGGTCCGCTACATCCTGCGCGACGGGCGCAAGGCGCTGGCGACAAGCGCCATCGAGGTGACGCCGGCCACCGCGACGCTCGACGCCCCCGCCGCCGCCACCGCAGGCGCCACGGTGCAGGTCGGATGGACGGGGCCGGACTACAAGGACGACTACATCGCCGTGGTGGCGCGGGGTGACGAAAAGCACATCACCTACACCTACACCCGCGAGGGGGCGCCGCTCGACCTGCTGATGCCGGCCGAGCCGGGCGAGTACGACATCCTCTATGTCATGCGGCAGGACCGGAAAGCCCTGGCCCGCACCCCGATCACCGTCACCGGGACAGAGGCGACGCTGGACGCCCCCGCCTCCGCCACCGCCGGCGCCACGGTGCAGGTCGGATGGACCGGCCCGGACTACAAGGACGACTACATCGCCGTCGTCCCGCGCGGCGAGGACCGGCATGTCACCTACACCTACACCCGCGAGGGGGCGCCGCTCGATCTGCTGCTGCCCGCCGAGCCGGGGGAGTACGACATCCTCTATGTCATGCGGCAGGACCGGACGATCATCGCCCGCACTCCGATCACGCTCAGCGCCGCGACGGCAGAGTTTTCGGCGCCGGACACGGTGGCGGCGGGCGGCAGCGTCGAGGTGACATGGACCGGGCCGGATTATGCGCGCGACTACATCGCTATTTTCCCGGCGGGCGCGGCGGACGGGAAATACACCGCCTACACCTATACGCGCGACGGCTCTCCGCTGACCGTCGCGGCGCCCGATCAGCCGGGCGCCTACGAGCTGCGCTATATCCTGGGCCAGAACCGCAAGAGCCTTTCGAGCGTGGTGCTGACCGTCGAGTGATCGGCGGCGCGCCGCGCGCCCTGCCCCTGCCCGTCACAATTCGAGGTTTCGACATGACCCGCCCCGTGCTTCGCGTCGCCGTCCGCCGGTTCGACCAATTCGAAACCGCTTTGCGCAAACAATTCGCCGATTTCCGTGCCGCCACCGGCGAGGACGCTTTGATCGAGCCGGTGCAGATGGATATCGAGGATCTGTCGGACGCCATGTTCGTGCGCGGCGGGTTGAAGAATGGCGAGATCGACATCGGCTATGTGGTCACCGACTGGCTGCCGATGGCGGTCGGCGACGGGCACCTTGCCGATCTGACCGAACTGGGCCGCAGCGCGCCTGCCGAGGGCGCGCCCGATTGCTGGCCCGCCTGCCTGCAGACCCAGCAACAGGTGGACGGGCATTGGTACGGGCTGCCGTTCCATGACGGGCCGCAATGCCTGATCTACCGCACCGACCTGTTCGGGGACGCGGCGGCGCGGTTCGCCGACCGGCGCGGCCGCGCCCTGACCATCCCCGAGACATGGGACGAGTTCGTCGAGGTCGCGCGGTTCTTCACCGACCCCGAGGCCGGGCGCTGGGGCACCATTGTCGCCAGCTATCCCGACGCGCATAACACGGTCTACGATTTCTGCGCGCAGATCTGGTCGCGCGGCGGCGCGCTGACCGATGCGGCCGGAAAGCCCGATCTGACGTCGGCCGAGGCGCTGGCGGGGCTCGATTTCTACCGCTGGCTGGTGCGTGAAAGCGGGGTAGTGCACCCGGCCGCGCTCAGGACCGACTCGGTCGGCTCGGGCGCGCTGTTCTCGAACGGCGAGGCGGCGATGATGACCAACTGGTTCGGCTTTGCGGCAAATGCCGCGGGGGCCGCGGACTCGCCGGTGCGCGGCAAGGTCGACGTCGCGCCGATGCCGCATGCGCCGGGCGAGGCATCGGCGGCAGTGCTGGTCTATTGGGTGCTGGCAATCGGGTCGGGCAGCCGCCACAAGGATCTGGCCTGGCGGTTCATCCGGCACGCCACCAATGCGCCGATGGACAAGCTGCTGACGCTGGAAGGCGGGATCGGCTGCCGCAGCGCCACCTGGGCCGATCCGGACGTCGCCCGGATGATCCCGTTTGCCGGCCAGATGGACCGCCTGCACGGCCTTGCCCGGCTGATGCCCGCCGACCGGCGGCTGCCGGAAGTGGCGGCGATCATCGACAATGCAGTGGCCGAATCGCTGGCCGGCGACGAGGCGACGGCGGAAATCCTGGAGCGGGCGCAGAACAAGGTCGAACAGCTATGGCGCGGCGCATGATCTTCGCCCCCGAGCCGCTGCGCCATACTCGGCGCCGGCCCGCCGGCCGCTCGTAATCTGCGAAAGCCGGCCGGGGCGCACGAATCGCGGCCAGCCGGAAGGCCGGGCCACCAAAGGCCCGGCCGCGTCGCCTGTCACACAGCGCCGCAAGGCGCGCGCGCCGGTATCACTTGCCCAGCAGATTGGACAGACGCGCCCGTGCGTCGTCATTCAACCACTCAGCCCATCTTTCCTTGTTGTTCATCAGGAAATGGACCGCCGTTTCCTCGGTGGACGCGTTGTTTTCGCCCTTCCAGGCCAAAAGCGCGCTCATCTCGTCGGTTCCGAAGTTGATATTGCTCATCAACTCGGCAATCTCGGGTTTTTCCTCGACGAACCGGGTCGTGGCCACGGTGTAGACCAGGCTCGGGGGATAGGCGCTGGGCTTCGGGTCAACCACGTCGGGGTCCAGGTTGGCTTCGTGCGCCTCGAGGTCCACGTCGCCGATATCGACCATGGTCATGTCAAAGCGCCCCATGATCGCCGTCGGCTCCCAGTAATAGCCGAACCACGGCTCCTTGTTTTCGTAAGCCGCCGCCAAGGATGCGGCCAGGGTTTCGCCCGAGCCGTGATAGAACACCTCGATCCCGGCCTCCTCGAGGCCATAGGCCCGCGCGATGTTGTTGTTGATGATGCCGCACACCCAACCGCCATCGGGGCAGTTGTTGAACCGGTTTCCGACCAGCTCGGGGTTGTCGAGAATGCCCTGGATGGTCGTCAGTTCGGGGTGTTCCTCGGCCAGGTAGGTGGGGATCCACCAGGCTTCGACACCGCCGGGGTCCAGAACCTTGGTCAGATCGGTGATCACGCCTTCCGCTTTCAGCTTGTCATAGACGGCACCGGCGGAATTGACCCAAAGCTCCGTGACGATATCGGGATCGTTGTTCTCGGCCAGCGATGCCAGCGCCGGAATCGTGTCGGAGGGCACGCGCGTCACCTTGCAGCCATAGCCCTGTTCCATGAGGAAAGAGGCGATCTCGGTGGTGATGATGGCCGAGGAAAACGTCATCTCGGTGATGCTCACATCGCCGCATTCCGCGGCGGCAAGGCCAGGCACCGCGGCGGCAAGGGCCGCGGCGGAGAGCATGTGTTTCATCGTCATCGTTATCTCCTTGTTGTTGCCGTGTCCTGCCACGCAGCGCGGCGGACTTCGGAGCGATCCGAGCCTTGACGGCTCTGGCGCGTATGTAGGAGTGCTTTATTATGCGGCTTGTTTCCGGTGTTGCAAGGGTCACCGCCGAATACCCTGTAGCGCCTTGTTTGTAAACGAATAATCTTGTTTCTACCGACCCCGGACGCGCATCGTTGCCGCGCCCTTCGGGGGCAATTAGGCAAACCTGTCGAACCATTTCGGACCGGCAAAAGCAGCCGGTCCGACGCCGGTTCGGCCGGGTGCAGGCCCGCCCCGTCCGCAGGGTTCCGCCCACTGGCGAAATCTTGATGTCGCCGCACCGGGCGTTCTGTATTACACTCGGGTCATGAAACGCCGCCACTTCCTTGCCGCCGCAGGCTCCGCCGCCGCCCTCGCCCCGTTCGCGCCGCCGGCCCGGGCCGCGCAGTTGCAGAAGGTCCGGGTGGCGCGCAACGGCACGCTGCCGCTGATGCGCCCCGACTGGCCCGTGCCGCAGGAGCCGCATCAGCTGTTGTTCCTGCAACGCTCGATGAATGCCAACACGATCATCTTCGCCGCGCGCTATGACGGAGCCGGCAACCTTGCCTGGCCGGATCCGGTGCATGTCTACTGGCGGCGCTACAATACCGACGGCGCGCGCAAGCCGCTCAAGCCGATCGAGCGGATGATGGCCTACGGCGTGAACGTGCGCCGCCGCGCGCAGCCGGGGCAGTTCGACGTGTCGCTCAAGCCCCTGCCGCAACTGTCGTTCCTGCTGCTTCAAACCGGCCCCGGCCAGTCGCAGGCGCTGGCGCGGATCGGCGGGCAGAAGGCGCGCCCGGTCTATGCCTATGCCACGGTGAACGATGACGGCCTGATCCCCAGCGTCACCGGATTGTCGGTGCACGGGCTGCTGCCGAATGGCGGCGGCGCGATTTCCGAGTATTTCAGCGTCTCGGGCGGCCGCCTGCAGTAACCCGCCATGCGGGAACATCCCGCTGGCATCCGCCGCGCGTTTCTGTCAAAAGCCGCGCCAACAAGAACGACATATCCGAGGGACCCATGACCACCTCTCCGAGCGGGCGCATCCGCACGGCCATTGCCGGCATCGGCAACTGCGCCTCTTCGCTGGTTCAGGCCGTCTCCTACTGCCGCGCCAAGGGAGGCGACGCGGTCGGCGTCAGCTTTCCGGTCCTGGGCGGCTACTGCCCCGAGGATATCGAGATCGTCGCCGGCTTCGACGTGGACCGCCGCAAGGTGAACCGCCCGCTGGGCGAGGCGGTGCTGGCCGATCCCAACTGCACCGAGGTGTTCTGGGACCAGCTCTCCGATCAGAAGGCCACCGTGCATCGCGGCCCCGATCTCGACGGCGTGTCGGCCTTCATGCGCAACCAGCCGCCCGATCTCAGCTTTGTTCCGTCAGAGGCCGTGCCGCTGACGCAGGACCAGATCGTCACCGCCCTGAAAGAGGCCGAGACCGAGGTGCTGATCATCTTCCTGCCGGTGGGCAGCCAGCAGGCGGTGGAATTCTACGCCGAATGCGCGCTCAAGGCGGGCTGCGCGGTGGTCAACGGCATCCCGATCTTCCTGGCCTCGAACCCGGCCTGGGCGGCGAAATTCGAGGCGGCGGGCCTGCCGATCCTGGGCGACGATTTCAAGGCGCAGTTCGGCGCGACCGTCGTGCACCGCACCCTGGCGCATCTTGCCGATCTGCGCGGCGTGAAACTGGACCGGACCTATCAGCTCAATGTCGGCGGCAACACCGATTTCATGAACATGATGGACATGGACCGCCTGGCGCTGAAGCGCGAGTCGAAGACCGAGGCGGTGCAATCGGCGATGGATGCGCGGCTCGCCGACGGCAATATCCGCATCGGCCCGTCCGACTACGTGCCGTGGCTGAACGACCGCAAGGTGGCCTATGTGCGGCTCGAAGGGCGGCTTCTGGGCGGCGCGCGCACCTCGATGGAGGTCCGGCTCGAGGTCGAGGACAGCCCGAACGCCGCCGCCATGGCGATCACCGCGATCCGGGCTGCGCGCATCGCCCGCGCGCGAGGGCTCAAGGGCGCGATCAGCGATGCCAGCGCCTTTCTGTTCAAGCACCCGCCGGTGCAGATGGACGACCCCGAGGCGCATGACCTGCTGCTGAGCTTTGCGGGAGACGGCGCGCAGTGACCGCGGCGGCCCGCCGGCCGGCCTTCATCACCGGCGGCTCCAGCGGGATCGGGCTGGAGCTGGCGAAACAGCTATCCGCCCGCGGCCACCCCGTCGCGCTTTTCGCCCGCGATCCCGGCAGGTTGCAGGCCGCTGTTGAGGCGATCGGCCCGTCCGCCTTTGCCTATCCCTGCGATGTCTCGGACGCGGCCGCCTGCGCCGAGGCGGTGGCGCGCGCCATCGCCGATCTGGGCGCGCCGGGCCATGCCGTCGCCAATGCCGGCATCACCGAGCCGGGCGAATTCCTGGGCCAGAGCATCGCGTTGCACCGCCGCCACATGGAGGTCAACTACATGGGCGCGCTGCATTTCGCCCATGCCTGCACGCCGCATATGGGCCCCGGCGCGCGGCTGATCTTCGTGTCCTCGGTCGCCGCCTTTTTCGGCATCTACGGCTATTCGGCCTATGCGCCGACCAAGTTCGCGATGCGCGGCCTGGCCGAGGTGCTGCGCGTCGAGCTGGCGCCGCGCGGCATCACCGTCACCATCGCCTATCCGGCAGACACCGACACGCCGCTGCTGGCCGCCGAGGCCGCCAGCAAGCCCGAGATCACCCGGAAGATCACCGAAAGCGGCGGCACATGGCGCACGGCCGATGTCGCCGGGCTGATCCTGACGCGGGCCGATCGCGGGCGCTTCACCGCCACGCCGGGGATGCAGGCGACGCTGCTGCTGCATCTGCATTCGCTTCTGGCGCCGCTGCTGAGGCGCTGGCAGGCGCGCATCGTGCGCCGCGCGGGAAGCGGGCGATGATGCCGGGGCCGGGCATGGTGCCGGTGGTCACGCTGCTGGCGCTGGCCTGCCTGGCGCTGCTGGCGGTCGGCTATGCGGTGGTGGGTGCGCTGTGGCTCTGGCCGCGCAGCCGCGCCGTGGCTGCCGGGGTCTTCCCGATCCTGCTGACCGAGACGCTGATCGTCGGGGTTGTCGCCGGGGCGTTCCTGGTGGGCGGCTGGCTGCTGCTGGCGCTGCTGATCCTGCACAGCTTGCGCGCCGGGTTCGAGGCGGCGCGCATCACCCTGCCGCGCGGCGGCATCGACGGGCCGCTGCCGGCGCTGGCCGCGGCGCTGGCGATCGCCGTGCTGTCGGGGCTGGCCGCGCTGCTGCCGCTC
Organism: uncultured Paracoccaceae bacterium; assembly: GCA_947503765.1. Classification (GTDB taxonomy): domain Bacteria; phylum Pseudomonadota; class Alphaproteobacteria; order Rhodobacterales; family Rhodobacteraceae; genus Psychromarinibacter. The sequence goes on along the minus strand of CANNFA010000003.1, from coordinate 104,301 downwards.
TACCTGATGACCGGCGGCGCGGTGCTGCTGCTGGTCCTCGGCATCGGCGTGTTCCGCCGGGTGCGGCCCGGCGGCGCGCCCGGCGCGGTGCTGGAGCTGGCGCTGTTCCCCGGCCTGCCGCTGATCGTGTTCACCGCCGCCGCCCTCGGCGGCGAGGCGGCGTGGCTGCTGATCGCCTTCCTGCTGGTCGAGACCTTCGACAGCTATGCGCTGCTGGGCGGCAAGCTTTTCGGCCGCCGCAAGGTGTTCCCGCAGCTCAGCCCGCGCAAGACCGCCGAGGGGCTGGCCGTCGGCGCGGCGATGCTGGTGCTGACGGCGGCGCTGGCGGGGTATCTGCTGTTCGGCTTTCCGGTTCACCTCAGCGCCGCCGTCGCCCTCGTCACCGGGGCGCTGACGGTGGCGGGCGATCTGGCCGCGTCCCGGCTCAAGCGCGCCGCCGGGGTCAAGGACTTTCCCAAGGTGCTGCCGCATCAGGGCGGGCTGCTGGACATCACCGATGCCTGGATCGCCGCGGGGGCCGGGCTGGTCGCATTGTCCGCGCTTTCGTGACCGCCGGGCGGCGCCAAGATGTTTGAACCCGGCGCCAAGAGGCCGCATCATCGGGCAATGAGACACCCATCCCCCCCTTGCGAGCCGTGATGATCGCCCTGCGCCGCAGCCCGATGACCCGCCTTCTGTCGCGGCGCGCGCTGCGCACGGTGCTGGCGCTGCTGGTGCTGATCGAGGTGATCTTCCTGACCGACATCTTTTCCTCGCAGCTTGAACGGGTGATCCGCAATGGCGGCAGCGCGCTGGATTTTGCGGCGATCCTGGTGCTGAAATCCCCCGAGATCGTGGATTTCGCCCTGCCGATCGTGCTGTTTCTCGGGATCTACCTGGCGGTCAACGGCGCGCGCGGCGACAACGAGCTGGTGATCTGCGCCGCCGCCGGAGAGCCATGGCACCGCATCCCGCGCCTTGCGCTGCTTGCCGGCACGCTGGGGCTGGTGCTGTCGCTGCTGTTCTCGGGGCTGGTCACGCCCTTTGCCGCGCACCTGCTGCGGCTGAGCTATTACGACCTGCATGTCGGGCGCATCCTGTCGGCGCTGACCGACCCGGACGAGCAGGGCTTTCTGCGCGAATTCGGCGGGCGGACCTTCATCGCCAGCCCGCCGCCGGACGGCGACCCGGCAGCCAATGGCAGCCTGTTCATCTATGACGGCCAGCCCGGCGGCGGCTGGCATGTCTCGCAGGCCGACGACTGGCAGATCGACGGGCCGGACACGCAAGGCGGCTTTCGGGTCGAGCTGCGCAGGTTCCGCGAGTATCGCGGCGGCCCCGGCAGCGCGCCGGACCGCACGGACGCGCCGCGCCGCGCCGGGCCGGCCCGCACCGCGCTCGATTTTGCGCGCATCGACGTGCAGACGGTGACCACCGAGTTCAATCTCGGCGATCTGCTGGAGGCCGCAGACCCCGCCCGCCGCTTCACCGAGCGCTACCTGTTTCAAAGCGGCGGCCCGCTGGCCGGCAAGCTGATCGTGCGCGAGGGCGCCGCGCCGCTTCGCGCACCCACCCGCCGCTTTGGCGAGATGCTGGCGCGCGCGCTGATGTGCCCTCTGGCCGCTGCGCTGGCGCTGGCCGCCGTCGCGTTCGCGGGGACCAGGCAGGGCCGTTTTGCGGCGCTGCCGCTGGGGCTGGTCGGCGTGCTGGCGGGCGACGTGTTCAGCCGCGCGGTGCTGGGCGATGCCGCGGCTCTGGGCTATCGCGGGTTCTGGCCGGCGGCGCTGGCGGTTCTGGCGCTGGGGCTGGCGCCGGCGCTGGGCTATGTATGGCTGCGCGCCGAGCATATCATCGCGCCGCCGCGCAACCAGACATGACGCGCGCGCCCGGCCTCCTGTCCGTGCTGACCGCGACCGCCACGCGCCGCGCGCTGGCCGATTACCTGCGCTTCACCGCGCTGGTTCTGTTCATCCTGCTGACCATCGCCTACACGATCGACCTCGCGGCGACCTTTCCGCAGATCCGCCGCGCCGCGGCGACGCGCGAGACGTCCCTGCCGGTTCTGCTGGCGCCCTACCTGCTGCAACGCGGCGCCGATATCGTCACGCGGATGCTGCCGGTGGCGATGTTCTTCGGCCCGTTCCTGGCCGAGATTGCCCGCCGTCAGCGCCTGGAGACGGTGATCCTGTCCGCCGCGGGCGCGACGCCGCCGCGGCTTTATGCCGGGGTGCTGTGGCTGGCGCTGCTGGCGGGCGGGGCGCACATGGCGCTGGAGACGCATCTGCGCCCCGCGGCGATCTGGGCGCAGGTGGATAGCGGGCTTGGCGATTACGCCAAGCGGTTCCGCCAAAGCTGGAAATACGGCGTGTGGTTCGTCACCGGCGACACCGCGATCCGTGCCGACGTGCTGCGCTCGGCCGCGCCCGAGATGCACAACGTGCTGATCTTCGACGGCATCCGCGCCGCCGGGCTGGAGACGATCACCGGCGCCGGGCGCGCCGCCCCCGCCGGCACCCCGTATCTGTGGACCCTGAGCGATGTCACCCGATGGGAGACGGTGTTCGGTGATGCCGCCCGCGTCGGGCGCGCGCCCGTGGCGGAACGGGAGCTGGAGCTGATCCCCGAGCAATTGCAATATAACGGCGTTGCGCCCTTCTACCTGCCGCAGCCGGCGCTGAACCGGCTGGCGGGCCTGCGCGCGCCGCCGGACGGGTTGCGCCCGGCGGTCGCCACCGCGCAATGGCGGCGCTGGACGGCGTGGCTGCTGCCGGGGATCGTCGCGCTTCTGGGCGTGTCGATGGCCAATCTGGGCTTTGACGGGCGCCGGATGCTGATCGCGCGGCTGATCGGGCTGGCGGCGCTGGGATATGTCTACGTGGTGACGGTGCGCACCTTCTGGACCATCGGCGAGCTGGGCGCGCTGGCGGCGCCGCTGGCGGTGGGCGCGCCGCTGGCGCTGGGCCTCGGCGCGGCGGTGCTGTTCATCCGGCGCGGGGGATGAGCGCGGCGCGCGCCGCCTGCACGCGCGGCACCACCAGCCGTTCGGCGCGGGCCAGCATGTCCTCGTCGTCGATCTCCGCCCAGGCCAGCCCGTCGAGCCGCAGCACCGGCAGCGCCACCTTGCGCGCCAGCGCCACCAGCCCCGGCTCGTAATGCTCGGCCGGCTCGGCGGCCATGACGGCGCCCGCGACCTCGCGCAGGATCGGCACCGCATCGGCGCCGATCCCGGTGATGCCCACCAGCTCGCCATGCGGCGGCTCGGGGCGCGCGGCGCGGTCCTTGGACATCTCCAGAAGGCCGCCATCCGCATCGGTCCAGATATACACCTCGTCGCCCGCGCCGGTCGGCCCCGAGGCGATCAGGCAGGTGCCCCCGGTCAACGCCGCCTCCAGCGCCTCGGGCGCATAGATCAGGTCCGATTCGAGGATCACGCAGGCCCCTTCCACCCCGTCCAGCCCGACCGCCAGCGAGCGCAGGCTGCCGGTGGTGCCGTAGGCGGGGTTGTGCACCAGTTCCACCCCCGGCTCGGTGCCGAAGGCCGCGCGGTACTGGTCGTCGAGATGCCCCGTGACGATGCGCACCCGCCCGATCCCGAAGGCCCGCAGGCTCGAAAGGGACTGCGCCACCATCGTCTCGCCGCCGACCTCGATCAGGCCCTTGGGACAAAGCCGGCCGCGCGGCCCCATGCGGATGCCAAGTCCGGCCGCCAGAATGATCGCGGTCATATCGCTCATGGAAACTCCATCCTGCGGCCAAAACGCCCCTGTGCAGGCGCGGACGATATGCTACGGGAGGGCCGGCATCAAGGCGGGGAAAACCGGTGAACGCATCGCAGAAGGTCACATTCCGGCGCATCGCCGCCGATCTGCGCCTGCCATACCTGCGCGAGGAATGGCGCACCGCGTGGTCGATCGCACCCTACCGCTTTCCCAGCGTGCCGCTGGTCTGGCTGCTGGCGCGCGCCGGGCTGTCGCCGCTGGCCGTGTCGGGGCTGGCGCTGCTGGCGGCGCTGCTGCTGCCGGCGCTGGCGCTGTGGCTGCCGCTGGCCTTTGCGCCCTGGGCGGTGGCGGGCGCGGGCGCGCTGTTCCAGATGCTCGACTGCGCCGACGGGATGCTGGCGCGGGTCACGGGGGCCACGTCGAAGACCGGCGGCGACGTGGATTTCCTGGTGGACATGGCGCAATGGGGCCTTCTGTACCTGGCGATCGGTATCCTGGCCGACCGGGTGCTGGGCGGTGCGGGAGGCATGACATGGGGCTGGACCGCGCTGGGCGCGCTGGCGGGCTGGGGGCGGCTGCTGGCGCGGGTGATCCGCGACCGGCTGGCCGGCGCCGAAGACGCGGTGCCGGCGCCGCTGCGCATGATCGACTGGCCCGTCGCCTTCGTCTCGGGCCTGTCGGGGCTGATCCCGTTTCTGGCGCTGTCGGGCGACTGGCTGGGCGCGGCGGTGATCGCGCTCATGGTCTATTCCGCGCTCGACATCGCCGAGGGGCTGCTGCCGGTCCTGCGCGCGCTGCGGCGCGGGTAACGGCGCCATGCGCGTCGTCCAGGCCGTGCCCTACGACATGGACCGCCCCGGCGGGGTGCAGCGCCATGTCCGCGACCTGTCGCGCTGGCTGACGGAGCACGGCCATCCCGCGCGCATCGTCTGCCCGCCCGCCCCGCGCGGCCGGAACGGCACGCACGGCGACATCACCCGCATCGGTCATGCCCGCATGCTGGGCGCACACGGCACCGAGTTCGAGATCGCCTGCGCCGCGCCCCGTGCCCTGCGCGCGCTGGCCGCCGACCTGCATGGCTGGGGCGCGGACATCGTGCATGTCCATACGCCCTGGACGCCGCTTCTGGCCTGGCAGATCGCGCGCACGCTGCGCCTGCCGGTGGTCGCCACGGTGCATGCCACCCTGCCCCGGCCCGCCGCGCGCGGTCTTGCCGACCGCTATATCCGGCGCGCGGCGCGGCGGATCCTGCCGCGCTGTGCCCGCGTGATCGTGCCCTCGGACGCACCGCTTGATCTGCTGGCCCGGCTGCTGCCCGCCCTGCCCGCGCAGATCCTGCCCCCCGCCATCGACCTTGGCCCCTGGGCACGCGCCGCCGCGCCGCGCGCGCAAGGCGCGCTGTCGCTGGTCTGCCTCGGCCGGCTGGAGCCGCGCAAGGGTGTGGACATCCTGCTGCGCGCCTGGCCGCTGATCGCCGAGGCGCTGCCGGACGCACACCTGACCATCGCCGGCGACGGCCCGCTGGCCGGCGCGGTGCGCGCCGCCGCCCTGCCGCGCACGTCGCACCTGCCGCGCCCGGACGATGCCGCCGCGCGCGCGCTGCTGGGGCGCGCCGACATCGTGCTGGCGCCCGCACCCTATGGCGAAAGTTTCGGGCTGATCCTGGCCGAGGCGCTGGCCGCGGGCGCGCTGCCCGTGGCCGCGGCCAATCCCGGCTATGCGTCGGTCCTGACCGGCCCCTTCGCCGCGCTTATGGTGCCGCCGGGCGACGCCGAGGCGCTGGCGGGCCGCGTGATCGCGCTGGGCCGCGATCCGGCAGGCCGCGCGCATCTTGCGGCCCGCGCCCCCGGCCATGCCGCCGGGTTCGGCGTGGATGTGCAGGGGCCGCGCTACCTGTCGCTTTACGGCGATGTCCTGGGGACGCGGCCGGCCCCGTAGCGCCCCGGATAGCGCACGGCGCCCGATTCCTGCACCGCAGGCGCGGCTTTCACATTCAGGGGGTGGTCTCCGGCGCGCACGCGCGGTATCAGCCGCGCAATTCCCCTTATGGACACCCCAATGGACCTGCGCAACATCGCGATCATCGCCCATGTCGACCACGGCAAGACCACGCTCGTCGACGAACTTCTGAAACAATCCGGCGCCTTCCGCACCGGCCAGGCCGTCGCAGAGCGCGCCATGGACAGCAACGACCTGGAGCGCGAGCGCGGGATCACGATCCTTGCCAAGGCGACCAGCGTCGAGTGGAAGGGCAAGCGCATCAACATCGTCGACACGCCCGGCCACGCCGATTTCGGCGGCGAGGTGGAGCGGATCCTGTCGATGGTCGATGGCGTGGTGCTGCTGGTCGATGCCGCCGAAGGACCGATGCCGCAGACCAAGTTCGTCACATCCAAGGCGCTGGCTTTGGGGCTGCGGCCGATCGTCGTGCTCAACAAGGTCGACAAGCCCGATGCCGAGCCTGACCGCGCGCTCGACGAGTGTTTCGACCTGTTCGCGGCACTGGATGCCGACGAGGATCAGCTTGATTTCCCGCATCTTTACGCTTCGGGCCGCTCCGGCTGGGCCGATGCAGAACTGGACGGGCCGCGCCGCGATCTGTCGGCGCTGTTCAACCTGGTGGTCAACCATGTCCCCGCGCCCCGCCAGCTTGCCCGTGCGGACGAGGATTTCACCATGCTGGCGACGACGCTGGCCTATGATCCCTTTGTCGGGCGGATGCTGACCGGGCGGGTCGAAAGCGGCAAGCTCAAGGTCGGGGCGACGGTGCAGGCGCTGTCCCGCGTCGGCCAGAAGATCGAGCAGTTTCGCGTCACCAAGATCCAGGCGTTCCGCGGCCTAGCGCTGCAGGACATCCCCGAGGCGCAGGCCGGCGACATCGTGTCCATCGCCGGCATGTCGAAGGCCACCGTCTCCGACACCATCGCCGCGCTGGCGGTGGAGGAGCCGCTGGAAGCGCAGCCGATCGACCCGCCGACCATCACCGTGACATTCGGCATCAACGATTCGCCCCTGGCGGGGCGCGACGGGTCCAAGGTGCAATCGCGGGTGATCCGCGAGCGGCTGCTGAAAGAGGCCGAGGGCAACGTCGCCATCCGCGTCACCGACACGCCCGGCGGCGAGGCGTTCGAGGTCGCGGGCCGCGGCGAATTGCAGATGGGTGTGCTGATCGAGAACATGCGCCGCGAGGGGTTCGAACTGTCGATCTCGCGCCCGCAGGTGCTGTTCCGCGAGATCGACGGCGTGCGCTGCGAGCCGGTGGAGGAAGTGACCATCGACGTCGATGACAGCTATTCCGGCGTCGTGATCGAAAAGCTGACCGGCGCGCGCCGCGGCGAGATGACAGAGATGAAGCCCGCCGGCGCCGGCAAGACGCGCATCGTCGCGCTGGTTCCGTCGCGCGGGCTGATCGGCTATCACGGCGAATTCCTGACCGACACGCGCGGCACCGGCGTTCTGAACCGCGTGTTCCATTCCTGGGAGCCGTACAAGGGCGCCATTCCCGGCCGCCGCGCCGGTGTGCTGATCTCGATGGAGAACGGCGTTTCGGTGCCCTATGCGATCTTCAACCTCGAGGATCGCGGCCGCTTCTTCATCGGCGCGCAGGAGGCGGTGTACCAGGGCATGATCATCGGCGAACATGCCCGCGAGAACGACCTGGAAGTGAACCCGCTCAAGGGCAAGAAGCTGACCAACGTGCGGGCCTCGGGCACCGACGAGGCGGTGCGACTGACCACGCCGGTGCGCATGTCGCTGGAACAGGCCATCGCCTATATCGACGACGACGAGCTGGTCGAAGTCACGCCGAACGCGATCCGGCTGCGCAAGCGCCACCTCGACCCGCACGAGCGCAAACGCCAGGCCCGCGCCGCCGGCTAGGAAGGCCCCAGGGTACGGCGGATCATCCGCCCGCCCGGTCTGCGCCTTCCCCCTGTGGACAACTGGCGCATTGTTCAGCGCGGTGAAACAATGTGTTCGATCTGTCTAGGCGTTGATTCGAGCGGGGAAATCCGCCCGGAGACGGGGCAAGAAAAAAGCGCGGGCCGGGACCCGCGCCAGATTGGCTCTCAAACCTGAGTGACCGGGGCGCCGGTGGGGATGTCACCGGCGCCCCATGACTTGCGATCAGTCGCAGGCCGGGCAGCCGCAGCTGACTTCTTTCATGACCCAGTAGCCCTTGGAGGCCATGGTCTTGATTTCCCGGTAGACCGGGGCGTAGTGCACCAGCTCGATGCGGCCGTTCTTGTGCTCGTAACGCTCTTTCGCGGGCTTAACCAACACCTTGCTGGCCGTGTAGGTCGCGGGCGACCACACCTTGTCGAAGCACGCGACGGTGCGGCCTTCCCAGGCCATCGCGGACGAAGCGGTAAGAAGAACGGCTGCGGTTGCAGCGGTCAGGATCGATTTCATTTTATAAACCTCCGTTACCCAAAAAGTAGGTCTTGATTACCACGATGACTCGCGGACGACCTAAGGGCAGTTTAGTTGTCTGAACCGGTTAACATACCAGATACGGGCTTTGGCGCGGAAATCGGCCCCAAATGTGTCCCCATAGCATCACCTGTTACCGACTCGGCCGGGGATAGGGGGCGCCAATTGGCGAATTATCCGAAACAAAGCCGCCGGAAACGGGTTCACCGTGGGATCCGCGATGTCCGAAGGTCGGATCGGACCTTGTGGACAACCCGAATCGATTCGGCTTTTCAACCGGTTGAGCGCGGTGCTGAAACGTGCGGCATGCCGGTTTATCCACAGCCTGCCAAAGAAAACGGCCCGAACCGCGATGCGCCCCGGGCCGATTGGCCGTCACATGCCGGACCAGGGCCGGCGAAAGGCCGCGCTCAGGCCTCTTCGACCACCATCAGATCGCGCTCGCTGGCGGCCTTGGCGAATTTCACGGCCTCCTGGTAGCGGGGCGAGTTGTAGCACTCGACCGCCGCCTCGACGCTGGGAAAGCGGGCGACCACGTTGCGCGGCCGGTCCTTGCCTTCCAGCACGACATAGCGGCCGCCACGGGCCAGGAATTCGCCGCCATGCGCGGCGATCGCCTCGGTGGCGATGGCAGCGTATTTCCCATACGCCTCTTCGTCGGTCACCGTGACATGCGCGATCCAGAGTGCGCTCATTCTATGCTCTCCCTACTGCAGTTTGTATGACGGCCACAGCCGCCTCTAATGCACCTTCCCAATTATCTAGGCTTGGGGCGCCACCTTGGGCGAGGTCTTTACGACCACCGCCACCTTTACCTCCGAGCGCACCCACAGCGGCGCGAAGAACATCCACCGCTGCGACTCGTTTGACCGCATCGACACCGCATCCCACAGCCAAGGCCGCTTTGTTGTTCGCTTGGGTTGCCAAGAGGATCACTCCCTTAGAACCATTCGCCTTCATCTCGTCGATTATCGAAGGAAGATCCTTCCCGCTCACCCCATCCAAGACACGAGAGGAGAACTGCAATCCAGAGATGGACTTTTCATCTATTTCAGACTGCGACTCCGCCCCGCCGGCCAGCGCCAGATCGCGGCGAAGCTGCGCCACCTCGTTGGCCAGCGCCTTGCGCTCGCCGGCCAGCGCGCGCACCCTTTCCACCACGTCGCCCGCGCCGACCTTGAGCATGCCGGCCAGATCGGCCACCCGCGCATCCTGCGCCGCCAGATGGTCCAGCGCGCGCTGTCCGGTCAGCGCCTCGATCCGGCGCACCCCGGCCGAGGACGCGCTGTCGCCCAGCACCACGCACAGCCCGATATCGCCGGTCTGCGCGACATGGGTGCCGCCGCACAGCTCGATCGACCAGGTCTCGCGGTCCAGCCCCTTGCCGGTGGGCGCGCGGCCCATCGACACGACGCGCACCTCGTCGCCGTACTTTTCGCCGAACAGCGCCTGCGCGCCGATGCCGCGGGCATCGTCGGGCGTCATGATCCGTGTCTCCACCGGGCTGTTCTGGCGGATGAAGGCGTTCACCTCTTCCTGCACGCGCGCCAGTTCCTCGGGGCTGAGCGCCTTCGAATGGCTGAAATCGAATCGCAGCCGGTCCGGCGCGTTCAGCGAGCCGCGCTGCGCGACGTGATCGCCCAGTTCCTGGCGCAGCGCCTCGTGCAGCAGGTGGGTGGCCGAATGGTTGGCGCGGATCGCGCTGCGCCGGGCATGATCGACCCTGAGCGCCACCGGATCGCCCTGCGCCAGCGCCCCGCGCGCCGCGCGCACGAAATGCGCAAGGATGCGCCCGCCCGCGAACCGCTGGGTATCGGTGATCTCGCCGTGCACATGATTGTCGTTCAGCGACCGGATCGTGCCGCTGTCACCGACCTGGCCGCCCGCCTCGCCGTAGAACGGCGTCTGGTTCACGACGATCCAGCCATCCTCGCCCTCGGGCAGGGAATCGGTCAGCTTGCCGTCATTGATGATCGCCAGGATCTGCCCCTCGGCACTTTCGGTGTCGTAGCCCAGGAACTCGGTCGCGCCGTGCTCTTCGGCCAGGTCGAACCAGACCGCCAGATCCTTCGACTCGCCCGAGCCGGACCAGGCGGCGCGCGCCTTGGCCTTCTGCTCGGCCATCGCCGCCTCGAAGCCTTCGGTATCGACGGACCGCCCCATCTCGCGCAGCGCGTCCTGGGTCAGGTCCAGCGGGAAGCCGAAGGTGTCATACAGCCGGAACGCCGCCGCGCCGGGCAGATCGCTGCCTTCCGGCAGGCGGCCCAGCTCTTCGTCCAGCAGCCGCAGCCCCCGGTCCAGCGTCGCCTTGAAGCGTGTCTCTTCCAGCAGCAGCGTTTCCTCGATCAGGGGCTGGGCGCGGCCCAGCTCGGCATAGGCCTGGCCCATCTGGCCCACCAGCGCCGGCACCAGGCGGTGCATCACCGGATCGGCATTGCCCAAGAGGTGCGCATGGCGCATCGCCCGCCGCATGATCCGGCGCAGCACGTATCCGCGCCCCTCGTTCGACGGCATCACCCCGTCGGCGATCAGGAACGAGGTCGAGCGCAGGTGATCGGCGATCACCCGGTGATGCACGTTGCCCGTCCCCTCGGGATCGGTTCCGCTGGCATTGGCCGACGCCTCGATCAGCGCGCGCATCGTGTCGGTGTCGTAATTGTCGTGCTTGCCCTGCAGCAGCGCGCCAATCCGTTCCAGCCCCATCCCGGTGTCGATCGACTGCATGTCCAGCGCGCGCATCGAGCCGTCCTCGAACTGCTCGTTCTGCATGAAGACGATGTTCCAGATCTCGATGAAGCGGTCGCCGTCTTCCTCGGCGCTGCCCGGCGGGCCGCCCCAGATGTGATCGCCGTGATCATAGAAGATCTCGGTGCAGGGGCCGCAGGGGCCGGTCGGGCCCATCTGCCAGAAATTGTCCGAGGTGGCGATGCGGATGATCCGGTCCTCGGGCACGCCGACCTTGCGCCAGATCTCGAACGCCTCGTCGTCGGTATGGTAGACGGTGACCAGCAGGCGCGCCGCGTCGATGCCGAAATCGCGGGTCAGAAGCTCCCAGGCGAACATGATCGCCTCGTCCTTGAAGTAGTCGCCGAAGCTGAAATTGCCCAGCATTTCAAAGAAGGTATGATGCCGCGCGGTATAGCCGACATTGTCCAGATCGTTGTGCTTGCCGCCCGCGCGAACGCATTTCTGCGCGGTGGCGGCGCGGGTATAGTCGCGGTGCTCGACCCCGGTGAACAGGTTCTTGAACTGCACCATGCCCGAGTTGACGAACATCAGGGTGGGATCGTTGCGCGGCACCAGGGGCGAGGACGGGACGACCTCATGTCCGTTGCGGCGGAAATAGTCGAGAAAGGTGGATCGGATGTCGTTGAGGCTGGCCATCTGGCGTGCGGTCCGCATGTGATTGGGCGTTTTCGCCGGTTTAGCGGCGCGCCCCGGCACTGTCCACAGCAAGCGCGGCGCGGGGGCCATACCGCAGGCGGTCGGACCCCGGCGCCGTTGCTCGCGGGTCGTCTTTCACCGCGGCATATGGCGCGCGGCCGGCACCCGGCGTGCCCGCCCCTGGGCGGGTGCTGGGGCGACGTTTGTATGGCGCGATTTATCCCCGCCTTCCCGCATGACTTCGGTTCGGCGCGGGACGTCTGACCATGCGCCCGCCCTGTGGGAGGGGCGGGCGCGGCGGGGGCTGGTCGCCCCGCCACCCTTGTTCACTGATCGCCCCTCATACTCTTGTTCAAGGATGTTCTTCACCGCCAATTCACCGCCGAGCGAACAGCCCCCGAGAATGCTGGTCACGGATCGGCTGTCACCGATACCGCCGGACGCGCGGCCGGACCCCGGCGCGGCCGCCCCTGGGCGGGTGCCGGCGCGATGTTTTTATGGCGTGATTTATCCCCGCCTTCCCGCATGACTTCGGTTCGGCGCGGGACGTCTGACCATGCGCCCGCCCTGTGGGTGGGGCGGGCGCGGCGGGGGCTGGTCGTCCCCGCCAGCATCGCTCAAAGGCTCTCTCTACGGCCAATCTGTTGACGTGCGGCCGGACCCCGGTGTGCTCGTCCCTGGGCAGGGGCTGGTCGCCCCCGCCACCTGCATTCCACGGATATTGCACAGCGGCGCCCCCGGCACCGTCAGCCGCCGCCGCTCTCCGCCTTCTTCGCCCAGGCACCGCTTTCCTGGCTCCAGTATTGCGCGGCGCAGCCGGCCTGGGTCAGGGTGCGCCACTGGCTGCGCGCGGTCTCGACCGCGGCCGGATCGCCCCCGTCGAACAGGATGCAGACGCGGGCCAGCGCGCCCACCTCGTCCGGCGCCACCGCGGCGCCGTCCACCGCCATCAGGCAGGCGGCGTCGTTCGGGGCCTCGGTGCGCGTGGTCAGCAGCACCGGCTGGTCGGCGTCGAATTCGCCGCCCGCAAGCCCGTGCGGCAGGAACCCGTCCTCCGGCCCCAGCCACAGCTTTTCGTCAAGCCATGCCATCCGCTCGTCCGACGTGCCGCGCACCGCCACCCGCCAGCCCGCCGACAGCGCCTTGCCGATCAGCGGCGGCAGCGTCGCCTCCAGCGGGGTCCGGGTCAGGTGATAGAAATACGCGGCGCCCATTGAGTCCTTCCGAGCCAATCGCTTACCGGTCGATCCTCATGTCTCGAAATGGTCCGCGATCAGCCGGTTGAGCGCCAGCACGCCCCAGCCGGTCGCGCCCTTCGGGGCGAAATCGGTCGCCTTTTCCACACGCGCCACGCCGGCGATGTCGAGATGGATCCACGGCACGTCATCCTTGACGAACCGCTTGAGGAACTGCGCCGCGGTGATCGACCCGGCGGGGCGGCCGCCGGTATTCTTCATGTCCGCGACGCCGGATTTCAGCTGCTCGTCATAGGCCGGGGCCAGCGGCATGCGCCACGCCCCCTCGCCCTCGGCCCCGGCGGCCTTGAGGAACGCATCTGCCAGCGTGTCGTCGTTGGAGAACACCCCGGCCATGTGATGGCCCAGCCCGATGATGATCGCCCCGGTCAGCGTCGCCAGATCGACCATGCCGGCGGGCTTGAACCGCTCCTGCGCGTACCACAGCACGTCGCACAGAACGAGCCGCCCCTCGGCATCGGTGTTGATCACCTCGACCGTGTCGCCCTTCATGGATTTCACCACGTCGCCGGGGCGCTGCGCGCGGCCGTCGGGCATGTTCTCGACCAGGCCGACCAGGCCGACCACGTTCGCCCTGGCACCGCGCCGGGCAAGCGTGTGCATGACACCGGCCACCACGCCCGCGCCGCCCATGTCCATTGTCATGCTTTCCATGCCGAGCGCGGGTTTCAGGCTGATCCCGCCGGTGTCGAACACCACGCCCTTGCCGACCAGCGCGAAGGGCGCCGCGTCGCCGCCGCCCTTCCACTGCATCACCACCACCTTGGTCGGGCTTTCGCTGCCCCGGCCGACGGCCAGCAGGGTGCGCATGCCGAGGCGTTCAAGCTCGTCCTCGTCCAGCACCTCGACCTCGACGCCAAGATCGGACAGCGCGCGCAGCCGGTCCGCGAATTCCGTGGTGGTCAGCACGTTCGACGGCTCGCTCACCAGGTCGCGGGTCAGGAACACGCCGCCGGCCAGCGCGGCGATGCGGCCGGCATCGACATCCTCGGGCTTCGAGACCATAGCGGTCACGCCGCCTTCGGATTTCTTCTCGTCGGTCTTGTGATCGGCAAAGTCGTAGACCCGCAGCGCGAGGCCCAGCAGAACCTCGTCCACCACCTTAAGATTGCCGGCGAGAAGCAGGATTTCCTTGCCGGATTTCGCCTTGCCGATCGCCGCGCCCGCCTTGCGCGCCAGCGCCGCATCCGCCCGGCGCGGCAGCTTGACCACCTGCACCGCATCGGCCGCCATGCCGCCCGGAAAGGCCAGATCGGCGGCCGCGCCGTCCTTCATCTTCTCGAAGGTGTCCGAGGCAAGGAACCGCTCCAGCGCGCCGCGCGTCAGCCGGTTCACCCGCCGCGCGGGCTGGCCCATCTTGCCGCCGGGTTCACAAAACAGCACGACGCGCCCCTCCGCACCGGCGATGGCGTCAAGGTCGAGAGCGGCGATGTCGAGGGAGATCGGAGTGGTCATTCGGGGCCTGTCTTTCGTGTCTGTCGAAGCACTTTCGCGGCCATTCCTAGACCCCGCACCGGCAATTGACCAGTTAGCAGTTTGCCCCCGCCGCACGATCCGGTAGGCTTGCCGCAAAAAACAGGGTGGCAGCAAGGGTTGGCAGGCCGGCGGAACGTGGCGAGATTCGACAGATATATCCTGTCCCAGCTGATGGTTCTCTTCGGCTTCTTCTCGCTTGTGCTGGTGCTGATCTACTGGATCAACCGCGCCGTGGTGCTGTTCGACCAGCTGATCGCCAATGGCCAGTCGGCCAGCGTGTTCTTCGAATTCACCGCGCTGGCGCTGCCCAACGTGATCCGCATCGTGCTGCCAATCGCGGCCTTCGCGGCCACCGTCTATGTCGCCAACCGGCTGAGCACGGAAAGCGAGCTGGTGGTGGTGCAGGCCACGGGCTTTTCGCCCTACCGGCTGGTGCGCCCGGTGCTGGTCTTCGGGGTGATGGTCGCGCTGCTGCTGTCGGTGGTGACGCACCTGCTGGTGCCGCTGTCGACGACCCGCCTCAAGGAGCGGCAGGCCGAGATTTCCGAGAACATCACCGCGCGGCTGCTGACCGAAGGGCAGTTCCTGCACCCGTCCGAGGGCGTGACATTCTACATCCGCGAGATCACCCCCGAGGGCGAATTGCGCGACATCTTCCTGTCCGACCAGCGCAGCGACAGCGAACATGTCACCTATACCGCGCGGCAGGCGCTGCTGCTGCGGCGCGATGACGGGCCGAAACTGGTGATGTTCGACGGCGTGGCGCAGGTGCTGAACGTCGAGGGGCGGCGGCTGGCGACCACCAGCTTTCAGGATTTCGCCTATGACATCTCGGGCTTCGTCGACGCCTTCCAGCCGGAGGGCCGGCATGTGCGCGAGCTGTCGACCGCCGAATTGCTGCGCGCCGGCCCCGAAGCGCAGGCCGAGACCGGGCAGACCCGCGCCGTCCTGATCTTCGAGGGGCACAGCCGCATCGCCCAGGCCCTTGTCGCGCTGGTCACCTCGCTGGTCGGCTTTTCGGCGCTGCTGGTCGGTCATTTCAGCCGGTTCGGCAAATGGCGGCAGATCGTCGGCGCGCTGGTGGCGCTGGCGGTGCTGAAAAGCGTCGACAACGCGCTGGGCGATGCGGCCAGCGGCAATGCCGCGCTGTGGCCGCTGACCTATGGCGCGACGGTGCTGGGGCTGGCGCTGGCGCTGGCGCTGCTCTGGATCAGCGCGCGGCCGGGCCTTCCGGCGCGGCTGCGGGCCGGGCGGCGGGACGCGGCGCGCGGGGTGCCGGCATGATCCTGCAGCTGTATTTCGCGCGCCGGTTCCTGCGCACCTTCCTGGCGGTCTTCGCGGTCTTTGCCGGGCTGTTCGTGCTGATCGACATGGTCGAGCAGGTGCGCAAGTTCGACAGCGACACGGTCGGTTTCCTGCAGATCGTCAAGCTGACGCTGCTGAACGTGCCGCAGGGGCTGTACGCGATCCTGCCGCTGATCATGATCCTGGCCACGCTGACGCTGTTCCTGACGCTGGCGCGCACGTCCGAGTTGGTGATCACCCGCGCCTCGGGCCGCTCGGCGCTGCGCAGCCTGACCGCGCCGGTGCTGGTGGCGATGGTGATCGGCGCGGTGGCGGTGGCGGTGTTCAACCCGATCGTCGCCGCCACCTCGCGCCATTACGACGTGGTGGCCACCCGCCTGTCGGGCGGCGACACCTCTGTGCTGTCGATCAGCCGCGAGGGGCTGTGGCTGCGCCAGGGCGGGCCCGAGGGGCAGACGGTGATCCACGCGCTTGGCTCCAACCTGGAGGGCACGGTGCTGTTCGACGTCACCTTTCTGGGCTTCGGCCCCGACGGTGCGCCGCGCCGGCGCATCGAGGCGGCGCGCGCGGTGCTGAAGCCGGGCGCCTGGACCCTGACCGGCGCCAAGGTCTGGGCGCTGACCGGCACCGCCAACCCGGAGCGGGACGCGCGGCTGAAGGTGCGGATGACGATCCCGTCGGAGCTGACGCAGGAGCAGATCCAGGACAGTTTCGGCGCCCCCGTCTCGGTCCCGATCTGGGAGCTTCCGGGCTTCATCGACCAGCTGGAGCGCGCAGGATTTTCCGCCCGCAGTCACCGGGTCTGGTTTCAGACTGAACTGTCGCTGCCGCTGATGATGGCCGCGATGGTGATGGTGGCCGCGGGGTTCACGATGCGCCACACCCGGTTCGGGCGCACCGGGCTGATGGTGCTGACGGCGATCGGGCTGGGCTTTGCGATCTACTTCCTGCGCAACTTCGCGCAGATCCTCGGCAATAGCGGGCAATTGCCCGTCATCTTCGCCGCCTGGACCGTGCCGGTGGCCGCGGTGATGCTGTCGGTCGGCATCCTGCTGAACCTGGAGGACGGCTGATGCGGCGGCGCCTTCGCCCCCTTACCGGCCCGCTGCTGGCGCTGCTGCTGGCGCTTGCGCCGCTGCGCGCCGCCGAGGCGCAACTTGCCACGCTGATCGCCGATTCCATCGGCTTCAACGGCGCGGACGAGGTCGAGGCGGCCGGCAATGTCGAGATCTACTATAACGGCAACCGCATCCTGGCCGAACGGCTGATCTACAACCGCGCCGACGACGCGCTGACGATCCTCGGCCCGATCACCCTGATCGAGGAAAACGGCCAGGTCGTCACCGCCAGCTATGCCGAATTGTCGGGCGATCTGAAGGACGGGATCATGCAGGGCGCGCGCCTGGTCCTGGAAGAGCAGATGCAGATCGCCGCGGCCGAGATCAACCGCGTGGATGGCCGCTACAACCAGCTATACAAGGCGGTGGCGTCATCCTGCCGGATCTGTGCCAATGGCGGCGCGCCGCTGTGGCGTATCCGGGCCGAGCGGGTGATCCACGACCAGGAGGCGCGGCAGCTATACTTCGACAACGCGGTGTTCGAGATCGGCGGCCTGCCGGTCTTCTACCTGCCGCGGATGCGCCTGCCCGATCCGTCGCTGCGCCGCTCTTCCGGCTTCCTGATCCCGTCGCTGAAACAGACGACGGCGCTGGGATTCGGGTTCCGGTTTCCGTATTTCCTGACGCTGGGCGATCATGCCGACGTGACGCTGACGCCCTTCGTCACCTCGAAAAGCAAGACCGTCGAGGGACGCTACCGGCAGGCGTTCCGCTGGGGCCGCATCCAGTTCAGCGGCGCGGTGTCGGTCGACGACATCCTGCCGGACGAGACCCGCGCCTACCTGTTCGGCCAGGGCCGGTTCAACCTGCCCTACGATTTCAAGCTGGACCTGAACATCGAGCTGGTGTCGGATCGCGGCTATCTGGACACCTACGATTATTCCGACAAGGACCGGCTGTCGAACGGGCTGTCGATCAGCCGCACCCGGCGCCACGAATACATCTTCGCCAGCGCCGAGACGCTGCGCACCCTGCGCGACAGCGAAGTGCCGGTCGAGGAAACGCTGGCCACCGAACTGGTGCGCGGCACCTACGAGCGGCGCTTTCCGCGCATCGCCGGGGGCGAAGGGCGGCTGACCTTCGACGTGCAGGGATACGAGCGCAATGCCGACAGCGTGACCCCTGCCCTTCAGGCCGCCTGCACCGCCGCCTCGGTGCCGGCCGGCGATTGCCTGGCGCGCGACGTGTTTCGCACCAGCGCAGAGCTTGGCTGGCACCGCGACTGGCTGCTGGCGGGCGGCGCGCTGCTCAAGGCCGACACCGCGCTGGCGGGCGATTTCTACGTCGTCGGGCAGGATCCCGCGCTGGATCCGCGGCTGGGCCGCATCACCCCCGCCGCCGCCGTCGAACTGCGCTGGCCGCTGATGCGCACCGCGCCGAACGGCGCGCGCGACGTGATCCAGCCGGTGATGCAGCTGGCCTGGTCGGAAAGCTACGGCGATACCGTCCCCGTCGAGGATGGCCGGCTGGTGGATTTCGACATGGGTAACCTTCTGTCGCTCAGCCGCTTTCCGGGGCACGACGCGCGCGAGACGGGGCTGCGCGCCACCGCCGGGCTGACCTGGACCCATGTCACGCCCAAGGGCCACGAATACGCGCTGGCCGCCGCCCGGGTGTTCCGCACCGAGGATCCGGGCGTGTTCGGCGGCGCGTCCGGGCTGGACGGGCGCAATTCCGACTGGCTGCTGGCCGGACGGGTCGAGATCGGCGACCGGCTGAGCCTGACCAACCGGTCGCTGTTCGATACCGATCTGGATTTCACCAAGGCCGAAACCCGCCTGACCTGGCGCGGTGAAAAGATCACCGCCGCCACCTCCTATATCTGGGTCGATGCCGCCCCCGTCGAGGGCCGGTTCGAGGACGTGGCCGAGTGGAACGTGGATTTCGCCTACGATTTCAACCGAAACTGGACCGGCAGCATGGACTGGCGCTATGATTTCGATGCCGACCGCGCGGCGAAGGCCGGGATCGGCGTGGAATACCGGAACGAGTGCGTGAATGTCGGGCTTTCCCTCTCGCGTACCTTCACAACCTCGACTAGTGTGGAGCCGTCGACGGATATCGGGCTGACCGTGTCGCTCAACGGCTTCGGCCGCGACGGCCGGCCCTATGCCCGCGGCTGCAAATACGTGAAGGGCTAGGCGCCCCGGCGTCCAGGGCCCGCCCGAAACATGGCCCGAACGAGACCAGAGCAGACGGAAGACCGACCCATGCCCCACCTTCGCCTTCTGACCGCAACGCTGTGCGTCGCGATCGGCGCGCTTGCCGCGCCCGCCGTGACCGCGCAGGGCAACATGTTCGCGCCCGCCGTCCACGTCAACGACCGCGTCATCACCCAGTTCGAGGTCGACCAGCGCGCCCGCTTCTACGAAGTGCTGCGCGCGCCCGGCGATCCCGCGGAACTGGCGATGGAGGCGCTGATCAACGAACGGCTGCAACTCGACGCGGCCTCCCGCGCCGGGGTCACGGCGGACGAGGCCGCCATCGAGGCCGGCATCGCCGAATTCGCCGGCCGCGCCAACCTTGAACCCGACCGCTTCCTGGCAGAGCTGGGCAAGGCCGGCATCGCGCCCGAAACCGTGACCGATTTCATCACCGCCGGGGTGTTGTGGCGCGGCGTGGTGCGCGACAAGTTCGGCCCGCGCGCCCAGGTCAGCGAGGCCGAGATCGACCGCGCCATAGAGATCGCCGCGCGCTCGGGCGAAGGCGCGTCCGGGGTGCGTGTGCTGCTGTCGGAAATCTTCCTTCCCACCAACTCTCCCGAGGCCGCCGCCGCGGCGCAGGCGCGCGCCGCCGAGATCGCGCGCATCGACACGCCCGAGGCCTTCGCCGCCGCCGCGCGCCGCTATTCCGCCGCCCCCTCGCGGGATCGCGGCGGCCGGCAGGACTGGCTGGCGCTGGGCAAACTGCCGCCCGCGATCCGCTCGCAGATCCTGGGCTCCGCGCCGGGCAGCGTGATCGGCCCGGTCGAGGTGCCGAATGCCATCGCCTTCTTCCAGTTGCGCGCGATCGAGGAAACCGGCACCCCCTCGGAAGAGGTCGCCGCGATCGAATTCGCGCGCTTCTTCATCCCCGGCGGGCGCACCAGGGAGGCGCTGGCCGAGGCCGCGCGGATCGAGGCGCGGGTGGACACCTGCGACGACCTCTACGGCATCGCCAAGGGGCTGCCGCCCGAGCGGCTGATGCGCGACACGCAGCCGACAGACCAGATCGCCGGCGACATCGCGCTGGAACTGGCGCGGCTGGACGCGGGCGAGGTCTCGACCAACCTGACCACCGGCGACGGTCAGGCGCTGGTCTTCCTGATGATGTGCGGACGCACCATGGCTCTGGCCGAGGAACTCGACCGCGAGGAAATCCGCAAACGGCTGGTCAACCAGCGGCTCGGATCCTACGCATCGGGCTATCTTTCCGAACTGCGCGCCGACGCCTTCATCGTCTATCCATGAGCCGGGCGTGACGCTGCCGCCCGTCGCCCTGACCTGCGGCGAGCCGGCCGGGATCGGCCCGGAAATCGCCGCCGCCGCCTGGGCCGCCCTGCGCGGCACCGACACCGCGTTCTTCTGGATCGGCGATCCGCGCCACCTGCCCGCCGGCACCCCCCTGCAAGAGATCGCCGCGCCGGGCAAGGCCGCCGCCGTCTTTGCCCGTGCGCTGCCGGTGCTGCCCCATGCCTTCGAAGGCCCCGCCACGCCGGGACGCGCGCGCCCCGAACATGCGCAGGGCGTGATCGACGTGATCGCCCGCGCCGTCGACATCGTGCAAAGCGGCGCCGCCTCGGCGATCTGCACCGCGCCGATCCACAAGAAGGCGCTGATCGACGGCGCGGGCTTCGCCTATCCGGGGCATACCGAATACCTCGCGGCGCTGGCGGGCGCGCCTCGGGTGGTGATGATGCTGGCCTCCGACCGGTTGCGGGTGGTGCCGGCGACGATCCACATCCCGCTCGCGGCGGTGCCCGCCGCGCTGACGCCGGCCTTGCTGGACGAAACGCTGCGCCTCACCCATGCCGGCCTGATGCGCGATTTCGGTATTGCGCGCCCGCGCATCGCCGTGGCCGGGCTGAACCCCCATGCCGGCGAAGGCGGCGCCATGGGCCACGAGGATACGGCGCTCATCGCCCCGGTAATCGAGGCGCTTCGCGGCGAGGGGCTGGACATCACCGGCCCGCACCCCGCCGACACGCTGTTCCACGAGGCAGCGCGCGCCCGCTATGACGCCTGTGTGGCGATGTATCACGACCAGGCGCTGATCCCGATCAAGACGCTGGATTTCGACCGCGGCGTGAACGTGACGCTGGGCCTGCCCTTCGTGCGCACCTCGCCCGATCACGGCACCGCCTTCGACATCGCCGGCACCGGCGCCGCGGCGCCCACCAGCCTGATCGAGGCGCTGCGCCTCGCCCGGCGCATGGCGCGGAACCGCGCCGCCGCGCCATGATGTTTTCAAGCCTCCGGCGGGGATATTTCAGAACCGAAGAAGCAGCGGACCCTTTCCGGCTTCTCTGGTTTCCAAATATCCCCGCCGGAGGCTCCCGCAGGTGCACCCCGCGCGGCGGCCGGAACCGATGAGCGCGATCGACACCCTGCCCCCCCTGCGCGAGGTGATCGCGGCGCATGGGCTGAGCGCGCGCAAGTCGCTGGGCCAGAATTTCCTTCTGGATCTGAACCTGACCGCCAAGATCGCGCGGGCCGCGGGCGATCTGACGCAATGCGACGTGCTGGAGATCGGGCCCGGCCCCGGCGGGCTGACGCGCGGGCTGCTGGCCGCGGGCGCGCGCCGGGTGCTGGCGGTGGAAAAGGACGCGCGCTGCCTGCCGGCGCTGGCGGAGATCGCGGCGGCCTATCCCGGCCGGCTGGAGGTTCTGGAGGGCGACGCGCTGCGCATCGACCCGCTGGCGCATCTGGCGCCGCCGGTGCGGGTCGCGGCGAACCTGCCCTACAACGTGGGCACCGAATTGCTGGTGCGCTGGCTGACGCCGCCCGATTGGCCGCCCTTCTGGGACAGCCTGACGCTGATGTTCCAGAAGGAGGTCGCGCAGCGGATCGTGGCGCAGCCGGGGTCGAAATCCTACGGACGGCTCGCGGTGCTGGCGCAGTGGCGCTGCGATGTGCGCATCGTGATGGACCTGCCACCCGAGGCGTTCACGCCGCCGCCCAAGGTCCGTTCGGCGGTGGTGCATCTTGCGGCGCTGAAGCAGCCGCGCTTTGCGGCCGATGCGGGCGTCTTGCAGCGGGTGACGGCGGCGGCGTTCGGCCAGCGGCGCAAGATGCTGCGCGCCGCGCTGAAAGGGCTGGCGCCCGACATCCAGGCTGTGCTGCGCAGCGCCGGGATCGAGCCGACCAGCCGGGCCGAGGATGTGCCGCTAAGCGGGTTCTGCGCCCTGGCCCGCGCGCTGGAGGAGGCCGCGCCCGGCTGATCCCGGAGCGCGCCCGGCGCAAGTCATCCGCCGAAAACGGCGCCGATCACTCTGCCGCGGTCGCGTCCGAGGCGTTGTCGCCGCTGTCGCTCTCGCCGCCATTCTCGGGCGATTTCTTCGGCTTGCGGCTGCGCGGCTTGCGCGCCGGCTTGCTTTCCGGGGTGTCGACCAGCCCGCTGTCGCCGCTGCTGTCCTCGGCCCCGAAATCGATCACGTCGCCCGCATCGGGCTTCGCGCTCTGGCGCGGGCGGGATTGACGGCGTTTCGGTTGATCGCCGCCGCCCGGCTCTGCCGGCTGCTCCTGCGGCTCGCCGGATGTCTGCGGCTGTGCGCCGGCATCTGGTTTCTGCTGGCGATCGCGCTGCTGCTGCTGTTGCTGTTGTTGTTGTTGCTGCTGTTGTTCCTGCTGCTCGCGGCGCTGGTCCTGTTCCTTCTGCGCCTCGGCCAGCATGCGCGTGTAGTGTTCGGCATGCTGCTGGAAATTTTCTGTCGCGACGCGGTCGCCGGACAGTTGCGCATCGCGCGCCAGCTGGTTGTACTTGTCGATGATCTGCTGCGGGGTGCCGCGCACCTTGCCCTCGGGCCCCGATGAATCGAAGACCCGGTTGACGACGTTGCCGACGGACCTGCTGCGCTGTTTGTTGCGCGAACGTGACTTGGACGATCTCATATTTCTTTTGGTTCCAGCCTGCTGTTCATGGCTCTGTCCGGCCGCTGCCGCGCTTGTGTCGCGGGGGTCTGACCCAGGGGACCGGACGATTTTAGGCTTGTCGGCGAGGGGGAAACATCACGATCCCACCGCCCGCTTGGCTTCCGAGTAAACATGGGTTTCGGCGCATGACAAGCCGAAATTCGCAAAATCCGGTAAATAACGCGCGGATCCTGCGCTTATGTGGCCACCCTGCCCGGCATTCGAGCCGCGACCACGCGGTCTCTGCCGTCAAGATCGGCGTGTATCGCCGCCGCGTCAAGGCCGGCGGCGGAAAAAATCCGGCGCACCGCCGCGCCCTGGCTCTCGCCGATTTCCACCAGCAGGCGGCCGCCGGGGGCCAGATGCGCGCCGATGCCGGCGGCGATCGCGCGATAGGCCGACAGCCCGTCGCCGCCATCGCTGAGTGCGCGGTAGGGTTCGAAGTCGCGCACTTCGGGGGCAAGGCCGGGCATCTCGGCGGCGGCGATGTAGGGCGGGTTCGACACGATCAGATCGAACCTGCCCGCCACGCCCGCGAACCAGTCGGACCGAAGCAGCCGCAACCGCGCGCCCACGCCATGCGCATCCGCGTTGCGCGCCGCCACGTCCAGCGCCGCCTGCGAAATGTCGGTGGCGGTGCCGCTGGCCAAGGGGCGCTCTGCCAGCAGCGTCACCGCGATCGCGCCCGACCCGGTGCCAAGATCGAGAAACCGCGCGAACGGCGCCTCCAGCGCCAGTGCGACCAGCGTTTCGGTTTCGGGGCGCGGATCGAGCACGTCGGGCGTGACGTTGAACCAGCGGTCCCAGAACAGCCTGCCGCCAAGGATCTGCGCCACCGGGCGGCGCGCCTCGCGGGCGGCGATCATGGCGGCGAAACGGGTCTCGGCGGCGGGTGCCAGCGGTTCCGCCAACGCCAGTGTCAGGCGGCCGCGCGGGATGCCGAGCGCGCCGGCCAGCAGGACGCGCGCATCGGTCCCGGGCGTGTCGATGCCTGCCGCGCGCAGCCTGCGCACGGCATCCGCAAGCGCCGCGGCGGCAACGGTCACAACCCGATCTCTGCCAGTTTTTCCGCCTGGTCGTGCGAAACCAGCGCATCGACGATTTCGTCCAGATCGCCCTGCATCACCTGGTCGAGTTTGTACAGCGTCAGCCCGATCCGGTGATCGGTCAGCCGGCCCTGCGGAAAGTTGTAGGTGCGGATCCGTTCGCTGCGATCGCCCGATCCGACCTGGCTCTTGCGGCTGGAGGCGCGTTCGCCATCGATCCGCTGGCGTTCGAGGTCGTAGAGCCGCGCGCGCAGCACGCCCATCGCGATCTCGCGGTTGCGGTGCTGCGACTTCTCCGAAGAGGTGACCACGATGCCGCTGGGCAGATGGGTGATCCGCACCGCCGAATCGGTCGTGTTCACGTGCTGGCCGCCGGCGCCGCTGGCGCGCATCGTGTCGATTCGCAGATCGTTCGGGTCGATGCGGATATCCACGTCCTGCGCCTCGGGCAGCACCGCGACGGTCGCCGCCGAGGTATGGATGCGCCCGCCGCTTTCGGTGGCGGGCACGCGCTGTACCCGGTGGACGCCGGATTCGTATTTCAGCCGCGCGAACACCCCCTGCCCCTGCACGTTGGCGATCACCTCGCGGACGCCGCCCAGCTCGCTGTGCTGTGCCTCGACGATCTCGAACCGCCAGCCCTTGTCCTCGGCATAGCGCTGATACATGCGAAGCAGGTCGGCGGCGAACAGCGCCGCTTCCTCGCCGCCGGTTCCGGGGCGGATCTCGATGATGGCGGGGCGGTCGTCGGCGGCATCCTTCGGCAACAGCGCCAGTCGCAGCGCCTGCTCCAGCCCCGGCAGCCGCGCCTTGAGCGCGGGCAGTTCATCCTCGGCCAGGGCGCGCATCTCGGGATCGTCCAGCATCGCCTCGGCTTCGGCAATGTCGTCCAGGATCCGGCGATAGGCACCGATCTGTTCGACCACGGGGCGCAGTTCGGCATATTCGCGCCCTAAAGCCGCGATGTCGCCGCCGCCCTGGGCCATCCGCGCCTCGACATATTCGAAGCGTTCGGCGATCTGCGCGAGTTTCTCCATCGGGACCATGGGCGGGGTGTTGCCGAAAGCGGGGGCAGCGTCAAGGCTGACAGGCGGCGCGATCGCGGCTATGATCAGCGGATGATCCGATCATTGACCCGGACCCTGATCCTCGCGCTCCTGTTGCCGGCCGGCGCCGCCGCGCAGGACGCGGATACGGGCGCGGAGCAGGAGACGGCGGGCGCCTATCCCGGTCTGCCGGGGGTGGAATATTTCTGCACCGACAGCCGCGGCGGGCGGATGGAACTGGGCGAGACGCTGTGCATCACCGCCGGTTGCAACACCTGGATGGCGCGCTGCGAGATGGCGGTGAACAACAACCTGGCGATGTGGCGCAAGCTGCAGGACGGCTGCCCCGGCGCATCACTGCCCGGCCAGCGCCTGGTCCAGCTCGCCCAGCCACCGGTCTAGCCGCGCGGCGTTTACGCCCATGTCGCCCTGCCCGAAGCGCAGCCGCGAATAGACCGCAAGCTGCGCGCCGCCCTCGGCCGGAACGGCGCGGACGCTGACATAATCGGGAAAGCCCAACCACTTGCTGCGCGCGATGTAGGTGACATGGCCGGTGCCGGGGCTGCCGGCCAGCCGCATCGTGCGCGGCGCGGCCAGGGCGATGCGGTCGAAGGCGGCCAGCAATGCGCGCGGCTCGGCCGGCCATGTGCGCGCGTCGGGGCCGGGTTTCATGAGCACCCCGCCCGCACCGGGATCGGGCGCGGCGATCGGGTCGACATGCCAGTCCGCAGGATCGCTGGATGCAAGTCGGATATAGGCCAGAAGGCCGAAAACTGCGAATGCGGCGAGAATCAGGATGAGTTTCATCGCCTGCAAGATAGCGGTTGACGGGCCGTGTTCAATTTTTCGGGCTGGCCAGGTGGCCGCCGGTTCGCGTCACGGGCACCGCCGCGCCCGCGGTCGATGCGCCTCCGTCACGCCCCGGATCCCGCCGGATCCACTGCCGCCGCGGGCTGCGCCAGCTCCACCAGCCGCGCAAGATAAGAGGCGCCGACCGGGGCCACCGCGTCGTTGAAATCGAATTTCGGATGATGCACCGACGGCCCCTCGCCCTGGCCGAGAAACAGGTAGGCGCCCGGCCGCGCCTCGAGCATGAACGAGAAATCCTCGGCCCCCATCTCGGGTGTTGCCGCGGTATCGACACGGTCCGCGCCGACGATCCCGGCGGCCACCTGGGCCGCGAATCGCACCGGCTCTTCTGCGTTGACGGTGGGCGGATAGCCCTCGATCAGTTCCAGCTCGGCGGCAAGCCCATAGGCGGCGGCGTGCCCGTCCACGATCTCGGCAAAGCGGCGCAGCGCCATCTGCCGCGCGCCCGCGTCAAAGCTGCGCAAGGTGCCGCCGAACCACGCCGTTTCGGGGATCACGTTGAAGGCGCTGCCGGCATGGATCTGCGTCACCGACACTACCATGTCCTGCATCGGATCGGCGTTGCGCGACACCACGGTCTGCATCGCCTGCACCATGGCCAGCGCCGCCGGGATCGGATCGCAGGCCTCGTCGGGATGCGCCGCGTGGCCGCCCTTGCCGCGCAGCCGCACCTCGAAATCGTCGACCGCCGCCATCAGCGGGCCGGGCGCGGTGTGGAACGTGCCCTCGGGATATTGCGGCGCGGTGTGGATCGCAAAGACCTGGCCGATGTCGAACCTGTCCAGCACGCCATCGCGCACCATCACGCCCGCGCCGCCGCCCTGTTCCTCGGCGGGCTGAAAGATAAGCGCGACGCGGCCCGCGAAATTGCGCGTCTCCGCCAGGTAGCGCGCCGCGCCCAGCAGCATCGCGGTGTGCCCGTCATGGCCGCAGGCATGCATCGCGCCGGGCACCGCGCTGGCATGGTCGAGCCCCGTCTCCTCGTCCATCGGCAGCGCGTCCATGTCGGCGCGCAGCCCGATCACCGGCCCCGGACCCTGCCCCTCGATGATCCCGACCACGCCGCTGACCGCGATCCCCTCGTGCACCTCGTCCACCCCGAAGGCGCGCAGCTTGTCCGCGACGAAGGCGGCGGTGCCGTGGCAGGCGAATTCCAGTTCGGGGTTTTGGTGCAGGTGCCGCCGCCACGCGGTCATGTCGGCGGCGAAATCGCCGATGCGGTTGACGATGGGCATGTGGACTCTCCCCCGGCCTTGGCCTGATAACCGCGGCGAAGATCGCAGAAAGCGGAAAGGCCCACAATGGCGCAGGACAAGACGGAACAGGACGCCATGGCGCGGCTGCGCGGCATCATGCGCAGGCTGCGCGATCCCGAGACGGGCTGTCCCTGGGACATCGAGCAGACCTTCGCCAGCATCGCCCCCTACACGATCGAGGAAGCCTACGAGGTCGCCGACGCCATCGAGCGCCGCGCCTGGGACGAGCTGAAGGGCGAGCTGGGCGATCTGCTGTTTCAGTCGGTCTTTCACGCGCAGATGGCCGAAGAGGCGGGGATGTTCACCTTCGACGATGTCGCAGACGCCATGTCGGACAAGATGGTCGCGCGCCACCCGCATGTCTTCGGTGCGGACAGCCGCGACAAGTCCGCCGACCAGCAGACCCGCGACTGGGAAACGGTGAAAGCCGCCGAACGGGCGCGGCGCGGCGCGGCCGGTGTGCTCGACGACGTGGCGGTCGGCCTGCCCGCCCTCTTGCGCGCGGTAAAGCTGCAGAAACGCGCGGCCCGCGTCGGCTTCGACTGGCCCGAGACGGCCCAGGTTCTCGACAAGATCGCCGAGGAGACCCGCGAGCTGGTCGAGGCCGACACCGCCGCCGACCCCGCCGCGCGGACCGAGGAATTCGGCGATCTGCTGTTCGTTCTGGCCAACCTCGCGCGGCACCTGGACATCGACCCCGAAGCGGCCCTGCGCGCCGCCAACGCCAAGTTCACGCGCCGTTTCGCGCATATCGAGGCCGCGCTGGCTGCACGCGGCAAACGCCCCGATCAATCGAGCCTCGCGGAAATGGACGCCCTCTGGAACGAGGCCAAGGCGGCCGAAAAATCCTGACCGGGGCTTCTTCTCGTTCCAAATACGCAAATCCACAGGCTGCCGGCTCGTGCTCCGGTTTGTGATCGGCGCACCCCCTTCCCGATACCTGACACTTTCAATCAACCATTGACCTGATAAAAAGAGTCGGATTAAGAGAAGTGCAACGCAACAAGGAGACGCCACATGCGTAAACTGCTTCTCGCCGCCACCGCTCTTGCCGCCACCCCGGCCTGGGCCGACGTGAACGTCTACACCACCCGCCAGCCCGAGCTGATCGAGCCGGTGATGGACGCCTTCACCGCCGAGACCGGGATCGAGGTGAACCTCGCCTATATCGACAGCGGCATCGTCGAGCGGCTGAAGGCCGAGGGCGACCGGTCCCCCGCCGATCTGGTGATGACCGTGGACATCGCCAACCTCAAGCAGATCGTCGATGCCGATGTGGTGCAGCCGGTGGACAGCGAGGTGCTGACCGACGCCATCCCCGCCGCGCTGCGCGATTCGGACAATCGCTGGTTCGGCCTGACGACCCGCGCGCGCATCGTCTATGCCAGCCGCGACCGCGTCGCCGACGGCGAGGTGACGACCTACGAGGATCTCGCCTCGGACAAGTGGGAAGGGCGCATCTGCACCCGCTCGGGCACGCATAACTACAACCTCGCGCTGCTGTCGGCGGTGATCGCCCATCACGGCGAAGAGGCGGCCAAGGACTGGGCCGCCGGCGTCCGCGAGAACCTTGCGCGCAAGCCGCAGGGCAATGACCGCGCGCAGATCAAGGCGATCTGGGCGGGCGAATGCGACATCGCCCTCGGCAACACCTATTACCTGGGCAAGATGCAGGCCGATCCCGAACAGAAGGAATGGGCCGACGCGGTGCGCACCACCTTCCCGGTCTTCGAGGGCGGCGGCACCCATGTCAACGTGTCGGGCATTGCGCTGACCAGGGCCGCGCCGAACGAGGATGACGCGATCCGGCTGATGGAATTCCTCGTCTCCCCCGAGGCGCAGGCGATCTATGCCGAGGAAAACTTCGAATACCCGGTCCTGCCCGGCGCAAAGCCTTCGGACGTGGTCGCAAGCTGGGGCGACTTCACGCCCGACGACATCGACCTGACCACCGTCGCCGGCGAGCGTCCGGCCGCGCTGAGGATCATGGAAGAGGTGAATTTCGACGGCTGAGCCGGTCTTTACAATTCCCGCGCGGCGGCTCAGGGTCCGGCCCATGAGCCGCCGCAAGATCATCATCGACACCGATCCCGGCCAGGACGACGCGGTTGCGATCCTTCTGGCCCTCGCCAGCCCCGACGCGCTCGACGTGCTGGGCATCACCGCGGTTGCCGGCAATGTCCCGCTGGCCCTGACCGCCAAGAATGCCCGCGTTATCTGCGAGTTGGCCGGCAAGGTTGATGTCCCCGTCTTCGCCGGATGCGACGCGCCGCTGTCGCGCAAGCTGGTGACGGCCGAGCATGTCCACGGCAAGACCGGGCTCGACGGGGCCGACCTGCCCGACCCCGCGATGCCCTTGCAGGACGCGCATGCGGTCGATTTCCTGGTGGACACGCTGCGCGCCGCGCCGTCGGGCAGTGTCACGCTTTGCGCGCTCGGCCCGCTCACCAACATCGCCGCCGCGCTGACCCGCGCGCCCGACATCGCCGGACGCGTGCCCGAGATCGTGCTGATGGGCGGGGCCTATTTCGAGGTGGGCAACATCACCCCCGCCGCCGAATTCAACATCTATGTCGACCCGGAAGCTGCCGATATCGTTATGAAATCCGGTATAAAGCTGACGATCATGCCGCTGGACGTGTCGCACAAGGCGTTGACCACACGGCCTCGGATCGAGGCGTTCCGCGCGCTCGGCACCCGCATCGGCGAGACCGTCGCCGGCTGGACCGATTTCTTCGAGCGGTTCGACATGGAGAAATACGGCCATGACGGCGCGCCGCTGCACGATCCGACCGTGATCGCCTACCTGCTGGAGCCGGACCTGTTCACCGGCCGGCACATCAATGTCGAGATCGAGACCGGATCGGACCTGACCCGCGGCATGACCGTCGCCGATTGGTGGCGCGTGACGGACCGGCCCGCCAACGCGACCTTCATGGGCGGCGTCGACGCGGACCGCTTCTTTCGCCTGCTGACCGACCGCCTGGCGCGGTTGTGACCCCGCCGCCATGAGCGCCCGCCTGCATCTTGCGGCCGAGGACGATCTTGACCGCCTGCTGCCGCTGGTCGCCGCCTTCCACGCCTTTGCCGGCATCGCACAGGACGGCGCCGCGCGGCGCGAGGCGCTGTTGCCGCTCCTTCAGGGCTCTCCGCATGGGGCGATCTGGCTGATCGGCCTGCGCCGCGCGCCGGTCGGCTATATCGCCGTGTCCTTCGGCTGGTCGATCGGGATGGGGGGCATGGCCGGTTTCATCGACGAGTTCTTCATCCGCGAGAACGTGCGCGGCCGCGGCATGGGCACCGAAGTGCTGATCGCGCTGCTGCCGCAACTGGCCCGCGCCGGGTTGCGCGCGGTACATCTGGAGGCCCGGACGGAAGACGCGCGCGCCGCCCGCCTGTATGAACGGCGCGGTTTTCGGCGGCGGGGCGACACTTCGCTGATGACCTGGCGAGCCTGACCCTTCCCGCCGGCCCGCCTTGGCCCTACATCTGACCCATGACCCTGCATATCCCCTTCGACAACAGCTATGGCCGGCTGCCCGCGCGGTTCTATGCGCGCCTTGCGCCCACCCCGGTCGCGGACCCGTCGCTGATCGCCCTGAACGCGCCGCTTGCGCGCGATCTGGGGCTTGACCCGGATGCGCTGGCCGCGCCCGAAGGTGTGGCCGCGCTGGCCGGGAACACGGTGCCGGACGGCGCCGATCCTCTGGCGCAGGTCTATGCCGGGCACCAGTTTGGCGGCTTTTCCCCGCAATTGGGTGACGGGCGCGCAATTCTGTTGGGAGAAGTCCTCGATTCCAACGGATTACGGCGCGATCTTCAACTGAAAGGGTCAGGCCCCACGCCCTATTCGCGGATGGGTGACGGGCGTGCCTGGATGGGCCCGGTGCTGCGCGAGTACATCCTGTCCGAGGCGATGCATGCGCTTGGCATCCCCACCACCCGCGCGCTGGCGGCGGTGTCGACCGGCGAGACGGTCGTGCGCGGCGCGGCGCTGCCCGGCGCCGTGCTGACCCGCATCGCGGCCAGCCATGTGCGGGTCGGCACGTTCCAGTATTTCGCCGCGAGGAACGATACGGAAGCAATTGAAAAACTGGCACAATACGTGATCGACCGGCATTACCCCGAGGCGCGGGATGCCGCCGGCCTTCTGGACGCGGTGATCAACCGGCAGGCACGGCTGGTGGCGCAGTGGATGGCCGTGGGCTTCATCCACGGGGTGATGAACACCGACAACACGCAGATCGCGGGCGAGACGATCGACTATGGCCCCTGCGCCTTCATGGATGCCTATCATCCGAACCGGGTGTACAGTTCCATCGACCAGCAGGGCCGCTATGCCTATGGCAGGCAACCGGAAATCGCGGTCTGGAACCTGGCGCAATTCGCCACCTGCCTGCTGCCGCTGATGGGACCGGATCGGGAGGCGGCGATCGAGCGGGCGACCGAGGCGGTGCACCGCTTTGCCGATCTTCACGGCGATGCCTGGCTGACCCTGTTCCGCGCCAAGATCGGCCTTGCCAGCGCCGAGGACGGCGATGCCGACCTGATCGGCCGGCTGCTGTCCGCCATGGCGATCCAGAAATGCGATTTCACCAATACGTTCCGTGCCTTGTCAGGCGAAGCTGCGGCGGATGCCTTCCCCGAGCGGGACTTCTTCGAAAGCTGGGCGCCCGACTGGCAGGCACGGCTGGCGCGGGACGGCGCCGGCTGGCCGGAGCAGCGCGCCCTGATGGAGCGGACCAACCCCGCCGTCATCCCGCGCAACCATCGCGTTGAACAGGTGATTTCCGCAGCCGTGGAAGGTGATTACGCGCCGTTCTCCAAGTTGAACGAGGTGCTTGCCACGCCCTTCGATCTGGCCGATCCGGCCTATGCCGCGCCGCCCGCCCCCGAAGAGGAAGTACGCCAGACATTCTGCGGAACATGACGGCGCCCGTCATTTTCTGCGCTGGAACAGCCGCCGGTTTTTTTCCACGAAATCCGCGATCAGGAACGCCAGCAGCCCGCCGCGTTCCAGCCCCTTGAGGTACAGGAACCCGGAAAACGCCCCCACCGCGCCGCCGATCACGTCCACGATCAGGTCGGTCATCGTGTCCATCAGGCCCGATTTCTGCATGTTCATGCCGAATGTCTGGTCCATCGCGAATTCGAAGATCTCCCACATCGTGCCGATCGCCACCGCAAAGCACCAGCCGAAGAACGCCGTCGCCCAGGGCGGGGCCGCGTATTTGTCGCCCTCGAACAGGTAGAAGATGAACACCACCATGAAGGACAAAAACGACACCGGCAGGCGTATCTTCATCCGCTTCGCCAGCGCCGCGGGGATCAGCGACGCGGCAAAGGTCGCCGCCGCCACGAAGGCCAGTTCCCAGCGCTGGAACACCAGCGCGGCCACCGCCGCCCCCGCCAGGGTGATCCAGACGAGTGTGACGACGATGCCCTGTCTTTGCAAACTCATGGCACAGACCCTAGATAATACGCATCGCAGGTCAAACCTGCAAAATGGGAGGGGGGGCTGCGCTTGCGCATCGCCAGCTACAATATCCGCAAATGCATCGGGCTGGATCGCCGCCGCGATCCGTCGCGCATCCTGCATGTGATCAACCATCTGGACGCCGATATCGTCGTGTTGCAGGAGGCCGACAAGCGCCTTGGCGCGCGTCCCGCCGCCCTGCCGCGCCGGATGCTGGAGGCCGAAAGCGATTTCGTGGCCGCCGAACTGGCCCCGAACGAGGTGTCGCTGGGCTTTCACGGCAATGCGGTGCTGGTCCGGCGCGGGCTGGACATCACCGCAGCACAGCGGATCGAGCTGCCGGGGACCGAACCGCGCGGCGCCGTCGCGGTCGAGATCGCGGGCGCGCTGCGCATCGTCGGCGTGCATCTGGGCCTGATGCGCGGCGACCGGCGGCGGCAACTGGCGCTGCTGGCGCAGCGGTTCCATCACGGAATGCCGACGGCGATCCTGGGCGATTACAACGAATGGCGCGGCAAGGCCGGGCTGGAGGCGCTGGACCAGCGGTTCCGCGTGCATTCGCCCGGCCGCAGCTTTCACGCCGCGCGGCCCGTCGCGGCGCTGGACCGGGTGGCGCTCAGCCGCGATCTGGACCTGCGCGATGCCGGCGTGATCGAAAGCCAGCCGGCACGCTCGGCTTCGGACCACCTGCCGATCTGGGCAGAGATCGAACCCCTGCCCGCCGCCGCGGACCGCGCGCTCCTGCCCGTTCCCGCCTGAGCCGCGCACGGTTCCGGCCCGCTGCCGCGCATGCTAGACCGGCGCGGCAACAGCGCCGGGACCGGACCAGATGACAGCCCTTCAGATCGCCGCGCTTCTGATCGTGCTCGCGGGCGCGTTCGGGGCGGTGAACTACCTGTTCCTGCGCCTTCCGTCCTCGATCGGTGTGCTGGTGGTGTCGCTGCTGGCCTCGGTTTCGGTGATGGCGCTGGATGCGCTGCTGCCCTTCGTCGACATGACCGGCGCGATCCGCCACGAGGTGATCGAGATCGAGTTCTCCGAGACGCTGCTGGACGGCATGCTCGGCCTGCTGCTGTTTGCCGGCGCGCTGCATGTCAAGCTGTCGGACCTGCGCACCGAATGGCGCCCGGTGCTGCTGATGGCGACCATCGGTGTCGCCCTGTCCACGCTGATCGCGGGGGCCGGATTCGCCTGGATCACCGGCGCGCCGATCCTGATCGCGCTGATCTTCGGTGCGCTGATCTCGCCCACCGATCCGGTGGCGGTGCTGGGCGTGCTGCGCGAGGCGGCGCTGCCCAAGTCGCTGGAAACCAAGATCGCGGGCGAATCGCTGTTCAACGACGGGGTCGGCTACGTGGTGTTCCTGGTGCTGGTGGGCCTTGCCTTTCCGGTTGGCGGCCATGCCGAGGAGGGCAACCTCTATGCCGGGGCGGCACGCCTGTTCTTTCAGGAGGCGGCGGGCGGCGCGGCGCTGGGGCTGGTGCTGGGCTGGCTGACCTTCCGGGTGATGCGGCTGATCGACGACTACTCGCTCGAGGTGCTGCTGACGCTGGGGCTGGCCTTTGGCGGCTACGAGCTGGCTGTGTACCTGCACCTGTCCGCGCCGATCATGGCGGTCTGCGCCGGGCTGCTGATCGGCGATATCGGCGCGCGCGACGGCATGAGCGCCGAGACGCGCGGCTATGTCGATGCCTTCTGGAAGCTGGTGGACGAGATCCTGAACGCGGTGCTGTTCCTGATGATCGGGGTCGAGGTGTTCGCCGTCGCCTTCGACATGGAGGCGGTGCTGGCGGGCGCACTGTCGATCCTGCTGGCGCTGGTGGCGCGTCTGGTGGCGGTGGCGGTGCCCGTGCTGATGCTGCGCCCGTTCCGCGGCTTTGCGAAGGGCACGATCCCGATCATGACCTGGGGCGGGCTGAAGGGCGGGATTTCCGTCGCGCTGGCGCTGTCGCTGCCCGATTTCGAATGGAAGCCGCTGATCCTGACCTGCACCTACATGGTGGTGCTGTTCTCCATCGTGGTGCAGGGGCTGTCGATCGGACGGGTCGCGATGCGACTGGGACGCGCGCCCGACCTGATGTGACGGCCCGAACCCCGAACCCCGCATCGCCCGGCGCGATCAGTTGGTGATGATCTCCGGCCCCATGAAGGTCGTCGGCAGGAAGGTCGACAACCACGGGATGTAGGTCACCATGATCAGGAAGATGAACAGGATCCCCAGGAACGGCAGCGCCGCCCTGACCACCCGCATCATCGGCATCCCCGCCACGCCCGAGGTGACGAACAGGTTCAGCCCCACCGGCGGCGTGATCATCCCGATCTCCATGTTGACCACCATGATGACACCCAGGTGGATCGGGTCGATCCCCAGCGTGATCGCGATCGGAAAGACCAGCGGCGCGACGATCACGATCAGGCCCGAGGGTTCCATGAACTGCCCGCCGATCAGCAGGATCACGTTGACGATCACCAGGAACATCACCGGCCCGAACCCGGCCGAGATCATCGAGGACGCGATCTGCTGCGGGATCTGCTCGTCGGTCAGCACGTGCTTGAGGATCAGCGCGTTGGCGATGATGAACATCAGCATGATGGTCAGCTTGCCCGCCTCAAGCAGGGTGTCGCGCGTGTCGCGGTGGAAGAAGGCGGTGACCAGCGCCCAGGGTTTCTGCAGCAGGCTGGCATTCCGCGCCGCCGGCACCGCCGCGGCGTTCAGCGACCCGGTGCCCGCCGCCAGGTAGTCCGGCGCCCCCGGTGCGGCGTTGCGCGCCGCCAGCGGCCCCATGTCGCGGTACACGAAGCTGGAGATGAAGAAGGCGTAGACGGCGGCGACGGCGGCGGCCTCGGTCGGGGTGAAGATGCCGCCATAGATGCCGCCCAGGATGATGACGATCAGGAACAGGCCCCACCCGGCCTCGCGCCCCGACCGCCAGACCTCGGCCCAGCCCTGCCAGTCGCCCTTGGGCAGATCGCGCTTCACCGCGATCACATAGATCGCCGCCATCAGCATGAACCCGGCCAGCAGCCCCGGAATGACGCCGGCAAGGAACATACGCCCCACCGACACGTCGGTCGCCGACGCATAGACCACCATCACGATGGAGGGCGGGATCAGGATGCCCAGCGTGCCGGCGTTGCAGATCACCCCGGCCGCGAAGTCGCGGCTGTAGCCCACCTGCCGCATCCCCGCGATGACGATCGACCCGATCGCCACCACCGTGGCCGGCGACGAGCCGGACAGCGCCGCGAACAGCATGCAGGCGAAGACCCCGGCAATGGCCAGCCCGCCGGGGAAATGCCCGACCAGCGCGATGGAAAACCGGATGATCCGCCGCGCCACGCCGCCCGTCGACATGAAGGACGAGGCCAGCACGAAGTACGGGATCGCCAGCAGCGTGTAATGCCCCGCCATCGCCTGGTACATCGACTGCGCGATGGAGGCGAGCGAGGTGTCCGAATAGACCAGCAGGAACACCATCGAGGACAGGCCCAGCGACACGGCGATCGGCACCCCGATCAGCAGCAGGCCGATCACCATCACGAACAGCAGCAGCACGTCCATCGGCTCAGTCCTTTCCGGCGGCGCGGGCGGCGTCGTCCACCGCGTCCTCGGCCTCGTGGCTGACGATCAGCGACTTGCGGCGCCCGGTGAACAGGTCCACCGTCGCCTCGATCACGCGAAACAGGATCAGCGCCGCGCCCACCGGCAGGATCGTGTAGGGCACGACCCGCGGCAGCTTGTCATAGCTTTCGCCGTAATTGATCGCATCCTCCAGCCAGCGGAAGATGCCCAGCATCGGCACCTGGTCGGTCACGTAGAAGGCGCGGTCGCGCACCCCCTCGGCGATGCCGGTGGGAAACCAGCGCCCGGTCGTGGGTTGCAGCCCGGCAAAGGGCGCGTAATAGTCCCATGCGCCCTTCATCAGCAGCCCCGCATAGGCGATGCA
The DNA here is from genome assembly GCA_947503765.1 of uncultured Paracoccaceae bacterium. Classification (GTDB taxonomy): domain Bacteria; phylum Pseudomonadota; class Alphaproteobacteria; order Rhodobacterales; family Rhodobacteraceae; genus Psychromarinibacter. The sequence continues at coordinate 67,882 of CANNFA010000003.1, read as the reverse complement.
GCAGGCCGCGGCGATCAGCGCCAGCACCTTGCGCCAGGCCGGCGGAAACAGGTTGGTCAGCGCGTCCACCCCCAGATGCGCCGTCACCTTGAAGCCATAGCTGATGCCCAGCAGCACCAGCCAGGCGAACAGCATCAGCGTCACCTCCAGCCCCCAGATCAGCGAGGAGTTGAAGCCGTAGCGCAGCACCACGTTGGCAAAGGTCACCAGCGTCATCAGCCCGAGCAGGACCGCGATGGCGGTTTCCTCGAAGGCGTTGACGATCCGGCCAAGCCGGCTGCGTGCCACGTAACCGGATTGGCCGCTCATCGCGGGTCTCCTCCCCCCTTCGCGCCGGGCCGCCTCCGGCCTCTGGCGCGCTGATCCGCGCTCGGCGGGGCGGGCAGGCCCATCGGCCCGCCCCGCCGGACAGTCTCAGACAAGCGCGATCACATCGAGGCGTTGATGTCCTGCGCCGCCGCGATGTTGTCGGTGCCCACATCGGCCTCGAACTGCGACCAGACCGGCTTCATCGCGTCGACCCAGGCCTGGCGCTGCTCGGGCGTCAGCTGGCGCACTTCGCCGCCGGCGCCGATGATCGAGTTCTTGGCCTCCTCGTTGACCGCGAAACTCTCGGCGTTGCGGGTGACGGTCACCTCTTCGAGGATGGTCAGGAACTGGTCGCGCACGTCCGGCTCCAGGCTGTCGAGCCAGTCCACCGAGGTCACCACCAGATAGTCGATCACGCCGTGGTTGGTTTCGGTGATGCCGTCCTGCACCTCGAAGAACTTCTGCCCCCAGATGTTCGACCAGGTGTTTTCCTGCCCGTCGACGACGCCGGTCTGCAATGCGCCGTAGACCTCGGAAAACGCCATCGGCTGCGGGCTGGCATCCAGCGCCTCCATCTGGGCGACCAGCACGTCCGACGGCTGCACCCGGAATTTCAGCCCGGCCGCGTCCGACGGCTCCAGCAGCGGCTTGTTGGCCGAGAACTGCTTCATCCCGTTATGCCAGAAGGCCAGCCCCTGAAGGCCGCGGCGCTGCATCGCGTCCTTCATCGCCTGCCCGGTTTCCGAGTTCTGGAACGCATCCACCGCGTCGATGTTCTTGAACATGAACGGCAGGTCGAAAATCCGGTACTGCTTCGTGAAGGTCTCGAATTTCGACAGCGACGGCGCCGCCATCTGCACGTCGCCCTGCAGCATCGCCTCCAGCACCTGGTCGTCGTTGTAGAGCGTGGAGTTCGGATAGACCTCCATGCACATGGTGCCGTTCATCTCGTCGTTGACGCGCGATCTCAGCAGCTCCGCCGCGATCCCCTTGGGGTGGCGGTCGGTATTGGTGACATGCGCGAACTTGACGACGATCTCGCCGTCGTCGCAGCCCGCCTCCTGGGCGATGCCGGCCTGTGCCGACACGATCAGCGCAAGCGCGGTGGTGGCGCGAATCATGACTTTCATCTGTAGACCTCCCGATTGGACAGATTGATGCCGCGATAGAAGCGCCGGCCGCGCGGCCGCGCAAGCACGGCGTGCGCCTTTCGCGGTCTGCAAATTTCCCAAGTGATTTCAGATGCCTGCAAGCCATGCCCTGAGCGCATGTCCGCCAGTCGACACACGAATGGGCGACTTGCCGCACAACGCCGTCCCGCAGATGTGCGGAAAACCGCACATCCGGCCCCGCCCTGCGCCCGCACTTCTTCGGTTTCCAAATATCCCCGCCGGAGGCGCCCGTCCCGGCGGCCCGCGCCATCGGCAGGCACGGCGCGTCGCCGCGCCACAGGCTGAATATCCTTGCGCGGAAGCGCTCCTTTTTGCAGCCTCAGCGATACGCCTCCGCCTTCAGCCCGTGCCGCGCCAGCTTGTCGTAGAAGGTCTTGCGCGGCAGTTTCAGCGCCCGGGCCGCCTCGGTGGCATTGCCGCCCGCGCGGCGCAGCGCCTCGACCAGAAGCGAGCGTTCGACCTGCGCCAGTTGCTCGGCCAGGCCCAGATCGGCCTCCGGCTCGGTCTCGCCCAGCCCCATGGCAAAGCGCATCGCCGCGTTCATCAGCGCGCGGGCATTGCCGGGCCAGTCCTGCGCCATCAGCCGGGCGACAATGTCGGGCGTGATCTCGGGCTGGGGCAGCGCGGCCTGCTCGCAGGCGGTGCGCACATAGTCGCGGAACAGCACCGGGATATCCTCGGTGCGTTCGCGCAGGGCCGGGATCCGAACCCGCATCACGTCGAGCTTGTAGTAGAGATCGGGGTTGAACCGGCCGGCGCGCGCCTCTGCCTCCAGGTCGCGGTAGGTGCCGGCCAGCACCCGCGCGCCGGGGCTGTCCTCCATCAGGCCCAGCGCGGCGAATTGCGCGGCCGGCGGCAGGGCGGCCACCTCGTCGAGGAACAGCGTGCCGCCCTTCGCCGCCTCGAAGGCCTCTGCAAGACTGGCCGGGGTCTGCGCCGCCGAAGCGAGTTTCTGGAACGGTCGCTGCGCGGCGCCGGACAGCATCTGGATCACCTCGGCGACCTTGGGAATGCCGGTTCCCGGCTCGCCGGTGATCAGCACCTCGGCCGAGGTGCGCGCCGCCGCCCGAACCCGCGCGCGCAGCGCCTCGGCCAGCGCCGAGCGTCCGTAGATCAGCCGCGCCGCCGCATCGCCCGCCGTCAGTTCCGCCTTGAGCCGCCGGTTTTCCAGCACCAGCGCGCGGGTGCGCAGCGCCTTGCGCACCACCGCCAGCAGATCGCGCGGCGCGCAGGGCTTTTCGAGGAAATCGAACGCCCCCGCGGAAATGCCCTGCACCGCCATCGGGATATCGCCCTCGCCGGTCAGCAGGATCACCGGCAGATCGGGATCCTGTCCGTGCGCGTAATCCAGCAGGTGGAACCCGTCGCGCCCCGGCATCCGGATGTCCGACACGATCACGCCGTCGAAGGCGGGCGTGATGTGGTCCTTGGCCTCGACGAAGGAGCCGGCGGTCACCGGGTCCAGCCCGTCGAGGTCGAGCGTCTGGCCCAGCGCCTCGCGCACCGCCGCGTCGTCATCCACCAGAAGCACCCGGCGCGTCATGCCGCCGCCTGCGCCGCGGCCTGCAATTCCACGGTGAACACCGCGCCGCCCCCCGGTGCGTTGCCACCCGTCAGCCGCCCGCCAAAGCCCTGCACCAGCCCGTAGGAGATCGACAGGCCCAGCCCCATCCGCCCCGCGCCCACATCCTTGGTGGTGTAGAACGGATCGAAGATGCGCCCCGGCTCATCGAGGCCCGGCCCGGTATCGCGCACCGTCAGGCGCACCAGGCCGCGCGCCGGATCCTCGGTGATGCGCAGCTCGATCCGCGGGTCCGGGCAGCCGGCCATTGCGTCCATCGCGTTGGCCATCAGGTTGACGACCACCTGGGTCAGCCGCACCTCGCCGCCGCGCGCGAGGGCCGGTGCCCCGGGCGGCCGCCAGTCGACCTCGGTCCCGGTCTGGGCGATGCGCGGCGCCAGCATCTCGATCGCGCTGTCCACCACGCCCGCCAGCCCGACACGCCCCGCCGGGCCGCTTTCCTGCCGGGCAAAGGCGCGCAGGTTGCGGATGATCCGGCCCATCCGCCGCGCCATGTCGGAGATCCGCGACAGCGTGTCTGCCGCCTTGTCCGCCTGGCCGCGCTCCAGCAGGATCGCGCCGTTCTCGGCAAAGGACTGGATCGCCATCAGCGGCTGGTTCAGCTCGTGGCTGATGCCGGCCGACATCTGGCCCAGCGCCGACAGCTTGCCGGCCTGCACCAAGTCGGCCTGCGCGCGCTTCAGCGCCGCCTCGGCCTCGCGCCGCTCGCCGATCTCGCGGCGCAGGTTGTCATTGGCGCTCGACAGCTCGGCGGTGCGCTCGGCGACGCGCGCCTCCAGCATGGCGTTGGCGCGTTCCTCCAGCCTCAGCCGCTGGGCCAGCGCGCGCCGCCGTTCGGCAAGCACGAACAGCAGCGCGCCGAACATCAGGCACAGCGCCGCCGCCACCGCCGCCTGCAAGGTGGCGACCTGCCGCACGGGGGCAAGGTTCATCAGGATCTCGGCCGTCAGCCCGATCACCGGCAGGGGCTGCGTCAGGTGCAGCGCGGTCGCGGGCAGGTAGGGGCTGTCCGGAAGGGTCCAGATGTCCTTGTCCGCCACCATCCGGTGCGCGCGCAGCGGAAAGTCCGGCAGCGCGGCACCGCCATAGACCTCGGCCAGCCGCGCCGCGCCGGCCGCCTCTCCGCCCCCGCGCCGGGTCAGCACCAGGTCCGAGCGGTTGGCGACCAGCACGACCCCCAGCGCGTCCGTGAAGAAGACCGGCGACGGATCGGCCGGCCAGTTCCATTCCACCGCGTCGATATCGACGCGCACCTGCACCGCCCCGGCCACCGGCCCCTCGGCTGAAAAGACCGGCGCGGCGAAGGCGAAATAGCGCGCGCCGGTCTCGGCATCGAGGCCATGCTCGATCCCCAGCGCGCCGTCGCTGGCCCGCTCGAAGGCGGCGCGGCCGGCAAAGCTGCGCGCACCGCCGTCCAGCGCCCCGGACGCGGCCAGAACCCGGCCCCGCGCATCGGCCAGCCAGATCGCCCGCGCGCCGCTGCGGTCGGTGAAGCGTTGCAGCAGATCGCCGGCCCGGCCCGCCGCGGCGTCGCTCCCGGCCCCGTCCAGCACCAGCGGCGTCAGGCCCGGATGGTCGGCCAGCAGCACCGCCAGGTCGCGCACCCGCTGGAACTGCGCCGTCAGACGGTCCGCCGCCAGCGCGAGATCCGCCTGGCCGCGCGCCCGCAGCTGGTCCAGCTCGGCCCGGAAGGCGAGCCACCAGATGCCGCCCGCAAACGCCGCCACCGCCAGCACGAAGCCGGCGAGGATCCCCCCGCGCCGCTGCCATATCGGTTTCATGGGCCGAAGCTTAGAAAGCTGCGCGCCCGAACGCCATAGGGGATGGATCCGGGGCGGGCCTTTCGTTTCGGCCCATCCCGGCGCCTGCGCCGGCCAGCGCGCGCGGCGGCCCTCAAAACCTGGCGCGCGCACCCCGAACGCGCCCGATCGACGCGGCGGCGCGATGTTAGCGCCCGAACCGGGCGCGCCGTGCCTTGCCAGCCCCCGAAAGGCTGGTAGGTAGGAATGGCCACTTTCCCTGCCGCAGGATCCTCCAATGACCGACAAAGTCCCCCAGACCGTGTTCCACGACCGCATGCTGTCGCTCGGCCTCGCCCGCGTGTCCGAGGCGGCCGCCCTTGCCTCTGCCCGGCTGGTCGGGCGCGGCGACGAGAAAGCCGCCGACCAGGCCGCGGTCAACGCGATGCGCGACCAGCTCAACCTGCTGGACATCCAGGGGGTCGTGGTGATCGGCGAGGGAGAGCGCGACGAAGCCCCGATGCTGTTCATCGGCGAGGAGGTCGGCACCGGCAATGGCCCGGCGGTCGATATCGCGCTCGACCCGCTGGAAGGCACCACCCTGACCGCCAAGGACATGCCCAACGCGCTGACCGTCATCGCCATGGCGCCGCGCGGCACGCTGCTGCATGCCCCCGATGTCTACATGGACAAGCTGGCGATCGGGCCGGGCTATCCCGTGGACGTGGTCAGCCTCGACATGAGCCCGTCGCAGCGGGTCGAGGAACTGGCCCGCGCCCGCGGCTGCGAGCCGGCGGACATCACCGTCTGCGTGCTGGAGCGGCCCCGGCACGAAGAGATGATCGCCGAGATCCGCTCCACCGGGGCGGCGATCCGGCTGATCACCGATGGCGACGTGGCCGGCGTGATCCATTGCGCCGAGGCCGACAAGACCGGGATCGACATGTACATGGGCTCCGGCGGGGCGCCCGAGGGGGTGCTGGCCGCCTCGGCGCTCAAATGCATGGGCGGGCAGATGTGGGGCCGGCTGCTGTTTCGCAACGAGGACGAGAAGGCGCGCGCGCGCAAGGCCGGGATCGAGGATTTCGACCGCGTCTATGCGCGCGACGACATGGTGACCCAGGACGTGATCTTTGCCGCGACCGGGGTGACCGACGGCTCGATCCTGCAAGGCATGAAGCGCGAGCCGGGATTCGTGGAGGCCGAGACGCTGCTGATGCGGTCCAAGACCGGGTCGGTCCGGCACATGCGCTACCGCAACCCGAGGGATCGCCCCGCAACCGGTCGCTGACTGGCGCAAAGGTGAGCGGCGCGCGCGGCGCGCCGCCTACCCCCGCAGCGCCGCGATCAGCGCGGCCATGTCGCCGGGCATGTCCGCCTCGAAGCGCAGCGCGGCGCCGGTTTCGGGATGGGCAAAGCCCAGCACCGCCGCATGCAGCGCCTGCCGCCCGAACCCGGCCGCCGCCGCCACCGCATCCGCCGCAAAGGCCCGCCCGGACAGCCTGCGCCGGCCGCCATAGACCGGATCGCCGATCAGCCCGTGCCCGGCATGGGCCAGATGCACCCGGATCTGGTGCGTGCGTCCGGTCTCCAGCCGGCATTCCAGCAGTGCCGCGCCGGCGGGGCTGCCGAAGTGTTCCAGCACCCGTGCGCGGGTCACGGCATGGCGGCCCGCACCGAACACCACCGCCTGTTTCTGCCGGTCGGTGCGGTGCCGGGCCAGGCCGCTTTCGATCTTCAGCACGCCGCCCGCCTCGAACGACACCCCGCGCACGCCGCGCAGGCGCGGATCGCCCGCATCCGGCACGCCGTGCACCGCCGCCAGATAGGCGCGTTCGGCACTGTGCGCCTCGAACTGCGCGGCAAGGCCGTGATGCGCGCGGTCGGTCTTGGCCGCCACCACCAGGCCGCTGGTATCCTTGTCGATCCGGTGCACGATGCCCGGTCGCGCCACGCCGCCGACCCCGGACAGCGACGCGCCGCAATGGGCCAGCAGCGCGTTGACCAGCGTGCCCGCCGGGCTGCCCGGGGCCGGATGCACGACCATGCCGGCAGGCTTGTTCACCACGATCAGCGACGCATCCTCGAACACCACGTCAAGCGGGATCGCCTGCGCCGGCATGTCGGTCTCGGCGGCGGGGGGGATGAGCAGCTCGAATGTCTCGCCCGCCTGCACCCGGCGTCTTGCGTCGGTCACCGGCGCGCCGTCCTGCAGCACCGCGCCCTCGGCCAGCATCCGCGCCAGCCGCGACCGGCTGAGCGCCGCCGCCTCTGGCACGTCGCGCGCCAAGGCCCTATCAAGGCGGGGCGGCGGATCGGCGGCGATCGTCACGCGCAGGGGAAAGGCGGACATGAAGGATACTCCGGACCAGACAGGCGATCTGCGGTCGCTGCGGCTGCTGAAAACCCTCGTGACCGTGCTGATGGTGGTGATGATCGCCGGGTTCATACTGCTGATTGCGCTGCTTGTCACCCGCTTCCCCGGGCGCATCCCGGCGCCGCCCCTGCCCGAGGCGATCGTGCTGCCGGACGGCGCGCGCGCCACTGCTTTCACCCAGGGGCCGGACTGGTTCGCCGTGGTCACGGAAGACGGGCGCATCCTGATCTTCGACCGCGGCGGCACGTTGCGCCAGAGCATCGCGGTCGAGAGCGGCGCGAACGGCGACTGACCCCGGCCATGATTCCGGCAATGGCGAAAACGCACCGCCCGGCCGCCATGGCAGGCACCGTTTCTTGCGCGCCGACCCGCCGCCCGGCTACACTGCGCGCGAAACCGCCCGGATGCCCGCGATGCGCATGCCCCTTCTTGCCCTGACGCTTGCCGCCCTGCTGGCCGGCTGCGCCGATTTTCCGCAGCTCGACGCGGAGATCTCGCCCGAGGCGCGGCGCGCAGGCTATCCCGATCTCGTGCCCGTCTCCGACGTTCTGGACCGGCGCAAGCTGGCGCGCACCACCGGCCGGGAAGCCGGGGTGCTGTCGGCCCGTGCCGCCAACCTGCGCGCCCGCGCGGCGATGCTGCGCGGGATCGCGGTGGACGAGGCGACGCGCCTGCGTCTGGCGCCGCGGCTGCTGCGCCTGGGCGGCTGATCCCCCGCCGGCGCCGATTATTCGACGAATAATCGCGCCCCGCCCCAACCCGCCCGCCCCGTGTTGCGCCCGCGCGGCCAAGCGGCTAGGGACGGCGCGATCACAGCGGCTATGACGGAGACCGGCCATGACAACCCCCCTGCGCCTTGGCATCGCGGGCCTCGGCACCGTCGGCGCCGGCGTCGTGCACATCGTGCAGCGCCAGGCCGCGCTGCTGACCGCGCGCACCGGCCGACGGATCGAGATCGCCGCCGTGTCGGCCCGCAACCGCAATACCGACCGCGGCGTGCGGCTGGGCGAATACGCCTGGGAGGACGACCCCGTCGTGCTGGCCCGCCGCGACGACGTCGACATCTTCGTCGAACTGATGGGCGGCGCGGACGGCCCCGCCAAGGCCGCGACCGAGGCCGCCATCGGCGCCGGCAAGGATGTGGTGACGGCCAACAAGGCCATGCTGGCTGTGCACGGCCAGGCGCTGGCCGAGGCGGCCGAGGCGGCGGGGCGCGCGCTGCGCTTCGAGGGCGCGGTGGCCGGCGGCATCCCGGTGGTCAAGGCCCTGACCGAAGGGCTGGCGGGCAACGAGGTGCAGCGCGTGATGGGCGTCATGAACGGCACCTGCAACTACATCCTGACGCGGATGGAGGATGCCGGCCTGCCGTATGACGAGGTGTTCGACGAGGCCAACGCGCTTGGCTATCTCGAGGCCGACCCCGCGCTCGATGTGGGCGGGATCGACGCCGCGCACAAGCTGTCGCTGCTGGCGGCGATCGCGTTCGGCACACAGGTCGATTTTCCGTCGGTCGAGCTTGAGGGGATCGAGCGGATCGAGATCGCCGATATCGAACAGGCGCGCGACATGGGGTTCCGCATCAAGCTGCTGGGCGTGGCGCAGATGACCGGCCGCGGGCTGGAGCAGCGCATGTCGCCCTGCCTGGTGCCCAGCGGCAGCCCGCTGGGCCAGCTTGGCGGCGGCACCAACATGGTGGTGCTGGAGGGCGACGCGGTCGGCCAGATCGTCCTGCGCGGTGCGGGTGCCGGCCAGGGCCCGACCGCCAGCGCGGTGATGGCCGACGTCGCGGATATCGCGCGCGGCACAAGGCTGCCGACCTTCGGCCAGCCTGCCGCCGGCCTGGTGCGGCCGACGCCCGCGCGCACCGCCACGCCGGCGCCGTTCTATCTGCGGATGGAATTGCAGGACAAGCCGGGCGCGCTGGCGCGCGTGGCAGCGGTGCTGGGCGATTGCGGTGTCTCGATCGACCGGATGCGCCAGTACAAGCACGACCGCGCCACCGCGCCGGTGCTGTTCGTCACGCACAAGGCGCCGCGCGCCGCGCTGGACCGGGCGCTGGCGGGCATGGCCGCGACCGGTGTCGTCGTGGGAGAGCCGGTCGCGATCCGTATCGAACAGGTCTGAGGCGCCCCCGCCCGGAGCGCCCCTGATCCGCTGCCGGCGCGCCGGGGTATCGCGGGTCAGGCGCGCCGGATCGGTGCGCCGCAAGGCTGCGTCAGCCGACGAACGCCTTTTCCACGACATATTCCGCCGGCTCGGAATTCGACCCTTCGGTCAGCCCGAAACCTTCGAGGATTTCCTTCATGTCCTGGTTCAGCGGCAGCGAGCCGCAGACCATCGCGCGGTCGGTATCCTTCGAAATGCCGTCGATCCCGAGATCGCGGAACACCGTGCCGTCGCGCAGCAATTCGGTGACGCGGCCCATCTTCGGGCTCTCTTCGCGGGTGGTGGTGGGGTAATAGTCCAGCTTGTCCGCGAAATTCTCGCCGATCACCTCGGCCAGCATCTCGTCGGCGCGCACCTCGGCCACAAGCTCGCGGCCATAGGCCAGCTCCGCCACGTCGCGGCAGGTATGGGTCAGGATCACGCGGTCGTAATTCTCGTAGGTTTCCGGGTCGCGGATCAGGCTGGCGAAGGGCGCGATGCCGGTGCCGGTGGCGAACAGCCACAGCCGCCTGCCCGGCAGAAGCGCGTCATGCACCAGCGTGCCGACCGGCTTGGGGCGCAGGATCACCTGGTCGCCGGGCCGGATATGCTGCAGCTTCGAGGTCAGCGGCCCGTCCTGCACCTTGATCGAGTAGAATTCCAGCTCGTCATCCCAGGACGGCGAGGCGATGGAATAGGCGCGCAGCAGCGGTTTCTGCTTGCCGGTCTTCGGGTCGGAATCGCCCATCAGGCCGATCATCACGAATTCGCCCGACCGGAACCGCAGGCTTGCGGGGCGCGTGGTACGGAACCGGAACAGCCGGTCGGTGTAATGCTGCACCTCCGTCACGGTCTGCGCGTCGGGAAGGGCGGGGACTTTGCGGGCGGCGGCTTCGGTCACGGGGCTCTGCTCGGTCATGGCTGTCTTTCGGATCCTCGGTCTTGTAGCGGGCTTCTGTCACGGTGAAACCCCCTTGCCCTTGATTCAGGTCAGATTGAAGGCGACTCAGGCGCGCAGGCGCGACTGGTAATCATGCGCCTGCCAGCCGGCGCGGCGGCGCCAGTCCTGCGCGGGCTGGCGCGCGGCCAGCTCGGCCGAGATCTCGACCTCGTCGAAACCGACGCGCCGCGCCATGGTGTACTGGTCGGCGATGACATGGCCGCGCGCGCGCAGCCGCCCGGCATAGCCCATCAGCCGCAGCCGCCGCGCGATGGTAAAGCCGCGCCCGTCGGCGAAACCCGGAAACTCCACCACGATCAGGCGCAGGGTGTCCAGCCGGGCGCGCAGGGCCTCGGGGTCGGCATCGGGCGGCAGGGCAACCGCGTCGGCGTCCGGCGCGTCCGGCGCGCCTACGGGGCCGGTCCAGTCGTCGGCGGCAAAGCCGTCATCGGTGACGATGACCGGGGCGGAAGCGGGGGTGAGGTCTGTCTCGGGCATCGTGTCGTCTCCAGTCTGCGGAATGTCCGGCGCGGCGGGCCGCGCAAGGTGGATGCCGCATTCCACCTTGGCACGGCCGCGCCAGCGCCCGGCGCGCGCGTCCTCGCCCGCGCCCACCTTGCCGGTGCAGGGCTTGCAGCCGATGGACGGATAGCCTTGGGCCACCAGCGGGTGACGCGGCAGGCGGTTGTTGACCATGTAATCGCGCACATCCGCGCGGGTCCAATGGGCCAGCGGATTGACCTTGAGCCGCACGCCGCCTTCGTCCTCGAAGAAATCGAGCGCGATGCGCTGGCCGCCCTGGAACCGCTTGCGCCCGGTGATCCAGGCGTCATAGGGGCGCAGCGCCGCGTGCAGCGGCGCGGTCTTGCGCAGGGCGCAGCAGGCATCGGGGTCGGTCAGCCGCAGCGCGCCGTAGGGATCGCGCGCATGCAGGACAGCCGGATCGGGGCGCAGTACCTGCACGTTGGTCAGACCCAGCCACGCGGCCACCGCGCGCTGGTAGTCCAGCGTTTCGGCGAACAGCATCGCCGTGTCGATGAACAGCACGGGCGCCGCGCGGTCGAGCACCGACAGCATGTGCAGCAGCACCACCGATTCGGCGCCGAAGGAAGACACCAGCGCGATACGGCCCACCTGCGCGTCGCCCATGGCCCGTTCCAGCACCGCAGTCGCACCGTGATGGCGGTAGCGCGCGTTCAGCTCGGCCGCGCGCCGGGCGGTGGATCCGGCGGGCACGGCGCCGCGCGCGGGAACCGCGGGGTCAGGCCGCACGGGCCTTGTCCTCTGCCGGGTAGAGCGCGGCCTTGAACGGCGCCATGCCGACCCGGCGGAAGGTCTGAAGGAACGTCTCTTCCGGCCCCGCGCGCAGGCCCAGGTAGGTACGCACCACCTTTTCCACCGCCGGCAGGATGCGGTCATGGGCAAAGCCCGGTCCGGTGCGCCCGCCGATCACCGCATCTTCCGAGCCGTCGCCGCCCAGCGTGATCTGGTAGTTTTCAACCCCCGCCCGGTCCAGCCCGAGAATGCCGATATGGCCGACATGGTGGTGCCCGCAGGCATTGATGCAGCCCGAGATCTTGATCTTCAGCGGGCCGATCTCGTGCTCCAGCTTCAGCTCCTCGAACCGGGTGGCGATGGCCTGCGCCACCGGGATCGAGCGGGCCGTGGCCAGTGCGCAGTAATCCATGCCTGGGCAGGCGATGATGTCGGAAATCAGCCCGACATTGGCCGTGGCCAGCCCCGCCGCCTTCAGCGCCGCATGCAGCGCCGGCAGGTCGGCGCGGTGGACATGCGGCAGGATCACGTTCTGCTCGTGGCTGATGCGCAGCTCGGATTGCGAATAGGCGTCCGCCACATCGGCTAGAACGCGCATCTGCGCCGCGCCGGCATCGCCCGGCGTCGCGCCATGCGCCTTGAGCGACACGGTGGCGATGGCATAGCCGGGCACCGCATGGGGCGCCAGATTGGTGTCCGCCCAGGCGCGGAACACGGGGTCCGCGCGGCGCGCCGCCTCGAACGGTGCCACGGGCCGGGCGGGCAAGGCCGGGCGGGCGAACTGGGCGCGGATCGCCGCCAGCAGCGCCCGGTCCGCGCCGCCGAATTCCGTCCGGACCTGCGCGAACCGCGCCTCCACCTTCTCGCGGATCGCCTCCAGCCCGTGTTCGTGGACGGTGATCTTGATGCGCGCCTTGAACTTGTTGTCGCGCCGGCCAAGCTGGTTGTAGACGCTCACGATCGCCTCGCAATAGGGCAGCAGATCGGCCTCGGGCAGGAAGGCGCGGATTTCCTGCGCGATCATCGGCGTGCGGCCCAGACCGCCGCCGACCAGCACCCGAAAGCCCAGCCCCCCGTCCGGGCCGCGTACCACCTGAAGCCCGATATCGTGCGACCGGATTACCGCGCGGTCGGACGGCGCGCCGGTGACGCCGATCTTGAACTTGCGCGGCAGGAACTGGAATTCGGGGTGGTCGGTGGACCACTGGCGCAAAAGCTCGGCATAGGGGCGCGGATCGGCGATCTCGTCGGCGGCCGCGCCGGCGAAATGGTCGGCGGTGACGTTGCGGATCGTGTTGCCCGAGGTCTGGATCGTGTGCATCCCCACATCGGCCAGCGCGTCCTGGATGTCGGGCACGTCGCGCAGCTTCGGCCAGTTGAACTGAATGTTCTGGCGGGTGGTGAAATGGCCGTAGCCGCGATCCCACCGCTCGGCGATATGGGCAAGCTGGCGCATCTGTGCCGAACTCAGCGTGCCGTAAGGGATCGCCACGCGCAGCATGTAGGCGTGAAGCTGCAGGTACAGCCCGTTCATCAGCCGCAGGGGGCGAAACTCGTCCTCGGTCAGCGCGCCGGAGATGCGCCGCTCGACCTGGGCGCGGAACTGCGCGGCCCGCTCGCGCACGAAGGCGGTGTCGAATTCGGAATAGCCGTACATGGCTCAGGCCCTCCCGGCGGAATGGTTGGACGGCCCGGCCGTGCGCGCCACCTCGCGGAAATGCACCGGGCGCGGCCCGTCCGGGCCGGGGCGGGCCTCGGCAAGATAGGCGCCCACCACCTCGGCGCTGCGCCCGTCGGCGTCGATCAGGCGGATCTGGGCATGCGCCTCGTCCTCGATCAGCTCTGCCTCGGCGTGGTTGCGGGTCCAGCGGTCATCGGCGGTCAGGTAGACGACATCGCCTTCCAGCAGGGCATTGGCGGTGACGACCTTGGGGGTGAAACGGCGGCTCATAGGGCGATCTCCTGCTTGGTGCGGGGTAGCTCGGCCGCGATGCGCGGCGGGACGGTGTGCATTGTCCGCGCGGGGCCGGCCGGCGCTGCGCGCGTGACGCGGACGGCGCCGGGAACGGCGATGCCGGGCACGATGCGCCAGGGCAGGCCGGCGGCCCGAAGCGCGCGCATTTCCCGGTCCGGCCCATTTGCGTCGCCCGTTTTCAGGCGGACCACCTGCGCGCCGGCGCGGGCATGCCGCACGATCAGCGCGCCGATATCCGCCGATCCCGCGCCGGTCTTGCCGGCCGCGATCGTCACCGCCTCGCTCCGGGCGAGGTCGAGGATGCCGGGCGGGACGCCCCGGTCGTGGATCACGACATCGGCGGTGTCGAGCGCACGGCGCGCGCGCAGCGTCAGAAGATCGGGATCGCCCGGCCCCGCACCCACGAAATCCACGTGGCCGGGGCGCGCAGCGCGCGACAGATGCGCATCCAGCAGGTCCGTCAGCGCCGCCTTTGCCGCCCCGATGCCGCCGCGTTCCACCGCGCGCGGGCCGGCATCGAAGTAATACTCGGCCCAGAAGTCGCGCCGCGCCCGGCCCGGCGCCAGCCGTTCGGCCACGGGGCGGAACGCCTTGCCGGCACGCGCCAGCAGGCCGAGGACCGGCGGAAGCCGCTCTTCGAGGTCGCGCTTGATCGCGCGCGCCAGGACCGGGGCCGCGCCCTCGGTCCCGATGGCCACGGTGACGGGCGCGCGGTCGACGATGGCCGGCGTGATGAAGGCGCTGTCTTCGAGGTTGTCGACGATGTTGACCAGCGCGGCCTCGGCCTGCGCGATGTCGGCGCAGCGGGCATCCTCCGCCGCATCCTCGGACGCCGCGTAGAACAGCGCGGCGCCCGTCACGTCGCCGGGGCGCAGCGCGCGGCGGTGCAGCGTTATGCGCCCCTCTGCCGCCAGGCTGCACAGATCGGCGCAGGGAGCCGCGGCAAAGACGGAAAGCGCCGCGTCGGTCTTCAGCAGCAGGCGCAGCTTGGCCAGCGCCGCCTCGCCGCCGCCCGCCAGCACGACGCGCCGGCCGGAAAGGTTCAGAAAGATCGGAAAATGCTGCATCACGCGCTCCTTGGTCTTGAAACCATTATAGGAAAATTTCCCTTTTCAACGCCATGAGCAGATGAGAATAAGAACGCACGTATCGGCAGGACAGGAAAGGCGGACAAATGTCGCAAGCGGGCGAAAAGACGCGGATGCCTGTTCGCCTCGATGCGCTGGACCGGAAAATCCTGTCCGCGCTGCAAGAGGATGCCAGCCGGTCGCTGGACGAGATCGCGCGCGAGGTCGGATCTTCGAAAACGCCGGTCTGGAACCGGATTCGCAAGCTGCGCGCCGCCGGGGTGATCGGCCGGCAGACCGTCATCCTCGACCCCGAGGCGCTGGGGCTGGAGGCGTGCTTTTTCGTCCTCGTGCGCACGTCGGAACATGACGCGGCCTGGCAGGAGCGGTTTCTGTCGGTGCTGCGCGCCCGCCCCGAGGTGCTGGAGGCGCACCGGCTGGCGGGCGACATCGACTATATCCTGAAGGTGCGGGTGGCCAATGCGCGCGCCTATGACGCCTTCTACCAGGCGCTGATCGCCGAGCTGCGGATCTACAACGTCACCGCGCTGCTCTCGATGGAGGAACTCAAGGCGACGACGATGCTGCCGGTCTGAGGGGGCCGCAACCCGGCCCGGCCGGCGTGGAAATGGGGGCAGACGCCCCCTGCCCCGCACCGCGCTTGCCAATCCCGGCCCAGACTGCGACATCCGCCCCATGGCCGATTTCCTCAATGTCTCCGCCTCGCTGACCGGCCGCCGCTGGGTCGGCCCGCCTGCCGAGGCGGAGCGGCTGGCGGAAGCGATGGCGCAAGCCTCGGGTCTGCCCGGCCCGCTCTGCCGCACGCTCACGCGGCTGGGCGTGCCGGCCGATGAGGCCGCCGCCTACCTCGCCCCGGCTTTGCGCGATCTGCTGCCCGACCCGCTGCGCCTGCGCGACATGGGCGCGGCGGCCGAACGGTTCCTGGCGGCCGCCAAGGGCCGCGAACGGATCGCGATCTTCGCCGATTACGACGTGGATGGCGGCGCCTCGGCCGCGTTGCTGCTGACCTGGCTGCGCGAGACCGGCCACGACATGGCGCGCGGTGCGACGCTCTACATTCCCGACCGCGTGGACGAAGGCTATGGCCCCAACGTGCCGGCGATGCAGGCGCTGGCCAGGGATCACGACCTGATCGTCTGCGTCGATTGCGGCACACTCTCGCACGAGGCGATCGCGGCGGCGAAGGGCGCGGATGTCGTCGTGCTCGACCACCACCTGGGCGGCGAGACTCTACCCCCCGCGCTTGCGGTGGTGAACCCCAACCGGCAGGACGAAGACGGCGATCTGGGCCACCTTTGCGCCGCGGGTGTGGTGTTCCTGATGCTGGTCGAGGTGAACCGGCAGATGCGGTCCGGCGGCACGCAAGGCCCCGACCTGATGGCGATGCTCGACCTCGTGGCGCTGGCCACCGTGGCGGACGTGGCGCCGCTGACCGGGGTGAACCGCGCGCTGGTGCGCCAGGGGCTCAAGGTGATGGCCCACCGCGCCCGGCCCGGCCTCGTGGCGCTGTCCGACGCGGCGCGGATGGACACGGCGCCGACCGCCTATCACCTGGGGTTTCTGCTGGGGCCGCGGATCAATGCCGGCGGGCGGATCGGCAAGCCCGACCTCGGCGCGCGGCTGCTGGCCACCGCCGATCCGCACGAGGCGGCGGCGCTGGCCGAACGGCTCGACAGGCTGAACACCGAACGGCGCGAGATCGAGGCACATGTGCGCGCGGCGGCGCTGGACCAGGCCGCCGCGCGCGGTCTCGACGGCGCGCTGGTCTGGGCGGCCGGCGAAGGCTGGCATCCCGGCGTCGTCGGCATCGTCGCCGCCCGCCTGAAAGAGGCGACCAACCGCCCCGCCGTGGTGATCGGCATCGACGGCGGCACCGGCAAGGGATCGGGCCGGTCGGTCAGCGGCATCGACCTGGGCGCGGCGGTGCAGCGGCTGGCGGCCGAGGGCGTGCTGGACAAGGGCGGCGGCCACCGCATGGCGGCGGGCCTGACCGTGGCCGAGGAGCGCATCGAACAGGCGATGGAGCGGTTGGCCGAGCTTCTGGCGCGGCAGGGCGCGGGCCGGATCGGGCCGCGCGACCTGACGCTGGACGGCGCGCTGATGCCCGGCGCCGCAACTCTGGAGCTGATCGAACAGCTCGACCGTGCCGGCCCGTTCGGCGCCGGTGCGCCCGGTCCGCGCTTCGCCTTTCCGGCGCAAGCCATCACGTTTGCGCGCCGGATCGGCGAGACCCACCTGAAGATCGCCTTTCACGACGGCACCGGCCCGCGGCTCGAAGCGGTGGCGTTCGGCGCCTTCGACGGCCCGCTGGGCCCCGCGCTGGAAAGCCATGGCGGCGCGCGGTTCCACCTCGCCGGACGGCTGGAGGTGAACCAGTGGCAGGGTCGCCGGACCCCGCAACTGCGCCTCGAAGACGCCGCACGCGCGGAGTGAGAATTTTGTGCAGGGTGCGACAAAACCCCCTTGCCCCCGCGGCGCCGCTCGACTAGATAGCGGCCACGCTTCGGCATGGCCCGTTCGTCTATCGGTTAGGACGCCAGGTTTTCAACCTGGAAAGAGGGGTTCGATTCCCCTACGGGCTGCCACTTACCCACGCAAGATATTGATTTCACTCGGTAAACCTCTAGTCGCCACGCTCTGCCTAAGCATTGTCTAATGGATCGAAGGGCACGAAACGGTCGCGAAAGCCCCGGCGAACGCTCACGAAGACGTGAAGACCTAGGCCGTTCGTGACAGCATGAGTTCGACCACAGCCGCGAACTTCGGGTCAGGGGAAGAAACTTGATAGGTGCGCGGCGGGCCGCTGCGCTTGGAAATCGTGAAGCCGTCAATCAACAACTCTACGTCTGCCACCTGCGTCCAAGTGATACGTTCGTTCTTTTCGCCGCCTTCAAAGACCACAGCTTTATCTGTGACCATGAGCCTTCCGCGTGCGGTCGCCTGCCAAGACTTTTCAGTGCGAATGCTGCCAGAACCGACGCGATAGCGAACCCCCTTTACAATTGGTATAGACACTGACGTTCCACCGGTCTTGTAACGGCCTGTGCTTTTCATTTCCATTCGGGTTGCGCCGTCTTGCACCGCAAGCAAGTTCTCTTTTGCGACAGGTCGATACCCGTAGTCGGCTGCGCTTAATACTGGCATAGATGCGGTTTCAGAACTGGTCAGAAGGCTTTGTTTAGCGGCTTCAATATCTGCCGAATACGCATTGCCTTGTTCTTCTTTTATTTTGTTCTTCTTGTTCTCTGCTTTGACGCTAAAAATAACCAATACGATGAAAACTGCACCGATAATGAATACCCATTCCATTTAAATTCTCCGACTGTCCCGGCGACACTTTGCCTGCTATACCATAAATTGCAATAGTTTGCGGCGCGGCGCTACCTGCGACGAAGGGCTACGCACGAAAAAATGCCCCGGTTGCGTCGGTGCACGCGAACCGGGGCTAGTTGCCCTTGGCACTAGGGATGGGTTGTCAGGGGTGTCCGCATAGCCCGGCGATGGTTGACCGCTGATCGGCGGGAAGTGCCCACAGGGGCACCGCCAAGACGGCCGCGGCGGCAAGGTCAAGGTCGCCTAACCCTTCCCCCGTCAGAACGTCCATGACGCTTTTTGCGGGGTCGCCCAGGGCGATTGTCAGCACGTCGGGCAGGTCTACCCCTAGCCGGTGCCCGAATAGGTGCGCCACGCGGTCAGCGGGCGACGGCAGGCCGTCCACGGGCCGTTCAATGCGGTCGGCGGCGAAGGGGGAGGGTGGCACGTTACCCCGCTTGTCTGTCTATTTCGGCAAATGAAATGACGGGTCCGCACCGGAGACGACGCTACAGTTATACGGAAGCCTGAATGCCCTGGCAAAGATGTCTCGGCACGGCTTTACCCGCTTACCCGAGCGATCCGGTGAATGCGATCAGGATCACGAAGAAAACAATTTCGACGATGGGCATCGACTTGCAGAAAGACATTCAGCACTCTTTTCTGGTTCGTTTGCGCCCCCACGCATGCGGGCCGTTGAACTCAATCAAGCGGGATTCGGCTACCTATCCTTTTGGGCAGATGACGGGCCGTGTGCCGTTAACATGACGCTCCCGAATGCCGCCGGCACTCGCCTCCAAGCGCGTTATATTATAACATTAGCCATAGGCGGTATACGGTGCAGCGAAGGCGAAACGAGAATGCAGAACGGAATTCGGAATCAAGCGCACGCGGCGGCGTGGGCGGCCGCGCGTTCCCGTGTTCAGCGTGGTGGGCCGGACGTGCCGATCTGTGGCGCTCGGACCCGGACCGGCGCGGCCTGTGCGCAGCCGCCCATCCGCGAAGGTATGATTCATGTGGCGCTTCCGCATGGACACTTGACGCCAAGACCGACCGGATTTCCAAGGCCAAAGGTCCATCACCACAGGATGAGACAAGTGCATTCGAGTGATAAAATCCCTACCTGCATTCGTGCGCTGACGCCGGACGAGTTGCATGGGGCCGCGGATATTCTTGTCCGCGGCATGCTGGACAATCCACTGCATGTGCGCGTGTTCGGCAATGACATCAATGAGCGCCGGCCGCGCTTGGCGCGGTTTCTTGGTCAGCTGGTTGCCTATGTCCATGCGAACGGCAGGGTGATGGGGGCCTATCGGCAGGGTGAACTGGTCGGGGCGTTGGGCATGATCAAGCCGGGCCACTGCCGCCCAGGGTTGGCCGACAAGGTGCACTTTGCCCGCGCGATCCTTCACGGCACGCCGCCAATCACCCTGCTGCGCGTCCAACGCTGGCTTGCGGCCTGGGCGCGCAATGACCCGGATGCGCCGCATTGGCATATCGGACCGCTGGCCGTGCAGCCGGCGCTTCGGCGCCAGGGCATCGGCCGGCGCCTGATGACGGATTGCACCGCGCAGCTGGATACCCGCAAGGCGATGGCCTGGCTGGAAACCGATCTGGACATCAACGTGGCGTTTTACCGTTCGCTCGGCTTTGTCGTGGTCAGGCAGGAGCCTGTTCTGGGCGTTCCGACCTGGTTCATGCGCCGTTTGCCTGATGGCGGCGGGGATGCGGCCCCTGCAGAACAATGACCGGCGAGCGGGGCGGCTTGGCTCATTCGGCCATGCACACGAGCAACGGGCGCAGCCGGTGCAGGATCTCGATGGTGCCGGCATGGGCTTTCAGAACTTCGGTCAGATCCTTGTAGACTTCCGGAGCTTCGTCGGCGCTGGCGCCTCTCAGAACCACGCCCTTCTTCGCGATCCGGGTCTTCACGTCCTGGAAATCGACCGCGCCGCCGACATGCCGCCATTCGTCGAAATCATAGGTGGTGCCGTCCGGCCGGGTGCGCTGGGTCGTGATCTTGCGCCGCCTGCCGGCCGCTTCGGTACGTGACATGACGCGGCCCGCCCCGTGGACGGTCGAGTAGAACAGCGCGCGGGATTCCTCGCTGTCCACGCCTTGCAGGATCACGGAATCGTCGCCCATGGACGCCCCGACAAAACCGCGCTGTCCGGGGAAAGCCGGTGTCGCGCCCTTGCGCACGACCCAGTAATCCTTGCCAAAGTGCTTTTCCTGCCAGGCATAGTTGTGATGGTTGTGCACCTCGTCCAGGATTTCGCCGCCCAGGATCCCTGCCACGACATCGCAGACCCAATCCCGACCGGCATAGGCGTATTGCCCTGCCAGTTTCATGCAGGCGATGTAGTCGCGGCCCGCCGCCGAATTCACATCCAGCGTCTTCGGCGCCTCATCCATGATATTCAGATTGTCGCCCGCCATTTCCATGAAATGCGACGCGATGCTGTGCCCGAGGTTGCGCGAGCCGAAATGCACGCCGACCCAGACCCGGTCCTGTTCGTCCGCGAACACGTCCACATAGTGATTGCCCGCCCCTATGGAGCCAAGCTGCGCGCGCGCGGTCGCCTTCAGCCGGGGCGCGCTTTTGAGAAAGGCCGACGTCTCCCAGATCGGATCGTCGAACAATTCATGGCTTACCCGGGTCTTGTTTGCCTGGCCGACCCCGAACGCCAGTTTGTCGAAAATCCTGTCGGCCAGGGGGTCAAGCCGGTCCTGAATGTCATCGCGCTTCAGGTCGGTCATCACCGCCTTGTTGCCACAGCCGATATCGAACCCGACCCCGGCCGGAGGTATCCTGTCCGTATAGACGCCCACGCCGCCCACCGGCATGCCGTAGCCCTTGTGATTGTCGGCCATGAGCAGCATCGCCTCGGCCTCGACCAGGCAATTCTCGGCCTGCTCGATCGCGCCGTCTTCCGCATCGCCAATCACCACGATCTTCTTCATTTGTGTCACCTTTGCAAACTGGACGAGCGCGCCCGGAAACTCGGGTCCGAAGAGTCCGGGTCACGCATGACCCCCGGCTTCTGCAGGATTGCGGCCGATGGGCGGGATGCGGCGATGGCTCGGTGTGCTCGGCGGCACATGTCCGCACCGTCGCCGGGGGCCGAAAGCTGCTGAGCCCAACAAATATGCGCCCCATTCTCATTTTATTCGTTTGGCACCTCAAGTTCTTTGACGGGGTGTCAAATCAAACCGACTGGCCAATCCTTTTCTGCCCGGAGTTTCGCCTTCTCCGGTCAAATCCTGCTAATCACTTGGAAGTCACCGCTCACAACCACAAGAAGACGGCCGAAATTTCTTTTGCGCCCATGCCGGCAGACCGGTTCAATCTGACAACGCAGGTGCCGGGACACCTGCGGTCGATACCATCGGGCAAAAAGCCATCGCCATGGCCTGGCGCGACAACATCTCCAGTTGAAACCAGGACGACCAAGGCCCATTTATCATTCAAGAAATGATCCATGTTACCGCGCGATCCATGTTCGTTCGCAAGGCGAGCACGGGTCATTCGAATGCCGGAGTAAACTGCTTCAAAGGGACTGCGTGATGAAACTGAAGACTGACACCTGGGTGATTGTGGCGAATGGCAACAAGTACCTCGTCCTCCATAATTTGGGATGGCCCGATCATCTGGATTTGCGGGTGCTCAAACATGACGAGATCGACGTTCCGCAGACACAGGACCTGGCCAGAGACCGCGCAGGCCGCCAGCAAGAGCGTTTTCGCCCCGGGATCTCGGGGTTCAAGCAGGTCGATGAACACGAGGCGCGGGAAACGGCGTTCGCAAGGCAGTTGATTTCCAAACTGAACGAACGGGCTGAACAGAAACGGTTCTCGGATATCGTGATCGTCGCCGATCCCGAAACACTGGGCGAGATGCGTCCGGCTTATAGCGCGCAGCTCAAGGAACGGTTGGTCGGTGAAATCGCGAAGGATCTGACAAACCTCACGATCCCCGATATCGAAGCCGTTGTGAACGCTGCCTGAAAAACCGCGTCGCCACTGCCGGTCCCGTGGTAGAAACAGGCCGGGAAGACCGGCAGAGGCGAATGCGATCAAGGGAAGAAGGCACAGGCAGGCCCGGCACGGCCGAAATCAGATGCGCCAGGACTAGGGGCCTGGCGACACCGCCCAAACAGGTCGCCGCGTTGATTTGCCGATCGGTGCCCGACGGCGACACACTTTTCGAACCGGTATTGCGTGACCGGCGTTCCATCCACGACCGACAAGGAGAAACAGATGCAAGTCCCTCTTGAACTCTCATTTCAACACATTGAAGTTGAAGATGACATCAAGGATTACGTTCGTGAAAGGGTCGATTACCTCGGTCAGTTGTTTGACGGAATTACAAGCTGCCGGGTTCATATTTCCTTGCCACAGCACAGCAAGAAGACCGGCCACATTTACGACATCACCATCGAAGTCAGGGTTCCCGGCACCGAACTGGTGGTGAGCGACCGCAAGGGCGACAGGCAGGAACGCCAGCACTTGCGCATCGCATTGCGGGATGCCTTTGCGATCATCGAGCGCGATCTGAAGATCTACCGGCAAAAGATGCGCGGCGAGGTCAAGGTTCTGGACGGGATGCTGCAAGGCAAGATTGTCGAGATCAGGCATGACCGGGACTTCGGGCAGATCACGGCGACTGATCGCAGATTGATCTACTTTCACCGGAATTCCGTCGTGGATGGGAATTTCGACGATTTGAAGGTCGGGGATACGGTCGAACTGGTGGCGCGCCATGAAGATAGCGATATCGGCCCGCAAGCCAGCACCGTCCGCCCGATCAGCGCCTTGAAATATCAGCCGTAGCCCGCCCATCGAGCGCTCGATCCGGTGCGGAACGCCGCTTGGGGTGGTGCCAGACCTGTTCGAGCCTGTCTCGAACAGTGGCACGACCCTTTTCACGGCGCGATGGCCGCGCCGCTCGGCGAGGGTTGCGGTGTGGCGCTGGAAATGACGGGATGGCGCGCCTCGTTGCCCGCCGCCCGCAAGGCGATCCTTTGCCGCCCGGAGGCTGGCCTATCCGGCATGATTTCCGTATTCGCCTGATGATCACCAAGCCGCACCAAAAGAAGACAGCCGACCCCCTACCCCGCACTTTGACAGATCCGTATAATCCGGCAATGCCGGCCCGCGTCATTACCGGCGAGGTCTCCGGCCCGCGCATCTGCCGCGCGCCGACCCCGTCCTCGGCAGCGGCTTGCAGCGTGCCGGGCGCGAAGGAGACTGCATGAGCCTGTTCGAGCGTTGGCTGACCCTCTGGGTCGCGCTTTGCATCCTGGCGGGGCTCGTGCTCGGCAACCTGGCGCCGGGGCTCTTCGCCGCGCTCGCCGCGCTGGAGGTCGCATCGGTCAATCTGGTCGTCGCCGTCCTGATCTGGGCGATGGTCTATCCGATGATGATCGCCGTCGATCTCGGGTCGCTCAAGGCGGTGGGGCAGCGGCCGAAGGGCCTTGTCATCACGCTGGCGATCAACTGGCTGGTCAAGCCCTTCACCATGGCGGCGCTCGCGGTCCTGTTCTTCGATCATGTCTTCGCCGGGTTGATCGACCCCGACCGCGCGCCTGAATACATCGCCGGTCTGATCCTGCTGGGGGCGGCGCCCTGCACGGCGATGGTCTTCGTCTGGTCGCAGCTGACGAAGGGCGATCCGACCTACACGCTGGTGCAGGTCTCGGTGAACGACCTGATCATGGTCGTCGCCTTCGCGCCGATCGTGGCATTCCTGCTGGGGGTGACCGATATCAACGTGCCGTGGGAGACGCTGATCCTGTCGGTGATCCTCTACATCGTCATTCCCCTGATCGCCGGGATGCTGACGCGCCGGACGCTGATCGCAAAAGGCGGCGAGTCGGCGGTGACCGCGTTCACGGCGCGGATCAAACCGGCCTCGGTCGCGGGGCTCCTGATGACGGTGGTGCTGCTGTTCGGCTTTCAGGGTCCGGTGATCCTGGCCCAGCCGCTGCTGATCGCGCTGATCGCGGTGCCGATCCTCGTCCAGTCCTACGGGATCTTCGCCCTCGGTTACGGCCTGGCATGGGCGTGGCGGGTGCCCCACAAGATCGCCGCCCCCTGCGCGCTGATCGGCACGTCGAACTTCTTTGAACTGGCGGTCGCGGTGGCGATCGGGCTGTTCGGGCTGAATTCCGGCGCGGCGCTGGCCACGGTGGTCGGCGTGCTGGTCGAGGTCCCCGTGATGCTGAGCCTCGTCGCCATCGCGAACCGGACACGCGAGAGGTTTCCCGTCTGAGCATCGGTCGGGCCCCGCCCCCCTCAGGCCGGTTTGCCCTGACACCGCCCGCCCCCCATGGCTCGGGGCGCTTCAGCGTATGACGAGCACCGGAATGGGGGTCTTGACCAACACTTCCGACGTCTGGCTTCCGAGCAGCATCTTCTGGACGCCCCGCCGCCCGTGCGAGGACATCACGATCAGGTCGCAATCGCTCAGTTTGGCGATACGGACGATGGCCTCGGCAGCGGAGCCGTCGATCTCATGGGCCAGGTCCACCTTGATATCGTATTCGCGTGCGCGGTCTTCGATGAACGCAAAGCGTTCTTTCATGAGGCTTTCAAGCTGCTGGTCATAGCGGGTGGCGGCAAGCTCGACCCCCGCCATTCTCGCCGCTCGTGCCGCTTGCGGGTCCAGAGGTTTCGACACCGTCAGGATCGTGATCTTGGCATCAAGCGACTTGGCAAGTGCCAGGCCATGCTCAAGCCCCTTGCGGGCGAGATCGGACCCGTCAGTGGCAACGAGAATGTGCTTGTACATGTGGCTTCCTCTTTTGAAATCCGGGCCGCGATGCCCGGCGTCCTTGCGATGATCCGGCCATCTTGGTCCCGATACCGTGACAGGGCAAGTGATCCGACCGCCGTTGGCCTGGATCGGCCGGGCTTTCGCCATGCCGGAACGCCTGCCCTGCCCGCCGCAGGCCGGGTTGCCCGGAACGGCCGCGGCCGGGGGTTTCATTCCATGAAGAACCGTTCCGGCAGGTCATGCCGCGTCACCCATTCGTACCATGCGACGTCGGTCGGCCCCAGCACGTAGTCGAGCGTGCCCCATTGTCCGAAATCCTTGCGCATCAGCACCATCACCACATCGCTCATGAAACCGTCCGCCATCTCCTGCGCAAAGCGGGTCCGCCGCCAGTCGAGCGGCGTGCCGTCAGGATTGACCGGCCTGCCCTGCAGGTAGGCCCAGTGGCCGTCGGTATTGAGGACATCGACCACGAACAGGATCGGCAGCCCGATTTCGTCCTGGATCGGCCCGCGGGCGGCATCCATCAATGCAGCGCGCGTCGCGCTGCCCCGTGCGGGCGTGAAAATCTCGCCCGACACGGCCGGGCCCGGCCCGTCCGCCGGCTCCTCGGGATCGGCGCTCTGGCCGGTCTCCGCGCCGGCCCGGACAATCGCCACGCGCGAAAGCCCGCCCGACGTATCGCCCAGGATATACTCCGCCCGGATCCGGAACCCGCGTACATTCGCCAGAACCTCCTCGAGGCTGCCTGCCCCGGGCGTCAGCGTCCAGCGGCCCGGATCGTCAAGCCGGACCCTCTGCGTCATCCAGAACGGGCCGACCTCGCGGTCGAACCCGGTACGCGCGGTGCCCCGATCGCTCTCGATGACGATATCCGCGCCCTTGCGCCCCAGGGCGCCGTAATAGTCACCGCTGTTGCCGCGGATCCCGATCTCGATCGTGTCGAGGCCGCGCCAGTCGCCGTGGAAGGCCGGCGGCGCGACATAATACCCGTCATTGCCATCGCCGGGTGACACGCTTTCAAGATAACCGCGCCCATCCGGGCCGCCCGTCATCCGCGGATGCACGCGGGTCAGCAAACCCGTCCAGCCATTCGCCCGCCCATCGGAGAAATCGGCAACGCGTACCTCCTGCTGTGGCGCCTCCAGCGGCGGCGCATCGCCGGCGCCGGCGCCCGGCGGTTGCGGCACCGAGACGTCTTCGGGCGGTTGCGGCACCGAGGCGTGTTCCGGCGGCTGCGGCACGGGTGCGCTCAGGACCGGCGGCGGGCCGAAGCTTTGCGCCATGTAAGGGATAACGGCCCGGAATTCCGCATCGCGGGCCACCGGATACGCGATCTCGAGCCTGCGCGTCAGGCCGTCCGCATTGCGGATCACCTTGAAGAACCGCCGTGTTTGGCCATCGGTCCCGGCGATCTCGAAAAATCCGGGGCCGGATGTTTCGTCCTGGATGGCGTCCAGTTCCGCGCGGATGTCCGCCTGCATCCCCGAAAGACCTTGGTCCAGCGCGTCGAATTGCGTGAAGACGATGAAATGCGCCTGGCCGTCCACCCCCTCGAAGCGTCGCCCGTCACCGCTTCCCGGCGCTTCCTGTGCGATGAAATAGGTGCCGGGATAGGAGACATGCGTGCCGTAACGCGCATTGCGATAGGTGGTATAATTGCCGCCGATATCCTCGAAACTGTCCGGATCACCCGCCGCATCGGTGCCGGCGGCATCGGCGGCGCCACCGTCCCGTCCGCCGCTCCCGGCGACGGCAAAGGCACATTCCGGTGCGCCTTCCAGGCCCTCGATCTCCAGCCCGCCGAACAGCACCTCGTGCGCCGCCGTCCCCACGAACCCCGCATCGCCCGAGACGAGGACCGCAAGCGGCTCATCGGGGTTCGGGCAGTGCACCCAGACGCTCAGGGTTCCTTCGTCCGTGCCGAAGATCCGCACCGGCCTTCCGGCCAGCACGCCCTCGCCCTGGCTCGCCCCGACCGGCAATCGGGCCAGCCGCTGCCGAACCTCGAGGCCGCGAAGGAGCCGCACCGACACGCTGTTGTCCGGCGGCACCAGCGCCGCCTCATCGGGATATTCGATCACCGTCCACCCCGCCGGCGGGGTCAGCGTGACCCGCCCGTCCAGCACCGCAAGCCGCCCGGTGCCGGCGGCGATGTCCTGCGGCGGCTCTTCGCGCAGCGGGCCTTGTGCCGCGAAGCGAAAGCTTGCCAGAAAGGCGTCGCGCACCGCCGGATCGAACGGTTCGGCCGCGCCGACCGTACCGACGGACAGCAAGAACGGCGCGCGATCCTCGGTGAACATGGAGCGCGAGACATACAGGCGCGTTTGCATCGGCACGCCGCCCAGTGTCATCTCCAGGCCGGCCCAATCGAACACTTCTGCGCCCGGAAGGGTGACCTCACCCCGGCCGCCAAGGGTGCCGCCATCATCCTGAGCGCTGGAGAGCACGTCATCGAGGCTATGGCCGTCCCGGTCGCTGATGCTGATCATCAGGATGTGCCCGGTCGGCGGCGAGAGATCGCCGGAAAAGACGGCCAGTTCCAGATCGTCCTCTTCCATCACGGCCCAATCGCCGGGCACGGCGAATTCCGTGCCGTCGAAATCGTGCCGGGTCCAGCTTGCGGGTGCCTCGGCCGGCGCGATTGCGGAACCTTCCCCCGTCGCGTCCGCCGGCTCGGCCTCGCGCGGCGCGTCATCGCCCACGGGCACGGCATCCGGCAGCCCCGCCTCGGCCCACAGCTCGGGCGCGATGCCCGGCTCTGCCGCCGGGGCGGGCGCGTCGAAATCCAGATCCGCAAGTTCCGGCAGGGGCGCATCCGTATCGACAAGCTGCGCAAGCGGCAGAGGGCTTTCGGGCGGCATCAGCTCATACGCCTCGCCTGCCAGCGTCTCGAAAGACTGGGCAAAGGGCGCAGACGCCGCGATACAGGCGGCCCCGACGATCGTGGCGCGCGAGAGGGCGATCAGTGGTTTTCCAAAGCGTTTCATCTCAATTCCCTCCCGGCAGACCGCCGTTCAACCCCTGCAACATGTCGGGCGACATGCCTTCAACCCCCTCGTGGATCGATCGCCGCAAGATCTGTGTCAGCATCTTTCCGACCTCTCCGTCGAGCGGATGGTACTGCATCCCCTGGCCGATATCGGCGAACACCCCCTTGAGGTCGACCTCGGCATCGCTGCCGCAACGCAGGCTCAACAACTCTCCGCCGCGAAGCCATTCGCGCTGCCGCACGAGGCGGCACTGGCCCTGCGCCACCTCGCCCTCGGGCGTGAACAGCGATACCTGGCAGTTCTCCAGGATGGTCAGACCGTCAATGCGCGGCTCGCCGAGATGAAGCTGGTCGCCGTAGCGCCAGATCCCGGGCGATGCCTGTGTCCAAGCCCCAGCACCTTCATCATAGCGCCCGACGATCACCAGGCCGTCCGGCAGGGTCGCGGTATCGAGCGTGACCGGCGCCCGGTCGCGATCCTCGCGCCGCTCGCTGTCGATGAACGTCCGGTCGAGCGTGTAGCGCGAAAGCGAGCAATACCTTCGCCCCTCGGTCAGGACCGACCGCGCGATCAGTTTAGTCTCGGGCTGCCCGAAGATGACCACGGCCCGATCCCCCTGCACCTGTAGCGGCGCCTCCTGCCGGCCGCCAGGGCTGTCCAGAACGACCCTTTGCGGCAAGCCGGCCTTGATCCAGGCGAAATTGGTGAATTCCATGCTGAAGGTGCCGTTCGGCGCCAGCGGCCCGCCCCATTCGCCCGTTGCAAAGGGGATGCGGATCTGCCCCGAGGGCACGCCCCACGCGGTCACGTCCAGACGCACCAGCTTGTTCATCTCGGGGCGCAGGTCGCGGTTCATGCGCGCAAGTATCAGGCGAAGCTGACGCGCCTCGGCACGCTCCACGATCTCGGGAAGCACATCGCGCGCGAGCATCGCCTCAAGCCGGAATGTGAATGTCTGCCTGAGATCCCGTATGATTTCGTCATTCAGCCCGCTGGTCCCGCCGCCGGTCCGCTCGAAATCGGCATAAAGGCTGATGCTGGCCATGTCGGCCTTGGCCAGGTAGCCGGCGATTTCATCGCGCAGCGCCGCGCGGAAATAATCGCGGCGCTCGTCGCTGTCGTCGCCGGCATAGCCTTCCGCCTCGAGGTAGAGGTTCCAGGCGATCCTTTTCCAGTCATTGATGCTGCGCCGCGCTTCGGGGGCTTCGCGCAGATACCGCGCGAATACCGGGCGCCAGCGATCGAGGTAGATGTCGCGCGCGCCGGATTCGACCTCGCGCAGAATGACATCGACCACGAAAAGCGACACGCCGCCGATCTGCAGGGCGCCCCAGCCGAACTTGCCGACCACGAAGCTCAGCGTGCCCTTGTAGGCATTGACCCCCGCGCTCTTGTGCTCGCCCGCGCGAAGATCGCCCGCGACCTGCACCACGGTCACGACAAGCCCCGCATAGGCCAGGATGTTGTTTGTCCTGCTCAGCGACGGAATCATCACCGCATGTTCGGCAATCGTCGCCGCACCTGCAGCCGCGCCCAGGCCGTCGCCGAACAATTGATACCCCGCATCCAGCGCGGATTGCATGATCGCCGAGCTGCGTTCCGCCTGCATCGCGCCCAGAACCGCCTTGACGCTGTTGTCCGGCAGCCCCGGATCACCGGCATCCGGGGCAAGGCGGTATTCCACGACCCGTTCCGTAGGCCCCTCACCTTCCGACACGACGGCATAGGAGGCCGCCAGCGCGGATTGCACACACATGGCCGCCACGCCGAACGAGATCAGACCTTTTCGAAGCAACGA
Organism: uncultured Paracoccaceae bacterium; assembly: GCA_947503765.1. GTDB lineage: Bacteria > Pseudomonadota > Alphaproteobacteria > Rhodobacterales > Rhodobacteraceae > Psychromarinibacter. The sequence continues at coordinate 38,399 of CANNFA010000003.1, read as the reverse complement.
CATGGCACCCCCATCCCGGTTTTGTCGAAGCGTATGACGTGACCCTGTCCTGTCCTTGATACGGATCAACGGGGAGGAACTTTCTTCGTCAATCGCGCCACAGGTCATGCCGCGCCCTGTTGATCCGAACCGGTGCCGCCAGGACCGCACCGGCACGCTTTTCTCCCCGCGCCCATGACGTGGCCCGACCAGCAGCCGGCCGGTCCGAATTGCATGAACAGGCAGACAAGTGTTGCGCGGTGCCGCAATCCAATACCATACTGGACCGATAATCGCGGCGCCGCCTGAATGGTGTCCGATCAATTAGGGGAGGAATTACATGAACCTCATTGCGAAAGCGGCGACCGGCTGCAGCATTCTGGCGATGATGACCGTGCCGTCCATGGCGACTGAACTGGTCGGCGCGGTCCAGTTCGACGAGGACCACGCCTTCACCAAGACATTGCGCGAATTCGAACGGCTGGCCGGCGAATGCTCGAACGGCTCGCTCACGTTTGATCTGCACCTGAACTCGGAACTCGGCCTCGAAAAGGATTATTTCGAGAACATGAGCCAGGGCATCGCCATCGACTACGCGATCGTCAGCCCGTCGCACATGTCTACCTTCTCTCAGAAGGCCCCGCTGATGGACATGCCGTTCCTGTTCCGCGACCTCGACCACTGGAACGCCGCAATCGAACAGGGCGCGCTGGAGCCGCTGGCGCAGGACGTGCTGGAACAGGCCGATGTGCGGCTGGTCGGCTATGCCGGTGGCGGCACGCGGAACCTGATCGTGAACCGTCCGATCACGAATATGGAAGAGCTCGCGGACCTGCCGATGCGGGTGATGGGCGCGCCGATCCAGACCCGGATCTTCGAAGCCATCAACGCCGCGCCGTCGGTCATCGCCTATTCCGAGGTGTACAATGCCATCCAGACCGGCGTGATCGATGCGGCCGAGAACGAGGCGGCCGGCATCGAACAGATGAAGTTCTACGAAGTCGGGCCGCATATCGCGCTGACCAAGCACGCCATCACCGTGCGGCCGCTGGCGATTTCCGAAGCCACCTTTCAGCGGCTGACCGCCGAGGAACAGGAATGCGTGCTGGAGGCGGGTACAGCCGCCGGCAAGCTTGGCCGCGAGATCGAGAGCGGCCAGGACAGCGAAAAGCTGCAGGCCATGGAAGAAGCCGGCCTTCTGACCACGCACGAGTTCACCGAGCGCGACCAGTTGCTGGAATACGCCGCGCCCGTCAAGCGCGCCTATGCAGAAGAGCTTGGCGCGGTCGACGTGCTCGAAGCCATCGAGGCGGTCGAATAACGCCTTGTCCGGCCCATGGCGCCCTTGGTGCCATGGGTCGCCATTCCCCGAAATACGACCCGGATCACGAGGCGCCATGCGCAGATTGCTGGACGGCTATTACCGTATTCTGCGATTTCTGATCACCGTTCTGATGGGGGCGCTGATCATCCCGGTGGCGATGCAGATACTCAGCCGCTACACGGGTCTGATACCCCGCTATATTTGGACCGAAGAGATCGCGCGTTTCTGTTTCGTGTGGATCATCCTTCTGGGTGCGATGGTGGGTGTGCGCGACGGCACGCATTTCGACGTCGACGTGCTGCCACACACCGACAATCCCGTGCTGGAATTCGCCTCCAAGCTTTTCGTCAACCTCGCACTTCTTGTCGTGGCCCTGTCCTTTGTCTGGTGGGGCTGGGACTTCGGGGTGCTGGGGTCGCGGCAGAGATCCGAAATCTCGGGCCTGCCCATGCTGGCCATCTATATCGCCTGGCCGCTGGCCGGGGCGACATGGACGATCTTCACGCTGGAGCGGATTTGGAACGACATCGCCAAGTTGCGCCACGGAGATGCCTATGGGACCGGGTGAGGTTGCCGCGATTCTGTTCGGAACCTTCGGGGTTCTCGTCTTTCTGAGGGTGCCGGTGGCCTTTGCCCTGGGTCTTGCCGTCGTTCCCGTCTTCTTCATCGAGGACCGGCTGACGCCGGTTCTGCTGATGCGGGAGATGTTCAAGAGCTACAACGCCTTTGTGCTGCTGGCCGTGCCCTTCTTCCTGCTGGCCGCAAATCTGATGAACTTCTCGGGCATCACCGACCGGCTGATCCGGCTGGCCCGCGCCATGGTCGGCCACCTGCCGGGCGGGCTGGGCCATGTGAACGTCGTCGTCTCGATGCTGTTCGCCGGCATCTCGGGCTCGTCGACCGCCGACGCGGCGGGGATCGGCTCGCTGCTGATCCCGCAGATGAAGAAGGAAGGCTATGACAGCTCCTTCGCCGTGGCGATCACCGCCTGTTCCAGCGTGATGGGGGTGATCATTCCGCCTTCGATCCTGATGGTGGTCTGGGGCGGGCTGATGTCCGTGTCGATCGGCGGGCTGTTCCTGGCCGGCGTGGTCCCCGGCATCCTGATCGCCGGCAGCCAGATGTTGACGGTCTATATCTATGCCAAACGTCGCGGCTATCCCATCCATGTACGGGCCACTTTCCTGGAATTGATGACCGCCGTCGCCGGCGCGTCGCTGGCGCTAATGACGCCGCTGATCATCGTTGGCGGCATCGTCGGCGGCTTCTTCACGCCCACCGAGGCCTCGGTCGTGGCGGTGATCTATTCGCTGATCCTGGGGGTCTTCGTCTATCGCTCGATCAAGCCGACCGAACTGCCCCGGGTGCTGTATGAAAGCGCGCGTTTCGCCGCGATCACGTTGTTCTGCATCGGCACGGCATCGGCCTTCGGCTGGTGCCTGGCCTATTTCAAAATCCCCGCGGCACTTGTCGACCAGATCGAGGCGATGGGGCTGGGGGTGATCGGCATCGGCATCATGACGGCGCTGGCCTTCCTTCTGATCGGCATGTTCATCGACGCCATCCCGGCGATCATCATCCTGGGCACCGTGCTTTACCCCGTCACGCAGCATGTCGGCATGCACCCCATCCATTTTGCCATCATCGGGGTCATGAGCCTGGCATTCGGCCTGGTGACGCCGCCCTACGGGCTGTGCCTGTTGATCGCCGCGTCGATCGGCGAGATACGCCTGGTTCATGCCCTGCGCGACGTGCTGGTGATCCTGCTGCCCATGGTGGCGGTGCTGCTGGTCATCATTCTGTTGCCGGATTTGATCCTTGCCCTGCCGCGCTGGTTCATGCCGACTTTCGTGCAGTGAGCCCGCGGTGGACCCGCTGCGCAAGCGGGAACGCGGCCCCGTCGCCACCGGCGTTGGCCTGACAGGCCGTATTCCGGTTGAAGCCGACCATCAGGATTGAATGGCAACCTTCCTGGAGAAGACAGCGAATTGACAGAGACATCCCCCGCGGCTCGGCAAGACGCAAACCAGGAAGCGGGGCTTCCCCTGCCTGTCGGCGGCGACACCCGGGTCTATGCGATCATCGGCGACCCCATCGCGCAGGTCGGCTCTCCGCATGTATTCAACACCCTGTTCCGGAACCATGCGGTCCGGGCCGTGCTCGTCCCCCTGCACGTTCATCCGAGGGATTTCGCGCAGGCGATACAAGGTCTTCGCACGATGCGGAACATGGACGGGATAATCGTCACGGTGCCCCACAAGATCGCCGCCGCCGGTCTTGTCGACAGGCTGGGCGATTCCGCCAGGCGCATCGGGGCCGTGAATGCCATCAGGCGCGAGGCCAACGGCGCCTATGCCGGCGAGAATTTCGACGGCAAGGGCTGCGTCATCGGACTTGCCCGCGAGGGGCACCGGATCAGGGGGCGACGCGCCTTGATCGTCGGTGCCGGAGGCGCAGGCGCCGCTATCGCCCATGCTTTCGCGGATGAGGGCGTATCGAAGATCGCGATCTTCGACCTCGACACCGAGCGCGCAAAGCAGTTGGCGGCGAAAGTGCGAGCGGCCCGTCCCGATGTGGAGACGGGAGTGGGCGCGCCGGACCCGACTGGCTGCGATATCGTCGTCAACTGCAGCCCGCTCGGCATGCGCCGGCAGGATCCCTTCCCGGTGGATCCGGCCCGGCTGTCCCCCGAAATGCTCGTTATGGACGTGATCCTGAAGCCGCGCATCTCGCCGCTCCTGAAGGCTGCTGCGGCAAGCGGATGCCGGACGCAGCCGGGATACCGTATGCTGGAGGGTCAAGCCGAGGCTATCGCCCGCTTCTTCGGGGTCATCTCGTGAGGACCCTCATATCCGGCTGGAGGTTGCGGCATTTGCCAGACTGAACAGGCTGGCCAAACTCTGGCTGCGCAGAGATTGGCCTATTCGGCATGAATCCCGTATGTGCGTGATCGCCGCCAAGCCGCGCGATAAAAATACAGCCGGAATTTCCACCCCCGACCCTCGCGGGTCAGTCTGACCCGACAAGGCCCGCCCGGAACAAGCCCGACACAGGAAGAACCCGCACCCATGACCTACGAGCAGCGCATGCGCCAAGCCATGCAAGCCTATATCGACCTTTTCAATAGCGGTGACGGCGCGGGCCTGGCGGCGCTGTTTGCAGACGGCGCCCGGATCGAAGACCCGGTCGGCGGAGGCAAGATCGTCGAAGGGCGCGCGGCCATCGACGAGTTCTACCGCGGCGCCGTCACGATGGTGGACCGCCTTGAACTCGCCGCACCGATCCGGGCGTCGCACGGGGCCTCGGCCGCGATGCCCTTTGACATCCACATGAAGATGGAGGGCCGCCCGGTCGTGATCCGCGTCATCGACGTGATGACATTCGACGAGGACGCAAAGATCATCGACATGAAGGCCTATCACGGCCCCGGCGATGTCGAAGCCGTTCGCTGAACGCGCGCGCGTCCCGGCGTGTTGGGCTGCCGCCGGTGGCCGTTCCATGGGTGCTGTTGTCGTTTTCGTGGAAGATCAGGAAAAGCCCGGCAGGGAACAGCGCAATCATCACGGCGGCATAGATCCACATGACAAATAGCGGTGCCGGCAGCGCCCAGTTGCGACCGGCGATGGCAAACGTGTGCCGGACGAGAAAGCCCAGCTGCGCAAGGCGTGCCTTCCGGTCCGGTTTTGTGAAGTCGATGGATTTCTTATCTTTTCATGGTGATGCGGGCGGCGATCAGCCTGGCCGCCCCCTCGCGTCGCCTTCGGTGCGTGATCGGGGCGGGGGTCAGGCCGGACGCGGCGCGTCGGGATCGCGGCATCGGCAATACCGGCGCTGCCATCTCATCGCCCGGCCGCCCCCGCATCTTCGAGCGCAATTTCCGCGGCGCCAACAGTGTCGGCTCGCCCAGTGGGCACGCCCGAAACGCCGCGCGACCGCATTCTGAAACGGGCGACGACCGCCGCGCTGTCAGCTTCCGCCGAACTGCTGTTCCACAACCCTCTGATGCATCCGGTAGGAGTCGTCGCTGCGCGAGATCAGCGTGTAGAACATCGGCACCACAAAGAGCGTGAAGACGGTGCCGATCATCAGCCCGGTGAAGATCACCAGCCCCATCGCCTGGCGCGCCGCCGCCCCCGCGCCGTCGGCCAGGATCAGCGGCACCACGGCCAGCCCCATTGCCGCGGTGGTCATCAGGATCGGACGCAGCCGGGTCTTGGACGCGGCCACGATGGCCTGATTGCGCGTCAACCCGTTGGCTTCACGCTGCTGGTTGGCGAATTCCACGATCAGGATGCCGTGTTTGGTGATCAGCCCGATCAGCGTGATCAGACCCACCTGCGTGTAGATGTTCAGCGTGCTGATGCCGAAATACAGCGGCAGCATCGCACCGAAGATCGACAGGGGCACCGACATCAGGATGATCAGCGGATCGCGGAAGCTTTCGAATTGCGCGGCCAGCACAAGATAGATCACCACGATCGCCGCGGCAAAGGCCAGAATGATGGTGTTGCCTTCGGATTTCTCCAGCCGCGACTGGCCGGAATAATCGAGGAAAAAGCCATCCGGCATAACTTCCTCGGCGATCCGTTCCAGCTCGGCCAAGGCGTCGCCGGTGGACAGGCCGATCATCGGCATGCCCGACAAGGTGGCAGCGTTCAACTGGTTGAACTGGTCGACCGAGGCGGCCGTCACGGAGGGGTTGATCGTGACCACCGAGGATAGCGGCACCATGGCGCCCGAGCGTGCCCGCACGAAGAACTCGCCCAGTTTCTCGGGGTTGTCGCGCCATTCGGGCGGCACCTGGGTGATCACGTCATAGCTGTTGGATTCGCGGTCGAACTGCGCCACCGCGCCGCCACCGACAAAGATGCCGAGGGTCGAGCCGATATCGCTGACCGGAACGCCCAACTGCGCCGCGCGGTCGCGGTCGATGGTGACCCGCACTTGCGGCGCATCGAAGGACAGGCTGTTCTGGACGACGATGAACATCCCCGATTGCATCGCCTTCTGCCGGATCTCCTCGGCGATCTCGACCACGCGTTCGGGCGCATGGATCGACTGGATGACCATCGAAATCGGCAGCCCACCGCCGGCGCCGGGCAAGGATGGCGGCGCGAAGACATAGCTTTGCAAGCCGGGGGTGCCGTCAAGGATGCCTTGTATCTGCTGCTGAATCTCTGCCTGGCTGCGCTCGCGGTCGGCCCAGTCCTTCAGGGCCCAGATGTAGAACCCCGTATTGCCGGCCCCGCCCATCCCTGCGACCGAGAACGAGGTCTGCACCTCCTCGATGTCGGCGGTGCGCTTTGCGACCTCATCGGTAAAGGCGGCGGTGTAGTCCAGCGTGGCATAGCGCGGGCCGTTCATGATGGCGAAAAGCGCGCCGCTGTCTTCCTCGGGGGCAAGCTCGGACGAGGTGTTCAGGAACATGAACCCGGTCACCCCCAACAGCGCCAGAACCATCAGCATGGTGACCGGGCGATAATCGAGCGAGGACGCCACGCGCCGCTCGTACCAGTTGGCCACGCCGTTCAGCGTGCGGTCGACAATGCGCTGGAACCGGCCGGGATCGCCCTCTTTCAAAAGGCGCGCCGACATTGTCGGGGTGATGGTCAGCGCGACAATGCCTGAAATCACCACGGACCCCGCCAGGGTCAGTGCGAATTCGGTGAACAATGCGCCGGTCAGGCCGCCGGTAAAGGCCAGCGGCGACAGGACCGCGGCAAGGGTGATCGTCATCGCCACGACGGGGCCGGTGATTTCCCGCATGCCTTTGAGCGCCGCGGCGGTGGGCGACATGCCTTCGTCGATATGGCGGTGGATGTTCTCGACCACCACGATGGCGTCATCCACCACCAGGCCGATGGCCAGAACCATCGCCAGCAGCGTCAGAAGGTTGATGGAATAGCCCAGCGACATCATGATGGCGGCCACACCGATCAGCGACAACGGGATGGTGATGATCGGCATCACGACCGACCTGAACGAGCCGAGAAACAGCAGGATCACCACCACCACGATCAGGACCGCCTCGGCGATGGTCTTGAAGACCTCGCTGATCGACGCCGCGATCGTTTCGGTCGCATCGTAGACAAGGGAAATGGTCATGCCCTCGGGCAGCGTCGCGGTGACGCCGGGCAGTGCCGCCAGGACATTGCCCGCCACGTCAAGCTGGTTCTCGCCGGGGGCGGGCGTGATGCCGATGAAGGTGCCCGGCTCGCCCGCGAATGTCACGATGGCGTCATCCGTTCCCGATGCCAGTTCGATGCGCGCGACATCGCGCAGGCGCACGACGCCGTTCTGCCCCTGCACCAGGGGCAGCGCGCCGAAGGCTTCGGGCGACTGGATGGTGGAATCCAGTGTCAGGGCATAGCTGTAATATTCGTTCTCGGTCTTGCCGGGGGCGGACAGGAAGTTGGACGACCGGATGGCGCCAAGCACTTCCGGGGCCGTGACGCCGCGCGCCGACATTTGCAGCGGGTCCAGCCAGATCCGCATCGCGAATTTCTTCGCCCCCATGATCTCCATCTGGGCGACGCCGGCGATGTTCGTCACGCGGGGCCGCACGACGCGCTCGAGGTATTCGTTCAACTGCTCGGGCGTCATGTTGGGGTTCTGGACCGCCAGATACATCAACGCAAAGGTCATGCCGGTGCCCTTGGCGACAATCGGCGTTTCGGTATCCTGCGGCAATTGTCCGCTGGCCGTCTGCACCTTGGACATCACCTCGGTCAGCGCGATATCGGGGTCGGCGCCCAGCTTCATCTGTACCGTCACGATCGACGCCGACGGGCGCGACTGGCTGGAGATGTATTCGACATTCTCCGTCGTCGAAACGGCCGCGGCGATCGGTGCGGTGACAAACCCCTGGATCAGATCCGGGGCGGCCCCCGGATAGACCGTCGTGATGGTGATCACGCTTTCCTCGACTTCGGGGTATTGGCGAACCGGCAGGTTCAGCAACGCGGCCAGGCCCAGAAACAGGATCAGCGCCGCCAGAACGGTGGACAGGACGGGCCTGCGGATGAAGATCTCGGAGAAATGCATCGGTTCTTCTTATTCGCTCGACGGGTCAGCGCCAGTTGACAGGTCGACGGAATCGTCGATCACTACCTTGGCCCCACCGGACAGACGGTTCTGCCCCGAGGTCACGATCCGCTCGCCTCCCTCAAGTCCGCTGACCACCTCGATCAGCCCCCCCGAGCGCCGGCCCAGGGTGACAAAGACCTGTTCGACGATCAGATCGCCGTCTGTTTCGGCGGGCAGAACGACATAGACCGAATCGCCGTAAAGGCTGGACATCACGGCGGTCTGCGGCACCGCGATCAGCCCCTCTTCGGACGGCAACTCGACCCGCACCCGCAGGAATTGCCCCGGCAGCACCGTGCCCGTCGCGTCGTCGACCGCAGCGCGCACCGACACAAGGCGGGAATTTGCATCGACCTGCGGCTCGACACCGATGATCCGGCCTGTCGCGTTGAAATCGCCGACATCGGTGCTGACCGTCACCGCGCGGCCCAGCTCCAGCGCATCGATCTGCTGTTCGGGCACTGAAAAGTCGACCCGCATCTCGTCGAGATCCTGCAACGTGGCAAAGATCATGCCGGGCGAGACATATTCGCCAACCTCGACCCGGGCAATGCCGATGGTGCCGGAAAAAGGTGCGATCAGCCGCTTGGCATCCAGCGTCGTCTGCACCCTGGCGACCTCTGCACGGGCACTTTCCACCTGGGCTTCGGCGCTTTCCGTAGTCGTCACGGCCCCGACACCGCGGTCCGCCAGCGTCCGCGCCCGGTTCGCGTCGGTCTCGGCCACGGCCAGCGCCGCCTCGGCCGCGCCCAGGGCGGCACGCTCGCCGTCATCGTCGATCTGCAGCAGAACCTGACCTTCGTCCACATTGTCGTTTGCGGCAAAGGTGATCGCGCGCACGACGCCGCTCGCCTCGATCGCCAGATCGACCCCGCGTTCCGAAACCGCGGTGCCGATCGCCTCTATCTCCGGCAGCCAGGTGACGGGCTGGATGACCTGCGCGGTCACAGGCACGGGCGGCGGCACACGCCCGCCCATGAACTGGGCGATCATGTCATCGCGAAAGAACTTGAACCACACGATCCCGCCACCAACGAGACCGAGAAGAACGATTGCCAGGAAAAGCCGTTTGAACATGCGCGTGATCGTTGCCTGCCGATGAAATCCCAAGTCAGGAGGAGCGTTTCCCATCCTGCGAGCTTTGAAGCGCCGTCTGAAGCCATCGACGGAGCATTGTCAAATCAAAAAGCCGGACCGATCTTTTGCCGCCCGGCGGTTGGCCTCTCCGGCATCGTTTCTGAAACTCGCCCGGCAATCGCCACGCAGCGCTACATGAAGACCGCCGAAACCTCTACCCCCGGGCATCAGGTCTGGCTGACAATGCCGTCAGCCCGATCGCCGGCCGCTTGCCGCTTGAGCCCCCGGGCGGCTTGGGGCAGTCTGCGCCCGAGTCACAGCAGGAACCCCGCATGTCCGACACCTATCTCGCAATGCCCAAGGTGGAACTGCATGTCCATCTCGAGGGCGCAATGCGGCCCGAGACGCTGCTGCGGCTGGCCCGGCGCAACGGCATCGCCCTGCCGGTCACCCGCGAGGACGAGTTCGCCGACTGGTATCGCTTCATCGACTTTCCGCATTTCGTCGAGGTCTATCTGGCGCTGTCGGGCGCGATCCGCACACAAGAGGATCTGCATGACCTGACGCGCGACTTCCTGCTGGAACAGGCGCGCCAGAACGTGCTGCACACCGAGGCCACCTATACGGCGCAGACCATCCACCAGTCCACCGGCATGGCGTTCGCGGACCAGATCGCCGCGATCCGGCAGGCGGCCGACGACATGCGCGAAAGTCACGGCATCTCGCTGCGGCTGATCGTGGACATCCCGCGCAACCTGTCCTCGCCGGAGCAGAGCGCGCGCACCGCCGGCTGGGTGGCCGAGGCGCATGGCGACGGGCTGGTGGCGGCGCTGGGGCTGGGCGGCTACGAGGTGGGCTACCCGCCCGAGGATTTCGCAGACGCCTTCGCCATCGCCCGCGAGGCCGGCGTGCCGGCGGTGATCCATGCCGGCGAGACCGAGGGCCCGGCCAGCATCCGCGGCGCGCTGGACGCGCTGCACGCGGTGCGCATCGGCCACGGCACCGCCTGCGTGCAGGATCCGGCGCTGATGGACCGGCTGCGCGACAGCCAGGTGATGCTCGAGGTCTGCCCCAGCTCCAACCTGTGCCTCGGCGTGGTGCCCGAGATGGCCGCGCATCCCCTGCCCCGCATGGTCGAGGCGGGGCTCAATGTCTGCATCAACTCGGACGACCCGCCGCTATTTTCCACCACTCTGACCGACGAATATGCCATCGTCGCCGAAGAGTTGGGCCTGGGGGCCGATTTCCTGCGCGCGCAGAACCTGGCGGCGGCGCGGGCCGCGCTGCTGCCCGAGACCGAGCGCGCCGCCCTCGCGGCCCGGCTGGAGGCAGCATGATCGTCCACCATGCCGACCCGGCCGCCGAGTTCCCCACCCGCGAACGCTGCCACATCCTCGAGTTGCTCAACCGCCCCGAGACCCCCGATCTGTCGGTTGCCCGCTGCCGGGTCGAGCCGGGCGTGACCACCGAACTGCACGCGCTGACCGGCACCGCCGAGATTTACGTTCTGCTGGAGGGCACCGGCCTGATGGAGGACGGCGCCGGCACCTGGCAGCCCGTGGGCCCGATGGATTGCGTGGAGATCCGCGCCGGCGCGCCGCAGCGCATCCGCAATACCGGGGCGGGCGATCTGCTGTTCCTCGCGCTCTGCCGCCCGCGCTTCGAGCCGCCGGCCTACGAGCCGCTGGAATGAGCATGCAGGGCACGCGCATCCTGGTGACCGGCGCGACGGGCGGGCTGGGCACGGCGCTGGCGGCCGCGCTGGAAGCCGCGGGCGCGGCCGTCGCCGCGCATACCGGGCGCGGCGGCGATCTGCCGGCCGACCTGTCGCAACCGGGCGCGGCAAAGGCGCTGGTGGCCGAGGCCGCCGCGCGCATCGGCCCGCTCACCGGGCTGGTCAACGCCGCCGCGGCGCAGGACATGACGCCTGGGGACGATGCGGACGACTGGCGGCGACTGCTGGATATCAACGTCACCGCCACCGTCAGCGCCGCCCGCGCGGCGATGGAGACGGCGAGCGGCGGCGGCGCGGTGGTCAACATCGCCTCGGTCGAGGCGGCGCGCCCGCTGGGCGGCCATTCGGCCTATGCCGCCAGCAAGGCGGCGCTGGTCTCGGCCACCCGCTCGCTCGCGGCCACGGGGGCAGCGCGCGGCTGGCGCGTCAACGCGGTGCTGCCCGGCCTGATCGGGCGCGACGGGCTGGCCGAAGGCTGGCCGGACGGCGTCGCGCGCTGGCAGGACGCCACGCTGATGCGCCGGCCCGTCACCGCCGACGAGGTGGCGCAGGCCACGCTTTTCCTGCTTTCGCCGGCCGCGTCCGGCATTACCGGCGCCGCCCTGCCCGTCGACGCGGGCTACCTGGCCGCCCCCGGATGGTGAAAGGATGCCATGAGACCCGATTTCCCTGACCGCCTGCGCCGCGCCACGGACAGCCTGCGCGCCCGGACCAGCGCGCAGCCCGTGCTCGGCCTCGTCGCCGGCACCGGCCTTACGCCCTTCCTCGACGAGATCGAGGTGGCCGCGCGCATCCCCTATGGCGAGATCACGGAATTTCCCGTCTCGACCGCGCCAGGCCATGCCGGCGAGCTGGTGCTCGGGCAGCTGCGCGGGCGCGCGGTGGCGGCGCTGAGCGGGCGCTTTCACGCCTATGAGGGCTGGCATCCCGACGATATCGTGCTGCCCTTCTACACCCTGCGCGCGCTGGGCTGCGAGCGGCTGGTGGTGACCAACTCGGCCGGCGGGCTGAACCCCGAATTCCCGGTGCCAGCGGTGATGCTGATCGAGGATCACATCAACCTGACCGGCCTCAGCCCGCTCTCCGGCCCCAACGATCCCGCGCTCGGCCTGCGCTTTCCCGATCTCAGCCGCGCCTACGATCCGGACCTGCGCCGCGCCGCGCTGGCCGCGGCGAAGGCGCTGGGGCTCGATCTGCAACGCGGCATCTATGCCGGCTGTCACGGCCCGGCCCTCGAAACCAACGCCGAGCGGCGCTTCATGCGGACAATCGGCGGCGACGCGGTGGGCATGTCCACCGTGCTCGAGGTGATGGCCGCCAACCATGCCGGACTGCGCGTGCTGGGCTTTTCCGCCATCGCAAACGCCGCCACCGGCGGGCCGGACCAGCAGCCCGACACCGTCGAGGCGATCATCGCCGCCACCGAGGCCATCGCCGGACAGATCGGCACAATCGTCGCGCGGATGCTCGACAGCGGCGATCTGTGACACTACGCTTCGGCTTATCAAATGGCAAACGAGATGACATTTGTCCAACAGGACAGGGAGGGAGTCATGACCATCACCAAACGCATCGCCGCCGGCGCTCTGGCGCTCGGGCTGGGGGCGGCCGGCACGGCCGCGCTGGCGCAGGACAGCACCTATTACTACGTCTCGCCCGACCCGATCGGCCTAAACCCGTTCCTGCAGATGGGCGAGGCGGGCATCAGGGACGCGGCCGCCGCCCATGACGCCAAGGCCGTTGTGATCGAAAGCGACACACCGCAATCGCGCCTGGAAAATGTCAGCGCCGCGGCCAATGACGGCGCCGAGATCGTCGTCGTTCTGGGCTTCGAGTTCTCGGACGTCCTGCTCGACATCGCGCCGATCTATCCCGATACGCAATTCCTGATCGTCGACCAGTGCATCTGGGAGGACCGCCCCCGGAACGTCAGCTGCGCCGTCTTCCGCGAGCATGAATCGTCGTTCCTGATGGGCGCCGTGGCCGGCATGCTGACCGAGACGGACAAGGTGGCGGCGGTCTCGGCGATCGACATCCCGTTCCTGCACCGTTACACCGACGCCTTCGCGGCGGGCGCGAAACACGTCAACCCCGACGTCGAGTCGGATGTGCGCTGGGTCGGCGGGCAGAACCCCTTTGCCGATCCGGTGCGCGCCAAGGAACAGGCGCTCGCGCTGGCCGCCGGCGGGGCCGACGTGATCTTCTCGGCGACCTCGGGCGGCGATTTCGGCGTGTTCGAGGCCGCGCAGGAGCAGGGCTTCAAGGTCACCACCGTGGACGTGAACCACTGCCCCACCGCGCCCGGCCACATCCTCGACGGCACGCTCAAGCGGGTGGACGAGGTGATCCAGATCTCGGTCGAGCGCATTCTCGACGGCGAGGAGTCCTTCGTCGGCGTCTATGGCCTCGAGGAAGGCGGCATGAGCGCGATCTCGCTGCTGGACGACGACCAGCTGGCAGCGAGCGAGTGCCTTGTCGCGGACATGCCCGAGGTGCTGGCCAAGGTGCGCGAGTTGGCCGCGCAGATCAGGGACGGCAGCCTGATCGTGGCCGATCCGATGGCCGCGAACTGAACCTTGGCGGCGGATGACAGCAGGCAGGCGGCGCTGTGCCGCCTGCACCGGATCGACAAGCATTTCGGCCGCACCCACGCGCTGCGCGGCGCCTCGCTCGAGCTGCGGCCGGGCGAGGTGCTGGCGCTGGTGGGCGAGAACGGTGCGGGCAAGACCACGCTGATGAACGTGCTGTTCGGGCTGATCGCCCCCGATGCGGGCGGGTTCGAGCTGGAGGGCCGCGAGGGATTTTTCGCCGATGCCGCCGACGCCATCGCCCACGGCTTCGGCATGGTGCATCAGCATTTCATGCTGTTCGACGACATGAGCGTGCTGGAAAACGTGGTGATCGGCGCCGAGGGGCCGGGCCGGCTGGGCCGCATCGACCTTGCCGCGCGCGCCGCAGAGGTCACCGAGGTGATGCGGCGCTTCGGCTTTCACCTGCCGCTCGAGACACGCGTGCGCGACCTGCCGGTGGCCGCGCGCCAGCAGATCGAGATCGTGAAACTGCTCTACCGCGAGGCGCGTGTCGTGATCCTCGACGAGCCCACGGCCGTGCTGACCCCGCAGGAGGCCGACGCGCTTTTTTCCATGCTGCGCGGGCTGGCCGGCGAGGGCCGCGCGGTGGTCGTCATCACGCACAAGCTGTCCGAGGTGATGACCCATGCCGACCGCGTGGTGGTGATGCGCGGCGGCGAAGTCGCGGGCGAGCGCCGGGTGGCCGAGACCTCGGCCGCCGAGATCGCCCGCCTGATGGTCGGCCGCGATATCGCCCCGGTCGAGAAAAAGACCCATGCCGGCACCGGCACGCGGCTGGCGCTGCGCGGCCTTCTGTGCGCCGCGCGCGAGGGCGAGCGGCAAGTCGGCCCCGTCGATCTGGATCTCCGCCCCGGCGAGATCCTCGGCATCGCGGGGGTGGCGGGCAGCGGCCAGGGCCCGCTGGTCGAGACGCTGGTCGGCCTGCGCCCCGCCGAAAGCGGCCGGATCGAGCTGGACGGGCAGGACATCACGCGCGCCAATGTGGCGGCGCGGCGCGCGGCCGGGCTGGCCTACATGGCCGAGGACCGGATGCGCAGCGGGCTGGCCATCGAGGCCAGCCTTGCCGAGAACGCCGTCGCTGGACGCGAGGCGCAGCCGCCCTTTGCGCGCGGCCCGCTGCGCGCCCTCGGCGCGGTGGCCGATTTCGGGCGCGACCTGATCGCGCGCTACGACATCCGCGCCACCGGCCCGACGCAGCGCGTGGCGCAGCTTTCGGGCGGCAACAAGCAGAAGATCGTCGTGGGCCGCGAATTGTCGGGCACGCCCCGGCTGATCGTCGCGCACAACCCCTGCTGGGGCGTCGATATCGGCGCGATCCGCTTTATCCAGGATCAGCTTCTGGCCGCCGCCGAGGCCGGCGCGGCGGTGATCTTCGTCAGCTCGGAACTCGATGAGCTTTTCGCGCTCTCGGACCGGCTCGCGGTGCTCTATGACGGGCAGGTGCAAGCGTTGCTGGACCGCGGCGACTTGGAAACCGGGCGCGTCGGCCGGGCGATGGCGGGGGCGGCGGCATGAGCCGGGCGCGCTGGATCGTTCCGCTGGCGGCGCTGGCCGCGATCGCGCTGATCCCCGATCTGCGCGCCATCGCGCTGGGTTTTCTCGACGGCGCCTTCGGCGGGCGCAACATGTTCAACCTCTGGTCCACCGTCTCGCGCGCCTCGATCCTGCTGGGCATGGCGGTGGGCGTGCTGGTGGCGTTCCGCGCCGGGCTGATCAACCTCGGCGGCGAGGGGCAGCTCGTGCTGGGAGGGCTGGCGGCGGCGCTGGTCGGCATCTATGCCCCCCTGCCCGTCTGGGCGATCGTGCCCGCCGCCGTGCTGGGCGCGATGCTCGCCGGCGGGCTGTGGGGAATGCTGGCGCTGTGGCTCGACCGGGGGCTGAAGGTGCCGCTGCTGGTCGGCTCGCTGCTGCTGAACTATCCGGCGGGCTACTTCGCCTCGTGGCTGGCCTCGCATCCGCTGCGCGACGTGGCCTCTGGCATCGCCCAGACCCACCGCATCGACCGCGATGCGCGGCTGCCGCGCTTCGACGGCACGATCCTCGATTACGGTATCTTCTTCACGGTGGCGGTGGCGCTGCTGGTGATCCTGGCGGACCGCTACAGCGTCTTCGGCTACCGGCTGCGAATGCAGGGGCTGGCGCCCGGCTTTGCCCGCGCGCAGGGAATGCCGACCGGGCGGCTGGGCTATCAGGCATTGTTCCTGAGCGGCGCCATCGCCGGGCTCACGGGCTTCACCGCCGTCTTCGGTTTCGCGCAGCGCTACGTGGACGGGATGCTGACGCTGCCGCTCTATGCCTGGACCGGGATCGTGGCTGTGCTGCTGGCGGGCATCGTGCCCTGGCGCGTGCCCATCGCCGCGGCGCTTTTCGCGGTGCTCGCCACCGGCGCCGGCGGGATGGAGCGTGTGGCCGGCATCCCGCGCGAATCCGCGCAGATCATCACCGGGCTGGTGATCCTGTGGCTTGCCGGCTCGGGCCGGTCGCTGATGCGGAGGCGCGGCGAATGATCTGGGACGCCACGTTCTTCGAATCCATCCCGCGCTTCATCACGCCGCTTCTGCTGGCGGCGCTTGGCGGCGCGCTTTGCCACCGGGCGGCGGTGTTCAACATCGCGCTCGAGGGCATGATGCTGATCGGCGCCTTCTTCGCCGTGGTGGGCAGCTATTTCACCGCGCACTGGCTGGGCGGGATCGGCGCGGCGCTGGCGGCGGGGCTGGCCTCGGGCGGGCTGTACGCCTGGTTCACGGTGCGCCGCGGCGGCGACGATATCGTCGTCTCCATCGGGCTCAACATCCTGGCGGCGGGGCTGACGGTGTTCCTTCTGCGCGCCATGTTCGACCAGCGGGGCCAGTTCGATGACCCGGCCATCGCCACCCTGCCCCGCATCCCGCTGCCCGGGATCGACGCGATTCCCGTCGCCGGGCCGCTGCTGTCGGGGCAATCGGTGCTGTTCTGGCTGGCGCTGGCGCTGGTGCCGGTGCTGCACTGGGGACTGGTGCGCCACCGGCTGGGCCTGCGCCTGCGGGCGGCCGGCGACAACGCGCCGGCGCTGCGCACGCTCGGCCTTTCGCCCGAGCGCATCCGCACGCTGGCGATCCTCGCAAGCGGGGCGCTCTGCGCGCTTGGCGGCGCGCAACTGTCGATCTCGAACGTGTCGCTGTTCACCGAAGGCATGAGCGCGGGGCGCGGCTGGATCGCGGTCGTCATCGTGATGATGTGCGCCTCGCGGCCCTTGTGGATACTGCCGGCGGCGGTGTTCTTCGGGCTGGTGGACGCGATGGGCGTGCGCGCGCAGGCCTACGGGCTGCCGCAGCAATTGACCGACGCGCTGCCCTACGTGCTGGCGATCGTGGTGATGGCGGCGACGCTGCGCCGGGCGACATTGCGGGTGCGCATCTGAGGTCAGGCGGCGGGCCGGCCCCGGTTCGGTTGGTCCATCCCCGCGACGTTCTGAACCTTCGGTCGTCCTTTTCGGGAGATCTGCATCAGACCGATGCCACGGCACGGGCAACGAGCCGCGCCGCCGATTTTCGCAAAACCCTCAATGCCCCGCGCTTTCCATTTTGCGGTGCGCCAGCACCTCTTCCAGCCAGCCGATCCGCATTTCCGGAACCGAGGACAGCAGAAGATCGGTGTAGTCATCGAAGGGCGGTGCCAGAACCTCGGATTTCGGGCCGTAGCGGACCAATTCGCCCCGGTACATCACCGCGATCGAATCCGCGATCGCCTTTACCGTGGCCAGATCGTGCGTAATGAAGAGATAGGCCACGTCTTCGGCCTTCTGCAGCCGCAGCAGAAGCTTCAGGATACCATCGGCAACCAGGGGATCGAGCGCGCTTGTCACCTCGTCGCAGATGATCAGTTTCGGTTTCGCCGCCAGCGCGCGGGCAATGCAGACGCGCTGCTTCTGGCCGCCCGACAGCTCGGCCGGATAACGGTCCAGGAATTCCGGCCCCATCTCGATCTCGTCCAGCAGTTGCACCACCCGCTCGCGCCGCTTGCGGCCGCTCAGGCCGAAATAGAATCCCAGCGGCCGGCCGATGATCGTCTCGACCGTCTGGCGCGGATTCATCGCCGTGTCGGCCATCTGGTAGATCATCTGCAACTCGCGCAAATCCTCCTTGCTGCGCTGCGCCAGCGCCGGTGCAAGGCTGCGCCCGGCAAAGGTGACCTCGCCCTCGAAAGGTGGCAGCAGGCCGGTCAGCACGCGCGCCAGCGTCGATTTGCCGGAGCCGCTTTCGCCGACCACGGCGAGGGTCTGGCCGGGATGCACCTCGACCGAGACATCCTTCAGCACCTGAACCAGCTTGCCATAGGAAGCGGAAATGCTCCGCGCCACCAGAATAGGGGTTTCGGTCGGCCTCTTTTCCTCGTGGGTGATCGAGCGCACCGAGACCAGCGCCCTGGTATAGTCTTCCTGCGGGTTGTTGATGATGTTTTCGGCGGTATTGCGTTCGACCTTGCTGCCGGCGCGCAGCACCATGATCTCGTCCGAGACCTGGGCCACGACCGCAAGGTCATGGGTGATGTAAAGCGCCGCCACCCCGGTATCGCGGATTGCCCGCTTGATGGCCGCGAGCACGTCGATCTGGGTGGTCACGTCAAGCGCCGTGGTCGGCTCGTCGAAGATGATCAGATCCGGCTCGGGGACCAGCGCCATCACCGTCATCGCCCGTTGCAACTGGCCGCCGGAAACCTGGTGCGGGAACCGGCGGCCGAAGCTTTCGGGTTCCGGCAGGCCGAGCCGGTCGAACAGATCGACGGCCCGCGCCTCGGCCTGTCTGGCATTGGCGACGCCGTGTTTCAGCGCAGCCTCGATGATCTGTTCCATCAACCGCTTTGCCGGGTTGAAGGCCGCCGCCGCGGATTGCGCGACATAGGTGACCTCCTTGCCGCGCAGCCTGCGAAATCCGCGATTACCGCCCTTCATGATATCGCGGCCATTCAGCCAGACCTCGCCGCCCGCTATTCGCACACCGCCGCGGCCATACCCCATGGCGCTGAGGCCGATGGTGGACTTGCCGGCGCCGGACTCGCCGATCAGGCCCAGCACCTTGCCCTTCTCCAGCGTCAGCGAGACATCCTCGACGATCACGATGTCGCGGGCCGGCTCGCCCGGCGGATAGACCGTCGCCTCGATCCTGAGGTTCCGGATATCGAGGAAGGGTTCAGCCACCGCGACCACCTTTCAGATCGGAGGTGCGGTTGAGCACCCAGTCGGCCACCAGATTGACCGAGATCGCCAGCGCCGAGATCGCGGCCGCGGGCACAAGCGCCGCGCCGATGCCAAAGACGATGCCGTCCTTGTTTTCCTTCACCATGCCGCCCCAGTCCGAGGCGGGCGGCTGCACGCCCAGGCCGAGAAACGACAATGTGGAAAGGAACAGCACCGCAAAGATGAAGCGCAGGCCAAGCTCGGCGACCAGCGGCGACAGCGCATTGGGCAGGATTTCGCGAAAGATGATCCAGCTGCGCCGCTCGCCGCGCAGCTTGGCGGCCTCGACGAAATCCTGCACGTTGATATCGACCGCGACGGCCCGCGACAGGCGGTAGACGCGGGTCGAATCGAGGATCCCCATGACCAGGATCAGCGTGGTTATGTTGACCGGCATCACCGACAGCACGACCAGCGCAAAGATCAGCGTCGGAATCGACATCAGAAGGTCCACCAGCCGCGACATGAGCTGGTCGATCCAGCCGCCGATCACGGCGGCGGTGAAACCCAGGAACGAGCCGAGAGAAAAGGACAGGACCGTGGCGAGCGCGGCGATGAGGATCGTGGTCCTGCCGCCATAGATCATCCGGCTGAGCAGGTCGCGGCCGATATTGTCGGTTCCAAGCCAATGGTCCGCCGAGCGCGGCTCCCAAACGTCGCCAACCACTTCGGCAAGGCCGTAGGGGGCGATCAGCGGCGCGAACACCGCCATCAGGAAAAAGCCGCCGGTGAAGAACAGCCCGATGAGGGCGGAGATCGGAATTCTCATTTCGGGTGTCTCAGCCGGGGATTGGTCACGATCGAGACCAGATCGGCGATCAGGTTCAGCCCGATATAGACGGCCGCAAAGATCAGCCCGCATGCCTGCACCACCGGGACATCGCGTTTCGCGACGTGATCCACCAGGTATTGCCCCATGCCGGGATAGACGAAGATCACCTCGACCACGACGACGCCGACCACCAGGTAGGCAAGGTTGAGCACCACGACATTAACGATGGGCGCGATGGCGTTCGGAAGAGCGTGGCGGAAGATGACCGTGAACTGGGTCAGGCCCTTCAACTCGGCGGTCTCGATATAGGCCGCCTGCATCACGTTCAGGATCGCGGCGCGGGTCATCCGCATCATATGCGCCAGAATGACCATCGTCAGCACGGTGACGGGCAGGACGATGGCACTGAGCTTGTCCCAGAGATCCATGCTGTCGTAAATCGTGGCAACCGAGGTGAACCAGCCCAGGCGGACCGCGAAGAAGTAGATCAGCACATATCCGATAAAGAATTCCGGCAGCGAGATCGACGCCAGCGACAGGGTCGAGATCAGCTTGTCGGGCCAGCGATTGCGGTAGCGGACCGACAGAAGCCCCAGCAGGATCGCCAGCGGAACGGCGACGACAGCGGCCCAGAATGCCAGAAACAGCGTATTGCCCAACCGGCTTCCGATCTGGGTGGCGATATCGCGGCCATTGGACAGCGAGGTGCCGAGGTCGCCGTGCAGCGCCGCATATAGCCAATGCAGGTATCGCTGCCAGGCGGGATCGTTCAGCCCCATCTGTTCGCGCAGGTTGGCCAAAGCCACGGGCGTGGCCGACTGGCCCAGGATCGCCTGGGCCACGTCGCCGGGCAGCACGAGGGTGCCCAGAAAGATCATCACGGAAGCGGCCAGTAGCAGAAGGATGCCCAGCGCAATGCGCTGGGCGACCAGTTTCACGACCGGATGCAACCTCAGGCCATCCAGCATTTCACGGCGGCCATGTCGTTCATCATGTCGCCATTCGGATTGCTGACCCAGCCCGCGATCGCATCGGTGCGCGCGTCGAGGAAGTCGTTGAACATCGGCATGATGAGGCCGCCCTCATCACGAACCATGTAGCTCATTTCGCTGTAGAGCGCCTTGCGCTTGTCCGGGTCAAGCTCGGCCCGCGCCTGCATCAGCAGATCGTCGAACTTCTCGCTCTTGAACCGGGTGTCGTTCCAGTCCGCGGTCGAGAGATAGGCCGTGGCATACATCTGGTCCTGCGTCGGCCGACCGCCCCAGTACGAGGCGCAGAACGGCTGCTTGTTCCAGACTTCCGACCAGTAGCCATCGCCCGGCTCGCGCTTGATCTCAAGCGGGATGCCGGCCTTCTGGGCGGTCTGCTGGAACAGCTGGGCGGCATCGACCGCACCCGGAAACGCGACGTCGGCCACGCGCAGCACGATCGGGCTGCCGTCATGGCCGGATTTCCTGTAATGCTCGGCCGCCTTGTCCAGATCGAACTCGCGCTGCGGAATGCTCTCGTCGAAAAACGGATAAGAGGCGTTGACCGGAATGTCGTTGCCGACCGTGCCGTAGCCGCGCAGGATCTTCTCGACCATTTCTTCGCGGTTGATCGCGTATTTCAGCGCCAGCCGCAGGTCGTTGTTGTCGAACGGCGCCGTGTCGACATGCATGATGAAGACATTCTGGCCGCGGCCCTGGGTACGTTCCAGCGCCACGCCCGGCGCCCTCGACAACAGGTCGGCGATCTTCGGTTCGATCAGGTTGGCAAAGTGGACCTGCCCGGACTGAAGTGCCGACATCCGCGCGGTGGCGTCATTGATGATCAGGATCTCGCTGGTATCGAAATGGCCGCGGCTGTCGTCCCAGTAATCCTCGAACCTTTCGAAGGTGTGCCGGACACCGGGCTCGTCAACGACGATCCTGTAGGGGCCGGACATGATGCCGTTGCCGGGATCGTCGAATCCGCCGCCCGGCTGAATGCGCAGATGCCGGTCGGCCATCAGGTAGGGCAGATCGGCATTCGGGTCGGTCAGGGTGATCTCGAAAAGGTCGCCCTCGGCGCGCATCGATTCGATGCCCTGCATGATGCCAAGCGCGCCCGACGTCGCGTTTTCGTCGGAATGACGCTGCATCGTCTTCAGGACATCGTCCGACGTCAGGGGCTTGCCGTCGTGGAAAAGCACACCCTTGCGGATCTTGAACGACCAGACCTTTGCATCGGGCGAGGAACTGAATTCCTCGGCCAGGCGATTATCGAGCCCACCTTCGGAATTCACCTCGACCAGCTGGTCACCGATATGGGCAATGACGTTGTAGGGGGCCTGGCTGAGGGTCAGCGCCGGATCGAGCGAGTTCGAGCTTTCGCCGCCGCCCAGACCCAGTTTCACATGGCCGCCTTTCTTCGGTGTCTGCGCATTCGCGGCATCCGCCAGCAGCGTGTTGGCCATCGCCGCCGACGCGCCCAGCGCGGCCGCGCGGCCCATGAAGGCCCGGCGGTCCATCAGGCCCTTCACGACCTTCTTGCTGAAGTATTCCAGTTCTTTTGACATATTACATGCTCCCTTTGGACATTTGGTGACTGTGACCCGTCGACCGATTCCTCATCCCGAGAATACCCATCGCCAGTCAATGCGTATCACCAGTCCGAGCTCCGTCATCCCGAGACGATCCGGCCTTGAGCCTTCTTTGTCTCGCCGGCCGCGTTTCCCCGAGGACGATATCCGCGATCTCTCTTCCTCCACGCGCGAGCCGCAATCAGGTTGGGGTCTTTTATACGACAAGTTCTCCGAAAAACCACCATGCCGGGACGTCGTTTTCGACCCCGGCGCCGGATGGCGCGATTCCGTATAGGTCATGCCAAGTGCGGCTTTCCCGGCTGGTGGCGCGCATGGCGCGATCAGACGCTCTTGCAGCGGCTGATTGCCCCGCAAAGGCACCGTTGCCACCGGCCCGGCGGATCGGCGAGCTTCCGTGATCCGGAAGGGTTGGCAGAATCATCTGGAATCGTTTTGAGTTGCGCGGACGCGCGAAGGGAGCACTCGAAATGCCGCTGGAAATGAACCGGGACGTATTCATCACCTGCGCCGTGACCGGATCGGGCGGATCGCAGGACCGCAGCCCGCATGTGCCGCGCAGCCCGGCGCAGATTGCCGAGAGCGCGATCGCGGCCGCCAGGGCCGGGGCTGCCGTGGTGCATTGCCATGTCCGCGACCCCGAAACCGGCGCGCCGTCGCGGTCGCCCCGGCTCTACCGCGAAGTGACCGACCGGATCCGGGATGCCGAGATCGACGTGGTGCTGAACCTGACCGCCGGAATGGGCGGAGATCTGGTCTTCGGCTCGCCAGCGGCACCGCTGCCGCTGACGAAAGGCACCGACATGGCAAGCGCCGAGGAACGTGTGGCCCATATCGCCGAATGCCTGCCCGAACTCTGCACCCTCGATTGCGGCACGATGAATTTCGCCGAGGCGGATTACGTGATGACCAACACGCCGGGGATGCTGAAGGCGATGGGCGGCATGATGACCGAACTGGGCGTGATGCCGGAAATCGAGGCTTTCGATACCGGCCATCTGTGGCTGGCCAGGCAGCTTGTGGAGGACGGGGTGCTGAAATCGCCGGCGCTGGTGCAGCTTTGCATGGGCATCCGCTGGGGCGCGCCGGACGATCTGAACACCTTCATGGCGATGGTGAACAATGTGCCGAGGGACTGGACCTGGTCGGCCTTCTCGATCGGCCGCAACGAGATGCCCTATGTCGCCGCCGCCGTGCTGGCGGGCGGCAATGTGCGCGTCGGGCTGGAGGACAATCTTTGGCTCGACAAGGGGCAGTTGGCGACGAACGATCAACTGGTCACACGCGCCCGCACAATCGTCGAGGCGATGGGCGCCAGGGTGCTCGGCCCCGCAGAGGTGCGCAAGAAGCTGGGATTGACCAAGCGCGCGCCGGCGGGCGCATGAAGGCGCGCGCGCCTTCGCGCTGAACCGCGATGGGCCGGCCGGCCCGAGCCGGCCGAGAAAACACGACAGATCCCGAAACTCGACCGCCATGAGATGGCGAAACGGCAGGTGCAGACATGACAAGAACGGCAGCGATCATCGGCGGCGGCGTGATCGGCGGGGGCTGGGCGGCGCGGTTCCTGCTGAACGGCTGGGATGTGGCGCTATACGATCCAGACCCGGCGGCCGAACGCAAGATGGACGCGGTGTTGGCCAATGCCCGCCACGCGCTGCCGATGCTCTACGACACCGCGATGCCGGATGAAGGCCGCTTGCGGCATGTGAAAACCGTGGCCGAGGCCGTCAGGGATGCGGATTTCATTCAGGAAAGCGTACCCGAGCGGCTCGATCTCAAGCACAGGATTCTGGCCATGATCGAGGCCGATGCCAGCCCGGACACGGTGATCGGCTCGTCGACCTCCGGCTTCAAGCCCAGCGATTTGCAGCAGGGTGCCAGCCGCCCCGAACGCATCCTCGTCACCCATCCCTTCAATCCGGTCTATCTGCTGCCATTGGTCGAACTGGTGCCCTCGCCCGCCAACAGCGCTGCGGCCGTCGCGGCGACCGGCGAAGTCATGCTTTCGATCGGCATGCACCCGCTGCAGGTCCGCAAGGAAATCGACGCCCATATCGCCGACCGGCTGCTCGAGGCGGTCTGGCGCGAGGCGCTTTGGCTGATCAGGGACGGCGTGGCGACGACACAGGAAATCGACGATGTGATCCGCTTCGGCTTCGGTCTGCGCTGGGCGCAGATGGGCCTGTTCGAGACCTACCGGATCGCCGGCGGAGAGGCCGGGATGCGGCATTTCATCGAACAGTTCGGCCCGTGCCTGTCATGGCCCTGGACCAAGCTGATGGACGTGCCCGAACTGACCGACGAGCTGATCGACATGATCGCCGATCAGTCCGATGCGCAGTCCGGCGCGCTGTCGATCCGCGAGCTGGAGCGACTGCGCGACGACAACCTCGTCGCCATCCTGCGCGCGCTGAAAGCCCGCGATGCGGCGGCGGGGGCGCTTCTGAACAGGCATCAGGCGGCGATGGCCGGGCCGGCGCAGACGGCGGCGGGCCCGATCACCGCCCTGCGGCGGGTCATCCCGATCGACTGGACCGACTATAACGGCCACATGAACGAAAGCCGTTACGGACAGGTCTATTCCGACGCGGCCGACGAGGTCATGAAACGGGTCGGTGCGGATACCGACTATGTCGCCAGCGGGCTAAGCTACTTTACCGTCGACAGTCGCATCCGCTTTCTGGCCGAGGTGCGGGCCGGCGAGACCATCCATGTCCAGAGCCGCGTGCTCGAGGGCAAGGGCAAGAAACTGCGCCTGTTCAACGAGATGTACCGCGAGGACGGCACGCTGCTGTCCACCGGAGAGCAGCTTCTGATCCATGTCGATCTGGGAACCCGCCGCGCCTGCGCGCCCGCGGATGCGGTGCGCGAAAAAGTCGAGGCGCTGGCCGCCGCGCATGCCGCCTTGCCGCCCCCGGACGGCGTGATGTGAAACGGCGCGGCACCGATTTCGCGCCGGTCGAGAACACGCCCGTGGATATCGCCGCGCGGCTCGCCGGCATGGGAATCACGCCGATGAACGGCATGTCCGAGACGCTGACGGCGGCCTCGGTCGCGGTGCAACTCGGCCGGGGCCATGGCGTTGCCTGATCGAACAGACAGGCCGATTTCCTGCCGCTCGAACCTGCGTCGGTCTTGCAGAATTTCCCTATTTCACAGGCTATCACTGCCCTGCCCGCTCGGGCCAGATTGTTCCGGCATAGCCCCTAGGACGGCGCGAAAGCCGGAGAAGTCGGGAATACGACCAGGTTTTCAGGCGGCAGCGCAATCGTCAGCGGCGCACCTTCGGCGATGACAAGGCCGTTCTGGCCCTGATCTCGAAACTCGATCTCAAGGTTCTGAGAGATGCGCGGGCAGTTCACCAGAAGCCGGTGATAATTGCCGCGAAACGAAATGGACTGGACCCTTGCGTCCAGCCGGTTCGGGGTATCGTCGCTGAATTCGCCAACCATGATATCAGCCGGGCGAATGCACAGACTGACCTGACCAGCGAGGTCATCGCCGCTCATGTCGGGAACCTGGAACTCGAACGTGCCCGCTGAAATGACGTTCCTGTCCGTCGCGACGCCGGGAATGAAATTCATGTCACCCAGAAATCCCGCGACGAAAGCCGTGGCGGGATGGGTGAAAACCTCTTCAGGCGTGCCAACCTGCTCGATTTCCCCCTGCCGCATGACCACGATACGATCGGCGATCGCCAGGGCTTCGTCCTGGTCATGGGTCACCATGATGGTGGTCACCCCGAGGTCGCGCTGCAATTGCCTTAGCTGGTCGCGCAGATGCAGTCTGACCTGCGCGTCCAGCGCGCTCAGGGGTTCGTCAAGCAGAAGGAGCCCCGGAGAGGGCGCAAGTGCCCGCGCCAACGCCACACGTTGTTGTTGTCCACCCGAGAGCTGCGCGGGATATTTGCCCGCATGGTCCCCAAGCCCGACCATGGCAAGCAATTCCTCCACGCGTGCCTTGCGCTGCGGTCTCGAAAGCCCGGACCCCAGCAGGCCAAAGCCCACATTTCCCGCGACAGACAGGTTCGGGAACAAGGCATAGGACTGAAAGACGATGCCGAAATCCCGAGCGTGAACAGGCAGCCCGGAAATGTCGCGCCCATTCTGCAGGATCGTCCCGTAATCCTGAACATCCAGCCCGGCGATGGCGCGCAGCAATGTTGTCTTGCCGCATCCGGACGGCCCGAGAAAACAGACAAACTCGCCCGTTTCGATGGCGAGTTCGATATCCCGAAGCGCCGTGAAGCTGCCAAAGGATTTGCTCAGCCCCGAGATTTGCAGGGCGGGCACGGGAGCGGTGCTTTCGGTCCGGTCCGATTGTGGCGGACCGGCTGCCGGTTCGACGATGTTCACCATGGGGTCAGCCTTTCGCTTCACTTTGGTCGAGGAGCGACAGCGCTTCGGAAAGCCGCGCGGCATCCCCGAGCGCCACGATACGGTCGCCGGAATGCAGGGTAAGCGCGCTGCCGTCCCAAGCGCGCACCACGCCGCCCGCGCCCTCGATGACAGGGACCGCCGCAAGATAGTCGACGATCCCGTAGCGGGCCGCAATCATGACGTCGGCATGGCCGCTGGCCACAAGCCCGTAGCCCTGCGTGCCGGCGTCGTAGATGTTGAAACGGGACGAGGCCGCGATCCGCGCAAATGGCTGGGCCGCATCCTCGTTCAGATATTCGGGCGAGGTCGCCAGCAGGATGGCATCGGACATGGACGGGCAGCGGCGCGTCCTGGCAATGCCGCCATTCAGCCGCGTCGGGTGCCCCTTTGCCCCGACCCAGCGTTCCTGCGTGATCGGGATGTCGACCACGCCAAGAACGGGCACCTCGTCGATGGCCATTGCGATCAGCGTGCCAAATACCGGCCGTCCGGCGATGAACGACCGGGTGCCGTCGATCGGGTCTATCACCCAGACGCATTCCGCCGTCGGCGCGCTATCGGGATGCTCTTCCCCGATCACGCCGTGGTCCGGGTAGCGATCCGCGATCATGTTGCGGATCAGCATTTCGACCTCAAGGTCGGTCGGGGTGACCGGGGTGTTGTCGGGCTTCATCTCGACATCGAAGTTGCGGCGGAACCGGCTGCGGATCAGGGCGCGGCTGGCCTCGGCCAGATCTTGCGAGAAATCAATGAATTCCTGGGCCGTGGTCGCAGCAGTCGAAATCGTCATGGGGTGTTCCTTGTGGCAAAAATCCTCGCAACGGGTCGGATGTTCCAACCGGTGCGGTCTTGTCTATGTCTCCCGACCCCGCCAGGCCCCGGTGCGGCGCAACAGACCCTGCATCAGCAGCCATTGCAGGCTGACCACGCCGGCCGAAGTCGCCACGATCAGCACACTCATCGCGGCCGCTGGGCCAAGCATGGCATTGTCATTGAGCAGCAGGACGCTGATCGTCGCGACCTTGGTGTTGGCGGAATACAGGAACACCAGCGCCGAAATCGTGGTCATCGAGTTCATGAAAAGGTAGCTGGCGATGCGTAGAATGGTCGGCAGGCTGACCGGCAGGATGACGCGGCCGAATGTGACGAACCGCGACACCTTCAGCGACGATCCGACAGCCTCCAGCCCCGGATCCAGTTGTTTGAGCGCCGTCAGGGCCGTCAGGTGCGGCACGGTATAAAGATGCACGACGGTGCTGAGGATCAGGATCGTCATCGTGCCGTAGATGCCGCCAAGCGGGTTCGACGGGTTGTTGAAGAAAAAGATGTACGACAGGCCCAGCACCATGCCCGGCATGGCCAGCGGGACCATGCACAGAAAGCCCAGCACGGCCCGCATCCAGCCGGCGCCGGGCATGCGTTCAAGCAGGTACGCCCCGAAGAATATCAGCGCGGTTCCGAACAGAGCGGTTCCGCCGGCCAGCTTCAGGCTGTTGCGATAGGCGCCCCAGCCGCTCGATTCATGTTCGGTGAAATTGTAGCTCGAAAGCGATAGCCCTAGATTGTACGGCCAAAGCTTGAACAGCGACCCCAGCACGGCCATGAGCAGAATTCCCAGGATTGCCAGCGCGACGGCCGCGCAGAAGGCAAAACAGGCAATATCCCGGCCGCGGCTCTTTTCCGGAATGTAGATCACCGCGCTTCCGTCGATGCCGGCGCTGCGTCCGCGTTGCAGCAAATGGCCGATCAGAAAGGCGATGGCCGCCGGAATGAACAGCAGAATGCCGACAACCGCCCCCATCTGGAAATCGAAGCCGCCGATCACCTTTTGATAAAGATCGGTGGCAAGCACCGGGAAGGCCCCCCCGACCGTGATGGGCACGCCGAAATCGGTGAACACCTTGGTGAAAACGGCAAAGAAGGCCGCGCTCAGACCGAAGCGCATGGCCGGCAGGGTCACCGTGAAGAAGGTGCGCACCCGGCCGGCGCGCAAGGTCGTGGCCGCCTCGTAGAGCCTGCGGTCGATTGTCAGCAATGAGGTCAGCACGATCATCAGCGCGATGGGAAAGGTAAAGAACACCTCGCCCATGACGATGCCGATCGGGCCATACAGGCTATGACCGAACAGCGCCTCGCGAAAGAAACCCTGGGTGCCGAACAGATAGATCAGCGCGATACCCGGCAGCAGCGACGGCGTCAGAAGCGGCATCAGCGCGACCGCCCGGAAGAACCCGCGTCCAGGCATCCGCGAATGCGTGAGGGCGAAGGCGTAGACGCCCGCGATGGTCAGCGTGATGATTGTCGAGAGGATGGAAATGCGCAGGCTGTTGAAAAAGACGACCGAAACGCGCGGCTCGTTGAAATACCGCACGAAATTCTGCAGTCCGACGAAATTGCCGTCCGCATCCTGCACCCCTTTGGACAGCAGCGTATAGATCGGCAACACCAGTCCGACCACCAGAAACAGCCCCAGCGCGATCAGGCAAAGGCGGAGCAGAACGTCCTCCCCACTGGTGGAGACGCGGATTCTTCGCCGCTCTGCGGGGAATGCCGGAACCGGATTGACCATCGTCAATCAGCCTTTCGGTTTGCGCGGGTGAACCGGCCCGGCGGATGCCGGACCGTGTTTTCATTTGATGCCGCCAATGCGGTCTACTTGGGCTCGTCCTTGCGGCCATAGCGCTCCTGCCACTCGGCCAGGATGCGGTCGCGGTTCTCGGCGACCCAGTAGAAATCGATATCCACAAGCGCTTCTTCCTCGCCCTCGGGGTAGTTCGGAACGGGGTTCGACACCCCTTCGCGGCCGACCAGCGCATAATACTGGTTGTGGATTTCGTGGGCCTCCAGGCTGGCGGCGAAATCGGCCAGACGGCGGGCTGCGTCGGGATTGCGCGCGCCTCTCACGATCGCCACGCCCTCGACCTCGGATCCGACACCCTCTTCGGGGATGATCACGGTCAGGGGCACGCCGTCATTGATCGCCTTCACGCCCGGTGCGGGATAGGAAATCCCGATCACCACCTCACCGGCTGCGGACATACGGCACGGCTTGGAGCCGGAATGGACATATTGCGAGACGTTTTCGTGCAGCGCGTCCATATACTCCCACGCCTCGTCCTCGCCGAGAATCGCGATCCAGCCCACGATCGCCAGAAGGCCGGTCGCGGAAGAGTTCGGATTGGGCATGGTGATCATGCCCTTGTATTCGGGTTTGGTCAGATCCTGCCAGCTTTGCGGTTCCGCAACGCCCAGCCGTTCGCCCTCGGCCGTGTTGAAGCAAACGGCAGATGCCCAGGCATCCGTGCCCACCCAATGCGGCGGATCGCTGCGGCGGTCGCGAAAGCGGTCCTTGATCTGATCCAGCCCCTTCGGCGCGTAGGGCTCGAGCATGCCGCGTTCCTCCAGCATGACCAGGCCCGGAACCGAGGCGCCAAGAATGACATCGGCGCGCGGATTCGCCTCCTCGGCCAGAAGGCGGGCGATGATCGGCCCATTGGAATCCAGCAACTGGTTGATCTTCAGGTCCGGCTCCTGCGCCTGAAAGGCCGCGATCAGCTCGGCGAAATGCCCCTTGGCCATGGCGCCATAGACTGTCAGCTCCTCAGCCTGCGCGGCCCCGAAAACCGTGGTTCCCGATACCATCAGGCCTGCACAGAACATGCGTAGGCGCGCCCGTAGCTTTGACGTCGTCATGGTGGTTTCTCCCATTTGATGGATGTTCCGGTTCAGTATTGGAACCGCACCCCATATTGTCAAAGATCAATATTTGCGCATTCCATGTGCAGATGCTATGGATTTGGACCATGCATGAACCTTC
Source organism: uncultured Paracoccaceae bacterium (assembly GCA_947503765.1). Lineage (GTDB taxonomy): Bacteria > Pseudomonadota > Alphaproteobacteria > Rhodobacterales > Rhodobacteraceae > Psychromarinibacter. The sequence continues at coordinate 7,861 of CANNFA010000003.1, read as the reverse complement.
ACGCGGCGATGCGATCAGCCCGCGCCAGATCGAAGCCTTCAAGGCGGTGGTAGAGGCGGCTTCGGTCACGGCGGCCGCGGCCGCCATGAACATCTCGCAGCCAAGTGTCAGCCGGCTGCTGAAAAGCCTGGAAGAGACGATCGGCTTTGCCCTTTTCGAGCGCCGGAAAGGGCGGCTTCTGGCAACGCCGGAGGCCATGCTGTTTTATGACGAGATCCAGAAGTATTTCTATACCATGCAGCGGCTCGCCCATACCGCCGCCGATATCCGGACGCTGGCGGTCGGGCAATTGCGGCTCGGCACGTTCATCGCGCTGGCCATCGCGATCACGCCGGCCGTGATCCGGCGGTTCAACCAGGCCCATCCGCAAATGCATGTCTCCAGCATTTCGACGCAATCGCGTCAGATCGTCGATCTGATCGCCTCGCGGTTCGCCGACCTGGGCATCGTTGACCCCGTTTCCGTGACCAGTGCCGTCCGGATCGAACGGCAACGGCATTTTCGCTGTGTCTGCGCATTGCCCGAAGGGCACGCTTTGACGGAACAGAAGGTCATTTCCACCGCTCAGCTCATGGATGAAAACGTGATCGGCCTGCAAAGGGAATTCCTGTCGCGCCACCCATCGGGCGCCGCGCTATACGACGAATTGGCGCCGAATTTGCGGATACGGGTGCACCAGTCCATTGCCGCCTGCGCGATCGTCAGCGAAGGCTGCGGCGTTGCGATCGTCGATCCATTCACGGCGCGCCACTATGCGTCCCGTGGAATCGTCGTTCGACCATTGGAAGTCGCGATTCCCTTTGGAATAAGCATCATATCTTCGCCGGAAACGCCGTTATCGGTCGCTGCGCGCACGTTTCTCACGTTCTTCGACGAGGAGATCGCAACCGCCATGCAGTCAGATCCCACCATCGTGCCCTGTGTGTAACGGCGGTATCGTGTGGTCCGTTTGAGATGCGCCCCGATCCCGGAGTGTCTGTCGCCTTCTCGGGCGCTCTCTGCCCCTGCCGGTTGACGGTGACCGCGGCGGGTCGTCACGCAAACGCTTTGGCCATTCCCGGCGCTTAACTGATCGCCGCGGGAGGGGGGGGCGGCGAAAGCCCTCTTTCTTCCGCGCCCCAGTCCGAGGAACCGGGCCAGCCCGAGAACCCGTAAAAGCCAGGCCATGACCAAAGGCCCCGCGACCCCGGCAAGCAGCCCTGCAGCCACGTAAACCCAGAACACCTCCGCCCCCAAGCCGGGCCAGTCCGATCCGCAGGGGCCCGTGGAAGGCATAGAGTGCCGCATCCCAAAGCAGATAGCCGGGCGCATCGATCCGCCCTGACGCCCAGAGGCCCCTCGCAACATGGCCGATCACAACCAGCAGGATCGTCATCCCGCGCAACGCGTCCAGCCAGACCAGCCGGGAGTCTCCCCGCGCAGTCATTGTGCGCCCTCTGTCAGCCGGTCATCCTTCGTCAGGGCCATCGATACGTTTTGCCGACGATTGGGTCGGCGCCGCATTCCGCCCAGTCGGACAGCCGGAAACCAGGTGTCGGCGAAAAGCCCATCAAGCGCATCGTCATGGCGGCGCAGCGCGTTCAGCGACCGACGGCGCGCCAGAGTGGCTGGCAGGCGGGCCAGATTCCACCCGAGGGCGCGCCATTTCGGCCAACGGGGCGCGCGCAAGAACGCATCGACGATGCCATAGGCCACTGCCACTGGAAGAGCCCAAAGCAGCTGGCGCGCAGGAGCGTTTGCAATCAGCGACGCAAGCCGGTTCTTGCAGCCGTGAAAAACCAGCGGCCCGGCGGCCCGGCCAATCGTGTCCCCGACATTGTGATAGCAACGCGCCTCTGGAATCACGCGCTGCGGTCCGAATGCGGCGGAGAGCCGCCATCCGAAATCACTGTCTTCGAAGCCATAGAAGAATTCCGCGCAAAACCCCCCGACGGCCCGCGCCGCTTCGGCCCGGACAAGCAGGGCCGAACAATTGATCCAGAGCCTTGACTCGGGCGCGGTGATGTCGGCCAGCGGCGCTCCCTCGAAGGCATCCCACGCCAGGCCGATCCGGTTGATCCGCCCGCCATATGCGTTGACCCAATCACGGTCATTTTCATAGATGACCACGCCAGCCACCGCGGGCATCCCCGGCATACGCGACATTTCGGCAAGCGTCAGGTCGAGCCAGTCGGGGGCCAGGGCAACATCGGAATCCACGAAGGCAAGGAACGCGCCACGCGCGATGGCCATTCCGGCATTGCGTGCACCTGCCGGGCCGCTGGGTTGAATGCGCAGGTGAATCAAGGGAAAGGGCGCGTTTTGTGCCCGCCGCGCCAACAGCGCAGCGGTGTCATCCGTCGAACCGTTGTCGACGACGATCACCTCGAAATCCGACATGGTCTGCAACGCGAGCGCGTCCAGGACACGCGGAAGCTCGTCGGCACGGTTATAGGTCGGAATGATGATCGAAACCCTGATCATGCTGCACTTCTTTCATCACGAAGAAAGGCGGCGAGCGCCATCAACAGCGTCAGACCCATCAACTGATGGTCCCACCACAGCGAAAAATCCGTCAATTGCACGGCGCCAAGGCCCAAAAAACCCCAGAACACCCCAAGAAAAAACCGATTGGCAGGCTTGATACCCTTCCCGGCCTGGTGAAACAGCCACGCGGCGCTGGCCAGAAACACCACGAACGCCGAAAGCCCCAGCAGCCCCAGCTCGGCCAGAAGCCACAGATAGACGTTGTGCACAGGCGCGATGGCACGCACGTTGGCCGCCTTGCGGCCGGGCTGGATGTCCGCGTTGATGCGCGCGTAATCGGGGTGAAACGCGGGCAGCTTCGGCACGAACCCCGAAGGCCCTACGCCCAGCACCGGCGCAAGCTGCCAGATACCGAGGGCCGCCTCGTTGTACTCAGCGCGGAATTCAAGCGACCCTTGCAGGTCGCCTGTCACCCGATCAACGATCTTGCCCGCCAGTGGCGCCAGAGCCAGCAGCCCCAGCATCGCACAGATCACGGCAGCGCCGATCACCCGCGGCGCAGGCAGAACACGGCGCGCAATGAAGCTCAGAGCCAGGCAGGCCAGACCCAGCATCAGAACGGCCACCGGGGCGCGCGACTGGGACAGGACGATCGCCAGGGCGCCGGCAAAGCCCACGGCCAGCGACAGCCGGTGCACAAGCAGGCGCCGCCCGCTCGCCCCCAACGCGATGAAACCCAAGGTGGGCATCAGCAGGAACGGCGCGTACATGTTCGGGTGGCCCGTGGTTCCCGTGGCCCGCCGCGCCATTTCGCCCGTCTGTTCATCCAGAGAGCCCAGTCCGCTGCCCCCCGCGCCCAATGCGACCTGGACGACCCCCAGCGCGAACTGGATCGCCACCATCGTCCCCAGACCGATCAGCACGACCCGGGCCAGATCGCGATCCAACAGCGACCGCAGAACAAGGAAATATGCCAGATATTTGACGATGCGCAGGGTCTCGAACAGCGCAGGCGGCAAGGGGTCGGTCCGAAGGGCCGACAGCACCATGACGACGACCAGCAACACCATCGGCAACTCGACACTGAGATGACGGCGCGGTGCCGGCAAGGTCCGACCTCCGGCTGCACGGCGCGCCAGGCCAGCCAGGATGATCGTGACCATGACGGCATCGGCCAGCGTCCAGAACAGCCCGAAGGAACCATAATCGCCCAACCAGCCGTCGAAGCTGTAGAACTGCCGGTTGTATGCCATCGCGATGCACAGGGTGAAAACCAGCACAGCCAAAAGATTGCGGGCCAAAATCGCGGCGATCCCCAGGCAGAACACCAGGCCCACGACGGCTATCGCACGGCTGCCCGATTGCGCGGCCAGGGCGGCCAGGGCGGCGGTGGCGAATGCCCCCGCGGGCAACAGGATCAGTGGCCCGATCAGGCGGGAAGGCCACGCCACCACGGTCATTTCGCCACCAGGGTTATTGCCACCACGCTCGACGGCGGCAGCGAAAGGCTCAGTGTGCCAGCTTCCCATTCCGCCGAACCCGGGGTGATGGCAACGCTGTCAGCACGCGAGTTGGCGAACCACTCGCCTTCCGCAAACCGGCCCGCAGGTGCAAAGGGCACACCCGGAACGTCGATGTGATCCGTCGCGCGGTGCGACACTGCGGAAGGCCCCAACAGATTGCGCACCGCTATGTCATAGGCGTCGGCCCCGCCGGTGAATGCAAAACGTGCCTCGCGCGTCTCTGTCAGGTCGGCATTGCTGGCGATCAGAGTCACCTTGCCGACCCGGTCCCGGAACGCGATGGCGTCCACCAGCGGCGCCGTTTCGACCGCCGCCTGAAAGCCGAGTTGTGACGAGGAAAATGTCGGCCCCTCGTCCCGCTCCAGCGGCAGTAGCGTGGCACCTGGCGCATCGCGGTACAGCCCGAACGCCAGCAGGGCCGGGGTTTCGCGCCAGCCTCCCCCTTTGACCGGTCCGATCCAGCCCATGTTCAGCCAGTCCGACAGTTTGAAGAACTGCGCGGACGTCACCCTGGGGTCGCGAATGAACACGTTCAGCATTCGGGACACGAAAACGGCCGAGCCGAGTGTTTTCACATGGTCGAAATAGGGGTTCTTCGGATCGTATGAAAACGAGGGCCCCCATTCCGTGACAGCGATAGCGATCCTGCCGCGCCCGTCCGGCGATACGCTGTCATCGATCAGCGCTGCGGTGTCCAACAGGTTCTGTGCAATCGACACCGGAGCCGCCATCATCGCACGGTAAACCTCGGCCCAGCGGCGCGTAGAGGATTCGACCACCAACGGGGCATAGGCATTGTGTACCGCGAACACGTCGATCACATCGCCAGCGCGGGACAGCACCACCTTGTTCCAGTCGCCGTGGGCGTTGAACCGGTAAGGGCCGTAATTGACCAGCCCGATCCCGGCGATGCGCGCAGCGGGCAGTTCGGCCCGGATGGCGACGGCAAAGGCGCGCAGCTTTTCCGCGTAGCTTTCGGGTGACATGGAGCCGCCCGACATGTCGTCCTCCATGTAAAGTTCGTTGCCGATCTCCCAGACCGGGGCGATGGACGGGCCGTAGATGTCGCGGATATGCGCGGCCCAGGCGGCGGCCTGTTCCGGCGTGCCATGCCCCGCATTGACGGTGATCATCAGTTCGGCACCGATCCGGCTGGCAAAAGCCACGATCTCGGGCGTGCCGATGTCGTGGCGCGAGCTTTCTTCCTGATCCGCGATGTGGCGCGTGGTCGGGCGGGCGGCGTGCTCGCCGATACCGTCGCGCCAGTCATAGGTATCGGACCACACACCGCCTGGAAAACGGATCATTCGGATGCCTGCGGCCTCGGACATCGCCACGATACCGGGATCCAGCCGGTCCTGCGCCGTATTCCACAATCCGTTGCCTTCGCGGATCCATTCGACGTTCGTGCCGAAGATTGCCCCATCTATGCGGTGTGCGGCGCCGTTCGCCTCCACTCGAAAGGTGCTGACCGTATCGCCCTGATCGCCCGGGCACCGAGCGGCGACACCTTCCAGCGTGAGATTGTCGATACGTGCCGTACCCGACGTGCCTTCGACCGACGCGAAGACGATGATGGTTTCCACCTCGTCGCTCAAGGGTTCACCGTCGGTCGTTGTCTGCTCGGGGGCGTCGCCCGCCCCTGCCCTGAGGCCAAGGAACCGTTCGACTTGGCCATCGGCGGCAAGAGCCGCCACCCCCACCACGGCCACGGCACCCGCCTCGCTCGACAGCCACGCCGAAAGGCTCAGCCGTTGGCCGCGCAGCGCGGTGGCGTCGAATGCCTGGCCCAGCCCCAAGGGGCTGTCGCTTGGCGTGTTCCGAGCGTTGGGCGTCAGCACGAGCACGCCATCGACGATGGTCACGGTGCCCTTCTGCGCCGCCGCATCCGAGATCGCCCAACCCCACGGATGATCGTCCTGTACGTCGGAAAAGTCGCCGTTTACAAGACCGTCGGCCTTCCCCTGCCCGGCACAGGCGGGCAGTATTAGCAACAGTAGCGTCGCAAGAAGGCGGAACAGGCGACCGGTCACGTCAAAGTACCAGCCGGCCAAAGCGCAGGCTGCCCGCGATCAATGTCACCGCCAGCACGACCATGCGAAAGAAATGCAAAAGCGCATCGCGCAGCACCGCCAGCAGTCGCCTGGGGTTCGGGCTTCGCACCTTCAACAGCCATATCGCGGCAATGCCAGCCAGAGCCGCACCCGGCAACAGCGCCGCGTCGATCAGCAACAGGATGAGCGCAACGATCAGGACGCCATAAACGCGCAGCGTGCCTGGATAGAACACCAGATTCCAGCGCAGCAGGCGTGGTGCGATCTCGGGATGCAACCGGATCAGCAACGGCAGCAGGATCAGGCGGGTCGGTTCAAGCATCCATTGCAGGGCGGACAGAACCTCGACCTCGTGCAGGATCATGGCTTGCGGCGCAAACACGTTGCTCCAGCCCGCCTTGCGGATCCGCCAGGCCAGGTCCGTATCACCACATTCGGTTGCCCGCCCGAGAAAGTCGCGCACGCCGAGGGATTCGTCAAAGCCGCCCATCTCCAGGAACAGATCACGTCGATAGGCGACATTCGCGGTTGGATAGGTCGGATGTTCGACCAGGGTTTCCGCCGTGAGCTTTGAGAAAAAACTCTTCGCTTGCTCGGGCTTGTAGGTGACCGGGCCGGACACGAAGCCGACCGCATTGTCGCCCATCGGTTCGGTCAGGGCCCGAAGCCATCCCGGCGTCGCGCGGCAATCGCTGTCGGTGAAGGCGATGACTGCGCCGCGGGCCTGGGCCACGCCCAGGTTACGCTTGGAAACCGGACCACGGTCGTCGTCCACCTTGATATAGCGCACCGGAAAGGCCGCGCGTTCGGCGGCGGCCATGACCGCCGCGCGCACCGGTTCGGTGCTGTCGCCATCGACCACGATCACTTCCATCCTATGAGGCGGGAAATCCTGCTCGATCAGGCTTGTCTGTCAATCGGCATGCAAATTTGACCCCCTATCGGCGCCCAATAATGACCCCCTATTTGGCGCACGTGTAGCTGGCCCGATGCGGTGTAGCCATCACACAGCGCAGCCGTATCGGGCCAGCGGGGCTTGGATTATTCCCTGTTTTTGAAGCGCCAGCTCTCGTTGCCGGTTTCGACGATGTCGCAGTGGTGGGTAAGGCGATCGAGGAGTGCCGTCGTCATCTTGGCGTCTCCGAAGACCGATGGCCATTCACCGAAGTCGAGGTTGGTGGTCACGATGACCGAGGTGCGCTCGTAGAGGCGACTGATGAGGTGGAATAGCAACTGGCCGCCGGTCTGGGCGAACGGAAGGTAGCCAAGCTCGTCAAGGATTAGGAAGTCGAGGCGGCACAGCAGGTCAGCCGTGCGCCCCTGCCGGTCGACACGAGCTTCGGCATCGAGCTTGTTCACCAAGTCCACGGCGTTAAAGAACCGTCCTCGTTTGCCTCGCCGGATGCACGCCCGAGCGATGCTCACAGCGAGGTGGGATTTGCCGGTCCCGGTGCCGCCGATGAGCACAACATTGCGCTGCTGTTCAAGGAAGCCCCCGGCGGCCAGGTCGCGCACCAGCGTCTCGTTGACAGGCGTGCCCTCGAAGCTGAACTCGTCGATCTCTTTCGCCAGAGGCAGTTTGGCGATGGTCATTTGGTATTTGATCGAACGCGCCTGCTTCTCGCTGATCTCGGCGTTCAACAAGTCGCCTACGATCTGCTGCGGTTCATGCTGCCGCTTCACCGCCGTGGTGATGATCTCATCGTAGGCGGCCTTCATGCCGTAGAGCTTCAGCTGGCTTATCGCGTCCAGCACCTGTGATCTTTCCATGGTTGGGTCTCCTGAGGCTGTCGTAACGTTGGCAATCGGCCACGGGCT
>CANNFA010000002.1:182500-693635 GCA_947503765.1 uncultured Paracoccaceae bacterium | reverse complement strand
GGGCCAGCTACACGTGCGCCAAATAGGGGGTCATTATTGGGCGCCGATAGGGGGTCAAATTTGCATGCCGATTGACAAATGCGGCCTGAAGGCGATGCAACCATATCGGCAGGGGCCAGCTTTCTTCCCGCATCATCGAGGCCGTCGAGGATTTCCTCGTTCGACAGCTCATCCCTGAGGCTTCCATCGATTGACGCGATGAAGGCATTCTGCGCGGTTCGCCGGGATCGATGAAATGCCATGCTGCCACGCGCACAGGTCCGCTTCGGTTCAATTCGAAAACCGCGGCGCGAGGGGAAGGCCGTCTGATCTTTCCCGGTTCGCATGGTATCAATACAGTGAGGACCGGGCGGCGAAAGCAAGGAAGACATCGGATCGCCAAGGAAACACTCGGGGACGGGCCTGCCATGAATTTCGTCTATGCATTCATCGCCGCTCTCGCTCTTGGTCTCGCCTTTCTTGTGGTGTTGTCGCTTCTGGATCGGCGGGCCGATCGCGCAGAGTGGGAAAGGCTGGCCGCGCTTCAGCCCGAAGAGCCCGTTTTATTCGATCCGCAAATGGTGGCCGAGCTGCCCGAACCCGCGAGGCGGTATTTCAATTTCACCATACGGCCGGAAACGCCATTGCTGCCGGTCGCCGTCATCGAGATGACGGGCCGCTTCAGTCTGGGGACCAAGGAGGACCCGCGCTATCGGCCGATGGAAGCGCGCCAGATCCTCGCGGTGCCGGAGGGTTTCGTCTGGGCGATGCGCACGCGCGGCGGCATGCCCGTCTCGGGCTCGGATTCGGGCAGCTGGACGCGGTTTCGCATCTTCGGTCTGGTTCCGGTCGGGCGTCTTGGCGGCGATCCGGATCACACGCGTTCGGCTTTCGGCCGCTATGTGGCGGAAGCCACGATCTGGGCGCCTGCTGCCCTGATGCCGGGGCCGGGCGTTCGATGGTCGGCCGTGGATGCCGATACCGCCCGGGTGACCGTCACGCATGGGAAGCTCGAGCAGGCGGTCGACATCACGGTCGACGCAGAAGGCCGCCCCGCCGAGGTCTCCTTCCAGCGCTGGAGCGACGCGAACCCGGACAAGGTTCACAGGCTGCAGCCGTTCGGTGCCGTCATGTCGGATTTCCGCGACGTGGGCGGCTATCGCCTGCCGTTCCGGGTCGAGGCCGGCAACATGTTCGGCACCGATGCCTATTTCCCCTTCTTTATTGCCGACGTCACCGAGATCCGCTTTCCGGGAGCAGAAGGATGATCACCTGCACCTCCGTCCTGCGCATGCACGCTGCGTTGCTTGCGACACTCGTTGCTGCGATGCTCGGCCTCGTCCCCGCGCAGGATGCGCGCGCCCAGGAAAACGCCCTCGCGGGCCGGCTGGACGGGCTGGCGGAGGGGTTCATGCTGCGCGAACAGGTGCCGGGGGCCATCGCCGCGGCGGTGTCCGGCGACACGGTGATCCTGCGGGGCTACGGCCTGGCCGATCTCGAGGAGGGCACGCCGGTCAGCCCCGATCAGACGCGGTTCGAGATAGGCTCGATCACCAAGCTGTTCACCTGGACTGCGGTGCTGATGCTGGTGGAGGAAGGCGCGCTCGATCTGCGCGAAGACGTCTCGCAATACCTGCCGGAGGGTCTGGTGCCGGGCGACGCGCCACTGACGCTGGCCCAGTTGATGAGCCACCGGCCGGGCTTTGAAGAAAGCTATGCCATCTTCGATCCGGCCATTGCCGCCTTGCCCCGGGCCGAGGCGCTGTCCGCCTCCGCACCCGAACAGGTGTTTCCACGGGGCGAGGTGACGTCCTATTCGAACTGGGGCGTCGCGCTGGCGGGCCTGGTGATCGAGGAGGTCACGGGGCAGACCTGGGAGAAGGTGATCGAAAGCCGCATCCTGGATCCGCTCGGCATGGACGACACGACGCTGGGCGAGGGCTTGCGCCGCGCGGATCAGCCGCCCCTGTCGCACAGCTACCGGGTGCAGGGCGGCGTCGCGCATCCCGCGTTCCGCATCGACATCGGTGCCTTCGCCCCGGCCGGCGGCATCGCCAGCACGGCAGCCGACATGGCGCGGTTCCTGCGGTTCCTGATGGGCGACGGGACGCTGGAAGGCACGCAGCTTTTGCGGCCGGAGACGATGGCGACCATGCGCACACGGCTATTCGACGACCGGCCGGACGCGGCCGACATGGCCCACGGCCTGCAATCGCGTCCGCTTTTCGGCACCACGGTCTATGGCCATGGCGGGGGCCTCAACGAGTTCCTGTCGACTCTCGTCTTCATCCCCGAGATCGACGCGGGCGTGTTCATCTCGCAAAACGGCGGTGCCGGTGCGAGCCTGCCGCTGCTGGCGCCCGACCTGATCCTCGCCGAGCTTGCCGCAAAGACGGGGCTGACTGCGCCGGCATCTTCCATGGTTCAAGACGCGGCGAGCCGCGCGGCCGAGGCGGCCGGAACCTATCTCGGCAATCGGCGGACTTTTACCGGCTGGGCGCAGTTTTTCGCCGCGCTGAGCCCGCTGGTCGTGACCGCAACGCCCGATGGCGCCCTGATGCTGCCGACCGGAAAGCTGCCCGCGCCCTCGCGGTTCGAACCCATCGGCCCCGACCTGTGGCAGAACGCGCAGGGCGACCGGATCGCGCTGATCCGGAACGAGGCAGGGCGCATCGTCCGCCTCGCCGACGGGACCGGCGCGCACACGCATGAACGGGTCCAAGGGCTTGCGGATCCGGCCTGGCTGTTCGCCAGCTTCGGCGCCGCGGTGCTGTTGTCGCTGACGATGCTCGTGGGGCTCATCTGGCGGCACGGGATCAGGGGCGGCGCGCGCGGCGGCACGCTGGCGGCATGGCTCGGGGTGGCTGGCGCGGCCACGGTCTGGCTCTTCGTGCTGGCCGGGATCGCGGCCGGGCTCTCGGCGGCACGGCTTGGGTCGGAATATATCTTCGATCAGCCGCAACCGACGCTTCAGGCGGTCCTGACCCTCGCCGACGGGGTGGCCGTCATGGCCGCCGCCGTCCTGCTGTCGCTGGTGCCGGTCTGGCGCGCGCCGGGCTGGAGCCTGTGGCGCAGGCTGCACCAGACGGCGTTCGCGCTCAGCCTCGTCGCGTTCGGCGGGCTTCTGTCGTACTGGGGACTCGCGTTCGGTGGGCCGATATGATGCCTGGCCGGGACGCCGCGCATCATGGCCGCGCCTCACCCGGGATCACCTCGGTCACCGCGCCCGCGCGGGAGAACATCTCGCCGCGCCTCCACCAGACGATGACGGCCGCGACGCCCACCAGCAGCCATGTGTCCCAGGGCTGGGCATCGGGCCAGAACGGATTGATGAGCTGCCAGTGGAACAGCATCGGCAGAAGCAGACTCCCGCGGGCCGCGTTGAAGAGCGGCGTCACCAGGATGGCGAGCGTGATATTGCCGACAAAGAACGGCAGAAAGCTCCATTCCGCGAACACGACGCCGGCCAGGTAGAAGGCCGGCAGGTGCCAAAGGCCCCAGACCGCGCCGATCAGCGCGCCGGCCCAGAACGGGGCCACATAGCGCTGCAACATCGGCTGCGCGACACCGCGCCAGCCGAATTCCTCGATCGGACCGAGGAGCAGCATCATGAACATGAGGCCGATCACCGCGCCCATGCCCTCGGGCGGGATCGGGGCGAGGAGCGGGCCGCCCTTGATCAGCGAGCCAGCCATGAACACCAGCGGAATCACGATTAGGATGAAGACCCACCAGGGCGCCGGGCAGCGCCAGATGAGAAGGCGCGACAGAAACCCCTTCAACCCCGCAAGACCGCCGTAAAGCAGAACCACGGTGAAGGCGGCGATGGCAGGAGCCCATGTGGCAAGAAAAAAGAACGGATGCGCCCCGCTGATTTCGCCGAACCGCTCCGTCATGGCCCGTGGCCAATAGATGTAGCTGCCGATCACGCCCCAGGTGATCGCGAAAGTGACCGCGATAAACAGGAAAAGAGCCGCCGGGTTCCGCGGTTCTTCGTGGGTTGAATTTGGCAACGACATGACTTTCCCCCGCATCATCGAACAGCTTTTTCGTTTCTACCCGTTCAAACAAATTCCCACGCTGATCAGGATCAAGTTGCTGATGTCAGGGCCGAGCGGACAAGCTACCGTGGACCAAATTGAAACGTCCCGATCTGATGCAGCGTCCTTGCCGGGGCAGTTCCGGTGCGCTTCGACGTCACCGACGGCAGGCACAAATTGACCCGACACCCGAAGGTCGCGCAGATTTACCGCTGAACCGGCTATTTGGATCATAATCCTTTGGGGTCAGCGGTTTGTTGAACAGATCGCGGCCCCGCATCTCGGATTATTCGCTGAAAGCATCTGCGCCGACCCGATATATTCTTGACCACTTCGTCAGGATACTCACCGAGCCAGCGCTTCATTCAGCGAACTCGTCCTCCTGACTGCTTGCGTTCGACTCCGGCTCTGACGGCTCCGGCTCGGTGCGCGGATCGAGCACCAGCGCCGCCGGTGAACTATCCGGCAGGGGCACGAATTTCTCCCGCTCCGCCTCGGGCAGTTGTGGCACCGATCTGACGCTGATCAGGACGAATACCGCATAGGCTATCGCGATCAGGGACTCGAACACGAAGAAGGACACAGGTCCGAAGAACGACATGAGCGTCGATGCCAGCAGCGGGCCGATGGTGGCGCCGATCGAATAGACCATCAGCAGGCGCCCCGACGCCGCGACGTAGTATTTCCGGTCCACTTGGTCGAATGTCTGCGCGACGCATAGCGGATAGACGCTGCTGATCGCGCCGCCGAATGCGAATGTCATCACCATCAGGGCGATCAACGGCACGCCGTTCGCCATCGCAAGCGACAACAGCCCCCAGGACGCGCCGACCCCGATCAGCATGCCGGCCATGACGACGCGCCGGTCATATCGGTCCGCCAGAATGCCGACAGGCACCTGAAAGCCCAGCCCGCCCAGGACCACGACGCTCATGAACATGGCGGCCTCGGATACGCTCAGGCCGATCTGGCGGCCGAAAACGACGGCCAGCGCATAGAACGAGCCGATCAGGATGCCGGCGACGCCCGCACCGATCACACCGACCTGTGATGCCGCATAAATCTGACGCAGGCCCAGAACCCGAACCTCGGCGAGATCCGGTTTGCCCAGACGCGTCGTCGCAATGGGAATGAGCGACAGGCCGATCAGCACCGAAGACAGCATCAGAATGTCGCTGCCGCCGACCGGGGCGACATTCACCAGCGTCTGACCCAGCGCAATCGCAAGATAGAAGGTCAGCATGTAGAAGCCCAGGACGCGGCCGCGGGTCTCGTTGCCGCTGCGTTCGTTGAGCCAGCTTTCGATGGACGTCGTCATCCCGGCGATGCAAAAGCCGTTGATGATCCGCAGGATCACCCATGCCGCCGGGGTAAAGAAGACCTCATAGGCGAGACAGGTTGCAGCCGTCAGCGCCGCAAAGACCGAGAAGGCGCGGATATGTCCGATCCGCAGGATGACCAGCTTGGACCGGAACCCGCCAAGGGCCAGCCCCAGATAATAGGCCGCCATGATCGCGCCGGTCAGCGCAACCGGATAGCCCGCCGCCTCCATGCGCAGCGGAAGCACCACGCCAAGCAGGCTGTTGCCGGCCGTGAACGCGGCCGCGCCGCCCAGAAGCGATCTGACCGAGGCAAGGGTTTCACGAATGTTCTGGGTCATGGTTTCGATCCGGGGTCTTCTGTCCGATCACACAAGCAGGGAACGCACCCAATGCTATAGTCGGAATTGACCGCGGCGGGTATGCATGAATGCGAAAGCGCCCGGCCGATCCCCCTGCCCCATGCGGCGAAAGGCGAAATGATCGCACCTGTCGGCCGATGGAATCGTGACGGACAGGCGGCGCGCCTGCGGTGCCGCAGAAGGCGCGGTATCACTGTTCAGGCCGCAGCCTTGTTCGACGTCGCCCGGCAGCGCCGGGCGGGGCCCATGGACGGCCACGCATGACACATCCAACCCGGCAACGCCCGTCCGTCAGCTTGCCGGCAGCCACTGTTTCGGAACGCTGCAGACCATCGTGTATGCGGGGTTGTAGACGTTTCCGACCTCGTAGCGGACAGTCTGGCCGAGCAGATGCGCGGTATCGGCCTCCGACAGCCCGTAGTCGTACTTGAGCCAAGCCACCATTTCGGTTGTCGCATGCTGAAGCGCCTGGTCAAGCGGGCGTGCATTGCCAACGGTAAAGATGCGGTCGCCCAACTCTCCGCGCGGCCATCCGATTGCACGCTTTTTCTCGACCGTCAGCCGGACCTCGACATCGCAGCAGGTCTCCACCCCGGTTCCCGAAATCTCGCCGTCGCCCTGGGCCGCATGGCAATCGCCAAGAAAGAACAGGGCGCCGGGCACGGAGACGGGAAAGCTCACGCTGCACCCGACGGTGAAGCCGCGATAATCCATGTTGCCGCCATTCGGGCCGCTGGTCGCGGTCGAGATGGCCTCCCCTCCGACGGGCGCGACACCGAAACATCCGATCATCGGCCGATAAGGCAGGATCATCCTCTCAAGCGCGGTTTCCGGTTTTTCCAGACGGACCGTCGACGCCTTGCGGTCGATGATCCAGTCGGCGCGGTCCCTGGGGGGCAGATTGCGGGCATATTCGGGATCCAGAACATTCGCCGACAGCGCGGCACGGGTCCAGCCCGTGTCGCTTGCCGGGTCGATCCGCAGGATCTCGACCCGAAGCGCATCGCCCGGTTCCGCGCCTTCGACATGGATGGGCCCGTTCATCGGGTTCGGCCGGTTCGCCACCCGTTCGCCCTGCGGATTGCCCCCGGCCGCATCCAGGGTCTCGGTCCTGACCGTATCTCCGCTGGCGATGTGCAGGGCCGGCGCCATGTCCGCCAGAACATTCGACCAGGACGATGGCTTGAAGTGATGGGTTTCGGGCACAACAACCTCTTTTTCAGTGCCGGTCCGTGGCCGGGCATTGTCTCATTGAACGGACTGGCCGATCGCAGGCAGGCCGGAGCGGCGCCGCTTTCGCCAGATACCCTTGTCTGCGGCATCCCCAAGGCGCGGCACGGCACGGAGCCGGCCGAATTCAACGCGTTGCACCCTAGCAGATCGGTCAAATCCGACAATGCCCAAACCCGGTTCCCTTCGCAAAGCCGATCGGTTTAATCTGCGGGTGCCCACGGCGGTGATCGCGTCGGAACGCCGGTAAAGGCGCGGCCGCCAGTATCGGTGCGCCTGACGCCTGTTTGCGCGCTTTTCCATCACGGGGCATCGGAAGATCGGGGCGGGCAATCAGGCTGCGGGAGAAAGCGAAATGCGCCAGTTAACCTACACGAGTGGCATGAAGGCCATCGCGGCGGGATGCGCGGCCTTTCTGTCGATGACGGTTGCAGCCCATGCCGATGCTCTTCTGGATGAGGCGGTGGCCTTCAACGGCACGATCCTGCATCTGCAGACGGATGCCCCCGGTCTGGTTCTGGGCGCTGTACGAGGCGGCGAAACCTCGATCATGGGGTTTGGCGAAACGCGGCGTGGCAACGGCACCGCGCCAGACGGGGATACCGTCCTGCGCGTCGGCTCGATAACCAAGGTCTTTGCCGGCCACATGCTGGCCCACGCGGTCGCGCGGGGCGAGGCGGATTTCACCGATCCGGCCCGGCCGTATCTGAAAGGAAGGCTGGGCGACGCGCTCGCGGCGCATCCCCCCATCCGCCTGATCGACCTTGCGACCCATGCCGCGGGTTTGCCGCGCGAGGTGCCGCGCGCCGACGGCCCGCCCGAGGACCCCTTCGCCACCATCACCCACGACGCCTTTGCCGATTGGCTGCAAACCAATCCGCTTCAATTCGCGCCGGGCCGCAGCATCGCCTATTCCAACTTCGGTTTCGATATCCTGTCTGCCGCCCTGTCCGAGGCCGGCGGCAAGCCCTATCCGCAGCTTCTGGCAGAGCGGATCACCGGCCCGCTCGACATGACGGATACCGGTTTCGAGCGGACCGAGGCGATGGCGGACCGCTTGATGACGGGGCATGCCCCCGATGGCGCGCCGCTGCCGGATATTCCCTCGGGCGGCGTCATTACCGGATCCGGCGGGCTGCGCAGCACGGCCCGCGACCTGCTGCGCTGGATGGTGTGGCACCTGGATCGCGGCGGACCGGGCGCGGAGGCGCGCTTTCTGAACCACGCGATCTACGTGCAACGCGATGGAATGGAGGTTGTCCTGTCGATGGACGAATCCGGGCGCATGGATGCGATGGGGCTGGGCTGGGTTGCGATGACCCCCACAGCCCAGCGCCCGTTCGTGCTGCAAAAGGCCGGCGCCTTGCAGGGCCAGATGTCGTACATCGCCTTTGCACCCGAACACGGCACGGCGGTTTTCGTGTCGATGAACCAGTTCGATTTCGCCTCGGCCTACACGATGACCGAGTTCGCCAACGGATTTCTGGCCGACCTGAGCGGGTATTGAAGCCGGGCCTCGCCAGCGAGACCTGCCGATCCGGATTGGCGGGAACCTGCGGCTTGAGCCGGGCCGCGCAGCGGGCATTGTCAGGATGAACCGATCTGCTAGGGTACGGCCCGCGCCGCTTGGCGGCCTTCGCGGCGCAGTGTTTGGCGCAAGCCGGGCAAGTGAGTAAACCATGCCGCAGCAACGACGCCTCTGGCAGCAGGAGATTGGCCAGTCTGTTTTGATCTGACACTGCCTCTGGCAGAATTGCACGAAGCGCGGGCCTGTCTGCGCTTTGCTTTCCGAAAGACGAATGCGGTATGACACAGCCCGGCGACGGCGTGCTTTTCGTGGGCGCGCTGACCCTCGATACGCTTTATCAGATTGACGACTTTTCCCGCGGTCCCGGCAAATACCTTGCCCGCGGCACCGTTCGCACAGCATCCGGGATGGCCTCCACGGCCGCGACGGCGGCCGCGCGTCTCGGCGGCCATGCGGCGCTGTGGGCCAGCGTCGGCGACGATGATCTGGGCGCATCCCTGATTGCCGAAATCGCGGCTGAAGGCGTGGATTGCAGCAACGTCCGCCGGGTGCCGGGCGGCCGCACCGCAACGGCAGCGATCGTGGTCGATGCAACTGGCGAGCGATGGGTTATCGTGGATTACGATCCCTTGACCCAGGCCGATCCCGAGCCGGCAGCGGCCGCACCGGCCCGCCGATATGCGGCGGTCATGGCAGATGTGCGCTGGGCGGGGGCGTCCAGGCTGGCACTTGATGCCGCGCGGGAAGCCGGCCGGCACGCCATTCTGGACGTCGACCACGCGCCCAAGGAGGTGCTGGAGCGGCTCGCCCCCAGTGCAACACACATCGTGGCCTCCGCCCCCGGAGCGGCGATATTGTCGGGCAAGGCGTCGCCCGGCGATGCCGCGGGCGAAATCTGCGCCCGCTACGGCTGTTTCGTATGCGTGACCGATGGCGCCGCCGGGGCATTCTGGACAGCGCCTGACACCTCCGGCATCCACCATGTGCCGACCCCGCGGGTGCAGGTCGTGGATACGAACGGGGCGGGCGACGTCTTTCACGGCGCCTTTGCCCTGGCGCTTGCCGAAGGTAGCCCGCGCGAAGAGGCGTTGCGTTTTGCAAGCGCGGCGGCCGCGCTGAAATGCACCATGATCGGCGGCCGGCTCGGTGCGCCCAACCGGCAACAGACCCTGGATCTGATGAAAGCAAGCTACGATCACTGTGGATGATCCGAAAGCCGCGCTTTCCACCGTCCGGTCCGTTCCGGTGGTCGACCCGAAATCCGAAGACGCCTGCCTGACCTGCCCCGAAAAACAGCCAGCGGCAGCGCCGCATTGTCCAGCCCCCGGCTACCCGGAATGAGTGCCTGGGGCTGGACGGATCGGACCGTCAAAGATCCATGTAGACGTGTTTTTCCTTGTCCGCGCCGGGATGGGTGACCGCGCCCTTGTAGGTTGCGCCGACCAGTTGCGCATATTTCCACAAGGCGCCACTGGTGTAGATCGTCTCTTTCGGGCCTTGCCACTCGGCCCGGCGCCGGTCCAGTTCCTCGCCCGGCAGGTCCACGCTGAGCTCGCCCCTGATCGCGTCGATGGTGATCATGTCGCCGTCCCTGAGCAGGGCGATCGGGCCGCCCGCCGCGGCCTCGGGGCCGACATGGCCGACGCAGAAACCGCGCGTCGCCCCAGAAAAGCGGCCATCGGTGATCAGCGCGATCTTCTTGCCCATGCCTTGCCCCGAAAGGGCGGCGGTTGTCGCCAGCATCTCGCGCATGCCGGGGCCGCCGGCGGGGCCCTCGTTGCGGATCACGATCACCTCGCCTTCCTCATAGCCGCGCTGCTTGACCGCCTCGAACGCGTCTTCCTCGCATTCGAATACGCGGGCGGGACCGGTGAACACGATGTCGTCTTCGGCCATGCCGGCAATCTTGACAATGGCGCCCTCGGGCGCGACGTTGCCCTTCAGCCCGACAACGCCGCCGGTCTTCGAGATCGGCGTATCCACCGGGTGGATCACCCGGCCATCCGCCTCGCGCGTGATCAGGTCCAGTTCCTCGCCGATGGTCCGGCCCGACGCGGTGATGCAATCCTCGTGGATCAGTCCGGCACGGCGCAGCTCCTTGAGAACGACCGGAACGCCGCCCACATCGAACAGATCCTTGGCCACGAATTGCCCGCCGGGTTTCAGATCGACGAAATAGGGGGTGTCGCGGAAAATCTCGCAGACATCGTCCAGGTAGAATTCGATCCCCGCCTCATGGGCAATCGCCGGCAGGTGCAGCCCGGCATTGGTGGACCCGCCGGTGCAGGCCACGACGCGGGCGGCATTTTCCAGCGATTTGCGGGTCACGACATCGCGGGCGCGGATGTTGTTTTCCAGCAGGTCCATCACCGCGCGGCCCGAGGCCTCGCCATATTGGTCGCGCGATTCGTAGGGGGCGGGCGCGCCCGAACTGTTCATCAGCGCCAGTCCGACCGCCTCGGAGACGCAGGCCATCGTGTTGGCGGTGAACTGGCCGCCGCACGCGCCCGAACTGGGACAGGCCACGCGTTCCAGCACCTTCAGCGCGGCCTCGGACATGGTGCCGCTCTGCTGGCGCCCCACGGCCTCGAACATGTCCTGGACGGTCAGATCGCGCCCGGCGAAATCCTCGGGGATACCCTCCACATCGGGGGCGCGGCCGGGCAGGATCGAGCCGCCATAGATGAACACCGACGGCACGTTCAGCCGGACCATTGCCATCATCATGCCGGGCAGCGACTTGTCGCATCCGGCCAGTCCCACCAGCGCGTCATAGCAATGCCCGCGCATGGTCAACTCGACCGTATCGGCAATAGCCTCGCGGCTGGCGAGGCTCGAGCGCATGCCCTCATGCCCCATGGCAATGCCATCGGTCACGGTGATCGTGGTGAATTCACGCGGCGTGCCGAAGCCCTGCTTCACCCCCATCTTGACCGCCTGTGCCTGACGGTTCAGCGCGATGTTGCACGGCGCGGCCTCGTTCCAGCAGGTGGCGACGCCGACAAAGGGCTGGTGGACCTCGTCCTCGCTGATGCCCATCGCATAGTAATAGGAACGGTGGGGCGCACGGGCCGGCCCTTCGGTGACGTGGCGGCTGGGCAATCTGCTTTTGTCGAATTCCCGCTTGAGCATGGCGGCTCTCCCTTCTGTTCCTGTGAATCTGCAATAGCCCCCGGCCCGGGCCCGATCAAGAAGCCGAACCGGAATGCCCCCGAAACGCCTTCTTGTGCGGGAACCGGCCCTTGGCGATGTAGTCCTTTTCCGCGGCAGTGGAGTCGCGGTTCAGGATTTCATTGCGGTGCGGATGCCGCCCGAACGCGGCGATGACCTTTCGGACGTCGCGGGCCTGGTCGGCCAGGGACGCATAGATCGGTTGCAGATGGGCCGGCGCCCCGGCGGCGATGGCCGTGCGCAGCTCGATCAGCAGGTCGATGCGTTCCAGATGGTCCGGCCCCTCGCAATGGCCCAATGGCAGGCCAAAGACGATCTGGAACCAGGGCGTTTCCAAAGCGGCAAAGTGACCGTTCGCAATGCCCTCGCGCACCAGCGAGAGAGCATGCGGATCCTGCGCGAAGGCGCGCGGATCATCGCGCCAGACCGACCGCGAGAATTGGTCGAGAAGGATGATCAGCGCCAGCCGTCCATGCGGATCCGCCGCCCAGTGATCGAGGCGGCCATGTGCCGCCGTTTCGGTCAGACCCGAAAACCGCGCGATGATCTCGTCATCCGCGCCGCCCTGCATCCGCCAGCGCCAATGCGCATGGTGCGCGGCCGCCTCGATATCCAGAGAGCGCCCCTCGGGAAACCAGAAATCGAGAACATCGTCCCATTCCCGGCGATCATTCATAACCATCATGTCAACCCCATTGGCCATGGAAATCATCGCCCGGTCGCGGCTCAGAAACCATGGACCAGCTCACTGATAAGCATGACATCGGACATCCTCGCGAACATGACAACGGCCGCATAGAACGACCAGTGCGCAAAGTATGAATAGGCCAACCCGTTCCGGACCTTCAACATCAGGTAGGGGAAAACCAGGCCGAACACGCTGGCCACCAGGGAAAACACGATGACATATCCGATAGGTGCGCCGCCAAACAGCAGCAGCAAATGGCTGGCACCGAACAATACCGCGCAGGTGACGGAAATCCGCCGGAAACCGTAGCCGAGAGAGGCAAGCGACAATACGAGGGCCGCCACCAGCAATTGTTGAAACAGTATATCCACCGATTTGGGAAGGAAATACCACGGATCCGCGAACGGAAGCTCTGGCGGGTGAACGCCCGGCGGCGGGACAAACGGCGGCAAGGCCGGGATGACATAGCCGACGAACAGCACGGCGCTGACAAAGAACACAGTCCAGACAGTCGCGCTCAGGATCGGGTTCTCGAACGCGCCCCACCGCGAATGTTCCTGCCATGTCGAATAGAGCGGTGTGAAGATGACGACGCAAAGACCGACCCAATAGAAATAATATAGCGCAATCGGCATGGAGTTGTCGGTATAGCCCCCGGTAATTCCCAGGCGGGGCAACAGAAAATAATAGCCGAGATCGGACAGCACCCAGATGAAGCCGATCAGTGCGACGGGGATTTTCCTCAGATCAGTCGCCCAGGACATGAATATTCCGATCTATTGCCGATACCCGCCGCGACGCATTGCATCGGCGCAATGGCGCACCAGCGGCGGGTATTCGGGTGGGTGCAGGATAGCCGACTGACAGGCCGCGTTCCATCCAGCGAAAAACCCGCGCCGGTGTGGCGCGGGTTCCCCTTTGCTTGGGCCGCAGACTATGCCGCGACGCGCGTGGCCTTCGCCTTGACGCTGCCTGCCCTGGCCCTGCTCGCCTTGGGCACGCGCAGCAGGCGCATGCCGTTGAGGATGACGATCAGCACCGAAAGCTGGTGCACCAGCATGCCGCCCGCCATGTGAATGCTGCCGGTATAGACCCCGAACAGCAGGCCGATGACGGTCAGAACCGCGATGACGAGGTTCTGGCGCATGTTGGTCAGCGTGGCGCGCGAGATTTCCATCGCCTCGGCGATCTTGCCCAGATCGTCGGTCATCAGCGCGATATCCGCCGTCTCGATGGCGATGTCGCTTCCCGACGCCCCCATCGCGATGCTGATATCGGCCGCCGCGAGGGCGGGCGCGTCGTTGATGCCGTCGCCGACCATCGCCACGCGCAGACCCTCGGCGCGCATATTGCGGATCCGCTCCAGCTTGTCGTCGGGCATCATCGCGGCATGCACCTCGTCGACGCCGACCGCCTTGGCAATCGCCTCGGCCGCCGGGCGCTGGTCGCCGGTGAGCATCACCACGCGGTTCACCCCCAGCGCATGCAGCCGGTCGATCATCGGCCTTGCACTGGCGCGCGGCATGTCGGCCAGGCCCAGCAGACCCGCGACCTTGCCATTGCGTGCCACGATCACCACCGTGTGGCCCAGATCATGCAGCCGGGCGATGCCTGCCTTGGTCTCGGCGTCAAAGCCGATCTCGAGATGATCGAACAGGCGGTGGCTTCCGACGGCGATCTCGTGCCCGTCATGGCGCGCGATCAGGCCCATGCCGGCGATTTCTTCCAGCTCCTCGGCGGTGGGCAGGTGGCCCTGCTTGCGCGCCGCCTCGATGATCGGGCGGCCCAGCGGATGGCTCGACCCGGTCTCGGCGATGCCCGCCCAAAGCAGCACATCGGCCTCGGATTGGCCCGCCAGCGCCACGACCTCGGCCAGGCGCGGCTCGCCTTCGGTCAGCGTGCCGGTCTTGTCGAGCGCCAGAGTGTTGATGCGCCCGGCATTCTCAAGATGCTCTCCGCCCTTGATCAGTATGCCGGCACGGGCCGCGCGCCCGATCCCGGCCACCACGGAAACCGGTGTCGAGATGACCAGCGCACCGGGGCAGCTGACCACCAGCAGCGTCAGCGCCAGTTCGACGTTGCGCGTGACGAGATAGCTGAGAACCGCCATCACGAAGACAGCCGGGGTGTACCAGCGCCCGAAGCTCTCGATCATCCGCTGGGCCGGGGCCTTGGCCTCCTGCGCCTCTTCGACGCGGCTGATGATGCGGGCGAGCGTGGTGTCGGCGCCGACGCCGGTGGCGCGCAGATGCAGCAACCCGTTTTCGGCCAGGGTTCCGGCGAAGACCTTTGATCCCGGGGCCTTTTCGGCCGGAATCGGTTCGCCCGTGATCGACGCCTCGTTGACGGCGGCGGTACCGTCGGTCACTTCGCCGTCGACGGGCAGGCGTTCACCGGCCCGGACCAGGACGGTCTCGCCGACGCCCACCTCATGGGCCGCCACCTCGACCGTTTCGCCATTCCGCAGCACGGTTGCCGTCACGGGGGCCGCGTCGATCAGCGCCTTGAGCGCGCCGCGCGTGCGGCTCATGGTGCGGGTCTCCAGCCAGGCGCCCAGCATGAACAGGAAGGTCACGGCGGCCGATTCCCAGTGGTTGTCGATGAACAGCGCACCCACCGCGGCCACGATCACCAGCAATTCGATGCTGAGCTGGCGCAGGCGCAACGCGCCCCAGGCCCGCAGGGCAATGTCATACCCTGCAAGCACGGCGGCGATCGTCATGAACGGTGCCCAAGGCGCGGCCAGCCCGAAGCCGTACCAGGCGACCAGCGCAAAGGTGATGAACACACCGCTGGCAATGGTCAGCCATTTGCGCCGCGCGGCGGGGTTTCTGTAGATCGTCATGAGTTCGGATAACATTCATTCTCTCCTTTCAGGGAAAAAGCCCACCGCCTTGGAAAGCGGTGGGGCGCGGGCGCAATGATCGGAAGGTCAGAATGCCGAGGGTTTGGCGGTATAGCCGGTCTTGGCGATGGTCTTCACCAGCGTGTCCACATCGGCAAGCGCCGGGTCATGCTCGACCTCGATCCGCCCACTGGCGAATTTCACCTCGGCCTTTTGCACGCCGGGCAGCGCCTTCAGCGCGCCTTCGATCTTGGGCACGCAGGAGGGACAGGAAAGCTCGTCGCTGCGCAGGAGAGTGCGGGTCTTGGTATTGGTCATGGCGTAATCCTTTCATCGGGTGGGTGTTGCCTCTGACCTCAATATGGCTCCACACTCAGCGCACAGGGAGTGGCGAAAACGGAAAGGTGCCCTTGCATGGATGCACGGCTTTCGAATTGGGACGATCTGCGGGTGTTCCTGGCGGTGGCGCGCGCGGGCAGCCTGTCGGGCGCGGCGCGGCATCTTGGCGTCAACCATTCCACGGTGTTCCGCCGGATTACCGGGCTCGAGGAAACGCTGGACGTGCGGCTATTCGAGCGTTTGCCGAACGGCTATGCGCTGACCCCGGTGGGCGAGGAAACCCTTGGCATCGTCGAGTGCATCGAGGATGACGTCGCCACGCTCAACCGCACGGTGACGGGGCAGGATCTGCGGCTGAGCGGGTCGGTGCGGATCACGGCGGTCGACATGCTTGCCTTCTGGCTGCTGCCCGATCACCTCGCGCGGTTCCGCGAGGCCTATCCGCGGATCGAGATCGGCGTGTCGGTCGGCAACGAGACGCTGGACCTGTCGCGGCGCGAGACCGATATCGCGCTGCGCATCGGCGATACCCCGCCAGAAACACTGGTAGGCCGGCGGGCCGGCCGGCTCAAGTTCGCGGTCTATGGCGCGCCCGATTATTGCGCCGCCCATCCCGGAACCGAATTGGCGCAGCATAGCTGGATCGGCCTTGACGGCGGCCATACGCCCCTGACCCGCCAGTTCGAGCAATTCCTGCCCGGTATCCGGCCCGCCACGCGCTCGAATTCGGTCGCCTGCACGGTGCGGCTGGCCAAGGCGGGCCTCGGCCTTGCCGCCCTGCCCTGCGCCATCGCCGACCAGAAGCCCGATCTTGTCCGTGTGGCCGAACTGCCCGACAGCTTCGGCCTCGATCTGTGGCTGCTGACCCACGAAGACCTGCGCCACACCGCCCGCATCCGCGCCGTCATGGAATTTCTGTCACCGGCGCTGGGCGAAAGCCTGAAGGCGCCGGGATAAATGCCGGGCATCGGGCGGGCACAGAGGCGCGCGCGGCCCGGCGGCAGGGGAAGGACATGCGCGCCTTCGCCATCAGGGACGATCCCGCCTTCGGCAACCGCACCCGTCCATAAAGCTTACCCTCGGCGACCCCATGAACCCGGCGACGAGCTTGTGAATTGCCGCAACACGCCCTTGACATCACCGCGATCCGGCTGGCCAGGGTCACCGCCTCGACCAGCGGCGCCCGCCCCGTCAATAGGTTGCGCGGCCGCCGGACAGATCGAACACCGCGCCGGTGGTGAACGAATTCTCGGCCGAGGCGATCCAGAGCACCATGCTCGCGATCTCCTCGACGGTGACGAACCGGCCGCGCGGGATCTTGGAGCGCATGTAGTCGATGAACTCTGTGCTGACCTGTTCCAGGATGCGGGTCTGCGCGGTGGCCGGCGTGATGCAGTTCACCGCGACATCGACATCCGCCAGCTCCTTGCCCAGCGACTTGGTCAGCGCGATCACCGCCGCCTTCGACGCCGAATAGGCCGAGGCGTTGGGGTTGCCTTCCTTGCCCGCGATCGAGGCGACGTTGACGATCCGGCCATAGCCCCGATCCCGCATGCCCGGCACCACGGCGCGGCAGCACAGATAGGTGCCATCCAGGTTCACCGCCTGCACCTTGCGCCACATCGCGGGGTCGTATTCGGCCAGGGTGGCTGTCGGCCCGGCGATCCCAGCGCTGTTGACCAGCACGTCGATCTGCCCGAACGCGGATTCGGTCTGCGCCATGGCCTCTGCCACGCTGCCCGGATCGCTGACATCGACCTGCACCATCTGGCAGGCATCTTCGGCCAGCCCCGCCACCCGCTTGTCGGGGGCCGACACGTCCATGTCCCAGATCGCGATCCGCGCACCCGAGGCCGCCATGCGTTCGGCCACCGCCGCGCCGATACCGTTTGCGCCGCCGGTGACGACCGCGACGCGGCCCTTGTAGTCGTAGCTGTTCATCGTGTCGCCTCCGCGATCAGGGGCTCAACCCGGCACCGCGCGCCCGGTTCTTCGAGGCCGAGGCGGATACGGCCCCCCGGGTTCACGGATTGCCGAGGCGCGGCACACGCCCTGGCCGCGATGCGAGCGGTCCGGCAATCCGCGCCGTAGCGAAGCAGTTTCATGTGTCGTCCCCTTTGCGGCCCCACCATGTGCCCGCCAGCGCCGCGCCGCCGGCATAGGCGCCCGGCCCCAGCGCGCCCGCTATGCGCAGGCATTCGTTCCATTTCGCCGTCCGTTCCGACCGGGTGATCGAGCCGACCTTGAGCTGGCCGGCGCCCAGCCCCACCGCCAGATGCGAGATCGACACATCCTCTGTCTCGCCCGACCGGGCCGAGACGATGCCGCGAAAGCCGTGCTTTCGCGCCCGCGCCGCGCATTCGATGGATTCGCTGACCGTCCCGGCCTGGTTGACCTTGATCAGGACCGCGTTGCAGGCGCCCGCGGCCGCCGCCGCATCCACCAGCGCCGCGTTGGTCACAAGGTAATCGTCGCCGATGATCTGCAACCGGTCGCCGTAAAGCGCGGTGAAGGCCACCATCCCCTCGGAATCGTCCTCGGCCAGCGGATCCTCGATCGAGGCGATGGGATAGGCGTCGATCCAGCGGCCCAGCAGGTCGATCAACTGGCCCCTGTCCAGTTCGCGATCCTCCAGCGCAAGGCGGTAGCGCCCGTTCGATCCGAATTCCGACGCCGCGATGTCCAGCGAGATGACGACGCGCTCGCCCGGCGTCTCGCCCGCGGCCTCTATGGCGGCGACCAGCGTTTCAAGCGCCTCTTCGTTGCTGTCGAAGGACGGCCACCAGCCGCCCTCGTCCGCGACTCCGGCCAGCTTGCCCTTCCGGGCCATGATCGCCCCGGCCGCGCGGTAGATTTCCGAGGTGACCTCCAGCACCTCGTCAAAGCTGCCTGCACCGGGGACCATGACCATGAAATCCTGCACATCCACCCGCCGCCCGGCATGCGCGCCGCCGCCGAAGATCTGGATCTCGGGCAAGGGCAGGCTTGGCGTCTGGCCCGTCAGATCCGCGACATGCCGCCAAAGCGGAACGCCTCTTGCCGCAGCGGCCGCGTGCAGGACGGCCAGCGAGGCGGCGACCATCGCGTTGCCGCCCAGCTTCGATTTCAGCTTCGTGCCGTCGCAGGCGATCAGCGCCGCGTCGATGCCGGCCTGATCGGCGGCATCCCGGCCCCGCAGAAGCGGCGCGATCATGTCGGTCACGCCCGACACCGCGCGGCGCACATCGACCCCGCCCAGCCGGTCGCCGCCGTCGCGCAGGTCGATCGCCTCTCGCGTGCCGCGCGACGCGCCGGCCGGGGCGATGGCCCGACCGGTGGCGCCCGAGGCACAGCGTATCTCGACCTCGATTGTCGGGTTCCCGCGACTGTCCCAGACCCGGCGCGCGGTCAGGCCTTCGATCGCAGTGTCCACGATATCGGCATCCTTC
Organism: uncultured Paracoccaceae bacterium; assembly: GCA_947503765.1. Taxonomy (GTDB): domain Bacteria; phylum Pseudomonadota; class Alphaproteobacteria; order Rhodobacterales; family Rhodobacteraceae; genus Psychromarinibacter. The sequence goes on along the minus strand of CANNFA010000002.1, from coordinate 674,706 downwards.
ATGACAGGCGGTCCTTCACTTCACCAAGGCTCTCGGGCGGGCGCTCGATCAGGGCGCAGGCTTGCCCGCGCACCCTGCCCCGCGCCGCGTCGTCCAGGTATTCCACGGGCGATTTTCCGTCGATCCGCGCCAGCATCAGCATCGGCAACAGCATGGCGATCCGGCTTTCAAGCCCGGCGGCACGTTCCCATTCGACATGCGGGGAATAGGCGGACCAGAGGGCGGAAACCTGCCCCAGCAGGGCCTCGCGCCGGTCAGGCATGTGATACGCCTTGAGCACCAGATGGTTCAGGCAGAAGGCCACGTCGAAGGCCGGATCGCCCATGCTCGCGCATTCCGCGTCCAGCAGCACCGGCCGCCCGGCCCGGACCAGGATGTTCTTGGGGCTGACATCGCCATGGACCAGCGCGATCCGGCTTTCCTTGAGCCAGATGGCCATTTCCGTCAGGTGCTCGGCCAGCGCCGGGTGCCGGGTCGCTGTGAAGCGCAGATAGGGCTCCAGCCGCAGCGCGTCGAAATCCTCGGCATTCTCGAACGGCGCCGTGTCAAAATCCGGCTCGGTCGAGGCGGCATGGATGCGGCCAAGCGTGTCGCCCACCGCCTGCGCCTCGCCCCGGTCCGGCGCACCCTCCAGCAGCGCCTGTTTCCACAGATGGATATCGGCGCCGGAAAGAAACTCCATCGCAAAGCCGTTCTGCGCCTCGGAAAACCCGTACAGCGCGGGCGCGCATCCGGGCACCACCGATCCCGCGAAAGACAGCCAGGCGAATTCCGCCCGGCTGCGATGGACCGGCGCGAACCAGTCTTCGGCCACGGCCAGCTTGGCCAGGGCGAATTTCAGACAAAACGTTCGGCCGGCGCAGGTCACCGCCGCAATATCCGAGGCGACCCCGCCGCTGAGCCGCCGGATCTCGATATCCGCCTCCGCGTCGCACAGCCCGAGATCGGTCAGCAGAAGCGCGCAGCGACGGTCGAAATCCCCGTTTGCACGTCCTCCTTGCATCGCGGCCCCACTGGTGTTCACGCAGACTGTTCACGTTAACAATTGTCCTGCACGGCGCTGTGTGTCAAGATCGAATTCGGGTGGATCACGGGATCGGCGGCCGGGCACCCCAGGGCCGCCATTCGCAGGCAAAGGGCGGCAGGCAGGTGGAAAGACGACCGTTGCGCGCGACGATCAAATCCATCGCAAGGGATCTCGGCATCTCGCACATGACGGTGTCGCGGGCGCTGTCCGGGCATCCGAATGTCAAACCCTCCACCCGCGAAAAGGTCCTTGGGCGCGCGCACGAGCTTGGCTATGTGCGCAATTCCGCCGCGACCGCCATGCGCGGAGAGGCGACCGAGATCGTCGGCCTGCTGCTTCCGAACCTGGTGAACGAATTCTACTCGCAAGTCGCCAACACGCTTGCCCTGCTTTGCGCCGACCGGAACCACGATCTGGTGATTCACCTGACCAATGACGAACCGGCCCGCGAGCGGCAGTCGCTGTTGCGGCTGCGGGCCTTGCAGGCATCGACCGTGTTCATGGTCCCGACCCCCGAAGCGCCGCCCGATGCGCCGCCCTTTCCCGAAGACTTCAGGATCATCGAGCTGATCCGCACCCGCGCCGAGGACGACCGCGCCGGCCAGCTGCTGATCGACGACGGCCCCAGCATCGCCGCCGCCGCCGCGCATCTGATCGCGCAGGGGCACCGCCGGATCGGCTTCATCGGGGCCAGCGCCTCGATGTCGTCGGGGCGCGCGCGGCTGGCCGCCTTTCGGAAGGCCACCGGCGCGCTGGACAGGCCCGAGGACCCGGCGCTTGTGCGCACCGGGGCGCCGGGTTTCGCGATGGGACAGGAAAAGATGGCCGGGCTGCTCGACCTGCCCGCCCCGCCAAGCGCGGTGATCTGCGGCGGCTTCGAGATTTCCAACGGGGCGCTGGATTTGTGCCTGCGGCGGGGGGTGCGGTTTCCCGGCGATCTGGCCTTCGTGGGATACGGAGACCCCAGCTTCTATCGGTGGATATGCGGCGGCATCACGACCATCGGGCTGTCGGCCGACGCCATTGCAGAGCGCGCGGCAGGGATGCTGGCGGATACGGGCCGCCCCGGCCGGGCGGTGGTGCCGGCACAATTCGTTATCCGACACTCGGCCTGAGGCGGAACCGCCGGCACCCTCCCCGGCATGGCACCGCGTCAGGCTCATGCGGCTGATCCCCGATGCTCCGAAAGGGTATCGCAGGCCATGTCTCCCGCCCGCAAGGCCCAGCGTTTCCAGGCAAACTTCGCCGTGTGTCCGAATATCCCGGAATGCCCCGGTCCGACGCCCGGGAATACCGCGATCAGAACCCGCGCAAAGCCAACCTCACGTCACCCGAAGCCATGTCATCATGCCCGAAGGCGCATGGCTGAGCATGTGGCAGTGGAACAGCCAGTCGCCGGGATTGTCCGCAGTAAAGGCGATCTCGCGCGTCTCGCCGCCGCCCATCACGATCGTATCCCGCAGGGGGCCGAATTCGCCTTTATCGGACACCTCGCGGAAATGCATGCCGTGCAGGTGCATGGCGTGCGGAAAGACGGTGTCGTTGACGATCTCCAAGCGCACAGGCTCGCCCATGCTCAGATCGGCCAATGGCGTTTCGGTCATGTCCGCCATGTCGTTGAACGCCCAGAAATAGCCCGAGGCCGCAAGCTCGCGGAACCCCTTGCGTTCACCGTTCAGGATGGCCGATTGCATGCGTCCCATGGCGCCGCCCGACATGACGAGACGCAGCGGCGTCGCCCCGGCCAGATCGGGCATGTTCATGTTCGGGTTGGGCGGCAAGGCCGCAGGCGGTGCCCGCCGCGACTGGCTGGCCGTGCCGGATACCGGGAACACGACCTGCGAAAAAGCATCGGGGTCGTCGACATGGACAAGATCCGCGTCTTCCCCCTCTTGCGCCAGAACGTCCACGATCAGATCAGCGCGCTGCGCGGGGCCGAGGACAAGAACGTCCTCCACCGGCGAGGGCGCGGCAAGCGGCATCCCGTCGAGGGCGACGATCCAGCCCGCCAGCCCGGACAGTTTCAGCGGAAAGATCCGCGCGTTGGAGGCATTAATCAGGCGCAGCCGCAGCCGCTCGTGTCGGCGCGCGGGCAGCGACAGGTTGTAGCGCCCGTTCGTGGTGATGTAATTTCCGATCCGGCCGCCATGGCTCATCATCATCGGATGGTCGAAACTGTCGTCGATCTGGCCGCTCTCGGGGTTCAGCAACCAGTCATCCAGAACCAGGACCTCTTCGCGGTCGACATCGGGGGCCTCGGCCTCTTCGACGATGAGCGGCCCGTGCAGACCGCGCGCCACCTGTTCCCACGACCGGTTATGCGCGTGGTACCAGTAGGTGCCGGCATCCGGCGCGGCGAAATCGTAGTCGAAGCTGTCACCGGGCGCGACAGGCGCCTGCGTCACGCCCGCAACGCCGTCCATCGCGTTGTCGATCCGGATGCCGTGCCAATGGACCGAACTGTCCTGCGGCAGGGCGTTGGCAAAGCGCCGGCGCACCCGCTCACCCTGTTTCACGCGGATTTCCGGCCCGGGGATGGTGCTGTCATATCCCCAGATTTCGGTCGGCGGATAACTGTCGGGCAGCAATTGCAGCCGTGCCGCCCGCGCGGTGAGGGCGGCAAAGCCGTCTTCGGCCAGCGCCCTGAGCGGCAAGGCTGCGCCCAATCCCGCCGCTGCGGCAGATCGCAGAAAGTCGCGCCGTGTCGTTGTCATCGTCTCATGCCTTTCGATGCCGCAGGGCATAGCCTATTCCGCAGAGGTCGCAAATGAACGCGGCGCGCGCCGGGTTTTGGCCGTGATCGCGGTGATTGCGCCCGCAAGGCGACGTTCGGCAGTCTTTTCGCCCGTCCCGGGGCCATCAGTTGATCCCGTTCTCGCGTTGCAATTCGCGGATATAGGCCACGACCATCTTGACTTCGCCCGCCGTGACCCCCTCGACGGGGGGCATGTTGCCGAAGTTCCAGTGATGCGCCCGCACCCCGTTCTGGGCGGCCAGAACGAAAGCCATGTCCGAGTGATGGCCGGGCTCGTAGATCTTGTGAACCAGCGGCGGTGCGACGCCGTTCTGGCCGGTCGCGTTCTCGCCGTGGCAGTTGACACATTTGGCCTCGAAGACGGTCTTCCCCAGCTCGGCGTTCCGCGAAAGCTCTGCCGGAAGGCTGACCTCCGCGATCGCATCGCCCTGGGAAATGGCGCTTGTGTCGGGCGGGGTCATCGAATGCCCCATCGGCGTGGCGGCAGGTTGCAGGAATTGCCAGCCCACGGCGCCGATGCCCGCGACCAGAACAGCCCCGACCACCACAGTCAGCTTGTCCATGTCAGCCTTTCTTTCGTTCCGCGATCTTCAGATGAGCTTGACCTGGGTTCCGACCGGCGCCTGCTCGTAGACCGCCTCGATCTGGTGGTTGTAAAGGCCGATGCAGCCGCTCGACGACCGCCGCCCGATCTTGCGCGTGTCCTGCGTTCCGTGGATGCGGTAGAACTGCCACGACAGGTACAGGGCGCGCGTGCCAAGCGGGTTTCTCGGGTCGCCCCCCTCGACATAGGCAGGCAGGGACGGGTCGCGCTCGCGCATGGCGGGCGTCGGCCCCCATCCCGGGTTCTTGCGCTTTTCGACAACCTTGGTGTAGCCGCGCCGGGTCATCGCGTCGGTCATGGGGACAGATGTCGGATAGATCTGCAGCCGGCCGTCGGCGGTCCAGTGCTGAAGCATTCTCGACTTCGTATCGGAAAGGATGATGCCCACCCCGAGACGGTCGAAATGATCCCGCCAATCATGCATCCGGAAAGACGAGATGTTGCGCGACGCGGTATCGCTTCCGGCGCGCAAAATCCCCGGCGCCGCCATGAACGCGAGGGCCCCCGCAATCACACGCCGTCTTTCCAGTCGGACCGAACGATCTGTCTTCATCTGCCTGCTTCCCGCCGCCATTCCAGTTGCAGGGAAGTGCATACCCTAGACGGCGCTTGCGGCAAGCTGACAAGACCGCGAGAATTGTATCCGATTGTATCCTTGACCGTCGCGGGCAGAAGACGGGCAGCCTGCGCGCATCACTCGTCGAGCGCGGCCTTTCGGCGGCGGAATTCCTCCTCGTCGATCTCGCCCTTGGCCAGCCGCGCGCGCAGGATGTCGAGCGCGTCGTTGGACGGGCTGCCGCCGGTGCGGTTGCCGCGCAGCCAGTACACGGCAAGGACGATCAGGGCGATGACGACGCCCCAGAAGACCAGCATCATGAAGCTGCCGAAGATGCCGGTGCCGCCGCCCCACATCATGTGCCCGTCCCACGGCCCCTCGGGGGCGGCCGTCGCCGTCGATGCGGCAAGGGTCGTCAGGCCGCTCATGGTCCAGAATTTCCAGGTCATCTTTCTCTCCTTTCCTCAAGGGTTTCCGCGGCGAGCGGGATGGATATTGCGGCGCGCAGCCCGCCGGTTTCACGGTTGCTCAGGGTGATGTCGCCGCCATGCGCCTGCACGATCGTCCGCGCAATCGACAGGCCCAGCCCGTGGCCGCCCGTCTCGAGCGAGCGCGACGCCTCGAGCCGGTAGAACGGATCGAAGACCTTTTCCAGTTCGTCGGCGGGAATGCCGGGGCCGCGATCCTCGACCGTCAGAACAAGCGTTCCCTCCCGCCTCTGCCACCGGATCGAAGCGCCGCCGCCATAGCGGTTGGCGTTCTCGATCAGGTTGCGAAGCGCACGCCGGATCGCATTCGGCCGAAGACGCACTTCGATCCGCGGGCCGGGGTCCAGGTCGAACCCGCCGGGCATGTCCGCGCGCAAGGCGTCCAGGAAGGCGTGCAGGTTCACGGTCTCGGGCTGCTCGGCCCCGGTCAACCCGCGCGCGAAGGTCAGGGTCGCGTCGACCATGCCCTGCATCTCTTCGACAGAGGCCACAAGGCTGTCGCGTGTCTCGTCGTCATCGACCATTTCGGCGCGCACGCGCATGGCGGTCAGGGGCGAGCGAAGGTCGTGACCCAGGGCCGCCAGCATCCGCGTCCGGTCGCCCACGAACCTGGTCAGGCGATCCTGCATCCGGTTGAAGGCCCCGGTGAGATCGCGCACCTCGGTCGGACCCGCGACGGGCAGCGCGGCGACATCCTCGCCGCGCCCGAGGCTGTCGGCCGCACGGGCGAGCCGCCGCAGGGGGCCGGTCAGCCGCGTCATCACGAACCAGATCACGACGCCAAGAAGCAGGCCCGCCGACAGGGCAAAGGTCAGCATCGAGTAAAGCGTCCACTGGATTGGCGGCCGTTCAAAACGGGTACCCACGTTGAGCCACTGACCGCCCCGGATGCCGATGGACAGGTTCATCTCGACCGCCGTCAGCTCGCCCCGCATCATCGCCATATGCATGTCCGTCATCTCGCGCGACAGGTTGGGCAGCGGCATCAGCCGGCCCTCGACCTCGTGCAGCTCGACGCGGATGTCCCGGCTGTAGCTGTCGTCGAGAAGGGTGCGGATGCGGGCCTCGACCAATCCGCCGTCGGAATGGTCCGTGTGCCGGACCGATGCGGTGCCGGACAGATCGAACCGCACGAGCGGCGAATTCGCGGCCCGCAGGATGGAAGCGTGCAGATCGGGCGGCGCTTCCTCGATCAGGCGCGCGACATTCGCGGCCCTTCCCGCCGCCTCGAACCCGAGCGCGGCGCGGATCGCGAGGCTTCGCTCATCCGCGAATAGAAACAGGCTGACCAGCTGTGCCACGACCAGGGCGGCGACAACCAGCAGGATCAACTGGACCCGCAGCGTCGTCAGGTGCCGCAGGGTCACGCGCCGTCCTCCACATCCGTGGCAAGGCAATAGCCGCCGTTGCGCACCGTCTTGATGATCCGCGGACGCAGGACGTCGGGTTCGATCTTGCGCCGCAGGCGGCTGATCTGGTTGTCGATGGTGCGGTCCAGCGGCCCGGCGGTGCGGCCGGCGGTAAGGTCAAGCAGTTGTTCGCGGCTCAGCACCATGCGCGCCCGCTCAAGCAGAACGACCAGCAACCGGAATTCGGAACTGGTGAGGGCCATCTCGCCCTGTTCGGCATCAATGAGAACCTGCCGGTCGGTGTCGAGCACGAGATGCTCGAACCGCACCTTCCGCCCCGCCAGACGCCCCGCGATAGGCTCCGCCCGATTGCTGCGCCGCAGGACCGACTTGATACGCGCCAGCAATTCACGCGGATTGAACGGCTTGGCAAGATAGTCGTCCGCGCCGATCTCGAGGCCGGCGATGCGGTCGGTCTCTTCTCCGAGGGCCGTCAGCATGATGATCGGCACCTCGCCCGCCGCTGCAAGCCTGCGGCAGACCGAAAGCCCGTCTTCGCCGGGCATCATCACGTCGAGCACGAGAAGATCGAACTGCCCCGCCGCAAGCTTCGCGTCCATCTCCGCCGCGTCCTTCGCCGCGGTCGCACGCATCCCGTTCCGTTCGAGATAGCGCGTCACGCTTTCGCGGATCTGCGCGTGGTCGTCCACGACCAGGATGTGCGGCGGTCCCATGAGCTTCTCCTACCGGAATGGCCTGTCCTGTTTCATCCCGCGATATGTAGCGGTTTGTATCAGAGGAAGGGTCTGCGACAGACTGTTACAATTCCATCGCCGCGCGGGCCTTCCATTCCGCGCCATCATGCCGACCTGACTGGTATCGACACAAACCACAGGAGGCTGTCATGCCCGCACTCGCAAAACCCGCCAGCATTCTCGCCATCGCCCTTTTGACCGCCGGGGCCGCCTCGGCGGATAACGGACATCACGACCGCAATGCCTCGGGGCCGCGCATGGGCGCCGACGCCATGCCCATGGGCGGCGACCGGCACGATATGATGAAAGACATGATGCGGATGATGATGCGGATGCACGGCCCGGACGCCATGACGCCGGGCATGGGCCCGATGGGCGGCCATGGCATGCCGGGCATGACCATGATGGACCGCGACATGATGCGGATGATAGGATCGGGGATGATGGACGGTATGCCGCAGGGTGCACCCGGCCAGATGATCCAGTCGCGCCTCGAGGAATACGACTCGGACGGTGACGGCGCGCTGAACCTGGAAGAGTTCGCCGCCTGGCATGCGGCGATGATGCGCGAAAGGATGGTGGACCGCTTCCAGCATCTGGATGCGGATGGCGATGGCGCGGTAACGTCCGAGGAAATGAACGCCTTCGCCGATCGCCTGTCCCGGATGCGCAACGATGCCATGAAGGGGCGCCCGATGATGCGGGACATGCCCGAGCAGGACTGAATCGACGAGACCGCGTTTGACCTGATGCCCGGTCCACCGGACCGGGCCGTACCGTTCGGAAAGGAGCATTTCCATGAGCTACACACACGACCGCCTGCTGAAAGGGGTTTCCATCGGCGATGCCGAGGAGCGTATCCGCGCAGCACTTGCAGAGGCCGGTTTCGGCGTTCTGACCGAGATCGACGTCAAGGAAACGATGAAGAAGAAGATCGGCGCCGAGATGGACGGCTATCGCATCCTCGGGGCCTGCAACCCGAAGATGGCGCATGAGGCGATCGGGATCGAACCGCGCGTCGGCGCGATGCTGCCCTGCAACGTCATCCTGCGCGAGACCGATGGCGGAACCGAGATCAGCGCGATCGACCCCGTGGCCTCGATGGCGGCCATCGACAACGACGAATTGCACGCCGTCGCCGGACAGGTGCGCGACATGATGGTCCGCGCCGTCGACGCCGCCTGACCCCGGTGCGGTCATGGCGCCTGCCGCAGCCATGACCGCACCGCGCCGCCAATATGCGGCGGACATGCGCCAGGGTGCGGCGCTGCGGCGGCACCAGTCATTGCCTGATCGTTCCTGTTGGCGGAAGCGGTGGGATTCGAACCCACGGAACCTTGCGGTTCGCTGGTTTTCAAGACCAGTGCAATCGACCACTCTGCCACGCTTCCGCGGCGCGCGGCGCGGCCTGGTGGCGGCTGCGCGCGGGCGCGCGCCCTGCTTAGCGCCAGAGCGGGCGGGCACGCAAGACCGGCCCCAGGGTCACATGGCGCGGGCAAATTGCGCCGCGCTGCGCTTGACTCTTCCCAGCGCCCCCCTGGATCGGTTACGCTGCGCGCACCTGCATGCACGCCCGCATGCGGGATCGAGCAGCAAAAAACGCGGCAATGACCGCGAAGAATGGGGCAAGATATGGCAAGGATGCAGACAGGGCGCATTGCCTTGACGCTCTGCGGTGCGGTGTTTCTGACCGCGTGCGCGGACGGCAAGCAATTCGATCTATTCAAGAAAAAGGGCACGGCCGAGGCCGAAGTGACCTCGGACGCGGTGCCGAGCAGCACCACGCTGGTCGAGCGTGATGTCGAGGTGCCCGAAGTGTTCCAGACGACGGACAAGGGGCTGTGGGACGGGCGCCCGTCACTGGGCGGCGTCTGGGTCGCGCATCCCGATGTCAGCGAGCCGGAGCGCGTCATCATCCGCAACGAGGACAACGGCAAGTTCGTCATCGGCGCCCTGTTCAAGCGCGAGCGCGACAATCCCGGCCCCTCGTTCCAGGTATCCTCCGACGCGGCCGCCGCGCTGGGGATGCTCGCCGGCTCGCCCGACGGGCTGAACGTCACGGCGCTGCGCCGGCAGGAAGTGCCGATCTCGCCCGAGACCACGGATGCCGCCGACCTGCCCCCGGAAGAGACGGCGGTGGCCACGCTCGACGCGCCGGAAGCCGTCGAGACCACGACGCTGGACGATCCGGCCGACATCGCGAAGGCCGCGCTGGACAACGTCGCCGCCGAGGCGCCGCTGACCGAGGTCGTGCCGACCTCGGCGCCGGCGGAGAGCGCGCCGCCGGCCCGGCCCGCGCCGACCTCCACGCTGTCCAAGCCGTTCGTGCAGATCGGTCTGTTCAGCGTCGAGGACAATGCCAACCGCAACGGCACCGCGCTGCGCAATGCCGGGATCGTGCCGACGATCCGCAAGGAGGAAAGCAACGGCAAGACCTACTGGCGGGTTCTCGCCGGTCCGGCACCGACCTCTTCGGAACGCGGCGCGATACTGGCCAAGGTCAAGAAGCTGGGATATGCCGACGCCTATTTCGTGAAGAACTGACCGCCAAAACGAGGAAGGAAGGCGCATGGCACTTGCCCGGTTGCTCGCAACGCTCGGCCTGATCCTGGCGCTCGCCCTGCCCGCATCCGCGTTCGAGACGCGGGCGCGGGCGGCCTATGTCTACGACATGACCACCGGCACGGTGCTGATGGAGAAGGAGGCCGACCTGCCCCTTCCGCCGGCCTCGATGTCGAAACTGATGACGCTCAACATGCTGTTCGAGGCGCTGCGCGACGGCCGGGTGACGCTCGACACCCGGTTCCGCGTGTCCACGAAGGCCAAGAACATGGGCGGCTCGACCATGTTCCTGAACGAGACCGACCGCCCCACGGTCGAGGAACTGATCAAGGGCATCGTGGTGCTGTCGGGCAACGATGCCTGTGTCGTCGTGGCCGAGGGTCTGGCCGGCACCGAGGAAGCCTTCGCGCGGATGATGAACGACCGCGCCCGCGCGCTGGGAATGGACAATTCGACCTTTTCCAATTCCAGCGGCTGGCCCGCCCCGAACCAGCGCATGTCGATGCGCGATCTGGGAATGCTGGCCGCCCGGCTGATTTCCGAGTTCCCCGAATATTACGGCTATTTCGGCATGACCGAATTTGCCTGGGACAACCGCGCACCGCAGAACCGGTTCAACCGCAATCCGCTGCTGACGCTGGGGATCGGCGCGGACGGGCTGAAGACCGGCCACACCAGCGAGGCCGGGTACGGCCTTGTCGGCTCGGCGTTGCAGGGCGGGCGGCGGATCGTCTTCGTCATCACCGGGATGAATTCCGAGGATGCCCGGGCCGAAGAGGCCGAGCGCATCGTCAGCTGGGCGTTCCGGCAATTCGTGGAAAAGACCCTGACCGAAAAGGGCCGGGTGCTGGCCAACGCGCCGGTCTGGCTGGGCAACATCGAAAGCGTCGGGCTGACCGTGGCAGAGGACGTGTCGCTGCTGGTGCCGGCGCTGGTGCAGGGCGAGATCACCGGCGAGATCCGCTATCGCGGCCCGCTGCGCGCGCCCATCGAGGAAGGCCAGCAGGTGGGCGAGCTGATCATCGCCCTGCCCGACCTGCCCGAAACCACGGTTCCGCTGGTCGCCGACCGCGCCGTGGAAAAGGGCGGCTTCCTGCCGCGCGTGCGCACCGCCGCCCGCATCCTGCTGGGCCAGTTGACGCAGACCGTCAAGGACGCGATCTGACGCCGTTGACCCCGCCGCGCGGCGGGGCTACGCCAGCGGGGATGTTGCCGGTTCGATCAAACCTTCCCGCGCGCGCCGCTCTTCGTTCTGCGGCCATGCCCGCCGGCACCCAGGCCGCGCGGCCCCCTGCGCGATGACACCCCCGCGCTTCATCACCTTCGAGGGCATCGACGGCTCGGGCAAGTCCACCCAGGCCCGCCGCCTGCACGCCGCCCTGGCCGCGCGCGGGGTTCCCTGCGTGCTGACGCGAGAGCCCGGCGGCTCGCCCGGCGCGGACGAGATCCGCCGCCTCGTGCTCGAGGGCGATCCCGACCGCTGGTCGGCGGAAACCGAGATCCTGCTGTTCACCGCCGCGCGCCGCGACCACCTGGAGCGGCTGATCGCGCCGTCGCTGGCTTCCGGAAAAACCGTGATCTGCGACCGCTTCGCCGATTCGACGCGCATGTATCAGGGCCTGTCGCGCGGCAACCTGCGCGCCAAGGTGGATGCGCTGCACGCGCTGATGATCGGCCGCGAGCCGGACCTGACCTTCCTGATCGACATGGATCCGGCCACGGGACTTGCCCGCGCGAAGGCCCGGCAAGGGCACGAGGAACGGTTCGAGGATTTCGGCCTCGATCTTCAGACCGCGATGCGGGACGGGTTCCTCAACCTCGCACGGGAATTTTCGGACCGCTTCGTGGTGATCGACGGGGCTCGCCCCGAGGATGCGGTGGCCGCCGACATCCTGTCGCACCTGCCGGCGGACCCCGCATGACCGAGGCGGCCGAAGCCGACCGCGCGCCCGGCGCCCCGCATCCACGCGAGACGCCGGCACTGTTCGGGCAGGAGGCGGCGGAACGCGCCTTTCTCGACGCCTATGCCGCACAGCGCCTGCACCATGCCTGGCTGATCACCGGCCCGCGCGGCGTCGGCAAGGCGACGCTGGCCTGGCGCATCGCGCGTTTCCTGCTGGCCGCGCCGCGCGGGCAGGAGGCCGGCCTGTTCGCCTCCCCCGCGCCCGCCAGCCTGGATGTTCCGGCCGATCACCCGGTGGCGCGGCGCGTCGCCGCCCTGTCCGATCCCGGCCTCGTGCTGGTCCGCCGCCCCTGGGACGCCAAGGCCGAGCGCCTGAAACAGGAGATCACCGTGGACGAAGTGCGCCGGCTCAAGCACTTCTTCGAGCTGTCGGCGACCGATGGCGGCCGCCGGGTGGTGATCGTCGATGCGGCCGACGAGATGAACCCGAATGCCGCCAACGCGCTGCTCAAGGTGCTCGAGGAGCCGCCAGCCGACACCACTCTGCTGCTGATCGCGCACCAGCCGTCGCGCCTGCTGCCGACGATCCTGTCACGCTGCCGCCGGCTGCGCTGCACCGCGCTCGGTCCGGACGACCTGGCCCGCGCGCTGGACCAGGCCGGCGCCGATCCCGGCCCCGACGCGCCGGCGCTGGCGGCGCTGTCCGAAGGCTCGGTCGGCACCGCGCTGCGGCTGCTCAACATGGAGGGGCTGACGCTTTACCGCGAACTCATTGTCGTGCTGGGCGATCCCAATGCGCGCCCCGCCGCGCTGGCACTGGCCGACAGTTGCACGGGCCGCGCCGCCGCCGACCGGCTGGCGCTGCTGCTCGACCTCGTGGATCTGTTCCTGGCGCGCGCCGCGCGAACCGGCATCAGCGGCCCGCCCCTGCCCGAGGCCGCGGCCGGCGAGGCGGCGCTGCTGTCGCGCCTGTCGCCCGGCCCCGCCGCCGCTCGCCGCTGGGCCGATCTGGCGCAATCGCTGGGCGCACGTGCCCGCCACGGCCGGGCGGTCAACCTTGACCCTGCCGCGCTCATCCTTGATATGGTCCTGAAAATTCACGAAACGGCCGCCGCGACAGCCGCCTGAGCGATCGAGCATGACAGCCCCCCCAGAGATCACCGACAGCCATTGCCACCTCGACTTTCCGCAATTCGACGGCGAGCATGATGCGCTGATCGCCCGTGCCGAAGCGGCGGGTGTCACGCGCATGGTCACGATCTGCACCCGGCTGCGATCAGAGCCGCAGGTGCGCGCCCTGGCAGAGGCGCACGCGCCCGTCTTCTACGCCGCCGGCACCCACCCGATGAGCGCGCATGAGGAACCCTTGGTCTCGGCCGCCGATCTGGTCGCCCTGGCGGATCACCCGAAATTCGTCGGCATCGGCGAGACCGGGCTGGATTACCACTATACCGCCGAGTCCAAGGCGATACAGCAGGAAAGCCTGCGCATCCACATCGACGCCGCGCGGCAGACCGGGCTGCCGCTGATCATCCATGCGCGCGATGCGGACGCGGACATGGCCCGCATCCTGACCGAGGAACACCGCGCCGGCGCCTATTCCTGCGTGATGCACTGCTTTTCCTCGGGTGCCGCGCTGGCCGAGACGGCGCTGGGCTTGGGCTTCTACCTGTCGATGTCCGGCATCGCCGCCTTCCCCAAGAGCGGCGCGCTGCGCGAGATCTTCGCCGCCGCCCCCGTCGACCGCATCCTGGTGGAAACCGACGCGCCCTACCTCGCCCCGCCGCCGCATCGCGGCAAGCGCAACGAGCCGGCCTATACCGCCCATACCGCCCGCGCGGGGGCAGAGGTGTTCGGCATGGACTATCCCGCCTTCGCCGCGCAGACCCAGGCCAATTTCGACCGCCTCTTCGCCAAGGCCGCCGCCTGGACAGGCCCCGCCTGATGGCCGAGCTGCGCTTCACCATCCTCGGCTGCGGATCGTCGGGCGGCGTGCCGCGCCTTGGCGGCAAATGGGGCGATTGCGATCCTGCCAATCCCAGGAACACGCGCCGCCGCTGCTCGCTCCTGGTCGAGCGCGAGACCGATGGCGGCACCACGACGGTGCTGATCGACACCAGCCCCGACATGCGCGCGCAGCTTCTGGATGCAGGCATCGGCGCGCTGGATGCGGTGGTCTACACCCATTCCCACGCCGACCACGTCCACGGCCTCGACGACTTGCGCCAGGTGGTGTTCAACACCGAACGCCGGCTGCCGGTCTGGGCCGACGCCGCCACCCGCGACGACCTGGTCGCGCGCTTCGCCTATGCCTTCGTGCAGCCGCCGGGCTCGTTCTATCCGCCGATCCTCGACATGCACGTCATCGACGGGCCGGTCACGGTGGACGGCGCGGGCGGTGCGGTCACGCTGACGCCGTTCCGGGTGCCGCACGGCTCGATCGACGCGCTCGGCTTTCGCATCGCCGATCTGGCCTACCTGCCCGATGTCGCGCAGATGACCGACGAAGCCTGGCACCATGTCCGGAACCTGGACTGCTGGATCCTCGATGCGCTACGTCGCAAGCCGCACCCGACCCATTCGCACCTCGCCCAGTCGCTCGACTGGATCGAACGCGCCGCCCCGCGCCGGGCAGTGCTGACCAACATGCATCTCGACCTCGACCACGACACCGTCGCCGCCGAAACGCCGGCTCACGTCATGCCCGCCCATGACGGCATGGTCATCCGCTATGCGATCTGATCGCCGCGCCGCGCCCCCGCACCGCTTCTTCGGTTTCCAAATATCCCCGCCGGAGGCTCCCGCACCCGAAGCCCCGCGACGCGGCCGGTAATGCAGGCGCTGCTCGACGTCATTCTGCCGGTCTTCCTGGTGATCGGATTCGGCTACCTGGTGACATGGCGCGGCCTGTTCAGCGATGCGGCGGTCGACGGTCTGATGCGTTTCACCCAGACCTTCGCCTTTCCCTGCCTGCTGTTTCGCGCGGTGTCGCAGCTCGACCTGGCCGCGGTGCTGAACCCGGCGCTCTACCTGTCGTTCTACACCGGCGCGACGGCCGGGTTCGTGGCCGGGATCGCGGGCGCACGCCTGCTGTTCCGCCGGCCCTGGCCGGACAGCGTGGCGATCGGGTTCTGCGGGCTCTTCTCGAACTCGCTGCTGCTGGGCATCCCGATCACCGAACGCGCCTATGGCCCCGAGGCCCTGCCCGCCAACTACGCCATCGTCGCCGCGCATGCGCCGTTCTGCTACGGGCTGGGCCTGACGGTGATGGAGCTGGTACGCTCGCAGGGCGCCAGCCCGCTGGCGCGCGCGCGGTCCATCGCCAATGCGATGTTCCGCAACGGGCTGGTGATCGGCATCGCGCTGGGGCTGGCGGTCAATGTCACCGGATTGCCGCTGCCCGGCGTGCTGACCGACGGGCTGGACCTGATGGTGCGCGCCGCCCTGCCCGCGGCGCTGTTCGGGCTGGGCGGTGTGCTCTATCGCTACCGCCCCGAGGGCGACATGGCCACCATTGCGATGGTCTGCGCGATCTCGCTGATCCTGCACCCGGCGATCACCTGGGGGCTGGGACGGGCGCTAGCGCTTCCGGTCGACCAGTTCCGCTCGGCTGTGCTGACGGCGGCTATGGCACCGGGCGTGAACACCTACATCTTCGCCAGCATCTACGGCGTCGGAAAGCGCGTCGCGGCCTCCAGCCTGCTGCTGGCGACCGGGCTCAGCATCGGCACGATCTGGGTCTGGCTGGCGATACTGCCCTGACCGCTCGCCGCGAATTTTCGACGAAAATTCGCCCCGTCCCGGCGGATCAGCCCGGAGACAGCCCTCGCAGCCGCTCGGAGCGGCGGCGCAGCAATTCGACCGTGGTCAGCAGCGCGATGGAGATGATCACCAGGATCGTCGCCACCGCCAGGATCGTCGGGCTGATCTGCTCTCGCAGACCGGTAAACATCTGCCACGGCAGCGTCTTCTGTCCGGCCGAGCCCACGAACAGCACCACCACCACCTCATCGAACGAGGTGATGAAGGCGAAAAGTCCGCCCGAGATCACCCCCGGCAGGATCAGCGGCATCTGTACCCTGAAGAAAGTGCGCACCGGGTCCGCGCCCATATTCGCGGCCGCATCTGCCTCGCGCAGCGCGTTGTCGGGTGTCGGACCGGAGGCAACCTCGGGCCGGTGGCCGCATCACTCATCGTCGTGCCCCTCGACGAGGATGATCGTGCTGTCGGCGCTGCGCCGGCGGATATCCGCGATCACCTGGTAGTCGGGGTCGTTATAGGCGGCGCGCGCCTGCGCGTAGCTGTCGAACTCGATCACGACATGGCGCTGGCCGGCGGGCGCATCGCCCTCGGGGGTCTCGGATTGCCCGCCGCGCACGATGAACCGCGCGCCCAGCGCCCTGAGCACCGGGGTGTCGCGTTCCACGTATTCCTTGTAGGCGTCCGCGTCGGTCACGGTGATATGGCCGATGATATAGCCCTTGGGCATGGTCCGTTCCCTGTCAGTTCTGTCGGTCTTGCCTTTCGGTCTGGATGCGCCCCTGCGGGGCCGCCCCAGTGGTTCTGCGCGGCAAGGGCGGGGAAGGAACCCCGCGATCGAATTCGACGAATGCGCCGTCGCGTGCGCTCGCGTCCAAACTGGGCTCCCTGTCGGTGTCCGGGCGATTTGTTCGCCGCTTGTAACGGAGCATACAAGCAAATTGATCGCCGCTAAGCAACAGCGCTGCTGCGTTTTTCTGCAAGGGCCGGGGTGACTTCACGCGCCTGCCGCAACGTCATTTTTTGCATGAAGAAGATCATGCAAATTTCTGTTTTTACGTTACTTTCAAAACGATTTCTTGCGCCGGAAATACACGTTCCGGCGGCCGCCGCGCGCGCAAATCCCGGCCTAGCTGAAGCGCTCGGGCCCGTCCCATTGTGCCGCGGTATAGCGGTCGCCGTCGCACCAGCCGACCGGAAGCACCGCCTCGATCGCCGCCAAGTCCGCCGCGCCCAGCGCCATGTTTGCGCCTTGCACCAGTTCGCGGAAATGCGCCGTGCTTCGAGTGCCGGGGATCGGCAACACGTGATCGCCGCGTGTCAGCAGCCAGGCGATGGCCAGCGACGCGCCCGGCACGCCCATCTCGGCCGCCAGCGTGCGGAACCTGCCTGTCGCCTCCAGGTTGCGGGGCAGCGTGTCCGGCTGAAAGCGCGGATTGCCGGCCAGGAATGGCTGCGCCGCGACGCGCGCGGCATCCGGCGGCGTATCGGTCAGAAGCCCGCGCCCCACGGGCGAGAACGCGACCAGCGCGGCTCCCAGCTCGGCGCAGGCCTGCACCAGCCCCAGGTCGGGCGCACGGGTGGCCAGCGAGTATTCCGACTGCACCGCCGCCACGGGATGCACCGCCGCTGCGCGCCGCAGGCTGGACGGCGCGATCTCCGAAAAGCCGATGGCGCGGCATTTGCCCTTCTCGACCAGCCGCGCGAGAGTGCCGGCGGCGTCCTCGATCGGGATCTCGTGCTGCCGGCGATGGATGTAGTAAAGATCGACCGCCTCCACCCCCAGGCGGGCAAGGCTGCCATCCAGCGCCGCCTCAAGGTGGGCCGCATCGTTGCGGTGGCAGCGCGCGCCGTCCGCATCCGTGGTGATCCCGCCCTTGGTCGCGATGACGAAATGGCGCCGCGCCTCGGGCCGCTGCGCCAGATAGCGGCCGATCACCCGTTCCGATTCGCCCCCCGCATAGATGTTCGAGGTGTCGATATGGGTCACGCCCAGTTCCATCGCCGCATCCAGCACGGCAAAGCTGTTCGCTTCGGTGGTCGGCCCGTAGAACGGCCCGAACGACATCGCGCCGATCCCCAGCGCCGAGACCGGCACGGTGCCCAACATGCGCTGCTGCATCACCCGTCTCCCCGCCGGCTGGCGATTTCCGCGACCGCGCGCGCGACTGCCGCGTCGATACTCATGTCGCTGGTGTCGATGCGCACCGCGTCCGGCGCCTGTACCAGCGGCGCATCGGCGCGGCCGCGGTCGCGGGCATCGCGCGCCAGCTGGTCGGCCAGCACCTCTTCGGGGGTGACGGCGTGGCCGCCTTCCAGCAATTCTCGGTAGCGGCGGGCGGCGCGCACCTCGGGGCTGGCGGTGACGAACAGCTTTACCTCGGCATCGGGGCAGATCACCGTGCCGATGTCGCGCCCGTCCAGAACCGCGCCGCCGCAGCGCCGGGCGAAACCGCGCTGGAACGCCACCAGCGCACGGCGCACGCCGGCATCGGCGGCCACCTCGCTGGCCTTCTGCGCCACTTCGGGGGTGCGCAAGCCGCCGCCCGCCAGATCCGCCGGCACCAGCGCGCCCGCCGCCGCCAGCGGATCCGCGCCGTCCAGAACCTTGCGCCCGACCGCGCGGTACAAAAGCCCGGTATCGAGATGCGCAAAGCCGAAATGCGCCGCAACCGCCTTGGACACCGTGCCCTTGCCAGCCGCCGCCGGCCCGTCGATGGCGACGGTAAAGGCTGTCATTCGCCGCGCACCAGATCCGCGCCCAGCCCGGACATAAGCCCCTCGAAAATCGGAAAGGACGTGGCGATGGGGCCGCAATCGTCCACCGTGACGGGCTGTTGCGAGGCCATGCCGCACACGAGGAACGACATCGCGATCCGGTGGTCGAGCCGTGCCTCGCAGGTCGCGCCGCCCGGCACGCCGCCGGCCCCGCGACCATGCACGATCAAGGTATCCTCGTCCTCTTCGATGCGCACCCCGCAGGCTTCCAGCCCACGCGCCATGGCGTCGATCCGGTCGCATTCCTTGACCCGCATTTCCCGGATCCCGCGCATCACCGTGCGCCCCTCGGCAAAGGCGGCGACGACCGACAGGACGGGATATTCGTCGATCATCGACGGCGCACGTTCGGGCGGCACCTCGATCCCGGTCATCGCGGGCGAGAAGCGCGCGCGCAGATCGGCCACCGGCTCGCCGCCCTCGACGCGCTCGTTCTCGAAGGTCAGGTCGGCCCCCATCTCGCGCAGCGTCGTGTACAGCCCTGCCCGCGTGGGGTTCAGCCCGATATTCGGCACCAGCACGTCCGATCCCTCGACGATCAGCGCCGCGCAGACCGGGAACGCCGCCGAGGACGGATCGCGCGGCACCGCGATGGTCTGCGGGCGAAGCTCCGGCTGGCCGGTCAGGGTGATGACCCGGCCCTCTGCGCTGTCCTCGACGGTCAACGCGGCACCGAAGCCCGCGAGCATCCGCTCGGTATGGTCGCGCGCCGCCTCGGGCTCGATCACCACGGTCTCGCCGGGGGCGTTCAGCCCGGCCAGCAGCACCGCCGATTTCACCTGTGCCGAGGCGACCGGCAGGCGGTAGCGCACCGGAACGGGATCGGCCGCGCCGATCAGCGTCATCGGCAGCCGCCCGCCCTGCCGGCCGTAAGCCGCGCAGCCGAACAGCGCCAGCGGGTCGGTGATCCGCCCCATCGGGCGCGACCGCAGGCTGGCATCGCCGGTGAAGGTCGCGGCGACGGGCGTTGTTGCCATCGCGCCCATGATGAGCCGCACGCCGGTGCCCGAATTGCCGCAGTCGATGACGTTTCCCGGCTCTGCAAAGCCGCCGACGCCGACGCCGTTCACCCGCCAGTCGCCGCCGCCCGATTGCTCGACATCCGCGCCGAACGCCCGCATCGCAGAGGCCGTGTCAAGCACGTCCTGCCCTTCGAGCAGCCCCGAAATCCGCGTCTCGCCCACGCAAAGCGCGCCGAGGATCAGCGCGCGGTGACTGATCGACTTGTCGCCGGGCACATCGGCGGTGCCGCTCAGCGGGCCCGACTTGCGGGCGGTCATCGGAATGGCGGGGCCGTGGCCGGACATGGGGCAACCTCTTTGCAGGCGGATCGGGCCTTGGCTTACCCAATGCGCCCGCCGGGGTCCATGCCCTAGCGGCGTGGCAGGCCGCCCGCGCCCCGTGCGCCCGTCAGGCCACGTCGCGCAGAACCGCCTGCGGCTGCACGCCCAGCGCGTGGGCGACGTCGCGGGTCAGATGCGGCTTGTTGAGCGTGTAGAAATGCAAATCCTCGACCCCGCCCGCGATCAAATCGCTGCAAAGCTCGGTGCACATGGCCACGGCCAGCAGATCGTGCCGGTCGTCGCGCGCGGCGGTGTCGAAGGCATCGCTGACCCAGCGCGGGATATGCGCGCCGCAGCTTTGCGCGAACTTGCGCACGCCAGCCCAGTTTTCCACCGGCAGGATGCCGGGGATCACCGGCGCGTCGATTCCGGCCTTTGCGCAGGCATCGCGGAACCGAAAGAACGTGTCCGCCTCGAAGAAGAACTGGGTGATCGCCGAATCCGCGCCGGCATCGAACTTGCGCTTCAGCCAGTCGATATCGGCCGTGTCGTGGCCCGCCTCGGGGTGCGGGTCGGGGTAGGCGCCGACGCGCAGGTGGAACTTGCCGGTGGCGGCCAGCGCCTCGACCAACTCGCAGCTGTCGGCGAAACCGTCCGGCTGGGCGGTGAACCGGCCCTGCCCTTTCGGCGGATCGCCTCGCAGTGCCACGATCTCGGTCACGCCGGCCTCGGCGTAGCGGTCCGCGATTTCCAGCGTCTCGGCGCGCGAGGCATCCACGCAGGTCAGGTGCGCGGCCACGTTCAGCCCGTAATGGGTGTGGATCGCGCCCACCGCGTCATGGGTCAGATCGCGCGTCGTGCCGCCCGCGCCATAGGTCACCGACACGAATTGCGGACCCAGCGGCGCCAGCGTGCGCACCGTGTCCCAGAGCCGGAACGACCCGTCCAGCGATTTCGGCGGGAAGAATTCGAACGAAAGGCGGGGCGGTGTCATGGCGGCATCCTGCGATATGGGCTTGGGTTGTTGTATGTCCCGCCCCGCTGTGAGACAAATTCATAATCCTCAAGAAGGTTATGAGCACAGCCGCGAAATGCACATCGAATTCCGCCATCTGCGCACGATCCGCGCGATCCACGAGGCGGGTGGGCTGGCCCGCGCCGCCGAGGCGATGAACATCACCCAGTCGGCCCTGTCGCATCAGGTCAAGGGGCTGGAGGACCAGGCCGGGGTAGAGCTTTTCGTGCGCCGGACCAAGCCCTTGCGGCTGTCCGCGGCGGGCCTGAAGATGCTGCGCCTTGCCGAACGGATCCTGCCCGAGATCGAGGCGCTGGAGGACGAGTTCGCCAACCTGCAATCGGGCCGGTCGGGCCGGCTGCACATCGCCATCGAATGCCATGCCTGTTTCGACTGGCTGTTTCCCGTGCTCGAGCAGTTCCGCCGCGCCTGGCCCGAGGTGGACGTGGACATCCGCCCCGGCCTCGCCTTCGACGCGCTGCCGGCGCTGAAACGCGAGGAGGTCGATCTTGTCGTGTCCTCCGATCCCGAAGAGCTTGCGGATGTCGATTTCTCGCCGCTCTTCGATTACGAGCCGGTCTTTGTCGCCGCCGCGCAGCATCCGCTGGCGCAAAAGCCCTTTGTCGAGGCCGGGGATTTCCGCACCGAGACGCTGATCACCTACCCGGTGGAACGGGCGCGGCTCGACGTGTTCAGCCAGCTTCTGACCCCCGCCAAGGTGGAGCCGCGCGCAGTGCGCCAGGTCGAATTGACGGCGGTGATCCTGCTGCTGGTCGCGTCGAACCGGGGGGTGGCGGTGCTGCCCGACTGGGTGGTGCGCGATGTGCGCTATCATTCCGATTACGTCACCCGGCCGATCACCGAGACCGGGCTGACCCGGCGGCTCTATGCCGCGACCCGCGCCGAGGATACCGCGCGCCCGTTCATGGCGCATCTGCTGAAACTGGCACGGACCGAGCCGGTGAAGTTGCAGCGCGCGGGGCGCGGCGAAGGCGCGGTCAGTCCCGCGTGAATGTCAGGTAATGCGGTGTGCGCCCCTCGCGCAGGGCCTTTTGTTCGTAGCGCGTCGGCGCCCAGTCGTCCCAGGGCCTGTGCCAGTCCGCCGCCGCCTGCCGGGAAAATCCGTGACGCGGCACCTGCTCCAGCGTCTGGCGGACATAATCGGGAATGTCGGTCGCCACCCGCAATTCGGCCCCGCTTCGCATCACGCGGGCCAGCGGCACAAGGTAGTCTGGCGTGACGAACCGGCGGCGATGATGCCGCTTCTTCGGCCAGGGATCGGGATAGAGCAGGAAGGCCCGCGCCACCGACGCATCCGGCAGCACGTCGAACAGGTCGCGCACGTCGCCGGGATGAATACGGATATTGCCGACTCCCGCCTTGCGGATCTTGCCCAGCAGCATCGCCACGCCGTTGATGAACGGCTCGCAGCCGATCAGGCCGACATCGGGCCGCCGCGCCGCCTGGTGGACCATGTGCTCGCCCCCGCCAAACCCGATCTCCAGCCACGTCTCGCGCCCGCCGAACAGCGCGCCGAGGTCGAGCTTGCGGCGTTCGGGGTTGGCGTCCCAATCCACCGCGCCGGGGCTGAGCGCGGCAAGGTCCGCGTCAAGAAATTCACGCTGGCTGTCACGCAGCCCCTTGCCATGCCGGCGGCCGTAGAAATTGCGCCAGGGCGCCTTGGGATGCTTGGTCTCGTCCATGGCCGCGCCTATGGCGCACGCGGCGCGGTGGCGTCAAGCGGAGGTATGGCGCACGGCCAGCCCCCGCCGCGCTCGCCCCTGGGTGGGCGCTTCCGAAACAATTGCTCTGTGCGGTTTATCCACGCCTTCCCGCATGACGTTGCTTCGGCGCGGGACGGAAGCGATGCGCCCGCCCTTCGGGAGGGGCGGGCGCGGCGGGGGCTGGTCGCCCCCGCAACAATGCTCGCGGGTCGTCTCGTAGCTTCATCAGCGGGCGCGGGGCTGCCTGCACCCGACGTGACCGCCCCTCCCGAAGGGCGGGCGCTGGCAGAACCGACGGGCGACGCGGTTTATCCCCCGCAAAAATGCTCACGGGTTCGTTTTATATCCTGCGCCACCGACGCGCGCGATCAGACCGCGACGCGGCCGCCCCTGGGTGGGCGCTTACGAGACAGTTGCTCTGTGCGATTTATCCCCGTCTTACTGCATGACGTTGCTTCGGCGCGGGACGGAAGCGATGCGCCCGCCCACCGGAAGGGGCGGGCGCGGCGGGGACTGGTCGCCCCCGCCAAAAAGACTCGCGGGATCGTTCAATTACCGACGCCGCCAACATCGCGCCGCAGCCTAGACGGCTTTCTTCAACGCCTCGACAAGATCCGTGCGCTCCCAAGAGAACCCGCCATCCGCATCGGGCGTGCGGCCGAAATGGCCGTAGGCGGCGGTGCGCTCGAAGATCGGGCGGTTCAGGTTCAGATGCTCGCGGATGCCGCGCGGGGTCAGGTTCATGACCTTGCGGATCGCGGTCTCGATCTCCTCGTCGCGCACGCCGTGGGCGGTGCCGCCCGTGTCGACATAGACCGACAGCGGCTCCGACACGCCGATGGCATAGGCCAATTGCAGCGTACAGCGATGCGCCATGCCGGCCGCCACCACGTTCTTCGCCAGATAGCGCGCGGCATAGGCGGCCGAGCGGTCCACCTTGGTCGGATCCTTGCCGGAAAACGCACCGCCGCCATGCGGGGCCGCGCCGCCATAGGTGTCGACGATGATCTTGCGCCCGGTCAGCCCCGCATCGCCGTCCGGCCCGCCGATCACGAACTTGCCGGTCGGGTTCACCCACCATTCCGTTTCGTCGGTGATCCACCCCTCGGGCAGCACCTCGCGGATATAGGGGGAGACGATGTCGCGCACGTCCGCAGAGTCCAGCTTGGGATCGAGGTGCTGCGTCGACAGCACCACCGAGGACACCGCCGCCGGCATCCCGTTCTCGTAGCGCACGGTCAGCTGCGATTTCGCGTCCGGTCCCAGCTTGGGCTCGGTGCCGTCCTTGCGCACCTCGGCCAGCCGCTTCAGGATCGCATGGGCGAAATGGATCGGCGCCGGCATCAATTCGGGCGTCTCGTTCACCGCATAGCCGAACATGATCCCCTGATCGCCGGCACCCTCGTCCTTGTTCTCGCGCGCATCCACACCCTGCGCGATGTCGGCGGACTGCGCATGCAGATAGCTATCGATCTTCACATTGGCCCAGTGAAAGCCCTGCTGCTCATAGCCGATGTCGCGCACGCAGTCGCGGGCGATCTGTTCCACCTGTTCGATCACCGCGCCGGGGCCGCGCACCTCGCCGCCGACGATGACGCGGTCGGTGGTCGCAAATGTCTCGCACGCGACGCGCGAGGTCGGATCGGCCGCGAGGAAGGCGTCGAGGACGGCATCGGATATCCGGTCACAGACCTTGTCCGGGTGGCCCTCCGAAACGGATTCGGAGGTGAAGATATAATTCGTGCGGGACATGAACGCTCCATTATGGTCAGCCAGCCACGTCAGGAAGCCGTTGTGGCGGCAATCGCGCAGAATTATCCTGCCGCTGCGGCAGCGTCAATGCCGCGCCGGCGTGTTATCCACATCCCGCACAGCCCCAGCAGGATCAGCACCGATGACGGCCAGTCGCCCGTGCGCGCGTAAAGCGTGGGCGGCAGCGCGGCCGGCAGCGGCGCGTCGAGCCATCCCGCCTCGTTCAGCGGCAGCGCATGCAGCACGGCGCCCCTGGCGTCGATCACGGCGGACACGCCGGTATTGGCGGCACGCACCATCGGCAGCCCCTGTTCCACCGCACGCAGCCGCGCCTGCGCCAGGTGCTGATACGGGCCGGAGACACGGCCGAACCACGCATCGTTGGTGATCTGAAGCAGCCAGCCCGGCCGCGCCGGCGCGGCGTTCACGTCCTGCGAAAAGATCGCCTCGTAGCAGATCAGCGGCAAGGGCGCGCCCAGATCGCCGAGGTCGAGCAGCCGCGCCCCCGGCCCCGGCGCATAGCCGAAGCCCGCGCTGGCCCCGAACACGGTCATGCCGACCGCGTCGATGTAATCGGCCAGCGGCAGGTACTCGCCGAACGGAACGAGGTGGTGCTTGTCGTAAAGCTCGGCCACGGCGCCGGCCGCGTCCAGCACCACGAGGCTGTTGTAGTACCGCCCCGCCTCTTCGCGCTGGATGCCGGCCACCACCGGCACGCCGCCCGCCGCGCGCGCGATCCGCTCCAGCAGGGGGGCCGCATCGTTCAGCAGCGCCGGCACCGAGGTTTCGGGCCAGATGATCAGATCGGGGCGCCCCTCCGTACCGGCGGCGGTGAAGTCCAGTAGGCGGCGGAAGAAGATCGGCGCCTGTTCAGGATCCCATTTCAGGTGCTGCGCGGCGTTCGGCTGCACCAGGCGCAGCACCGGCGCCTCTGCAGCGGACGGGATCGGCGCGGCGGCGCGCCAGGCCCCGGCGCCATAAAGCGCGGCAAAGACCATCAGGACCGGCACCAGCAGACCGCGCCGCGGCCACAGGGCCACCGCCAGGACCGGCACGAACAGCGTCAGAGCCGTCAATCCGAACGGGCCGATCCATGCCGCAAGCTGCATCGGCGCCCAGCCGATCCAGACATGACCGAGCAGCGCCCAGGGAAACCCGGTCAGGATGTAGCCGCGTGCCAGTTCCATCAGCGCCATGGACAGCGCAAAGGCCAGCGCCGCGCGCACCGACCGGATACGTCCCCCGGCGGCGCCGGTTGGGGCCAGCCAGCGCGCCAGCGCGAACCCCGCCGCCCAGAACAGCGCGAAGCCGCCGGCGGTGAACACCAGCGCAAAGGGCGCCATCCAGCCGTGGCGCGCGAGATCGACAAGGAACGGCTCGACGATCCAGAACAGGGTCGCGGCGAAATACCCCACGCCAAAGGCCCAGCCCAGCCAGGCCGCGCCGCGCAGTCGCCGTGTCAGCGCGAACAGCGGATAAACCAGCCCGAGCGCCAGGAGCGTCGCCCAGGGCAGGCTTACCGGTGCCTGTCCGAGCGCGGCAAGCGCACCCAGCAGCACCGCGGACGGCATGGCGCGGCGGGCGAATCGCGCGGGCCGGCCGGCAGCCGCGCGCGCGCCGCGTTCATCCACGGTCAGCCATGCCCGTCATCGACACCGTCGCCATTGTCGGGCAGCTGCACCCGCAGCCGCTTGATCCGGCGCGGATCGGCATCGACCACGACAAACTCGACCCCGGCGGGATGCGGGATCATCTCGCCCCGCGCCGGCACCCGGCCCGACAGCATGAAGACCAGCCCGCCCAGCGTGTCGATCTCTTCCTGCTCGTCGTCATCGGCCAGCCGGATGCCGATCAGATCCTCGAACTCGTCCAGCGGCGCGGTCGACTGCACCAGGTAGCTTCCCGGCTTTTCCAGCGTCCATTGCACGTCGTCCTCGGTGTCGTGCTCGTCCTCGATCTCGCCGATCACCTGTTCGATCAGATCCTCGATCGTCACCAGCCCGTCGACGCCGCCATATTCGTCGATCACCAGCGCCAGGTGCATCCGCTGCGTCTGCATCTTCTGCAGGAGCACGCCGATCGGCATCGACGGCGGGGCGAACAGCAGTGGACGCAGCATCTTGCGCAAGGTGAACCGCCCGCCGCCGCCGTTGAAGCCATGCGTCAGCGCGAAATCCTTGAGGTGGATCATGCCCAGCGGCGTGTCCAGCGTTCCCTTGAATACCGGCAGCCGCGTCATGCCGCTGTCGCGGAACACCTTGACCAGCTCGTCCTTGGTGATGTCCACCGGGACCGAGACGATCTCGGCCTTGGGAATCGCCACATCCTCGACCCGCATCCGGCGCAGGTTGAGCAGGCCGAGATCCGCGCCGGCCGTTGCCGTACCATTCCTGTGTTCGTGAGGTTCCATCGAGTGCTCGGGCCCGGAATTTTCCGTGCCGCCACCGTTCAGTGCAGTCCTGATCCAGGCCATCAGCCCACGATTCCTGCCATCATGTTCGTCCTGCGCGCATCGCGCTGCGCTAGGAGACCCGCTATCCGCGTCGCCCATCGTTCCTTTCCAAAGCGCGGGCCGTTTTGGCCCGTGCGGTCAATATGGGTCCGGAACCCCCAGGCTTGCAAGTATCTCGGCCTCAAGTCTTTCCATCAGGGCGGCATCCTGCCCGTCCGTGTGGTCAAACCCCAACAGATGCAGCACACCGTGCACGATCAGGTGGCTCACATGGTCGGCAAGTGGCCGTCCCGCCGCGCCGGCCTCGGCCGCGCAGGTGCCGTAGGCGATGGCGATGTCGCCCAGCTCGCCGGGCTGTGGCGGCGCGGGATGCCCGCCGGGGGCGGCCGCCGCCCGCTCCTCGGACGGCCAGGACAGCACGTTGGTCGGCTGCGGCTTGCCCCGGAAATCGGCGTTCAGCGCCGCGATGCGCGCGTCGTCGCAGCCGAGGATCGCGGCCTCGAACGCCTCGGGTGCCAGATCCAGATGCCGCAGCGTCGCCGCCTCGGCCCGCGCGGCCAGCGCCTCCAGCCCCAGCGCGTCCCATTCGGGCGCTTCCACGATGACATCGACACTCATCCGGCCATGCAGCGCAAATCGCCGGAAAAGTCCAGTGGTCCATGGATGATGCGCGCCCTCACCCGGACCGCGGATCGCGCATATGCAGGCCGCGGCGCGACCGCCCCGCACATCGCCCGCCCCGCCGGTTATCCGATAACGCCCGCCGGTCTTTGCATACTCGCGCCCCGCGGCAAAGGCTGGGACCAAGCTGCAAGACGACAAAGGATTGCCCCGATGATCTTTACAATCTGCTACCGCCGCGCCTGCCTGCAAATGGCGCTCTGGCCGCGTCCCGGCACACCTGCCGCCAGCAACACCCGGCCCAAGCCCTGCCTCGTGGCCGCGCGTTGATAACTGCGGCTCAGCCGTGGCCGATCACCTGCGCATCGTCGCAGGCGTGCCGCGCGCATTCCAGCTCGAGCGTGGAATGGGGCACATCGAATTCCTCGGCCAGCAGGGCCTTCAGCCGCGCCTTGATCGCGTCGGCATCGGCCCAGCGGCCTTCGGCCACGACGACATGCGCCTCCATCGCGGCGCGGTTTTCCTCCATCTGCCAGAAATGCGCGTGGTGGATGCCCTCCACCCCGTCGACGCCGCGCATCGCCGCGATCGCGGCGCGCGCGTCCAGATCGGGCGGGCTGCCCTGCATCAGGATACGGATCACGCCGCCGATCTCGGCCCAGGCCATCCACAGGATGTAGCCCGCGATCATCAGCGTCACCGCCGGGTCCACCCACCACCAGCCTAACAGCAGGATCAGCGTGCCCGCGACGATCACCGCGACAGAGCCCAGCGCATCGGCCAGGTTGTGCAGGAACGCGGCCCGGATGTTCACGCTGTCCTTGGACATCGCATAGGTCAGCGCCGCCGTCACCAGGTCGACCGCCACCGCGATTCCGGCGACGATTACGATGATCCAGCCGGCCACCTCGGAGGGGTCGAAAAACCGCATCACCGCCTCGTAGACCAGGTAGATCGCCAGCAGGATCAGCGTGGTGTAGTTGACCAGCGCCGCCACCACCTCTGCCCGGCCATAGCCGAAGGTCATCTCGGCATCGGCAGGACGCCGCGCGATGCGCCGCGCGGCAAAGGCGATCACCAGCGAGGCCGCGTCGCTGAGGTTGTGCAGGGCATCGGCGATCAGCGACAGCGAGCCGGCCAGGACACCGCCCACCACCTGCGCCACCGTCAGGCCAAGATTGACGGCAATCGCCCCCCACATCCGGCGGTCGCCGGCCTCGGGGTCGACATGGGCGTGCTGGTGATGGTGGTGTTGTCCCAAAGGCGCGGCTCCTGCATCTGCCCCATGCGACTTAGGGCGGCGGGACGGGCGAAGCAAACCGGCGCCGCGCGGGCCGCCGAGGCAGGAGGCGGAACCGCGCCCCTCAGGCCGGCGAGTCGGCGTCGTAGGCTTCGATGATTCGCGCGACCAGCTTGTGGCGCACCACATCCTTGGCGGTGAAGTAGTTGAAGGATATCCCCTCGATCCCCGACAGCAGCCGTTCGGCGTCGCGCAGGCCCGATGTCATGCCGCGCGGCAGGTCGACCTGGCTGCGGTCGCCGGTGATCACCATGCGGCTGCCTTCGCCAAGGCGGGTCAGGAACATCTTCATCTGCATGGTCGAGGCATTCTGCGCCTCGTCCAGCACCACGAAGGCATTGGACAGCGTGCGCCCGCGCATGAAGGCCAGCGGCGCGATCTCGATCTTCTTTTCCTCGATCAGCCGCGCGAGCTGCTTGGCCGGCAGGAAATCGTTCAGCGCGTCGTAGAGCGGCTGCATGTAGGGATCGACCTTGTCCTTCATGTCGCCGGGCAGATAGCCAAGCTTTTCGCCCGCCTCCACCGCCGGGCGGCTCAGGACGATGCGGTCGACATGGCCGCCGATGAACATCGACACGCCGACCGCGACGGCCAGATAGGTCTTGCCGGTGCCGGCGGGGCCGATGCCGAACGCCATCTCGTTGCCGAACAGGGCGCGCACATAGGCTGTCTGCGCCTCCGTCCGGGGGCTGACGGTCTTCTTGCGGGTGCGAATCTCGACCTTGCCGCCCTTGAACATCTCCATCTGGTCGCCGCCGCCGGACGCGCCGCCATCCTGCTCCGCACCGAGGCGCAGCACGGCGTCGATGTCCCCCGCCTCGACGGGCTGGCCCGTTTCGAGCCGCGCGTAAAGCTGTTGCAGCGCCGCCGCCGCCTGCCCGCGCGCATCGCCGTCGCCGATCACCGCCAGATGGTTGCCCTTGCGGAAGATCTGCACGCCCAGCCCATGCTCCACCTGCGCGAGATTGCGGTCGAATTCGCCGCACAGGTCGATCAGCAGCCGGTTGTCGGGGAATTCCAGCAGGGTTTCATGCACGTCGTCCTGCGTGGCGGTCGGGGTCACTGTGCCGATGGCCAATTAGCTCTCCGTTGCCGGGTCGGGGCCCGTGGCAGGCCCGTTTCTGGCCCGAGGGTGCCAAGCGCCGCCCCGTGGCGCAAGACACAAATTGCGCGAAAGGCCGGCAGCGCACGCTATATATGGCCCGAATGGATGGCGGTGCGGCCCGATGCCGCCATGCGCGCAACGCCCTTTCTCATGCAGGAAACCGCCCGGCAGGCCGGACGGTTCCCAGTTCAGGACGGCACTGGCCGAGACGGCTCAGATCGGGTCGGAGACCGAAGAGCCCTTCTTGTAGGGGCCGATCGCCGTGTTCGGCGGCGCGGCGCCCGAGCAGACCGGCTTGCCGTACTTGTCTAGCCGCTGCGACAGGTAGCCCTCGGCGCCGTCGTCGATGATCCAGTGATCGCAGCCGGTCGGGTCGATCCAGATCCCGGCCTGCATGTCGCTCAGATGGTGGCTGTCGAAACCGCGATCCACGGTCTTGTCGATCTTGTTGTCCACGCAGCCGGCCAGCGTCGCGGCGGCAGCCAGAAGCGCGGCACCCTTGATGATGGTCATTCCTCTATCCCCCTTTGCGATCCGCTCAGCGGATGCAGATGATTTCGACGCGGCGGTTTTTCTGCATCCCGGCCGCGCTGCGGTTGGAGGCGACCGGCATCCGTTCGCCATAGCCGCGCACATCCGCGATCCGCGCTCCGACGCTGGCAGCCACCGAGGCGACGGCATTGGCGCGGTTCAGCGACAGGCGCATGTTGTACGCATCGCTCGCCCGGCTGTCGGTATGGCCGGCGATGACATAGCTGGTGGCCCCCGCCTTGCGGAAGAAGTCGGCCAGATACGCCTTGCCCTGGTTCGACACCCGGTGGCTGTCCGTCGCGAACAGCATGTCCGAGTTCATCACCGCGCAGGTATTGCCCCGGTGGCAGACCGGGATGCCTTGGCGCGTGACATGCGGCGTCATGTAGCCTTCCCAGCCGTCATCCATGACCCAGTGTTCGCATCCGTCCGGATCCACCCAGATCGTCGGCACGTAGGCCTCGCCGATTGTGGTACGTTCGACCCCTTGCGCCGAAACGGCGCCCGCGGTCAGCGCGACGAGTGCGGCGGCTAGCCCCGCCAACCCGGCACGCAGCAGTTTGGAAATGCCGTAAGCCACGTTTCCTGTCCCCCTGACTTGACTTGCAGATCGTCCGGACGAGTTGCTGGCAGCAGCCCGGATTTTCCCTTTGACCGGGGAAGCCTAGCAATTTCGCGGGTATTGTGAAGGCGAATTGTCCACATCCTGTGGGTTTTTACGAGGAAGACCTTGACAATAGAACGGTTGGAACCACCCAAAATCGGCTTAAACATCCGAAATCAGGCGAGGAACGCGAAATTGTCCACAGTTGCGGGCTTGCCGCAGGGATAACTTTCCAGCGCGATCAGGCGGCTACCGGAACGCCCGCCAGCGAGTTCGGGGCGCTGTCGGTGATTCTGACGCGCCGCAGATCGCCCGCCGCGATGCCGCCGCCGGTGACATGCACCGCGTGCAGATGGTCGGACTTGCCCACCATCTGCCCCGGCAGACGGCCGGCCCGCTCGAACAGCACGCCGACCTCGCGCCCGATCATCGCGCGCTGGATCTGCTGCTGCTGCTCGGTCAGCAATGCCTGCAACCGCGCCAGACGGTCCGCCGCGACCTCTGGATCGATCATCGCGCGCTCGGCCGCGGGCGTGCCGGGCCGGGCCGAGTAGCGGAACGAATAGCACTGGCCGTAGCGGACCTCGCGCACCAGCGCCATCGTGGCCTCGAAATCGGCGTCGGTCTCGCCGGGAAAGCCGACGATGAAATCGCCCGATATCAGGATATCCGGCCGCGCGGCGCGAATGCGCTCGATCAGGCGGATATACATGTCGGCGGTATGCTTGCGGTTCATCGCCTTGAGCACCCGGTCGCTGCCAGATTGCACCGGCAGATGCAGGTACGGCATCAGTTTCTCGCAATCGCCATGCGCCGCGATCAGATCGTCCGCCATGTCGTTCGGGTGCGAGGTGGTAAAGCGGATCCGGTCCAGCCCGTCGATTTCGGCCAGCGCGCGGATCAGCCGCGCAAGCGTCCATGTCCCGCCCGCGCCAGAACCCGCGCCTTCGCCGTGATAGGCGTTGACGTTCTGGCCCAGCAGCGTGATCTCGCGCACCCCGCGCCCGACCAGATCGCGGGCCTCATCCAGCACCTGTGCGGCCGGGCGCGACGCCTCGGCCCCGCGGGTATAGGGCACCACGCAGAAGGCGCAGAACTTGTCGCAGCCTTCCTGCACGGTCAGGAACGCGGTCGGCCCGCGCCGCGCCTTGCCGCGCCCCTTGAGCCGGGCGAACTTGTCCTCCTCGGGGAAATCGGTGTCGAGCGCCTTTTGCCCGCCGCGCGCCTTCGCCTCCAGCTCGGGCAGGCGGTGATAGCTTTGCGGGCCGACCACCAGATCGACCAGCGGCTGGCGGCGCATGATCTCCTCGCCCTCGGCCTGGGCGACGCAGCCGGCGACACCGATCCTGAGATCGGGCCGCGCCGCTTTCAGATCCTTGAAGCGGCCCAGCTCGGAATAGACCTTTTCGGCGGCCTTTTCGCGGATATGACAGGTATTCAGCAGGATCATGTCGGCATCGTCCGGCCGGTCGGTCGGCACGTATCCCGCGCCGCCCATCGCCTCGGCCATGCGCTCGCTGTCATAGACGTTCATCTGGCAACCATAGGTCTTGATGAACAGTTTCTTGGAATCGGCCATGTGCGGGCTCCGTCCGGGTGCCGGATCTGGGCGGGTCAGGCGCGGGCAATACACCCTCGCCGCCGCTCTTGCAAACCCGCTGCCATTCGGGGGATGTTAACCGCCGACGGATAAACGGGCGGGCAGACAGGACACCAACATGCGGTATTCGGGGCTGGATGCGTTTTTGCGGGACGGCAAGGCGGCGCTGGCCAAGGGGCCGGTGGCACTGATCTTCGTCGAAGATCTGGTCGAGGTCGAATCGACCATCCGCCACCACCAGCGGCTGGATTTCGCGTCGCTTCTGGTCCTCGCGCCCGAGGAACTGACGCTGCCGCCCGATCTGGCCGAAAGCGTGCACCGCATCCACACGTCGCAGACGGGCGGCCGGGCGGTCGTCGACACGGTGAACCGGATCATCGACGCGGCGCCGGGCATCTGGCTGTATTACTGCTTCAACGCGGAATACCTGTTCTACCCGTTCTGCGAAACGCGATCTGTCGCGGAAATGCTGACCTTTCACACCGAGGAACGGCGCGACGCGGTGCTGACCTATGTCGTCGATCTTTACGCGGCCGACCTTGGCGAATTCCCGGACGCGGTCTGCATCGAGGATGCCCATCTCGACAAGTCGGGCTATTACGCCCTGGGCCGGACGGGCGAGGACGGCAATCCGCGCGACCGGCAGCTCGACTTCTTCGGCGGGCTGCGCTGGCGGTTCGAGGAACATGTGCCCCCTGCAAGCCGGAAGATCGACCGCATCGCGCTGTTCCGCGCGAAGAAAGGTCTGCGCCTGCGTGCCAACCACACCTTCTCGGACGAGGAATACAACACCTATTCCTGCCCCTGGCATCACAACATCACCGCCGCGATCTGTTCGTTCCGCACGGCCAAGGCGCTTAGGGGAAATGCCGGTTCCGCCTTCGAGATCCACGATTTCCGCTGGCACAATTCGACGCCGTTCTCGTGGCATTCCAGCCAGCTTCTGAACCTCGGGCTGATGGAGCCGGGCCAGTGGTTCTGAGCGGCGGCGCGCCCCCGGCGCCGGGCGCGCGCGCGTGACACATTTTCGCCACAGTGCCGCCGCCTGAAAACCCGTATCGGCGCGGTCCGCCACATTCTCGCCCCATTCGGTTCTTAGCCGTTTCCCTCAACAAGAGACCGGAAAAAACGGGCGGGCAGGCAGGATCATGAAGGTCTTTCAGATCGGCTTCAACAAATGCGCGGCGTCGGCGCTGCAATCGATGTTCCTGAAAAGCGGCGTCAGGGCGCTGCACGGGCCGGGCCGCTACTGGCGCCTGAACGGGCATCCCGCCGTGACCGGGCGCAACGTGCAGCTTGTGATCCACCGCAACATCGCGGCCGGCCGCCCGGCGCTGGAGAGCCTCGAGGATTTCGACGCCTTCTTCGACATGGAATTCTCGCAGCACGGCTGGAACATCGAGAATTACCGCGAGTTCGGAACGCTGGCCCAGGATTACCCCGATGCCAGGTTCATCCTGAACACCCGCGAAAAGGCCGCCTGGCTGCACAGCCGCGCACGGCACAATGACGGGCTTTACCTGAAGCACGCGATGGACCGGACGGGTCTCGGCCGCAGGGGCGTTCTGGATTACTGGGCCGACGATTTCGACCGCCACCACGAGATGGTGCAGGATTATTTCCGGGACCGGCCCGATCGTCTGCTGGTATTCGACATCGACACGACGCCGATCCGCCGGCTGAAACGGTTCGTCGGCCCCGAGATCGACCTGAAACCGCGCCACTGGAAACCGGCTCGCACCCCCGACGAGGCCGCAGAGGCGAAGGCCGGCAAGAGCACAGAACAGGCTGCGGACAGCACCGAGCGGAATGCACGGGCGGCATAGGACGCCCCACCCCCTCCTGTCGTAATGGGTACGACGACAGCGCCGCGCGGCCTTCCGGGGCCGCGCGGCATAGTTTCAGGCCAAGGCCGGTGGCCGCCGCCCGTCCCGAACGCGGCACCCAATGCGCGCCGTCCTTGCACGCACCTGTGGCTTCATCCTGGCGAAAAACTCACGGCAAACCGCCCTGCCGGATGCTCAGCCCCGGCCGCGAACGGGCCGCAGCCGGATCACCACGTCCACCGCCGCGATCTCCGCCCCGTCGGGCGCGCCGGGCAGACGGCAGATATCGAGCTGCTCGCTGGGCGCATCGCTCAGATGGCCGCTGTCTTCCCAGTAGAAATGCGGATGGTTCGAGGTGTTCGTGTCGAAATAGCTTTTCGAGCCGTCCACCGTGATCTCGCGCATCAGGCCCGCGTCGCAGAAGGCGCGCAGCGTGTTGTACACCGTTGCCAGCGACACGCGGTCCTCGCTGTCGCAACTGGCCGCATACAGGCTTTCGGCGGTGACA
Organism: uncultured Paracoccaceae bacterium; assembly: GCA_947503765.1. Classification (GTDB taxonomy): domain Bacteria; phylum Pseudomonadota; class Alphaproteobacteria; order Rhodobacterales; family Rhodobacteraceae; genus Psychromarinibacter. The sequence goes on along the minus strand of CANNFA010000002.1, from coordinate 639,849 downwards.
TGCCGGTCGCGGCCGTCGCCAACCAGAAGCGCCGCCAACGCCACGCGCTGCCGCGTCGGGCGCAGCCCCGCGCCTCCCAGCCATTCGGCGCCGCGCTTGAGGCGAATGTCGGTACTGTCCAGCATCACTGACCTATCCTGCTCGGGTCTCAATATAGGGCGCGATGGCGCCGGTTTTCAAACGGTTTCATGCAATTGTGCCCGCCGCACCGGCCCGCGCCGCCTTGCATGGCCGCGCCGCGCGATGCTACAGACGCCCAGATACACGATGTGCGAGTGCAGGAGCCGCCAGGGAATGTCCGAATATCCGACGTCGTTCGACAAGGAAGACCTTTTGAAATGCGCCCGCGGCGAGCTGTTCGGCCCCGGAAACGCGCAGCTTCCCGAACCGCCCATGCTGATGATGGACCGGATCACCGACGTGTCGGCCGATGGCGGCGCCCACGGCAAGGGCCACATCGCGGCCGAGCTCGACATCACGCCCGACCTGTGGTTCTTTCCGTGCCACTTTCCGGGGAACGAGGTGATGCCCGGCTGCCTGATGCTGGACGGGCTGTGGCAGCTGACCGGGTTCAACCTGGGCTGGCGCGGCTGGCTGGGCCAGGGCTTTGCGCTGGGCGCGTCCGAGGTGAAATTCTCCGGCATGGTCCGGCCCGACCGGAAAATCGTCAGCTATCACATCGACTTCACCCGCGTCATCGACCGCAAGCTGAAGATGGGTGTTGCCGATGGCCGCGTCCTGGCGGATGGTGAGCTGGTCTGCGAGACCAAGGGCATGAAGGTCGGCCTGTCGGCCGCCGGCACGTCCTGAATACCGGCCAGGGAGGATTGGGCATGCGCCGCGTCGCGGTTACCGGAATGGGGATCGTCTCGTCCATCGGCAACGATGCGGCCGAGGTCGCCGCCAGCCTGAAGGCCGGGCGGTCCGGCATCGTCGCCGCCCCCGACTATACCGAGCGGGGCTTTCGCAGCCAGGTCAAGGGCGCGATCGACATCGACGTGACCGCGCATGTCGACAAGCGGCTGCTGCGGTTCATGGGACCGGGCGCGGCCTATGCCCATATCGCCATGAGCCAGGCCATCGCCGATGCCGGCCTGACCCCGGACGAGGTGTCGAACCCCGCCACCGGGATCATTGCCGGATCGGGCGGGCCGTCGACCTCGGCGATGTTCGCCGCGCACCAGACCGTGCTGGAGAAAGGCGCGCCGAAACGCATCGGCCCCTTCGCGGTGCCCAAATGCATGTCGTCCACGATCTCGGCCAACCTGTCGACGGCGTTCCAGATCAAGGGCATGAACTTTTCCATCACCTCGGCCTGCTCGACCTCGCTGCACTGCATCGGCATCGCGGCGCAGCAGATCATGCTGGGCCAGCAGGACGTGATGTTCGCCGGCGGCGGCGAGGAACTGGACTGGACCCTGTCCTGCCTGTTCGACGCGATGGGCGCGATGTCGTCCAAGTACAACGACACCCCCGCCCGCGCCAGCCGCGCCTTCGACGCCGGGCGCGACGGGTTCGTGATCTCGGGTGGCGGTGGCATGGTCGTGCTGGAAGACATGGAACGGGCGAAGGCGCGCGGCGCCACCATCCATGCCGAGATCACCGGCTTCGGCGCCACCTCGGACGGGCATGACATGGTTGCGCCCTCGGGCGAGGGCGGCGAACGGGCGATGCGGCTGGCGCTGAACACCCTGCCCGAGGGGCGGCGCGTCAGCTACATCAACGCGCACGGCACCTCGACCCCGGTGGGCGACGTGGGCGAGATCGAGGCGGTGCGCCGCGTGTTCGGCACCGGCACCACGCCGCCGGTGTCGTCCACCAAGTCGATGACCGGCCATGCCCAGGGTGCTGCCGGCGCGCTGGAGGCGATCTTCTGCCTGCTGATGCTGAAGGACGACTTCATCGCCCCCTCGATCAATGTCGAAACGCTCGATCCCGCGCTGGACCCGGCCGAGATTGCCACCGAAACGGTGGAAAATGCCGGGCTCGATACGGTAATGACCAACTCCTTTGGCTTCGGTGGCACCAACGGCTCGATGCTGCTCGGCAGATATGACGGATGACGAACGATGGCTGACCTGATGCGCGGTAAGCGCGGCCTGATCATGGGTGTCGCGAACGAACGCTCCATTGCCTGGGGCATCGCGCGCGCGATGGCCGCCGAGGGCGCGGATCTGGCGTTCACCTACCAAGGCGAGAATTTCGCCAAGCGCGTGCAGCCATTGGTGGAATCGCTGGGCGGCGACATCCTGATCGATTGCGACGTGATGAACGAGGCCAAGATGGACGCCGCCTTTGCCGAGCTGGGCGACCGGTGGGGCGGCCTCGACTTCGTGGTGCACGCCATCGCCTATTCCGACCGGGCGGAACTGACCGGGCGGTTCATCGACACGTCGCTGATGAACTTCACCAATTCGATGGCGATTTCCTGTTATTCGCTGATCGACGTGGCCCGCCGTTCGCGCGCGCTGATGAAGGATGGCGGCACGGTGCTGACCATGACCTACCAGGGCTCCAGCCGGGTGACGCCCTATTACAACGTGATGGGCGTGGCCAAGGCGGCGCTGGAATCGACGGTCAAGTACCTGGCGAACGACCTCGGCCCGGAAGGCATCCGCGTCAACGCCATCTCCCCCGGCCCGATGAAGACGCTGGCCGGCGCGGCGATCGGCGGGGCGCGCAAGACCTTCAAGCATACCGAGCTGAATGCCCCCCTGCGCGCCAATGCCACGCTTGAGGCGGTTGGCGGCACGGCCGTCTACCTCGCGTCGGATTACGGCGCCTGCACGACCGGGGAAATCGTGCGCGTCGACGGGGGCTTCCACGTTCTGGGGATGCCGCAGACCGAGAACCTGTAGGCCGCCGCGTCGGGGCGCTGTCCTGCCGGACAGGCGCCACGGCCGCCAACGTATTCCGCCCGGCGCTGAGCCGGGCAGCGCCGTCACCCCTGCGTCAGCCGTTCCGCCACCAGTTCCGGCTTGATCTCCTCGCTTTCGCCGGTGCGGCGATCCGTGAGTTCCACCACCCCCTTGTCCAGCCCGCGCGGGCCGACCGTGATCCGGTGCGGCAGGCCGATCAGGTCCATCGTGGCGAATTTCGCGCCCGCCCGTTCCTCGCGGTCGTCGTACAGCACCTCGAGCCCGGCCTTGCCCAGCGCCGCCTCCAGCCCTTCGCAGGCGGCATCGGCGGCCGCGTCGCCCTGCTTGACGTTGACGATGCCGACATGGAACGGCGCCACCTCGCGCGGCCAGATGATGCCGCGCTCGTCGTGGTTGGCCTCGATCAGCGCGCCGGCAAGACGGCTCACGCCGATGCCGTGGCTGCCCATGTGAACCGGCACCGCCTTGCCGTCCGGCCCCTGCACGGTCGCGCCCATCGGTTCGGAATACTTGGTGCCGAAATAGAAGATCTGCCCGACCTCGATGCCGCGCGCGACGCGGCGGCGCTCTTCGGGGATCTGCTCGAACAGCGCGGGGTCGTGGGTCTCGTCGGTGCGCGCGTAGCGCGACGTGAATTCCTCCAGCACGGCGCGGCATTCGGCGTGGCTGTCATAGTCGATGGCGCGGCTGCCGAATTTCAGGTCGGTGATGGCGCTGTCATAGAATACCTCCGACTCGCCGGTCTCCGCCAGAACCAGGAATTCATGCGTGTCGTCGCCGCCGATCGGCCCGCTATCGGCGCGCATCGGGATCGCTTGCAGGCCCATCCGTTCATAGGTCCGCAGGTAGCTGACCAGGTGCCGGTTATAGGCGTGCAGCGCGTCCTCGCGGGTCAGGTCGAAATTGTAGCCGTCCTTCATCAGAAACTCGCGCCCGCGCATCACCCCGAAGCGGGGGCGCACCTCGTCGCGGAACTTCCACTGGATGTGATACAGTGTCAGCGGCAGATCCTTGTAGCTGCTGACATGGCTGCGAAAGATGTCGGTGATCAGCTCTTCGTTGGTCGGCCCGTACAGCATGTCGCGGTCGTGCCGGTCGCGGATCCGCAGCATTTCGGGGCCGTAGGCGTCATAGCGCCCGGATTCGCGCCACAGGTCGGCCGGTTGCAGCGTCGGCATCAGCAGCGGGATATGCCCCGCGCGCTGCTGTTCCTCGTGCACGATCCGCTCGATGTTGCGCAGCACCCGGTAGCCCAGCGGCAGCCACGAATAGATGCCGGCGGCAGCCTGCTTGATCATGCCGGCGCGCAGCATCAGCCGGTGGCTGGCGATCTGCGCCTCGGCGGGGGTTTCCCTGAGCACGGGAAGGAAATAGCGGGAGAGACGCATGAAGGCTCCTTGGGCGCGAAATCGGTCGCGGATCGGTCTAGGGGAAAGGCCGGGACGTGGCAAGCGGACGCAATCGGCAGGCTTCCCGCCGACATCAACCCCTTGACGTCGTTAAGGTTAACGCGCCGCATCTCCGCGCCCCCGGCCCGCACCGCTTCTTCGGTTCACAAATATCCCGGGGGAGTCCCGGCCCAGGGCCGGGACGGGGGCAGAGCCCCCCCTGCCCGCCCCCGCCGCCGCGCCTCAGTCCAGCCCGGCCTCGACCGGCACATCATCGAGTAGCCCGTCCTTGTCCAGCGAAAGCCCCGCCAGCCCCGCGCCGGGCGCGCCGTGAAATCCGGGGCCAAGGTCGCAATGCTGCCGGGCCACCGGGTTGTCCGGCAGGTTGTTCAGCGTCTTCAGGCTGTAATCGCCGCTCATCGCGGTGCGCGCCCACCATGCCTGCACGAAATTCTCGTTGCAGCTGGCATAGGCGATGCCAAGCTGCTGCGCGACGATGCGGGTTTCGTACTGATAGCGGTCCTCGACCCCGTCGCGGTCGATGATGATGACCATCGGCGTCTTCGCCCTGCCGTCCAGCGTGCGCCCGGTCAGGAACGCGCCGAATACCGCCTGATGCACGCTGTCGCGGGCACTGGCCTTGTTGTCGAGCCCGATCTCGATGACATGGGTCGGTGTTTCACAGTCGATGCGGACGTAAGGCTCGCGGTCGCTGCCGAGATTGGGAAAATGGTGCCGCACCTCCGTCTCGCCGCCGTTGAGAAGGCTGCAAAGAAGCGCGGCAATGGCCGTTTCCTTCATGTTCCCGCCTCCCGCGCCGGTGTCCCGTTAACGAAATCTTAACGAATATTAACACAGCACCTTCGCGGGTTGAATTGCCAGTTTTATGCCGCGCCTGCCTGCACTATGCTGCACCTGCGAAACCGCACCAGCAGGGAACCGTTCATGGCCGATTTCAAGAAGATCCTGATTGCCAACCGGGGAGAAATCGCCATCCGCGTGATGCGCGCGGCGAACGAGATGGGCAAGCGCACCGTCGCCGTCTATGCCGAGGAGGACAAGCTGTCGCTGCACCGCTTCAAGGCGGATGAAGGCTATCTGATCGGCGAGGGGTTGGGCCCCGTGCAGGCGTATCTGTCGATCCCCGAGATCATCCGCGTGGCGAAGATGTCGGGCGCGGACGCGATCCATCCCGGCTATGGCCTGCTGTCGGAAAACCCCGATTTCGTCGATGCCTGCACCGAGGCCGGCATCGCCTTCATCGGGCCGAAGGCGGACACGATGCGCGCGCTTGGCGACAAGGCCAGCGCCCGCAAGGTCGCCATCGAGGCCGGCGTGCCGGTGATCCCCGCGACCGAGGTGCTGGGCGACGACATGGAGAAGATCGCCGCCCAGGCCGAGGAGGTCGGCTATCCCATGATGCTCAAGGCGTCCTGGGGCGGCGGCGGGCGCGGGATGCGCCCCATCACCGGGCCGGACGAGCTGGAGGCGAAGGTGATGGAGGGCCGGCGCGAGGCCGAGGCCGCCTTCGGCAATGGCGAGGGGTATCTCGAAAAGATGATCGAGCGCGCCCGCCATGTCGAGGTACAGATCCTCGGCGACAGCCAGGGCAACATCTATCACCTTTGGGAACGCGATTGCTCGGTCCAGCGCCGCAACCAGAAGGTCGTGGAACGCGCCCCCGCCCCCTACCTGTCCGACGCGCAGCGCGAGGAATTGTGCAATCTCGGCCGCCGCATCGCCGAGGCGGTGGGCTATGAATGCGCCGGCACGATCGAATTCCTGATGGATATGGAGACCGGCAAGTTCTACTTCATCGAGGTGAACCCGCGCGTGCAGGTCGAACATACCGTGACCGAGGAAGTCACCGGCATCGACATCGTGCGCGCGCAGATACTGATCGCCGAGGGCAAGTCGCTGACCGAGGCGACGGGAATGGCCAGCCAGTACGATGTCCGCCTGACCGGCCACGCGATCCAGTGCCGGATCACCACCGAGGATCCGCAGAACAATTTCATCCCCGATTACGGCCGCATCACCGCCTACCGCGTCTCGACCGGGATGGGGATCCGCCTGGACGGCGGCACCGCCTATTCGGGCGCGGTCATCACCCGGTTCTACGATTCGCTTCTGGAAAAGGTCACCGCGTGGGCGCCAACGCCCGAGGCCGCGATCGCGCGGATGGACCGGGCCTTGCGCGAGTTCCGCATTCGCGGCGTCAGCACCAATATCGACTTCGTCATCAACCTGCTGCGCCATCCGGTCTTTCTGAACAACGAATACCACACGCGGTTCATCGACCAGACGCCGGAATTGTTCGAGTTCAAGACCCCGCGCGACCGGGCGACGCGGATCCTGACCTATATCGCCGACATCACCGTCAACGGCCACCCCGAGACGGAAGGCCGCGCGCGCCCGCATCCCGACCTGAAGCCGCCCCGTGTGCCGGATCTGAAAACCGACACGCCGCCGCCCGGCAGCCGGCAAATCCTGGAAGACCGCGGGCCGGAGGGGCTGGCCGATTGGATGAAGGCCGAAAAACGGCTGCTGGTCACCGACACGACGATGCGCGACGGGCATCAATCGCTGCTGGCCACGCGGATGCGCTCGCTCGACATGATCCGCGCGGCGCCCGCCTATGCGGCCAACCTGCCGGAGCTGTTCAGCGTCGAATGCTGGGGCGGCGCGACCTTCGACGTGGCCTACCGCTTCTTGCAGGAATGCCCCTGGCAGCGGCTGCGCGACATCCGCGCGGCGATGCCGAACCTGCTGACGCAGATGCTGCTGCGCGGGTCCAACGGGGTCGGCTATACCGTCTATCCCGACAACGTGGTGCGCGCCTTTGTCAGACAGGCGGCGGAAAGCGGGGTGGACATCTTCCGCGTGTTCGATTCGCTCAACTGGGTCGAGAACATGCGCGTGTCGATGGATGCGGTGCTGGACTCGGGCAAGGTGCTGGAAGGCACGCTGTGCTACACGGGCGATCTGTTCGATCCGGACCGCGCCAAGTACGACCTGAAATACTACATCTCCATGGCGAAGGAGCTGGAGGCCGCTGGCGCCCATGTGCTGGGCGTCAAGGACATGGCCGGCCTTCTGAAACCGGTCGCCGCACGCACCCTGTTCAAGGCGCTGAAGGAAGAGATCGGCCTGCCGATCCATTTCCACACCCATGACACGGCCGGCGTCGCCTGCGGCACGATCCTTGCCGCGGCAGAGGCCGGGGTGGATGCGGTCGATTGCGCGATGGACGCGCTGTCCGGCAATACCAGCCAGGCGACGCTGGGCACGGTGGTCGAGATCCTCGCCCAGACCGACCGGGCCACCGGGCTGGACGTGGACGCGATCCGCGCGCTGTCCAATTACTGGGAGGCCGTGCGCGGCCAGTACGCCGCCTTCGAATCCAGCATGCAGGCCCCCGCGTCAGAGGTCTATCTGCACGAGATGCCCGGCGGCCAGTTCACCAACCTCAAGGCGCAGGCCCGCAGCCTGGGGCTCGAGGAACGCTGGCACGAGGTGGCGAAGATGTATGCCGACGTGAACCGCATGTTCGGCGACATCGTCAAGGTCACGCCGTCCTCCAAGGTCGTCGGCGACATGGCGCTGATGATGGTCAGCCAGGGCCTGACCCGCGAAGAGGTCGAGGATCCGAAAGTCGAGGTGTCGTTCCCCGATTCCGTCAAGGACATGATGAAGGGCAATCTGGGCCGCCCGCCCGAAGGCTTCCCCGAGGCGATCGTCAAGAAGGTGCTGAAAAAGGAAAAGCCGCTGAAGGATCGCCCCGGAAAGCACCTGAAGGATGCCGATCTGGACGCGCATCGCGCCGAGCTTGCCGAGAAGTTCCCCGAGGACGACCTCGACGACGAGGATCTGAACGGCTACCTGATGTATCCCAAGGTCTTCACCGACTACCTGTCGCGCCATGCCACCTATGGCCCGGTGCGGGTGCTGCCGACGCGCACCTTCTTCTACGGCATGGAGGCGGGCGAGGAAATCTCGGCCGAGATCGACCCCGGCGTCACGCTGGAAATCCGCCTCGCCGCGCTGTCCGAGACGAATACGGATGGCGATGTGCGCGTGTTCTTCGAGCTGAACGGCCAGCCGCGCGTGGTGCGCGTGCCGAACCGCAAGGTGGCCGGCGACAAGAAGGCCAATGCCAAGGCAGAGCCGGGCAATCCCGCCCATCTCGGTGCGCCGATGCCCGGCGTCGTTGCGACCGTGGCGGTGCAGCCGGGAACCAAGGTCAAGACCGGCGACCTGCTGCTGACGATCGAGGCGATGAAGATGGAAACCGGCCTGCACGCCGAACGCGGCGCGGTGGTCAAGGCCGTGCACACCGCCCCCGGCGCTCAGATCGACGCCAAGGATCTGCTGATCGAGTTCGAGGCGTAGGTTTCCACCCTTGTACGCGAAACGGGGCCCCGCGGGGCCCCGTTTGTTGCAGGTTGGCCGTTCGGCCACGTCACATCTGGGTGTCGATGCGCACCCCGTCGATCACCACGACGGCATCGTTGCCCGACTTCTCGGACGCGTTCTTCAACTGCACCAGCTGCGCCAGCGTGAACTGGCCCGGCGCGACGCCAAGCTCGGCGGCAAGCTGCGCGGCGCCGCCGTTCATGGCCAGCGCGGGGCTGGCAAGGGTCAGGACGGTGGCGGCGGCGATGAGGGTGCGTTTCATGGAATGGCTCCTTGATTTCGAGTTGCTGGCACGGCGTTTCCGTACCGGATGACTGTCGATATATGCGGCGTTCCGATCACGACAATTCACGGCAACGCGCTGAAACATCACGAAAAACGGCGAAAAACGTGATTGCCGAAACTGATCTAAATGACACAGGATTCGTAGGGCGGATCCAACAGGCGTGGCACTGCCGGCGGTTGGGCCTACGTTACCGCCATCCAAACTGAGGCACCGCATGTACGAGCTTCTTTCCGACCCCGCTGTCTGGGCCAGTTTCCTGACCCTCGTGATCCTGGAGATCGTGCTGGGCGTGGACAACGTCATCTTCATCTCGATCACCGCCTCACGGCTGCCCGAGGAGCGGCGCCGCGCGGCGCGGCTGACCGGGCTCAGCCTCGCGCTGGTGATGCGGATCGCGCTGCTGTTCTCGATCGCCTGGATCGCGTCGCTGACCGAGGTGGTGATCACCGTCTTCGGAGAGCCGTTCAGCTGGCGCGACATGGTGATGCTCGCGGGCGGGCTGTTCCTGATCTACAAGGCCGCGACCGAGATTTTCACCGAGGTCGAGGGCGAGGAGAAGGCGCCCAGCTCCGCTTCGACCACGTTCGGCGCGGTGATCGCGCAGATCGTGGTGCTCGACATGGTGTTTTCCTTCGACAGCGTGATCACCGCCGTGGGCATCGCCACCCATATAGAGGTGATGGTCGGGGCCGTGGTGATCGCCATCCTTGTGATGATGGCCGCGTCCGAGCCGATCGCGGGGTTCGTCGAATCGCACCCGTCGACCAAGATGCTGGCGCTGGCCTTTCTGGTGATGGTGGGCATGGCGCTGGTCGCGGACGGGTTCCATTACCATGTGGAGCGGGGGTTCATCTATGCCGCGATGGTGTTCGCCGGCGCGGTCGAGGCGCTGAACCTGTGGCGGCAGAAGCGGCGGCGCGCGCGGGCGTGAGCCGGCAGGCCCCGCCCTACCCCGCGCCCTTCGGCGCGCGCAGGTAGATCCGCATCGCCCCGCCATCCGGCAGCGGCAGCGCGGCGTCCAGCCGGTAGGGCGACGCCGCCCCCTCGATGCAGGGCACCAGCCACTCGAACCGGGTTATGGCCACCAGCGCCGGCCCCTTTGCCAGCAACAGCTCGCAATAGCGGGCGGTATTGCGCGGCATCGCGATCCAGGTGGTCTGTGGCAGCGCGGCCCACCAGCCGCGGGCGATATGCCCGGTATTGGCCGATTGCGGAAAGCCGTGGCGCGGCTCGTCCAGCTTCCAGTGCAGGAAGATCTGCGACGGCGCGAGGAATGGCAGTTCGGCGCGGCCCGGCTGCGCCCGGTAGCCCTCGAACGTGGCAAGGATCGCGGCGCGGCCGGCATCGTCCCCGTTCGGGTCCGCCGCGTCGCGCAGGGTCAGCCCCGCCAGCCCGCCGCCCAGCACCAGAACGCCCGCCGCCGACAGGATGCGGACGGCCGGGCGCAGCACGCGCCACTGCCGCCCCTCGGCCAGCCACGCGCCCAGCACCACCAGCAGCAGCGCGGCATGGCCGGCCGGGAAATGCGCGTAATGCGACCACCAGCGCTGCACGGCGGTGAAACCTGTCAGCGCCAGCGCGGCGGCCAGAACGAACAGCACGCCCGGCACCGTGCGCGCCCGCGGCCGGGCCGACACCGCGAAGATCGCCGCGCCGAAGGCAAGGATGCCCCACAGCGCCAGCGTGTAGGTGTCGCCGCCCCGCACTGCCAGCACGAAGCGTGTCCAGCCGTCCCGGCCGTAGAGGTCGGAGCCAAGCGCGGCCAGCCCCAGCCGGAACGCCCCGTACTGGCCGGTCACGAGGTAGGGAAGCACGTTCAGGATCATGCCCCACAGCCCGATCCACCCGCCCCAGACCAGCGCGCGGAACGCCGCATCCGCGGCCGATCCGCGCCGCGCCAACGCCCAGCGCAGCCCGCCCCACAGCACCGCCAGCGCCAGCAGTGCCGCGAAATACGGCCGGAGCGAAATCGCCGCCGCGATGGCCAGCGCGCCCGCCAGCAGGCTCCAGCCGCCATGCGCCGCGCCCGGCCGCATGTCCGCCAGCACCATCAATGTCCCGATCAGCGCCAGCGCCCCGGCCGCCGGGTTGATGACGGAAATGCCCCCCGGCAGCGTCAGCGCGAACCCGGTGAACACCCCGCCCGCCAGCACGCATAGCCACCGCGTCTCGGGGCGCGTCAGGCCGCCCATGGGAAATGCGCGCGGCGCCAGCCGGATCAGCGCCGCGGCCGCCCCCAGGCACAGCGCAAGGGACAGCGCCCGCCACGCCTGGATGCTGCCCGCCCAGGCCGGCAGGGCGAACAGGATTTGCGTGAAGGGCAGCTTGTCGTGAAACTCGCGGGTCCAGATCAGCTCTCCGGCCAGCAGGCGGGTGCCGAAATACATCTCGTGATCGAGATCCCAGTTGTAGCCCGGCGCGGCAAAGGCCAGCGCCGCCTGCACCGCGACCGACAGCCAGACCAACGCCGCCGCAAGGCGGATCGCCGCGCCCAGCCAGGACGGCAAGGCGGGCGTTTCGCCCTCGGCCCGTCCGTGTGTCATCGCGCCCTCCACCCCGTATCCGGCGCCGGTCTACGGCAGGGGCACGCCGGGTACAAACCCGCCCTGCCCGCCCCGCGCCGGGCTTTCCCGCATTTCCGCGAATATCCGGGCGGGGCGGTCATTTTCCCCTTGAAGCCCCGGCCGGTTCTTTATATCTGACGCTCACCTTACGGATGCGGGCGTAGCTCAGGGGTAGAGCATTACCTTGCCAAGGTAAGGGTCGTGAGTTCGAATCTCATCGCCCGCTCCAAAGGTCTTCCCAACACTCGATACCGGATCGTGCGCCGCCGCGATCATCGTGCCAGCCAGCCGCCATCGACGCACAGGACCGTGCCGTGCACGTAATCCGACGCGGGCGCCGACAGGAACACGGCGGCATCGGCGATATCCTCGGGCTGGCCCCACCGGCCGGCGGGAATCCGGTCGAGGATCGCCTGGAAACGCGCGGGATCGGCCCGCAGCGCCTCGGTGTTGTTCGTCTCGATATAGCCCGGCGCGATGGCGTTCACGTTGACCCGCCTGGCCGCCCATTCGTTCGCCAGCGTCTTTGTCAGGCCGGCCACGCCATGTTTCGCCGCCGTGTACGAGGCGACGCGGACCCCGCCCTGGAACGACAGCACCGAGGCGATGTTCACGATCTTGGCCGGCCGATCCTGCGCCAGTGCCTCGCGCGCGAAGGCGCGGGCGGTGAAGAACAGCGCCTTCAGGTTCACGTCCATCACCGCGTCCCAGTCGGCCTCGGTGAATTCCTCGGCCGGGGCGCGGCGGATGATGCCGGCATTGTTGATCAGGATGTCATAGCCTTCGCCGGCAAAGACATCCTGCGCGGCCATCGGGTCGGCCAGATCGAGCGTCAGTTCCTGCGCCGCGCCGCCGGCCCTGGCGATCCGCTCCAGCGTTTCGGCGCAGGAGCGGCGGCCCGAACAGGTCACGCGCGCGCCTGCGGCCGCCAGCCCCAACGCGATAGCCTGTCCGATCCCGGTATTGGCGCCCGTCACAAGCGCGCGGCGTCCTTCCAGTGAAAACCGTGTCATCGCGTCCTCCTTGGTTTTTCAGTCGCCCAGCCGTTCGCCGCCGCGCCAGACCGACACGACGGCGAAATCCGGGCCCAGCACGACGAAATCGGCAGCCGTTCCCGGCGCGAGGCAGCCCAGCCGCCCGGCCTGCCCGATCACCCCGGCCGGCACCGAGGTGGCCATCGCCAGCGCCGTTTCCATCCCGAAATCGAGCTGCCAGATCAGGCGCATCGCGCCCGCCATCTCAAGGTCGGCACCGGCCAGCGTGCCGTCCTCCAGCGTCAGCCGCCCCGCCCCGCGCCGCACCTGCCGGCCGTTCAGCATGAACCCCTCGATCCCCGAACCGGCGGTCGCCATCGCGTCGGTGACAAGGAAAATCCCGGCCGGCCCGCGCTTGCCGCGCAAAGCCGCCGAAAGCGTGACCGGATGCACATGCACCCCGTCCGCGATCAGCCCCGCCGCCAGCTCGCCATGGGCCAGCGCCGCGCCGACAAGGCCGGGTGCGCGGCTGGTCAGGGGGCTCATGGCGTTGAACAGGTGCGTCACGCACCGCGCGCCGGCCTCCGCCGCCTCCATCGCGGTCTGGTAGTCGGTGTTCGAATGGCCCAGCGACACCACCGCGCCGGCCGCCGCCATCGCCGCGATCTGCTCGGGCGTGACGCTCTCGGGCGCGACCGTGACCATCAGCACCGGCAGGATCGCCGCCGCCTCGCAGATGCGGTCGAGGTCGCGCGCCGTCATCGGGCGGATCAGCGCCGGATCATGCGCCCCCTTGCGCGCCGCCGACAGGTGCGGCCCCTCGAGGTGAAGGCCCGCCACCCCCGGCACCCCGACAGAGACCGCGACCGCCGCCGCCTCGATCGCGGCGGCGGTCACATCCTCGGTGTCGGTAATCAGGGTCGGCAACAGCGACGTCGTGCCAAGGCCCGCATGCGCCTCTGCGATGCGGGCCATGGTGGCGACGCTGGGATCGTCGTTCAGCATCACGCCGCCGCCGCCATTGACCTGCAGATCCACGAAACCGGGCATCAGAACGCCCGCCGCGTGGTCGATCACCGTCACGCCGGACGGCAGCTCTTCCTCCGGCAGGACCGCCGCCACCCGCCCGTCCTCGATCAGCAGGACATGGCCGGCGCGCAGGGCTGTGCCGTCGAACACCGACAGCGCGCTGTGCGCCGTGCGCATCAGCCGGCCTCCCGCAGGCCCAGCGCCAGGCGGATCGCGCCGTCAAGCTCGCTGCCCTCGGGGGGGACCAGCGCGGCAGAGATGTCGGCGGGCAGGTAGGCGGCGTAATGAGGGCCGACGCCGCCCACGGCGCAGACCGCCTCTGCCGTCTGCCAGCCCAGCCGCCGCAGCCCGGCCGCGATCCAGTCCGCGCCGGCACGCAGCAGCGCCTGCGCCGTGGCGTCGCCATCCTCGGCCGCGGCCACCACGGCCGGCGCCAGTTCCGCGTAATCGAACGGGGCGGCGCGCAGGCTGAATTCCACCACCGCGCGGGGCGATCCGAACCCGGCCATGGTCCGCGCAAGCAGGGGCGTTTCGGCGCGCATCCCGTCATGCCAGTCGAGCACCTGGGTCAGAAGCCCCCGCCCCAACCATGCGCCCGAGGCGCGGTCGGACAGTTGCAGCCCCCAGCCGCCGACGAAATCGTGCCGCCCCTCGGCCTGCCGGCCCAGGAAACTGCCGGTGCCGGCGGCGATCAGGCAGCCGTCGCGCCCGCCCAGCGCACCGGCCATCGCGGTGGGGCGGTCGTCGCTGACCCGGCAGCGGGCAAACGGCATCCGCGCCGCGACCTCGGCACAAAGCGCGTCGTCGATCGCCCCGGCCAGCCCCAGCCAGGCCGGACAGGCGGCCAGTGCCTCCGCGTCGATCCCTGCGGCATCGCGCGCCGCCTCCAGCACGATGCGCAAGGTGTCCACCGCGCCGTCGAACGCGCTGGAGACATTGGCGGCCCCGCCCTCGGCCCGCGCCAGAACGCTGCCATCCGCCGCGCAGATCGCCGCACGGCACCGCGTGCCGCCGCCGTCCACGGCCACGACCATGTCGGATTTCGCTTCCATGCCCGAGTCTTACCACGGCAGGGAGGTTTGGAAAGGCCGTTCAGTAGGTGGCGCGCCCCCCCGACAGGTCGAATACCGACCCGGTGGTGAAGGAATTGGCCCGGCTCGCCGCAAAGACGATGGTCGCCGCGGCTTCGTCCAGTTCGAGAAACCGCCCGCGCGGGATCTTCGACAGCATGTAGTCGATGAATTTCGGCTCCATCTGGTCGAAGATGCGGGTGCGCGCCGCGGCAGGTGTCACGCTGTTGACCGAGATGTCGAGATCGGCCAGCTCCTTGGCCAGCGACTTGGTGAACCCGATCACCCCCGCCTTGGACGCGGAATAGGCGCTGGCATTCGGGTTGCCCTCCTTCCCGGCAATCGACGCGATGTTGACGATCCGCCCGTAGCCCTGCGCGCGCATCGCGGGCACCACCGCGCGGTTGGTGTGGAACGTGCCCATCAGGTTGATCGCCACGATGCGCTCGAATTCCTCGGGCGGGTAATCCGCGACCGGCGCGTTCAGCCCGGCGACACCGGCCGAATTCACCAGCACGTCGATGCGCCCGGCCGCATCCAGCGTGGCCTTGGCCGCCGCCTCGACGCTGGCCCAGTCGGACACGTCGACGCCCAGCGCCAGCGCGTCGCCGCCAAGGGTCTCCGCCGCCTCGCGCGCCAGCGCCTCGTCCAGATCCCACAGCGCGCAACGCGCGCCGCGCGCGCGCAGCTGCCGCGCCACTTCCAGCCCGATCCCCTGCGCGCCGCCGGTGATCACCGCAACCTGTCCGTCGAACTCCATCGTCGTTCCTTCCCTTGTGTCGCGGCCGACCATCCCCGGCGGCGCGGGCAAGGTCAAGCCGCGGCAGCGCACTGGACGTGCCCGCGCGATGCGCGCTATGCCGCCTCCAGCCGCACCGGCACGCAGCCAAGGAGAACCCGCCATGTCCGCCCCCCGCCCGATCCGCATCGCCCCGTCGATCCTGTCCGCCGACTTCGCCGATTTCGGGCGCGAAATCCGCGCCATCGAGGATCAGGGCGCCGACTGGGTCCATGTCGATGTGATGGACGGCCATTTCGTGCCCAACATCACCTTCGGCCCGCCGGCCGTGGCCGCGTTCCGCCCGCATGTGAAGACGGTGATGGACGTGCACCTGATGATCGCACCGGTCGATCCCTATATCGAGGCGTTCGCGCGCGCCGGCGCCGACATCATCACCGCGCATGTCGAGGCCGGCCCGCATATCCACCGCACGCTTCAGGCGATCCGGGCCGCCGGCGCGCGGCCGGGCGTGGCGCTGAACCCCGGCACGCCGGCGGCGGCGGTGGCGGATGTGCTGGATCTGGTCGACCTGGTGCTGGTGATGAGCGTCAATCCCGGCTTCGGCGGGCAGAAATTCATCGACGTGACGGACAAGATCCGCGCGGTGCGCGCGCTGATCGGCGACCGCCCCGTCCATGTCGAGGTCGATGGCGGCGTCACCCCCGAGACCGCGCCGCAGGTCGCGCGCGCCGGGGCCGATGTGCTGGTCGCCGGCTCGGCGGTTTTTCGCGGCGGCTCTGCGGACGATCCCGCGCCCTACGGCACCAATATCCGCGCGATCCGGCAAGCGGCGGAGTTTGCCACCGGGCAGGCCGTCTGAACGCGGGCGAAGTCGGCGGTGCGCGGCAACCATATCGCCGGGCCGCGGCGGTCCTTGTGCGGCTTGCCCGAACGAAAATGCCCCCGCAACGGGTTGCGGGGGCATTCACATGGGTAGGGCGTGCCGCCGCCCGGTCAGCCGGTGGCGGACTTGCGGGTCGCGTCGGCGAACCGGCTGCCGGGCGCCACGGCGAAGCGGCCCCGTTCGATCCGCTGGATCCGCCCCTCGCGCAGCAGAACACCGAAGGCGCGCAGCCCCTCTTCGCGGCTGAAGCTGTCCTCGGGCAGATACCGCGCGACGCGGCGCATGATCTGCGGGCGGGTGCTTGACGGCGCGCCCTCGACCACGCCGCCATAGGCAGCGGACGCTTCGAGCAGTTCCTGCAGCCCGTCCGGCGCGACGGCATCCACGAAGCGGCGGAATTCCTCGGCGGAATCGCCCCCCGATCCGGCGGCGGTATCCGTCTCGGTGTCGCCATCCAGATCCTCGGTGCGGATCCGGCGCGGTCGAACCGGCGCGGCGGCCTCTTCGGTGCCGGGCTTGTCGACCCGCTGTTCGGACACCAGCATGAGCGGCGCCATCCACCGCTTGCGGCGCGGCCGGGGGCTGGCGGCGGCGGCGCGCGCGGCGTCATCGTCGGCGTCGCCGGGCGCCGTATCGTCAAGGCCGGTTTCTTCCGACGCCGCCGCAATGCCGGCCGCGCCGGGTGCCAAAGCCTCGTCGCCGGTATCAGGCTCCGCCGCGCCGCGTGTCTCGGACGTTGCGGCATCGCCGTCTTCCGCCGCGTTCGTTTCCGGCATGCCCGACAGCGTGTCGCGGGCCGGCGGCGCGGTGCGGGCGTCGCCTTCGACGGCGCTGGCGAGGTCGTCGCGGTAGCGGTTCATCGCCTCCTCGGTCTCGCGGTCGGAGGCGGCGGCGGCGCGGCCGCCATCGGCGCGCACCGCGGCAACAGCGGCCTTCAGATGGGCGATCGCCGACCGGCGGCGCTTGGTCTCGGTCGCGCGCAGCTCGGTGTCGGTCTGGGCCAGCAGGCGGTCCACCGGCACGTCCGGTCCGGCCCCGATGCCGGGATCGCGCGTATCGGCATGCGCGCCCATGCCCGGCGTTTCTTCGGGCCGCTCCTGCACGGTTTCCACGTAGTCGTCCGCGTCGTCTGCGGCATCATCGGCCGTTTCGGCGGTGTCCTGCGCTGCCTCGGGGGCGGCATCCGCCTGGGGGGCGTCGTCGCCCTGCCCGGCCTGCATCAGTTCCTCGATCAGGTCGGCCTCGTCCGCCTCGGACAGCCCGGTATCGCCCAGCGCGGCCCGGATCCGGTCGCGTCCCCTGGGGGCATCCTCCGGCAATTCGCCATCGTGGGTGACGGGGGCATCGTCCGCGCTCTCATCCTCGACGAATTGCGCATCGAATTCCACGCGGGTCATCTTCACGACCCGCACACGGGTCAGCTCGAACTCGTCTGAGTCCTCTTCGCCGGAGCCGAGCGAATCGATCCGCTCCGCGCTGGTCAGCGGCAGGGGCGGCAGCGACTCGGCATCCGAGGTGCCCAGGATGTCGGAAAGGTCCAGCTCTGTATCCGGCAGCGTGGCGGCCTCGGCGGTATCGGCGTCGGTCTCGTCGTCGGGGGTATCGGCGTCGGCCACGTCGTCGGCGGTATCAGCTTCGGTCTCGTCGTCGGCGCTACCGGCTTCGGCCATAGCGTCAGTGGTATCGGCCTCGGCCACGGTGTCAGTCGTCTCGGCCTCGGCCATGTCGCCGGCGATACCGGCGTCGGTCACGTCGTCCACGATCTCGGCTTCGGCCACGCCGTCCGGTGTATCTTCCGCCGCCACGTGGATCACGTCGGCGCGGCCAGCCTCGGCCTCGTCCGTTTCCGCGGTCGTATCAGCGGGCAACGCCGCGGCAGGGCCCTCATCCTCGAAGGCGGATTGCACGGCTTTTTCCGGCTCGGCGGCGCTGTCGTCGGCAGGATCGCCGCTGTCCATGAAGGCGGCGATCATATCGTCTTCGTGCGAAGTCTCGCCGCCATCCGACACCGCCTCGACATCGTCGGCGGTGTCGCTGTCCAGCTCGGCTTCGGGCGCATCCGTGTCCAGACCGAAGGCGGAGAAATCGAGCGAGCCCTCGCCGGGCTGCGCCGAATCGTCCTCCAAAGCGGTCTCGTCCGGCTCGGTCGCGTCGTCCTCGGGCATGGTCAGCATGCCCTCGGCCGGCTCCGGCACCATGCGGGCCTCGTCGGTTTCCGTATCGGCCTCCGGCTCTGCCACGGCCTCGGGCTCTGTGCCGTCCGAGGCAGGGTGCTGCGCGGTCTCGGCGGCGGCGAGCGCTTCGAGGATGCTGCCGTCGTCTTCGTCTGCCTCGTCTTCGCCTGCCGCGTCCTCGTCGATCTCTGCCTCGGGCGCGGCTGATTCGGCCGGCTCGGGCGCTGCATCGACGGGCTGGTCCTCCACCGGCTCGGGCGCGGCCATGCCGGCCGCTCCCTGCTCTGCCGAATCCGGCACCTCCGGCGCACTGGCCGCCGGCGCGATTTCTTCCTGCGCCTCCGGCGCACTCTCCTCCTGCGCCTCCGGCGCACTCTCCTCCTGCGCCTCCGGCGCGCTAGTCTCCTGCGCCTCCGGCGCAAGGGGCACGGCCTCCTCCGCCGGCTCGGCGCGCTCGTCCTCGGCGAAGGCATGGCCAAGCTGCGGATCGTCGGTCTGGGCACGGGCGACGGCGGCGCGAATCCGGCGCAGTTTCTCTGCCACGGTCTCTGCCACACCGTCATCGGAAGGCGCGGCGGCGGCGCTTCCGTAGGGCGGGGAGGGCACATGCGGCGGCGGCGCGGCAGGCGACGCGCGGCCAGAGGCAGCGCCGGCGGGTGCGGTTTCGCGTGCCGGTTCTCGCTCGGGCGGGCGGACGGGGGACGGGGCGGCATCGTCGATCTGGCGCAGCAGGATGCCGTTCTTCTGCACGCGCGCCTCGACCCGGCGCTGAATCTCGCGCTCGGCGATCCGATGGAGCATCTCGGCATCCGGGGTCGGCGGCTCGGCCCCGAAGTAACGGTCATCAGCCGCCAGGTCGCGGAAATACTCGGCAATCGACTTCATCGTCGAGAACGGCTCGTCGAACCCTTCCAGCGTGCACGAAAACGTGCCGTAGGAAACCGTCAGAATTTTACTTGCGTTAACCATCAGAGCGTCGCTTTCTCCCCCGATCCAGCAAGGATGTGTTTACCACGCCTTGGTTCCAGATTCGGAACAGAACCGGGGTATTTGCGGTATTTTTTCTTGGTCAGATTGTGGCCGAAGTCCGAATATCCCATTAATATCGGCATGAGTGCCGCAATTGTCCAATCCGGCGGGGCCGTGACACTGCTTGGCGGTGCGCCTTTGGAAACAGAGCTGCTGAAGCAGGTGCTGGCGCTGGCGCCGGTTCTGGTGGCCGCCGACAGCGGTGCAGATACCGCGCTGGCGGCCGGCTACAGGCCCGAGGCGGTGATCGGCGACATGGATTCGCTGTCAGATGCCGCGCGGCGGCAACTGGGCAGCGGCGTGCTGCACAAGGTGACCGAACAGGACAGCACCGATTTCGACAAGGCGCTGGACCGGATCGCCGCTCCGATCGTGCTGGCGGTCGGGTTCACCGGGGCGCGGCTGGACCACGAACTGGCGGTGTACAATGCGCTGGTGCGGCACCGGGCCGGCGCGGCGATCGTGATCGGAGAGTCCGATCTGGCGTTTCACGCGCCCCGGCACCTGCGGCTCGACCTGCCGGTCGGCACCCGGTTGTCGCTGTTTCCGATGCGCGCGATGCGCGGCACCAGCACCGGCCTGCGCTGGCCCATCGACGGGCTGGCACTGGCGCCGGACGGGCGCGTGGCAACCTCGAACGCGGTCAGGACATCGCCGGTCACGTTGGCGCTGGACGGGCCCGGGATGCTGGCGATCCTGCCGCGCACGCAGATCAGGCCGGCGGTACGGGCGCTTTGGCCGGGCGCGGGCGACGTTCCCGCGCGATGATGTAGAGACCCGATCCGATGGTCACGCAGATCCCCAGAAAGGCCAGCCCGTCGGGGAAGTCGTGAAAGATCAGCCAGCCGATCAGCGCGGCGAACGGGATTTCCAGATATTGCATCGGCGCCAGCGTCGCCGCCGGGGCATGGCGCAGCGCCCATGTCATCAGCAGATGTCCCAGCGTGCCCAGAAGGCCCATCGCCAGCAGCAGGCCCCAGCCGCCGATGCCCGGCGGGCCCGCGCGGTCCAGCGGCCAGTCGCCCATCAGCCCCGACAGATCGAGTGGCAGCAGCAGCGCCACCGCCATCAGCCCGCTGACCGCCTGAAGCTCGACCGGCCCGGCCGCCTTGGCGACTTGCCGGGTGACCAGCATGAAGAAGGCGAAGGCGACGGCCACCAGCACCGGCAGAAGCGCCAGCCAGCCGACCTCGGCGAAGCTGGGCTTGACCACCAGCATGGTGCCGGCAAAGCCCACCGCGCAGGCGGTCAGGCGGCGCGGGCCGACCTCTTCGCCCAGCAGCGTCCAGCCCAGCAGCAGCAGCAGGAACGGCATGACGTAGACGATGGCGATCGCCTCTGCCAGCGGCAGGTGGCGCAGCGACAGCGCCATCATCGCCACGGCAAGGACATGCAGGACGGTCCGCAGCGCGGTCAGCGCCAGCACCCGCGGCGGCAGGCGCAGGCTGCCCCCCGCCAGCAGCACCACCGGGGCCAGCACGGCCGCCTGCACGCCGTAGCGCACCAGCAGCAGCCGGTCGAGCGGGACGATGTCGCCCAGAAGCTTGATCATGGAATCGCCCAGCGGCGCCATGAAGCAGAAACCGAGCATCAGGACGATGCCGAACAGGGGGCGATCCGCGGACATGGCGGCACGCTAGGCCGGGGGCACCGGGGACGCAATGGCCCTCGGCAGGCGGGGAGGCGAGGCGCAAAAGGGGCGTTTCCCGCGGCTTCGGGGCCGGCTTCGCCAGGCGCTTTCCGCCGGAACAAACCACGCCATGCAAATCCGTGCAGATGCCGCAGCGCGCCGGGATCGGCCGCCGCCCGCCGATGACGGCCCCTTGCCGGCGCGGCGGGGCGCCGCTAGGGTTTTGCGAATTCCAGATCGGGTGTTCCATGAAGATCGGCATTCTCCAGACCGGGCGCGCGCCCGCCCAGCTGCACGCCCCGTTCGGCGATTACGACGCGCTATTCCGGCAGATGCTGGACGGGATGGGCTTCGAATTCGACACCTACCCGGTCATGGACATGGTGCTGCCGGGCGCGATCGAGGCAGCCGATGGCTGGCTGGTGACCGGCTCGCCCCATGGCGTCTACGAGGATCACCCGTGGATCCCCCCGCTTGAGACCTTCATCCGGGACGTGGCGGCAGCGCGCATTCCCATGGTGGGTATCTGTTTCGGCCATCAGATCATCGCCCAGGCGATGGGCGGGCGGGCCGAGAAGTTCGCCGGCGGCTGGACCATCGGCCCGCAGATGTACCGCAGCGCCGAGTTCGGCCCGCTGACGCTGAACGCGATGCACCAGGACCAGGTGACGAAGGCTCCGCCCGGCGCGCGGGTGATCGGCACCACCGCCACCTGCGCCAACGCGATGCTGCGCTACGACGCGCCGATCCTGACCATGCAGCCGCATCCCGAGATGACGCCGGCCTTCTTCGCGGGGCTGGTGGATACGCGCGAGGAGATCCTGCCCGAGGACGCGGTGGCGGCGGCGCGCGGCGCGGCGGACACGCCGCTGGACAACGACCGGACGGCACGGATCATCGCGGACCATCTTAAGGGCCACGCCGATGGCTGACTGGATGGACGCGCTGCCCGAGGCCGCGCGGGCCTACCTGGAGGGGCGGCGGCTTGACGAGGTGGAATGCCTGGTGGCCGATCTGGCCGGCGTGGCGCGCGGCAAGGCGATGCCCGCGGCCAAATTCGCGCAGCAGACGCATTTCTACCTGCCCAACTCGATCTTCCTGCAGACCATCACCGGCGACTGGGTCGATGACGGGTCGGACTTCACCGAACCGGACATGATCCTGCGCCCCGCGCTCGACACCGCGACGGCGGCGCCCTGGACCGGCGACTGGACCCTGCAGGTGATCCACGACATCGAGGACCGTGACGGCGCGCCGATCCCGGTGGCGCCGCGCAACGTGCTCAAGCGGGTGGTCGGGCTGTATGCGGAACGGGGCTGGACCCCGATCGTGGCGCCGGAGATGGAGTTCTTTCTGGTGGCGCGCAACACCGACCCGAACCAGCCGGTTGAGCCGCCGATGGGCCGCTCCGGCCGCCGCGCCGCCGCGCGCCAGGCCTATTCGATGTCGGCGGTGGACGAATACGGCCCGGTGATCGACGACATCTACGATTTCGCCGAGGCCCAGGGCTTCGAGATCGACGGCATCCTGCAGGAGGGCGGCGCCGGCCAGGTCGAGATCAACCTGCGCCACGGCGACCCGGTGAAGCTGGCCGACGAGATCTTCTTTTTCAAGCGGCTGATCCGCGAGGCGGCGCTGCGCCACGATTGTTTCGCCACCTTCATGGCCAAGCCGATCCAGGACGAGCCGGGCAGCGCCATGCACATCCACCATTCGGTGGCGGACAGCGCCAGCGGGCAAAACCTGTTCTCCACCCCCGGGGGCGGCGAGGCGCCGGCTTTCCGCCATTTCATCGGCGGCTTGCAGACGCATCTGCCCTCGGTGATCGCGGTGCTGGCGCCCTATGTCAATTCCTACCGCCGCTATGTGCGCGACCACGCCGCCCCGATCAACCTGCAATGGGGAATCGACAACCGCACCACGGGGATCCGGGTGCCGGTTTCCGGCCCCGATGCGCGGCGGGTCGAGAACCGGCTGGCCGGGATGGACTGCAACCCGTATCTCGGCATCGCCGCGTCGCTTGCCTGCGGCTACCAGGGGATGCTGGACGGCACGGACCCGGCGCCGCAATTCACCGGCAACGCCTATGAGACCCCGCCGGACATCCCGCAGATCCTGGGCGAGTCGCTCGATGCCTTCGGGGCGGCGGACACGATCCGCGGCGTGCTGGGCGAGGAGTTCTGCCGCGTCTACGAGGCGGTCAAGCGGGTCGAGTATCAGGAATTCCTGCAGGTGATCAGCCCGTGGGAGCGTGAACACCTGCTGCTCAACGTATGAGGCGGAGGGGAATGCGGGGCGGGGTGTCGGATCGCCGTTGGCGATCCGATCCGGGCGAGGGGCGTTGCCCCTCGCGCTCCCCAAGGTATTTTGGGCAAGATGAGGAACAGGGCCTCTGCCGCCGAGGCGGCGCATGAGCCTGCTGCACGCCAATGACCGGCGCGGGGAGTTTCCCGCCAGCTGGTACGCCGCCACCGCCGCGCCGCCGCCGCCGGGGCCGGCGCTGCGCGGCGAGACACGGGCCGACATCGCCATCGTCGGCGGAGGATATACCGGCCTGTCCTGCGCGCTGCATGCGGCGCGGCAGGGCTATGACGTGGCGCTGGTCGAGGCGCACCGCGTCGGCTTTGGCGCGTCGGGGCGCAATGGCGGGCAGGCGGCGGTCGGGCAGCGGCAGGACCAGGACTGGCTGGAGCGCGCCCACGGCAAGGATGTGGCGCGCGCGCTGTGGGATATCTCGCTGCAATCGGTGGCGCTGGTGCGCGCGCTGATCGACGAGCATGGCATCGACGCGAAATGGCGGGACGGCGTGGCGCATGCCGACTGGACCGAGGCGGGCGCGCGCGCCGCGCAGACCTATGCCGGGAAGCTGCGCCGCGACTACGGCCACGAGGCGGCCGAGCCGCTGGACCGCGCCGGCATCCGCGCGCTGATCGGCTCGGACGCGTTTCGCGGCGGGATGATCGACCGCGCCTCGGGCCACCTGCACCCGCTGCGCTTTGCCTTCGGGCTGGCGCGGGCGGCGCGGGGCGCGGGGGCGCGCATCTTCGAGCTGTCCGAGGCGGTGGAGGTCGCGCCCGGCATGGTGCGGTGCCGGGGCGGCACGTTGCGCGCCGACCAGGTCGTGCTGGCCTGCAACGGGTATCTGGGCGGGCTGGAGCGGCGGGTGGGCGCGCGGATCATGCCGATCAACAACTTCATCGCCGCGACCGAGCCCCTGGGCGCGCGGGCGCGCGACGTGCTGGCCGAGGATATCGCGGTGGCCGACAGCCGCTTCGTGGTGAATTACTGGCGGCTGAGCCATGACGGGCGGCTGCTGTTCGGCGGCGGCGAAAGCTACGGCGCACGGTTTCCGCGGAACATCGCCGCCAAGGTGCGGCGGCCGATGCTGGCGGTCTATCCGCAGTTGGCGGACGTTCGCATCGACTATGCCTGGGGCGGCACGCTGGCGATCACCCGGTCCCGGATGCCCGATTTCGCCCGCCCCCGGCCCGGCCTGTGGGCGGCAGGGGGGTATTCGGGGCACGGCCTGGCGATGGCGACGCTGGCCGGGCGCATCCTGGCCGAAGCGGTTCATGGCGATCTGACGCGGTTCGACGTCATGGCGGGCGTGCGCCCGCCCGCCCTGCCGCCGCTGGGCCCGGCACGCGGCGCCGCGCTGGCGCTGGCGATGACGTGGTACGCGCTGCGCGACCGGCTGGGGATCTGAGGGCGCACGGCTTGCGGCGGCGGACCGGGTCTGTACTGTGCCCGTCACCTGTCAATTGCCGGAGCCTGCCGATGACCGATTTCGCCGCCACCCGCGCCCTGTTCGACCTGCCCGAGGGCATCGTCTATCTCGATGGCAACTCGCTGGGCCCGCTGCCCGGCGCCGCGCCGGACCGGGTGGCGCGGACGCTGCGGGACGAATGGGGCGCGCAGCTGATCACCGCTTGGAACAAGGCCGGCTGGATGGCCTGGCCGAGCCGGCTGGGCGACCGGATCGCGCCGCTGATCGGCGCCGCGCCGGGCACGGTCACCACCGGCGACACGCTGTCGCTGAAAATGGTGCAATGTCTGGCCGCGGCGCTGGACATGCGCCCGGACCGCCGGGTGATCCTGTCGGACAGCGGCAACTTTCCCACCGATCTCTACATGGCCGAGGGGCTGGTGCGCACGCTGGACCGGGGCCACGAGATCCGCACCGTTCCCCCCGAGGAGGTGGCGGAGCATATCGGCGAGGACGTGGCCGCGCTGATGCTGACCGAGGTCGATTACCGCACCGGACGGCGGCACGACATGGCCGCGCTGACCGCGCGCGCGCATGAGGCCGGGGCGCTGGCGATCTGGGATCTGGCGCATTCGGCGGGGGCGTTCCCGGTCGACCTGGCCGGCGCGGGCGCGGATTTCGCGGCCGGCTGCACCTACAAGTACCTCAACGCGGGGCCGGGCGCGCCGGCCTTCATCTATGTCGCGCCGGAGCATCAGGCGCGGGTGGCGCCGCTGCTGTCGGGCTGGCTGGGTCATGCGGCGCCGTTCGACTTCGACCCCGCCTACCGCCCCGGCGCGGGGATCGAACGGATGCGCATAGGCACGCCCGCGATATTGCAGATGGCCGCGCTGGAGGCGGCTCTGGACATCTGGGACGGGGTGGACATGGCGGCGCTGCGCGCGCGCTCGGTCGATTTGTGCGAGGCGTTCATCGCCGGGGTCGAGGCCGCCTGCCCCGCCCTGACGCTGGCCAGCCCGCGCGAGGCGGACCGGCGCGGCAGCCAGGTGTCGTTCCGTCACCCCGAGGGCTACGCGATCATGCAGGCGCTGATCGCGCGCGGAGTGATCGGCGATTTCCGCGCGCCCGACATCCTGCGCTTCGGCATCGCGCCGCTTTATGTCGGGATGGAGGATATCGACCGCGCGGTCGAGACGCTGGCCACGATCATGGACGGCGCGCTGTGGGACCGGGCCGAGTACAAGGCGCGCGCGGCCGTGACCTGAGCCGGCGAAAAGCCCAGGCGCGGCCGCCTCTGGGCGGGTGCTCGCAGGACCGCCGATCTGCATACTTTGTCCCGGCCTTCATGCATGAGGTCTCTTCGGCGCGCGCCGCCGACCAAGCGCCCGCCAACCGGAAGGGGCGGGCGCGGCGGGGGCTGGTCGCCCCCGCAGGCATTGCTCTCCTACCAGCTGCCGCTCGCCCCGCCGCCGGATGAGGATCCGCCGCCGAACGACGACCGGCTCGACCCCGAGGAAGACTTGGCCTTCTTCGGGATCGTCCGGTCCTCGGTGTCGTGGTACGGGCAGTTCCGGCAATCGTAGGTCACGCGCTTGCGGCCGGTGCTGCTGGTGGTGGCACGTTCCAGTATCTCTGTCGTGGTGCTCAGTGTCCTGTAGTGGCATTGCGGACAGGCACCGTGGCTGGAGAACCAGGCCGGATGGCGCGTGATTTCCATATGCCCGCATTCGGTGTTCGGGCAGTGCCAGACGTCGTAATCCACCGAATGCAGGAATTCCTCCAACCGCTGGCCGCCGTCGAGATGCGCATCGTCCGCCTCTTCGTCCGCGCGGGTCATCAGCGTGCCGCACCGCGCACAGCGGCGCGGGCGGTTGCGGAAATGCCGGCGGATCGCCGCGATCACCCCGCCGAATGCCGCGCCCAGCAGGCCCAGCGCCACCAGCAGATGCTCGCCCGCCGCGCGCCAGATCCGGCCGATGCCGCGCTTTAGCGTGCCGGCGCCGTATTCGCCAGGATAGGCGCCCGTCAGCTCGAAGATGGTCTCGTCCACCCCCGCCTCGATCCCCTGCTGATAGCGGTCCTCGCGGAAGGCGGGCAGGAAGGCGTCGTCGATCACCCGCTGCATTCGCGCATCCCACGACCGCGCGTACCCCGCGCCGATCTCGATCCGCATCCGCCGGTCGCCCCGCGCGACCAGTACCAGAACGCCGTCATTGCTGGCCGCGTTGCCGATCCCCCAGGTGTTGAACAGCCGGGTGGCGAAGGGCTCGATCGGACCGGCATGGCCGAAATCGGCAAGGGCGGGAATGGTCAGCACCGTCATCTCGATGCCGGTATGATCGTAAAGCTCGATCATGTCCGCGCGGATCCGCGCCTCGGCCGCGGCGTCCAGCAGATCGGCGTAATCGTTCACATAGACATCGCCGTAGCCGGGGATGCGCCCGGTCGGCTTGTTCGCGTCCTGCCGGGCGCCGGGATAGAACGTCACGTCCCCGCGCGGGGCGGCCTGCGGCGCCGGGACGCCGGGGCGCGTCAGCCAGCCGATGCCGTAGCCCAGCCCCAGCCCGATCACGATCACCGCCGCGGCAAGGAGGCCGGCAAACCGAAGGTCGTAGCGGGTCATCGGCGGTGCCCCGTCTTGCGGAGCGGGACCGAAAGACGCGGCACAGGCACCTTTCTCAGGCGCTCCTGAGTGCGGGCCGCCGGCCGCCTTCGGCCCAGGCGCGCACCGCATCGCCGAACGCGCCGAACAGCGCGCGCGATACCGGATCGCCGGCCGCGTTGAATTCGGGGTGCCACTGCACCGACAGGGTGAAGCCCGGCGCGCCGTCGACATACAGCGCCTCGGGCGTGCCGTCTTCGGCGGTCCCGTCGATCACGATCCGCGCTCCGGGCTGGTCCACGCCCTGCCCGTGCAGCGTGTTGGTCATCACCTCGGTCGTGCCCATCAGCCGGTGGAAGGGGCCGCCCTCGGTGAAGGTCACGCGCTGGCGCAGCTCGAAAATCTGCTCTTCGGTGCCATCGGGGGGCATGCGGTGATTCATCCGGCCCGGAAGCTCGCGGATCTCGGGATGCAGCGTGCCGCCGAAGGCCACGTTGACCTCCTGAAAGCCGCGGCACAGCCCGCAATAGGGCTGGCCCCGCTCTGTCAGGGCCCGGATCAGCGGCAGCGCCATGCGGTCGCGCTCGCGGTCGAAGGTGCCGTGCGCCTCGGTCGGGGCGACGCCGTATTCCTCGGGATGCACGTTCGGGCGCCCGCCGGTGAACACGAAGCCGTCGAAATGGGTCATCAACTCTTCGATCCCGACGAGATCGGGATCGGTCGGCACGATCACCGGCGTGCAGCCGGCAACCTTGGCGACCGCCTGCGAATTGTAATAGCCGCCGCCATGCACGCGGTAGCGGCCGTCGATGATGTGGCTGTTCCCGATGATTCCGACGATCGGCCTTGGCATGTCCGCTCCGTTTCCAATGTCACGGCGCGAGCATAGAGCGCGGGCCGCGCCGTGAAAAGCCGGTGCCTGCGCCCCCTGCGAGACATCCCCGCAAGGGGCGCGGCGCGGCCGTTACCCGGCCGCCTTCAGTTGCAGGCGCCGGGCATGCAGCACCGGCTCGGTATAGCCCGAGGGCTGATCGACCCCCTTGAATACCAGATCGCAGGCCGCCTGGAAGGCGATGCCGTCGAATTTCGGCGCCATAGGGCGATAGGCCGGATCGCCTTCGTTCTGGCGGTCGACCACCTCGGCCATCTTCTTCATCGCGTCCATCACCCGCTCGCGCCCGACGACGCCGTGATGCAGCCAGTTGGCCAGCGCCTGGCTGGAGATGCGGCAGGTCGCGCGGTCTTCCATCAGGCCGACATCGTTGATGTCGGGCACCTTGGAACAGCCGACGCCCTGGTCGATCCAGCGCACCACATAGCCGAGGATACCTTGCGCGTTGTTCTCGATCTCGGCGGCGATGTCGGCATCCGACAGGTTCTGCCCGCGCATCACCGGCACGGTCAGCAGGTCCGCCAGCGTGCCGCGCGGCCCGCCTGCCGCGATCTCGTCCTGGCGGGCGGCCACGTCGACCTCGTGGTAATGGGTGGCATGCAGCGTCGCGGCGGTGGGCGACGGCACCCAGGCGCAGTTCGCGCCCGCGCGCGGATGGGCGATCTTTGCCTCCAGCATGTCGACCATTAGATCCGGCATCGCCCACATCCCCTTGCCGATCTGCGCGCGTCCCTTCAGCCCGCAGGCCAGCCCGATATCGACATTGCGATCCTCGTAGGCGGCGATCCAGGCGGCGTTCTTCATCTCGCCCTTGCGGATCATCGGGCCGGCTTCCATCGCGGTGTGAATCTCGTCGCCGGTCCGGTCCAGAAAGCCGGTATTGATGAACGCCACGCGCGCCTTGGCGGCGCGGATGCACTCCTTGAGGTTGGCGGATGTGCGCCGCTCCTCGTCCATGATCCCCAGCTTGACGGTGTTCGCGGCAAGGCCCAGCATCTTTTCCACGCGGGTAAAGATCGTGTCGGCAAAGGCCACCTCTTCGGGGCCGTGCATCTTCGGCTTGACCACATAGACCGACCCCGCGACCGAGTTGCGCGGCCCGCCGGACTTGTTCAGGTCGTGCATCGCGATCAGCGTGGTCACGGCGGCGTCCATCAGCCCCTCGAAGACCTCCTTGCCGTCGCGGTCGCGGATCGCCGGGTTGGTCATCAGGTGGCCGACATTGCGCACCAGCATCAGCGCGCGGCCCTTCAGCACCAGATCGCCGCCATCCGGCGCAGTGTAGGTGCGGTCGCCCGCCAGCTTGCGGGTGAAGGTCTTGCCGCCCTTGGTGACCTCTTCGGTCAGGTCGCCCTTCATCAGGCCCAGCCAGTTGGAATAGGCCAGCGTCTTGTCGGCGCCGTCGACGCAGGCCACCGAATCCTCGCAATCCATGATCGCCGAGACGGCCGATTCGATCACCATGTCGGAAATACCGGCCGGATCCTGCTGCCCGACCGGGCTGGTCGGGTCGATGCGGATCTCGATATGCAGACCATGCGCGCGCAGCAGAACCAGGCGCGGCTCGTCCGCGTGGCCGGCGAATTGCGCGGGGTCGGCAAGGCCGGTCTCGCCCGCATCGTTTTCCACCAGAAGCGCCCCGTCCGAAACGCGCAGCGCCGTGACACTGGCCCAGGAGCCGCCGGCCAGCGGCGCGACCTTGTCGAGATGCGCCTTGGCCCAGCCGATCACATGGCCGCCGCGTTCGGGATCATAGCCCTTGCCCGAGGGCAGCGAGCCCAGCGCGTCGGTGCCGTAGAGCGCATCGTAAAGCGAGCCCCAGCGCGCATTCGCGGCATTCAGCGCGTAGCGGGCATTGGTGATCGGCACCACGAGCTGCGGGCCGGCGAGGCTGGCGATCTCGGGGTCGATGCGGCTGGTTTCCAGCCCGAAATCCACGCCCTCATCGACCAGATAGCCGATCTCGCGCAGAAAAGCCTCCTGCTCGGCCGGGTCGGGCGCCTGCCCCTTGCGAGCCGTGAACCAGGCGTCGAGCTGCGATTGCAGTTCCGCCCGCCGTTCCAGCAGCGCGCGGTTCTTCGGGCCAAGTTCGTGGACAAGGTGCGAAAGCCCCGCCCAGAAACCGTCCGCCTCGACCCCGGTGCCGGGGATCGCCGCAGTCTCGATGAAATCCGCGAGCTGCCGATCCACATCCAGCCCGGCCCGTGTCACTCGTCCCATGAACGCCCTCTCAGCCTAGTGTCGCCGCACCGTCCCGCGGCGCCGGACACTGAATAGGCAGATCGGACGCGACAGGCAAGCGATCGTGCCCCGGCCGTCCGCGCCCCGGGCGCGCAACCTACGGGAACTGGCCGACCGGGTTCGGCCGGCGCGGGCCGCCATTCGGGTCACCGCCGGGCTGACGCGGGATCCGCGGCAGGCATTGCGGCGGCACGTTCGTGGCCGTCTGAACGTCCGGGCAGTCATCGGGCGGTGGATAGCACTGATACTGCATCTGCGCGCCGGGGATGTAGACCCCCTGCTCGCACCCGACGATATCGCCGAGCTTGTTGAACACCGGCTCGCCGCGCACCACGGGCGCGCGCGGCTCTTCCTGCTGGGCGCAGGCGGTGAGGGCAAGGGGAACACAGAACAAGGCGGCAACTCGCATGCTGGTCATGATGAAACTCCAATCTCATCGGCAGGCCGCGTCCTTACGCTATGTCAAGCGAAGGCGTGCGGCAAGGAATTTATGGAGTTTCGGTTGGTCGCGGGACCGGCCGCCTGGCCGGGAAACCCGTGTCACTCCGTCAGCGGTACCACGTCCGTGACGCCGTCTTCGGTCTGCACCTCCTCGGCGCCCGGCACGTTGCCCTCATAGGCGAGATAACCGAGGAAGTAGGCGCCGATCACGACCGCGAACAGCAGCACGGCGGCTATTCCGACAAGCGGACCCCAGTGGCGCCGCTTTTCCTTCGCCATGTTCGACTCGGGGTTGGACATCGTTCCTCCTTTCGACCGGTACGGCCATTGAAGCGCCTCCGGTCACGCAATAACGTAGCGCACAATCCGCATGTTCCACTTTCTATCGGGGATCTCTCCCAATGAATGACAGCGCGCCGCAGGCGGTCTTCCTGTCCGAGTACACGCCGCCCGCCTATCTGGTGGACAAGGTGCAACTGACCTTCCGGCTCGACCCGGCAGCGACGCGCGTGCTGTCGCGGATCGAGTTCCGCCCCAATCCGGACGCCGTGCCGGGCCAGCCGCTGGAGCTGATGGGCGAGGGGCTGACACTGATCGGCGCGGCCGTCGCCGGCGAGGCGCTGGAGGACGGCGCGCACGAGATCGGCGCGCGCGGTCTTTCGGTACCCGCCAGCCGTCTGCCCGCCGGCCCCTTCGTCTGGGAGGCGGAGGTGGAGATCAACCCCGCCGGCAACACCGCGCTTGAAGGCCTGTACATGTCGAACGGCATGTACTGCACCCAGTGCGAGGCCGAGGGGTTCCGCAAGATCACGTACTACCCCGACCGCCCCGACGTGATGGCCACCTTCGATGTGCGCATCGAATCGGACACGCCGGTGATGCTGTCGAACGGCAATCCCGGCGCCTCCGGCGACGGCTATGCCGAATGGTCCGACCCGTGGCCGAAACCGTCCTACCTGTTCGCGCTGGTGGCGGGCGACCTGGTGGCGGTGCGGGATCGTTTCGTGACCCGGTCGGGCCGCGAGGTGGCGCTGGCGGTCTATGTGCGCCCCGGCGACGAGGGCAAGTGCGACTACGCGCTGGATGCGCTGAAACGCTCGATGAAATGGGACGAGGACGAATACGGCCGCGAATACGACCTGGACGTGTTCAACATCGTCGCGGTGGACGATTTCAACATGGGCGCGATGGAGAACAAGGGCCTCAACGTCTTCAACTCCAAGTACGTCCTGGTCAGCCCGGATACCGCCACCGACATCGATTTCGAGAATGTCGAGGGCATCATCGCGCACGAGTATTTCCACAACTGGACCGGCAACCGCATAACCTGCCGCGACTGGTTCCAGCTGTGCCTCAAGGAAGGGCTGACCGTGTTCCGCGATCAGCAATTCTCGGCCGACATGCGGTCGGCCCCGGTCAAGCGGATCGGCGACGTGCTGGCCCTGCGCGCGCGCCAGTTCCGGGAGGATAACGGGCCGCTGGCGCATCCGGTGCGGCCAAGCTCGTATATCGAGATCAACAACTTCTACACCGCCACCGTCTACGAGAAGGGCGCAGAGCTGATCGGGATGCTACGCCGGCTGGTCGGCCAGGACGGCTATGCCAAGGCGCTCGATCTCTATTTCGAACGCCACGACGGCGACGCCGCCACGATCGAGGACTGGCTGAAGGTGTTCGAGGATGCGACGGGCCGCGACCTGACCCAGTTCAAGCTGTGGTACACCCAGGCCGGCACCCCGCGCCTGTCGGTGAGCGAAGACTGGCAGCCGGGCGGCGAGGCCCCGGATCAAGTCCGGGGCGCGCCGGTGGCGGCGGAGGGCGACACGTCCCGGCCCCCAAGCCGGGACCTCGCGGGCGGCGCGGAGGCCCCGCATCAAGCCCGGGGCGCGCCGGGGACGGCGGAGGGCGACACGTCCCGGCCCCCGAGCCGGGACCTCGCGGGCGGCGCGGAGGCCCCGCATCAAGCCCGGGGCGCGGCGGGAACGGCGGAGAACGGCACGTCCCGGCCCCCGAGCCGGGACCTCGCGGGCACGGCGGCTTCCGGCGGCACCTATACTCTGCATTTCCGCCAGACGACCCCGCCCACCCGGGGACAGCCCGACAAGGCGCCGCAGGTGATCCCCATCGCCGTGGGCCTTTTGAACCCCAACGGCGACGAGGTGGTGGAAACCCGCGTGCTGGAGATGACGCAGACCGAACAGAGCTTCACCTTCGAGGGGCTGACCTCCAAGCCCGTGCCGTCGATCCTGCGCGGCTTTTCCGCGCCGGTAATCGTCGAGCGCGAAAGCCCGGCCGAGGAACGCGCCTTTTTGCTGGCGCATGACACCGACCCGTTCAACAAATGGGATGCGGGGCGC
The DNA here is from genome assembly GCA_947503765.1 of uncultured Paracoccaceae bacterium. Lineage (GTDB taxonomy): Bacteria > Pseudomonadota > Alphaproteobacteria > Rhodobacterales > Rhodobacteraceae > Psychromarinibacter. The sequence goes on along the minus strand of CANNFA010000002.1, from coordinate 606,546 downwards.
GCGCTGGCCAAGGACGTTCTGGCGCGGATGGTGACGGATGCCGCGGCACCGGGGCCGGCCTATCTCGATGCGCTGGAACGGGTGGTGCGAAATGACGGTCTGGATCCCGCGTTCCGCGCACTGGCCCTGCGGCTGCCCTCGCAGGACGACATGGCCCAGACATTGCACGACGCGGGCGTCACGCCTGATCCGCTGGCGATCTTCGAGGCGCGCGAAAAGCTGATGCTGGCGCTGGCCGAACACCTGTCGCCGCTGCTGCCGGGCCTTTACGAGGCGATGGACATCCCCGGCCCCTACACGCCCGATGCCCGTGCCGCCGGCTGCCGCGCGCTGCGCCTCACGGCGCTGGGGCTGTTGTCGCGGCTCGATACCGGGCGCGCGGCCGTGCGTCAGTTCCGCACCGCCGGCAACATGACCGAACAGCTTGGCGCGCTGGCCGCGCTTCTCGACATCGGCGCGGGCGGCGAGGAGCTGGGCCGGTTCTTTCGGCAATGGCAGGACGACCGGCTGGTGATCGACAAGTGGTTCGCGCTGCAGACCAGCCATGCCGCGCCCCGCGCCGCCGCAAGCACCGCGCAGGCGCTGACCCGGCATGCCGATTTCGACTGGAAGAACCCGAACCGGTTCCGCGCGGTGATCGGCGGGCTGGCCGCGAACGCGGCAGGGTTCCACGATGCGTCCGGCGCCTCTTACGAACTGGTGGCCGACTGGCTGATCCGGCTCGACCCGGTGAACCCGCAGACCGCCGCGCGCATGACCACCATGTTCGAGACCTGGCGCCGCTACGACGCCGACCGGCAGGCGATGATGCGCGCCGCGCTGGAGCGGATCGGGCGCACGCCCGGCCTGTCGCGGGACACGTCCGAGATGGTCGGGCGCATCCTCGGCCGGGGCTGAACGCACGCCGCGCGGGGGGTCTTGCAGCTCCGCGCGGCGCGCCGGCCCGTCAGGGTTTCGCGCAATAGGGCTGCGCGCGCAGCCAGCCGCGCATGTCCGCCACCTTCTCGGGCGAGCGGAACGGCGCCCAGTGCTGCGCCACCCCGCCCCAGTCGCCGGGGCCGCCCAGGATCTTGTTGTCGCGCGGCATCTCGTGCGCGGCAAGGCGCACCCCGCAGGCCAGGTTCGCCGCGCCGTCGAACAGCGCCGCCGGCGATTGCGCTCGGCAGCCCACGCCGCGCGCCGTGGCGGGCGCGATCTGCAAGAGGCCCAGCCAGCGCCCGCCCCCGCCCGACGCATCAGGCGTCCAGCGGCTTTCATACTTGGCCAGCGCCGACAGCAGCCCGGCCCAGAAGGCCCGGCGCTGATCGGGCGGCGCGGCGCGGTAGCCGGGGCACCACTCGTCGATATCGGCAGGCTCCAGCGCGGCAAGGACCGCGCCGTGGGTCTGCAGCGCCGACATCGTGGCCAACGTCCAGTCGCGCGCCTCGGGGCGATGGTCCCAGCGCATCACGGGCACCACGGGATCGGGGGATTCGGGCGCGCGCGCCGCGCATCCCGCCGATACCAGACATACCGCCAGAACGGCGGCTTTCGTCAAATATCCAAACATGATCGGGTCTCTGGCAGCGCCGGGAAATGTCCGGCAACGCCGTTTCGTGCCAGAATGCGGCGCGCGGGTCGAGTCCGCGCCGCGCCCTGTGGCGCGGATCGGCGGAAATCCGTTCACCGCGCCGGTATTGCTGCCGGCACCGGCCGGCAAAACAGCGCGCGCTGCGCGGCGTTTCAGCCTCGGCAACCCTCGATCGCGGCGGCTTCGGCCGCACCCAGCGGGCCCGCCTGAATGCGGCCCAGCCCGGCCGCGTCCAGCGCCGCGCCCCAGGCCGGAGAGACGGCCATGCCGCCCGCGACCTTTTCGGCAAAGGCGGCGCCGACCCGTTCGAGCTGGCCATAGCGGCCGCCCAATTCGCCCTTCAGCGCCTCGGAGGCACAGCCGCAGACCTGCGGGCTTTCGCCCCGCGCCAGGCACATGGCGACGACACCGTCATCGCCATCCTGCGCCAGTGCCGGCGCGGCCGCCGCCGCGCCCAGTCCAATGCAAAGCCCTGCAAGAAACCGTTGCATGAATCGCTCCCTTTTTTTCCAATCGACCCGGCCCCACCCGGACCTCAGTCAAGCCAGCGGTCGTAATCCGACACCAGCAGATGGACCGGCTGCGTATCCTCCTCGATCTGGGAAAACCGCCCGATGGGCTCGCGGAACACATTGTCCGTCCGGTCGTCGTTCACGTTGCTGACCTCGCCGATCAGCACCCGCCCGCCCTCTCCCCAGAAGGCGTGCCAGGTATCGGTGTGCAGCGTCACGCTCTCGCCGGGCGCCAGTTTCAGCAAGGCCCCCGGCCCCATCCTTCGGCGCCGCCCGTCGGTCAGAACCTCGACCTCGGCGCTTTCGTCGATGGACCCGTCCGGCGCGGCCTTGAACAATTCCAGCACCAGCGTCGCGCCGCCCCGGTTGATGATATCCTCGGTCTTGAGGTTGTGGCGGTGCATCGGCGACAGCTGATTCTCGCCGGAGATCATGATCTTCTCGGCATAGAGCATCCCCTTGCCGCGCTGCACGTTGGCGTTGTTGCCGTTGCGCACGGTGAACAGGAACAGCCCCATCTCGTCGAAGCCGCCCTTGCCGTAATCGGTGATGTCCCAGCCCAGCGCATGGTCGCGCACCATCGGCGCGTCATCGGCGGTGCGGGCCTTCATCTCTTCGGGCGACCAGTAGGCGAAGGGCGGCATGACATAGCCGAACGACCTGATGAAGGCGTCGCTGTCCTTCAGGATCTCGTTCACGACAGAGCGTTTCATTGGCCTTCGCCTCCCTTGCGCATTCGCCGCGAATGCTGCCAGCACCGGTCCGGCAGCGCAAGCGCTGTGCGAACGGGTCGCCCCGCTTCCGGCCGCAGCGCCCCGCTGCTGTCTGTCGGTGCAATTTTGCGAAATCCGCACCGCGCCGCCCTGCCCGCTTTCGCCGCCGCCGGCCTTGCCCCGCCTGCGCGCGTCCCCTAGAAGTTGCGCGATCCGACAGCAGCAGGACGAAACCGATGCTCGACCTCACCCATGAGCCGCCGAAACCCAAGGTCATCCAGGGCGCGAAACACGACTGGGAACTGGTGATCGGGCTGGAGGTTCACGCCCAGGTCGCCAGCCAGGCCAAGCTGTTCTCGGGCGCCTCCACCCGCTTCGGGGCGGAGCCGAACGCGAACGTGTCCTTTGTCGACGCGGCGATGCCCGGCATGCTGCCCGTCATCAACGAATTCTGCGTCGCGCAGGCGGTGCGCACCGGGCTGGGCCTCAAGGCCGAGATCAACCTGCGCAGCGCCTTCGACCGCAAGAACTATTTCTATCCCGACCTGCCGCAGGGCTATCAGATCAGCCAGCTTTACGCGCCCATCGTCGGCGAAGGCGAGGTGCTGGTGGACATGGGCCCGGGCATTGCCCGGCGCGTGCGGATCGAGCGGATTCACCTGGAACAGGATGCCGGCAAGTCGATCCACGACATGGATCCGAACAATACCTTCGTCGATCTCAACCGCACCGGCGTCGCGCTGATGGAAATCGTCTCGCGCCCCGACCTGCGCGGCCCCGAAGAGGCGGCGGCCTATGTCGGCAAGCTGCGCCAGATCATGCGCTACCTGGGCACCTGCGACGGCAACATGCAGAACGGCAACCTGCGCGCCGACGTGAACGTGTCGGTCTGCCGGCCGGGCGATTACGAACGCTATCAGGAAACCCAGGATTTCAGCCATCTGGGCACCCGCTGCGAGATCAAGAACATGAACTCCATGCGGTTCATCCAGCAGGCCATCGACTACGAGGCACGCCGCCAGATCCGCATTCTGGAGGATGGCGGCAGCATCGAGCAGGAAACCCGGCTCTACGATGTCGACAAGGGCGAGACGCGGTCCATGCGCTCCAAGGAAGAGGCGCATGATTACCGCTATTTCCCCGATCCCGACCTGCTGCCGCTGGAGATCGAACAGGCCTGGGTGAATGACATCGCCACTTCGCTGCCGGAATTGCCGGACGAGAAAAAGGCGCGTTTCGTCACCGAATACGGCATGACCGAATATGACGCCGGCGTGCTGACCGCCGATGTGGACAACGCCGCCTATTTCGAAGAGGCGGCCGCGGGCCGCGATGGCAAGCTGGCGGCGAACTGGGTGATCAACGAGCTGTTCGGCCGGCTCAAGAAGGAAGGGCACGACATCGGCGAGAGCCCGATTTCCGCCGCCCATCTGGGCCAGATCATCGACCTGATCGGCAAGGGCGACATTTCCGGCAAGATCGCCAAGGACGTGTTCGAGATCGCCTATACCACGGGGCGCGCGCCTGCCGAGATCGTCGAGACCGAAGGCATGCGCCAGGTCACCGATACCGGCGCGATCGAGGCCGCGGTGGACGAGGTGATCGCCGCCAATCCAGCCCAGGTCGAAAAGGCCCGCGCCAATCCCAAGCTGGCCGGCTGGTTCGTCGGCCAAGTGATGAAGGCCACCGGCGGCAAGGCCAACCCCAAGGCGGTGAACGAGATCGTGACAGGCAAGCTGGGGCTGTAGGAAGGTGCGGCGCGACCGGCACCTGATCTGGAACGAACGGGTCAAGCTGTTTGCGGGTCTTCTGAATGCCGTCGGGCTGGGCATGATCGGCTTTGCGGTTCTGCGCCCGGCAACCGAGAGTTTTCAGCTGGTGGGACAGTTTGCATGGCTTTGGGGTTGCGGCGGACTGGCATTGCACGGCGCTGCGCACTATATCTTGGGTCAGTTGAGGAAGGAGCGTGCCGATGACAATTGAGATTGCCTTTCCGCTGATCGCGTTGGCCATCGCCGGGCTTGGGGCGCTGTATTTCCGCCATGGCGCGCGCAAGATCGACGAGTCGCGCAAGAACGACCACCCCGCCGAATAGCTTTTTCCCGCCGGTCTGCGCCCGAACACTGCCGCGCGCTTTCCCTTGCCGGCCGGGTTTGGTAATCTCGCCGAACGCTTGCAAGAATCCGGGGGGCCGATGCCTCGCTACGAATATACTGTCGTGCCCGCACCGACCAAGGCCGCGAAGGTCAAGGGCGTCAAGGGAACCGAGGCGCGCTTTGCCCATGAGCTGGAGCAGCTCATGAACCGCTACGGCGCCGAAGGCTGGGAATATCAGCGCAGCGACACCCTGCCTTGCGAGGAACGCTCGGGCCTGACCGGGCGCACGACCCGGTTCCAGAACCTGCTGGTATTCCGCCGTGCCCTGGACGCCGAAGAGCCGCGCGCCGCCTCCTTCGAGCCGGCGGTGCAGGCGCCCGAGCATTCCGCGGAGCCGGCCGAACCCGTCGCCGCGCCGGAGCCGGTGGCCGAGCCGCAGCCCGTAACCGCCCCCGCCGCGCACCATGTTCCCGCGCCCGAGGCCCCGCCGGTTCAGCGCGCGGAGCCGGACCTGCCCTCGTTCCGCTCGACCGCGCACGACCCGGCGCATCCGGCAAAGCCGCAATTCACCTCGCGCATCCAGGAAGGCCGCAGTCCGCGGCTGGGCGGCGCGCATACCGGATCCGATGGCGACCGCCCGCCCGAGGCCGCGAAGCGCTGAGGCGCGCGGTGTCCGGCAGATATCCGCAAATACCCCCGCACGCCGGCGCGGGCGAGTTTCCTGTCACGGCGCGATGAATTCAACCCCGGCCATGCGCTCGATGATATAGACGTCGTCCTCGTAGATCGAGGAAACCTCGTCGACCAGCGCGGGGGTCCAGCCGGGAAGATCGATCTCTTCTTCCAGCTCGTCCTCAAGCGCGAACTTGTCGACGAAGGCGGCGATCACCCGGCGGCGCTGAATCTCCGTCATGGGCGGCTGGCTTTCCAGATACGCCTCCATCTTGGCGAACCCTTCGTCGCGCATGATCGTCCTGAGCAGGAAGTGGTCGGCCTTGAAGTCGAAATCCACTTCGGTATCCGCGATCTCGCGCAGCAATTGCGGCCAGATCAGCGGCGTATCCTCGTTGCACCAGACGGTGATCGGGCAACCCGGATTGTTGTGCTGGATACGCTCGATCACCTCGGACCAGCGCATCTCTCGCGGGTCGGTGCCGCGCACGAAATCCTCGTAGCCCGGCATGTTCCTCAGCTTGAGAGCCGCCGGCAGATAGGTGGCCGGATTGCGGATGGCGATGAAGAACTCGCACGGGTTTTCCGGGAACAGATAGCGCAGCCACATCGAGCGGAACCCGGCCTTGGAATAGAGCTGCCCACGCTCGAACACGCCCTGCGGCAAGGTCAGATAATCGTCGTCGCTCAGGATCACCCGCTCGGCCGGATAGCTTTTCAGGATCTCTTCGAAAAGCGCCTCCTGCGCATCGTCGGGCATCGGGTCGCCCTTGAACCGGTGCATGTGCTCGCGGACCATGGTGCGATAGGTGCGCGGGCGCGGCACGATGATCTTGCGGTCCTGCAACGCGACGCCGTCCTGCAACAGCGAGCGCACAAGCAGGCCCTCATCGGTGCAATGCACGCCCAGATGATAGACGAATGTCACCGCCGGGCTGCCGATCTTCATCGCCGCGAATTCCTGTCTGTTCACATTCCCTTGCAATATCAGCACATAAGGCGCACGGCCTCCGGGCGCAACCGCAACGCGCCGCCCGGCCCCGCTGCGAAAGGCGCGCTCAATCCGCCGCCCGGCCCTCGGGCGGACCCGTGTTGAAGAAAAAATCCGCCGGCAGATCCGTTGCCATCACCCGGTCCGGAATGACCGAGGGGCCGTTCAGGAACACGTTCATGCCGAAATGCCGGTGCATCCGCGACAGCCGCTTCATCCGGTCGGAGGTGAGGCTGGCGTAAAGCGCGGCATGGTCCGCATCCTTGTGCAACTCGGCGATCCGGGCGCGGTGCGCGGCGACGCAGGCCGCATGGGCCGCCGCGATCTCGGGGTCGGCCATCAGCGCGGCCACCGCGCGCCGCAACTCGGGCAGATGGCGCTGCGCGGACCGGTCCTGCTCGGCGTTGTTGTTCATGCGAAACCAGTACGCCTCGCCCTGGTCGCGGGCCGTGTGGTTCACCCGGCCCCGGTCGCGCTTGACGAGGAAACTCTCGGCACTGCGCACTGCGTAATGGTTGAGCGTGACCAGATCGTAGCCATAGCTGTCGATCCCCGACCGCCAGCCACCCTGCAGGAAGCCGCGCGGCATCGGCCGGCCCGATCCGTTGACCCAGTTGACCGCGTCCGACATGCCCGGCGCCAGCCCCTTGGGCCGGTGCACGCCCATCTCGGTGAACAGACCGAGATTTCGGTACAATGTCTTGAACCCCCATGCCTGGTGCGGCCGGCGGATAAGCTGCGGCGCGCAGCGGGTGAATTGCTCGGTGACGAAGCGGTCCTCGAAAGCGTCGATGTCGGCATTGCCGAACAGCCGCCAGGTCATCGAGACCGCGTTCGCGTCGGGCACGGCGGCGTACAGATCCGCCAGCCGCCCGGCCCCGGCATGGATCGTCACGAACTCGTCCACGTCGATGGGCAGGATCCAGCCGGCGCGGCGCACGATCGCCTCGGACGCCGCGGCCCCCAGCGCGGCATGCTGCGGCTTGAGGCCCCGTTCGCGGAACGGGTTGTCGCGCCGCTGCACCAGCCCGCGCGCCTGAAGCAGGTCCAGCAGCGCATCGGTCCCGTCGGTGCAATCGTTGGTATAGATCAGCACGTCGTCCACGCCGATCATCCGGTGCCAGGCCAGCCATTCAAGGATGAACGGCCCCTCGTTCTTCATGCAGGTGACGATCACGGTGCGGCCGGAGGGCGCGGCCGCCAGCGGGCGCGGCGCGGGCGCGGGCGCAGCGGGCGGACGGACGGGGGCCGCATCGAACATGTCCGCCGCGCGTTCGGCCAGGCCCGCATCCTCGAACAGCTGCGGCTTTTGCACCAGGTCCTGCACGCGGCTGCGCGGGAACAGGACGGACATGCAGCGGTGAAACGCCGCGCCCTCGTCGGCGGGCGCGCGCAGACCCGCGACCATCCCCGGCAGCCAGATATTGTCCGGCCCGCAGCGCGCCGGGGCGACGACCCAGCGGCGCGGCACCGTCACCGGCGGCTCCGCCCGGCAGATGTGATCGCCGAATTCCGGCGCGCGCCCCTTGCGGATACGCCAAGGATACACCGCCTCGCCCGCCAGCGGCAGCACGCCGCCATGCGACAGCCGCGCGGCGTCGAACAGGGCGATATCGTCGTCGGGCTCGGCCAGCAGATCGCACAGGTCCAGCGCCGCGACCGCCGCGGCGCGCGCCAGGAACCGCCATTTCAGGATGTCATAGAGGACCGGCTCGCCCAGCGGCGCGCGCCAGGGATCGGCCTCGGGCGTCTGCCCGCGCAGGCGGGGCGCACTCGCCGGGTCGCCCAGGGCGGGTTGCCCCGCGCGGCCCAGCGGCACCGGCGCGGTAACGATCAGCAGCCGGCGCAAACCCGCGATGCCCGCCGCCACCTCTTCCAGCGACGCGGCAAAGGCGGCGCGATCCTCGCCCGGCGGTGCGCGGTCCACGATCAGCGCGGCGTCGGCACCGTGTTCGGCGACGTGATAGCGCAGCCAGTCGGCGGCGATCCCCGCGGGTTCAACGTGGCGCTGACCGCAGATCACGTTCATCCCGGCGAACAGCGCGGTTTCCGGCACGCTCGGCTCCAGGCCGATGCCGCAGGCCGCAAACTCGGCGCGCAAGGCACCCTGCCCGGCCGCCGCCGTGCCGCTGAGCACCAGGTTCGCGCCCGCCATCTGGCCCGCGCGCAGCCGCACTTCGCCGCCCTGTCCCGGCCCCGCCTGCGCCGCCGTGACCCCGCGCGCCATCCATATCCGCACCGCACTACCCAGCGGGACCGGCCAGCGCAGCGCGTCAAGAATGCCCAGCGCGCCCTCGCGCCGCGCCGCCAGTTCCCGGCGGATGACCAGCCGCTCAGCCATGCGCGGCGCCGTAGCGGCGCACCAGATCGGCGACCTTGTCCCGCGAAAGCGGCGTCGAACCGGCGGCAAGAAGGCAGCGGCCGTAAAGCTGCAATTCAGCGGGGTCTTTCATCAGCGCCTCGAATGCGGCGCGGTGCCGCGCCAGGGCCGCCGAATGCAATTCGGCGATGCCGGGAAGCGCCGCGATCTCGGCCAGCGCGGCCTCTGTCGCCGCGCTCATGCGCGCGATGGAGCGGTCCTCGACATTGTTGAAATTGCGCTCCACCCAATACATCAGGTCGATGGCGCGGCCCTTGCGGTTGGGCAATCCGCGCGCCCGCTTGAGCAGGAAGCTCTCGGCCGAGCGCAGGGCGTAATGGTTGAGTTGTACAAGCTCCGTTGCCTCCCTCAGCCCGAACAGCGTGATCCGTTTTTCGTTTTGTGCAAGTGCCGCAGGCAGCGCCCGGCCCGACCCGTCGACCCAGAGGGCGTGCTGGCCCTTCTTCGCGCGCGGCCGGTGCACGCCCAGCCGCGCGAACGGCCCCTTGCGGCGCAGCAGCGTCTTGAACTGGGTCGCCCCCACCGGGTAGGCGCAGCCGGGCGGCGCGGCGCGGGTGAACAGCGCGGTACTGCGCCCGTCCTCCAGCCGCGCGCGCCCGGAATGGCCGAACAGCCGCCACGGCAGCACGATGGCATCCGCGCCGTCGCAACGCGCCACCAGGTCCGCCAACCCGCCCAGCGGCGCGCGCAGGTTCACGAACTCGTCGCAGTCGATATGCAATATCCAGTCGGCCGCGCGGCGCAGCTCGTGCCGCCACGCCAGATGCAGCGCGTTCCACTGCACCGACTTACCCGGCGGCGGCACGTTGCGCACATGCACGACCCCGACCGGCGCCAGCGCGTCCAGCATCGCATCGGTGCCGTCGCTGCAATCGTTCGAAAACAGCAGGAAATCGGTGACGCCCGCGGCACGGTGATGGGCCACCCATTCCAGCAGATGCGGCCCCTCGTCGCGCAGGCAGGAGACGGCCAGGATCCTCATCGCGCCTTGCCGCCTTTCGCCATCCGTTCTTTGCCCCTTGCGCGCGTCCCGCGCGACGCCCCTTGCGCGCATACCGCGCGACGCCCCTTGCGCGCATACCGCGCGACTTTCATTGCCCGGCACCCTGCCTTATGGCACATATCGTGCGCAACCATGAAGGAGCGGAGCCCTGCCACGCGATTACCGGATCGGCGCCCTGTGGATCGGCGGCGCGCTCAGCTACATGGAACAGCTCTGCCTCAAGAGCTTTGTCGATGCCGGCCATCACGTGCGCCTTTACACCTATGGCAAGGTGCAGCACATCCCGAACGGGATCGAGGTGGCCGATGCGAACGACGTCCTGCCGATGGACAGTGCCATCCGCCACACCCGCACCGGCAGCCCCGCGCCGCAGGCCGACAGGTTCCGCTATCACATGCTGGCGCAGCAGGACGACATCATCTGGGCCGATACCGACGCCTATTGCGTGCAGCCCTTCACCACCGAAAGCGGCCATTTCCACGGCTGGGAATCGGAGCACCACGTCAATAACGGCGTGCTGGGCCTGCCGCCGGACAGCGACACGCTGCGCGAGCTGATCGACTTCACCTCGGACGAATACGCGATTCCCGAATGGCTGCCCGCCGCCGAACGGCGCCGCCTGGAAGAGGCGAAGGACGCCGGCAGCCCGGTCGGCGTCGGCGATCAGGCCTGGGGCGCCTGGGGGCCGCGCGCGCTAAGCTGGTTCCTGCACAAGACCGGCGAGATCCGCTTTTCCCTGCCGCGCGCCGCGCTTTATCCGATCAGCTTCAAGGACCGGCGCCTGCTGGTAAGGCCGGGGGCGGAGGCGGAGCGCTTCATCACCCCCGAAACCCTGTCGGTCCACTTCTACGGCCGCCGGATCCGCAAGCGCCTGCAGGAAGCCGAGGGCGGCGTGCCGCACCCGGACTCGCTGATCGGCCGGCTGCTGGCGAAGCACGGGATCGACCCCGCCGGCGCGCCGCTTCCCGAAGCGCCCGCCGCACCCGCGCCGCTGCCGCCCGAGGCGCGAACCGGGCGCGGCGTGCTCAACCTCACCGACCTGGCCGATGCCGCCGGCTCGGACCGGGGCAGCCGCAAGCACCGCTATACGGAACTCTACCAGATGCTGTTCCACCCGCTGAGGGCGCGCAAGCTGCACATCGTGCTTTTGGGCCTCGACGGCGGGATCGGGGTGGAGCAGCCGGACCAATGGGATGCGGCCGCGACCGCCACGCTGAAAATGTGGCTGACCTATTTCCCCAAGGCAAACTTCACCGCGCTCGACCGCGCCGCCGCCGCCCCGCTGGAGGATGCGCGCCTCACCTACGTGCCGTGCGATTTCGAGGATCCGGCCGCCATCGCCGCCGCCGCGGACACCGCCCCCGACATCGTGATCGACGATGCCACCCATGCCAGCCACCACCAGCAGAACGGCTTTGCCGCACTGTTCCCGCGTTTGGCCTCCGGCGGGCTGTATATCGCCGAGGATCTGCGATTTCAGCCGGCGCCGCTCGAAAGCCAAGGTTCGGTCAAAACCGCGGCCCTTTTTCAAAGCTATGTCGAAACCGGGATGTTCGATCACCCGGATCCCGGCCAACGCGACAGGTTCAACGGCTTTCGCGCCGATATGTCCGGGTGCTTCGTCTTTCCCGCACATTACATCAAGGGACGGCGCGACCAGCTGCTGGTCGTGCACAAGCGCTGAGACAGGAGCCAAGCGACCCGACATGCCGGACACCATGACACGCGACACAGCGGCAAGCGGAACCAACGACATCCTGGACGCGCTCAAGGCCGAGATCGGGACCGAGGGGTTCCAGCACATGCTGGGCAGGGATCACTCGGTCAGCTACATCGCGCGCGGCCCGAAACTGCTGGTGACCTTCGAATCGATCCGGGGCACGCTGGAGGCGACCGAGGACGGGATGCCGCTGGGCCTCGACTTCGCCGAGGACAAGAACTGGTCGGTGCTGCATTTCACCGCGGACGGCGACACCTGGTTCCGCGATCCGGCGATCCATGCCTTCATGGACGAAATGGTCGACGACGCCTTCTTCGAGGATTTCGACACCGTCACCTTCTTCGGCACTGGCATGGGCGGCTACGCGGCAGCCGCCTATTCGGTGGCGGCGCCGGGCGCGCGGGTGGTGGCGATCTCGCCCCAGGCGACGCTGGACCCGGTGCTCGCCGAATGGGACCACCGCTTTCCGGCGGCGCGGCAGCTCGATTTCCGCACCCGCTACGGCTATGCGCCCGACATGGTCGAAGGCGCGGCGCGGGCTTGGCTGCTTTACGATCCGCACGAAACATTCGATTGCGTTCATGCCAGCCTGTTCCGCACACCCAATGTCACCCGCCTGCGCTGCCGCCATTTCAAGACCCATATCGCCGCCTCGCTGCGCGACATGGACATGCTGCACTGGATGATCGAGGAAGCGGCAGAAGACCGGCTGACAACGCAGAGGTTCCACGCCCGGCTGCGCCGCCGCCGCGACCACGGCCGCTACCTGCGCAACGTCCTGTTCCATCTCGACGACGCGCATCGCCCCTACCTGACGGCGCTCTATTGCGCGCATGTGCTGGCGCACCGCAACGCCCCGGCCTTCCGCCGCCGCCTGAACGCGGCGCGCGGTGCCCTCTCCGGCGAAGGCCGCCTGCCCCCGTGGCTGGAAGACTGAGGCGCACCGCGGCGCCCCTCATCTTGCCCGAAATACCTTGGGGGAATCGCCGAAGGCGATGGGGGCAACGCCCCCCTTGGATAGACTTGCGCCGCAGGCGCTCCGCCCGGCAACGGATGCTAGCCGCGCGCACCGCGCGGGCCGGGCTTGCAGGTCAAATCTGCCGCGCCGCCCGTGCCAGCCAATCCCGCGCCCGCGCGCTCAGCCGCGCGCCGATCAGCGGCGCGATGCCCGCGTGATAGGCGTTGAGCCAGGCCCGTTCGCCGGCGTCCAGCAGCGCCGGGTCCACCAGCGCAAGATCGATGGGCACATGGGTCAGGGTGTCGAAATCCAGCATCGCGCGATGCGCGTCGCCGCCCGGCAGCGCCGCCGCCTTTCGCACCACCAGCAGGTTCTCGATCCGGATGCCGAAAGCGCCCTCGCGGTAATAGCCCGGCTCGTTCGACACGATCATGCCCGGCTGCAGCGCGACGCCCGATTTCCGCGACAGCCCCTGCGGGCCTTCATGCACCGACAGGTATTGCCCGACGCCGTGCCCGGTGCCGTGGTCGTAATCCTGCCCCGCCTGCCACAGCGCGCTCCGTGCCAGCGCGTCCAGATCGCGGCCCGCGCGCCCCTCGGGCCAGCGGGCGCGCGACATGGCGATCATGCCCTTGAGCACGCGGGTGAAGCAGGTGCGCGCCTCGGCCTCCGGCGCGCCGACCGCGATGGTTCGGGTGATGTCGGTGGTGCCGTCCAGGTATTGCCCGCCCGAATCCACCAGCAGCAGCTCGCCGGGCCGCACCGGGCGGTTCGTCGCCTCGGTCACGCGGTAATGCACGATGGCGCCGTTCGGGCCGGCACCGCAGATCGTGTCGAAACTGATCTCGCGCAGCGCGTCGGTCGCCCGCCGAAACCCTTCCAGCGCGCGAACCACGTCGATCTCGGTCAGCGCGCCCTTCGGCGCCTCGGCGTCCAGCCAGGCAAGGAATTCGCACATCGCGCCGGCATCGCGCAGATGCCCCTCGCGTGCGGCGGAAAGTTCGGCCGCGGTCTTGACCGCCTTGGGCAGGATGCACGGATCCTGGGCGTGCGCCACGGCGATCCCGGCCCCTTCCAGCAGGCCGGAGACGGCCAGCGGTGCGCTGGCGCGGTCGACACGCACCGGGCCGGCAAGCGCCGCAAGCGCCGCCTCGAACGCCGCCCAGCCGTGCAGCGCGACGCCTGGAAGCGGCGCGCCCGAGAATTTCTCGGGATCGGAAAACAGGTCCACCCGCCCGTCATCGTGCAGGATGGCAAAAGCCTGCACCACCGGATTGCGCGGGATGTCGCCGCCGCGGATGTTCAGAAGCCAGCAGATCGAATCGGGCAGCGTCAGCACTGCCGCCTTCTGCCCCGCCTCGCGCAGCGCCGCGGCAAGGCGCGCGCGCTTGCCCGCGGCGTCCATCCCGGCCAGTTCATCGGGATACGCGATCACCGGCGCGGCGGGGCGCGCGGGGCGGTCCTGCCAGATGCGATCCACGAGGTTCGCGCTTTCGACAAGCTCGATGCCGCTGCGCGCCAGCCCGTCCCGCGCCGCCTCGATCTCCGCCCGCGTGTGCAGCCACGGATCGAAGCCGACCTTGCCACCGCCCGGCAGCGCCTGTTTCAGCCAATCCGCCAGCGAGGTTTCGGGCCAGTCCACGGGGGTGAAATCCTGCGCCACCTGCGCCTTGATCTGCACCCGGTATCGGCCGTCCACGAACACACCCGCCTGCCCCGCCAGCACCGCGCAGAATCCGGCGGACCCGGTGAAGCCGGTCAGCCATTCCAGCCGCGCATCGCACTCGGCCACGTATTCGCCCTGATGCGCGTCGGCGCGCGGCACGACGAACCCGTCCAGCCCCTCGGCGGCGATCTCGCGGCGCAGCGCGGCAAGCCGGGGCGGCCCCTGTTCGGGGCGGCTGGTCGTCTCGAAGGTCTGGAACATCGCGGCCTCGCGGTTTGCGGCTATCGGCGTCAGCTTGCCCGGCGGATGCCCATCACCCGGGCGCGGGCGCGCGGATCGCTGTCGAACAGGCTGGCAAGCTGTTCGGTCATCGCGCCGGCAAGCTGTTCGACATCGGTGATCGTCACCGCCCGGTCGTAATAGCGCGTCACGTCATGGCCGATGCCGATCGCCAGCAATTCCACCTGCTTGCGCCGCTCGACCATGGCGATCACGTCGCGCAGGTGCTTTTCGAGGTAATTGGCCGGGTTCACCGACAGCGTGCTGTCATCGACCGGCGCCCCGTCGGAAATGACCATCAGGATCTTGCGCGCCTCGGGGCGGTACGCGACCCGGCGATGCGCCCATTCCAGCGCCTCGCCGTCGATGTTTTCCTTCAGCAGCCCCTCTTTCATCATCAGGCCCAGATTGTCGCGCGACCGCCGCCAGGGCGCGTCGGCGCTCTTGTAGATGATGTGGCGCAGGTCGTTCAGCCGTCCGGGCAATTGCGGGCGGCCGGCATTCAGCCAGTCCTCGCGCGCCAGCCCGCCCTTCCAGGCGCGGGTGGTGAAGCCCAGGATCTCGACCTTGACGTCGCACCGCTCCAGCGTGCGGGCCAGCACGTCGGCGCAGATCGCCGCGATGGAGATCGGGCGCCCGCGCATCGAGCCGGAATTGTCCAGCAGGAGCGTGACGACCGTATCCCGAAACTCGGTATCCTTTTCCACCTTGAAGGACAGCGGCGTCGTCGGGTTCGCCACCACCCGCGCCAGCCGCCCGGCATCGAGGGTGCCTTCCTCCAGGTCGAATTCCCAGCTGCGGCTCTGCTGCGCCTGAAGCCGGCGCTGCAGCTTATTGGCCAGCCGTCCGACCGCGCCCTTGAGCGGCTCCAGCTGCTGGTCGAGATAGGCGCGCAGACGCTCCAGCTCCTGCGGCTCGGCCAGTTCCTCGGCGCGGATTTCCTCGTCATGGGCGGTGGTGAACACGGTATAGCCGGGATCGGCCTCGGAATGGGGCGGCGGCGGCGGCTCCATCGGCATGTCGCCCTCGGGCATCTCGGTCTCGTCGGACAGGTCGCTGTCGTCCAGCTCGTCCATCGACACCTGCGCCTCCGCGGCGTCCATCTGTTCGTCCTGGCCCTGCTCGGGGGTGGCGTCGGGGTCCTGCTCGGCCTCGTCCTCTTCCGAGCCGGTGGAATCCTGATCATCGTCCTCCTCGGGTTCGCTGTCCTCCTCGGCCTCGTCGTCCAGATCGTCGGGATCGTCGCCAAGCTGGTCGCCATAGCCCAGATCGTCGATGATCTGCCGCGCGAACTTGGCAAAGGCGGCCTGGTCGCCCAGCGTGTCGTCCAGGCTTTCTAGCGTATCGGCGCAGTTCTTCTCGAAGAAGTCGCGCCACAATTCCATCACGTTGTCCGCCCCCGGCGGCAGCGGCCGCCCGGTGGCGAGGTGCCGCACGAGATACCCGGCGGCTGCGGCCAGCGGCGCGTCGGCGGCGGTCTTGATCTCGGCATAGCCGCGGCGCTGCGCCTCGTTCGCGATGCGCGCGTCGATGTTGCCGGCTGTGCCCGGCATCGTGCGTGCGCCCACCGCCTCGCAGCGGGCGGTTTCCATCGCCTCGTAGATGTCGCGCGCCATCTGGCCCTGCGGCGCATAGCGGTTGTGCGTGCCGGCATCGTGGTGCCGCATCTTGAGCGCGTAGCTGTCGGCGGTGCCGCGCGCCAGCAGCACCTCGTCGCGGGTCATCCGGCGGCTGACCTGCGGCAGGCGCACCGCGTCGTTGCTCGCACCGGGCGGGTCGACCGAGTAGCTGACCTGCAGATCGGGCTCGTCGGCCAGCACCTTGGTGGCCTCTGCCAGAGCCTTCTTGAACGGATCGGCCGGGTTGTCGCTGGGTTTCTTCATGGCTGTGAAAATGCGGCAGAGCGGGCGCAGAGGCAAGCCGATAAGGCTTTGTTCACCGCTTCTTTGCAGGATGGGCGAAAGTGCCTATGTTGGGCGGACAGGAGACCGCGAATGAGCGAGAATACCGAGAGCCACACGATCAAGCTGCTGCAGGAAATGCGCCGCGAGATGCGCGAGGGGTTTGCGGAAATGAACGCGCGGTTCAGCGATGTCGATGCCCGCTTCGATGACGTGAATACGCGAATCGACGGTATGACCCACATGATGACCCTTCTGGCCGGCCATTCGCACAACATGGAGGAACGGCTGACCGAGGTGGAGAACGCGCAGGGCGACACGCACTGACCAGGCACCCGGTCAGGCGCTGGCGTTTCACGCGATGGCGATCGAGGCCGCGCTTTCCGGCAGTTCCTCGTCGAAACAGCGCTGGTAGAATTCGGCCACCGTCTCGCGCTCCAGCTCGTCGCACTTGTTAAGGAACGACACCCGGAACGCATAGCCGATATCGCGGAAGATCTCGGCGTTCTGGGCCCAGTTGATGACCGTCCGGGGGCTCATCACCGTGGACAGCTCGCCATTCATGAAGGCGGTGCGCGTCAGGTCCGCGACGGTGACCATCTGGTTGACCTGGCGGCGGCCCTTCTCGGTGTTGTAGTTCGGGTTCTTGGCCAGCACGATCGCCGCCTCGGCGTCGTGCGACAGGTAGTTCAGCGTCGTGACCATCGACCAGCGGTCCATCTGCGCCTGGTTGATCTGCTGCACCCCGTGATACAGACCCGTCGTGTCGCCCAGCCCGACCGTGTTGGCGGTGGCGAACAGGCGGAAATAGGGATGCGGTGTGATCACCTCGTTCTGGTCGAGCAGCGTCAGCTTGCCGTCATGTTCCAGCACCCGCTGGATCACGAACATCACGTCGGCGCGGCCCGCATCGTATTCGTCGAACACGATGGCGGTCGGGTTGCGCAGCGCCCAGGGCAGGATGCCTTCCTGGAACTCGGTCACCTGCTTGCCGTCGCGCAGCTTGATCGCGTCCTTGCCGATCAGGTCGATCCGGCTGATATGGCTGTCCAGGTTGACCCGCACGCAGGGCCAGTTCAGCCGGGCCGCGACCTGTTCGATATGGGTCGACTTGCCGGTGCCGTGATAGCCCTGGATGATCAGCCGGCGATTGCGGCTGAACGCGGCGAGGATCGCCAGTGTCGTGTCCGGGTCGAACTTGTAGGTCGAATCGAAATCCGGCACGCGGTCGGTCCGCTCTGCGAACCCCTTCACCTTCATCTCGGTGTCGATGCCGAACACGTCGCGCACGTCGATCTCTTCGGTCGGTTTCGCCGCGATATCCAGGTTTCCGTCCGCCATGTCGACCTCTGCTTGCCGGGAATTGGTGCTGGCCGGACCGTGAAGCGCCCGCCGCGCGCCTACATGTAAGATATCCCGGGCAACGTCAACGCCGGGCCGCCATTCGGACGCATCCGCCCGCGCCGCGCAACCGGCGCGTCACTGGAAGTTGCGGCTGTCCTTGATCTGGTCCCAGGCCCAGACGACCTCTTGCAGCTGTTCCTCGTGGCCGCGGTCGCCGCCGTTCATGTCCGGGTGCAGCACCTTGATCAGCGCCTTGTACGCCTTGCGGATCTCGGCCTTGGCCCAATGGTCGCGCGCATCGAGGATGTCCAGCGCGCGCCGCTCGGTCGGTGGCAGCTTGCGGGTGCCGGTGATGCCCTTGCCGGGGTTGCGGGTCGCGTTCTCACCCAGAACCTGGTGCGGATCGTCGATCCCCAGACGCGCCCAGGCGCGCTGTTCCTCGCCGGGCTTGAACGGCTTCGTCTCGCGGCCCCAGACGCGGTCGCTGCTCATGTGGGCCTGGAACTCCTCCTCGGTGGTGCCGTTGAAGAAGTTCCACTTGAGGTTGTACTCGCGGACATGGTCCTTGCAGAACCACAGGTACTCGTCGAGATGGTCGGGCGATTTCGGCGCGCGGTACTGCCCGGATTCGCGGCAGCCCGGATGCTCGCATTCACGCTGCGACGTCTCGAACGCCCCCGACATGCCACGCTTGCCACGGTTGCGCTTTTTCTTGTCGGAGGACACTCGAAGGTCAAAGCCGAACGGATCAGGATTCGCCATTTTGGACCGCCTTTGTTAATCGGACCCGGAAGTCTAACGGTTTTGTCCCCGGTTTGAAGGGGGCGGAGAGGAAAAAGATGCGCTTGTCCCAGGTGATCGAGGAACGGCTGCGCGAGGTTTTCGCGCCCGACATGCTAAACGTCGAGGATGAAAGCGAAAAACATCGCGGCCACGCGGGTTACAGGGAAGGTGGCGACAGCCACTTCAGGGTTCATATAAGGGCGCCCGCGTTTGCGTCAATGAGCCGGCTGGAACGCCACCGCGCGGTGCACGATGCGCTCGGCCCCGACGTGATGACCCGGCTGCACGCGCTGGCGCTTCACGTCGAGGGATAGCATGGCGCGCCGGCACTGCGCCGGCACCGCCGCGCGCATCACCGCTTCGGCCGGTCCAGCCAGCGCGCGGCGACGGGCGCAAGGCTGATCACCACGAACACCCGCAGCAGGTGATGCGCCACCACAAAGGCGATGTCGGCGCCCGACACCAGCGCGACCACCACCATCTCGCCCTGCCCGCCCGGCAGGAACGACAGGATCACGTCCAGCGGCGCGGCCGGGCTGATCAGCAGAACCACCTCGATGAAGGCCAGGCTGATCGCCGCCAGCAGCCCCGAAAACAGCAGCCCCGCGCCCACATCAACCCGGATCTCGCGGGTGGTGATGCCCGAATAATTGGCCCCCACCTGGATCCCGATGAAGAACTGCGCCGCCCAGATCAGCTCGGCCGGGGGCCGGTGCTGGATGATCCCGGTCAGCGACAGCGCCGCGGTCAGCAGCATCGGCCCGATGATCGACGCGCCGAACATCCCGATGCGCTCGGCGATCTTCCAGCCGGCCAGCCCGGCGCCGACCATCAGCGCAAGCTCGCGCACCGGCAGGTCGGCGGCCTTCTGGCCGGGCGCCGCGGTCAGGTCCATGTCATAGACCAGCTGCAGCAGGAACGGCGCCACCGTCACGATCACCAGCACCCGCGTGGCATGGATCAGCGACATGGCGCGCACGTCGCCGCCCGCCTCCTGCCCGAAGATCAGCATGTCCTGCAGCCCCCCCGGCATGGCCGAGTAGAACGCGGTGGCATGATCGAATCCCAGCCCCTTGCGGAACAGCGGATAGCCGACCGCGCCGATCACCAGGATGAAGACCGGGATCATCAGCAGCGTCGGCGCATAGCCCGGCAGCTCGCGCACCAGCTCGGGCGTGATGCTGGCGCCGATCGCCACACCCAGCAGGGTGCGCATCGCGGTGCCCAGCAGGCCCATCCCCTCCAGCCGCATCCCCGCCAGCGCCAGCGCCAGGCAGCCCAGCATCGGCCCCAGCAGCAGCGGCAGCGGCAGGCCCAGGAACGCGAACAGCACCGAGCCGGCCGTGGCGGCGGCCAGCGCGCGCAGGCGGGAAGGGGTGAGCACGGCCATGCGTGCCATGTGCCCCGCGCGCGGGCCGGGCACAAGTCGCCCTTGACCCCGCCGGCCGCGCATGGCCCCTTTGGCCAAAGCCGGAAAAGGGGGCGCGCATGACCGACCGGATCGCATCCATCGAGGCGGTGCAACAGATGCTGGCGGCGCAGGATTACGTCTGCGGCCGTCCGCTGGGCACCGTCGTCTTCCTCGCGCTGACCCTGGGACGGCCGCTGTTTCTCGAAGGCGAGGCGGGCACCGGCAAGACGGAAATCGCCAAGGCCATCGCCGCCGGCCTCGGCCGCCGGCTGATCCGCCTGCAATGCTACGAGGGGCTGGATGCGGCCTCGGCGGTCTACGAGTGGAACTTTCCCGAACAGATGATCGCGATCCGCACCGCCGAGGCGGCGGGCGGCGCCGACCGCGACGCGCTGAAGTCCGAGCTGTTCACCGAAGAATACCTGATCGAACGCCCGCTGCTTCAGGCGATGCGCCCTCAGCCCGGAGGCCCGCCCGTGCTTCTGATCGACGAGATCGACCGCACCGACGAGCCGTTCGAGGCGTTCCTGCTCGAGGCGCTGTCCGACTTCCAGGTGACGATCCCCGAGCTTGGCACGATCCGCGCGCCCGAGCCGCCGATCGTGATCCTCACCTCGAACCGCACCCGCGAGGTGCACGACGCGCTCAAGCGCCGCTGCCTGTATCACTGGGTGGATTATCCCGGCTTCGAGCGCGAGATCGAGATCCTGCACGCCCGCGCCCCCGAGGCCGCCGAGACCCTCAGCAAAGAGATCGTGGCCTTCGTCCAGCGTCTGCGCACCGAAGACCTGTTCAAGAAACCCGGCGTCGCCGAAACCATCGACTGGGCGAAATGCCTGCTCGCCCTCGACGTGATCGCGCTCAGCCCCGAGGTGATCGCCGACACGATAGGCGCGATCCTGAAATACCAGGACGATATCGCCCGCCTGCAAGGCTCCGAAGCCAAGCGCCTGCTCGACGAGGTGCGCGCCGACCTTTCCGTGGCATGATGCTTCTTCTCGTCGCAAATACGCCGGGGGTGCGGGGGCAGCGCCCCCGCGAAGGGTGAATGCCCGAATACCCGCCCCTCGACATCCCCGAAGACGGCAAGCTCACGCAGAACATCGTCTGGTTCGCCCGGGCGTTGCGCAAGGCGGGGCTGCCGGTCGGCCCCGGAAAGGTAATCGAGGCGATCCGCGCCGTCGAGCGCACGGGGTTCTCGCGCCGCCAGGATTTCTACTGGACGCTGCACGCGGTGTTCGTGTCGCGCCCCGAACAGCGGGCCGTCTTCGCGCAGGTGTTCCGGCTCTACTGGCGCGATCCGCGCTACATGGAACACATGATGGCGCTGATGCTGCCGGCGATTCGCGGCGCGCAGGAGGACCGCGCGGCGCGTCCGGCGGAAAAGCGCGCCGCCGAGGCGCTGCTGGACGGGGTCGAGCGGGACGCCCCCGAGCCGGACCCGCAAGGGGGCGACGAGGAGACACCCGAGATTCGCATCGACGCCAGCCGCACCGCCTCGGCCGAGGAACGGCTGCGCAGCCTCGATTTCGAGCAGATGAGCACGGCCGAGATGGCGGCGGCGAAACGGATGCTGGCGCGGCTGACCCTGCCGGTGAAACCGCTGCAATCGCGGCGGATGCGCGCCGATCCGCGCGGCGCGCTGCTGGACTGGCGCGCGACGATGCGTGCCGCGATGCGCCGCGGTGGAGAGATTCATGATTTTTCGACGAAAAATCGGCGCACCCGCTGGCCGAATCTCGTGGTGCTATGCGATATTTCGGGGTCGATGTCGCAGTATTCCCGCGCTGTCCTGCACTTTCTGCATGCCGTCGCCAACCAGCAGGGCGCAGGCTGGGCGCGGGTCCACGCCTTCACCTTCGGCACCAGGCTGACCAACATCACGCGGCATCTGGCCACAAGCGATGTCGATGTTGCGCTGGCCGCTGCTGGCGCCGAGGCGCAGGATTGGGAAGGCGGCACGCGAATCGGCGATTGCCTGCATACCTTCAACCGCGACTGGGGCCGCCGGGTGCTGGGCCAGGGCGCGGTGGTGCTGCTGATCACAGACGGTCTGGATCGGGGAGATCCGGCGCTTCTGGCGCGCGAGGCGGAACGGCTGGCGCTGTCCTCGCGCCGGCTGATCTGGCTCAACCCCTTGCTGCGATGGGACGATTTCGCCCCCCGTGCGCGCGGCATCGCGGCGATCCTGCCGCATGTGGACAGCTTTCGCGCCGGGCATAACATCGCCTCGCTCGAAGGGCTCGCCGCCGCGATTTCCGATCCGCGCGATGCCGGCGAAAAGGCGCGGCTTATGCGCGATCTGCCGGCGGATTGACGCCGCGGCGCCGGCAATCAGGGGAACCCCGGCGCGACGTTCCGTGTTGAGGCGGCAACAGCGCGGCACGTCCCGCGTGCTGCCCGCAACATGCGCTGTTTCGATGGAAACACGAATGAGGACCGCCATGACTTCCCCGATTCTCAAGCCGCTTGCCGGATTGACCGCCACGACCGCGCTTGTCTCTCTCTTTGCCGCAACCGCGCCGCCGATGGCCTCTGCCCAGGTTGTTTGCCCCGATGACCTGCCCGATGCGCTGCAGCGCCCCGAATGCCGCGACGGCGGCGCCGATGCTGCCGGACCTGATACGGGTGGCGATGCGGAGGCAGAAGCGGACGCGGAAGTGGAGGCCGAGGCCGACCGCAACGAGGCGCCGGAAACCGCGCCAGAGCCGGAGCCGAAGCCCGACATGCCGCAACCGAATGGCGAGGCCGAGGCCGGCCCGGCCACCGATGCCGGCAGCCTGGCCGAGGCGCTCGAAGACGAGGTGAAGGAGGGGCTGGACGAGGCCGCCCAGGAGGTCGAGGACGCGGCCGGCGCCGTCGAAGGCGCGGTCGAAGAGGCCGCGGGCGGCGATGACGGCCGCGAGGACGACAGACCGCCCGCGGCGGCCGCATCGGATGACGGCAGCGCCGAGCCGGCGGAAACCACCCGCACGACGGTGACCGAGGAAACCGCGCGCTCCAGCGACGAGGATTTCGCCCAGCCCGATACGCGTGCCGAGGATGACGGAGGCGGCGGCGGCGGTCTGTCGAATTTCGAGAAATTCGCGCTTGGCGCGGCCGGTCTGGTGGCGCTCGACCAGCTGATCGACAAGGACGAAGAGGTCGTCAGCAACACCGGCGACCGTGTCGTGGTGCGCCGCGACGACGGGCAGCTCTATATCCTCAAGGATGACGATGTGCTGCTGCGCCGCCCCGGATCGGAGGTCGAGACGGAGACGTTCAACGACGGCTCCAGCCGCACCACCGTGACGCGGCCGAACGGCGTTCAGGTGGTGACGATCTCGGCCGCGGACGGCACCGTGCTGCGCCGCACGAAGGTCATGCCGGACGGAAGCCGCGTCGTGCTGTTCGACGACACGCGGACGGTCGAACCGGTCGATCTGGGCACCCTGCCGCCGCCGAGCCGCGACACGGACATCCGCGCCGGTGACGAGGCGTCGCTGCGCGCCGCGCTGGAGCGGGCCGGCAACCGCGATATCGGACGTCGGTTCACCCTGTCGCAGGTGCGCAACATCGCGCAGGTGCGCGAGCTGATGCCCGAGATCAACATCGACGCCATCAACTTCGAGACCGGGTCCGCCGCGATCCGCCCCGAGGAGGCCGAGGACCTTTACACCCTGGGCGAGGCGATGCGCCGCTTCATCGACGAGAACCCGGACGAGCTGTTCCTGATCGAGGGGCACACCGACGCGGTCGGCAGCAACGTGACCAACCTGGCCCTGTCGGACCGGCGGGCCGAAAGCGTCGCGCTGGCGCTGGCCGAGTATTTCGACGTGCCGCCCGAAAACATGGTGGTGCAAGGCTATGGCGAGCGGTTCCTGCTGGTGCCCACAGACGGGCCGGAACGGGTGAACCGCCGCGCTACCGTGCGCCGCATCACGCCGCTGATCGACGTCGCCTCGGCGCGGTGAAGACACGCCAACGCCGCGGAATCGAAAGCGCGCCCTGGATCGGGCGCGCTTTTTCCTGTGCCCCTTGCCCTGCGACATTTGATCCAGGTCAATGAAAATGCCGCATCTGGCGCCTACGTATTCGCATATCATAATTTGATATGGAGGGCGCGATGGTGCTCAACTGGAAAATCGGGGGGCTGGCGCTGGGGGTGGTGTTCTTTCTCGCCGTCGCGCTGGTCAAGCCCATCGGGGTGTCGACACAATTCGTCATACTCGACGGCGTTCTGTGGAACGCCGTGGACAGCGCGGCCGTCACCCAGACCGAAGACGGATATACATCCACCAACGCCTATCTCGCCAAATCCGGCGGGAAATACGCGAACGCGGTGATGAACCCGCTGAACTACAGCTTCCTGTTCGTGATCGCCATGGCGCTGGGCGGGCTTGCCTCGTCGATGGCGCGCGGCGGGCTGGACAAGGCCGAACGCAGCGTCCCGGCGCTGTGGCGGGCCAATTTCGGGGGCGGGCGCGCAAAGCGCTATGCGGCGGCCTTCGTGGGCGGCTTCGTCGTGCTTTACGGCGCGCGGCTGGCGGGGGGCTGCACCTCGGGGCACATGATGTCGGGGGTCATGCAGACCGCGCTATCGGGCTACATCTTTACGATCGGCGCCTTTGCCGCGGCCATTCCCACCGCGCTCTGGCTTTACAAGAAGGAGGCGTAAGTCATGGAAATCCTTCTGGCAATCGTGATCGGTGCCGCATTCGGCGCGGTGCTTGACCGGATCGGCGCGGCCAACCCCACCTGGATCGGGCGAATGCTGTCGCTGACCAACCTGCACCTGATGAAGACGATCATCCTGGCGATCGGCACCGGATCGGTGCTGATGTTCGGCGGGCAGATGCTGGGCCTCGTCGATGTGGGCCACATGTCGGTCAAGGCGGCCTATGCGGGCGTGTTCATCGGCGGGCTGATGCTGGGCTTCGGCTGGGCACTGTCGGGCTACTGCCCCGGCACGGGCGTGGTTGCGGCCGGCACCGGGCGCAAGGACGCGCTGTTCTTCATCGCCGGCGGCCTTCTGGGCGCGGCGGCCTACATGGCGACCTATCCCGCATGGCAGGCCAGCGGCCTGCTGAACGACATCGCCGGCGGCAAGGTCACGCTGGGGACGGTGCCGGATTCCGGCTATGCCGGGCTGACGGGCATCTCGGGCGACCTTCTGGGGCTGCTGCTGGGCGCGGCCTTCATCGTGGTCGCCTTCGTGCTGCCCGACCGGCTGACCGGCCAGGGCACGCCGGTGCCGGCGGAATAGACGCCCGCCCGGCGCATACCGGCCCCGCCCGCCCCGGCATCACCGGGCGGGCGGGGCCTTTTCGTCTGGTCCCTGCCGCACTACCATCCCATACAGGCCGGGGCGATGCGGCCGTGCGCATCCCCGCCCGCTTTCCAAGGAGGTGGCCATGGACAAGGCCGTGGAGACGACGAATTTCGACGACATCCCCGAAATCGCGCTGGACTGGCACCGCGCCGGCAAGGGGGCGGTGATCGCGACCGTGGTGCAGACCTGGGGATCGGCCCCGCGGCCGGTCGGCGCGATGCTGGCCGTGTCTGGCGAGGGCGAGCTCATGGGCTCGGTCTCGGGCGGCTGCGTCGAGGGCGCGGTGGTCGAAGAGGCATTCGAGGCGCTGGAAACCGGCCGCTCGAAGCTGCTGGAATTCGGGGTCAGCGACGACGAGGCATTTGCCACCGGGCTGGCCTGCGGCGGCACGATCCGCATTCTGGTACAGCCGGTGGCCGCCGATGGCGGGATGCCGAAATACATCCTGGCGGAGATCGTCGCCGCCAGGGCCGAGCGGCGGCCCATCGCGCATGTGATCGACGTGGAAACCGCCGAGGGGCGCGTTGCCGGCCCCGGTGAATTCGCGGACCGGTTCCGCATGGACCGCTCGGGCTTCGAGGAGGACGGCAAGACCTTCGTGGCGATCCACAACCCGCCGCTGCGCATGGCCATCGTCGGCGCGGTGCATATCGCGCAGCCGCTGGTGCGCATGGCCCGGCTGGCCGGGTACGACCCGGTGCTGATCGACCCGCGCGAGGCGTTCGGCTCCGCCGCGCGCTTTCCCGAAGAGACGATCTCGCATGACTGGCCGGACGAGGCGCTGGCAGAGTTCGGCCTCGACGCGCGCACCGCGGTGGTCACGCTGTCGCATGACCCCAAGATCGACGATCCCGCGATCGTGTCGGCGCTGAACTCGGACGTGTTCTATCTTGGCTGCCTCGGCTCGCCCCGCACCCATGGCAAGCGCCTCGCGCGGCTGGAACAGGCAGGGATCGAGGCCGGCGACATTGCGCGCATCCACGCGCCGGTGGGGCTGGATATCGGCGCGAAATCCCCCGCCGAGATTGCCTTGGCCATCATGGCGCAGATCACGCAGGTTCTGCGGCAAGGCGCATGAGGTTCGGCCCGGTCCCGCTGGACCAGGCCGAGGGCGCCGTGCTGGCCCATTCGCTGCCGCTGCCCGATGGCCGGCTGCGCAAGGGCCGGGTGCTGGCGCGCGCCGATATCGACCGCATCCGCGCCGCGGACCTGACCGAGATCATCGTCGCCCGGCTTGACCCCGGCGACGTGGACGAGAACGCGGCCGCCGCGCGCATCGCCGCCGCACTGGTCCCCGACCCCGCCGCCGCGCATCTGCGCCTCGCCGCGCCGGGTACCGGGCGGGTGAACATCCACGCCGCCGCGCCGGGTGTGCTGACCGTCGATGCAGCGCGCGTTGTCGCGGTGAACATGGTCGATCCGATGATCACGGTCGCCACGCTGCCGCCATTTGCGGCCGCCCCGGAGCGCGGCGTGGTGGCGACGGTCAAGATCATCTCCTGGGCGGTGCCCGAAGCGGCGCTGGACCGTGCCGCGCATGAAGCGGCCGGTGCGGTCCGCCTGCACAGGGTGCGTCTGCGCAGCGCGGCTTTGATCCGCACCGATATCGGGGCCGGCCCCGGCAAGGGCGAGCAGGTGATGGAGAACCGGCTGGCCGCGCTGGGCATGACGCTTGCGGCCTCCGACGTGGCGCCGCACCGCACCGAGCCGCTGGCGCGCGCCATCGCCGCGGCCCCTGGCGACATGGTGCTGATCATCACCGCCTCGGCGACCTCGGACATCGACGATGTCGGCCCCGAGGCGCTACGCGCCGCCGGCGGCGAGGTGCTGCGATTCGGCATTCCGGTCGATCCGGGCAACCTGACATTCCTCGGCCGGCTGAACGGCCGCCCGGTGCTGGGCCTGCCCGGCAGCGTCCGCTCGCCGGTGCGCAGCGGCGCGGACTGGATGCTGGAACGCATCGCCTGCGGCCTCGACGTGACCGCCGCCGACATCGCCGCGATGGGGGTGGGCGGGCTGCTTAAGGAAGGCCGCGCCCGTCCGCATCCGCGCGAACGCCGGTAGGGCACGGCGCGGCGCGGCGAAAAGGTCCGGGCGCGCTACTCGCGGGGCGGCCGCCGGCGGCGCGGCCGGTACCGGCGCACCTGCCGAAGCGACCAGTTCCAGATCACGATCACGTCGATCGCAGCGATGGCGATGCCCAGCGGCAGCATCCACAGCCCGAAGACCGGCAGAAACGCCAGCACCCCGCCCATCATCAGCAGCAGCCCCACCACCAGCCGCACGCCGAACGGCAGATGCAGCTCGGCCCAGCGCCGGCCGCGCCGCACCGCGCCCCTCGCCGCCTGCCAGCTTTTCCGCAATGCATCTCGCATCGCCCGGATCCTGCCTGCTCCTGCCACGCCCCTCATGTAGACCCGCGGCGCCGCCGCGGCAAAGGGGCGGCACGACAACGGGCTTGGATCGGTCCGGCCGATTGCCTAGACAGGCGCAGACTTCTTCTCACGCGGCATCGCGCCAGCCCCGCCCGGCGCGGAGGCCCGTTTCGCCGCTCAAGCAAAGGAACGCCCCGGTGCGGACCCGCCCCACGCAGACCGCGCGGCCCGGAACCGACCCGTCCGGGTCCGGCCCGCCCAACCCGCTGCGCGAGGCATGGCGGTCGCTGCTGCGCCGCCTGCGCCGGGCGCGCGCCACGCTGCTGCGGCGCGGGCCCGACCAGGTCCAGTTCTGGTTCATCGCGCTGGCCATCGGCATCGCCTCGGGACTGGCGGCGATGACCTTCCGGCTGGGGATCGAGGCGTTGCAGCGCGCGCTTTACGGCACCGACGACACGGCACAGCTGCACAGCTTCGCCACCACCATGCCCTGGTACTGGATCGTCGCGATTCCGTGCATCGGCGGGCTGATCGTCGGGCTGCTGCTGACGCGGTTCACCAAGACCGGCACGGTGCATGCGGTCGCCGACGTGATCCACGGCGCCGCGCTGAACGATGGAAGGGTGGAGATCCGCGCCGGCCTCGCCTCGGCGGTGGCCTCCTGGATCACATTGTCCGCCGGCGGCTCCTCGGGGCGCGAGGGGCCGGTGGTGCACCTCGCCGGCGTGGTCGCCACCTGGATCTCCAACCGGATCGACGCCGACGGCGTGACCGGCCGCGACCTGCTGGGCTGTGCGGTGGCGGCGGCCGTTTCGGCCAGCTTCAACGCGCCCATCGCCGGCGCGCTGTTCGCGATGGAGGTGATCCTGCGCCACATCGCGGTCAATGCCTTCGCGCCGATCGTGATCGCCAGCGCCGCGGGCACCGTCATCAACCGGCTGGTCTTCGGCGATGTGACCGAGTTCACGCTGACCGAATCGGGCGTGCTGGAATTCTATGGCGAATTGCCGGCCTACCTGATCCTCGGGCTGGTCTCGGGGCTGGTGGCGGTGGTGCTGATGCGCGCGATCTTCTGGGCCGAGGATGTGGGCGACGCGGCGCAGCGGGCGACCCGCCTGCCCGCCTTCCTGCGCCCCGCGATCGCAGGCGCCATACTGGGCGGAATCGCGATCTGGTACCCGCATATCATCGGCGTCGGCTACGAGACGACATCGGATTCGCTGACCGGCCAGCTGCTGCTGCACGAGGCGGTGGTCTTCGCCATCGTCAAGACCGCCGCCGTGGCGATCACCTTCGGCGGGCGGATGGGGGGCGGGATGTTCTCGCCCTCGCTGATGGTGGGGGCGCTGACCGGGCTTGCCTTCGGGATCATCGCCACCGGCATCTTTCCCGACATGTCAGGGTCGGAAACCGTCTACGCGCTGGCGGGCATGGGCGCGGTCGCCGCCGCCGTGCTGGGCGCACCGATATCGACGACGCTGATCGTGTTCGAGCTGACCGGCGACTGGCAGACCGGCCTGGCCGTGATGGTCGCGGTGTCGATCTCCACCGCGCTGGCCAGCCGGCTCGTGAAGCATTCGTTCTTCCTGACACAGCTCTACCGGCGCAACGTCCACCTCGCCGCCGGCCCGCAAGCCTACCTGCTGTCGATGGTCCGCGTCGCCAGCCTGACCCGCGACCTGACCGAAAAGGGCCCGGCTACCGAAGAGGCCTGCTGGCATCTGATCGAACAGGGTATCTATATCGACGGCGCCGCCACGCTCAGCTCGGCAATGCCGGTCTTCGACAAGGGCGGGGTGGGCTTCCTGCCGGTGGTCACGCTCTGGGGCGACGGGCGCCCGCCGGAACTGCTGGGCGCGCTGCACCACCTCGACGCGCTCAAGGCGTACAATACCGCGCTGGCCGAAGCCACGGCGGAACAACACCGCTGACGGGGAAACCCGCGTCCTGTTCCTCATCTTGCCCCAAATACCTTGGGGAGCGCGAGGGGCAACGCCCCTCGCCCGGATCGGCATCGCCGCAGGCGATCCGAAACCGCGCCCACCTCAGACCGCCAGCAGATCCGGCACCTGCGCCACCCGCGTCACGATCTCGGGCGGGACGGCATCGGGGCCCGCATTCATCTGCGCCCGGTCCAGCAGGTTCAGGTGCCGCGACAGAAGCCGCATCTCCTCCGAGGTGATGCGGGCATGGAACGCCGCCATATCCTCGCGCGCCAGCAGGTCGCGGATCTTCGCGCGATGCGCCTTTGCCGCCTCGGCGTGGCGCGTCTTGACCCCGCGCAGGCCCAGCAGCCGCGCATGCTCTTCGTGCGCGCGCGGCAGGTGGCGGCGGATGCTGGTGTCCCGCTCCATGTTGAAATTCATCCGCAGCCAGTAGGCCAGCCCCTGGTCGCGGTCGACATGGTTGACGCGGCCCCGGTCGCGCTTGACGACAAAGCTCTCGGCCGAGCGCACCGCGTAGTGGTTCAGCGTCACCAGGTCGTATCCGGCCGAATGGGTGCCGAACCGCCAGCCTTCCTGCTTGAACTTGTCCAGCACCGGCCGGCCGCAGCCATCGACCCAGACCGTGTGCGCCGTGGCGCCGCGCCCCGGCTCGATCGGGCGGTGCACGCCCAGCCGCTTGTAGCGCCCGCAGGGCCATTTGCCGCCCGTGGTGCGCACCAGCGTCTTGACCGCCCAGGCCTGGATCGGGCTGGGGCAGAAGACCGGCGCGCAGCGGTCGAATTGTTCGGTCACCCAGGTGTCGCGGTACTTGTCCACGTCCGCATTGCCGAAAAGCCGCCATTGCATCGAGATGCAATCGACCTCGCCCGTCGCCGCGAACAGCGCGTCCAGCGTGCCATCGCCGGCATGGATGTTGACGAACTCGTCCACGTCCGAGACCAGCAGCCATTCCGCCGCCTTCACCTGTTCGAGGTCGGACGCGAACAGCAGCGCGCCCTTCTGCGGGTTCAGCCCGCCGGGCATGGCGAGATACGGGTTGTCCATCCGCGTCAGCACGCCGTGCCCGGCCAGGCAATCCAGAAGCTCGACCGTGCCGTCGTCGCAATCGTTGGTGAAGACAAGGAAATCGTCGAAGCCGATGGACCGGTGCCAGGCCAGCCATTCCAGGATGAACGGCCCCTCGTTCTTCATGCAGGTGATGATGAGGCGTTTGCCCATTCGCGTCACTCCGCCGCTGTCTTCACGTCGCCGTCAAGCTCGGCCCTCAGCCGGTCCAGCGTGGCGGCGATGTTCTTGGCCTTGCGCTTTTTCAGCGTGTATTCACAGACCCTTATGGCCGAGCGGATCTTGCCGCGCGCCTCGGCATGCATCAGCAGGTCATGCTGAAAGCGCGGCAGGTCGCGGCGCGCGCGGAACAGCCGGTAGAACAGCGGCGAGGTCAGATCGCCCTCCACCGCGGCGTAGAGCAGATCCTTCAGGATCCCCATCACGAGGAAGGCGTTGGGCAATTGGTGGCCCATGAACGGCGTGTGCAGCCAGGTGACGTTGTCGCCCCGGATTCGCGCAATCTGGTCGTAATCGGGCCTGAAATACGGATCGCCAATGACGAAGACCTGCCCGGCACCGTCCAGATCCTCCGCCCCGTCGCGGAACCGGCCGTCCCAGTCGAGCTTCTTGCGCCAGCCCCAGCGGTCATCGTCCGGCAGGATGCGCGGATCGAGCGTGGATTGCGGCGCGATGGCCAGCACGTTGGCGCCGGGGCAGACCCGCGAATAGGTCAGCGCCCCGAAGCCGCCCATCGACGTGCCGTAGAACAGCACCTGGTCGAACTGCTCGAAAAAGCCCTGACCCTGCAGCGCCTCGAAACTGTCATGCACGAAGTCCTGCCGGAACCAGTTGCGCTGCGATCCCATGACGCCCAGCACCGAACAGCCCATTTCGCCATTCAGCACCCGGAACCCCCAGGGCCAGCGCGCGCCCTCGTCGCGGGTGGCGCTGATATTGTCGAATGTGATCACCAGCCGGCGCGAGCCGGGCACGAACATCAGCGCGTTCTCGTCCCCTTCCCACAGGAAGCCGCGCTGCCGTTCGGCATGGGCGCGCCCCTCGGCCCAGCGCGAATCGCGCGGATGCGGCAATACGCTATCGGGGGGCGACATCATCCGCACCGAGGTCAGCGGCGGCACCTTCGACAACTGGCGCGTCGGCGCGGTATCGGGCAGCTCGTCCGTTTCTGCCGGTTTCCTCACCGCTTTCGCCGTTGGCGCGGCCGCGGCTTTCTGCGGCTCGCCTTCGGCCAGCGCCTCGGCCAGATCCTCGGTGCTCTTGTCGATGTAAAGCGCGTCCACCTGCCCCGGCTGCACCAGATCGTCGTAGAGCTTGCGGTAATCGGGCTGCTCCAGCAGATGCGCGATGCGCGCGCGGTGCCAATCCGCCGCCTCGCGGTGCAGCGCGGCAAGCTGCGCATCGGCCATGAACCCGTCCAGCACGGGGCGCATCAACGCGTGGCGCGCGACGATCCGGTCGTCGGTTTCGGTCGTGTAGTTGCGGCGCGTCCAGTATTCGATCCCCTGGTCGTGTTCGGTATGGTTGATCCGCCCGCGTTCGCGCTTGACCAGGAAACTCTCAGCCGAGCGCAGGATGTAATGGTTCAGGGTCGCCAGCCGGTAGCCCAGCGACCGCTTGGTCGACCGCCAGCCATTATTGGTCAGCAGCATGTCCGGCATCGCCCGGCCCGACCCGTTGACCCAGCGGACAAGATCGGCCTCGTCATCTTCAATCTGCAAAGGCCGGTGCACGCCGATCTTCCGGTAGGGGGCGGATTTGTGGAACATCGACTTGAAGCCCCAGCCAAGCCGCGGCTTGGGGATGAATTCAGGCGCGCAGGCGGTGAATTGTTCGGTGACGGGGCGATCCTCGTACCGCTCCAGCCCCTTGTTGCCAAAGAATTTCCAGGTGAAGGAGATCACGTTGGGATCGTTCGACGCGCGGAAAAGATCGGCAAAGGTGCCGTCCCCGACATGGATATTGACGAATTCGTCCACGTCGATGGTCAGCACCCAGTCGGCGTCCGCATAGCATTCCTGCTTGACCGCGTCCTTCAACGCCTCGTGCTGCGGCTTCTTGCCGGAGGCCGGATCCCACGGATTGTCCAGCCTCGTGACGAGGCCGAGCGCCTGCAGCCGGTCGAGGATCGCATTGGTGTTGTCGGTGCAATCGTTGGTGTAGACTAGGAAATGCGTCGCCCCGATCCCGAGGTGATAGGCGATCCATTCCAGGATGAACGGCGCCTCGTTCTTCATCGAGGTGACGATCAGGATATTGTCGTTCTTCTGCGGCGTCTCGGGCGGTTTCAGCCAGCCGGTGATGCCGCCGGTCCGCCCCTCCAGCTCGTCGATCATGCGCTGATACTCGGCGCTCTGGCGCAGTTCCATCACCGGCATCTTGGCCAGCGCGGCGGGCGGTGCGACGGTCACGTTGGGGTTCTGCGACACCAGCCGCTCGGCGTCCGCGACCTGCGCGGCACTGTCCGCCGGCACCACCTTGGAGGTCTTGCTGGCCTTCACCGCATCCGCCG
This sequence comes from uncultured Paracoccaceae bacterium, assembly GCA_947503765.1. Lineage (GTDB taxonomy): Bacteria > Pseudomonadota > Alphaproteobacteria > Rhodobacterales > Rhodobacteraceae > Psychromarinibacter. The sequence continues at coordinate 573,337 of CANNFA010000002.1, read as the reverse complement.
GCTCCTGCCGGTCGCGGACGACATGCGCGGGCGGCTCGTCGGGGATCGGCGCAGCGGCGGGGTCGATCCCGTGGCGCACAAGCGCGCGGCCGACGAAGCTGCCGGGATGCGGCACGCCGTCTTCGTGGGTGATGATGCGCCGCCGCAGCCGGCGGTTCCACAGGTGCACGCCGTAGCAGCCATCGTCCAGCTGCGCGTCGATCACGTCGCCCGGCACCAGCAGGTCGCGGCGATCCTTGAACGAGATCGGGTAGAAGGCCATCTGCGGCAGCACATGCCGCATCTCCCCGGTTTCATTGAGGAAATGCGTGACCGCCGCCGGCCCCCAGACGCCCCATTCCAGTTCCGACACATGCACCGGATCGCCGGCCCTGGCGGCCGCTTCCAGCCGCGCGCGTTCCTCGGGCGGGGCCCAGGGCGGGATCGGGTATTCGTGGCGGCACAGATCGTTCAGCTTGGCCAGCGTCTTGGAAAACCGTGGCAGGCCCAGCACCGCGTTGCACACCAGACGGTTCGGCTTTTCCCAGCCGAACACCCATTGGTCGCGGAAATCCCAGGGCCGCATGCACAGCATGTCGGCATCGACCCAGATCACGTTCTGCACCTCGATCATCCGGTAGCGGAACGCATCTGCATGCACCGCCGGCGAGCCGGATTTCGCGTGGCGGATGTAATTGTCGTTCGGGAAGATCAGGTTGGCATCCAGCACCTCGACCCCGTCCGGCACACCGCCGACCTTGCCATAGGTGTAAAGGATGGTCCGGTGGCCGTGATCGACGAAGCTTTTCAGGCACAGCTGTTCCAGAAAGCTCAGGCGCCCGCCGATCCAGAGCGAGGCGACAATGGGAAGCGACATGCGAACTACTCTTTCGTTCCTGCTTGCGCACCGGTCTTGCGCCGGCCTTGACGGCGCCCTCTGCGCCCCGCCCGCACCGGGAAGGCGGACAGGCCGCGCCGTTTGAACGAATCATTGCCGCAAAGACGTTAAAAAACAACCCTCACCGGTCCCGGCCCACCCTGCACCATGTCGGAAATGACGCAAACGCGCACGAAAAAACCCGCCCCGGCCGGTCCGGCCGATGGCAGGTGTCATGCGTTCCGGCCGCGCGCGGCATCGCCGCCTGCGGGTCCGGCCGGCGTCAGAGGTAGGCGTGGCCCGCGACCAGCGACCGGGTCAGGCCGTCGCGCGAATAGCCGCGCACGGCCAGTTGGTCGTCGCTGAGCGAGAACAGCGATTCGTACCGGCTGGAGCCGGAGAACATCGCGACGAAGGCGGACAGCCCGGCGCGCAGCGGCGATACGGGGCGGCGGATTTGGCTGGACATTGCAGCGCTCCTGCAAAGGGTGACGTAGGGAAACCTGATTACGCTCTCATATGCCCCCGCGCGCCGCGTCCCGCTAGCCCCGAAAACGGATACCTGTCATGCGGGGCCTGCATGGCTGGGCTGCGGACGAAAGATTGGTGGCGGGGAGGCCAGCCCCCGCCCAGGGGCCCCGCCGGGGCCTGGCCCCTACCTTTTCGCCTCCGCGTCGAATTCCGGGTCCACCGGTACCTGCAGGGCGTTGACGATCGCGTTGGTCTGCGACGCCAGCCCGATCACCGCCAGAAGCTCGGCATGCATCGCCTCGGTCATGCCCTTGGCGCGGGCCGCGGCGGTGTGCGAGTGGATGCAGTACGGACAGCCATTCGCCGCCGACACCGCGACATAGACCATTTCCTTGACCAGCGGATCCAGCGCGCCGGGGGCCATCACCGTCTTGATCCGGCCCCAGACGGCCTCGAGCAGGGGCGGATCATGCGCGAGCGCCCGCCAGAAATTGTTGACGAAATCCGAGCCGCGCACGGCCCGGATGTCGTCGAACACCGCCCTGGCGCGCGGATCGAGATCGGCATCGGTCAGCAGCGGAACCGTCGCCATCAGACCACCGCCATGACCCGCGCCGGCCCGCCGGTGCCGCGCTTGTGCTTGGGCGCCCCGACGAACAGCGTCGCGCCGGTCGCCGGCAGATCGTCCAGGTTCGCCAGGTTCTCGATCCCGTAGCGCCCGGCGGGCAGCCACGAATAATGCACCGCGAAATCCGCCGAATTGCCCGGATCGAGCGACAGCGTGTCGACCCCGATCGCCCCCGCGCCCATCCCCAGCAGCATGTCGGTCGCGCTGGTGGCAAAGCCGGGAAAGGCCAGGTCGCCATCCGGGCTGTTGCGGAACGCCGCGGTGCCCATCTTGCCGGCCCAGCCGGAATTCATCGCCACGCAGGCGCCTTCGGGGATCTCGCCGTTGGCGCTGATCCAGGCCTCGATATCCTCGGCCTCGACCATGACGTTGGTGTCGTCCATCGCCTTGCCGCGAATGTCGACGATGCAGAGCGGGCAGACCAGCGCCTCGGGCGCCAGTTCATCGACCGAGATGCCCCCCTCGGCGAAGTGCAGCGGCGCGTCGATATGGGTGCCGGTATGTTCCCAGATCGTCAGCTCCCAGATCTTGTAGCCGTCGGGGTCGTGGTCGTACTGGCTTTTGTACAGGATGCCCGGCTTGCCGTCGAAGGTCGGGAACGTGTCGTCATAGGCCCAGGTCAGATCGACGGCGCGGCCGCCCGACTGCGCCAGCGCCGGGCGGGCCGACATCGCCCCAGCCGCCACCGCGGCGATACCGGCGGCTGCCCCGCCCCGGAACAGATCGCGCCGGCTCAGCATCCGCCGCTTGACGGTATCCATCACACAGGCATGGCACATGGTCTTTCTCCTCCCGTTGGCCGCGCTTGGCGGCCGGTTATGCGGCCGCGCCCGCAGCCGCCCCTGCGCCGGCAGCGGCGCCGCGTCCTAGTGCCGCCGCTGCCCGCCATAGCCGTTCAGCGCACGCGGAATGAACACCCCCAGAAGCGCGCCGAAGGTCAGCGAGACCGCCCCGCCATTGCCGATCAGCCAGGACAGCACCGCCGCCCCGAACAGGCAGACCAGCAGGGTGAACAGCCGCAGCTCGGCCGGCGTCATGCGCTGTTCGGCCATGAGCATACCCTCCAGCCCCTGTTTGACCCAGGGCTCGGCCCAGGTCGCCCCCGCCGCCGCCAGCCCGCCCAGTATCACCGTGATCAGCATCGCTCCCCCCGCTCGTATCGGTCCGGCGGCACAGGTGGCGGCCGCCCGCTTGGTTCACCTTGCCCGCAACGCCTGCGTCTTGTGAAGCCCCTACGGCACCTGCGCGCGGCGGCGCGGCGCGGCCCGCCCGCAGCCGTCCCGCCGCGCCGGCGGCGCGATCTTTGCGATAGCGGTGCGCGGCATGATCGGGTAAAGCCGCGCCACGCGAATGCCGCTCTGCCGGAACGAGGAGACCCGGCGGCGCCGTGCCGGATCTTGCGTATTTGAAACGAGAAGAAGCCCGATGATTCCCACGACTTTCCCCGACAAGACCGAGATCGCCCGCCTGAGCGCCGCCATGCTGCTGGAGATCGGCGCGGTGCATTTCAATGCGCGCGAGCCCTATACCTATTCCTCCGGTCTGAAGGGGCCGACCTATATCGATTGCCGCAAGCTGATCTCCTATCCGCGGATCCGCGCGGTTCTGATGGATTTCCTGGCCGCCACGGTGATGCGCGAGGCCGGGTTCGAGGCGTTCGACAACATCGCCGGCGGCGAGACCGCGGGCATCCCCTTTGCCGCGCTGATCGCCGAGCGGCTGGCGCTGCCGATGAGCTATGTGCGCAAGAAGCCCAAGGGCTACGGGCGCAACGCGCGGATCGAGGGCAACATGACCGAGGGCCAGCGCGTGCTGCTGGTCGAGGATCTGACCACCGATGGCGGATCGAAACTGTCCTTCGTCGATGCGATCCGCGAGACCGGGGCGACATGCGGGCATACCGCCGTGATCTTCTATTACGGCATCTTTTCGGAGACGATGACGACGCTCGACAATCACGGCATCGCGTTGCACAGCCTGTGCACCTGGTGGGACGTGCTGGCCCATGCCCGCGAGGTGCGCGCCTTCGACACCGGGACGCTGGCCGAGGTCGAGCAGTTCCTGGCGGCGCCGCGCCGCTGGCAGAAGGCACATGGCTGAGGGCAGGATTGCGGGTGCGGCAATGCCGCGCCTGTGAATCAATGCTCCACAGAATCGGCCTTATGGTCTATATCTGGTGAGAGAGGCACAAAGCCGGGGCAGATATGGCCCGCTTTTTCCATCCACGGGGATATCCACAAGGTTCGCGCCGACTTTTCCACACGGATATCCCGATAGGCCCGGCGGCGCGGCTGGGGTATGACGCCCGGACAACCGGGGGACAAGGGCACCGAGCATGAACGAAATCACCGCCTTCCGGCAGGCCGAGGCGCCGTCAGAGACGCCCGAACTGCCGCATAACATCGAGGCCGAGCAGCAGCTTCTGGGCGCGCTGCTGACCAACAACGACAGCTACGACAAGGTCAGCGCCATCGTCGCGGCGCAGCATTTCTACGACCCGGTCCATGCCCGCATCTTCGAGGTGGCCGCGGCGCGGATCGCCAAGAACGCGCTGGCCTCTCCGGTGACGCTCAAGGCGTTCATGGAGGATGACGAGGGGCTGAAGGATCTCGGCGGCGCGGCCTATCTCGCGCGGCTGGCCGGCGCCGCGATCTCGACCTTCGCGGTGCGCGACTATGCGCAAATGATCTACGACCTGGCGATCCGGCGCGAGCTGATCCGGCTGGGCCAGGACATTTCCGCCAAGGCGCAGAAGGTCGATGTCGCGTCCGAGCCGAAAGAGCAGATCGTGGAGGCCGAACAGGCGCTCTACAAGCTGGGCGAGGAAGGCCAGACCAGCAGCGGCTTCCAGTCGTTCCTGCGCGCGGTCACCGACGCGGTGAACGTGGCCAACGCCGCCTACCAGCGCGAGGGCGGGCTGGCGGGCGTGTCGACCGGCCTGACCGACATGGACAGCAAGCTGGGCGGGCTGCACAAGTCGGACCTGCTGATCCTTGCCGGGCGCCCGTCGATGGGCAAGACCTCGCTGGCCACCAACATCGCCTTCAACGTCGCCAAGGCATACCGCAAGGGCCTGCTTCCCGACGGCTCGGAGGGCGCGGTGGACGGCGGCGTTGTCGGCTTTTTCAGCCTCGAGATGAGCGCCGAGCAGCTGGCCGGGCGGATCCTGGCGGAAGCGTCGGAAATCTCCAGCCACCAGATCCGGCAGGGCGACATGTCGGAGGGCGAATTCCGCCGCTTCGTCGAAGCCGCCAAGGAGCTGGAGGCCTGCCCGCTGTTCATCGACGACACGCCGGCCATCCCGATCGCGCAGCTGGCCGCCCGCGCGCGGCGGCTCAAGCGGACCCACGGGCTGGACCTGCTGATCGTCGACTACCTGCAACTGGTGCGCGGCAATGCCGACAACCGGGTGCAGGAGATCGCCGAGATCTCGATGGGGCTCAAGGCCATCGCCAAGGAGCTGGACATCCCGGTCCTGGCGCTGTCGCAGCTGTCGCGCCAGGTCGAGAGCCGCGACGACAAGCGCCCGCAACTCAGCGACCTGCGCGAATCGGGCTCGATCGAGCAGGATGCCGACGTGGTGATGTTCGTGTTCCGCGAGGAATACTATGCCGAGCGCGAGAAGCCGTCGGACGAGAAGCTGGACGAGATCGCCGCCTGGCAGGACCGCATGGCGCGCCTGCACGGCAAGGCCGAGGTGGTCATCGGCAAGCAGCGGCACGGCCCCATTGGCACCGTCGAGCTGAGCTTCGAGGCGCAGTTCACCCGGTTCGGCAACCTCGTCAAACCGTGGCAACAGGGCGGCGGGCAGGTCGGGGGCGACGGCTTCTGAGCCGGGCAGCATGCGCGCCGCGCGGGCCTTGCACCTTGATCGCAGTGTGGGCAAAAGGCGCCCCATGAGCACCGGACGCCTGACCATCGACCTGCAAGCCATCGCCGAGAACTGGCGCGCGCTCGACGCCTGTTCGGCGGCCACGGTGGAAACCGCCGCGACGATCAAGGCGGACGGCTACGGGCTGGGCGTCGGGCCGGTGGCGCGGGCGCTGGCCGCGGCGGGCGCGCGCACCTTCTTTGTCGCGGTGGCCGAAGAGGGCGCGGCCCTGCGCGAGGCGCTTGGCCCCGGCGCGCGCATCTTCGTCTATGGCGGCCACATGCCGGGCGATACCGACATGATCGGCGATCTCGGCCTGATCCCGATGCTGAACTGCATCGAACAGCTTACCCGCCATTTCGAGGCGCTGCCGGGCGCGCCGTTCGGCGTCCAGCTCGACAGCGGCATGAACCGGCTGGGGATGGAGCCGGCCGAATGGGCGGCGGTGCGCGACCTGGTGATGCGGCAGGGCCCGCACCTGGTGATGAGCCACCTGGCCTGCGCCGACGAGCCCGATCACCCGATGAACCGCGCCCAGCTGAGGACCTTCCGCGAGATGACGCGCGGGCTTGGCGTGAAACTGTCGATCGCGGCGACCGGCGGCACGCTTCTGGGGCCGGATTACCATTTCGACATGACGCGCCCCGGCATCGGCCTGTATGGCGGCCGCCCGTTCGAGGGCGCGGCGTCGGTCGTGCGCCTGTCGCTGCCGGTGATCCAGATCCGCGACGTGGCCGAGGGCGAGCCGGTGGGCTACGGCAACACCTGGACCGCCGGGCGGCCGACGCGGCTGGCCACGATCTCGGCCGGCTATGCCGACGGCATCCACCGCGCCCTGTCGAACCGCACCCGACTGTTTCACGGCACAACCCCCTGCCCGGTCGTCGGACGGGTGTCGATGGACCTGATCACCGTGGACATCACCGATCTGGACGGCGATCCGCAGGCGCTGGACCTGATGTCGACCATGCAGCTGGTCGACGAGATCGCAGATGCCGCCGGCACCATCGGCTACGAGATCCTCACATCGCTCGGTCCGCGCTATGTGCGCCGCTATATCGGGATCACGCCATGAGCGCGCTGTCCCCGGTCCTGGCGCCCGTTGCCGCCGTCGGGCGGTCGGGCATCGGCCTGCTGGCGCTTGTCGGGCGGCTGACGATGTTCCTGGGCGCGACGCTGGCCCACATGCTGCGCCCGCCCTTCTACTGGCGCGAATTCCTGTTCCAGCTGATGCAGATCGGCTATTTCAGCCTGCCGGTCGTCGCGCTGACCACGCTGTTCACCGGCGGCGCGCTGGCCTTGCAGATCTATGACGGCAGCGCGCGGTTCAACGCCGAGGCGGTGGTGCCGCAGATCGTCGCCATCGGCATGGTGCGCGAGCTTGGGCCGGTGCTGACCGGGCTGATGGTGGCCGGGCGCGTGTCGGCCGCCATCGCCGCCGAGATCGGCACCATGAAGGTGACCGAACAGATCGACGCGCTGACCACCCTGTCCACCCATCCGATGAAATACCTGACCGTGCCGCGGGTGCTGGCGGCGACGCTGGCGCTGCCGGTGCTGGCGGCGGTCGGCAATATCATCGGCATCCTGGGCGGCTACCTGGTGGCGGTGCTGCGGCTCGAGTTCAACGCCGCGGCCTACCTGCGCAACACGGTCGACTTCCTAGAAGCGTCGGACGTGGTATCGGGGCTGGTCAAGGCGGCGGTGTTCGGCTGCATCGTGGCGGTCATGGGCTGCTATCACGGGATGCGCTCGGCGCGCGGCGCGCAGGGCGTGGGCCGCGCGACCACCAACGCGGTGGTGTCGGCGTCGATCCTGATCCTTGCCGCGAACTTCATCCTCACCGGCATCTTCTTTTCCGAATGATCGAGCTGCGGGGCGTTCATAAAGCCTTCGGGCCCAAGAAGGTGCTGCAGGGCATCGACCTCAGGGTCGAGCGCGGCACCTCGATGGTGATCATCGGCGGGTCGGGCACCGGCAAGTCGGTGGCGCTGAAATGCATTCTCGGGCTGATCACCCCGGACAGCGGCACGATCCTGCTGGACGGCAAGCCCGTGGGCGGCCGCGTGTCCAGCGCCGAGCGCGACGCCTTCCTCGCCCGGTTCGGGATGCTGTTCCAGGGCGGCGCGCTGTTCGATTCGCTCGCCGTCTGGCAGAACGTCGCCTTCCGCCTGCTGCGCGGCCGGCTGAAGCGCCCCAAGACCGAGGCGCGCGAGATCGCCATCGAAAAGCTGCGCCGCGTCGGCCTGTCGCCGGACGTGGCCGACCTGTTCCCGGCCGAGCTGTCGGGCGGGATGCAGAAACGCGTCGGCCTCGCCCGTGCCATCGCCGCCGAGCCGGAGATCATCTTTTTCGACGAGCCCACGACCGGCCTCGATCCGATCATGTCCGGCGTCATCAACGAGCTTATCCGCGAGATCGTTGTCGAGATGGGCGCGACCGCGATGACCATCACGCATGACATGTCCTCGGTGCGGGCCATCGCCGACAACGTGGCGATGCTGCATGACGGGGTGATCCACTGGACCGGGCCGGTGGCCGAGATGGACGCGGCGGATGACCCCTATCTGCGCCAGTTCATCACCGGCGCGGCGGACGGCCCGATCGAGGCGGTGCGGTAGCGCCCCTCGTGCCGCTGGCGGGCGGCGCGTTTTCGACGAAAACGCGGGCGCGCCCCGGTGGCGGGAGCGGAGCGGGCGGCCAGCGCGGGATTTTTTTGCGTATTTATACCAAGGAGAAGGGGCTGGGTGCGTGCGGGCCGGCGGGCGATTTCGCGCTTGTCCGGGCCGGGATTTCGCCGCATGGATTGCCGATGCTGATTTTGCGCCTTTCCAACCTGTCCCTTCTGGTGCTGTTCCCAATCGCGTGGTTCGCGCCGTTGCTGCGCGCGGGGCTGCTGCCGCTGTTCGGGCTGTCGGAGATCTCGGTGATCTCGGGCATGCAGAGCCTGTGGGGCACCGACGTCTTCCTGGCGCTGCTGGTCACGGCGCTGGCGCTGCTGGCGCCCTACCTGAAGACCATCGGCCTTGCGCTGGTGCATTTCCGCCTTGCCTCCCCGCGGATCCTCGGCGCGCTGCACATACTGGGCAAGATGGCGATGGCGGACGTGTTCCTGATCGCGCTTTACATCGTGGTGGTGAAGGGGGTGGGCATGGCGACGGTCGAAACCGCCTGGGGGCTGTACCTGTTCACCGCGTGCATCCTTGCCTCGCTCGTCCTCGGCACGCTGACCGAGCGGCGCATCCGCCGGGGCCGGACGCGGTAGCGCCCGCCACCTTGCGCCCACCGCCGCGCCGGGGCAAACACCCGCCCATGGCCAAGCCTCCCGCCTTTTCCTGCACCGCCTGCGGCGCCGCACATTCCAAGTGGTCCGGCCGCTGCGACGCCTGCGGCGCCTGGAACACCATCCAGGAGGATGCGCCCCTGTCGGCCGCCGGGCCGGCCGCCACCTCGCTTGGCGCGGCGCGCGGCGCGGCGATCCGGCTTTCGGACCTTGCTACCGAGGAAACCCCGCCACCCCGCGCCACCTCGGGGATCGACGAGCTTGACCGCGTGCTGGGCGGCGGCCTCGTGCCTGCCTCGGCGATCCTGGTGGGGGGCGATCCGGGCATCGGCAAGTCGACGCTGCTGCTTCAGGCCGCCGCACGCTTTGCCGGTGCGGGTCTGCCCACACTGTATATCTCGGGCGAGGAGGCAGCAGCGCAGGTGCGGATGCGCGCGCAGCGGCTGAGCCTTGAGACCGCGCCCGTGCGGCTGGGCGCCGAGACCAACCTGCGCGACATCCTGACCACGCTGGAGACGGAGAAGCCGGCGCTGGCGATCATCGATTCGATCCAGACCATGTGGGCCGACAATGTCGGCAGCGCCCCCGGCTCGGTCAGCCAGGTGCGCGCGGCCGCGCACGAGCTGACCCAGTTCGCCAAGCGCCGCGGCACCGCCATCATCCTGGTCGGCCATGTCACCAAGGACGGCCAGATCGCCGGCCCGCGCGTTGTCGAGCACATGGTCGACACGGTGCTGTATTTCGAGGGCGAGCGCGGCCACCAGTTCCGCATCCTGCGCGCCGTCAAGAACCGCTTTGGCCCCGCCGACGAGATCGGCGTGTTCGAGATGACCGGCGCCGGGCTGACCGAGGTGGCGAACCCCTCGGCGCTGTTTTTGTCGGACCGCGACCGCCCGGCCCCCGGATCGGTGGTCTTTGCCGGGATCGAGGGCACCCGCCCGGTCCTGACCGAGTTCCAGGCGCTGGTCGCCCCCAGCCCGCACAGCCAGCCGCGCCGCTCGGTCGTCGGCTGGGATGGCGGGCGGCTGGCGATGATCCTCGCGGTGCTGGAATCGCGCTGCGGCATCCCGTTCGCCGGGCTCGACGTCTATCTGAACGTCGCCGGCGGCATGAAGATCGCCGACCCCGCTGCCGATCTGGCTGTGGCCACCGCGCTACTTTCCGCCCGCGAAGACGCCGCCCTGCCCGCCGATACTGTCGTTTTCGGCGAAATCAGCCTATCGGGTGCCCTGCGGCCTGTCGGCCAGACCGAAAACAGGTTGAAAGAGGCGGAGAAACTTGGTTTTTCCTCCGCCATCGTTCCGGAACGCAGCAAGGCGGGCGGAACGGGGCTGGAATTGAAGCCGATGGGCGATCTTGCCCAGGTGGTCGGAGAGATTTTCGGAGCGGGCTGACGGCCCCGCCCCGCTTTGCTGGCAGGAGAATTCATGGACGGCTTCACGATCATCGACGGTGTCGTTGCCCTGGTCATCATCGTCTCGGCGGTGCTGGCCTATGCGCGCGGCTTCGTGCGCGAGGCGATGGCGATCCTCGGCTGGATCGCGGCGGCGGTCGTGGCCTTCCTGTTCGCGGGCACGGCCGAACCGCTGGTCAAGGAAATCCCGGTGGTCGGCGACTACCTGCGCGACAGCTGCGAATTGTCGATCATCGCCGCCTTCGCCGCGGTCTTTGCCGTGGCGCTGGTGGTGGTGTCGCTGTTCACGCCGCTCTTCGCCTCGGTCGTCCAGCGATCCGCGCTCAGCGGGCTGGACCGGGGGCTGGGCTTTTTCTTCGGCGTGCTGCGCGGGCTGCTCTTGGTGGCCGTCGCGCTGGTGGTCTATGACCGCGTGGTGGTCGGCGATGCCGTCGCCATGGTCGACAACAGCCGCACCGCCCGGATCTTCGAGCGGGTGCGCGGCAATATCGACGACCAGATCCCGAACGACGCGCCCGGCTGGATCGTGCAACGCTACGAATCCTTGGTCTCCAACTGCTCCGACTGATGGGCGCATGGCGGGTGCGCAATCGCGTGAAGGCACCGTGACACCGGGGCGGCCAGCCTCTAAGAGGGGGCCGAACGCTGCCAACGGATTCGGAGCCGAGCCAGATGCGCGCGCCCACTCCCGACTTGCCTGACATGACCAGAACCGACGACCGGCTGCCACGGCATCCCTTCGACGACGATCACCTGCACGAGGAATGCGGCGTCTTCGGCGTGATCGGCGCGGCCGACGCGGCCAGTTTCGTCGCCCTCGGTCTGCACGCGCTGCAACATCGCGGGCAGGAAGCGGGCGGCATCGTCAGCTATCATCCCGAAAGCGGTTTCAATTCCGCCCGCCGGTTCGGCTATGTGCGCGACACCTTCACCAAGGCGTCGCTGATGGAAACCCTGCCCGGCACCCTGTCGATCGGGCATGTGCGCTATTCCACCTCCGGCTCGAAGGGGGCGACGCAGATCCGCGACGTGCAGCCGTTCTTCGGCGAGTTCTCGGTCGGCGGGGTTGCCATCGCGCATAACGGCAACATCACCAATGCCGACGCGCTGCGGCGCGAGCTGATCGACCGCGGCTCGATCTTCCAGTCGTCGTCGGACAGCGAGTGCATCATCCACCTGATGGCCCGCTCGCTGCAACGCACGATCCCCGAGCGGATGAAGGACGCGCTGCGCCGGGTCGAGGGCGCGTTCAGCATCGTCGCGATGACACGCACCAAGATGATCGGCGTGCGCGACCCGCTGGGCGTGCGGCCGCTGATGCTGGGGCGGGTCGGCGACGGTTGGGCGCTGGCCTCCGAGACCTGCGCGTTCGACATCGTCGGCGCCGAGTTCGTGCGCGAAGTCGCACCGGGCGAAATGGTGGTGATCAGCGAGGCGGGCGTCGAAAGCCACACGCCGTTCGCGCCGCGCCGCCCGCGCTTCTGCATCTTCGAGCATGTCTATTTCAGCCGCCCGGATTCCATCCTGGGCGGGCGGTCGGTCTATGAAACCCGCCGCCAGATCGGCGTTGAACTGGCGCGGGAGGCGCCGGTGGACGCCGATCTCGTCTGCCCGGTGCCCGACAGCGGCACGCCCGCCGCCATCGGCTACAGCTTCGAATCCGGCATCCCCTACGGCATGGGGATCATCCGCAACCAGTATATGGGCCGCACCTTCATCGAGCCGACCGAGCAGATCCGCAACATGGGCGTGCGGCTGAAGCTGAACGTGAACCGGGCGCTAATCCGCGGCAAGCGGGTGATCCTGGTGGACGATTCGGTGGTGCGCGGCACGACCAGCCGCAAGATCAAGGAAATGATCCTCGATGCCGGCGCGGCCGAGGTGCATTTCCGCATTGCCAGCCCGCCCACCGCCTGGCCCTGTTTCTACGGCGTCGACACGCCCGAGCGGTCGAAACTGCTGGCCGCGGGCATGTCCGAGGACGAGATGCGCGATCACCTGGGCATCGACTCGCTGCGCTTCATCTCGCTCGACGGGCTGTACCGCGCCGTCGGCGAGGCGGCGGGGCGCGATGCCGAGCATCCGCAATATTGCGACGCCTGCTTTTCCGGCGATTACCCGGTGGAGCCGGCGGACATGATCGACAAGGGGTTCGAGCTGAAGGCCGCCGAATAGCGCCTGTTCCCGCAGCCAGCAGTCCGGGTTGCCGGGCGCCTGCCCAGGGCCGCATTTGCCAAGCAGATACCATCGGGCGGGCGGGCGCATTCAAACCGGTGCAACTTGCGCTAGGCAGCATTCCGCCCGTCCGCCACACGATCCGCCGCGCCGCGTTTACACCCCGCGCCATCGGCATTATCTGCCGCGCTCTCCCTGGCTGGCCCAAGAGGCCGCAACGCCGGGAAGACCCTCGATCACACCTGTTCAAGGCAGACAAGCATGGCGAACTATCGTCCGGCGCCCGGCGCCGCCATTCCGCAATCCGAGGTGGACTCGCCCGCCGGCGACCAGGCAACGCTGGAGGCGCTGCTGGTCGGCGACAGCCCGATGCTGATCGGCATCTCCGGCACCCCCGAGGACCGCACCGCGATCATCCTGGGCACGTCCGGCGACATCCTGCGCGCCAAGCGCGGCGAAAGTGTCGAGGGCAGCCGCGTGCTGGCCATCGGCGACGACCAGGTGCAGCTTCAGACCGAACCGGGGGGAATGGTGATCGCGCTCTCCCTGCCCGCCTGAGCGGACAGGGAGCGATACGCGGCGCGGTTATCCGCGGCGGGCGCGCATCGCGGCCCAGCCGCCCGTGACGACCAGCGCGGCAAGCACGGCCTTGAGCGCATCGCCCAGCAGGAACGGCGCAGCCCAGCCGGCCCACAGGGCGCCGGCATCCGTGGCGGCCCAGGCGGCGTCGATGCCCGTCAGATGTGCCACGCCGAAGGGCCAGGCGAGACCGGGCAGGTACATCGCCGCGCCAGCCACCAGCGCCACCAGCGCGGCGGGCACCAGCCGGCGGGTCAGCCCGCGATCGGCGGCCAGCCCGGCCAGCCACGCGGTCAGCACGAAGCCGACCAGGAACCCGCAGGTCGGCCCCATGAAATAGGCCGGCCCCGCACCGCCGTTGGAAAACACCGGCAGCCCCGCCAGCCCCTCGGCCAGGTAGGCCAGCAGCGTCGCGGCGCCCAGCCGCGCGCCGAAGGTCAGCCCGACCAGCAGGATCGCCAGCGATTGCAGGGTCATCGGCACCGGCCACATCGGCACGCTCACCTGGGCGGCCAGCGCGATGAAGGCCGACCCGCCGAGCACCAGCGCGGCGTTGCGGGCAAGGCCGCGTTGGCCAAGCGCAGCTTGGGTCAGGGTCATGGGGCACTCCTTTTCAGATATCCGTGCATTTGCCGATTGTTCTGCGGCCCGCGCCGGCCCAAGTCAAGCGGCGCCGGCCCTTGACCTTGCCGCCGCGCCGGATCAAACGACGCGCATGACCGACCCGATCCGAACCGCCCTAGTCACAGGCGCCTCGCGCGGCCTTGGCGCCGCCATGGCCGAAGCGCTGGCCCCCGGCCACCACGTCATCGCCGTCGCGCGCACCACCGGCGCGCTCGAAGAGCTGGACGACCGCGTCCGGGCCGCCGGCGGGCAGGCCACGCTGGCGCCGATGGACGTGACCGATGCCGGCGCGATGGCGCATCTGTGCCGGTCGATCTTCGACCGCTGGGGCAAGCTGGACCTGTGGGTGCATACCGCGATCCAGGCGCCGGCACTGTCACCGGCCGACCACATCGACGCCAAGGACTTGGCCCGCGCCGTCGCCGTCAACATCACCGCGACCGCCACGCTGATCGGCATGGTCGCGCCGCTGCTTCGGGAAGACGGCGCGCGCGCGCTGTTCTTCGACGATGCACATGACGGCGAGAAGTTCTTTGGCGCCTATGCCGCGACCAAGTCGGCGCAGATGGCGCTGGCCCGTGCCTGGGCGGCGGAAAGCGCGCGGTCCGGGCCGGTGGTGGAGATCCTCGCGCCGCGCGCGATGGCCACTGCCACCCGCGCCCGCTTCTTTCCCGGCGAGGATCGCGCGCCCCTTGCCGTGCCGCTGGACGAGGCACGCCGCCTGCTGGACGGCCTGTCCTGAACCGCGCCGGCAGGGCGGCGCATCAATCGGACGGCATCACGAACACCTCGCGCACCGTGGCGCGCCTGTCGGCGGACAGCGCGTAGATCACTGCGTCCGCGATATCCTCGGGATGCAGCTTGTCGGGCTTCTCGGTGTCGAAGAAGGGCGTGTTGACCATGCCGGGCGCAATCAGCGTACAGCGCCCGCCCCAGCCGCGCATGTCCTCGGCCAGGTTCCCGGCCAGCCCGTGCACGAACCACTTGCTTGCCCCGTAGATCGAGCCGGGGATATGCGCACGCCCCGCGGCCGACCCGGTCAAGAGCAGGTGCCCGCCGCGCTCCTTCAGGTACGGATAGGCCGCGCGCACGGTATGGAGCAGCCCCATGATGTTCAGATCCAGCATGGCGCGCCATTCCTCGGGATCGCCCTCCAGCACACCAGGCGTGTTCAGCCCGCGCCCGGCATTCGCGAACGCCGCGTCGACACCGCCGAACCGCTCTGCCAGCTGCTCCAGCGCGGCCTGTTGCGCGGCGAGATCCGTTGCATCGCCCGGCAGCGCCAGCGCCGCATCGCCCAGCTCGCGCACCAGATCCTCGATCTTGTCCTCGCTGCGCGCGAACAGCCCGACATTCCAGCCGTCCTTCACCGCGGCGCGCGCTGTCGCCGCACCGATCCCGCTGGACGCGCCGGTTATGAACAATGTGCCTTTGGACATCTATCCGCCTTTCCCGTTGCCGATTTGAATTCCGCTTTCAGGTAAGGCGCGCGGGGCGCAGGGAAAGAAAAAGCGCGGGCCGGGGGAATCCCGATTTCAATTTCCGCGCATTTCAGAACTCTGTTATGGAAGTTTTCCGTTCAAAAATTGTCGTATTTCGATATTCCATGATGCACCCTTTGCCGCTCATGGCATCGCCGCGATCCGCGCGGCGCCGGGTGCATCCGCGCCGCGCCCATGCTAGCGAGCGGCGACAAGAAGGATCCGACACGCATGTGGCCGCTCGCAAACCAGAAGATGCGCAAGTTCGGCGGCCGGTACCCCGCTGACGAGACCGAATGCCTGCTCGTGTCGAATTTCGGCCTGCTGAAATCCTGCCCGGCGCGCACCATCGTCCGGCCCGGCCGCTACCCGGCCTGGGCGCCGGATCTGCCCGACCGGCATCGCGCCGGCGCGCCGATCTATGTTCACTCCGAACTGCTGGACAGGTTCGCCGCGCGCGGGCTGCCCCGTATCCAGACGCCGTTCACGCTGCTGTCCGGCAACAGCACGATGACGATCCGCCCAGGCCCGGTGCGCAAGGAAACGCTGGATGCGATCCTCGGCCATCCGCACCTGCGCCACTGGTTCGCGCAGAATCTCGGCATGTCCCACCCCGGGATGTCGCCGGTGCCGCTGGGCATGGACTGGCACACGCTGTCCATCGGCCGGCAGCCCACCTGGGGGCCGCCCGCCGATCCCGCCCGGCAGGAGGCGGAGCTGGACAACCTGCGCCGCACGTTGCCGCCGCTCGGGGAGCGCGCCGTAACCGGTTATTGCAACTGGCATTTCGCGACCGGCAACCCGTTCCGCGCGCATCTGCCGAACCTGCTCGACCCGGCGGCGGTGATGTATCAGCCCGCCCGGATGCCGCGCCTCGACACCTGGCGTGCCAATGCGCAGCACCTGTTCACGATCTCGCCGCGCGGACGCGGCATGGATTGTCACCGCACCTGGGAATCGCTGGCCATCGGCGCCATTCCGGTGGTCGACGACCTGCCGTTCGCGCCGCTGTTCGAAGGTCTGCCGGTGCTGCGCGTGGGCGACTGGCGCCGCGTCACCCCGGGCTGGCTGGCCGCCCAGCGCGGGCGGATGCTGGACGAGACCTTCGATTTCGCGCCGATGCTGGCCCGCCACTGGCGCGCGCGCATCACCGGCGATGCGCCGCCTGCCCCGCTGCGAATGCGCTTTCAGACCTTCCTCGACACCCCGCTTTGCGCGCTCGATGCCGCCCTGAAGACCGCCCAAGCCGCAGAGCCGCAACACTACACCCGCTAAATCCGGTGTGGCGAATTCCGCCCTACCCAAAGTGTCGCGGCTCTCCTATAGTCTCTGTGGACTATCGGGGATTGGGATCAAGGGAGAGGCCATGCGCTGCCCGTTTTGCGGAAATGTCGATACGCAGGTCAAGGACTCGCGGCCCGCGGAGGACCATGTCGCCATCCGGCGCCGGCGGTTCTGCCCGGCCTGTGGCGGCCGGTTCACCACCTACGAGCGGGTGCAATTGCGCGACCTCGTCGTCATCAAGTCGAACGGCCGGCGCGAGGATTTCGACCGCGACAAGCTGGAACGCTCGATCCGCATCTCGATGCAGAAGCGCCCGGTCGAGCCCGAACGCATCGACCAGATGATTTCCGGCATCGTTCGGCGGCTCGAAAGCATGGGCGAGACGGACATTCCCTCCAAGGTCATCGGCGAGATCGTGATGGAAAGCCTCGCGCGGATCGACACTGTCGCCTATGTGCGGTTCGCCAGCGTCTACAAGAATTTCCAGGCCGCCGACGATTTCGAGGATTTCGTCAGCGAACTGCGCCCCACCACCCTCGTCCCCGAAGAGTGACCGGCCCGCACGACCGCCACATGGCCCATGCCCTGACGCTGGCGGCGCGCGGCCTGGGCAATACCTGGCCAAACCCCGCCGTGGGCTGCGTGATCGTCAAGGATGGCCGCATCGTCGGACGCGGCTGGACCCAGCCGGGCGGCCGGCCGCATGCCGAAACCGTCGCACTGGCCCAGGCCGGGGACGCGGCACGCGGCGCCGCCGCCTATGTCACGCTTGAGCCCTGCACCCATCACGGCCGCACCCCGCCCTGCGCCGATGCGCTGATCGCTGCCGGGATCGCCCGCGCCGTCATCGCCCTCGGCGATCCCGATCCCCGGGTGAACGGCAGCGGCATCGACCGGCTGCGCCGCGCCGGTATCTCCGTGACCACCGGCGTGATGGAGCCGGCGGCGCGCAGACTGCAAACCGGGTTCCTGATCCGGCAGGCGCACGGCCGCCCGATGGTGACGCTGAAGCTGGCAACCTCGCTCGACGGGCGCATCGCCACCGCGACCGGCGAAAGCCGCTGGATCACCGGGCCGGAGGCACGGCGTGCCGTCCATGCCATGCGCGCGCGGCACGACGCGGTGCTGGTCGGCGGGGGCACCGCGCGCGCCGACGATCCATCGCTAAGCGTGCGCGGCATGGGCCGGGTGCGCCAGCCTGTGCGGATCGTCTGGTCGCGCCATCTCGACATGCCGCTGACCGGCCAACTTGCGCGCACCGCCCGCGAGATCCCGCTCTGGCTCGTGCATGGCGCGGATGCGGACCCGGCGCATTGCGAAAACTGGCGAGCCACAGGTGCGACATTGCTGCCGCTCACCAATGGACGCAAGCGTCAGATCGACCCGGCCGCCGCATTGCAAATGCTCGGCGCGGCCGGCCTTACCCGTGTGTTCTGCGAAGGCGGCGGCGCGCTGGCGGCCTCCTTGCTGTCGGCCGGGTTGGTGGACCGCCTCGTCACCTTCTCCGCCGGCCTCGCCCTGGGCGCCGAGGCGCGGCCGGCACTCGGCGCCATGGGAATCGACAAACTCGCCGCCGCGCCCCGCTTCACCCTCGCCCGCACGCAAAGAATCGGCAGCGACGCGATGCAGATCTGGCACCGCACAATCCCCGCCGCCTGACAAGCAGGGCGCCGGAAAACCCGCGCCCTTTCCTCATCTTGCCTAAAGTACCTCGGGGGTGCGGGGGCAGAGCCCCCGCATGGATCGGATCGCCAATGGCGATCCGAAACCTCACTGATCGAGGAAGCTGCGCAATTTCCGCGACCGGCTGGGATGTTTCAGCTTGCGCAGCGCCTTGGCCTCGATCTGCCGGATCCGCTCGCGCGTGACGCTGAATTGCTGGCCGACCTCTTCAAGCGTGTGATCGGTATTCATCCCGATCCCGAACCGCATCCGCAGCACCCGTTCCTCGCGCGGGGTCAGCGACGACAGCACCCGCGTCGTGGTCTCCTTCAGGTTCTCCTGAATCGCCGAATCCAGCGGCAGGACGGCGTTCTTGTCCTCGATGAAATCGCCAAGCTGGCTGTCCTCCTCGTCGCCGATCGGCGTTTCCAGCGAAATCGGCTCCTTGGCGATCTTCATCACCTTGCGGACCTTTTCCAGCGGCATCTGCAGCTTTTCCGCCAGCTCCTCCGGCGTCGGCTCGCGGCCGATTTCGTGCAGCATCTGGCGGCCCGTCCGGACCAGCTTGTTGATCGTCTCGATCATGTGCACCGGAATGCGGATCGTGCGTGCCTGGTCGGCGATCGACCGGGTGATCGCCTGCCGGATCCACCATGTCGCATAGGTCGAGAACTTGTAGCCGCGGCGATACTCGAACTTGTCCACGGCCTTCATCAGGCCGATATTTCCTTCCTGGATCAGGTCCAGGAATTGCAGGCCCCGGTTCGTGTATTTCTTGGCGATCGAGATCACCAGCCGCAGGTTCGCCTCGACCATTTCCTTCTTGGCCTGGCGCGCTTCCTTCTCGCCCTTCTGCACCTGCTGCACGATCCGGCGGAATTCGGAAATGTCGACACCGACATACTGGCCGACCTGCGCCATTTCGCTGCGCAGCTGCTCGACCTTGTCGGCCGACCGTTCCATCAGCGCCTGCCAGCCGCGACCGGATTTCGCGCCCATCCGTTCCATCCAGGTCGGGTCCAGCTCGGCGCCCTTGTATTCCTCGATGAATTCGCGGCGGTTGATCCGTGCCTGGTCGGCCAGCTTCACCATCGAGCTGTCGATCGACATCACCCGGCGGTTGATGCCGTAAAGCTGGTCGATCAGCGCCTCGATCCGGTTGTTGTGCAGGTGAAGCTCGTTCACCAGCAGCACGATCTCGGAGCGCAGTTCCTGGTATTCCTTCTCTGCCGCGTCGGTGAACGAGCCATCCTCGTTCAGCGTCGCCGACATCCGCAGATCCTGCATCTCGGACAGGCGGATGTAATCGGCGGCGATCCGGTCCAGCGTTTCCAGCACGCGCGGCTTCAGCGCGGCCTCCATCGCGGCCAGCGACATGTTCGCCTGGTCGTCCTCGTCGTCGTCGTCATCGCTCTGGATCGGGTTGCCGTCGGCGTCTAGCTCGGGCTGGGCGTCGTCCTTCTTGGCCTCGGTCTTCTTCTCGCCCGACTGGTTCGCGGACACCTGGCCGACGCCCAGCGTCCCGACGACGCTGTCCTCGGCGCCCTCTTCCTCCATCGAGCGGCCGAACGTGGTCTCGAGGTCGATGACATCGCGCAGAAGGATGTCCTCGTTCAGCAATTCGTCGCGCCAGATGGTGATCGCCTGGAAGGTCAGCGGGCTTTCGCACAGCCCGGCGATCATCGTGTTGCGGCCCGCCTCGATCCGCTTGGCGATGGCGATCTCGCCCTCGCGGCTGAGCAGTTCGACCGACCCCATCTCGCGCAGGTACATCCGCACCGGATCGTCGGTGCGGTCCAGCTTTTCGGTCTCGGTCTGGGCGACCGCCACTTCACGCGAATCGGAGGTCTCGACCACTTCGGTCGAGCCCTTCGCCTCTTCTTCCTCGGCTTCCTCGCCCTCGATGATGTTGATGCCCATTTCGGACAGCATCGACATCACGTCCTCGATCTGCTCGGACGAGACCTGCTCCGGCGGGAGAACCTGGTTGAGCTGGTCATAGGTGATGTAGCCCTTCTCGCGGGCGTCGGCGATCATCTTCTTGACCGCCGCTTGGCTCATGTCCAGCATCACTTCGGACTCCTGAACGTCCTGCTTGCGGTCGTCCGCATCTTTGGCGGCCATTGGCACTCCTTCCAAAAGCGACGGCGAGAATCGAGCTACCGTATCGAATCACACCGGGCGAATCACTGATTCGCAAGCTGTTTACCTTGATTTCCTCGACAATTCGTCACCGAATCGCTTCACTTCGTCCGGGGCGTGCCGCGTTCCGCCTTTGTGCCGCCCCGGCATGTCACCTCGGGCCGCGCCGCGGCTTTGAAAACTCGATCCCGCTGATCAGGGAATCGAAGGCACTGCGTTCCTCCCGGTTCATCTTTGCACCGCTGGGCGCGGTGTCGTACTCGGCCTTGTCCTCCGTCGCGCCGTGTTCCGCCTTCTGCCGGGCCTGCGCCGCCTGGCTCAGCCGCCAGGTCAGGCCCTCATCCGCAAGCGCGCCGATATCCTGCATCGCCTCTGTGATTTCCCTTTCGGCGCCGCGGCGCGCCGACAGTTTCGCGAATTCCTCTGCAAGGCACTGCATCGCGGCCGCGCTGTCCCGCGGCTGGCGCACCGCCGGGACGACCGCTATGTGGCTTTGCGCGAACAGGTTTTCAAGGGCCTGCGCGCCGCAGGCCGCTTCAACTTGCTCGCGCAGCCGCGCCGGCGGGTCGGCGGCGGCGGCCAGGATCGCATCGCGCAGCCGGGCATGGTCCGCCTCGGCGCAATGCAGCTCCTCGAGATCGCCCTCGAACTCGGGCACGAGATGCGGGTGCGACAGCAGAACCGCCATGATCACCGCCTCGCGCATCCGGTCCTCGACCTGCGCACCGGTGGCGGCCAGCAGCGACGCACGGGTGCCCGGCATCGCGCCCTGCGGCAGGCCGCGCGCGAACCGGCCGCGCTGGGCATACCCGCCCTGCCGCGCGCCGGCCGGGCGGGCGCCGCGGAACAGATCCCAGCGCAGGCGGTTCACCTCGTCGGCATAATGCTTGCGCAGGCTCGGATCGGGGATCCGGCGAATCGCGTCCCGCAAGGCCTTGTCGAGCGCCGCCTTGCGCTCGGGGCTGTCAAAGACGCGCCCCTCGGTCTCGCGCCGCCACAGCAGGTGCACCAACGGTTGCGCCTGGTCCAGCAGCGCCTGCATCGCGGCGGTGCCGCCGGCGCGGATCACATCGTCCGGATCCTGCCCCGCCGGCATCATGCAGAACCGCAGCGACCGGCCCGCCTCCAGCTTCGGCAGCACCAGGTCGATCAGCCGCATCGCGGCGCGCAGGCCGGCCGTATCGCCGTCGAGCGCGATCACCGGTTCCTCGGCGATGCGCCACATCAGCGCCAGCTGGTCCTCGGTGATGGCGGTGCCCAGCGGTGCGACCGTGGCCTTGAACCCGGCCTCCGACAGGGCGATCACGTCCATGTAGCCCTCGGCCACGATCAGCGGCGCACCCTTGCCGGCCGCCTCGCGCGCGGGGCCGTGGTTGAACAGGCTGCGGCCCTTGTCGAACAGCTCGGTTTCCGGCGAGTTGAGGTATTTGGCCCGCGCATTCGGGTCCATCGCCCGCCCGCCCAGCGCGATGGCGCGGCCGCGCGCATCGCGGATCGGAAAGACGATGCGGCCGCGAAAGCGGTCGTAGGGCGCGCCGCCGCCTTCGGGACTGGCGGCGAGGCCCGCGGCGATCACGTCGCCCGCCGAAACGCCCTTGCCGGTCAGGTGATTGAAGATGCCCTGCCGCTGGTCGGGGGCAAAGCCGATCTGCCAGCGCGTCTGCGCCGCCTCATCAAGGCCGCGCCCGGCCAGGTAATCGCGCGCGGATGCGGCGGCGGCGGTCTTCAGTTGCAGGCGGTAATATTGCACCGCCTGTTCCATCACCCCGGTCAGTCCGGTGCGCCGGTCGGCCTTTTCCTGCGCCTTCGGATCTTGCGCGGGGATCGGCATCGCGGCTTCGCGGGCCAGGATCTCCACCGCTTCCATGAAGCCGACATTCTCGGTCTCCCGCACGAAGGAGATGGCGTCCCCCTTGGCGTGGCAGCCGAAGCAGTAATAGAAACCCTTGCGGTCATCCACATGGAAAGACGCGGTTTTTTCCTGATGAAACGGACATGGCGCCCACATGTCACCCTTGCCCTGGTTCGACTTGCGGGCATCCCACATCACCTTGCGCCCGACCACCTGGGTCAGCGAGGTGCGGGTGCGAAGCTCATCGAGAAAACCGGGGGGCAGGCTCATGGTCGGTATATTGGCGCAGGCGCGGCAAGAGTCGAGTCCGCCCCGGTGCGGGTGCGGCGCTTGATGGCTTCGGGTCGGGCGCAGCGCCGCGTTGCCGCCAACCGTCAACCCGGCATGCGGCACGACGGGTTACGTTTTCCGGTGATTGGGCGGCGCGGCGCCATGTGCGGCGCCGCGCCCGGTGTCTACAGCCCCTTTTCCTTGTAGCTGCGCGCAACCCGGCCGATCGACACGAGGTAGGCGGCCGTGCGCAGGTCGGACACGTCGTTGCGCGAATGCCACATCTCGGACATGGACTGGTAGGCGGTGCGCATCGTGTCGTCGAGGCCCGAGCGCACCAGTTCCAGTTCGCCCGCGCCGCGCAGGTATTTCTGCTTGAAGTCGGGGGTCATCGACCAGGCATGGCCGAGATGTTCGTCCAGTCGTTCCAGTTCATCGACGATCAGCTGGTGGCGCGCCTCTTCCTGGCGGCGGCCCATCCGGCCGAAACGGATATGCGACAGGTTCTTGACCCATTCGAAATAGGACACCGTCACGCCGCCGGCATTGGCGTACATGTCGGGGATGATCACGGTGCCCTTGTCGCGCAGCACCTGGTCGCCGCCGGCGGTGATCGGCCCGTTCGCCGCCTCGATGATCAGCGGCGCGCGCACCCGGTCGGCATTGCCAAGATGGATCACCCCTTCCAGCGCCGCGGGGAGCAGGATGTCGCATTCGGCCTCCAGCACCCTGGCGCCATCCTCAACATGGGTTGCGTCCGGGTAGCCGGTCACGCCGCCATGGGCGGTGATCCACTGCTTCACCGCGTCCACGTCCAGCCCGGCCTCGTCGGTCAGGGCGCCGTCATGCTCGATGATGGCGGTGATCTTCGCGCCGTCCTCGGACGACAGGAATTTCGCGGCGTGATAGCCGACATTGCCCAGCCCCTGCACGATCACCCGCTTGCCGTCGAGCCGCCCGGCAAGGCCGGCCTTCGCCACATCCTCGGGATGGCGGAAGAATTCGCGCAGGGCGTATTGCACGCCGCGCCCCGTCGCCTCCGTCCGGCCCTGGATGCCGCCTGCGTGGATCGGCTTGCCGGTGACGCAGGCCGACGCGTTGATGTCGGTGGTGTTCATCCGCCGGTACTGGTCGGCGATCCAGGCCATTTCCCGCTCGCCGGTGCCCATGTCGGGGGCGGGCACGTTCTGCGACGGGCTGATCAGATCGCGCTTGGCCAGTTCATAGGCGAAGCGGCGCGTGATCAGTTCAAGCTCGTGCTCCTCGTATTGCCGCGGATCGACGCACAGCCCACCCTTGGCGCCGCCGAACGGCGCCTCGACCAGCGCGCATTTGTAGGTCATCAGCGCCGAAAGCGCCTCAACCTCGTCCTGGTTGACGGCCAGCGAATAGCGGATGCCGCCCTTCACCGGTTCCATATGTTCCGAATGCACGGACCGGTAGCCCGTGAAGGTCTGGATCTGACCGCGCAGCCGCACCCCGAACCGCACCGTGTAGGTCGAGTTGCAGACCCGTATCTTCTCCTCCAGCCCCGGTGGCATGTCCATCAGCGCGACCGCGCGGTTGAACATCAGATCAACGGATTCGCGGAAACTCGGCTCTTTCGCAGCTTTCATCGACAGCCCTCCTTCGTGCCCGAATCCGCCAGCGCGGCACATCGCCCGTGTCACATTGGCAGATGGAGGTTAACAAACGCTATTCCGATTCCCGAGACAAGGGCCGGAAAAATTTCCCCCCAGCGCCGCGTGCCGGGCGGAAATGTTAACGAAAATATCGGCGTTCGGGAACGATGCGCCGCGCGCCGCAGGCATTGTTTCGCGTAGCCCCGCAATAGGCCTACCGAACACAATCTCGCCACTTTTTTCCCCCAGCAACGTCCAATTCGGGCCACGGACATGCGCGACAAGTGCAAGCCGGGAATTTGTCCGGGACGGGCGCAACGCCCGGCAAGGAGTAGCAAGTGATGGATAAGCGTATTGCGATCTTGGGGGACTTGAGGCGTTCCGGCGCGCGCGCCCCGCGCACCGGAAAGGACGAAACGGCCGCCGCCGCGCGGCCGCACGTCGCTTTGCGGGTGCGGCTCGGCCAGTTCCGGCGCGACGAGGACGGCGCATTCTTCATCTTCGCGCTGATGATCTTCGTGCTGATGCTGTTCGTCACCGGCATTTCGCTGGACATCGAACGCTTCGAGACGGCACGCACCAAGCTGCAGAACACCGCCGACGGCGCGGCCCTGACCGCCGCCTCGCTGACGCAGGACATCGACGGCAAGACCATCGCCAAGGATTATTTCACCAAGGCGGGGCTGGGATCCTTCATCGACCTCGACGACATCGACGTCCAGAAAGAGCTGAACTTCAAGCGCGTCACCGTCAATTCCGCCATCAACGTGCCGACCCACTTCTTCAACATGGTCGGCGTGGAAAACCTGGGCACCAGTGTCAGTTCGATCGCCGAGGAATCGATCGGCGATGTCGAGGTGTCGATGGTGCTCGACGTGTCCGGCTCCATGAGCCGCAACAGAAAGCTCACGAACCTCAAGAAGGCGGCCAAGGATTTCATCGCCTCGATCTACAAGAACTCCGACGCCGGGTCGGTGTCCACGTCGATCGTGCCCTATTCCTACCAGGTGTCCGCCGGTCCCGACCTGATGGCGCTGCTGAACCGCTCGCCGGTCAGCCACGAGAAATCCTATTGCCTCGATTTCGCAACCGGCGACTTCGCGTCGGCGGCCATGTCGCCGGACACGGCCGTCCGGCAGGCGCTGCATTTCGATCCGAGCACCGATGAATACGACAACTGGAAGACGACGCACGGATTGTGGAGCGTCGCCTGCCCGACCAACAGCTGGCGCGACATCCTGCCCTATTCGCAGGATACCGCGGCGCTCGATAGCTTCATCGACGGTTTCAATGCCGGTGGCAACACGTCGCTGGAGATCGGCGTGAAATGGGGCGCGGCCCTGCTGGATCCGGCTTTCGATTCCGTCGTCGACGGGCTGATCGCCGCGAACAAGGTCGACAACGATTTCGCCGAACGGCCGCTCGCCTACAACGCGGCGGACGGGCTCAAGGTGATGCTGGTGATGACCGACGGCGAGAATACCAGCCACTACCAGATGGACGACCCCTACCACTCCGGCGATTCCTTCGTCTATGTCTTCTATGACAACCAGAACCGGCCCTATTTCTCGATCTGGGGCGGCGACGGAGAGCCGAATCCGGATGGCGACACGCATACCGAAACCCAGACCCAGACGATCACCACCGACAAGTGCATCCGTTCGTTCTGGGGCTGGTGTTTCGAATATGAGACGATCACCGTCACCGTCGACGTCGAGGTCGAGGAGGACAACTGGTACCTGGCCAACGACTATTCCAGCGACGGCGTCAGCCCCGGCCACCGGTTCCGGCCCTATGGCGACGATTCTGCGACGCGGATGACCTGGGACGAGCTGTGGGCCGAAGTGCCGGTGGAATTCTTCACCGATAAATACCTAGCCAACATGGGCGGGATGAACACCGTGCGTAACGCCATCGAGGATGCCGTCACGAGGATCAACAGCGGCACCAAGAATTCGCGGACTGCGGCGATCTGCTCGGCTGCCAAGAATGCAGGCGTGCTGATCTACGTCGTCGGGTTCGAGGTGAAGGATATCGGCAGCACCTCGCGCACCCTGCTCAAGGATTGCGCCACCACCTATTCGCACTATTTCGACGTCGAAGGCACCCAGATCAGCCAGGCATTCTCGGCCATCGCGGCCGACATCAACCGGCTGAGGCTGATCAAATGATCCGGCGCGCGATCAAACACCTGTCGCGGTTCAGGCGGCGCGAGGACGGCGTGTCGTCGGTCGAGTTCGTGATCCTGTTCCCGCTCTATATCGCGCTGTTCGGATCGGCCTACGAGGCGGGGCTGATCAACACCCGCTACGCGATGCTGGAGCGCGGGCTTGACCTGGCGGTGCGCGATCTGCGGCTGGGAACCGATCCGACGCCGACCCATGCCGAGCTGGTCAGCGCGATCTGCAACTATGCGGGCGTGATCCCCGATTGCAGCAACGCGCTGCATGTCGAACTGGAAAACGTCAGCACCACGGACTGGACCTACCGGACCGGACAGGTGCAGTGCATCGACCGCGACGAGAATATCAAGCCGGTCATCAACTTCACCGGCGGCGGGCTCAACGCGCTGATGCTGGTGACGGTCTGCGCGGTGTTCGAGCCGATGGTGCCGGTCACCGGGCTGGGCATGCGGTTGCCCAAGGTCAACTCGTCCGACTATGCGCTTGTCGCCATGTCGGCCTTCGTGAACGAGCCTTGACATGAAACGGTTCCTCACACGCCTTTTGCGGTTCCGGCGCCATGAGCGCGGCACCCTGTCGGTCGAAACGGCCATGATCTTTCCGCTGCTGATGTTCAGCTATGTCGGGATCTACACCTTTTTCGATGCATTCCGCACGCAGAACATCAACGTGCGCGCCTCCTACACCGTGGCCGACATGCTGTCGCGCGAGACGAACATGCTCGACACCGATTACCTGGAAGGGCTCAACAAGATCCTGCGCCTGCTGACCCGGTCGGATTACGACACGATCCTGCGGGTCACCGTGGTGACGTTCAACATCAACGACAAGGACAACCCGAACGACGACGAATACGAACTCGTCTGGTCGCAGGTGGACGGCGGAGACGGCGCCACGATCAAGCCCTACACCGATCAGACCCTTTCGGATCTCGAGCCGCAGATCCCGATCATGGATCACGGCGATGTCAACATCGTCGTCGAGACATGGTCTGGCTTCATCCCGATCTTCAAGTTCACCGGGGTTGAGCCGTATTATTTCGAGCATCTCGTCGTCAGCCGTCCCCGTTTCGGCCCGCAACTGTGCTGGGAAAGCTGCTGACAGACAGCTTGCGGCGCGCGCAGCTATGGCGGCGCGCCCGGTGCGTCACCCGCCGCGCAGGCGCAGCGCGATCACGTCGGCCATGTATTTGGTCTGCGCCGCCGGTATCACCCCGCCCACGCCGATCCGCGGACCGATTCGCCACCACATCCCCGGCTGCCAGGCCCGCGCCCCGGCGGTGTGCTTCAGCCGCACGGTGAACCCGTTCGACGGCTTGAACGCGAACGCCCCGCGGTCGATCCCGGCAATGTCGCCGATCCCGCACAGCACCCGGCCCCTGCCGTCGCGCAGCTCGCTGCCGGTCAGTTCGATCCAGGTTTCCGTCGCCCGGCGCATCCGCTCTGCCATGTAGAAGGCCAGCGCGCCGGCGCCGAACAGGCCGATACGCGCGCCCGTGGCCATCGTCGGTGCCGTGGCTGCCAGCCACACGACCAGCGCGCCCAGCGCGATCAGCATGGATACGGCGATCCACCGGCGCACCGGCGACGGCGCCGCGACTGCAAGAACGGTGTCGCTCATCGTGTCCGCCTGAATGTCTATGGCGTGTCGCAGTCGATCGGGGTCACGTTTGCCGCCCTCCGGTCCGGGGCCGCGTTTGCCCGGCTGCCGCGATACCGCGCGCGGGCCGAGGCGTGACTGCTGCCGAAGCCCGCATGCGTCAGCTCATTTTCGACAGGCGGGCCTGAAGCTCGGCCAGCTGCTTGCGGATCTCGTCAAGATCGGCGCCGCTCTCGCCCTCGGCGCCGGCCTCGGGCGTTTTCCCAGCTTTCTGCCCCGGTGCCTTGCCCTGGGGCCAGCCGCCGGTCATCGCCTGCAGGAACGCCTTTTGCTGCGCCTGCATCGCATCGAAGCCGGGCATCGCGCTCATCGGGTTGGACAGGTTCTCCATCATCTTGGACTGCCCGTCCTGAAGCATCTCGAACGACATCTGCAGGAACTGCGGCACCACCGACTGCACGCCGGTCGTGTAGCTGCGCACGAGGTCGGTCAGCACGTTGACCGGCAGGACGCTCTCGCCGCTGCTTTCGTGATCGGCAATGATCTGAAGCAGATACTGGCGGGTCAGGTCGTCGCCGGTCTTCAGGTCGATGATCTGCACCTCGCGCCCGTCGCGGATGAACGTCGCGATATCGTCGAGCGTCACGTAATCGCTGGTCTCGGTATTGTAGAGCCGCCGGCTGGCATAGCGCTTGATCAGCAGCGGTGCATCTTTATCGGCCAAAGCGATCCCCTCCGTTTTGGCGGTGCAGCAAAACTCTAGGAGGTCGCGGCGCAAAATAAAAGGGCGGGCATGATGCCCGCCCAGTTTCGCGTGCCGGCAGGGAGGAGCCCGGCGCGCGCAATCTGTCCGATGGTCCGCTTACTTGGCGGCGACGGTGCCGGCCTTCTTGGCGGCGGCGGTCATGTCGGCGGTGGCCTTCTTCATGACCGAGGTCGCGTCTTCGGACATGTCCTTGCCGGCCGCCAGCATCAGCTCGACGGTTTCCATCTGCACCTTCTTGGCGACTTCGGCGAAGGCGGCCATGGTCTCGGCCGACATCTCGGCCTGAACCGACGCGAAATCGGTCATCGCCTTGGTGTAGTCCGCCGGGTCGTCCTTGGCGGCGGTGATGTTCGACAGCTTCGACAGGGTGTCGCGGGTCCACTTGGTGGAAATCTCGGTCGACTTGTCGGCAGCTTCCAGCGCAACCTTGGACAGCTTGTCCGACAGGGTCGCCTGGGTCTTGAACACGTCCTGCATCGCGGTCATGTCGACCGGGAACGCGCCCATCATGTCTTTCATCACCTTGGTGTAGTCGGTGGTCTTGGTAGCCATATCAATCTCTCCTTCGGTCGGGCCTTTCGGCCTGGAATTTCTGCGTCTGCACAATGAATATGGACGCTGCGCCGCAGCATTTCAAGGATTATTTGCTGCAGTGCAGAAAAACTTGCGTTTTTCCTTGAAATCAAGCCTTTGCGGGCACCCGGCACAAGCGGGCCGCCTTTCCGGGAATGAAAAAACGCGCGCAGGCTGATTCCCTTGGCGCGAAATGGCTGCATCGCAGCGCATTCCGAAGGAGACGAAGCCGGGCGCGCGCAAGCCCCTGCGCGCGCGCCGGGATCACCCTTCGGCAGTGCCCTTGTCGGCAGCCCGATCCATTTCCGGGATCGCCGTGACATAGGTGCCCGGCGCATCGCACAGCGCCGGATGGTCCGGGCCGCCCGGCGCGCGGGCCGCAACCTGCTTGCCCGAGCGCGGCGACAGCCATTCCTCCCAGCGCGGCCACCACGACCCCCCGTGGAATTCGGCGCCTTCCAGCCACGCGGCCGGTTCCGGCTTGGTGTCGGCATTGATGTAATGGCCGTATTTCTTCTTGGACGGCGGGTTGATGATCCCGGCGATATGGCCCGATTCCGAAACCACGAAGGTCTTGGACCGGCTGCCCATCTGCCGCACACCGTTATAGCACGAGGGCCAGGCCGCGATATGGTCTGTCTGGCAGGACACCGAGAACAGCGGCACGCGCACGTCCTTGAGCTCCAGCGTCTCGCCCATCAGCGACAGCCCGTCCTTCGCAAAGCGGTTCTGCTGGCACAGCCAGCGCAGATATTCGGTGCACATCCGCGCCGGCAGGTTCGCCCCGTCGCCGTTCCAGTACAGTAGATCGAAGGCCGGCGGCGCCTCGCCCATCATGTAGCTGCGGATCGCGGGCTGATAGACCAGATCGCGCGAGCGCAGGTAGGAAAAGGTGCGCGCCATGATGAACGAGGACAGATAGCCCTTTTCATCCATCTCCGCCTCCAGCGCGTCCACGAAATCATCGGTCAGGAACGGCGTGAATTCGCCTTGGTCGGCGAAATCGGTCAGCGCGGTAAAGAAGGTGGCCGACTTGATCGACTTGTTCTTCCGCTTGTGCAGCAGCGCCAGCACCAGCGACAGCGTCGTGCCGGCGATGCAATAGCCGACCACGTTGATCCGGTCCTGCGCCGTGATCGCCTTGACCTCTTCGATGGCGGTCAGGAACCCGTCCTCGATATAGGTGTCGATCCCGGTATCGCGGTAGCTTGCATCCGGGTTGATCCAGCTGACGATGAACAGCGTGTAGCCCTGATCGACGATCCAGCGGATCAGCGAATTCTGCGGCTTCAGATCCATGATGTAGTACTTGTTGATCCAGGGCGGAAAGATCAGCAGCGGCGTCTCGTGCACCGTTTCCGTGGTGGGGCTGTACTGGATCAGCTCGAACATGCGGTTGCGGAACACGACCTTGCCGGGTGCGGTGGCGATGTTGCCTCCGACCTTGAAGGCATCCTTGTCGGCCAGCGTGACATTCAGCGACCCGTCGCTGGCCTCGATGTCGCGCACCAGGTTTTCCAGCCCGTCCACCAGGCTCTGGCCGTTGGTCTCGACCGCCTTCGCCAGCGCCTCGGGGTTGGTGCCCAGGAAATTGGTCGGGCTGAACAGATCGACGATCTGGCGGCTGAAAAAATCGATCCGCTGGCGCTCGACCTCGTCAAGACCCTCCAGCCCGGACACCGCCTGCTGCATCGCCTCGGAATTGAGCATGTACTGCTGCTTGAGAAAGTTGAAATAGGGATGCGTCTGCCAAAGCGGATCGGCAAAGCGCCGGTCGCGGGGCGCGGCGCCGTCTTCCTCCAGCGGCTTGCCCTGGGCCAGGGCCTGCTGCGCCTCGGCATAATGCTGAAGCGTCTTGCCCCAGTAGCTGACCTGCTGCTCCATCAGTTTCGCCGGGTTGGTCATCATGTCCGCCATCCACGCCGACGCCGCGCGCAGATAAAGATCGTGCCCCGGGCCCTGCAGGCCGGTCCGCTCGGGCGGCTTGTTCGCAAGGGCCGCGACAAGACGTTGCGACAACTCCTCCATCCGCGCGAGATTCGCGTTCAGAAGCTCCAGATTGCGGCCGGAATCGCTTTCATCGGTTGCCATTTCAACACTTTCGTATACTTTGCACCCGCAGCATATAGCCTTTCCGGGGAGCGGAGGGAAGGCGACGTAAGGTCAATGCCGGCAAGCCCGAGGTTCTGAATTCATGCGTTATCTGGCCACATACGACCTGATGGAATCCGTCAGGAACACCAACGAGTGGCTTGGCGCCACCGCGTCCGCCCTTGGATCCTACCCGATGACGGGCATGGTCCCGTCGCCGCTTTTCCAGGTCATTCGCGCCTGGGGACAGGTGACCGAACGTGCCTTCAACCGGATGGTGGCAAAGCCCGACTGGGGCATCAGCTCTGTCGTGGGCGAGGACGGGCGCGACCATGTCGTCGAGATCCAGACGCTGGTCGAACGCCCGTTCGGCAACCTGATCCACTTCAACGCGCAGGGCCGCGCACCGCGCCCGCGCCGCGTGCTGCTGGTGGCGCCGATGTCGGGCCATTACGCGACGCTGCTGCGCTCCACCGTGATCAGCCTGCTGCCCGATTGCGAGGTGTACATCACCGACTGGCACAACGCCCGCGACATCCCGGTCAGCCTGGGCAAGTTCGATATCGAGGATTACACGAGGTATCTTGCCGAATTCATGGTGGCGATGGGCCGCGACACCCATGTCATCGCCGTGTGCCAGCCCGCGCCCCTCGCGCTCGCCGCGACCGCCTATCTGGCCGAACACGCGCCCGAGGCACAGCCGCGCAGCCTGACGCTGATCGGCGGGCCGGTCGACCCGGACGCCGCCGCGACCGATGTCACCGATTTCGGCCGCCGCGTGACCATGGGGCAGCTCGAATGGCTGTCGATCCAGCATGTCGGGCTGAACCATGCGGGTGTCGGCCGGTTGGTCTATCCGGGCATGATGCAGCTGGCGGGGTTCATGTCGATGAACGGCGAGCGTCATGGCAATGCCTTCTTCAACCAGATCCTGCGCGCCGCCAAGAACGAGGCGAGCGATCAAGACAAGCATAACCGATTCTACGACGAATATCTCGCCGTCATGGACATGACCGCCGAATTCTACCTTTCGACGGTCGAGCGCGTCTTCAAGACGCGGGAAATCGCGCGCAATGCCTTCAGCCTTGACGGGCTGCCGGTGGATATCGCCCGGATCACCGATGTCGCCGTGAAGATCGTCGAGGGCGAGAAGGACGATATCAGCGCGCCGGGGCAGTGCCTGGCCGCGCTCGACCTGATGCCGAACCTGCCCGACGACATGAAGGCCGCGCATCTGGAGCCGGGGGCAGGCCATTACGGCATCTTCGCCGGCAAATCCTGGCGCAACAACATCCGGCCGCTGGTGCTGGATTTCATCGACGCGCATTCCCGCGCCGCCGGCAAGCCGTCCGCGAACGGCGCCGCGTCCGAGCCTAGCCCCAGGAAGGCGGCGAAGAGCCGCGCGCGCCGGTCACCGGCCAGGAAAGCCAGTTCCGCAGGATCGCCGACACGGCATTAGGGTTCTCCAGCGCCGGCAGGTGCCCGGCGCCGGCGACGATTTCCAGCTTGGCCATCGGCATCAGGTGCGCCATGAATTCATGCCGCCGCACCGGGAACAGGGTGTCGTCCTCGCCGCACAGGATCAGCGTGGGTGTGCGGGCCTTGCGCAAGGTCGCCTGCTGGTCGGGGCGTTTCTGCAAGGCGCGGGACTGCCGCAGGAACACGTCCGCGCCCAGCTCCAGCGCCATTTCGTGCATCACCTCGAAAATGCCGTCACCCGCCGCGCCGGGCGCCAGGTGCTCGCGCTTCAGCTCGTCCTGCATCGCCTGCTCCAGCCGCCCGGCCCGCGCCGCGACGATCCGCGACTCGCGGGTGGCGGCAAGCTGCGGCAGTTCGGACTGGCAGGACGTGTCCATCAGTGCCAGCCGGGTGACGCGGTCCGGTGCACGGCGCAGGATTTCCAGCGCCACGATCCCGCCCAGCCCGTGCCCGCACAGCGCAAAGGATTTCGGCGCGCCGTCCAGCACGCCCTGCGCCATGACCTCGACACTGTCGCCATGCAGCGGCGGCGCGACGTGGATCGACGTCTCCCAGCTCAACTCGACAATCTGCGGAAGGAACCCGCGAGCGTCGGCCATCATGCCGGGGATCAGCACGAGCGGATCAGTCATTGTGGCACCTGTTGCGTGATATGTGACATTATGTGCGTGATTTTACCGTCAAATACGGTGTTTTTGTTCCATAAGTGATCTCATTGATTTCACCCATGGGGAATGGCGGGATAGCGGATGCCGCGGAATTCCGGGAAATCCGAATACCGGTCACGGCGCGCCGGATCGGCCATCCGGCCCGGCTTCACCAGCACCCCCTTCGGCGCGATGTAGCTCAGGATCCGCCGCTCGGGCGCGTCGCGCCATTGCAGGTTGAACGCGGCGCCCCTGGGGAAGAAATAGACCTCGTGGAAGCCCAGGTGATCGTACAGCCACCACGCCAGATCGCGCCAGTCGCGGCCCGCTTCATACTGCTGTGCGAACCACGGGATCGACACCGACACGGTCGCGCCCATCCGCCCCGCCGCATCGCGCCGGTCCCAGATATGGCCGGCCAGGGTCCGGTCGTTCGCGGCGCATTTCTGCGGCCGCACCTCGACCGCACCGAACCCGTTCAGCGCCGAGGATCGGAAACCGGACCGGATGTCGATCGGCCCGAAGGTCTCGGTCAGCGGGTCCAGCAGGTCGGTCGCCAGGCGCGTGCCGGCCGCGATCAGCAGGTCGGGGTCATCCGGCAGGTTGGGACGGCCGAAGAAATTCCCGATCTCGGAATACAGGAAATTGCGCAGCGCGAAATGCCGCGACAGGCGCACCCGGCCCAGATCCTCCAGCGCGGTGTAGCTGCCGGGCGGCTTCATCGGCGATGCGCCCCGGTGCCGGGATGCGCGGCGATGCGCGAACGCGGGTCCATCTCAGCTCCTTTCCAGCACGTCCTGCGTCGTTGCCTCGATCATGGCAAGGCAGTCCGGCGTCGAAAAGCGGTGATCCGCCCCTTTCACCAGCGTCAGGCGGATGTCATCGCCCTCGGCATGGTCCAGCAGCCGCAGGGCAACGGACAGGTCCACATCCGCATCGGCGGTGCCTTGCAGGAACCGCGCCGGAAAGGGCAGCGCCAGCGGCGTGCGCAGCACCAGCCGGGTGCGCCCCTCCTCGATCAGGCGGCGGGTGATGACGTATGGCTCGTCGGAATAGTCCGAGGGCGTCTCGACCCGGCCCTCGGTTTCAAGGGCGCGGCGCTGTGCATCCGAAAACCCCGCCCACATCGAATCCTCGGTGAAATCGGGCGCGGCGGCAATGCCGACCAGCCCGCGCACCCGCCCCGCCAGCCGCGCGGCAAGTATCAGCGCGATCCAGCCGCCCATCGACGAGCCGACAAGCACCACAGGCCCGTCCACGCATTGTGCGACCGCTTGATAGGCATCCTCGGCCCAGTCGCCGATGGCGCCGTCCAGGAAATCGCCCGACGACGCGCCATGTCCGGAATAGTCGAGCCGCAGAAACCCCTGGCCGCGTGCGGTGGCCCAGTTTTCCAGATGCACCGCCTTGGTGCCCTCCATGTCCGAGCGGAAACCGCCCAGGAACACCACGGCCGGGCCGCGGCCCGGCGTGTGGCGATAGGCGATGCGCCGGCCTTGCGGCGTCTCCAGGAAACTCGGCTCACTCATGGGCATCCTCCGTCTTCGGGTCTGACTAACCATGCCAGTGCGCAGCGTGAAAGGCCAATGTGCCCGGTTGACACCGCCGCCCTGCCCCGCCCATATGCCGCCCGTACAGATACCCGCAACCGGGCGTTCCGTGGGCGCCAGACCGACGAGGAGAGCCTTCATGGCCCAGATTTCCCTTACCTTTCCCGATGGCAATGCGCGCGAATATCCCGCCGGCGTCACCCCCGCCGAAGTGGCCGAGAGCATTTCCAAGAGCCTGTCCAAGAAGGCGATCAGCGCCAGCGTGAACGGCGTGCATCACGACCTGCAATGGCCGGTCGAGGCTGATGCCGATATCGCGATCCACACCCTGCAGGACGAGGCGCCCGCGCTGGAGTTGATCCGCCACGACGCCGCTCATATCATGGCCCGTGCGGTGCAGGAGATCTGGCCCGACGTGAAAGTCACCATCGGCCCGGTGATCGAGAACGGGTTCTATTACGATTTCGACCGGGCAGAGCCCTTTACCCCTGAAGACCTCGGCGCCATCGAGGCGAAGATGCGCGAGATCATCGCGGCCCGCGATCCCGTGCGCACCGAGGTCTGGGACCGCGACCGGGCCATCGCGCATTACCGCGAGCGGGGCGAGCCCTACAAGGTCGAGCTGGTCGAGGCGATCCCCGATGACGGCCAGCCGATCCGCATGTACTGGCATGGGCCCTGGCAGGATCTGTGCCGCGGCCCGCATTTCCAGCATACCGGCCAGGTGCCCGCCGATGCGTTCAAGCTGATGCGCGTGGCCGGGGCCTATTGGCGCGGCGATTCCACCCGCCCGCAATTGCAGCGGATCTATGGTGTCGCGTTCCGCAACAAGGCCGATCTCAAGGCGCATCTGGTGTTCCTCGAAGAAGCGGCAAAGCGCGACCACCGCCGCCTTGGCCGCGAGATGGAGCTGTTCCACTTCCAGGAGGAAGCGCCGGGCATGGTGTTCTGGCACCCGGACGGCTGGACGATCTACCGCGAGCTCGAAGATTACATGCGCCGCCGCCTGACCCGCGCCGGCTACCGCGAGATCAGGACGCCGCAGGTCGTCGACCGCAAGCTGTGGGAAGCCTCGGGGCACTGGGACAAGTACCGCGAGCACATGTACATCACCGAGATCGACGAGGAACACGCCAACGAAAAGCGCGTGAACGCGCTGAAGCCGATGAACTGCCCGTGCCATGTCCAGATCTTCAACCAGGGGATCAAGTCCTACCGCGACCTGCCGCTGCGTCTGGCCGAATTCGGATCGTGCCACCGCTACGAGCCGCATGGCGCGCTGCACGGGCTGATGCGGGTGCGCGGCTTTACCCAGGACGACGCGCATATCTTCTGCACCGAAGACCAGATAGAAGCCGAATGCGCCGCCTTCATCGACCTGCTGTCGTCGATCTACCGCGATTGCGGCTTTGCCAAGTTCGACATCAAGCTGTCCACCCGCCCCGAGGTGCGCGTCGGATCCGACGAGGTCTGGGACAAGGCCGAGGAGGCGCTTGAAAAGGCGATCCTGTCGGTGCGCAACGATTACGAGATCGACCCCGGCGAGGGCGCGTTCTATGGTCCCAAGCTGGATTTCAAGCTGACCGACGCGATCGGGCGCGAATGGCAATGCGGCACCTTCCAGGCCGATTTCAACCTGCCCGAGCGGCTGGATGCCGCCTATATCGGCGCCGATGGCGACAAGCACCGCCCGGTCATGCTGCACCGCGCGATCCTTGGCAGCTTCGAGCGGTTCATCGGCATCCTGATCGAGAACTATTCGGGCAAGCTGCCGTTCTGGCTGGCCCCGCGCCAGGTGGTCGTCGCCTCGATCGTGTCGGATGCCGACGCCTATGTGCACGAGGTGGTCGCGGCGCTGAAGGATCGCGGCATCCGCGCCGAGGCCGACATCCGCAACGAAAAGATCAACTACAAGGTGCGCGAACATTCGGTGGCGAAGGTTCCGGTGATCCTGGCCTGCGGCATGAACGAGGTCGAGGATCGCACCGTTTCGCTGCGCCGGCTGGGGGAAAAGATCACCTCGGTCGAGCCGCTGGACGCGGTGGCAAACGCGCTGGCCCACGAGACGCTGGCGCCCGACCTGGTCTGACCGGAAAACGGCCGGGCGGCGCTATGCGCCGCCCCGCATGGCCGCAGTGCCGCGACCGGGCGTCACGCTCTGCCGATCAGGCGCAGAATATCCCTCGCCGCCGCGGGAATGTTGGTGCCCGGCCCGAAGATCGCCTTGACCCCTGCTTTTTCCAGAAATTCGTAATCCTGCTGCGGGATCACGCCGCCGC
Organism: uncultured Paracoccaceae bacterium; assembly: GCA_947503765.1. Classification (GTDB taxonomy): domain Bacteria; phylum Pseudomonadota; class Alphaproteobacteria; order Rhodobacterales; family Rhodobacteraceae; genus Psychromarinibacter. The sequence continues at coordinate 535,956 of CANNFA010000002.1, read as the reverse complement.
AGATCACGATGATGTCTTCGGCGCCCTGCGCGCGCAACGCATCAATCAGTTTCGGCGCCAGCGTCTTGTGCCCCGCCGCCTGGCTGGAGATGCCGACCACGTGCACGTCGTTGTCGACCGCGTCCTGCGCCGCCTCTTCGGGGGTCTGGAACAACGGGCCGACATCGACATCGAACCCGATATCGGCAAAGGCGGTGGCGATCACCTTGGCGCCTCGGTCATGGCCGTCCTGGCCCATCTTGACCACCAGCATCCGGGGGCGGCGGCCCTCGGCCTCGGCGAAATCCTCAACCTCCTTCTGGATCGCGGCGAAACCTTCGTCGCCCTCATAGGCGGCGCCGTAGACGCCGGCCAGCGTGCGCACCTCGGCCCTGTGCCGGCCGAACGCCTTTTCCATCGCCATGCTGATCTCTCCCACCGTGGCCCGCGCGCGGGCCGCCTCTATCGCCAGGTCCAGAAGGTTGCCCTGTCCGCCTTGCGCCGCCTGCTCCAGCGCCGACAGCGCGCCGTCGCACGCCGCCGCGTCGCGGCTGGCGCGGATCCTTTCCAGCCGTTCGGTCTGGCCGGCACGGATTTTCGCGGTGTCGATATCCAGCACCTCGATCGGTTCCTCGCGCTCGCGGCGCCACTTGTTGACGCCGACGATCACCTCTTCGCCCCGGTCGATGGCGGCCTGCCGGCGCGCCGCGGCTTCCTCGATGCGCAGCTTGGGCATGCCCGAGGCGACCGCCTTGGTCATGCCGCCCAGATCGTCCACCTCCTCGATCAGCGCCCAGGCGGCATCGGCCAGATCCGCCGTCAGCTTTTCGACGTAATACGAGCCCGCCAGCGGGTCGACAACGCGCGTCACCCCGGTCTCGTTCTGCAGGATCAGCTGGGTGTTGCGGGCGATGCGGCTGGAATGCTCGGTCGGCAGGCCGATCGCCTCGTCGAAGGAATTGGTGTGCAGCGACTGGGTGCCGCCGAGGACCGCCGACAGCGCCTCGTAGGCGGTGCGCACCACGTTGTTGTAGGGATCCTGTTCGGCCAGGCTCACGCCCGAGGTCTGGCAATGGGTGCGCAGCATGCTGGAACGCGGATCCTTGGGGTCGAATTCGGCCATGATCCGGTGCCACAGCAGCCGCGCGGCACGCAGTTTCGCCGCCTCCATGAAGAAATTCATGCCGATGGCGAAAAAGAACGACAGCCGCCCGGCAAAGGCATCCACATCCATGCCGCGCGCCACCGCCGTCTTCACGTATTCCTTGCCGTCGGCCAGGGTGAAGGCCAGTTCCTGCACCAGGTTCGCCCCCGCCTCCTGCATGTGGTAGCCGGAAATCGAGATCGAGTTGAAGCGCGGCATCTCGCGCGCGGTGTAGTCGATGATGTCGGCGACGATCCGCATCGAGGGTTCGGGCGGATAGATATAGGTGTTGCGCACCATGAATTCCTTGAGGATGTCGTTCTGGATCGTCCCCGAAAGTTTCGCGCGCGAAACACCCTGTTCCTCGCCGGCGACGATGAAACTGGCCAGAACCGGGATCACCGCGCCGTTCATGGTCATCGACACCGACACTTCGTCCAGTGGAATGCCGTCGAACAGGATCTTCATGTCCTCGACGCTGTCGATGGCGACCCCGGCCTTGCCCACATCGCCCAGAACGCGCGGATGGTCGCTGTCATAACCGCGATGCGTGGCCAGGTCGAAGGCGACCGACACGCCCTGCTGCCCGCCGGCCAGCGCGCGGCGGTAGAAGGCGTTCGATTCCTCGGCGGTGGAGAAGCCGGCATATTGCCGGATCGTCCAGGGCCGGCCGGTATACATCGTGGCGCGCGGGCCGCGCGTGAACGGCGGCTCGCCCGGCATGCTGCCCAGGTGGTCCAGCCCGGCAAGGTCGGCCTCGCCATGAACCGGCGCGACGGCGATCCCCTCGGGCGTGTGCCAGGTCAGATCGTCGAGACTGCGGCCCCGCAGTTCCTTTTCGGCGCGGGCCTTCCAGGCGGAGATGTCGCTCATGTCTCGGGCTCCTTTGCGGTGCGGCGAAGCGGCGGCCGGGCGCAGAATACGCGATCCGGCCCCGGTGCGGTTTGATCCATGCCAAGGCGGCGGCCCGGCGCGGCGAGATGGCCCTTCGTTTTCCCGGCCCGAGCGCCTATATGCGACAGAGCAGGAGGGACGATGGCCAAGGTCTTGAGTTTTATCATGTTCGCGTTCGTGGCGCTTGCCGCCTCGGCGCAGGAAGCGTCGGTGATGACGGCGGAAGAGGCGGACAGCGCGGCAGAGGCCGGGCCGGACGCACCGGAAGTCGTGGAAGAGCCCGTGCCGGTGCTCGAGTTCCTCGATGCGGGCGAAGTGTCCTTGGACGAATACCTGTGGACGTACCGGCCGATCGTGGTGTTCGCCGACACGCCCGCAGACCCGCGGTTCCGCGAACAGATCAAGCTGCTGAGCGAACGGCCGGGCGAGTTGATCGTGCGGGACGTGGTGGTGATCACCGATACCGACCCCGACGCGCGCTCGGGTGCACGGCTGAAGCTGCGGCCGCGCGGCTTCCAGTTGACGCTGATGGGCAAGGACGGGCGGGTGAACTTGCGCAAGCCATTCCCGTGGAACGTGCGCGAAATCAGCCGGGCGATCGACAAATGGCCCCTGCGGCAAGAGGAAATCCGTGCCGGCGGGTTCGGGCAATAACGGCTCATCGCACGCCCTCGGCAAAGCGGAATCCGGCGCCCTGCGGCAGGCCCGCGCGCCAGCTCTCCAGCGCCGCCAGATAGGGCGCGGGGTCGGCACGTGGATCGGTCAGAAAGAAATTGACCACGCGGCCGCCCAGATAGGGTGCGGGCACCTCGGTCGAAAGCTGGCCCAGAAGCCGCCAGTCGGGCCCGAGCTCGTCATGGAACCATAGGTCATAGACCATGGCAAATGGCACCTCCGCCTCCGCCGCAAGCCGTCCGATCCAGCCCGGCTCTGCCCCCTCGTCCAGCCGCAGGCGCAGCGCATCGGCATTGGCCAGCCCCCAGATGTCCAGCACGTAGTTCGGGTTCGCCCACGCGACATAACCCAGATCGTTCACCGCGACCGGCTGCTTCAGATGCTCCTTGGCAAAGCGGGCCATCTGCGCCTGCTGGACATGCACCGCGCGCGCCGCGGACGGATACAGATTGGCGACAAGCGGCAGGTACAGCGTTCCGGCCATCGCCATCGGGACCAGCACCAGCGCCGCCAGCGGCCGGGTCCTGAGGCCCCCGACGACCGCCAGCAGCCCCGCCGAAACCGCCACAAGGATGTAAATCTCGTAGCGGTCGATCCAGCCGAAGCGGCCGAACAGCAGATGCGCGGCCCCTGCCCCGCCCAGCACCGGCAAGAGCCGCCAGCGCGGGCTGTGCCGCAGCGCCGGGATCAGCGCGAACACGGCGCAGAGCACGACCAGCACCGCGAGGATCTGCTCGCGCCGTTCGGACAGCGCCGCGCCAAGTTTCACCAGGACATAGCCCGCGGCGCCCAGCCCCTCGGTCGGCCCCCCGGCCAGCTTGGCGCGCACCGAGCTGGGCAGCGGATCGAGGCCCAGCGACACCAGGAAGGCGCAGAACAGCGCCAGCGGCAGGACCGCCAGCGCCAGCAGGCCCAACCCCGCGCGCGCCCGTCCCGAGGCCACCACCGCCAGCGCGGCCAGGATCGCCAGCGCCGCGCCCTCGAACCGCAGGAGCGGCGCCAGCAGGATGCCGAGGATCAGAGCGGCGGGCACCGTTTTTTCGTCGAAAAAACGCAGCAGGCCCAGGACGATCGCCAGGCTCGCCGCCGTATGGAGCATGTGTTCCATCCCGGTATGCGCGAGCCCCACCATGTTCAGCGCCAGCGGCCCCAAGGCCGCCAGCGCAAGCCCCCAGCCGCTTGCGCCATAGCCCGCACGCCACAGGATCCGCCCCCACAGCGCAGCAGCCGCCAGCAGCCCGGCGATGTTCCACACAAGCGGCAGGTAGCGTTGCGCCGGCTGTCCCGCGAAGGGGGTCAGCAGCACCGGAAACAGCGGCGAGGACGCGGCGGCCGCCGTCTCGCCCCGGTTCACGCCATAGCCGCCATTGGCGATCTGCTCGGCCATGGCGAGGTGGATGTACGGGTCGTCATGCGGATACTCGAAAACCCCGCCGGCGATGTTCACCGACGCGATCTGAAGGGCCAGAAAGGCCAGCCCGACCGCCGCCATCGCCACCAGCGCCAGCCGCCAGGGCGTATCGCCGGCGGCCGTGTCCGGCAGGGTCGCGGCGCGGTCCGTCATCGGGCAGCCTCGGCCGTTTCGAACCGCGCGCCGCGCGGCAGATCGGCGGCCCAATCGGCCAGCAGCACACGGATCTCGGGCGCGGCGGCCGGGTCGGTGGCGTAGAAGGTCACGCGCGGCTCGGACAGGTAGCCGCGGCTGCCCTCGATCACCAGGTCGCCTAGCGCGGTCCAGCCCGGCCCTTTCGCGGTCTCGAAAAGCGGCGCATAAACCATGACGAGCCGCGCGCCGCTGCGCGCCGCAAGGCCCCCCGCCCAGCCGGGCACGGGCGCGATCAGGCGCAGACGCCGCGCCTCGGCACTGCCCAGCCCCCACAGGTCCACGACCGGCGACGGGTTGCGCCAGGCGACACGCCCAAGGTCGTTCACCGCGACGGTATCCTTCAGGTAATCTTGCGCAAAGCGGGCCATCTGCGTTTGTTGCAGGTGCACCCCGCGCGGCCCAAGACGGTAATGCAGGCTGGTCTCCGGCAGGTAGAACAGCCCCGCCGCCAGCACCGGCACCAGCGCGACCGGCGCGGCAAGGCGCACCGGAAGCCGCCCCGCATGGGCCAGCATCGCCCCCGCCAGCGCGCCGAGGATGTAGATCTCGTAACGGTTCATCCAGCCGAACCGTCCCAACAGAAGGTGCGCCAGCCCTGCCAGCGCGGCGATGCCCAGCACAGGTGCGCGTGTCGTTCGTGCCGCACCGGGCCACGCCAGCAGAACCAGCGCCACAGCCAGAAACCCGACGAGCAGCTTTTCACGCGGGCGCGCGGCGACATTGGCCAGCTTCTCGCCGATATAGGCCGCGAGTCCCGGATCGCGGCCGGTTTCCGACATGGCCAGCTTCACCGCGACCGATCCGGGCAGCGGGTCGAGCCCCAGCGCCAGCAGGAAGGCGCAGAACGCCGCCGGCGGCGCCAGCGCCAGCAGGATCAGCGCGGCGCCCGCCCGGTGCGGGCCGCGCCATGTCACCCACAGCGCCGCCAGCAGCGCCAGTGCCGCGCCCTCGAACCGCAAGAGCGGCGCCAGCGCGATCCCCGCGATCAGCGGCGCGGTGATGCGGCCCGTATCGGCAAACCGCACGAGGCCCAGCACGATGGCCAGGCTGGCGGCAAGGTGCAGGCTGTGCTCCATCCCGGTGAAGGCCAGCCCGGCGAAGTTCAGCGCCAGCGGCCCCGCGATCGCGGCGAGCAGTGCCAGCGTGCCGGGCAGCCCCGACAGCGCCACGATGCGCGCCCAGAGCAGCGCGGACACGGCCAGTCCGGCCACGTTCCAGGCCAGCGGCAGGAACCTTTGCACGTCCTGCCCCGCGAAGGGCAGCAGCAGCAGCGGGAACAATGCCGAGGAGGACGCAGAGGCCGATTGCCCCGCATTCACCCCGTAGCCGCCGCGCGCGATCTGCTCTGCCATGGCGAGGTGGATGTAGGGATCGTCGAGCGGGTATTCGAACACCCCGCCGGCCGTGACGAAGGCCGCCCATTGCAGCGCCAGGAAATATCCCAGCGCCGGCAGGACGGCCACAAGCGTCAGACGAGCAGCCGAGGGCGTCATTCGAATTCCATGATCACATCATCCACCGCAAGGCTGTCGCCCGCCGCGGCATTGACCCGCGCCACGATGGCCTTGCGTTCGGCGCGCAGGATGTTCTCCATCTTCATCGCCTCGACGGTGCAGAGCGGCTGACCCTCCTGCACCTCGTCGCCTTCGGCCACGTCGATCTTCACCACCAGCCCCGGCATCGGGCAAAGCAGCATCCGCGAGGTGTCGGGCGGCAGCTTTTCGGGCATCAGCGCGGCCAGTTCGGCCTGGCGCGGGGTGCGCACATGCACGGCCAGATCCGCGCCGCGCGTGCGGATGCGAAAGCCGTGGGTGATCTTGCCGACCTTCATCACAAGCGGCGTCCCGTCCACGTCCAGCACGGCCAGCGCGTTGCCCGGCGTCCAGTCGCCCGACACGTGCATCGCACGGCCATCGGCGAAGGTGACGGTGGCGCCGCCCGGCTCGGCCGCGATACGCAGTGCGAAACTCTCGCCCTGAAGCGTCGCCACCCAATCCTCGCCGACGCGGCGTTCGTGGTTGTCCATCCGGCCCGACACGCGGGCCCGCCGGATCTCGGCCACCCGGTTCATCGCGGCGCAGGCGGCGGCGACGCGGTGCAGCGCCTCGTCGTCCAGCCGCGCACCGTCGAACCCGCCCTCGTATTCCTCTTCGATGAAGGCGGTGGTGATGTCGCCCGAGATAAAGCGCGGGTGATCCATCACCGCCGACAGGAACGGCAGGTTATGCCCGATCCCCTCGACCTCGAACGCATCGAGCGCTGTGCGCATCGTCTCAAGCGCGGCGGCGCGGGTGTCGCCCCAGGTGCACAGCTTGGCGATCATCGGGTCGTAATACATGCTGATCTCGCCGCCCTCGAACACGCCGGTATCGTTGCGGATCGCCGTGTCGCCGGCCGGCGCGTCGCCGGGCCAGGTACCGCCGGTCAGCATCGGGCCGGCGGCGCGTTCCGCGGGCGGGCGGTAGCGGGTCAGACGGCCGATGGAGGGCAGGAAGTTGCGGTACGGATCCTCGGCGTAAAGCCGGTTCTCGATCGCCCAGCCGTGGATGCCGATATCGTCCTGGCTCATCGCCAGCCTTTCGCCGGCGGCGATGCGGATCATGTGTTCGACAAGGTCGATGCCGGTTGTCAGTTCCGTGACAGGATGCTCGACCTGAAGGCGGGTATTCATTTCGAGAAAGTAGAAATTCTTGTCGCCATCGACGATGAATTCCACCGTCCCGGCACTGGCATAATCCACCGCCTGGGCCAGCGCGACGGCCTGCGCGCCCATCGCCGCGCGGGTCTTCGCGTCGAGGAACGGGCTCGGCGCCTCTTCGACAACCTTCTGGTTGCGCCGCTGGATCGAGCATTCCCGCTCGTTGAGGTGAACCGCGTTGCCGTGGCTGTCGGCCAGCACCTGAATCTCGATATGGCGCGGCTGGGTGACGAATTTCTCGATGAAGATGCGGTCATCGCCGAAACTGGCCGCGGCCTCGTTCTTCGACGACTGAAAGCCCTCGCGCGCCTCCGCGTCGGACCAGGCGATGCGCATCCCCTTGCCGCCACCGCCGGCGCTGGCCTTGATCATCACCGGGTAGCCGATTTCGCCCGCGATCCTGACCGCTTCGTCCGCGCTCTCGATCAGGCCCATATAGCCGGGCACAGTGCTCACCCCGGCCTCCTGCGCGATCTTCTTCGAGGTGATCTTGTCGCCCATCGCCTCGATCGCGCCCTTGGGCGGTCCGACGAAGGAAACGCCCGCCTCTTCCAGCGCGGCGGCGAATTTCGGATTCTCGGACAGGAACCCGTATCCGGGATGAACCGCCTCTGCCCCGGTGGCGCGGACCGCGTCCATGATACGGTCGATGACGATATAGGACTGGTTGGCGGGCGCGGGACCGATATGCACCGCCTCGTCGGCCATCGAAACATGCAGCGCCTGCCGGTCGGCATCCGAATAGACCGCGACGGTGGCAATGCCCATCTTGCGCGCGGTCTTGATGACGCGGCAGGCGATCTCTCCGCGGTTGGCGATCAGGATTTTCTTGAACATGGACCCTCTTGCTTCTGGAAGCCGCGCAAACGCAGAACGCCGCCCCGAAGCGGCGACTTCGGGGCGGCGTTCGCACATCTCGAAGGGCGCCGACCGGCGCCCCGCATTGTCAGATCATCTGCATTTTTCGGGGTAGCGCTGGCAATACAGGACGTTGCCCGCCGCGCCGACCGCCGCGCCTGTAAGAATGTCGCCGTCGAACACGGCTGCGGTGCCCGCACCGGCCGCGCCGCCGAAAATCGCCTGTTCGCCGAAAGTGTCGCCGCAGGCGGCAAGGCCCGTGAGCAGGGCCAGCGCAATCCAAAGTTTCGAAGTTCGCATGCTAGAATTCCTCCATAACCGCTCAATCGGAGGAACGCATGGAACGGCCGGTTGTTCCAGCGGCGAGCGGCCCGCGCACCGCGACTGGCGGCAAGCTGCCGATGCCGCTGCGTCAGTGCGGCAGGAAAAAACGGCGGTCTGGCCCGAAAAGGGCCAGACCGCCGCGAAAGGAAAGGGTAACGGTTTGGATCAAGACCCGCATCCACGCGGCCGAGGTCAGGACCGGGTCGCGGGATGCGCATCTTGTCCACAGGATCGGAGAGGATGCGATTCCACGCAACGGCATTGGCAGGGTACACGCCGTTCTGGGCCGTTTCCTGCCGACACGGCGCGGCCGCATGCGGGAACACGCCGATCACCGGTCCAGATCCAGTTCTGGAAAGGCGGCGCGCGCGGCCGCGGCGTCGATTCGCAGCAGGGCATCGTAACTGGCGGGGTCGAACGGATCCTCGGCGGCCACCACCTCGCGGCCGAACAGCCAGGACAGGCGCCCGGCATCGAGGTTTCCGCGCTCGAACGGGGTGTCGGCGAAATGGTCCCAAAGCGCCTGCAGGAACGCGGCATCGGCACGGCGATCGGCGGGGCGGCGGTCCGCATAGCGTTCACGGCGCACGATCGGCGTGACCCCGCGCGGATTGGCGCGGCGAAGGGTGAACTGGAAATCGGTGCCGGGAAGGCGTCCGGGAAAGCCGCGATGCTTCAGCATTCTCGTCCCTCCGGGTGCGGGACGCGCGGCGCGGCCGGGGCAAAAGCCCGGTCCGCGTCCGGGACGGGCGGCAGAACCGCCCGTCCCGTCCGTCGATTACTTGTACTTGCCGGTGTAGACCGGTTCGACCGTAATCGGTTCGGGGTCGATGTAGACCGGCTCTTCCTCCTGCTGGGCGCAAGCCGCAGCGAAGGCAACGAGGCCAAAGGCCAGAACCAGTTTGACACTCTTCGACATCCTAGTCTCCTGTCGTAAAGATGGAGGCCCGACACCGCACATGCGGCGCACGTCCTCCCATTCAGGGTACAGGTCACTGTCCGGTAACCTTCGGGGACGATAGAACATCCGTGGGGAAAAGGAAATTCGTCACGCGCATGCGGCGGGTTTTGTGGCACCGTTGCATCAAGTGGGGTGCCAGAGCTTGCTGCATTCGCAACATATGGTGTTGCCATCACAGGCCCTCCCATATGCAGCGCGCGCCGTCGGTGCTGTAAGCCTCGAAAAACTGGGCAATTTCCGGCCGTGCCGCGCCGAATTCGACCGGCTCGGCCGAGAGCGAGACCACGATCCGCGCGCCTGCGCCTGACCGGGCCGGAAGGCGGGGAATCGCGTAGGCGTTGCACAGGAAGTCCATGTCGGCGGCGATACCCTCGAAGCCGCTTGCGGCGCTGTCCGCGCCGATCCCGTCCGCGACGAATCGGAACCGCCATGTCGGCCCCATCGGGGCGCCGGGCTCGTGGATCATCTCGGCAAAGACGACCGCCCTGCCCGAGGGAACCGCCACGCCTTGCGCATAGGTGTCCGCATGGGCCGGCGCGGCAAGCGCGGCGCAGATCAGCGCCGCACGGATCATGCCCGCGCCCTCGTCCTGAGCAGCACCCGCTGCCCCTTTTGCAACTTGTCGAGCTTATGCACCTCGCCCAGCCGCGCCAGCTTGCGGATGCTCTCGGACATTCGCTTGCCGCGAAGATCGAGGATCACGCCGCCCCCCGGCCGCACCGCATACTCGAAGAACGGCAGGTAGGAATCGACCGGATAGTGAAAGCCGCAACTGATGAAGCTGACCGCGATGTCCAGCGGTGCGCCGGCGGGCATCTCCTGTGTCTGCGGGTTCCAGGTCGTGATGGCCCTGTCCGGCACGCCGTTATCGGTCAGGAAACGCCGCGCCCTGGCCAGGCTCGAATACCCCGCCCCCGCCTCCTGAAAGCCGAAATGCCGGTCTTCGCTGTGCTCGATGTCGATCAGAAGCAGTTCCGTGCCCAGCGCATGATAGGCGAACAGGTCGAATATCGCGTAGCCGCAGCCGATATCGGCGATGCGTTCAGGCTGGAACTCTTCCAGGACCGGCAGCACGGCGCGGAACTCCTTCAGGATGACGGCGGCCGAATCGCGCGCGATATCCGTGCCGCGCTGCTCGGCGACCCTGCGCAGGGCGGCATCGTCGCCTTCCTCCCACTGCTTCACCGGGGCGCCGTCCCTGCGGCGGTCCAGCACCTCCGAGCGCTGAAGCACGATATTCATGAGATCCTGCCGATCGAAGGCCGAGAAATCCAGATCGGCGCTGCTGATGTCCATTCGGTCTTGTCCCGTGCTGTTCGCGGCCCGGCCGCCTGTCGCATATGCTGCCGGCGCGCCGCCGCACCTTCTGCATCGCCTACAAAGGTATATTGTCGTGTTTTTTCCAAGGGTTGGAAAGCTTCTTGCCGCGCAGCGACGCAAAGGCGCGGCTGACCCGGCGCCGGGTCGAGCTGGGCATGATGACCTCGTCGATGAAACCCTTTTCCGCCGCGACGAACGGGTTGGCGAACCGGTCCTCGTATTCGGCGGTGCGCGCGGCGATCTTGCCGTCATCGCCCAGATCGGCGCGGTACAGGATCTCGACCGCACCCTTGGCCCCCATCACCGCGATCTCGGCGGTGGGCCAGGCATAGTTGAAGTCGCCGCGCAGATGTTTCGACGCCATCACGTCATAGGCGCCGCCATAGGCCTTGCGGGTGATGACCGTGACCTTGGGCACCGTCGCCTCGCCATAGGCGAACAGCAGTTTCGCGCCGTGCTTGATGACGCCGCCATATTCCTGGCCCGTGCCGGGCAGGAAGCCGGGGACATCGACGAAGGTCAGGATCGGGATCTCGAAACAATCGCAGAACCGCACGAAGCGCGCGGCCTTCTTGGACGAATCGATGTCCAGGCACCCGGCCAGCACCATCGGCTGGTTGGCCACGACCCCGACCGTGCGCCCTTCGAGCCGGATGAACCCGGTGATGATGTTCTTGGCGTGGTCTTGCTGGATTTCGTAGAAATCGCCCTCGTCCGCGACCTTCACGATCAGTTCCTTCATGTCGTAGGGCGCGTTCGGATTGTCGGGGATCAGCGTGTCGAGCGATGCCTCCAGCCGGCCGGGCTCGTCGAAGAACGGCCGCACGGGCGGCTTCTCGCGGTTGCTGAGCGGCAGGAAGTCCACCAGCCGCCGCACCTCTGCCAGCGCCTCGACATCGTTCTCGAAGGCGCCGTCGGCGACCGAGGATTTGCGCGTATGGGTCGAGGCCCCGCCCAGTTCCTCGGCCGTCACCACCTCGTTGGTGACGGTTTTCACCACATCGGGGCCGGTGACAAACATGTAGGAGGTATCGCGCACCATGAAGATGAAATCGGTCATCGCCGGCGAATAGACCGCGCCGCCCGCGCAGGGCCCCATGATGACGGAAATCTGCGGCACCACGCCGGAGGCCATGATGTTGCGCTGGAACACGTCGGCATAGCCGGCAAGGCTGGCCACGCCTTCCTGGATGCGCGCGCCGCCGCTGTCGTTCAGCCCGATCACCGGCGCGCCGTTCTGCACCGCCATATCCATGATCTTGCAGATCTTCTGCGCGTGGGTTTCCGACAGCGAGCCGCCGAACACGGTGAAATCCTGGCTGAACACATAGACCATGCGCCCGTTGATCGTGCCCCAGCCGGTGACGACACCGTCGCCATAGGGGCGCTGTTTCTCCATGCCGAAATCGGTGTTGCGGTGGGTGACGAACATGTCGAATTCCTCGAAGCTGTCCTCGTCCAGCAGCAACTCGATACGTTCGCGCGCGGTCAGCTTGCCCTTGGCGTGCTGCGCCTCGACCCGCCGCTCGCCGCCGCCGGCCCGCGCCATGCCGCGCCGCGTCTCCAGCTCTTGCAGGATGTCCTTCATGTGGTCCCTCCGTTCCGGCTGCGGCCAACCTATGCGAGCGGCGGCGGCAGAGAAAGAAATATTCGGCCCATGCGCCAGCGGGGCGCAGCCGCCGCGGCCGGCAGGCACGCGCCCGATGGACAAGCCCGCGGGGCCGCCATAATACATGCTGATGACACGCTTTGCCCCGGTCCGGTTCCTCGACCGTACCACGCCGCCGCATATCTTCACGCTGATCGTCCTGGCCGGCACCCCGGCGATGGCGATGAACATGTTCCTGCCGTCGCTGCCGAAGATGACGGCGCATTTCGACACCGATTACGGGATCATGCAGCTGTCGGTGGCGCTGTTCCTCGCGGCCAATGCGGCGATGCAGCTGGTCATCGGCCCGCTCTCGGACAGGTTCGGCCGCCGCCCGGTGCTGATCTGGGGCATGGTGCTGTTCATCCTGGCGACGGCGGGCTGCCTGTTCGCGCCCAATGTCGAGCTTTTCCTGGCGTTCCGGGTGTTGCAGGCCGCGGTGGTCGTCGGCCTGGTCCTGAGCCGCGCGGTCGTGCGGGACATGTTCTCGCAGGACAAGGCGGCGGCGATGATCGGCTATGTCACGATGGGCATGGCGGTGGTGCCGATGCTGACCCCGATGCTGGGCGGCGTGCTGGACGAGGCGTTCGGCTGGAAGGCCAATTTCTGGGTCTTCTTCGCGGCCGGCATCGCCACGCTGTGGCTGATCCTCGCGGACCTGGGGGAAACCAACACCGCCCGCGCGCAAAGCCTGGGGGCGCAGATGCGCGACTATCCCGAATTGCTGTCCTCGCCGCGGTTCTGGGGCTACGCACTGGCGGCGGCGTTCAGCTCGGGCGCGTTCTTTTCCTACCTGGGCGGCGCGCCCTTCATCGGCTCGGCCGTGTTCGGGCTGAACCCGACGCTGCTGGGCCTGCTGTTCGGCGCGCCGTCGGTCGGCTACGCGATCGGCAATTACCTGACCGCGCGCTATTCGGTGCGGCTTGGCATCAACCGGATGATCATCGCCGGATCGCTGGTCTGCGCGGGCGGGATGATGGTGTCGCTGCTGCTGTTCGTTGTCGGGCTGGGCAATGCCTGGACATTCTTCGGCTTCATGACCTTCGTCGGCTTCGGCAACGGGATGATCCTGCCCAATTCGATCGCCGGCACGCTGTCGGTGCGCCCGCACCTTGCGGGCACGGCCAGCGGGCTGGGCGGATCGCTGATGATCGGGGGCGGTGCGGCGCTTTCGGCGCTGGCCGGCGCGCTGCTGACGGTCGAGACGGGGCCATACCCGCTGCTCTGGATCCAGATCATCGTATCCTTGCTGGGCGTCGCGGCGATCTGGATGGTGATCGCGCGCGAACGCCGGCTCGGCATCGCCTGAGCCGGCGCCTGCCGGGGCGAGCCGCGCGCGTCAGCCTTCGGCTGCGGCGGCGGTCAGCATCCGGTACAACTCGTCCTTGAGGACCATGCGCCGCTTGCGCATCTCGACCTCGGCCAGATCCTCCACCGGCTCGACATTGGTTTCGGCGCGGTGCACGGCGCGGTTCAGGTCGTGGTATTCCTCGTAGAGACGGGCGAAATGCGCGTCCTCCTCGCGAAGCTGGTGCATACGCTCGGCATGTTCGGGGAATTCGACGATCAGTTCGTGCGGCGTGTGACCCATGATGGCACCCTTTCGTTGACGGTTCGGGATCAGCCTAGGACAGCCGTGCCGCAACCGCATTGACGCGGATCAAATCAACGCTGGCTTGTCCGCCAGCCGGGGTTGATCCAGGGCGCCGCATTCTCGGGCGGCAGCGGCGCGCGTCCCAGCACGTGATCGGCCACCTTCTCGCCCACGAGGATCGAGGGCGCGTTGGTGTTGCCGTTGGTGATGCGCGGAAAGATCGAACTGTCCGCGACGCGCAGCCCCTCGACGCCGATCACCCGCGCCTGCGCATCCACCACCGCGCCGGGGTCGTCGCGCCGGCCCATTCGCGCGGTGCCGCAGGGGTGATAGGCGCTTTCGACATGATCGCGGATTGCCGCGTCCAGCGCGGCGTCGTCCTGTGCCTCGGCGCCCGGCAGAATCTCCTGCCCGACAAAATCGGCAAAGGCGGGCTGGGCGAAAATCTCGCGCGTCAGGCGGATGCAGGTGCGAAAATCGCGCCAGTCGTCGGGGTGGCTCATGTAGTTGAAGCGGATCTCGGGCGCCTCGGCCGGATCGGCCGAGCGCAGGCGCACCGTGCCGCGCGATTTCGAGCGCATCGGCCCGACATGCGCCTGGAACCCGTGCCCCTTCACCGCCGAGGCGCCATCGTAGCGCACGGCGAGCGGCAGGAAATGATACTGGATATCCGGGTACGCGATGCCGGCGGCGGACCGGATGAAGCCGCAGGTCTCGAACTGGTTCGACGCGCCCGGCCCGCCCCGCGCCAGCATCCAGTGCAGCCCGGCCCGCGTCTTGCCCGGAAGCTTCCACCAGCGATACAGGCTGACCGGCCGGGTCGCGGTCATCTGGACATACATCTCCAGGTGATCCTGCAGGTTCTGCCCGACGCCGGGGCGGTCGGCGATCACGTCGATCCCGTGGCGCGCCAGCTCGGCGCCCGGTCCGATCCCCGACAGCATCAGGAGCTTGGGCGAGTTGAGCGAGGATGCCGACAAGATCACCTCGCGCCGGGCGCGCACGATGTCCGTCCGGGCGCCGCGCCGCAGCTCGATGCCGGTGGCGCGGCCCTGTTCGATCAGCACCCGCGTCGCCAGCCCGCGCACCAGCGTGCAATTGTCCCGCCTGAGCGCCGGCTTCAGATAGGCGTCCGCGGCCGACCAGCGCCGCCCGCACCAGATCGTGGCCTCCATCGGGCCGAAGCCTTCCTGCTGGGCGCCGTTATAATCGCCCGTCGCGGGATAGCCCGCCTGCTGTCCGGCCTCGACAAAGGCGCGTACCAGCGGGTTGCTTCCCGCCCCCCGCGAGACATGCAGCGGCCCGTCCGTGCCGCGCAAGCCCGACCGGTCGGGGCCGTGCCAGCATTCCATCCGCTTGTAATAGGGCAGCACGTCGGCATAGGCCCAGCCATCGGCGCCCATTTCCGCCCAGGTGTCGAAGTCGCTTGCATGGCCGCGCACATAGACCATGCCATTGATCGAGGACGACCCGCCGATCACCTTGCCCCGAGGACAGGCCAGGCGGCGGCCGCCCAGATGCGGCTCCGGCTCGGTGCAATAGCCCCAGTCGTAGCGGCGCATGTTCATCGGATAGCTGAGCGCACCGGGCATCTTGATGAACGGGCCGGCATCGCTGCCGCCATGCTCGACGATCAGCACGGACGACCCCGCCTCGGACAGCCTTGCGGCCAGCGCGCACCCGGCGGACCCGGCGCCGACAATGACGAAATCGGCCTCCATCAGGAAAGCGGCCGTTCGCGGACGATTGTTCCAAAAGCGCATGTCAACGTCACAAGTTCCATTCCCGGCAATGAAAATTGCCGGAAATGTTCAATCCTGGCACGGCCTGTATCGGCCCCTCTCCGGCGCGGGGCCGGCGGGCAGGCAGCATGCATTCCGCAATCCAGGTCCCGCAGTTCCCACGCCGCCGGCACGTCAGGCCCCGGCAGCGATCATCAGGTCGAGCACATCCAGCACCTTGTCTGCGGCACGGGACGGATCGGCCTTTGCCGGGCTGAGCGCGGCGCGGATATACAGCCCGTCGATCAGCGCGGCGGCGGTGTCGGCGGCCACGCCGGCCCGCGCGCCCGCCAGCGGGCGCAGCGCGTGCAGCAGGTTGGACCGCAGCCGCCCCTGGTAGACCGACAGCAGGCGCTGCGCCCGCGGCGATCCTTGCGCGGCGACGTAGAAATTCAGCCAGGCGCCGACCACATCGCCGCTGAACTGCTCTGCCTCGAACCCGGCGCGCACGATCGCATCCAGCCGCGCGCGCGGCCCGTCCGCCCCGGCCAGCGCGGCACGCACTGCCCCGCCATAGAGCGTGAGGATGTGGCGCATCGCGGCCAGCAGCAGATCCTCCTTGCCGCCGAAGTAATGATGCGCCAGCGCCGACGATACGCCCGCGCGCCGCGCGATCCGCCCGACCGTGACGTCCAGAGAACCGGCGGCCGCGACCTCGTCGATGGTCGCTTTCAACAGCGCGGCCCGCCTGATAGGTTCCATTCCGAGCTTCGGCATCGCGCCGGCTCCTTTTTCCTGGCAAGGGGAAAGCAGGGCCGATGGTAGTGGAAGTTTAATTGACTCGTCAATCAACAAAACAGGGAGTGACCCGATGACACTGAAAACCACCCTTTCCGCGCTGGCGCTGGCCGCCATCGCCGGACCGGCCCTGGCCGATTGCGACTCGGTCGTGCTGTCGGATGTCGGCTGGACCGACATCACCGCCACCACCGCCGCGACCAGTGTGGTGCTGAAGGCGCTGGGCTATGATACCAAGGTCAAGGTTCTGTCGGTGCCGGTCACCTACACCTCGCTTGCCAAGGGGGATGTGGACGTGTTTCTCGGCAACTGGATGCCCACGATGGAGGCCGACATCGCCCCCTACCGCGAGGATGGCACGGTCGATACGGTGCGCGCCAACCTCGAAGGCGCGAAATACACGCTGGCCGTGAACGCGGCCGCCGCCGAGCTTGGCATCGCCGATTTCGCCGACATCGCGGCGCACAAGGATGCGCTGGGCGGCAAGATCTACGGGATCGAGCCGGGCAATGACGGCAATCGCCTGATCCAGACGATGATCGACGAGGATGCCTTCGGGCTGAAGGGGTTCGAGGTTGCCGAAAGCTCGGAACAGGGGATGCTGGCGCAGGTCGACCGGAACACCCGCCGGGACGAGCCGATCGTGTTCCTCGGCTGGGAGCCGCACCCGATGAACGCCAATTTCGACATGTCCTACCTGACCGGCGGGGACGATTATTTCGGCCCCGATCTGGGCGGCGCGACGGTGTACACCAACACCTCGGCCGGTCTCACCGAGGAATGCCCGAACCTCGGCGCCTTTCTGAACAACCTGGAATTCAGCCTCGCCATGGAAAACGAGATCATGGGCGCGATCCTGAATGACGGGGCGAAGCCGGAAGATGCGGCGACCGGCTGGCTGAAGGCCAATGCGGGCGTTCTGGACGGCTGGCTTGACGGGGTCGAAACTCTGGATGGCGGCAGCGGGCTGGAGGCCGTGAAATCCGATCTCGGGCTGATGTAGCCGCGGCCTCGGCGCGGGCGCCCGATGCGCCCGCGCCGGATTGTGCGCAGGATCTATCCCTTCCGGATCACCCGCAGCGGGCGCTGGTCATCCAAGGGTGCCGTTGTACCAGTCGTGACGCTGCACCTCGGTCGCCACACCCGCCTCGGCCAGCAGGCGGGCGAATTCCGCCGGATCCTGGGTGCCGCCGTCGCGGCCGCGATAATGGTACGGATAGACCCATGTCGGCGCAAAGTCGGCCACGGCGTCGGCGGCCTGCCCTGCAGCCATGGTGAAGGGCAGGTTCATGCAGACGAACGCCAGGTCGATGCCGGTCAGCGCGCGCATCTCGGGCACGCCCTCGGTATCGCCCGAGATGTAGATCCGCATCCCGTCGACATCCAGCACATAGCCGTTGTCGCGCCCCTTGGGGTGAAAGTTCATGCGCCCTTCGGTCAGGTTATGCGCCGGGATCGCCTCGATCGCGATGCCCATGGCCTCGGCCGTTTGCCCGTTGGCGATGGCGCTGGCCTTCGCCTTCAGATCGGCGGGCAGCATGTCATGCACCGCCGGGTTGGTCAGCAGCCGCGTCTGCGCGCCGACCAGCGCGGCCAGCGTGTCCGCGTTGTAGTGGTCGCCGTGCTCGTGGGTGATCAGCACCAGATCCGGCGCCGGCAGATCCGCATAAAGCGCGGCATCGCCCACCGGGTCGACATGGATCACGCCGGCCGGGGTCCGCAGCACGAAGGACGCGTGTTCGACCGGGTGCACCGCGACCGCGCCGGTATCGGTGGCAAAGCGGTCGCCCTCCGGCCCCGCGGCGCGGGCGGCAAAGGGCAGAACGGTGATCGCGCCGGCGCCGGCCGCGGCGGCGGTCAGAAAGGTCCGTCGGGTCTGCATCGGTATCTCTCCGGTGTTGTCGGGGCTCATGTTGTGTAAGAGGGACAGATAGCGCGCGCCGCGCGGCCGTCACCCTTTTCATGCGGCCGGGCGCGCGCCATGCTGACCGGCGGGACAGGGAAACGCGATGGACTGGCTGACCGAGAACAAGATTCCCATCGGGCGGGGAGCGAAGTCGGTATTCGACTGGCTGCAGACCCATGGCGGCGCGGTGTTCGACGCGGTGTCGATCTGGCTGGAAAACGCCATCGACAGCGTTCTGTGGGTGCTCCAGACGCCGCATCCCTTCGTGGTGCTCGCCGGCTTCGTCGCGCTGACCTGGGCGATTCAGCGGAACTGGAAGATCTGCCTGTTCGTCGCGCTGGGGTTCCTGTTCATCCTGAACCAGGATTACTGGGAGGAAACGACCGAAAGCCTGACGTTGGTCGGTTTCGCCTGCGCATTCTGCATGGCGGTGGGGGTGCCGATCGGCATCGTCGCGGCGCACCGGCCGAAGCTTTATGCCTGGATGCGCCCGGCGCTGGACCTGATGCAGACGCTTCCGACCTTCGTCTACCTGATCCCGGCGATCGTGTTCTTCGGCATCGGCATGGTGCCGGGGCTGTTCGCCACGGTGATCTTCGTGCTGCCGGCGCCGATCCGGCTGACGCATCTGGGCGTGTCCACGACGCCGGTGCACCTGCTGGAGGCGGCGCGCGCCTTTGGCGGAACGCCCCGGCAGGTGCTGTGGAAGGTCGAACTGCCCTATGCCTTTCCGCAGATCATGACCGGGTTGAACCAGACGATCATGCTGTCGCTGTCGATGGTGGTGATCGCGGCGCTGGTGGGCGCGGACGGGCTTGGCGTACCGGTGGTGCGCGCGCTGAACCAGGTGAACGCGGCGCTGGGGTTCGAATCGGGCTTCGTCATCGTGGTGGTGGCGATCATGCTGGACCGCGTGCTGCGGGTGGACCGCAAATGAACGGCGCGGTGGAATTCGACAACGTCTCGATCGTGTTCGGCGAGAAACCGGCCGAGGCGCTGCCGCTGATGGATGCGGGCCAGAGCCGTGCCGAGATCCAGGAGGCGACCGGCCAGATCCTGGGCGTGCACGATTGCTCGCTCGAGGTCGGGACCGGCGAGATCCTGGTGCTGATGGGCCTGTCCGGGTCGGGCAAGTCGACGCTGCTGCGCGCGGTGAACGGGCTGAACCCCGTCGTGCGCGGCGAGGTGCGGGTCTGGTATGACGGCCGCGCCGTCAGCGTCACCAACGCGCCGCCCAAGGTGCTGCGCGAGTTGCGGCTGAAGCATATCGCGATGGTGTTCCAGGCGTTCGGGCTGCTGCCCTGGCGCAGCGTGCGCGAGAATGTGGGGCTGGGGCTGGAACTGGGCGGCATGGGCCGGGCCGAGCGGCGCGCGCAGGTGGACAGCCAGCTTGAACTGGTGGGCCTGGCCGACTGGGCCGACCGCAAGGTGGGCGAGTTGTCGGGCGGGATGCAGCAGCGCGTCGGGCTGGCCCGCGCCTTTGCGACCGAGGCGCCGATCCTCTTGATGGACGAGCCGTTCTCGGCGCTCGATCCGCTGATCCGAACCCGGCTTCAGGACGAGTTGCTGGAACTTCAGGCGCGGCTGCGGCGCACCATCGTCTTCGTCAGCCACGATCTGGACGAGGCATTCAAGATCGGCAACCGCATCGCGATCATGGATGGCGGGCGGATCGTGCAATGCGGTACCCCGCAAGAGATTTTCACCCGCCCCGCAAACGCCTATGTCGCGGATTTCGTCGCCCACATGAACCCGCTGGGCGTGCTATGCGCGCGCGACGTGATGGAACCGGCGCGCGGCGAGCTGGAAGACAGCGTGCCGCCCGATGCCGACATCCAGGCGGTGATGGCGCGGGTGCGCGCCACCGGGCATCCCGTCGGCGTGGTCGAGGATGGGCGGCTTCTGGGCCAGATCACCCGCGACACGGTTCTGGGCAAGCTGCTGGATCCGCGCGGCGATCAGGTGACCGGCGGCGCCTAGCTAACGGCACGGCGCCCGCCGCAAAGCCGGGTTGGCAATCCGGGCGGTTGCGCGCGACCGGCCCTAGGGCCGCCGCCGGTACAGCGTCGTCCGCCCGCCGGCGGCGTCGGTCAACTCCAGCACCGCGCCATCGACACGGCCGATGCGAAAACAGGTACGGCCGTTATTCTCGGCGTTGATCTGCACCATGAACGGCCCCTCGCCCGCCGCGCCGGAGCATTCGCGCGCGATGCGGAAAAAGCGGCTGGCGGAATACTTGCCGTCCTTGCGAAAGAAGATCTCGGAGCCATGCACCGTCATCTCCCAGCGGCGGTCGCCGTCGTCGATCCAGTCGCCCTGCATGGCGGCGCGCAGGCGTGAATCGGGGTCGGCGCCGGGGCGCGGCTCGACCGCGCGCACCACGATGGCGGCGACATTGCCGCGCGTTTCGACCATGTCGCCCCGAAGGTAGACGGGCATGTTCACCGCCAGGTGTTCCAGCGCGAACATCAGACTTTCGGGTGTCGGGCCGCGATAGAACACGCGCATCTTCCAGTCGCCGGCGTGGAACGAGCAATATTCCTTTTGGTTCTCCAGCTCGCAGCCCTGGAAATAGGCCAGCGTCTCGAAGCCCTTGCCGTGGTTGCCGGCCGGGATGTCGGTCAGAAGATCCTCGGTCGAGATCGACATCGGCACATCCTCGGGGGGAACGACCGTGGTGTCCTGCACCACCTCCGTCACCGGCGCGCCGCCGCCGGGACCGCCGGGGCCGGACGTGCTGACATCGGCGGGGGGCGGCGTGTCGCCGGTGCCGGTGCCGTCCGGGCTTTCCTCGATCTTCGGCGCGATCTTGTCGCCGGGCGAAGGCTTGCCGCCGTCATCCACCAGCGTCACGGTGAACGAGGTGGCCGATGGCCCGGTGTCGATCTCGCGCATCGACAGCGTGTCATAGCCGCGCTCTTCGCAGGAGGTGTCGCCGACGATGGTGAAAACGTCGTCCGAGGCGCAGAACCTGTAATCCTGCCCCTGGAAATCCTCGTTCTTCGATTCCGCGTAGTAATAATAGTACTGCCGCGTCAGATCTCCGGCGAGCACGATGGCGCAGTTGCCGGGGTCGATGTTCCACCACCCTTCCGAGGTCCAGTCCTTTTCACCCTTGAAGCCGATGGCGACGGTCTGAAGCACCGAGGTGCGGTTGCAGATCTCCAGCGCGGCCTGGGCAGCCCCGGCCGCGCCAAGCCACAGCGCCCCCGCGATGAGGGTGCCATGGAAGGCGGGGTACGCACGCACGGGTCAACCCCGCGAGCCGCCGCGGCGCGGCGGTCTGGGATCGTCGTCCTCCTCGGGGACAAGATCGAAATCGGGCGTGTCGTCGGCCTCCGGCGTCATGTCGGTATCCGGGGCCATGTCCGGCGGCGTGTCGGCCGGTATATCGCTCGGTGTCTCGGTCGCCGTGTCGGGCACGTCCGGCGTGTCGTCGCCCGGCAGACCGAAGTCGAAGCTCGGCTCCTCGGGGTCGGCGGCCGGCTCTTCGTCGGTCAGGGTGCCGGGCCGGTCACCCGGATCGCCGGTATCCTTCGGCGTGTCCGGCGCGGTGTCCACGGCCGGGGCGGTGTCGGCCAGCCCCGCATCGGTCAGCCGCAGCGTGTAGTCGCCGGTGTTGCTGCCGGTATCCACCTCGCGGAAATCCTCGCGCGCATAGCCGCGGGCGGCGCATTCGCTGTCGCCGACGATCTCGAAGGCTTCCGGCGTGGTGCAGAAAAAGTAGTTCTCGCCGGTGAACGGGCCGCCATCGACCTCGGCGCGGTAGTAGAAGTACCGCCGGTTCACCCCGTCGAGCGCCGGCACCGTGCAGGCACCCGGATCGACGTTCCACCAGCCCTCGGACGTCCAGCCCTGCGCCCCTTCGTAGCCGAAGGCGACGGCCTGGATGTCGGACGTGTCGTTGCAGACCCGAAGGCCCGCCGCGCCGGTGCTGGGCGGCGGGGTCGTGGTGGTGGTCGGAAACTCGCCGCGATCGTCCTCGGACGGGGCGGTATCGGCCAGCCCCGCATCGGTCAGCCGCAGCGTGTAGTCGCCGGTATTGCTGCCGGTATCCACCTCGCGGAAATCCTCGCGCGCATAGCCGCGCGCCTCGCATTCGCTGTCGCCGACGATCTCGAAGGCTTCCGGCGTGGTGCAGAAGAAGTAGTTCTCGCCGGTGAAAGGGCCGCCATCGACCTCGGCGCGGTAGTAGAAGTACCGCCGGTTCACCCCGTCGAGCGCCGGCACCGTGCAGGCGCCCGGATCGACGTTCCACCACCCCTCGGACGTCCAGCCCTGCGCCCCTTCATAACCGAAGGCGACGGCCTGGATGTCGGACGTGTCGTTGCAGACCTCCAGTCCGGCACCGCCTGCGGCGGGCGGCGGGGTGATCGTGGCCGTGGTGTCACCGGTCCCGGCGGGCGGCATGTTGCTGCCATCGGCGGTGATGTAGAAGGTATAGCCCGTCGCGGTCGGCCCCGTGTCGATTTCCGAGAATGCCTCGGTGTCGTAGCCGCGCGCCTCGCAATCGGTGTCGCCCTGGATCGAATACACTTCGGGCGAGGTGCAGAACATGTAGCCTTCGCCCTCGAACGGGCCGCCATCGACCTCGGTCCGGTAGTAGTAATAGCGTTTCTGCAGCGCACCCGCGATCGCCACGGCGCATTCGCCGGGATCGAGGTTCCACCACCCCTCGGACAGGAAGCCCTTGTCGTTCTCGTAGCCGATCGACACGCTGTGGATGACTTCGGTGGAATTGCAGAACCGCAGACCGGTCTCGCCCTCCGGCGCGGTGCTGGTGTCGTTGACCGGCCCATCCTCGCTGCGCGGGGCGGATTCGCCATCGACCAGCGTGAAGGTGAAATCGGTGGCGGAATCGCCGGTGTCGATCTCGCGGAACGATTCGCTGTCATAGCCGCGGGCCTGGCAATTCGTGTCGCCGACGATCTCGAATTCGTCGGGCGTGGTGCAGAACATGTAGTTCTCGCCGGCGAAGTCGCCCGCATTCACCTCGGCCCGGTAATAATAGAACTGCTTTTGCAGGTCGCCGCCGATAACGGTGGCGCAGTCGCCGGGGTCGATGTTCCACCACCCCTCGGACATCCAGTCGACCGGCCCCTTGTAGCCGATGGCGATGCTCTGGACATCGCGGGTTTCGTTGCAGAACTGAAGCGCCGCCTGGGCGCTGCCGGCAAAGCCGATGAAGGCCGCGGCCAGAACGACCTGCCTGGACAGAATGACTTGATTCAAAATGCGCATGTTACCTCTCCGCTGTCGCCATCACATTAAGCGGGCACTTGCCCATCCGTAAAGCGCCGCTTGCGATGCGCGGCACCGGCGCATCGCGTGCCCCCGGTTCCACGCAAAAGCCTTGTGGATTCCCGCAAAACGCTCCTTTCCCGACAAATTCCCGCCTTTATGCGCCGTTAAGTTTATCTTCATCGGCAGCGGGAACAGCCCGGTCGCCGCTGGAAAACCGGACCTGTAACCCTAACGGAGAAAGATTATGAACCTGTTCAACCTGATCAAGCGTTTCGAGCGTGACGAAGACGGCGCCGTGACCGTCGACTGGGTCGTGCTGACCGCCGCCATCGTGGGCCTCGGCATTGCCGTGCTGACCACCGTGGGCGGCGCGACCGACGATTACGCGGTCAAGATCGGCTCGCACCTGTCCTCGCAGGGTATCAAGACGCAGTACTGACGACGCCGAAGCGAATTGCATGAAGGCCGCGTCCCGAGGGGGGCGCGGCCTTTTGCATGGCCGGAGGGGCATGCATTCGGGCAGGACACGAAAAAGGGGCGCCCGATCGGGCGCCCCTTTCGCGGCATCGCCAGTCGGCGAGCCGGATCACACGTCGCGTCTTATTCGAAGACGGCGCTCAGCTTGGTCTCCATGGTCGAGGCGTCGTCGCTGCTGTTCACCGCGCCATATGCCTGCGCCAGTTGCGCATCGCTCAGGGTATAGGCCATGCCTTCATACTTGGTGCCGATCAGCGCGTTCGACACGGACTGATACAGCTGGCTGCGGTCCATCTCGGAACCCTCGACCATCACGATCATCGGCCGGTCGGTATATTCGACATTGTTGTCGTTGATCACCGCTTCGACCTTCGCGTGCCGCTCCGACGCGTCCTCGCTGCTGGTATAGGCGCCGTGAAGTTCGGCGATCTGCGCGTCGGTCAGGCTGTTCACATCGACCATGTACGGCGACGTGGCGAGGAAGTTGCCGACCTCGGCCCGCAGCGCGTCGTTCGACTGCGCAACGGCGGCGCCGGCAGTGGTCAATACGATGGCGGTCGTCATAAGAAAGCGTTTCATATCAAGCTCTCCTTTCTTGTCTCGTCCGTTCTGGCAGCAGATACCCGCCGCCTTCTGGGACCCCAACTCATGGCAGGCGAAAAAGGTCACCGAAGCGCGGTCAAACCATCGTGAAAACCGCATCGGTTGCCGCAGGACCGGCAGGCGCTAGTGCCCCGCGGCCGTCCAGCGGGACACCGGCCCCCCGACACCCGCCCAGGCATCGCCGCCGGTCAGCGACAGGCCCAGAACCCGGTCGGGATTGGTGGGCGGCGGCATGTCCGGCCCATCGAGCCGCGCAAAGCCGAAGCGCCCGTAATAGGGCGCATCGCCAACCAGCATGACCCGGTCCCAGCCGGCGCGCCGCGCGATGGCAAGGCTTTCGCCGATCAAGAGCGCGGCCAGCCCTTCGCCCTGGTGGATCGGGTGAGTGGCCACCGGCCCCAGCAAAAGCGCCGCTGCATCGCCGACGCGCACCGGCCAATAGCGGATCGCGGCGGCCACCGCGCCGGCATCGCCGCGCGCCAGAAGGCACAGCTCGGGCACCGGATCCACCCCGTCGCGCAAGCGGTAGGACGACAGCATCTCGCGGCCCGGCGCGAAACACAGATCGTACAGCGCCTCGACCTCCCACCAATCGGAAGGCTGTTCCTGGGCAAGCCGGTACACGCGGGGCGCCTCGTGCTGGTTAAGACTGGCACCGGGCGTAACACGCGGCTAGGCAGGGGGCAACGAAGCGAAGGATTCCAGCATGTTCTACCGCCCCCAAGACGGCCACGGCCTGCCGCACAACCCGTTCAACGCCATCGTCGCGCCGCGCCCGATCGGCTGGATTTCCAGCCGGGGCGCGGATGGGCGCGACAACCTGGCGCCCTACTCGTTCTTCAACGCGGTCGCCTATGTGCCGCCGCAGGTCATGTTCGCCTCGACCTCGGCCAAGCCGGACCGCGACGGCACCAAGGACAGCGTGGCGCAGATCCGCGAAACTGGCGTGTTCTGCGTGAACATCGTGGAATACGCGATGCGCGGCGCGATGAACGCGACCTCGGCGGGGCTGGAGGCCGGGACCGACGAGTTTGCCCATGCCGGGCTGGAAAAGGCGGAATGCGAGAGCGTGAACTGCGCGCGCGTGGCGGCGGGGCCGGCGGCGCTGGAATGCCGGATGACGCAGATCGTGCGGCTGAAGGGCGCGGCGAACTGGCTGGTGCTGGGCGAGGTGACGGGCGTGCATCTGCGGGACGATTGCGTGGTGGACGGCCGGTTCGACGTGACAGCGTTCCAGCCGCTTTCCCGGCTTGGATACCGCGACTACGCGCGGGTGGCGGAGGTGTTCGAGATGACGCGGCCCGACGATTGACCGCATTTTTCTTGAGGCGAGGGGCTCTGCCCCTCGCGCTCCCCGGGATATTTGAAAACCGAAGAAGGGGCGCGGCGGGGCCTTTCGGTGGCCCCCGCCCGTCAGTGCCCCGCGCCAAGCTGCCCAGTGCGCACCCCGTAATCTGCCGCGATCTCGTAATCGGGGTCGTCGTCGCTGTCGATGATCAACTGGCCCGCCCGGCTGAGAAGCTGGTGACAGTCGCGGCTCAGATGGCGCAGCTCCAGCCGCTTGCCCGCGGCCTCGTATTTCCCGGCCAGCGATTCGATCGCCGTCAGCGCCGACTGGTCCGCCACGCGGCTGTTGGCGAAATCCACCACCACGCGGGACGGATCGCCGGCGACATCGAACAGTTCCATGAAGCCGTCGGTGGAGCCGAAGAAAAGCGGCCCCTGCACCTTGTAGATGCGCGCGCCCTCGGAATTGATGTGGGTATTGGCGTAGATCCGCGTCGCGTTCTTCCAGCTATAGGCCAGCGCCGAGACGATCACCCCCACCACCACCGCCGTCGCAAGATCGTAGGCCACGGTCACGCCGGTCACCAGCACGATGACGAAGGAATCGGTCAGCGGCACCTTGCGCAGGATCTTGAGCGAGTTCCACGCGAAGGTACCGATCACCACCATGAACATCACGCCCACCAGCGCTGCCAGCGGGATCTGCTCGATCAGGGGCGACGCGAACAGGATGAAGGCCAGCAGGAACAGCGCCGCCGCGATCCCCGACAGCCGGGTGCGCCCGCCCGATTTCACGTTGATCATCGACTGGCCGATCATCGCGCAGCCGCCCATGCCGCCGAAGAACCCGGTCGCCACGTTGGCCGCGCCCTGGGCCAGGCATTCCTGGCTGGCGCCGCCGCGCTCGCCGGTGATCTCGCCCACGAGGTTCAGGGTCAGCAGGCTTTCGATCAGGCCGATGGCGGCAAGGATCACCGCATAGGGCAGGATGATCTGCAAGGTTTCCAGCGTGAGCGGCACCGCGGGGATGTGCAGCATCGGCAAGCCGCCCTGGATCGAGGCCAGATCGCCCACCCGCGGCGTGTCGAAGCCGAACACGGCGACGATGGCCACGGTCACGGCGATCCCGGCCAGCGGCGCGGGGATCACGCTTGTCACCCGCGGCAGCAGCCAGATCACCGCCATGGTCAGCGCCACCAGCCCCAGCATCAGGTAAAGCGGCCAGCCGGTCAGCCATTCGCCCCCCGCCATGCCGTGGCCCGACGCCTCGGCGGTGCCGGGCACCTGGAACTGGGTGAGCTGCGCCAGGAAGATGACGATGGCCAGCCCGTTGACGAAACCCAGCATCACCGGCTGCGGCACCAGCCGGATGAACTTGCCCCAGCGCAGCGCGCCGGCGACCAGTTGCAGGATGCCCATCAGCACCACGGTGGCGAACAGGTATTCCACCCCGTGATCGGCCACCAGCGCGACCATCACCACCGCCAGCGCGCCGGTCGCGCCCGAGATCATGCCGGGCCGGCCGCCGAAGATCGCGGTGATCAGCCCGACCATGAAGGCGGCGTAAAGCCCGACCAGCGGGTGCACACCCGCGACGAAAGCAAAGGCGACCGCCTCGGGCACCAGGGCAAGCGCCACGGTCAGGCCGGACAGGATTTCGGTTTTCAGGCGGCTTGCCGTGAAGGTACGCACCCGCGCGGCGGGGCGCGCGGTCAGGCCAAGCACGGCTTGCAATGCTCTGCTCATCGGATCTCCCGTAAACGAAAAAGGCCGGGATTGGCCCCGGCCGAGAATGCTGCGCCGCAGCTTTAGCGCTATCCGCGGGTAAAGTCACCCCGCTTGCGCGCATGGCTTTCATGCGCCGGTCGGGAAGCTGGCCGTCCGGGGCGGTTTCCTTCGGCGCGAGCGCGGATTATCAACCAAGGGGCGCAGTGCAGCACGAGGGAGCGACGGCATGGCTCAGACGATGATCGGCGTCACCGGCGGATCGGGCGTCCACGAGATGAGCGGGCTGAAACGGCTGGGCATGACCGGTGTGGTCAGCATTTCGGCCTGCGCGCGCCCGTCGGCACCCGAAAACAGGGATCCGGCCTTGGTGGCGGGGCGGGTCCGATAGCCGGCCGTGTCCTGCTGCTGGGGGCCGACGGGTTCATCGGCCGCCACATCGCCATCGCCTTGCGCGCTGCCGGGTTCGCGCCGCTTTGCGTGGCGCGGCGGGGGGCGGCCTTGCGGTCGCAGGGCTTCGAGGTGCTGCGCGCCGACCTGGCCGATCCGAAAACCCACAAGGCCGGCTTCTGGCAACCCCATGCTCGGGACGCGGTGGCGGTGGTGAATGCGGCCGGGCTGCTGGAGGGCAGCGAGACGGCATTCCGCACCGTGCATCTGGACGCGCCGCGCGCGCTGTACCGGGCGATGGGTGCAGAGGCGCAGATCGTCCTGATCTCGGCCATCGGGATCGAGGCGGAGACCCGCTTTGCCCGGTTCCGCCGCGCCGGAGAGGCATTGCTGGACGAGGCGCCCTGCCCCGGCACGATCCTGCGGCCGGGGCTGGTGCTGGGCGAGACATCCTACGGCGGCTCGTCGCTGCTGCGGGCGCTGGCGGCGATGCCGCTGGTCACGCCGGTCGTGGGGGACGGGGCGCAGCCGGTGAACCCGATGCATGCCGGTGACCTGGCCGCGCTGGTCGTGCAGGCGGTGCGCGGCGAGATCGCGGGCGCCCCGTTCGACACCGGCGGGGCCGAGAGGGTGACGCAGGCCGATCTGGTGCGCCGGCTGCGCAGCTGGATGGGGCTGCCGCCCGTGCCGCTGTGGCGGGTGCCACTGCCGCTGGCGCGGCTCATGGGACGCGCGGGAACGGCGCTGAAACTGGGGCCGATATCGCAAAGCGCCGTGGCGCAGCTGGAACACGGCATCGCCTCGAATCCCGCGCCCGAGACGACGACGCGCGGCCTGTCAGACTACCTGGCGGCGCGGCCAGCGGGCACGCAGGATCTGTGGCATGCGCGGCTTTACCTGATGAAACCGGCGATACGGCTGGTGCTGGCACTGCTGTGGCTGGTCTCTGGCCTGCTGGGGCTGCTGCTGCCGGCAGAGACGGTGCTGGCATCGGTCGATACCGGCCTGCCGGATGCGGCGGCGCTGGCGTCGGGGCGGCTGGGAGGCGCGCTGGATCTGGGCATCGCGGCCGCGCTGCTGGCGGGCTGGC
Source organism: uncultured Paracoccaceae bacterium (assembly GCA_947503765.1). GTDB lineage: Bacteria > Pseudomonadota > Alphaproteobacteria > Rhodobacterales > Rhodobacteraceae > Psychromarinibacter. The sequence continues at coordinate 507,014 of CANNFA010000002.1, read as the reverse complement.
GGCTGCGGATGATGGCCTGGGTGCAGATCGCGGTGGTCGCGGGCTATACCGCCGCGCTGACGGTGCTGGCCCCGGCGCTGTGGCTGGACCCGTTCGGCGCGCTGCTCAAGAATCTGCCGATCCTGATGCTGCTGGCCATTCACCTGATCCTGGAGCGGGAACGCTGATGGATTGGTACCTGGCGCTGAAATGGCTGCACGTCCTGTCCTCGACCGTGCTGTTCGGCACCGGGATCGGCACCGCGTTCCAGATGGTCTGGGCGATGCGCAGCGGGCGGGTCGAGACGATCCATTCGGTCGCAGGGGGCGTGGTGCTGGCCGACTGGCTGTTCACGGTTCCCGCCGGGATCGTGCAGCCGGCGACGGGGCTGATGCTGGTCTGTCTGGCGGGCTGGGGCTGGTGGGAGCCGTGGCTGGTGCTGACCTATGCCGCCTACCTGCTGGCCTTTGCCTGCTGGGCGCCGGTGGCGGTGCTGCAAATCCGCATCCGCGACATGGCGGGCGCGGCGCTGGCGGCGGGCGCGCCCCTGCCCCGCGCGGCACGGCGCGCCTATGCGATATGGTTCGCGCTGGGCTGGCCCGCCTTCGCGGCGCTGACAGGGGTATTCTGGCTGATGGTGGCGAAACCGCCGCTATGGGGATAGTGCGCGAGGCGCTTGATCCGGCTGCGTTCATGGGCCAGAAACGCCGCATCCGACCCCGCCGCCGCTCTCACCGATCCCGCAACCCATCATCGCAAGGGCCTTTCGCACATGAAAGCCGCCAAGACCGTCAAGGATTACATCCGCACCATCGCGGATTTCCCGCACGAAGGGATCCTGTTTCGCGACGTGACGACCCTGTTCGCCGATCCGCGCGGGTTCCGCATGGCGGTGGACCAGATGCTGCACCCCTATGTCGGCGAGCGGATCGACAAGGTGGTGGGGCTGGAGGCGCGCGGCTTCATCCTGGGCGGCGCCATCGCGCATCAGCTGGGCATCGGGTTCGTGCCGATCCGCAAGAAGGGCAAGCTGCCGGGCACCACGATCAGCCAAGATTACAAGCTGGAATACGGCGAGGCGATCGTCGAGATCCACGACGACGCGATCCAGCCGGGCGAAAACGTGCTGGTGGTCGACGACCTGCTGGCCACCGGCGGCACCGCCGAGGCGGGGATCAAGCTGCTGGAACGGCTGGGCGCACGGATCGTCGGCTGCGCCTTCATCATCGACCTGCCGGACCTGGGCGGCCGCGCGCTTCTGGAGCGGCTGGGCATGGAGGTGCATGCGCTCTGCGCCTTCGAGGGGGCGTAGCGCCCCGCACCTGTCCGCTCAGCGCCAGGCATGCGCAAGGTCGGCCACCAGCGCCTCCGGCGGCGCGGCATCCCAGCCGCCGCGTCTGCCCCGCACATAGGCGACGAATGTCAGGCCGCCATCCCCGCGCATCGCCATCGCGGCCAGATCGTCGGGCAGGATGATCTGGCGGCCATAGACCGTGCGCACCTTGAGCTTCAATCCGGGCATGGCGCGCGCCACCAATTCGGTGCAGAACACGCATCCCTTTTCGTCCACCCGGAAATGCACGTCGAACCTGTTCCCGATCTCCCGCATCAGCACACCCATCGCCGCGGCCCGCGCCTCCGGGTCAAGCCGCGGGCGCAGCAACAAGACCGAATCCGCCCTGAGCGCCTCGCCCGGCGTGGACAGCCGGACCACCGGATCGATCGCCTCGACAAAGCGGGCGCCGCCGCGGATCGCGTCATGCCACGGGCGCAAGGCCGGGTGCGACCAGAGGCCGGCGCGCCGCAATTCGGCTTCCGATCCGATATAGATCATCGCATGGGTGGTCGCCCCGCGCGCCATTCGCCCGGCAAGGTGGAATTTCGCGCGCGTCGTCACGATGTCGAGCGGCCTGGCCGCAGCCAGGATCGTTCGGAGCGCATCGGGATGGGCCGAAAGGCGCGGCGGCCGCAATTCCAGCCGCCGTGCCCAGGGGATGAACCATTCAGCCGCCGGCTCGACAAGGGCGACGAGTTCCTTGGGGAACGTCTCGGGCCGGGCGCAGCATCGTGCCAGAACCTCGGCGCGCGCGGCGGGATCCGGCGGCGGCGAGGATGGCGGCGGCGACGGCGCGCAGGCGCAAACCGCCGCCAGCAGCCAGAGCGCAAGCACCCGCAACCCCGAACTCTTTACCATCACACTCCCCGCTCTCGCCGGGACCTTGCCCCTGAAGGCCGAACATAATCAAGAACCTGATTGCGTCCGGAGCGAGGGTTCCGCAACGGAATTTCGGGTTTGCAACGGATTGCGGCGGTCAGACCGCTGCCGGCAGCACCGCGCCCGGGTTCATGATGCCCAGAGGGTCGAGCGCATCCTTGATGGCGCGCATCGCCGCCAGCTTTGCCGGATCGCCGTAGCGTTGCAGATCGGCCGCCTTCAGCCGGCCGATCCCGTGCTCGGCGCTGATCGAGCCGTCCATCTCGTGCACCAGGTCATGCACGGCGCGCTGCACCCGCGGTTTTTCCGCGATCCGGTCGTCCCGGTTCTGGCCGCGCGGCGGGAAGCAATTGTAATGCAGGTTGCCGTCGCCGAGATGGCCGAAACAGTTGATCCGGTACGCCCCAAGCTTAGCCAGCACACCGGGCGCGCGGCGGATGAATTCGGGAATGCGCGAGATCGGCAACGAGATGTCGTGCGACGAGATCGCGCCGATCTTCCGGTTCGCCAGCGGGATCGATTCGCGCATCGTCCAGAACTCGGCGCGCTGCGCTTCCGACTGCGCGACCAGCCCGTCCGTGACGATCCCCTGCTCGAACGCCTCGGCGAACAGCGCCTCCAGCGCCGCATCGGGATCGTGCCCGGCATCGAGGCCAAGCTCGATCAGCACCATCCAGTCCGGCGGCTCGGCAAAGGGCTGGCGCACCTCCGGCATGGTCTCGGCCAGGAAATCCGGGCCGGTGCGGCCGATCAGCTCGAACGCGGCGATCCCGGTGCCGACCGATCTGCCGGCCAGCGCCAGCAGCGCCACCGCCGCATCCGGGTCCGGCACCACCAGCATGGCGGTCCCGTGCACGGCGGGTCGCGGGAACAGCCGCAGGCTGGCCGCGGTGATGATGCCCAGCGTCCCCTCGGCGCCGATCATCAGCCCGCGCAGGTCGTAGCCGGTATTGTCCTTGCGCAGCCGTTTCAGCCCGTGCCAGACGCTGCCATCGGGCAGAACCGCCTCCAGCCCCAGGCACAGATCGCGCGCATTGCCGTAGCGCAGCACGTTCAGCCCGCCGGCATTGGTCGACAGCAGCCCGCCGATCCGCGCCGACCCTTCCGAGCCGAGCGAGAGCGGGAACAGCAGCCCCGCCGCCTCGGCCGCGTCCTGCACGTCCGAAAGAATCGCGCCGGCCTCTGCGATCAGCACGTTCTCGGCCGGGTGGACGGCGCGCACCCGGCTCATCCGCTCCAGCGAGATCACCAGCGGGGCGGGGCCGTCCGGGGCGACCTGCCCGCCAACCAGCCCGGTGCCGCCGCCATAGGGGATCACCGGCACACGGGCGGCGGCGGCGGCCCGGACCGCCTCGGCCACTTCCTCCGTCGAGCCGGGCGCAACCACCAGCCCGATCCGCCCCGGCGCCCCGCCACGCGGTGTCTCGGCATAGTGCGCGGTGCCCTCGCGGAACGCGGCGGCGGGCAGGCGGGTGCGCAGGTCGGCGGCAAAGGCGGCATCGGCGGCGTTCAGCATGACCCGGATGAAGCATGGCGGCGGCGGCGGTGCAAGTGGCGCGGACGGGTGGCCGGCAGGCGGCGGCGCGCGCATGGTTGCGCTATGGTCAGTTGAACGCCAATCAACACATTCAGAAATCGCTATACATTGACCTGAGTCAAGGACGGCCCGGCAAGCAAGGGTTATTGAATGCGCGAGAGTGGAGTGGGTTCGCCCCACGTTTCGAACGCCCGAAGGAGATTGCCGCGATGAAGGGTTTTGCAGACAACATCGAGAAACTGACCGAAGAAAACGACAACTTCCGCGAGGTTCTGTATACCGGGAAGAACATTCAACTGGTGCTCATGGCTCTCAAGCCGGGCGAGGAGATCGGCGAGGAAGTTCACGACGACGGCGATCAGTTCTTTCGTTTCGAGACGGGAAGCGGCGAAGTCTGGATCGACGATGTGGCCAACCAGGTGAAAGCGGATGACGGTGTCGTCGTTCCTGCGGGAGCCAAACACAATGTCGTCAATACCGGATCGGAACCGTTGCGGCTTTATACGATCTACGGGCCGCCCGAGCATATCGAAGGCACTATCCACAAGACCAAGGCCGAAGCCGACGCATCCCACGAACATTTTGATGGGCGCACCACTGAATAATACGGCGCATGAGCCGGGATGACGGACGATTCAAGGCACGGACAGTCCGCCATGCGCCAGCCCGAGGAGCGGCGTGGGCCGGTCGGTCCTAGCCGCGCCCCGTTCAGCCGACGTCGGTTCGCCCGCGCCGGTCGCCGCGCAGGTTGGCGTAGAGCACGTGGTTGCGCCAGCGGCCGTGGATTTGCAGGTAGCTTTGCGCGACGCCCTCATACTTGAACCCGGTGCGTTCCAGCACCCCGCGCGAGGCGGTGTTTTCCGGCAGGCAGGCGGCCTCGATCCGCGACAGGTCCAGCTCGGTGAAGCCGTGATGCACCACCGCCTCGATCGCCTCGCGCATGAAGCCCTGCCGCGCATAGGGCGCGCCGATCCAGTAGCCGAGCGTGCCCGATTGCGCCGGACCGCGCCGGATGTTGTCCAGCGTGATCGCACCCAGCAGCGTCTCGTCCTCGCGGCGCAGCAGGAACAGCGGCACCGCCGTCGCACCGGCAATCGACCGCTGCGCCCAGTAGACGCGGTTGGTGAACGCCTTGCGCGTCAGATGATCGGCCGACCATGTCGGCTCCCACGGTTTCAGGAACTCGGCGCTGGCCTGACGCAGCGCGGCCCAGGGGCGGAAATCGGCATGGGCCGGCGCGCGCAGGACCATCCGGTCCGTGACAAGGCGCAGCTTGCGGCGGCGGCTGAGCATCAGGCGGCCAGACGCTCCCGCAGCTGGGCAATGCGGGGCGCGTTCTCCACCGGCCCGTACATCGTCAGCGCCGTGTTGGACTGGTCCGCCACCCGTTCCGCAAAGGCGGTCACGCGGCCGGTGGTCACGGCATCGATCCGCGCCACCGCCTCGTCCAGGGTGGGCACCCGGCCCCAGATCGACAGCAGCCGCGCCAGCCGCTCGGCCCGCGCCGACGGGCTTTCCAGACCCATCAGCAGCCCGGCCTTCATCTGGGCGCGGGCACGGGCCACCTCGGCCTCGGTCATGTCGGTCGCCGCGCGCTTCATCTCGTCGATGGTCAGCCCCGCCAGATCGCCGATCTGGTCGGCGGCGGTGCCGGCATAGATCGTGGTCAGCCCGGTATCGGCATAGGCCCCGGTCTGCGCGAAGATCGTGTAGCACAGGCCCCGGTTTTCCCGCGCCTCCTGGAACAGCCGCGACGACATGCCGCCGCCCAGCGCCGTGGAATAGACCTGCGCGGTATAGATGTCGTCGTCGCGGTAGCCGGGCGTCTCGAAGGCCAGCGCGAAATGCACCTGTTCCAGCGGGCGCACTTCCAGCCGCTCGCCGCCCAGGAACCGGCCCGGCTCGACGATGTCGGGCCGGCCTGGCGGCAGATGGCCGAACAGCTTTTCCGCCGCCGCGACGATGGTGTCGTGATCGACCGCGCCCGCCGCGGCGAGGATCATCTTTTCCGGCCCGTAATGCTCGGCCACGAAGGCGGCCAGATCGGCGCGGCTGAAGCCGCGCACCCGTTCTGCCGGGCCGAGGATCGTGCGCCCGAGCGCCTGGCCGGGATAGGCGACCTCCTGCAGCCAGTCGAAGATCACGTCGTCGGGCGTGTCCAGCACCTGCCCGATCTCCTGCAGGATCACGCCGCGCTCCACCTCGATCTCGCGCGCGTCGAACAGCGGGTTCAGCACGATGTCGGCGATCACGTCCAGCGCAAGTGCGACGTCATCCTCGAGCACGCGGGCGTAATAGGCCGTCATCTCGCGGCTGGTATAGGCGTTGATGTAGCCGCCCACATCCTCGATCTCCTCGGCGATGCGCAGGGCGGTGCGGCTGCGGGTGCCCTTGAACGCCATGTGTTCGAGGAAATGCGCGATGCCGTTCTGCTCGGCCCGCTCGTGGCGCGCGCCGCCCATCACCCAGACCCCCAGAGAGGCCGATTTCATCGACGGCATCCGCTCTGTCACGATGCGGAACCCGTTGGGCAGGGTGTGGATATCGACGCTCACGTGGCGATACGCTCCCGGATGAGGGTTTCGATTGCGCCCAGGTCGTTCGGGACCGTGCTGGCGCGCTCCGGCCGGTCATACAGATCGGCCATCCGATTTGGAAGAGGCGGACGCAGCCCCGTCGCCGCCTCGACCGCATCGGGAAACTTCGCGGGGTGCGCGGTGGCCAGCGTGACCATCGGCGCCGCGCCAAGGTGTTCCTCGGCCACCTTGACGCCGACCGCGCTGTGCGGGCACAAAAGCTGGCCCGTGGCGGCATGCGCGTCGCGGATCGTGGTGCCGGTTTCCGCCTCGTCCGCGCGGCCCGACCGGAAGGCGGCGCGCAGGAATTCCAGCGCGCCCTGGCTGACGTCAAAGCCGCCCTCGCTGCGCAGCGCCTCCATCTGCCGGGTCACCGCGGCCGCATCGCCGTCATAGGCATAGAACAGCGCCCGTTCGAAGTTGGAACTGACCTGGATGTCCATCGACGGGCTGATCGTCGGCGCCACCCCCTGCTTTTCGTGCCGGCCGCTGACCAGCGTGCGGTGCAGGATGTCGTTGCGGTTGGTGGCGATCACCAGATCGGCAATGGGCAGACCCATGCGCCGCGCCACGAACCCGGCGAAGATGTCGCCGAAATTGCCGGTGGGAACGGTGAACGAAACCTCGCGGTGCGGCCCGCCAAGCGATGTCGCCGCCGAGAAATAGTACACCACCTGCGCCAGCACCCGCGCCCAGTTGATCGAGTTCACGCCCGCCAGCCGCACCTCGTCGCGGAACGAAAAATCGTTGAACATGTCCTTCACCGCCGCCTGGCAATCGTCGAAATCGCCCTTGACGGCGACGGCATGCACGTTCGCCTCGGTCGGGGTGGTCATCTGCCGGCGCTGCACCTCGGACACCCGGCCCTCGGGGAACAGGATGAACACGTCGACATTGTCCAGCCCGCGGAACGCGTCGATCGCGGCGCTTCCGGTATCGCCCGAGGTCGCGCCGACAATCGTGACCCGCTCTCCCCGCCGCGCCAGCGCGGCCTGGAACAGCTGGCCGATCAGCTGCATGGCGAAATCCTTGAACGCCAGCGTCGGGCCGTGAAACAGCTCAAGCAGGAAATGGTTCGGGCCAAGCTGCACCAGCGGCGCGCGGGCCGCGTGATCGAACCCGGCATAGGCGCGGGCGATGATCGCACGGAATTCGGATGCGTCGAAACTGTCGCCGATGAAGGGGCGCATCACGCGGAACGCGATTTCCTCGTAGGGCAGACCGGCCAGCGCCGCGATTTCCGCGGCGGGCATCTGCGGGATCGTTTCGGGCAAGTACAGCCCGCCGTCGCGCGCCAGCCCGGTCAGCATCGCCTCTTCGAAACCCAGAACCGGCGCCTGGCCGCGGGTGGAGATATAGCGCATTCGGGGATCTCCGTTCTTCAGTCGGTCCGCCGGGCTATACGCCACAGCCAAAGCCCTGTCATCCCCGCCCAGGCCAGCGCCAGCGAAAACCAGGTGATGGCGTAGTTCAGATGATCGTTCGGGATGCCCTCGGTGCCGACCGGCATCGGGGTTGCGGGCGGGTCCGTCTCGGAGGTCGCGCGCAGCACGATCAGGATCGGCTCTGCGTCCAGCGCCGCGGCCATTGCGGGCACGTCGCGGGCGAACCAGTAGCGGTTTGCAAGATCCGGCTCCGGGGTGAAGCTGTCGGTCTCCTCGACATTTCGGTAATTGCCGACAATCCGCGCCGTCACCTGCGGACGCGCCGCGTCCTTGTCGGCGCTGTCCACGATCCCGCGATCCAGCAGCACCCGCCGCCCGCCGGTTTCGAACACCGACACGATCCGAAACGCCGCGCCGCGGTTCCGGATCGAGGTCAGCACATGCGCCTCCTCGCCGGTGATCGTGCCTTCGGCGCTGACCGCCTGGTATTCTTCCAGCGGGCCGGAAAACAGCGGCACCGGATCGGCGACGATCTGCGCCTCGATCCGCGCCAGCATCGCCTCTTTCTCGGCCAGCCGGTTCACCTGCCAGATCCCGAGCATCACGAGGATCGCGCATCCGGCAATGCCGAACGTCAGCGGCACCAAAAACCGTCTCATGGCCTCTCCCGAAGCGAAAAGGGCGCGATCATCCCGCGCCCCCTCCTTCATCCTGGACAAAATTCTCTTGCCGACGGCATGGCCCGGCAGGCCATTCGCGTCACGATCCCCAGACGTAGATCACCATGAACAGGAACAGCCAGACGACATCGACGAAGTGCCAGTACCAGGCCGCCGCCTCGAAGCCGACATGCTTTTCCGGCGTGAAATGGCCGGCAAGCGCCCGCATCAGGCACACGAACAGGAAGATCGTGCCGACAAGGACGTGGAACCCGTGAAAGCCCGTGGCCATGAAGAAGTTCGCGCCGTAGATGTTGCCGGAAAAGCCGAACGCGGCGTGGCTGTATTCGTAGGCTTGCAGCAGCGTGAACAGCCCGCCCAGAACGATCGCCAGGATCAGCCCGTTCACCAGGTCGCGGCGGTTGTTTTCGTGCGCCAGCGCATGGTGCGCCCAGGTCGCCGCCGCACCCGAGCACAGCAGGATCAGCGTGTTGATCAGCGGCAGGTGCCACGGATCGAAGGTCTCGATCGAGGGCGGCGGCCACTGGCCCTCGGAAAAGGTCGCCATCGGGTACATGGCGTGCTTGAAGAACGACCAGAACCAGGCGGCAAAGAACATCACCTCGGACGTGATGAACAGGATGAAGCCATAGCGCAGGCCGATCCGCACCACCGGTGTGTGGTCGCCCTGGTTGCTTTCTTCCACCACCTCGGACCACCAGGCGAACATCGTGTAAAACACGCCCAGAAGGCCGATCAGGAACATCCACGGCCCGTTGTCGTGGAACCAGAGCACCGCGCCGAACAGCATGATGAACGCCGCGACCGATCCGACGAACGGCCAGATCGAGGGGGCGAGGATGTGGTAGTCGTGGTTTTTTTCGTGCGCCATGGAAAGCGTCCCTCGTCTTGCGCGGTTTTTATCGGTTGTAGACTGCCCGGCCGTCTTCCGCCAGCGCGGCGTGGGTCTCTTCGGGCATGTCGATCTCGTAGAAGGTGTAGGACAGCGTGATCGTGTGGACGTATTTCGCGTCGCGGTCGGTCACGATCTCGGGGTCGACATAGAAGGTGACGGGCATCTGCACCCGCTCGCCGGGCTCCAGCACCTGTTCGGTAAAGCAGAAGCAGTCGATCTTGGTAAAGAAACCGCCCGCCTCGTAGGGCGTGACGTTGTAGCTCGCCTGCCCAGCCACGGGCCGGTCGGTGGGGTTGTACGCCTCGTAGAAGGCCAGCCCGGTCTCGCCGATGCGGATCTCCATCTGCGTCTGCTGCGGCTTGAAGGTCCAGGGCATGTCCTTGGCCAGCGAGCCGTCGAAGCGCACCTTGATGGTCCTGTCCAGCACATCGGCCGAAGCCGCGGTCGACACGCCCGGCGTGCCGCCGAACCCCGTGACGCGGCAGAACCAGTCGTAGAACGGTACCGCCGCCCAGGCCATGGCCCCCATGAACAGGACGACCCCCACGGTCACCAGGGCGGTCCTGTTCGCGTTGTTCCGGCTCATTGCGCTTCCTCCACCGGTGGCAGCGCCGTCGCGCGCGGCTGGTGGTCGAAGCCCTCGACCTGGCCGACGCTGTTGATCTTTACGACGCTCAGGGCAAAGACCAGCACCGCGAACCCGGCCAGCGCCAGCGCGACGCCCAGGTTGCGCGAAAAGCGGCGCCTGTGAATCTCGTGTTCCGCCCGGATCGCCATCACCACCAGCCCCCCATGCCGAGCCCGAAGCCGCGCAGGGTCGATTCGACCAGCAGCGCGCCGAAATGCAGGAACAGATAGGACAGCGACAGCCGGAACAGTTTCTTCTCGGCGCGGTAGCCGTCGGCGGTGGCCGCGTCTTCGCCCCGGCGCCAGACGGTCCATGCGCCCTTCAGGAACAGCGCGTTCAGCACCAGCGACACCGCCAGGTAGACAGGCCCGCCGATGGACGTGAACGCGATGCCCAGCGCCACCGGCACGAGGCAGATCGTGTAGCCCAGGATGTGGTTGCGGGTCACGCGGCGGCCGTGCGTCACGGTCAGCATCGGCACGCGGGCCACGTCGTAGTCGGACTTCATGAACAGCGCCAGCGCCCAGAAATGCGGCGGCGTCCACATGAAGATCAGCGCGAACATCAGCGCCGATTCGACCGACACGCCGCCCGTCGCCACCGCCCAGCCGATCATCGGCGGAAAGGCCCCCGCCGCGCCGCCGATCACGATGTTCTGCGGCGTCGAGCGTTTCAGGAACACGGTGTAGATCACGGCGTAGAAGAAGATGGTGAAGGCCAGCAGCCCCGCCGCGACCAGGTTCGACGCCAGCGCCAGCATCACCACCGCCATGCCCGACAGCGCGACGCCCAGCGCCAGCGCCTCTTCGGCGGCGATGCGGCCGGCGGGAACCGGGCGTTTCGCCGTCCGCTTCATCACCGCGTCGATATCGGCATCGTACCACATGTTCAGCGCGCCCGACGCGCCCGCGCCGATGGCGATGAACAGGATCGAACACAGGCCGACCACGGGATGCACCGGCACCGGCGCGACCAGCAGGCCGACCAGCGCCGTGAAGATGACCAGCGACATCACCCGCGGCTTGAGCAGCGCGAAATAGTCGCCAAATCCCGCCTCGCGGTCGAAATCGCTGATATGGGTGTCGCTCATGCCCTGCCTCTATCCATGGGTCGCTGCGTGCCCGCACGCATCCGACGCCACCGTCACTCCTGCGCGCAGCTTGCGCACAGACCGTCCGCAATCACTCGTTCGCGGCCAGATCCACGCTGCGCGGTGCCGGGTTCTCGGCGAAATCCTGCGCCGGGCCGTTCAGCCAGGCGTCGTATTCCTCCTGCGCGACGGCCTTGACGGTGATCGGCATGTAGGCGTGGTCGATCCCGCACAGCTCCGAGCACTGGCCGAAATAGATGCCTTCCATCCCTTCCTCGACGGCGAACCACAGCTCCGCCAGACGGCCGGGAACCGCGTCCTGCTTCACGCCGAAGGCCGGCACCGTCCAGGAATGGATCACGTCGCCCCCGGTGACCTGCACCACAACCGTCTTGCCGGTCGGCACGACCATCGCGGTGTCGGTCGCCAGCCTGTATTCGTCCTGGCTGTAGCCGAAATCCTCAAGCTCGTCCGGGCGCAGCATGTAGCTGTCGAAGACCAGCCCTTCCTCGGGATACTCGTAGGTCCAGTACCATTGATGGCCGGTCACCTTGACGACCAGGTCCGCCTCGGGGATTTCCTGCTGCTTGAACAGGGTCGGCAGGCTGAACGCGCCGATGAAGATCAGGATCAGGATCGGCACCAGCGTCCAGGTGACTTCCAGCGGCGAGTTGTGGGTGAACCCGGCCGGGGTCTTGTTGACGCGCCGGTTGAACCGCAGGATCACGACCGCCAGCAGAAGCATGACGAAAACCGTGATCGCGGTGATGATCGCCAGGATCATCCCGTCGAGCCATTGCAGATCGCGCGCGATCTCGGTCGCGGCGGGCTGGAACCCGAGTCCGCCCGATGTCGGCGTGCCGATGATCTTCAGCCCGTCGAGCCCGTCCTGGGCGCGCGCCGTGCCCGCGGCAAGCGCGGCGGCGATGGCGGCGGCGGATGCAGGCGCGCGGCCCGCTATATGTGAAGTCAAGCGCATGTACTCTCCCATACGGCTGGGCGGTTTTGCCGCCGCGGCTGACGGGGTCTGCGGCGCGCGCAGGGAATCCCCGTTGTGTCTTGCCGGTTTGAAACCATATTACTCACGAGCCCTCAAGCTCTCCTGTTGCGGCATTGCGCCGCTTTTTGATTTAGATCAAGTCGCGCGACAAGGAAATCCGTTAATGACCGACGCCCCCTTCCGCCCTTTCGAAACCGCGCTGGACCGCGATGCGGCCCTATCGCACCTGCAAGAGGCGGTCGCCGGCGCCGATGACGGCGAGCTTTTCCTCGAACGCCGCCGGTCGGAGGTGATCGCCTTCGACGACGGCCGCGTGCGGACCGCCAGCTACGACGCCACCGAAGGGTTCGGCCTGCGCGCGGTGCGCGGCGAAACCGCCGGCTATGCCCATTCGAGCGAGATTTCCGAGGCCGCGCTGCGCCGTGCCGTGGAAACCGCACGGCTGGCCGTCGGCGATGGCGGCGGCACGCTGGGTGCGGCCCCGCGGCCGACGAACACGCGGCTTTACACCGATGCGAACCCGATGGACGGCTTCGCCTTTCCCATGAAGATCGACACGCTGCGCGAGATCGACGCCTTCGCCCGCGGGCTGGACCGCCGGGTGGTGCAGGTATCGGCCGTGCTGGCCGCGTCCTTCCAGGAGGTCGAGATCCTGCGCCCCGAAGGCGGCGCGGTGCGCGATCTGCGCCCGATGGCCCGGCTCAACGTGTCGGTCATCGTCGAGGAGAACGGCCGCCGCGAGACCGGCGGGCACGGCAGCGGCGGGCGGTTCGGGCTGGACGGGCTGGTGGACCCGGCCCATTGGCAGGCCTCCGTGCACGAGGCGCTCCGAATCGCGCTCGTGAACCTGCGCGCCGAACCCGCCCCCGCCGGCGTGATGGATGTCGCGCTTGGCGCCGGCTGGCCCGGCATCCTGCTGCACGAGGCGGTCGGCCACGGGCTGGAGGGCGATTTCAACCGCAAGAAGACCAGCGCCTTCGCCGGGCTGATGGGCCAGCGCGTCGCCGCGCCCGGCGTCACGGTGCTGGACGACGGGACGATCCCGGACCGGCGCGGCTCGCTCTCGGTCGATGACGAGGGCACGCCGAGCGGCAGGAACGTGCTGATCGAGGACGGGATCCTCACCGGGTTCATGCAGGACCGGCAGAATGCGCGGCTGATGGGGGTGGAGCCTACCGGCAACGGGCGGCGCGAAAGCTATGCCCATATCCCGATGCCGCGCATGACGAATACCTACATGCTGGGCGGCGACGCCGATCCCGGCGCGATCGTGGCCGAGTTGAAGGACGGCATCTATGCCGTGGGATTCGGCGGCGGACAGGTCGATATCACCAATGGCAAGTTCGTGTTCTCCTGTACCGAAGCCTATCGCGTGAAGGACGGCCGGATCGGGGCCCCGGTAAAGGGCGCGACGCTGATCGGCGACGGGCCGACCGCGTTGAGACAGATCCGCGCGATCGGAAACGACATGGCGCTGGATCCGGGGATCGGCAATTGCGGCAAGGCCGGCCAATGGGTGCCGGTGGGCGTGGGCCAGCCGACGCTGCTGATCGGCGGGCTGACGGTGGGCGGCTCTGCCTGAGCCGTGCCGCGAGGGGGCGGAGGCGCGGATTCGGCATGATCCGGGGCGATGATCGGGCGGTGCCGGGGCAATCGGGGTATTTCTTCTTTAATCCGATCAATAAGTTGCGTTGAATTTTCAGGAAACATCCCGGTGTTCACCAGTCCTTAACCAGTCGCGCCGCATACCTGTCCTTGCAAGACGGCGGAGCCAGGATGGCCAAGGATTTACTCCCTTCACCCCACCCCCTCACCCCACCCCGAAGCGAGGATGAATGGGTCTCCTGGTTTCGCCTCTTGCGCTCTCGCAGGGTCGGGCCGGCCACGTTTCACCGGCTGATGGCCGAACATGGCAGCGCGGCGGCCGCGCTGGATGCCCTGCCGCAGGTCGCCCGCGATGCCGGCGTCGAACGCTATGCCTCCTGCCCCTCCGAAGTCGCCACCGCCGAGATGAAACACGGCCGGCTGGCCGGCGCGCGGCCCGTGGCGATCGGCGCAGACGAATATCCGCACCGGCTCGCGCAATTGTCCGACGCGCCGCCGATCCTGTGGGCGCTGGGCGATCCCGCGCTCTTGTCACGGCCGATGATCGCATTGGTCGGCGCCCGCAATGCCTCCAGCCTCGGCACCCGCATGGCGCGGCAACTGGCACACGGCCTGACGGAGGCGGGGTTCGCCGTCGTGTCCGGCCTCGCGCGCGGCATCGACACCGCTGCGCACCTGGCCGCCCTCGATGGCGGCACCGCCGCGGTCCAGGCGGGCGGCGTCGATGTCGTCTATCCGGCCGAAAACGCGGTGCTGGCGCAGGAAATCGGCGAAAAGGGCCTGCGCCTGTCGGAGCAGCCGATGGGAATGCAGCCGATGGCGCGCCATTTTCCCGCGCGCAACCGCATCATTTCCGGCCTCGCGCGCGCCGTCGTCGTGGTGGAGGCCGCGGCGAAATCCGGCAGCCTGATCACCGCGCGCAACGCGCTCGACCAGGGGCGCGAGGTTCTGGCAGTGCCGGGCCACCCGTTCGACGCGCGCGCCTCGGGATGCAACATGCTGATCCGCGACGGCGCGGTGCTGGTGCGCCGCTGCGAGGACGTGATCGAGGCCGTCGGCCCCGCCGCCGAGCAGCCCGAACTTACACTGCCCGACATGCCCGCACCCGAAACCGGAACCGGCGAGGGAAACCCGAACCCGCCGCGCCGCGGGCTGGCGGAAACCGGCGCGCTGCACAGGCAGATCCTCGACCGTCTGGGCCCCAGCCCGCTGGCCGAGGATCAGCTGATCCGCGATCTGGGCATGCCGGCGGGACGGGTCGGGCCGGAACTGGTGGCGCTGGAACTGGACGGCAAGATCGAACGGCGCGCCGGCGGGTTGCTGTCGCGGGCGTAAGGCCCGCAGCGTGCCGCGCGGCTGGCCGCCCGGATGAAAAAAGACGGGATTCTTCCCGCTTTTACGGTGTTTTGGCGTAAATCGCCGGCCCTTGCACCGATCAGCCCAAGCGCACGACGGCAACCCGCCGGCGGCCCTCGCCACCTTCGCAGCCCCCGCATTGACAATCCGCGCCCGGAGGCCACATGGTCCGCCGCCATGAGCAGCACTCCCTGAATCGGAAGGATTCCCATGCCAGTCGTCGTTGTCGAATCGCCTGCCAAGGCCAAGACGATCAACAAGTACCTGGGCAACGACTTCACCGTTCTCGCCTCCTACGGGCATGTCCGCGACCTGCCGCCCAAGGACGGCTCGGTGGATACCGAAAACGGGTTCGAGATGCTGTGGGAGGTCGCCAGCGACAGCAAGAAACATGTCAAGGCCATCGCCGACGCGCTGAAGGACGACCCGGAACTGATTCTCGCCACGGACCCCGACCGCGAGGGCGAGGCGATCAGCTGGCACCTCGAGGAAACGCTGCGCAAGCGCAAGGCGATCAAGGCGGACACCCCGGTCAGCCGCGTCGTGTTCAACGCCATCACGAAAAGCGCGGTGACCGAGGCGATGAAGAACCCCCGCCAGGTGGATGGCGACCTGGTCGAGGCGTATCTGGCCCGCCGCGCGCTGGATTACCTTGTCGGCTTCAACCTGTCGCCGGTGCTGTGGCGCAAGCTTCCCGGCGCGAAATCGGCCGGGCGGGTGCAATCGGTGTGCCTGCGCCTGATCGTCGAGCGCGAGATGGAGATCGAGGCGTTCCGCGCCCGCGAATACTGGACCGTCAAGGCCCTGCTGACCACGCCGCGCGGCCAGGAATACGAGGCGCGGCTGACGGTGCTGGCGGGCAAGAAGCTTGACCGCTACGACATCGAGAACGCCACCCAGGCCGAACTGGCGGTGCAGGCGATCACCAGCCGCGATCTGACCGTCAAGTCGGTGGAGGCAAAGCCGGCCTCCCGCAATCCGTCCGCCCCCTTCATGACCTCGACCCTGCAACAGGAGGCGAGCCGCAAGTTCGGCATGGGCGCGCGCCAGACCATGAGCACCGCGCAGCGGCTCTACGAGGCGGGGTACATCACCTACATGCGGACCGACGGGATCGACATGGCGCCCGAGGCGGTGCATGCGGCGCGCGATGCGATCAAGGATCGGTATGGCGCGGAATACGTGCCCTCCAGCCCGCGCATGTACAAGAACAAGGCCAAGAACGCGCAAGAGGCGCATGAGTGCATCCGCCCGACGGAAATGTCGCTGGCCCCGGACCAGCTGCGCGTGACCGAGCCGGATCAGCGCAAGCTTTACGATCTGATCTGGAAGCGCACCCTTGCCAGCCAGATGGAAGCGGCGCGGATGGAGCGCACCACCGTGGACGTGGCCAGCGGCGACGGCCAGGTCGAACTGCGCGCCACCGGGCAGGTGATGCTGTTCGACGGGTTCCTGAAGGTCTACGAGGAAGGCCGCGACGACGCCGCGCAGGATGACGACGACAAGCGCCTGCCGCAGATCACCCAGGGCGAGGCTGCCGGCAAGAAAGACGTCACGCCCGAGCAGCACTTCACCCAGCCGCCGCCGCGCTACACCGAGGCGACGCTGGTCAAGCGGATGGAAGAACTGGGCATCGGCCGCCCCTCGACCTATGCCTCGATCGTCACCACGATCCAGGACCGCGGCTATGTGCGCAAGGACAAGAACCGCCTGATCCCCGAGGACAAGGGGCGGCTGGTGACGATCTTCCTGATCAACTATTTCCGCAAATACGTGGGCTACGATTTCACCGCCGAGCTTGAGGGCGAGCTTGACGACATCACCAGCGGCGCGCGCGACTGGAAGGACGTGCTGGACAGGTTCTGGCGCGACTTCAAGGCGCATATCGACGAGACGAGCGAGTTGCGCATCACCGAGGTGCTGGACAAGATCGACGAGGTCCTGGCCCCGCATCTCTACCCGCCGCGCGAGGATGGCGGCGATCCGCGCATCTGTCCCAATTGCGGCGCGGGCCGGCTGAGCCTGCGCACGGCGCGCTCGGGGGGCGCCTTCATCGGCTGTTCGAACTATCCCGAATGCCGCTATACAAGGTCGCTGAACGCCAACGAGGAAGCCAGCGAGATCGGCCCCGACGGCAAGTACCTGGGCGAGGATGCGGGCGACCGGATCACCCTGCGCACCGGCCGGTTCGGCCCCTACGTGCAGCGCGGCGAGGCCACCGAGGATATGCCGAAACCGCCCCGCGCCAGCCTGCCGAAGGGCTGGGAGATCGAGGCGATCGACCTTGAAAAGGCGCTGATGCTGCTGAGCCTGCCGCGCGAAGTGGGCCCCCACCCCGATGACGGCGAGCCGGTCGAGGCCGGGATCGGCCGCTACGGCCCGTTCGTCAAGCATGGCCGCGTCTATGCCAACCTGCCCGATGTGGACGAGGTGTTCACCATCGGCATGAACCGCGCTGTCGAGTTGCTGGCCGCCAAGGCCAGCCGCGGCGGGCGCGGCGCGGCGGCCAAGCCGCTCAAGGAACTGGGCGAGCATCCCGAAAGCGGCGGTGCGGTCAACGTGATGCCGGGCCGCTATGGCCCCTATGTCAAATGGGAAAAGGTCAATGCGACCCTGCCCAAGGATGTCGAGCCGGAAAGCGTGACCATGGAGATGGCGGTCGAGCTGATCGCCGAGAAGGCGGCGAAAAAGGGCGGACGCAAACCGGCAAAGAAGGCCGCGCCGAAAAAGGCGGCGCCCAAGAAGACGGCCGCAAAGAAAACCGCCGCGAAACCCGCGAAGAAGACGGCGAAAGAGACGACATCCGGCAAGGCGGCGGGCAAAAGCTGAACCCCGCCGGCGCCTTTCCGCCACGGGACCGGCGATCACATTCAGCATAAAGCATTTGTGACTGGCCTTCCATGTGCCCCTGGCCCAGGGTCCGGCCAAACGAGACGCTGGACGAAAGGATTTCCCATGTTCAAACAAAAGCTTGACCGCCGCCGCCTGCTGGCCGGCGCGGGCGCCGCGATGCTGGTCCCCGCCGCCGCGCGCGCGCAGGAGGTCACCTATGCGGCGCGCAACATCTCGAGCTTCGCGAACCAGGACTGGCGCGATCATTTCAGCGAGCTGGGCAGCGGCGCCATCGTCGCCGACACGGTGTCGCGCGCGCTGCATTTCTGGAACGAGGGCGGCACCGATTACCGCATCTACCCGACCTCCGTGCCGCGCACCAACGAGCTGACCAAGCGCGGTTATACGAAGGTGGTACGCAAGCGCGTCGGCCCGGACTGGACGCCCACGCCGTCGATGATCGAGCGCAACCCCGAGCTGAAATACATGCCGCCCGGCCCCGACAACCCGCTGGGCACCCATGCGATGTATCTCGACTGGCCCGCCTACCTGATCCACGGCACCCACGACACGCGCAAGATCGGGCGAAAGTCCTCGGATGGCTGCATCGGGCTATACAACGAGATGATCGCGGATCTGTTCGCCATCACCCCGATCGGCATGCAGGTGCGGCTGATCTGACGCGAGGCGCACCCCACGGAATCCGCCGCCCATCCCGACGGACGGCGGGTTTCGCAGGCCCGCGCTGCCGGGCTTGCGGATTGTGGCGCAACAGGTATATGACCAAGTCATACCAATGGGGCGCGCCATGACAGTCAAGACGACGCTAAGCTTTACCGACCGCCATCACCGCTTTCTCAGCGAGCAGGTGGAAAAAGGCGTCTACGCCACTGCCAGCGCCAGTGTCGCCGCGGCCATCGAGCAGATGATCCAGGACGAGGAGGCGCGGCAGGTCATGCTGTCGGCGCTCGCCGAAGAAATCCGCGCGCGCACCGCGACGCCGCGCGACGCCTACCGAACCGAAGAAGAGACCTTCGCCGCCGCGTTCGCCGACATCGCGGCGGCGCAGCCCAAGTGACCTACCGGGTCCGGTTTCACCCGGCGGTTTCGGACGATCTTCGCGGCATCGCGCGCTCTTTGCTGCCCCATGCGGGCCCGACCATCACGGGGCGGATCCTGTCCGAGTTGCGGGATGCCGCGCGTGCCCTCGCCGACGCGCCGCATCGCGGCACGCTCAGGCCCGAGATCCTGCCGGGCCTCAGGGCCATACCCGCCTCCAGGCGCGGCGTGATCGCTTTCACGGTCGATGACGACGCGCGGGATGTCTTCGTGCATATCGTCGCCCATGGCGGCGCGAACTGGGCGGCGCGCATTCCCGACCGGCGGCGCGGCTGACGCGCCGCTGCTACCGCTCCTTCGTTGACTCTGCCGGCACCCCGCGCCACAACCGCGGCAACCATCCGAGGACGGGGAGTTTCCGATGAAGAAGGTCTATGGATCGGCGGCCGAGGCGCTGGACGGGCTGCTGAGTGACGGGATGCTGATCGCCGCCGGCGGCTTTGGCCTGTGCGGTATTCCCGAGAACCTGATCGCCGCGATCCACGATGCCGGCGTCAAGGATCTGACGGTGGCGTCGAACAATTGCGGCGTGGACGGGTTCGGCCTGGGCATCCTACTGGAATCGAAGCAGATTTCAAAGATGATGTCGTCATATGTCGGCGAAAATGCCGAATTCATGCGGCAATACCTGTCGGGCGAGCTGGACCTGGAATTCAACCCGCAGGGCACTCTGGCCGAACGGATGCGCGCCGGTGGCGTCGGCATACCGGGGTTCTACACCAAGACCGGCGTCGGCACCCAGATCGCCGAGGGCAAGGAGCACAAGGATTTCGACGGCGAGACCTACATCCTCGAACGAGCCATCGTCGCCGATCTGTCCATCGTCAAGGCGTGGAAGGCCGACGATACCGGCAACCTGGTGTTCCGCAAGACCGCCCGCAACTTCAACCCGCCGGCGGCGATGTGCGGCAAGGTCTGCGTCGCCGAGGTCGAGGAGATCGTGCCGCGCGGATCGCTCGATCCCGACGCGATCCACCTGCCGGGGATCTACGTGCACCGCCTGATCGAGGGCGAGCACGAGAAGCGCATCGAACAGCGCACGACTCGGAAGAGAGAGGAAGCGTGATGCTCGATAAGAAAAACCTGCTATACCTTTTGCGCAAAGAGCCTGAAAAACAAATTGAAGTTAGCGTTGATGATTTAGCTGACGCTAATATCGACTGGGTGGAAATCTCCGAACTAGCAACGCGAAATGCTTACGTCACAAAAAAGCTTACCAAGACGCCGGACAGCGGACTGACGTTTCGTGATGATCGAGTCGTCTTTTTGAGAAAAAGCGAGAATACATGATGCCCTGGGACCGCAACCAGATGGCCGAACGGGCCGCGCAGGAGCTTGAGGACGGGATGTATGTGAACCTCGGCATCGGGATCCCGACGCTGGTGGCCAACTATATCCCCGAAGGCGTGGACGTGACGCTGCAATCGGAAAACGGGATGCTGGGGATCGGCCCCTTCCCGAGCGAGGACGAGATCGACCCCGATCTCATCAATGCCGGCAAGCAGACCGTGACCGAACTGGATCGCACCAGCTATTTCGACAGCGCCACCAGCTTTGGCATGATCCGTGGCGGCAAGATCGCCATGGCGATCCTGGGCGCGATGGAAGTGGCCGAAAACGGCGATCTGGCGAACTGGATGATCCCCGGCAAGCTGGTCAAGGGCATGGGCGGCGCGATGGATCTGGTCGCCGGCGTCAAGCGCGTCGTGGTGGTGATGGACCACACCAACAAAGCCGGCGAATCCAAATTGCTGAGGGAATGCACGCTGCCGCTGACGGGCACCGGCGTGGTGAACCGGATCATCACCAATCTGGGCGTTCTGGACGTGGTCGAGGGTGGGTTGAAGATCGTCGAGACGGCGCCCGGCGTGACCCCCGAAGAGATCGCCGAGAAGACCGAAGCGCGGATCGTCTGACCCGCAGCGCCGCGCCGGATCACCGGCGCGGCCCCGGTTTCCCCCAGGCCATCCCGCCGGGTCCGTCTTTTTTCGCCATGTGTTTGTTCACGATGGCGAAACAGCTTCATATTTCTGCCCCAGTTTGTATCTAGAGCATGTCGCGTTTAACTGACGCCACCCGCCGGACCGAACGCATTTGCCGCGCAAGGGCAGCCTCGGGCCGGAGGGTGGACAGCTTGGATTCGAATGAACGCGGCACGCTCTAATCCCGCCGGGCAGAAAAGGGGACGCGCATGCGCTGGAAAGCTACGGAATATGCCGGATGGGGCCGCGCGCTGACCGCCACCGGCGAGATGGCGCGCCCCGAACGGCACTCGGCCCTGGCCGCCCTCATGGCCGAGGAGCCGGCCCCCGCCATCGGGATGCGCCGCTCCTATGGCGATGCCTGCCTGAACGGCGGCGGCCGCGTGGTCGACATGACCCGGCTCGACAAGTTCCTCGGCTTCGACGCCGAGACCGGCATCCTGCATGTCGAGGCGGGGCTGACGCTGGGCGAGATCGTGCGCGTGATGGGCCCCCGGGGCTGGCTGCCGGCGGTGCTGCCGGGCACCGGTTTCGCCACCGTGGGCGGGGCGATCGGCAACGACGTGCACGGCAAGAACCATCACAACGCGGGCAGCTTCACGCAGCATGTCGCGGCGCTGACGCTGCTTGGCCCGGACGGCACGGCAAAGCGCGTGACGCCCGAGAACGAGCGCGATCTGTTTCGCGCCACGGCGGGCGGGCTGGGCCAGACCGGCATCATCGCCAGCGCCGAATTGCAACTGCGCCGGGCGAAAAGCGATCTTGTCACCGTGACCGAGCGCCGGGCCGCGAATTTCGAGGACTTCACCGCCCTTCTCGACGCTTCGGAGGCGACCTTTTCCGTCGGCTGGATCGACGCCACGTCGCGCGGCGCCACGCTGGGCCGCGGCCTGCTGGAAGAAGCGGAAACCGGCGCGGGCCTTGTTCCCGCGCGCAAACCGTCGATGCGCGTTCCGATGGATGCGCCCGGTTTCGCATTGTCCACGCCCATCGTGCGCGGCTTCAACACCGTATATTACCGCCGCATCCCCAGGCGCGGGCGCAGCGTGGTCAAGCCGCTGGACGACTTCTTTTTCCCGCTCGACCGGATATACGACTGGAACCGGCTGTACGGCAAACGCGGCTTTCACCAGTTCCAATGCGTCGTGCCGCTGGACGCCGCCGGGGTGCTGCGCCTCATGCTCGAGCGGATCTCGGGCTCGGGCCTCGCCTCGCCGCTGGCGGTGCTGAAACGCACCGGGCCGGGCCGGGCGGGGCATCTGAGCTTCCCGATCGAGGGCTATACCCTGGCCGTCGACCTGCGCGCCCGCCCCGAGGCCGAGGCGCTGATCGCCCGGCTGGAGGACATGACCGCCGATGCCGGAGGCCGGATCTACTTCGCCAAGGACGCGCTGTGCCGGCCGAACCGCATCCCGCAGATGTACCCCGAACTGGATGCCTGGCGCGCGGTGGCGGAACAGGCCGACCCGGAGGGCCGGATGTTCACCGACATCGTCCGCCGCCTGAACCTGAGGGAAGAACGATGAGCGAGACCTGGATCATACTTGGCGCGACCTCGTCGATGGCGCGGGCGCTGGCGCGCGCGCTGGCCGAGCGGGGGGACGGCGTGATCCTCGCCGGGCGCGACATGCCCGAGTTGGAGGCGCTGGCCGCCGATTGCCGCCTGCGCGGCGCGTCCCTGGCCGAACCGGCCGCGTTCGACGCGCGCGATCCGGCCTGTTTCGCCCCGCTGGTGGACCGGGCGCGCGCGGCGCCCGGCACCCTCAACGCCGCGATGTTCGTCGGCTCGATGCCGGACCAGTCCGACATCGACGCCGATCCGGCGCTGGTGGACGGGACCGTGACCGACAGCTTCACCGGCCCCGCGCGGTTCCTGCACATGCTGGCGCCCGTGCTGGAAGACCGCGGGCGCGGCACCATCGTCGGTGTCGGATCGGTCGCCGGCGATCGCGGACGGGTCGGCAACTACGTCTACGGCGCGGCCAAGGCGGGGTTCGCCACCTACCTGTCGGGACTGCGCAACCGGCTGACGCGCGCAGGCGGGCATGTCGTGACGGTCAAGCCCGGCTTCGTGGACACGTCGATGACCTGGGGGATCGAGGGGATGTTCCTGGTCGCCCCGCCCGAAAAGATCGCCGCCGCGATCCTGAAAGCGGTGCGCAAGCGGCGCAACGTGATCTACACGCCGTTCTTCTGGCGCTGGATCATGCTCATCATCCGCACGATCCCCGAGCCGGTGTTCAAGAAGATGTCGATCTGAGCGCGTTGTGTCGGATCGCCTGCGGCGATCCGATCCGCCGGGGGAACGCTGTTCCCCCGGACCCCCTTGAGGTACTTTTCGCAAGATGAGGAACAGGCCCGTTCAGCCGATCCAGGCCTGCCACAGACCGGCGGCGTAGAACATGATTGCCAGCATCAGGAAGATCAGGCCGAGCCCGCGCTTGTCGCGCACCGCCGCGACGATCGGGTCGTAATCCTGCTTGCCGTCCGCGCCCATGCGCACCATCCGCAGCAGCCACAGGAACAGCGGCACCATCGCCACCCAGAGCAGCCAGCGCGTCGGGTAGAGATCATGCGCCTGTTCGGTGAAGGTATAGAGAAAGAAGACGAGCATCGCCGCGAAGATGCCCAGCCACGCGACGTTCAGCAGATCGCCCCGGTCGGGCCGGCCGTATCCGCGCCCCGGCAGCGGATCGTCGTTCGGGGCCAGCGTCACCTCGGTCAGGCGCTTGACGCAGCCCAGCGTCACGAAGGTCGGGAAGATGAAGACCAGCAGGTAGCCTGACACGTAGACATCCACCGCCAGCGCGCCGGCCACCACCCGCAACGTGTAAAGCGCGGCCAGCGTCGCAATGTCCACCCAGCGCATCCGTTTCAGCCGCAGCGAATAGCTGAGCGAGAGCACCATGTAGAGCAGGACCACCCCCAGGAACGGCGCCCCGATGGTCAGCGCCAGCGCGACCGACAGCGCGGCCAGCGCGGCATAGGCGGCCATGCCGACATGGATCGGCACGGCGCCGCTGGCGAAGGGACGCTTGTGCTTGGTCGCATGCAGGCGGTCGGCCTCGAGATCGAGCAGGTCGTTGACGATGTAGATCGAGGACGCCGCGAAGGAGAAGGCGGCAATGCCGAGCAGCACCATGAACAGCGTCGGCCAGTCGAAATAGTGCGAGGCGATCATCGGCACCAGAAGCAGCACGTTCTTGACCCATTGGTGCGGACGCAGCGCGCGCACGAGATCCGCCGCACGCCAGCCGCCGGGCAGTTCCGTCACGGGCTTGCCGGCGGCCTTCAGGTCCGCCGCGATGGCCGGGTGGTTGCCGACGATCACTGCGCGGCGCGCCCGGTCCCACACCGCCCGGTCGATGGGGGCGTTGCCGGCATAATCGAAGCCGCCCTCGCCGTAAGCGTCCACCAGCGCGTCGGCCTTGGCGGCACCCGACAGGTTGCGCCCCGGCGCGGTGGCGAAAACGCGCCCGGGCAGCCCGTGCAGGCGCGCAAGGTCGGCCACCAGTTCCGCATCGGACGCGGAGGCGAGCACGACCTCGCGGCCCTGCCCCTGCGCCGCGCGGGCAAGATCCAGCACCGCGCCGTTCACCGGCAGAAGGTCCGCGCGCAGCCCCGCGACGGCGGCGAGATCGCGCTTCAGCGCCGGTTTGTCGCCCAGCCGTGTCGCGGCGATGCGAAGCGTGTCCAGCGGCGCGCGCCCCAGCCCGGCCCAGAAGCATTCGTACAGCATGTCGGTACGCAGGAACGTGCCGTCCACGTCCAGCACCAGCGGCGTGTCGTCCCCCATGCCCTATCGCCCCGCCAGCCGCAGCGCGCACCCGTCGCTGATCAGCATCGGCGGCGTCTGGCACAGCCCGCGCGCCACGGTGAAGGCGGCCAGCACCTTGGGCACGTAGGCGCGGGTTTCATCGTAGGGCGGCACGCCGTCATGCTTGCGCACCGCGCCCTCGCCTGCATTGTAGCCGGCCAGCACAAGGATCGGATCGCCCTCGAACTCGCCCATCAGCCAGTCGAGATAGGCGACTCCGCCGGCGATGTTCTGCGCGGGGTCGGCCCGGTCCTCGGTGCCGAACCGCGCCGCGGTGTCGGGCATGAGCTGCATCAGGCCGGCGGCGCCCTTGCCGCTGACCGCATCGGCGCGGCCCGCCGATTCGATACCGATCACCGCCAGCACAAGCGCCGGCGAGACCCTTGTGCCGATTGTCGCGGCGAGGATTTGCTGGCCATAGGTTTCGGCGATCTTCTGTATCGCGGCGAGGCGCGGGGTCGGCACGCCCGGCCCCTGCTGCAACTGCGCCAGCGCCGCGTCGAGCCGGCCGGGCGAGGCGGCGGTAAGTTCCGGGCGCACCTTGTCCCAGTACCAGGCGAAGGCGCCGGCAATCGCCGGGCCGGGGGTGGCGGGGTTTTCGGGCGCGGGCGGCGCTTCGGATTGCGGCTCGATCTGGACGTCGATACGCGGGCCGGATCCGGGTTTGGGCGGCTTGACGCGCTTGAAGGTGAAATCGGTGAACGGCTCTGGCCCTGCAAGCACGGCCGAGCCCGCGGCGACCGCGATCAGCGCGCACAAGGATCCTGCTGCAACGACCTGTTTCATATGGGGTTCTTTGCCCGCCCCGAGACTGCCTTCCCGGTGTTCTGCAACAGCCGCCGCGGCTTGGCCAGTTTTTCGGCGCCCCGCATCCCGGATTGCGGCGGAAGATGTGTCAAAATTGACAATAAGCGGCACCAAAAGCGTGATTTTTCCCGGAAAACAGGCGTTCCATGCCAAGGCTAGCATCCGCGGATTGCCCGACGAAGGCACCAAAGAAGTACGATGGGCGCCAAACTCCCGCCCGGTTTCGACGGTTAAATGCTTCCATACCAAGACGGGCAGCCGGGCGAAGTCCGGGGCCGCGTCGCGGTAACATAAACCAAGTGTTTCTGGCCAAGGAGTGATAAAATGAACCTGTTCAACCTGATCAAGCGTTTTGAGCGCGACGAGGACGGTGCCGTGACCGTCGACTGGGTCGTGCTGACCGCCGCCATTGTCGGCCTCGGCATCGCCGTGCTGACCACCGTGGGCGGCGCGACCGACGATTATGCGGTCAAGATCGGCTCGCACCTGTCCTCGCAGGGCATCAAGACGCAGTACTGACGACGCCGAAGCGAATTGCATGAAGGCCGCGTCCCGAGGGGGGCGCGGCCTTTGGCATGGCCGGGGCCGCGTCGATGGCGCGGACGATACCGCATTGTTGCATGAATGCCGACAAACCCTGCCTCGCTTCAAAATTGTACACCAATCGCCCCAATCCCGCCCCATTTCGAAGGTTAAAGACGAGTCACGGGCGGCAGGCAGCCCCGGGCAAGAACACAAGCTATCGCGCAGCGAACGGAGAGTATCCATGAAATTCATCAACCTGATCAAAAGCTTCGGTCGCGACGAGGACGGTGCCGTGACCGTCGACTGGGTCGTGCTGACCGCCGCCATCGTCGGGCTCGGCATCGCCGTGCTGACCACCGTTGGCGGCGCGACCGACGATTACGCGGTCAAGATCGGCTCGCACCTGTCGTCGCAGGGCATCAAGACGCAGTACTGATCGGCAGCGGCGCACGCGGCGGCAAGTCGCGGCGACGAGGGACAGGCCGACGCGCCCCGGGGATCGCTCTCCGGGGCGCATTTCGTTTGCGGGGCGATTGCCAGTGGCACGGGCGCGGGCTAAGCCCCGCACGATGCCCAGATATGCCCTGAAGATCGAATACCACGGCGGCGGGTTCGCCGGCTGGCAGCGCCAGAAGGATCACCCCTCGGTGCAGGCCAGCGTCGAGGAGGCGCTGCGCCGGCTGGAACGGGACGCGCCGGGAATCGCCGCGGCGGGGCGCACGGATGCGGGCGTTCATGCCCTGGGGCAGGTGGCGCATTGCGACCTGGCCAGGGACTGGGAACCGTTCCGCCTGTCGGAGGCGCTGAATTTTCATCTGAAACCGGCGCGTGTGGCGGTGATCGCGGCGGCGCGGGTCGGCGAGGATTTCCACGCGCGTTTCTCGGCGGTGGAGCGGCGCTATCTCTACCGTGTCGTCTGCCGCCGCGCGCCCCTGACCCATGCGCGCGGGTTGGCATGGAAGGTGCCGGGTCCGCTGGATGCGGGGGCAATGCGCACGGCGGCACGTCACCTTGTCGGGCGGCATGATTTCACCACCTTCCGCGCGGCGGGTTGCCAGGCCAACAGCCCAGTCAAGACCGTCGACGCGCTGGAGATCGAGGAGGCTGGGGCCGAGATCGCGATCCATGTGCGCGCCCGGTCCTTCCTGCACAACCAGGTGCGCAGCTTCGTGGGTACGCTGGAACGTGTCGGCGCCGGCACCTGGCCGCCCGCCCGCATGGCCGAGGCGCTGGCCGCCCGCGACCGCGCCGCCTGCGGGCCGGTGGCGCCCCCGGACGGGCTGTATCTGGCTGGGGTGGACTATCCCGAGGATCCGTTCGCGGGATAGTGCGGTCACGTTCCATCCTTGCACAAGCCGCGCGAGCGCCTGGCCGGGGGATGGCGCAGCAGCGTTCGAACAGCGCGCTTTATCGCGGCCGGATACGAACGGAATTCAAGCGATGCGCGCGGGTCGCCAAAGTGCCAGCCCGCCGGGCCGGGCAGGCGCTCGCGCGGCGGCTTCGCCTTGATTCCGCGCCCCCCTACCGCAGCGCCGCCGCCTCGCGCGTGACGGTATAGGCCGCGCCGGCCGGGATCGGCCCTTCGACGCGCGTTTCCTCGCCATCCGGCCAGCGGATCGTCAGCGCCGCCAGCGCGTCCGTATCGCCCAGCCCGAAATGGGCGACCGGCTCATCAAACGACATGAAGCCGCCGCCCAGCGTCAACTCGCGCGTCATGCGGGGGCCATCCGGCAGTTCGGCACTCAGCCGCGCGCCGATCCCGTGGCTGTTGCCCTGCCCGTCGCGCAGCGCCACGGTCACCGCGCCGCCCGCCTGCGCGTTGTTCACGAACAGCACGACCGGCCCGTTCACCGGCTGGGTCAGGATATCCAGATCGCCGTCGCCCTCGATGTCGATGGCCGCCGCAGCGGCGGTCATCAGGTAATCCTCCAGCCCGAACGGCCCCGATGCCTCGACGAACCGGCCGTCCCCGGTGTTGCGGAAGAACAGGTTGGACGGCGACACCTCGTTCGGCACCCATGTGCCGTTGACGATGTAGACATCCTGCCAGCCGTCATTGTCGAAATCGGCGATCTTCACGTCCCAGGACCAGCCGCCGACCTCCAGCCACTCGGGACCGGCCGTGTCGGCATAGGCGCCGTTCTTCAGCGTCAAAAGCACGTTTGCGCGCATGATCTGCGGCAGGGTCTTGTCGAACTCGGCCTTGAGCGGGGCGACGAAGGGCTTGAAATGGATGTCGCAATAGACTTTCGGCTGCGCCTGCGCGTCGGGGATCAGCGCGCAAAGCGACGGATCGCGCCGCTGGATCGCCAGGTCCTTGATCAGCATCGCCTTGCATTCGGCCTGAAGCGTGCCCTCGAGCGCCTTGCACCTGCCGGCATAGGTCGGGTCGAACTGGTTGCCAGAGCGATACCAGGTCTTGATTGCCATGTTCCGCGCGCAGGTCTCCTGCGCCGCCTCATCCTCGATCCCGTCGCAATACAGATCGAGATCCTGCATCTTCAGCGTTCCCGACACGCCCGAGGACCGCCCGGCGATCTGCGCGAAATAGATCTCGGGCACGCCGTCATTGTGCAGATCGGCGGTGCGGATCGCCATCGTGGTGTTGGTCGTATGCGGGATCAGCCCGTCGGCCCGCGTGACGGCGGTGAACCCGCCCTGCCCGTCGCCGTGATACAGGTAATCGGGCAGCTCGAAATCGTTGCCCACCAGCAGGTCGGGATGCCCGTCGAGGTTCACGTCCGACAGCAGCATCGTCAACGTCTCGCCCGGCAGTCCGGGCAGATCGGCAAAGCGGCTGCCGTCCATCCTGCCGCCCTCGTTCAACACCACGCGGTTGCGCGATTCCTCGCCCGGAATGCGCCGGTACCAGCCCGCCGCCCAGTTGCCCAGCGCCGCGTCGAGAAAGCCGTCACCGTCCACGTCACCAAAGCTCAGCGCCATGGTAAGCGGCGTGTCGGCGCGGTTCGCCACCGGGCGCGCGTCGTCCATTGCGAACGCGCCGCCGTCGCCCCGGATCCACAGGTTGCCATCCATGTAGGTCGCAAGGAACAGGTCGAGCCAGCCGTCATTGTCGATATCGACCAGCGCGGCGTTGAACACGTCAAGGTCGGCCACCGGCGCGATGTCATCCGCCGAGCGCGAGAACCGGCCCGCGCCGTCGTTGTGGTAGATGTAAAGCCCCGCCTCGGTCGAGGCGATCACCAGGTCCATGTCGCCGTCGCGGTCGATGTCGCCGGTGGCCAGGCTGCGCCCCTCCCAGAACGGCGGCCACATGTCCTTCATCGAGAATTCCAGCGGCTTGTCGATGCCCATGGCCGACGCCTCGATCCGGGTGAACGGCGTCTCTGCCGGGGCGGAGCGGGGGGCGAAGGGCACCGCGCTGACCGTGACGGGGCTGGCGCTGTCGATCTGCCAGCGCGCATCGGTGCCCTGCGCCTCTGCCGCGGGCAGGGTCGCACGTTCGACCGACAGCAGCATCTCCAGCGCGCGGTCGCTCTGCCAGCCGTGGTACCAGTTCGCCGCCGCGCCGCCCAGCACGCCCAGCGCCAGGATCACGCCGGCCAGCAGGTTCGCCGCCCGCGCCGAGATCGTGGAGGACACGATCAGCCACGAATAGACCGACACGCTGCCCAGCGTGAACATCAGCGCGAAGACATAGCCATGCGCCAGCCCCGTCGCCAGCAGCGCGCCCGCCACCACCACGTCGAACGAGATCGGCACCGGCAGGAAGGTGCCCACCAGTGCCACCAGCACCAGCACCCCCAGCGAGAACGTTGCCCCCAGCACCAGGTCCTGCGGCATCAGCGTCGCCGCGATCGCGCCCAGGAACCCGGCCATCAGCATCAGCGGCACGGTGGTCTTGACGATGAACCACAGGTTCGCCGCAAAACTGCGCAGGAACTCGGCAAAGGCCGCCGGCACGGATTCGCGGAATGCGGCGGCGTCGCCCTCGACCTGCCCGGCGACATCGGGCGGCGGCACCGCCTGCAACTGCTCGCGCGGCAGCAGGCGGCAGATCAGCGGCACGGCGACCAGGATCACCGCCAGCGACAGCACGATCTTGGCCACCGCCATGTAGAACGGCAGCAGCGAGAACGCCATCGTCAGCACGATGATGTTGAGCGTGGGCGAGGCGACCATCGCCGACAGCGCGGTTTCCGCCCGCACCCCGGCCGCGTACATCCCCTTGCCGATCGGCGCGGCGCAATTGGCACAGACCCCCAGCGGGGCGCCGATCACCAGCCCGAGAAACGAATTGGCGAAGCCGCCGTTGAAACTGCGCCGCCGCAGATAGCCGAACAGCGTCAGGAAGGCGGCCGCGAACAGGATCCCGAAGGTCATGCCCTTCTTGTTGGTGTTGATCCAGTTCATCGTGGAAAAGAAGATGCGCTCAAGCGTTCCCATCTGCTCGGTCAGCGGAAACTTCGCCTCGAAGCCCAGCGGATCCTCCAGCTGGATCGCGCCCGACATCATCGCCTTTTCGTTCAGCGCCGGATAGCGCGACTGGGTCCAGAACACGATGGCAAGCAGCGCGCAAAGAAGAACCGCGAAGAAAAGCCGCTTCTCGGTCGAGCGGGCGACAAGCTGGTTCATGGTCGTCATGCCTCTCATGGCGGCCGGCACAGGCACCAGGCCGGTGCGATGCCTCAGCCGTCGCTGTCCGCGCCGCCATCGCCGCTTTCGACCGGCTGGATCAGACCCTTTTCGACACGGAACGCGCCGTACATCGAGAATGGCACAAGCTGGGTCTTGCGCGCAGCCTCGCCGCGGCCATTGTCAAGCTGGCTCTCGATCCGGACTTCCTCGTCCGAGGCGGCGATCAGCGCGAACTGGTAATAGCCATCGACCAGCCGCCCCGCCGTCTGCAACCGGAAGATCGGCAGCCCGCGCGCGGCGCTTTCCTCGTGGCTGTAGCCATGGGGTCCGCTGACGGTGAGCACCGCATTGGAATAGGTCTGCCCCCCGGAAAAGGAGATCGAGGTGGACTGGATGCGCGGCGCGATCTCCTGCGCAGCCTGAGCGGCGCCGGTGGCGAGGGCCAGCGACAGCGCGAGTGCGGCGATATGGGTTTTCATAAAACGGCTCCTGTTGAAATATGCGGCCCGGCGGCGCACGGCGAAGGATACTCCTGCAACGGATTCGGTGCAACGCGCGCCTGAACGCCCGGTCCGCAGTCGGCATTACGGGGCATTGCCGTCCCAGACCTCCTGTGCCAGCGCATTGGCCGCGTTGATCTGTGCGGGTGTCATCCGCGCCGCCAGACGGTCGCGCAGCGCCTCTGTCCCGGGCAGGCCGCTGATCGCCGCCAGCGACAGCCACTTGTATCCCTCGACATAATCCTGCAACACACCGCGCCCCTCGAACATCATCAGGCCGAGATTGGCCATGGCGGGGGCCGATCCCTTCTGCGCCGCCTGCCGGAACAGGCCCGCCGCCTCGCGCAGCCCGGCCGCCGATCCGGCCGCCCTTGCCCTTAGGTACCCCAGAACGAACAGCGCCACCGGGTCGCCTGCCCGCGCCGCCGCCACATAGCCGGACACCAGCGCCGCGTCGGGCGGCAACAGACGCGGGTCGTACAGAAGCGCAATGCCGGCCGCGTCGCCCTCGGGCGTCGCCGTCTGCCCCGGCGCCAGCGCCGCCAGCCGGTTCAGCCGCGCCGCCTCTGCCTCGTCCACCGGCACGCCGAACCCGTTCTGGTACATCACGGCCAGGTTTCGGATCGCGTCCGGCAGCCCCTGATCGGCCGCCCTGGCGTACCATTCGGCGGCCTTGGCGTAATCCTGCGCCACCCCGCCCTCGCCCCGTGCGAGGATCAGGCCAAGGTTGTTCTGCGCCCGCGCATCGCCCGCCTCCGCCGGCGCGGTGTACAGCTCCAGCGCATGCGGGATGTCCTGCGCCACCCCCTTGCCCTCCTGATAGAGGACCGCCAGTGCAACGCGGGCCGGCATCCAACCCAGATCGGCCGCCTGCCGGTACAATTCGGCCGCGCGGGCGGGATCGGCCCCGGTGCCCGTGCCCGTCTCGATCAGCGTGGCCAGGGTGTGTAGGTATTCCGCCTGCCCCGAATCGGCCGCCTTCGACACCAGTTCAAAGGCGCGCGCGGCATCCCGCGCCACCCCGAACCCGTTTGCGTACAGCCCCGCCAGCGCGTTCTGCGCACCCGGATGGCCCTGGTCCGCGGCCTGGCGGTACAATTCGGCGGCCCGGGCATAGTCCTGCGGAACGCCGATGCCCCGGCGATAGGTCTCGGCCAGCCGATAGGCGTATTCGGCCTCCCCGGCCTCGGCCGCGGCATCCGGCGGGGCGGGATCGACCGTCTGCGCAAAGACCGGCGGCGCACCACTGATCGAAAGCACTGCGGCCAGCAACTGCGCCGCGCCGCGCATCGCGCTCATTCGCCGCCGCCCCGGATGCGGCCGCGCGCGCGCTCCTGCGCCTCGGCAATCTCCTCGGGGGTCATCAGCGCGGCAAAGGTGTCGCGTTTCTCTGCGGCCTCGTCCAGCCCGTTCGCCGCGGCGATGTTGGTCCAGACATGCGCCTGCACCAGGTTCTGCTCGACCCCCACACCCTCGGCATAGAACAGCCCCAGCATGTATTGCGCGCGTATCATCCCGGCCTCGGCCGCGATGCGCATGTGCCGCTCGGCCTCCGCCGGGTCCGGGGCGACGCCGCCGCTGTCGTGCAGCAGAACGCCCAGCAGATAATGCGCACCCGGCTCCCCCTCGCCGGACGAGGCCCGATCTTTCAGCCAGAGAACCGCGCCGTCGCTACCGGCATTCGCTGCCTGCGCCACCCAGGAAAGCGCAGCCTCGGCGGTATCCGCATCCGGCACATAGGTGCCCGCCACGATCATCCCGCCCAGCCGCGCCGCCGCGTCGTCGTTCCCGCCGCGCGCCGCGATACGGTAATAGGCCGCGGCGGTCTCCGGGTCGGCGGCTATCCCGCGCCCCTCCTCGTAAAGGGTGCCGACGACCGCCGCCGCCCGCACCAGCCCCTGGTCGGCCGCGCGCCGGTAATGATCGAACGCCTTGGCATCGTCCTGCGGCACGCCGGTGCCGGTGATATAGGCATAGCCCAGGTTCGAATGCGCGGCGGCATTCCCCTTTTCGGCCGCGCGCACCAGCCAGGAGACGCCGCGCAGCGGGTCCGCCTCCAGCCCGCCCTCGCCCAGCAGGTAGTTCGCCCCCAGGATGCTTTCCGCCTCGGCATGGCCGGCCGCGGCGGCCGCACGCAGCCACTCCAGCGCCTTTGCATCATCCTGCGGAAACCCGGTGCCGCGAGTATAGTTGTAGTACAGCGACATCTGCGCCTCGGGATGACCGGCCTCGGCCGCCTGGAACAGCCAGCGCACGGCCTGCGCCGGGTCCGCCTCCACCCCCTCGCCGCGCGCGTACAACTGCGCGAGCGCGGTCTGCGCACGCAGCTCGCCCGCCCGCGCCGCCGCCTCCATCAGCGAAAAGGCACGCGCCGGATTCGCCTCAACGCCCCGCCCCGCCCGCAAAAGCTGTGCCAGAAGGAACTCCGCCTCGGGCAGGTCGCCCTCGACCCCCTGTTCAAGGATTTCGGCGGCGCGGCGGTAATCGGGATCCTCGGGATTGCCGCCCAGATAGGTGCGCGCCAGCAGCATCAGCGCCGGTCCGTGCCCCTGTGCCAGCGCCGCTTCGAGCCAGCGGATCGCGCCCTCCTGGTCGGGCGCGCCGCCCTCGCCCAGCGCCAGCATGTAACCCAGCCGGAACTGCGCCACCGCATCGCCTGCCTCGGCCAGCGGCACGATCGCGCCCCGTGCCGTCGCAAAGTCGCCAGAACGGTACGCGGCGGCGACCTCCTCCATGGTCGTCGGCGGGGTGTCGGCCGCGCCGTCCGCGGCCAGGGGGGCCGGCGCCGCCAGCATCAGGCAGGTCAACGCGGTACGGGCCGCAGGCCAGCCGCGGGTCGTGAAACTGCAAATCGGCATGAGAATATCCTTATGAAATCCGGGGGCCGGGCGGGCTGCACGGCCCCGGCCACGCCGTTCAGACGACCAAAAAAGCCGATCGCAAGCAAGGATTTTCACACCAGCAGCACCAGAACCGCCGCCCCGGCAAGGCAGGCGCCGAACGGCAACGGCGCACGCGTGTCGGGCGCCCGCTGCGTGCGAAGCGCCTCCAGCCCCACCACCGCCAGCGCCAGCAGCGCCGCGATCAACGTGGCCAGCGGCAGCAGCATCCAGCCCAGCCCGGCCCCGAGCCCGGCCATCATCTTGACGTCGCCCAGCCCCAGCCCCTCGCGGCCGCGCAGCGCGCGGTAGCCGGCGCGGATCAGCCAGAACGCGCCCGCCCCGGCGCCCGCGGAAAGCAGCGCCTCGCCGACGCCGCGCCCCGGCGCCGCGGCCGCCAGCGCCAGCCCCGCGGCCAGCAGCCCGGCATTGAGCGGATCGGGCAGCCGCAAATGCAGCAGGTCGGCATAGAACAGCCCGACAAGGCACCACAGGAAAACCGCCAGCGCCGCGGCCTCCGCCGCACTGTCCGCCAGAAGCACCGCCAGAACACCCGCCCCGGTCGCCGCCAGCTCGATACGCAATAGATGCGCCGGGATCGGCGCGCCGCAATGTCGGCAGCGCCCGCGCAGCCCGGAAAGGACCGGCACCAGGTCGCGCCAGCCCAGCCGCGCAGCACAGGTCTCGCAGGCCGACCGGCCCCATAATCCGCGCCCCGTACACCAGCGGTCCACGACCACGCCCAGGAACGATCCCGCCGCCGGCCCCAGAAGCAGCACGAGCAGCGCCAGGGGCCAATCGGACCCGGCGGCCCAGCTCACGCGGCCCCCCGCTTCTTCTCGGCAAAAATACGCACGGCACCACCCTTACCGCGATCCCGTCGGCCTGGGCAAAGGCACATTCCGCTACAGCGCCGTGCGCAGCTCGGTCTCGATCTGGCCGATCCGGGCGGCCATGCCGCCGGTCGCGTCAAGCTCGGGGTTGGCGCGCAGCATCTCCTCCAGCGCGGCCTTGGCCGATTTCATCAGCTTGGCGGTGGCCAGCCCGGTCTTCCCGGTGCGGACCGCCACGCGCGCCGCCTCGTGCTCGGCCGTGCCCTGCACCGCCAGCGCCGCCGACCGGCCGGCACCGGACAATTGCATTGCCACGGTGCGGGCCTCGTCCGCGGCTTTGCGGTACTTGCCCTCGCGTAGCAGCGCATGGGCGAATTCCAGCCGCAGCCGCGGCTCCAGCGGGCCGGCCTTGCGCAGGAGCGATCCGTAATGCCGCGTCGCCTTGGAATACTGCCCGTTCTCCAGCGCCACCCGCGCAACCAGGTAGTTGGCCTTGAACCCCGCACGGCTGGTGCTGAAATCGCCGGCCTTGCAGCCCGCCAGGGCCAGCGCCAGCAGGGCCATCGCCGCATTGCGCCCGAAAACTGCTCGATTCATCGCGATTCCCTCGCTGTTGCCGGTGCCGGAAGGCGCAGCCTGCCGGCATCCGGGCGTTTATGCGTCAAATTTTCCACGAAACTGGGGCAACACTATGGCAGAGCGGCCGCAAATCGGTTTCCATGGCCGCATTCCCCCGGACCCGGACCCGTCAAGGCCCGATGGAAATCGCCGGGGGCCGACTTGCAGGAGGCGCGCATGTCCGACCCGATCCCGCCATTTCCGGCCGCCGAATACGACCGCCGCCTGTCCCTGACCCGCACCGAAATGGAGGCGCGGGGCATCGACGTGCTGATCGTGACCGACCCGTCGAACCAGGCCTGGCTGACCGGCTATGACGGCTGGTCGTTCTATGTCCACCAGGCCGTGGTGCTGCCGCTGAACGACGCGCCCTATTGGTGGGGCCGCCGGCAGGACGCCAACGGCGCGCGGCGCACGGTCGATGTCGCGCGGACCGGGATCGACAGCTATCCCGACCATTTCGTGCAATCGGTCGATCTGCACCCGATGCAGCACCTCGCCTCGCTGCTGCGCGGCCAGGGGCTGGATACCGGCCGGATCGGGGTCGAAATGGAGAATTACTATTACTCCGCGCGCGCCCATGCGACGCTGGCCGAGGAATTGCCCGACGCCGCGCTGATCGACGCCACCGCGCTGGTGAACTGGCAGCGCGCGGTGAAGTCGGAGGCGGAAATCGGCTTCATGCGCAAAGCCGCGCGGATCTCGGAGAAGATCAACCGCCTGGCGCTGGATCTGGCCGAACCGGGGGCGCGCAAGAACGAGATCGCGGCGCGGATCATGGCCGCCGGGATCGAGGGCGCGGACGGTGCCTGGGGCGATTACCCGGCGATCGTGCCGCTGATGCCGTCCGGCCCCTCGGCCGCGGCGCCGCACCTGACCTGGAACGGCGATCCGATGAACGAGGGCGAGTGCACCTTCTTCGAATTGTCGGGCTGCTACCGGCGCTATCACGCGCCGCTCTGCCGGTCGGTCTTCCTGGGCAAGCCGCCCGATCACATCAAGCGCGGCGAAGAGGCGCTGCTGGAAGGGCTGGAGGCCGGGCTCGACGCGGCCCGCGCCGGCAACCGGGCCTGCGACATCGCCAATGCGCTGGGCGCGGCGATGGACCGCGCCGGCATCCAGCGCGGCGCGCGCTGCGGCTATCCGATCGGGCTGTCCTATCCGCCCGACTGGGGCGAGCGCACGATCAGCCTGCGCGCCGAGGACGAGACCGTGCTGGAGCCGGGGATGACATTCCATTTCATGCCCGGCCTGTGGATGGAGACCTGGGGGCTTGAGATCACCGAATCCATCCTGATCCGCGAGGACGGCCCGGCCGAGGCATTCTGCGACCTGCCGCGCCAGCTTTATGTGAAGGGGTAGGCACCATGCGGGCCGGCCGCGCGCGGGCGGAAAGGCCGGAGGGGCGCTGCCCCTCCGGACCTCCCCGAGGTATTTTGGGCAAGATGAGGATGCAGGTGTGTCTTTGGACGGGGCGGGCATGAGCGGGCTGCTGGACAGGACGGTGCGTACGCTGGGCGAGCTGGTCGCCTATCCGACGGTGTCGGCGCAGTCGAACCTCGACATCATCGCCTATCTGGCGGACCGGCTGGACGCGGTCGGGGCGCGCTGCGAGGTGTTGCAGGACGCCGGCGGGCTGAAGGCCAACCTGTTCGCCACGATCGGCCCCGAGGGCGATGGCGGCCTGATGCTGTGCGGCCATTCCGACGTGGTGCCGGTGGACGACCAGCCCTGGACATCCGATCCCTTCGAGATGATGGAGCGCGGCGGGCGGCTTTTCGGCCGCGGCACCTGCGACATGAAGGGCTTCATCGCCGCCTGCATCGAGGCGGCACCGATGCTGGCCGAACGTGTGCGGGACCGGCCGCTGCATTTCGTGTTCACCCATGACGAGGAGATCGGCTGTCTGGGCGCGCAGGCGCTGGTCGATGTGCTGAAGGCGCGCGATCTGCGCCCCGCCCTCGCGATCATCGGCGAGCCGACCGAGATGCGGGTGATCGAGGGGCACAAGGGCTGCTACGAATACCACACCGAGTTCACCGGGCTGGAAGGTCACGGATCCGCCCCCGATCTGGGCGTGAACGCGGTGGAATATGCCGCCCGCTATGTCGCGCGGCTGGTCGAGCTGAAGGACAGCCTGAAGGAGCGCACGCCGCCGGGCAGCCGGTTCGATCCGCCCTGGACCACGATCAATGTGGGCGCGCTTGTCGGCGGGTTCGCCCCCAACGTCATCGCCGCGCGCGCCGGCGTCGAGTGGGAGATGCGGCCCGTGGTCACCGGCGATGCCGAGTTCGTCAAGACCGATCTGGACTGGTTCTGCGCCGAGGTCCTGCTGCCGGCCATGCGCGCCGTCGACCCGGCCGCCGCGATCCGAACCGAGACGCTGGGCGAGGTTCCGGGGCTGGAGCCGATGGAGCGCAACGCGGCCCGCGACCTGGTGTGCGAGCTGACCGGCGCGAACGGCACCGATCTCGTGCCTTTCGGGACCGAGGCGGGGCTGTTCCAGTCGATGGGGATCGACACGGTGGTGTGCGGGCCGGGCTCCATCGCGCAGGCGCACAAGGCGGACGAGTTCGTCAGCCGCGACCAGCTGAGCATGTGTCTTGCGATGCTGGACCGGCTTGGCGAGCGGCTTTAGCGCGCGCCGGCGCCGGGCGTTCAGATCACGCCGTGGGTGCGGAACAGCGCCTTGAGGTCGGTTTCCGGGCGGGCGCCCAGATGGCTGATCACCTCGGACCCCGCGATGCAGCCCATGCGGCCGCAGGTTTCCAGATCGTACCCCTCGGCAAGCCCCCACAGGAAGGCCCCGGCGAACAGATCGCCCGCGCCCGTCGCATCGACCACCTCGGTCGGGATCGCGGGGACGTGCCAGCGCCTGCCGCCATTCAGGATATGCGCGCCAT
Organism: uncultured Paracoccaceae bacterium; assembly: GCA_947503765.1. GTDB lineage: Bacteria > Pseudomonadota > Alphaproteobacteria > Rhodobacterales > Rhodobacteraceae > Psychromarinibacter. The sequence continues at coordinate 468,654 of CANNFA010000002.1, read as the reverse complement.
TCTCGCTGTCGGTGCAGACGACGGTCTCGATCTCGGCCGCGGCAGCGCTCAGCGCCGCATCGAAATCGGCGGTTTCGTACATCGACAGGATCTCGGCCCGGTTGGCGAACAGCAGATCCACATGATCGCGCAGCATCGCGGCAAAGGCGGCGCGGTGCCGCTCGATGCAGAACGGGTCGGACAGGGTCAGCGACACCTTGCCCCCCGCCCCCCGGCAGGCATCCACGGCGCGGGCAAAGGCCTCGTGGCTGGCGGGGCCGTCGAAGCGGTAGCCTTCGAGGAAGATCCATTCGGCCTCGGCCATCTGCGCGGTGTCGATGTCGGCAGGTTCGAGAAATTCGGTCACGCCCAGATAGGTGTTCATCGAGCGTTCGCCGTCCGGCGTGACCAGCACGATGCAGCGCCCGGTTTCGGCGGCGTGGTCGCCGGGGGCGAGCGGCGTTTCATACACCGCACCCTGCGCGCGCAGATCGTGGGCAAAGATCGCCCCCAGCTGATCGTCCTTCACCTTGCCGACATAGGCGGTGCGCCCGCCCAGGCCGGCAATGCCCGCGATGGTGTTCGCCGCCGATCCGCCCGACACCTCGCGCGCGGGGCCGACGCGGGAATAGAGATGCACCGCGCGGTCCATGTCGATCAGCTGCATGACGCTTTTCTGCACGTCGTTCTCGGCCAGGAAATCGTCGGTCGCGGTGGCCAGCACATCGACCATCGCATTGCCGATACCGACGATCTGAAAGGCTTTGCTCATGCGGTTTTCTCCTCGTAAAGGCACAGGTCGCGGATCGGGCAGACGCCGCATTTCGGCTTGCGCGCGGTACAGATATAACGGCCATGCAGGATCAGCCAGTGATGTGCGTGGCGCTGATACTCGGCGGGAACGTGATCCTCGATGGCGCGCTCCACGGCGGCGACATCCTTGCCCGGCGCGATGCCGGTGCGGTTGCCGACGCGGAAGATATGGGTGTCGACCGCCTGCGCAGGATGGCCCCACCACATGTTCAGCACCACGTTCGCGGTCTTGCGGCCGACGCCGGGCAACGATTGCAGCGCCGCGCGGGAGGACGGCACCTGGCCGCCATACTCCTCCACGAGGATCCGGCTGAGCCTGATGACGTTCTTCGCCTTGTTGCGGTAGAGGCCGATCGACTTGATATGCTCGGTCAGCCCCTCCTCGCCCAGCGCCAGCATCTTTTCGGGCGTGTCCGCGACCTGGAACAGCGCGCGGGTGGCGCGGTTCACGCCGGCATCCGTGGCCTGCGCGCTGAGCGCGACCGCGACCAGCAGCGTGTAGGCGTTCAGATGCTCCAGCTCGCCCTTCGGCTCGGGTTCTGCCGCCGAGAAGCGCGCGAAGATCTCGCAAAGCGTGGAATAGTCGAGCTGCCGGGCCATGGCCCCGTTAAGCACCGGGGCGCAGCGGGCTGCAAGCGAAAGCCGGCATGTCGCGGCCAAAGGCGCATGAATCGGGTCGCGGATGCGGTGCCGCTGCCATAGTTTCGAGGCAGACAGAAGGACAGCGCACCATGACGACGCAAGCCACCGAGACCGGATACCATTTCGCGGTGATGCGCCGCGCCATCGACGCGATCGACGCGCGCGCGCCGGGGCCGGTCGCGCTCGAGGATCTGGCGGCGGACATGAACATGAGCCCGGCGCATTTCCAGCGCCTGTTCAGCCGCTGGGTCGGGGTTTCGCCCAAGCGTTATCAACAATACCTGACGCTGGACCACGCGCGGGCGATGCTGCGCGCCAATTTCACCACCTTGCAGACCAGCCACGAGCTGGGCCTTTCCGGTGCGGGCCGGCTGCACGACCTGTTCCTGCGCTGGGAGGCGATGAGCCCCGGCGAATTCGCCCGCCACGGCGCCGGGCTGGACATCCGCTGGGGCCGGTTCGACAGCCCGTTCGGCCCGGCACTGGTGATGGGCACCGAAAAGGGCATCTGCGGCATCGCCTTTGCCGCCGAGACCGGCGACGACGCCGCGATGGCCGATCTGCGCGCGCGCTGGCCGAAGGCGACGTATACCGAGGATCGCGCGTTCCTGCGCCCCTGGGTCGAGGCCGCGCTTGGTGCGGGGCCGGCGGATCGCGAGGTGCCGCTCTTCCTGATCGGGGCGCCGTTCCAGATCAAGGTATGGGAGGCGCTGCTGGCGATCCCGTCCGGCCACGTCACCACCTATTCCGAGATCGCCGCCGCCGTCGGCAACCCGCGCGCCGTGCGTGCCGTCGGCACCGCGGTGGGGCGCAACCCGGTCAGCTGGCTGATCCCCTGCCACCGCGCGCTGCGCAAGAGCGGGGGTTTGGGCGGCTATCACTGGGGTCTGCCGGTCAAACGGGCACTTCTGGCCTGGGAATCGGCCCGCGCCGAGGCATAGACGGCAAGGAACCGCCGATTTTCTTCGAGGATGCTGTTGGACGTTGCCGCCACACGCGATAGCTTTGCCGCAAAAGTCACACGAGAGCAGAAGGCGGCCAATCCATGACGTTCAAGACCCCATTTCTATTCCTGAGCGCGAGCCTGATCGCGCTGACGGCCTGTACCGATCCGTCGGTCCAGACCAACGACCCGCGCCAGCGCACCAAGGAAGGCGCGGCCGTCGGCGGCGTGCTGGGCGCGCTGGCGGGCCTTGCGACGGGCGGCGATTCGGGCGAACGCGCGCGCGGCGCGCTGATCGGCGGCGTGGTCGGCGCCGGCATCGGCGCCGCGGCCGGCTACAACCTCGACAAGCAGGCGGCGGAGTTGCAGCGCGATTTCTCCTCGGACCGGATCCAGATCATCAACAACGGCAATTCGCTGATCGTGCGGATGCCGCAGGACATCCTGTTCGCGGTGGACAGCGCGTCGGTGAACACGGCGCTGCAATCGGACCTGCGGGTGCTGGCGCAAAGCCTTCAGCGCTACCCGGCCTCGACGGTGCAGGTGGTCGGCCATACCGACAATACCGGCAGCGCGTCCTACAACCAGGACCTGTCGGTGCGGCGGGCGAACTCGGTCGCCTCGGTCTTGATGGGGGCGGGCGTGCCGGGCGGCCGGATTTCGGCCACCGGCCAGGGCGAGAACGCACCGATCGCCTCGAACCTGACCACGGAAGGCCGGGCGCGGAACCGCCGCGTGGACATCACCATCATCCCGAACGGCTGAGCCCTCGGGCAGTCACATTGGAAAAGGCCGGGCCGGGTGCTGACGCATTCCGTGTGGTGGGAGGCTGATCCGAAGCTCCAGAGTAAACTACCAAAGGCCGCGCCTCGTAAGGGCGCGGCCTTATCTTGCCGGTTTCCCCATCGTGCGCGACCGATCTACGAAGAAGTGGTAGGTTCCGTTTTGCGTTGACCTCTCGCCCGTTCGAACCGCGCCCCAAGCTTGGTGCCCATATAGAGCCACGGGCGATATAGCATTCGATAGATGTCGGGCGGGTCCTGCGTGCCGTCCTTGCGCTTCGTGCAGGCATCCATGCCGTGTCGCATGGCCGGCGTCATTCGCGCGCGCGAGCGCCGCGCCCGTGGCGGTAGATCAACGAACTCATCCGTCCCAGGTATCCTCAGGGCGCGCGGTGTCAGCTTCGGAGGATCTATGAGGGCGTCGATCTCCTCGTAGGGACATGCGTAGGGCCGCGGTTCGAAGAAGTTGTAGTGAATGCGGTAGATATTCAGGAGCGCGATCAGGGTCCTCGGATTGAAGATCGCGCCCTGGATGTAGGAGCCGCCGACACGGGCACCTCCACTTCCGGCCCGGGCGGCGACGCTCATCCTTTCGCGCAGAGAGTTCATGAAGGAACTGACAGGCTGAAGTGTCGCCTTATAGACCCAAGGCGCAAGTTCTTCGCGCAGGTCCTGGCTCAGCTCTTCCTGGTCGAATGGGAGCTTCTTCAGCGCCCTGCGCAGGTGGCGCGGCAGGATCGGAAAACCGACGGTCTTGTCGATCTCTCCGCTCGCCTGGGTCGAGGACCGGACCCAAAGCGAAGGGAAGGCCTCGGACCGGTAGTTCGAGATCTGAAAATTTGCGGCGGTGCCCCGGAGTGCCGTCTCCATACGGTCAGCGATGAACGCCTCGCTCACAATCTGCGCATCCGTTCCGGGGTCGAAGCGCCCGGCATACATGCCGTCGTTGTGGAAGCGTTTCCGCGCCTTGCGATACTCCTTCACCTTCCCGAGCTTTTCCGGCTTCGTGGCCTTCTTGTTGAATGTCATGGCCAGCCACGCGAACCTGTCCTCCCGGATCTCCTCGTCGAAAATATGCGGCAGCAGGGGCGGCAGGGTCGCTTCCTGTTCCGTGGTCAGGACAATCGACCCGCGCGGCAGCATCTCCTTCAGGAGCGCGAAATGGGCGCCCTTGGTGTAGATATCCTTGGTCGTGACGCCCTTGAACGAGCCACGCTCTTCGGATTCGTCGATTGGAAAGCCGAACCACCCCTCCGAGATCATCCGGATGTTGGCGATCATGCCGTTCGTGCGCGCAATCACCTCGTCCCTCTCGGTTCGCTGGGCCTTGTCCCTCTTCGGCATTCGGCGTTTCGCCCGGCTCTGGAATGCCTTGATCTCGTTGACGCAGGCGGCGAAGAACTGCGGTTCGTGATACCGTCCAGTCGGCCGTTGCCAGGAGAACTTCGGGGCCGTTCGCACCTTGCTGCTGGGATACTGCTGTTCGAGGTTCTGCGGCATCCCGGCCTCGTCGAGGTAGGTGGCGTTGAACATGTCCAGAGGCGTGGCACGCGGGTCGAAGTCGACATCGAGCCGGTAGACATAGCCACTGCGGGCGTCAGCGGTGATCGCGCAGTTGAGTTGCGTGTTCCGTCGGTCTGTCGAGGTCTCCCAGTTCACCGTGAGGACCATGTCGTCGTGGCTGAGAAGGTGCTCGACGGCTTCACCGCTTCGTTCAACCTTGTCCTTCCATCTGCGCAGCATCTCGCGCTCGTATGCCAGGAAGACCCCTTCGAGCCATTCGATCCGGTCATAGATCCGGGACATGCCGATCTTCTTGCCGGTTGCGGCGGTCCCGATCATCCGCTGTATGTCGACAATCCCTGCGCTGTTCAACACCGCCCCGAGTATCCTAAGATTGTCAGCGGTCGTCTTTTGCCCGGCATGGGGCAGCGCGACAGAGAAGCGCGCGCCCTTCTTCCCCCGGCAGGGCTTGTGAAGCACGCGAAGAGACAAGGGCGTCTTCTTTCGGCGGAGGGGATTTCCTTCGTGATCCTTTGATCGCTCGTGGACGCCGTCGAGCGCGAACTCGTCCGGATCATCCAGAAACCGTTTGCCACAGGCTCCGCAGGAGGGGCCGTCGAGAACGCCATTGGAGTTCCGGAGCCTGTCGATCTCCCCTTCGAGGTGATCCGGCGACAGGATCGACAAGCCGGAGTCGCAGATTCTGCCCTCGTGGGTCTGGCCCAGGCACCGGACAGTGCGCTGATCGGACCACACATGCGGGTTGTCCTGGTAGGCAAATACGCGAGAGACCCGGCGATGTTTCTTGTCAGCTCCAGCCAGCTTATAGGCACCTGGTCCGTGCATCTCGACGAGCTGTAGCTGCTCCGGAGAAGCGTCCGGTCGCCTTTCCTTCCATTTCGACATACGGGTCGCCCGATCGGTCAACTGCTGTCCGAAGTTGGAACAGTCCGGGTTCGCGCACGTGTTGATGCGGTGCTCCCCTGCGCCCGGATAGAGCTGCGAGAGCTTGAAGTTGAAAGTCGCCAAGCCTGCCATCAGAACCTCGGATTTCCGCGGCTCTGCCCTGAGTCGTTTTTCGACCAAAGACCAGAAAATCCGCATGAATTGAAGTTGATACGGACACTCGTCCGCAGTCCCGCGATCGCGCGAGGGTCAAGCTTGTCGTCGATGAATATTGGCTGTATCGTATCTAAGCGAAGCAGAAACTTGCCCTGGCTTGGGAGTTTTGCCTCCCGCCACGGCTGCTGCGGTGGTCCGAGAAAAAAGTCTCGGATTTTCGTCCTGTTTTTCTTGGTCAGGTCCTCAGCAAATCCGCCTAAAATACAATGACCTGCCGCGCGGTGCGCGACAGGTCAGTTTGTGCAGGCCTCCCACCGGACGGAATGCGTCAGCCGGGTGCCCGGCCTTTTTCGTTGCGGGCGCGATTCGGAAGCGCGCTGGCACGGGCGGAGAGACCGGGATTGCGTATTTGAGACGAGAAGAAGCGGGAAGAAGCGCGCGGGAAGCGGGCCGGCAATGCGAGATGCAAGGCGAGGATCGGCCGGAGAGGCGCGCAAGGCATTGATCTCGTTCAGGTGTGCATGTTTGTCATCGGATAACAGCGCGCTGACATTGCCTGTCTTTCGGCGGGATGCACCAATGAGGTCATCGGCAAAACGCCACGCAGCAACCCGCAACCGAAAGACCCGCACAATGACCTTCTGCACCGCACACCGCCAGTATCGCCAGCCCGCAGACCATGGCACGACGTTCCCCCTGCCCCGCGCCGAACGGCGCAATGTCCGGGCCGGCGCGGCACGGCGGGTGCCGGGCCAGATCTTCACCGACTGGGCGAGCATCTAGGGGGTTCTCCCGCCCCTTGGCTCGCCTCCCGCTCCGGGCGGGGCGCCCGCATCTCCCCGCGTCCTCCTGTCCCCGGCGTCCGGCCCGGAGCACCCTTGACCGGAATTTCAGCACCAGACCTTTTCAGCACCCGAACCCGGCCCTCGCGGTCGGGTTTATTCCTGGCAGACCGACAGCCGAAAACGAAAAACCCGGCCGCGAGGGCCGGGTTCGGGAAGTGCGCGTCGCGCGATAGCCGGGATCAGTGCAGCTTTGCCTCGACCACCGAGATGGACTCGTCGATCAGCTTGTTGGCATCCGCCGCTGTCATCTGCTTGGCCACCACATCGCGGGCCGCGGCGATGGCGACGTTGACGGCCTGGTCGCGCACCGCCTTGACCGCCTTGGACCGCGCCGAGGCGATCTGCTCCTCGGCCGCGGCGAGGCGGCGGGTCATCGACACCTCGATATCCGTCTTCGCCTGATCGGCCGCCTGCTGCGCCTCCGTCTTCGCGTTCTCGACGATGCGGGCGGATTGTTCGGCGACTTCCTTCTGCTTGCGCTCGTAGGAGGCCAGGATCGTCTGCGCCTCTTCGCGCAGGGCCTTGGCGTCGTCCAGCTCGCTGCGGATCTGGGTGGCGCGCTTGTCCAGCATGTTGCCCAGGATGCGCGGCACCCCGAGATAGACCAGCGCCCCGATGAAGATCAGGAACGCGATCAGCACCACGAAGTTGGTGTTCCACAGCGACACGAACGGCCCCGAAGCGGCCAGCGCCGGTCCGGCGACCAGAAGGGCCAGAGGCAGGGTCAGGTAACGCATGGCTCAGGCCCCCTTCAGGTTGTCGGCAACGGCGGCGTCGATGGCGGGCTGGTCCGCCTTGCCGCCCAGCGCGGTGACGATTTCGGCGGCGGCGCTGCGGGCCACCTCCTCGACGCTGTCCATCGCGCCCTTGCGGATCTCGGCGATCGCCTTTTCCGATTCGGCAGTGCGCGCCGCGATCTCGGCATCGGCCTTGGCGTTCGCCTCGTCCAGCTCTTCCTGAATCTCGGCGCGCGCGGCGGCGACGATGCTGTTCGCCTCGGTCCGGGCATCGGCGAGCGCCTGGTTATACGCCTCTTCGGCCTGCCGCGCCTTGAGCTTCAGCTCTTCGGCGGCAGCAATGTCGTTGGTTACCGATCCGGCCCGCTCCGCCAGCACCGACGCGATGCGCGGCAGGGCGATGCGGCTGAGGATCAGGTACAGCACCACCAGCGCGACGACGAGCCAGAACACCTGGTTCGGCCAGCTTTCGAAGTTGAGCTGCGGCATGCCCACAGCCTCTCCGCCGCCATGCGCGGTTTCCTCGATGCCGTGGGCGCCTGCGGCGGCGGCGTCTGTCGTATCTGCCATGTCGTCCTCCTGACACCTCGTCTGGAACAGGCGGCCGCAACGGCGGCCGCCCGAACGTAAGGAGCGTAAGAGGTCCTAGACGGCGAACATCAGCAGAAGCGCGACGAGGAACGAGAAGATCCCCAGCGCTTCGGCAAAGGCGATGCCGATGAACATGGTCGCGGTCTGGGCGCCGGCCGCCGACGGGTTGCGCAGCGCGCCCGACAGGAAGTTGCCGACGACATTGCCCACACCGACGGCTGCGCCGCCCATGCCGACCGATGCCAGGCCCGCGCCGATGAAAGCGCCCATTTGTGCGATATCGCCTTCCATGATTGGTCTCCTTACATTCTGGAATTGGCTCGTTTGGATTTGCCCGGTGCGCGGATGCGCGCCGTCAATGCGCCGGATGCAGGGCATCCTTCAGATAGACGCAGGTGAGGATGGTGAAGACATACGCCTGGATGAAGGCCACCAGCACTTCCAGCGCGTAGATGGTCGAGATCGCCAGGATCGACAACGGGGTGACCAGCACGCCCATGCCCGAGATCAGGATCAGCGGGGCGAAGGCGGCGAACACCTTGATCACGGCGTGACCGGCCATCATGTTGCCCATCAGACGAATGGAATGGCTGACCGGGCGCACGAAGTAGGAAATCACCTCGATCAGCGCCAGGATCGGGCGCAGCGGCAGCGGCGCCGATTTCACCCAGAACAGGCCCAGGAACGCGGCGCCGTGCAGCACGAAGCCGACGATGGTGACGGTGAAGAACACCGCCAGCGCCAGGATCACGGTCACCGCAAGGTGCGAGGTCGTGGTGAAGGCCAGCGGCAGCAGGCCCAGGACGTTCGCCATCACGATGAACATGAACAGCGTGAAGATGTAGGGAAAGAACCGCACGCCATCCTTGCCCGACACGTCCTCGACCATCTTGTAGATGAAGCCGTAGGACAGCTCGGCAATCGATTGTATCTTGGTCGGGATGACAGCGCGCCCGCGGGTGCCCAGCACCATCAGCGCCGAGGCGGCCACCACCGCCAGGAACAGCCAGAGCGTGACGTTGGTCACGGTGTACCAGTGCACCGGGTCGCCCGCCGCACCGAACAGCGGCTTGACGATGAACTGGTCCATCGGATGAAAGGCCAGGCCTGCGCTTTGTTCTTCGGTCGCCACGTCTCTATTCCCCGTCCTTGTCCGGCGCGCCGCGCCCGTCCGTCTCTTGCTGCGCCACGCGCGCCGTCCGCATCATCGTCTGCACCCCGGCCGCAAAGCCGAGCAGCGTGAACAGAACCAGCAGGATCGGAAGCGTGCCGAACAGATAGTCCAGCCCGTACCCGATGCCGAAACCGATCACGATCCCGGCCACCAGTTCGATCAGCATGCGCCAGGCGAGTTCGGCCCCGCCCGCGGCGTCCTGCGTCTTGGTTGGGGTGGGTTCCGTCGCCTTCTTCAGCGCCGCGATCCGCTTGTCCAGCGCGTCAAGCCGCGCCTTGTCCTTTGGATCGACCATGAAACCGGACCCCCGATCAGTCGGGCGGAAACTAGAAACGACGCACCAAGGAGTCAAGACGGGAAGCGCGGGCAAGAAAACTCGCCAACCAATTGTTATTGTGTTGATTTATTTACCCGCGCCGCGCCTCGTATGCGCCCCTCGCCGCGCGGCCTCATTCAACCGAACGGTTGACGATTGCCGCGCCCGCTGCCAAAGCGCCGGCATGACACCCGGTCTCGACACCGTCTTCGCCGCGCTCGCCGATCCGACCCGGCGCGCCATCCTGCAGATGCTGCTGGAGGATGACATGGCCGTGACCGACGTGGCCGAGCCGTTCGAGATGTCGCTTGCCGCGATCTCCAAGCACCTCGCGATCCTCGGCCGTGCCGGCCTGATCAGTCAGGAGAAACGCGGCCGCCTCAAATGGTGCAAGCTGGAGCCGGACGCGCTCCGGCCGGCCTCGGTCTGGATGCAGGGCTTCGGCCTGTTCGAGCCGGTCAACCTCGACGCCTTCGAGGCGTTCCTGGAACATCAGTTCCGCGACATCGCCGCCGACGACGGCGCGGCGGGGTAGCCCCAGGGTCTTCCGGCCGCAAGTATCGCAGGAAGCGCGAGGGGCCCTTTGCTCCGCATCTTGACAGCCGCGCCGCGCCGCTCTAAACGCCGGCCTTGTTTTCCGGAGGTGCAAGCGCTTCCGGTCCCGGCCCCGTCCGGGATCGCCCCCCACCAGCGAGTTTCGCCCGTGGGGGCGCTTGGCGCATTCCGGATCGCCCCTTACATCGGGGGCAACCGATGCAGACAAGAAGGGCCGCGCCCATGTTCGAGAACCTGTCAGAGCGCCTGTCCGGCGTCTTCGACCGCCTGACCAAGCAGGGCGCGCTCAGTGAGGACGACGTCAAGACCGCCCTGCGCGAGGTCCGCGTCGCGCTGCTGGAGGCCGACGTGTCGCTGCCCGTGGCGCGCGATTTCGTCAAGGCGGTGCAGGACAAGGCGACCGGGCAGGCAGTCACCAAGTCGGTCACGCCCGGCCAGCAGGTCGTCAAGATCGTGCATGACGAGCTGGTGCATGTGCTGTCCGGCGGCGATGCCGATCCCGGCGCGCTCAAGATCGACAGCCCGCCCGCGCCGATCCTGATGGTCGGCCTGCAGGGCTCGGGCAAGACCACCACCACCGCCAAGCTGGCGCGGCGCCTTCAGACCCGGAACGGCAAGCGGGTGCTGATGGCCTCGCTCGACACCAACCGGCCCGCCGCGATGGAACAGCTGGCGATCCTCGGCCAGCAGATCGGCGTCGACACGCTGCCGATCGTGCGCGGCGAGACCGCGCAGCAGATCGCCCGCCGCGCGAAACAGCAGGCGACGCTGGGCGGCTACGACGTCTACATGCTCGACACTGCCGGCCGGCTGCATATCGACGCCGAGCTGATCGCCCAGGCCGCCGAGGTGCGCGACATCACCGGCCCGCGCGAGACGCTGCTGGTGGTCGACGGGCTGACCGGTCAGGACGCGGTCAATGTCGCCGAGGCGTTCGACCGCGATATCGGCGTGACCGGCGTGGTCCTGACCCGGATGGATGGCGACGGGCGCGGCGGCGCGGCCCTGTCGATGCGCGCCGTCACCGGCAAGCCGATCAAGTATGTCGGCCTCGGCGAAAAGATGGACGCGATCGAGGAATTCCATCCCGAACGCATCGCCGGGCGCATCCTCGGCATGGGCGACATCGTCTCCCTCGTCGAGAAGGCGCAGGAAACCATCGAGGCCGAACAGGCCGAACGGATGATGAAGCGCTTCCAGAAGGGTCAGTTCAACATGAACGACCTGAAGATGCAGCTTGAACAGATGATGAAGATGGGCGGCATGGAAGGCATCATGGGGATGATGCCGGGCATGAAGAAGATGGCGAAACAGATGGACCAATCCGGCATGGATGACAGCGTGCTGCGCCGCCAGATCGCCCTGATCCAGTCGATGACCAGGAAGGAACGCGCCAACCCGCAGATCCTCCAGGCCAGCCGCAAGAAACGCATCGCCGCCGGTGCCGGGCTCGAAGTGTCCGAACTCAACCGCCTGCTCAAGATGCAGCGGCAGATGTCGGACATGATGAAGAAGATGGGCAAGATGAAGGGCGGCATGCTGAAACAGGCGATGCGCGGCATGTTCGGCGGCAAGGGTCCGGGCGGCGGCATGCCCTCCGAGGCAGAGATTCAGGCCGCCGCGAAACAGATGGGCGGCGGCGGGATGCCCGGCGGCTTGCCCGGCATGGGCGGCCCCGGCGGCATGCAGCTTCCTTCCGGCCTGTCGGGCCTTGGCAAGAAGAAATGACATTGCCACCCCGCCCCTCCATGCGCGGCACGCCGGGCCGGCCCGCCCGCGCGCTTGCGGCTTCTTCTCGTTGCAAATACGCAAATCCCGCCCGCAGCCTGCATGCGCTGCGCCCTGCCCGGACGCACGGCGCATGACGCCGCGCCTTGCAGGTACCCCGGTACTCGAGACCGCGCGCATGGTTCTGCGGGTGCCCGGCGCGCAGGACTACCCGGCCTGGCGGGCGTTCTACACGTCGCCGCGCGCCGTGTTCATCGGCGCGGGGCCGCAGATGGACGAGGGCCGCGCCTGGCGGGCCTTCGCCTCGGTCATCGGGCACTGGGCGCTGCGCGGCTGCGGCGTGTTCGCCCTGACCCTGCGCGGCAGCGACACCGCGATCGGCACCTGCGGGCCGTGGTGCCCCGCCGGCTGGCCCGAGCGAGAGATCAGCTGGTCGCTCTGGAGCGCCGAGCACGAGGGCAAGGGCCTGATGACCGAGGCGGCGCGCGCCGTCCTGCCCTTCGTCCACGGCGTGCTCGGCTGGGACAGCGCCGTCAGCTATATCGACCGCGCGAACGCGCCGTCCATCGCGCTGGCCGAACGGCTGGGCGCGGTGCGCGATCCGGCCGCCCCGGCTCCGCGCGGCGATCCCGGCACGCTGGTCTACCGCCACCCGGTCCCCGACGATGCCGGCGGGATGGAGGCCTATGCATGACCGCCGCGTTTCGCCCCGTTTTCGCCACCGCCAGAGGATCCGCCCGATGAGCACAACCGACACCGCCGCCCGCGCCGAGGCCGTGCTGGCCGATCACCGCGCCAGCATCGACCGGCTGGACGCGATCCTGGTCTACACGCTGGCCGAACGGTTCAAGCACACGCAAGAGGTCGGTGTGCTCAAGGCCGAACACGCCCTGCCGCCCAGCGACCCCGCGCGCGAGGACCGGCAGATCGCGCGGCTCGAGCAATTGTCGCGCGATGCCGGGCTCGACCCGGATTTCGCCCGCAAGTTTCTCGGCTTCGTCATCGAGGAAGTCATCCGTCACCACCGCAAACACCAATCCTAGGGCCGGGGCCGACCCCCTGCCCGACACGCCATTCAAAGGAGAACACGACATGGCAATGAAGATCCGACTGGCCCGCGGCGGCTCGAAAAAGCGCCCGCATTATTCCATCGTCGCCGCCGATTCGCGCATGCCCCGCGACGGCCGCTTCATCGAAAAGCTTGGCACCTACCACCCGCTCCTGCCCAAGGACAGCGAGGACCGGGTGAAGATGGACATGGAGCGTGTGCAGCATTGGCTGGACAAGGGCGCGCAGCCGACCGACCGGATCGCCCGGATGCTCGAAGCCGCGGGCGTGCGCGAAAAGGCGACCCGCAGCAACCCCAAGAAGGCGGAGCCGGGCACCAAGGCCAAGGAACGCGCCGAGGAGAAGGCCGCCAAGGCCGCCGCACCCGCCGAGGCACCGGCAGGGGAGCCGGCAGAGGATACGGCGGAGTGATCCGCCGCGCGGCATGACCGGGGACACGAGCGAAGACCGGGTCTGCGTCGGCGCCATCGCCGGCGCCTTCGGCGTGACGGGAGAGGTGCGGCTGAAAAGCTTCTGCGCCGATCCCGCCGCGATCGGCAGCTATGGCCCGCTCTGGTCCGAGGACGGCACGCGCCGCTTCGAGATCCGCGCGATCCGCCCGGTCAAGGGCGGGTTCGCCGCGCGCGTCGCGGGCATCGCGGACAAGGAAGCCGCGGATGCGCTGCGCGGTGTGCGGCTCTGCGCCGACCGGGCCGCGCTTCCGGCGCTGCCGGATGACGAATTCTACCATGCCGACCTGATCGGAATGGAGGTCCGCGACACCGGCGGCGCGGTTCTGGGCCGGGTCAGGGCTGTGCTCAACCACGGCGCGGGCGATCTGCTGGAAGTGGCCGGGCCGGGCCTGTCCGAGCCGGTGCTTCTGCCCTTCACGCAAGAGGCGGTTCCGACCATCGATCCCGCCGCCGGCCTGATCGTCGCCGACCCGCCCGAGGGGCTGTTCCCCGAACCCTGATCCGCGCCGGCACCTGCCTGTCGCGGGTTTTCGGTGGAACACGGCGCCGTGATGGCGCGTTCATCCTGCGATCCGGCCGCGCGACGAACGGCGGCCGCCAGGAAAGGATGGACCTATGATCGAGTGGATTCTCATATTGCTGGCGGTGGCCGCCGTCGCCGCGATTCTGGGCTTCGGCCGACTGTCGGGCGTGGCCCTGTCGGGCGCGAAGATCCTGATTGTCATCGTGCTGATATTGTTCCTGCTGGTTCTGTTCGGCGTGATCGGCCTCGCCGCCTGACCCTTGCGCGGGGCGGCTGGCATTTCGCGCGGTTTCCGGTAAGGAACGCGCATGAGCCGCCCCGACACCCCCCCGCCCTGGCCCCCGCCCTGGACCGCCAGGGTGATCACCCTCTTCCCCGACTGTTTTCCCGGCGTGCTGGGCGCCTCGCTGACCGGCCGCGCGCTGGCCGAGGGGCTGTGGCGGCTTGAAACGCTCGACCTGCGCGATTTCGGCCTGGGCCGGCATCGCAATGTCGACGACACGCCCGCCGGCGGCGGCGCGGGCATGGTGCTGCGCGCCGACGTGATGGGCGCGGCGCTGGACCATGCGGCCAGGGACACGCCTGCGCCCCGCGGCGACTGGCCCGTGATCTACCTGTCGCCCCGCGGCGCCCCGTTCACCCAGGCGCGCGCCTGCGCGCTCGCGGCGGGGCGCGGCGCCACGCTGATCTGCGGCCGGTTCGAGGGGCTGGACCAACGCGTCATCGACCGCCACGCAATCGAGGAAATCAGCCTCGGCGATTTCGTCCTGACCGGCGGCGAGATCGCGGCCCAAGCCGTGCTGGACGCGGCGGTGCGGCTGCTGCCCGACGTGCTGGGAAATGCCGCCTCGACCGAGGAGGAGAGCTTTGCGGGCGGGCTGCTGGAACACCCGCAATACACCCGCCCCGCCGAATGGGACGGCCGCGAAATCCCGCCCGTCCTGCTGTCGGGCCACCACGGCGAAATCGCCGCCTGGCGCCGGGCGGAGGCAGAGCGCATCACCCGCGAGCGGCGCCCCGACCTCTGGGCCGCCTACAAGGCCCGCACCGCACGGAAATAGGGCGCCGCGCCGGCCGCGGACCCTCTTGCCAATCGCCCCGCTCTTCCCGTACAAGCCCCGCACCTGCCGGGCCGCGCCCGAGTCAGGTGCTTGTGCTGTCCGCATCCCACGCCGGCCAGGGGTTTCTTCGCCCCGACCATGCCGGCGCCGCGCATAGCAGGCGAAAGCAAAGACGACCTGAACTCTGGCGGGCGCCCCGGTCATCCGGGCAAGGCGGACCCGGAAGAAGACCGAGAGCTCTGAGGCGGCATCAATCTTCCCGGCATGAACCGGGGGCACAATTAGGAGTGGATCGGATGAACCTGATCGCTGAACTGGAAGCCGAGCAGATCAAGGAGCTCGGCAAGGACATTCCCGACTTCAAGGCCGGCGACACGATTCGCGTCGGCTACAAGGTGACGGAAGGCACGCGGACCCGCGTGCAGAACTACGAAGGCGTGTGCATCAGCCGCAAGAACGGCGACGGCATCGCCGGCACCTTCACCGTGCGCAAGATTTCCTTCGGCGAGGGCGTGGAACGGGTCTTTCCGCTCTACTCGACCAACATCGCCGATATCACCGTGGTGCGCCGCGGCCGAGTGCGCCGCGCCAAGCTGTACTACCTGCGCACGCGCCGCGGCAAATCGGCCCGGATCGCCGAGGACGCCACTTACAAGCCGCGCAAACGCGCCGAAGCCTGAGGACCCGACGATGAAAAAAGACATCCATCCCGAATACCACATCGTCGACGTCAAGCTGGTCGACGGCACCGTGGTGCAGATGAAATCCACCTGGGGCAAGGAAGGCGATTCGCTGTCGCTGGACGTGGACCCCTCGGTGCACCCCGCCTGGACCGGCGGCGGCACCCGCCTGATGGATACCGGCGGCCGCGTGTCTAAGTTCAAGAAGAAATACGAGGGCCTCGGCTTCTAGAGCGTGTTTCGCTTGATCGGATTCAGGGTATTCACCCGGTCGCCCGAGGCAGCGCTTGCAAGGCAAGTGCGTTCGGGCAAGCGGGTGAATTCAACCGAGTGAAACATGCTCTGAGCCGCCGCCCGAGCGAAACACCCGAGGCGCCGCTCGAAAGGGCGGCGCTTCGTCGTTTGCGGACGGTCCCGCTGTGATCGCGGCCGCCGCCCTGTTCGTCTCGCGGCACTTCCGCTGGCTGGCCTGGCTGGTCTACGCGGCGCTTGCCGCGGAACGGATCGGCAGCCTGATCCGCGATCCTTCGCGGATCGAGACCGGCCGCGACTGGTCGATCACCTTCTATTTCGCCAACTACGTCGATCACGGGTTTGCCCGGCGCGGGTTGCTCGGCACGGTGCTGCGCCCGCTGGTGGACAGGCTGGACGATCCGTTCCTCTGGATACTCGGGATCATGGCGGCGCTGAACCTGGTCACGACCTTCGTCCTGATCGAGATGGTGGCCCGCCGCCTGCCACACCGCGAAGACCGCGTGGACATGGCCGTCTTCCTCCGCGTCGCCATGGTGATCGGCTCCGGCGGTGTCATGCAGCTGATGAACGAGCATGGTGCGCTGGACCAGGTGAATTACCTGCTTCTGATCCTGGCGCTGGCTCTGCTGGCGCGCGGCCGCGGCGGTTTCGCCGGCCTGGTCGCCGCCGCCGCGATCCTCGTGCACGAAGCCTTCGCGGTCTTCGCCCTGCCGCTGCTGCTATCGGCGGCCTTGCTGGGCAGAGACGCGACACGGCTGGCAATCGGCGTGGCCGTCCCCGCCGGGTCCGCCATTATTGCCGTGTTGCTGTTTGGCGGATCGGACGCGGCGCAGTCCATCCCGCACGGCATCGGCCAGGTGGCCTGGCGGCGCGGCCTGTTCGAGACCGAGGATACATGGCACCTGCGCGATCTGCTGCTGACGCTGTGGTACTGGGTTGCGATCGGCGCGGTGCTGCGCTGGTGGTGGCGGGATAACGGGCGAACCGCTGGATTGTACTACCTTGCCGCGCTTTCGCCGCTCGCGCTCAACCTGCTGGGCACGGATCACCCGCGCTGGATCGGTATCGGCGTGGTGACGGCGCTGATCGCGATCTGCCACGCGGGCAGTGCGATCGGCACACGGCCCGCGCGGCTCACGCCGGCCCGCGCGGCGCTGGCACTGATCCTGGTCCTGCCCTTCGGGCCGCTCGGCCAGGCGGGGCTGCATCCCTGGCTGAACTAGGCCCGCCCCGCGCGTCCCTTGAAAATATGCCGCAGCACGCCGAAAACCGCGCCGCCGCCGCTTTCCAAGCGGCACCGCCCCACATATAGTGGCGCGCAAGGGCAGGAACGGTATCCATAGCCGGTAAAGGGGCAGGCCATGGCGCATATCATCGTCGTCGGGAACGAAAAGGGCGGCGCGGGCAAGTCAACCGTGTCGATGCATGTCGCCACGGCCCTGGCGCGAATGGGCCACCGGATCGGCGTGATCGACCTCGACCTGCGGCAGAAGACGCTGACCCGCTATCTCGAGAACCGCCTGACCTACATGCAAAAACACGCCGCCGACCTCGCCGTGCCGG
Organism: uncultured Paracoccaceae bacterium; assembly: GCA_947503765.1. GTDB lineage: Bacteria > Pseudomonadota > Alphaproteobacteria > Rhodobacterales > Rhodobacteraceae > Psychromarinibacter. The sequence continues at coordinate 451,382 of CANNFA010000002.1, read as the reverse complement.
AATTCCGCGACCTGCCCGACGTGGAAAAGCGCGACCTCGCGGCGGGCGAGAACATCTATGACCGCCGCCTGTCCATGGCCGTGGCCGGGCTGGAGCCGATCTGCGACTTCATCCTGATCGACTGCCCCGGATCGCATACACGGCTCAGCCAGGTGGCGCATTCGCTGGCCGACACGCTGATCACGCCGCTCAACGACTCGTTTCTCGATTTCGACCTGCTGGCCCGGATGGACGGCGAAACCCGCGAGATCCTCGGCCCGTCGGTCTATTCGGAAATGGTCTGGAGCGCGCGGCAATTGCGCAGCCAGGCCGGGCTGACGCCGATCGACTGGGTGGTGGTGCGCAACCGGGTCGGCCCGCAGCGGATGGTCAACAAGGAGCTGATGATCGAGGCGCTGGAAAAACTCGCGCGGCGGCTGGGCTTCCGCATCGCACCCGGCTTCACCGAGCGGGTCACGTTCCGCGAATTGTTCCCGCGCGGGCTGACCCTGCTGGACCTCAAGGATATCGGCGTCAAGCAGTTCAACATCTCGATGGTCGCCGCAAGGCAGGAACTGCGCGACCTGATGGGCGCCCTGAACCTGCCCGGCGTCACCGTGGACTTCTGACCGCACTCGCGCGCCCTGTTTCCGACCTGATCCTCATCTTGCCCGAAATACCTTGGGGAGCGCGAGGGGCAACGCCCCTCGCCCCGGTCGGATCGCCGCAGGCGATCCGATCCCACCCGGACACCTGTCGAATGGCGCGCATCCGGTCGAACGCGGCCCGTCCTAGACGATACCGCCGCCCGCGCCGCTGAGCTCGGGCCGCTCCGCCGCCACCTTTGCGCGGTAGCCCGACGCGCGGAACGCGGCCACCGGGTCGATGGCGCCGCCGGCGTCCAGCCGGGCCATGGCCAGGATCGGCTCCACATCGGTGCGGAACGCCGCCTTGAGCGCACCGCTGGCCATCAGCGCATCGTTCGCCTCCTGGAATTCCGCCAGCGCGGCCCGGTCCACCAGCAGCGCCTGGGCATAGGCGCGCTGCACCTCGGCCGCCGACACCATCAGGCTTTCCACCGGGTCGGTGACGTTGTGCGACTGGTCCAGCATGTGCGCCGGATCGAAGCCGGGCGTGCCTTCGGCGCCGACCAGTTCGTTGAACACCAGAAACAGCCGGTACGGGTCGATCGCGCCGGTATCCAGATCGTCGTCGCCATACTTGCTGTCGTTGAAGTGAAAGCCCCCCAGCTTGCCGAACCGGATCAGGCGGGACACGATCATCTCGATGTTCACCGTCGGCGCATGGTGGCCCAGATCGACGAGGCAGAAGGCGCGCTCCCCCAGTTCCTGCGCGATCAGGTAGTTGGTGCCCCAATCCTGCACCAGGGTGGAATAGAAGGCCGGCTCGTAGATCTTGTGTTCGGTGAACAGCCGCCAATCCTCGGGCAGCCCGGCATAGACCTGCCGCATCGTGTCCAGGTAGCGGTCGAACTGCCGGGTGAAATCGACCTGCCCCGGAAAGTTGGACCCGTCCCCGACCCATACGGTCAGCGCCCTTGAGCCGATGGCACGGCCGATCTCGATGCAGTCGAGGTTGTGCTCGACCGCCTGCGCGCGGATCGCCGGATCGGTATGCGACAGCGAGCCGAACTTGTAGCTGCCGGTCTGGCCGGGGCTGTCCTGGAAGGTGTTGGAATTCATCGCGTCGAAGGCAAGGCCGGTCGCCTCGGCCCTGGCCAGCAGGTCGGCGGGGTCGGCCCTGTCCCACGGGATATGCAGCGACACGCGCGGCGTGGCGCGGGTCAGCTGGTGGATCACGCCGCAATCGTCCAGTTTGTCGAACACATCGCGCGGCTCGCCCGGCCCCGGAAACCGGGCAAAGCGGGTGCCGCCGGTGCCGACCCCCCAGGACGGGATCGCGACGCCGTAGCCGGCGACCTCGCGCCTGACCGCGTCGATGTCGATGCCCCGGCGGGCCAGCCCTGCGCCCAGCGCGTCGTAATCGGCGCGAAGATCGGCTTCGCGCGGCGCGTTGTGTTCTGCGATGACGGATTGGTCGATCATGGTCGTCTCCCTGATGGGCGGAGGAAGGGGGCGCTGCCCCGGCCCGGCCCCCGATCGGGATCGGGTTCCGCGACTCCCCCGGAGTATTCTCCTGCCAGGATGAAGCCCCGGCGCGCCTAGCGTGTAAAGGCCTGCACGTTGCCGGCATCGACGTTCAGGATATTGCCGGTGGATTTCGCCGACAGGTCGCTGGCAAGGAAATAGCACGCCTCGGCGATATCCTCGGGCAGGACCGAGCGTTTCAGCAGCGAGCGGTTGCGGTACATCTCTTCCAGCCCCGCCTTGTCGGTTCCGTAGGTGGCGGCGCGCTGGTCGAGCCAGTCGCCCTGCCAGATCTTGGAACCGCGCAGCACCGCGTCGGGATTGACGGTGTTCACGCGGATCCCCGCCTCTGCGCCCTCCAGCGCAAGGCAGCGGGCAAGGTGGATCTCGCTGGCCTTGGCGGTGCAATAGGCGGCCGCGTTGGGCGACGCGGCAAGGCCGTTCTTCGACGCGACGAAAACGACGGCGCCGCCAATATCCTGCGCGCGCAGCAGCCGAAAGGCTTCGCGGCTGACCAGGAAATAGCCGGTGGACAGGATGTCCATGTTGCGGTTCCACAGCTCCAGCGACGTATCCTCGATCGGCGCGGAAGACGCGATGCCGGCGTTCGACACCAGGATATCCAGCCCGCCGAACTCGGTCGCGGTCTCGGCGAAGGCGGCGGCGACGGCGGCCTCGTCCGTGACATCCATGATCGCGGCGCGCACCCGGTCGCCGTCATGGCGCGCGGCAAGATCGGCGCGCGCGATCTCCAGCGCGTCGGCGTCGATATCGGCCAGCATGACGCAGGCGCCTTCGGACAGGTAGCGTTCGGCCGTGGCCATGCCGATCCCGCCCGCCCCGCCGGTCACCAGGGCGATGCGGCCCGCCAGCGCGCGGGGTTTCGGCATCCGCTGAAGCTTGGCCTCTTCCAGCGCCCAGTATTCGATGTCGAACGCTTCCTGCTCGGGCAGGCCGACATAGGTGCTGACGGCCGAGGCGCCGCGCATCACGTTGATCGCGTTGACATAGAATTCGCCCGAGATCCGCGCCGTCGCCTTGTCTTTCGCAAAGGTGATCATGCCGATGCCCGGCACCAGGTAGACCACCGCGTTCGGGTCCCGCATGGGCGGCGAATCGGGGTGCTTGCAGCGGTTGTAATAGGCGGCGTAATCGTCGCTGTAGGCGGCGATCTGGGCGGGCAGGCCGGCCAGCACCGCGTCCAGATTGTCCCGGCCCGGATCGTGGGCAACGACCAGCGGGCGGATCTTGGTGCGCAGAAAATGGTCGGGGCAGGATGTGCCCAGCGCGGCCAGCCGCTCCATCTCCTGCGCGTTGACGAAGTCCAGCACGGTGCCCGAATCGTCGAAATGGCCGACCATGTGCTGCGCGCCCGACACCATGCCGCGGATCGCCGGCATCAGCCGCGCCGCCACGGCGCGCCGTCTTTCGGGGGGCAGGCTGTCATGGATCGGCCCGCCGAACGGGGCGCTGTCGCCGGACCGCTGGGCGAACCAGTCCATCGCGCGCTGGATCACGTCCAGCGTCAACTCGTAACAGGTTCGCGCATCGTCATCCCAGGTGAACAGGCCATGCGATTCCAGCACCACACCCTTCGCCTCGGGATTGTCCTTGCAGAACCGCTCCAGCCACAGACCCAGCTCATAGCCGGGGCGCTTCCACGGCAGCCAGCCGATCTCGTCCCCGAAAATCTCCTGCGTCAGTTCGCGCGAATTGGCGGATGCGGCGATGGCGATGATCGCGTCGGGGTGCATGTGGTCGACATGCCGGCGGGGCACATAGGCATGCAGCGGCGTGTCGATCGAGGCGGCGCGCGGGTTCAGATCGAAGGTGCAGTGCGGCAGGTAGCCGACCATCTCGTCCTCGTGGTCCGGCCCGCGATACAGCCCCTTCAGCGCGTCCAGCTTGTCCATGTAGAGCGTGGCAAATCCGTCCATGCCCATCGTGCCGACATCGCCGCCCGAGCCCTTGACCCACAGCACCCGCGTCTCTTCGCCGGTCAGCGGATCGGCCTGCATCACCTTGGCCGAGGTGTTGCCGCCGCCGTAATTGGTGATCCGCTTGTCGGCGCCCAGGAGGTTGGAGCGGTAAAGCAGCTTTTCCGGCTCGGTCATCGCGGCGGCGCGCGCGTCGTCCCAGCGGTTTTCAAGGCGCGGCTGGCCGCTGTCTTGGCCCGTGGTCTTGTGCATCCTTCCCTCCCGTGGCGCGTGGCGCATTGCCAAAACCTGCGGGAGGCGACCATGCATGTCAATCACAAACGATCAACTTCAATCTTGCAAGTGCAGCATTTGATGGCTTGTGACGTTTCCTGATTGACAGACTCGCCGGTTTCACCGCAGCCTTGGCGTCAGGGAGGATGCGGATGCACGAAAAGGAACGCCACAGGGTCATATTGTCGGCCGTGCAGGAACGCCCGGTGGCGACCGTGGCCGACCTGTGCACCCTGACCGGCGCGTCCGAGGCGACGGTACGGCGCGACATCGCCGCGCTGCATCTCGCCAAGAAGCTGCGCCGCGTGCGCGGCGGCGCCGAATCGGTCAACCCGCCGCAATTCGTCGGACTGGCCGGGCGCCCCTTCGCGATCAACGAAACGATGCAGGCCCGACAGAAACGCGCCATTGCCCGCGCCGCGGTCGATCTGTGCGCCGATGGCGAGGCGATCATCATCAACGGCGGCACCACCACCTTCCAGATGGTGCATCCGCTGGCCAGCCGGCGGATGCAGGTCTTCACCAACTCGTTCCCGATCGCGGAACATCTGCTGAAGCATTCGCGGAACACGATCATGCTGGCCGGCGGCGCGATCTACCGCGAGCAGAACATCATCCTGTCGCCCTTCGACAACGACGTGACGCGCAATTTCTACGCAAGCCGGATGTTCATGGGCGCGCAGGGGCTGGGACCGCTGGGCCTGATGGAAACGGACCCGCTGTTGATCCAGGCCGAGGAAAAGCTGATCGGCCAGGCGGACGAGCTGATCGTGCTGGTGGATTCGACCAAGTTCGACCGCCGCTCCAGCCTGGTGCTGTGCCCGCTGGCGCGAATTTCGACCGTGATCACCGACGAGGGGATCCCGGACAAGGCCGCCGCGATGCTGGAGGCCGCCGATATCACGCTGATCGTCGCGCAAAGCGGCGCGCAGCAGCAAGAGGAGGCGGCGTCCTGACAGCCGCGGCGCATCCAAGGGAGGAAACGATGGGTGTATTCAAGAGACTGATGACGGGGGCCGCTGTGGCCGCTGCCATGGCCGGCGGTGCCCAGGCGCAGGACGATCCTGTACGCATCGCGCTGGTGGTCAAGGCGCTGGGCATCGGCTTTTTCGAGGCGGCGCACAAGGGCGCCGAGGAAGCCGCCGAAGAGCTGGGCAATGTCGAGATCATCTATACCGGCCCGACCGACACCACCGCCGAGGGCCAGATCGAGGTGATCAATTCGCTGATCGCGCAGCGCGTGGATGCGATCGCGGTGTCGGCCAACGACACCGACGCGCTGGTGCCGGCGCTGAAAAAGGCGATGGACCGGGGGATCACCGTCATTTCCTGGGATTCCGGCGTCGCGCCCGAGGGCCGGCAATTGCACCTGAACCCGTCCTCCAGCCCGCTGATCGGCAACATGATCATCAAGCTGGCCGCCGATCACCTGCCCGATGGCGGCGAGGTTGCCGTGCTGTCGGCCACCACCACCTCGACCAACCAGAATGTCTGGATCGAGGAAATGAACAAGGTGATGGGCGATTATCCGGGGATCGAAGTCGTGGCGACCGTCTATGGCGACGATCTGGCCGACAAATCCTACCGCGAGGCGACCGGCCTGATGCAGACCTATCCCGATCTCGACGCGATCATCGCGCCGACATCGGTGGGCATCGTGGCCGCGGCGCAGGCGGTGGTGGATGCCGGCAAGGTCGGCGAGGTCAACGTGACCGGGCTGGGCCTGCCCTCGGAAATGGCCGGCGCCATCGAATCGGGCGCCTCGAAATCCTTCGCGATCTGGAACCCGATCGACCTGGGCTATTCGGCGACGATGCTGGCCTACAACCTGGCCACCGGCGAGGCAGAGGCCGCGCCGGGTGCGGAAATCCCGATGGGCCGCATGGGCACGCTCACGCTCGACGACAATACCGAGGGCGCGATGGCCGATCCCTTCGTCTATGACGCGTCGAACATCGACGAGTTCAAGTCGATCTTCTGACCGCCCGGCCCCGGCGGCATCCGCCGGGGCTATGCCCGCCGCACCCGCCCCGCCAGAGCCCGTTTCATGCTGATGCAGAACGCCGCCGCCACCGACACCCGACCCCGGACCGCCCCGGCCCCGGTCGTCGCGCTCGACGCGATCACCAAGACCTTTCCCGGCGTCACCGCGCTATCGGACGTATCGCTGGAGCTTCACCCCGGCGAGGTCACCGCGCTGGTGGGCGAGAACGGCGCGGGCAAATCGACCGTGGTCAAGATCCTGACCGGGATCTACCGGCCCGACCACGGCACGATCCGCGTGAACGGCGCGCCCGTTCAATTCGCCGCCGCGCAGGATGCCAGCCGCGCCGGGATCACCGCGATCCATCAGGAAACCGTGCTGTTCGACGAGCTGACGGTGGCCGAGAACATCTTTATCGGCCATGCGCCGCGCACCCGCGCCGGGCTGATCAACACCCGGCGGATGCGCACCCGCGCGCGCGCGCTTCTGGACAGCATCGACGCCGAGATCGACGTGGGCGTGCGGCTGCGCGATCTGGGCATCGCCAGCAAGCACCTTGTCGCCATCGCCCGCGCCCTGTCGATCGACGCGCAGGTGGTCATCATGGACGAGCCGACGGCGGCGCTCTCGCACAAGGAAATCCAGGAATTGTACGCCCTGGTCGAGCGGCTCAAGGCGCAGGGCAAGGCGATCCTGTTCATCTCGCACAAGTTCGACGAGATCTTCCGCATCGCCGACCGCTACACCGTGTTCCGCGACGGCCGGTTCGTCGGCGCCGGGCCGATGGCCGAGGTCACCGAGGACGCGCTGGTGCGGATGATGGTCGGCCGCTCGGTCGAGACGATCTTTCCCGCCCGCGCGCGCAAACCGGGCGAAATCGTGCTGCAGGTTGAGGGCTATTCCCACCCCACCGAGTTCGAGGACATCTCCTTCAGCCTGCGCGAAGGCGAGATCCTGGGCTTCTACGGGCTGGTCGGTGCCGGCCGGTCGGAAGTCATGCAGGCGCTGTTCGGCATCACCCGCCCGTCGCGCGGAACGGCGCGCATCGGCGGCACGGCCGCCACGATCCGCGCACCGGCGCAGGCGATCCGCGCCGGCATCGTCTATGTCCCCGAGGATCGCGGCACACAGGGCGCCATCCGCGGCCTGCCGATCTTCCAGAACGTCACCCTGCCGTCGCTGCGGCGCACCTCGCGACACGGTTTCCTGAAACTGGCCGAGGAATTCCGCCTGGCCCGCGAATATACCGGGCGGCTCGACTTGCGGGCGGCCGCGCTCGACCAGGCGCTTGGCAACCTGTCGGGCGGCAACCAGCAGAAGGTGGTGATCGCCAAATGGCTCGCCACCCGGCCCAGGGTCATCATCCTCGACGAGCCGACCAAGGGGATCGACATCGGATCGAAAGCGGCGGTGCACGAGTTCATGGCGGAACTGGCGGCAGAGGGGCTGGCGGTGATCATGATCAGCTCGGAAATCCCCGAAATCCTCGGCATGGCGGACCGCGCCATCGTGATGCGCGAGGGACGGATCGCCGCCGAGGTGGCGGGCGGCGACCTGTCGCCCGAGATCCTGGTGCGCCACGCCGCCGGAATAACACAGGACGCGCAATGACCGCCCTGCTGAAATCGCGCGAGGCGATCCTGCTGGCCGCCATCCTGGCGCTACTGGCCCTGATCGCAGCCCGCTTTCCCGGCTTCGTCGCGCCGTCCAACCTGGTGCGGGTGTTCACCGACACCTCGCCGCTGATCATCCTCGCGCTGGGGCAGATGTGCGTGATCCTGACCCGCTGCATCGACCTGTCGGTGGCGGCCAACCTGGCGCTGACCGGCATGGTGGTGGCGATGCTGAACACCGCCGCACCCGATCTGCCGGTGGCGGCGACGCTGGCGGTCGCGCTTGCGCTGGGCGCGGTGCTCGGCGCGATCAACGGCGTTCTGGTGTGGAAGCTCGACATCCCGCCGATCGTGGTGACGCTGGGCACGATGACCATCTTTCGCGGCCTCATCTTCCTGCTGTCGAACGGCAAATGGATCAATGCGCATGAAATGTCGGCCAGCTTCACCGGTTTCCCGCGGGCCGAGATCCTGGGCGTGCCGATGCTGGCCTGGATCGCCATCGCCGCCGTTCTGCTGCTGGCCGTGGTGATCGCGCGCACACCGCTGGGCCGGGCGTTCTACGCGGTGGGCGGCAACCCGCATGCGGCCGTATATACCGGGCTGAATGTCGGGCGCACGCAATTCTTCGCCTTCATGATCTCGGGCGCACTGGCCGGGCTGACCGGCTATCTGTGGGTGGCGCGCTATTCGGTCGCCTATGTCGATATTGCCGGCGGGTTCGAGCTCGAGGTTGTCGCCGCCTGCGTGATCGGCGGCATCTCGATCATGGGCGGCATCGGCTCGGTCGGCGGCGCCCTGCTGGGGGCGCTGTTTCTGGGCGTGGTCAAGAACGCGCTGCCGGTGGTCGATATCTCGCCCTTCTGGCAATTGGCGATTTCCGGCAGCGCGATCATCATCGCGGTCGCCTTCAACGCGCAGTCCAGCCGCGGCCGCGGCCGGGTGATCCTGCGCCGGGCGGAGCACCGGACATGAGCACCCAAAGCGTACCCCGGCCGGACGAGGCCCGCCGCGTTCCCGACCGCCTGCGCTCGCCGCTGGGCCGCCTGCTGAAAAGCTGGGAAGTCCTGCTGCTGCTGGTCGCGGTGGCGATCTTCGTGGCGAATTCCTTTGCCTCGCCCTATTTCCTCGACGCCTGGAACCTCAGCGACGCGACCTTCAACTTCACCGAAAAGGCGATGATCGCCTTTGCCATGGCGCTGCTCATCATCTCGGGCGAGATCGACCTGTCGGTAGCCGCGATCATCGCGCTGGCCTCGACGGCGATGGGCGCGGCGGCGCAGGCGGGCATCGGGCCGGCGGGGCTGGTGGCGATCGGGCTGGTCTGCGGGCTGGCCTGCGGCGCGTTCAACGGCGCGCTCGTCACCGGGCTTGGCCTGCCCTCGATCGTCGTGACCATCGGCACGATGAGCCTGTTTCGCGGCATCAGCTATATCGTGCTGGGCGATCAGGCCTATCGCGGCTATCCGCCCGGTTTCGCGTGGTTCGGGCAAGGCTATGTCTGGTGGGTGATTTCCGTCGAGTTCGTGCTGTTCGCCGTCTTCGCGGTGCTCTTCGCCATCCTCCTGCACAAGACCAATTTCGGCCGCGCGGTCTATGCCATCGGCAACAACCCGGTGGGCGCGCTGTTTTCCGGCATCCGCGTGGCGCGGGTGAAGTTCATCCTGTTCCTGCTCACAGGGCTGATGTCGGGCGTCGCGGCGATCTGCCTGACCTCGCGGCTCGGCTCCACCCGCCCGTCCATCGCGTTCGGCTGGGAGCTGGAGGTGGTGACGATGGTGGTGCTGGGCGGCGTGAACATCCTTGGCGGGTCCGGCTCGATCCCCGGCGTGGTGATCGCGACCTTCGTCATGGGGCTGGTGACATTCGGGCTGGGATTGCTGAACGTGCCGGGCATCGTGATGTCGATCTTCATCGGCCTGTTGCTGATCGGGGTGATCGCCCTGCCGCGGCTCTGGGCCATGGCACGGAGGGAGTGATGGAAAAGCATGCCTTCAAGATGAAACTGGCGGCCGGCATGAAGGACGAATACCGGCGCCGCCACGATGCGATCTGGCCGGAATTGTCGGCGCTTCTGCACGAGGCGGGGGTGTCCGATTACTCGATCCACCTGGACGAGCAGACGAACACGCTGTTCGGCGTGCTTTGGCGGTGCGACGATCACGGCATGGACGATCTGCCCGCGCATCCCGTGATGCGCAAATGGTGGGCGCATATGGCCGACATCATGGAAACCAACCCCGATGGCAGTCCGGTCGCCATACCGCTGGCGCCGATGTTCCACATGCCATGACCCGCATCGCCGTCATCGACATCGGCAAGACCAATGCCAAGCTGGCGCTGGTCGATCTGGACAGCCTTGCCGAGATCGCGGTGGAAACCCGGCCCAATACCGTCCTGCCCGGCCCGCCCTGGCCGCATTACGACCTGGAGGGGCATTGGCAATTCATCCTGAACGGTCTGGCACGGTTCCACGCGGGCCATGGCGTAGACGGGATCGCGCCGGCGGCGCACGGCGCCAGCATCGTGCTGCTGGACCGCGATGGCGGCCTTGCCGCGCCGATGCTGGATTACGAACATGATGGCCCTGACAGCGTCGCGGCCGAGTATGACGCGATCCGGCCCGATTTCGCGCAGACCGGCTCGCCTCGGCTGCATATGGGGCTGAATGTCGGGGCACAGCTTTTCTGGCAGTTCCGCACCCTGCCCGGCCTGCGCGAGGCTGTGGGAACGGTGATCCCCTACCCGCAATACTGGGCCTTCCGGCTGACCGGCGTCGCGGCGGGCGAGGCATCCTCCTACGGCACGCATACCGATCTGTGGACCCCTGCCGCGCGCGATTTCTCGGCGCTGCCGACCCGGCTGGGCATCGCGGGCAGGATGGCCCCGCCGCGCCCGCCGGGCGATATCCTCGGGCCAGTCCTGCCGCAGATCGCGCGCGCTACCGGCCTGCCGCCGGACACGCCGGTGGTCAGCGGGCTGCACGATTCCAACGCCTCGCTCTACCCGCATCTTCTTGCGCGGGACGCGCCGTTCAGCGTGGTCTCGACCGGCACATGGGTGATCTGCATGGCGGTGGGCGGCGCAGCGGGGCCGCTCGATCCGGCGCGCGACACGCTGATGAACGTGAACGCGCTGGGCGATCAGGTGCCGTCCGCCCGGTTCATGGGCGGGCGCGAATTCGAGACGATCATGGAAGGCGGCGCGCCCGACCCATCACCGGCGGAGATCGCCGAGGTGCTGGCAAGCGGCGCCATGCTGCTGCCCGCCGTCGATCCGGCGAACGGACCGTTTCAGGGGATCGCGGCCGAATGGCGGCACGAGCCGGCACCCGCGACCGGTGCACGCAAAGCCGCCATGTCGTTCTACCTTGCGCTGATGACGGCCGAATGCCTCGGCCTGATCGGCCATCGCGGCGCGGTGGTGGTCGAGGGCGCCTTTGCCCGCAACCGCGCCTTCCTGGGGATGCTGGCCGCCGCCACCGGCGCGCGTGTCGAGGCGTCCGGATCGGCGACCGGCACCAGCGCCGGCGCCGCGCTGCTGTTCCGGCCCGGCCCGGTGACGCTCCCCCCCGGCGAGATCGCCGCGCCCCTGCCGGGCGGCGCGGCCTATGCCGATGCCTGGCGCCAAGCCGTGGCGAACCGCCGGTAAACCAGCGCCGCGCCCCCGGGCTCATCCGCCCGATAACGCCCGCATCTGCTCCTCATCTTGCAAAAATACCTTGGGGAGCGCGAGGGGCAAAGCCCCTCGCACGGGTCGGATCGCCGCAGGCGATCCGACACCGTTTCCTGCAAAGCGCCTGAGATCGACGTAAACGCGGCCTCAGCCCAGTGCGGCCTCACAGCGCGCGCAGACACCGGGATGCGCATGGGTGCCGACATCGGGCAGGATCTTCCAGCAGCGCTGGCATTTCTTGCCGTCGGCCATCTCGAAAACCACGCCCACGCCGTCGATTTCCGGCAGGCGGAACGCCTCCGCCGGGGCCGGATCGGCCGTCAGCGAGATCGCCGAAGTGATGCAAATGTCCTCGAAATGCACGGATTTTGCGGCCTCGAGGACATCCGATTGCGCGATATGGACAACCGGCGCCGCCTCCAGCGAGGCGCCGATCACCTTCTCGCGCCGCTGGATTTCCAGCGCGGCGGTGACGACGCGGCGCACCTTGCGGATGCCGGCCCATTTCTCGGCCAGCGCATCGTTGCGCCAATCCCCGGGCGTGTTCGGGATATCGACCAAGTGGACCGAGGACTCCTCGCCCGGATAGCGTTCCAGCCAGACCTCTTCCATGGTGAAGGTCAGGATCGGCGCCAGCCAGGTCGTCAGCCGGTGGAACAGCAAGTCCAGCACCGTCCGCGCGGCCCGGCGACGCGCGCTATCGCCGTCGCAATACAGCGCATCCTTGCGGATATCGAAATAGAAGGACGACAGATCGCCGGTGGCAAACTCGAACAGCGCCCGGAACACGCCTTGGAAATCATAGGAATCATAGCCCGCGCGCACCCGCTGATCCAGCACCGCCATCCGGTGCAACACCCAACGCTCCAGCTCCGGCATCTCGGCGGGATCGACCCGGTCCGCCTCGGTGAAGCCTGCCAAGTTGCCCAGCAGGAACCGCATCGTGTTGCGTAGGCGGCGATAGCTGTCGGCCACGCCCTTCAGGATCTCCGGCCCGATCCGCTGATCGCCGGTATAATCGGTGGTCGCCACCCAAAGCCGCAGGATATCGGCGCCGTATTGCTTGACCACCTGGTCGGGCACGATCGTATTGCCGAGCGATTTGGACATCTTGTTGCCCTTCTCGTCCAGCGTGAAGCCGTGCGTCAGCACCCCGCGATAGGGCGCGCGCCCCTTGGTCCCGCAAGCCTGCAGCATCGATGAATGGAACCAGCCGCGATGCTGGTCGGTCCCTTCCAGATACAGATCGGCAATGCCGTCGGGGCTACCATCGGCGCGGTCGCGCAGCACGAAGGCATGGGTCGAGCCGCTGTCGAACCAGACATCGAGAATGTCGAAGACCTGCCGGTAGGCGTCCGGGTCGTGATCGCCGGCAAGGAATCGTTCCTTCGCGCCCTCGGCATACCAGGCATCCGCGCCCTCTTGTTCGAATGCATCAAGAATGCGCGCATTGACTGCCGGATCGCGTAGCAGAAAATCGGGATCGTCCGGTTTTGCGCCGATTTTGACGAAACAGGTCAGCGGCACGCCCCAGGCGCGCTGGCGGCTCAGCACCCAATCGGGCCGCGCCTCGATCATCGAATAGAGCCGGTTGCGCCCGGTCTGCGGTGTCCAGGTCACAAGCTCGTCGATCGAGGTCAGCGCGCGCTGGCGGATCGTGGTGCCATACTCGTCCTGCCCGTCGCCGACCGGCCGGTCGATGGCGGCGAACCATTGCGGCGTGTTGCGAAAGATCACCGGCGCCTTGGAGCGCCAGGAATGCGGATAGCTGTGCTTGATCTTGCCGCGCGCCAGCAGGCCGCCAACCTCGATCAGCTTGTCGATGACCGCCTTGTTGGCGTCCCCCTCCTTGCCATTCGGCTTGAGGATCGCCTTGCCGCCGAACAGGGGCAGATCGGCGCGGAAACGGCCATCGGGGTCGACATTATAGGTGATGACCTCGGCCAGCATCCCCAGATCGCGGTAAAGCTCGAACTCCTCCATCCCGTGGGAGGGGGCGCAATGCACGAAACCGGTGCCTTCTTCGTCGGTTACGAAATCGGCGGCGCGGAAATCGCGGGGGGCGTCCCATTCCCCGTTCGAGCCGTCGGCACCGGCGAGGGGGTGCTGCAAGGACAGACCGGCCAGTTCGTGCACCGATACGTCGCGCACACGTTTCCACATGCTGTCATCGAGCCGTGCACGGGTGAGCACTTCCGATGCCAGAGTGTCAGCCAGCAGATATCGCTCGCCCTTGGCAGCCCAGCATTCTTCGGGCGTGTCGGTGACTTCGTAGAGACCGTAGGAGATATCCTTGCCATACACGACCGCCTTGTTCGACGGGATGGTCCAGGGGGTTGTCGTCCAGATGACGACATGTGCGTTTTCCAGATCTTGATATGGTCGGGTATCCGGCAACTCGACTCGCTCATCACCTTTCGACGGCGGACCCGGATCCGTTGCAACCCAGCCATCGACCTTGAACTTCACCCAGACCGTAAAGCTCTCCTTGTCGTGATACTCGACCTCCGCCTCGGCCAGCGCGGTCTGTTCCACCGGCGACCACATCACCGGCTTGGACCCCTGGTAAAGCGTGCCGTTCATCAGGAACTTCTGGAATTCCTCGGCGATCACCCGCTCGGCGTGGAAATCCATCGTCAGGTACGGATCGTCCCATTTGCCGGTCACGCCCAGCCGCTTGAACTCGTCGCGCTGGATGTCGATCCAGCCCTCGGCAAAGCGGCGGCATTCCTGGCGGAAATCGACGACCGGGACCGCGTCCTTGTCCATCCCCTTGGCACGGTACTGCTCTTCGATCTTCCATTCGATCGGCAGGCCGTGGCAATCCCAGCCCGGAACATAGCGCGCATCGCGGCCCATCATCTGCTGGCTGCGCACCACCATGTCCTTCAGGATCTTGTTCAGCGCGTGGCCGATATGCAGGTGCCCGTTGGCATAGGGCGGCCCGTCATGCAGCACGAAGGGCGCGCGCGCGCCTGCCGTCTCGCGCAGCCGGTCATAGACGCCGATCCGCGCCCAGCGGTCCAGCCAGCCGGGCTCGCGCTTGGGCAGGCCGGCGCGCATCGGGAAGTCGGTCTGCGGCAGGTTCAGGGTGTCTTTGTAGTCGGGCGTGTCGGCACACATCGGGGTCGCCTCGGGTCGGTCCATGACATCGGGTGAGGGGCGGCGCGTATCACACACGCCTTGTCCCGGCGTTCCGTGAGTCAGAGCGCCGGGCCGGTAATTCGCTGAAGGATCATCGCAAACCGGGCCGTCATGGGGCGGCTTATAGGCAAGCGCCCGGCCGGGAACAAGCGCGGGATTGCCGGCTCTTGCGCTTCTTCTCGGCAAAAATACGCAAAATCCGGCTGCGCGATCCGCGCCGCCGCCCGATCAGCCGGATGCGCGCCCGAACAGCCCGGTCAGCGCCCGCTGCACCAGCCGCGTGACCGAGGGGCGGCGCGCGGCGCGGAACGGCAGCGGGCGGCAGACCTCCATCGCGGCGACGCCGACGCGCGCGGTCAGCGCACCGTTCACCACGCCTTCGCCGAACCGGCGCGACACCTTCGACAGCACGCCGCCCCCGGCGACGGATCCGATCAGGTCGTCGCCCACTGCCACCGCGCCGGTCGCCACCAGGTGCATCAGCACCGTCCGCGTCAGCCGCCAGCTGCCCAGCAGGCCGGCCCGGCCGCCGTAGATCTCGGCCACACGCCGGATCATCCGCAGGTTCGCGCCCAGCGCGGCCAGCAGATCGGACAGCGCCAGCGGCACAAGTGCGGTGACCGTCGCCACCATCCGCGCCGCGGCCTCCACCTCGCGCCGCGCGGCATCGTCCAGCGGCACCAGCAATTCGCGTTCGGCCAGCGCCAGCAGCGCGTCGGCGTCGAACAGGTCGCCGCGCCGGTCGGCCAGCCGCTGGCGCTGCCAGTCAAGCTCCTCGCGCCGCGCATAGAGCGCGCACAGCCGGTCCACCACGCCGCGCGCGCCCGCCAGGTCCTGCTCGACCAGCGCCGCATCGGCCGCGCGGTGCAGCGCGTCCAGCCGGGTCAGCCGCGCATAGGCCGCCGCTTCCTTCACCGCGATGGCCAGCAGCATCACCGCGACGCCCGCGACCAGCAGCAGCGCGGTCAGCCCCAGCACCGGGCTGCGGTCCATCAGGCGGGTGACGAAATCCCACGCCGCGACCGAGGCGGCAAAGCCCACCAGCGCCAGCAGAAAGCGCCAGAACCAGCGCGCCAGCATCGAGGGCCGCCGCGCCGCGAGCGCCGCCAGTTTCTGCATCGCCGCCGGATCGCTCAGGTCGGGGGCATCCTCGACCGGCGGCGCCTCGGCTGGGGACAGCGGCGGCGCCGTGTCCAGCTCGATCAGCACCGGGCCACGCCTGTCATCGGTCATGCCGCGTCCTCCATCGCCGCCGCGCGCCAGGTCAGCCGCACATCCGGCAGACCCTCGTCGTTGCCTGCGCCGTCCGACCATTCGACCTCGGCAAAGCCCTCGCGCGCATAGAACCGCCGCGCGCCCGTATTCGCCTGAAAGCACCACAGATCCAGCCGGGCCGAACGCGCCTTGGCCGCGTCCAGCAGAAGGCGACCGATCCCCCGCCCGCGCGCCCGCCGCGCAAGGTAAAGCGCGTGCACCGCCGCGCCGTCCAGCACGATAAACCCGCACGGCCCGCGCCAGCCGCGCGCCACGATCACCTCGAACCGCGCGATCATGTCTGCGGCATGACGGCGATCCTCGGCGCGGCTGTGCAGCACCGGCATCCACGGCGTCTGCCGCGGCCAGTCGCCCAGGATCCGGCCCAGCGGCGCAGCATCGCGCGGGGTGGCGGGCGAGAGCATCACAGCCGGTCCCCGATCAGGAATTGCGCCGCCTTGTCCAGCCGGACATGCGGCGGCCCCTCGCCCGGTTTCAGCCGCAGCGCGGCGGGCGCGAACCGCATCACCCGGTAATCGCCGTCCAGCCATGCCTCCGCCCCCTGGCGCGCCGGACCCAGCAGGGCCTGCGGATCCTCGGGCAATTCGCCGGGATGGAACGCGGCCTGCCGCCCGCGCGTGCCGTCGTCGTTCAGAAGCGTGCCGCGCACGCAATCCAGCGGCCGCCCGTCATGGTCCAGCGTTTCCTCGACCGTGGCGCGCAGGGCGGCGATCGCCATCGCCTCGGTCCGGGCGCCGGCGAAATCGGCGCGATCCTTTGCCTCGCGCACCAGCGCCGCCATGATCGCGGTCAGGCGGGCGTGCTGGCTGTGGTGCAGATGGTCGGCCTTGGTGGCGGCGAACAGGATCTTCTCGACCCGGCGGCCACGCAGCAGCCGCGCCAGGAAGGCATTGCGCCCCGGCCGGAACGCGCCGAGGATATCGGCCAGCGCGCGGCGCAGATCCTCCATCGCGGGCGGGCCGGAATGGATCGCGCCCAGCGCGTCCACCAGCACGATCTGCCGGTCGATCCGGGCAAAATGGGTGCGAAAGAACGGCTTGACGATCCGCGCCTTGTACGCCTCGAACCGCCGCGCCATCTCGCGCACGAGAGAGCCGCGCCGCGTCCGTCCCTGCGGCGGGAGCGGGGCGAAGGTCAGGGCCGGGCTGCCCTCCATCTCGCCGGGCAGCAGGAAGCGGCCCGGTGTGCAATCCGAATAGCCGGCGTCCCGCGCCGCCATGAGATAAGCCGTGAACCCCTCGGCCAGGCGCCGCGCGCCGCCTTCGTCGAAGGCGGCCATGCCATCCACACCGCCCAGCGCGGCAAGATAGCCGCGCGCCTCGGCGCGCCCCTCGATCCGCTCCAGCACCTTTGCCGACCAGTCGGCATAGGACAGGTCCATGAGTTCGAGATCCAGCAGCCATTCGCCGGGATAATCCACGATGTCAAGATGCACGGTACGCGGCCCCTGCATCCCGGCCAGCAGGCCCGCGGGCCGCACCCGAAGCGACAGGCGCAGCTGGCTGACCGCGCGGGTATTGTCCGGCCAGCGCGGGGTCGGGCCGGTCAGATCGGCAAGGTGTTTTTCATAGTCGAAGCGCGGCACGGTATCGTCGGGCTGCGGTTGCAGATAGGCCGACAGGATGCGCCCCTCGGCGGCGGCGGCAAGCTGCGGCATGCGCGCGCGGTCCATCAGGTTGGCAACCAGCGAGGTGATGAACACCGTCTTGCCCGACCGCGCCAGCCCGGTCACGCCGATGCGGATCACCGGCTCGAACAGGGCGCCGCTGATGGTGCTGCCGGCAGCCTCGACCCCGCGTGTAAGCCCGTCTGCGATGTCGCCCAGTCCCAAAGCCGCGCTCCCTGCCCTGCCCGGTCAAGATAAGGGCGGCGCGGCGCAGGTGCCAGCCCCGTGCGGCGAAGGGGCGG
This sequence comes from uncultured Paracoccaceae bacterium, assembly GCA_947503765.1. Taxonomy (GTDB): domain Bacteria; phylum Pseudomonadota; class Alphaproteobacteria; order Rhodobacterales; family Rhodobacteraceae; genus Psychromarinibacter. The sequence continues at coordinate 433,486 of CANNFA010000002.1, read as the reverse complement.
GATCGCCCGGCACGGCTAGGTCGTCACCGTGACCGGCGTGACGTCGCGGCGTTTCAGCACCGCTTCGCGCCAGGTGATGAAGCTGACCGCGCCCAGGATCAGCGTGCCGCCCAGCACCACCCAGACATCCACCGGCTCGGAAAAGACCAGCGCGCCCAGCGCCACCGCCCAGACCAGTTGCAGGAAGGTCACCGGCTGGGTCACCGCCATCGGCGCGGCACGAAAGGCCAGCGTCATCGTGTAATGCCCGCCCGTGGCGAAGCCGGCCACGGCGAACAGCCAGCCCACCTGCGCCCAGGTCGGCCAGACCCAGACCGCCAGCGCGAAGGGAAACAGGAACACCGTGACCACCAGCGACAGCCATCCCACCACGACCGAGGGCGGGACACGCGCGCTCAGCACCTTGGCGACGAGATAGGACATGGCGAAGAGCAGCCCGGTGCCCAGCATCGCGTAATGGCCCGGCGACAGCTCGCGCACACCCGGCCGCAGGATGATCAGCGCCCCGATCAGCGCCACGCCCACCGCCGTCAGCCGCCGCAGCGCCAGCGTCTCGCCAAGGAAGATCGCGGCGCCGATGGTGACATAGACGGGCGACGCGTAGTTGAGCGCCGTCACCTCGGCCAGCGGGATCTGCGTCATCGCAAAGAACCACAGCATCACGCCGATCGAATGCACCGCCCCGCGCAGCCCGAACAGCCGCAGCATGCCCGGCTGCGTCGCCGCGCGCAGGATCGGCCCCAGCACCGGCAACAGGAAGACCATGCCCAGCGCATAGCGCAGGAATGCCGCCTCGGGGGCGGGCACATCGGCGCCGACATGCTTGACCAGCGCCGTCACGGCGACGAATTGCAGGCCCGTGACCAGCATCCAGAAGATACCGGCCAGGGGCCGCGCGGAAGGGGGGATGACGTCTGACATGAAAGCCGCTCTATCCCAGCGCGCGCGGCAGGGCCAGTACGCTTATTCCAGCAGAAGCTTGGCCGCGATCGCCCACATCGTGACGCCCACAGCCGCCTCCAGCAGGCGCCACGCGGCGGGCCGCGCAAAGACCGGCCGCAGCAGACGCGCGCCATAGCCGAGCGCGAAGAAGAAGCTGAACGACGCCGCAACCGCGCCCGCGCCGAAGGCCAGGCTCTGCCCCTCGTAGCGGGTCGAGACCGAGCCGAGCAGGACCACCGTGTCGAGATAGACATGCGGGTTCAGCCAGGTCAGCGCAAGGCAGGTGGCCAGCGCCGCCCCCAGCGACCCGGCGCCGGCCGCGGCAGGCTCCAGGGCCTCGGCCGCGCCGAAGGCCCGGTGGAACGACAGCGCGCCATAGACCAGCAGGAACGCGGCCCCGCCCCAGCGCATCAGGGGCGCGATGCCCGGCAGCGCCAACTCGATCGCAGCGAACCCGGCCACACCGACCGCGATGAGAACGGCATCGGACAGCGCGCAGGTCAGGCAGACGGCAAAGACATGCGCCCCGCGCAGACCCTGCCGCAGAACGAATGCGTTCTGCGCCCCGATCGCCAGGATCAGCGACAGGCCCAGCAGATAGCCCGCGACGGCGGCGCCGATCATCCGGCAGGTGCGCCGCGCGGCACAGCCCGGTGCGTCACGCCGCGCCCAGCTGTTCCATCACCTCGTCGGACACCTCGACATTCGACGTGACCCGCTGGATGTCGTCGTCATCCTCCAGCGCCTCGATCAGGCGCATCAGCTTCTGCGCGGTCTCGAGATCGAGCTCGGCCGTGGTCGTCGGCTTCCAGATCAGGCTGGTCGTGTCCGACTCGCCAAGCTCCGCCTCCAGCGCGGTCGACACCTCGTTCAGGTCGGTATCGGCGCAATAGATGACGTGGCCATCCTCGGAGCTTTCGACATCCTCGGCCCCCGCCTCGATCGCGGCCATCATCACCGTGTCGGCATCGCCGGCGCTGGCCGGATAGGTCACTTCGCCCTTGCGCTCGAACATGAACCCGACCGAGCCCGTCTCGCCCAGGTTGCCGCCGTTCTTGCCGAAGGTCGAGCGCACGGTGGACGCGGTGCGGTTGCGGTTGTCGGTCATCGCCTCGACGATCACCGCGACGCCGCCAGGGCCGTAGCCTTCGTAGCGGATTTCCTCGTAATCGTCGGCATCGCCGCCGGTCGCCTTCTTGATCGCCCGGTCGATATTGTCGTTCGGCATGGATTGCGACTTGGCCTGCTTCACCGCAAGGCGCAGGCGCGGGTTCTTGTCGGGATCGGGATCGCCCATCTTGGCGGCGACGGTGATCTCCTTCGACAGCTTGGAAAACAGCTTGGACCGCGCGGCGTCCTGACGACCCTTGCGGTGCTGGATATTGGCCCATTTGGAATGGCCGGCCATGGGGACTCTCTTCTCGTGAACATGTTGGATGCTGGCGCAGCTTTCTAGCGGCACCGGGCCGCCGTTTCAAGCCTGCGCCCGCACCGTCCCCGATGCCGGCCGGGGCGCCCCGGCCCGGTCTGTCCGGGGCGCGCACCTAGATCGTCACCGGCTCCATCACCTCGGGTGTCTTCACGTCGACGCCCGGCAATGCCTCGGCCAGGGCATCGGCCGATTGCTCCAGCAGGGGGAAGGTCCGGTAGTGGCACGGAAGCACGACCTTGAAATCGAAGAACTCGCGCGCGGCATAGGCGGCGCGGCGCATGTCCATGGTGAAATGGCCGCCGCAGCACAGGATGCCGATATCGGGCCGGTGCAGGTCGTGGAAGATCCGCATGTCGGCCATCACGTCGGTATCGCCCGAAAAATAGATCACATGCCCCTCGCCCTCGATCATGAACCCCGCCTCGGCGCCGCAATAGATCGGGCCGTCCGGCCCCTCGATGGAACTGGAATGTTCGGCATTGACCATCGTCACCTTGACGCCGCCCAGGTCGACCGTGCCGCCCTTGTTGAAGCCCAGCGTCTCGATGTCGTGGCGCGCCGCCCAGAAGCTCATCAGATCGAAGATGCCCAGCACCGGTATGCCAAGCTCGGACGCAAGCGCCACCGCGTCGCCGGAATGGTCGCCATGCCCGTGGCTCAGCAGGATATGCGTGGCACCGACCACCGCCTCCTGCCGCTTGTCCTCGGGGAAGGACGGGTTGCCCGTCAGCCACGGGTCGACCAGCAGGATATGTTTGCCGATCTCGATACGGAAACCGGAATGGCCCAGCCAGGTGATCTTCATCTCGCGCCTCCTTCGCGGTAGGGAACGCCCTACAGATAGCAGGGAAGGCCGCGCTGTCACATGGACTGGACCCGGCAGATCAACGCCTATTGCGAACGCAGCGACCTGTCGCTGTGGTCAGAGCCGCTGAACGCGGTGACAAACCTTGCCTTTCTCGTCGCCGCGCTGGTGATCTGGCGGCGGCTGGGCCGCACGCCGCCGCCCTATACCCGCCTGTTGACGCTGTTGCTGGCGGTCATCGGGGCGGCATCTGGCGCCTGGCACATCCTGGCGCAGTCCTGGGCCGGGGCGGCCGACACGCTGTCGATCGCGGTCTTCGTTCTGGTGTACCTTTACGCGGCAAACCGGCAATTCATCGGTCTGGGGCGGATCGGGGCGCTTGTCGGGACCGTTGCCATCGTGCCCTGCCTGGCCATCGCCGGCTGGCTGGTGCTGATGCTGCCGTTCACCCGCGAATCGGCCCCCTACTGGCCCGTGGCGCTGCTGATCGCGGCCTATGCGGCCGGGCTGCGGCGGCGTGCGCCACAGACCGCACAGCGGCTGGGCATCGGCGCGGGGCTGCTGGCGGTGTCGATCCTGCTGCGCAGCCTCGACGGTCCGCTTTGCCCGGTGCTGCCGATGGGCACGCATTTCCTGTGGCATATCCTGAACGCGCTGATGCTGGCGCTGATGATCGACACGCTGGCCCGCCACCACCGGCGCCACGCGCGCCTTGCAGCCCGCCCGGCGCGGCGCTAAACGCAAGTCTCGAAAACAGCACCGGAAAGAGCCCCCATGTCGATCGACAAGGCACAAGCGGCCCATGTGGCCAAGCTCGCCCGCATCAGGGTCGAAGACGACGCCCTGCCCGCACTGGCCGAAGAGTTCAACACGATCCTTGGCTTCATCGAACAGCTGAACGAGGTCGACGTGGACGGCGTGGAGCCGATGACCTCGGTCACGCCGATGCGCCTGAAACGGCGCGAGGACACGGTGACCGACGGCGGCATGCAGGGCCGCATCCTGTCGAACGCGCCCGATGCGCGCGAAGGCTTCTTTGCCGTGCCGAAAGTGGTGGAATGATGCCCGATCCGAAGAACGAGCTGACGAAACTGACCATCGCCGAGGCCCGCGACCGGCTGCGCGCCGGCGATGTGACCTCTGCCGAGCTGACCCGGGCCTGCCTTGCCGAGATCGACGGCGCCGGCGCGCTGAACGCCTTCGTCCACAAGACGCCCGAGATCGCGATGGAGCGCGCGAATGCCGCCGATGCGCGCCTGCAAGCGCGCGGCGAGGTGCCGGCGATGTGCGGCATCCCGATCGGCATCAAGGATCTGTTCTGCACCGAAGGGGTGCCCAGCCAGGCCGCCAGCCGTATCCTGGACGGGTTCCGCCCGGAATACGAATCCACCGTCAGCGCGCAGCTGAAGGATGCGGGCGCGGTGATGCTGGGCAAGCTGAACATGGACGAATTCGCCATGGGCAGCACCAACGAGACCTCGACCTACGGCAATGCGGTGAACCCGTGGCGGCGCAGCGGCGATGACACCGCCCTGACCCCCGGCGGATCCTCCGGCGGGTCGGCCAGCGCCGTGGCGGCGGACCTGTGCCTTGCGGCGACCGGCACCGATACCGGCGGCTCGATCCGCCAGCCCGCCGCCTTCACCGGCATCACCGGCATCAAGCCGACCTACGGGCGCTGCTCGCGCTGGGGCATCGTGGCCTTCGCCTCGTCGCTCGATCAGGCGGGGGCGATGACACGGGATGTGCGCGATGCGGCGATCATGCTGCGCGCGATGTGCGGCCACGATCCGAAGGACAGCACCAGCGCCGACTTGCCGGTGCCCGATTTCGAGGCCGCGCTGACCGGCGACATCCGCGGCAAGAAGATCGGCATCCCCCGCGAATACCGGATGGACGGCATGCCGGCCGAAATCGAAAAGCTCTGGTCGGACGGCACCGCGATGCTGAAGGATGCGGGCGCCGAGATCGTGGACATCACCCTGCCGCACACGAAATACGCGCTGCCGACCTATTACGTGATCGGGCCGGCAGAGGCATCGTCGAACCTCGCGCGCTATGACGGCGTGCGCTATGGCCACCGCGCGCGGCTGGCGCAGGGCGACGGCGTGACAGAGATGTACGAGAAGACCCGCGCCGAAGGCTTCGGCCCCGAGGTACAGCGGCGCGTCATGGTCGGCACCTACGTGCTGTCCGCCGGGTTCTACGACGCCTATTACAACCGCGCCCGCAAGGTCCGCACGCTGATCAAGCGCGATTTCGAAACGGTCTTTGCGGACGGCATCGACGCCATCCTGACCCCGGCCACGCCGTCCTCTGCCTTTGCTCTGGGCGAGATGACCGCAAGCGACCCGGTGGCGATGTATCTCAACGACGTGTTCACCGTCACGGTGAACCTTGCCGGGCTGCCGGGCATCGCCGTGCCCGCCGGGCTGGACGCACAGGGCCTGCCGCTGGGCCTGCAACTGATCGGCCGCCCCTGGGAAGAGGCCGAGTTGCTCAATTCCGCCTATACACTGGAACGTGCGGCCGGATTTGTTTCCAAGCCGGAAAAATGGTGGTAAGAGCCGCGCCGAACACATCCCGCAGGACATCGGCATGAAGCGAACGGTTTTGATCCTGGCGGCGCTGACCCTTGGGGCCTGCGCGCCGAACGTCCCCGATTCCAATCCCGAAGGCCGCTCTGGCGGTCAGGGCGTCGTTTTCGGGGATTACCGCGACTACAACGATTACCGCCGCACCCGCGATTCGGAACTGAAAAGCGGCGACCGGACAGCGACGCCGCCGCCGGCAGGCGCCGCCGCTCCTGCGCCCGATTCCGGCCCCGCACTCGACAGCACCGCGCGCATCTCGGACGAGCAGAATTTCAACGCCGTGTCGGAACGCGAGACCATCGAAAGCGACGCGGCCCGGCTCTATGCCCAGGCATCCGCCTATGAACAGGTGAAACCCACAGCCGTGCCGACCCGCAATGGCGATTCGGGCACCAATGTCGTGGCCTTTGCCCTGCAAACCAGCCACCCCGTGGGCACCGAGATGTACAAGCGTGTCGGCCTGTTCACCGCCAGCAAGCACGAACGCAACTGCGCGCGCTACGCCACGCCCGATCTCGCCCAGGAGGATTTCCTGAAGAATGGCGGGCCGGAGCGTGACAAGCTGGCGCTTGACCCGGATGGCGACGGCTATGCCTGCAAATGGGATCCGGCGCAGTTCCGATCCATCGCCGGTTGATCCGGGCGGCGTGATCCGGCATCCCTCGCCCAATCACGGCGCGCGGCGCGGCGATGCGCGGCCCGAGCTCGTGGTGCTGCACTACACCGCCATGGACAGCTGCGCCGAGGCGCTGGCGCGGCTGTGCGACCCGGCGGCAGAGGTGTCGGCGCATTACCTGATCGACGCGGATGGCACCGTCCTGCAGCTGGTGGACGAGGCGCAGCGCGCCTGGCATGCCGGCGCTGGTAGCTGGGGCGGACGGGACGACGTGAATTCCCGCTCCATCGGGATCGAGCTGTACAATCCCGGCGCGCACCCCTTCCCCGAGCCGCAGATGGCCGCGCTGGAACATCTGCTGGCCGGCGTGCTGGACCGGCACGGCATCGCCCCCGAGGGCGTGATCGGCCATTCCGACATGGCGCCGGGGCGCAAGCACGATCCCGGCCCCCGCTTCGACTGGCGGCGGCTGGCGCGCCGCGGTCTGTCGGTCTGGCCCGCAACCCCGCCGGCCCTGCCCGCGCCGGGCGCGGCCGGCACCGACGCGCAGCGCATGGCCCGGGCCGCATCACGTTTCGGCTATGCGCCGGATTTGCCGGACGAGGCGCTGCTGGGCGCCTTCCGCCTGCGCTTTCGCCCCTGGGCCGCCGGCCCGCTCTGCCCCGCCGACATCGCGGCGATCGAGGATCTCGCCGCGCGCTTCGCGGTTGACGCGGCGCCCTCGCGCACATAACTGCCATCTGCGCGGATGGCCGGATGACCGCCTTCGGCGGGGCAACCCGCCTGGGAGGAAAGTCCGGACTCCACAAGGAAACGGTGCCGGGTAACGCCCGGCCGGGGTCGGCGGGGAAACCCGCCGTGAACCCGAGGGAAAGCGCCACAGAAAACAGACCACCCCGGAGCGATCCGGGGCCAGGGTGAAACGGTGGGGTAAGAGCCCACCGCGGGACGGGCAACCGGACCGGCACGGCAAGCCCCACCGGGAGCAATGCCGAATAGGGATCTCGTGCGGCGGAGCGATCCGGCGCAGGGCCGCCTTGGCCCGGAGGTCCGGGTTGGCAGCTAGAGGCGCGCGGCAACGCGCGCCGCAGAGGAATGGTCATCCATGGCGGGCTCGCCCGCCGGGACAGAATCCGGCTTACAGGCCGTCCGCGCAAATCGCCCGCCGCCGCCAGTTCACCGCCCACAGGGTCGGTTTTTCGCGGCATTCCGGTTGACTCGGCGCGCGCGCCGGGTAAAAGGCGGACTTCAAGGTTTTCCGGGCGCCAGCACGCCCGCGCGACGGAGCAAGACACATGGCGAAACCCACCACCATCAAGATCCGGCTGAACTCGACCGCCGGCACCGGCCACTTCTACGTGACCAAGAAGAACGCGCGCACCATGACCGAGAAGATGACGGTCCGCAAATACGACCCGGTCAAGCGCGCGCATGTCGAGTACAAGGAAGGCAAGATCAAGTAGCCTTCGCTTTTCGACCGCAAGATTCAAGCCGCGCCCGGAGCGCGGCTTTTTCTTTTCGTGGAATGGCCGCCGACCGCCCGGCCGGAGCCGTCAAAAAAATCGCGCGCCACCGAAGGGGCGCGCGATGCGATAGTCATCCGGCAGGCCTTGCGGCCTGCGGGCCGGCCGCGCTACTCGCGGCTGCCCATGAATTGCAGCAGGAACATGAACAGGTTGATGAAGTCGAGATAGAGGTTCAGCGCCCCCATGATCGCCGACTTGCCCAGCCATTCCTTGTCCATCGCATGGGCGTGCTGGATGTAGTCGGTCTTGATCTTCTGCGTGTCATAGGCGGTCAGCCCCGCGAAGATCAGCACGCCCAACACCGAGATGGCGAAGTGGATCGCCGGCGAGCCGAGGAAGATGTTGACGATCGACGCCACGATCAGGCCGATCACGCCCATGATCAGGAACGACCCCCAGGCGGAGATGTCCTTTTTGGTGGTGTAGCCCCAAAGCGACAGCCCCGCGAAGGAGATCGAGGTTACGAGGAATGTCTGCGCGATCGAAACGCCGGTGAAGGCCGCGAAGATCCACGAGATCGACAGCCCCATCGCCGCGGCGAAGGTGTAGAAGAAAAGCTGCGCCCCGGCCGCCGACAGGCGGTTGATCATCGCACCGAACGCGAACACCATGATCAGCGGCAGGAACATCGCCACCCAGCCCAGGATGTTCGGCTGAAGCGTCTCCGGATTACGGAAGATCGACAGCAGCGCATCGCTGGAACCAACGGCCCAGGCCACGCCGGCCGTGACCAGAAGGCCCACCGACATCGTGCCGTAGACCTTGTTCATGTGGGCGCGAAGACCCGCATCGATTTCCGCAGTGCGAACGCCCGCCGTCGCGCGTGCCGTCCGTAATTCAGCCATGTGGGCCTCCCAGAAAATACCATAGACGGCCGTCCCGGCCGCCCTTGCCTTTCGGAATATCGGCGGGCCTGTCGCGGTTTTCAAGCCTTTCCGGCACTTTCCCCCGCGCACGCCCGCGAGAGGCGATAATCCCTGGGCAGCGGGCCGGACTGTCCCCGGCCGCAGCATGCGCGAAAGGCGTTCCCGGCAGGCCCGGCGGCGATCAACCCAAAGGCGAACCCGCCTTGCAGCTAAAAGCGCGCATTTCAACCAAGCCTTGCAGTTTTCCGCCCCTGACAAGGCACCCATGGCACCTTACCCGACGTCGCTTCCTTGTGGAAAACAAAGGGATTGGCCGACAACTGCCCAAAAGGACAGGTTGCGCGATTCCCGCCCGGCGTGAATTGTGACGCTACCGTTATTGGTTGTAGGGACGAATATTATGACACACCCCGTAGATGTCCATGTCGGCAAGCGCGTCCGGCACCGCCGCTGGATGGTCGGCATGACGCAGCAGCAGCTTGCCGGCAAGGTCGGGATCAAGTTTCAGCAGATTCAGAAATACGAAACCGGCATGAACCGGATCAGCGCCTCTCGGCTTTGGGATATTGCCGATGCCCTGAATGTCGATGTGCGTTTCTTTTTCGAGGGGATCGACGATGCCATCGACACCGGCGCAATGAACGGCCACGGCGTCCCCGGCGACATTCTTGCCGACAAGGAAGCGCTGGAGCTGGTCCGTTCCTACTATGCGATGCCCGAAATGCAGCGCCGCCGCCTGTTCGAGCTGGCCCGCGTGATGAGCGACGTCGCCTGAACCCGCCCCCGGGGCCGCGCTTGACGGCCTGCGCCCCAGCTTGTACCGCGCAGGTGGTCCGCGAAGGGGCACCGCGCATGACGACAATCACTGACGAGCAGGGCCAGGAGCTTCTGGCCACCGCCAACGCGTTGGCCGATGCGGCCGGCCAGGCGATCCTGCCTTGGTTCCGCCGCGACACCTTGCAAACCGACAACAAGGCCGCGACCGGGTTCGACCCCGTGACCGTCGCCGACCGCGCCGCAGAGGAAGCGATGCGTGCCGTTCTGGCCGAACGACGCCCGCACGATGCGATCCTGGGCGAGGAATTCGGCGCCAGCGCCGGCAGCAGCGGGCTGACCTGGGTGCTCGACCCGATCGACGGCACCCGCGCCTTCCTGTCGGGCACGCCGACCTGGGGCGTCCTGATCGCGGTCGGCCCCGAAAGCGGACCCGTGCTGGGCGTGATCGAGCAGCCCTATACCGGCGAGCGGTTCACCGGCGGGCTGGGCATCGCACGGATGACCGGACCGCTTGGCCCCCGGCCGCTGCACGCGCGCCCCGCCCGGCCGCTGAAGGACGCGATCCTGTTCACCACCTTCCCCGAGGTCGGCAGCCCGCCCGAGGCGGCCGCGTTCCGCCGCCTGTCGTCCGAGGCAAAGCTGACCCGCTACGGCATGGATTGCTACGCCTATGCGCTGCTCGCCGCCGGTCAGATCGACCTGGTGGTCGAGGCGGGACTGCAAGCCTACGACATCCAGGCGCCGATGGCGGTGATCCGCGCCGCGGGCGGGATCGTGACCGACTGGGATGGCGGGCCGTGCCACATGGGCGGGCGGGTTCTGGCGGCCGCGAACGCGGACATCCACGCCGCCGCGATGGCGCATCTGCGCAGCACCGGCGAATAGCCGGCACGCCTGCTTCACGAGTGTGGCACCTGCACCGGAAATGACGTAGGTCTGAGCGCAGGATCCGCCCATTCAGGAAAGGACAGGCCATGCTCAGAAACGACCAGCTCGACGCCTGGGACCGCGAGAATTTCTTTCACCCGTCCACGCATCTTGCGCAATTCGCGCGCGGCGAGGCACCCAGCCGGATCGTCACCGGGGGCGAGGGCTGCCACATCACCGACCGCGACGGCAACCGGCTGCTGGATGCGTTCGGCGGGCTGTACTGCGTCAATGTCGGCTATGGCCGGCAGGAGATCGCCGAGGCGATCGCCGACCAGGCCCGGCAGCTTGCCTATTACCACGCCTATGTCGGCCACGGCACCGAAGCGTCGATAACGCTGGCCAAGATGGTGATGGACCGCGCGCCCGAAGGCATGTCCAAGGTCTATTTCGGGCTGGGCGGGTCGGATGCGAACGAGACCAACATCAAGCTGGTCTGGTATTACAACAACATCCTCGGCCGCCCGAAAAAGAAGAAGATCATCTCGCGGTGGCGCGGTTATCACGGCTCGGGGCTGATGACCGGCTCGCTTACCGGGCTCGATCCGTTCCACAAGAAGTTCGACCTGCCGCTGTCGCAGGTGATCCATACCGAGGCGCCGTACTACTACCGCCGCCCCGACCTGAACATGTCCGAAGAGGCGTTCACCGCCTGGTGCGCGGCCGAGCTGGAACAGTTGATCGAGCGCGAGGGCGCGGACACCATCGCCGCCTTCATCGGCGAGCCGATGCTGGGCACCGGCGGCATCGTGCCGCCGCCCGCCGGCTACTGGGACGCGATCCAGCCGATCCTGGAAAAGCACGACATCCTGCTGATCGTGGACGAGGTCGTGACCGGGTTCGGCCGGCTGGGTACCATGATGGGGTCGGACTTCTACGGGCTGAAGCCGGACATCGTGACCATCGCCAAGGGGCTGACCTCGGCCTATGCGCCGCTTTCGGGGTCGATCATCGGTGATCGCGTCTGGAAGGTGCTGGAGGACGGCACCGACGAATTCGGCCCGATCGGCCATGGCTGGACCTATTCGGCGCATCCGATCGGTGCGGCGGCGGGGGTCGCCAACCTCAAGCTGATCGACGAGCTGGGTCTGGTCGAGAATGCCCGCACCTCCGGCGCGCATTTCCTCAAGGCGATGCGGGATGCCGTGGGCGAGCATGCCAATGTAGGCGAGGTGCGCGGCGAGGGGATGCTTTGCGCGGTCGAGTTGGTCAAGAACCGCGATACGCGCGAATTCTTCGATCCCGGCGAAAAGGTGGTCGCGCGTGTCTCCGCCGCGCTGATGGAAGAGGGCGTGATCGGCCGCGCCATGCCGCAAGGCGACATCCTGGGCTTCGCGCCGCCGCTCTGCATGACGCCGGAAGAAGGCGACGAGGTTGCCGAAAAGACCGCGAAAGCCGTCGCCAAGGTGCTCGGCTGAGCCATTGAACCGCCTCCGCCCCGGCATATCGCCCGGGGCGGGGCCACATTCGGGGTGGGCGAGACCCCACCGCATAATCCGACTGAAAAAGTCGGATTGACATATCCGACCGATTCCCTCACCTTTTCCGTCATGACCTGCCAGCCACCCCGGCCATCGAATCCGGGGAAGCTACGGACCAATGACGGAGCTTTGCGATGCAGATCGACCCAGACCCCGCCCGCGGCCGGACCCACCCCGCGCCATCCGATCCGATGCGATTGCAGGATGTCCTGGCGCTGCTGGCGGAAAGCGGCGGCGCGATGCCCGGCGGTGCGGAATGGCTGCTTGACCGACTGGATACCCGCGCGGAGGACCGGCCATGAACATGCCGCTGCGCCACCGAGTGTCCGACAGCCCGCAGACCCCGCCGCTGCACGTCGCGCAATCGCTGACAGAGGGCGGGCGCGAGGCGAAGATCGCGCTGGGCGATCAAATCTACACGCTGCGCATCACCCGCGCGGGCAAGCTGATCCTGACGAAATGACACCCCGGCGCGACAGCCGCCGCGGCGGCGCGCCGGTGGGCCATGTCGCCGATCTTGACGCCGTGGGCGCGGGCGCCGTGCTGTACCTGCGGCTCTGGTTCGACGGGCCGGAAGCGCAGGCGCGGGTGCGGCACGATTTCGCCGGCCATCTGGGCCGCGACCATGGCCGCGCCGCGCTGGAAACGCTGGACCATCTGTGCACGCTCTGCACGCGGCATTGCCGCCGGCCTCTGATGCGCCGCCAAGCCGGCTGCCGCTGCCTTGGCGGCGACGAGGCGTGTTTCGCTCAGGTCGTCGGCTCTGCCAGCGAGGGCGCGCGCGAGGATGCGCTGATGCTGGCGATGACGTTGGTCCGCGCCGATATGGCGCCCGGCCTCGTCGCGCTGGCCGAGGAGTTCGGCCTGGCACTGAAACGCATGGCGCTGGCCAGCATGCGCCCGCCGCCCTGCGCAAAAGGCGTCACCCTGCACTGACACGGCCGCCCCGATAAACGACAAGCGAAACAGGAAGGAACGACATCCCCATGCGTCATCTGAAAACCGCCGCCAGCGCCACCGCCCTGATCGCCGGGCTGACCGCCGCCGCCCAGGCCCAGACCGCGACGAAAGAGGCGGTGCTGACCAACTACGCCGACATCGCCGCCGCGGCCTATGGCGACAGCCTGACCGGCGCCAGAGCGTTGCAGGCTGCCGTCGACGCCCTGGTCGCCGCGCCCTCGGGCGGGACGCTGCAAGCGGCCAGGGATGCCTGGCTTGCGGCGCGGGTGCCGTACCAGCAGACCGAGGTCTACCGCTTCGGCAACGCCATCGTCGACGACTGGGAAGGCAAGGTGAACGCCTGGCCACTGGATGAGGGGCTGATCGACTATGTCGACGGCACCTATGGCGGCGCGACCGACGAGAACGCCCTTGCCGCGCTGAACGTGATCGCGCATCCCACCTTCACCCTGTCGGGCCAGCAGATCGATGCAACGCGGATCACGCCCGAGCTTCTGTCGGACACCCTGCACGAGGTCGACGGGATCGAGGCGAACGTCGCCACCGGCTATCACGCGATCGAGTTCCTGCTCTGGGGGCAGGATCTGAACGGCACCAATCATGGCGCAGGGAACCGAGCCTGGACCGACTACGCCCGGGGCGATGCCTGCACGAACGGCAATTGCGACCGCCGTGCCGAGTACCTCAAGGCCGCCACCGATCTTCTGGTCAGCGATCTGGACTGGATGGCCGCGCAATGGGCCAAGGGCGGCGAGGCCCGCGCCGAGGTGATGGGCAACCCCGATGCGGGGCTGTCGGCAATACTGACCGGGATGGGCAGCCTGTCCTACGGCGAGCAGGCCGGCGAGCGGATGCGGCTTGGCCTGATGCTGAACGACCCCGAGGAAGAGCATGACTGCTTTTCCGACAACACCCACAACAGCCATTACTACGACGGGCTGGGCATCCAGAACGTCTATCTGGGCGAGTATGTGCGGATAGACGGCAGCGTGGTTTCCGGTGCGTCGCTGAGCGATCTGGTCGCGGCCTCCGCCCCCGATCTGGACGCGGAAATGCAGGCCAAGCTGGCGGCGACGATGCGCGCGCTGGGGCAGATAAAGTATGTCGCCGAGGCCGGCACGTCCTATGATCAGATGCTGGCGCGCGGCAATGTGGCGGGCGAAAAGCTGGTGATGGGCGGCGTGAACGGGCTCATCGACCAGACCCGCACCATCGAACGTGTGGTGACCGAGCTGGGCCTCGACAGCATCGCCTTCGAAGGGTCCGACAGCCTCGATGCGCCCGGCGCGGTGTTCCAGTAGGGCGGTGAAAGCGGTGTTCGCCCGTATGGCATTGCAGCGTCCTGCCCCTGGCAAAAGGCGCAGCGCGTGCCGGGCGGGCGCCTGCCCGTGGGATGGCGCAGCTTCGGCTGAACGGCGCACTTTATTTGCGCCACATCCGCCCGACGTGTCAGGTTTGCGCCCCGATGGCCAAAGCGCCAGCCCGCCGGGACGGGCAGGCGCTCGCCCGGCGCCTTCGGCGCTGTTCGGGCGGGTTGCGCGCCACATCCACTGATCCTGCCAACACTTCCCGCCACGGAGCTACCCCTCATGCGCCGCATCACACACGCCTTCGTCCTGACGCTGATCGGCGCCGCCCCGGCCGTCGCCGGCCCGCTGGACGAGCCGCATCTGGACATCATCCCGCGCACCGATGACGAGGCCGCGCGCATCGCCGGCGTCACCCGCCCGGCAGAGGATTTCGACGTCCCGCAACAATACGAGGAATTGTCCGCCGGCGCCGCCACCGTGCGGGCGCGGACCAATGCCGATGCTTTCTCGCAGCCCTCGGCCAATATCGGCTTTGACGGCGAGCTGAATTTCAAGGTCGGCAACGGGCTGTTCCGCAAGGTCTGGGTGTCGGCGCCGTCGTCGACCCTTGCGTCGGACGGGCTGGGGCCGCTGTTCAACGCCCGCTCCTGCCAGCGGTGCCATATCAAGGACGGGCGCGGCCATCCGCCCGAAGGGCCGGACGACAATGCCGTGTCGATGTTCCTGCGCATTTCCGTCCCCGGCACAAAGGACGACGCCATTGCGGGGATCGAGGATTACATCGCCACCGCGCCCGATCCGAATTACGGCACGCAATTGCAGGATTTCGCCCTGCCCGGCATCGCGCCCGAATACCGCCTCCAGATCGACTACGCGGAGACCCCCGTGCCGCTGTCGGGCGGCGAGGTGGCGCATCTGCGCGCGCCCACCTACACGGCGGCCGACCTGGGCTACGGCCCGCTTGCCCCCGGCGCGATGCTCTCGCCGCGCGTGGCGCCGCAGATGATCGGCATGGGCCTTCTGGAGGCGATCCCCGCCGCCGACATCCTCGCCGGTGCCGACCCGGACGACGCCGATGGCGACGGCATCTCGGGACGGGCCAACATCGTCTGGTCGCAACGGCACGAGATGCCGATGCTGGGCCGCTTCGGCTGGAAGGCCGGCAATCCCACAATCGAGGAACAGACGGCCAGCGCCTTCGTCGGGGATATCGGCATCTCCAACCCGCTCTTCACCGCCGGGTCGGGCGAATGCACCGACCTTCAGGCCGATTGCCTGGCCGCCACCCATGGCGACGGCGATGACCGAATCTACGAGATCGACGCGCAGGGGCTGGAGCTTGTCACCTTCTATTCGCAGAACCTCGCCGTGCCCGCGCGGCGCAACGTGGCCGATCCGGAGGTGCTGCACGGCAAGCAGGTCTTTTACGATACGGGCTGCATTTCCTGTCACACCCCGTCCTTCGTCACCCACCGCCTTGCGGACCAGCCAGCGCAGAGCTTTCAGCTGATCTGGCCCTATACCGACATGCTGCTGCATGACATGGGCGAGGGGCTGGCCGATCACCGCCCCGAGGCGCGCGCGACCGGCACCGAATGGCGCACGGCGCCGCTTTGGGGGATCGGGCTGACCGAACGGGTATCAAGCCACACCTATTTCCTGCATGATGGCCGCGCGCGCTCGCTGCTGGAAGCGGTGCTGTGGCATGGCGGCGAGGCCGCGCCGCAGCGCGACGCGGTGGTAAACATGCCGCCCGAGGACCGCGCCGCCCTGATCCGATTCCTGGAGAGCCTTTGACATGTTCCGCCTGCCCCTTGCCGCCGCCGTCATCTTTGCCGCCAGCGCGGCCGCCGCCTATGACATCGACGCGATCCTGGACCGGCACGTCATCCCCGGCTTCACGGACCTGGCGGCAGAGGCGGAGGATCTGAAAGGCGCGGCAGAGGCCGATTGCAGCGCCACCAGCGCGCCGCTGCGCGATGCCTATAACGATGCCTTCGACGCCTGGATGCGGGTCAGCCATCTGCGCTTCGGCCCGACCGAGCAAGGCGACCGCGCCTTCGCGCTTGCCTTCTGGCCGGACAGCAAGGGCTTTACCCCGCGCACCCTCGCGGGGCTGATCGAGGCCGAGGATCCGGTGATCGACAGCCAGGACAGCTTTGCCACCCTGTCCATTGCGGCGCGCGGATTCTACGCTCTGGAATACCTGCTTTACGACGACGTCTTCACCGAGGCCGAACCCGAGGGATATCGCTGCGCATTGGTGCAGGCCGTCGCCCGCGATATCGCCGCCATTTCGGATGCCATCCTCGAGGGCTGGACGGGCGGCTATGCCGACCTGATGCGCGAGCCGGGCAGTCACGACCGCTATCGCAGCCGCGAAGACGTGGCGCAGGAATTCTTCAAGGCGGTGCTGGGCGGGCTGCAATTCACGTCCGATACGCGGCTTGGCCGGCCGCTGGGCACGTTCGACCGCCCGCGCCCCAACCGGGCAGAGGCGCGGCGGTCCGGGCGGTCCCTGCGCAACGTGCGGCTGTCGGTCGAAGGCGCGGCGGACCTGGCGCTGCTGCTGGCCGAGGATGCCCCGTATGCCGCCGACAAGCTGCTTACCGCGCTGGACCGGGTACGGGAGCGCGCGGAGGCGCTGAAGGACGACCCCGCGCTGGCGGGCGCGGCCGATCCGCAGGGCCGGCTGGAGATCGAGATCCTGCAGCAGGACATCGACGCGCTGCGCCGCGTGGTCGCGTCGGAACTGGGCCCGGAACTGGGCGTCTCCGCCGGGTTCAACGCGATGGACGGGGACTGAAACCGGAAAGGAACGGGGCATGGCGACACGGCGCGGATTTCTGGCGGGGATGCTGGCAACGGGCCTGATCCCGAAACCGGGCTGGGCCGATGCGGGCGGGCCGTCCTGGCTGGCGGCGGCGCGGCTTCCGGGCGGCGCGTACAACCTTGTCGGCCTGACCGGCGATGGCGCAGAACTGTTCCGCCTGCCCCTGCCCGGCCGGGGCCATGCCGCCGCCGCCCATCCGCACCGCCCCGAGGCGGTGGCCTTCGCCCGCCGTCCCGGCACCTTCGCCATCGTGCTCGATTGCGCGGCCGGCGGGATCGAGGCGGTGCTGGACGCGCCCGAGGGCCGGCATTTCTACGGGCATGGCGCGTTCTCGGGCGATGGCAGGCTTCTGTTCACCTCGGAAAATGATTTCGAGGCGGCGCGCGGGGTGATCGGCCTGTGGGACGCGGCGCGTGGCTACAGGCGGATCGGTGAATTCGCCTCCGGCGGCGTCGGCCCGCATGACATCTGTCTGCTGCCGGGGGGCGACGCGCTGGCTGTGGCCAATGGCGGGATCGAAACGCGCCCCGCCTCGGGTCGTGCCAAGCTGAACATCCCGTTCATGCGCCCGAACCTGAGCTATCTGGACCTGGACGGGCAGCTGATCGACGTGGTGGAGCCCGAACCTGAGCACCGGCGCAATTCCATCCGGCATCTTGCGCTGCGCGGCGATGGGCTGATCGCGTATGCGATGCAGTGGCAGGGCGGCGGCACGGACAGCCCGCCGCTTCTGGGTCTGCACCGGCGGGGCGCCGCGCCGCGGCTGCTGGCGGCGCCGGAGGCCGCGCACCGCCGGATGGCGGGCTATGCCGGCAGCGTGGCGTTCTCGGGCGATGGCGGGCAGGTCGCCATCACCTCGCCGCGCGGCGGGCTGGCACAGCTGTTCGACGTGCGGGACGGCACGCTTGCCGCGCTGGTCGAGCGCCCGGATATCTGCGGGATCAGCCCGGATGCGGACGGCTTCGTGTATTCCACGGGCACCGGCACGGTCGGTTTCACCCGGCGGCGCGCGGCGGCGGCGCAGGGCCACGACCTGGCCTGGGACAACCACCTCGTGCGGATTCCGCAAGCGGCCTGAACGGGTTGCGGGAAAGCGCCGACGCCGCAGAACGGGGACCGCGTCAAGATGTCGACAAAAATATCGGCATAACCCCGCCGATAAGCATTCGGCAACCATTTTCGGGTTTTGTCGGAACCGGCGAATCTGGCATGAGGACAGGCATAATAAGTGACGCAAGCACGGGACGAGGGCGAGACATGAAAAAGGTAGTCGTGGCGACGGCATTGGCCGTCATGTGCTCGGGCGCGGCATACGCGGGAACGATCGAACGGGCCTGCCTGGGGTCGGAACGGGCGGCGGGCAATCGCGCACTGTGCGGCTGCCTGCAACTGGCGGCGAATTCGACGCTGGACGCGAACGATCAGCGGATGGCCGCCCGGTTCTTCAAGGATCCGCACATGGCGCAGGAAATCCGGCAGTCGGACAATGCGGGCCACGCCGTCTTCTGGAAAAGATACAAATCCTTCGGCTCATTCGCCGAGGCGACCTGCCGCTAAGTCGCGGTTTACGAGGGACCGACCGCTCCTGCGGGATGCGGACATGGGGCGATCACCGGCACGAAGAGGCCGGGGCGCCCCTTTCTCGTTCAGGGATCAGGAAGAAGCCGGATTGCCAGGCCACAGCCTCTTGCGACCAACGCGGCTTTGGGCATGGGCACGGAAAAGGGCGCCATTCGGCGAACAGCGCCCCCTGCGGTCAAGGTCCGGCGGATCAGTTCGCCTTGTCCTTGCCCATGTTCATGTCGCCATGGTTCATGTTCATGTCCCCGCCCATCTCGGGCATGCGCATGCGGTCCACCGGGATCTCAAGCTCGATGTCGCCGGCCTGCTCGAAGGTCAGGGTGACGTTCACCGTCTCGCCATCCTCCAGCCCGCGGGTCAGGCCCATCAGCATGACGTGATCGCCGCCGCGCATCAGCGCGTGCATCCCGTTCGCGGGAATGACGAAGCCTTCCTCGACCTCCATCATCTTCATCACGCCGTCGCCCATGTCCTTGTGGGTATGCAGCTCGGTCACGTCGGCGATCTCCGTCGCGGCGGCGACCAGCCGGTCGTCGGCCGTGCCGTCATTGTGGATGATCATGAAGGCCGCGCCGGTCTTCGCCATCGGCGTGGCGCTGCGGACATAGGCGTCCTCGATGGTGATGTCGGCCATGGCAGGCATGGCGGCGGCAAGGGCGGCAAGCCCGGCGAAAAGGGTGGTTCTGACAGACATATCAGGCTCCTGTGCTGTCGTGGTCGTCTTGATGCGAATCGGTACGAATCGGATCAGGCGACCGGCGGTGCACGGGCGCGGGGCCGGACAGAAGGCCGTTTCGGCGCGGCGCTGCGCGGCGCGGCAAAGCGGAGCGCGATCTCCCGCGCGGTGTACACCACCTCGGGCACAGGCGACGCGACCGCCGCCATCAGCGACATCACGCAATCGGGGCAGATATGCGGCGGGCCGACAGGCTGTCCGTCCGCGTCCACGTTCACGCTGACCGGCCCGGTCCCGGTGCACAGGACGATCTGCCCGGCAATGACGGTCTGGCCCCGCGCGACCGCCATCGCACCGCTGGTCGCGGCGACGATCAGGGCAAGCAGCAGCGCAAGAACGGGGCGAATGCGTATCATCGCCCCATGATCTACCGCCGGCCGCACCGTCAGGCCAAGCGGCAAAACGAAGCGGCCCCGCCCGGCAGGGGACGAGGCCGCTTCATCGAAAAAACAGCGAAAGCTCAGGCGCTGGCCTGGGCCTTGGCGATTTCCTTCTTGACCTTCAGCGCGTTGGCCGACAGTTCGACATCCTTCGCCTTGGCAAGGAAGGCGTCGATGCCGCCGCGATGGTCCACGGTGCGCAGCGCGGCGGCGGAAATCCGCAGCTTCACCGGCCGGCCCAGCGTTTCGGACATCAGCGACACGTCGTTCAGGTTCGGCAGAAAACGGCGCCGGGTCCTGTTCTTTGCATGGCTGACATTGTTGCCGACCATCGGGCCTTTTCCGGTCAATTCGCAGCGGCGCGACATCGTTTCATCCTCGTCTTGGGCATCGGGGACGATCGGCCCCCTGCAAACGCAAACAGGCGCCGCGACATCAGCGCCCCTCAATCTCGTCGCGCGGTCATATGCGGGGGCGCGGGGATCGTCAAGTGCCGGACGCATCCCGGCCGCGCAAAAACGCCAGCATCTCTGTGGCGGCCATGGCCGGCGTCGTCTCGCCGCGCGCCACCGCATCGCCCAGACCGGCCATCCGGCAGCGCACATCCGCATCGGCGGTCAGCTGCGCCAGCAGGCCATGACGCACCTCTTCCTCGAACCAGTGCCGGGCCTGCGCGCGCCGCCGCGCCTGCCAGTGCCCCTGATCGCGGCGCCACGCGGCCAGCGTTTCCATCTCGGCCCAGGCCTCGGCCAGGCCGGTCCCCTCCTGCGCGGACACTTTCAGCGCCTTGGGAAAGCCCTCGGGATCCTGCGGGCGGCGGCGCAGAAGCCGCAGCGCGCCCGAATAATCGGCACGGGTGCGCGCGGCGGCGGCGGCAAGGTCGCCATCGGCCTTGTTCACCAGGATCAGGTCGGCGATCTCCATGATGCCGCGCTTGACCCCCTGCAACTCGTCGCCCCCCGCCGGCGCGAGCAGCAGAACGAACAGGTCGGCCATCTCGGCCACCATGGTTTCCGACTGGCCGACACCCACCGTCTCGATCAGCACGACATCGTGGCCCGCCGCCTCGCACAGGCGGATCACCTCGCGGGTGCGGCGCGCGACACCGCCAAGCTGCGACTGGCTGGGCGACGGGCGGATGAAGGCGTTCGGATCGCGGCTGAGCCGTTCCATCCGCGTCTTGTCGCCCAGGATCGACCCGCCTGAGCGCGCCGAGGACGGATCGACCGCCAGCACCGCCACGCGCAGCCCCTGCCCCGTCAGCATCAGGCCGAACGCCTCGATGAAGGTGGACTTGCCGACGCCGGGCGTGCCGGACAGGCCGATCCGCATCGCCTGCTTGCCGGTGTCCAGCGCCTCCAGCAGGTCGGCGGCCTGCGCGCGGTGATCGGCGCGGCCGCTTTCGACCAGCGTGATCGCGCGGGCCAGCGCCCGGCGCTCGCCGCCCTGCACCCGCTGCGCCAGATTCCGCGCGTCCGCCTCCGCCATGTGGCCCTGCCCTTTACTTCGCCGCCGCGCGCGGCGACAGAACGGGTTCTGTCTGCCCTGCCCGGCCCGGGGATGTCCAGCCAAAGGCGTGTTCACATGATGCGGTATCGACTGATCCGGCTCTGCCTGCTCCTCGGCCTCTGGGCCGTGCTGGCCGGCCCCGGCACCGCCCAGGGGGCCATGCAGTCGGAGGCGCGCTATACCATCCGCATCGCCGGCTTCACCGTGGGCGACATGCGGCTTGCCGCGCGCGAATCGGATGGTGCGTATTCCGCGGCCTCCGTCATCGTCAGTGCCGGTGCGGCGCGGGTGTTCCGCAGGTTCAGCTACCGTGCCGAAGCGCAGGGCCGCATCGACAAGGGCCGGCTGCGCCCCCAGCGCTACGAGGAAACCGCCGATACCGGTCGGCGCCAGTCGGAGGCGATGCTCGCCTATACGCGCGGCGTGCCGCGGGTGCTGCGCTACACCTCGCCGGTGCCTGCATCCGCGGGCGCGCCCGCCGCGTCCAGCCAAGGCGGTACGGTGGACCCGCTGACGGCGCTCTACACCCTGCTGCGCGACCAGCCCGAGGCGGGGCTGTGCGATCGCACCATCACCATCTTTGACGGCCGCCGCCGCAGTCATGTGCGGCTGGGCGCGGCGCGGCGCGACGGCGCGGACATCACCTGCACGGGTGAATACCGCCGGCTCGATGGGTTCACCCCGCGCGAGTTGCGGCGGCATGTCGCCTTTCCGCTGACGGCCGTCTTTACCCCGATCGAGGGCGGGCTCTACCGCGCCACCCATATCGAGCTGCAATCCTTCTATGGCCTTGCCACAGTGGATCGCCGATAAGGCCCGAGTGACCGACCTACCGATCGAAAGCGCCCTGCCCGAGCTTCTGGACGCGCTGCGCCGCCACGGCGTGGCCGTGCTGCAGGCGCCGCCGGGGGCGGGCAAGACCACCCGCGTTCCGCTTGCGATGCTCGAGGCCGGGCTGCCCGCCATGGGCCGGATCCTGATGCTGGAGCCGCGCCGGCTTGCGGCACGCGGCGCGGCGGCACGGATGGCAGAGACGCTGAACGAGCCGGTGGGCCGGACGATCGGCTACCGGATGCGCGGCGAAAGCCGAGTGTCGGAAGCGACCCGGATCGAGGTCGTGACCGAGGGTATTCTTGTACGAATGCTGCAATCGGATCCCGAAATTTGCGGTTTTGACGCCATAATCTTCGACGAATTCCACGAACGCTCTCTCAACGCGGATCTCGGCCTGGCCCTGACGTGGGAGGTGCGCGGCGCGTTCCGGCCCGATCTGCTGGTGCTGGCCATGTCCGCGACGCTGGATGCCGGGCCGGTGGCGCGGATGCTGGACGCGCCGGTCATCACGTCGCATGGGCGCAGTTTCGAGGTGGACATCCGCTGGCCCGAAAAGCCGGTGCCGAAGGAGACCCGCTTTGACGCCGCGATGGCCGACCTGATCGCCCGCGCGGCATCCGAGACCACGGGCGGCATCCTCGCCTTCCTGCCCGGCGAGGCCGAGATACGGCGCGTTGCCGCGCGGCTGGACGGCGCGCTTCCGGGGGTCTCGGTGCAACCGCTTTACGGCGCGCTGCCCTTTTCGGCGCAGCGCGCGGCGGTGGCGCCGCTGAAAGGCGCGCGAAAGCTGGTCCTGGCAACGTCCATCGCCGAAACCGCCCTGACGATCGAGGATATCCGCGTTGTCGTCGATGGCGGGCGGGCGCGGCGCGCGCGGTTCGATCCGGGGCGCGGCATGACCCGGCTGGTCACCGAGCGCGTCACGCGCGCCGAGGCGACCCAGCGCGCGGGCCGCGCCGGGCGGGTCGCACCGGGGGTGTGTTACCGCCTCTGGACGCGCGGCGAGGACGGCGCGCTGCACGCCTTTCCGCCGCCCGAGATCGCCACGGCAGACCTGTGCGGGCTGGCGCTGGAGCTCGCGGTCTGGGGGCTGCGCGGCACGGGCGATCTGGCCTTTCTGACCCACCCGCCGGACGGCGCGATGGACGAGGCGCGCACGCTTCTGACCGAGTTGGGTGCGCTTGACAAAGCGGGCCATGTCACCGCGCACGGGCGCCGGCTTGCGGCGCTGCCGCTGCATCCACGGCTTGCACATATGTTGCAATTGGCGGGATCTGATGCCGCAAAATTGGCCGCTTTGTTGAACGAACGCGATCCGCTGCGCGGCGAAGGCTGCGATCTGTCGCTACGGCTGAAGGCGCTGCGGCACCCTCGCGGCACCCCCGCGCTGGAGCGGATCGCGGCAGAGGCGAAGCGGCTCGCGCGGATGGCCGGGCCGCCGGAAAGGCCGCTTGGCGCGGCCGAGCAGGCGGCGCTGGCCTATCCCGACCGGATCGGGCTGCGCCGCCCCGGCGACGCGGCGCGCTGGGTGCTGTCGAACGGCACCGGCGCCGACATGGACCCCGCCGATCCGCTGGCCGGAAGCCGGCTGATCGTGGCCGCGGATCTCGACGGTCGCGGCCGCGAGGCGCGGATCCGGCTGGCCCTGCCGCTGACCGAGGCGGAGCTGCGCGGGCTTTATGCGGACCGGATCGGCTGGCACGATGTCTGCCGCTGGTCGCGCCGCCGCAGGACGGTCGAGGCGCGGCGGCAGGAACGCTTTGGCGCGCTTGTGCTGGACGACCGCATCTGGAAATCGCCGCCGCCCGACGCCTGGGCGCGCGCGCTGCTGGACGGGGTGCGCGACCTTGGCCTGCCCTGGACCGACGCGGCGCGGCGGCTGCGCGCCCGGATCGAATTGCTGCGCGCACAGGGCGCGGCCCTGCCCGATTGCTCGGATGCGGCGCTGATGGCGGGGCTTGAGGACTGGCTGCTGCAGCACCTTTCCGGACGCCGGACGCTGGACCGGCTGGACATCGCCGGCGCGCTGGCCGCGCGGCTGGACTGGGGCCAAAAGGCCGAGCTTGACCGTCTGGCCCCGCCCGATTTCGTCACGCCGCTGGGGCGTAAGATCCCGATCGACTATTCCGGCGGAGTGCCGGAAATCGCCGTGCGGTTGCAGGAGATGTTCGGCGTCACCGCGCATCCGGTGATCGGGCCGGCGCGCGCGCCGCTCAAGGTCACGCTGCTGTCGCCGGCGCGGCGCCCGGTGCAGGTGACGACCGATCTGCCGGGGTTCTGGGCCACGTCCTATGCCGATGTGCGCAAGGACATGCGCGGGCAATACCCCAGGCATCCCTGGCCCGAGGATCCGACGCAGGCCGATCCGACGCTGCGCGCCAAGCGCCGGGGCTGACCGGTCAGGGCGACGCGGCCGGAGCTGCGGGCACTGCCGCCTCTTCCGGCGCGCCTGCCCCGGCCAGAGCGGCGGGCCGCGGCACGCCGCCCGCGATCCGCAGGCGCACGGCCCGCATCGCACCCGACCGGCCCAGCCGCGCGGTCATCAGCGTGCGCCCGTCGCTTGCCCGGATGGTCACCGCGTCCAGCGCCGCACGGCCCAGCGGCAGCACCTGCCCCACATGCAGCGCGGCGAGGTCGGCCAGCGGCAGATGCAGGCGGGCAAGCTGCGCCTCCAGCCGGGCCGGGCTGGCCAGCACCGCCTTTTCCAGTGCCGCGGCCCAGGGCGCCCCGCCCTGCGCGGCGGCGATCGCGGCGTGGCGGTCGGGCAGGATCAAGTGCAGCGCACCAGCCTTGGACCCGGCGGCAAAGTCAATGTCGGCAGTCAGGTGCAGGTGCGGCGCATCGCGGATCGTCATCGCGGCGGCGCGCGCATCCTCCAGCCGGCCCCCGAAGGCGTAGCCATCCACCGGCGGCAGGCCGCGCAAATCCTCGGCCAGATCGGCAAAGCCGGACAGCACCGCCTCGACAAAGTCGCGCACCAGCAGCGCATCGGTCGCGGTCGGCCTGCGGTCGGGCGCGGGTGCGTTCAGCACCTTGCCCAGCGTCTGTGCCTCGATCGCGGCGCCGACGCTTTGCGGACACAGCGCCGCCAGCGCAATCGCCCCGTCCGGCCCGTCCAGCCGCAGGATCAGCGCCGAATCGGGCAGCGCCGCGGCCAGCGTGTCGGGCAGGACGCTGCCGATTTCGAGGCTCTGCAATCCGGCGCGAACGCCCAGCGTCCGGTCGCCCGCCCGGGCCAGCGCCAGCCGCATCGCCCGGTCCGGGGTCATGTCCGCCAGGCCCTGCGAACCGCGCCGCGCGCCCGCCTTGCGCCTGAGAACCGGAATGTCCGCGTCGTCGCCCATGATCCGTCCGTCTGCCCGTTTCGACCAGACCTGCCAGATCAGGGTTACCAAAGCGTTAGCATCGGCAAAACATCACGCCGCGTCCTGCATCCCGGCCCGCGGCAGCATCACCCGGAACGCGGCGCCGCCCTGCCCCGGCACATAGGCGATGGAGCCGCCCAGCCGGTCGATGATCTCGCGGCAGATCGCCAGCCCCAGCCCGGCGCCGCCGGCGCGGCTGTTATCCGTCAGGCGCGAGAACTTCTCGAAGATCATCGACTGGTCGGCCTTGGCGATCCCCGCCCCGTTATCGACGAAATCAATCCGCAGCGCATCGTCCCGCGCGGCCACCTCGATCCGTAATTCGGGCTGCTCGGCATCGCAATACTTGCCGGCATTGGCGATCAGGTTGATGAACACCTGCGCCAGCCGGTCGGCATCGGTCACCAGGCTTTCGCGCTCGCGGTCCGGCGCGCGCAGGATGCGCATTCCGCCGCGCGCCTCGCGCACCCCGGCAGCGGCCACCGCGCGGTCGATCACGGAATGCAGGTCGATCTCTTGCCAGTTGAGCGAGACCTGTCCGGCTTCCAGCACGCTCAGATCCAGAAGGTCGTCGAGCAGCCGGGTCAGCCGGATCGCCTCGTCATGGATGATCCTGGTGAACCGGCGCCGGTCGGCGTCGGACATCGGCCCACCGGCCATCAGGATTTCCGAGAATGCGCGGATCGAGGTCATCGGCGTGCGCAATTCATGGCTGATCTGGCCGAGAAAGGCATCCTTCTGGATCGACACGGCGGTCAGCTTCTCGTTGGCCTCGCGCAGCTGGCGGGCGGTGCGGAACAGTTCTTCGCGCTGCGCTTCGAGCTGGCTGGTATGCTCCATGATCTGCGCCGTCTCGTCGGCCACGGCCATCAGGTCCTGTACCGAGACGGACGCGCCGCCGGTGATCTGCCCGACCATCGCGTGGGCGGTCGCCGCCCCGACCGACCCGGCCAGTTCCCGCTCCAGCGTTTCGATGAAATCGGGCGTGGTGTCGGGCAGGAACCCGGCGCTTCCCTGGCGCTCGGCCTCGCGCTGGAACAGCGCCTGCGCCTCGTCCGCGCCGATGATGCGCTGCGCCATGATCAGCAGATCCTCGGCCTCGGCCCCGCCGGGCGCCCAGCCGCGCGCGCTTGACGAATGCTCGTAGACATTGACGAATTGCGCGCCCTGAAGCCGCTCCAGCGGGCCGGGAAAGGCCAGCAGGGACACCAGGATGAAGGCGCCGCTGTTCAGCAGCATCGACCAGAAGACCGAATGCACCACCGGGTCCATCCCCTCTAGCCCGAACAGCGCGTGCGGCCGCAGCCAGTCGATGCCGAACGGCCCCGCATCCAGCATCAGCCCGGTCATCACGAATGTCTCGCCGAAACTGGGCAGGAACAGCGTGTAGGCCCAGACGCCAAAGCCGATCACCAGCCCCGCCGCCGCCCCGCCGCGCGAGGCGCCGCGCCAGAACAGCCCGCCCAGCAGCGAGGGCAGCACCTGCACCACCCCCGCGAACGAGATCAGCCCGATCGCCGCCAGCGCCGTGGAGCCGCCGGAGAAATGGAAATAGAGGTACCCCAGCAACAGAACGCCCGCGATCGACATGCGCCGCGCGGTGATCACCAGGTCGCGCACATCGCCCGACATGCTGGCCGAATCGCGCCGAAGGTGCAGCCAGATCGGCATCACGATATGGTTCGACACCATCGTCGACAGCGCGATGGCGGCGACGATCACCATCGACGTGGCGCTGGAAAAGCCGCCGAGGAAGGACAGCATCGCCAGCCCGTCGCGGTCCTGCGACAGCGGCACGGTCAGAACGTAGAGATCCGGGTTGCCGCCGGGCAGAAGCTCGAGCCCGACCACCGCGATCGGGATCACGAACAGGCTCATCAGGAAGACGTAAAGCGGAAAGGCCCAGGACGCGACGGCGACGTGCCGCTCGTCCGAGTTCTCGACGACCATGACCTGGAACATGCGCGGCAGGCACAGGAACGCCGCCGCCGACAGAAAGATCAGCCCCGCCCAGCGGCCCGGCGCCGGCCGCCATTCGGCGATCTCGGACGCGGCGATGCGCTGGGCGATGTCGACCGGGCCGCCCGCCACGCCCCAGACCACGAACACGCCCACCGCGAGCAGTGCGAACAGCTTGACCACCGCCTCCAGCGCGATGGCGGTAACGACGCCGTGGTGCTTTTCGTTGGCATCCAGCGTGCGCGTGCCGAACAGGATCGTGAACAATGTCAGGCCGGCGGCGACGGCCAGCGCAGTGCTGTCCAGCGTGTCGAAATCCGCCAGCAGCCTGCCCTCGCCGGCAAAGACCGAAAAGGACAGCGTCACCGATTGCAGTTGCAGCGCGATATAGGGGGTGGAGCCGATCACGGCCAGCAGCGTCACCAGCACGCCCAGCAGGTTCGACTTGCCATAACGCGAAGAGATCAGGTCGGCGATGGAGGTGATGCGCTGCGACCGGCCGATCCGCACCAGCTTGCGCAACAGCCACCACCAGCCGACCATCACCAGCGTCGGCCCGAGGTAGATGGTCACGAATTCCAGCCCCGAATTCACCGCGTAGCCGACCGCGCCATAGAACGTCCAGGCGGTGCAGTAGATCGACAGCGACAGCGTGTAGACCAGCGGCGAGCGCAGCCAGCCCAGCGCGCCGCGCTTTGCCCGGCGCTCGGCCGCGAAGGCCACCGCGAACAGCAGCGCGACATAGGCCAGGCATACCGCGACCAGGATATTGTAGCCGATCATCGCTCCGGCCCGTCCTCCCCCCGGCCGCCGCTCAGCGGCAGGCGGCGCGACAGCACGAAGGCGGCGATCACCAGCACGGCCCAGACGCCGAACACGTAGATCCCGCCACCCGCCGTGCCGATGACCCGCCCCGGCGCCAGCGACCACAGCAGCGGCATCAACAGCAGCAGCGCACCGATCACCGGCAGCACCCGCGCGGCATCCGTCAGGCGCCGCCGGCGATAGCCGCGCCGCTCCAGGAACATCGGCCGGCTTCTCACGATGCCACCAGCTCGCGCACCGCCTCCAGCATCTCGGTGTTGGAAAATGGCTTGGTCATGAACCGGCTGGCACCGATCCGTTCGGCCTGTTCGCGGTCGCGCGACTGGCCGCGCGCCGTCAGCATCAGCACCGGCATCGCGCCCAGCGCCGGATCGGCGCGCAGATCGGACAGGATGTCATAGCCGGACCGGTTCGGCAGCATCACGTCCAGGATCACCAGGTCGGGCGCGCGGCGCCGGATCTCGGCCATCGCGGTCTCTCCGTCGGCATGGCTGTCCACGGTCCAGCCGTCCCGTGACAGGATGAACCCGATCGCCTGGATGATGTTCGGCTCGTCCTCGATCAGCAGGACACGCTTTGACATGTGCCGGCCCCCTCCCCTGGTCCGCACCCGGGCTTGCCGCCCGTCGCGCCGACTATTGCCGAAGGCCCCGCCGCTGTCAAAAGCCGCGATGCCGCGCCGAGAGCGGCTTTCTTACTGCCGTTTCTTCTCGTTCCAAATACGCGTTCCTTCCTTTACCACCCCTTGAACCGGGCCGGTGCGGATCACGCCGGATCGGCCAGGATCGACGGCTCGCGCCGTGCCGGGCAGTCCTTCAGCGGGCAGATCCGGCACGAGGTTCCGACCTGAAGCACGGCTTCTCCCGGCATCCGCATCCGGGCGTCCGGCACGATCAGCATCGCCGCCTCGAAGACCGGCGGCGCGTCGAAGCCGGGCGGGCCGACAGGCTCTGCCACGGCATAGGCCATGAACCGGTGCCGGCCCTCGCCCGCCATTTCCAGCGCCGCCCGCACCGGCGTGAGCGGCCGGCTCAGCGCCTGATAGAGCGGCCAGAGCGGACAGGCCGCGCCGTAGCGGGGCAGCGGAAAGTCGGCCAGCGGCTTGCGGAAGGTCAGCGCGCCCGAGCTGTCGCAGATCGCCAGCCCGATCCGCGCCGCGCCGTCCGGCGTGGGCAGCGCGGCAAGCCGGCGCAGGATCGCGGCCATGCCCGCCCCCGGAAACCGCGCCGCCAGCGCGCCGGGATCGCGGTCGAGCGCGCGCGCCGCCGCGGCGAACCCGTCCAGCGGCAACGCCTCGGCGTCCCGCCGGTAGCGGCGCATCCACCCGCCGGCCAGCGCGCGGCCCGCCGCGCTTGTCAATTCGGGGGCACCCTGGGCCAGTGTCTCGGGATCGGGCGGATCGGCAGCCTCCAGCGCGGGCAAGTGATAGCCCTGCGCCTCCAGCCACGCCTCCAGCTCTTCCTGCGGGGCGCCGGTGGTTTCGGTCTCCGCGCCCGACGCGTCGAGATAGGCCGCCAGCGCGCGGCTCGATTCCGCCAGCCGCTGGCTGTCCTCGTGGATGTTGCGGTGAAAGCGGTCGCGCCATTCGTCCTCGATCTCGCCCGGCTCGACCAGGATCGCGGCCGAGGCGCGGATCGCGGTGACGGTGGACAGCACCTCGTGCAGCGACGCGGCAAGGTGCGGGTCGTGTGCCAGCCGGTCGGTCAGCCCCTCGACCAGCCGTTCCAGGTGGCGGATGCGGCGGCGCTGCGCCGCGATCACCGCCGCCCAGCCGGGAAACCGGCCGGCGAATTCCTCGGCGCGGTCGTCGCCGGTAAGCGGGCCCGGCTGGGATGCGGGCAGCGCAGCGGCGGCGTCGCGCAGACTGCCGACCAGCGCGGCGGCCGCGCCTTCGGCCAGGACCGACGGGTCCACCTTCAGCGCGCGCGCGATGTCGGCCAGCAGCTTGCCGGCGATTCTGCGCTTGTTGTGCTCGATCAGGTTCAGATAGGCGGCCGAAATCCCGACCTCGCGCGCCAGCGCCGATTGCCGGAAACCCAGCGCAACCCGCCGCTGACGGATGCGGCTGCCGGTCAGTGACCCCGAAAGCGATCCGGCGGGCATTCGCAACTCCATGGAATCGCGCGGGTTTCCGCGCTGCGTTGAAAATTGCTTTACAGTCTCTGCACCTGCATTGTGTATTTATTTACAGATTTTCCCTTTGATTGAAAGCGCTTGTTGCGAAGTTTTCGGCGCCCGCTCATTACTTGTACCATCCTGTAAAAGGGTATGGCGCGCCGTGGAGGAACGGTCGCGCCAATGAAAGGTAACGGGAGGATTAACATGTCCAAGACGACTCTGACCCGCCGCGGTCTGCTGAAATCCGGCATCGCGACCGGTGCCGGGCTTGCGGTTCCGACGATCTTCACCGGCGCTGCATGGGCCGCGAGCCATTCCGGCTTTACCAACGCGCCGGGCGACAGCGAGGTGGTGCTGGGTTTCAACGTGCCGCAGACCGGCCCCTATGCCGATGAGGGCGCGGACGAGTTGCGCGCCTACGAGCTGGCGGTCGAGCATCTGAACGGCGGCGGCGACGGCGGCATGCTGAGCACGTTCTCGTCCAAGACGCTGGACGGCACCGGCATTCTGGGCCGCAAGGTCAAGTTCGTGACCGGCGACACGCAGACCAAATCGGACGCTGCCCGCGCATCGGCCAAGTCGATGATCGAAAAGGACGGCGCGATCATGATCACGGGCGGCTCGTCCTCGGGCGTCGCCGTTGCCGTGCAGGGGCTGTGCCAGGAGGCCGGCATCATGTTCATGGCCGGCCTGACCCATTCCAACGACACCACCGGAAAGGACAAGAAGGCCAACG
This sequence comes from uncultured Paracoccaceae bacterium, assembly GCA_947503765.1. Classification (GTDB taxonomy): domain Bacteria; phylum Pseudomonadota; class Alphaproteobacteria; order Rhodobacterales; family Rhodobacteraceae; genus Psychromarinibacter. The sequence continues at coordinate 402,374 of CANNFA010000002.1, read as the reverse complement.
GGTTCCGCCACTTCTTCAACGCCTACCAGTCCGCGGCCGCGCTAGGCCCGGTGCTCAAGGCGCTCTATGGCGACGACCGCAAGGCCTATCACCTGACCGCCGACTACACCTGGGGCTGGACCCAGGAGGAATCGATGGTCGCCTTCACCGAGGATATCGGCTGGGAAACGGTCAACACCGTCCTGACGCCGCTGTCGGCCACCGATTTCTCGTCCTACATCGCGCCGGTTCTGAATTCGGGCGCCGACGTGCTGATCCTGAACCATTACGGCGGCAACATGGTCAATTCGCTGACCAATGCCGTGCAGTTCGGCCTGCGCGAAAAGATGGTGAACGGCAAGCAGTTCGAAATCGTCGTGCCGCTGTATTCCGAGCTGATGGCGCGCGGCGCCGGGCAGAACATCAAGGGCATCCCCGGCTCGCAGAACTGGGACTGGAAGCTGGAGAACGAAAAGGGCGCCCGCTACGTCGGCACCAACGCCTTCGTGCAATCGTTCGGCGAGAAATACGGCTTCCCGCCGTCGCAGGCTGCCCAGACCTGCTATGCCCAGACGCTGCTCTATGCCGATGCGGTGGCCCGCGCCGGCTCGTTCAACCCCTGCGCGGTGGTCGAGGCGCTGGAAGGGTTCGAGTTCGACGGCCTCGGAAACGGCCCGACGCTGTACCGCGCGGACGATCACCAGTGCTTCAAGGACGTCGTCGTCGTGCGCGGCAAGGAGAACCCGGAAAACGAGTTCGACCTGGTCGAGATCGTCGAGGTCACGCCCAGCGAGAAGGTCACCTACGCCCCCGACAACGAGATGTTCGCGGGCGGCAACCTGGGCGAGTGCAATCCGGGCGCCTGACCGGCACGAAAAGCACATGGCAGGGCGGGACGCACCCGCCCTGCCCGACGGCGCGCCGCCGCCATTCGGCCGGCGCGCGATCCCCTGAAAGCAACGGGTCGGGGCAATGGACGCAATCATTCTTCAGGTGCTCAACGGGCTCGACAAGGGCTCTGCCTATGCGCTGATCGCGCTGGGGCTGACACTCATCTTCGGCACGCTCGGCGTGGTCAACTTCGCCCACGGGGCGCTATTCATGCTGGGGGCGTTCTGCGCCGTCACGATGCAGCGGATCCTGTCGGCCAGCTATACGGTCATCGACGAGACCAAGACCGATTTCCTGGGCAACCCGCAGAAGGTGGACGTGCCCTATGTCGAAGGCTGGTTCGGCCCCGATATCGGGACGGCCATCGTCGACTGGTCGGTGCCGCTGGCGATCCTGTTCGCGATCCCGGTGATGCTGCTGATCGGCTACATCATGGAACGCGGCCTGATCAAGCATTTCTACAAGCGCCCACATGCCGACCAGATCCTCGTCACCTTCGGCCTGGCCATCGTGCTGCAGGAGCTGATCAAGTATTTCTACGGCGCCAACCCGATCCCGACCCCGGCGCCCGAGGTGTTCCGCGGCTCGTTCGATTTCGGGCTGCTGCTGGGCTTTGCCGAGAACACGATCATCTATCCCTACTGGCGGATGATCTACTTCGTCTTTTCGCTGGTCATCATCGGCGCGGTGTTCGGTTTCCTGCAATTCACCACCTTCGGCATGGTGGTGCGTGCCGGCATGGCCGACCGCGAGACGGTGGGCCTGCTGGGCATCAACATCGACCGCAAGTTCACCATCATGTTCGGCATCGCCGCCGCGGTGGCCGGTCTTGCCGGGGTGATGTACACGCCGATCAACTCGCCGAATTACCACATGGGCATGGATTTCCTGGTCCTGAGCTTCGTCGTCGTTGTGGTCGGCGGCATGGGCAGCCTGCCCGGCGCGGTGCTGGCCGGCTTCATGCTGGGGATCCTCGAGGCGTTCGCGTCGATGAACTGGATCAAGGACATCGTTCCCGGCATCGACCAGATCATCATCTACCTCGTTGCAATCCTCATCCTGCTGACCCGGCCGCGCGGCCTGATGGGCCGCAAGGGCGTGATGGAGGAATAAGACAATGCTTGGCCTTTCCAAGAAAGACACGACCTTCCTGCTGATCGTCATCTTCCTGACGATGGCAACGCCGATCCTGCTGCAACCCTTTCCCGAAGGGTCCGCGATGGCGACGTTCAACGCCGGCTACCCGGACCTGATGCAGCGGTTCGCGATCTTCGGCATCTTCGCCATCGGGTTCAACATCCTGTTCGGGCTGACCGGCTACCTGTCCTTCGGGCACGCGGCCTTTCTGGGGGTCGGGTCGTATTCGGTCGTGTGGATGTACAAGCTGCTGGACTACAACGTGCTGCCGGGGCTGGTGCTGGCGATCATCACCTCGGGCATCTTCGCGCTGGCGATCGGCTATATCTCGCTGCGGCGGACGGGCATCTACTTTTCTATCCTGACGCTGGCCTTCGCGCAGATGTCGTTCAACCTGGCCTATTCGGTGCTGACCCCGCTGACGAACGGCGAGACCGGGCTTCAGGTCTATACCGACGATCCGCAGATCCTGATGGGCGAGAACGCACCGAACGTGCCGCACCTGTTCGGGCTGGTGATGCGCGACAGCTATCAGCTTGACCTGGGCGGGTGGCTGTTCACCTTCAACATCGGCTATTACTTCTGCGCCGTGATCGCGATCCTCGCCTTCTATCTCAGCCTGCGGATCTTCCGCTCGCCGTTCGGGATGATGCTGCGGGCGATCAAGACCAACCAGACGCGGCTCAACTATACCGGGCTGAACGCACGGCCCTACACGCTGGCGGCCTTCGTGATCTCGGGGATGTATGCGGGGCTGGCCGGCGGGCTGCTGGCGGCGATGGACCCGCTGGCGGGCGCCGAGCGGATGCAGTGGACCGCCTCGGGCGAGGTGATCCTTATGACCATTCTCGGCGGCGCGGGTACGCTGATGGGTCCGGTCCTGGGCGCGGGCTTCATCAAGTATTTCGAGAACATCTTCTCGAAGATCAACGACACCATGCTGCACGGCTGGTTCGGCTGGATGCCGGACGGGATCGAGGATGCGATCCTGTTCGTGTCGCACTTCTTCGTCGGCAAGTCGTGGCACCTGACGCTGGGCCTGATGTTCATGCTGGTGGTGATCTTCCTGCCCGGCGGCCTGGTCGAGGGCGCCCAGCGCATCGGCCGCCTGTTCCGCCGCCGGGGCCGCAAGGCCGGCGGCCCCGAGGCCGAGGCCGCCCGGCAGCGCAACCCCGGCCCCGCCGAATGACCGGCCGCACAAGGAGACGCAACGATGGGCATTCTTGAAGTCAAGGACGTGAACAAGCGGTTCGGCGGGTTGCAGGCGCTGGGGGATGTCAATCTCAGCGTCGCCGAGGGCAGCGTTCACGCGATCATCGGGCCGAACGGGGCGGGCAAGTCCACCCTGCTGAACTGCCTTGTGGGCAAGCTGATCCCCGACACCGGCAGCGTGATGTTCGCGGGCCAGTCGGTGCTGGGCCGCAAGCCGCACGAGATCAACCAGTTGGGCATTTCCCGCGTGTTCCAGACGCCGGAGATTTTCGCCGACCTCACGGTGATGGAAAACGTGCTGATCCCCTGCTTCGCCAAGCGCGACGGGGCGTTCCGCCTGCACGCCTTCGAGACGGTGGCGAACGAAACCGAGATCGGCGAACAGGCAGAGGCGATGCTTGCCGACGTCAACATGCTGGAAAAACGCGACATGGTCGCGGCCTCCCTGTCGCGCGGCGACAAGCGGCGGCTGGAAATGGCGATGTCAATGGTGCAGCAGCCGAAACTGCTTTTGCTGGACGAGCCCACGGCGGGCATGGCGCGCGCCGATACCAACAACACGATCGACCTGCTCAGGCAGATCCACAACAAGCGCGACATCACCATGTGCATCATCGAGCATGACATGCATGTCGTGTTCAGCCTCGCGCAGCGGATCACCGTGCTGGCGCAGGGCACGCCGCTGGTCGAGGATACGCCCGAAAACATCAAGGGCCATCCGAAGGTCCGCGAAGCCTATCTTGGGGAGGCCCACTGATGGTTGTCACCGAAGACCAGCTGACGACGCGCGAACGCCCGGACTTTTCGCGCCACGCCAACCAGGCGGCCACCGCGCCGGCCTATTTCTCCTGCTGGGACGTGCACGCCTATTACGGCGAAAGCTACATCGTGCAGGGTGTGTCGTTCAACGTCCACGAGGGCGAGATCCTGGCGCTTCTGGGCCGCAACGGAGCCGGCAAGACCTCGACCCTGCGCGCCCTCGCGCGGCTGGCCGACCCCGAGGTCAAGCGCGGCGAGATCTGGCTGGACCACAAGCCGCTGCACGACATGGCCAGCCACGAGGCCGCAGCTTCGGGCCTGCAACTGGTGCCCGAGGACCGGCGCATCATCGCCGGCCTGACGGTCGAGGAGAACCTGCAACTGGCGCAGATCGCGCCGCCCATCGGCTGGTCGCTCGAGCGGATATACGAGCTGTTCCCGCGTCTTGGCGAACGGCGCCGCCAGGAGGGCGTGACCCTGTCGGGCGGCGAGCAGCAGATGCTGGCCATCGCCCGCGCACTGGCGCGCAACATCAAGGTGCTGCTGCTGGACGAGCCCTACGAGGGCCTTGCCCCGGTGATCGTGGACGAGATCGAGAAGACGCTGAACATCATCAAGGAACAGGGCATCACCACGGTGATCGTCGAACAGAACGCGATTCGCGCCCTGATGCTTGCGGACCGGGCGGTGATCCTCGATACCGGAACCGTGGTGTTCGACGGCACCGCCCAGGAGGTTCTCGACGACGAGGCTCTGCGCGCGGAATACCTCGCGATCTGAGCACCGCCGCCTCATCGGACCGGGCGCGCCGGGCGCTGTATATAATATTGTCGTGTCCCCCTGCCCTTCGCGGCGGGCGGACTGGGATGGAGGAAAGACATATGCCGGACAAGGCGGTAAACATCCACAAACCGAGCGCAGAGTTCATCCAGAATGCGCATGTCGGACCGGACAAGTACAACGAGATGTACAAGATCTCGGTCGAGGACCCGGAGACCTTCTGGGACGAGCATGGCAAGCGGCTCGACTGGATCAAGCCCTACACCAAGGTGAAGAACGCCAGCTTCGACTACGGCAACGTGTCGATCAAATGGTTCGAGGACGGCGTGCTGAACGTCTCGGCGAACTGCATAGACCGGCATCTCGAGGCCCGCGGCGACCGCACCGCGATCATCTTCGAGCCGGACGACCCCGCGGACGAGGCGCGGCACATCACCTACAAGGAGCTGCACGAAAAGGTCTGCCGCATGGCGAACGTGCTGCTCAGCCAGGGCGTGATGCGCGGCGACCGGGTGGTGATCTACATGCCGATGATCCCCGAAGCGGCCTATGCGATGCTGGCCTGTGCCCGGATCGGCGCGGTGCATTCCATCGTCTTCGCCGGGTTCTCGCCCGATGCGCTGGGCAACAGGATCAACGATTGCGACGCCAAGCTGGTGATCACCGCCGATACCGCCCCGCGCGGCGGCCGCCGCACCAACCTGAAATCGAACACCGACGCGGCGCTGCTGCGTTGCTCCGACAAGGTGCGCTGCCTGGTGGTCAAGCATACCGGCGACCAGACCACCTGGATCCAGGGCCGCGACGTGGACGTGCTTGCGCTGATGGACTCGGCCGCGCCCGATTGCCCGCCGCGCCCGATGAATGCCGAAGATCCGCTGTTCGTGCTGTACACCTCCGGCTCCACCGGCCGGCCCAAGGGCGTCGTGCACACCACCGGCGGCTATCTCGTCTTCGCCGCGATGACGCATGAATACACCTTCGACTACCATGACGGCGACGTGTTCTGGTGCACCGCGGATGTCGGCTGGGTGACGGGGCACAGCTATATCATCTATGGTCCTCTGGCGAACGGCGCGACCACGCTGATGTTCGAGGGCGTGCCGACCTACCCGGATGCGGGCCGGTTCTGGGCGGTCTGCGAAAAGCACAAGGTGAACCAGTTCTACACCGCCCCCACCGCGATCCGCGCGCTGATGGGCCAGGGCACCGAGTGGGTCGAAAAGCACGACCTGTCCTCGCTCAAGCTGCTGGGAACGGTCGGCGAGCCGATCAACCCCGAGGCGTGGGAGTGGTACAACAGGACCGTCGGCAAGGGCGAATTGCCGATCGTCGACACCTGGTGGCAGACCGAGACGGGCGGCCACATGATCACCCCGCTGCCCGGCGCGATCCCGACCAAGCCCGGCTCCGCCACGCTGCCCTTCTTCGGGGTGGAGCCGGTGATCCTCGACGCGGAAAGCGGCAAGGAACTGACGGGAAGCCCGGCCGAGGGCGTGCTGGCGATCAAGGACAGCTGGCCGGGGCAGATGCGCACGGTCTGGGGCGATCACGACAGGTTCGAGGCGACGTATTTCCAGCAATACAAGGGCTATTATTTCTCGGGCGACGGGTGCCGCCGCGACGAGGACGGCTATTACTGGATCACCGGCCGCGTCGACGACGTGATCAACGTGTCGGGCCACCGGATGGGCACCGCCGAGGTGGAAAGCGCGCTGGTCGCCCATGCCAAGGTCGCGGAAGCCGCGGTTGTCGGCTTTCCGCACGACATGAAGGGCCAGGGCATCTATTGCTACGTCACCCTGATGAACGGCGAGGAACCGACGGACGCGCTGAAGAAAGAGCTGGAAGGTTGGGTCCGCACCGAGATCGGCCCGATCGCCAGGCCCGACCATATCCAGTGGGCGCCGGGCCTGCCCAAGACACGCTCGGGCAAGATCATGCGCCGCATCCTGCGCAAGATCGCCGAGAACGAGCACGACTCGCTGGGCGACATCTCGACGCTGGCCGACCCGACGGTTGTCGAGGAGCTGATCGAGAACCGGCTGAACAAGTAGCCCCGCCCAGGCGGGACCGAAGGGCAGCGGGCCGGGGCGACACCCCGGCCCGTTTCGGGTTCGGCCGTGCCCGCCTTGTCTTTGCCGTCCCGCACCGCCATCCTGCGCGCGTCTGGCATTGGCGGTACGGAGAGACGAGATGAACGGCGCGGAATCGCTGGTGAAAACGCTGCTGGCGAACGGGGTCGACACCGTCTTTGCCAATCCCGGCACATCGGAAATGCACTTCGTCGCCGCGCTCGACGCGCATCCCGACATGCACTGCATCCTGTGCCTGTTCGAGGGCGGCACATCCGCCGGCGCCGATTGCTATTTCCGCATGAAGCGCGACGTGGCGGCGACGCTGCTGCACCTGGCGCCGGGCTTCGGCAACGCCTTCGCCAACCTGCACAACGCGCGCAAGGGCGGCTCGGGGCTGGTCAACGTGGTGGGCGAACACGCAACGCGCCATTTGGCGTTCGAATCGCCCCTCAAGGGCGATATCGAGGCGATCAGCCACGCGGTCAGCCATTGGACCCGCCGCAGCCCCGACGCGCCCTCCGTCGCCCGCGACGGCGCAGAGGCGATCCGCGCCGCGCGTTCACGAGGCGGACAGGTCGCCACGCTGATCCTGCCCGCCGACACCGCTTGGAACGCGGCCGATGGCCCGGCCATGGCGGAAGCGCCGCCCCCGCTCCAGCGGCCCCGGCCCGAGGAGATAGAAGCCGCCGCACGCCGCCTCGCGCAGCCCGGCGCGGCGTTGATGGTCGGGGGCGAGGCGCTGTTCGGCGCGGGCTTCCGGCGCGCGGCGCGCATTGCCGCCAGAACCGGCGCAACGCTCGTCACCGACACGCTGATCCCGCGCACATCCAAGGGCGCCGATACCCCGCAGCATCTGCAACTGCCCTATGCGGTCGCGCCGAAGATTGCCGCGCTGGACGGCACCACATCGGTGACGCTGGTCGGCAGCGGCCGGCCGGTCACGTTCTTTGCCTATCCCGGCAAGCCCAGCCTGCCCGAGCCGCCGGGCTGCCCGGTCATGCCGCTCTGCCGCCCCGAGATGGACATCGCCTGGACGCTGGACGCGCTGGAACAGGCGACCGATGCCGCCGGCGCACAGCCCGCCGCCGTGCCGATGGACCTGCCCGGCCTGCCCAGCGGCGGCGCGCTCACGCTGGAAAAGGCCGGCGCCGCGATTGCCGCGCTGCTGCCCGAGAACGCGATCCTGTGCAACGAGGCGGTGTCCAGCGGCGCGGCGCTTGGCCCGCTGCTGGCCCGCGCCCGCCCGCATGACATGCTGGGCGGCACTGGCGGCGCGATCGGCTGGTCATTGCCCGGCAGCGTCGGCGCTGCCACCGCCTGCCCGGACCGCAAGGTGGTGGCGCTGACCGGCGACGGCTCGGCGATGTACACGTCGCAATCGCTGTGGACCATGGCGCGCGAGGGGCTGGATATCACCGTGGTGGTCATTGCCAATCGCGGCTACCAGATCCTGCGCGACGAATTGGCGAATGTCGGTGTTGCAAGCTATGGTGCGAACGCGCAGGCGATGTTCGACGTGGAAAACCCGGTGCTCGACTGGGTACAGCTTGCGCAGGGTCACGGCGTGCCGGGCCGCCGGGCCGCGGACATGGACAGCTTCGCCGCAGCGCTTCGCGCGGGGCTGGACGCGGATGGCCCCGCGCTGATCGAGCTGGTGCTGTGATGGGTGGCCCGCCCGGTTCGGGAACCGGCCCGCGCACCGGCGCGTTTGATCGGGGCGGCAGCATCCGTTGCCGCGTATTCGGCCGCAGGAGGCGACACGCGATGAAATTACTCGGCCCGGCCATGCTGGTCGCTGCCAGCGCGGCGCTGTCCGCCTGCGGCATGTTCAGCGGCACAGAGGACGACACCGCGCGCAACAGCGTTCGCGGCTTCGGCTCGATCACCCCCGCGGCCTTGCAGGAAAGCGGCTGGACGATTACCACCGATCTGGAAAGCGCCCCGCCGGGAGAGGTGGTGGCGCGCCACGCGCCGAACGGGTTCTGCGCCTATGCGCGCGGCGACGGCACGTTCTATACCGCGCCCTGCCCGTAACCAAATGAAATTACGGCATGAAAAAGGGCGGCCCTTGCGGCCGCCCCTTTCCGGTCCTTCCGCGACAGTTCCGGGCGTTATTCCAGAACCTTGTCGGTGATCGCGTGCGTCCAGGCGCCCTCATCCGGCTCCTTGGTGATGGCGGGGTTTTCCTCGGACACGGCGGACAGCAGCGTGGCCACGGTCTGCTCGAAATCCGCCGGGTCAAGCTCTCCGGTGGAACCTTCGGTCAGCTTGGCGATTTCCTTCACCCCGAAGAATTGCAGCTCATAGCTCTGCGCGCCGGTCTCGTCCGCCTCGACCACGATTTCGGCGGCTTCCTCGGGGTTTTCGGCGGCATACTCCCAGCCCTTCATCGACGCGCGCACGAAGCGCACCATCTTGTCGACGAATTCGGGGTCTTCAAGATGCTCTTCGAGGACATAAAGCCCGTCCTCCAGCATCCCCATGCCTTCCTCGAGGTAGTTGAACGTGACCAGCTCATCCTCGGTGATCCCGGCCTGCAGAACCTGGCCGTACTCGTTGTAGGTCATCACGGAAATGCAATCGGCCTGCTTGTTCAGCAGCGCATTCACGTTGAACGCCTGCTTGAGCACCGTGACGCCATCCTCGCCGCCATCGGTCGGAATGCCCAGCTTGGCCATCCAGGCGTAGAACGGGTATTCGTTGCCGAAGAACCAGACGCCCAGCGTCCGGCCGGGGAAATCGTCGGGGCTTTCGACGCCGCTTTCCTTCAGGCAGGTCAGCTGCAGGCCGCCCTTCTTGAACGGTTGCGCGATGTTGACCAGCGGCAGCCCGCGTTCGCGCGCGGCCAGCGCCGCCGCCATCCAGGTCGTGATCACATCGGCGCCGCCGCCGGCGATCACCTGTTCGGGCGCGATGTCCGGCCCGCCCGGCTTGATCGTGACGTCAAGGTCCTCTTCCTCGTAGAAGCCCTTTTCCTTGGCCACGTAATAGCCCGCGAACTGGCCCTGCGTGACCCATTTCAGTTGCAGCGTCAGCTCGTCCGCGGCCTGCGCGGCGGCACCTGCCAGCCCCATCCCCAGCGCCAGCGCGCCGGTCATCATCCGTTTCATCATCGTCTTCTCCTCCCTGTTGCCTTTGTCGCGGTCACCCGCTGCGTTGCGAGGGATGCCAGAAGGTCAGCCCCCGTTCGATCAGTGCCACCACCCCGTAGAAACATGTGCCGGCAATGGCGGCGGCCGTGATCTCGGCCCAGACCATATCTAGCCCCAGCCGCCCCACCTCTGTCGAGATCCGAAATCCCATGCCATGGGTCGGAGACCCGAAATACTCGGCCACGATGGCCCCGATCAGCGCCAGGGTCGTGGAAATCTTCAGCCCGTTGAAGATGAACGGCAGCGCGGCCGGCAGGCGCAGCTTGAACAGGCTCTGCCAGTAGCCGGCCGAATAGGTCTTCATCAGGTCGCGCTGCATCGCCGTGGTGTCGGCCAGCCCCTGCACGGTGTTGATCAGCATCGGAAAGAACACCATCACGACCACCACCGCCGCCTTCGATTCCCAGTCGAACCCGAACCAGCCCACCATGATCGGCGCGACGCCGATGATCGGCAGCGCGGCCACGAAATTGCCGATCGGCAGCAGCCCGCGCTGCAGGAACGGCACCCGGTCGATGGCCAGCGCGGCGGCGAAGGCGGCGGCGCAGCCGATGAAGAACCCCGACAGCGCACCCTTCAGGACCGTCTGCCGGAAATCCAGCCACAAGGTGTGCGTCTGCTCGGCAAAGGCGCCGGCAATGGCCGAGGGCGCGGGCAGGATGATCGGCGACACCCCCAGCCCCCGTACCAGCAGCTCCCACATCACCAGCACAGTGATCCCGAAGATCACCGGCACCGCGACGCGCGCCGCAAGGGTGGTGCGCCTGGGCGAGGCCGCGATGGCCATGTTCATCATCCATCCGGCGCCCCACAGAACCAGCGCCGCGATCACCAGCCCCATTGCGCGCGCTCCTTCATCCTGGCGAAAACACTCCCGCCGGAGGCTTTGCATCTCTGCCCCGCCCCCGTCATTGCGCGAACCCCATCCGCCGCATCAGCCCCGTCTGCACCGCAGCCACCACCGTCACGAGGATACCGGCCAGCACGGCCGCGGCGGACAGCGCCGCCCAGATCATGATCGGCTGGCCGAACTGGTCGCCGATCAGGATCCGCGCGCCCAGCCCCTGGACCGCGCCGGTCGGCAATTCGCCGACGATGGTGCCCACCAGCGCCGCCGCGATGCCGATCTTGAGCGAGGTGAAGAGATACGGCACCGATGATGGCAGCCGCAGCTTCCAGAACGTCTGCCAGCCATTCGCGCTGTAGGTGTCCATCAGGTCAAGCTGCGCCCGATCCGGCGCGCGCAGCCCCTTGACCATGCCGACCAGCACCGGAAAATAACACAGATAGGCCGAGATGATCGCCTTCGGCACCGCCCGCCCCTCGACACCGATGGCCGCCATGAGCACGATGATCATCGGCGCGAGCGCCACGATGGGCACGGTCTGCGAGATGATCGCCCAGGGCATCAGGCTCATGTTCGCGGTCCGCGAATAGACGATGCCGACCGCCATCAGGATGCCGATCAGCGTGCCCAGCGCAAAGCCCGTCAGCGTCGAGCGCAGGGTGATCCAGCCGTGATAGACGAGGCTGCGCTTCGACGTCACCTTCTTGTCGATCACGGTATCGTACAGCTCCGCCGCCACCTGGTGCGGCGCGGGCAGGCGCGGGCGGTCCTGGCTCATGGTGTCGCGCACCACTTCGGTGAAACTCAGCGGCCCCTCGGCCCGGTCCAGCGTCCAGGCCGAATTCATCCAGACCGCGCCCAGGTACCACAGACCCACAATCGCGGCGAGAACGGTCAGGATCGGAAACAGGTTACGCATCGCCCCGCCCCTGCCCCAGATCCCGCCGCCGGCGCACCCAGCGAAGCGCCATCGTCGACAATTCGTATGCGATCAGCAGCGGCAGCACCGCAACGGCAAGGGTCAGCCAGGTCGTGCGCGCGGCACCGCCCGGATCCGCCGCGAACCAGATCGCCGCCAGCACCAGCCACAGCGCCGCCGCACCGATCAGCAGCCAGTGGCGCAGCGTGGGAAAGGGGCGGCTACTGGTCATAGGCATGGCCCGCGCGCAATCCTTCACGCACCCGATGCGCGACTTCGAGAAACTGGGTGCTGTCGCGGATGTCCAGCGGCCGCTCGCGCGGCAGCGGGCTTTCGATCACGTCGGTGATCCGGCCGGGGCGCGGCGACATCACCACGATCCGGGTCGACAGGTACACCGCCTCGGGGATCGAATGGGTGACGAAGCAGATCGTCTTCTCGGTGCGCGCCCACAGCTTCAGAAGCTGCTCGTTCAGGTGGTCGCGCACGATCTCGTCCAGCGCGCCGAACGGCTCGTCCATCAGCAGGATATCGGCGTCGAAGGCCAGCGCGCGCGCGATCGAGGCACGCTGCTGCATGCCGCCCGACAGCTGCCAGGGGTATTTCTTCTCGAAGCCCGACAGTTCGACCAATTCCAGAACGCGGGCGATCCGCTCGGCCATCTCGGCGCGCGAATAGCCCATGATCTCCAGCGGCAGGCGCACGTTGCCGGCAATGGTACGCCACGGATACAGCCCCGCCGCCTGGAACACGTAGCCGTAGGCCCGGCTGCGGCGGGCCTCGTCCGGGGTCATCCCGTTGACCGTCAGACTGCCGCCGGTCGGCGTCTCCAGCCCGGCGATGCAGCGCAGAAAGGTGGTCTTGCCGCAGCCCGACGGGCCGATGAAGGACACGAAATCGCCCTTCTCGACGGTCAGGTTCACATCGGCCAGGGCATGAACAGGCCCGTCATTCGTCTGGAACGTCAGCGCCAGATCGTCCGCTTTCACAACTGTCACGCGTTCACCGTCCCGTCAGCCATATGCCCCCTCCAGTCCCCACAATCGCGGCTCGGAGAATTCCACCGAATTGCCCGCCGGATCGCGCACATAGATCGACCGCGCCCCGTTCGGCCAGGTAAAATCCGCCTCGATCTCCACCCCCGCAGCTTCGAGCCGCGCGGCGCAGGCGTCAAGCGCCTGTGCGTCCATCGCCAGGCAGACATGCCCCGCCCCGTCCGCGCCATGCGGAGGCACCGGCAGGCGCGGATTGTCCGTGGGTTTGCGGGTCTCGGCGGCGATGAAACACAGCAGCACCGTCGCGCCGCAGCGGAAAAAGACGTGCCTGTCATCTACCCGCAGGATTTCGTCCAGCCCCAGAAGCCCGCCGTAGAACCCGGCGGCCGCGTCGAGGTCATCCACGTAGAGGGCGGCCTCCAGCACGCCCTTGACCGAACTGCCCGGCATCAGCGGCCGCTGTTCCGTCCACGATGCGCGCGCGGCATTCTCAAACCCCGCTCGCCGGGATCCCCGTGCGTTCGACCTTGCGCGGCGCGGTCAGTTCCTTCCACGAGGACAGCGCCTTGTTGACCGGGTTCACCGGCTCTCGCTTGACGAATTCGCCGTGGCCCACCTCGGCCTGCAGATCGCCGTCCATCACCGCGACCTTGCCGCGGGTCAGCACGAAACGCGGCAGGCCCTTGACATGCTTGCCCTCGAACACGTTGTAATCAATGGCCGATACCTGGCTGGCCGCCGTGATGGTCTTTTCCTTCTCGGGGTCCAGAACCAGGATATCGGCATCCGCCCCGACCAGGATCGCGCCCTTTTTCGGGTAGCAGTTCAGGATCTTGGCGATGTTTGTCGAGGTGGCGGCGACGAATTCGTTCGGCGTCAGCCGCCCGGTCCCCACCCCTTGGGTCCAGAGCATCGGGATCCGGTCCTCCAGCCCGCCGGTACCGTTGGGGATCTTGGTGAAATCACCCACGCCATAGCGTTTCTGGTCGGTGGTAAAGGCGCAATGATCGGTCGCCACGACCGACAGCGATCCCGATTGCAGACCGGCCCACAGGCTATCCTGATGCTTCTTGTTGCGGAAGGGCGGCGACATGACGCGGCGCGCGGCATGGTCCCAATCCTTGTTGAAATACTCGGATTCATCCAGCGTCAGATGCTGAATCAGCGGCTCGCCGTAAACCCGCTTGCCCTGCATCCGCGCACGGCGCACCGCCTCGTGGCTGTCCTCGCAGGAGACGTGCACGACATAAAGCGGCACGCCCGCCATGTCGGCGATCATGATCGCGCGGTTCGTCGCCTCGCCCTCGACCTGCGGCGGGCGCGAATAGGCGTGCCCCTCGGGGCCGTTATTGCCCTCGGCCAGCAGTTTTGCCGACAGGTCGGCGACGATGTCTCCGTTCTCGGCATGGACCAGCGGCAGCGCGCCCAGTTCGGCGCAGCGCTGGAAACTGGCGAACAACTCGTCGTCATTCACCATCAGCGCGCCCTTGTAGGCCATGAAATGCTTGAAGGTGGTGATGCCGCGGTCCTTGACCACGGTTTCCATCTCGTTGAACACCTGCTCGCCCCACCAGGTGATCGCCATGTGATAGGAATAGTCGCAGGCCGCGCGCCCCGACTTGTTGTCCCACATCTGAAGCGCGTCCAGCAGGCCCTGCCCGTCCGGGCTGGGCAGCGCGAAATCGACCACCATCGTGGTGCCGCCCGACAAGGCCGCCTGGGTGCCGGATTCGAAATCATCGGTGGAATAGGTGCCCATGAAGGGCATTTCCAGATGGGTATGCGGGTCGATCCCGCCCGGCATCACGTAGCAGCCGGTGGCATCGAGCGTCTCGTCCCCCTTCAGGTCCGGCCCGATCTCGGTGATCTTGCCGCCTTCGATCCGCACATCCGCCTTGTAGGTCAGATCGGCGGTGACGATGGTTCCGTTCTTGATGACTTTGCTCATGGTCTTCTCCCTGTTGCGCACCCGTCCCGGCCACGCGCCGGGACCTCACCGGCGGCGATCAGGGAATGGCGTGTGTCATGTCTTTCCACTGCGGATTGAGATCGGTGATCAGCAGGTCTTTCCAAGCCCGCCGCCACCGTTTCAGGCTGCGCTCGCGCCGCAGCGACGTCTCGAAATCTTCGTGCGGCTCGAACCACACGAGCGTCCTGATCTTGTATTTCGCCGTATGCGCCGAAAGCCCCGCGCGATGCGCCTCGACATGCTGGCGAAGGTTGCGGCTGCGGCCAACATACAATGCGCCGCCCGGACGAGACGCCATGATGTAGACGAAATGCGTCATGCCAGCAGGTTGGCAGACCCCGGTTAACAACGCGTGACTCACGCCCCTTGCCTGCCCCGGGAGCCCGCCCCGGGCTTGATCCGGGAGCCCGCCCCGGGCTTGACCCGGGGCCTCCCGGCCGGCCATCAGGGCAGAGGTCCCGGGTCAAGCCCGGGACGGGTGACATATGCAGTAATGTCACCCTACCACCTCCGCCGTCTCGACCACCGCATGCAGCAGCACCTCGGCCCCTGCGGTCGCCCATTCGCGCGAAATCTCTTCGGCCTCGTTGTGGCTCAAGCCGTCCACGCAGGGGCACATCACCATCGCGGTCGGTGCCACGCGGTTGATCCAGCAGGCATCGTGCCCGGCGCCCGAGATGATGTTGCGGTGCGAATAGCCCAGCCGCTCGGCCGCGTTCCGTACCGCCGTCACGCAGCCCGCATCGAATTCCACCGGATCGAAGCCGCCGACCTTCTCGAACTCGATGCCCAGCCCCATTTCGTCGCAGATCGCCTGCGCGCCTTTCCGAAGCCGCGCCTCCATGTCCTGGATCACCTCCAGTTTCGGAGAGCGGAAATCGACCGTGAACACCGCCTTGCCGGGGATCACGTTGCGGCTGTTGGGATAGACCTCGATATGGCCCGCCGCCCCCACCGCGTCGGGCTTGTGCCACCACGCGATCTCGTCCACCAGCCCGAGCACCTTGGCCATGCCCAGCCCGGCATTCTTGCGCATCGGCATCGGGGTCGATCCGGTATGCGATTCCTTGCCGGTGATCGTGACCTGCGTCCAGGACAGGCCCTGCCCGTGGGTGACGACGCCGATATCCTTGCCCTCGGCCTCGAGGATCGGGCCCTGTTCGATATGCAGCTCGAAAAAGGCGTGCATCTTGCGCGCGCCGACCTCTTCGTCGCCCTTCCAGCCGATGCGTTCCAGCTCGTCCCCGAACGCCTTGCCGTCCGCATCCTCGCGCGCATAGGCCCAATCCTGCTCGTGCACCCCGGCGAACACGCCCGACGCCAGCATCGCGGGGGCATAGCGGGTGCCTTCCTCGTTGGTCCAGTTGGTCACGACGATCGGATGCCGGGTCTTTATGTCCAGATCGTTCAGGGTACGGATGATCTCCAGCCCGCCCAGAACGCCCAGCACACCGTCATACTTGCCGCCCGTCGGCTGGGTGTCGAGATGAGAGCCGACATAGACCGGCAGCGCATCCGGGTCGGTCCCCTCGCGCCGGGCGAACATGTTGCCCATCGTGTCCAGCCCCATGGTCAGGCCCGCCGCCTCGCACCATTTCTGGAACAATGCGCGCCCCTCGCCGTCCTCGTCGGTGACGGTCTGGCGGTTGTTGCCGCCGGCAACGCCCGGGCCGATCTTCGCCATCTCCATCAGCGCGTCCCAAAGACGTTCGCCGTTGATCCGCAGATTCTCGCCCGGTGCTGCCATGATTGTTCCTTTCGTGCTTCTTTCCGGCAGAGGCGGCGTAAAATCCGCCCTGTAATGTCGGTATTACGCCGGGTCCGGCCTGAACGCTGTTCCTTGCGGCCGGCCTCAGTCGATCTCTTCCAGAACGTCGCGCAGGGTGCCGATCAGCGTGTCGATATGGTCCTTCTCGATGATCAGCGGCGGCGACATGGCGATGATGTCACCGGTGGTGCGGATCATGATCCCCTTTTCATAGGCTTTCACGAAGGCATCGAATGCACGCTTGGTCGGCTCGCCGGGGATCGGCTCCAGCTCCACTGCGCCGATCAGGCCCATGTTGCGGATGTCGATCACATGCGGGCAATCCTTGAGCGAATGCAGCGCATCCTCCCAGTAGGGCGCCATGTCGGCGGCGCGTTCGAACAGCCCCTCTTCGGCATAGGTGTCCAGCGTCGCCAGCCCGGCGGCACAGGCGATCGGGTTGCCCGAATAGGTATAGCCGTGGAACAGTTCGATCATGTGTTCCGGCCCGGTCATGAAGGCGTCGTGAATCTCGGATGTGGCCAGCACCGCGCCCATCGGGATCACGCCGTTGGTCAGCCCCTTGGCGCAGGTGATGAGGTCGGGCATCACGCCGAAATGCTCGGCGGCAAAGCTGCTGCCAAGACGGCCGAACCCGGTGATCACTTCGTCGAAGATCAGCAGGATGCCGTGCTTCTTGGTGATCTCGCGCAGCCGTTCCAGGTAGCCCTTGGGCGGCAGCAGCACGCCTGTCGATCCGGCCATCGGCTCGACGATCACCGCCGCGATGGTTTCGGCCCCGTGCAGCGTGCAGATCCGTTCCAGCTCGTCGGCCAGTTCCGCGCCATGTTCCGGCTGGCCGCGCGTCATCGCGTTCTTGTCCGGCAGGTGCGTGTGGGGCAGATGGTCCACCCCGGTCAGCAGCGAGCCGAAGAACTTGCGGTTGTTGACGATCCCGCCCACCGAGATGCCGCCGAAATTCACCCCGTGATAGCCGCGCTCTCGGCCGATCAGGCGGGTGCGCTGCCCTTCGCCCTTGGCCCGGTGATAGGCCAGCGCGATCTTCAGCGCGGTATCCACCGATTCGGAGCCGGAATTGGTGAAGAACACATGCTCGAACGGCTCGGGCGCCATGTCGCGCACCTTTGTCGCCAGCTCGAACGCCTTTGGGTGGCCCATCTGGAAGGCGGGGGCGTAGTCGAGTTCCGCCGCCTGTTTCTGGATCGCCTCGACGATGCGGGGGCGGTTGTGGCCGGCATTGCAGCACCACAGGCCGGCCGTGCCGTCCAGAACGTCGCGCCCGTCCGCGGTGCGGTAATGCATGCGGTCGGCCCCGACCAGCATGCGCGGCGCCTGCTTGAACTGGCGGTTGGCGGTAAAGGGCATCCAGAATGCGGACAGGTCGTTCGGCCGGTCGAGCGCCAT
Source organism: uncultured Paracoccaceae bacterium (assembly GCA_947503765.1). Lineage (GTDB taxonomy): Bacteria > Pseudomonadota > Alphaproteobacteria > Rhodobacterales > Rhodobacteraceae > Psychromarinibacter. The sequence continues at coordinate 384,484 of CANNFA010000002.1, read as the reverse complement.
GGCTTTCTCCTTCAGGGGCTTTGGCAGCGCGCAGCAAAGAATTGACCAATTGGTCAACGAGACGCTACCACGGCTTTCTAACAGGTCAAGGATTTCCCGCCGCGCGCCGCGCCGCAGAGCGGAACGGAGGGTCGACATGGACGCAGCCGCGCCGCGCACGCGCATCCAGGAAAAGAACCGCAAGGCGATCCTGGGCGCCGCGCTGAACGTGTTTTCCGAGGCGGGCTTTCGCGGCGCGACGCTTGACCGGATCGCGGCAGAGGCCGGGCTGTCCAAGCCCAACCTGCTGTATTATTTCCCCTCGAAGGAGGCGATCCACGTCGCGCTGCTGACCGGGCTGCTCGATCTGTGGCTCGACCCGCTGCGCACCATCGAGCCGGCGGGCGATCCGGCCGACGAGATCGTGGGATACGTACTGCGCAAGCTGGACATGGCGCGGCAATTTCCGCGCGAGAGCAAGCTGTTCGCAAACGAGATCGTTCAGGGCGCACCACGCATCATGGACATCGTCGAAGGCCCGCTGAAGTCGCTGGTGGACGAAAAGGCCGCCCTGATCCGCGGCTGGAGCGCGGCGGGCCGGATCGCCGATATCGACCCCTATCACCTGATCTTCTCGATCTGGGCGACGACCCAGCATTACGCCGATTTCGATGCCCAGGTGCACGGCATTCTCGGCCCCGGCGACGGGCATTTCACCGATGCCGCGCAGTTCCTCGACCACCTTTACCGCCGCGCCCTCGCGCCGGGCTGACGGGACGCGGGTGCACCCCCATTGCCGCGGCGTACCTGCCGCCTATCTTCCGGGGCACAAGCGAAAGGAACGCCCATGCCCCGCGAAAAACCACGGCTCGTCGGCATCAACCACGTCGCGCTCGAAGTCGGCGACATCGACGCCGCGCTTGCCTTCTACGGCCGCTGGTTCACGTTCGAGCTGCGCAGCCGATCCGAGAATGCCGCCTTCATCGACATGGCCGATCAGTTCCTGGCGCTCAGCCGCACGGACACGCCGCACCGTGACGCCGCCCGCCATTTCGGGCTGGTGGTGGACGACCGCGAGGGCCTGCGCGCCCGGATGGAAGCGGCGGGCGTGGAATTCGTGTCGGACAAGCGGTTCGACTTTCTCGACCCCTGGGGCAACCGGGTGGAAATCGTCGCCTATCCCGACATCCGGTTCCTGAAGACACCGGAAACGCTGGCCGCGCTGGACAGCGCGGAGTTGGGCAAGACCGACGCGGCACGAGAGGAAATCGCCCGCGCCGGTTTCGCCGAAAAGGACTGAACGCGCCGCGGGGGGGCCGGATCAGGCATGGGTCAGGACAGCCCCTCGATCTCGCCGGCATCGTTCAGCCGGATCTGTTCGGCCGAGGGGCGGCTGGGCAGGCCCGGCATCGTCATGATCTCGCCGCAGATCACCACGACGAAACCCGCGCCGGCCGACAGCCGCACCTCGCGCACCGGCAGCGAATGGCCGGTGGGCGCGCCGCGCAGGTTGGGATCGGTCGAGAAGGAATACTGCGTCTTGGCCATGCAGACCGGCAGGTTGCCGTATCCCTGCGCCTCCCAGTCCTTGAGCTGCGCGCGCACCTTCTTGTCGGCCAGCACCTCGTCGGCGCGGTAGATGCGTTTCGCCACCGCCTCGATCTTCTCGAAGAGCGGCATCTCGTCGGGGTAAAGCGGGGCGAACTGCGCGCCGCCGCCGTCGATCATCCCGACCACGTGGCGGGCCAGATCGGTCGCCCCGGCCGACCCGTCCGCCCAGTGCTTGCACAGGACCGCCTTGGCGCCGAAGCCCTCGACATAGTCCATGATCGCCTGCACCTCGGCCTCGGTATCGCCCGAGAAATGGTTGATCGCCACCACGGCCGGCACGCCGAACTGCTTGATGTTCTCGATATGCCGGCCAAGGTTCGGGCAGCCTGCCTTGACCGCCTCGACATTCTCGGGGCCCAGATCGGCCTTGGCGACGCCGCCATTCATCTTCATCGCGCGCACGGTGGCGACCAGCACCACCGCCGAGGGTGCGAGCCCGGCCTTGCGGCACTTGATGTCAAAGAATTTCTCGGCCCCCAGATCGGCACCGAACCCGGCCTCGGTCACGACGTAATCGGCCAGTTTCAGCGCCGTGGTCGTCGCCATCACCGAATTGCAGCCATGCGCGATATTGGCGAACGGGCCGCCATGCACGAAGGCGGGGTTGTTTTCCAGCGTCTGCACAAGGTTGGGCTGCATCGCGTCCTTCAGCAGCACCGTCATCGCGCCGTCGGCCTTGATATCGCGGGCAAAGACCGGCGTGCGGTCGCGGCGATAGGCCACGATGATGCCGCCCAGCCGCCGTTCAAGATCGGCAAGATCGGTCGCAAGGCACAGGATCGCCATCACCTCGGAGGCGACCGTGATGTCGAACCCGGCCTCGCGCGGAAAGCCGTTGGCCACCCCGCCCAGGCTGGACACGATCTGCCGAAGCGCACGGTCGTTCATGTCCATCACCCGGCGCAGCGCGACGCGGCGGATGTCGATCTCCTGCTCGTTGCCCCAGTAGATGTGATTGTCCAGCATCGCCGCCAGCAGGTTGTGCGCGCTGGTGATGGCGTGGAAATCGCCGGTGAAGTGAAGGTTCATATCCTCCATCGGGACGATCTGCGCGTAACCGCCGCCGGCCGCGCCGCCCTTCATCCCGAAACAGGGGCCGAGCGATGCCTCGCGGATACAGACCGCCGCCTTCTTGCCGATCGCGTTCAGCCCGTCGCCCAGGCCCACCGTGGTGGTCGTCTTGCCCTCGCCCGCGGGGGTCGGGTTGATCGCGGTCACGAGGATCAGGTGCCCGTCCTCGCGGTCCTTCAGCGACCGGATGAAATCCTGTCCGACCTTGGCCTTGTCATGCCCGTAGGGCAGCAGATGCCCGGACGGGATGCCCAGCTTCGCGCCGATCTCCTGGATCGGCTGTTTCTTTGCCGCGCGGGCAATCTCGATATCGGACATTGGGCCTCCTCGTGGTCCGGAACCTCGGCGCGGACGCGATGCCGTGCCGCCTCATTCTGGATAGCGATGCCCGAAAAGCGCGATGGTTCGCAAGCGCCGCATCCGGTGCAGGACGCGACGCGCGCGAACTGCGTCATCGGGCCGCGTCCAGCGCGGCCTTTTCCGCCCGCACCGCCGAGAACTTGAACTCGGGGATCTTGCCGTAGGGGTCGAGCGCCGGGTTGGTCAGCAGGTTCGCCGCCGCCTCGACGAAGGCGAAGGGCAGGAACACGTTGTCCGGCGCCACCGCGCGATCCTCGCGCGCCATCACCTCGACGCTGCCGCGCCGGGTGGTCAGGCGGACCATGCCGCCGGGGCTGATGCCGAGCTTGCGCAGGGTGGCGGGATGCATGGAACAATTCGCCTCCGGCTCCACCGCGTCCAGCACGCTGGCCCGCCGCGTCATCGCGCCGGTATGCCAATGTTCCAGCTGCCGCCCGGTGATCAGGACGAAGGGATAGTCCGCGTCAGGCACCTCGTCGGGCGGAATGATATTCGCCGGGGTGAAACGCGCCCGCCCGTCCGCGCGCGGGAAACCGTCACCGAACACGATCGCCTGGCCCGGATCCTCGGGCGAGAGCGACGGATAGGTCACCGCCTCGCGCTCCAGCCTTTCCCAGGTGATGTTGTCGAGCGATTTCATCGACCGCTTCATCTCATCGAAGACCTGGGCAGGATGGGTATAGGTCCAGTCCAGGCCCAGCCGTTTGGCCAGTTCCACCTCTATCCACCAATCCTCGCGCGCGTCGCCGGGCGGCGGCACGGCGGGGCGGCCCATCTGCACCTGCCGGTTGGTATTGGTGACGGTGCCGGTCTTTTCCGCCCAGGCCGTCGCCGGCAGGATCACGTCGGCGTAATTCGCCGTCTCGGTCAGGAAGATGTCCTGCACCACCAGGTGATCCAGTTTCGCCAGCGCGGCGCGGGCATGGCCGACATCGGGGTCGGACATGGCCGGATTTTCGCCAAGGATATACATGCCGGTTATGTCGCCCGCATGGATCGCATCCATGATCTCGACCACGGTCAGGCCCTTTTCGGCGCTGAATTCCGTGTCCCAGATGTCCCTGAACAGCGAGCGGACGCCATCATCGCCCACCGGCTGGTAATCGGGCAGGAACATCGGGATCATCCCCGCATCGGAGGCGCCCTGCACGTTGTTCTGCCCTCGCAGGGGATGCAGCCCGGTGCCGGGCCGGCCGACATGGCCGCACATCAGCGCAAGAGTGATCAGGCAGCGCGAATTGTCGGTGCCGTGGATATGCTGCGACACGCCCATGCCCCAGAAGATCATCCCCGCCCGCGCCCGGGCAAAGGTGCGCGCCACGTCGCGCAGCACATCGGCCTCGATCCCGCAGATCGGCGCCATCTTTTCGGGCGGGAAGCCCTTGAGATGCTCCTTCATCGCCTCCCAGTTCTCGGTGAAACCGGCGATGTACTGGTCGTCATACAGCCCTTCCTCGACAATTACGTGCATAATCGCGTTCAGCATCGACACGTCGGCGCCGGGCTTGAATTGCAGCATGTGCGAGGCGAACCGGCGCAGGCCCTGCCCGCGCGGATCCATCACGATCAGCTTGCCGCCGCGCTTGGTGAACTGCTTGAACCAGGTCGCCGCAACGGGGTGGTTTTCAACCGGGTTGGCGCCGATGATGATGGCGACATCGGCATTCTCGATCTCGTTGAAGGTCGCGGTGACGGCGCCGGAGCCGACATTCTCCATCAGCGCCGCGACCGAGGAGGCATGGCACAGCCGGGTGCAGTGATCGACATTGTTGTGGCCGAACCCCTGGCGGATCAGCTTCTGGAACAGATATGCCTCTTCGTTGGAACATTTGGCGCTGCCGAACCCGGCGACGCGCGTGCCCTTGTCCTCGCGCAGCCGCGCCAGCCGGCCGGCGGCGAAATCCAGCGCCTCCTCCCATGTCGCCTCGCGGAAATGGGCCTGCCAGTTGCCGGGATCCACGTTCAGCCCCTTGGGCGGCGCATCCTCGCGGCGGATCAGCGGTCTGGTCAGGCGGTGGTCGTGGTGGACATAGTCGAAGCCGAACCGCCCCTTGACGCAAAGCCGCCCCTCGTTCGCGGGGCCGTCGATCCCGTCGACATAGACGATCCGGTCGTCCTTGACCTTGAAGGACAGCTGGCAGCCGACCCCGCAATAGGGGCAGACCGATTTCACCTCGCGGTCGAAATCGGCGCTGTCGCCGTGCTGCGCGTCGTCCAGCACGGAGGCGGGCATCAATGCGCCGGTCGGGCAGGCCTGCACGCATTCGCCGCAGGCGACGCAGGTGGACAGGCCCATCGGATCGGCCTGGTCGAAGACGATGCGCGCATCGTGGCCCCGGCCCGCCATGCCGATCACGTCATTCACCTGCACCTCGCGGCAGGCCCGGACGCACAGATCGCAATGGATGCAGGCATCGAGATTGACGCGCATCGCCACGTGGCTGTCATCCAGCAGCGGCACACGCGCGGGCTCGATCCGGGGAAAGCGGCTTTGCCCCACGCCGCTTTGCGCCGCCATGTCCGCGAAATGCGAGGATACGTCATGCGGCTGATCGGGCTGATCGGCCAGCAACAGCTCCATCACCATGCGGCGCGACTTCTCGGCCCGCTCGGTGGCGGTATGCACCACCATCCCCTCGGCGGCGGGGCGGATGCAGGAGGCGGCGAGCACGCGCTCCCCCTCCACCTCGACCATGCAGGCGCGGCAATTGCCGTCCGGGCGATAGCCGGGCGCGGGCTTGTGGCACAGATGCGGAATGGTCAGGCCGCGGCCATGCGCGGCCTCCCAGATCGTGGTGCCCTCGGGGACGGTGACATCGGCGCCGTCGAGGGTGAAGGTAATGGTCCTGGTCTGGTCAAGCATTCCACGTCTCCATTCCGGCGCGCGCCCGATCCAGTGGGCACCCCGCGCCCCGGACTTGATCCGGGGTCTCTGGCCTGGCCGCCGGGAGGTCCCGGGTCAAGCCCGGGACGGGTGGGGGTATCATGGCGCGAACTCCGCCCTCGCACCCCACGCCCCGGACTTGATCCGGGGCCTCCGGCCCGGCCTCGACGAGGCCCCGGGTCAGGCCCGGGACGGGTGGGGACCGGCGCATCACTCCGGCCCACCTTCGAGGCCCTGCGCCGTGCCGTAGCCCTTCGCGGCGGGCCCTTCGGCCGCGGCGCCGACCTCTTCGGGGAAGTGTTTCATCACCAGCCGGATCGGGTTGGGCGCGGCCTGCCCCAGCCCGCAGATCGAGGCATCGGTCATCACCTCGCACAGATCCTCCAGCAGCGGCTGGTCCCACTTTCCCGCCTGCATCAGCTTCACCGCCTTTTCACAGCCGACACGGCAGGGCGTGCACTGGCCGCAACTTTCATCCTCGAAGAAGCGCAGCATGTTCAGCGCCGCATCGCGCGCGCTGTCCTGGTCCGACAGGATCACCACCGCGGCCGATCCGATGAAGCTGCCATGCGGTTGCAGCGTGTCGAAATCCATCGGCACATCGTCCATGCTGGCAGGCAGCAGCCCGGCCGATGGCCCGCCCGGCTGGTAGGCCTTGAACCTGTGGCCCTCTGCCATGCCGCCGGCCGCGTCGATCAGATCGAGAATGGTGGACCCGGCGGGCAGCAGGTACACGCCCGGCCGCGCCACCCGGCCCGAGACCGAATAGCTGCGCAGCCCCTTGCGCCCGTTCTTTTCCGTGACATTCAGCACTTCGGGCCCCTCGCGGCAGACCCGCGCCACCCAGTGCAGCGTCTCGATATTGTGGACCAGCGTCGGGCGCCCGAACACGCCCACCTGCGCGACATAGGGCGGCCGGTGGCGCGGCAGGCCGCGCTTGCCCTCGATCGATTCGATCATCGCGCTTTCCTCGCCGCAGATATAGGCACCCGCGCCGCGGCGCAGGTCGATATATCCGGGCGGGGTGATCCCCGCCGCCTCCAGCGCGGCGATCTCGCGCCGCAGGATTTCCAGCACGGCGGGATATTCGTCGCGCATGTAGATGAAGCACCGTTCCGCCTCGACCGCCCAGGCGGCGATCAGCATCCCTTCGAGCATCAGGTGCGGTTCGCGTTCGAGGTAGTAGCGGTCCTTGAACGTGCCCGGCTCCCCCTCGTCGCCATTCACCGCCAGATAGCGCGGCCCCGGCTCGGCGCGCACGAAGCCCCATTTGCGCCCCGAGGGAAAGCCTGCGCCGCCCAACCCGCGCAGCCCGCTTTCCAGCAGCGTTTCCTGCACCGCCGCCCAATCGCCGCCGTTCCGCAGACGCGAAAGCGCGTCATAGCCGCCATCCGCGCGGTAGGCGTCCAGCGCCTGATATTCCGGCAGATGCGCGTGGGTGTCGCCGGCCGCGATCGCGGCGCGGACCTTTTCGGGCGTGGCGTGATCCAGATGGTTGTGGCCCAGCTCCAGCACCGGCGCGGTGTCGCAGCGGCCCATGCAGGGCGCGCGCAGCACCCGCACCTCGGCCGGGACAAGCCCGTCCTCCAGCGTTGCCTTCAAGGCCTGTGCGCCGGCCAGCTCGCATGACAGGCTGTCGCAGACCCGGATGGTCAGCGCGGGCGGCGGCACCTCGCCTTCCGCCACCACGTCGAAATGAGCGTAGAAGGTGGCGACCTCGTAGATTTCCGTCTGCGACAGGCGCATCTCCTCGGCCAGCGCGCGGATATGGGCGGCGGACAGGTGGCCATGGGCGTCCTGGATCAGGTGCAGGAATTCGATCAGCAGATCGCGCCGGCGCGGCCGGTCCGCCAGGAGCGCACGGATTTCGGCCAGCGCGGTATCGTCCAGCTGGCGGCCCTTGGGTGTGCGCCGCCCCTTGCCGCGCCCCGATTTCCAGACTCCGTCCTGCCGGTCGAGTGGTGACATGCCGTCCTCCCGTTGGCCGCGCGCAGGATGTCATTGCCCCGGCCGCGCGTCAAACCATGCGCCGCCGGCCGAACAGGCGAAACGCGGCGCCATGCGCGACGGCCTATAGCCCCGCGGCGCGGCGGTTGCATCCGGATTCGTCCCATCGCGGTCCGTTCACGACAGATCGCCCAGAAAACGAAAACGCCCCGGAAATCCGGGGCGCTTTTACGTTTGCCGCAGGTCCGACCCTAGGCGGGCCGGGCGGGCGCCTAGCCGCGCTCTTCGACGATCTCGACGAGATGCGGGATCTTGGCGACCATCCCGCGAATCGCCGGCGTGTCCTCCAGCTCGCGGGTGCGGTGCATCTTGTTCAGGCCCAGCCCGACCAGCGTCTGGCGCTGGATGGCGGGGCGGCGGATCGGGCTGCCGATCTGCTTGACGACGATGGTCTTTGCCATGATTTACGCCTCCTCAGCGACCTGGCCGGATTCCTGCGGCGTCTCGTCACGCTTGGGCAGGATGTCGGCGACCTTCTTGCCGCGGCGCTGCGCCACCTGGCGGGGGCTCGATTCGCTTTTCAGCCCGTCCAGCGTCGCGCGGATCATGTTGTAGGGGTTCTGCGTGCCGGTAGATTTCGCCACCACGTCCTGCAGGCCCAGCATTTCGAACACGGCCCGCATCGGGCCACCCGCGATGATGCCGGTACCGGCCGGCGCGGTGCGCATCACGACGCGGCCCGCGCCATGGCGGCCCTGCACGTCGTGGTGCAGCGTCCGGCCCTCGCGCAGCGGCACGCGGATCATGCCGCGCTTGGCCTGCTCGGTCGCCTTGCGGATCGCCTCGGGAACTTCCTTGGCCTTGCCCTTGCCAAAGCCGACGCGGCCCTTCTGGTCGCCCACGACGACCAGCGCGGCAAAGCCGAAACGCTTGCCGCCCTTGACGGTCTTGGACACGCGGTTGATCGCAACGAGGCGATCGGCGAATTCGGGGGTCTCGTCGCGGTCGCGGCGGCCACCCCTGTGGTGCGGTTCTCTGGCCAAATCGGCCTCCTTTGCAATGGCGCCCGAAGCGCCGGATCGTCCAATCCTGGTGAGACCCTGACGGGCACCTCCCGGATCATCGGGGCGCGGATGTTCGCCCGCATGTGGCTGCCGGACCGGTGCGCGGCATCACGCACCCTGCGGCAGGATCGTGCCGGTGGGATGCGCGATACCGCGCACCCCGCCGATCAGAACTTCAGGCCGCCTTCGCGGGCTGCCTCGGCCAGTGCCTTGACCTTGCCGTGGAACAGGAAACCGCCACGGTCGAAATAGCAGTCCTCGACCCCGGCCTTCTTCGCCCGCTCCGCGATCGCCGAGCCGACCTTGGCGGCGGCATCGACGTTGTTCTTGCCGACAACGCCCAGATCCTTTTCGAGCGACGAGGCAGAGGCCAGCGTCACGCCCTGCGCGTCGTCGATCAGCTGGACGCTGATGTTCTTGTTCGAGCGATGCACGGACAGGCGCGCGCGCCCGGCGTTCATCTTGCGAAGCTTGTTCCGGACGCGCAGGCGACGCTTCTGGAACAGTTGCCTTTTGGAAAGTGCCATCTGTCCGGTCCTTACTTCTTCTTGCCTTCCTTGCGGAAGATGTATTCGTCTTTGTACTTGATGCCCTTGCCCTTGTAGGGTTCGGGCTTGCGCCATTCGCGGATCTTCGCGGCCACTTCGCCAACATGCTGCTGGTCGATGCCCTCGACGACGATTTCCGTCGCCTTGGGGGTGGTCACGGTGACCCCCTCGGGCACCTCGTAATTGACGTCATGCGACAGGCCGAGCGTCAGCTTGAGGGTCGAGCCCTGCATCTGCGCGCGGTAGCCGACGCCGCTGATCTCCAGCTCTTTCTTGAAGCCGTTGGTGACGCCGGTGACGAGGTTCGCCACCTGCGTGCGCGAGGTGCCCCATTGCTGGCGCGCGCGCTTGGAATTGCCGCGCGGCGTGACGGTGACGGCACCGTCCGCGAGCGTCAGGGTGACATCGTCGGTCGCGGTGAAGCTGCGGGTGCCTTTCGGCCCCTTCACCTCGACCGTCTGGCCGGAAATCGTCGCCTCCACGCCGGAGGGCAGCTCTACGGGGGGTTTCCCAATACGAGACATCGCATGTCCTCCTTAGAAGACCGTGCAAATCACCTCGCCGCCAACGTTCTGGCTGCGGGCATTTGCATCGGACATGACACCTTTGGGCGTCGAGACAATCGACACGCCGAGGCCCTGGCGGACCTGCGGAATGTCCTTCACGCCCATATAGACGCGGCGGCCGGGCTTGGAAACGCGGGAAAGTTCGCGGATCACCGGGGTGCCTTCATAGTATTTCAGGCTGATATCCAGCGCCGGGTGCCCGTCGCGGGTGGTGGTCTGCTCGTAGCCGCGGATGTAGCCCTCGTCGGCCAGCACGTCCAGCACCCAGGCACGCAGCTTGGAGGCAGGGGTGAGGACCGTGGACTTGCCGCGCATCTGCGCGTTCCGGATCCGGGTGAGCATATCGCCGATAGGATCGTTCATCTGTGGTCCTCCTTACCAGCTCGACTTGACCATGCCGGGGATCTGGCCCATCGAACCCAGGTCCCGCAGCGCGATCCGGCTGATCTTGAGCTTGCGGTAATAGGCGTGGGGCCGGCCGGTCAGCTGGCAGCGGTTGTGCAGACGGGTGGCAGAGCTGTTGCGCGGCAGTTTCGCCAGTTTCAGCGAGGCGCGGAACCGCTCTTCCATCGGCTTCGATTCGTCGTTCACGATCTCTTTGAGCGCGGCGCGCCGGGCGGCATATTGTTCCACCAGCTTCTGGCGCTTCTTCTCGCGTTCGATCATTGCTTTCTTGGCCATGTCGATATCGCTCCTCAGGCGTTGAAGGGCATGTTGAAATGCTTCAACAGCGCCTTGGCTTCCGCGTCGTTATCCGCGGTGGTGGTAATGATGATGTCCATGCCCCAGACCTCGTCGACCTTGTCGAAATCGATCTCGGGGAACACGATATGCTCCTTCAGGCCCATGGCGAAGTTGCCGCGCCCGTCGAAGGACGGCTTCACGCCGCGGAAGTCGCGCACGCGCGGCATCGCGATGGTGATCAGACGGTCGAGGAATTCGTACATCCGGTCGCCACGCAGCGTCACCTTGGTGCCAAGCGCCATGCCGTCCCGAACCCGGAACCCGGCGATCGAGTTCTTGGCCTTGTTGATGACGGCCATCTGCCCGGCGATCCGCGACAGGTCTTCCTGCGCCGACTTCGCCTTCTTGGTGTCCTTCACCGCCTCGGCGCCGCAGCCGATGTTCAGCACGATCTTGTCCAGACGCGGGATCTGCATGTCGTTCTTGTAGGAGAATTCCTCCTTCAGGGCGGCACGGACCGTTTCGTTGTAATGCGCCCGAAGACGCGGGGTGTAAGTCGCAGCGTCCAGCATCAGATCACGTCTCCGGTTGTCTTGGCGAAACGCACCTTCTTGCCGTCTTCGACCTTGAATCCGACGCGGGTGGGTTTGCCGTTGGCATCGACGAAGGCCAGGTTCGACAGGTCGATCGGCATCGCCTGCGGGCGGCGGCCGCCCTGGCTGGTCTGGGTCTGCTTGGTGTGGCGGATGGCGATGTTCACGCCCTCGACCACGGCCTTGCCGGCCTTGGGGTCGACGACCTGGATCTCGCCGGTCTTGCCCTTGTCCTTGCCGGCAAGAACGATGACCTTGTCACCCTTTTTCAGCTTGGCAGCCATCTTACAGCACCTCCGGGGCGAGCGAGATGATCTTCATGAAGTTCTTCGCCCTGAGCTCGCGCACGACCGGGCCGAAGATACGGGTGCCAAGCGGCTCTCCCGCGTTGTTCAGGATGACGGCGGCATTGCGGTCGAAGCGGATCGCGGTTCCGTCCTCGCGGCGCACTTCCTTGGCGGTGCGCACGACCACGGCCTTGCGCACGTCGCCCTTCTTGACGCGGCCGCGCGGGATGGCTTCCTTGACCGACACCACGATGATGTCGCCCACCGACGCATATTTGCGCTTGGAACCACCCAGGACCTTGATGCACTGAACTCTCCGGGCACCGGAATTGTCAGCGACATCCAGATTGGTCTGCATCTGGATCATTTGGTTTCTCCCGACCTATGGGGGCTGTTCTGTTCTACCCCCCAGGGTTTCGCTCAAACCGGGTGTTGCGGCCTTATTGGGCGACAACCTCCCAGCGTTTGGATTTCGAGACCGGGGCGCATTCCTGGATGCGCACTTTGTCGCCGGTCTTGAAGCTGTTCTCCGGGTCGTGTGCCCGGTATTTCTTGGACTTGCGGATGGTCTTTTCCATCAGCGGGTGCTTGAAGCGCCGCTCGACCAGAACCGTGACGGTCTGGTCGTTCTTGTCCGAAGTGACGGTGCCTTGGAGAATACGCTTGGGCATGGCTCAGGCCTCCGCAGTGGCGGCAGCGGCCGCTTTTTCGTTCAGGATGGTCTTGACCCGCGCGGCATCGCGGCGAACCGTCTTCATCCGGGCGGTATTTTCCATGGTGCCGCCCGCCTGCTGGAAGCGCAGGTTGAAGGCCTCTTTCTTTAGCTCGGCCAGCTGATCGCGCAGCTGGTCGGGCGTCTTGTCACGCAGTTCCTTGGCATCGAGTGCCATGTGATCTTCCTTTCAACATCACCAGAGCGCCCCTTGCACGGGTCACGCCTGTTCCGGTGGAGTTCGTGAATGAGCGCGCCGTATAGACGCCGCGCGCGCGCTTGGCAAGGGCGCAGACCGCGAAATCGCATCCGCGCCGCCGCACCGGCGACTCCCGGGCGGTCAGGGCCACGAAATTGTCCGGCTCGGGTCAATCGCGGGCCGTATTGGTCCTTGAACAAGGCCGCACGGGCAGAGAGGCGCGGCATGAACGTAACCGATATCCTGGGGCTGAACCCCTTCGCAATTCTGAATACCGAGCTCAGCCCCTATGCGATGATTCGCAACGTCCTGTCCGGCAACCTGTCCGGCATGCTCCGGTATTTCGTCGTTGCCGGCCTGTTCATTTTCGGCCGTCCGATCTTTATCCTGGTGATGACCACGTTCCGCTTCGAAAGCCCGCTCAAGGGCAAGAACGGCACGCAAATCCTGGCAATGGCGGCTGCGCTGCTGCTGGTGGGGCTGGTGCTGACGGGGCGTCCGGCCATGTATCTCGACACCTCGGCGCGGGAGGTGAAATCATCGCTTCTGGTCAATGCCCTCGGGCGGGATACCTGCGACATGGCGCGCAGCGCCTGCGTCGTGGCGTTCATCGACGGCCAGGAATACGTCGTCCATCCGGACGAGGTCGACCGCCTTGTTGCCGCCGCCGAACACCGCGGCGCCGATCAGGGGCCCCGCACCGACGAGACTACTCAGGGGCAGGACGCCCCCGTGCTCAAGGAGCCGCTCGACGCACTGGAAATGGTGGGATCGTTTTCGACCAGGGGCGGCGCGGCGCAGGCCGTCCTGTCGCTCGAACCTGCGCGTGCGGAAGAAATCCTGATCGGGATCGCCCCGCCAAAGCCCGCATCGCCGCGCCGCGTATCCGACCGTCGTCCGCCGCCACGTCCCGACCGTGCCGTTCCGTTCGGCTGACAGGCCCGGCCGTCACCCCCAGGCGTAGTTGAAGCTGACCGAGATCCGGTCTTCCTCGGCCATGTTCATCGGCACCTCGTGGCGCAGCCAGCTTTCCCACAGCAGCACATCGCCCACCGCGGGCGCGACATAGACGAAACTGCGCAATTCCTCGCGCACGTCCTTCACCCGCGTCGGCGCGGCCATCATCATCGGCAGCCTCGGATCCTCGAGCTTCAGCGCGCTGGTTCCGTCCGGCATCGCGACATAGGTTGTGCCGGAAATCACGCTATGCGGATGGATATGGCTGGCATGGCTGCCGCCCTCGGGCAGGATGTTGATCCACAGATCCTCGAGCTTGAGGGATTTGCCGCCCAGATCGAACCCCAGATCGACGGCGAAATCGGCGACATGCACATCAAGCGCCGCCACCAGATCGGCGAAGATCGGGAACCGCCACGGCAGATCGGTCAGCGAGGCATAGCTTGTATAGCCGGGATAGCCGTTCGCCTCGCACCAGTCCTGCCCCGCCTCGTCGTCTTCGGCGATGGAATAGCATGACGCGGCAAGCTCGGCCGTATCGACGCCGGGCGCCTTCTCGGACAGGGGCGCGCGGTAGAGGCGGGTGACGAACAGCGATCTGATGTCGGGCATGACGGTGTGTCCTCGAAGCCTTTACTGCGTGTTTCGCCCGATTGAATTCACGCGCCCGCCCGAACGCATTTGCTTTGCAAACGCTGCCTCGGGCAGCCGGGTGAATGCCGTGAAGCCTCTCGAGCGAAACACGCTCTGAAAGAAACGGGGCGGGACGTCACCGTCCCGCCCCGCCAATCATGTAGGGTGCGTGCATCCACGCACCGCGCGTTACCAATCCTCGCGCTGGACGATCCGGCTCTTGATCGGCAGCTTCATCGCGGCAAGGCGCAGGGCCTCGCGGGCGACCGCATCGCTGACGCCGTCGATCTCGAACATCACCCGGCCGGGCTTGATCCGAGCGGCCCAGAAATCGACCGAGCCCTTGCCCTTGCCCATCCGCACCTCGGTGGGTTTGGACGTGACCGGGGTATCCGGGAAGATACGGATCCAGACCCGGCCCTGACGTTTCATGTGGCGCGTCATCGCGCGGCGTGCCGCCTCGATCTGACGTGCCGTGATCCGCTCCGGCTGGGTCGCCTTGAGACCGTAGGAGCCAAAGTTCAGGTCGGACCCGCCCTTCGCCTCGCCACGGATGCGGCCCTTGTGCTGTTTACGGAATTTCGTGCGCTTTGGTTGCAGCATCGTTCAAACTCCTCAGTTCCGGCGGCCGCCGCCGGCACCGCGCGGGGCCGGACCATCCTGAAGCTCCTGCTGGCGACGGTCACGGGCCGACGGATCGTGCTCCATGATTTCGCCTTTGAAGATCCAGACCTTGATGCCGATGATGCCGTAGGGCGTGACTGCCTCCACGGTCGCATAGTCGATGTCGGCGCGCAGGGTGTGCAGCGGCACACGGCCCTCGCGGTACCATTCGGTGCGCGCGATCTCGGCGCCGCCGAGACGGCCGGCGACGTTCACCCGGATGCCGAGCGCACCCATGCGCATCGTGTTCTGCACCGCCCGCTTCATCGCGCGGCGGAACGATACCCGGCGTTCCAGCTGCTGGGCGATATTCTCGGCGACGAGCTGCGCGTCCAGTTCCGGCTTGCGGACCTCGACGATGTTGAGATGCAGCTCGCTGTCGGTGATGTTCGCCAGCTTCCGGCGCAGCCCTTCGATATCGGCGCCCTTCTTGCCGATGATCACGCCCGGACGCGCGGTATGGATCGTCACCCGGCATTTCCGGTGCGGACGCTCGATGATGACCCGGCTGACGCCCGCCTGCTTGCATTCCTTGGCGATGAAATCACGGATCGCGACATCTTCCAGCAACAGGTTGCCGTAATCCTTGGTGTCGGCGTACCAACGGCTGTCCCAGGTGCGGTTGACCTGAAGACGCATGCCGATCGGATTGACTTTGTGACCCATTAGGCTTGCTCCCCGGTCATTTCGTCCACCTGGCGGACCTTGATGGTGATCTCCGAGAACGGCTTGTGGATCCTGCCGAACCGTCCGCGTGCCCGCGGGCGGCCGCGCTTCAGGATCAGGTTCTTGCCGACCCAGGCCTCGGCGACGACCAGCTCGTCGACGTCCAGACCGTGGTTGTTCTCGGCATTGGCGATCGCGGACTGAAGGCATTTCTTCACGTCCTCGGCGATCCGCTTGCGGCTGAAGGTCAGGTCGTTCAGGGCCTTGTCCACCTTCTTGCCGCGGATCAGCGCCGCCACCAGGTTCAGTTTCTGCGGGCTGGTGCGCAGCATGCGCAGCTTCGCCATCGCCTCGTTATCCGCCACGCGGCGGGGATTGTTATCCTTGCCCATGGCTTACTTCCTCTTCGCTTTCTTGTCGGCGGCGTGGCCGTAATAGGTCCGCGTCGGCGAGTATTCCCCGAATTTCTGGCCGATCATGTCCTCGGTGACGTTCACGGGGATATGCTTTTTCCCGTTGTACACACCGAAGGTGAGGCCCACGAACTGGGGCAGGATGGTCGAGCGGCGCGACCAGATCTTGATGACTTCGTTGCGGCCCGAATCGCGGGACTTCTCGGCCTTTTTCAGCACGTAGGAGTCGACGAAGGGGCCTTTCCAAACAGCACGGGACATGTCTTAGCGCCCTTTCTTCCTGGCGTGACGCGAACGGATGATGAGCTTCGACGACGCCTTCTTGCGGCTCCGCGTCTTCGCGCCCTTGGTGGGCTTGCCCCACGGGGTGACCGGGTGACGGCCGCCCGAGGTGCGGCCCTCGCCGCCGCCATGCGGGTGGTCGATCGGGTTCATCACGACGCCGCGGACCGACGGGCGCTTGCCGTAATGGCGCATCCGGCCGGCCTTGCCGTAATCCTGGTTCGAGTTGTCGGGGTTCGACACGGCACCGACGGTCGCCATGCATTCCTGGCGCACCATGCGCAGCTCGCCCGACGAAAGCCGGATCTGCGCATAACCGCCATCGCGGCCGACGAACTGGGCGTATGTGCCCGCGGCGCGCGCGATCTGGCCGCCCTTGCCCGGCTTCATCTCGATGTTGTGGATGATCGTCCCGATCGGCATGCCGGTGAACGGCATCGCGTTGCCCGGCTTCACGTCGACCTTTTCACCGGCGACGATCTTGTCGGCCACGCCCAAGCGCTGCGGCGCCAGGATATAGGCCTGCTCGCCATCGAGATACTGGATCAGCGCGATGAAGGCGGTGCGGTTGGGATCGTATTCGATGCGGACGACGACCGCCTCGACATCGCGCTTGGCGCGCTTGAAATCCACCACGCGGTAAAGCCGCTTGGCCCCGCCGCCACGGCGGCGAGCGGTGATCCGTCCGGTGTTGTTCCGGCCACCCGATTTCGTCAGACCCTCGGTGAGGGATTTGACGGGGCGTCCTTTCCAAAGCTCCGAACGGTCGATCAGAACCAGCCCACGCTGGCCCGGCGTCGTCGGTTTGTACGACTTGAGTGCCATGCTTTCTGTCTTCCGTTTGCTTTACGGACCCTTGCGGGCCCGGATGTCGAAGGCCCGGGGGCCTTCCGGTTTGGTTTCCGTCTTCCCCGCCCCGGACCTGATCCGGGGCCTCTAGCTCCGGCCGGGCCGGGAGGTCCCGGATCAGGTCCGGGACGGGGGATCTTTCAAATGCTTCGGCCCCGCGCGAAGCGGGGCCGCGCCGGTGCCTATTACAGCCCCGTGGTCACGTCAATGGTGTTGCCCTCTTCGAGCGTCACATAGGCTTTCTTGACGTCCTTGCGTCGGCCGGGGCGGCCGCGGAACTTCTTGACCTTGCCCTTGGTGATGGAGGTGTTCACCGCCTTCACCTTGACGCCGAACAGCCCCTCGACCGCCTCGCGGATCTGCGGCTTGGTCGACCCGATCGCCACCTCGAACACCACCGCGTTCGCCTCGGACGCCATGGTCGCCTTTTCGGTGATGACCGGCTTGCGGATCACGTCGTAGAGTTCTGCCTTGTTCATTTCAACCGGGCCTCCAGAGCTTCGACACCCGCCTTGGTGATCACGAGCGTATCACGCTTGAGGATGTCGTACACGTTCGCACCGACGCTGGGCAGAATGTCCAGCCCGTCGATATTGGCCGCGGCGCGGGCAAAGCCCTCGTTCACCTCGGCGCCGTCGATGACCAGCACGCGCTTCCAGCCCAGCGACTTGACCTGCCTGGCCAGTGCCCCGGTCTTGCCGTCGGCCTCGGCGGTGTCGAGCACGACGAGCGCGCCCTCCCTGGCCTTGGCGCTCAGCGCGTGGCGCAGGCCCAGCTTGCGGAACTTCTTGGGCAGATCGTGCGCATGGCTGCGCGGCGTCGGACCCTTGTAGATGCCGCCGCCACGGAAGATCGGCGCCGAACGCGCGCCGTGACGGGCGCCGCCGGTGCCCTTCTGGCGATAGATCTTCTTGGTCGAGTACTTGACCTCGGACCGCGTCTTGACCTTGTGGGTGCCCTGCTGGGCGCGGGCGCGCTGCCAGCGCACCACGCGGTGCAGGATGTCGGCGCGGGGCTCCAGCCCGAAGATCTCGTCGTCGAGATCAACGGAACCGGCGGCCGCACCGTCCAGTTTGATGGCATCCGTCTTCATTTGCTTTCGTCCCCTTCCGGAGCCGCGTCATCGCCGCCGGCTTCCTTGTCGGCCTCGATATCGGCCTCGGCTTCCTTCAGCGCGGCCTCCTGCTGCGCGGCCTGCTCCGCGGCCAGGCGTTCGGCCTCCGCGGCCTCTTCGGCGGCAGCCTGCTCGGCCGCTTCCTGTGCCAGGCGCTCGGCCTCGGCGGCAGCCGATTTCAGCGCTGCGGGATAGATCAGGTTCTCGGGCACCGGTTTCTTGACCGCATCCTTGATCGTGACCCAGCCGCCCTTGTGACCGGGAACCGCGCCCTTGACCATGATCAGCCCGCGGCCCGCATCGGTCCTGACGACCTGCAGGTTCTGGGTGGTCACGCGGGCGGCGCCCATGTGGCCGGCCATCTTCTTGCCCTTGAACACCTTGCCGGGGTCCTGGCACTGGCCGGTGGACCCGTGCGAGCGGTGGCTGATCGACACGCCGTGCGAGGCGCGCAGGCCGCCGAAATTGTGCCGCTTCATCGCGCCGGCAAAGCCCTTGCCGATCGAGGTGCCGGACACGTCGACGAACTGCCCCTCGAAATAGTGGTTCGCGGTGATTTCCTCGCCGACGCCGATCAGGTTCTCCGGCGCGACGCGGAATTCCGCGACCTTGCGCTTCGGCTCGACCTTCACGGCGGCGAAATGGCCGCGCATGGCCTTCGATACCCGCTTGGTCTTGGCCGCGCCGGCGCCAAGCTGAACCGCGGAATAGCCGTCCTTCTCGACGGTCCGCTGGGCCACGACCTGCAAACCGTCCAGTTGCAGGACGGTGACGGGAACCTGGCGGCCGTCTTCCTGGAAGATGCGGGTCATCCCGACCTTCTTTGCGATAACTCCAGAGCGCAACATGCGTGTGGCCCTCCCTTAAACCGAGATCTGCACGTCGACGCCGGCGGCGAGGTCGAGCTTCATCAGCGCGTCCACGGTCTGCGGGGTCGGATCGACGATGTCGAGCAGGCGCTTGTGGGTCCGGATTTCCCACTGGTCGCGGGATTTCTTGTCCACATGCGGGCCGCGCAGCACGGTGAATTTCTCGATCTTGTTCGGCAGCGGGATCGGCCCGCGCACCTGGGCACCGGTCCGCTTGGCGGTATTGACGATTTCCTGGGTGCTGGCGTCCAGCACCCGGTAATCGAACGCCTTCAGGCGGATACGGATGTTTTGGCTTTGAATGGCCATGTCGTTCTAGTCCCCTTCAAGGGCTTTCAGTTGAGAGGAGGGAAGACGACCGCCGCCGCCCCTCTTCGAACCTCGGTTTCCGGCCGGAGCGCCGGCGGCGCCTCCGCTCCGGTTGGCCGCGGCGGGCATGCATGCATGCATCCGCCGCCCTGGGCAGGCCCCGGCGCGCGGCCGGGGCCAGATCAGGCGTCCGGCCTTACTCGATGATTTCCGACACGACGCCGGCGCCGACGGTGCGGCCGCCTTCGCGGATCGCGAAGCGCAGGCCCTGCTCCATCGCGATCGGCGCGATCAGCTCGACCGAGAACGCCACGTTGTCGCCCGGCATCACCATCTCCGTGCCCTCGGCCAGCGTCACCGTGCCGGTCACGTCCGTGGTACGGAAGTAGAATTGCGGCCGGTAATTGGCGAAGAACGGCGTGTGGCGGCCGCCCTCTTCCTTGGTCAGGATGTAGGCCTCGGCCTTGAACTTCGTGTGCGGCGTCACCGATTTCGGCTTGCACAGAACCTGCCCGCGCTCGACCCCTTCACGGTCGATGCCGCGCAGCAGCGCGCCAATGTTGTCGCCCGCCTCGCCGCGATCCAGCAGCTTGCGGAACATCTCGACGCCCGTGCAGGTCGTGGTCTGGGTGTCGCGGATGCCCACGATCTCGATCGAATCGCCCACGTTGATCACGCCGCGCTCGACGCGCCCCGTCACCACCGTGCCGCGCCCCGAGATCGAGAACACGTCCTCGATCGGCATCAGGAACGGCTGGTCCACCGCGCGCGTCGGCGTCGGGATGTAGTCGTCCACCGCCGCCATCAGCTCCTTGATCTTCTCTTCGCCGATCTCCGGGTTGTTGCCCTCCATCGCCGCCAGCGCGGAGCCCGCGATGATCGGGATGTCGTCGCCCGGGAAATCGTAGCTCGACAGAAGCTCGCGGATCTCCATCTCCACCAGTTCCAGAAGCTCGGCGTCGTCGACCTGGTCCACCTTGTTCATGAACACCACCATCGCCGGCACGCCCACCTGCTTGGCCAGGAGGATGTGCTCGCGCGTCTGCGGCATCGGGCCGTCGGCCGCGTTCACCACCAGGATCGCGCCGTCCATCTGCGCCGCGCCGGTGATCATGTTCTTGACGTAGTCGGCGTGGCCGGGGCAGTCGACATGCGCGTAGTGCCGGTTCTCGGTCTCGTATTCCACATGCGCCGTCGAGATCGTGATCCCCCGCGCCTTCTCCTCCGGCGCGCCGTCGATCTTGTCATACGCCTGGAAGTCGCCGAAATACTTCGTGATCGCCGCCGTCAGCGTCGTCTTGCCGTGGTCAACATGGCCAATCGTGCCGATGTTGACGTGCGGTTTGTTACGTTCGAACTTTGCCTTTGCCATGATGGCCTCCTTTTCGTGTCGGGTCGGCGGGGTAGCCCCGCCCTACTGGTGGTGGGTAGGGCGGGGTTCACCCCGCCATCCCGTTCATGCGAATTTCGACTGGATCTCTTCGCTGATGTTCTGCGGAACCGGATCGTAATGGTCGAACTGCATGGTGAAGTTCGCCCGGCCCGAAGACATCGACCGCAGGTTGTTGATGTAGCCGAACATGTTGGCCAGCGGCACGAAGGCGTCGATGGCGATCGCGTTGCCGCGGTTCTCCTGGCCCTGCACCTGGCCGCGCCGCGATGTCAGATCGCCGATGATGTTGCCGGTATATTCCTCCGGCGTCACCACCTCGACCTTCATCACCGGCTCGAGCAGCTTGGCACCGGCCCGGCGCAGACCTTCGCGCATGCACATCCGCGAGGCGATCTCGAAGGCGAGCACGCTGGAATCCACGTCGTGGAACTTGCCGTCGATCAGCGCGACCTTGAAGTCGATCACCGGGAAGCCGGCCAGCGGGCCGCTGTCCATCACCGATTTCACGCCCTTCTCGACGCCCGGAATGTATTCCTTGGGCACGGCGCCGCCGACGATCCGGCTCTCGAAGGAGTAGCCCTCGCCGGGTTCGGTCGGGCTGATGATCAGCTTGACCTCGGCGAACTGGCCGGAGCCGCCCGACTGCTTCTTGTGGGTATAGGTGTGCTCGATCTCGTGGCCGATGGTCTCGCGGTAGGCCACCTGCGGCGCGCCGATATTCGCCTCGACCTTGAATTCCCGCTTCAGGCGGTCGACCAGGATGTCGAGGTGAAGCTCGCCCATGCCCTTCATGATCGTCTGGCCGGATTCGATGTCGGTCTCGATCCGGAAGGACGGATCCTCGGCGGCAAGCCGCTGCAGGCCCTGGCTCATCTTTTCCTGGTCGGCCTTGGTCTTGGGCTCGACCGCGATCTCGATGACCGGATCGGGGAAGGTCATGGTTTCCAGCACGACCTGCTTTTGCGCGTCGCACAGCGTGTCGCCGGTCGTCGTGTCCTTCAGGCCCGCAAGCGCGATGATGTCGCCGGCGAACGCCTCGGAGATCTCCTGGCGGTCGACAGCGTGCATCAACATCATGCGGCCCACACGCTCTTTCTTCCCCTTGGTGGAGTTCATCATCGAGTCGCCCTTGCTCAGGGTGCCCGAGTAGATCCGGGTGAAGGTCAGCGAGCCGACGAACGGGTCGTTCATGATCTTGAACGCCAGCGCCGAGAACGGCGTGTCATCGTCGGCGGGACGGGGAATGTTGCGCTCTTCCGTCTCGTCATCCGGCGAGAAGCCCATCAGCGGCGGCACGTCCTTCGGTCCGGGCAGGAAATCCACCACGGCGTTGAGCAGCGGCTGCACGCCCTTGTTCTTGAACGCCGAGCCGGCCAGCATCGGGAAGAACGACAGCGACAGCGTGCCCTTGCGGATCAGCATGCGCAGCGTCGCCTCGTCCGGCTCTTCGCCTTCGAGGTAGGCTTCCATGGCGTCATCGTCCTGCTCGACGGCAAGCTCGATCATGTTGTCGCGCCATTCCTTCGCCAGGTCCTGCAGGTCGTCACGGATCGGCCGCCGTTCCCACGACGCGCCCAGATCCTCGCCGATCCAGACCCATTCTTCCATCTTGATCAGGTCGATGATGCCTTCCAGCTTGTCCTCGGCCCCGATCGGCAGCGCGATCGGACAGGGGGTGCCGCCGGTGCGGTCCTTGACCATGCGCACGCAGTTGAAGAAATCGGCGCCGATCTTGTCCATCTTGTTGACGAAGACCAGGCGCGGCACCTTGTAGCGGTCGGCCTGGCGCCAGACGGTCTCGGTCTGCGGCTCGACACCGGCATTGCCGTCGAGCAGCGCGACAGCGCCGTCGAGGACCGCCAGCGAACGCTCCACCTCGATGGTGAAATCGACGTGGCCGGGGGTGTCGATGATGTTGAACCGGGTCTTGGTCTCGGACGTGCCCTCGGGCGTCGGGTCTTCCTGACGCTGCCAGAAGGTCGTGGTCGCCGCCGAGGTGATGGTGATCCCCCGCTCGGCTTCCTGTTCCATCCAGTCCATGGTCGAGGCGCCTTCATGCGTCTCGCCCATCTTGTGGTTCTTGCCAGTGTAGAACAGGATCCGCTCGGTCATCGTCGTCTTGCCGGCGTCGATATGCGCCATGATGCCGAAGTTGCGGTACCGTTCGAGGGGATATTCGCGTGCCATTGATCAGGTGCCTTCGGGTTTACCAGCGGTAGTGGCTGAACGCCTTGTTCGCGTCGGCCATCTTGTGGGTGTCTTCGCGCTTCTTGACGGCAGAGCCGCGGCCGCTCACGGCATCGACCAGCTCGCCTGCAAGGCGCTCTTCCATGGTGTTTTCGTTGCGGGCGCGGCTGGCATTGATCAGCCAGCGGATCGCCAGCGCCTCGCGGCGTTCGGGGCGGACCTCGACGGGCACCTGGTAGGTGGCGCCGCCGACCCGGCGCGAGCGGACCTCGACCGAGGGCTTGATGTTGTCCAGCGCCTCGTGGAACACTTCCACCGGTGCCTTCTTCAGCTTGCCTTCGACGCGCTCGAACGCATTGTAGACGATGCTTTCCGCGACCGACTTCTTGCCGTCGATCATCAGGTTGTTCATGAATTTCGTCAGGACCCGGTCGCCATACTTGGCGTCGGGCAGGATCTCGCGTTTTTCGGCTGCGTGACGGCGGGACATCTTGTGTTACCTTCGCTTCGGTCTGATCGCGCCCCGGACTTGATCCGGGGCCTCATTGTCTGGGTTATCCCGGCTCAGGCCCGGGATGACGCGGCCCGCGTCACTTCGGCTTCTTCGCCCCGTACTTGGAACGGCGCTGCTTGCGGTCCTTGACACCCTGGGTATCCAGAACGCCGCGCAGGATGTGATACCGCACGCCCGGAAGGTCCTTCACCCGGCCGCCGCGGATCAGGACCACCGAGTGCTCCTGAAGGTTGTGCGATTCGCCGCCGATATAGCTGATCACCTCGTACCCGTTGGTCAGGCGCACCTTGGCGACCTTCCGCATGGCCGAGTTCGGCTTCTTCGGCGTCGTGGTATAGACGCGCGTGCAGACGCCGCGCTTCTGCGGGCAGCCTTCCAGGTGCATCGACTTGGAGCGTTTGACTTTGGGCTGCCGCGGGTGGCGGATCAGCTGTTGGATCGTTGGCATTCCGGTTCATTCCCCGTGTTGCAACACAATATTCGTCTGGGGCGCGCGTCCCCGGTTCATCTGGCGTGCGGCGCGCGTCCGCGCAACACGAATACCGCCCCCGTTCCCGTTCGCAGGAACGACGCGGTGGGTTTACAGAGGATCGGGGCTTTCGGCCCGGATCGTGACCACTACAGTTCTGTGACAGACAGGGTCCCCCCGGTCCGAGTGGGCGCCGTATAAGGTGAGTCCCCGCCAGTGTCAACAGCCCGGCGCGCACCTGCCGCAACGCCGGGCCTCAGCGGATCCGCAGCGCCTTTGGCGCAGGCCGTGCAAGCGCCCGCTCGCGGTAGAAGGTGTAGACCCCGGTCGCCACCACGATCGCCGCGCCGAGCAGCGTAAGCAGCGTCGGCCATTCGCCGAACACCGCCAGGCCCAGCAGCAGCGCCCAGATCAGGCTGGTATAGCGGAACGGCGAGACCACCGCGATCTCGCCCACCCGCATCGCCGAGACGGAAAACACGTAGCCCCCGACCAGCAGACCGCCCGCCGCGACCAGCAGCAGGGCGGACCCGCCCGACACCGGCGCCCAGTCGCCGAAGGCGGCGCCGATCCCGAAGACCAGCGTCACCAGCACCGCGTTGACGAAGGCGACGGTGATCGTCGGCACAGCGGGCGACAGCTTGCGCGCCAGCAGGTCGCGCACCGTGACCAGCGCCACCGCCGCCAGCGCGTAGATCGAATACACCGTGAACCCCTCGGCCCCCGGCCGCACGATCAGCATCACGCCCACGAATCCCAGCAGGATTGCCGACATCCGCCGCCAGCCCACCGCCTCGCCCAGGAACAGCGCGCCTGCCAGCGTGATCGTCAGCGGCACCGCCTGCATAATCGCCGTCGCGTTGGCCAGCGGCATGTTGAAGACCGCGGTCAGGAAAAAGAACGCCGACCCGATCTCGGTCAGGTTGCGCACCAGGATCAGCCCCCAGTCGCGCAGCGGCAGCCGGAACCGCAGCCCGCCCATCACCCGCGCCAGCAATAGTAGCATCGCCGTGGTCGCGATCCCGCGCAGGAACATCGCCTGAAGCAAGGGCAGCTCGCCCGACACCGCCTTCATGCAGGCATCGTTGAAGGTGAACCCCGCGATGGAGCCCATCATCAGAAGCGATCCGCGCAGATTGTCCGAAAGTCCTGCCATGCGACCCGCCGTAGCAGCGAACCCTCGCACTTGCCAGCGCGATCAGCCGGCCTCGAAATGCTTGAACTGGCCCAGCTTGCGGCCGAACCGGTCACGCAGGATCGCGTCGATCTCCTTGTTCGGCAGTTGCAGCTTCAGCCCGGTGCGATGCGGGTTCGCCTTGTTGTCCTGGTGGATCGTGCGGACATAAGCGTGATGCTGGGTGTCCGAATAGGCATTGAAATATTGCGGCAATTGCCGGTGATCGACGCTATAGACATTCTCGCGGTAGGAAGTCGGCGCGATCAGCGCGGCGCCGACGCTGATCGGCGTGCGCTCGCAGGTGGGGTAGATCACCGTCTTGTCCTCGCGCCGCTCCAGATAGAAGCCCAGATTATGCGCGATCGCCGCCGGGTTGCCCGCACCGCCGATCGCCGCCACCCGCGGCGCAAGATCCTTCAGCCGCGCGACAAAGCCGTTGTCCAGCGCGTCGTCGTCATCGAACCGGAACGTGGTGCGATGGGTGAACCCGTCATCCGGCACCGCCATGATCGCCGTCTTGATGCCTGAATAATGGTGCTGCGGCTCGGCCTCGACGATGCGGATGCAGGGCACCGCGCGCGTGACATCGCGCAGCCGGTCCTTCCATGCGCGCGGCATGTTCGCGCCCACCAGCAGGATGCAGATGAAATCCTGGTCGGTCTGCATCGCCAGCGACGGCAGGCAGAACGCCTCGAAATAGGCGAACCGCCGCTCCAGCCGGCCCGGATCGAACAGGAACGACTCCATCGCCTCGATCGTGTCGAAGCCGGGATAGAAATTGCCGATGGTGGCAAAGGAAAACCGGATCAGCCCGACGACCTGATTGCTGATGTCCATGACCGCCCTGCCCTGCCCGTCTGCCGGGACAGTGGCAGCCGCGCCGCGCCCGGTCAACCGCCGCGGCGCTGGACGCGGCCGGCCGCGCCGCGCTATCACCGGCGTGACGCGAAGGACGGGGGTTACATGGTTGACGATGCGCGCTTTCTCGTGGCCCTCGCCGTGCGCAACGAAGGCGCGTTCCTTCTCGAATGGGTAACGTGGTACCGGATGCTCGGCTTCGACGTGCTGGTGGCCACGAACGACTGCACCGACCATTCGCCGCAATTGCTGAACCTTCTGCACGACGCCGGCTGGCTGACCCACATCACCCATTCGCCCGCCCCCGGCACGCCCCCCAAACGCTCGGCCCACGCGGCGTTTCGCGCCCATCCGATGACCGCACGGTGCGACTGGCTGCTGATCTGCGACGTGGACGAGTTCCTGGTGCTGCATGACGGCGACGGCACCATCGGCGGCTTCATCGGCACCGCGCCGCCGCACGGCTTTCGCGGCGTCGCCTTTCACTGGAAGGTGTTCGGCACGGGCGGCGAGACGCGCTGGCGCGACGGGCTGCAACACCGCATCTTCACCCGCTGCGCCGAGACCCACCACAAGGCCAACACCTCGTTCAAGTCGCTGATCCACGCGCCGCTCGATTTCCGCCGCTACGGCGCGCACAGCCCGCAGGGTTTCGACGGTCAATGGGGCATTGGCGACAACCACTGGATCGACAGCGAGGGGCGGCGGCTTGGCCGCTACGACCCGAACGGCGCGGCACAGCGCGCGACCCATCCCGAACGGGTGACGCACCGCGCGGCGCAGATGAACCATTACATGATCCGCTCGCCGGAAAGCTTCGCGTTGAAACGCGGCATTCCCAGCCCCGCCGCGATGCGCGACCGCTACACCGATGAATTCTACGACAATTACAACCGGAACGAGGATATCGACGCCTCGGCGCTACGCTATGCGCCGCGCTTCGATCCGCTTCATGCAGAGGCGATGGCCCTGCCCGGCGCCGCGCGTCTGCACCACCTGTGCTGCGCCGACTATGCCGCGCGGCTGGCCGAGGCCGCCGGCCTGCCGCCCGAGAAAGATCCGCGTTGGCAGACCCATATGGATGAAGCGTCTGACATGGGCTGAGACACCCCTGCTTCTTCTCGTCGCAAATACGCATCTGCGGCGATAGCCGCCCCTACGGGGCGCCGGAACGAAAACGCCCCGCGCCGGTCGGGCGCGGGGCGAATAGCGTCAGGCGCGAGGCCGTGGATCAGTCGCGGCTCTCCGGGGTGTCGACCAGATCGGCACCCAGATCGTCGCCGGACATGACCTCCTCGGTCGGGGCAGCGAGCGCTGCCGCCGCCTCGGCCTCGGCGCGCGCGGCCTCGATCACCTCGCGGTCGCGGTCGCGGGCGATCTTCTCCACCCGCCGCGTCGCACCGCCGGTGCCCGCCGGGATCAGACGGCCGACAAGGATGTTCTCCTTCAGGCCGATCAGCCGGTCGCGCTTGCCCTGCACCGATGCCTCGGTGAGAACTCGCGTCGTTTCCTGGAACGACGCGGCCGACATGAACGAGCGCGTCTGCAGGCTGGCCTTGGTGATCCCCAGAAGGATCGGCCCGCCCTGCGCCGGACGGCCGCCGCGCGCCAGCGTCTTCTCGTTGGCGGCGTCGAATTCGGCCTTGTCCACATGTTCCCCCTTCAGGAGCGTGGTCTCGCCGGAATCGAAGATCTCCCACTTCTGCAGCATCTGGCGAACGATCACCTCGATGTGCTTGTCGTTGATCTTCACACCCTGCAGCCGATACACGTCCTGGACCTCGTCGATCATGTAATCGGCCAGCGCCTCGACACCCATGATCGCCAGGATGTCATGCGGCGCCGGGTTGCCGTCCATGATGTAATCGCCCTTCTGGACGAAATCGCCCTCCATGACGGGGATGTGCTTGCCCTTGGGCACCATGTATTCGACCTGATCCAGGCTCTCGTCGGCCGGCTCGATGCTGATCCGGCGCTTGTTCTTGTAGTCGCGCCCGAACCGCACATAGCCGTCGATCTCGGCGATGATCGCGTGGTCCTTGGGTCGGCGCGCCTCGAACAATTCGGCCACCCGCGGCAGACCGCCGGTGATGTCCTTGGTCTTGGCGCCCTCGCGCGGGATACGCGCGACGACATCGCCGGCCCGGATCTCGGCGCCGTCCTCGACCGACAGGATCGCGTCCACCGACATCGTGTAGGTCAGCGGATTGCCGGCATCGTTGCGCACCGGCTCGCCATCCTCGCCCACGAGGATGATCTCGGGCTTGAGATCGCTGCCCTTGGGCGCCGACCGCCAGTCCGCCACGATGCGCTGGGTCATGCCCGTCGCCTCGTCGGTGTCTTCGCGGACCGAGATGCCGTTGACCAGATCGACGAACCGCGCCGTGCCGGCCTTTTCGGCGATGATCGGCAGGGTGTAGGGATCCCATTCGATCAGCTTGTCGCCGCGTGCCACGCTCGCCCCGTCCTCGGGGAAGACCTTGGTCCCGTAGGTGATCTTGTGGCTTGCCCGCTCGACCCCGTTCTCGTCGATGATCGCCAGCGTCATGTTGCGGCCCATCACGATCTGGTCGCCCGCGGCGTTGGTCAGCAGGTTGGCGTTGCGGAACTCCACCTTGCCGTCCACCGACGATTCCATGAACGATTGCTGGCCGCCCTGCGCGATGCCGCCGATGTGGAAGGTCCGCATCGTCAGCTGCGTGCCCGGTTCGCCGATCGACTGCGCCGCGATGATGCCCACGGCTTCGCCCTGGTTGACCATCGTGCCGCGCGCCAGGTCGCGGCCGTAGCACATGGCGCAGACCCCTTCCTCGCTGTCGCAGGTCAGCGGGCTGCGCATCTGCATCGACGCGATGCCCGCCCCCTCGACCGCATCGGCCTTGCGTTCGTCGATCAGCTCGTTCTGCGACACAATCACCTCGCCGGAGACCGGATCCAGCACGTCCTCGGCCGCGACGCGGCCCAGGATACGCTCGGACAGCGACGCGACGATCTCGCCGTCGTTCACCGCCGCTTCGGCGGTGATGCTCCGCTCGGTGCCGCAATCGTGCTCGCGGATGATGCAATCCTGCGCCACGTCCACCAGACGGCGCGTCAGGTAGCCCGAGTTCGCCGTCTTCAGCGCGGTGTCGGCCAGACCCTTCCGGGCCCCGTGGGTGGAGTTGAAGTACTCCAGCACGGTCAGACCTTCCTTGAAGTTCGAGATGATCGGCGTCTCGATGATCTCGCCCGAAGGCTTGGCCATCAGGCCGCGCATCCCGCCCAGCTGCTTCATCTGCGCCGGAGAGCCCCGCGCGCCCGAATGCGACATCATGTAGACGCTGTTCGGCTCAAGCTCGGCGCCGGCATCGTCATAGCGCACGGCCGAGATCTCGCCCATCATCGCGTCGGCCACCTGGTCGGAACATTTCGACCAGGCATCGACCACCTTGTTGTACTTTTCGCCCTGGGTGATCAGGCCGTCCATGTACTGCTGCTCGAACTCCTTCACCTGCTCGCGGACATGGTTGACGATGTCCCACTTGGTGTCGGGGATCAGCATGTCGTCCTTGCCGAACGAGATGCCGGCCTTGAACGCCTCACGGAAGCCGATGGTCATGATCTGGTCGCAGAAGATGACCGATTCCTTCTGGCCGCAATAGCGGTAGACGGTGTCGATGATCTGCTGCACCTCCTTCTTGCGCAGAAGACGGTTGACCAGTTCGAACGGTGCCTTGGCGTTCATCGGCAGAAGCGCGCCCAGCTTGACGCGGCCCGGCGTGGTCTCGAACCGCTGCCAGACCTCCTGTCCGTCGGCGTCCACCTGCTTGAGCCGCGCGGTGATGCGCGCGTGCAGATGCACCTCTCCGGCGTCGAGCGCGTGCTGCACCTCGTCGGTATCGGCAAAGATCATGCCTTCGCCCTTCACGCCCTCGCGCTGCATCGAGATGTAGTAGAGGCCCAGGATCATGTCCTGCGACGGCACGATGATCGGCGCGCCGTTGGCGGGCGACAGCACGTTGTTCGTCGACATCATCAGCACGCGGGCTTCAAGCTGCGCTTCCAGGCTGAGCGGTACGTGAACCGCCATCTGGTCGCCGTCGAAGTCGGCGTTGAACGCCGAGCAGACCAGCGGGTGAAGCTGGATCGCCTTGCCTTCGATCAGGATCGGCTCGAACGCCTGGATGCCCAGACGGTGCAGCGTCGGCGCCCGGTTCAGCAGGACCGGATGCTCGCGGATCACCTCGTCAAGGATGTCCCAGACCTCGGGGCGTTCCTTTTCGACCAGCTTTTTCGCCTGCTTGACGGTGCTGGACAGCCCCTTGGCCTCAAGGCGCGAGTAGATGAACGGCTTGAACAATTCGAGCGCCATCTTCTTGGGCAGCCCGCATTGATGCAGCTTCAGCTCGGGCCCGGTCACGATGACCGAACGGCCGGAAAAGTCCACGCGCTTGCCCAGAAGGTTCTGGCGGAACCGGCCCTGCTTGCCCTTGAGCATGTCGGACAGGGATTTCAGCGGCCGCTTGTTGGCGCCCGTGATCACCCGGCCGCGGCGGCCGTTGTCGAACAGCGCATCGACGGATTCCTGCAACATCCGCTTTTCGTTGCGGATGATGATGTCCGGCGCGCGCAGCTCGATCAGACGCTTGAGGCGGTTGTTGCGGTTGATGACCCGGCGGTACAGGTCGTTCAGATCCGACGTGGCGAAACGGCCGCCATCCAGCGGCACCAGCGGGCGCAACTCGGGCGGGATCACCGGAATCACCGTCATGACCATCCATTCGGGCCGGTTGCCCGATTCAAGGAAGCTCTCGACGATCTTCAGCCGCTTGATGATCTTCTTGGGCTTCAGCTCACCCGTGGCCACGGCCAGGTCGGCGCGCAGCTGCTCGGCCTCGGATTCGAGGTCGATGTTGGACAGCATCTTGCGAATCGCCTCGGCCCCGATATCGGCCTGGAAGGCGTCGCCGCCATAGGCATCCTCGGCGTCGTTGAACTCTTCCTCGCTCAGAAGCTGGCCATAGGTCAGGTCGGTCAGACCCGGCTCGATCACCACGTAATTCTCGAAGTAGAGAATGCGTTCCAGATCGCGCAGCGTCATGTCCAGCATCAGGCCGATCCGCGACGGCAGCGATTTCAGGAACCAGATATGCGCAACCGGCGCGGCCAGTTCGATATGGCCCATCCGCTCGCGGCGGACTTTCTGCAGCGTGACTTCCACGCCGCATTTCTCGCAGACGACGCCGCGATACTTCATGCGCTTGTACTTGCCGCACAGGCACTCGTAATCCTTGATCGGGCCGAAGATCCGGGCGCAGAACAGGCCGTCGCGCTCGGGCTTGAAGGTCCGGTAGTTGATGGTCTCGGGCTTCTTGATCTCGCCGTAGGACCACGACAGGATCCGCTCCGGGCTGGCCAGCGAGATCTTGATCTCATCAAAGCTCTTGGGCGCCGCAAGCGGGTTGAACGGGTTGGTCGTCAGTTCCTGGTTCATGTCAAAACCTTTGCATCAAGGAGAAGAGGGAGGAGGCGGGCGCGATCATTCGACGAATGATCGTGCCCCCGGCGATAACCGTCAGTCCTCTTCCTCCGCATCCAGGAGTTCCATGTTCAGGCCGAGGCCGCGGACTTCCTTGACGAGCACGTTGAAGCTCTCGGGAACGCCCGCCTCGAAATTGTCCTCGCCCTTGACGATACTCTCGTAGACCTTGGTCCGGCCGGCCACGTCGTCGGATTTCACCGTGAGCATTTCCTGAAGCGTATAGGCCGCGCCATACGCCTCCAGGGCCCACACTTCCATCTCGCCGAACCGCTGGCCGCCGAACTGCGCCTTGCCGCCCAGCGGCTGCTGGGTCACCAGGCTGTAGGGTCCGGTCGACCGCGCGTGGATCTTGTCGTCCACCAGGTGGTGCAGCTTCAGCAGGTACTTGATGCCCACCGTCACCGGCCGCGCGAATTTCTCGCCCGTGCGCCCGTCGAACAGGTCGGACTGGCCGCTTTCGTTGAAGCCGGCCCGCCGCAGCGCGTCGTCGACATCATGCTCCTTGGCGCCGTCGAAGACCGGGGTGGCGATCGGCACGCCGCGGGTGACGTTCGACGCCGCCTCGACCAGCCGGTCCTCGTCCATGTCCTCGATGCCCTCGGAATAGACATCGTCGCCATAGGCGATGCGCATGGCCTCTTTCACCGGGGTCAGATCGCCCTTGCGCCGGTACTCGCCCAGCGCGTCGCCGATCTGTTCGCCCAGGCCGCGTGCGGCCCAGCCCATGTGGGTCTCGAGGATCTGGCCGACGTTCATCCGCGACGGAACCCCGAGCGGGTTCAGCACGAAATCCACCGGCGTGCCATCGCCGAGGAACGGCATGTCCTCGATCGGCACGACCTTGGAGATGACGCCCTTGTTGCCGTGACGCCCGGCCATCTTGTCGCCCGGTTGCAGCTTGCGCTTCACCGCGACGAAGACCTTAACCATCTTCATCACGCCCGGCGGCAGATCGTCGCCGCGCCGCACCTTTTCGACCTTGTCTTCGAACCGGGCATCCAGCGCCTTCTTCTGCACCTCGAACTGGGCGTTCAGCGCCTCGACCTTGCTGGCCTCGGCATCGTCGTCCAGCGCAAGCTGCCACCACTGGCCCCGGCTGAGCGTGCCCAGCAGGTCCTCGGTGATCTCGGATCCCGGCTTGACGCCCTTCGGCCCCTTCACCGCCGTGCGGCCAAGGATCATGCCCTTCAGACGGGCATAGATGTTGCGTTCGAGGATGTGCAATTCGTCGTCCCGGTCGCGGGCCAGACGCTCGACTTCCTCGCGCTCGATCTGCAGCGCGCGCTCGTCCTTTTCAACGCCGTGGCGGTTGAACACCCGGACCTCGACGATGGTGCCGAAATCGCCCGGCGGCAGCCGCAGCGAGGTGTCGCGCACATCGCTCGCCTTTTCGCCGAAGATCGCGCGCAGCAGCTTTTCCTCGGGGGTCATCGGGCTTTCGCCCTTGGGGGTGATCTTGCCCACCAGAATGTCGCCCGGCCCGACCTCGGCACCGATATAGACGATGCCCGCCTCGTCGAGATTGCGCAAAGCCTCCTCGCCGACATTCGGGATGTCGCGGGTGATTTCCTCGGGGCCGAGCTTCGTGTCGCGCGCCGCGACCTCGAACTCCTCGATATGGATCGAGGTGAACACGTCGTCGCGCACGATCCGCTCGGAGATCAGGATCGAGTCCTCGTAGTTGTAGCCGTTCCACGGCATGAAGGCGACGACCACGTTCTTGCCCAGCGCCAGCTCGCCCAGATCGGTGGACGGGCCGTCCGCGATGACCTCCTGCTTGCCGACCGTATCGCCCACCTTCACCAGCGGACGCTGGTTGATGCAGGTGTTCTGGTTCGACCGCTGGAACTTGCGCAGACGGTAGATGTCCACGCCCGGATCGCCCGGCTCCAGCTCGTCGGTGGCGCGCACCACGATCCGCTGCGCGTCGACCTGGTCGATGATCCCGGCCCGGCGCGCCATGATCGCGGCGCCGGAATCGCGGGCCACGACCTCTTCGATGCCGGTGCCGACCAGCGGAGCGTCCGCCTGCAGAAGCGGCACCGCCTGGCGCTGCATGTTGGAGCCCATCAGAGCGCGGTTGGCGTCGTCGTTTTCCAGGAACGGGATCAACGACGCGGCGACCGACACCAGCTGTTTCGGCGACACGTCGATCAGGTCCACCGCATCGACCGGCGCAAGCGTGTATTCGCCCGACTGGCGGGTGTTCACCATCTCGTTCACGAAACGGCCGCTCTCGTCGAGATTGGCGTTCGCCTGGGCGACGGTGTGGCGCATCTCTTCGGTTGCGGACAGGTAATGCACCTCGTCCGTCACCTGGCCTTCGTTCACCACGCGGTAGGGCGTTTCGATGAAGCCGTACTTGTTGACGCGGGCGAAGGTCGCCAGAGAGTTGATCAGGCCGATATTCGGGCCTTCCGGCGTTTCGATCGGACACATCCGG
Organism: uncultured Paracoccaceae bacterium; assembly: GCA_947503765.1. Lineage (GTDB taxonomy): Bacteria > Pseudomonadota > Alphaproteobacteria > Rhodobacterales > Rhodobacteraceae > Psychromarinibacter. Next base: position 350,662 of record CANNFA010000002.1, on the reverse strand, counting down.
CCGTAATGCGTCGGGTGCACGTCGCGCACCTCGAAGCCGGCGCGCTCGCGCGTCAGGCCGCCCGGCCCAAGCGCCGACAGGCGCCGCTTGTGCGTCACTTCCGACAGCGGGTTGGTCTGGTCCATGAACTGCGACAGCTGGCTGGAGCCGAAGAATTCGCGCACCGCCGCCGCCGCGGGCTTGGCGTTGATCAGATCCTGCGGCATCACCGTGTCGATCTCGACCGAGGACATGCGCTCCTTGATGGCGCGCTCCATCCGCAGCAGGCCGACGCGGTACTGGTTCTCCATCAGCTCGCCGACGGAGCGCACCCGGCGGTTGCCCAGGTGGTCGATGTCGTCGATGTCGCCGCGCCCGTCGCGCAGCTCGACCAGCGCCTTGATGCAGGCAACGATGTCCTCGCGGCGCAGCGTGCGCTGCGTGTCGGGCGCATCCAGCGCCAGGCGCATGTTCATCTTGACCCGGCCGACGGCCGACAGATCGTAGCGTTCGGAATCGAAGAACAGCGTGTCGAACAGCGCGCTGGCCGTGTCGACGGTGGGCGGCTCGCCCGGGCGCATGACGCGGTAGATGTCCATCAGCGCCGTGTCGCGGTTCATGTTCTTGTCCTGCGCCATGGTGTTGCGCATGTACGGACCGACATTGATGTTATCGATGTCCAGAACCGGGATCTCGGTGATCCCCGCGTCGATCAGTTCCTTGAGGGTGCCGCCCGTGACCTCGCCGTCCTTGTCGGTCTCCCAGGTCAGCTCGTCGCCGGCCTCGACATAGATCGCGCCGGTCTCCTCGTCGATGATGTCCTTGGCCGCGAACTTGCCGACGATCTGGTCGAACGGAATCAGCAGCTGGGTGATCTTGCCTTCGTCGATGATCTTCTTGACGGCGCGCGGCGTGACCTTCTTGCCGGCCTCGGCGAACACCTCGCCGGTGGCGGCGTCAACCAGGTCATAGGGCGGCCGGGTGCCGCGCACGCGCTCGGGGAAGAACTCGGTGACCCAGCCCTTGTTCTTTTCCAGCGTGTAGGGGACCGTGTCGTAATAGGCGTCCATGATCGCCTCCTGGTCCAGCCCGAGGGCATAGAGCAGGGTCGTCACCGGCAGCTTGCGGCGACGGTCGATCCGGGCGAACACGATATCCTTGGCGTCGAACTCGAAATCCAGCCAGGAGCCGCGATAGGGAATGATCCGGCAGGCGAACAGCAGCTTGCCCGAGGAATGCGTCTTGCCCTTGTCGTGGTCGAAGAACACGCCGGGGCTCCGGTGCATCTGGCTGACGATCACCCGCTCGGTGCCGTTGACGATGAAGGTGCCGTTCGGCGTCATCAGGGGCATGTCGCCCATGAAGACATCCTGTTCCTTGATGTCCTTGACCGATTTCGCACCGGTATCCTCATCGACATCGAACACGATCAGGCGCAGCGTGACCTTCAGCGGCGCGGCATAGGTCATGTCGCGCTGCATGCACTCTTCTACGTCGTATTTCGGCTTTTCAAGCTCGTACTTGACGAATTCCAGGACGGCGGTCTCGTTGAAATCCTTGATCGGGAAGACCGATTCAAAGACGCCGTGGATCCCTTCGTCGGTGGTCGGCTCGGGTCCGTCGCCGGATTCGAGAAACAGCTGGTAGCTGGATTTCTGAACCTCGATGAGGTTGGGCATTTCCAGGACTTCGCGGATCTTGCCGTAGTATTTCCGCAGTCGCTTCTGGCCAAGGTAGCTGGACGCCATGGAGGATTACACCTTTCATCTTCGCAAACGCGCGGCCGTCGGGCTCCGGCTGCGCGCCCTTGGAACAGGTCGGTCCGATCAATCCCAGGCTTCCGTCCCACCGCAAGCCGCCCGATCGGGTGCCGCACCTGGGGAAACACTCTTTCGTGAAGAAGGCTTCCCAAGACGCGGACGGCTGGACCCGGAATTTGCCGGATCCAGCCTGAATGTCGATCGCTCACCGGCCCGCCTGGGCCGGCCGTGCGATTACTTGAGCTCCACCTCGGCGCCAGCGGCCTCGAGCTTGCCCTTGATTTCCTCGGCCTCGTCCTTGGACGCGCCTTCCTTGACGGCCTTGCCGCCGGCCTCGACCAGGTCCTTGGCTTCTTTCAGGCCCAGGCCGGTGATCGCGCGGACTTCCTTGATCACGTTGATCTTGGAGGCCCCGGCCGATTTCAGGATGACGTCGAATTCGGTCTGCTCTTCGGCAGCGTCGCCGCCCGCGTCGCCGGCCGGGCCGGCCATCATCACCGCGCCGCCGGCGGCGGGCTCGATGCCGTATTCATCCTTGAGGATGGTTTTCAGTTCCTGTGCCTCGAGAAGGGTGAGACCCACGATCTCTTCGGCGAGTTTCTTCAGATCAGCCATTTGTCCGTTTCCGTTTTCCTAGATGTGTTCCAACGCGCGGTCTTGCAAGCCCGCGCGGGATATCCCGCTTGCCTCAGGCCGCTTCGGCCTTTTCCTCGATGGTCGAGAGGATGCTCGCGATGTTCGAAGCAGGTGCGCCAATGGCCCCGGCGATGTTGCTGGCAGGTGCCCCGATGCAGCTCGCGATCTGAGCGATGAGCTCGTCGCGCGAGGGCATCTCGGACACGGCCTTCACACCGCTCCGGTCCAGTGCCGTCTCGCCCATGGCGCCACCAAGGATCTCGAACTTCTTGTTGTCCTTGGCGTAACCTTCCGCGACCTTGGCAGCTGCCACGGGGTCCTCGGAATAGGCGAGTACGGTCATGCCCGACAGAAGATCGGCCAGCGAAGCGTTGGCCTGTCCTTCCAGGGCGATCTTGGCGAGCCTGTTCTTGGCAACGCGCACGGAACCGCCGGCATCGCGCATGCGCGCCCGCAGATCCTGCATCTCGGCAACCGTGATTCCCGCGTAGTGGGCAACCACCACGACGCCAGAGCTTTCGAAGATCTGGCCGAGTTCCTCGACCACTTTCTCTTTCTGGGCTCTATCCACAGTCTTGCTCCAAGTATGGAGGGCCTTGGCGACCCTCCGGCTCCTATTTACCGGGATCGCTCCCGGCATCGGGTCCTTACGGGTCCGGCCACCTCGCCCCGGCGCCGCCAGGCTGGCGGTCCGAAGAAATCTGGTCTCCTTCCCGTCTCGGGCAGGAATTATGGCTTGGAAAATCCGCACCACCCGCCGTCTCGGACGAATCGACAGGCCAATGCGAGTCCGCACCAGCCTGACAGGCGGCAGGATGTAGAGGGTTTGATCGGGAATGTGAAGTGCAGTTTGACAGGTACGGCGGAAAAATCAACCGGCGGCATGCGGCGGCCGGCGGATCACCGGCGGCAGCGCCCGAACAGGCGCGCGACCCGGCCGTTCACGGTGCATTGTTCGCAATTCGTGCAAGAACCACGGGTTTGACATCCATAGGGCACTTATTTGCCGCAATTGGCTGGCAGGTTGCGGCCCAAGGATATTCTGAAGGCAGACCGCCCCGGCCGGCATGTCGGGACGCGGAACGCGAAAGGAAAGAACGATGCGGATGATTTTCGGACTGGTTCTGGTTCTCGGCCTCGGGCTGGCGAGCTTTGCCGTCTACATGGCCAAGGACTACCTGGACGGCGAGCGTGCCGCGCGCGAACAGATCGTGCCGACCGTCGATGTCGTGGTTGCCAACAACCGGCTGGTCTATGGCCAGCCGATCCGCATGGACGATGTGCGGATCATCCGTTGGCCCGCCTCTTCGATCCCGAAGGGCGCGTTCCCGTCGATCGAGGCCGTGTTCCCGAAAGGCGAGGAGGCGCTCCGCGCGGCGCTGCGCACGATCGAGCCGGACGAGCCGCTGATGGGCGTCAAGATCACCGAGCCGGGCGAGGATGCCGGTGTCAGCACGCGCCTGACCAAGGGCATGCGCGCCTTTGCGATCAAGGTCGACGTGGCGACCGGCGTGTCGGGCTTCCTGCGGCCGGGCGACCGGGTGGACGTGTACTGGACAGGCCAGCCGCCGAACCGCCGCAACGAGCGCGACCGCGACGTGACCAAGCTGATCCTGTCGGGGATCAGCCTGATCGCCGTCGACCAGACCGCCGACGGCGAACGCGCAGCGCCGAGCATCGCGCGCACCGTCACCGTCGAGGCGTCGCCGATCGAGGTGGCCGCGCTGGCCCAGGCGCAGCGGACCGGCACCCTGTCGCTGTCGCTGCTGGGCGCGGGCGACGATACGATCGTGGACTCCGAGGTCGAGGTTGACCAGAACCGCCTGCTGGGAATCGTCGAAGAGGTCGAGGAAGCGCCCGAAGTGGTCGAGGTCGCGCCGCCCCCCAAAGTCTGCACCATCCGCACCAATCGCGGCGGTGTCGTGCACGAGACGCCGATCCCTTGCACCAACTGAACTTGCACGAATCGCGCAATATCACGGTCCCGCCTTGCGGGGCCGTTTTGTTGCATTCGTGCTTCTTTTGCGGCCCTGTTGCGTCATATCCACATAAGTTGTGCAGTCCAACCGTCTGATTCTTGATTAAATTCAGAAATTGAGGCAGCGTTCCCCGAAACCGGCAACAGACCGGACCCCGTGATCCATAGAGGCAGGTCACATGCACATTGCGAAATACCTTGGGGCCGCCCTGATCGGGTTGTCCGCGCTGGGCGCTTCCGCACCGGACGCCACGGCACAGAACCTGCGGGTCCTGCGCGGCGCCGCGTCGGGCAGCCTGAATGTTCCGATGAACCGCGCCGTTGTCGTCGAAAGCGATGTTCCGTTTGCCGAACTGAGCATCGCGAACCCGGCCATCGCGGATATTTCCACCCTCTCTGACCGCACGATCTATGTGCTGGGCAAGGCGCCGGGCCGCACGACGCTGACCTTGCTGGGCGTCGATGGCGGGCTGATCGCCAATGTCGAGGTGCAGGTTGCCCCCGACATCGCCGAGTTCAAGGAACGCCTGACCCAGATCCTGCCCGGCGAGAAGATCGAGGTGCGTACCGCGAATGACGGAATCGTGCTATCCGGCATCGTCTCGAGCATCGAAAAGCTGGACCGCGCGTTGGATCTTGCAGAGCGCTACGCGCCCGAGCGGGTGTCCAACCTGATGAGCGTGGGCGGCACCCACCAGGTGATGCTGAAGGTCCGGTTCGCCGAGATGGAACGCTCCGTCTCGAAAAGCCTGTCCTCATCGCTGGCGGTTTCCGGCGGCACCGATTTCGGCATCGACTCGGAAACCGGCACCTGGCTGGACAGTGGCAACGGCCTTGGCAACCCGATCACCGTGACGCCGAACAACGAAGGCGCGATCGCGCTGGGCTTTTCGGCCGGCTCGTTCCAGTTCGGCGTGCTGCTCGAGGCGCTGGAGAACAAGGGCGTCGTGCGCACCCTGGCAGAGCCGAACCTGACCGCGCTGTCGGGCCAGGAGGCCAGCTTTCTTGCCGGCGGGGAATACCCGATCCCGGTGGTGGACAGCGACGGCGGCATCTCGATCGAGTACAAGCCCTTCGGCGTCGAGCTGACATTTACCCCGCGCGTGGTCGATGGCGACCGCATCAACCTGCAACTGAACGCCGCCGTCTCGGGCGTCGATCCCAGCATCTCGGTGTCGCAGCCGGGCGGCATCGCGGTCAACGCGTTCCGCCGCCGCGAGACCAAGACCGTGGTCGAGATGCGCGACGGCGAGAGTTTCGCCATTGCCGGCCTGCTGCAGGACGATTTCGAGGATCTGAACGGCCAGGTGCCGTGGCTTGGCGACATCCCGATCCTGGGCGCGCTGTTCCGGTCCGCCAGCTATCAGCGCGAACAGAGCGAGCTGGTGATCATCATCACCCCGCATCTGGTGACCCCGACCAACAGCGATGCGCTGGCATTGCCGACCGACCGGGTCCGCCCGCCGACCGAATCCGAGCTGTTCCTGTTCGGCAGCACCGTCGGCGCGAACAATTCCGGCCCGGCTGGCGAAGTGTCCCAGCAGGATTTCAACGGCTCCTACGGCTACGTGATGGATTGATCCGATGGCACCCAAGCACACCACCAAGGCCCTTCTCGCCGCCACGAGCATTCTGGCGCTGGCCGCCTGCGACGGCAGCCCGACCTGGAACGAGGAGGCCGGCGCATTCCTCGACGAGGGCGCGTTCGGCAATCCGACGATGAACAACACCGGCATCCACAACGGCGACATGAGCTATGTCGTGAACCTGAATGCCCGCTTCAACCGCGAAGTGCCGGCGGTGGTGGAATTCGCCTTCAACTCGGCCGAGCTGGACCACGCCGCGCGGCTGGCGCTGGTGGCGCAGGCGAACTGGATCAACCAGTACCCCGAGGTCCGGTTCAAGGTGTTCGGGCATACCGACCTTGTCGGATCCGCCGGGTACAACAAGCGGCTGGGACAGCGGCGCGCCAATGCGGTGGTCAATTTCCTGGTCGCGCGCGGCGTCGGGCGGCACCGGCTTCAGGCGGTGGTGTCCTTCGGCGAGACGCGGCCGGTGATCTATACCGAACAGCCCGAAATGGCGAACCGGCGCGCGGTGACCGAGGTCACCGGTTTTGTCAAGAACCATCCGCTGATCATGAACGGCAAATATGCCGAGGTGGTGTTCCGCGAATATGTCGAGAGCGCCACGGAGCGGACCACGACCGAGGGTCTGGAAGCGCCCGGCGGCTGAATCTTCCGGCCTTTCGGGCAAACAGAACGGGCCGCGCGGCCGGGGAGAACCCGCCGCGCGGCCCGGCCGTTTTGGGCGCGGCGGCCCGGCCGTTTTGGGCGCGGCGGCCCGGCGCACCCCTGCCCCGCGCCCGGTGCGAAAACAATCGCGCCCCATGCGGACGGTCGTTCCGAATTAACGAATAAACAGGCGGATTTGGCCGCAATGTCGCCAAACTTGCCCGGCATCTTTCCAGCATTGGAGCAGTGCATTCCGCCCGAAGCGGCGTGAAACGGGCCGGCCGGCGCGCCGAAAGCGTGCCAAGAGCCCGGGGGAAAGAGGGAACGAAGATGAGCTCAAACGCGGCTTTGCAAAACGATCCGGCGCCGATTCTGGCGTGCACCGTTGCACGCGACGTCCAGAAGTTCGATCTTCTCATCGAGGACATGGAAACCGAACTGGGCGAGTCCTGGGGCGATCTGTCCTTTGACGAGGCGCGGGTGTTCTTCACCCAGCCCGACGCGAAATACATGGAATTCGCCGCCATCGCCATCGACGAGGAGGACGAGGTCAACCTCGCCGCGATCGCCGATCTGATCGAGACGGCGGGCACCAACGGGCTGAAGGTGATCCTGATCGCCGAAAATGTCAGCCCGATCGCGCTGCACCAGCTGCTGAAACTGGGCGCGCGGGAATTCTGCCCCTACCCGCTGCCCGAAGGCACGCTGCACGACGCGATCGAGCGGATCCGCCAGGCCGACCTGCCGCCCGCGTCCGCGCCGGCCAATATCAACACCGCCCATCCCAGCAAGACCGACCGCGACGGCGTGATCGTCACGCTGCACGGTCTGGCCGGAGGCGTCGGCGCGACGACGCTGGCCACCAACATCGCGTGGGAGCTGGCCAATATCGACAAGAAGAAGCAGATGCGCGTCTGCCTAATGGATTTCGACGTGCAGTTCGGCACCTGCTCGACCTATCTCGACCTGCCGCGGCGCGATGCCGTCTACGAGCTGCTGTCCGACACGCCGTCGATGGATGACGAGGCGTTCACCCAGGCCCTGGTGACCTTCAACGAGAAATTGCAGGTGCTGACCGCGCCCGCCGACATCCTGCCGCTGGATTTCGTGTCGCCCGAGGATATCGAGCGGCTGATGCAGATGGCGACGTCGAATTTCGACTATGTCGTGATCGACATGCCCACCGCGATCGTCAACTGGACCGAGACGGTGCTGACGCGCAGCCATGTCTATCTGGCCGCGCTGGAGCTGGAAATGCGCTCGGCGCAGAACGCGCTGCGGCTGGTGCGGGCGCTCAAATCCGAGGATCTGCCGTTCGAAAAGCTGCGCTACGTTCTGAACCGGGCGCCGAAATTCACCGATCTGAACGGCAAGAGCCGGGTCAAGCGGATGGCCGAAAGCCTGGATATCGAGATCGAGTTGCAGATGCCCGATGGCGGCAAGCAGGCCGTTCAGGCGGCCGATCACGGCACGCCGCTGGCCGAGACCGCCGCGAAGAACCCGCTGCGCAAGGAAATCCGCAAGCTGGCCGAGTCGATCCACCAGCACAACCTGGATCAGGCCGCGGCCGAAGCCGAATAAGAGGTGATGTGAAGTGTTTGCACGTTACAGCAAGAAAAGCACCAATGCCGCCAAGCCGGTCGCCCCTCAGGCACCGGCCGCCCCGGCACCGGCGAGGGCCGATGCGCCGGTCGCGGCAAAGCAGGCCGCACGCCAGCCGGCACAGGCCGCGCCGGTCGACAAGGAACGCAAGCGCCGGGAACGGATCGGCGAGATCAAGGTCGAGCTGCACAAGCGGCTGCTGGAAAACCTGAACCTGTCGGCGCTGGAACATGCGAGCGAATCCGACCTGCGCCAGGAAATCGCGTCGATCTCGACCGAGGCGCTGGAAGAGATGTCGGTCGTCCTGAACAAGGAAGAGCGCACGACGCTGGTGCAGGATCTCTACAACGAGGTGACGGGGCTCGGCCCGCTCGAGGTGCTGCTTCAGGACGACAACGTCAACGACATCCTGGTGAACGGGCCGCAGCAGATCTTCGTGGAACGCGACGGCAAGCTGTCGCTGACCGATGTCACCTTCAAGGACGAACGGCACCTGCTGCGGATCATCGACAAGATCGTCTCTGCCGTGGGGCGCCGGGTGGACGAATCCAACCCCTATGTCGACGCCCGCCTTGCCGACGGCTCGCGTTTCAACGCCATGGTACCGCCGATCGCGGTCGACGGCAGCCTGGTGTCGATCCGCAAATTCAAGAAGGAAAAGCTTGGGGTCCGCGATCTCGTCACCTTCGGCGCCTTTTCCGAGGACATGATGCAGTTCCTCGAAGCGGCGGTCGCCTGCCGGCTGAACGTCATCGTCTCGGGCGGAACCGGCTCGGGCAAGACGACCACGCTCAACGCGCTGTCCAGCTTCATCGACAACAGCGAGCGGATCCTGACGATCGAGGACACGGCCGAACTGCAATTGCAACAGACCCATGTCGGCCGGATGGAAAGCCGCCCCGCCAACGTCGAGGGCAAGGGCGCGGTCACCCAGCGCGACTGTCTGCGCAACGCCCTGCGGATGCGCCCGGACCGGATCATCGTCGGCGAGACGCGCGGCGAGGAAGTCATCGACATGCTGCAGGCGATGAATACCGGCCATGACGGCTCGATGACCACGATTCACGCCAACTCTGCCCGAGACGGCGTGAGCCGCCTGGAAAACATGATCGCCATGGCCGGGATCGAGATGCCGCTGAAAGCGGTGCGCAGCCAGATTTCCTCGGCCGTGAACCTGATCGTGCAGGCCAGCCGCCTGCAGGACGGCAGCCGCCGCATGGTGTCGATCACCGAGATCACCGGGATGGAGGGCGAGGTCATCTCGATGCAGGAACTGTTCCGCTTCCAGCGGCTCGGCCTGCAGCCGGACGGCAAGATCCTCGGCGAATTCACCGCGACGGGCGTGCGGTCGCATTATTCCGAACGGTTCCGGCAGTGGGGCTACGACCTGCCGCCGTCGCTGTTCGAACCCTCGGTAGGATTGTAGGCCATGGGCGTTCCCATAGAACTTCTGATCTACGGGCTGATCTTCGTGGCCGTCCTGGTGATGGTCGAGGGGATCTACCTGACCGTCTTCGGCAAGTCGATCAGCCTGAACAGCCGGCTGAACCGGCGGCTGGAGATGCTCGAAAAGGGCGTTGCGCGCGAACAGGTGCTCGAACAGCTCCGCAAGGAGATGAGCCAGCACCTGAAATCGCGCTCGATTCCGCTTTACGCGATCCTGGCCGAAAAGGCGCAAAAGGCGAACATTGCCTTTTCGCCGGCGCAGCTGATCATGGTGATGGCCGCGCTGGCCGTCGTCGCCTTCATGGGGCTGACGATCGGCACCGGGGCCAGCATCCAGATCCGCATCGGCGTGTCGGTGATGATGGGGATCGGTGCGGTCTATGTCTGGGTCAACAAGAAGGCGACCCAGCGCATGAAGCTGATCGAGGAACAGCTTCCCGACGCGGTCGAGCTGATGGTGCGCAGTCTGCGTGTCGGGCACCCGTTCGCCTCGGCGCTGAACATCGTCGCCAAGGAAGTGCCCGATCCGCTGGGCACCGAGATGGGCATGATCGCGGACGAATCCGCCTATGGCCGCGACGTGGGCGAGGCGCTGAAGGCGATGGCCGAACGGCTGGACATGCAGGACATGCGGTTTCTGGCCGTCGCGGTGACGATCCAGCAGACATCGGGCGGCAACCTGGCCGAGATCCTGGACGGTCTGGCCAAGGTGATCCGCTCGCGGTTCAAGCTGTTCCGCCGGGTTCAGGCGATCACCGCCGAGGCGAAATGGTCGGGCAAGTTCCTGTCGGGCTTTCCGCTTCTGGCGCTGGTCGGGATCAACGTGGCGCAGCCGAACTATTACGACCAGGTGATGGGCACCCCCGTCTTCGTGCCCGCCGCCCTGGTCGTTGCGGGCTTTCTGGTCGCGAACCTGTTCGTGATGAAGATGCTCGTGAACATCAAGGTCTAGGAGAACGGTCATGCAGGCGATCATGGACATGATGACCGATCTGATGGGCCCGTTCGGCCCGTTGATCCTGGTCGGCGGGCTGGGGGTGCTGCTGGTGCTGGCGGCGCTGCCGCTGCTGCTCAGGAAACCGCAGGATCCGCTGGACCGGCTGAAGGAACAGGCCGCGGCCCGTCCCGCCGCCCCCGAGGCCCGGCTGCGCGCGCAGAAGAAGAAGGACAAGCTGGAGAAATACTCGGAATTCCTCGAGCCGCAGAACGCCGAGGAATTCTCGGCCATCAAGCTCAAGCTGCTGCAGGCGGGATACCATGCGCCCAACGCGGTGCGGTTGTTCCACTTCGCGCAATTCGCGCTGGGCGGCGGCGGACTGCTGCTTGGCACGCTTTATGCGCTGCTATTGCAGATGACCAAGGAGCCGAGCACGCAGCAGATCATCCTGTCGATCCTGATCCCCGGCGCCGCCGGCTACCTGGCGCCGAAATACTGGATCAAGCGGCGCCTGCAATCGCGGCAGGAGGAAATCATCAACGGCTTTCCCGATTCGCTGGACATGATGCTGGTCTGCGTCGAGGCAGGCCAATCGCTCGACCAGGCGATCCTGCGCGTGGCCAAGGAGATCCGCGCCGGCTTTCCGGCCCTTGCCGACGAATTCGAGACCGTGAACCAGGAGATCAAGGCCGGCAAGGACCGCATCAGCGTTCTGCGCGACATGTCCGAACGCTGCGGCGTGCCCGACGTGGCCAGCTTCGTCACCGTGCTGATCCAGTCGGCCAGCTTCGGCACCTCGATCGCCGAAGCGCTGCGTGTCTTCTCTGCCGAAATGCGCGACAAAAGGGTCATGCGGGCCGAGGAAAAGGCAAATACCTTGCCCACCAAAATGACCCTTGCCACAATGATGCTGACGGTTCCGCCGCTTCTGGTGATCCTGGTGGGGCCGTCCGTCTATGGTATCTACGTCACGTTGACCGAATCGGGCGCAGGGTTCTGACCGAATGAGACCAAGCTGGCCGGGCATACTCCTGGTCGTGACCGCACTGGCCGCCTGTTCCGGAACGGGCGGTCTGCGCACGTCCGGCGACGGCCCGTTCGCGCCCTCGGGCGTCGATACACGCCGCGACGCGGTGGACGGGCTGACGGTCGGGCACCGGCTGATGGCGTCCGGCGAATATGAACTGGCGCTGAAGGCGTATTACCGTGCCGCCGGGCAGCATGGCGTGACGGTCGACGTGCTGTCTGCGGTCGGCTCGGCCAATCTCATGCTCGGGCGGCTGGGACAGGCGGAACGCATCCTGCGCCAGGCCGTGGAAGAGGACGCGACCTTCGTTCCGGCCTGGAACAACCTGGGCGTGGTGCTGATGGAAACCGGCAAATTCGGCGAGGCCGAGCGTGTCTTTCATACCGCATTCGCGCTGGATAATGGTCAAAGCGCCGCGATCCGCGAGAATCTTCGTTTGGCACTCGCAAAAATCGAAAATCCCGGTTACGCTGTGGAAAATAAAACCAACTTCGCCCTGGTTCGGCGGGGAAGCGGGGAATACCGCCTTCTCACCCGGTCCTGAGACGAGGATCGAGACGAGCAGTAAAAGGACGCAAAACATGCGCCAGTTGGTTGGGGTCCTGTGCCTTGGCAGCACGGTTCTGCTGTCGGCCTGCGGGGACAATCAGAGCAATGCCGATGTCGACCGTGCCTTCGACACGGTGAACGTCATCGATGAAAGCAACCTGAACGACATCATGCTGACGGTGGCCGACCCGAACGAGGCGGTGGCCTATTTCCGCCGCTCCACCAAGGAGGATCCGGGCCGTGTCGACCTGATGCGCGGGCTGGCAAAGTCGCTGATCCGCGCCAAGCGCCCGACCGAGGCGGTGGCGGTCTGGAAGGACGTCGTGGCCCACAAGGAGGCGACGGCGGACGACCGGGTGGATTATGCCGACGCGCTGATCCGCACCGGCGAATGGGACCGCGCCGAGCAGGAGCTGGACCGCATCCCGCCGACCCACGAGACCTATCAGCGCTACCGGCTGGAGGCGATGGTCGCCGACGCCGACAAGGAATGGGACCGCGCGGATTCGTTCTACGAAACCGCGGTGGGCCTGACCACCAAGCCCGCCAGCGTGATGAACAACTGGGGGTATTCCAAGCTGACGCGCGGCGATTTCGCGGGCGCCGAGAAGCTGTTCATCGAGGCGATCACCTATGACAGCAAGCTGTTCACCGCCAAGAACAACCTGGCGCTGGCGCGCGGCGCGCAGCGCGACTACGAGCTGCCGGTGATCCCGATGACCCAGATCGAGCGGGCGCAATTGCTGCACACCCTGGCGCTGTCGGCGATCAAGCAGGGCGACGTCGCGCTGGGCAAGGGCCTGCTGCGCGAGGCGATCGACACCCATCCGCAGCATTTCGAGGCCGCCGTGCGCTCGCTTCGGGCGCTGGAAGCCAACGTGACGAACTAGGCGCCGGCGTGACGCATCGCATGACCTGCCCTCGCGCGGCTGCTTGCGCATGACAATACCCGCGTCCCAGGCCCTGTGGTTCCTGCCCTTCGCGCTGCCGATCTGCATCTGGGTCGCGTGGAGCGACCTGAAATTCATGAAGATCCCGAACAAGGCGGTCTACACCCTGCTCGCCGTGTTCCTGGTGGTCGGCCTGATCGCGGTGCCGCTGGCGGAATACCCCTGGCGGCTGCTTCAGGTGGTCGTCGTGCTGGTCATCGGCTTCGTGCTGAACATGGCCGGGCTGATCGGTGCGGGGGACGCGAAATTCGCCGCCGCGATGTCCGCGTTCTTTCCCCGGTCCGACCTGTCCCCGGCCCTGATCCTGTTCGGCGTCGTCCTGCTGGCGGCCTTTGCCACCCACCGGGCGTTCCGGGCAATGCCGGCCTGGCGCGCGCGTACACCGGACTGGAAGTCATGGACGGTGCGCGATTTCCCGATGGGGCTGGCACTGGGCGGCACGCTGGCCTTCTACCTGATCCTGGGTGCGGTGGGCGGCGTCCTGTAGCCGCTCAGCCTCCCTGCCCCTCGCCGTCCCGCACGATATCGTACAGCACGTAAAGCGGCGCGCGTCGCAACTCGCGCACCGCGATACCGGACTTTTCGACCGCTTCGAGGATCTGCTTGCGCACCCCGACCGAGGTCGGGCACAGCGGCACCAGAAGGTAATCGGCGCTCTCGATTCCCGGCAGGCCGCCGTAATACCATGGCGCCCCGTGTTTCAGCCGCTGCAGGTCGCCGAACATCCAGTGTCCCATGAACAGGTCGGCCACGAAGATGCGCGATCCGCTCCCGTAGCCGTTCGCCTCCAGATCCGCAACGATCGCCTCGAACCACGCGACCAGCCCCATCTGCAACTCGCAGAATGGCAGCGCCTTTCCCTGGAACTCGACCCGGTCCTTGTCGCGCTTGGCCAGGCCGGCGCGATCCTCAAGCCCCGATCCGGGCACGTCCAGCGCCACCACCCCGTCCACCCGGTTCATGCGGATCGTGCGGTTGTACAGGTCGTGGTGCCCCGGCGTGCGCGCCAGCATCGGCGAATAGTCGGACGCGTCCAGCGCGAGATGCCGGAACGGGCTGTAGGCCAGGTTCAGGAACGAGGGCGCCGCAAACGCAATCGCCGCGGCCGCGCACAAGGCCATCGCCTGCGGCAGCGGCCAGCCCAACGTGTTGCGCAGCTCTGCCCGCGGCTCGGGCACCAGAAGCAGCACCGCCAGCAACATCAGCCATTGCGGATCGTTGCCGAAATTCTGGTACGTGACGTAGAAGAACCCCGGCGCCAGCAGCAGCAGCGCAAGGCCCAGCGCCATCTCGCCGGCCTGCCGCAGCAGGATCACCGCGGCGATCAGCGTCAGGCTGGCGCCCAGATAGGCCGGCGCGGTGATGACCGAGCGCAGCGAAAAGCCCGGCTGCGGCCGGGTGGAGGACGCGAAAACCTCGTTCAGATCGTTGAAATAGGCGAACCAGTAGTCGAGCGTGGCGAAGACCGACACCACGATCGCCGCACCCAGCCCGGCAAGCAGCGCCGTGCGCAGCCCCCGCAGATTGCCGCCCAAAAGCAGCCCGACGATCACCGCGGGCGCGAAGGCGGCGAAATACGTCACCTTGCACAGCGCCAGGAACGCCATGCCGAGGCCGATCACGATCCCGTCCAGCATGTCGTTGCGGATCTCGCGCGCCGGCAGGACCGCGAGAACGATGACGACATAGCTGACCGCCCAGGCCCAGCGGTTGTAATGCATCGAGATCGAGACCGATTGCTCCGCCTCGCCATGCACCAGCGCCAGCACCAGCACGAAGACCGACAGCCCGAACGGATAGGCGGCCCGGCGCGGCAGCCGCGACATTCCCGCCCAGAACACCGCCGGCAGCAGGATGAAGGCCAGCAGAACCTGGGCAAGCAGGATCGACATGCCGACCCCGATCCCGAGGTTGAGAAACAGCACGATGGGCGCGAAGGCCATCAGCCCGATCGGCGTCATGAAGTCGAGATGCGGCCATTCCCCGCTGGCCATGCGGAACAGGATCTGCAGCAGGTGCAGCGTGTCGCCCTCGTGCTTGGCGACGTAGAATCCGCCCTTGGCCAGCAGCGCGGCGCCGAGCACCACGATCACCGCAACCAGGAAACCGATGTAGATCGCGGGGTTCGGTCTGCTCATGCCCTCGGCGTGTCCATCATTTTGCCACAGTGCGTTGTCACAAGACTACCGGAAAGAGCAAGTCAAGAGGGGCCTTGGACGGATGCCGTCCGGGCAAGAGCACCAGATGAACATGCATGTTACCGGCGTACTGGAGCCGCCGACACCGAAAAGCATCGAGGCGACCGGACTGCCGGTGGTGGTGATGCGCGACATCCTGCTGAAGACGATGTTCCGGCGCAACGTCGAACAGGTCACGGAAATGGCGCAGATCCTGGCGCTGGCCGTGCCCGTCGCGCAGGATCTGGTGGATCTGTGCCGCACCCAGAAACTGGTCGAGGCGACCGGCACCCTGCACGCCAATTCGGGCGGCGAGATGGGCTATCAGCTGTCCGATGCCGGCAAGGCGCGCGCGCTGGATGCGCTGAGCCAGTCGGAATATTACGGCGCGATGCCGATCCCGCTGGAAGACTACGCCAAGCAGGTCAAGCGCCAGTCGATCCGCAACATCCAGATGACGCGCGATCAGCTGACCGGCGCGATGGGCCACCTGATCCTGCCGCCCGACCTGATCGACCAGCTGGGCCCCGCCGTCGGCTCGGGCCGGTCGATCCTGATGTACGGCCCGCCCGGCAACGGGAAATCCTCGATCTCCAACGGGATCCGCGACGCCCTGGGCGACCGGATCTTCGTGCCGCGGGCGGTCTTCTATTCGGGGCAGGTGATCACGGTCTACGATCCCATCGTGCACACCATCGCCGAGGAACTGACCGACGATCCGTCGCAACTGCGCCGCACGTCGAACCGCTATGACCGGCGCTATGTGCTGTGCGAGCGGCCGACGGTGATCACCGGGGGCGAGCTGTCGCTGGACATGCTCGATCTGGTCTACAACGCCACCTCGCGCACCTATCAGGCGCCGCTGCAGCTCAAGTCCACCGGCGGCGTGTTCATCGTCGACGACCTCGGCCGCCAGAAGGAGCCGCCCCAGGCGCTGATCAACCGCTGGATCGTGCCGCTGGAGGAATCGAAGGACATCCTTGCGCTGCAATCGGGCGAGAAATTCGAGGTGCCGTTCGACACGCTGGTGATCTTTTCCACCAACTTCCACCCGAACGAGATCTTCGACAAGGCGGCGCTCAGGCGGATCTTCTTCAAGATCAAGATCGACGGGCCAAGCCAGAGGGATTTCCTGAAGATCTTTGCCATGGTCGCCAAGAAGCGCCAGATGCCGCTGGACGAACCGGCGCTGGTCCACCTGATCCGCAACAAGTACCCGACGATCGACAACGTCTATGCGAATTACCAGCCGATCTTCCTGATCGACCAGATGATCTCGATCTGCGAATTCGAGGGGATCCCCTACCAGATGAATCCCGACCTGATCGACCGGGCCTGGGCCAACATGTTCGTGCGCGAAGAGGCGATCGTGCATTGATGGCCGGCCGCTTCGGATCGCCGGGGCGATCCGACCGGGGCGAGGGGCTTTGCCCCTCGCGCTCCCCAAGGTATTTCGGGCAAGATGAGGAGCAGGCGCGGCGCAAGGCCGGCCCGGTCACTCCGCCGGCTGGCGACTGTCCGGCATGCGGTCCTGCAGCGGCAATTCCACCATCAGCAGCGAGATGAAGCTGGCCGCGAAGGCCAGCGCGGCCCCGATCAGGAAGACCGGTTGCAGCGCCTGGGCGATGCCCTCTGTCACCTGCACCTGAAGCTGCGGATCCATCGCCGCGATCGCCTGCGCGGACATCGAGCGGGGATCGGCCCCGCCAAGGACACCGCCCAGCTCGCGCGTCAGGCCATGCGCGAAGATCGCGCCGAACAGCGCCGTGCCAAGCGATCCGCCGATCAGCCGGAACATGTTGGCGCTGGCGGTGCCCACGCCGACCATGCGCTGCGGCACCGCATTCTGGATCGCGGTGACGCCGACGCCCATCACCGGGCCGATGCCGATGCCGGCCAGCGTCACCCAGACCGCGATCATCCAGTTCGGGGTGGCCGGGCCGACCATCGCCATCAGGCCCATCGCCGCCGCCAGGAGCAGCGTCGACCAGACCGGCAGCATCCGGTAGCGGCCGGTGCGCGACATGATCTGTCCCGCCGTCGTCGAGGCAAGGATCATCCCGAGCATCATCGGAAAGATGAACAGGCCCGACATCGCCGGTGACAGTCCCTTGACCACCTGCATGAACATCGGAACGAAGGTGATGGTGCCGAACATCGCCACCCCGGTGATCAGGCCGACCGTATTGGACACCACGAAGTTGTTGACCCGGAACAGGACCAGGGGAAGGATCGGCTCGGGGGCGCGGCGCTCTGCCCAGACGAAGGCGGCCAGCGCGGCCAGGGTGGCACCGATCAGCACCAGCATCCGCGGGCTGGACCATGGCAGCGCATCGCCGCCGATGCTGGCGATCACCACCGCCAGCGACAGCGCCAGCGTCAAAAGCCCCGCGCCGACGTAATCGAGCGACGAGCGGCCGCGCGGCGGCGGCGTGTCCAGCACCGCGGCGAGGATGGCGAAGGCCAGCAGGCCCAGCGGCACGTTGGCGAAAAACAGCCAGCTCCAGTGAAAATGCTGCACGACGAAGCCGCCCGCGAGCGGGCCGAGCACGGTGGACACGCCGAACACGGCGCCCATCAGGCCCTGGTACTTGCCGCGCTGGCGCGGCGGCACCACGTCGGCGATCGTGGCCATCGACACCACGATCAGCCCGCCGCCGCCAAGCCCCTGCACGAAACGGCCCGCGACCAGCACCCAGAGGCTGGGTGCCAGCGCGCTCAGCACCGATCCGGCGAGGAACACGCCGATTCCGGCCTGAAGCACGACCTTGCGGCCGAAAAGATCGCCCAGCTTGCCGAAGACCGGCGCGCCGACCGTTGCGGCCAGCAGGTAGGCGGTGATGACCCAGGTGATCTGGTCAAGGCCGCCAAGCTCTCCGACGATGATCGGCAGGGCGGTGGTCACCACGGTCTGGCCCAGCGAGGCCAGGAACAGCACCGAGGCGACGGCGCCGAGCACCAGCTTCAGTCTTGCCGCGTCCGTGCCGTCCTGGGGCAATCCGGGGTGATCGGCCAAGTCGCAATCCTTTTCGTTCAAATTCGCACGCCCCGCCGGGCAAAGGGCCGAAATCGCATCGGGGTCTGGCGCCGGACAGGTCTGGCGCCTATATCTGGGTCGCTGGCAGATACATGTCAACAGCATGTAATTGCAATCCGCGGTCTCGGCCCCGAGCTGCGCACCGCATCGCACGACAGGGACGACCGGTCAGGAGGACAGGACCATTTCTTCGCGAAACGACACCATTGCCGAATTCCTGGACGAGGCCGGAATCGACCGCGCCGTCACCGGGGACGCTTTCGTACTTGACGCGGCGCTGCAACAGTTGCGGCGGCGGTTCCTGAAACGCGAGCTTGGCACCGCCGCGCTGGCCGCCCTGGGGCTGGAGCAGGAGCTTGACCTGCCGGAGCTGGAGGTGCTGATCGCGATTTGGGCCCCGTCGAACGAATTCGGCACCTGCGACGAGACCGAGACCATGGTGGCGACCGTTGCCGCGCGGTTGCATATCGACCCCTCGCGCGCCTCGCGGCTGGTCAGCGTGGTGATCGGCAAGGGCCTGGCGCAGCGGGCGGCCAGCCAGGAGGATGCGCGACGCACCGTGCTGGAACTGACCCCGCGCGGCCAGGCGATCATCGAGGCTGTGCGGCGGTTCAAGTTCCTGGTGATGGGCGATTTCCTGTCCGGCTGGACCGAGGAGGAACGCCGCACCTTCGTGCCGCTGCTCGAACGCTTCGTCGCCTGGACGGACGATGCCGGGCGTGTCGGACCGGACCGGTTCGAGACCGAGGTTGCCGAGATCGCCGCGCAACTGCGCCGCAAATGCGCGCCCTGATCGCCTGGACCGCAAGGACCGCCTGCCGGCGATGACGCCTCTGCCGGGACCATTCGCCGGCTGGTTCGACGCGCGCGGCTGGCAGGCGCATCCGCACCAGTGCGCCATGCTCGACCGTGCCGATGCGCCCGCGCTGCTGCTGATCGCGCCCACCGGAGGGGGCAAGACGCTCGCCGGGTTCCTGCCGACACTGGTGGAGCTGGCGGATGGCTTGCATACCGGGCTGCACACGCTCTATGTCTCGCCGCTCAAGGCGCTGGCCGCCGATATCAGGCGCAACCTGACGGCGCCGGCCCGGGAGATGGGCCTGCCGGTCCGCATCGAGGACCGCACCGGCGACACCCCGTCGAGCGCCAAGCGCCGCCAGCGCGCCGATCCGCCGCATATCCTGTTGACCACGCCCGAAAGCCTGGCCCTGCTGCTGTCCTACGAGGATGCGCCGCGCATCTTCGCCGGGCTCGAGCGGGTGATCGTGGACGAGATCCACGCGCTGGCGGAATCGAAGCGCGGCGATCAGCTGATGCTGGGGCTGGCGCGGCTTCAGTCTCTGCGTCCCGGCCTGCGCCGGGTCGGCCTGTCGGCCACGGTCGAGGATCCGGCGGCCATCGCGCGGATTCTGGCCCGCCACCCGGACCCCTGCGAGATCCTGCATGCCGATCCCGGCCCCGATCCCGACATCGCCATGCTGGAGACGGCCGAGATGCCGCCCTGGTCGGGGGGCGGCGGCGCCCATGCGATTCCGGCTGTGCTGGAGCAGGTGAAGGCGCACCGCACCACGCTGATCTTTCACAACACCCGCGCGCAGGCCGAGATATTCTTTCACAAGCTGTGGATGGCCAATGACGAGGGTCTGCCGATCGGCATCCACCACGGCAGCCTCGCGCGCGAACAGCGCCAGAAGGTCGAGGCGGCGATGGTGCGCGGCGATCTGCGGGCCATTGTCTGCACCGGCACGCTGGACCTGGGGATCGACTGGGGCGACGTGGACCTCATCATCCAGGTCGGCGCGCCGAAGAACGTCAAGCGGCTGGTCCAGCGGATCGGCCGCGCGAACCATCGCTACAACGCACCGTCCAAGGCGCGGCTGGTGCCGGCGAACCGGTTCGAGGTGGTCGAGTGCGTCGCCGCGTTGCAGGCCGCGAAGGAGCGCGATCTCGACGGCGACCCGCGCGGTGCCGGCCCGCGCGACGTGTTGTGCCAGCAGATCCTGATCACCGCCTGTGCCGGCCCGTTCGACGCGGGCGCGCTTTATGCCGAGGTGAAAAGCGCCGGCCCCTATGCCGCGCTCAGCCGCGCCGATTTCGATGCCTGCCTCGATTTCGTCGCCACCGGCGGCTACGCGCTGCGGGCCTATGACCGCTGGCAGCGGCTGAAACAGGGCGCGGACGGGCTGTGGCGCCTGCGCGATCCGCGCAGCGCGCGGCAGATCCGCATGAATATCGGCACCATTCAGGATACCGATCTGGTCAAGGTGCGGATGCGCGGCCGGGGCAAGCCGCTGGGCGAGATCGAGGAAGGGTTCGCCGCCACGCTGACCCCCGGCGACACCTTCCTGATCGGCGGGCGCATCGTGCGCTACGAGGGCCTGCGCGAGATGGTGGTCGAGGTGACGCGCTCTGCCGCGCGCAAGCCGCGCATCGCCGCCTTCATGGGCACCAAGTTCGCCACCTCCACGCAGTTGTCGCACCGCATCCTGCGCATGTTCCGGCAAGGCAGCTGGCCAGAGCTGCCGGACCACACCGCCGACTGGCTGGCGCTGCAACGCGAGGTGTCGCGCCTGCCCGAGATGGGCCGTCTGCTGGTCGAGACCTTTCCCCATGAGGGGCGCGAGCATGCCTGCATCTACGGCTTTGCCGGACGCAACGCGATGCAGACGCTGGGCCTGCTGCTGACCCAGCGGATGGAGGCGCTGGGCCTGCACCCGCTGGGCTTCGTGTCCACGGATTACGCGGTTCTGATCTGGGGGCTGGAACGGCTGGACGACCCCGCCGCGCTGTTCGCGCCGGGCGATCTGCGGGATGCGTTCGAGACGTGGCTGGGCGGCAACGCGGTGATGAAGCGCACCTTCAAGGCGTCGGCGGTGATCGCCGGGCTGATCGACCGGCAGATCGGCGGGCAGCGCAAGACCGGGCGGCAGGCCACGTTTTCGTCGGACATCCTTTACGACACGCTGCGCCGCTATGACCCCGCTCACCTGCTGCTGGGCATCACCCGCGAAGAGGCGCTGAAGGGGCTGGTGGATTTCGGCCGCATCGAGGAGATGCTGGCGCGCACCGCCGGGCGCATCGACCATGCCCCGCTGGACCGCGTGTCGCCGCTGGCTGCGCCGCTGTTCCTCGAGGCCGGGCGTGTGCCGATCGACGGCGCCGGGGCGGAACGGCTGGTCGCCGAGGAAGCCGCGCGCCTGATGCGGGCGGCGGGATTGGCCGAGACATCGGACCACGCGTGACGCCCCCTTGACGCCCGCCCGCGAAACCCGGCATCTGCGCGGCATGGGACTGGAACGGATACGGAACGAATGTGCCTTCACGCTGGCCGGGGCACGGCTGGCGGCGCGCGGCACGGGTGCGCTTTGGTGGGCCGATCTGGGGCTGATGGCGGTGTCGGATCTGCACCTTGGCAAGTCCGAACGCATCGCCCGGCGCGGCGGCACCATGCTGCCCCCCTACGAGACGCGCGACACGCTGGCCCGGCTCGATGCCGAGATCGCGCATCTGAACCCGCGCATCGTGATCTGCCTTGGCGACAGTTTCGACGATCCGGCCGCCGGTGCCGCGCTGGAACCCGAGACGGTGCTCTGGCTGGCGCGGCTGATGGCGGGGCGCCGCTGGGTCTGGATCGAGGGCAACCACGATCCCGGCCCGGTCGGGCTGGGCGGCACGCATCTGGCGGAACTGCACGAGGCGCCGCTGACCTTCCGCCACATCGCAAAGCCGGGTGCCAGCGGCGAGGTGTCGGGCCATTACCACCCCAAGGCGGTGCTGCGCGCGCGGGGCCGCCCTGTGTCGCGGCCCTGTTTCCTGCATGACGGCGACCGCGCGATCCTGCCGGCCTTCGGCACCTATACCGGCGGGCTGCGCAGCGACATGCCCGCGCTGGCCGACCTGATGCGCCCCGAAGCGCGCGCGATCCTGACGGGCCAGGTGCCGATGGAGATCCCGATGCCGCGCCGCCCCGGCCGGCGCCCGCGCTGATCACGCAGCCTTGTTCGCCCGGCAAGGTGGCGGCCCTGCCCGCCCGCGCCTATATTGCAGCGGGCCAGCAACAGGAGACCCGCGATGTTCACCCTCAGACGCAGCAAGTCGGAAATCGTCGCGCCGGGCGACGCCCTGCCCGGCCGCGACACGCCGATCCCGACCGCCGAGAGCCATTTCATATCCGGCCGCGACCTGAAGGCGCCGGTGCCCGAGGGGATGGAGCAGGCGATGTTCGGCATGGGCTGTTTCTGGGGGGTCGAGCGCAAGTTCTGGCAGATCGAAGGCGTCTGGCTGACGATGGCGGGCTATGCCGGCGGCCACACGCCGAACCCCACCTACCAGGAAGTATGCGGCGGCCGGACCGGGCATAACGAGGTCGTGCGCGTGATCTACGATCCGCAGGTCGTCAGCTACGACGAATTGCTGCGCCTGTTCTGGGAAGGGCACGACCCGACACAGGGCATGCGGCAGGGCAACGACATGGGCACGCAGTACCGGTCGGGCATCTACACCTACACCGACGCGCAGCAGGCGGCGGCCGAGGCGTCGAAAGCCGCCTTCGCGCCGCGTCTCGAGGCCGCCGGATACGGCGAGATCACGACCGAGATCCGGCGCGCGCCCGACTTCTACCATGCCGAGGATTACCACCAGCAATACCTGGCGAAGAATCCCGGCGGCTATTGCGGGATCGGCGGCACCGGTGTGACCTGCCCGGTCGGCGTCGGCGCCGCCTGAGCCGGGTCAGGGCGCTTGCGGGCGCCCGCGCAACGCAGCTATAGGGCGGCATGAGCACCTATACCGCATTGAGCACCGTTGCCGGACAGGACCGCGCCGAAGCCGTGGCGGACGCGATGGAACGTCTGTCGCCGGAGCCCACCGGCGTCGGCATCTTCGAGATCGAGGACGGCTCCGGCCTGTGGGAGGTCGGCGGCTATTTCACCGAAGCACCGGACGAGACCGGTCTGGCACTGCTGGCGGCGGCGTTCGATGCCGCACCCTTCGCGGTGTCAAAACTGCCCGAGACCGACTGGGTCGCCAAGGTGCGGCGCGAATTGTCGCCGGTGGTGGCGGGGCGCTTCTTCGTTCACGGCAGCCACGACGCAGACAAGGTGCCGGACGGCGCCACCGCGCTGCTGATCGAGGCGGCGATGGCCTTCGGCACCGGGCATCACGGCACGACGCTGGGCTGTCTGAACGCGCTCGAAGCGATCATCGGCACAGGCGCGGCGCCGCGCGCGGTTCTGGATCTGGGCTGCGGCACCGCCGTTCTGGCGATGGCGGCGGCGCGGGTCTGGCCGGACGCGGCGGTGCTGGCCAGCGACATCGACGCCGTCGCGGTCGAAGTGGCCGAGGCGAACCTTGCCGCCAACGGGCTGACCGGGGCCGTCACCTGCATCGAGGCGGCGGGACTGGACAACCCGGCCCTCGCGGCGGCGGCGCCGTTCGACCTGGTCTTCGCCAATATCCTGAAAGGCCCGCTGATCGCGCTGGCCCCGGACATCGCGGCAGCGACGGCAGCGGGCGGCACGGTGATCCTGTCGGGGATCCTCAACGAGCAGGCGGACGAGGTGCTCGCGGTCTACGAAACGGACGGCTGCGCGCTCGCTGCCCGCGAAGAGATCGGCGACTGGACGACCCTGACCCTGACCCGAAACGCCGGCTGAGGCGGAAACCGGCCGACCGGCGCAGCCCGCCGCATTCCGGCCACATTCGCCGCCGATCCTGACATTGCAGCGACGTTGCCGGGCCGAGCGGCCCGCCGGCCCGCCCGCGCCACGCCCCGCTCCACCCCCTCCAAACCGGACCACGTTCCGTCCGGGTGGCACGGACCCGGCCGCGCGCGGCCCCGGTTCCGGCAACGTCCTGCACCCTCCTTTCCCGCAATCGGATATGCGGCCGCAATGCGGCACGCAGGCCGGGCGAGTCGCGGCCGAATCGCAGCGCGCCGGTGACAATTCACACCGATTTTTCCCATTGTTTCTCGGAATCCTGCGTGTTTCCGGCTTTCGGGCGGAAATACGGCGCGAAACGGGCGTCCGGCGGGCAGCGCCACATTTCCGCCATATTTCGCCACGAATTTGTCCCTGTTCGATCAAGACCCCGGACCGGACGGAGACACCAGATGACCATGCAGATTGCAGTTTCGATGAAAAACGCCATCTTTGCCCCGCGCAGCCGCTCTGTCGAGAGCTTCAACCATGACGGCATGGAACTGGCCCGCCGCCGCCGGCATCGCCGGGTGCTGCCGATCCGCCAGATCCTGCAATTCGCGCTGGCGGTGCTGGCGTTCAAGATCTTCCTGTTCATTCAAATCGGCGCCGTTGCCTATAACGGCAAGATGGCCGAACTGTCGGAGGGCAACATGCTGGAGCGGGCTGCCGCCGCGATCATGGTGCTCGACCCCGTGTCGAAGGGCGTGGTGACGGCCATCCGCCGCTGACGCGGGACGCCAGGAAACGGATTCTCAAAGGCGGAAAAAGCAACGCGCGCCGGACATGGGCAGCCCGGCGCGCGTTTCGTTTTCATGGTCCATGCAGCGGCCCCGGCCCGCGGACCGCCACGGGAAGGGGCTTCACAAGATGCGGTTGCCTCAAATACGGGTCCGGTTCGACAACCTGTCGATATCGCCGCGATGCAATCCGAGATCGTGCAGCTCGTGATCGCTGAGACGCGACAGCGCGGTATGCGTCACGCGCGCATCGTTCCAGGCGGTGAAGATGCCGAAGAATTGGCCCAGGATGCCGGCGGCATGCATCTGCCGGTGCCCATCGACCAGGGGGCGGGTGTTTTCGTACAGAGCCATGAGGAGGATCCTTCTACCGGCGTTCAAAGCGGCGCGAAGGGCACGCTTGGAATCGCAGCTAGAAGGGATTCTCGAGTCGCACAAGCGGCGAAAATGCATGGCTCCCATGCAGTTTTCGCATATCCGTCAAAATCCGGTAAACTCCTGTAATAAAAACCGGAATTCCGGTTGAGGGGTGTCGTTTCCAGCCCTCGAAAGGGCGCAAACAGGCCGAATTGACCCCACCGGCGCGATCGGCGGCATTTTGCCGGGCTTGGCGGATGTTCGCCTTTCGTGCTAGCGTTTCGCGCAAAGAACGACCGAGCAGGTGAGGGACATGCGAATTCTGGGGATCGACCCCGGCCTTCGGGCGCTTGGATGGGGCGTGATCGACGTGGACGGGTCGCGCATTTCGCATGTCGCGAACGGCATCTGCCGGCCCGAGGGCGGCGACCTCGCGGCGCGGCTGCTCAGCCTGCACACGCTTCTGACCGGGGTGTTCGCGCAATTCGCGCCCGGGACGGCGGCAATCGAACAGACCTTCGTCAACAAGGACGGCGCCGGGACGCTGAAGCTGGGCCAGGCGCGCGGCGTCGCGTTGCTGGTGCCGGCGCAGGCCGGGCTGACAGTGGGCGAATACGCGCCCAACACGGTCAAGAAGACGGTGGTCGGCGTCGGCCATGCGGACAAGCGGCAGATCGCGCACATGGTGCGGCTGCAATTGCCGGGGGCCGAGATCGCCGGCCCGGACGCCGCCGACGCGCTGGCCATCGCGCTGTGCCACGCGCATCATGCCCGCGCCTCCGGACGGCTGGCGGCGGCCCTGTCGGGCGCGCGGGGCGCGGCATGATCGGGCGGCTTGCCGGGCGGCTGGATTATCGCGGGCCGGATCACGTCGTGATCGACGTGGGCGGCGTGGGCTATGTCGTGCACGTATCGGACCGGACCATGGCCGCCCTGCCCGGCCCCGGCGAGGCTGTGGCGCTCTATACCGACCTGCTGGTGCGCGAGGATCTGCTGCAGCTGTTCGGATTCACCTCGCCGGTGGAAAAGGAATGGCACCGCCTGCTGATGAGCGTGCAGGGGATCGGCGCCAAGGCGTCGATGGCGATCCTCGGCGCGCTGGGGGCCGAGGGCGTGGGCCGCGCCATCGCGCGGGGCGACTGGAACGCGGTCAAGGCCGCGCCCGGTGTCGGCCCGAAGATCGCGCAGCGCGTCGTGAACGAGCTGAAGGACAAGGCGCCGGCCGTGATGGCGATGGGCGGCACCTTTCCCGCGCCCGCCGCAGCCGGGCCGGTACCGGACGGACCGGCAGCGGCCGAACACGCCCCCGCGCCCGCCGCCGCCCCGGCCCCCGGCGGCAGCGCGGCCGCCCAGGCAGAGGCGCTGAGCGCGCTGGCCAATCTCGGCTACGGGCCCGGCGAGGCGGCGGGCGCCGTCGCCGAAGCCGCCGAGACCGAAAGCGAAACGCCCGGCCTGATCCGCGCGGCCCTGAAACTGCTGGCGCCGAAGGGATGAGGCGATGAGCGACGCAACCAGCGACCCGGCGCTGCGCCCGGAACGCCAGCCCGAGGACATGGACCGCGCGCTGCGCCCGCAGATGCTGGACGATTTCATCGGCCAGGCCGAGGCGCGGGCGAACCTGCGGGTGTTCATCGAAAGCGCGCGGATGCGCGGCGAGGCGATGGACCACGCGCTGTTCCACGGCCCGCCCGGCCTGGGCAAGACCACGCTGGCGCAGATCATCGCCCGCGAGCTGGGGGTGAATTTCCGCATGACCTCGGGGCCGGTGCTGGCCAAGGCGGGCGATCTTGCCGCGATCCTGACCAACCTGGAATCGCGCGACGTTCTGTTCATCGACGAGATTCACCGGCTTAACCCCGTGGTCGAGGAGGTGCTTTACCCTGCGCTGGAGGATTTCGAGCTGGACCTGGTCATCGGCGAGGGACCGGCGGCGCGCACCGTGCGGATCGAGTTGCAGCCGTTCACGCTTGTCGGCGCCACCACCCGGCTGGGGCTGCTGACCACGCCCCTGCGCGACCGTTTCGGCATCCCGGTGCGGCTGCAATTCTATTCGGCGGCCGAGTTGCAGCAGATCGTGGCCCGCGGCGCGCGGTTGCTGGGGATCGAGGCGACGGCCGAAGGCGTGGCCGAGATCGCCAAGCGCGCGCGTGGAACCCCGCGCATCGCCGGGCGGCTGCTGCGCCGGGTGGTGGATTTCGCGGTGGTCGAGGGCGACGGCACCATCGGCCAGGGCATTGCCGACGGCGCGCTGACGCGGCTTGGCGTGGACCGGCTGGGCCTCGACGGCGCGGACCGGCGGTATCTGGGCATGATCGCCGAGAATTACGGCGGCGGCCCGGTCGGGGTGGAAACGCTGTCGGCGGCCCTGAGCGAGAGCCGCGACGCGCTGGAAGAGGTGATCGAGCCGTTCCTGCTTCAGCAGGGGCTGATCCAGCGCACCCCGCGCGGGCGGATGCTGGCGGCGAAGGCATGGCGGCACCTGGGGCTGGACGCGCCCCGCCCCGAAGGTCAGCCCGGCCTGTTCGAGTGAGCGAAGGCTCCTTGCGGAGCCTGCCTCCGGCGGGGATATTTGAAAACCGGAGAAACGGGCGGGTTGTCCGCGGTCCCGGCCGGGGGTAGGCCGGGCGCATGACCCCGGACGAGATCGAAGAGCTGTTCACGCAAGAGGATGGGCGCTACCGCTTCGCGCGCTGGGGCAGGCCCGTCGCGCCCGTCGTGTTCGGGGTCGAGGATGCGACGCTGCGCGTGCTCAAGAGCGCTTGCGAAGCGGTGCTGTCGGTTGCCGGGCACGGTATGGCGGAGACCGACCCCGAACTGGGCGCGAACCTGATGGTCTTTTTCCTGAGGGACTGGGCCGAGCTTCGGGACGTGCCGGATCTGGATCGGATGATCCCGGATCTGGCACCGCTTGTCGCGCGGCTGCAAGCGGCGGATGCCAGCCAGTACCGCGCCTTCCGGTTCGATGCGGCGGGCGCGATCAAGGCCGCCTTCGTGTTCCTGCGGATGGATTCGCGGCTGTCGGCGCTGCCCGCCGGGACGCTGGCGCTGGACCAGATGGTGCGGGTCGTGCTGCTGTGGTCGGAGCGGGCCTTTGCCGCGCGGTCGCCGCTGGAGGGATCCGTGCAGGGGGCGGCTTTGCGGGGCGATATCGCGGCGGTGATCCGCGCCGCATATGACGCCGCGATGCCGGTGGCGGCGACCGATCCGGCCCATGCGCTGCGGCTTCATGCGCGCGTGTCGGCGCGCGGCGGCGGCGCATGAGGGCGGCGCTGGTCGCCGGTGCGGCCTATGCGGCACTTGTCTTTGCCGCCGGGTTCGCGCTGGGCACGCTGCGGGTTCTGCTGCTGGTCCCCGCGCTGGGGCGGCTCTGGGCCGAGCTGCTGGAAATCCCGGTGATGCTGGCGGCGAGCCTTTGGGCCGCGCGCTGGCTGATCCGGCGGCTGGGCGTGCCGGCCACGCTGGCGGCGCGCGCGGCGATGGGGGCGCTGGGTTTCGCGCTGCTGATCATGGCCGAGGTGGCGCTGGGGCGCTTCGGTTTCGGCCGGACACTGGCGCAGATCGCCGCCGGCTATGCCGCGCCCGCCGCCTGGCCGGGGCTGGCCGCACAAGTGCTGTTCGGCGCAATGCCGCTGCTGCTTCTGACCGGGAAGGACCGCCGATGACCCACCGCTTCACCTGCCGCGTGTATTACGAGGATACCGACCTTGCCGGGATCGTCTATTACGCCAATTACCTGAAATTCATCGAACGCGCCCGCACCGAGATGGTGCGCGCCCTGGGCGTCGACCAGGCGGCGATGAAACGCGACGCGGGCATCGTGTTCGCGGTGCGGCGCGTCGAGGCCGATTACCTGAGCCCGGCGCGGTTCGACGACCTGCTGGAGGTGACGAGCACGCCGGAGACGCTGACGGGCGCGCGGCTGGTGCTGCGCCAGGAGGTCCTGCGCGGCGGCACGCCGCTTTTCTCGGCGCGCGTGACGCTTGTCGCGCTGGCGCAGGACGGGCGTCCGGCACGTATGCCGGCAGAGATCCGCCGAGTGCTGGGCTGATCACGCGGCTTTGTCTTCCCTTGCGCGCTTTTCTTGGCATTTGACGCGGAGATCCGGTAAGGACGGGGCAACAAAGAGTCCGCGTCAGCCGGGCCGAACAAAGAGCAGGACCAATGGAAGCCGATTTTTCCTTTTTCGCGCTGTTCTGGCGCGCGTCCATCGTTGTGCAACTGGTGATGCTGCTGCTTCTGGCGGCATCGTTCTGGGCCTGGGCGATCATCGTGCGCAAGATCATCGCCTACCGCGCCGCCGAACGCGAGGCCGCCACCTTTGACGCGGCGTTCTGGTCGGGCGAGCCGCTGGACGGGCTGTACGAACAGCTGGGGCCGACCCCCGCCGGCGCGTCCGAGCGGATATTCGCCGCCGGCATGCTGGAATGGCGCCGCTCGCACCGGCAGGATGGCGGGCTGATCGCGGGGGCGCAAAGCCGCATCGACCGCTCCATGGACGTGGCGATCAACAAGGAGGCCGAGCAGCTGAATGCCGGGCTGAGCTTTCTGGCCACGGTCGGGTCCACCGCGCCGTTCGTCGGGCTGTTCGGCACGGTCTGGGGGATCATGAACTCGTTCATCGAGATTGCGGGGCAGCAGAACACCTCGCTGGCGGTGGTCGCGCCGGGCATCGCCGAGGCGCTGCTTGCGACCGGGCTGGGCCTGCTGGCGGCGATCCCGGCGGTGGTGGCGTTCAACAAGCTGTCGGCGGACAGCGACAAGATCGTCGCCAATTACGAAAGTTTCGCCGACGAATTCTCGACCATCCTGTCGCGCCAGCTGGACAGCTGACGATGGGGGCGGGTGTCATCAAGGGTTCGAACGGTGCGCCGCGGCGCGGGCGCGACCGGCGGCGGCGCGGCAAGGCCCGCGCGATGAGCGAGATCAACGTCACGCCCTTCGTGGACGTGATGCTGGTGCTGCTGATCATCTTCATGGTGTCGGCGCCGCTGCTGACCGTGGGCGTGCCGATCGAGCTGCCCGAGACGGCGGCAGAGGCGCTGCCGGTCGACCAGGAAGAGCCGCTGACGGTGACTGTCGACGCGAACGGGGCGATCATGATCCAGACGACCGAGGTCGCGCCGGACGAGTTGATCGGGCGGCTGCGCGCCATCGCCGCCGAGCGGGTGAGCGACAAGATATTCCTGCGCGCCGACGGGACCATCGCCTATGCCAAGGTGGCACAGGTCATGGGCGCGCTGAACGCGGGCGGCTTTCGCAATATCGGCCTGATCACCGAAAGCGGCGGGCCGCAGATGGACGGCGTGGACGGATAAGGGCTTGGACAGCGGAACGGTCATATCTGGCGCGGGGCACGGGCTGTTGCTGGCATGGCTGGCGCTGGGCGGGATGCTGCATTCCGCGCCCGAGGAGCCGCAATTCGACGCCGCCGACGTGTCGCTGATCTCGGCCGAGGAATTCGCCGCGCTGTCGGCGCCCAGACCGGTGGAGGACGCGCCGGAAATCGCCGCGCCCGATGCGCCCGAGCCGGAGGCGGAAGAACCGGTGGAGGCGTCGCCGCCGCCGGCCGAGCGCCCGGAGCCGCCCGAACCGGAACCCGAACCGGAGCCGGAGCCGGAGGCGCCGCAGCCCGAACCCGAGATCGCCGACACTCCACCGGAAGAGATCGCCCCCCCGGCCGAGGACACCGCCCTGCCCGATCTGCCGCCCGCCGAGGTGCCGCAGCCCAGCGACGCGCCGCGCGTTGCGCCCGTGCCGCAGCCCGAGGCCCCCGACACACCCGAAATCGCCGATACCGCCGCGCCCAGTGTCGACCCCGATGCCGAGACCGACGAGGTGGCGGAGGAGGACACCGACGCCGCGCCCGAGCAGACCACGACCGAGATCGTCACCGAGGCGGACACGCCCGCCGGCGCGCCGGACCGCTCGCCCATACCCGTGGCGCGCCCAGCCGCGCCTGCCCCCGCGCCGACGACCGAAACGGTCGAGGCGCCGGTGGACGTGGCAGAACCCGCTACGCCGGAAACGACTGACGACAGCGGCGCCGATCCCGACGCAATCGCCGACGCGGTTGCCGCGGCGGTGGGCGATGCGCTGTCCGAGCCGGACACGCCGCCCGCCAGTTCCGCGCCGGTCGGCCCGCCGCTGAACGGATCGGAACGCGAGGCGCTGCGCGTGGCCGTGCAGCGGTGCTGGAACCTCGGCGCATCCTCGACCGCGGCGCTGGATACCGAGGTTGTGGTCAGCGTGGCCATGAACCGCGACGGCACGCCCGATGTCGGCTCGATCGCGCTGGTCGGCTCCTCGGGGGGCGATTCGCAGTCGGTTCAGGTCGCATTCCGCGCCGCGCGCAGTGCCATCACCCGCTGCGGCGCGCGCGGCTTCCCGCTGCCGGCCGAGAAATACGGCTTCTGGCGGCAGATCGAGATGACCTTCAACCCGTCGGGCATGCGGATGCGATAGTCCGCCGACCGTCCGCCACCGGCAGAAGCCGGTTGAGAAATGACTCGATTGGAAACAGATTGAGATGACGTTCAATCGGCAAGAACCCAAGAGGATCGAATGACCCGTTTGCTGCTGATGACCCTTGCGCTGGCGCTGGCCGGTCTGCCGGTTGCCCCCGCGGCCGCGCAGGACGGATCGGGCCCGCTGCGGATCGAGATCACCGAGGGCGTGATCGAACCCCTGCCCTTCGCGATCCCGCAATTCGTGGCCGAGAATGCCGGCGCCGAGGCAATGGCCGCGCAGATCACCCGCGTCGTTGCCGCCGACCTGACCGGCACCGGCCTGTTCCGCGAGATCCGGCCCGACGCCTACATCTCCACCGTCACCAGCTTTCAGAGCCCGGTGCAGTATTCCGACTGGAAGGCGATCAATGCGCAGGCGCTGATCACCGGCGCGGTGCAGACCACCGGCGATGGCAAGGTGGTCGTGAAGTTCCGGCTGTTCGACGTTTTTTCCGACGGGCAGATGGGCGACGGGCTGCAATTCGCCGCCAGCCAGGACAGCTGGCGGCGCATGGCGCACAAGGTGGCGGACGCGGTCTATAGCCGGATCACCGGCGAGGGCGGCTATTTCGACAGCCGCGTGGTGTTCGTGTCGCAGACCGGGCCCAAGGATGCGCGGCGCACCCGGCTGGCGATCATGGATTACGACGGCGCGAACCTCGAATACCTGACCGACAGCAGCGCGATCGTGCTGGCGCCGCGGTTCTCGCCCGATGGCAAGCGGGTGCTCTACACCAGCTACGAAACCGGCAGCCCGCGCATCCACCTGCTGGACGTGGACACCGTGCAGCGCCGGGTGCTGGAGCAGGAGGTGGGCGCGATGTCGGTCGGCCCGGCCTTCACACCGGACGGGTCCAGGGTGATCTATTCGCTGGCGCGCGGCGGCAATTCGGACCTGTTCGAACTGACGCTCGGCACCGGGCAGACCCGCGCGCTGACCGACGCGCCGTCCATCGAAACCTCGCCCAGCGTATCGCCCGACGGCCGCTTCATCGTGTTCGAGAGCGACCGCTCGGGCAGCCAGCAGCTCTACGTGATGCCGGCGGGCGGCGGGCCGGCGACGCGGATCTCTTCGGGCGCGGGTCGCTACGGCGCGCCGGTCTGGTCGCCGCGCGGCGACCTGATCGCCTTCGTCAAGCAGAACAAGGGGCGTTTCCACATCGGCGTGATGCGCACCGACGGCTCGAACGAGCGGCTGCTGACCGCCAGCTTCCTGGATGAAAGCCCCACCTGGTCGCCCAATGGCCGCGTCATCATGTTCACCCGCGAAAGCCAGGGCGCGACCGGCACACCGTCCCTGTACTCTGTCGACATCACCGGCCGGAACCTGCGCCGTGTACCGACCGATGGCGCGGCCTCCGACCCGGCGTGGTCGCCCCTGTTGCAATAGGGCAGCCGGACAATGCCGCGAACACGGGGCGGCGGCGGCGCACCGTCCCGGATTCCCAAAGTCGCCCGTTAGTGCTAGAGTCCCAATCATCGAGCAACAATGACCCTCAAAAGGCACGTTCCATGACATTCCTTCGGCTCGCCATCGGCGCCCTCGCGCTTGTCGCCCTCGGCGCCTGCGCCAACCCCGACCGGTTCGGCGACGACACCGCCAACCCGAACGGCACCATCACCGATCCCGACGCCTACGGCGCGAACGATCCGTCGAACCCCAATTCGGTGGCCTATTTCAACCAGACGGTCGGCGACCGGGTGCTCTTTGCGGTGGACCAGACCAACCTCGGACCGGCGGCGCAGGGCGTGCTCGACCGGCAGGCCGAATGGATGATCAACAACCCCGAATACACCGCCCGGATCGAGGGGCATGCCGACGAGCAGGGCACCCGCGTCTACAACTTCAACCTCGGCGAGCGGCGCGCCAACGCGGTGCGCGAATACCTGATCTCGCGCGGGGTCGCGGGCAGCCGGGTGACGACGATCAGCTATGGCAAGGAGCGGCCGCTGGAGATCTGTTCCGAGGAAGCCTGCTACATGAAGAACCGCCGCGCCGTGACGGTGCTTTCGGCGGGCGGGATCAGCTGATCGTGGCGGCGCGGGGGATGCGCATGTGGGCGCTTGCACTGCCCATCGCGGTCGCGGCCGCTTTCGCCTCGGGGCCCGCCGCCGCGCAGCAGGACCGGACGCTGGCCGATATCCGGCAGGATCTGTCGGTGCTGTATGTCGAGATTCAGCGGCTGAAGCGGGAATTGTCCACCACCGGCGCCCCCGGCGTCGCGGTCGGCGGCGCGACGGCAATCGAGCGGCTGGACCGGATCGAGGCCGAATTGCAGCGCCTGACAGCACAGGCCGAGACGATGGACCTGCGGATCAACCGGATCGTGCAGGACGGCACCAACCGGGTCGGCGACCTGGAATTCCGCCTGTGCGAGCTTGAGGCCGATTGCGACATCGGCAGCCTTGGCGAAACGCCCACGCTCGGCGGCGACACCGGCGCGGCCGGGATCGTGCCGACGCCGGACACATTGCCCGAAGCGCCGGCGGGCACGGCGGGCGGCGGCGAGCTCGCGATGGCCGAGCAGACCGATTACGACGCGGCGCGCGCGGCCTATGACGCGGGCGACTATGCCCGCGCGGCCGACCTGTTCGACGCCTTCACCCAGACCTATCCGGGCGGCCCGATGAATGCCGAGGCGCATTTCCTGCGCGGCGAGGCACTGTCGGCCCAGGGCCAGACCGCCCCCGCCGCCCGCGCCTATCTCGAGGCGTTTTCGGCCCGCCCGGACGGCGCCAACGCCCCCGATGCCCTGCTCAAGCTGGGCCTGTCGCTGGGCACGCTGGGCCAACGCGACGAGGCCTGCGTGATGCTGGGCCAGGTCGGCGCGCGCTTTCCCGGCTCGCCGCAGGCGGACCGGGCGCGCTCCGAGGCGCAGGCGCTCGGCTGCACGTGAACGGCGCCGCCCGGCTGCGGCAGCTTTCGGGGCGGGTGTTCGAAACCGGACTGCCCGCGCGGCTGGGTGTCGCGGTATCGGGCGGCGGCGATTCGATGGCGCTGCTGGACCTGATGGCGTGGCACGGTGCAGAGGCCGGCTTTGCGGTCGAGGCGGTGACGGTCGATCATGGCCTGCGCCCCGACGCGGCAGACGAGGCGGCATTCGTCGCACGGCATTGCGCGGCGCTGCGCATCCCGCACCAGACGCTGACCTGGGACGGCTGGGACGAACGCGGCAACCTGATGGCGCGGGCCCGCGCTGCCCGATACGCGCTGATCGGCGATTGGGCGGCCGCGCGCAGCCTGGACATGGTGGCGCTGGGCCATACCCGCGACGATCAGGCCGAGACCTTCCTGCTGCGGCTGGGTCGGGCGGCCGGGGTGGACGGTCTGGCGGAAATGGCGCGGCGCTTCGACGCGGCGGGGACGGTCTGGATCCGGCCGCTGCTTTCCGCGGGGCGGGCGGAGTTGCGCGGCTACCTGGCCGGGCGCGGCATCGGCTGGTGCGAGGATCCCTCGAACGAGGATGACAGCTTCGACCGGGTCCGCGCGCGCCGCATCCTGGCCGCGCTGGCGCCGCTGGGCATCGACGCGGGCACGCTGGCGACCGTCAGCGGGCACATGGCATCGGCGCGCACCGCGCTGGCCCATTACACCGCGGCAGAGGCCGCGCGGCTGGCGGAGACGCAGCAAGGCGACGTGCTGCTGACGCAGGACGCAATCCCCCCTGCCCCGTCCGAAATCGCCCGCCGTCTGCTGGTCGGCGCCCTGCGCTGGGTATCCGGCGCAACATTCCCGCCGCGCAGCCGCATTCCCGGCACGATCGAGCGGGCACTGGCAGCGGCGGACATCCACACGGCGGCGGGCTGCGTGATCACCCGCGAGGCGGATGGTCGGCTGCGCATCGCCCGCGAATGGAACGCGGTCCGGGACATCGCCTGTCCCTCGGATGCGCTGTGGGACGGACGCTGGCAGATGCGCGGGCCGCATGCGCCGGGGCTGGAGATTCGCGCGCTGGGCGAGGCGATCGGCGAATGCCCCGGCTGGCGCGAGGCCGGGCTGCCGCGCCGCTCGCTGCTGGCCTCGCCGGCGATCTGGCGGGATGGTACGCTGATCGCGGCCCCGCTGGCCGGATTCGCGAACGGATGGTCTGCCGATCTGGCCGAATCGCGCCGGGATTTCACCGCGGCCCTGTTATCGCGTTGAAGATCGCGCCCCGATCCCTATTTTAACATCAACCGGCCGGCGCGCGCTCATGCCCCGGACAATTCGTGGAGGACCACTTTTGGGTAACGCCAGAAATATCGCCTTTTGGGTCGTGCTGTTTTTGCTGATCCTGGCGCTCTTCAACCTGTTCTCGGGCGGTCAGTCCACGATGACGACCCGTTCGATCAATTATTCCGACTTCGTCGAACGCGTCGAGGACAACGAGGTCAGCTCGGTCACGCTCGATGGCGAGCGGATCCTGTTCCGTGGAAGCGACGGGCAGGATTACACGACGATCCGTCCGGACGGCGCCGACATCACCGACAAGCTGATCGACAACGGCGTGACGGTGAATGCCAAGCCGCAGGAACAATCGGGGTTCCAGACGATCCTGATGACCTTCCTGCCGTTCCTGCTGCTGATCGGGGTGTGGATCTATTTCATGAACCGGATGCAGGGTGGCGGCAAGGGCGGCGCGATGGGCTTTGGCAAGTCCAAGGCCAAGCTGCTGACCGAAAAGCACGGGCGCGTGACCTTCGACGACGTGGCCGGCATCGACGAGGCCAAGGAAGAGCTTGAGGAGATCGTGGAATTCCTGCGCAATCCGCAGAAATTCAGCCGCCTGGGCGGCAAGATCCCGAAAGGCGCGCTGCTGGTCGGCCCGCCGGGCACCGGCAAGACCTTGCTGGCGCGCGCCATCGCGGGCGAGGCCGGCGTGCCGTTCTTCACCATTTCCGGCTCCGACTTCGTCGAGATGTTCGTGGGCGTCGGCGCAAGCCGCGTGCGCGACATGTTCGAGCAGGCGAAGAAGAACGCGCCCTGCATCGTCTTCATCGACGAGATCGACGCGGTCGGCCGCTCTCGCGGGGTCGGCTATGGCGGCGGCAACGACGAGCGCGAACAGACGCTGAACCAGCTTCTGGTGGAAATGGACGGCTTCGAGGCGAACGAGGGGATCATCATCGTCGCCGCGACCAACCGGCCCGACGTTCTGGACCCGGCGCTGCTGCGCCCCGGCCGCTTCGACCGGCAGGTGCAGGTTCCGAACCCGGATGTGCGCGGACGCGACAAGATCCTGGGCGTGCATTCGCGCAAGGTTCCGCTGGGCCCCGATGTCGATCTGCGCATCATCGCGCGCGGCACGCCCGGCTTTTCCGGCGCCGATTTGGCCAACCTTGTGAACGAGGCGGCGCTGATGGCCGCCCGCGTCGGCCGGCGATTCGTCACGATGGAGGATTTCGAGAACGCCAAGGACAAGGTCATGATGGGCGCCGAACGGCGGTCCATGGTGATGACCGACGACGAGAAGAAGCTGACCGCCTATCACGAGGCCGGCCATGCCATCGTCGGGCTGAACGTGCCGCAGCACGACCCGATCCACAAGGCGACGATCATCCCGCGCGGCCGCGCGCTGGGCCTGGTGCTGTCGCTGCCCGAACGCGACCAGTTGTCGGTGACGCTGACCAAGTACAAGTCCAAGATCGCCATGGCGATGGGCGGGCGCGTCGCCGAGGAACTGATCTTCGGCAAGGAGAACGTGACTTCGGGCGCCGCGTCGGACATCCAGCAGGTGTCGAAGATCGCGCGCGCGATGGTCACGCAGTTCGGCTTTGCCGAAGAGCTTGGCTATGTCGATTATGCCAATGAACAGCAAAGCTATCTGGGCGCCTATGGCGGCGGGACCAACCATTCCGACGACATGCAGAAGCGTATCGACGCCAAGGTGAAGGATCTGATCGACGAAGGCTACAACACCGCCACGCGGATCCTGACCGAGAAGAACGAGGATCTGCACCGGCTGGCGCAGGGTCTGCTGGAATACGAGACGCTGACCGGCGACGAGATCACCAAGGTGATCGCGGGCGAGGTGCTGAAGCGCGGCGACGACGACGACAGCCACGATCAGGGCGGCACCGCCAGCGTCACCTCGATTCCCAAGACCACACGGCCAAAGCCGAAACCGTCCGGCGAGGGCGGGCTGGAGCCGGAGCCGACCTGACACGATCACCCCCGCGCCAAGGCGCGGGGGTTTTTCGTTGTCCGGTCAGGCCGGCGCTCTATTCAGGCTGATTGTCTGGAAATGTTGGCGGCGAGGGGCGCGGCTCCTCGCCCGGATCGGATGCCACCCCGATCCGGCTGTCATGCGGTGTCGGCCGTGCCGCCTCAGACGATCTTCTGTCCGGTCTTCTCCCAGTCCTTCAGGAAGGCATCCAGACCCTTGTCGGTCAGAACGTGCTCGGCCATCTTCTTGATGACGGCGGGCGGCGCGGTGGCCACGTCGGCGCCGATCTTGGCGGCCTCGGACATGTGGTTTGCCGTGCGGATGGAGGCGGCGAGAATCTGCGTCTCGAATCCGTAATTGTCGTAGATCTCGCGGATCTCCGCGATCAGTTCCATCCCGTCGAGGTTCAGATCGTCCAGCCGCCCGATGAAGGGCGAGATGAACGTCGCCCCCGCCTTGGCGGCAAGCAGCGCCTGGTTGGCGGAAAAGCAGAGCGTCACATTGACCATGTGGCCCTCGCCCGACAGCGCCTTGCACGCCTTCAGCCCGTCCCAGGTCAGCGGCACCTTGATGGCGATGTTGTCCGCGATCTTCTTGAGCTCGCGGCCCTCGCGGATCATCCCCTCGGCATCCAGCGCCACGGTCTCGGCCGAGACCGGCCCGTCGACCATGTCGCAGATTTCCTTGGTGACCTCCTTGATGTCCCGGCCCGATTTCATGATTAGGCTGGGGTTGGTGGTCACGCCATCGACCATGCCAAGCTCGTTGAGTTCGCGGATGGCATCGACGTCGGCGGTATCGACAAAGAACTTCATGGGGTGTCTCCTCTTGGCAGTGCCATGTTCGAACCTGACATATAGCTTGGCCGCGCCGTTCGGAACCCCCGGCGGGCGGAACAGGAAGATGCGTTGACCGAACAGGACCATTTCGACGCCGGCGCGCTGGTCGCGGTGCTGACCACCCAGCCGCTGGACCGGCTGCTGGATTACCGCGCGCCCGAGGGCGGGTGTTTCCTGGGGGCCTTCGTCGAGGTGCCGCTGGGCCCGCGCCGGGTGCTGGGTGTCGTCTGGGGGCCGGGGCGCGGCGATTTCGACCTCTCGCGGATCCGCAGCATCCACCGGGTGCTGGACGCGGCCCCGATGCGCGCCGAGATGCGCCACTTTCTCGGGCGGGTCGCGGATTACACGCTGACCCCGATGCCGGCCATGCTGCGCCTTGCCACCCGCTCGCCGGGGCTGGGCGATCCGCTGTCGATGCGCAAGGTCTACCGGCTTGGCCATACGGAACCGGCGCGGATGACCGATGCGCGCCGCCGGGTGCTGGACGTGCTGCGCGACTATGGCGGGCTTGCCTTCACGCTGGGCGAGCTGGCGGAAACTGCTGGCGTCACATCCTCGGTGATCAAGGGTCTGGTCAAGCTGGATGCCGTCGCCGAAGAGCAAAGCCCCCGCGACACGCCCTATCCAAGGCTCGACCCCGACCTGCCCGGCATGACCCTGACCGGCGATCAGGCCGCCGCCGCCACGCAGCTTTGCGTCGCCGTCCGGTCGGGGGCATACGGCACCACGCTGCTCAAGGGCGTCACCGGCTCGGGCAAGACCGAGGTCTAC
This sequence comes from uncultured Paracoccaceae bacterium, assembly GCA_947503765.1. Taxonomy (GTDB): domain Bacteria; phylum Pseudomonadota; class Alphaproteobacteria; order Rhodobacterales; family Rhodobacteraceae; genus Psychromarinibacter. The sequence continues at coordinate 311,292 of CANNFA010000002.1, read as the reverse complement.
CTCGAAGCCGTCGCCGAGACGCTGCGGCGCGGCCGCCAGGCGCTGGTGCTGCTGCCGGAAATCGCGCTGACGGCGGAGTTTCTCAAGCGGGTGCAAGGCCGGTTCGGCGCGATGCCCGCCGAATGGCATTCGGGCGTCACCATGACCGAACGCCGCCGCACCTGGCGCATGGTCGGCGAGGGCGGCGCGCAGCTGGTGGTGGGCGCCCGCTCGGCGCTTTACCTGCCGTTCCGCGATCTCGGCCTGATCGTCATCGACGAGGAACACGACAGTTCCTACAAGCAGGAGGACGGCGTCGTGTACAATGCGCGCGACATGGCCGTGCTGCGCGCATCGCTTACCTCGGCGCAGGTGATCCTGGCCTCGGCCACACCCAGCCTGGAAAGCTGGGCCAATGTCGAAGCCGGGAAATACGACAGGCTGACACTGGCATCGCGGTTCGGCGCCGCCGAATTGCCGGACATGTCCAGCATCGACATGCGCACCGAGGACCTGCCGGGAAACCGCTGGATCTCGCCCAGCCTGGCCCGCGAGACCGCCGCCCGGCTGGAGGCAGGCGAGCAATCGCTGCTGTTTCTCAACCGCCGCGGCTATGCACCGGTCACGATCTGCCGCGCCTGCGGGCATCAGATCGGCTGCGATCATTGCGATGCGCGGATGGTCGAGCACCGGTTCCTCAAACGCCTGGTCTGCCACCAATGCGGCGAGACGAAACCGATGCCGGCCGCCTGCCCCTCCTGCGCGGCCGAGGACCGACTTGCCCCCGTCGGCCCCGGCGTCGAGCGGCTGCACGAAGAAGCGGCGGCGCTGTTCCCGGATGCCCGCATCGCCGTGCTGTCCTCCGATCTTTTCGGTTCCGCCCGCGCGCTCAAGGCCAAGGTCGAGGAGATCGCGGCCGGCGGCGCCGACATCGTGATCGGCACGCAGCTTGTGGCCAAGGGGCACAACTTTCCGCTGCTGACGCTGGTGGGGGTGATCGACGCGGACCTTGGCCTGCAAGGCTCGGACCTGCGCGCCGCCGAGCGCACCTTTCAACTGATGCGCCAGGTGGCGGGGCGGGCCGGGCGCGCGGAGCGTCCCGGCGTGGCTCTGCTTCAGACCTTCCAGCCCGACCACCCGGTGATCCGCGCCATCCTGTCCGGCGACGAGGAAGGGTTCTGGGCCGCCGAGGCGGCCGAGCGCAAGCAGGCCGGCGTGCCGCCCTATGGCCGCATGGCCGGGATCGTGCTGTCCTCGCCCGACGTGAAGGCGGCCTTCGACGTGGGCGGCATGCTGGCGCGGAAGGACGCGCCGCTGCGCCGGATCGGCGCGCAGGTCTATGGCCCCGCGCCCGCACCCATCGCCCGAATCCGCGGCCGGCACCGGGTACGCCTGCTGGTCAAGGCCGCCAAGACCGCGCCGCTGCAATCGGCACTATCCGCGTGGGTGGCACAGGTGAAACTGCCCGCAAACCTGCGCCTCACGATAGATATCGACCCGCAGAGTTTCTACTAGAGCGTGTTCCGCTCAATCGGCGTCACGGTCTTCACGCGCTTGCCCGAGGCAGCGTCTGCAAGGCGAATGCGTTCGGACACGTAAATTCGATTGAACGCGGCATGCTCTGGCCCGCGCCGCCGGACCTATTGCGCCGCGATCGCCGCCGAATCCTGCGCCGCCCAGGCGCGCTGGGTCGGCACGAACAGGGCCAGCTCGTCGCCGACCGCCAGCCGCCCAGCGCGCTCGACCCAGCCGGTCACGCCGCGCAGGCCCCGCGCCTCGGTGCGAAACCCCTTGCCATGGCCCGGCGCGTCGATCTCGATCTCGCGGCTCACAAGGTGGCATGGCCCGTTCTGCAGGTCGATGCCGAACGTCGTGCCCGCGGCCGATTGCAGGCGCGCGCCCGGCGGCAGGTGCGACAGGTCGGGAATGCCGCGCACCACAACCTGCGCGCCCAGCAAGGCGGGGTCCAGATCGTCCAGCCCCAGCCGCGCGGCGACCACCGCCAGTTCCTCGACGGACAGAAACGTCACCTGGCGCGAATTGCGCACCTCGGTGCCCTTGGGATGCAACATGGTGAACCGCGAGCACGATGGCCGCGCCGTGCCGCCATGCGATTCACCCTCGATCCCGTCCAGCGCCACCGCGACCTCCTCGGCCGGGCTTGCCCGCAGGCTGGCCTCGCGGTCGGGCACCCGGCCCAACCAGGTGACGGTTGCGGTAAAGTCGGATCGGATCAGCGCGGCCATGTGGCGCCCCCTTTTTTCGGCATGCCGCACATTGCCAAGCCGCGCGGAGGAACGCAATCGCGTCTCCGCGTCCCTTCGCGGCTTTCTCGCCGGCAGCCGGCCCGAAGGTCCAGGCGCCGGCTTTTTCACCCGCGCGCCGCCGTCCCGGTGCCCGGCACCCGTGTGACCCGCCTGCCACCCGACATGCCGAAGGCCGGCGGCACGCGACAAAGCACTGGACGCGCGGCCCGCCGATTGGGCAGAACGGTGCGCATAATGATCCGGGGTCCGATGCAGGCACCGGGAGCAGAGACGAGGCAGGCATGTCCAGCGAAACCGCCGCGATCCCCGGGGATCTGCGGACCAAGATCATTTCCGAGCCGGAACTCATTCTCGAAGACCGCGACCTGATGCGCGCCCTGATCGCCGCGAACGAAAGGATCATGGGCGGCAATATCGTCGATCTGCGCGGCATCGCCATGGAACGGCTGGAGGCACGGCTCGACCGGCTCGAGGAAACCCACCGTCACGTCATCGCCGCCGCGTATGAAAACCTGGCGGGCACGAACATGATCCACCGCGCGGTGCTCAAGATGCTGGATCCGGTGGGATTCGACGATTTCCTGAAGAACCTCGAAAGCGAGATCGCAGAGATCCTGCGGCTCGACGCGCTGCGCCTGGTGCTGGAATCGGCGGTGGCCAACGACGACCCGGCGGCGCGGGCACTGGGCGGCACGCTTCTGGTGGCCGAGCCGGGCTTTGCCGCCGCCTACCTGACGCAAGGGCGAAATATCCCGATCCGGCAGGTGACGCTGCGGCAGGTACAGCCTGACAGCGACCTCGTCTATGGCGAACGGTCCGACTGGATCCGCTCCGAGGCGTGCCTGAAGCTCGATCTCGGGCCGGGCCGCCTGCCCGGCATGCTGGTTTTCGGCGCCGAGGATCCGCACCAGTTCAAGCCGACGCAGGGCACCGATCTGCTGACCTTCTTCGCGGGCGTGTTCGAACGGGCGATGCGCCGCTGGCTGTCGTGACCGGCCGCGCCGCGGCGCACGGCCTCGCGCTTTCGGTGGGGATGCGCGACGCGCTGGCGCGCTGGCTCGATCATCTCAAGGCGCTGGACGGGGCGGCCGAGCAGACGCTCGCCGCCTATGGCCGCGACGTGGCGGGCTGGCTTGGCTTTCTCGCCGTGCATCTGGGCGGCGGCATGGGACCGGCCGCTTTGGGCGCGGTCACGGTGTCCGACATGCGGGCCTGGATGGCGCATGAACGCGGGCGCGGCGTGGCGGCGCGGTCGCTGGCGCGCAGCCTGTCGGCGGTCAAGTCCTTTACCCGCTGGGCCGCCGAACGCGAAGGCTTCGAGCCGACCGCCATCCTGTCGGCGCGCAGCCCGAAATACCGCCGCAAGCTGCCGCGCCCGCTGACCGAGGCATCGGCGCGCGACGTGATCGACACGGTCGGCCTGGCGCCGCGCACCGGGTGGGTCGGCGCGCGCGACGTGGCGATCGTCACGCTGCTATACGGCTGCGGGCTGCGCATCTCCGAAGGGCTGGGCCTGACCGGCGCGGATGCCCCCCTGCCCGAGGTGCTGCGGATCGCCGGCAAGGGCGGCAAGGAACGCATCGTGCCGGTGATCCCCGCCGCGCGGGACGCCGTCGCCGCCTATGTCGCCGCCTGCCCGTGGCAGATGGCACCGGACGCGCCGCTGTTTCGCGGCGTGCGGGGCGGGGCTGTCAATGCGCGGGTGATCCGCCAGGCGATGCAGGACGCGCGGATGCAGCTCGGCCTGCCCGCCACGGCGACGCCGCATGCCCTGCGCCACAGCTTCGCCACGCACCTGCTTGCGGCAGGCGGCGATCTGCGGGCGATCCAGGAACTGCTCGGCCATGCGTCGCTGTCCACCACGCAGGCCTACACGGCGGTCGATCAGGCCCGGCTGATGGAGGTCTACGACCAGGCGCATCCGCGTGCATAGGCGAACCGCCAGACCCCGGCCCGAAGCCCCTGCGCCTATTCGTTTGCGCTGGCAGGCCATATCCGGCATGACGGGCAAATGACCGCGAGACTGAAGGCCGTTTGCGTCCATTACCTGACCGCCACCGGCGCGGTCTTTGCCATGCTGGCTATGCTGGCCGCCGTCGACGAGAAATGGGGGTTGATGTACCTGTGGCTGGTCGTCGCCTTCGCGGTGGACGGCCTCGATGGGCCGCTGGCCCGCCGCTACGACGTCAAGGTGAACGCGCCGCAATATGACGGCGTGCTCATGGATCTCATCATCGACTACCTGACCTACGTGTTCATCCCGGCCTATGCGCTGTTCAAGTCGGGGTTGCTGCCGGACTGGACCGGCTGGTGCGCGATCATCCTGATCACCTTTACCAGCGTCATCTATTTCGCCGACACCCGGATGAAGACGAAGGACAATTCGTTCTCGGGCTTTCCCGGCTGCTGGAACATGGTGGTGATCGTCCTGTTCGGGCTGCATCCGGGGATCTGGGCGATCCTGTTCATCGTGGTGGTGCTGGCGGCCGCGATGTTCATGCCGCTGAAATTCATCCATCCGGTGCGCACCGAACGCTGGCGCGCGGTGTCGCTGCCGATGGCACTGGCCTGGACCTTCTTTGCCGGCTGGGCCGCCTGGGTCGATTTCGACCCGCAAAGCTGGGCGCATTGGGGCCTGATCGTCACCTCGCTCTACCTGGTGTTCGCGGGCATCCTGCAACAGCTTATCCCGGCGCGCGCCGGCGCCTGACCGGCCCTTCCGCGCTGCACACGGTCCCTCTGCGGGCCCCTTCTTCGGTTTTCAAATATCCCGGGGGGCGTGGGGGGCAGCGCCCCCCACCCGGATCGCCGCGCGCCAGCGCGGCGATATCCTATCCCTGCGCTTCCAGCTTGTCCTGGGTGCGCAGCTCGAAATCCGAGGCGGCGTGCCGCTCGTGCAACTGATCTGACAGCTCCCCCTGAAAACGGTTCACCTTGCGCCCGCGCCGGACCGCCGGGCGCGCCCAGATACGCTCCGCCCAGGAGACCACGTTGCGGTAGGACGCGGTGTCGAGGAATTCGGAAGCACCGTACTGGTCGAACAGCACCAGCCCGCCATACCAGGGCCAGATCGCCATGTCGGCGATGGTATAGTCGCCGCCCGCCATCCAGTCGCGTCCGTCAAGATGCCGGTCCAGCACGTCGAGCTGGCGCTTGACCTCCATCGCGAAGCGGTTGATCGGGTATTCCCATTTCTTCGGCGCATATGCGTAGAAATGGCCAAAGCCGCCGCCCAGATACGGCGCGCTGCCCATCTGCCAGAACAGCCAGGACAGCATCTCCGGCCGGTCCGCGGGGTCGCTTACCTGGAAGGCGCCGAACCGCTCCGACAGATGCATCAGGATCGCCGCGCTTTCGAAGACGCGGGTCGGCGGCGTGGCGCTATGATCCATCAGCGCGGGGATCTTGGAATTCGGATTGGCCGCCACGAAGCCCGAGCCGAACTGGTCGCCATCGCCGATGCGGATCGGCCAGGCATCGTATTCGGCGTCAAAGCCGGCCTCCAGCAGCTCCTCGAACAGGATCGTCACCTTCTGCCCGTTCGGCGTGGCCAGGGAATAGAGCTGGTAGGGATGTTCGCCGACCGGCAGCTCGCGGTCATGGGTCGCGCCCGCGACCGGGCGGTTGGTGCTGGCGAACTGGCCGCCGTTTTCCGTGTCCCAGGTCCAGACCTTCGGCGGATCGTATTCGTCGGAACTCATCGCGTGCCTTTCCTTGTCGTTGTCGTTTGCCAGCTAGCGCCGCCGTCTGCGGCGCCCGGGGCGGTATGTGCGGGCACCCGTCCTACGGCTGCAGCGGCCGCACGCCGATCTCGCCGTCCTGCCGGGTCTTCATCGCCAGCGCAGCGGCATGCGCCCCCGCCAGCGTGGTGAAATACGGGATCCGGTCCATCAGCGCGACATTGCGCATCGAGCGGGAATCCTCGACCGCCTGTGCGCCCTCGGTGCTGTTCATCACCAGCGCCACGCCGCCATCCTTCATCGTGTCGACGATATTGGGCCGCCCCTCATAGGCCTTGAGAACGGTCTGGCTGTCGATGCCGTTCTCGGCCAGGAACGCCGCGGTGCCGCTGGTCGCCAGGATGTCGAAGCCCAGATCGGTGAGGATGCGCGCGGTCTCCAGCAGGTCGGCGGTCTTGTCGGAATCCTTGATCGACAGGAACACCGCGCCGCCCTCGGGCAACACCGTGCCGGCGCCAAGCTGCGCCTTGAGGAAGGCGCGCGGAAAGGACCGGTCCCAGCCCATCACCTCGCCGGTCGAGCGCATTTCCGGCCCGAGCAGCGTGTCGACGCCGGGGAAGCGGGCAAAAGGCAGCACCGCCTCCTTGACGGAAAACCACGGCATGTCCGGGTCGGCCAGCGTCATCGGATCGGCCAGCGGCAGCGGATCGTCCGGGCCGGTGCCGGGCGGATAGGGCGGACGTTTCGGGAAGGCGGACAGTTTCTCGCCCGCCATCAGCCGCGCGGCGATCGACGCGATGGCGCTGTCGGTGGCCTTGGCCACGAAGGGCACGGTGCGGCTGGCGCGCGGGTTCACCTCGATCAGATAGACGTCGCCGTCCTTGACCGCGAATTGCACGTTCATCAGTCCGACCACGCCCAGCGCCCGGGCCAGCGCGGCCGTCTGCCGCTCGATCTCGTCCACGATGCCGCGCGGCAGGGTGTGCGGCGGCAGGCTGCAGGCACTGTCGCCGGAATGCACGCCGGCCTCTTCGATATGCTGCATGATGCCGGCGATGTGCACGGCCTCGCCATCGGACAGGCAATCCACATCCACCTCGACCGCGCCGGACAGGTAGCTGTCCAGCAGCACGGGGCTGTCGCCCGACACGATCACCGCCTCGGCGATGTAGCGTTCGAGGTGGCTCATGTCGCGCACGATCTCCATCGCGCGCCCCCCCAGCACGTAGGACGGGCGGATCACCAAAGGAAAGCCGATCCGCTCGGCGGCGGCCAGCGCCTCGGCATCGGTGGCGGCGATGGCGTTGGTGGGCTGTTTCAGATCCAGCCGGTTCACCAGCGCCTGGAACCGCTCGCGATCCTCGGCCAGGTCGATGGCGTCGGGCGTGGTCCCCAGGATCGGAATGCCGGAATCGTGCAAGGCATTGGCCAGTTTCAGCGGGGTCTGCCCGCCGAATTGCACGATCACGCCATGCAGGGTGCCGGCCTCCTGCTCTACCCGCAGGATTTCCATGACATGCTCGAAGGTCAGCGGCTCGAAATACAGCCGGTCGGACGTGTCGTAATCGGTGGACACGGTTTCGGGGTTGCAGTTGACCATGATGGTCTCGAAACCCGCATCCGACAATGCGAAACAGGCATGGCAGCAGCAATAGTCGAACTCGATCCCCTGCCCGATCCGGTTCGGCCCGCCGCCCAGGATCACCACCTTCTTCGCGTCCGAGGGGCGCGCCTCGTCCTCGACTTCGCCCATGGCGGGGGCCTCGTAGGTGGAATACATGTAGGGCGTCTGCGCGTCGAACTCGGCGGCGCAGGTGTCGATCCGCTTGAACACGGCATTCACACCGCGCGCAACGCGGTCGGCCCGGATGCTCGCCTCGGTCCGGCCGGTCAGCATCGCCAGCCGCGCATCGGTGAAGCCCATCGTCTTGAGCCGGCGCAGCGCGGCGACATCGGCCGGCAGGCCGCCTTCGCGCACCGCGTTCTCGGCCTCCACGATCTCGCGGATGCGCGCCAGGAACCACGGATCGAACCGCGTGACATGGGCGATGGTCTCGTCGCTCAGACCGTGGCGCATCGCCTGCGCGATCAGCCGCAGCCGGTCCGGCGTCTGCCGCGACAGCGCGGCGACGATCGCTGCGTGGGCATCGCCGCCCAGCGGGTCGCGCCCCGGACCCCGATCCGGGGCCTCCTGGCCAGGCGTGAGGTCCCGGGTCGAGCCCGGGACGGGTGGCTCCAAACCCGGAATGTCGATCTCGTCGAAGCCCGACAGGCCGGTTTCCATCGAGGCCAGCGCCTTTTGCAGGCTCTCGTGGATGGTGCGGCCGATCGCCATTGCCTCGCCCACCGACTTCATGGCGGTGGTCAGTTCCGCCTTGGCACCGGGGAATTTCTCGAAGGCGAAGCGCGGGATCTTGGTGACGACGTAGTCAATCGTCGGCTCGAACGAGGCGGGCGTGACGCGGGTGATGTCGTTGTCCAGCTCGTCCAGCGTGTAGCCCACGGCAAGCTTGGCCGCGATCTTGGCGATGGGAAAGCCGGTGGCCTTGGATGCCAGCGCCGAGGACCGCGACACGCGCGGGTTCATCTCGATCACCACCATGCGCCCGTCTTCGGGGTTGACGGCCCACTGCACGTTGGAGCCCCCGGTTTCCACCCCGATCTCGCGCAGTACCGCGATGGAGGCGGCGCGCATCATCTGGTATTCCTTGTCCGTCAGGGTCAGCGCCGGGGCGACGGTGATGGAATCGCCGGTATGCACACCCATCGGGTCCACGTTCTCGATGGAGCAGACGATGATGCAGTTGTCCGCCTTGTCGCGGACCACCTCCATCTCGAATTCCTTCCAGCCCAGCAGCGACTCGTCGACCAGGATCTGCCCGACCGGCGACGCCTCCATCCCCGAGCGGCAGTAAAGCTCGTAATCCTCGCGGTTATAGGCCACGCCGCCGCCGGTGCCGCCCAGCGTATAGGCCGGCCGGATGATCGCGGGCAGGCCGATATCCTCCAGCGCCTCCATCGCGCGCGCCATGCCGGCGGCGATGTCGCGCTTGGCCGTCCCTGCCAGCTTGGGCGCGGTCACGATGGTGGCGCGCGGGTTTTCCAGCCCGATCCGCTCCATCGCCTCGCGGAACAGCTTGCGGTCCTCGGCCATCTCGATGGCCTCGCGCCGGGCGCCGATCATCTCGACCCCGTATTTCGCCAGCACGCCCATCTCCTCCAGCGCCAGCGACGTGTTCAGCCCGGTCTGCCCGCCCATCGTCGGCAGCAGCGCGTCGGGCCGCTCCTTCTCGATGATCTTCGCCACGATCTTGGGGGTGATCGGTTCGATATAGGTCGCATCGGCCAGCCCCGGATCGGTCATGATCGTGGCCGGGTTGGAATTGACGAGGATGACCCGGTAGCCTTCCTCGCGCAGCGCCTTGCACGCCTGGGCGCCGGAATAGTCGAACTCGCACGCCTGGCCGATGATGATCGGCCCCGCACCGATGATCATGATCGACTGAATATCGGTTCTTTTCGGCATGTCATCCCCCGGCTGCGGTTCGCGGGGTTATAGTCCCGCAAGGCGCCGGTGCAAGGGGGCGGGGCGTCCCGATTGGCCGTATCGCCGCCGGCGCCGGAAATCCCAGGCCGGCAATCTCGCAAGCGGACACAAAATGTTCACTTTTTCAGTTTAGCCATGGATCGGATCACGTTTTCCAGACCTGCCGGATGTCATGCGCGGATTCTTCTACTTCTCTTTGGCCTATCTTGGTCTGTCGTTCCTGGCGGTCGAACTGCTGCGCGGCGATGCGGCCGCATTGATGATCCTGGCGCTGCGCGGCGCAGTGGCTTTCGCCCCGGTTTCGCACCAGCTGCTGGTGGGACTCCTGGCCGTGCTCGTTCTGCACGCGGCTTGGAATGCACGGTCCGGATCGATGGCGGCAATTCGCGCGGTGGGTTTCGCGGTTTTCGGCACCATCGCCTTTCTCGCCGGCTTTGCGCAGTTCAAGAACCTGTTGCCCCTGATCCTAGATTTCCACGCCGACCCTGTTCTGGCCCGGTTCGATGCCTGGCTTCACTTCGGAACCGATCCGTGGATCGCGGCACACGGGCTATCCAGATACCTGCCCATTGGCCTTGCCGACGTTCTATATTTCAAGGTCTGGGGAATCCTTGCCTTCGGCTTTCCGATATTCCTTGCCGTTGCCGAAACCGATACGGCGCGGCGCCGGCGCTTCCTTGTCCTGTACGGCGCCGCGTGGGTCTTCGTCGGGAACGTGCTGGCGCTTGCCTTCATGTCGGCGGGACCGGTCTTTTACGATGCGCTGCTGCTGACTGACCGCTTCGGTGACCTACGCGATGCTCTGGACAGCGGCGCATTTTCCAGCCCGCTTTTCGTGCGAATCCAAGAAAGCCTTTGGGGCTTTTACGTCGAGGACCGGCAGGTGCTGGGCACGGGTATATCGGCTTTCCCCAGCGTTCATATCGCCGTGGCCAGCGTGATCCTGCTCTACACGGTCGAACGTTTCTCGCTGCTGGTTCTTCCCGCCGCTGCCTTCCTCGCCGCGATCCTATTCCTGTCCGTCTATTCGGGGTTCCACTATGCCGTCGATGGCTATGCCTCGATCACCATCATCGCGGCAGTCTGGGCATTGCTGCGCCGGCGGGAACGCCCAGCCGTTTCCCTGCCGGCCCCGGTCCCGGCCGAATAGCCCCCGTCCCGGCCCCTCTTGCCGCGCCGCACCGCTTCGCGTAGCGTTGCGGGGCCGAGCCAGGGAGAATCCGGCCCATGCCGGTGCCGAAGGAGCAACCGCCCCGGTAAACTCTCAGGCACAAGGGACCTGGCGTCGGTGACGGACTCTGGAGAGATCCCGGCTTGATCCGGGGCGCCGAAGGGATAACGATCTCAGGCGGACGGACAGAGGGGGCATCGTTCGGGCGGCGAAGCGCCCGGCATGGTGCCGGATTCGGTCCGGCGAGGCTTGGGGGGCGGCATGGCCGATCTGGAACGGACCTGTCTTTACGATCTGCACGTCGAATTGGGGGCAAAGATGGTGCCCTTCGCCGGCTACGAGATGCCGGTGCAATACCCGATGGGCGTGCTCAAGGAACATCTGCATTGCCGCGCCGCGGCCGGGCTGTTCGATGTCAGCCATATGGGTCAGGTGCTCATCCGGCCGCTGCAGGGCGGCATCGCCGTCGCGGCCGAGGCGTTCGAGACGCTGGTGCCGCAGGATCTGCTGGCGCTGAAGGAAGGGCGGCAGCGCTACACGTTCTTCACCAACGACGCGGGCGGCATCCTTGACGACCTGATGGTGGCGAACCGGGGCGATCACCTGTTCACCGTCACCAACGCGGCCTGCAAGGCGGCCGATCTTGCCCATATGCGCGCGCATCTTGCCGCCACCTGCGCCGTCGAGGAGGTGACGGACCGCGCGCTTCTGGCGCTTCAGGGGCCCGAGGCCGAGCGGGTGCTGGCCGCGCTAGTGCCCGAGGCGGCGGACATGCGGTTCATGGACGTGGCGGTTGTGGCGTCCGATCACGGCGATCTGTGGCTGTCGCGGTCGGGCTATACCGGCGAGGACGGGTTCGAGATTTCGGTGCCCGAGGACCGCGCGGCGGATTTCGCCCGCGCCCTGCTGGCCGACGATGCCGTGGCACCGATCGGTCTGGGCGCGCGCGATTCGCTACGGCTGGAGGCGGGTCTGTGCCTTTACGGCAGCGATCTTGGCCCCGAGACAAGCCCCATCGCGGCCGGGCTCGGCTGGGCGATCCAGAAGGCGCGGCGACGCGGCGGCGCGCGCGAAGGCGGCTTTCCGGGCGCGGAGAAGATCCTTTCAGAAATGGAAGACGGCACCGCGCGGCGCCGGATCGGGCTGCGCCCGGAGGGGCGCGCACCGATGCGCCCCGGCACCCCGATCCATGCCGGTGCCGAGGGCGGCGCGCCCATCGGCGAGGTGACATCGGGCGCTTACGGCCCCTCGGTCGAGGCGCCGATCTCGATGGCCTATGTCGATGCCGGCCACGCGGCGGAAGGCACGGTGCTTTACGGCGAGGTGCGCGGAAAAAGACTGCCCGCCCGCGTTGCGGCAATGCCGTTCCGCGAAGCCGGCTACAGGAAATGACCAAGAGGGAGACTGCGATGAAATTCACCGAGGAACATGAATGGCTGGTGGCCGACGGCAATATCGTGACCGTGGGCATCACCGAACATGCTAGCGAACAACTGGGCGACGTGGTGTTCGTGGAACTGCCCGATGCCGAAACCACCGTTTCCACCGATGACGAGGTCGCGGTGATCGAATCGGTCAAGGCCGCGTCGGAAATCCTTGCCCCGCTCGACGGCGAGATCGTCGAGGTGAACGAAGCCGTGGTCGAGAATCCGGGCCTCGTGAACGAGGATCCGCTGGGCGACGGCTGGTTCTTCAAGATGCGCATCGAGGATCCGTCGGTGCTCGACGAGTTGATGGATGACGCCGCTTACAAGAAATTCATCGGCTAGCGCCCTGCCCCGCCGCGCGGCACTCGCCGTGCGTTTACCTGCCCCTTCAGCTGAACAGGCGTGAGACATGCCCTTTTCCTCGTCCGATTACGAACCGCACGATTTCGCCAACCGCCGCCATATCGGCCCCTCTCCCGAGGAAATGGCCGCCATGCTGGAGGTCGTCGGCGCAGGCAGCCTTGATGCGCTGATCGAAGAGACGGTGCCGAAATCCATCCGGCAGGCCGAGCCGCTGGATTTCGGTCCCGCCAAGTCGGAGCGCGAGCTGATCTGGTTCATGCGGCAATGCGCGCAGAAGAACCAGGTGTTCACCACGATGATCGGGCAGGGCTATCACGGGACGGTCACGCCGCCCGCGATTCAGCGGTACATTTTGGAAAACCCGGCCTGGTACACGGCCTATACGCCGTATCAGCCGGAAATCAGCCAGGGCCGGCTGGAGGCGCTGCTGAACTACCAGACGATGATCTGCGACCTGACCGGGCTGGACATCGCCAACGCCTCGCTGCTGGACGAGGCCACCGCCGCCGCCGAGGCGATGGCGATGGCGCAGCGGGTGGCGAAGACCAAGGCAGTGGGCTTCTTCATCGACGAGAATTGCCACCCGCAGAATATCGCCGTGATGCAGACCCGCGCCGAACCGCTGGGGATCAAGGTGATCGTGGGCGCGCCCGAGGACATGCCCGAAGAGGGTCTGTTCGGCGCCGCGTTCCAGTATCCAGGCACGTTCGGCGATGTCCGCGATTTCACCGCCCAGATCGACGCGCTGCACGCGCAGAAGGCGCTGGGCGTCGTGATCGCCGACCCGCTGGCGCTGACGGTGCTGAAGGAACCCGGCGCGATGGGCGCCGACATCGCCGTCGGCTCGACCCAGCGGTTCGGCGTGCCGATGGGCTATGGCGGCCCGCATGCCGCCTACATGGCCTGCCGCGACGCCTACAAGCGCTCGATGCCGGGCCGGCTGGTCGGCGTGTCGATCGACGCGCGCGGCAACCAGGCGTTCCGGCTGGCGCTGCAGACCCGCGAGCAGCATATCCGCCGCGAAAAGGCGACATCGAACGTGTGCACCGCGCAGGCGTTGCTGGCGGTGATGGCGTCGTTCTACGCGGTGTTCCACGGGCCGGTGGGCCTGCGCGCGATCGCCGAGGGCATCCACCGCAAGGCCGTTCGCGTGGCGGAGGTCCTGTCGGCGGCGGGCTTTGCCGTGGAGCCGGAAGCGTTCTTCGACACCATCACGGTCGAGGTCGGCCCGCTTCAGGGCGCGATCCTGCGCGCCGCGCGGGCAGAGCGGATCAACCTGCGCCGGATCGGCACGACCAAGCTGGGCATCGCGCTGGACGAGACGACGCGGGTGGATGCAGTGGAACGGCTGTGGCGCGCCTTCGGGATCGAGGCGGAGTATGGCGATGCGGCGCGCGACATCCGCATCCCCGAAGCGATGCTGCGGCAATCGGAATACCTGACCCACCCGGTGTTCCAGATGAACCGCGCCGAGACCGAGATGATGCGCTACATGCGCCGCCTCGCAGACCGCGACCTGGCGCTGGACCGCGCGATGATCCCGCTGGGGTCGTGCACGATGAAGCTGAACGCGGCGGCGGAAATGATGCCGGTCACCTGGCCGGAATTCTCGAACATCCACCCCTTCGCCCCCGAGGATCAGGTGCAGGGATACCGGCAGCTTCTCGACGACCTGTCGGCCAAGCTGTGCAGCATCACCGGCTATGACGCGATGTCGATGCAGCCCAATTCCGGCGCGCAGGGTGAATTTGCCGGACTGTTGACGATTGCCGCCTATCACCGCGCGCAGGGCGATACCGGGCGCAGGATCTGCCTGATCCCGACCTCGGCGCATGGCACGAACCCGGCCTCGGCGCAGATGGCGGGAATGGACGTGGTGGTGGTCAAATCGGCCGAGAACGGCGATATCGACGTGGAAGACTTCCGCGCCAAGGCCGAGGCGGCGGGCGACGCGCTGGCCGCCTGCATGATCACCTATCCGTCCACCCACGGCGTGTTCGAGGAAACCGTGCGCGAGGTCTGCGATATCACGCATCGCCACGGCGGGCAGGTCTATCTGGACGGCGCCAACCTCAACGCGCTGGTCGGGCTGGCGCGTCCGGGCGATCTGGGCGCCGATGTGAGCCACCTGAACCTGCACAAGACCTTCTGCATCCCGCATGGCGGCGGCGGCCCCGGCATGGGACCGATCGGGGTCAAGGCGCACCTGGCGCCGCACCTGCCCGGCCATCCGCATAGCGGCGGCACCGAGGGGCCGGTTTCCGCCGCGCCCTACGGCTCGCCGATGATCCTGCCGATTTCCTGGGCCTATATCCTGATGATGGGCGGCGAAGGGCTGACGCAGGCGACGCGGGTCGCGATCTTGAACGCCAACTACATCGCCAAGCGGCTGGAAGGCGCCTATGACGTGCTGTTCAAGGGGCGCGGGAACCGGGTGGCGCATGAATGCATCCTCGACACCCGCCCGTTCGAGAAACTGGCCGGGATCACCGTGGATGACGTCGCCAAGCGGCTGATCGACAACGGGTTTCACGCGCCCACGATGTCCTTTCCGGTTGCAGGCACGCTGATGGTGGAGCCGACCGAGAGCGAGACCAAGGCCGAGCTGGACCGGTTCTGCGACGCGATGCTGGCGATCCGGGCCGAGATCGACGCGGTCGCCTCGGGCGAGATGGACGCCGAGAACAACCCGCTGAAACACGCCCCCCACACGGTCGAGGATCTGGTGGGCGACTGGGACCGGCCCTACAGCCGCGAGGCCGGATGCTTCCCGGCCGGTGCGTTCCGGGTGGACAAGTACTGGCCGCCGGTGAACCGGGTGGACAACGTGTATGGCGATCGGCATCTGATCTGCACCTGCCCGCCGCTGGAGGCTTACGCCGAAGCGGCGGAATAGAGCGTGTCTTGCCAGTAAGACGAGCCGTATTCTCGTGCCCGACCGAGGCAGCGTTTGCGACGCAAATGCGTTCGGGCGGGCACGAGAATTCAATTTGGCAAGACATGCTCTCGCCCGCCCCTTGCGCAATCGCGCCGCGCTTCCGATATATTCGAGTGATTGAATTTGAACGGGAGCGCGGCGATGTCCGGCCAGACGAAACTCATCTGCCTCGACTGCGGATCGGCCAACCGGGTGCCGTCCGACAAGCTGGGCAAAGGGCCGAAATGCGGGGTCTGCGGGACCAGACTGGTCTCGGGCAAGGTGCACGAGATCGACCTTGCGACGCTGGAAAAAGCGGCGAAAACCGACGATCTGCCGCTGATCGTGGATTTCTGGGCCGATTGGTGCGGCCCCTGCCGGATGATGGCGCCGGAATTCGCCAAGGCCGCGCAGGCATCGGCCCCCGCGATCCGCTTTGCCAAGGTCGACACGATGGCCAACCCCGATGCCACCGTGCGCTTCAACATCCGCGGCATTCCGGCGCTGATCGCGTTCCGCGGCGGCCGCGAGGCGGCGCGCCTGGCGGGCGCACGCCCCGCCGCGCAGATCGAGGCTTTCGCGCGCGGCGACCGCGTGGCCTGACGGCTCAGCGCCGGGGCCGGACCACCAGCGGTTCGGGCTCGGCCTCCTGGGCGAAGCTGTTCCAGCCGGCCACCGCCGCATGCAGCCGTTCAAGATCGTGCTCGCGGCTCAGCGCGGTTTCGGCCGCGGCAATGGCGTAGCGGGCCAGCTCGCGCGCGGCCACGGACAGTTCGGGATCGCGCGACCTTGCCAGCCGCCGCAGCGTGCCCAGCAGGCGGCGCGCCACCTCGACCATGCCGGCGCCGTCGCGGGCCATCATCGCGAACGCCTCGTCGATCAGCTCTGCCTCGGGCAGGAGGCGCACGCGGACATTGGCGAAATCCGGCGTCTCGGCGACTATGCTATCCGGCGAATGCTCGGTGAGCATCCGTTCAAGCCGCGCGATCACCTCGATCGCCGTGCCCGGATCGTTGATGCCGGGCGACAGCGCGCGCACCGCGATTTCGGCCATGACGAACAGGCCGAATCGCGGATCCTGGTCGAAATTGCGCAGGGCCGACAACGAATAGGCGTTCACGATCCGCTCGGCCGTGTCCTTGCCCGCATGATCGACATGGCCCAGCACATCATCCGCGCCCACCCAGTCGCCGGGAATCGCCGACAGGCGGACTTGGCAGCCCCGCGCCTCTGCCGCGTTCTGCACCGCGCGGATGTCGATATGGCGCACATAGCCCGCCACCGGCGACAGGACCGGCACCGCGCCCTGCGGCACATCGTCCGCATCGGTATAGGTCGCCGCCCCGATCCCCGGCCACCGGCGATGATTGTAGAGCGTGCGGCTGACCCGGCTTTCGAGTTGCTGCATCGTCTCGTCCATGCTGCCAAGCCGCGACAGATGCGCGATCCAGCGCAGAATCGCCAGAACGACCAGCGCGATCACCAGCACGGTGAAGGCGAACACCACCACCGCGTCGCGGGCCGAGTAGAACCCGGCG
The DNA here is from genome assembly GCA_947503765.1 of uncultured Paracoccaceae bacterium. Classification (GTDB taxonomy): domain Bacteria; phylum Pseudomonadota; class Alphaproteobacteria; order Rhodobacterales; family Rhodobacteraceae; genus Psychromarinibacter. Next base: position 294,403 of record CANNFA010000002.1, on the reverse strand, counting down.
CGGAACAGCACCAGCGCCAGCAGCGCAAAGATGAACGCCCCGAGGAAGGTCGCCAGCACCGTCTGCGTGGTCGTGTCCTCCAGCAGCAGGCGGTGCGCGCGCGGCGTGACCTGCGAGGACGCCTGCCGGAACGCGGCGACCATGACCGACAGCGAGAACGTCACCACCGCCAGCATCGAGCTGGCAAGGATGTTGAGCAGCGGCATCACCGCGTCGGGGCCGAACCGCTGGGTCAGTTCCTCGGGGATCATCCATCCCAGAACCGCCGAGGCACCGACCGCGATCAGCGCGAGAATGGCGATCAGCGAGGTGCGCACCCAGATCTTGCGCGACAATTGCAGCAGCTTCCAAAGACGTTTCGACAGCATCGCGCATTCCCGTTTGGTCCGCCCTTACCATAGCGTCCTTCGCGGCCGCGCACAGCAGCGGCTTTTCGAAGGACCAGAAGGTGCCGGACCGGCCAAGCAGGTTCTTGACAGCAGCGGCGAAAGCCATCACATACCGCGCCGAGAACAGGTCGTGTTCAGCCGCGTTCGGGCGAAGTCCCGTGGCGCCTTGACCGCGACGTGTCTCAGTGGGGCCGTAGCTCAGTTGGGAGAGCGCGTCGTTCGCAATGACGAGGTCGTCGGTTCGATCCCGATCGGCTCCACCAACTCCCTCCGCACCGCAACACCGACCGGCAACCTTGACGGTTGCCTTGGTCTGGCGTTTTCGCGTGAAATGCGGCAATCCGGCAGGCAATGCAGAAAAGGGGATGCCCGATGATGCGTGACGACAATTGGTGGCGCGGCTCGGTCACCTACCAGATTTACCCGCGCTCCTTCATGGATGCGACGGGCGACGGGATCGGCGATCTGCCGGGCATCACCGCGCGGCTCGACCATGTGGCGGGGCTGGGGGTGGATGCGATCTGGCTCAGCCCGGTCTTCACCTCGCCGATGAAGGACATGGGCTATGACGTGTCCGATTATCGCGGCATCGACCCGGTCTTCGGCACGCTGGCCGATTTCGACGCGCTGCTGGCCCGCGCGCATGCCTTGGGCCTGAAGGTGATCATCGACCAGGTGCTGTCGCATTCGTCCGACCAGCACCCGTTCTTCACCCAATCGCGCGCCGCGCGGACCGGGCCGAAGGCGGATTGGTACGTCTGGGCCGACCCGAAACCGGACGGATCGCCGCCGAACAACTGGCAGGCGATCTTCGGCGGCGGGGCGTGGGAATGGGACAGCCGGCGGCGGCAATACTATTTCCACAACTTCCTGAAGGATCAGCCGGATTTCAATTTCCACAACCCGGACGTGCAGGATTGGCACCTGGAGAACATGCGCTTCTGGCTGGAGCGCGGGGTGGACGGGTTCCGCCTCGATACGGTGAATTTCTACTTTCACGATGCGCGGCTGCCCGACGATCCGGCCGATCCGGTGCGCCATGACGAACCGGCGCGCAAACCCTATGACATGCAATATCACCTGCATTCCAAGAACCAGCCGGAAAACCTGGCCTTCCTCCAGCGGATGCGCGCGCTGCTGGACGAATACGACGCCCGCACCATGGTCGGAGAGGTGGGCGACAGCCACCATTCCATCGACCTGATGGGCGCCTATACCTCGGGGCGGCGTCTGCACATGGCCTATTCCTTCGAGTTCCTGGGCCCGAAATTCTCGCCCGCCTTCTTTCGCAGCCGGATCGCGCAGTTCTTCGACGGCGCGCCGGAGGGCTGGCCATGCTGGGCATTTTCCAACCACGATGTGGAACGGCACGTCACCCGCTGGCGCAAGCACGGCACGGACAGCGCCGCGCTGGCCAAATTGTCGGCGGCGATGCTGCTGACCTTCGAGGGGTCGGTCTGTCTTTATCAGGGCGAGGAACTGGGCCAGTTGGAGACCGAGCTGGAGTTCGACGAGTTGACCGACCCGGACGGCATCAATTTCTGGCCCGAGATCAAGGGCCGCGATGGCTGCCGCACACCGATGACGTGGGAGGCGGACGCGCCGAATGCCGGGTTCTCGGTCGCCAATCGCACCTGGCTGCCGGTCAAGGCGCCGCAGCGCGAGCGCTCGGTGGACCGGCAGGGCGGCGAAGACAGCGTGCTGGCCTTCTACCGGCGGATGCTGGCGCTGCGCCGCGCGGAACCGGCGCTGCGCACCGGGAAGATGGCGTTCACGGACAGCGCGGACCCGGTGCTGGCCTACCGGCGCGGCAAGGACGTGCTGTGCGTGTTCAACCTGTCGCCGGACGCGGTGGAGCATACCCTGCCCGAGGCCGGCGAGGTGCTGCTGGCCGAGGCGGCGGAATTGGACGGCGGCAAGGTGCGGCTGGGGCCGAACGGGGTGATGATCCTGCGGAAGGCGTAAGACGCGCTCAGGCCGGTTTCGGCGGCTGTTGCAGCAGCGGCATCACGTCCGCCATTTCCGGCCCGCGCGCGCGGCCGGTGACGGCAAGGCGCAGCGGCATGAACAGCGCCTTGCCCTTGCGGCCGGTCTTTTCCTTTACGGCGGCGGTCCAGGCGCCCCAGGTCTCGGGGCCGTAGGGATGCGGCGGCAACAGCGCCAGCGCCTCGGCCACGAAGGCGCGGTCGCCCTCGTCCAGCGCCGGCTGCGGCGCGCCGTCCCGGAACACCGCCCACCACTCGGCCATGTCGGCGCGCGCCGCGATGTTCTCGTGCACCGCCTTCCAGAAGGCCGGCGCGATGGCGTCCGGCACGCCCAGCGCGCGGATGTCATCCGCGACCGCCGCGAACGGCTGTGCGGCAAGGTGGCGGGCGGTCAGCGGGAACAGATCGTTCACGTCGAACTTGGTGGGCGCCGCGCCGAAACGGGCGATGTCGAAACCTTCGATCAGCTCGTCCACGGATCCGCGCAGCTCCACCGGGTCGGCCGAGCCGAGCCGCGCCAGCAGCGACAGAAGCGCCATCGGCTCGACCCCCTGGTCGCGCAGATCGCGCAGCGCCAGCGTGCCCAGCCGTTTCGACAGCGCCTCGCCCTGCGGGCCGGTCAGCAGCGAATGGTGGGCAAAGTTCGGCACGGTGCCGCCCAGCGCCTCGATGATCTGGATCTGGGTCGCCGTGTTGGTCACGTGGTCGGCGCCGCGCACGACATGGGTCACGCACATCTCGGTGTCGTCGACGACCGAGGCCAGCGTATAAAGCACCTGACCGTCGCCGCGGATCAGCACCGGGTCCGACACGCTGGCCGCGTCGATCGACGTGGCCCCGAGGATGCTGTCCTGCCACTCGATCCGGTCGCGGTCCAGCAGGAACCGCCAATGCCCGCCCCGTTCCGCGCGCAGCCGGTCGCGGTCGGCGTCCGTGAGGTCCAGCGCGGCGCGGTCATAGACCGGCGGCTTGCCCATGTTCAATTGTTTCTTGCGCTTCAGGTCCAGTTCGGTCGGCGTCTCGAACGCCTCGTAAAGCCGGTCCTTGCCGCGCAGCGTATCCGCGGCGGCGGCATAGCGATCCAGCCGCTGCGACTGCCGTTCCACCCGGTCCCAGGTCAGGCCCAGCCATTCGAGATCCTCGCGGATCGCGTCGACGAAATGTTCCTTCGACCGCTCGGGGTCGGTGTCGTCGAGCCGCAGGATGAACGTGCCCCCGGCCTTGCGCGCGATCAGAAAGTTGAACAGCGCGGTGCGCAGGTTGCCGACATGCAGGAATCCGGTGGGCGACGGGGCGAAACGGGTGGTGGTCATGGGCGGGTCTCCTTGCGCGCTGCTCTGTCACAGGCTTTGCGCCTTGTCCACTGCGCCCCGCTTGGCCGGCGCCGCAGCGCGCGCTAGGATCACGCGCAGAACGGCAGCGGAGCGCATGAGATGACCGAGACCCTGATCCAAGGCGCCCGGTGCGTCCTGACCATGGACGACAAGCGAAACGAATTCCTCGATTGCGACATCCTGATCCGGGATGGCGCCATCGCCGAGATCGGCGGCGGGCTGACCACCACGGGCAAGGTTCTGGACGCGGCGGGCTGCATCGTCACGCCGGGGCTGGTGAACACCCATCACCACCTCTTCCAGACCCTGACCCGCGCGGTGCCCGGCGGTCAGGACGCGCTGCTGTTCGGCTGGCTCAAGACACTGTACCCGATCTGGGCGCGCCTTGGCCCCGAGGAAATGCACGTCTCGGCTTTGACCGGGCTGGCCGAACTGGCGCTGTCGGGCTGCTCGCTCTGCGCCGATCATCTGTACCTGTTCCCGAATGGCGCGCGGCTGGACGACACGATCGCGGCGGCGCGCGAGATCGGCCTGCGGTTTCACCCGACACGCGGCGCCATGTCCATCGGCGAAAGCCTGGGCGGCCTGCCGCCCGATGCGCTGGTCGAGGCAGAGCCGAACATCCTGGCCGACATGATCCGCGTCGTGGACGCCTTTCACGACCCCGCGCCCGGTGCCATGGTGCGCGTCGGGCTGGCGCCGTGTTCGCCGTTCTCGGTCAGCCGCGAGCTGATGCGCGACACCGCGCTTCTGGCCCGCGACAAGAAGGTGATGCTGCACACCCATCTGGCCGAAAACGCCGAGGATGTCGCCTACAGCCAGGAGAAATTCGGCTGTCGCCCCGGCCAATATGCCGAGGATCTGGGCTGGACCGGGCCGGACGTCTGGCATGCCCATTGCGTCAAGCTGGACGGCGCCGAGATCGACCTGTTCGCCCGCACCGGGACGGGGGTCGCACATTGCCCCTGTTCCAACTGCCGGCTTGGCTCGGGGATCGCGCCGGTGCGGCGGATGCTGGATGCGGGGGTGAAGGTCGGGCTTGGCGTGGACGGATCGGCCTCCAACGACGCGGGCAACCTCGCAGCCGAGGCGCGGATGGCGATGCTGCTTCAGCGGGTGGAGAACGGTGCCGGGGCGATGGCGGCCCATGCCGCGCTGGAACTGGCGACGCGCGGCGGGGCGGAGGTTCTGGGCCGCGACGATTGCGGGCGCATCGACGAGGGAATGCGCGCCGACCTGGCGATCTGGGACGTCTCGGGCGTCGAGAGCGCGGGGTCGTGGGATCCCGCCGCGCTGCTTCTGGCGGGGCCGACGCGGGTGCGCGATCTGTTCGTGGAAGGACGGCAGGTGGTGCGCGGCGGAGAGCTTGCGACCATCGACCTTCCGGCCGTGATCGCGCGTCAGAACGCGCTTGTGGCGAATTTGGCCGAGGGGATTTGATGCGTGATTCATGAAGATTTTAGCCGCAAAAATCGCAAAATAACGGACTCGATTGCGGGATATGTGACTCTTTTCACATTGCTCAGATCACTTGCGCGCCGCCTGCCCAGACTGCCCGCATTGCCCGGTCGTCGCCCATCATGATCGTCGGAAACAGCGTCTCCCAGAAGTCCTCGGCCCGCGCCGCGCGCTGCGCGATGGCGGGGGTCGATGCCAGATCGAGCACCGCGAGGTCCGCCTCCATCCCGACCGCCAGGTTGCCGATCCGGTCCTCCAGCCGCAGCGCCCGTGCCGAGCCGGACGTGGCCAGCCACATCAGTTGTGCCGGGTGCAGCGCGCCGCCGTTCAGCTGGCCCAACTCATAGGCCGCGGCCATGGTGCGCAGCATCGAGAACGACGACCCGCCGCCGGTATCGGTGGCCAGCCCGATCCGCAGCCCGCGCGCGGTCAGCCCGGCGGTGTCGAAGATCCCCGAGCCGATGAAGGTGTTGGAGGTCGGGCAATGCACCAGCGCCGCATCGACCTCTGCCAGCCGGTCCTTTTCGCGCGGCTCCAGGTGGATCGCGTGGCCGTAAACGGCGCCCGGCCCCAGCAGCCCGAACGCTTCGTAGGTGTCGAGGTAATCGCGCGCCTCGGGGAACAGGCTGCGTGCCCAGGCGATCTCGTCGGTCTGCTCGGACAGGTGGGTCTGCATCGGGCAGTCCGGGTGTTCGGCCCAGAGCGCGCCCAGCGCCTCGAGCTGCGCGGAGCTGGAGGTGGGCGAAAACCGCGGCGTGATCGCGTAGACCAGCCGCCCGGTGCCGTGCCACCGCTGCAGCAGCGCGCGGCTTTCGTCGTAGGCGCGCGCGGGCGTGTCGCACAGACCCTCCGGCGCGTTGCGATCCATGCAGGTCTTGCCGCCCACCGCGCGCAGCCCGCGCCGCTCTGCCTCGGTGAAATAGGCATCGACGCTTTCGGGATGGCTGGTGCAGTAGGAACAGACCGTCGTGGTCCCGTTCGCCAGCGTCAGGTCGAAATACCGCGCCGCCACCTCGGCGGCATAGGCAGGATCGCCGAACCGCATCTCCTCGGGGAAGGTATAGGTGTTCAGCCAGTCGATCAGCCGCTTGCCCCAGGAGGCGATGATCGCGGTCTGCGGATAATGCGCATGGGCATCGACGAAGCCGGCACAGATCAGTGCGTCACCGTGATCGACGACGCGCGCGCCGGGATGCGCGGCGCGCAACTCATCGGCCGTGCCCAACGCCGCGATGCGCCCCGCCTCGACCAGGACGCCGCCGCGCCGCTCGTGGCGCGCGGCCTCGGCCACCGGGGCGTGGAACGGATCGGCGACAAAGGCCAGCGTCTGCCCGAGGATCAGTGTCTTGCCCATGCTCGCGACCCTTTCTTCGTGCACAACCGCCGGACGATACGCCGCCCGCCCCCGATGGTAAATCTGCGAATTCCGCGCGGCCCACCGCGAACATGCCGCCAAGCCCCATCTTTTGTTTCAATCCGCCCCGGTCACGTTTTATGAGGGTGCGAAGACAAGGGGACAGGTCATGGTCGAAGAACAGTACGGCGAAGAACACCGCGACGACGACGACCGCTACGAGCTGGATCGCGACACCGTCGCCGCGATTTCCCAGGCGGCCGAGAACGGCGACCGGGACACCGTCACCCGGCTGATGGAGCCGTTGCACCCGGCCGACATCGCCGACCTTCTGGAACAGGTCGACTACGCATCGCGCGCCGCGATCCTGAAAGCCTACGAGCACGAGATCGACGGCGAAATCCTGTCGGAGATCGACGAATCCATCCGCGAAGAGGTGATTTCGCTGCTGTCGCCGGCGGTTCTGACCGGCGCGATGCGCGAGCTGGACTCGGACGATGTGGTCGACATCCTCGAGGATCTGGGCGCGCCGCAGCAGCAGGAAATCCTGCGCACGCTGGAGGATACCGACCGGCTGGCCGTCGAACAGGCGCTGAACTTCCCTGAATTCACCGCCGGCCGGATGATGCAGCGCGAGGTCGTGGCCGGCCCCGAACACTGGACCGTGGGCGAGGCGATCGACCACCTGCGCTCGCGCGAGGATCTGCCCGACGATTTCTATCACATGACCCTGGTCGATCCGCGCTACCGGCCGGTCGCCAATGTCACGCTGGGCAAGATCCTGGGTGCGCCGCGCGCCACGCGCCTTATCGACATCGCCGAGGACACGTTCCGCACCATCGCCGCCGACGAGGACGAGGGCGATGTCGCCTATGCCTTCAACCAGTACCACCTGATTTCCGCACCCGTGGTGGATGCCGCCGGTCGGCTTGTCGGGGTGATCACCATCGACGACGCGATGATCGTGCTGGACGAGGAGCACGAGGAGGACATCCTGCGCCTTGCCGGGGTCAGCGACGAATCGAGCCTGTCCGACAAGGTCATGGCCACCACCCGCCGCCGGTTTCCGTGGCTGGCGGTCAACCTGGTGACGGCGATCCTGGCGTCCATGGTGATCTCGCTGTTCGACACGACCATTGCGCAATTCGTGGCGCTGGCGGTGCTGATGCCGATCGTCGCCTCGATGGGGGGCAATGCGGGCACGCAGTCGTTGACCGTCGCGGTGCGCGCCATCGCCACGCGCGATCTGACCGGATCCAACGTGTGGCGGGTGATCCGGCGCGAGGTTCTGGTGGGGCTGGTGAACGGCGTGCTGTTCGCGGTGGTGATGGGGATCGTCGGCGTGGTCTGGTTCGGCGCGCCGATGCTGGGGGTCGTCATCGGGATCGCCATGGTGATCAACCTGATCGTCGCGGGGCTGGCGGGCACGATGATCCCGGTGATCCTCGACCGGCTGCGGATCGACCCGGCCCTGGCCTCGGGCGCCTTCGTGACCACGGTGACGGATATCGTCGGCTTTTTCGCGTTCCTCGGGCTGGCGGCGGTGATGCTGCTGTGACGGCATCCCGCGACCCGGCGGCGCGCAAGGCGGCGGCCCGGAAGGCGGCGCTGGCGCGGCGGCGCGCGGCCCATGCAGGCGGCGACCCGGCCGCGGGTGCGGCGCGTCTTCTGGCCTGGCTTGCGCCGCATCGCGGCCGTCCGCTGGCCGGTTACATGCCGATGCGGTCCGAGATCGACCCCCTGCCCGCCATGGCCGACCTGTCGCGCGATGCGCCCGTCGGCGTTCCGATCATCGCCGGCGCGGGCCTCGCGCTGGAATTCCACGTCTGGATCCCTGGAGCGGCGATGCGCAGCGGTCCGTTCGGTGCGCGGGTGCCCGCGCTGGCCCGCGCCATGACGCCCGAAGTGGTGATCGTGCCGCTGGTCGCCTTCGACCGGCAGGGCGGGCGGCTGGGCTATGGCGGCGGCTTCTACGACCGCACGCTGGAGGCGCTGCGCGCCGCCGGCCCGGTGCTGGCGGTCGGGTTCGCCTGGGCGGCGCAGGAGGCCGACGCGCTGCCGCTGGAGCCGACCGACCAGCCGCTCGACGCGGTGGTGACCGAGGCCGGCGTGCACAGCTTTGCCTGAGGGCGCGCTTTCCCCCTTGCCCCCGCCCCGCCGCCGCCCTACCCCTCGGCGTCATGCGTATTCTGTTTCTGGGCGATGTGATGGGCCGCGCCGGGCGCGAGGCGATCGCCGCACGGCTGAAGCCCCTGCGGGATGAATGGCGGCTCGATTTCGTGGTGGTCAACGGCGAGAACGCCACCAACGGCGCCGGTCTGTCCGCCGACCATGCGCGCGGGCTGCTGGATGCCGGGGCCGATTGCCTGACGCTGGGCGACCATGCCTTCGACCAGCGCGACATGCTGCAATTCATCGAGACCGAGCCGCGCATCCTGCGCCCGCTCAACTTTGCCAAATCCGCCCCCGGCCGCGGCGCCCGCCTGTTCGAGGCGACGCGCGGCCGCAAGATCCTCGTGACGCAGGCGCTGGGCCAGGTGTTCATGAAACGCCCCTTCGACGATCCGTTCTCGGCCGTCGAGAGCGTGCTCAAGGCGCATCCGCTGGGCGGCCAGGCGCAGGCGATCCTGGTGGACATCCATTGCGAGGCCACGTCCGAGAAGATGGCGATGGGCCATTGGTGCGACGGGCGCGCCTCGGTCGTGGTCGGAACGCATACCCATGTGCCCACCGCCGACGCGATGATCCTGCCCGGCGGCACCGCCTATCAGACCGATGCAGGGATGTGCGGCGACTACGATTCCGTGATCGGCATGGACAAGGCCGAACCCCTGCGCCGGTTCATCACCGGCATGGCGGGCGGGCGGTTCAAGCCGGCCGCCGGCGCGGCGACGCTGTCGGGCCTTTTCGTCGAGACCGACGATGCCACCGGCCGCGCCCGGCGCGTCGAGATGGTCCGCGAGGGCGGGCGGCTGCCCGCCGCCGGGCCCTGAGCACCGCGCGCGCCGTCCACATGCCGCCCGCCCGCGCCCGTATTGCCGCACCGGCAGCGCATGGCGGCGCTTGTGCCCGGCGCGGCTTGCCGTCAGGATGCGTGCCGGACTAGCGCGGGCGCCCTCTTCGATGATCGATTCCTTCCTCACGCCCACCGGCGAAGCGTTCCTGACCCTCGGGATCGTCGCGCTGATGTTCGCGATGTTCCTGCGCGAGAGCTTCCCGACCGAGGTGGTGGCGATCACCGGCGCCGCCACCATGCTGGTGCTTGGCCTGCTGCCCTACGAGGCGGGGCTAGAGGTGCTGTCGAACCCGGCGCCATGGACCATCGCGTCGATGTTCATCGTGATGGGCGCCATGGTGCGCACCGGCGCGCTGGAATGGTTCACGCAGATGGCCCAGCGCAGCGTCGCCTCGCGCCCGGCGGCGACGATCGGGGCGCTGATGGTGCTGGTGGTGGTCGCATCGGCGGTGGTCAACAACACGCCGGTCGTGGTGGTGATGATCCCGGTCTTCGTGCAGCTGGCGCAGCGGCTGGGCCTGCCGGCCTCGAAACTGCTGATCCCGCTCAGCTATGCGGCGATCCTTGGCGGCACGCTGACGCTGATCGGCACCTCGACCAACCTGCTGGTCGACGGCGTGGCGCGGGCGCGCGGGCTGGCGCCCTTCACCATCTTCGAGATCACGCCGCTGGGTATCGTGCTGGTGGCCTGGGGCGCGATCTACCTGCGCTTCATCGCGCCGCGCCTGCTGCCGGCGCGCGATTCGATGGCCGATATCCTGTCCACGTCCCGCGCGCGGATGAAATTCTTCACCGAGGCGGTAATCCCCCCCGACAGCAACCTGATCGGCCGCGAGGTGCTGGGCGTGCAGCTGTTCAAGCGCGAGGGCGTGCGGCTGGTCGACGTGATCCGCGGCGACGAATCGTTGCGCCGCAACCTTGACGGGGTCGAATTGCAGGTCGGCGACCGGGTGGTGCTGCGCACGCAGATGACCGAACTGCTCAGCCTGCAGCGCAACAAGTCGCTGCGCCGGGTCGACCAGATCTCGGCCGTGGAAACCCAGACGGTCGAGGTGCTGATCTCTCCCGGGTGCCGCATGGTGGGGCGGCGGCTGGGCGATCTGCGGCTGCGGCGGCGCTATGGCGTGTACCCGCTGGCGGTGCACCGGCGGAACCAGAATATCGGCCGCCAGCTCGAAGACCTCGTGGTGCGGGTCGGCGACACGCTGCTGCTTGAAGGCGCGGTCGAGGATATCCAGCGCCTTGCCCAGGACATGCGGCTGGTCGATGTCGCGCAGCCGTCGGCCCGCGCCTTCCGCCGCGGCCACGCGCCGCTCGCGGTGGCGGCGCTGCTGGGCATCGTGGCGCTGGCGGCGCTTGGGGTCGCGCCGATCCTGATGCTGGCGGTGATCGCCGTCTCGGTGGTGCTGATCACCCGCTGCATCGATGCCGAAGAGGCGTTCGCCTTTGTCGACGGCCGCCTGCTGGCGCTGATCTTCGCCATGCTCGCCATCGGCACGGCGCTGGAGGAATCCGGCGCCGTCATGCTGATCGTGCAGGCCATCGCGCCTGCGCTGACCGACCTGCCGCCGTTCTTCATCGTCTGGGCGATCTATCTTCTGACTTCGCTGCTGACCGAACTGGTGTCCAACAACGCGGTCGCGGTGGTGGTCACGCCCATCGCCATCGGCCTTGCGAATGCGATCGGGATCGACGCGCGCCCGCTGGTGGTCGCGGTGATGGTCGCGGCCTCGGCCAGTTTCGCCACGCCGATCGGCTACCAGACCAACATGCTGGTCTACGGACCCGGTGGCTACCGTTTCACCGATTTCATGAAGGTCGGGATCCCGCTGAACCTGTCGATCGGGCTGCTTGCCTCGGCGCTGATCCCGTTCATCTGGCCGCTATGATGCGCGGCTAGCGGTGCCCTTTCGTTGCAAACACGCAAGGAACCGCCCGCGAAAGGACAGCGGCAAGGTGCCGCGTTATCGCGAACAGTGACCCGATACCGCATAAACCCGCGCTTGCCCGAATCCGGCCCGCGGGGTTATCCAGCGCAAGGGCCGGAGGAGGGCATACCATGGGATACGCGGACGTCTACAAGTCCTGGCAGGACGATCCCGAAGCGTTCTGGCTGAAACAGGCAGAGGCGATCGACTGGCACACGCCGCCGACCAGAGCACTGTTCGACCGGGGCGGCGGCATCTACGAATGGTTCGCCGATGCCCGCGTGAACACCTGCTGGAACGCCGTGGACCGCCATGTCGAGGCCGGGCGCGGCGACCAGGCGGCGATCATCTGGGACAGCCCCGTGACCCAGACCAAGCGCGAGATCAGCTTTTTCGAGCTGCGCAACCGCGTGGCCAGCCTTGCCGGCGCACTGCGCGCCAAGGGCGTGGAAAAGGGCGACCGCGTCATCATCTACATGCCGATGATCCCCGAGGCGGTCGAGGCGATGCTGGCCTGCGCGCGGATCGGCGCGATCCATTCGGTGGTGTTCGGCGGCTTTGCCAGCCACGAGCTGGCCGTGCGGATCGACGACGCCAAGCCCAAGGCGATCATCGCCGCCTCCTGCGGGATCGAGCCGGGCCGCATCGTGCATTACAAGCCGCTGCTCGACGGTGCCATCGAACAGGCCGCGCACAAGCCCGATTTCTGCGTCATCTTCCAGCGCGAACACGAGGTTGCAGAGCTGACACCGGGCCGCGATGTCAACTGGCACGGCTTCCAGTTCGGGGTGGACCCGGCCGACTGCCTTCCGGTGGAGGGGAACCACCCTGCCTATATCCTCTATACCTCCGGCACCACGGGCGCGCCCAAGGGGGTGGTACGGCCAACGGCGGGGCACCTCGTCGCGCTCAACTGGACGATGAAGAACGTCTACAACGTCGATCCGGGCGACGTGTTCTGGGCCGCGTCGGATGTCGGCTGGGTCGTCGGGCACAGCTATATCTGCTACGCGCCGCTGATCCACGGCAACACCACCGTGGTGTTCGAGGGAAAGCCGGTGGGCACCCCCGACGCGGGCACGTTCTGGCGGGTGATTTCCGAGCACAAGGTGAAGTCGTTCTTCACCGCGCCCACCGCCTTCCGCGCCGTGAAACGCGACGATCCCAAGGGCGAGTTCATCCGCAAATACGACCTGTCTCACCTGAACGCGATCTACCTGGCCGGGGAACGCGCCGATCCCGATACCATCGAATGGACGCGCGCGGCGACCGGCAAGCCGGTCTACGACCATTGGTGGCAGACGGAAACCGGCTACACCATCGCCGGCAACCCCGTGGGGATCGAGGCGATGCCGGTCAAGACCGGATCGCCCACCGTGGCGATGCCGGGCTATGACATCCGCATCCTCGATGACGAGGGGCACGAGGTGCCGCCCGGAACGCTGGGCGCCATCGCGGTAAAGCTGCCGCTGCCGCCCGGAACGCTGCCGACGCTTTGGAACGCGGCCGAGCGGTTCCACAAATCCTATCTGGCGCATTTTCCGGGATATTACGAAACCGGCGATGCGGGCATGAAGGACGAGGACGGATACCTCTGGATCATGGCGCGTACCGACGACGTGATCAACGTGGCCGGGCACCGCCTTTCCACAGGCGGCATGGAAGAGGTTCTGGCCAGCCATCCCGATGTCGCCGAATGTGCGGTGATCGGCGTCGCAGATGTGCTGAAGGGGCAGGTGCCGATGGGATTCGTCTGCCTGACCAAGGGGGTGGACCGGCCCCATGCCGACATCGCCGCCGAATGCGTCCGGCTGGTGCGCGAACGGATCGGCCCGGTCGCCGCGTTCAAGCTGGTGGCGGTTGTCGACCGGCTGCCCAAGACACGCTCGGGCAAGATCCTGCGCGCGACCATGGCCAAGATCGCCGACGGGCAGGAGTTCAAGCCGCCCGCGACCATCGACGATCCCGCCATCCTGGACGAAATCCGTGCCGCCGTGGCCGAATTGGGCTATCCTCTGGAAAAAGCGGGATGACGCAGCGGCACTTCGGCCGGCGCATTGATCTGGATCAGCGTTCAGACCCTTGCGGCGCACGATGCTGGGCGCGTCCCTGATACAAAAGGATCAGTCCCATGCGATTCGCCGTTCTTCTTCTCGCCGCCCTTCTTGCGCTGCCCACAACCGTCTCGGCGCAGCAGCTTCTGGAAAGCTACACCGCGTTTCTCAGCAGCCGCGACCACTACAATTCCAACGGCCAGCGGCTGACCCAGTTCTGGCAGGTGATCCGCCAGGACCGGGCCAATTTCCACCGGTTCGGCATCCGCGACCCGCAGGATGAATGGGACAGCTTCTTTGGCTCGATGGAAAACCGCGCCCGTGCCGAACAGATGATCCTGAAGGGCAGCACCGAGCCCGGATTTTCCAGCTACGTCGTCAATAACGAGGTGATGATCCGCGTCGACATCTACGGCTATGGCAGCACCGGGACGCATATCAACGTGACCGCCTACTGATGCGGCTCCTGACGCTTGTTCTGCTGCTTTGCGCCGCCCCCGTGGCGGCACAGGAATGCCGGCCCGTCGACTGGCTGACGCTGCCGCTGCCGGCCGGAGGCGCGCCGGTCGAGACCGCGCTCGAGACGGCCTATCCCGGCAGCGATCTGAACCGCGGCGCCGGCACCTTCACCACGGCGGACGGCAAGACCGTGGCCTATCGCGGCGATCGTGACGTGTCCCCGGCAGATCGGCTGAACGATGCCACCATCGGCGACATGTTCGTCTATCGCTATCCCTTGAACTTCGACCTCGGGCCGCGGCGCACGCCGTGGAACGATCCCGGCCGGGTGCGCAGCGACGCGCTGTTCCGCGCGCTGTGGTTCGGCGACAAGGCCAGCGCGCGCGCCTCGCTGACGCGCGTCCGGTACAAAGGCACCACGATGAGCGTGGATTTCGCCGTCACGCGCAAGCATTGCGTCCATGCCCAGCTTCAGGCGGCGCTGGACGAGATCGCGCGCCATGGCGGCGGGATGGATGGGTTCCTTGCCGAGAGCGGCGGCACCTTCAACTGGCGCGTGATCGCCGGAACGAACCGGCTGTCGGCGCATTCCTTCGGGATCGCGGTGGATTTCAACACACGGCTGGGCGGCTACTGGCGCTGGTCGGGTGCGCAGCCCGGTCAGGCAACGGCCTACGACAACCGCTTTCCGCCCGAACTGGTGCAGGCGATGGAACGGCGCGGCTTCATCTGGGGCGGCAAGTGGCACCATTTCGACGGGATGCATTTCGAATACCGGCCCGAGATGATCCTGTTCGCGCGGCTTGCCGGGCGCGGCTGAGCGCGCCCGGCGCACGGCGGCCCGTTCAGCCCGGCCCGGGCCGCCCCGCCAACACGCGTATCTCCTCGCGCGCATCGGCCAGCCCGGTTTCGACGCGCCCGAACCGCGCGTCGACCTCAAGCCGCATCTCGCGCAGATCGTCATGGATATCCCGCAGCATCAGCAGGATACGTGCCTCCGGTGTCTCGAACATATTGCTACCCCCTACATGTCACACACCCCGGAACGCTACCGCGCGCCTGTCAACATCGCCATACTTTACAATGAATTGTAGGGATTTCGCCAACGGGGCGTTAACCGTGGGGCGCGCGGGCGCGGCTCAGACGAACTGCTCGCGGATAAGGCGTTCCTCCAGCCCGTGACCCGGATCGAACAGCAGCCTGTGACGCACCGATTGTTCCGCCCGGATCTCGACCGCCGTCACCCGTTCGACCGCGCGGCTGTCGGCGACGGCAGAGACCGGGCGCTTTTCCGGCTCCAGCACGTCGACGCGCACCTTCGCCGCCATCGGCAGCAGCGCACCGCGCCAGCGCCTTGGCCGGAACGGCGCGATCGCGGTCAGCGCCAGCACGTCCGACCCGATCGGCAGGATCGGGCCGTGGGCCGAGTAATTGTACGCTGTCGAGCCTGCCGGAGTGGAGACCAGCGCCCCGTCGCAAACCAGTTCCTCCATCCGCACGCGGCCGTCCACGGTGATCTTCAGCCGCGCCGCCTGCGGGCCGACCCGCAACAACGACACCTCGTTGATCGCCAACGCCTCCTGCATGCCGCCCTCGGGCGTCTCGGCGCGCATGTGCAGGGGGTGGATCACGGTTTCCTCGGCCTCGGCAAGGCGATCCAGCAGATCGTCCTCGTGATAGCCGTTCATCATGAATCCGACGGTGCCGCGGTTCATGCCGTAGACCGGCACGTCCAGCTCCATCGTGCCGTGGAGGGTCTGGAGCATGAACCCGTCGCCGCCCAGCGCCACGATCACCTCCGCCTCTTCGGGCGCCGCGTTGCCGTAGCGCGCCGACAGCGCCGCCAGTGCGGAGCGTGCGGGCGCGGCATCACTGGCCACGAATGCGATAGGGGTCATTCCGGTCCTCCTGCCGCCAGATTGCAAGCGGAGCGGCGAAAGACAAGGGCCGGCGCTGCGCGCGGCGGCAGAATGGGCTTCATCCCCGCGGCCCGACGCGCTACAGGGACGCCAACCCATGCCGCCATGAAACGGAGTCCGCCCGATGAACGCGCCCCACCGCAACGCCGGTTTCTTCACCGAAAGCCTCGCCGACCGCGACCCGGAGATCTTCGCCGTCACCCGGCAGGAGCTTGGCCGCCAGCAGGACGAGATCGAGCTGATCGCGTCCGAGAACATCGTCTCGCGCGCCGTGCTCGAGGCGCAGGGATCGGTCCTGACCAACAAGTACGCCGAAGGCTATCCGGGCCGACGCTATTACGGCGGCTGCCAGTACGTGGACATTGCCGAGGAACTGGCGATCGAGCGCGCCAAGCAGCTGTTCGGCGCGGGCTTCGCCAACGTCCAGCCCAATTCCGGCAGCCAGATGAACCAGGCGGTGTTCCTGGCGCTGCTGAAGCCGGGCGACACCTTCATGGGGCTGGATCTGAATTCGGGCGGCCACCTGACCCACGGCTCGCCGGTCAACATGTCGGGCAAGTGGTTCGACGTCGTGTCCTACGGCGTGCGACAGCAGGACAGCCTGCTGGACATGGACGAGGTCCGCGCCAAGGCCCGCAAGCACAAGCCCAAGCTGATCCTTGCGGGCGGCACCGCCTACAGTCGCGAATGGGACTGGGCCGCGTTCCGCGAGATCGCGGACGAGGTCGGCGCCTGGCTGCATGTGGACATGGCCCACATCGCCGGGCTGGTCGCGGGCGGCGCCCATGCCTCGCCGGTGCCGCACGCGCATGTCACGACCTCGACCACCCACAAATCGCTGCGCGGCCCGCGCGGCGGGCTGATCCTCACGAATGACGAGGCGGTGGCTAAAAAGATCAACTCGGCGGTGTTCCCCGGCCTTCAGGGCGGCCCGCTGATGCATGTGATCGCGGCCAAGGCCGTCGCCTTTGCCGAGGCGCTGCGCCCGGAATTCAACGACTACGCCGCGCAGGTGGTGGCCAATGCCCGCGCCATGGCCGACCAGTTGCAGAAGGGCGGCATCGACATCGTGTCGGGCGGCACCGACAACCACCTGATGCTGGCCGACCTGCGACCCAAGGGCGTGACCGGCAAGGCCGCCGAAAAGGCACTGGGCCGCGCGCGCATCACCTGCAACAAGAACGGCGTGCCGTTCGATCCCGAAAAGCCGTTCGTGACCTCGGGCATCCGCCTGGGCACGCCCGCCGGCACCACCCGCGGCTTCGGCGAGGCGGAGTTCCGGCAGATCGCCGACTGGATCGTGCAGGTGATCGACGGGCTTGCCGCCAATGGCGAGGATGGCAACGGCACGGTTGAGGACGCGGTACGCGCCGAGGTCGACACCCTGTGCGCAAAGTTCCCGATCTACCCGGCGCTGTGAACCCGGCGCCCGGCGGGGCAGGCATTGCCGGCCCCGCCACCGCGCTGCTCAGAATATCAGCGTCTTCAACTCCTCGGCCCGCGCCCGGCCCAGCGTCACGCGGCAGCTTCGGATGGCGATTCCGGCGCCGGACCCGCCGCCGAAACTCGCGCCCATCGCCTCGCATTGCGCATCGCGATAGGCCGTCCAGGCCGCCTGCGAGGCATCCAGCGCAGGAACCATAAGTGGCCGGTCCATGCGCGCGTCCAGTTTCTCTGCCGACGCGGCCGCGGAACGCAGCGAGGACGCGACATCCCGGTCGACGTCCTGTTCCAGCTCATAAAGGCAATCCGCGATCTCGGCCTGGCTGCCGGCGGCGCATTCCTCGGTCGGATCGGCGGTGGCCGCCGCCGGAACCGCGAGGCAGGACAGCGCCATCAGGATCGAGGGAAGTCTGGTCATCGGATTTCTCCCGTTCACGAAAAGGGTGCATCCTGCCACCATAACCCCAAGCCGTGCATGCGTCAGTCCCCCTTCACACCGGCGCCGGGCCATGCTCTGCTCCGCGAGGCGTATACAGACGGATACAGGAGAAGCCCATGCAGATCACCCGCGCCGGCGACACCGCGTCGCTCACCCCGCCCGCCGAGTATTTCACCGGCCGTGTCCGGCAGGATGCGATCGTCGAGGCGCCGGAACCGGCCCGCCTGCGCGCCACATGGGTCACCTTCGAGCCGGGCGCGCGCACGGCCTGGCACACCCATCCGCTGGGCCAGACGCTGCATGTCGTGTCGGGCACCGGGCTGTTCCAGACAGAGGGAGGGACGATCGTCACGATCCGCCCCGGCGACACGATCTGGATCCCGCCCGGCGAACGGCACTGGCACGGTGCCGCGCCGGATACCGCCATGTGCCACCTCGCGATGCAGGAGGCGCAGGACGGCGTCCATGTCGTGTGGGAGCGTCATGTGACCGACGCGGAATATGCCGGCATGCGCGGCGATTGACCGGGAAGACCAGCTTTGCCGGGCCGGGGTGCCTAAAGGTGCCCCGACCAGACAAGGTAGCCGACGAACGCCCCGGCCACGATCAGCAGGTTGAAGACATTGGCAGCCAGCAGGTTCAGCGCGCGGTCGCGGCGCCGCCGGCGCAGATCGACGCCCCGCAGCCAGCGCGCGCATCCGGCATGGGCCGCATCCAGCGCGGCGGGATCGAACTGGCGCATCAGGCGCGGATGCCCGGCGGCGCGTTCCGCCGCAACCAGCAATTCGGCCTCGCGGCGCACCCGCGGCGGCAGCCGCCGGCCGGCGCGGTTCAGCTTGGCTTCCAGCCCGCCGCCCCGCAGTTTCAGCTTTTTCTCGAACAGGCGCGCCAGCGACGCAGACCGCGCAGCCAGCCCTTCGGCAGTCATCATCAGCTCTATCCCCCCAATAGCAGCTTTCAGGGAACGTACCTGCCGCACCCCGCCCCTTTCCAGCCCCCGCCCCCTCGGCTATGCAGCGGGCATGCTGAATACCACCGTTACTGGCGCACAGACGCAACACCCGCCACTTCTGATCGTACACGGCCTGTTCGGGTCGGCCCGCAACTGGGGCGCCATCGCCCGGCGACTGGCCGATTCGCGGCAGGTCCTGAGCGTCGACATGCGCAATCACGGCGCAAGTCCGTGGCATGCCAGCCATACCTACCCGGACCTTGCCGCCGATCTGGCCGAAGTGATCGACGCTCATGGCGGCCGTGCCGACGTGGTCGGCCATTCCATGGGTGGCAAGGCGGCAATGATGCTGGCGCTGACAGAGCCGGACAAGGTGGCGAAACTGACCGTGGCGGATATCGCGCCGGTCGCCTACGCCCATAGCCAGCGGCAATTGATCGACGCGATGCGCGGGCTGAACCCCGAGGCTGGCGGCACGCGCGCCGACGCCGACGCGGCGCTGGCCGGCGCGATCCCCGACCGCGGCACCCGCGCCTTCCTGCTGCAGTCGCTGGACACGAAGGCGGGCGAATGGCGGCTGAACCTCGACGCGCTGGACGCCGAGATGGACCGGATCATCGGCTGGCCGGACGTGGCCGCGCAGGCGGACATCCCGGCCCTGTTCCTGGCCGGTGCCGACAGCGATTACGTGCGCCCCGAACACCGGCAGGCGATCCGCGGATATTTCCCGCGCGCCCGTTTCGCCAAGATCCCCGGCGCGGGCCATTGGCTGCATGCCGACAAGCCGCGCGAATTCATCGCCGCCCTGCGCACCTGGCTCGACGCCTGAGACGCGGGCCGGGGCGGGTCAGACCAGCTTTTTCGTCACGATCCAGGTGACCGGAATCGCCGCCACGAACCCGGCCGCGGCCGCCGCCAGAACCGGCTGCAACGTGTCATAGCCGGTGACCAGCGCAACCACGACAAAGCTGCCCATCAGCGTCGTCGCGATCACGGCGAACAGCGTCATTGCAAGGCGTAGCATGGTCCGTTCCTTTCGCCTGAGCCCATCGGGCGCATTCGTATTCGAGACAGGATAGGCACGGCCTTGCGCCAGATCAATTCGAAGCGTCCAATCTTGCCTGTTCGGCGCAGGCTGTGCTTAAGATACACGCATCATATTGTTTTCCGGAGGCTCTGATGTCCGCAAAGTCCTTGGCTCTCATCCTCGGCGTGTCCCTGTCCGGCCTGCCCGCAAGCGCGGCCGACAACGATTTCTGGGCCGCCGTGGGCAATTGGGATGTTTCCGTCGACCCCACCATCGGCAACGGGTGTTACGCGCTGGCATCCTGGAACGGGGGTACGGTGCTACGGATCGGGCGCAACCCGCAAAAGGACAACTTCTATTTCCTGGTCGGCAACGACGATTGGCGGTCGATCAGCCCCGACGGCTCCTACGACATCCAGGTCCAGTTCGGCAGCCGCCCGGTCTGGGATGTCTCTGCCTCGGGCCTGCAATTCAACTCCGGCGAGACGGTGTACCTGCACGCGCAAAGCACGAAGATGGATTTCATCGCCGAATTCCAGGCCGCGCTGAACATGCGGATCTCGTATAACGGGAAGGAAATCGACAATCTGAAACTGAACGGGTCGCGCCGGGCCTGGGACGAGGTGGAAAAGTGCCAGCGCGAGATGAACAGCCGCGGATCGACCGGCAAGGATCCGTTCGCCGAAACCGATCCGTTCGCGGACAGCAACGGTCAGACCAAGGACAAGGCGGTCAAGAACCGTGTCCGCAAGAATTGACCGGCGCCGCCTTTCGGCTCAGTGCAACCGCGCCCGCACGACGAAGGCGCGCACGACCTCCTCGCCCAGCGCCTTGAGCGCCGCGAGACGATGCAGCCCCTCGAGCAGAACGTAGCTATCGCCATCGGGCCGGACCCGGATCGGCGTGGTCTGCCCGTTTTCCAGCATGTCCTCGGCCAGCGCCTGCACACGTGCCTCGTCCAGCGTCTTCAGGCGCTTCACGGGTACGCGCACGGCTTCGACCGGCAATTCATGGGTTTCCAGCATGGCGCGACTGTGCGCCAGTTCCGCGCCGATGACCAGATGCGATTGCATCCGCGCGCGGCAGGTCCGGCCGACCGTCAGCCGCGCGAGGCGGACGCTTTCTTGAGCGGGACGACCTTGGCCTGCGAGTGGTTGGGGTAGGTTTTCCATGTCGGCTCGTAATGCTCGGACTGGTTGCCCCAGACCGTCCAGCCGGCGCGCGGGCCGCGCGCGAAAATCTCCAGCCGCTCGCCGAAGCTGCACCGTTCGATCAGGTCGTATTGCTCGTCGGGCTTGCGGCTATGCTCGCGCTTCTGCGTGGCGATGATGTTTTCCTGCGACCGGCCCGGCGCCAGGGTGCGGGCGTTCTTGCCGCGCACGCCGAACAGCAGGATTTCCGTCACGTTGCGGAAATAGAAGCCCACACCGCGCCGGTCCGGCCCGCCATCCTTGCGGATCTTGTACCAGATCAGGTTGCTCTTGTAGCGGAACCCCCAATGTTCCATCACCTTCAGCCCCTCGGGCAGCAGGGCGTTGGGCACCCACAGGTAAAGATGCGCCGGATCGCCGGCCACCGCCTCTACCGGCAAATCGCAGATATCGTCCAGCGTCATGGTCGGATAGCGCGACAACCGCCGGTGTTCCGGCGCCATCTTGCCGGTGCGGTTCTGGAACTGCCAGGGCGGGTCGGCGAGGATGGTCTGGAACTTCCGGCCCGCCAGATCCGACAGGAAGTCGTCATTCGCATTCGCCATCACTCGGTCTCCCTGTACAGGCTCTTCTTGATCCCGAAGGTCAGGATCGGGCATCCGCCGGCGCCGCCGCCCTCGATTCGCGGGATCAGTTTGCTCAGATGCGTCGTCGATGTGCCATAGGACGATCCGCGCCCCAGATCGTCGAAAATGTCCTGAAGCTCGTCGGCACGGGTGATGATGACCCCGACGCTCACCGTCCGCAATGCATGCAGCAGGCGAAAGTTGTTGAGATCGCGGTCATAGAACGGATCCTTGTTGTTCCATTCGATCTCGACCGCGATGCCGTTGCGGAACATGTCGATCTTGTGGGTCGGCGTCGCGGTTTCGGTGTCGTCCACGACGATCTTGGTGTCGAACTTCGTCTCGCGCCAGCCGCGCGCCTCGAGGAACGTGTCGATATACGCGGCGAGGTTGGTCTTGGAGCCGCCGCCCCTGGCGATATACGATTTCTTGAGCCGGAACGCAGACAGAACGTCCATCAGGTCGCGCCATTCCTGCGGGCGGTCGCCGGCCATGACCGCGCTGGCATGGTGCCACTCGCCGCAATAATAGTTCTGTCTCACGAAATCTGGCAGCCGGGCGGTCAGCATGTTGCGGCGTTCTGGAATTGTTCTCACAAGGTGTCGAAACACTACCGGACCGTTTCCATCGCGGCAAGGTCGGATTCCCCCGCGTCAGCCCTGTGCCTTGATGCGCAGCCAACCCGCCAGATCGTCGGCCTCGACACGCCCCTGGGCGACCTCGACCACCATTGCACCGACTTCTTCCGTGGTCCAGGCGATGCGGTGGCCGTTAAGCGCCAGCGCCGCGTTCATCGTTCGGAAAGCTGTCCGCTTGTTCGCGTCGTTGAAGCAATGCCCCGTGGCCACGGCGACGGCATAGGCCGCCGCCAGATCGAACCCATCGCCGATCATGCCGTAGGCCAGACGGTTTTCCACGCGGGCCAGCGCGCTTTCCAGCGATTTGTCCAGCGCTTCGCCAGTCAATTCGCCAGAATTGAGCACCACGTCATGAATCGCGCGCACCTGATCGGGCGTCAGAAGGGTGAACATCACTTGTCGCGCAGATAGTCGAGCACCGGCTGAACCTCGGCGCGGGTCTCCTGCAGGTGGGCCAGCACCTCTTCCATCGTCGCCACCCGGTGCTCGCCCGGCGTGGCCACCGCCTCGGCCGGCACGAAATAGCCCACGAGGCGCGAATTCTTCATCACCGCCACGGGCCGGCCGCGCGCCCGATCGAGCACTTTCTGCGGCTCGCGCATCTCGGTCATGGTGGCGATTTCGGTGGTCAGAAGGCGGGTCATGGCATGTCCTTTCGATTACACACCAAAATATACACTACAAACCACATTCTCAACCCCGCATCCGCCATACGCCCCATTGACCCCCTCCCGCGCCTGCATCATATCGTTGCGCATGACCGACCTCGCCCATATCCGCAATTTCTCCATCGTCGCGCATATCGACCATGGGAAATCCACGCTTGCCGACCGGCTGATCCAGCTGACCGGAACCGTCGCCGAGCGCGACATGAAGGAGCAGATGCTCGACGCGATGGACATCGAGCGCGAGCGCGGCATCACCATCAAGGCCAACACGGTGCGCATCGACTATCCGGCGCAGGACGGGCACACCTATGTGCTGAACCTGATCGACACCCCCGGCCATGTCGATTTCGCCTACGAGGTCAGCCGCTCGATGCGCGCGGTCGAGGGGTCGCTGCTGGTGGTGGACGCGACACAAGGGGTCGAGGCGCAGACCCTGGCCAATGTGTATCAGGCCATCGACGCGGATCACGAGATCGTGCCGGTGCTCAACAAGATCGACCTGCCGGCCTCGGAGCCCGAGCGCGTCAAGGCGCAGATCGAGGACGTGATCGGGATCGAGGCACATGACGCCGTCGAGATTTCGGCCAAGACCGGGCTTGGCATCCCCGACGTGCTGGAAGCAATCGTCAAACGCCTGCCGCCCCCCAAGGGCGACCGCGACGCGCCGCTCAAGGCGATGCTGGTGGATTCGTGGTACGACGCCTATCTCGGCGTGGTCGTGCTGATCCGGGTGATGGACGGCGTGATCCGCAAGGGCGACCGGATCCGCATGATGCAGACCGGGGCGATCTACGGGATCGACAAGCTGTCCGTGCTGAAACCGGCCATGGTCGACATCAAGGAGCTTGGCCCCGGCGAGATCGGCATCTTCACCGGCTCGATCAAGCAGGTGCGCGACACCCGCGTGGGCGACACGATCACCCACGAAAAGAAGGGCGCCGCCGCGCCGCTGCCCGGCTTCAACCCGTCGGTCCCGGTGGTGTTCTGCGGCCTGTTCCCGGTCGACGCCGCGGATTTCGAGGATCTTCGCACCGCGATCGAGAAACTGGCGCTGAACGACGCATCGTTTTCCTACGAGATGGAAACCTCCGCCGCGCTCGGTTTCGGCTTTCGCTGCGGGTTCCTTGGGCTTCTGCACCTCGAAGTGATCCGCGACCGGCTGGAACGCGAATACGACATCGAGCTGATCACCACCGCGCCCTCGGTGGTCTACAAGGTCCATATGCGCGACGGCAGCGTCACCGAATTGCACAACCCCGCCGACATGCCCGACGCGACCCATGTCGCCCATGTCGAGGAGCCGCGCATCAAGGCGACGATCCTGGTGCCCGACGAATATCTGGGCGACGTGCTGAAGCTCTGCCAGGACCGGCGCGGCATCCAGCAGGAGCTGACCTATGCCGGCGCGCGGGCGATGGTGGTCTACGACCTGCCGCTGAACGAGGTGGTGTTCGACTTCTACGACAGGCTCAAATCGGTAACGAAGGGTTACGCATCCTTCGATTACCACCTGACGGGCTACCGGCAGGACAACCTCGTCAAGATGCAGATCCTGGTCAACGAGGAACCGGTGGACGCGCTGTCGATGATGGTCCACCGCGACCGGGCGGAAATGCGCGGGCGCGTCATGGTCGAAAAGCTGAAGGACCTGATCCCCCGCCACATGTTCAAGATTCCGATCCAGGCGGCCATCGGCGGCAAGGTCATCGCCCGCGAGACGCTGGCCGCGCTGCGCAAGGATGTGACGGCGAAATGCTACGGCGGCGACGCCTCGCGCAAGCGCAAGCTGCTGGACAAGCAGAAGGCCGGCAAGAAGAAGATGCGCCAGTTCGGCAAGGTCGACATCCCGCAAGAAGCATTCATCAATGCGTTGAAGATGGATGGGTGACAGGCCCTTTGAGTAATTGTTTGCCGGGGCTGGTCGCAAGTGGATGGCGTCGAACGGGGAGGCTGACTTGCGACGCCTTCCATGAGGGGCGATCCTTCCCGACACGATGAGACGTTTCAATCCGCCGGAGATTTGCCTCCGCGCCGAGGCCGACCCGCATCGACACCCGCATCCCGCGCCCTACCCTTCTTTCCGACACCAAAGGAGGGAATCCCATGTCCGACAATGTCTATCCGATCACCGAGGTTTACGGCTCTTCCGCGGCCTCCATCGATGACGCGATCCGTAATGCGGTGGCGACGGCGGGCAAGAGCGTGCGCAATGTGGAATGGTTCGAGGTGACGGAAATTCGCGGCCATGTCGCGCAAGGCGAGGTGGCGCATTTCCAGGTGGGGGTGAAGCTGGGCTTCCGGCTGGAGCGGTAGCGGCAGCGGACGGCGGCGCCTCTTCCTGTTGCCGGCCGGCCGACCCGCGATCCCGGCGAGCGGGTTCAGATCATGCGTCGTGTCATCGGCAATATGGTCCATAGCCGTGAGCCGCGACGTCGAGATGCAGGTGGTCCTGGTGATACCGGTCGGATCGCGGGCCAAGCACCGTTCCGAAGGTTCCACAGGCGGCGGCATGGATCTTTTGCAGGATCGGCCCCTGCACCTTGTCGCGCCAGCCGTGCAGCACCGTCATCGCGCTGCCGTTCTTGAGGATGATCGCGGAGATGTCGATCGCCTTGCCGCGCCCGTGTTCCGAGATCTTGGCCCCCGGCACGTTGTTGCGGGTGCGGCAGGAATAGCTTGCGGCAACCTTCAGCCCGGCGACCCCGCCGCCATGGCGGCCGACCACCGGCTTTACCACGCCGGAGACCCAGCGGCGCAGGGCGCTCGCAGTTTCGCAGCTGACGGTTGCGGGGGTGGTCAGCGCGACGCCGTCGACCGAGGTGATGCGCACCGGGTTCGGCTGGCCGCAGCCGCGCAGTTTCGCCGGGATCGGCGGCAATGCCTGCCCGCGAATTGCCGGATCGCCGCAGACCGACCCCGCAGCCGGGTATTTCGACGGCTTGTCGGGCGCCCTGAACAGCGCGGCGAGGAACCCGCCCTTGGGCCGCTTCGGTGGCGGGGCCGGCCGCACGACCGCGCCGGCAGAGGCGACGACGACCGGCTCGGGCGCAGGTGCCGACGTCTCGGGCGGCGGGGCGACCCGGCGCACGATGACCCGCGGGCGCGGGATCGGCAGCGGCGAGCGCGCAAGCCCCGCGGCGACCACGGTGATCGGCGGAGTTTCGCGCATCGTCGTCTCGACCACGGGAACCTCCGCCTCCAGGTCGGCCGGACGGCGCACCGGCGCGGGCGTGGCGGCCTCTTCGACTGCGGGGACGGGGCGTATCTCGGGCGGCATGGAACTGTCCGGCGCCTCGGCCGATAGCGGGCCGCCGAGAAGTGCGCCCAACAGGACGAACCCCTTGAATCGCAAGGTCATGTGCGTTTTGTCCCCCGTCCGAAATCCGGTGCGTCCGTGTCCTGCCCGGCCTCGATGATGCCGCGGCGGATGGCGCGTGTGCGCGTAAAATAATCGAAAAGCTGCTGGCCGTCACCCGTGCGAATTGCCCGTTGCAGCGCGAACAGTTCTTCGGTGAACCGGCCCAGGATTTCCAGCGTCGCCTCCTTGTTGGTCAGGAACACGTCCCGCCACATCGTCGGGTCCGACGCAGCGATTCGCGTGAAGTCCCGAAAGCCTGCCGCAGAATACTTTATGACCTCTGAATCGGTGACGCGGCGCAGGTCGTCGGCCACGCCGACCATCGTGTAGGCGATCAGGTGCGGCGCGTGGCTGGTGACGGCCAGAACCAGATCGTGGTGGTCCGGCTCCATCATTTCGACATTGGCGCCCATGGCCTGCCACAGCGCGCGCAGCCGGCCGGTGGCAGCCTCGTCCGCGCCGTCCGCCGGGACCAGCAGGCACCAGCGGTTCTGGAACAGCGTGGCAAAGCCGGCATGGGGGCCGGAATGCTCCGTCCCG
Source organism: uncultured Paracoccaceae bacterium (assembly GCA_947503765.1). GTDB lineage: Bacteria > Pseudomonadota > Alphaproteobacteria > Rhodobacterales > Rhodobacteraceae > Psychromarinibacter. Next base: position 267,665 of record CANNFA010000002.1, on the reverse strand, counting down.
GCCAGCGGATGGGCGGGGATGAAGTGCACGTTTTCGGGCAGGTGCGGCGCCACCGCGTCGATCACCCTGCGCTTGACCGAGCCGACATCGGTGACGGTCGCACCCGGTGCGAGGTGGGGGCCGATCTCCTCGGCCACCGCGCCCATCACGCCGACCGGCACGGCCAGCACCACCAGATCGGCGCCCTTCACCGCCTCGGCCGCCGTCTCTGTCACCCGGTCGCACAGCCCGAGGTCGACCGCCACGGCGCGCGTTTCGGCCGAGCGGGCGGTGCCCACCACCTCATTCGCCAGGCCATGCTCGCGGATCGCCAGGCCCATCGAGCCGGCGATCAGGCCCAGCCCGATCAGGGCGATGCGGTCGTAGATCGCGCTCATGTCCGGCTGTCCTTGAACGCCCCGATGGCGTGGGCGACGCGGCGGCACGACGCCTCGTCGCCCACCGTGATGCGCAGGCAATGCGGCAGCTTGTAGCCCGCCACCTTGCGCACCAGGATCCCGGCATCCCGAAGCCAGGCATCGCAGGCATCCGCCTCTTCGGTGTCGTGAAACCGCGCGAGGATGAAATTGGCGCAGGACGTGTCCGACGGCACACCGCGCTCTGCCAGCGCCTCGGCCAGCCAGGCGCGCATACGCTTGTTCTCGGCCAGGCATTTCTCGACGAAATCGCGGTCGCGCACGGCGGCCTCGGCCGCGTCCAGCGCGGGCAGCGACAGGTTGAACGGCCCGCGAACGCGGTTGAGCACATCGACGATCTCGCGCGGGCCGTATCCCCAGCCGACGCGCAGCCCGCCCAGCCCGTAGAGCTTGGAAAAGGTCCGCGTCATGAACACGTTGCCGCGCTCCTCGATCAGCGACACGCCGCCGTCATAGCCCGAGGCGAACTCGGCATAGGCGCCGTCCAGCACCAGCAGAACGCCCTCGGGCAGCCCCGCGGCCAGCCGCGCAAGGTCGCCGCCGCCGATCATCGTGCCGGTCGGATTGTTCGGGTTGGCGATGAACACGAGCTTCGTGCGCGCGGTGCAGGCCGCCAATACGGCATCGACATCGACGGTGCGGTCCCGCTCCGGCGCCTCGACCGGCGCGGCGCCCGCCGCCAGCGCCGAGATGCGGTACATCGAAAAGCCGTGCTCGGTATACAGCACCTCGTCGCCCGGCCCGGCATAGGCCTGGCACAGGAAATGGATGATCTCGTCCGAGCCGACACCGCAGATGATGCGCCCCGCATCCAGCCCGTGCACCTCGCCGATGGCGGCGCGCAGCGCGGCGTGATCGGTGGGCGGGTAGCGGTGCAGCAGGTGCGCGCTGCGGCGCAGCGCCTCCTGCGCGCGGGGGCTGGGACCGAACGGGTTCTCGTTCGACGACAGCTTGACCACGTCCTCGCGGCCCTCGATCGAGGACTGGCCGCTGACATACAGCTTGATCTCCAGAATGCCGGGCTGCGGCGCGATGCCGGTCATGGGTCGACCTTTCCTTGTTCCGGCCGTCTTAGCGACCAGCCCGCGGCAAGACCAGCCCGCAAATGGACCGTAAAAAGCGGCCGTGCCGCGGGTGTCACCACAGGATGCGCGCGGCGTGGCGGCCATACTCCGCGTCGTAGGCATCCGCATCGAACGCGGCATCCAGCTCGCGCTTGAACGCGCCGGCCGTGGGCACCTTGCCGCTGTCATCCGTCCCGTCCCAAAGCGCAGCGCGCATCACCGCCTTGGCGCACTGGAAATACACCTCCTTGACCGACACCACGATCACGGATCGCGGCTGCCTGCCGTCCCGTTCAAAGCGCGCCGTCATCGCGGCATCCGCCGTCAGCCGCGCGGTGCCGTTGACCCGCACCACGTTCTGCGTGCCGCGCACCATGAACAGCACGGCGATGCGCCCGTCCCGGACGATGTTGCGCAGGCTGTCGATCCGGTTGTTGCCGCGCCAGTCGGGCAGCGCCAGCGCCGTGGGATCCAGGACTTCGGCAACCGGGCCGTCATCGCCGCGCGGGCTGGCATCGGTGCCTTCGGGGCCGACGGTGGACAGGATGCAGAACCGCGACGCGGCCAGCCAGCGGGCGTAGGCCGGCGTGATGCGGTTCACCACCTTGTCCAGCGCGCCGCGCGCCGGCTCTTCGGGATAGACGGCCAGAAGCGTGTCCAGATCGTCGATCGTGTCCATCATCCCTCCTCGAGGCGGAACCCGCCCTCTGCCAGCAGCCGGTCCGACGCGCCTTCGATCTCGGCCTCCAGCGTGGCCATGAACGCCGCCTGTTCGCGGCCCTGCGGGATGCGCGGCAGGAACTCGAGCACGGCCAGCCCCGGCTTGCGCAGGATGCCGTGACGGGGCCAGAACAGGCCGACATTGGTGGCCGCCGGAACGCAATCCTGTCCGAGTTGCGCATAAAGCACGGCGCTGCCCACCTTGAACGGCTTTTTCAGGCCGGGCGCCACCCGCGTGCCCTGCGGGTAGATGATCAGCTGTCCGGGAAGCGCGCGGCCCTTGTGCACGTCGTCCAGCATCCGGCCGATTGCCGCGCCGCGCTTGCCCCGGTCCACCGGAACGCAGCCGATGCGCATCGCGTACCAGCCGACGATCGGGGTCCATTTCAATTCCTTCTTCATGATGAATTTCGGGCGCGGCAGAACGCTGCACAGCAGGATGATGTCGAAAAAGGACTGGTGCTTGGCGGCGATCAGAACCTCGTCGCGCGGCACCTCTCCGCGCACTTCGCTCGCCAGCCCGACCATCCAGCGCGCGGTCCAGCGGACATAGCCGCAATACAGATGCACCCCGGCATAGGCGGCGCGGCGGGTGATCATCGCCGGGACCAGGAACACAAGCGCCATCGCGGCCATCACCAGGTACATCTGGCCGATGAACAGCAGCGACCGGACCCACCTTGTCACATCAGCCCCCGAAGCGACCGCAGCGCCGCCATCCGTGTCGCCCAGAAGGCGACGATCGCCGCCAGCAACGGGATCACCAGCGGGATCAGCCAGTGCGCACCCTGGAACCCGAGGCCGGTCAGGAACCCGCCCTCGGTGCTGGCCCCCGGCAGCAAGGCGATCGCCCCCATGCCCAGCAGCGTTCCGGCCAAGGCGCCGGACAGCGCCCGAAGCGTGAAGCGCCGCACGAAGGCGCGGGCGATATACACATCGCGCGCGCCGACCAGGCGCAGGACCCGGATCACCTGCGCATTCGCGGCCAGTGCGGCATTGGCGGCCAGCGTGATCATCGCCGCGGTCGCCGTGCCGATCAGCAGGATCGACACCACGCCCAGCGTCCGCAGCCGTCCCGCGGCCTTCACAAGGGGCTGGCGCCAGCGCGTGTGGTCGTCCAGCACCGCGCCGGGCGCCTCGGCGGCAAGCCGCAGCCGCAGACCTTCGGCATCGTAGCCGTCCGAACCCTCGACCACGTCGATCATCCTGGGGATCGGCAGCGCCTCGACCGGCAGGTCGGGGCCGAACCACGGCTCCAGCAGCGCGCGTTCCTCGGCCGCGTCCAGCACCCGGACAGCGGCGATGCCGGGCGTCTGTTCCAGCACCCGCACCGCGGCGCGCACCTGCGCCTCTTCCTGGCCGGCCGGGGCGGAAACGCGCACCGTCGCGCTGCGCGCCAGTTCCGACGACCACAGCTCTGCCAGCCGGTCGGTCGCCAGCGACAGCGCAAGCGCGAACACCGCCAGGAACGCCATCGCCCCGGCGGTGAACTGGGTCAGCCACGCCGTGTGACCCGTCGGCGGCACGACGCGGCCCGCCTGCCCGTCGCCGCGCAGCACGTTCAGGCTTCGGGCCAGCGCGTTCACAGGTCGGCCCCCGCCTGTTGCAGGTTGCGGTTGCTGATCCGCAACACGCGCGCCTGCACCTGCTGCTTGGCGGCGCGGATCAGGTTCAGGTCGTGGGTCGCGATCAGGATCGTCTTGCCCATCCGGTTCAACTCCACCAGCAGGGTCAGCAGGCGCAGCGACATGTCCCAGTCGACATTGCCCGTCGGCTCGTCGGCGATCACGATCTCGGGCGCCATGATGACGGCCCGCGCCACCGCCGCGCGCTGCCGCTCGCCGCCCGACAGTTCCGGCGGCAGGGCATCGGCATGCCCAGACAGCCCGACCCAGCCAAGCAGTTCCGACAGGTTGGCGGTTTCCGACGCCGCGTCGCGCCCCGCGACCGTCAGCGGCAGCGCCACGTTCTCGGCGACCGGCAGGTGGTCGAGGAACTTGCAATCCTGATGCACGACCCCGATCCGCTGCCGCAGCCGCGCGATATCGTCGCGGCCGCGCCCGCGCATGTCCTGCCCGAAAGCGGTGATGCGCCCGGCCGTGGGCAACAGCTCGCCGTAGCACAGCTTGAGAAAGGTGGTCTTGCCGGCGCCCGAGGGTCCGGTAAGAAAAAAGAAGGATCCCGGTGGCAAGGTCAGGCTGATTCCGCTCAGAAGTTCGCCGCCGCCATAGCTGTAGGACACATCGTCAAGCTCGATCACGGCGGCTTCCTTGCGCTTCGGGACTGCGGCTCTTTTGCCGAAATTGCCGCGATGTTGCAATCGGGCGGGCTTCAAAAGCTATGAATTGCGCTAAGGGGCTGGTACAAATCGCGGAAAAAGGGAAAAACGGATGGGCGTCCGGGGACCGGACATTCCGTCAGGGAACGACATGCGCTTGATTTGCCCGAACTGCGGCGCAACCTACGAGGTCGACGCCAGCCTGATCCCGCCAGCGGGCCGCGACGTGCAATGCTCGAATTGCGGCCATGGCTGGTTCCAGCATCCGGGCGACATGGAAACCGACGCGGACGCGCCCGAAGCCGACGCACCCGAGGCGGAAACGCCCGAAACGGGCGCATCGGCACGGCCCCGCCGCCGCGAGCTTGACCCCGAAGTGGCCGATGTCCTGCGCGAGGAGGCCGAGCGCGAGGCCGCCGCGCGCCGCGCCGAAAAAGACAGCGGGCTGGAAAGCCAGCCCGACCTCGGCCTTGACGACAGCCAGGATCGCGCCGCCAGCCGATCCGCTGCGGCGCGCGCCCGCATGGCCCGGCTGCGCGGGTTGGACGATGCCGATGCCGACAGCGCCAAGGGACAGGGGGCCGAGGTTCTGCCCGACGTGGACGAGATCAACTCGACCCTGCGCGGCCAGAACGACCGGTCCGAGGCATCGGCCGCCCCCGTGGCGCTGGAAGTCGAGCAAAAGCGCGAACGCCGCGGCTTTCGCGCCGGGTTCCTTCTGGTGGTCCTGCTATGCGCGATCGCCATCGCGGTCTATGCGCTTGCGCCCCGGATCGGCGACATGGTTCCGCAGGCGCGGCCCTATCTTGCCGCCTATGTCGACGGGGTCAACGATGTGCGCGGACAGGTCAACGGCCTTGTCGAGACGGCGGTTGCCAAGGTGCGCGAGCTGACCGGCGGCGCGGACGGCTGATCCGCCGGCACCGCGCCGTGCCGCCGCACCCCGAAACCAAGCCCGCCCATCAGAACCGGTCGAGCAGCCGCTTCAGATAATCCAGCTCTTCGGCCGGGCGCGTCTGGTCGCCGGACCGGCGGCGCAATTCCTCGAGCAATTCGCGCGCGCGGCCATATACGTCGTCGCCGCGCAGCATCTCTTCCTCGGTGCCGATCTGCCCGCTCGCGCCCGGCTCTCGACCCAGCGGATCGCGCGCCTGGCTGTTGTTGTTCGCCTGGCCTTGCGCATCGCCCTGCTGGCCCTGTTCGTTCTGCTGCTGCGCCATCATCTCGCCCAGATCGCGCATGCCCTCGCGCAGCGCCTCGATCGCCTCGGACTGGCTGTCGAGCGCGCCGGCCAGATCGTCCTCGCGCAGCGCCCTCTCGGCCTCGTCCATGGCACGCCCGGCGCGGTCCAGCGCACCGCGCGCGGCGTCGCCCTCCGGTGTGCCGGCGCCGGGCAGGTTGCCGCGCTGCCGCCCAAGTTCCTCGCGCAGCGCGCGCTGCCGGTCGGCCAGACTGTCCGCATCGGGCATGCCGCCCGCACCGTCGCCCGGCTCCGGCGGCCCGCTCGGATCCTGGCCGCGCCCGGCCCCGTCGCCGCTGCGCGTTCCGTTGCCGCGGCTGCCGTTCCGTCCGGGCTGGCGGCCCTCCTCGCCCTGCTGGCCGTTCTCGCCGAACTGCTCCTGAAGATCACCGAAGGTCTCGTCGCTCAGATCCTGCTGCTGGCGCAGACTGTCGGCCAGACCCTCCATCGCCTCCTCGCCGGGCGAAGGCTCGCCCTGCGTCACCTGCAGGTTCTCCATCAGCTCGGCGATGCGGTCCATCAGCTCCATCGCCTCGTCCATCCGGCCTTCTTCCATCAGTTCCTGCAGGCGGTCCATCAGCGCCTCGAGCTGGCCGCGCGTGATCTCCTGCATCTCGCCCTGGGCCTGGTCGGGCGCCTCGCCGTCGCGCTGCTGCTGTTCGGCAAGCTGGCGCATGTAGTCCTTGGTCGCCTCGCGCAGCTCGCGCATCAGCTCGGCGATCTCCTCGTCGGTGGCGCCGTTGCGCATCGCCTCTTCCAGCCGCTCGCGGGCCTCGCGCAGCCGCTCCAGCGCGTCGGTCAGGCTGCCCTCCTCGATCAGCAGCGCGATGTCCCACAGGGCGGCCGCGATCTCGTCGCGCTGCGCCCCGGTCATCCCGTATTCATTGAGCAGCTCCAGCCGCCGCTGGAGCACCCGCAGCTTGAGATACGCGGTCTCGCTGTCGAACACGTCCTCGGGCTTGTTGGCCACCGCGCGCAGCACCTGCGCCACGCGCGCGCCGTTCTCGGCCCGGTTCCACAGCATGTCGCGCCGCACCTCGATGATCGCCCCGGCCAGCGGATCGAAGAAACGCCGCCCCGGCAGGGTCACATGCGCGGGCTCCGACGCGCCTTCCTGGCCCAGCGCGTCGGTCGCATGAAGAACCATCGTCACCGGCAGCATTGCCCAGGGATGCTCGGACAGGTTGGCGATCAGAACCTCTTCGAAATCGGTGCGGTCGCCGGAAATCGTCAGCGGCAGGTCAAGCACCAGCGGCTCGCGCGGCTCCGGCTCGGGGATCAGGCCATAGCGGCGGTCCACCGCCGCGAGATCGAGCGTGATCTCGGCCCGCCCGGACACCACGCCGTAATCGTCGCTTGCCCCGAAATTCTGCCGCATCTCGCCGCCAAGCGCGCGCTCCGGCTCGCCCAGCAGCGTGACATCCGGCGGCATGTCGGCGGTGACGCTGATGTCCCAGGCCGCGCCGTTCGGCCCCTCGATGGCGATCCGGCCGCTTTGCACCGCCTCGAAGCTATGGCCGCCATCGTCTGCATCCGGCATCCCGCCGACGCGGCTTGACACGGTCTCAACCACCGACAACTCGCCGGTCTCGCCGTAGAGCCGCAAGGTGACGCGGCTCGCCTCCGGCACTGTGAAGGGGCCGGGCGGGATGTCGTTCAGGTACAGCGACGGCTTGCCGGTATAGGCGGGCGGTTCGATCCAGCCTTCCCAGCTTGGCCCGGCGGCGATATCGGCCCCGCCCGCGCCCGGCGGCGCGACCTCGGTCACGCTGGCGACACGCAGGAACGAGCCGAACAGCAGCGCGACCGCAAAGGCCAGCAGCGCCACGTAGCGCAGCGCGTAAGGGTCGCGGTCGGCGATACGCAGGTTCGGCGGCGCCGCGCGGGCGCCGGCCACCCGGTCGGCCATGCGCGCCACATGCGCCTTCCAGACCGCCTGGCTGGCGGCGTCGCCCGTACCGATCGCCTGGCTGTCGCCCAGCGCCGCGATCGGGCGGCCCGGCAGCGTCCGGTCCAGCCTGCCCCGCGCCTCGTGCGCGCGCGGCCAGCGAAAGCGTCTTGCCCCGCGCCACAGCGTCCAGACAAGGCCCAGCGCCGACACGACGATCCCGGTCCAAACCGCCTCCAGCGGCAGGCTTTCGTGCAGGCCCAGCATCAGCGCGGCCAGCACCAGCAGCAGGATCGACCAGAACGGCCAGAATGCCCGCACCGCCCGCTCTGCCGCCATGCCCCAGCGTGTCAGGCGAAGCGGCCACCCCAGGCGGCGCAGCGCGTCATCGGTCGGCTGTCGTGTCTCGGTCATCCACCCATGCCATCGGGCCCATCGTGCAATATCGCACCGTCAGAGCCACGCGGGCACCCTATCGCGGCTGATAATCTCGTCAAAGGTCGGTCGCGGACGAATGACGGCAAATTGATCGTCCTGCACCAGGACCTCGGGCACCAGCGGCCTGGTGTTGTATTCCGAGGCCATGACCGCACCATAGGCCCCGGCGGACCGGAACGCCACAAGGTCCCCGGCTGCGAGCGGCGGCATGGCGCGATCCCGCGCAAAGGTATCGCCGGACTCGCAGACCGGTCCGACGATATCGACCGGCGCCAGCGGCACGCCCGCGGCCGGCTCGTGCACCGCCACGATCTCGTGATAGCTCGAATACATCGAGGGGCGGATCAGGTCGTTCATCGCGGCGTCAAGGATCAGGAAATCGCGCCCCTCGCCGTGTTTCAGATAGATCACCTCGGACACCAGGATCCCCGCATTGCCGGCGATCAGCCGTCCCGGCTCGATCTCGATCTCACAGTCCAGATCGCCCAGAACCTCGCGGACCATGGCGCAATATTCCACCGGCAGCGGCGGCGCGCTGTTCGACCGCTCGTAGGGGATGCCAAGCCCGCCGCCCAGGTCCAGCCGCCTGATGTCGTGCCCGTCGGCACGCAGTTGCCGGGTCAACGATGCCAACAGACCATAGGCGTCGCGGAACGGTTGCAGATCGGTCAGCTGGCTGCCGATGTGAACGTCGATCCCCACCACGTCCAGTCCCGGCAGCGCGGCGGCCTCGGCATAGACCTCGCGCGCACGGGCGATGGGAATGCCGAACTTGTTTTCCTTCTTGCCGGTGGCGATCTTCTCGTGGGTCTTGGCGTCAACGTCGGGGTTCACCCGCACCGTCACCGGCACGACCTTGCCCATCGACACCGCCACTTCGGACAGCACCCGCATCTCCGGCTCGCTTTCCAGGTTGACCTGCCGGATCCCGCCCTCCAGCGCCATGCGCATCTCGGCGCGGGTCTTGCCGATGCCGGAGAACACGATCCGCTCGCCGGGAATGCCGGCGGCGCGGGCGCGCGCATATTCCCCGCCCGACACCACGTCCATGCCGGCGCCGAGATCGCCCAGCAGCTTCAGGACCGCCTGGTTGGAATTGGCCTTCATGGCATAGCACACCAGATGCGGCAGCCCCTCCAGCCCATCGGCGAACAGCCGGTAATGCCGGCGCAGGGTCGCCGCGGAATAGAGGTAGAAGGGCGTGCCGACCACCGCCGCGATGTCCGGCACGGCCACGTCCTCGGCATGCAGAACACCGTTCCTGTACAGAAAATGATCCATCTCGCCCGCTCCTGAAGACGCCGCGTCATACCAAAGAGGCGCGCCATTGCAACGCGGGTTCTTCAGGGTGTCGCGCCATCGAGGCCGCGCCATACCGCACGCAGTGCCAGAAAGAACGCGCCGCAGGCGCTCCGTCTTGTGGCCGCTCAGGCCGCGCGCAGCCGGCCGATGCCGCGCCGCGTGGCGACAAAGATCGTCACCATGATCGCGATGTTCAGAAGGTTCCAGCCGATTCCGTTCAGGAAGGCCGCGCGGTAGCTGCCGGTGAGGTCGTAGATCCAGCCCGACATCCAGCCGCCCAGCGCCATCCCGACGATGGTGGCGAAGATCACGACGCCCACCCGCGCCCCGGCTTCGCGCGCGGGCATGTATTCGCGCACGATCAGCGCATAGCTGGGCACGATGCCGCCCTGGCTCAGCCCGAAGACCAGGCTGACCACGTAGAGCGAGGCCATCCCCCCCGTCGGCAGGTAGAGCAGCAGCGCGATGAATTGCAGTGTCGATCCGATCAGCAGCGTCAGCACGCCGCCCAGCCGGTCCGCCACCATACCCGAGACCAGCCGCGAGACCACACCGCCCATCAGCATGAGCGACAGCATCTCGGCGCCGACCGCCGGCCCGTAGCCCAGATCGACGCAATAGGCGACGATATGGACCTGCGGCATCGACATCGCCACGCAGCAGCCGATCCCCGCCACCACCAGCGCCCATTGCAGCACGGCGGGCGGCAGGTTCACACGGCGCCGGTTCGCCGCCGACAGCGCATCGGCCTCGGCCGCCGCCTCGGGCGGGATCCGCCGCCGCAGCGCCATGGCGCCGGGGATCATCAGGATCAGCGTCAGTCCCGCCAGAACGAGATACACGGCCCTCCAGCCGCTGCCGACCAGCACCCCCGACAGCAGCATCGGCCAGATCGCGCCGGACAGGTAATTGCCGCTGGCCGCGACGGCCACCGCGATGCCGCGCCGGCGCAGGAACCAGTGCGAGATATCGGCGATCAGCGGGCCGAAACTCGACGCCGCGCCGAACCCGACCACGAACTGGCCGATCGTCAGGATCGCGATCGAACCGCTTTGCGCCGCCGCCGTGAAGCCGGCCGCGTTGCAGATCGCCGACGCGATCAGCACCCGCGCCACGCCGAACCGGTCGATCGCGCGGCCCAGCACCAGGCTGCCCAGTGCAAATCCGATCATCGTCAGCGTGTAGGGCAGCGACGCATCCGCCCGGCTCACCCCGAATTCCGCCTCTACCGCGGGCATGACCATGATCACCGCCCACATGCCGACATTGCCGATCGTGGCCACGCCCAGCGTGATCGCCAGGCGGGTCCAGGAATAGCGGCTGTCAAGAAGCGAAGGAGCGGTCATCCGGCATTGCTAGGCCGCGCCGCGGGGTTTGTCCAACGGCAAAACCCCGCAGCGCCCGCGCCGGTGCCGGTCCCGGTCCCGGTGCGGTCAGCCGACCTTTGCCTTCCATGCCTCGGCCCGCGCCATCGCGCCGCGCCGCAGGATGGCGATGTCCAGATCGACGGCGGTGAACAGGCTACCCGCCGCGACCATTTCGTCCAGCATCGAATCGTCCGGCGACAGGAACCCCGCGGCCAGCCCGGCGGCGCGAATCCGGCGGATCGCGTCCGCGCAGGCGGCGCGCACCTCGGGGTGGCCCGGCTGCCCCGGATAGCCCATCGAGGCGGCCATGTCGGCCGGGCCGACGAACAGCCCGTCGATGCCCGGCACCGCCGCGATCTCCTCGATCCGGCCCACCGCCTCCACCGTCTCGACCTGCAGGATCAGGCAAATCTCCTCGCGGGCGCGGGCCGCGTAATCCTTGACGGCGCCGTAGCGCCCGGCGCGGGTCATCCCGGCCACGCCGCGGATGCCGTCCGGCGGGTAGGTGACGGACGCGACCGCAAGCTTCGCCTCCTCGACGGTCTGGATGTAGGGCACGATGACCGTCTGCGCGCCGGCATCGAGGAATTTCTTGATCTGCGCAGGGTCAAGGCAGGTCGGCCGCACCGCCGCGCTGACATCATAGGGCGCGACCGCCTGCAGCATCGGCTGCACCACGAGCGGATCCATCGGCGAATGCTCGGTGTCGAACACCATCCAGTCGAAGCCGCAATTCGCCAGCAGTTCCGCCTGGCTCGGCTCGGCCGCGCAGCACCACACGCCGATCTGCGGCTTTCCGTCGTTGATCGCCGCCTTGAAGCGGTTTTTCGGCAGGTCCATGGATGTTCCTTTCAGGTTTGCTCGTGCGCCAGTTCGCGCAGGGTTTCGGGTGTCGCGGCCGGTAGGCCGAAGAAATCGAGGTAGGCCGGGATCTGCTCGAACAGCATGTCGCCGCCCACCTGCACATCGCAGCCGCGCGCCCTTGCAGCGGCAAGAAACGCGGTTTCGTCGCGGGTCAGCACCACATCGCCGACCAGGGCCTGCGGCGCGATCCGGTCCACCGGCAGGGGCATCGCGTCGCCCGGCCGCATTCCCAGCGGCGTGGCGTTCACCACGATGTCGCAGCCCGCCGGCTCGTTCGTGCCGGCCGCAATCTCGAGGTCCGGGAAATGCGTGCGCAGCCGCCCGGACAGGCGCTGCGCGGCCTGCGGGTCGGCATCGAACAGCGCCAGCCGTGCAAGCCCCGCGCCGGCCAGGGACGCGGCGATGGCCGACCCCGCGCCCCCCGCGCCGACCACCAGCGCCGAGGCGCCCGCCACCCGCCGCCCCTTGCGCAGCACCCCGCGCACGAAGCCGTCGCCGTCGAACATGTCGCCCACCAGCCTGCCGCCTGCGCCCCGCCGCACCGCGTTGCAGGCGCCGCAGACCTGCACGGCAACGCTCGCCTCGTCCAGCAGGCCGGCCGCCGCCGCCTTGTGCGGCATTGTGATCAGCGCACCGGCAAAGTTCCGCAGCCGTGTCACAAGCGGCAGAAAGGCGGCGAAATCCGCCGCCTCGCAGCCCATCGGCACGACGATGCAATCGACGCCGCGTGCCTCGAAGAACGGGTTGTAGATCGACGGCGCGCGAAAGCTCTCGGTCGGGACGCCCAGATGCGCGATCAGCCGGGTGCGGCCGGAAACGGGCAGGCTCATCCGCGCTTCACCGCTTTGCCGCGCCTTCGGTGGTTTCCGACGAAAGCGCCCAAAGGTTGATCTCTTCCTCGTCGGCATGGGTGTCGATGCGCGCCAATTCCTCGGCGGTGAAGTCAAGGTTGCGCGCCGCGCCGGCGCAATCCTCGACCTGGCCGGGCCGCGACGCGCCGATCAGGGCCGAGGTGATGCCGCCGCCGCGCAGCACCCAGGCGATGGCCATCTGCGCCAGCGTCTGGCCGCGCGCCTCGGCGATCTCGTTCAGCGCGCGGATATTCGAAATCGCCCGGTCCGACAGCATCTCGGGGCGCAGCGACTTGCCCTGTGCCGCGCGCGAGCCTTCGGGCACGCCGCCGAGGTATTTCGACGTCAGCATCCCCTGCGCCAGCGGCGTGAACGCGATGGAGCCGATGCCAAGCTCGCGCAGCGTGTCCTTCAGCCCGTCACGCTCCACCCAGCGGTTCAGCATGTTGTAGCTGGGCTGGTGGATCACGCAGGGCGTGCCCAGATCGCGCAGGATCGCCGCCGCCTCGCGCGTCCGTTCCGAATTGTAGGACGACAGCCCGACATACAGCGCCTTGCCCGACCGCACGATCGCATCCAGCGCGCCCATCGTTTCCTCCAGCGGGGTGCCGGGATCGAAGCGGTGCGAATAGAAGATGTCGACATAGTCCAGCCCCAGCCGCTTCAGCGAGGCATCGCAGGACGCGATCATGTACTTGCGGCTGCCCCATTCGCCGTAGGGGCCGTCCCACATCCGGTATCCGGCCTTGCTCGAGATGATCAGCTCGTCGCGGTAGCCGGCAAGATCGGTGCGCAGGATCTCTCCGAACGCCTCCTCGGCGCTGCCCGGCGGCGGGCCGTAATTGTTGGCCAGATCGAAATGCGTGATGCCGTGATCGAAAGCGGCCCGGCAGATCGCGCGCTTGGTCTCGTGCGGGGTGTCGTGGCCGAAATTGTGCCACAGGCCCAGCGACACGGCGGGAAGGTGCAATCCCGAGGTGCCGAGACGGCGATAGCTCATCCGGTCATAGCGGTCTTCGGCAGGTGTATAGCGCATGGGGGTTCCTTCCATTCAACGCAGGAGAGCGCGGCCGCGCCCGACATTGGCGCCCGTCAGGTGGCGATGGCGCGCTCGGCCTCGGTGATCTCGTCGGGCAGGTCGTCGAAGCTGGCATAGTTCATCGTGTAAAGCCGCGAATACAGCCCGCCCGCATCCATCAGCGCCTCGTGATCGCCTTCTTCGATCAGCTGGCCCTGTTGCAGGACCACGATCCGGTCGGCATTGCGGATCGTCGCCAGCCGGTGCGCGATGACCAGCCCGGTGCGCCCCTCCAGCAGGGTCCGAAGCGCCCGCTGGATCTGCATCTCGGTATAGCTGTCGATATTCGCGGTGGCCTCGTCCAGCACCAGGATCCTGGCATCCACCACCAGGGCGCGCGCAAAGCTCAGCAATTGCCGCTGCCCGAGGCTCAGGTTGCCGCCGCGCTCGTCAAGGATCGTCTCGTAGCCATGCGGCAGGGCCGAGATGAATTCGTGCGCACCGACCGCGCGCGCCGCCTCGACCACGTCGTCGTCGGTGGCCCAGTGCGACGAGTAGCGGATATTGTCCATCACCGAGCCGGTGAACAGGTACGGCTCCTGCAGGACCATGGCGATATGCCTGCCCAGGCTTTCCTGGGTCACCGCCCGCACGTCGCGGCCGCCGACCATCACCGCGCCGTCATCGACATCGTAGAACCGGTGGATCAGCGCCATGGAGCTGGACTTGCCAGACCCCGTGGGGCCGATCAGCGCCACAGTCTCGCCCGAGCCGACGCGGAAACTGACGTTCTTCAGCACCGGGTGTTCGGGATCGTAGCCGAAGGTGACATTGCGAAATTCCACCGAGCCATCGTCGTCCTCGCCCAGCGCCACAGCGTCCGGCGCATCCTGCACCGCCACCTCGACATCCAGCACCTCGGTCAGCCGGTGGCCCGAGGCCATGGCGCGCTGCATCACAGAATATTGCATCGTCAGCGAGCGGATCGGGTCGAAGAACCGCTGAATGTAGAACAGGAAGGCGACCATCACGCCCACCTCGATGCGCCCCGAGACGACCATCAGCCCGCCCGCCACCACGACAACGGCCATGGCGATGCCGGTCAGGCTGTCGACGATCGGCACCATGATCTGCGCCAGCCGCGAGGCGCGCAGATGCGCGTTGAAGTTATCCTCGACCAACTCGTCGTACAGCCGCGCGTTCAGCGCCGCCCGGTCCATCGCCTGCACCGCGCGCACACCGTGGATCGCCTCGGCCAGCGCGCCGTTGGTCACGGAATTCGCCTCGTGCGCGGCCATGAACGCCGCCCGCGCCCGTGCCAGCCACAGGATCCGCACCACCAGCAGGATCGGGATCACCATCAGCACCAGCAGCGCAAGCTGCCAGTCCAGCCAGAGCATCACCCCGACGATGCCGACCAGCAGCATGATGTCGCCCACCGACAGCACCGAGGTTTCAAGAAATTCCTGCATGGAATTCACGTCGCCCTGAAGCCGGCTCATCAGGCGGCCGACCTCGGTCTTGTCCATGAACGACAGCGACACGCGCTGCAGGTGCGCGAACATCCGGCGGCGGATGTCGAACAGCACGTTTTCCGCCATGCGGCCGGTCACCGCCTCCTGGGTGCGCGAGGCTACGTAGTTGATCGCGATCACCACCGCGAACAGGATCGCGACAACGGTCAGCACGTTGTTCTGGACGCCGCCCGGCTCCATGCCGTGGTCGATGGCGTAGCGGATCAGCAGCGGAATCGACAATTGCGTGGCGGTGAATGTCAGGACCGCGGCGACGGAAATCACCACCTGCCGGCGATAGGGGCGAACGAATTCCCAGATCCGGCGCACCACCTTGCCGTCGAAGGCGCGGCCGAAGATCTCTTCCTCGATCCGGTGCGAGCCGACGACGGCCCGCATCCGGGGGCGGCCGTCGTCATGCGGATCGCGCGGCTCGCCGTGCTGGGCCGGGTTCATGGCGTCGCCTCCTTCTCGTCCAGAACGTCGCCCTCGGGGCGCATCTGCAGATCGTGCAGCGCCTTGTAGCGGCCGCCCAGCGCCAGCAATTCCTCGTGGGTGCCCTGCTCGACGACGCTGCCGTCCTCCAGGAACAGGATCCGGTCGGCATGCATCAGGCTGGCCAGCCGGTGCGCCACGATCAGCGTGATCCGGTCCGCCGCGTATTCGCGCAGCGCGGCGCGGATCCGGCTTTCGGTGCCGGCGTCGATGGCGGCGGTGGAATCGTCGAAGATCAGGATCGCCGGCTCCATCATCAGGGTGCGTGCGATGCTCAGCCGCTGGCGCTGACCGCCCGACAGAGACACGCCGCGTTCGCCGACGATGGTGCCATATTGCTTCGGCAGACCCAGCACATAATCGTGCAGTTGCGCGGAATCGCTGACCCCGCGAATCCGCCGCCCCTCGGTGAAGGGATCGCCATAGGCGATGTTGTTCTCGATGGTGGTGGTGAACAGGAAACTGTCCTGCTGCACCACCGCCACGGCCTGCCGGACCGATGACAGCCGCACGTCGCGGATATCCTGCCCGTCGATGGTGATCCGCCCGGCGGTCACATCGTAAAAGCGCGGGATCAGATGCATCAGCGTGGTCTTGCCCGACCCCGGCGCCCCGACGACGCCGATGGTCTCGCCCCGCCGCGCCTCGAAGCTGACGCCGGACACCGCCGCCTGCCCGCCCGAGCCGTCATAGGCGAAACTCACATCCTCCAGCCGCAGCGTGCCGTCGGTGATCTGCAATTCCGGCGCACCCGGCGCATCGTCGATCGCAACCGGCATGTCGATCAGCGCGAACAGCCGCGCTCCGGTGGTCGAGGCGCGGGCATAGGCGTTGACCATCAGGCCAAGCTGGCGCACCGGCATCTGCAGGATCGTCATGAAGGTCAGGAAGGTCGCCAGCGTTCCCACCGTGATCTCGCCCGCGGCGACCTGCCGCCCGCCGACCAGCAGCACCAGCGCCATGGCCCCGAAGAAGGCCATCGTCATCGCCGAGGTGGCGCGCACCCGCACGTTGATCCGCGAATGGCTGAGCCGCAACGCCTCGGTCGAGGCGCGGTCGAACTTGGCCATTTCGTGATCGGCGGCGGAAAAGGCGCGCACGACGCGGATCCCGGCCAGGTTTTCCTCCATCACGCGGCTGAGGATCGCCAGCCGCTCCTGAAGCACGAGCCAGGTCTTGCGCAGGGTCAGCTGCATGACCGAGCTGCGCCATGCCGCAAACGGCACGAAGGACAGCGCCAGCAGCCCCAGCACGAGGTCGGTCGACAGCAGCAGCCACGCACCGATCCCGATCAGCAATGTCAGAAGCACGGTGCGCACCAGCGCGGTCGAGAAGTACATGCGCACGCCTTCCAGATCGAGCATCCCCACCGTGATCAGGTCGCCCGAATGGGTGCGGTCGTGGAACGAGAACGACAATCGCTGGATCCGGTCGTAGATGTCCTTGCGCAGATCGCGCGCCAGCGAATGGCCGACCGATTCCGCGGTATAGTTCTGCACCAGCGTGAACAGCCCGCGTGCCACGCTTGCCGCCAGCAGGATCAGCGCGCTGGCGACCAGCGCATCGCGGTCGCCGCCGCCTTCGGCGATCGCCTGGGTCTGGTCGACGGCACGGCCAAGGATCACCGGGATCGACAATTGCGTCAGCACCGCCGCCACCGTGGCCACCAGCGCCAGCGTCACCCGCACCGGATAGCGAAACGCCATGCGGGTGATCCGGGCGATCGCGCCCAGCCCCTGGTCGCGCCCGACAGAGCTGGTGCGCCGGAAGATCCGCTGCGGATCGTTAGCTTGAAGTTCGGTCGAAGTGTCCGTCATGTCCTGTCGCCGCAGCGCGTGGCCGCGGCCCCCGACCGGACGCGCCGGTCAATTCGTGTGCCGAAAAAGCGCCCGGCACCATATCGGCAGGCAGGCGCGGCGGGGCCTCGCTCCCCGCAACCGATCATATAGTCCAGTCATCCGGCGAGGTCGATCCCGATTGCCGCCTCTTGCGTCCGGCCGCGGGACGCGGAACACAGATGGCCGAAGCGAATGCGAAGAAATGCGGTTGCACGGACCATGGCCGAAGCCTTCAGCGACACCGACCTTGCTGCGATAGCGGCCGGCCTGAAGGGCATGCTGCCTCGCTGGGGTCTTTCGGCCGGCTCGGATCTCGCGCTGCTCAACCTGTCGGAAAACGCGACGTTCAAGGCCGTACCGCCCGGCGGCGGCGCGCCGCTGGTGCTGCGCGTTCACCGGCGCGGTTATCACCGGCGGGCCGAGATCGCCTCGGAACTCGACTGGATCGCGGCGCTGCGGCGCGCACGGGTGCTGAAGACGCCGGCCATCGTCGCGGCCCGCGACGGAACCGCGATCCAGCGTCTGGACCTGCCCGGCGCGGCGCGCAACGTGGTCGCCTTCGCCTTCGCGCCGGGGGCAGAGCCGTCGCCGGCGGCGAGCCTGGTGCCGGGGTTCCGCGATCTGGGCGCGATCAGCGCCCGGCTGCACGCCCATGCCCGCGGCTGGAGCAGGCCCGCGGGGTTCACCCGGAAAAGCTGGACCTTCGACACCATCGCCGGCCCGCTTGCCCATTGGGGGCGCTGGCAGGACGCGCCGGGGCTGACGGCCGCGGGCGCCGCACTGCTGGACCGGCTGGCCGCCACGCTGCGTGCGCGGCTGGCGCAGTGGGGCACCGGGCCGGACCGCTTCGGCCTTATCCATGCCGACCTGCGGCTGGCCAACCTGCTGGACCATCGCGGCGGCCTGACCGTGATCGACTTCGACGATTGCGGCTTTGGCTGGTTCCTGTTCGATTTCGCCGCCTCCGTGAGCTTCATCGAGGACAGCCCCGCGATCCCCGCCCTTCGCAGCGCATGGGCGGAAGGGTATCGCAGTGTCGCCCCGCTCTCGGCCGAGGCCGAGGCCATGCTGCCCACCTTCGTCATGCTGCGCCGGCTGCAACTGACCGCCTGGATCGCCAGCCATTCCGAAACGCCGACCGCGCAAGAACTGGGGCCGGACTATACGCGCACCACGCTGGAGCTTGCCGACCGCTACCTTGGCGGCTGATCCGCGCCTTTCGCGCCCCGGATCCGGCGGCGGGCAGACATCCGGCACGATCTGTGTCAGGACGGCCCCCGGCAGGAACCGACAGACAGAAAGCAGAGGCACCCCCGATGGCCGCCAAGGCGACACCGTCCGAGACGGACCTGAAACAGGATCCCCACGCGGTCCCGGAATTCCGCGACAACAACCTTGAAATGGCGATCGGCCGGCAGGTCCGTGCATTGCGCCTGCACCAGCGGATGACGGGGGCGGATCTTGCGGCGCTTGCGGATCTGTCCGTCGGCTCGTTGTCGAAGATCGAGAACGGCCACATGTCTGCGTCGCTCAGCACGTTGCAGGCGCTGGCCGACGCGTTGCGAGTGCCGTTCGTGCAATTGTTCGCCGGCTTCGCCGAGGAACGCGGCGCGATGCACGTCAAGGCAGGCACGGGGGCGCCGATCGACCGCGCCGGCACCCGCGCCGGGCACCAGTACAACCTGCTTGGCCATATCGGCTCGAACGCATCGGGCGTGGTGGTGGAGCCGTACCTGATCACGCTGACCGACCAGACCGACCGCTTTCCGACCTTCCAGCATGCGGGCATCGAGTTCCTGTACATGCTCGACGGGCGCATCGACTATCGCCACGGCAGCCGGACCTACACGCTGGAGCCGGGCGATTCGCTGATCTTCGATTCCGATGCGCCACACGGCCCCGAGGCGCTGGTGCAGCTTCCGGCACGGTACCTGTCGGTGATCACCTACCCGCAAGAGAACTGACCCCGGCCCCGCCAGAGCATGTCGCGTTCAATCGAATTCATCCACCGGGCGAACGCGTTGTTCTTCGAAAACGCTGTCTCGCTCGGCGGATGAACTTGCGAATCCGAAAGACCGCGACACGCTATAGGTCCGGCATCGGCCGCTTGACCCGCGATCCGTTTGCTTTATCCGGCGGGGGCACAGGGCATATCGCGACGAAAGGAACCGGCATGGGCGCGACGATCATCGACGGCAAGGCATTCGCGGAAACCGTGCGCGGCAAGGTCGCGGACGAGGTCGGGCGGCTGAAGCGGGGCCACGGCATCACGCCCGGCCTTGCCGTGGTGCTGGTGGGCGAGGATCCCGCAAGCCAGGTCTACGTGCGCAACAAGGGCCGCCAGACCGCCGAGGCCGGGATGCAGAGCTTCGAGCACAAGCTGCCGGTGGACACGCCGCAGGCCGACCTGCTGGCGCTGATCGACCGGCTGAACGACGATCCGGCGGTGCACGGCATCCTCGTGCAACTGCCGCTGCCCGATCACATCGACAGCGATCTTGTGCTCAACGCGATTTCCCCGGCCAAGGACGTGGACGGGTTTCACATCCTGAATGTCGGGCTGCTGGGCACCGGCCAGAAAAGCATGGTGCCCTGCACGCCGCTCGGCTGCCTGATGATGCTGCGCGATCAGCTTGGCGACCTGTCCGGCCTGAATGCGGTGGTCGTGGGACGGTCCAACATCGTCGGGAAACCGATGGCGCAGCTTCTGCTGGGCGACAGCTGCACCGTGACCATCGCCCACAGCCGCACCCGCGACCTGCCCGAGGTCTGCCGCGGCGCCGACATCCTGGTGGCGGCGGTGGGCCGGCCGGCGATGATCCCCGGTGACTGGGTCAAACCGGGCGCGACGGTGATCGACGTGGGCATCAACCGCGTGCCCGCCCCGGAAAAGGGCGAGGGCAAGACCCGGCTGGTCGGCGACGTGGATTTCGACGGCGCGGCCCAGGTCGCCGGCGCGATCACCCCGGTTCCCGGCGGGGTCGGGCCGATGACCATTGCCTGCCTGCTGGCCAACACCGTGACCGCCTGCTGCCGCGCGAACGGCCTGCCGGAGCCCGAGGGGCTGACCGCCTGATCCGCCCATTCCCCGCAATCCGAGGACGACGATGACCAAGACGATCCACATCCTGAACGGACCCAACCTGAACCTGCTCGGCAAACGCCAGCCCGAGATCTATGGCCGCGACACGCTGGACGATGTCGAACGCAATTGCCGCGCGGTGCTGGCGGACGGGTTCGACCTGAAACTGGTGCAGTCGAACTGGGAGGGCCAGATCGTCGACTGGATCCACGAGGCGCGAGAGAGCGCCTGCGGCATCGTCATCAACCCCGGCGCGCTGACGCATACCTCGGTGGCGATCCTCGATGCGCTCAACACCTTCGAGGGGCCGGTGATCGAGATCCACATCTCGAACGTCCACAAGCGCGAAAGCTTCCGCCATCATTCCTACGTCTCGCTGCGCGCCGACGGGGTGATCGCGGGGCTGGGGATCGAAGGCTACGAGGCGGCGGTGCGCCGGATTTGCACGCTGGCCGCAAGCGCGTAGCGCACATTCGGCAGGTCGCCCGCGCGGGGCCTGCCCTACTCGGGTGCCGCCGCCATTCGGGGCCGCGATTCGGCCCTGATCGGGAATGCCGGCCCGTGCCGCGGCCGCCAACGGTTTGACCTTGGCCGGTATCCTGTGATCTTTGTCGCGCGACATGGAAGCAAGGACATCGGGACATGGCAACCAGCTACAAACTACCTGAATTCACCGGAAAACGCATTCTGATCACCGGCGCTTCGACCGGGATCGGCGCGGAGCTCGCGCGGGCCTTCGCGGCGCAGGGGGCGAAGGTCGGCCTGCACTACAATTCCAGCACCGACGCGGCCGAGGCGCTCGGCAAGGAGATCAGCGATGCCGGCGGCACCGTTCACCTCGTCCGCGCCGATGCAAGCGATTCGGCCGCTTTGGCAAAGGCGGTGGACGACACCGCGGCGGCGCTTGGCGGGCTTGACGGGCTGATCAACAACGCGGGCGCGATGGTTCGCCGCGTCGCCTATTCCGAGGTGACGGACGCCGATTACGACGACATCATGGACCTGAACGCACGGTCCGTCCTGACGGCGTCGCGGGCGGCCTTTCCCTACCTGAAGAAACAGGGCGGGTTCGTCATCAACACCACGTCCATCGCCGGCAGGAACGGCGCAAGCAACGGCGCCGGGCTTTACGGCTCGTCGAAGGCGTTCGTGGCGAATGTCACACGCGGCATGGCGAAGGAATGGACCGGCTCCGGGATCCGCGTCAACGCGGTGGCGCCGGGTGTGATCACAACGCCGTTCCACGAACGCTATTCCACCTCGGAGCAACTTGAAGCGGCGCGCGCGACCGTCCCCATGGGGCGCCTGGGGACGGCCGACGAATGCGTCGGCGCGTTCCTGTTCCTGGCCTCGGACGAGCTGGCAAGCTACATCATCGGCCAGACCATCGAAGTGAATGGCGGCCAGATTATGCCCTGAGGCCGAGCGGCGCGCGGGAACGCGCGCCCTTTCGGCGCCGGCGAGCGGCGGGGCGTGTTGCGGCCATGCCTCGCCGCCCTAGCCGCAGGCCGCCAGCACCGCGCTGACACGTTCGGCATTGTCGCGGGCGATGCGGCCATCGGCATGCCAGAGCGAATTCTCGAACCCGACCCGCAGCTTTCCGCCATGGCGGTGCGCCTCCATCAGGCAGGCGGTTTCGGCCCGGCCAAATGCACAGACCGCCCAATCCGGCGCAAGGTCATGGGCGCGAAGCGCGCGCAGGAACGGGTGCAGATCGGCCGGGTCGCTTTCCTGATCCCGGCTGTACCGACCCAGCACGAAGATCAGTTGCAGGTCCGGCGCGCGCAGCAGCGGCGCAGGCAACAGGCGCGTCAGCAGGTCGAAATCCTCGGGAGCGTACAGGATATGCTGCACGGCGATGCCGCGCTCGGCGCAGTCGCGGTAGAACGCAGTCGCCACCGCGTCGGGCGTGTCCGCCGTCATCTCGCGCAGGGCGGCCGACACCAGCGCCGCGCCCGAATCCAGCGCGACACGGCGCTGGTGCGGCGCGGAGTAGCGGCCGGCGGCCTCGGTCGTGGCCTGCACCGCCATGTCCGGCACCGCGCCGCGCAGTTCGGCCAGCGCCTCGCGGTACAGCCCGGCATCGAGGACATGCGCACCGTTCGCATCGCGCAGATGCAGGTGCAGCCCGTCCGCGCCCGCCTTGGCGCAGACCCGCGCGGTCTGCACGATCTCGGGCAGTGTCACCGGCAGTTCCGGGTGATCGGCCTTGCCGCGCCGCGCGCCGTTGGGCGCGACCATCAGCCGGGGCAGCGGCGTCACGGCAGGGCGGCGCGGAAAGCGGTCGACAGCTTGTCGACCAATTCGCCGATCTGCGCCTCGGTCACGATGAAGGGCGGCGCCAGCAGGACGTGGTCGCCGGTCTGCCCGTCGATCGTCCCGCCCATCGGGTAGCAGATCAGCCCGGCCTCGAAGGCGGCGGCCTTCACCGCCTTGTGCACGGCCTTTTCCGGCGCGAAGGGCGTCTTGCTTTCACGGTCGGCCACCAGTTCCAGCCCGCGGAACATCCCCCGGCCGCGGATGTCGCCGACATGCGGGTGCTGGCCGAAAGCGGCGCGCAGGGCGTCGTCCAGCACCGCACCCATCTGCGCGGCGCGGGCGGTGAGCCCCCCCTCGGTCAACTTTTGCACCACAACATCTGCGGCGGCGCTGGCGATGGGATGGCCCATATAGGTGTGGCCGTGCTGGAAAAAGCCTGTTCCCTGTTCGATGGCATCGTAGATCGCGGCGGTGCACAGCATCGCGCCGATCGGCTGATACCCGGCGCCCAGCCCCTTGGCGATTGTCACGATATCGGGTGCGATGCCGTCCTGTTCGCAGGCGAACAGCGTGCCGGTCCGGCCCATGCCGCACATCACCTCGTCCAGGATCAGCAGGACGCCGTGGCGGTCGCAGATCTCGCGGATACGCCGGAAATAGCCGGGCACCGCGGGCACCGCGCCGGCCGTCGCGCCCACAACCGGCTCTGCCACGAAGGCGATGACGTTGTGCGGGCCGACGCGCTGCAATTCCGCCTCCAGCTCGTCCGCGACACGCAGCCCGTAGGCGTCCTGCGTCTCGCCCTCGGCGCGGCCGCGATATTCGTAGCAGGGCGAGATGTGGCTGGTCTCGATCATCAGAGGCGCGAACGGCGCGCGCCGCCAGGCATTGCCGCCGGTTGCCAGCGCGCCCAGCGTGTTGCCGTGATAGCTTTGCCGTCGGGCGATGAAACGGGTGCGCTGCGGCTCGCCGCGCTCCAGGAAATACTGCCGGCCCAGTTTCAGCGCGGCCTCCACCGCCTCGGACCCGCCGGAGACGAGATATGCGCGGCTCAGCGTGCCCGGCGCGTGGGCAATCAGGCGATCCGCCAGCCGTTCCGCCGCCTCCGAGGTGAAGAAGCCGGTATGGGCGAACGGGATCGCATCCGCCTGCGCCTTGATCGCGGCGATCACGTCGGGGTCGGAATGGCCGAGGCACGACACCGCCGCGCCCCCCGATCCGTCGAGATACCGCTTGCCGCCGGCATCGAAGATATAGGCCCCCTCGCCGCGGACCGCGACGGGCGGGCGGGCACGGGTGTGGCGGGGAAAAACATGGGTCATGGCGAATGTCCTGTCAGGCAGCCAGACTGAAACAGATGAATCGCGTGTTGACAATATGTGAAACAGATGAAACGACTTCTGTCAGGCGAAAAGGTCCAGGGAGGGGCATGTTCGCGGTGGATGGATCGTTCGAGCGCAGGCTTGCACAGAATTTCGACGGGCTGAGCGCACGGCTTCGCGAGGCTGCCGACTATGTCGCGCAGAACCCGGTCGATATCGCCACCCGGTCGCTGCGCGCCGTGGCGCAGGATACCGGCCTTGCGCCCGCCACCTTCTCGCGCATGGCGCGTGCCATCGGATATGACAGTTTCGAGGATCTGCGCGCCGCGATGCGCGACATGATCGGCCGCCGCGTCGACAGCTTCGCCGAACGGGCGGCGTCGCTTCAGGATGCCCATGCCGCGGGGGAAACCGGGTTCTTCGACGCGCATCTGGGCGCCTGCATGGCCAACCTGCAACGCCTGGGCGGCGAGATCGACCGCGACCTGCTGGAACGCACGGTGGACCGTCTGCATTCCGCGCGGCATGTGCGGCTGCTGGGCGCGCTCGGCTCGACCGGGGTGGTCGAGTACATGGCCTATATCGCCGATTTCTGCGCCGAGGGCTGGTCGATGACCGGCCGGATGGGCGCATCGCTGGGGGCCGGCTTGACCGGGCTGGACGCGCGCGATGCGCTGATCGTCGTGACGAAACCGCCGTTTGCCAGCCGTTCGATCGCCGCCGCCGGGCTGGCTGCCGAACGCGGCGCCTTCGTCGTGGTGATCACCGACACCCATGCCTGCCCGGCGCTGCGCCATGCCTCGGCCGGGTTCGTCGTGCCCACGGGTAGCCCGCATTTCTATTCGTCCTATGTGGCAACGATGGTTCTAGTCGAAACGATGATCGGCATGCTGGTCGGCCGTGCGGGCCCTGCCGCCCGCGAGCGGATCGCGCAGGTCGAAGAGAGCAACCGCCGGCTCAGCGAGGTCTGGGCCGGCTGAGACGACCACCAAACATCACCAAGAGGGAGACCAAGATGATGTCAAAGATGAAATTCACCATTGCCGGGGCCGCGCTGGCCGCGCTGATGGCTCCGGCCGCGCAGGCCGAGGAGTTCATCACCATCGGCACCGGCGGCGTGACCGGGGTGTATTACCCGACCGGCGGCGCGATCTGCCGGCTGGTCAACAAGGGCCGCAAGGATCACGGCATCCGCTGCTCGGTCGAATCGACCGGCGGGTCGATCTACAACATCAAGACGATCCGCGCCGGCGAGCTGGAATTCGGCGTCGCGCAATCGGACTGGCAGTACCACGCCTACAACGGCAGCTCGCGCTTCGAGGACGAAGGGCCGTTCGAGAAACTGCGCGCCGTGTTCTCGGTGCATCCCGAGCCCTTCACCGTGGTCGCCCGCGCCGATTCCGGGGTTACCACCTTCGACGACCTCAAGGGCAAGCGTGTCAATATCGGCAATCCCGGCTCGGGCCAGCGCGGCACGATGGAGGTTCTGCTGGACGCCAAGGGCTGGACCACCGACGATTTCGCCCTCGCCACCGAGCTGAAGGCCGTCGAGCAGAGCGCGGCGCTGTGCGACAACCAGATCGACGCGATGGTCTACACCGTCGGCCACCCGTCCGGGTCCATCCAGGAGGCGACCACCGCCTGTGACAGTGTCCTGGTGGATGTCAGCGGCGATGTCGTGGACCAGCTGGTCGCCGACAACCCGTACTACCGGACCGCGACGATCCCCGGCGGCATGTACCGCGGCAATGACGAGGACACGCAAACCTTCGGCGTCGGCGCGACCTTCGTGACCTCGGCCGATGTCAGCGAGGAAGCGGTGTATACCGTGGTGAAGTCGGTCTTCGAGAACTTCGACGACTTCAAGAAGCTGCACCCGGCCTTCGCCAATCTGGAGCCCGAGGAAATGGCGACTGCGGGCCTGTCCGCGCCGCTGCATCCCGGCGCCGCGAAGTTCTACAGGGAACAGGGCTGGATCGAGTGATCCGGGCCGTGAAGGGGGCAGTTTCTGCCCCCTTTTCGCTTTTCAGCACCAATTCGTTCGAATCGTTTCATCGCAGCGTCCATCCACCGAAGCAGAACCGCCGCAAGGGCGGGGCGCACGCATCCGGGGAAGGGGCGGCAGGATGAACGGGATCCGCAATCTTGCGCAGGCGGCCCGATTTGTCTTGTAGTGTGACCATAACAAACAAAAACTGACGCACCGCCATGCATTCGGCGGAACCGGGAGGGACCGACATGACCGAGACTTCAGGCGGCAAGGGGCCGCTCAGCGATGCCGAACTTCAGGATCTCGTCTCGTCGAGCGACGGCGGCGCGCGAAATCCGTCCGGTCCGGTCGGCATCCTGCTGGCGGTCGTGGCGGTGGTCTGGTCGCTGTACCAGGTGCTGCTGGCCTCGCCGGTCTCGAATTATGTCCTGCCGGGCGATCTGATCAACAACTCGCGCCAGATCCACCTGGCCTTCGCGACGTTCCTCGCGTTCATGGCCTATCCGATGTTCAAGCGCAGCCCGCGCGACCGCATTCCGCTCTACGATTGGGTGCTGGCGCTGGCGGGCACGTTCACCTCGCTATACGGCTATTTCTTCTACGCCAAGATCGTGAACAACGGCGGGCTGGCGGACCATACCGACAAGTGGTTCGCGCTGGCCGGCCTGATCATCCTGTTCGAGGGTGCGCGCCGCGCGCTCGGCCCGGCGATGGCGATCATCGCCACGATCTTCCTCGCCTACGTCTTCTTCGGCGCCAGCGACTGGATCCCCGAGGTCATCCGCTGGAAGGGCGCCAGCCTGCAAAAGGCGATGAGCCACATGTGGACCACCTCGGAAGGGGTGTTCGGCATCGCGCTGGGCGTGTCCACCAAGTTCGTGTTCCTGTTCGTGCTGTTCGGCGCGCTGCTCGACAAGGCGGGGGCGGGGAATTACTTCATCAAGATGGCCTTCGGTGCGCTTGGCCACCTGCGGGGCGGCCCCGCCAAGGCGGCGGTTGTCGGCTCTGCCGCGACGGGGCTGATCTCGGGCTCGTCCATCGCCAACGTGGTGACGACCGGCACCTTCACCATCCCGCTGATGAAGCGCGTCGGGTTTTCGTCCGAAAAGGGCGGCGCGGTCGAGGTCGCCAGTTCCGTCAACGGCCAGATCATGCCGCCGGTGATGGGCGCCGCCGCCTTCCTGATGGTCGAATATGTCGGCATTTCCTATGTCGAGGTCATCACCCACGCATTCCTGCCGGCCACGATCAGCTATATCGCGCTGGTCTACATCGTCCATCTGGAGGCGGTGAAGAACAACATGCCGACGCTGGGCAACCGGGTGGTCAGCATGGGCCGGACGATCGGCGGCATGGCGCTGTTCTTTGCGGGGTTCGCGGGGCTGGCCTACGGGGTGCAGTTCCCGGTGCGCTGGATCACCGCCGCACTGCCGAATTCGGCGCTGATCCTGTCGGCCCTGATCGGGCTGGTCTATCTTGCGCTGCTGTGGCTCGCGGCCCAGGTGCCCGATCTCGAACCCGACGATCCCGATGCCGAGGAGGTCGAGCTGCCGGTGGTGGCCGAGATCTACAAGGCCGGGCTTTACTACCTGCTGCCGATTGTCGTGCTGGTCTATTTCCTGATGATCGAACAGAAATCGCCGGGGCTGAGCGCGTTCTGGGCAACCTCGCTTCTGTTCGTGATCCTGCTGACGCAGCGGCCGCTCAAGGCGCTGTTCCGCGGCGGCCGCGAGACGGCAGAGGCGATGCGGCTGGGGGTGATCGACCTTGTGGCCGGGCTGATCGACGGCGCGCGCAACATGATCGGCATCGGTCTCGCCACCGCGACGGCCGGGGTGATCGTCGGCACCGTCACCCTGACCGGCGTCGGCCAGGTGATGGCCAGCCTTGTCGAGTTCCTGTCCGGCGGCAACCTGATCCTGATGCTGGTGATGGTCGGGCTGCTCAGCCTGATCCTGGGCATGGGCCTGCCGACCACGGCGAACTACATCGTCGTCAGCTCGCTGATGGCGGGCGTGGTGGTGGAACTGGGCGCGCAATCGGGGCTGATCGTGCCGCTGATCGCGGTGCATCTCTTCGTGTTCTACTTCGGCATCATGGCCGACGTGACGCCGCCCGTGGGGCTGGCCAGTTTCGCCGCTGCGGCCGTGTCGGGGGGCGATGCGATCCGCACCGGGTTCATCGCGTTCTTCTACAGCCTGCGCACCGTCGCCCTGCCCTTCGTGTTCATCTTCAACACCAACCTTCTGCTGATCGACGTGACGCTGGTGCAGGGGATCATAACCTTCGTGGTGGCGACGATCGCGATCCTCGTCTTCACCGCCGGCACGATGGGCTGGTTCCTGACCAAAAACCGGATCTACGAAAGCGTGGCGCTGGTGCTGATCGCCTTCGCGCTGTTCCGGCCCGACTGGTTCATGGACCGGTTCCAGCCGCCATTCGCAATGATCGAACCGGCGAACCTGGAACAGGCGCTGGGCGCTGCCGCGCCGGGGCAGGAATTGCGTGTCGTGGTCTCGGGGCCCGATTTCATCTCGGGCGAGATCAAGGATACCACGCTTGTCCTGCCCGTGGACGAGGCACAGGACGGCGCGGACCTGCTTGACGGGTTCGGCCTGATGCTGATGGAAGACGGCGGCGCCGTTCTGATGGACGAGCCGATGTTCGGCACGCCGTTCTCGGAAACCATGCAGGCCTTCGACTTCTACGGCGACATGCCGGTCACGATCGAATCGGTGAAGGCGCCGGTGCGGCAATGGCCGCAGGAGATCATCTTCCTTCCCGCGCTGGTTCTGCTGGGGCTGGTCGCCCTGTTGCAGCGCGCGCGCATGACCAAGCAAGGAGTCCCCGCATGACCGGTCCCGTCCTCTGTGCCGTCGACATCTCCAACCCGCACCGCGACGACAACGTGCTCAAGGCGGCGGCGCGCCTTGCCGCGCTGGACGACAGGCAGCTTGTCGTCATCACCGTCGTGCCGGATTACGGGATGAGCGTCGTCGGCTCGTATTTCGATCAGCGTCACCACGACAAGGCGGTGGACCAGGCGCGCGAGCTGCTCGGCGAGGCGGTGTCCGGCGCGCTGGGTGCCGAAGCCAACGAAAGCGCCCGCCACATCGTGACCACCGGCCGCGCCTATGACGAGATCCTGCGCGTGGCCGAGGCGATCGAGGCATCGCTGATCGTGATCGGCGCGCACAAGCCCGACTTCAAGGACTACCTGCTTGGCCCCAACGCCGCGCGGGTCGTGCGCCATTCGACCTGCTCGGTGTTCGTCGTGCGGTAGCGGCCAGGCCCGGGCGCCGGTATTTCCCGCGGGCCGGAACCCTTCCGCGCCCCGCGGCGTTGTCGTTGAGGAAGGATTCGGGCCATGACGTTTCGCAGGGACCGCATCACGCGGCCGATTTTCAAATGGGCGAAGACGGCATTGCCGTCGCTGTCTGAGACAGAGGCCGAGGCGATCTCGGCCGGCGACGTCCATTTCGAGGCCGAACTCTTCTCGGGAAAGCCGGACTGGAAGATGCTGCGCGGCATGAAGGCGCCGCGCCTGACGGACGAGGAACAGACGTTCATCGACGGGCCGTGCCGCAGGTTCTGCGACCTGCTGGACGCATGGCGCATCGACAACGAGACCGCCGACCTGCCGCAGGAGGCGTGGGATCTGCTGCGCGACGAAGGGTTCTTCGGGATGATCATCCCGAAGGAACATGGCGGCCTCGGCTTTTCCGCCTTCGCCCATTCCGAGGTGGTCCGCTACGTCTCCAGCCGGTCGATTTCGGGCGCGGTCTCGGTGATGGTGCCCAACTCGCTCGGGCCCGGCGAGCTGATCCTGCAATTCGGCACCGACGCGCAGAAAAGCTACTGGCTGCCGCGCCTCGCGCGGGGGCAGGAACTGCCGGCCTTCGGACTGACATCCGAGGATGCCGGCTCGGACGCCTCGGCGATGACCGACGAGGGCGTGATCTGCCGCGGCGACTGGCAGGGCGAGGAGGTGCTGGGCATCCGCCTGAACTGGTCGAAACGCTACATCACGCTGTCGCCGATCTGCACGGTGCTGGGCCTTGCCTTCAAGCTGCGCGACCCGGACGGCCTGCTGGGCGAGGATCCCGAGATCGGCATCACCTGCGCGCTGGTGCCCACCGATCTGCCGGGGGTCGAGACCGGGCGGCGGCACCTGCCCTCGGGCACGATGTTCATGAACGGGCCGACCACCGGGACGGACGTGTTCATCCCGCTCGACCACATCATCGGCGGCCCGGATTATGCCGGGCGCGGCTGGATGATGCTGATGAGCGCGCTTGCCGCCGGGCGCGGCATCTCGCTGCCGTCGCTGTCGGCGGCGGCGCTGGCGGTGTCGGCGCACACGACCGGCGCCTATGCCCGGATGCGCACCCAGTTCGGCCTGCCGATCGGCCTGTTCGGCGGGGTGCAGGAACCCATGGCCCGGATCGCGGCGGATGCCTACGCCGTCGATGCCGGCCGCCGCCTGACCTGCGCCGCGCTGGACGAGGGGCACAGGCTGTCGGTGATCTCGGCGATCATGAAGTACCATGCCACCGAACGGATGCGCGCCGCCGTCAACGACGCGATGGACGTGCATTCCGGCAAGGCGGTGATCGACGGGCCGCTGAACTACCTGCAACCGATCTACCGCGCGATTCCGATCGGGATCACCGTCGAGGGGGCGAACATCGTCACGCGCAACCTGATCATCTTTGGCCAGGGGGCGATCCGTGCGCACCCGCACCTGCTGGACGAGATCGAAAGCCTGCAGGAGCCGGACCGCGAGCGCGCGCTTGATGCGTTCGACAAGCATTTCTGGGCGCATGTGGGCGGCTCGACCCGCACGTTTTTCCGCGCGATGTGGTCCGCCTGGACCGGGCGGGGCCATGCGCCCGACGATGCCGGCGAGGTGCGGCGCATCTATGCCCGCCTGTCGCGCTGGTCGGCAGCCTTTGCCGTGACGGCGGACATGGCGTTCCTGACGCTGGGCGGCGCGCTGAAGCGGCGCGAGATGCTGTCGGCGCGGCTGGGTGATGCCTTGTCGGAGATGTACCTGCTGTCCGCCGTGCTGAAGCGCTGGGAGGATGACGGCCGCCACCCCGAGGATCTGCCGCTGGTGCGCTACTCTGCCGAGGCCGCGTTCTGCCGGATCGGCCGGTCGCTGGACGCGGCGATCGCCAATTTCCCGGCCCGCTGGGCGCGCTGGCTGCTGCGCCCCGCCCTGCGCCCGGCGGCCGGAACGCGCGGGCCGGACGATGCGGCGGTGGAGGCGTGTGCAAAGGTGATCTTCGCGCCATCCGCCACCCGGGACCGGCTGATCGGCCGGCTGAACGCGGCCCCGGCGCAAAGTGGGCTGGGCCTGCTCGACACCGCGTGGCACTTGACCATCGAAACGGAGCCGCTGTCGAAGCGCCTGCGCGAGGCGCGCAAGACCCCCGAACAGGCGCTGGAGGCCGGCATCCTGTCGCGCGCCGATTTCGACCGGCTGCAGGACACTGCCGCCGCTGTGGGCAAGGTCGTCGCCGTCGACGAATATACCCCCGAGGAACTGGCGCGGCTGTTCTGCGAGTGCCCGCCCGATGCCGGGATGCGCAGGAAAGACAGTGGACCCGGCGCCACTGACGAAACCAGCGAGGCCGCCGAATGACCCGACCCGTCTACCTTGTCGACGGGGCGCGCACCCCGTTCCTGAAGGCCCGCGGCAAGCCCGGCCCGTTCACGCCGGTGGATCTGGCCGTGCAATGCGGCCGCCCGCTGCTGATGCGCCAGCCCTTTGCGGAGACGGCCTTCGATCTGGTGATCCTCGGCTGCGTCAACGTCATCCAGGACGAGATGAACCCGGCGCGGGTCGCCGCGCTGCGGCAGGGGATGGGCGACGAACAGGTCGCCTTTTCCGTGCAGATCAATTGCGGCTCGGGGATGCAGAGCATCGACACCGCCTTCCGCTATATCCGCGACGGCAGTCACGAGATGATCCTTGCCGGCGGAACCGAAGCACTGAGCCATGCACCGCTGGTCTTCCGCGAGGAGGCGGTGGAATGGTTCGGCGGCATGGCGCGCGAGAAATCGGCGCTGGGCAAGGCGCAGAAGCTGTCCGAGTGGCGACCCGATTTCTTTTCGCCGGTCATCGGGCTGGAACGCGGGCTGATCGACCCGATCACCTCGCTGAACATGGGCCAGACCGCCGAGATTCTGGCGTACCGGTTCGGGATCGACCGGGCGACCGCCGATGCCTATGCCGTCGAAAGCCATCACCGCCTTGCCCGCGCCCAGCGCGAGGGCTGGCTTGATGGCGAGGTCGTACCCGCCTTCGACCGCGAGGGGACCGCACATGAACACGACGACGGCGTGCGCCCCGACAGTTCCGCCGAGAAGCTGGCGAAGCTTTCGCCCGCGTTCGAGAAGCCTTACGGCAAGGTCACGGCCGGCAATTCCAGCCAGATCACCGATGGCGCGTCCTGGGTGATCCTGGCCAGCGAAACCGCCGTCGAGGCGCACGGCCTGACCCCGATCGCGCGCATCGTCGACAGCGAATGGGCGGCGCTCGACCCGGCGATCATGGGGCTGGGCCCGGTGCTGGCCGCGACGCCGCTGGCGCAGCGCCATGGTCTGGCCTGCGACGACATCGACCTGTGGGAGCTGAACGAAGCCTTCGCGGCGCAGGTGCTGGCCTGCACCGCGGCCTGGCAGGATGACGCGTTCTGCCGCGACGTGCTGGGCTATGACGGCGCCTTCGGACGGATCGACCGCGACCGGCTGAACGTCGATGGCGGCGCGATCAGCCTCGGCCACCCGGTCGGCACCAGCGGCAACCGCATCGTGCTGCACCTTGCGAACGCGATGAGACGAAACGACGCGCGGCGCGGCATCGCCACCGAGTGCATCGGCGGCGGCCAGGGCGGCGCGATGCTGCTGGAGGCGGCGTGATGACCGACGTGATGCAGGCGATCACCCCCGAGACGATGACGAACGCGCCCCGCCCCGAGGGCATCCGCAATTGGCGGCGCGAGGAAAAGGGCGGCATTCTGCGCCTTTGGCTCGATTGCGAGGGCACCGGCACCAACGTCATTTCCGAGGATGTGCTGCGCGAGCTGGGCAGCCTGCTGGACATCATCGCCGATGACCGGCCCCGCGCGCTGGCGATCCGCTCGGCCAAACCCGCGGGTTTTGCGGCCGGCGCCGATATCGACGGGTTTTCCGCCCTGCGCGGCGCCGCGGCACGCGAAAAGCTGGAACAGGGCCACGCGGTTCTCGACACGCTGGCCGCCCTGCCCTTTCCGACCATTGCCGTGGTTCATGGCCATGTCCTTGGCGGCGGGTTCGAGCTGGCGCTGGCCTGCGCCCACCGGATCGGTATCGACGGGGTGAAATTCGGCTTTCCCGAGGTTCAGCTGGGCCTGCATCCCGGCCTTGGCGGCACCTTCCGGCTGCCGGCTCTGATCGACCCGGTCGAAGCGATGCAGATGATGCTGACCGGTCGCTCGGCCCATGACCGCAAGGCGAAGCGGCTGGGCATTGTCGATGCGCTGGTCCCCGAGCGGCATGTCGAGGCCGCGCTTGCCGCTGCGGCGGATGGACGGATCGACGCGGCCGAGACCGGCTTTCGCGCCGCCGCCTTGCGCACCCGCGCCGCCCGTTCGCTTGCCGCCGGACGGATGCGCAGCGAGGCCGAGAAGAAAGCGCCCGTGCGCCACTATCCCGCGCCGCATGCGCTGATTGCCCTTTGGGAGACGCATGGCGGCGACGCCGCCGCGATGCAGAAGGCCGAGATCGCGTCCTTCGCCGAGCTGCTGGACAGCGCCACGGCGCAGAACCTGATCCGCGCGTTCTTTCTGCGGCGCAAGCTGAAATCGGCCGGAAGGGGCGCGGACGGCATCGACCATGTCCACGTCATCGGCGCGGGCGCGATGGGGGCCGAGATCGCCGCGTGGTCGGCCATTCGCGGCAAGCGCGTGACGCTCGAGGACGTGGCGCTGGAGCCGCTGGGCGCGGCGATCCGGCAGGCGTCGAAGATCTGCGACGCCAAGCACCTGAGCGGCATCGAGACGCGCGACGCGCTGGACCGGATGATGCCCGACCCGGACGGGCTGGGCCGGTCGCGCGCCGACCTGGTGATTGAGGCCGCGCCCGAAAAACGCGCGCTGAAGGAAAAGATATACGCCGCGCTGAAGGACGAGCTGAAACCCGGCGCGATTCTGGCCACCAATACCTCCAGCATCCCGCTGGCGGACCTGACCCCTGCCGCGCCCGATGCGGCGCGGTTCGCGGGGCTGCATTTCTTCAACCCGGTGTCGAAGATGCAGCTGGTCGAGGTCGTCGCGCACGAGCGCGCGGCGAAGGAGACGCTGGATCGGTTGGCCGCGTTCACCACCGCGATCGACCGGCTGCCCGCGCGGGTGCACGACTATCCCGGCTTTTTGGTGAACCGCGTTCTGACCCCCTACCTGATGGAGGCGCTGCTATTGGTCGACGAGGGCCGCGACAAGCGCGAGATCGACGCCGCCGCGCTGGCCTTCGGGATGCCGATGGGGCCGGTCGCGCTGGCCGACACGGTCGGGCTGGACATCTGCCTTGAAGTGGCCGGCAGCCTGCGCGGCGCGCTGGACCGGCCGATGCCGGACACCCCCGACTGGCTGGCCGAGATGGTCGGGAAGGGCCATGTCGGCCGCAAGGCGGATCGCGGCCTTTACGACTATTCCGGCGGGGAAGAGCCGCCCGATACCCCTGCGGAGGATCCCGACGAAGAGCTGATCGACCGGCTGATCCTGCCGATGTGCGATGCCGGGGTCGAATGCCTGCGCAAGCGGGTCGCATCGGATGCCGATACGGTGGATGCGGCGATGATCTTTGCCACCGGCTGGGCACCGTTCCGCGGCGGCCCGATGCATTATGCAGAAACGCGCGGACATTCCGCGATCCTGGAGCGGCTGCGCATGCTGGAAGGGCGGCACGGCCCCCGCTTCGCCCCCGATCCCGGCTGGGATGACCTTGGCTGAAGACCCTGGCATCGCACAGATACTGCGCGAAACCGGCATTCGCCCTGCGCTGTTGCGCGGCGCGCGGGCCGAGACGCGGGGCGGCTGAAACCGCTGCGCTACATGCCCGGCAAGGGATCGTCGTCGCGGCTCCATGGATGGGCCAGCTTGCCCTTGTGGCAGATTTCCTGAAGCGCCGTCTTCAGCCCCTCTTCAAGGGTCGGGTGATAGAACGGCATCTCGAGCACCTCGTCCGCAGTCATGCCCGCCTGGATCGCCCAGGCCAGCAGATGCGCCAGATGCTCGCCCCCCGGTGCGCATAGCGACGCACCCAGAAGACGCCCGTCACCGGCGCGCGCATGGATCCGGCACAGCCCCCGCGCACGGCCCATGACGCGGGCGCGCCCCTGGTCCGCGAAATCGACGCATCCGGTCAACACGTCCCGCGCCTCGGGTCCGGGAGTGGTACCGATGACCGCCGCGGCGGGCCGCGTGAAGGTCACGGCCATCGGCACCTTGCGCTCCGCCTTGCGGATATCGGGCCAGTTCGCGGCGTTGCGCCCGGCGATGGTCCCTTCGGCAGAGGCTTCGTGCAGGACCGGTTGCGCGTGGTTGGCGTCGCCCGCGATGAAAACCGGCGCGGTGCCGCATTGCATCGTGGCCGGATCGAATAGCGGAGTTCCGTTTTCGTCCAGCGCGAGGCCGGCATCGCCAAGCGCCAGCCCGTCCAGGTCGGGCGGCCGCCCGGCGGCGACCAGCACCCGCTCGAACTCGGCAGAGCCGCCGTCCCAGGTCAGGCGCACACCGTCCGACACGGCGGCGGGCTCGGGCGTGCTGTTCAGATGGATCGGAAAACTGTCCGACAGGATCCGGCCAAGCGCCGCGCTCGTCTCTTCCGGCAGGCCCGCCAGCCGGTCCGCGGCGTCGAACACCGCGACCCGCACACCCAGCCGCGCCAGCGCCTGCGCCAGTTCCAGACCAAGGGGACCGGCCCCGACCACACCGACCGAGGCCGGAAGATCGGACAGCTCGAACAGGCTTTCGTTGGTCAGAACGCGGTCGCGGACATGCTCGTAGGGGGGCGGAATCGCCGGGGCCGCGCCGGTCGCGATCACGACCGCGCGCGGCGCCACGCAGTCGCCATTGTCCAGCGCCAGCATGCCGGGCGCCGTGAACCGCGCGCGCGCCTCGATAGATATCCCGTCCGGCAGATCGGAAATGTTCCTGCGCACCGAAGCGGCAAAATCGTCCCGCATGCGCCGCACCCGCGCCATCACGGCCGCGCCGTCGATGCGGGGTGCAGCGTCGATCCCGAAAACCGCCGCGCCGCGCACGGCCTCGGCCGCGTCGGCCGCCGCGATCAGCAGCTTGGACGGCATGCACCCCACCGTCGCGCAGGTGGTGCCGCGAAACGCCGGGTCGATCAGCAGTGTCGACGCGCCCGCGCGCCGCGCCTGACGCTCTGCGGTCAGCCCGGCCGTGCCGGCCCCGATCACCGCGACATCCGGTCTGTGCGTCTGCATGGTCCGACTCCCTTCGCTTGCAGGCTCAACCCACCGCCACCGGCGCCGGTTCCGGGATGCCAAAAGATCTGTTGCGCCATTTGGCATATGATATAACGTCGGACCCTCGGGAGGAGCCGTCACCTTGCAGACCAAGCATGTCGAGACACCGATAGAGCGGCAGAAACTGTCGGAACAGGCGCGCGAGGCGATTCGCGCGCGAATCATTTCGGGCGAGTTTCCGATGGGCGGCAAGCTGCCGGAGGCGGAACTCGTGCGCCTTCTGGGCATGAGCAAGAGCCCGATCCGCGAGGCGCTTTTGCAGCTGGAGCGCGAGGGACTGATCGAATTGTCGCCCAGCCGCACGACGCGGGTCTTCTCGATGACCCCCGACGAAGTCGCCGAGCTGGGCGAGCTGCGCCAGATGCTTGAACGCGAAGCGCTGCGCCTGGCCTGCGCGCGCAACCCGGCGACGCTTGCGCGCAAGCTGCATGCCATCCTGGCGCGGA
Organism: uncultured Paracoccaceae bacterium; assembly: GCA_947503765.1. Taxonomy (GTDB): domain Bacteria; phylum Pseudomonadota; class Alphaproteobacteria; order Rhodobacterales; family Rhodobacteraceae; genus Psychromarinibacter. The sequence goes on along the minus strand of CANNFA010000002.1, from coordinate 230,733 downwards.
TGCAGGACGCGCTGTCGCGGTCCGACACCGACGCCTACAAGGCGCTCGACTACGATTTTCACGGCGAGATCTTCGCCCATTGCGGTAACGGCTATATCGAGACCCATGCGCGGATGCTGTCATTCCGGGTGCAGGCGCTGCGCAACCGGCTGTCGCTGGACGCCGCCCTGAACGACACGTCGCTCAAGGATCATGCGGCGATCTGCGACGCGGTGGAAAAGGGCGACGTGGAACGCGCGCTGGCGGTGCTGGCCAGCCATATCGCCGACACCGCGCGCAATTACCTCGCGCAGATCACCGACGAAGACCGCACCCCCGCACAGACGGGCCGCGACATCCGCGTGGACCTTGCAGAGATGGAGCGGTTTTCCCGCGCCGCGCTGACCGCGGTCGCGGCCGACGCGGCGACCGTGGACGCGGTGACCAGGGCGCTGCTGCATGCCTCGACGCTGGGCGTCGACACCCACGGCTTCCGCCTGCTGCCGCATTACCTGCAAGGCCTGGCGGGCGGACGGATCAATCCGCACCCCGCGCCGCGTATCGTGACCGAGACCGGCGGCGCCTGTGTGCTGGATGCCGACGACGCGCATGGCGCGCGTGCCAGCTATGCCGCGGTGGAGATCGCGGTGCGCAAGGCCCGCGAGCACGGGATCGGCGCGGTGGCGATCCGCAACTCGTCGCATTTCGGGGCGGCGGGGGCCTATGCGGCGGAAATCGCGCGGCAGGGGATGATGGGGCTGGCCTTCTGCAACTCCGACAGTTTCGTGCGCCTGCATGGCGGGGCGGCACGGTTTCACGGCACCAACCCGATCGCCGCGGCGGCCCCGGCCGACGGCGACGAGCCGTGGCTTCTGGACATGGCGACCAGTTCGATTCCGTTCAATCGCGTGCAGCTGTGCCGCTCGCTGGGGATCCCGCTGCCGGCGGACGTGGCCTCGGATGCGCAGGGGATCAACGTGACGGACCCGGCGGCGGTGGACATGCTGGCGCCGCTTGGCGGGCTCGATTTCGGCTACAAGGGGGCGGGGCTTGCCGGCCTGTCCGAAGTGATGTCGGCGGCGTTTTCCGACGCCCCGCTCAGCCATGAATTGCCGTCGATGATCTCTGCCGACATGGCGACCCCGCGCAAGCTGGGGGCCTTCGTCATGGCGCTGGACCCGGACGCGTTCAGCGGCGCGGCGCCGTTTCGCGCCCTGATCGCACGCTATCTGGAAACGATCCGCCGGTCGGCGGCGTCCCCGGGGCAGAAGGTTCTTGCCCCAGGCGACCGCGAATGGAAAGAATCGCACGAGCGCCGGTCGAAAGGCATGAAACTCGACGGCACGACTTTGGAACACCTGGGCACGTTTGCCCGGGACCATGGCATCACCGCGCTGCGGACCCTGTCCGCGCAAGGTGAGGCGGAACATCAGTAAAGGGAGGATCCATTCATGATGTCCAAGTTCAAGCAGACCACGTTCCTTGCGGCGGCGGCCAGCCTCGCCGCGACACTGACGGCGCCCGCCGCCTTCGCGCAGGATGCCGACCGCGTTCTGAAATTTGCCCATGTCTACGAATCCAGCGAGCCGTACCACACCTGCGCCGTCGACGCGAACGACGCGCTGAAGGCGGCGACCGACAACCGCTACGGGATCGAGGTGTTCCCCGCCTCGTCGCTGGGCAAGGAAGTCGACATCAACGAAGGGCTGGGCCTCGGCACCGTCGACATCATCTATACCGGGCAGCTGTTCGCCGGCCGCGCCTATGGCCCCATCGCCATCGGCGGCGCACCCTACATGTTCCGCGACTATGACCACTGGGACCAGTTCCGCAATTCGGACCTGTTCGGCGAACTCAGCCAGGGCTACACCGACGCGACCGGCAACCACATCGTCGCGATGACCTATTACGGCAACCGGCATGCCACCTCGAACAAGCCGATCCTCAAGCCCGAGGACATGAAGGGCATGAAGATCCGGGTGCCGAACGCGCCGCTCTACATGATGTTTCCCAACGCGGTCGACGCGAACCCGACGCCCATCGCCTTCGCCGAGGTCTATCTTGCGCTGCAGCAGGGCACCGTGGACGGCCAGGAGAACCCGCTGCCGACGATCCAGGCCAAGAAGTTCTACGAGGTGCAATCGGACATCAACCTGACCGGGCACATCACCGACGCGCTGCTGACGATCATCGGCGGCCCGACCTGGAACAGCATGGACGAGGCCGACCGCGAGACGCTGAGCGGCGTTCTGCAGGACACCGCCGTCTGCGCGACCGACGCGATCCGCAAGTCGGAAGCCGAGCTTGCCGAGTGGTTCCGCGAGCAGGGCAACAACGTGAACGAGGTCGAGCGCGGCCCGTTCATCGAGGCGGTCAAGAAGCTGCATAACGGCGAAATGGCGACCTGGGATCAGGAAACCTACGACCGGCTTCAGGCCATCGGCCAGTAGGCCAGTACGCAACCGTCCGGGCAGGCGCGCATCCCCGCGCCTGCCCGGCTGACCCTGACCGCCAGAAGAAGGGGCCGCGATGACCGACAAACGCCCGGACGAGCCGGAACTTCCGGAAATCCACTTCGAGGAACAGGAGATCGACCTGTCGGACCTGCGATGGGACGACTCGCTGGTGCTGGTGATCTTCTGGATCCTCGCATTCGTCGTGTTCCTGCAATTCTTCACCCGCTACGTGCTGAACGATTCGCTGGGCTGGACCGAAGAGATCGCGCGCTTCCTGCTGATCGCCGTAACCTTCACCGGCTCGGTCATGGCGGTGCGCAAGAACACCCATATCGCGGTCGAGTTCCTGTACCGCTGGGTGCCGCGCCCGGTGCGGCGGGTGGCGCAGGCCGCCATCGACGCTGTGACGATCGGCTTTTTCGGGATGCTGACGCTGCTGACCGGACAGCTGGCCGGACGCACGGGCCAGATGATGGTCTCGATCGACCTGCCGAAATCCTACGTCTACTGGTTCGTCGCCGCCTGTTTCGCCGCGATGACGTTCTACGCGCTGCGGAACGGCTGGATGCATCTGCGCGACGGCACCTCCAGGCTCATCGACCCCGAACTGCACGCCGACAGCGTGCCTACCATGGATTAGGAACCTTCCATTGGAAATCGCCATTCTCTTCATCGCCCTGTTCGGGCTGCTGATCTTCGGTGTCCCGGTCGCCATCGCGCTGGCCGGATCCTCGGCGATCTACGTGCTCACAAGCGGGTCGGTCCCGCCGATGGTCGTCGCGCACCGGATGATCAACGGGGTCGACAGCTTTCCGCTGCTGGCCGTGCCGTTCTTCATCCTCGCCGGCAACCTGATGAACACCGCCGGCATCACCGAGCGGATCTTCAACTTCGCGCTGTCGATGGTCGGCTGGATGCGCGGCGGGCTGGGCCATGTGAATGTGGGCGCCTCGGTGATCTTCGCGGGCATGTCCGGCGCGGCGGTGGCCGATGCCGGCGGCCTGGGCGCGATCGAGATCAAGGCGATGCGCGATGCCAATTACGACAGCGAATTCGCCGTCGGCATCACCGCGGCCTCGTCCACCATCGGCCCGATCATCCCGCCCTCGCTGCCGATGGTGATCTACGGCGTGGTCGCCAGCGCCTCGATCGGGCAGCTGTTCGCCGCCGGGTTCCTGCCCGGAATCTTCATGGCGCTGGCGCTGATGGTGATGGTGGCGATCATGGCGCGGCGGCGCGGGTTTCCGCGCGACCAGGCGTTCAAGGTGTCGCTGCTGGTCCTGACCTTCCGGCGCGCGTTCCTGTCGCTGCTGACGCCGATCATCATCGTCGGCGGCATCCTGACCGGCGCCTTCACCCCGACCGAGGCCGCCGTCGCCGCCTGTGCCTGGGCGATGTTCCTGGGGCTGATCGTCTATCGCACGCTGAACTGGCGCCGGTTCCTGCGGGTCAGCTATGACACGATCGAAACCACGGCGGTCGTGCTGCTGGTTGTCGGCGCGGCGGCGATCTTTGCGTGGATCCTGACATCCAACCGGGTGCCCGAAACGGTTGCCGCGCTGCTGCTGGCAGCCTCGGACCGGCCCTGGGTGATCCTGCTGCTGATCAACTTCATCCTGATCGTCGTGGGCTGTTTCATGGAAACGGTGGCCGCGATCACGATCATGGTGCCGGTCCTGCTGCCGGTCGCGCTGGAAATCGGGATCGACCCGGTGCATTTCGGCGTCATCATGGTGCTGAACCTGATGCTCGGGCTGCTGACACCGCCGGTGGGCATGGTGCTTTACGTGCTGTCGCGCATCGCCCGGATCCCGTTCGAGCGTGCCGTCGTCGGCACCGCGCCGTTCCTGGTTCCGCTGGTGCTGGTCCTGCTGCTCATCACCTTCGTGCCGTCGATCACCATGTGGCTGCCGACGCTGATCTACCGCTAGGAAAAAAGGCGGCGCGCCGGGATGGCGCGCCGCCGCACGGCGTTCTTCACTTCCCCCATTTCAGCGCGATGAGGTCAAGCTCGCGCGCAAGTTCCAGCAGGCGGGCCCGCGTCCGGTCGGTCATCGGCTTGAGCGGGTGGCGCACATGGTCCGAGCCGATCACGCCGCCCTCCATGTACACCGCCTTGGTCGCGCGCAGCCCGCATTGCCGGTTTTCGTGGTTGATCAGCGGCAGGCACCGCGTCCATTGCGCCAGCGCGGCCGCCTTGTCGCCGGCAAGATAGTCGGTGATGATCGGCCTGATCTGTTCGCATTGCAGCCCCGAGGTCATCGAGGCGGTGCAACCGGCATCGAGATCCGCCAGCAGCGTCACCGCCTCTTCGCCGTCCCAGGGGCCGAGGATGTTCTTGCCGCCCGCCTCGATCAGCGCGGCCAGCTTGTCGGCGGCAAAGGGCATTTCCATCTTGAACCAGCGGACGTTCTCAAGCTCTGCCGCCATGCGCGCCAGCAGCGGCACCGACAGGTGAACCCCCGACAGCGGCGCATCCTGCACCATCACCGGGATCCCGACTTCGTTCACGGCGGCGAATTGTTCGAACACGCCCTGATCGTCGGCCTTCAGCGCGGCGCCGTGATAGGGCGCCATCATCATCACCATGGCCGCGCCCTGCTCCTTGGCGGTGCGGGCACGGTCCACCACGAGGCCGGTGTGGAAATGGCTGATCGTGACGATCACCGGCACCCGCCCCGCCACATGGTCGAGGCTGAGCCGCACCAGTGTCGCGCGCTCGTCGTCCGACAGCACGAATTGCTCGGAATAATTCGCCAGGATGCAGATCGCGTCGACGCCCTGGTCGATCAGGCAATCGAGAACGCGGCGCATCCCCTCCTCGTCCACCCGGCCATCCGCGTGGAACGGGGTGGGGGCGACGGGCAGGATGCCGGTGGTCGGGGTGGTGGTCATGGGGTGTCCTTTCAGGTCGGTCTACCAGTCGAAACGCGGGGCCGATCTGCGGCGGCCCAGGATGAAGGCATCGGCGACATGGCGCATCGGCGCAAGATCGGTCTCGCTGGTGCCTTCCGCCAGAAGCTCGGCAAAGCGCGCGTAAAGCGCGGGGTATTCGCCCACCAGTTCCGGTGCATCCGGCCCTTGCGTCTCTGCCCCGTCCACCGTCAGCCGCGCGCCGCCCTCGCTGAGCCGCGCGGCGCCGCTCGCCGTCTCGATATGCATGTCCCATTCCGGCCGGCCCTGTTTCAGCCAGTCGAATTCCGCCGTGATCGCCGCGCCGCCCGGATCGAAAAAGTCCAGCTCGGCGGCGACGGGCGTGTCGCGGTTCTCGGGGAAGGCCAGCTCGGCGCGGGTCAGGTGCAGCGCGCGCGGATAGATCGCCGTCAGCACCGACAGCGCATTGATGCCGGGGTCGAACACGCCCAGCCCGCCGGCCTGCCAAATCCAGTCCTGGCCCGGATGCCAGTGGCGCACATCCTCTTTCCACGAAATGTGCAGCCGCGTGATGTCCTTGTCCGCCAGCCATTCCCGCGCTGCGGCAACGGCGGGCGCGTGCCGCGAATGCCATGTGGCATAAAGCGTCAGACCCTTCGCGGCAGCCAGGTCGATCAGGTCGTGGACTTCCGAAAGGGTCGCGCCGGGGGGCTTTTCCAGCATCAGGTGCCGCCCCGCCTCGAGCGCGAGGCGCGCATCGGCATAGCGCACATGCGGCGGGGTGCACAGCGAGATGCAGGGGATGTCAGGCCGCGCCTCCAGCAGGTCATTCAGGCTTGTATAGGCGTCGATGCCGTCCACGCGGCCATTGCGGCTGGCGGTGGCGGCCAGCTCGAAATCCGGGCTGGCGGCAAGGGTCGGAACGTGCTGATCGCGGGCGATCTTGCCGATTCCGACAATGGCGATCCGGTGGGTCATCTGGCGGCTCCTGTCACGGGGGCACGGCGCTGCCCGTTCAGGCGGGGCACCGCTATTCGTGCTCTGCCCGTGTTGTAGCCGCCGGTGGCCGCTTTCGCCAGCAATCGGCGGCGCGCGGCGCGCTGTCGCCCGATGCCGCGCTACAGGAAGATCGTGGCCGTCACCGGGAACAGCGCGACCAACACCAGAACCACCAGCATGATGGCGATGAACGGTAGCGTCGCGGCAAAGATCTGCTCGACCGTCACCGATGGATCGTTCAGCGTGTTGTGCACCGTGAAGACCGAGATGCCGAAAGGCGGCGTCAGCAGCCCAATTTCGACCGCGATCACCGTGATGATGCCGAAATGGCTGAGATCCAGCCCGAGGTTCTGCGCGATGGGCGCCGCGATCGGGACCATGATCAGCAGGATCGACGTGCTGTCCAGGATCATGCCCATCAGCAGGATGATCACCGCGTAGAAGAACATGAAGCCCATCGGCCCGAAGCCGGAATCGGCCACCAGCCCGGCGATGGCATTGGGCAGCCCGGCAATCGACAGCATCCGCGAATAGAAGCTGGCGGCGATCAGCAGCAGCAGGATCGACACGGAAATCACGCCGGTCTGCTTCATCACCTGCCACAACCGGTGCCGGTCCAGCGTGCGGCGCGATACCGCTACGATCAGCGCGGCAAAGGCGCCGACGCCGCCGGCTTCGGTCGGGGTGAAGAACCCCAGATACAGCCCGCCCAGCACCAGGATCACCAGGATCACGATGGGGATCAGCTTGGCGATCATCCGGCTGACCGGCATCCTTTCCAGGTCCTTGTCCAGCCGCCTTGTGCGGGCCGCATCCGGGTCGGTCAGAACAAAGCTCGGAAACAGGATCGTCACCGCGATCAGCATCGCCACGAAGCCGCCGGCCAGCATCAGCCCCGGCACCACGCCGGCGATGAACATGCCGCCGATCGACACCTCGGCCAGCACGCCGTAGATGATCAGCAGCAGGCTGGGCGGGATCAGCATCCCCAGCACCGACGAGCCAGCCACCGTGCCCGCCGAGAAGGACGGCCGATAGCCGTGGCGCGTCATTTCCGGCACGGCGACGCGGGTGAACACGGCGGCCGAGGCGATGGAAACCCCGGTCACGGCGGCAAAAACGGTATTGGCCGCGACCGTCGCGACCCCCAGACCGCAGATCATCCGGCGCAAGAGTTCCTCGGCCACCTCGAAGGTGTCGCGCCCCACATTCGACACGCTGACCAGCAGGCCCATCAGCACGAATAGCGGGATCGTGGCGAACAGGTAATCTGCGATGCCGCTATAGGCGGTCAACTCCAGCATCCGGAACGACAGGTCGAGATTGCCGCGTATGATCCAGATGCCCGCAAAGGCGACGCCGAACAGCGCATAGGCGATCTGCATGCCCAGCAGCACCAGCGCGATCAGCACGCCGATCAGGAGAAAGCCGATGGCAAGCGTGGTCATGGCGCGAAACTCCGGTACAGGCGGATTTCCTGGAACGCACGGTAGAGCGAGGCCAGCATTGCGACGGCCGACCCCAGAACCGTGATCGCGCGGAACGGATAGGTCGGGATCGTGAACACCCCCTGCACCCCGAAATATTCCGCGCCGGTCCAGGCGGTGATCAGTTTCGGCCAGGACGCCCAGAGGATCAGCGCGAAGACGACCGCGCCCACCAGCGCAAAGACGGTTTCGATCACGAAGCCGGTGCGCGGCGCGGCGGCTTCCAGGCGGCGCACCAGGAAATCGGCGCGGGTCAGGCGTTTTTGCAGGATCGCGGCGGCAACTTGCAGGAACACAATGGCCACGACCGACCGGCCGGCAATCTCGGCCACGCCGGTGATCGGCGCATTGAGGAAGTTGCGGCCGATCACGTCGGCGACGATCAGCGCCATCAGCGCGCCGATCCAGAGCGTTCCAAAAGACGACATGACGGCCGCGACACTGCCGAGCACCGCGCCATAGGGCGCCTCGGAAAAGCGCGGAACGTACCTGTCTTCGATGTCGGCCGTGCTGTCGTCGCTCATGCTGGCTCGCTCGGGGCTCGGTGTCGGGTCGGAAAGGCGTCCGCCCGGAACCTGTCCGGGCGGATGCGTATCAAAGATGGTAGCAGATCAGAGACCTTCGTCCCAGTTCCGCAGCGGCGTCGCGCCGCGGTCGCGCAGCGCGTCGAAATACGCCTTGAGCACCACGCGGCCCTTGTCGCCGGTCTGGTCCAGCCACGGCTCGATGATGTTGGGCAGCCCGTCGACCCAGGCGGTCTTTTCGGCGTCGGGCAGCTCGTGCACGGTCAGCCCGGCCGCCTGCATCTCTTCCATCGCGCGGGCCGCGAGATCCGCGACGTAATCGCCATGCGCGATCGAGGTCGCCTTGGACGCCTCGCGGAACGCTTCCTGCACCGGGGCGGGCAGGCCGTCGAAGAAGTCCTTGTTGGCCGCGATGCCGCCGAAATACATCGACCCGATGCCGACCCGCGTCAGTTCCGGCGCGACCTCGTAGACCCGTGTCGGCAGGATGCCCGAGGCGAAGGACAGCGTGCCCTCGGTCACGCCGGTCTGGATATTGGTGTAATAGGTGGTCAGCGCCCCGTCGACCGGGGTGGCCCCGGTGCCGCGCAGCCAGTTGGCCGAGGTGCCCGGCGCGTTCAGCTTGCGGTTCTGCAGGTCGTCCATCGAGTTCACGGGGAAGGTCGCGTAGATGTCGTAGCTGTCGGTGATCAGCGAGGACAGGTGCACCATCCCGTTTTCCGCCCAGCTGTCGCGCAATTCCGGCAGGCTCTGGCTGAGCTCGTCGAAGATCTCGATGATCATCTTGTGGTCGGACGTGGCGAAGGGCGTGAAATAGGTCACGTTCTGAAGCGGCATGTTCGCCCCTTCCCAGACCGTGCCGACCATGCCGACATCGACGATGCCGTCCATCACCGCCTCGCGCGTGTCGGTGAACTTGTAGAGCGTTCCGGCATAGGATTCGACCCAGTTCACCTCGTATTCGCCCGCCTCGCCGAGGATGCGGTTCACCTCGGGCTGAAAGGTGTTCTTCATCGCGTAGACCCAGATGTTCGCCTCGGGGTGCGACGATCCGATATTGACGGTGATCTGCTGCTGCGCCAGCGCGCCGCCCGCGGTAAACACGGTCAGCATCGCGGTTGCGGCCAATGTGTGGAACTTCATGTGGTATCCTCCCTTAAGTGGAATGCCTGTTGGCGCATTCCGTGCGGTTTTCAGTCTTTCAATGTGCCAAGCGCGCGCAGGACGCGCTCGGGCGTGAACGGCATGTGGGTGACCTGCGCCCCCATCGGGCGCAGCGCGTCGTTGATCGCGTTCATCACCGCGGCGGGCGCGCCGGCGGTTCCGGCCTCGCCGGCACCCTTCGCACCGAGGCTGCTTTCCTTGGTCGGCGTCTCGACATGGCCGATCACCATGTCGGGCATTTCCGCCGCCATCGGCACCAGGTAATCGGCCATCGACCCGTTCAGAAGCTGGCCGTCCTCGTCATAGTGGATTTCCTCGAACAGCGCGCCGCCAAGGCCCTGAACGATGCCGCCGCGGATCTGCTCGTCGACCAGCATCGGGTTGATGATCCGGCCGCAATCCTCGACGCACCAGTGTTTCAGCAGACGGACATTGCCGGTATCGGTATCGACCTCGACATAGGACGCCTGCACGCCGTTGGTGAAGGCGAACGGATATTCCGAGGTGATGTAATGCCGGGTCTGCACCAGTTCGCGCGGCAATCCCTGGGGCAGCGTGTCGCCGCGGAAATAGACGATGCGGCCCAGTTCCTCCAGCGGCATGCGCGCCTCGCCCGACTTGGCATCGACAACCTCGCCGTCGCGGATGTCGAGGCCCGCCGCGTCCGATTGCAGCATCGCGCCCGCGACTTCGAGGATCGAATCGCGCAAGGCCCGCGCCGCGCGCAGCGCCGCCTCGCCGCCGATCCCGGCGCCGCGCGATGCCCAGGTGCCGCCGCCATAGGGCGTGACCTGCGTGTCGCCGGTGATGACATGCACCTGGCCCGGCGCCACGCCCACGCCTTCGGCAACCACCTGGCTCAGCATCGCCTCGGTGCCCTGGCCCTGTTCGGTCACGCCCGACAGCGCCACGATCGACCCGTCCGGATCCATCCGCACCGTGCAGCCATCCTGCGCCGAGATCCGCGCCCCGCCGATACCGTACATGAAGGGCGACGGGTTGGTCAGTTCGATGAAACTGGCAATGCCGATGCCCCGGTAGACGCCCTTTTCGCGCAGCTCCGCCTGTTCGGCGCGCAAGCCGTCGTAATCCATCAGGTCCAGCAGCAGATCGAGACTTTTATGATGCGACAGCCCCTCGAACCGCATCTTGGCGGGCGAGGTCACCGGATAGGCGTCGTCGGCATAAAGATTGCGGCGCCGGATTTCGACCGGGTCCATGCCCAGCTCGGCCGCCGCCATGTCCACCAGCCCCTCGGTGATCGCCACGGCGATCGGGTGCCCGACCGCGCGGTACTGGCAGGTCGGCGTCTTGTTCTGGAACACCACGCTGGTGCGGGCGCGGTAATGTTCGAAATCATAGGGGCCGCCGCACAGGTTCACGACTTGGTTGCCCTCCATCGCCGAGGTGCGCGGATAGACCGAATAGGCACCGATGGCGGTCCAGTCGTCCACGTCCATCGCCAGGATGCGGCCTTCGGCATCGACGGCGATCTTCGCCTCGATCTCGTGGTCGCGGGCATGGATGTCGGTGGAAAAGCTCTCCAGCCGGTCGGCGATGAACTTCACCGGCCGGCCCATGATGCGCGCGATCGCGGCTGTCGCCACCTCGTCGGGATAGACATGCACCTTGATCCCGTAGGATCCGCCCACATCGCCGCAGATCACCCGCACGCGGCTTTCGGCGATGTCCAGATGGGTGGCCAGCGCGGTCTGCATCATGTGCGGCGCCTGGGTGGAATGCCACACGGTCATCCGTTCGTCGGCCGGGTTCCAATCCGCCAGGATAGAGCGCGGCTCGGGCGTGACGCCGGTATGCCGGGCGGTGGTGAAATGCGCGGTGACGACCTTGTGGGCGCCGGCCATGGCGGCATCCACGTCGCCCTGTTCGTTCACCCGGCGAAAGGCGAGGTTGTCCCCAAGATCCGCGTGCAGCACCGGGGTATCGTCGTCCAGCGCGGTCATCATGTCCGCCACGACCGGCAGGACATCGTAATCGACCTCCACCAGTGCGGCGCCCTCTTCGGCGGCAGCGCGCGACGTGGCGACAACGGCCGCCACGGGTTCACCGACCCAGCAGGCGCGGTCCACGGCGATGGCGTATTCGGGCGGCGATTTCAGACCCTGAAGATGCGCCAGCACGCCGACCCAGGGCGTGCAGACCTCTGCCACCTCCGCGCCGGTGAAGATCCGCACCACGCCGGGCACCGCCTTGGCTTCGGCCGCGTCGATGCCGGTGATCCGCGCATGGGCAAAGGGCGAGCGGACGAAGGCGACATGCAGCATGCGCGGCAGGACCATGTCATCGACATATTCCCCCCGCCCCTGCACCAGGCGCGGCGCATTCGGGCGCGGCACGGTCTTGCCGATATAGGAATTGGGGCGGTCCGGATGGCCGAAATCAATGGTCATTGCGCAGCCTCCCCTGCCCGCGCCCGCGCCACGGTTTCCACCGCGTCCACGATCGCCTCGTATCCCGTGCAGCGGCAGTAATTGCCCGACAGGTGTTCACGTATCTCGGCGCGGTCCGGCACGCCGCCCGCGCTCAGCAATTCCTCGGCCGCCACCAGCATCCCAGGCGTGCAGAACCCGCATTGCAGCGCGTTGCGGGCGACGAAGGCCTCTTGCAGATCGGTGAACGCGGCGCTGTCGGACAGCCCCTCGACCGTCCAGATCTCGGCGCCATCGGCCTGCGCGGCCAGCATCAGGCAGCCGCGCACCGCATCGCCGTTCACCCGCAGGGTGCAGGCGCCGCAGACGCCGTGTTCGCAACTGGCATGCGCGCCGGTCAGGCCAAGCTCCAGCCGCAGGAAGTCGACCAGGTGTTGGCCGGCGGGCACGCGCGCCTCCACCGGCTCTCCGTTCACGGTCAGCGCGATGTCGATGCGGTTTTCGAATTGGTCGCTCATTGCGCCTCTCCCTCGATGCGTAGGGCCGCCCGGCGCAGCAGAACCCCGGCCAGATGCCGGCGGTAAGCCGCGCTGGCCTGGGTGTCGGAGGCCGGCTCGATCTCTTCCGCCAGGTTGGCGACGGCGGCATCCAGATCGCCCGCATCCAGCGCCTGCATCGCGCCCGTGGCCAGGATCGGGCGTGGCCCGACCGAGAAGGCGGCGATGCGGTACCCGGCCCTGCGGCGGGTCACGCACAGCCCGGCCAGCGCGTAATCGCCGGCCCGGCGCGCCATTTCCTCGACGACCTGCACTTCGCCCGGCTCTGCCTTGGGCAGGCTGATCGCGGTCAGGATCTCGCCCTCTTCCAGCGCCGTCTCGAACAGGCCGTGAAAGAAATCGCCCGCCGCGATGTCGCGGCTGCCGTCCGGGCCGGTGACATGCAGGACAGCGTTCAGACACAGGATGCAGGCGGGAAATTCGGCGGCCGGATCGGCATGGGCCAGCGCCCCGCCGATGGTGCCGCGATTGCGGATCGCCGCATGGGCGATATGGCCCGCGGCCTCGGCCAGCAGCGGCGCATGTGTTTGGATCAGCGGGTTGCGCCCGATCTCGGCATGCCGCGTCAACGCACCGATGCGCAGCCGGCCGTCCTCCTCGGTCACGCCCTCCAGTTCGGTCAGCCGAGAGATATCGACCAGCATGTCGCCGGTGGACAGCCGCATGTTCATCGCCGCCACCAGGCTTTGCCCGCCGGCCAGAACGCGCCCCATCCCGTCCGCCGAAGCAAGCAGCCGCACGGCATGCGCCACATCGTTCGCACGGATATATCCGGCCACCGAAGCCTTCATAACGGTTCCTCCCCAGAGGTTTTCGGGCCGCAGGTTTTCCCGCGATCGCCGATGAACGCTCATTGATCGTTTGATCAATTATTCCTGTTGATCATTTGATCTATAAAAGGATGATGGATTGCAAGTAGTTTTTTCAGGCGGCACAAGGACGGTCATGGACAGGTACAGGCAGACCGATGACGGCGGCACGGCCGAAGGTGCGACCCGCCGGCGTCTGCCGCCGGACGAACGCAGACGGCAGATCGTCGATGGCGCCGTGGCGTTCTTTGCCGAGGTCGGGCTGGACGGGAAGACCCGCGATCTCGCACGGCGGCTGAACGTCACGCAATCGCTTCTGTTCAAGTATTTTTCCAGCAAGGACGCGCTGATAGAGGCCGTCTATGTGCAGGTCTATATCGACCGCCTGTCACCGGACTGGCCCGATCTGCTGCGCGACCGGACGGTGCCGCTGCGCGACCGGATGCTGGCCTTCTACACCGAATACAGCGAGCTGATCTTCGAATATGAATGGATGCGGATCTTCATGTTCTCGGGGCTGGCCGGGGCGGAGCTCAACCGGCGCTACCTGGAACATATGGGCGGCACGATCCTGAAGCTGCTGCTTGAGGAGGTCCGCGCCGCATCACGCACCGGCGAAGGCCCCGACATGGAGGATATCTGGAACCTGCATGGCGGCATCGTCTATATCGGCATCCGCCGGCATATCTACCGGATGCCCTGCCCCGACAACCCGGCCCCGGCGATCGAAAGCGCCGTGGACCGGTTCCTGCGCGCCTTTGCCGCCGACGGTTGAGGCGGGTCGCAGTCCAGCGCGATAGGTAAACCCGCACCTTGGGACGGCACGCGTGGCCATCAAGGGCGCCGGCCCCCATCCGACAAGTTCAGGAAATCAGCGCCAGCCCGCGCGGGCGAAAGCCCACGGCAACCTCGGTTCCGGCCGGCAGCGGCGTGTCGCCGCCCGTGTCGATGGCAAACAGGCGGCCGGTATCGGTCTCGACCTCGTATTCGACATGATCGCCCAGATAGGCCGAGGAGGCGATGCGCCCCCCAAGCCCCGGCACGCCGCCCTCGGTCACCGTGATCGCATTGGCGCGCGCGGCCACCCGTGCCGGTCCCGGTGTCGCGCCGCGCGCCGGCAGCGTCAGCTCGACCCCGCCGATGGACACCTGCGCATCGCCGCCCTCGACGCCCAGCACATCGGCGGGCAGCACGTTCGCCTCGCCGATGAAATCGGCGATGAATTCGGATACCGGCTCTTCGTACAATTCGCGCGGGCTGCCGGCCTGTTCGATGATGCCGTCGCGCATCACCACGATCCGGTCGGAGACGGCCAGCGCCTCTTCCTGGTCGTGGGTGACATAGACGGCGGTGAAGCCCAGCCGTTGTTGCAGATCGCGGATCTCGGTGCGCACCCGGCGGCGCAGGCGTGCATCGAGGTTCGACAGCGGTTCGTCCAGCAGCAGCACCTGCGGCTCCAGCACCAGGGCGCGGGCGACGGCCACACGCTGTTGCTGGCCGCCCGACAATTCGGATGGCAGGCGCTTGCCCAGCCCGGACAGCCCCACAAGGTCCAGCCCCTTGTCCGCCGCGCCGCGCGCCTCGGCCGCTTTCATGCCGCCCGATTCCAGCCCGTAGGCCACGTTCTGCGCCACTGTCATGTGCGGGAAAAGCGCATAGCTTTGAAACACCATCGACACGTCGCGCCGGTTGGCGGGCAGACGCGTGACGTCCTCGCCGCCGATCAGGATGCGCCCGCGCGTCGGCGTCTCCAGCCCCGCCAGCATCCGCAGTGTCGTGGTCTTGCCGCAGCCAGAGGGGCCGAGCAGCGTCACCAGCTCCCCGGGTTCGATGTCCAGCGACAGGTCGGGAATGGCGGTGAAGCTGCCGAACTCCTTGCGGACGGACTCGAACCGGACGGCGCCACGCTTTTGCGTGCTCATGCGGGCATCTCCTGCGGTTTGGCGGCCGGTTCGGGGCGTTTCAGCCGCCGTTCCCCGACCAGCAATTGGAACGTGCCGATCACGGTGATCATCACCAGGATCAGAACCGACGAATAGGCGATGGCGATGCCGTATTCGCCATTCTCCACCAGCCCGACGATATAGGCGGTGGCCATGTTGTACTTGGCCGACACCAGGAAGATCACCGCCGAGATCGAGGTGATCGCCCGCACGAAGCTGTAGACCAGCGCAGCCAGGATCGCCGGGCGCATCAACGGCAGGATCACCCGGCGCATGGTGCGGGCCGAATTGGCGCCCAGCGTCAGCGACGCCTCGTCCAGCGAGCCGTCGATCTGCGCCATCGCCGCGACGCCGCCGCGCACGCCGACCGGCATGTTGCGGAACACGAAGCAGAAGATCAGGATCATCGCGGTGCCGGTCATCTGGATCGGCGGCAGGTTGAACGCCATGATATAGCTGATGCCGATCACCGTGCCGGGAATGGCGAACGACATCATCAGCGCAAACTCGAACGCGCCCTTGCCGGGGAAGCTCTGGCGCACGATGAGCCAGGCGGTCAGCAGGCCGACCGCCGCCGTCAGCGGCGCGGCGATCAGCGCGATCTTCATCGTCGTCCAGAAGCTGTTCCAGGCGACGCCGGTCCAGACGATACCGTTATCCCAGACGATGGAGAAGCCGCGCGCGTAGTGCTCCAGCGTCAGCGAGTGGTCCAACCCCCAAAGTTTCACGAACCCGCCGAACAGGATCATCGTGTAGATGATCAGCGTGAACAGCCCCCACGCCACCACGATGATCGTCACCGGCCAGGCGACACGGGCGGGCAGCGCGGCATGGCGGCCGCCATCGCCCTTGCCCGACAGCGTGGCGTAGTTGCGGCCCGACAGCCACAGACGCTGCGCCAGAAAGGCCGAGAGCGTGAAGCACAGCAGCACCGTTGCCAGCACCGCGGCGCGGGCCGGATCATGCTGCGCGCCGACCACGGCAAAGAAGATCTCGGTCGACAGCACGCCGCCCGATCCGCCCAGCACCAGCGGGTTGCCGAAATCGGCCATCGATTCGATGAAGCCGATCAGAAAGGAATTGGCCAGCCCCGGCGCCATCAGCGGCAGCGACACCTTGCGGAAGGTCCGCCAGCGACCGGCGCGCATGGTCTGGCTCGCCTCCTCCATCGAGGGGGACACGCCCTCGACCACGCCGATCAGCACCAGAAAGGCGATCGGCGTGAAGCTGAGCATCTGGGCGATCCAGATGCCCGTCAGCCCATAGACCCAGCGGCCAAGCTCCAGCCCCGTCACCCCCTCGATCACCTGGGTCAGGGTGCCGGAGCGGCCCAGCAGCATGATCAGCGCCAGGCCGATCACGAAGGGCGGCGTGATGATCGGCAGAACCGTCAGCAGGCGCAGGCCCTTCTTGGCCGGAAACCGGGTGCGCGTGGCGACCAGCGCGAAGGCTAGGCCCAGCAGCGTCGTGCCCGTCGCCGTGCATATGGCCAGAAAGAAGGTCCGCCACGCCACGCCGCAGCTTCCCGTCCCGGTCAGGCAGGACAGCGACCAGATCTTGGGATCCGGCAGGTTCTTGAGCACGCCCTTGGCGGTGAAGGATCCGTCGAATTCCTGGAACGCGCCGGTGAACATCGACAGGATCGGGTAGAACACGAAGGTCGCCACCAGCAGCACCAGCAGCGCGATGGCCCCCAGGATGAAGGCATCGCCCTTGAGCGCGCCGCGTTCGGCAAATCCGAAGGCGATCAGCAGCGTGAAGGCAAGCACCGCCGTCACCGCGCCGGCACCAAAGGCGGGCTGCCCCTCGATCTCCCCGAATGCGGCCTCCAGCAGGCCCCAGTTCCAGCCGCGCATGCCGATCGACAGCCCCTCGGCGACCATCCAGACCAGCCCGGCCAGGCCGATCAGGATCAGTACCCGGCCGCGCGCCCGGCCCGGCTGGCGGGCAAGCCGCAGGAAAAGCGTCAGGGCCAGCAACACCAGCACCGGGGCCACCTGCCAGCGTCCCAGGAAGGGTTGCAGCAGGCCCGGCCACAGGTCGGTCTTGCCGGCCATGTCCGCGATCCAGTCGAACCCGAAAAAGCCTGACCGCACCCGGTACCAGGGCACCAGCAGCAAGCCGGCCAGCACCAGGCCGAACAGAAGATCGAGGCGGCGGTTGTCGCGGAACATGAGGCAGCACTTTCCTTGCCGGGGCGGACGCGCCGCCCCGGCCGGTTGCATCAGGCGTGGCGGTTACTGGCCGCCGACCTCGGAATCCCAGCGCGACAGCAGCCCGCTGCGCCGATCCGAATCGCCGTACTGGGCAAAGTCGTAGTCGATAAGCTTGATGTCATCGAGCTTCGGCGCGGCCTCGGGCGGGGTGGCGTTGGCGTTCGACGGGATCTGGTAGGATCCGGCCTCGGGCATCATGCTCTGGATATCGGCGCCCAGCACCCAGTCGTAGAACGCCTTTGCCTCGTCCTCGTTCTGCGCGCCCTCGACCATCGACATCGACCCGATCTCATAGCCGGTACCCTCGCAAGGCGCGACGACCTGCACGGGAAAGCCCGCCTCGGCCTGGGCGACGGCGTCATGCATGAACACGATGCCAAGGCCCGTCTCGCCGCGCGCGGCAGCCTTGACCGGGGCCGAGCCGGACTTGGTGTATTGGGAGACGTTCGCGTCCATCTTCTTGAGGAACTCGAACGCCTCGTCCTCGCCCATCAGCTGCACCAGCGTCGCCAGCGTGGTATAGGCGGTGCCCGACGAGTTGGGATCGGCGATCTGGATCTCGCCGGCAAGCGACGGGTCCAGCAGATCGGCCCAGCATTTCGGCGGGGTGATGCCCTTGGAGTCGAAGATTTCGGTGTTGTAGCCCCAGCCCAGCGCGCCAGAATAGACGCCGACCGTCTTGAAGCCCGACAATTCGGCCTGGCGCACGGCCCAGTCCTGCAATTCCTCCAGCATCGGCGACTTGTACTCGGCGGTCAGCCCGTCCGACGCGGCCTGCAGATGCGGATCGCCCGTGCCGCCCCACCACAGATCGGTCTGCGGGTTGCGCGCCTCGGCCCGCAGCTTGGCGTAGGCTTCGCCCGAGGACAGGCGGACCATGTTCACGTCGATGTCGTGCGCTTTCTCGAATTCCTCGACAAGCAATTCGCAGATCACCACGTCGGCGGAACAGATCAGGTTCAGCTCCTGTGCGCCGGCGGCAGCCGCCAGCGTCACGGTGGATGCCGCACCCAGCAGGGCGATTTTCAGGGTTTTCATTCTATCCTCCCAAGTCATTGTTTTTCCTCGGTGCCGATTGCCGGCATCCGGGCAGACTGTTACCGCCAACGGCACTTGTCAATAAGCCGGGGGGATATTTAACCAGTGTAGGACTGGGGTCAACGCAAGCCCGAAACAAGGCCGGCGACCAGCATCACCGCCAGAAGCGGCGTCCAGAGCCGCGCCTCGATCCGCGACGGGCTGACGGCGTTCGCCGCGAGCGACAGCGCCGTAAGCGCGACCACGGCCCAGTGAAGCAGGGCCGGTGTTGCCGGCAGCACCATCGCCGCCGCCATGGCCGCCAGAAGGATCGCCTGCGCCGCCGCCAGCAACCGACCGCGCAGCGGCGCCCGGCCCGGCCAGCGCCCGCCCATCACCAGCCGGCCCCAGGGCGCGCCCAGCGCGACGCCCACGCTGACGGCCACCGACGGCACGGCGCAGGCGACATAGAGCCAGGCCCAGGGCACCCGTCAGACGCCCCGCCGGCGCGTCACGGCACCAGCCTGAGGATCATCGCCTTTTCGGGAAAGCAGGTCGCCGGCTCGCCCAGCGCCTCCTGCCAGCGGCCGATGGAGCGGCGGGTCTTGAAGCCGGGCAGGCCGTCCGCGCCGCCGACATCGTGGCCCATCGCCACCAGCGCCTGCTGCATCCGGGCGATGTCGGACCGGTAGAGCCCGCCGACAGAGCCCCAACTCCCGGCGAAATCGCCCATGCCATAGGCGATCCGGTCACCCACATGCCCCACGAACAGCGCGTAGAGATCGCTCATGTTGTAGGCTTTCAGGACATAGAAGTTCGGCGTGACGACAAAGGCCGGCCCGCGCCGGCCCGCCGGCATCAGCAGATAGCCGGTGCCGGCAAGCTCGTGCTCTGGGAACGGCCGGCCGGAGACGCGGGTGATGCCCATCGCCGCCCAGTCGGCGATCGAGCGCCCCTGGTCCGGTCCTTCGAGCGTGCACGACACGCCGCCCGGCACCTCGACCTCGAAGCCCCAGTCGCGCCCGGCCTCCCAGCCGTGCTGGGCAAGGTAATTGGCGATGGATGCGATCGTGTCGGCCTCGGAGCGCCAGATATCGGCGCGGCCGTCGCCGTCGCCATCGGCGGCATAGTCGAGAAAGCTCGACGGCATGAATTGCGGCTGGCCCAGCGCCCCGGCCCAGCTGCTTTTCATCGCGCCGTCCGGGGCATGGCCGGCCTCTGCGATGCGCAGGGCGGCGACCAGCTCATCGGTGAAATACGCGGAACGGGTGCTCATGAACCCCTTGGTGCCAAGGACGCGAAAGGCGTTGTGCGGGATGTCCACGCGGCCATAGCCGCTTTCCCGGCCCCAGATCGCCAGCACGATGTGGCCCGGAACGCCCGTCTTCGCCTCTGCCGCCGCCAGGGCCGCGGCATGGCGCCCGGCCATCACCTTGCCGACCGAGGTCGCCCCGTCGACCGATCCGCGGTTGAAATACTTGCCCGGTGCGCCGAACTCGGCCTGGCGTTGCAATTTCGGCGTCTCGGGATCGGTGCCCGGCGGCACCAGATCGGGCAGCGACCAATCCAGCGCGACACCCCGGAACGCCGCGTCGAAGGTGGCGCGCGACACGCCCGCACCTTCGGCGCGCGGCCAGATCGTCTGTTCCAGCCATGCGTGGAACTGCCGTTCGGCGGCCGCACGGTCCTGCGCGGGCGCGGCGGCGGCCATGACGGCCAGCAGGACGGAAAGAAACAGGCTGCGCAGTGGCAAGGCTCACCTCCGGTCTGGCGGGTTCGGGGGGATCCTAGCGCATGGGGCGGGGCCAAGGATAGGCCGGGGCCGCATTCCGGCCCCGGCCCGACGCGGCATCAGCCCGTCATGCGGGTTTCGCCCGACGCGTCGCGCGGCACCAGCGCACGGACCAGCCGGCGCATGTCGAGCATGCCAACGGGCTGTCCGTCGCGGGTCACCCGGTAACGCCGGGTCGTGTCGCCCTCGGATTTCGAGATCACCGATTCCAGCGTGTCGTCGGCATCGACCTCGCCCGATACCTCGCCTTCGGCATCCGTGGTTTCGATCATGACCGACCGGACCCGCAGCACGCGGGCGCGGTTGATGTCGCTCACGAAGTCCTCGATATACGGATCGTTCGGGTTCAGAAGGATATGCTGCGGCTCGCCCTGCTGGACGACGAACCCGTCCTTCAGGATCACCAGGTGATCGGCCAGCTTCAGCGCCTCGTCCAGGTCGTGGGTGATGAACACCACCGTCTTCTGCAATTCCGCCTGAAGGTCGATCAGCAGGTTCTGCATGTCGGTGCGGATCAGCGGATCGAGCGCCGAGAACGCCTCGTCCATCAGCATGATGTCCGAATTGCTGGTCAGCGCCCGGGCGATCCCCACGCGCTGCTGCATCCCGCCCGACAATTGGTGCGGATACTGGTTGCCCTGCCCCTGAAGGCCGACCCGTTCAAGCCACTTGGTCGCCTCGTCGGCGTATTTGCGTTCGCTCTTGCCCTCGACGGCCGGGGCCATCCCGGCATTCTGCAGCACCGTGCGGTGCGGCAGCAATGCGAACTTCTGGAACACCATCGACATCTTGTGCTGGCGCAGGCCGCGCAACTGACGCTCGTTGTACTCGAGGATGTTCTCGCCATCGACCCAGACCTCGCCCGAGGTCGGCTCGATCAGCCGGTTGAGGTGGCGGATCAGGGTCGACTTGCCCGACCCCGACAGCCCCATGATGACCGTGGTCCTGCCAGCCGGCATGTCCACGTTGATGTCGTTCAGGCCCAGCACATGCTGTTCCTGCTCCATCAGCTCGGTCTTGGTCATCCCGGCCTTGACCATTTCCAGCGCCGGCTGCGGGTCGTCGCCGAAGATCTTGTAGAGATGGCGGACCGAAATCTTGATGTTGTCGCTCATGGCCATCCCCTATTTCTGCGCCGCGTTGATGCGGGCCAGCGCCGCCTTGGTCACCCGGTCGAGGATGATCGCCAGAAGCACGATCCCCAGCCCCGACAGCAGGCCGACGCCCAGCTCCAGGCTGCGGATACCGCGCAGCACCAGCACGCCCAGCCCCGGTGCGGACACCAGCGAGGCGATGACGACCATTGCGAGGCTCATCATGATGGTCTGGTTCACCCCCGCCATGATGTTCGGCAGCGCCAGCGGGATCTGCACCCCGTACAGCTTCTGCCGCTTGGTCATCCCGAAGGCGTCGGCCGCCTCGATCACGTCCTGGTCCACCAGCCGGATCCCGAGATCGGTCAGCCGGATCACCGGCACCATGGCGTAAAGGATGATGGCGATGCCGTAGAGCTTTGGCTCGGTCACCGAGAACAGGAAGATCAGCGGGATCAGGTAGACGAAGGGCGGCAGCGTCTGCAGCATGTCGAGCACCGGGATCATGCCGCGCTGCACCCGGTCGCTGCGCGACATGGCGATGCCGATGGGCACCCCGAACAGCACGCATATGAACGCACAGACAAAGATGATCGCCAGCGTCTGCATCGTGTATTCGTAATAGTCGATGAAGGCGAGAAAGCCGAAGCAGACCGCGACCAGCACCACCAGCTTTGCCGACCGCCCGACAAGGTACACGATCAGCATCAGCAGCGGAATCATGATCCACCACGGGGTCGCCTGCATGATCCAAAGCGCCTCGTTCAGCGCCCAGGACAGCGGCTGGGTCAGCGGATCGACCACGACCTTGAGGCTGTCCTTGATGTTCAGAAAGCCCTGTTCCAGCCCGCGCGTAACCTCGCGCGATTGCGGAATTGCCGGGCACGCCTCGTGCAGCGCATCGAGCGACGGAAACGGCGTGTCCCACAGCGAGACGACCTGGTCCTCTCCGGTCGCATCCCCCATCAGGTCGGCCATCGAGGACAGCCCGCCCCCGTCGTCGGCGCCGCAGGCTTCCTTCAGCCCGAGCGCCTCGAATACGAAATCGTAGGTCGCCATCTTCCCCTCTCCGGGCCTTTTCGGCCCTGCCATTCTTCTTGCGGGTCCATGAACGGGCCGCGGTCACGGTACGGGCCCAAGGACTCTGGTTCAAAGACGTCGGCCCCGCCGCGCGGGGCCCAAAGCAGGAGGGGCGGCACCTTCGCGCCGCCCCCCGGAAACCGGCTGTTATTTCAGCAGTTTCGAAAGGTTCTCACGGGCGTCGTCGTTCAGCCACTCGGCCCAGACGTCCTTGTTGTTCTGCAGGTAGTACACCGCCGCCTCTTCGGTCGTGGCGTTGTTCGCATCCTGCCAGGCCAGAAGACCGCTCATCGAATCGGTCTTGAACGACACCTTGCCCAGGAACTCGGCAATGTCCGGGTGCGCCTCGTAGAAGTCCTTGGTCACCACGGTGAGGATCGGCGCGGTCGGGAAGGCCGACGGCTTGGGATCCGGGTTGTCCGCGTTCTGGTTGGCGGCATGCGCCTCCGCGTCGTACTCGCCCAGGTCGATGCTGGTCATGTCGAACTTGCCCAGCGGCGTGGTCGGACCCCAGTAGTAGCCGAACCACGGCTCCTCGCTTTCGTAGGCCGCGGCCATCGAGGTCACCATCGTCTCGCCCGAGCCGTGGTTGAACACCTCGATCCCGTGACCTTCCAGGTCGAAGGCGCGGACCAGGTTGTCGCTGACGATCCGGCAGCCCCAGCCGTCGGGGCAGTTGTTGAACATGCCGCCCACCAGTTCGGGGTTTTCCAGCACGCCCTCGATCGTCTTCAGCTCGGGATGCTCTTCGACCAGGTAGGTCGGCAGCCACCAGCCCTCGACACCGCCGGGATCGAGCACGTTGGTCAGCTCGACGATCTTGCCGTTTTCCTTCAGCTTGTCATAGGCCGCGCCGGCGGAGTTCGGCCACAGCTCGGGCACGATGTCCGGCTCGTTGTTCTCGGACAGCGAGGTGACGGCGGGCGTGGTGTCGGACGGCACGACCTGCACGTCACAGCCATAGCCCTGCTCCAGCAGGAACTCGGAGACGGCGACGACGATCTGCGCCGAGGCCCAGTTCATCTCGGCCATCGAGACTTCGCCGCATTCCTCGGCCATTGCCGCGGCGGGCAAGGCCATCGCGACGGCGGTTCCCAGTAGATATTTTTTCATGTCAGCATTTCCTCATGCTTGCGTTTCACACTCGGCCCGGTCCCGGGCCATCGTAGGCGCGTGGACCCCGACGGGATCCGCGCGCGGCGCTCGAGGTCGGACACACCCGAAGGGTGTCCGGGCGCGCCGCCATACTGCCCGCGCATCACGCCATTCCGGTCGAAGGCATGTGCGGGCACGTCAAGACGGCAGCGCGACCTGTGCCGATTCAACAGGATTTTTCCCGAACTGCAACAGCCTAGAGCGAAATCGCGGAAAACCGTCGCGGGCGCGACCGCCGATTTCGCCCCGCCGCAACCGGGAAAACAGCGCGGAATATGCCGCAAATACGGCGGTACGCTCCGCCTCTGACGGGGCGGGCAAACCGCCTCCCTGGGCGCTGCTTGACACCGCGGCGCTTTGGCATTGTCGCGGGCATGGCCGGTCGCGTAGGAAGAACATTCGACAGGCCGGGGCCGCGCCGGCGGATCATATTGCAGCATTGGCAGGAGGATGCGATGGACTGGACCCTGACGGACAAGGCGGTACTGGTGACGGGCGCCAGTTCGGGCATCGGGCGGGCGCTGGCGGTGGCGGCCGGGCAGGCCGGTGCGCGGGTGATCCTGGCCGGCCGTTCGCGGACCCGGCTGGAAGAGGTGCGGGGCACCATCGGCGAGCGGGCGGTCTGTCTCTCCGGCGACCTGTCGGAGCCGGCCGAGGTCGACCGTATCGCCGCCGAGGCCGAGGCTGCCTTCGGGCAGATCGACATCCTGCTGGCCAATGCCGGGCTTTACGTTCCCGGCGACGTGGCCGAGGGCGACCCCGACGCCTGGGACGCGCTGCTGAAGGTCAACGTCAACTCGGTGTTTCGCCTGGTGCGGCGGGTTCTGCCGGGGATGATCGCGCGCGGCGCCGGCGACATCGTCATCACCAGCTCCGTCTCCGGCCACCAAGCGATCCAGTGGGAGCCGGTCTATTCCGCCTCGAAACACGCGATCCAGTCCTTCACCCACGGGCTGCGCCGGCAGGTGGCGCGGCACGGGCTGCGCGTCGGTGCCATCGCGCCCGGCGTGGTGCTGAACCCGCTCTGGGGCATGGCGGACGGCGCGGATATCGACGCCAAGGTGGCCGCGCATGAAGGCATCCGGTCCGAGGACGTGGCCGAGGCGGTGATGTTCATGCTGACCCGCCCGCCGCATGTCACCATCCGCGACCTCGTGATCCTGCCGCAGGGGCAGGATATCTGACCGGTGGACCGTTTCGATTACGTCATTGTCGGCGCGGGCGCGGCGGGCTGCGTTCTGGCCAACCGGCTGAGCGCGGACCCGGCCGTGCGTGTCGCGCTGATCGAAAGCGGGCGCGACCGCAATTCGCGCCGCGCCATCGTGCGCGTTCCGCTGGCCATGGTCACCTTCATGGCCCCTGCCCTTGCCTTTCTCGGCGGCGGGCGGTTCATGCAGTGGTTCCGTACCGAGCCGGAGCCGGGCCTGGACGGGCGCCGCATCGACCTGCCGCGCGGGCGCGGCACGGGCGGATCGACGCTGGTGAACGGGCAAATCTATGTCCGCGGCCAGCGCGAGGATTTCGACGATTGGCGCGATGGCGGCTGTCCGGGCTGGGGACATGACGACCTGCTGCCCTATTTCCGCCGCGCGGAACGGTTCGAGCCGCTGGCCGACCCCAGGGCCGACCGTCACCTGCCCGCCGCGGCAGAGCGCGCGGCCGCCCCGTTCGATCCCGCGCTGCACGGCGTGTCGGGGCCGCTGAACGTCGCCCACATGCGCAGCGCCAGCCCGCTTGCGCGCGTCTTCCTGAAGGCCGCGGCGCTGGCCGGGCACCGCTTCAACCCCGATTTCAACGGTGCACGGCAGGCGGGATACGGGCTTTACACCTTCACCCAGAAGCGCGGCGAACGGGTGACGGCGGAAAGCGCCTATATCGACCCGGTGCGCAAACGGCCGAACCTGACGATCCTGCCCGGACGGCGCGTCACGCGCCTGCTGATGGACGGAACCCGCGCCACCGGGGTCGAATGGCGCGATGCGGCCGGCGAAACCGGGCAGACCCACGGCGCCGAGATCGTGCTGGCCGCCGGCAGTTTCGTCTCGCCGCATCTCTTGATGCTGTCGGGCATCGGCGACGCGGCGCATCTGTCCGAACACGGCATCGCCCCGGTGCACCACCTTCCCGGCGTCGGCGCGAACCTGCAGGATCATCTCGATATCAGCCTGGAATACCGCGCCCGGACGCGCGCGCCGCACGGCGCCTCGTGGCGGGCATTGCCGCGCAACGCGCTGCACGTCGCGGACTGGATCCTTCGGCGGCGCGGGCTGTTCTCCTCGACCACGGCAGAGGGCGGGGCATTCCTGACCACCACGGGCGATGCGCGCCCCGACATCCAGCTTTTCTTCTGCACCGCGCTGGCCAACACGCAGAACGCCAAGGGCTTCGGCATCCACGGCTTCATCATGCATGTCTGCCAGCTGCGCCCGCAAAGCGTGGGCCGCGTCAGCCTGAACAGCGCCGATCCCGCCGATCCGCCGCGCATCGTCTACAATTTCTTCCAGGGCGACAGCTCGCCCAAGGTGCTGCGCGACGGGCTGCGCATGGCGCGCGAGATCATCGCGCAGCCGCCCTTTGCCCCTCACCTCGCCTCGGAAATCGCGCCCGGCGCCGAGGCGCAGGACGATGCCGCGCTCGATGCCTTCATCCGCCGCACGGTGGGCACGCTGTTCCATCCCGTCGGCACCTGCGCCATGGGGACCGGGCCGATGGCGGTGGTTGATCCCGTGACGATGCGGGTGCACGGCACGTCCGGGCTGCGGGTGGTCGATGCCTCGGTGATGCCGGTTCTGGTATCCGGCAACACCGTCGCGGCAACCTATGCGCTAGCCGAAAAGGCTGCCGACCTGGTCCTGGGCAACGCGCGCCCCTCGGCGCCCTGATCCGGCTTTTTCAGGCCGCGCCAAGCGCCGCCAGCAGCCCGTCGCAGGCATCGGGGCCAAGCGGCGCCTCGGTATCGACCGTGATCACCGGGCCCAGCGCCATCGGGCGGGCTGTCTGCGCAAGCTCGAACAATTCCTCGGCGTAGGAGGCGGGCAGATGCCCGGCATGACGCCCCGCCGCGCGGGCGCGGTAGCGGGCGGCGGCGGTTGCCGGCGGCACGGCGCACCAGATCTCGACCACCTGGTCGATGCGGGCGCGGGCAAGGTGGCCTTCGAGCACGCCCCGCGGCTGGAACCCGTGCCACGCATCGACCACCGGCAGCAGCGCATCGGGAAAGCCCGCGATGCTGTCGAAGATCGCGCGATAGCTGGCGCGGCCGAGCATCCGGTTATGCGCGCGATCGCCGGTGCCGAGTTCGGCGAACAGCCCCTCCTTCACAATGTCCAGCGCCAGCGGAACCGCCGCGATGCCATGCGCCGCCAGCACCGGCAGCAGCGCGGCGCCGACGGTCGACTTGCCGCTGGCCGGAACGCCGTTCAGCAGGATCGCGCGCCTCATGCCGGCGCGTCCAGCATGGCAAAGGCGGCAAGCCCCGCGCCGATCACGCCGGCGTCGTCGCCCAGTCGTGCCGCCTCGACCGGCAGGGCAAACCAGCCGCCGGGCGCGTCGAGCCGCGCCAGCGCGCGCACCATCTGCGCGCCCAGCCCGCCGCCCACGATCAGCCGCTGCGGATCGACCGCGGCCACCAGCGTCTCCAGCGCGCGGCGGAACGGGGCGGCCCAGTCGGCCAGTACCGCGGCGGCCCGCGAATCGCCCGCGTCGGCGGCGTCCAGCAGATCCTCGGCGCGGGTATCCGCAGGCAGCCCGACGCGCGCGATAAGCCCGCCCAGCGCGGTGCCAGAGCTGAAGGTTTCCACGCAGCCGCGCCGGCCGCATTTGCAGGGCGACCCATGGGCAGCCACGACCAGATGCCCGAACTGTCCCGCGATACCGCCGCCATGCCAGGGCGCACCGTTCTGGATCAGCGCGCCGCCGATCCCCGTTCCCACGGTCACCATGGCGATCAGCCCGCCAATGCCCTGCGCCTCGTCCCGGCGCGCATGTCCCTCGGCCATCAGCGCCATGGCCGCGTCATTCTCGATCCGTGCGGGCAGCCCCGCCTCGCGCGCGATCAGCCCGCGCAGGTCCAGCCCCGCCGCCGCGACATAGCCCGCCGACAGGATCGTCCCGCTTGTGCCGTCCACACGGCCCGGAATGCCGATGCCGGCGGCGCGACTGCCATCGTCGCGGACGCTGCCGATCAACCGCAGCACCTGCGCGGCGAACCCGGCGCGGTCGGCGCAGACGGGTTCGACCAGGTGGCCGGCGCGCTGCCCGTTTCGCAGAATGCGCGCGGCCCGGATCCGGGTGCCGCCGACATCCAGCCCGATGCAGTTTTCAGCCGCGCGCCGCATGACCGTCGAGGATACCCTGGATCTCGCGCAGCCGGGCGCTTGCGATCCGCTCCAGCCGGTCGGCGCTAACCGCGCGGTCGAGCGAGATGCAGTCCTTCCACAGCGCGCGCCCCGCGATCACGCCCGAGGCGCCGTTTTCCATTGCCGTGGCGACCTGGCCGACGAAGGTTTCGTGATCGACCCCGGCCGACAGCACCGCCCAGGGAACGCCGCGGCACAGCTCAGTGATGCGCGCGCAGGCCTCTGCTTTGCCCGGATAGGGCAGCTTGAGCACCTTGGAGCCAAGCTCTAGCGCGATGCGCGCGCAATCGACGATCAAGCCGGGAAAGGCGGCGGCATACTCGGCCTCGGTTTCGTCCTCCAGCCGATATGTCAGGATCTCGACCACCAGCAGCACGTCCTCGGCGGCGAAATCGGCCACGCAGTCGCGGATGATCCGGATGTTGTGGTCGTTCGCCTCCGGCCGGTCGGGGCGCAGGTAGACCATCAGCTTGGCCCCGGTTCCGCCCAGCTCTCGCACCCGCCGCGCGGTGATGCCCGGCGTCAGGATCGAGTTGCGATAGCCGTTCGCGTCCGTGTCCCAGCCAGAGGCGTCAAGCCCGACCAGAAGCCCGGTATCGCGCGCCAGCGTGCCGTCATCCACCACGTCCGGCACGGCGCAGACCGCATCGAGCAACACGCAGGACGCCTTGTTCGCCAGATGCCGCACGATGTCGCCCTTCACCACGCCAAGCGCGGCATTGTCGATGGCGGCCTGCGCTTCGGGCGTATCGGCCAGCACCTTGCGCATCCCGCCGCGCTGGTCGCAGGCGACCACCATCATCAGGCCGTTCTCGCCGCAGATCTGCTGATAGCCGCGCTTTTCCGCGGTTGTCATGGTCAAAGTCATCGGGCGCATCCCTTTGCCGGAAACCCGCCACCGCATCAATCGAAGGCGGCCGAAAAGCGGGGGCCCGGTGGCGTGGCCCTGCCCGGCAACTTCGGCTCGCCCGCACAGGGCGCGGCCGAGCCTGCCCGGTACATGGTGAACCGGGCAGGTTTCTGAATACCGCCCGATGCGCGGCGAAACAACAATTAGTTTCTGAAATTTACTTCAGTTCTTGGCTCGCCCCCGGTCCGGGATCGGAGGCAAGGTGATCGAGGATCCCCCGCGCCGTCGCCGCATCGGTCACGAGCGCCGTGATCATTCCTGACCGGGCGGCGCCGATGATGGCCGCCACCTTGTCGCGCCCCACCGCGATCCCGATGGACAGTGTGACCCGCTGCAATTGCGCGCGGGTTATGCCCATCAGGCTGGATTGTCCGGGCCAAGGCACCGCCCTGCCGTCGCGGTCGAAATAATGGCGCACGACATCGCCCACGACCCGGCCATGCGCTTCGGGTGCGAAGCCAAGGCCGTGGTCTCCTGCCGTCTGCGGCGAATTGCCGATCCCCACGATCGCCACATCGGCCCGGTCCCACGCGTCCATCACCTGCGCGATGCCGGGATCGCGGACCAGTTCCGCGCGCAGATCGGTTGCGGGGCGTGCGGGGGCGTGCAGCATCCGCGCCTCGCCGCCGACCTGTTCGGCAACCTTGCGGACGAATTCGTTGATCTGGAAATGCGCGGCGGTCTCGGTCATGCCGCCGGTGGTCGGAACCACCACCGCGCCCGGCAGTGCCGGCAGGCCGCCGGCAATCAGGCTTTGCACCGCGCGGCCCCAGCCGATGGCGATCACTGCGCCGGGGGGCAGCGCCGCCTCCTGCAGCATCGCGCCGACCTGCGCGCCGAGCACCGCCAGACGGTCGGTATCCATCACCCGCACGCGGTCCAGTTCCAGCGCCGCGGCCAAAGCTTCGGCCATGTCATCGGGCGCGTCGGGATCGGCCACATCGATGCGGACGATGCCCTCCTTGCGCGCCTGCGCGAGCAGCCGCGACACCGAGGCTGTCGAGACCTCCATGCGCCGCGCAACCTCGATCTGGGAAAGCCCGTCGAGATAGTGCAACTTTGCTGCCGTGTGCAGCAGGGTCCGGCGCGACGGAGAGGACATGCGCGAGCGGCGGGACATGAAGCTTCCGCATCTGAAATTTATTTCTGGTATTTTGTTCTTGCATCGTACTGGACAGATGCGCAAACCTTTATCGTGTTTTCGGCAGTGTTGAGCGCTGGGGCCCGGCCGCGACCGGCTGTGGCCCAACGCGCCAGCGCGGCCGACACGGCCCGAAAGGGCAATTGCACGACGCCCCGCCAAGGGGCGACAACAAGCGGCCCGGCGTGCGGGCCGCGTTCTGGGAGGAACAGAATATGCGCAATCTCATCCGATCCACGGCTCTGGCGGCCAGCGTCGGCCTGGCCGGCATGGCCCAGGCACAGGACAGCAAGGACATCACCATTGCCCTCGTGCCCGGCCTGACCACCGATGCCTTCTACATCACCATGAACCGGGGCGCGCAGGCCGCGGCAGAGGCGCTGGGCATCACCGTCAATTTCCAGGGCGCCGAGGAATTCGACCCGGTGCTGCAGACCCCGGTTCTGGACGCGGTGATCGCCGGCCAGCCCGACGCGATCCTGATCGCGCCAACCGACAGCACGCAGATGATCGAACCGCTGCGGCGCGCCCATGAACAGGGGATCCCGGTGATCACCGTCGACACCTTCATCGACGACGGCAAGTACCAGGACGGAGCCGGCGACGGCGATTTCCCGATGGCCTATATCGCGTCGGACAATATCGGCGGCGGGCGCATGGCGGCACGGTTCATGGCCGAAGAGATCGGCGGCACCGGCAAGGTCTATGTCTCGAATGTGCGGCCGGGCATTTCCACCACCGACCAGCGCGAAGAGGGTTTCATGGCCGAGATGGCCGAGAATTACCCCGATATCGAGGTTCTTCAGACCCAGTATAACGAGAACGACGCATCGCTTGCCGCGTCGCAGTTCAACGCCGTGCTGGCGCGTCACCCGGAAATCGCGGGCGTGTTCGGGGCCAACCTGTTCTCTGCCCTCGGGGCCGCGAACGGGGTCGAGGGCGCCGGCAAGATGGATGACGTGACGGTCATCGCCTTCGACGCGCCGACCAGCATCGTCGACAACATCGAATCCGGCCTGGTCGATGCCGCCATCGCGCAGCATCCGGCCGAGATCGGCTATTTCGGGGTCATGTCGGCCTATGCGCTGCTGACCGGCCAGTCGGTGCCCGTCTCGATCGGCACCGGTTTCACTGTCCTCAACGCGGATAATGTCGGCGACGAAGCCATCGCCAAGTTCATCTATTCCGAGTGAGCCAGGCAGTGACAAATCAACGGAAAGGGGCTTCGCTTGCGAAGTCCCTTCTCAATATCTGGTCGTGGCTGTTCCTGTTCCTGATCCTGGCATTCTTCGAGATCTATGCCCAGATCGAGACCGGGAACACCTTTGTCTTCCGCGTCTACAACCTGCAATCCATCGCCGTCGCGGCATCGCAGATCCTGCTGCTGGCGCTGGGGCTGACGCTGGTGATCGTCGCCGGGCATATCGACCTATCCATCGGTTTTACCACCGGGCTTGCCGCCGTGGTCATGGCGCTTGTGATCCGCTGGATCGGGCCGGATTCGGGCTGGCTGGCGGTGATCCTGGCGATGGGCGTCGGCATCTTCGCCGCGGTGATCGTGGGGCTGGTCAACGGCTGGCTGGTGGCGCATCTGAACGTGCCCAGTTTCATCGGCACTCTGGGAACCTACGGGATCGCGCGGGGCGCGGCGCTGATCGTGGCGGGCGGGGCGACCGTTTCGATCCGCAGTGACGCCGCGCGCGCCTTCGGCAATGGCGACATCCTGGGCTTTCCGGTGCCCGTCGTGGTCGCGGTGCTGCTGTCGCTGCTGTTCCATTACCTGCTGACCCACACGAAATTCGGCGTCCATGTCTACGCGCTGGGCGCCAGCCGCGCCTCGGTCGAGCGGGCGGGCGTCGACGTGCAGAAACTGCTGATCGCGCTGTTCGTCCTGTCGGCGGTGACGGCGGGGGTCGGCGGGCTGATCTATACCGGGCGCTTCTCGGCCGGGGCGGCCAATGCGGGCGAGCCGATCCTGCTTTACGCGGTGGCGGCGGTGTTCATCGGGGGCGCGTCGCTGACCGGCGGCCAGGGTACCGTGATGGGCACGGTGATCGGCGCGACCATCATCGCGGTGATCCAGTTCGGGCTGGTCTTCTCGGGGCTGCCGCCCTACTGGCAGTTCGTCGCCGTGGGCCTTGTCATCATCGTCGCGGTGCTGGTCGACCAGTCCAAGGACAAGCTGACCGGGGGGCGGACATGAGCGTGCTGCTCGAGGCCAAGGGCCTGAAGAAGCGCTTCGGCGGGAACGAGGCGGTCAGCGACGTGTCCTTTACCGTGCACGAGGGCGAATGCGTCGTCCTTGCCGGCGACAACGGCGCCGGCAAGTCCACGGTCATCAAGATGATCTCGGGCGTGCATACCCCGACCGAGGGGCAGGTGTTCTTCAACGGCGAGCTTCTCACCGGCAAGACCCCCGAAGGCGTGCGCAGCGCCGGGATCGAGACGATCTACCAGGACCTGTCGCTGGCCGACAACCTGGACCCCGGCCTGAACCTGTACCTGGGGCGGGAAAAGATGCGCCGCGTGCTGGGGATCCCGGTGCTCGACCGCGCGGCGATGCGGCGCGACGCGGCCGAGGTGATGAAAAGCCTTGGAATCGAGGTGCCCGACCCCGCCGCGCCGGTGCGCGATCTGTCGGGCGGTCAGCGGCAGGCGATCGCCATCGCCCGCGCGATCCACTGGCAGGCCAAGCTGGTCATCATGGACGAGCCCACCGCCGCGCTGGGCGTGCCCGAACAGCGCGAGGTGATGGCCCTGATCGGCCGGCTGAAGGCAAAGGGCGTGGGGATCATCCTGATCTCGCACAACCTGCCCGACATCTTCGCCGCCGCCGACCGGATCATTGTGCTGGCGCGCGGCGTGGTGGGCGGGGAACGCCGCCCGTCCGAGACGAATGACGAGGAAATCGTGCGCCTGATGATGGGCGCCTCGGTCTGACGGCTTGCCCCTATGGCCCGGCCGGGCGCCGGGCCGCGTTGCGCCATTCGATATTTCCCAGCCGCGCGCTTTGGCTCAGACGGCGGTAAAGCCGCCATCGACCGGCAGCGTGACCCCGGAAATCATCGACGCGCCGTCCGACAGCAGAAAGACGATGGGCGCCGCGATCTCGTCCTCTGTCGCCCAGCGGCCCAGTGGCATCGTGTCGAGGAACGGCTTCTCGATATCCGGCCGGCCCCAGTACCAGGCCGACATCGGCGTCATCACCACGGTCGGGTTCACACTGTTGACGCGGATCCCGTGGGGGCCAAGTTCCAGTGCCGAAACCCGCGTGATATTGTCGAGCGCCGCCTTGGAGGAGCCGTAGGAGATATGCCCCTTCAGCCCCACAAGCGAGGCCTGGCTGGACACGTTGACGATCGCCCCGCCCTTGCCAGCGCGGATCATGGATTGCGCGGCGTATTTCGTCACCAGCAGCGCGCCGCGCGCATTGACAGACATGACCTTGTCGAACACCGAGATGTCGGTTTCCATCGGGGTCGCGATCTCGCCGCCGAAGCCGCCGCAATTGACCACGCCGTATAGCGGCTGATCGGCCAGCGCGCCGCGCACCTCGTCCTCGGATTCCAGGTCGAAGGGCAGCGTGCCGCACCCCGTTTCGGCGGCCAGCGCGTCCAGCGCCTCGGTGTTGCGGCCATTGGCGATCACCGTGGCGCCCGCCTGGCAAAGCTGGCGCACCGTGGCGCCGCCGATCCCGCCGCTGGCCCCGGTCACGAGGATCGGCCCCTTGTCGAATCCCGTCTGTTGCATGTCCTTGTCCTTGTCTTGACCGCGCCCGGCGCGGGGTCAGGTATCCTCCGGCCGGTGGCCGGCGGCATCGAAATAGCGCGTGACGCAACGCGCGACATGCCCCTCGATCAGGGCGCGCGGATCGGTCGGAATCTCGCCGAAATCGAGCCCGGCAAAGAATTGCGAGACCAGCGTTTCGCTCATGGCGCCGCCCGACAGGTTGGCCAGCAGGCGGTCCAGCGCCCGCGCCACCGCCGGATCGGACCAGTAATACCGGATGCGGTCGCTGTAGCTGAACCGTTGCAGCAGCGCGACCTGCCGCGCATCGCCCCGGTAATAGTCGCGCCAATGGGCATCGTCGGCGGTCATTCTATCCGCGATCACCTGCACGATCCCGGACGGATCGGCGGGCGACAGCAGCGCCTCGATCCCGGCAAGGGCGAACACCGCCTCGCGGAAGCGGAAGGTCAGCTCCGGCCCGACTTTGAGAAAGAAGAAGTGGTTTTCGACCAGCGCGCGCAGCGATGCGGTAGGCTGGTAATCGGTCGAATGCGCCTCGAAAACCAGGCCCGGCACCGCCTCGATCGCGGCGGCAAGCGGACGCGCGGCGGCCGGGGCGAAGGGAAAGACGGAGCTGTGCCCGAAATCCACGCCCGGCTGGGTGACGACCGACACGATACGCCCCCAGGCCGCATCCAGCCCGCGCCGCGCAAAGGCGTCGCGGTGGGTCTTCACCGTCCGCTCGAATCGCTCGACAGAGGTGACATCCAGCGCATCGGGTTCTTCCGTCTCGCCGCCGGGAATCGGAACCTCGGTGCCGATGATGTAGATCAGCCGGGACGGATCGGGGGCATGTTCTTCGGCCACGGCGCAAAGATCGGCCGCACGCTCGGCGATTGTCTCGAAACTCGGCGGCGCCTCGCCGCCCAGCGGCATCGACGCATCGAGGTGGATCTTGCGAAACCCGGCGGCGGCGTAAAGGCGCACAAGTTCCCGCGCCTTGGCCATCGCCGTCCTTTCGGGTTCCTTTCGCCACGGATTCGGGCCCAGGTGATCGCCGCCAAGGATCAGCGCATCGGCCGATACGCCCGCATCCTCGGCCAGCCGGGTCAGCCACGTGATGAAATCCTGCGGCGTCATGCCGGTATAGCCGCCATCCTGGTTGACCTGGTTGCAGGTCGCCTCGATCACGGTGGGCGCGCCGGTGCGGGCGGCATGGGACAGGATCGCGCGCAGGACATGTTCGTTGGCGGTGCAGAAACATGGCAGGCCCCGCGCGGCACCGCCCCGGTTTTCCGCGATAAGCGCGTGCAGGTCGATCATGCCGGCCGCCCTCCGGCCGCGCCGGGCTTCAGGAATGCGGCGATCTCTGCCGGGCCGGAATTCCCCTCCATCGGGCCGCGGCGTGTCACGGCGATGGCGCCGGCGGCATTCGCCTGGCGCCCCGCCTCTTGGGGCGCCGCGCCCTGCGTCAGAAGCGCAAGGAACGTGCCGCAGAAACAATCGCCCGCTCCGGTGGGGTCGATTTCGGTCACCCGGTGACCGGGCAGATCGTATCGCGCCCCCTCGGCGATAATCGTCGCCCCCTCGGCCCCGCGCTTGACCGCGACAATGGGCGCGCCTGACGCCGCCAGGCGCGCAATCGCGGCGTCTTCGTCCAGTTCGGGATAAAGATGCTCCAGATCGCTGGTGCTTGGCATCAGGCAATCGGCCAGACCGATGACACGGGCAAGCGTCTGCCGGGCGGTTTCGTCCTGCATCAGTTGCGGGCGCGCATTGGGATCGCAGGTGACGATGCCGCCGGCACGCTTTACCGCATCGGCGGCGGAAAGGATGGCATGGCGCATCGGCGCACTGCCCAGCGAGGCGCCCGAGACATGCAGCGCCAGCCGCCCCTGCGGCAGCAGGTCGGGCGAGAAGTCGAAGCTGTCCGCGGCGGTATTTACGAGGTGAAAGATGAAATCACGCGCCCCATCCGCATGATACGACACGAAGGCAACCCCGGTGCTGCGCCCCGGCACGACCGATACGCCCGCCGTCCCGACCCCGTCGGCACGCAACCGGTCCAGCACCAGCCGGCCGAACCCGTCATCGCCGACGCCGCCGAACATGTTGGTCGCCGCCCCCATCCGCGCTGCCTGGTCAAGGAAGATCGCCGGTGCGCCGCTGGGATAGGGGCCGGAATATTCGCCGGTCCGCTGAAGCGCGCATCCCGTCATGTGCGACACGAATTCGACGAGAATCTCGCCCACCGTGACGATCCTGCATTCGCGAAGCATGGCCTCTCCCGTGACTGGCGCAGAACCGCCCGTTCCCGCGCCGCACTATACGGCGCGATCCCTGCGGCGATCAATCCGAAGGTGCCGATCACGTTGACGGAACATGGTTTTTTCAGTCGCGGCGCGGGGCCGGCCAACCGGCCTGTACGTGCCTCGACAATTGCGCCGACGCGGCCTGTCGGATCATGGGGAATGGTGGCGGAGGAGTATTCCCGGTGGAAAGCTCCTCCAGCCAACCTTTTGCGAAATGGTGAATCGCCGATCACGCGTTACAAGCAAATGCCGGTGACCTTCCGGCCGATACTCATACCGGGCTGTCCGTGGATCGGGACCGCCCTCAAATCGACAGTCAGGCCCAGTCGGCACCGGCCTGCCACCGGAGGTACCACCGTCCGGACGGTTCCGGCCCATTCCGGCAACCCGACGGCAATCCAAGATGCTGCGGAACGCCCTGGCCGATTTTTCAGGGCCGCGCTGGACGAGGACGGCCATGAGAGACTGCTCGACTTTCCGGAACGTGGCGCGGATCAGGCTTTGATGAGACCCTCGTCGCGCCACGCGTCGAAAATCTCGAGTGCCTTGTCGGCAAAGCCCGCGTCGTTGATGTGGCAGGCGGTGCGGTGCAGGGTGACATTGGCGGGCAGGGTCGCCTGCAATTCCGTCAGAAACGCCTGCAAGCCGACCTTGTCATGCAGGTCCGCGTCTTCGCGGTCCCACTCGCCAAGGCCCTGCTCCGGAAGGATCAGCGCCACTGGTGCCCTTGCCGAGCCCAGCCGCTCGGAATGGGCGCGCGCGACCTGCTTGCGCTCTTCGGTGCTCAGCACGACAGAGGTCAGCAGGCGATTGTGCGCGTGGTTCGGATGATCCAGCCATTTATCCGGCAGCGGTTGCCAGCCGGCGATGTCGACAAGGTCGTAACACCCCGGCGCGACGATCTGCGGCGTGCCCGAGGCACCGGCATTGGTCAGCCGGTCGGCACCCGCCGA
This sequence comes from uncultured Paracoccaceae bacterium, assembly GCA_947503765.1. GTDB lineage: Bacteria > Pseudomonadota > Alphaproteobacteria > Rhodobacterales > Rhodobacteraceae > Psychromarinibacter. The sequence goes on along the minus strand of CANNFA010000002.1, from coordinate 193,794 downwards.
AATGTTCGAGCCGTGCAGGTGGTTGCCCAATTCCTGGGTGCAGAAATCCATCACGCAGGCAAAGGAGCCTTGCGCGGCAAGGCTTTCGAAGGCCCGGCCGCCCATGCCGGTGGCGTGGAAAACCGCCACTTCGAAGCCGCGCGCTTCCAGCGCCGGTTTCAGCGGGATCACGTATTTCAGCGCGGACGTGCCCAGCGACATCATCCCCACCAGGGGCCTGGTCGGATCGGGTTTTTCCACGGCCCGCGCCGCGCCCAGCACGGCACCTGCGGCCTGGCTGAGCGATGCCTTGCAGACCGAGTTCAGCCCGTAAAGCCCCCCGGCCCAGAGGATCATCTGGGTGTCCACCGCCAGCCGCTCGGCCGGGATCAAAGGCGAGAAGGAGACCGTCGAGACGATGTATTTCGGAACACCCAGCGGCAGCGCCGTGCAGACGTCCAGCGCCAGATCGGTGCCCATGGTGCCGCCCAGCATGATCATGCCGTCGAACACGCCCTCGTTGTGCAGGCGCGCCGACAGCAGGCTCGCGCCCCTGGCCATGATCTGCATGGCGTGGTTTTCATCGCCGCTGTCGATGGCCGCCTGAATGGTGCTGCCGTCCTCCGCCGCCACGTCATGCTTGGAATAGTCGGCAGGCCGCGAGGGATCGCCCAGCACCGAGACGTCCATCGTGACAACCCGCCCCCCCTGATCGCGGATGACACCGGCGAGGTAGCCCAACTCGTCGTCCTTGGTATCGTAGGTGCCGATTACGAGGATGGTCTTGTCGGTCATGGCGAGCCTCTTACAGCTTGATCCAGGCAGTCTTGAGGTTGACGTACTTGTCGAGGGCATGCAGCGACTTGTCGGCGCCATTGCCCGACTGGCCGACGCCGCCGATCGGCACGGTCACATCGGGGCCGCCGTAGGTGTTGATATGCATCACCCCGGTGCGCACGGCGCGAACCATGCGATGCGCGCGGCCCAGGTTGGCGGTCCAGGCCGCGCCAGCCAATCCGTAGGCGGTGGAATTGGCGATCCGTACCGCCTCGTCTTCCGTCCTGAAGGGGGTCACGCCCAGCACCGGGCCGAAAACTTCCTGCTGCGCCAGCTTTGCCTCGGGCGTGACGCCGGTCACCACGGTGGGCGCCATGAAATAGCCGCCGGTTTCCTGCAGGATGCGCGCGCCGCCGGTGACGATTTGCCCGCCCTCCTGTGCGGCAATCTCGACGAAGCGCAGGTTCTGCTCCAGCTGGGCGCCGGAGTTCACTGCGCCGATCTGGGTGTCGAGGCGCAAGGGATCGCCCACCCGCATCGCCTCGGCGGCCTTGACCACTTCGGCAACGAAGTCGTCGTGGATCGACGCTTCGACAAGCAACCGCGAGGCGGCGACGCAGACCTGGCCGGCATTGCGGAACATGCCGCTCGCGGCGACCTTGGCCGCCTCGGCCAGATCGGGTGCATCGGCAAAGACGATGTTGGGCGACTTGCCGCCCAGTTCCAGATAGACGCGTTTCATGTTCGAGCGCGCCGAATACTCCATCAGCCGCCGCCCCGTTGCGCCCGAGCCGGTGAATACAAGCACATCGACATTCATCGACAGGCCCAGCGCCTCACCGACCACCGCACCCTCGCCGGTGACGACGTTCAGCACCCCCGGCGGCAACCCGGCATCAAGCGCAAGTTCCGCCATTCGAAGGAGCGTGAGCGACGCGGTCTCGGCCGGTTTCAGCACCACCGAATTGCCGCTGGCCAGCGCCGGGGCCAGTTTCCACGCGCCGATCATCATCGGAAAGTTCCAGGGCACGATGGCGCCCACCACGCCCACAGGCTCCTTGTGGATCAGGCCCAGCACGTCGTCGGAGGTCGGTGCGATCTCGCCATAGACCTTGTCGATCGCTTCGGCATAAAAGCGGATGGTGCCCACGGCAGATCCCGGCTCGGCCTTCAGGGCCATGCCGATCTCGGTGCCATTGTCACGCACCCCCAGCACCGCCAGTTCCAGCGCATTTGCCTCGATCAAGTCGGCCCATTTCAGCAGCACGGCCTTGCGCGCCGCAGGCGGCTGTCCGGCCCAGCGCCTGTCTTCGAAAGCGGTGCGGGCCGTGGCGATGGCGGTCTCCATGTCTATTGCCGTGCCGCGGGCGATCTGTGTCAGCACCTGCCCGTCGATGGGCGACAGCACGTCCATCGTGCCGCCATCCGAGGCCGGTACGGATTTGCCGTCGATCAGATGCGAAAACGCATTCACCGGCCGTCCGCGAAGCGCGTCGATCTTGCCTTGGTCCATGGGTGCCTACCTCATTTGGGTGTCGTGCATGTCGTGGTCTTCCGCGGCCGGACGCCCGCGCCATTCGCAGACGAGCGTTCGGACATGCAGTGCCAAGACCAGCAGGATGAGCACAAAGAGAATGAAGGAAATCGGGCGGTCGATCAGGTCGAACGGTGTCTTGAGCCGCGGCAGAGCCGAGCGCAGCTTGACCTCCATGATGCCGCCCAGAACCATCCCGAGGATGATCGGCACGATGGGCAGGTTCAGCCGCTTGAGGATCAGCCCGAACACCCCGAACCCGGCGGAAATCATGCAATCGGTCAGCGAATTGCGCAAGGAATAGACGCCGACGAAGGACAGAAGCAGGATCGTCACCCCGAGGAACCGGGTCGGCACGCGGATGATCTTCGTCAGCAGGTTGGTCGAGAACAGCAGGAAGACCATCACGATGACATTGAGCGCGATCAGCGCGAAATATAGGCCGTAGACCAGATCGATGTTGTTCTGGAAAAGCGCCGGGCCGGGGATCACGTTGTGGACATAGAAGACCGACAGCATCATCGCTGTCAGCGCCTCGCCCGGAATGCCGAGCGCCAGAAGCGGGATCATCGCCGCGGCGGGCACGGCGTTGTTGGCCGCTTCCGAAGCGATCAGCCCCTCGGGCGAGCCCTTGCCGAACGCGTCCGGCGTCTTCGAGGTTTTCTGCGCGTAGGTATAGCTCATGAACTGGGCGGTGAATTCGCCGGTGCCGGGGATCATGCCGAGGAGGACACCGAAACTCGAGGCCACCGTCGCCACCCGCTTGTGTTTCAGAAGCTCGCGGAACCCGGCGGACATCCGTCCTTTCACCGGCTTCGCCTCGGGGCTTTCATCCGGCGCGGTGAGCAGGAAGAACGCCTGGCTCAGTGCGAAGAGGCCCAGCACCACGACGATCAGGTTGATGCCGGAACTCAGAAAGCTGTAACCGAAGGTGAAGCGCTGGGTGTAGGTGACGGCATCCAGCCCGATGGTCTGCAGGAAAATGCCGAACATCGCCAGAAGCCCGGCCGCGAAGATCTGGCCGCGATGGGCGAGGATCACGAGAATGATGCCCAGAAGCGCCGCGAGGAAAATCTCGCGCGAGCCGAACATCGGCGCCACAAGCGCCAGCACCGGCGACAGAAGGATCAGGCAGAGAATGCCGAAGATGCCGCCCCAGAACGACGCGCTATAGGCCAGCGATACCGCGCGATGCGCCTTGCCCGCCTGCGTCATCGGATAGCCGTCGTAGGAGGTCAGCGCATTGACCGCGGTGCCGGGTGTGTTGATCAGCACCGCCGGGATCGCGCCCCCGTACATCGACGAGCCGTAGATCCCCAGCAACATGGTCAGCCCGACAATCGGGTCGAGCGCAAAGGTGGCGGGCAGCAGGATGGCGATGGCCACGGCAGGCCCCACGCCGGGAATCGCGCCGATGATCACACCGCCGATGGACCCGACCAGCAGGGCCACCATCACGTCCCAGCGGGCGAGCATTTCCAGTCCTGCCAGCAGGTTTTCCATCCGAGGGTCCGATCAGAAATTGGTCAGCATGATCTGGCGCAGCCCGTCCGGCAACACCTCGTAGACCGCGCCCGAAGGCAGGCTGACCTTCAGGAACGTCTTGAACAGCAGCACGATCACCAGTGCCGTTGCCACTGCGGCCAGAAGCGTAGAGGGGCGGCGATAGCCGGTGCGCAGGGCGAGCAGAAGCGCGGCGATCACCGTCGCGGGCAGGTATCCAGCGTAGGGAACCGCCACCGCATAGGCGATGAACCAGAGGGCATATTCCAGCGAGGTGATCCAGAGCCAGACCTCTTGCCAGCGTCCGTGAAGACGCTCGGACAAAACCGAACCCAGCAAGTGAAAGGCCGCGAAGAAAGCCATCCCGCCAAGCGAAACCGCCGGCCAGAAACGGGGCTGCGCAAACAGCGGCCCGCCGCTTTTCCACGCCGTCTGTTCCGTCACCTGCACCAGCAGGAGGATCGAGACGATCAGTGCGATCCAGGCAAAGACGATGTCTCCGGGTCGGCGGTAGCGCTTGAATAGCGATTGCAACGTTTTCACGCGCGACATGACCGGCCCCTGTCGGGTGGCAAAGCAATAGGCCGGGCAATCCGTGCCGCCCGGCCGATGTGTCGGATCATTCCGAAAGCATGGCCTCTATCTTTCCCAATGTCTCGATGTCCTTGAGGATCTGCGTCTCGACCTCGGCCGCCGGCTGCCAGTAGACCAGGGCACCGGTCTCGGCCGCCAAGGCCTGCGCACGCTCGGACAGCGCGGTCTTTTCCGCCACGGCGCTGATCCTGTCACGCACGTCCTGGGGCGTGTCCTTGTGAACAAACAGCCCGTTCCACAGCGCCACGTCGAGATTCGGCGCCAGTTCGGCCACGGTGGGCGTATCCGGCATCAGCGGGATGCGCTCGGCCCCGATCGAGGCCAGCACCTTTACATCGTCGAGGCAGGGCAGGATCAGTTGCAGCGTGGTGTTGATCACGTCCACGTCGCCCGACGCCAGCGTGTTGCAGTCGAGCGCGTCAAAGGCCGCGTCGGAGGCAAAGGCAAAGCCCTTTTCCTTGGCCAGCCCCATGGTCACCTGTGTCGGCACCAGCGGTGCGCCGAAATGGCCGAGCACCACGTCGTTGTCCTGCGCATAGGCCGCCAGCCCGTCGATGTCGTCATAGGGCGCGTCGCCCGAGGTGGCGATCACGAAGGGATAGGTCAAAAAGTTGCCCAGCGGCACGAAGGGGTCGGGATCAAGCTGCGGAATGCCCAGTTGCGGGCCCACCGTGGGGATCGCGATGATGAAGGATCCGATGGTATAGCCGTCGGCGGGCGCATCTGCCACTTCGATGGCGCCGGGGAACGGCCCGCCGCCGCCGCCGGGCTTGTTCACCACTGCGGTCGGCACGCCGTATTCCGCCGAGAAATCCTCGGCGATCATGCGTGTCAGCACGTCCTCCAGATCCCCCGGAGGCCACGGCACCACGAATTCCACCGGCTTCTCGGGGTATTCGGCCTGCGCTGCACCGCCAATGGCGGTCATCGCCAGCACGATCGCTGTCATCGGTATCGCTGACTTCGTCATTTTCATTTTTCTGTAGCCCCCCTAAGTGTGGTTCACATAACGAACCATTGTTTTTAAAAAACTTGCCGTGTATGTGCCGCTGCGTCAAACTTTTTCTAAACACACACCAGACGCGATATTCGGCCATGTCCTCAGCTACCAAAGCTCTCGAACTCCTTACGCACTTCTCGCTCGCCCAGCCCGAGATCGGGTTGTCGCAGCTGTGCCGGATGGTCAAACGAGACAAGGCAACAACCTACCGACACCTGCAAGCGCTTGAAACGGTGGGATTTGTCGAGCAGAATCCGATGACGCGGCACTATCGGCTCGGGCCTGCGCTGCTGCAACTGGCGCAAACGCGCGAAGCCACCGTGCCGCGCAAGGCGGGTGCGCAACTACCGCTGACCGACCTGGCCAATGCCACCGGAGAGACCGCGCATGTGGCGGTCTTGTCGGGCACTACGCTGTATACGCTGCTGTCCTGCGAATCGCCCACCTACAGCACGCGAGCGATCATCGACGTCCCCTCGCTTCCGCTGCATGCGACCGCCACCGGGCTTTGCGCACTGGCTTTCGGACCGGACACCCTGTTCGACGCCGCAACCCGCGCGCTCGAGCGCTTTACCGACACGACGCCCATCACCCCCGAGGCCCTGGCCCGCGCAGTGGCCTGCGTGCGCGACACCGGTTTCGGCCACTCCCAAGGCTGTTTCGAGGCAGAGATCGTTTCCTTTTCCGCTCCGATCTTCGACTATACCGGGCAGTTCGCCGGGGCGGTGGCGGTCGCCTGCGTGGGGTCGCGGTTCACGCCCGATCTGGAACTTGCAATCAAGACGCACCTCATTTCGACAAGCCGCGTCATTTCCCACAACTGGGGCGGAACCCTGCCCGCGCATATCGAGGGCCTCTGGTCCGGTCTCCCGTCATACTCAGAAGTATTGGACACCACGCCATGATAGATTCGAACTTCCTCAAGGAAAACAACGCCCGCCTGATGTGGCACCCGATGACCTCGCCGGCAGACAGCATCGCCAATCCGCCCAAGATCATCACCGAAGCCTCGGGCGTCCGCATCACCGATATCGACGGACACACCGTCATCGACGGGGTCGGCGGACTTTGGAACGTCAACCTCGGCTATTCCTGCCAGCCGGTAAAGGACGCCATGGCGGCGCAGCTCGACCGCTTGCCCTACTACTCCACCTTTCGTGGCACATCGAACGATGCGGTGATCGAGCTGTCGTATGAAATGGCCGAATTCTTCGCCCCCGATGGCATGAAACGCGCCTTCTTCACCTCCGGCGGATCGGATTCGGTGGAAACCTCGCTCAGGCTGGCACGGCAATACCACAAGCTGCGCGGCGAGTCCGGGCGCACCAAGTTCCTCAGCCTCAAGAAGGGCTATCACGGCACCCATATCGGCGCCGCCTCGGTCAATGGCAACGCCAACTTCAGACAGGATTACGAGCCGCTGCTGCCTGGCTGCTTCCACATCCCGGCGCCCTATACCTATCGCAACCCCTTCAATGAAACCGATCCCGAGCGGCTGGCCCGGCTTTGCGCCGCCGCGCTGGAAGACGAGATCGCCTTTCAGGGCGCCAACACAATCGCCGCGATGATCATGGAGCCGATCCTCGGCGCCGGCGGCGTCATCCCGCCGCACAAGTCCTTTGCTCCGATGGTGCAGGAGATCTGCAACCGCAATGGCGTCCTGCTGATCACCGACGAGGTGATCACCGCCTATGGCCGCACCGGCGCATGGTCCGGCGCACGGCTCTGGGGCATCCGGCCGGACATGATGTGCACCGCCAAGGCGATCACCAACGGCTTTTTCCCCTTTGGCGCGGTGATGCTGGGCGAGAAGATGGTCGAGGCATTCGAGGACAACCCGGCCGCCAAGATCGCCCACGGCTACACCTATTCCGGTCACCCGGTCGGCGCGGCGGCGGCGCTGGCCTGTCTGTCCGAGACCAAACGCCTGAACGTGGCGGACAACGCCGCCAGACGCGGCACGCAGCTTTACGAAGGCTGCCTGAAGCTGCAGGAGAAACACGAGCTGATCGGCGACGTGCGCGGCGGCCACGGATTGATGACGGCGATCGAGATGGTCAGCGACCGCGCCCAAAAGACCCCCGCCGGAGGCGCCACCACGACAATCGTGCAGGAAGTGGCCTATCAGAATGGCGCCATGGTGCGCATTTCCGGTCCCAACCTGATCCTGTCGCCGCCGCTGGTCCTGTCCGAGGCCGAGGCAGATACCATCCTGACCGCGCTCGATGCCGGTTTCGCGGCAGCATGAAGGGGCCTGTAGTGCGGGATTACGTCGCGCTTCTGGGCACCAAGGGCGGACCGGCCATTCGGCCCGGCTCGTCGATGCCGACATCGAACCTGCTTTGCCTGAACGGCAGACAGATCGTCGTGGATTGCGGCCTCGGTGTGACGCGCGGACTGGTCGATCAGCGGATGCAGCTGAAGGATCTGTCGCTGATCTTCATCAGCCACCTGCATTCCGATCATTACCTTGAGCTTGGGCCGCTGCTCCACACCGCCTGGACCGCCGGGCTGAAAACGCCGGTGGACGTCTATGGTCCTGACGGGTTGGCCGCCTATTGGGACGGCTTCCTCGCTTCGATGAAAGCCGACATCGATATCAGGGTCGACGACGAAGGCCGCCCCGACCTGCGCGATCTCGTCATTTTTCACAGTGTGGATGCGGGCGAAGTGGTGATCCGGGACGGCATCCGCGTTACCGCCATCCGCACCGAGCATCCGCCCTTGGTCGATTGTTTCGCCTACTCGTTCCGTACCGAGACCCGCCATGTCGTCTTTTCCGGCGACACCGCACCGCTGGCCGCGCTCGAGGAATTCGCCCGAGGCGCCGATCTTCTGATCCACGAGGCCATGCTTGAGACGGCCTTGCCCGCGCTCATGCAACGCGTCGGCAATGGCTCGGACAAGCTGATGGCGCATTGGCTGCGCTCGCATACCTTCGCCCATGACGCCGCCCAGACGGCCACGAGGGCGGGCGTCAAGCGGCTGGCATTGTCACACCTGATCCCCTCGGACGATCCCGACTACGGATCCGAGGACTGGCGCAAGGCAGTCGACGGCCATTGGGACGGGTTGCTGATTGTAGGACAAGACGGCAAGCGGATCGACTTGGCCTGATCCCGCGCACCGCAGAAAGGGCGCCGATTGCGCGCGTTTGACGGACCGCGGATGAATGTCGAATGACCGGCCTCCGCCGGTCCCTCGCTTACAAGGAGAATCTGCGGGCTGGAGTCTTATAGTTTGGCTCAAACGGCATAATCTGATCGACACCGAGGTTGTGGATTAAGACGCCGACATGCGGGCCCACCGGGTGGAACGGCATGATAAGCTGTTGGAACCACTGGAAACAACAAAGCCCACCGATGCGGCGAGCTTGGCTGGCCTCGGAAGTTCGCTAAAGTTGGTTGCGGGGGTAGGATTTGAACCTACGACCTTCAGGTTATGAGCCTGACGAGCTACCGGGCTGCTCCACCCCGCGCCAATTGTGGTGTTTCATCGTCAGAGAGATTCACAAACAGGGTCTTGCTAGGTTTGGCGGTGACCTACTCTCCCACGTCTTAAGACGCAGTACCATCGGCGCTACGGCACTTAACGGTCGAGTTCGGGATGGGATCGTGTGTTTTGCTCGCGCTATGACCACCAAACCGAGAAAGAACCTGTTCCAAGTCAAGCATACCTTCGGCGTATGCTCTTCGATCAGTTAAGCTCGGCTGTCGCCTGGCTTCTACTGGATCAAATCAAGCCTATCGGGCAATTAGTACCGGTCAACTGAACGCATTACTGCGCTTACATCTCCGGCCTATCGACGTGGTGGTCTTCCACGGCCCTCAGGGATACCTTGTTTTGAGGGGGGCTTCCCGCTTAGATGCCTTCAGCGGTTATCCTGTCCGATCATAGCTACCCAGCACTGCCGTTGGCACGACAACTGGTCCACCAGTGGATCGTTCACCCCGGTCCTCTCGTACTAGGGGCAACTCCTCTCAAGTATCCTACACCCACGGCAGATAGGGACCGAACTGTCTCACGACGTTCTAAACCCAGCTCACGTACCTCTTTAAACGGCGAACAGCCGTACCCTTGGGACCTGCTCCAGCCCCAGGATGAGATGAGCCGACATCGAGGTGCCAAACGGTGCCGTCGATATGGACTCTTGGGCACCATCAGCCTGTTATCCCCGGCGTACCTTTTATCCGTTGAGCGATGGCCCTTCCACTCGGGACCACCGGATCACTATGGCCGTCTTTCGACTCTGCTCGACTTGTCAGTCTCGCAGTCAGGCTGGCTTCTGCCATTGCACTCAACGAGCGATTTCCGACCGCTCTGAGCCAACCTTCGCGCGCCTCCGTTACGCTTTAGGAGGCGACCGCCCCAGTCAAACTACCCGCCACACAGGGTCCCGGAACCCGATAAGGGATCGCGGTTAGACATCAAGCAGAGCAAGGGCGGTATCTCAAGGTTGGCTCCACAGAAACTAGCGTTCCTGCTTCAAAGCCTACCGCCTATCCTGCACATGCTGTGCCTGATGCCAGTGTGAAGCTGTAGTAAAGGTGCACGGGGTCTTTCCGTCTAACCGCGGGAAGCCTGCATCTTGACAGGCAATTCAATTTCGCTGAGTCGATGTTGGAGACAGCGGGGAAGTCGTTACGCCATTCGTGCAGGTCGGAACTTACCCGACAAGGAATTTCGCTACCTTAGGACCGTTATAGTTACGGCCGCCGTTTACCTGGGCTTCAATTCGGAGCTTGCACTCCTCCTTTTAACCTTCAGGCACCGGGCAGGCGTCAGACCCTATACGTCGTCTTGCGACTTCGCAGAGCCCTGTGTTTTTAGTAAACAGTCGCCACCCCCTGGTTTGTGCCCCCAGCCCCAAGTTGCCTTGGAACCGGGCCTCCTTCTCGCGAACTTACGGAGGTAATTTGCCGAGTTCCTTCAACATCGTTCTCTCAAGCGCCTTGGTATTCTCTACCAGTCCACCTGTGTCGGTTTAGGGTACGATCTAATGGAGGGCTATTTCCTGGGACCGCCTGGCTGCCCACCCAATCCGATAAGGGTGAACAACTTCCGCAATCCGTCACATCCTCCTGGCCCAGGAATATTAACCTGGTTCCCATCGACTACGCCTTTCGGCCTCGCCTTAGGGGTCGGCTTACCCTGCTCAGATTAGCTTTAAGCAGGAACCCTTGGACTTTCGGCGACAGGGTCTCTCACCCTGTTTGTCGCTACTCATGTCATCATTCTCGCTAGTGATCACTCCACCGGATCGCTCACGCGCCGGCTTCACAGTCAAACCCGAGCCTCCAATGCGGCCTAGACCGCTAAGGAGGCGTGGGTTTTGTCACACTACGCTCCGCTACCATCCCGGATTAAATCCGGGATCCTAAGCTTCGGCTCATGGCTTGAGCCCCGATACATCTTCGCCGCAGGACAACTTGATTAGACCAGTGAGCTGTTACGCTATCTTTAAAGGATGGCTGCTTCTAAGCCAACCTCCTGGTTGTTTTGGTCGTCCCACCTGCTTTCCCACTTAGCCATGAATTGGGGGCCTTAGCTGTAGGTCAGGGTTGTTTCCCTCTTCACTACGGACGTTAGCATCCGCAGTGTGTCTGCCATCTATTACTCCCGGGTATTCGGAGTTTGGTTAGGATCAGTAAGCCTGTGGGGCCCCATTACCCATCCAGTGCTCTACCCCCCGGGGCATTCGGATGACGCTCTACCTAAATAGATTTCGCGGAGAACCAGCTATCTCCGAGTTTGATTGGCCTTTCACCCCTAGGCACAACTCATCCCGACCTTTTTCAACAGGTGTGGGTTCGGACCTCCAGTAAGTGTTACCTTACCTTCATCCTGGTCATGCCTAGATCACTCGGTTTCGGGTCTGATCCCACTAACTCATTCGCCCTATTAAGA
>CANNFA010000002.1:0-180000 GCA_947503765.1 uncultured Paracoccaceae bacterium | reverse complement strand
AGTGTGGCTGATCATCCTCTCAAACCAGCTATGGATCGTCGGCTTGGTGGGCCGTTACCCCACCAACTACCTAATCCAACGCGGGCCAATCCTAAGGCGATAAATCTTTCCCCCGAAGGGCACATACGGTATTACCCCCAGTTTCCCAGGACTATTCCGTACCTTAGGGTATGTTCCCACGCGTTACTCACCCGTCCGCCGCTAAGACCGAAGTCTTCGCTCGACTTGCATGTGTTAAGCCTGCCGCCAGCGTTCGTTCTGAGCCAGGATCAAACTCTCAAGTTGAAATCCGGTTACCCGGATGTCCTTGACGTTCGAACCTCTGCACATCATCGTCCCGGAGGCTAATCCGGGACATCTCTGTTTGTTGTGCTTCAGGTTACCGAAGTAACGCAAAGCCGTCCAAACAGTGAAGCTGACACTCCATCATCGCCCGAGGGCTAGGAGCGTGATATGCAGGGCTTGATCCATCGAACGAACCAAACCGCCCACATATCTCTTCAGAAACCATCAATTTCAAAGAGCGTGAGACAAAATCGAACTGGATGCGCCCTTTTTTCTTGGCGCGCCCGGCCTCATTTATCTCTGTTTTTCTTCCGCCTCGTTTGCGCTGGCTTGCGGCCGTTGCCCCGTCTGGCGTCCCGTTAGCGCCTCAGCGCCGCCGGTGAGGGGGTATTTACGGATCGAACCGGGTACCCGCAAGGGCTTTTTTCGAGAAAGATGGGATCTTTTTCCGATTACCTTTGAAATCATTTAAAAACAGTGCGTTACGAGCGGTGATATTTATGCTCATCGCGGCCGAAAGCGCCTTGATCCTACCTGCCCATGGGTCACTTTCGGGGGTATTTCGGCTTTTCCGTCGACTCGGACCGGGAATCGACCGCTGAATCGGAGAATCGAAGCCTGCGACTCGCGTCGATTCTGCCCGATTCCGGCCTGCCGCCGCACCCCAAGCCCCGGGATTCGACCCGAAAACGAGTCGGGCAGCGAAATCGTATCCTGATTCCGCTGCCCGATGGCGTTCATCCGCGCCCGTCGCGCCGATGTTCAGGCGCGCAGGGCCGTTCTGGCCGGCCTGGGAATCACGCGCACCGCCAGCAGTCCCAGGATCGCCGCCATGTACAGAAGCGGTTCGAGCTGCAGTCCCTTTACCAGCCAGACGTAATGCAGCCCGCCCAGCAGAACCGCCGGATAGACCAGCCGGTGCAGCTTGCGCCAGCGCACGCCCAGTTTGCGGACCGCCAGGGCGTTCGAGGTGGCCGCCAGCGGAATCAGCAGAACGAAGCCGGCCATGCCCAGCGCGATATAGGGCCGTTTGACGATATCGGCCGCGATCTGACCCCAGAGCCCGGCCATGTCGAGGCCAAGCCAGACCAGCAGATGCAGAAGCACGTAGAAGAACGCGACGACGCCGATCGCGCGACGGTGCTTCATCAGGTTGATCCCCAGATGCCGGCGCAAAGGGGTCACCGCCAGACCGGCGATCAGGAGTTGCAGGGCAAATTTTCCCAGTTCGTGCTCCAGCGCCTTGATCGGCTCCGGTCCCAGCCCGCCGGTCAGCCCGAGATACAGCCACCACGCCGCCGGCAACGGCGCCACTATATAGAGCAGCCGCGGCGGCACCGCGCGAATGGCGGCATTGATGCGGTCGGTCACGGACATGTCGGCTCAATAGGCTTCGGTCAGATCCATGCCGCGATAGAGGCCGGCCACCTCTTCGCCATAGCCGTTGAACATCCGCGTCGGCACCCGCTTGGCAAAAAGCCCGCCCCCGACCTTGCGTTCGGTCGCCTGGCTCCAGCGGGGATGGTCCACCTCGGGGTTCACGTTGCTGTAGAACCCGTATTCGCGCGCGTTGGCCATGTTCCAGCTTGTCGGCGGCTCCCGGTCCATCAACGAGATGCGCACGATCGACTTGATCGACTTGAAGCCGTACTTCCATGGCACGACAAGCCGCAGCGGCGCGCCGTTCTGTTTCGGTATCGCCTCGCCATACAATCCCGTGGCCAGAATCGTCAGCGGATGCATCGCTTCGTCCAGCCGCAGCCCTTCGCGGTACGGCCATTCCAGGATCGGCCGCCGCTGGCCCCGCATCTCTTCGGGACGCAGCAGCGTTTCGAAGGCGACGTATTTCGCCCCCGGCTGCACCCCGGCCCGGCCCAGCAGATCCGCCAGTTCAAAGCCGATCCAGGGAACGACCATCGACCACGCCTCGACACAGCGCAGCCGGTAGATGCGTTCCTCCAGCGTCACATCCTTCAGGATGTCGTCGAAGGCATAGTCTCCGGGCCGGTCGACCATGCCGTCGATCTTCACCGACCACGGGTCGATAGTCAGCGCATCGGAATAATCCGCCGGATCGCTCTTGCCCGAGCCGAATTCGTAGAAGTTGTTGTAGCTCGTGATGTCCTCGAAGCTGTTCGGCGCCTCGTCCGTCGAATAGGCCGAGGGGCGCGCATCCAGCCCGGCCAGGGCGGGCCCGGCAATGCCGCCCGCCACCAGCGACGCCGTGCCGGCAATCAATTGCCGCCGGTTCAGGAACGCGGCCTTCGGCGTCACGTCGGACCAGTTCAGATCGTTCTTCCAGCGTCCCGCCATGTCTTTGTCTCCGTAATTCGTTGTCCTGCCGATCTAGGCCGAAGCCGCGCGGCGCTCAAAACACTCCGTTTCACGTTCGCGCGGGCAATATTTCGGCGCCGCGCGGAATGTTCCTGCCCGTCTATACGTATCGCGCACTGCAGATGGATCACGCCGCATCACCTGACGTCAACAGAACGTGAATTGCCGGCGAGGAACGACGCGGCTTAGCGCGGCGCAGATAATGGTCAAGGCCGCATCGCGCAGCTTTGCCGGTGATCCGCACGGGCCCCGTTGCCGTAACCAGCCCGATGTCACGAACGGCATCTGTACGCCAAACCTTATGGGAGAACACGTATGCTTCGCAGAACGATGCTGACCATTACCGCCGCCGCTTTCCTTGCAACCCCGGCCTTCCCGGCCGCGCACAGCATGGATATCGTCGATACCGCCGCGAATGCGGGCGACTTCAACACCCTTCTCGCCGCCGCCGAGGCCGCCGGCCTGGTCGATACCCTCAAGAGCGAGGGGCCGTTCACCGTTTTCGCCCCGACCGACGCCGCCTTTGCCGCGCTGCCCAAGGGTACGGTCGAAAACCTGCTCGACCCCGCCAACAAGGACCAGCTGGCCGCGATCCTGACCTACCATGTGATCGCCGGCCAGGTGATGTCGGGCGATCTGTCGGACGGCATGACCGCGACGACGGTTCAGGGCTCGGACGTGACCATCAGCACCGACAGCGGTGTGATGGTGAACGACGCCAATGTCGTGAGCGCGGATATCGAAGCCTCGAACGGCGTCATCCACGTCATCGACAAGGTCATCATGCCCGACATGTGATCGGGCACACTATCGAAAGGGGCGGGTGTGGTTCCCCCAGAGCCGCCCTGTCGATGCAGGCCGCGCCGGGTCATCCGGTGCGGTCTCGCATTTCCGGCGATGCGGGCTGTGACGCATATGCGCCTTTGACGCGAAAATCGCGATCACGGCTCTTTTTAAGCGAAACCCCGCGCGCGCGTTGCCCGGCATTCTGCGGTGCGGCGCGCAAAAGCCGCACAAATCGCACAGCATGATGCGCAGGCCGACCGCTCATGCGCATCTGATCCGCGATACCGACCCGGAACACGGGATGCCCGGAAAGATCGAAAGATCGCACGCGGCACTCCGCAACCGGGCAACGATCTGCCCCGAAGGCCGACGGCGGCGCGGTTACCATCCCCAAGGCCAAGGGCCGCACACCCGCCCGCATCGCCTTTCCTTCCCCGGATCGGCTTTCGGACCGCAGGACCCCGCCGGCATGGCCCGGCGGGGTTTTTCGCATCTGGCAGCAGGATCATCCGCAGAATGGCCGGCCGATTCTTCATCCGGCCGGTTCCCGCCCATGCGCCGCCGCGCCCCGGTTCGGCGCCGCGCCGCCACACCTGGCCCGCCTGCACAGTGGCATTCCGCCCAAGGCCCGGGGCGCGATTTTTCCGGCAGAACCTCGCCCGCCCAAACTCGCCTTTTACGCGAAGCAGCGCGCAAATCCGGCGATTTGCCGGCGGGCCGATACAGCCTGCCGCAATCCGTGCCCAACTCTGCCCTGCACCCGCCACTCGGGTGCTCACTGCAACGCACACACGCAACCAACGGAGACTTAACATGAAACCCGCAATGATCTTCTTCGCCGTCGCGCTTTCCGGCACCGCCGCCTTTGCCCAGTCCATGGCCGAGATGGATGCAGATGGCGACGGCGTGCTGTCGATGGCCGAGGTCCAGGCGCTCTTTCCCGAGGTGACCGAGGACGCCTTTGCCTCCGCCGACACCGATGGCGACGGCGTGCTCAACGAAGCGGAACTGACCGCCGCGCAGGATGCCGGCGTGATCCCCGCCAACTGACGCCGCTTCGGGGCCGGTCGCTGCGCGAGGGCCATTCTCAAGGCCAAGTCACACTCACGGACCACTTCGGCCACTCTTCCGCGGCACCGCCCCGACCAGGAGACCCCGCCGGCCTTTTCCGGCGGGGTCTTTCGTGCCACCGCTTTCTTACCCGGTCACAGGCAGAACTGCCGCGATCCGCATCCCCCCTTTCCGCCGCGCCGCCGCCTGACTAGGTTTCCCCAGGCTCAATCCTGAAGGAGACCCCCGATGCAACGCCTGCACCTCGTCTTCGGCGGCGAACTCGTCGATCCGTCGAAAACCGTGTTCTCGGATGTCGACGAGATCGACATCGTCGGCATCTATCCCAACTACGCCGCCGCCTACGACGCATGGAAAGAGGCGGCGCAGCGGACCGTCGACAATGCCCACATGCGCTATTTCATCGCCCATCTGCACCGGCTTCGCGACGAAGAGGCAGAAACCTCGCCGACCGAGGAACTGGACAGCTGACGCGGCGATGGGCAATTCGCTCGCACTGAAACTTTACCTTGCCACGCGCGCCCGCGCCGCCCGGGCCGCGCCGAACGCACCCGTGTCCGACCCGCAGGATCCGGACAACGAGCGTCTCGGCCACGCCACGCTGGACCGCCCGCCCGGCCCGCTGGTCTGGGTCCATTCCGGCCAGGATCGCCACGCGCTGGCCGCCCGCGAACTGGCGGGGCGGCTGCGGCTCGAACGCGGCGATCTGTCGTTCCTGTTCACCACGTCCGGAACGCGGCGGCGGGCCGGCACACCGGGCATGGCCTCGCAATTCGCGCCGGACGACGCGGCCGCTCCGGTGCGCCGGTTCCTCGATCATTGGAAGCCGGACGCATCGGTCTGGACCGAAGCCGACATGCGCCCGGCCCTCACCGCCGAGGCCGCCGCGCGAAACCTGCCGATGTTCCTGGTCGATGCCCATACCGCGCCCACCGAAACGCCGGGCTGGCGATTCTGGCCCGGCCTGACCCGCTCCTTGCTGTCGGGATTCGCCTGCACGATCACCGGCGACCCCGTAAAGGCGGGCGCGCTGCGCAAGCTGGGCGCCGATCCCGCCCGGACCGAGATCGCCGGCTACCTCGAGGAAGGCACCGCCGCCCTGCCCTGCAACGAAGCCGAACGCGACGCGCTGGCCGCCGATCTTTCCGGCCGCGCCGTCTGGCTGGCCGCCCGCGTCGCGGATGCAGAGATCGAGCCGATTCTCGACACCCACGCCGAGGCGCTGCGCCGCACGCACCGCCTTCTGCTGATCCTGGTCCCCGAGGATCCGGCCGCCGGCCCCGCCCTGCGCGAGGCGGTGCACGATCACGGCTTCGTCGCCGGCCTGCGTTCGGCCGGCGAGGATCCGGCGCACGACACCCAGATCTACATCGCCGATACCGAGGGCGAGATGGGCCTGTGGTATCGCCTCGCCCCGGTCAGCTTTCTCGGCCAGTCGCTGGAAGCAACGGGCGGCATCAACCCGTTCGAGGCCGCGGCGCTCGGATCGGCGATCATCCACGGCCCGAACGTGCGCCGCTACCGCCGCGCTTATGGCCGGCTTGCCTCTGCCGGAGCGACGCGGATGGTGCGCGGCGCAGGCCAGCTGGGCGAGGCGCTGGATGCGCTGCTGGCCCCCGATTACGCCGCCGAAATGGCGCTGGCGGCATGGAAGGTCTGCTCATCGGGCGCCGAGGTATCGGACCGCGCCATCGACCTTGTCCTGACCGCGCTCGACGACGCCGAGGCGCATTGATGCGGCCCCCCGCCTTCTGGTTCACCCCGCCGGACCGCCCCGGCTGGCAGGCCCGCGCACTGGCCCCGGCCGCCGCGCTTTATGCCCGTGCCACCGCACGCCGTGTCGCGCGGGCACGGGCAGGTTACCGGGCGCGCATTCCGGTGATCTGCGTCGGCAACCTGAATGCCGGCGGCACCGGAAAGACCCCGACACTGATTGCGCTGATGCAGCGGCTTCAGGCGCGCGGCCACCAGGTCCACGCCGTCAGCCGCGGCTACGGCGGCAGCCATGCCGGCCCGCTGCGCGTCGACGAGCGTGCACACGGCGCCGCCGTCACCGGCGACGAGCCGCTCCTGATCGCGGCCTTCGGTCCGACATGGGTGGCGCGCGACCGCGCCGCCGGTATTCGCGCGGCCGAAGAGGCGGGAGCCGAGGCAATCCTGCTCGACGACGGCTTCCAGTCCCCCGCCGCAATGCACGACCTGTCGCTGGTGGTGGTCGATGCGCATGTCGGCTTCGGCAATGGAAGGGTGATCCCCGCCGGTCCGCTGCGAGAGCCGGTCGCCACCGGCCTTGCCCGCGCCGATGCGCTGCTATCGATCGGCGGCGACACTGCGCAGGACAGGTTCACCCGGCACTGGGGCGCGCAAGTCGCCCTGCCCCATCTTCGCGGACGGCTTGAGCCGTTGCAGACCGGCATGGACTGGGCCGGCCTCGATGTGCTCGCCTTCGCCGGCATCGGCCATCCCGAGAAATTCTTCGCCACCCTCCGCAATCAGGGCGCCAGCCTGCGGCGCGCCGAAGCCCTGAGCGATCACCAGCCGCTGACCCCGCCGCTGATGCGCCGGCTGGAGGCGGAGGCCGCGCTGCTCGGCGCGCAGCTCGTGACCACCGAGAAGGACGCGGTCCGCCTGCCCGCCAGTTTCCGGCAAAAGGTGCTGACCCTGCCCGTGCGCCTTGCCATCGACGACTGGACACCGCTCGACACCGCCCTCGCCGCGATCCTGCCGCCGGGGAAATGACGCGCCACGCCCCCTCCTCACCTTGCTGAAAATACCTGAAAACCCGGCCTCGATTACGCGTGCGGCCGGGTCAGACGCGCTACGCGTCCAGCCCCGGCGCGTCCAGCAGGTGCCGGCCGTCGCGGTCCTCGACCTCGATCACCCACAGATCGGGGTCGAACCCACGCTGGCGCTGCACCGCCGCGTCAACCTCGGGCTCGGGGCCCTCGGCCAGAACCATCCAGGTGCGGGCGCCGGTCATCAGGTCGACCGACCGCTGGTAAAGCACCGCCGAGCCGTCGAGCGGGTTCTGCTTCACCAGTACCGCGCCCGCCGTCGCATCGCCGCGCGCCACGACAAAGGCCGGGATTTCGTGCTGCCGAAGCCGCGCGATATAGGCCTGAACCCAGAATTCCGCCGTCAGCCTCATGCCGGGCAAGGCGCGCTCGGCCAAGCGCGGCGTGCGGGCCGGTCAGTTGCCATCCGAAAAATCCAGCCCGATCGCCGAATACCGCGCCGATTCGTCCTGCCAGTTCGGCCGCACCTTGACCTGCAGGAACAGGTGCACGCGCCGGCCCAGCATCTCCTCCAGCTCTTCGCGGGCAAGCTTGCCGACCGCCTTCGCCGTTTCGCCCTTGCGGCCCAGCACGATCCCCTTGTGGCCGTCGCGGGCGACATAGATCACCTGGTCGATCCGGGCAGACCCGTCATCGCGCTCTTCCCAACTCTCCGTCTCGACCGTCAGCTGATAGGGCAGTTCCTGATGCAGCCTCAGCGTCAGCTTCTCGCGGGTGATCTCGGCGGCGATCATCCGCATCGGCAGATCGGCAACCTGATCCTCGGGGTAAAGCCACGGCCCCTCGGGCATCCGCGCCGCCAGCCAATGGCGCAGATCGTCCACGCCGCGCCCCTTCTCGGCAGAGATCATGAAAGTATCGACGAAGGCGAAACGGTCGTTCAACTGCTTGGTCAGGCCCAGCAGGTGCGGCGCCGCGACCCGGTCGATCTTGTTGATGACCAGCGCCACGTTGTCCGCGCCGCCGCGCTCTTCCAGCCCGGCGATGATCGCCTCCACCCCCTCGGTCAGCCCGCGATGCGCCTCGATCATCAGCAGCACCACATCGGCGTCGGCCGCCCCCGCCCAGGCCGCCGCGACCATTGCGCGGTCCAGCCGCCGGCGCGGACGGAACAGCCCCGGCGTGTCCACGAACACGATCTGGCTGTCGCCTTCCAGCGCCACGCCGCGGATCCGTGCGCGCGTGGTCTGCACCTTGTGGGTGACGATCGACACCTTGGTGCCGACCATCGCGTTCAGCAGGGTCGACTTGCCCGCGTTCGGCTCTCCGATCAGGGCCACGAAACCGGCTCTCTGGGTCATGCTGGGCTTCCTATCTGGCATTCCGCGCCCCTACACGATGCCGCGGCCTGCCGCCAGAGGCCAGCAACAGCGCTCATTGCCTGCGCACCCTGTCCAGCAACTGCGCCGCCGCCGCCTGTTCGGCACGCCGTTTCGACGGCGCCTCGGCCCGCACGCTCTCGCCGCTTTCCAGCTGCGCCTCAATGGTGAAGACGGGCGCATGGTCGGGGCCGGACCGGGCCACCTCGCGGTAGGCGGGCGGTTTCTGGCCCTGGGCCTGCGCCCATTCCTGAAGGCTGGTCTTGGCATCGCGCGCATCCGCATCGACCGCTCCGACCCGGTCTCCCCAGGCGGCGAGGATCATGGCTTGCGCACGCGCGAACCCGCCGTCGAGGTAGACCGCGGCGATCACCGCCTCCATCGCGTCGCCCAGCAGCGCCTGCTTGCGGCGCCCGCCCGACATCATCTCCGACCGGCCCAGCCGCAGCACCTCGCCCAGCCGCAGTTCTCCGGCAACCTCGGCGCAGGTCTCCTTGCGCACCAGTGCGTTGAAGCGCGGCGCAAGCTGGCCTTCGCTCGCCTGCGGGTCGGCTTGCAGCAGCGCCTCGGCCATGACCAGCCCCAGCACCCGATCGCCGAGGAATTCCAGCCGCTGGTTGTCGGGCCGCGTGGGCGAGGACATCGACGCATGGGTCAGCGCCCGTTGCAGCAACTCGCCGCGCGCGAAATCGTGCCCCAGGCGCCGCGCGAATGCCTTCTGTTCGGCCGACAGCTTCATCGCACCACTTTCAGGAACCGGCCCGCGCGCCAGCTTGCCGGGTTCCACAGCCAGCGCCCGGCGGAGGAGAACACGACCAGCGCCGCGCGTGCCCGCACGTTGCCCTCGGGCACAAGGCCGACACCGTGCATGGACGGGGCGATGCGGCTGTCCACGGAATTGTCGCGGTTGCCGTCCATGACGAAAAAATGCCCTTTTGGAACGATATAAAGCGATGTGTCGTCCATGGCAAAAGTCCCGAAGTCGAGCACGTCGTAGCGCGCGCCGCCCGGCAGTGTTTCGGTCGCGCGGCGCTTGACGCAGATATCACCTGCCGCCGCATCGGCGTTGGCGCAGCGCGGCAAAGACCGCGACGGACCCTGCCGGGCATAGATCTCGACGAAATCGGGGGCGGGTTCGGACGGAACCGGCGCATCGTTCAGATACAGCACGCCGCCGCGCATCTGCACCCGGTCGCCGGGCACACCCACGGCGCGCTTGACATAGACCGTGCCGTTCACCGGGTGATCGAAGACGACGACATCGCCCCGTGCCGGCATTGCGCGCGACGGCAGGGCAATAATGTAATCACCGACCAGCAGTGTCGGCTTCATCGACCCTGCGGGTATCCAATAGGGTTGCCACGGGGCCAGCAGGGCCGAGACGATCAGGATCACTCCATGCAGCATCGCCCCCCGCCCGTCAGTTGATTGCCTCGAAGAAGCGGTCCTTGCGCCAGGTCCAGAAGAACAGCATCGACCGGCCCGCCGACGAGAACATCACCCGGTCCGCCCGGCCGATCAGGTTCTCGAACGGGACCATGCCAACCCCGCCCGCGCCCTGCGCGACGCGGCTGTCGGTGGAATTGTCACGGTTGTCGCCCATGAAGAAGAAATGCCCCTCCGGCACGGTGAAGACCGGCGTGTCGTCCAGCCGTGTGCTGGCGATGTTCAGCACCGAATGCGCGACCCCGTTCGGCAGCGTCTCGATCGCCTTTTCCTTGATGCATTCCGCGCCGATGCCGGGGCTGGGATTGGCGCATTGCGGCAGGTTGCCCGCCGGGCCCTGCCGCTCGAAGATCTCGGTGAACAGGCCGTCATCGACCTGCGGCGCCTCCTGGCCGTTCAGATACAGGATGCCGCCCTTGACCTGCACCTTGTCGCCCGGCAGCCCGATCACCCGCTTGATGAAATCCGCCCCCGTGGTCGGATGCCGGAACACCACCACGTCGCCCAGCTCCGGCTCGTCGCCGAATATGCGGCCCGTGAACGGGCACATCGCGAACGGGCAGGAATACTGCGAATAGCCGTAGGCCATCTTGTTGACGAACAGGAAATCGCCGATCAGCAGCGTATCCTTCATGGACCCGGACGGGATCCAGAACGGCTGAAAGAACAGGGTGCGGAACACCCCCGCGATCAGCAGCGCATAGACGATGGTCTTGACCGTCTCGACGATCCCGCTGCCGATACCCGATTTTTCAGCCATGCCCGTTTTCCTGCTCGCCGTTTTTTCAGGCCTGTGTCATGCGGGCGCGGCAGGACCATGTCAAGGCAGGCGCCGCGCCTCGATCACCACGAAGGCCTGCGCCCAGGGGTGATCGTCGGTCAGGGTGACATGCACCACGGCCTCGCAGCCTTCGGGCGTCATCTCGGCCAGCCGCTCGGCGGCCCAGCCGGTCAGGTGCATCTGCGGCTGCCCGGTCCCGAGGTTCGACACCGCCATGTCCTTCCACGCAATTCCCATCCGCAGCCCGGTGCCCAGCGCCTTGGAGCAGGCCTCCTTGGCCGCCCAGCGCTTGGCATAGGTGCCGGCAACATCGCGGCGGCGTTCGGCCTTGGCCTGTTCGATCTCGGTGAACACGCGGTTGCGAAACCGGTCGCCGAACCGCGCCAGCGTCCGCTCGATCCGCTCGATATTCGCCAGGTCCGTGCCGATGCCCAGGATCATGCCGCCGCCATTTCTTCGTTGCCTATATGCAATTGCATGGACGGCGGACATTGGCAAACCCGTGGCCAGCCGGCCGCGGCGGTGCTACCAAGGCCGCCGGAAACGGGGAGGTACAGATGGGCAGACCATTCGGCATCGCGGTGATCGGCAGCGGCATGGCCGCCCTGCCCCATGCCCGCGCCTTGCAGGATCTGAAGGACCGCGTCGCCGTGACCGGCGTCTACACCCGCAGCCCCGAGCGGCGCGAAGCCTTTGCCGCCGATCACGGCTTTCCGGCCGCCGGCAGCGCCGAGGCGCTGGCGAAGGACCCGGCGACCGACGCGCTGCTGCTGCTGACGCCGCCGGACGCGCGCACCGACCTGATCGCGCTGTTCGCGGCGCAAGGCAAACACGTCCTGTGCGAAAAGCCGCTGGGCCGCACCAGCGCCGACGCCGAACGGCACGCCGCGATCTGCAAGGATGCGGGCGTGCACCTTGGCGTGGTGTTCCAGCACCGCTACCGCGCCGCGTCCCGCCGCCTGGCGGAACTGCTTTCCGGCGGCGATCTCGGCCGGCTGGAGGCGATCCGCGCGGAGGTGCCCTGGTGGCGCGATCAGTCCTATTACGACGCGCCCGGCCGCGGCACCATGGCGCGCGACGGCGGCGGCGTGCTGATCTCGCAGGCGATCCACACCATGGACCTGATGCTGTCGCTGGCCGGCCCCGTGGCCGAGGTGCAGGCCCTCGCCGCCACAACCGGCCTTCACGAGATGGAATGCGAAGATTTTGCCCATGCCGGGCTGCGCTTCGGCTCTGGCGCGGTCGGCGCGCTGACCGCGACGACCGCCGCCTTCCCCGGCGGGCCGGAATCGATCCGCGTCGATTGCACGAAGGGCAGCGCGCTGCTGCAATCCGGTGTCCTGATCGTGCAATGGCGGGACGGGCGCGAGGACACGTTCGGCGAACCCGAAGGCACCGGCGGCGGCGCCGATCCGATGGCCTTTCCGCATGACTGGCATCGCGGGCTGATCGCCAGCTTCGTCGATGCGGTGCAGGCCGGGCGCGATCCCGAGCCGTCCGGCGGGGACGCCCTGCGCGTGCAATACCTGATCGACGCGATCATGCGCTCCTCGTCCGAGGGGCGCCGCGTGACACCGGAGGACGGAAGATGACAGGACCGACACTCGGCGTGGTCGGGATCGACCACCGCCACAGCTACGACATGCTGGGCAACATGCTGGACGCGGGGGCAACGGCCAAGGGCTGGTATACTGATGGCACTCCGCCCACGCTGGACGGCTTCGTCAAACGCTACCCGGACCTGCCGCGCGTGGACGACCCCGCCGCGCTGCTGGACGATCCCGCGATCGACCTGATCCTGATCGCCGCCATACCCGCCGACCGCGCCACGCTGGCGATCCGGGCGATGCGGGCCGGCAAGGATGTGATGGTGGACAAGCCCGGCTGCACAACGCTCGACCAACTGGCCGAAATCCGGCAGGTGCAGGCGGAAACCGGGCGCATCTGGTCGGTGAACTACTCCGAACACTTCCAGGTCGCCGCCGTCCCCCGCGCGGCCGAGCTGGTGGCATCGGGTGCCATCGGCAAAGTGGTGCAGACCATCGGCATGGGGCCGCACCGGCTCAACCGTGCCACGCGGCCTGACTGGTTCTTCGACGAGGCGCGATACGGCGGCATCCTGTGCGATATCGCCAGCCACCAGATCGAGCAGTTCCTGTTCTTCACCGGCGCCGCCGAGGCAGAGATCGTCAGCGCCAGCGTCGGCAATTTCGCCAACCCCGCCGATCCGGGGCTGCAGGATTTCGGCGAGGTGCTGCTGCGCGGCCCGAACGTGCAGGGCTATGTCCGCGTCGACTGGTACACGCCCGACGCGCTGCCCACATGGGGCGACGGGCGGCTGACGATCCTGGGCACCGAGGGATACATCGAGCTGCGTAAATATGTCGACGTGGCGGGCCGGCCCGGCACCGATCACCTGTTCCTCGTCAACGGAACCCGCTGCGAGCATATCGATTGCGCGGATGCCGGCCTGCCCTATTTCGCCGCCCTTGCCGCCGACATCGAGAACCGCACCGAAACCGCCATGTCCCAGGTCCATTGCTTCCGCGCGACGGACCTGGCGCTGCGCGCACAGGCGCAGGCCGTCCGGCTCGGCCACCTGCGGTGAACGGCGCGGACCGCCCCGGCCGGGTGCCGCGTGCCGCCATCGCGGAGCGCATGGCCTGGGCGATGGCGGCGCTTCGCGCGGCCGGCCATGCACCCGACGCGCCGATGGGCGCGCAGCACAAGGCGTGGTCTGTGATCGTTCCGATCCGCACCGGGCGCGGTGCGGTGTTCCTGAAATACGTGCGCGGCGCCTTCCCGCACGAGGCCGCGCTGACCCGCGCGCTGCACACCCTGGCACCCGGCCATGTCCCCGAAGTGCTGGCCGAAAGCGCGGATCTTGGCTGCTGGATCAGCGCCGATGCCGGCTCGGAGATCGCCCTGCGTTCGTTTCTCGCAGGCGGCCACCTGCCTGCCCTGCTTTCGGCTCATGCCGATCTGCAGTTGCAAAGCCGCGCTCGGGGCACCGGCTGGATCGATGCGGGCGCCAAGGATCTGCGGGCCTGCACATGGCCCGGCCATCTCGATGCGATCCGCGCCGCCGAGGATGCGCTGGACCTCGACAATGTGGCGCCGGAGCTTCGATCGGGCCTCGACCGCGCGGAAGCGCCGCTTACCCGTCTCGTTGCCCGCATGCAGGCGACGGGCCTGCCCGATACCATCGTGCACATGGATCTGCGCCGCACCAACGTGAAACTCCGGCGCGGCAAGGTCGCGGTGATCGACTGGGGCGATTGCGGCTTCGGGCCGGCCATGCTCGACCCGGTTCCGCTGTTCAGCGAGATTGCCACCCTCCGCCTGCCGGCCGCCGACACGAAGGCACAGACCGACGCCGCCCATGCCCCATGGGCCGATCTGTTGCCCGCATCCGCCCTGCAAGAGGCCCGCGCGCTGTGCCGGATCGTCTTTCCGCTGCTCTACGCCCACGGCCTGATCCATGCCCGCCCAAGCTGGGATCCGACGCTGCCGCCGACTTACCACGGGCTGTTGCAATTCTACCTGAAGACGTTTCTCGACAGGCTGGAAACCGCACCGGGCTAAGGTGCCCGTCCGGCCCTGGCCGCTTCATCGTGGCAAGAATCCGCAAATCCTGCGGCCCGCATCCGGCGCGAAGCCCGAGAACGGGGCGCCGAAACGAAAATCGGCCGGCGCCCCCGTGCCGGCCGATTCCCCTGCGCTGACGATCCGGCCTCAGGCCGTCATCATCGCGCGGGCTTCGAAGGTCTTCAGGACCGGGCGGGCCGGTGCGCCGAAGGCATCCACGTCCTGCTCGAGATGCGGGAACACCATGAACAGTTCCTCCAGCGTCGCCTCGTCCAGCGTGGACAGGCCGAAATCGCCGGGATGGAAGCTCTCGCTCTCGACACCGTTGGCATAGACGATCTCGTGCTGTTCGAACATGAAGTGGAAATATTCCACCTCGGTCGCGTCGTGATCGACGGTCACGCTGTGATCGTTGACCAGCGCCTTGGCCGGCGCCAGCATCTCCGTCTCGCCGAACAGCGCCTCGCAGCGCCAGTCCTTCAGCAGCATCCGGTGCTGCGGCGACACCACAAGATCCGCCGCGGGCATGTTGTCGCCCAGCGCGCCGGCGGCGATGCGGATCGGCCGGATCTGCGGATTGCGGACCAGATCGGCGCCGCCCAGCTTGCGCGATGCGATCCATTGCAGCGGCTGATAGCCGTTGTCCTTGGTCATCACCAGATCGCCGGGCCGCAGATCCTCGACCCGCTTCATCCCGCCCTCGATCTCGATCATGGTTCCGCGCGCGAAACAGATGTAGTCGATCGAGATGTTGGTCTGGTCGCCGTCCGATACGTCGACGTTCAGGTAGATCGTCTGCTCGTCGCCGTTCCGGTCGATATAGGTGATCATGTAGGCGGACGGATCGCTGCCGCCATCCGTTTCGTGCAACGTGTAGGAGCCGTCGCCGAACTCCGCACCATTCTGATCCCCGGTCTCGCCGCCGCCATAGACGTTGTTTTGCGAATAGACGGGCGTGATAGGGTCGCCTTGGCTGTCGACGCCGGTGAAGGTCAGCACGTTCGACATGTACAGCTTGTCGATGGTCTGCAGGCTGTTGACGTTCAGGCAGAAATCCCCGGCGAAATCGCCGGCATCCACCACGACCGTGTCGACGTCGTCGCCACCCGAATCGTAGCGCAGGGTCACGTTGTCGCCATCCCCCTGGCCGGTGCCGTCCAGATAGACGGTCGTGTCCTTGTCGACATCCCGCTGCATCTTGTGGATGCCCTGGTTGTCGAACGGCCCGCCGGGGTTGTTGATCTCGATCTGGCCGCAGCCGTCGATATCGGCATTGTAGATGCCCGATCCGGTCGGCTCCCCCTTGGAGTCGCACCAATCCTTGGAACCCTTGGAATCCTTCGATCCTTTCGAGTCCTTGGACCCCTTGGTTTCTTTGGAGCCCCCACCCCAATTCCAGTGGCCGAATAGCGAATACGTCATGGCAGCGATCCCCGTTGCGGTACGCCACTCTTATATGCGGCCAATCCGCCCTTACAAAGCCCGGATTTTGCCACAATTCAGGAAATTATGGCAAAATTGCGTTGCAGGACAATCGGTTATGGCCACATTTCATTCAGTAATCGGTAATCTTAACGATGGCGTTGACGGCCGCTTTGGTTCCATCCGGGTCGTCAATCGCGCGGACTGATGCGTATTGTTGCACCACGGTGTCCGTCATTGCCTCAATTGATTCGCCTGAAAGGCCGCTTAAGCCTCGAATCAGGCTGATCATGTCGAATTCCTTGGCCCGGAACGCGACCCCCTCGAAATCCAGCCCGATTGCCCCATTTTCGCCGAATTTGAAGTTCGCGGCGCTGCAATCACCCTTGGTCAGCACGAATTCCCTGAGCGGCATCGCCGACAGCATCGGTTGCAGCGCGGCGAATGCGGCGTTGGATTCCAGCTCGTCATACTGGCGGAAATGGTCCCAAAGGGTTTCGTCGCGCGGTTGCGGTTCGGCGGACCCGTGGAACCCCGCGATCCAGCGCGCCATCAGGCCCAGTGCCTCGTGGGTGCGGCCATCGTCCATGTAATGCTTGAAGCCGTGCCCCGGCACCTCGCGGGTGACGATCACCCGCTCAACATCGGCGGAATAGACCATGGTCGGCATCGGGACCGGCCAGCGCCGGGACAGGATTTCCTTTTCGCGGTCGTAGCGCAGGTTGGCGTCTAGCGCGTTCAGGTCGGCATCGGTGTAGATCTTGGCAAAGAACACCTGGCCGCCGCCGCGCAGAAGCATGGTCATGTTCGAGGCCGACCGCGCCATCGGCTCGACATCCAGTTCCTTGATGCCGACCGCCTTGGTGATGTCGTCCGCGAGATCGCGCAATACGGGCATGGGGGTCTCCTGCTCGGGTCTTGTTGTCTTGCCGCACTGCTGTGCCGCCAAGGCCATGCTGCCCGGCGGATCCGGGATCAGTGGGCTTTCAGAATCCTCAGAAACCGCCGGACATTGTCCAGCGCGGGGAATGTGAACAGATAGGGCTCGGGGTAGGCGCGCCCATTGCCCGCAGCCCGGTAGGGAACCGCGCGCATCTGGCCTGGCGCGTTGCCACGTCGCCGCAACCCTCGCGGTATCGGATGTCCAAGCATCGCGTCGCGCTCCTTTCGGCTTCTGCCTGCCTGCCGGGCGCGCCTCGACGGCCCGGTCGTTGTTCACGAACAGATAGCGCGCCATCGGGGTAAAACTGTGCCGGGAAAACGGAGCTTTTCGGAAGGTTCGGCATCTTCCCGCCACAATGCGGCCGCGTCCGCCGCCTGGTATCGGCACCGGCCTGCCCGGCAGCGACGGGAACCGGGGCCTGTCATATGGCGTTGAGTTGCATCACGGGGCGGATAACCCGCCGGATCCTGACGGGAGTTTCAGATGGCCGAATTGAACATGCTCGAACTTGGCGGGTTCGGGGGGCTGATTCTTCTGGCCCTCGACGTCTATGCCCTCGTCTCCATCCTGTCGTCGCGCGCCTCGACCGGCGCCAAGGTTGTCTGGACGCTGGTGGTGTTCTTCCTGCCGCTGCTCGGCTTCATCCTGTGGCTGTTTTTCGGCCCGCGCGGCAGCACGCGTAATGCGTAACGGCAACGGCGCGCGCCTGTTGCCCCGTCCCATCGTTCTGTCGATCGTTATTGTCGGCGTGCTCGCGCTGGGCGCGACATTGCGGCTGGCCGAGGCGGTCCTGGCACCGATGACCCTTGCACTGGTGACGGGCGTCGTCCTGTCGCCGATCGCCGTCTCGTGGGAGCGGATCGGCATTCCCTCGCGTATCGGTGCGCTGATCAACCTGTTCGTCGCGCTTGCCGCCATCGGTGCCGCCGTGCTGCTGCTGCAACCGGTCGCGTGGAAGCTGGCCGAACAGGCGCCAAAGGTGATCGCCGATGTCGACGACACGTTGCGCGACCTGCGCCGGGAGCTGCGCGGCCTGACCGAGATGTCGAAGGACGTGGCCGAGGCGATCACGCTCGAGGAAAAACAGGAACCGGATGTGATCGAGGTGGATGTCGAAAAGAACGGCGCGCCGGCCGAATCCGAAATACCGTCCGTCACCGATGCGCTGTGGCTCGCGCCCTCGATCCTGGCGAAGATCGCGATTTTCGCGGGCACATTGTTCTTCTTCATCGCCACCCGGTCCGAGATCTACCATTGGCTGGCGCGCCACCTGCCCTGGCAGGACACGCCCGAGAACATCGCATCGCGCCTGCTGGAGGCGGAGCGCCGGGTGTCGCATTATTTCCTGACGATCACGGTCATCAATGCGGGCCTTGGCTGCGCGGTCTTCATCGTCACCCGGCAGATCGGCGTGCCGGCCGCCGCGGTCTGGGGCCTTCTGGCGTTCCTGGCGAATTTCGTCCTGTATCTCGGGCCGGCCCTTTTCGCAGCCGCGCTGCTTTATGCCGGGATCGCCACCTTCGACGGGGCGATGACCCTGTTGCCGACGGCCTGCTATCTCGGCCTCAACTTCATCGAGGCGCAGTTCGTCACACCGTCCACGGTCGGGCGGCAATTGTCGCTCAACCCGCTTGTGGTGTTTCTGTCGGTGGTGCTGGGCATTTGGTTGTGGGGGCCGATCGGCGGCATCGTGGCGATCCCGCTGCTGGTCTGGCTGATCGTGGTAAGCGAGGACGCGGCCGCGTCGCGTCTGCAACAGCCCGTCGCCTGAGCCGCACACGAAAAAGCCGCGCCCGATCCGGGCGCGGCCTTGGTTTTGTTCCGACCGGGTCGGGCCACACCCGTCATTTACGCCGGGCGGCAACGCCTGCCATCACGCCTTCCACGAAGGCCGCGACGACGCCGCCGATCACCTGCGCATGCGGCGACAGGGTCGGAGGTGGCGGCGGCTCGCTGACGGCGGATTTCGGCCCGACCACCCGCACCAGCGCGAAGCAGATCAGCCCGAGGCCGACATAGACCCCGCCGATCACCAGCGCCGCCGTTAGCGCATCGGCGGCGAGCCGCAACGCGATCCACGCGGCCACCGTCAGAAACGCCACGCCGGCCACCAGGCAAAGCGTTCCCAACAGGCCTAGGGTGGATTTCATCGCAACCCTCCGCGCCGCGTCGTTCAAAGCGGACACGTTCATTTGCGCCCGAAGATCAGACCCGTGAGAAACCCGATCCCCGCCGCGATCCCGACCGCCATGGCCGGATTGTCGCGCACGGATTGCTCGGCCGTTCCGTAGGCCTGCATTCCCTTCGCGCGCGCTTCCTGCATCGCCGCCTCGCCCTGGTCGCGCCAGACGCCCGCCTGGTCCGACGCCGCGGTCCTGAAGGCTTCGGCACGATTCTTGCCGATGTCCCGGACGGTTCCAGTCAGCGCCGAGATGTCGGCTTTCAGGGCGTCGATCTGCGCTTTCAGATCGTCGATATCCTTGTTGTCGGCGGCACTCGCCATGTCATGTCTCCTTGCTTTTCCTGCCATCGTTCATGGCTCAACGAAACCGAACGCACACGGCATCGTGATGGTTCCGCCTATCGCCGCGCTGCGTCGATTTGGCCGGATCGGGAACCGCCGCCGCGTCCGGGCGTTGTCAACCCATACCATGTGCCAAAACGGCACAGACCGGAACCCTTAGGAGGTACATACCATGCTTGGTTGGGCCATCACGTTTCTCATCGTCGCGCTGATCGCGGCTGTCTTCGGCTTTGGCGGTGTCGCCTCGGCCTCGGCCGGGATCGCGCAAGTCCTGTTCTTCATTTTCCTGGTACTGTTCGTGGTCGCGCTGATCGCGCGGGCCGTTCGCGGCAAACCGCCGGTATAATAGCATCTGGCGCGAGACGGTGTTCCGTCTCGCGCCTTTCTCTTTGTCCGTTCGCCCGCGCCGGAAGGGCACGGTCAGGCAGTGTCATTGCGCGGCAAGCGTTTCCGTGCTGGCAAAGAACATCGCCTGGCTGATGGCAGAGCGGACCTGTTCTTCCGAATAGGGCTTGGTGATCACAAAGGCCGGCTCGGGCCGTTCGCCGGTCAGCAGACGTTCGGGGAATGCCGTGATGAAGATCACCGGAATATCCGACGCGGCCTTCAGGATGTCGTTCACCGCATCGATGCCCGACGATCCGTCGGCAAGCTGGATATCCGACAGTATCAGGTTCGGCCTTTCCTTGCTGGCCAGTTGCACAGCACCCGCGGCGGTGCGCGCCACGCCGGTGATGGCATGGCCCATCTCGGCCACGATGTCCTGCAGGTCCATCGCGATGATCGCCTCGTCCTCGATCACCATGACGCGCCCTTTCACGCTGTCCTCCATCTCGCGCCGGGCGACGCCGATCAGGTGATCGACCTCATCCTGCTCGATCTGCATGACCTGCGCGATTTCCTCGGGGGTGAATTCCTCGACGGTGCGCAGCAGCAGCGCCTCGCGTGTATTGACCGTCAGCTTGGCGAGGTGACGCTGCGCGCTGGCCGCGATACCCTCGTCCCCGCTCTCGACCGGGGCGCCCGCGCTGCTCCAGATCAGGTGGAAGGCGCGGAACAGCGCCACCTTGTCCGAAAGACCCTGTTCGAACACGGACCTGTCCTCGAGCAATGCCTCCAGCGTGGCCGCTGCATAGGTGTCCCCCGATTTCTGACTTCCGGTCAGCGCCCGCGCATACCTGCGCAGATAGGGCAGCAATCCCGCCACCTTGACCGACAGGTAATCGCTTTCCTTGTCCTTTGGCATGATCCGTCCTGTTTTTTGCATTTTCTTGGAACCGAACGCGATCCGCGGCGTTTGGTTCCGCATCGCAATGGAAAAAAGCGAAAACCTATATCGCTATGATCGAGGACATGGCTTGCTTGTGGAACGGGTAATGGAAAAAGAACGGGACGACGCGCATCTGCAGCAGCAGATCGACGAGAACCTGCGCAAGGTGTACCAGAAGACGCTGGAAGAAGATGTTCCCGACAAGCTGATGAGCTTGCTCGAACAATTGCGCGAGCAGGATGGCAAGAAATGACAGATCGGTCAGCCGCGCACGACCCGCGCGACGAGATTGTCGAGCATCTGCCCGCTATGCGGGCCTTCGCGGTCAGCCTGACGCGCGAATCCTCGGCCGCCGACGACCTGGTGCAGGACACGATCGTCAAGGCGTGGAAGAATTTCGACAAGTTCAAGGAAGGCACAAACCTGCGTGCCTGGCTCTTCACCATCCTGCGCAACACCTTCTACTCGCACCTGCGCAAGGCCAAGCGCGAGGTGTCGGATACGGATGGCGCGATGGCGGCGACGCTGTCGGAAAAACCGCAGCATGACGGCCGCCTGGCCATGGCCGATTTCGAAAAGGTGTTCGCCAAGCTGCCGGTCGAACAGCGCGAGGCGCTGATCCTGGTCGGCGCGTCCGGCCTGTCCTACGAGGAAGCCGCCGAAACCTGCGAGGTGGCCATCGGCACGATCAAGAGCCGCGTCAACCGTGGCCGGATCCGGCTGGTGGAATTGCTTGGTATCGGCGAGGATGAAGCGCTGGAAATGACCGACAGTGCCACGATGGCGGTCGTTTCGCACAGCAATCTTCCGAGGAAAAGCATCGCTTGATTGCTCGAGTGCGGCATGCAAGTCAGTCGCTGACATTTCGGATCGCGGCTTTGCTGGCTCTTGCGCTGCTGCCGATCGGCCTGATTTCCGTCGCCACCACGTACCAGCTTCTGCAAGAGGCCGACAAACGCGCGGAAACCAACCTTCTTGCGCTTACCTCGGCCGCCGCCGCCCCGGAAGAAGCGTTCATTCGCACGGGCATCGGCGCCGCGAACGCGCTTGCCTCGCTGGTGCCGCTGCTGCGCGACTCGGGCTGGGCCTGCGAGGCGCCGTTCCGCGACTTCCTGAGCCGCACAGAGGCGTTTTCCTTCGCCGGATACATGAACCGCGACGGAATCGTCACCTGCGCCTCCGACGGGCTGGGGCGCGACGGATCGGACCGGCCGCTGTATCGCGCCATGCGCGACGACCCGCGCCAGCGCATCACCGTCGCGTCCGAGCCGCTGGTCAGCGATGTCTCGGTCATCGCCATCACGGTGCCGGTCATGCAGGACGGCGCGTTCAACGGGTATGTCGTCGTCTCGCTGCCGCATGGCAGCCTGTTCCGCCCGCTCGAACAGGTCTCCGCCAACCGGCCGATCGACCTGATCACCTTCAACGCGCAGGGCGAAATCCTGACCTCGAGCCGCGGGATGGAAAATGTCGAACCGCATCTGCCGGCCAACCATTCCCTCGAAGACCTGCAGTTCGAAGAGGACGGCGCCTTCATCGACGAGAACCGCAACGGCTTTCTTCGGGTCTTCGCGGTGATCCCGATCGTTCCGGGGCAGGTCTTTGCCCTCGGAAGCTGGGAACACAGCCGCAACAGTTTCATCGGAGGCGCCAGCCTGACCTCCTCGATGCTGTTCCCGGTTGCCATGTGGCTGGTCTGTCTGGGCGTGGCGTTCTTCGCGGTTCAGCGCATGGTGATCCGGCCGACCCGGAACCTGCGCGCGCGGATGCTGCAATTCATGCGCAGCCGCCGCATCGCCGAGCCGCGCCACGAGCCGGCCACCCCGCGAGAGCTGCGCGAGATGGAAAAAACCTGGATGCGGCTGGCCGAGAACGTGCTGCACGACGAGGCAGAGCTTTACGACACGATCCACCAGCGCACGGTGCTGCTCAAGGAAGTGCACCACCGGGTCAAGAACAACCTGCAACTGATCATCTCGATCCTGAACATGAAGGTCCGCAAGGCTCGGCACGCCGATGTCCGCGATGCGCTGGTCGACATCCGGCAGCGGGTGATGGGCATGGCCCGTGTGCATCAGGAACTGTACGAGACCTCGACGATGGAGCGCGTGCATGCCGGCGAATTGCTGCGGGCGCTGATCGGGCAGACCCTGCGCTCGACCATCGACGAGGATCGGGGCGTGGTGATCGACGAGCAATACGAGGACATCGTCGTCTATCCCGACCAGGCCGTGCCGCTGTCGCTGGCGGTGACGGAACTGCTGACCAACGCGCTCAAGCATCTGGCGGCGCCGGACGGCGGCAAGCCGCGCCTGTCGGTCCGGCTGGTCCGCGACGGCAATGACGGCGCCAAGGTCGAGATCGTCAACACCATCGACCCGGACAGGGACGGGAACGTCGACCCGCATAGCAGCGGGCTTGGTCTTGCACTGGTCCGGGCATTCTCCAACCAGCTCGACGGCGTGGCCGAGAGCGACGCCGACGCGGAACGGTTCCGCGCGACATTGCGTTTCCCCATTGCCGAATTCGATGAAACGCAACGCTCGGGCGAGCTGGCCTGGGCCGATTGAGGCGTGTCGCGGTTGACTGGATTCATCCGCCGTTGCGGGGCGGTCCCTGAACGGCGGACCGGTTCGCGACGGAGGATGAATTCAATCCACCGCGACTGGCGCCTGACCCGATTGGATCCGATCGCATGACCGAAGCGGGCCAAAGCGGCAGCGTCGCCCCCGAGATACTCATCACCGCCGCCGAGGCGTTCCCCGCCTTCGAGCGGCGGGTGCTGGCGGCGGAGCATGAGATCGTCATGGGGTTTCGCATCTTCGATCCGCTCACCCGCCTGCATTCGGATGCGGCGCGAAAGCTTGGCAACACCTGGATCGACCTGCTCGCGGATGCGCTGTGCCGTGGCGTCCGCATCGAGATTCACATCGCCGACTTCGATCCGGTCGCGGCGACGGACCTGCACGGCAATTGCTGGCGGTCCATGCGGATATTGTGCGGTCTGCGCGAACTGGTCGGCCCCAAGGCGGGCGCGCGCCTGACAGTGCGGGCCGAGATTCACCCGGCGCGCATCGGCGCCATCGCGCGTCTGTTCTTCTGGCCGGTGGTCGCCGCGCGGACGCGGCAGATCGTGCGGGCGGCAAGGGGCGACGCGCCCTCGCACCGGCGGCGGATACTGAAATACATCCCCGGCGTGGCGTGGCTGCAGAACCGCCGCGCCGAGGTGCCGCCGCTGTCCTTTCCCGCCTCGCACCATCAGAAACTGGCGGTGTTCGACGAACGCTGGCTTTATATCGGCGGGCTGGACCTGAACGACCGGCGCTGGGACGGGCACGATCACCGGCGTCCGGCGCAACAGACATGGCACGACGTGCAGGCCCTGCTGGACGACCCGGATCTTGCCGCATCGGCGCGCCGACACCTGAAAACCTTCAACGCGACCGCCGCCGGCGACCGCGACCCCGCCGACACGCCCGGCCTGCTGCGCACCCTGTCGCGCGACCAGAGCAGGCACCGCCCGTGGACGATGACACCGCGGCCCGTCATTCGCGAGTTGCGCGACGCCCATTTGCAGGCGGCCGCGCGGGCAGAACGGCTGATCTACCTCGAAACGCAGTTCTTCCGCGACCGCGGCCTTGCCCGCGCACTGGCCCGCCGCGGCCGCGCCTGCCCGGAATTGCGGATGATCCTGATCCTGCCCGGCGCGCCGGAAACGGTGGCCTTCCAGCACCGTCCCGCATTGAACGGGCGGTTCGGCGATTTCCTGCAAAGCAGGTGCATCGCCACCCTGCGCCGCGCATTCGGCCCGCGCCTGCTGGTGGCAAGCCCGGTTCAGCCGCGCACCCCGAAGACGCAGGACATCGACGCGGACCGCGCCAGCCTCGACGGCTCGCCGCTGGTCTACCTGCATGCCAAGGTGTCGATCTTCGATGACATGGCCGGGATCGTATCGTCGGCAAACCTGAACGGGCGGTCGCTTCACTGGGATACGGAGGCGGGCATCGCCCTGACCGAGCCCGCCCATGTCAAAAACCTGCGGCAGGCCGTGTTCCGCCACTGGCTGCCGGACGGCGCGGGCGCGGAGTTCATGGCTCCCGAGACAGCCTTCGAAAGCTGGCGCCGCATGGTGCGCCAGAACCACCGCCGCAAGCCGGACGAGCGCGCGGGGTTCCTGGTACCCTACGACCGCAAGGCGGCGGAGCAGACCGCGCTCGCGCTGCCCGGCGTTCCTGAGGAAATGGTGTAAATACCTCGACGCCAAAGGAAAGGGCCGCGGAAAACCCGCGGCCCTGCACCTTTTCCCGAATGCCGGGATTTACCCGTCGTATTCAGGACGGGATTCGAGCTGTTCCTGGGTGGCATCCACATGCACCTCGACGGTGCCGTATTCCGGGTCGCGCACCACGCGGATCTCCTCGAAATCGACGGCGATCCTGTGTTCGCCGAGGCCAAGGAAACCGCCCACGTCAAGCACGACCTGCTTCACCTCGCCGCTGTCGGAAAGGACGAGGTTGGTCACGTCGCCGATATCCTCGCGGTCCGGCCCGTAGACATCGGCGCCTTCCAGCATATCGGCCGTCAGGTCGGCCTTGGCGAGCGTTTCGTAATCGTTGTAATCGTCGCCCAGCTGGGGCGCGGCCCAGCGCCGCTCGTCGGCCGCCATCGGCGTGCCGTCCATCGAATCGCCGGTCACGCCGTCGCTCTCGGTCATCGCGGCGTCCATGTCACGCTCGGCATATTCGGGCGCCGAATCGAGCATCGCGGCGTTGCCCTGCATGACGACGAAATACTCGTCGGCATCGTCGTTTTCACGAACGAAATCAAGCTCGTCCATGTTCGCGGCGATACGCTTTTCGCCGATGCCCAGGAACCCGCCGATATCCAGCAGAACGGCTTTCACCTCGCCGTCCTCGCCGATCAGCAGATCCTCGATCTCGCCGACATCTTCCCATTCGGTGCGGGCGTCCTCTGTCCAGCCCTCATCCGAATCCACGTCTGCCTCGGACACGTAAAGCCGCTTGCCGATAAGCTCGCTGCCGTAGAAGTCACCGGCGCTCCATTCGGTGGTGAAGTTGTCGGCCGCGTCCTGCGCGGCGATCGGAGTGGCCATCGCAACGGCGACGGCGGTGGTCATCATCAGCTTTCGCATGGTGTTCCCCCATAAGGTTGTTCAGAACGCGGGGCACGGTGTGCACCCGCCATTGGTTGGAAAACGTGATGACACGCATCGTGTTCCGAAAACGGCCGACAAAATATTCACGGCGTCGACGGGAACTTTTTTGCCGTAGGGCTTTGCGGTACGGCGGGCCGTGCGTGTGCCCGCGCGGTGGGCTATACTGCCAAAGGTGTCGAACGCGACAGGATCGGGCTTGCTTTTGCTGAATGATTTTCAGATTTCGACGCGCATGATGACGTTCATGCGCCTTGCTTGCAGAAGAACCGGCACCGCGTTGATGCTGCTGGTGCTTGCCACCCTTCCCGTGCGCGCCGACGACCTGACCGTCTTTGCCGCCGCCAGCCTCAAGGACGCACTCGAAGAGATCGCGGCCGGGTTCGAGGCGGCGACAGGGCATGACGTGTTCCTGTCCTTCGCCGGATCCTCGGCGCTGGCCCGGCAGATCGAACAGGGCGCGCCGGCGGATCTGTTCATCTCGGCCAATCCCGGCTGGATGGATCACCTTGCCGAGGCGGGCCGGATCGACAGCGCCAGCCGCATCGACCTTCTGCGCAACGCGCTGGTCCTGATCCGCCATGGCGACGGCCCGCCGCTGGGCCTGTCCGCCAAGACCGACCTGCCGGCCCTGCTGGACGGCGGCCACCTTGCGATGGCGCTGGTCGACGCCGTGCCCGCCGGGATCTACGGCAAGGCCGCGCTGATCTCGCTGGGCCTGTGGGACGATATTGCGGCCAGCGTGGCCCAGACCGACAACGTGCGGGCCGCGCTGGCCCTGGTGGCGCTGGGCGAGGCGCCGTTCGGCATCGTCTATGCCACCGACGCGATTGCCGACAGCCGGGTGAGCATCGCCGCAACCTTTCCGGGTGGCAGCCACCCGCCCATCGTCTATCCCGCCGCGATCGTCGCGGGCACCGCCGCACCGGCCGCCGGGTTTCTCGAACATCTACGCAGCCCCGAGGCGCGCGCCGTGTTCGAGCGGCTCGGCTTCGCTATGGCACGGTAGCCGCGGATGGACTGGCTCGGTCCACAGGAATGGCAGGCGGTGACGCTGTCGCTGCGTGTCGCGCTGTGGGCGACCTTGTTCAGCCTGCCGCCGGGGATCCTTGTCGCCGTCGCACTGGCGCGCTGGGACTTTCCCGGCAAGCAGGTGGTGAACGGGCTTGTCCACCTGCCGCTGATCCTGCCGCCGGTCGTCACCGGCTATCTGCTGCTGCTGACCTTCGGCGTGCGCGGCCCGGTGGGTGGCGCGCTGGAACAGGTGGGCATCGTGTTCGCCTTCCGCTGGACCGGCGCGGCGCTGGCATCGGGGGTCATGGCGTTTCCGCTGATGGTCCGCGCGATCCGCCTGTCGGTCGAGGCGGTGGACCCCAAGCTGGAGCAGGCCGCCGCAACGCTGGGCGCATCGCGCGGCTGGGTGTTCGTCACCGTCACCCTGCCGCTGATCCTGCCGGGCATCATCGCCGGGGCGATCCTGGCCTTCGCCAAGGCGATGGGCGAATTCGGCGCGACGATCACCTTCGTGTCGAACATCCCCGGCCAGACCCAGACGCTGGCCTCGGCGGTCTATGCGTTCCTGCAGGTGCCGGGCGGCGAGGCATCGGCGCTGCGCCTGGTCGCCGTCTCGGTCGGCATCGCCATGACCGCGCTGGTCCTGTCCGAAGTGCTGGCCCGCCGCGTGTCGCGCCGGATGGCGGGCACATGACCCTGACCGTCGCCCTGCGCCACCGGCTGGCGAATATCGAGATGGACCTCGACATTTCGGTGCCCTCGGGCCTGACGGTGCTGTTCGGACCGTCGGGATCGGGCAAGACGACCGTGATCAATGCCGTCGCCGGCCTGTTGCGCCCCGAAGCCGGGCGTGTCGCGGTGGATGGCCGGGTGCTGCTCGACACGGCGCGCAACATCTGGCTGCCGCCGCACCGCCGGCGGCTTGGCTACATCTTCCAGGAATCGCGCCTGTTCCCGCATCTTACCGTGCGCCAGAACCTGGCCTTCGGGCGCTGGTTCGCCCCGCGTGAGGCCCGCCCGGAAAGCATGGACAGCGTGATCTCGATGCTGGGCCTCGGGCCGCATCTAAACCGCCGTCCCGGCGCGCTTTCGGGCGGCGAGAAACAGCGCGTCGCCATCGGCCGCGCCCTGCTGGCCGCGCCGCGCGTGATCCTCGCGGACGAGCCGCTTGCCTCGCTCGACGAGGCGCGCAAGGCGGAGATCCTGCCCTATTTCGAACGGCTGCGCGACGAGGTGGCGGTGCCGATCCTCTATGTCAGCCATTCCGCCGCCGAGGTCGCGCGGCTGGCCACGACGGTCGTCGTTCTGCAGGAGGGGCGCGTCGTGCGCCAGGGCGCAGCCGCCGAGGTGCTGAGCGATCCCGAGGTTACCCCGCTGGGTGTTCGCGCCGCGGGCGCCGTGCTGGAGGCGCGGGTCGTGCGCCACCATTCCGACGGGCTGAGCGAACTCATGGCCGGCGGCCAGTCGCTGCTGCTGCCGCATATCGGCCAGGCCGAGGGCAGCGCCCTGCGCGTCCATATCGAGGCGCATGACGTGATGCTGGCCACCGAGCGGCCCGCCGCGATCTCGGCCCTGAACATCCTGCCGGGCACGGTGCGCGAGATCCGCATGGGCGCGGGGCCGGGCGCGCTGGTGCAGGTGGCTGCGGGCGAGAACCTGATCCTGGCGCGGATCACCCGCCGCTCGGTCACGGCGCTGGGCCTTGCGCCCGGCATGCCGGTCTTCGCCGTGCTCAAGGCGGTGTCGGTCGCCAAGGTCAGCGTCGCCGAACCGCCGGGCATCGCGGAAACAGGATGATCCGGGATGCGGCGCCAAGGCATCCGGGCCGGCAACAATCGCGCCCATTCGGCAGGCCCTGCCTTGCACACCGCGCCGCGTTGCCGCTAACTGAACGGGATGTCATGCGCTTGCGGGGATAGCCGGTGCCGAACGACGAAACAGAAGCCAATCTGAACCGCCCGCTTACCCTGCGCGACGTCTCTGCGGCCTCGGGCGTCAGCGAGATGACGGTCAGCCGGGTGCTGCGCGGACGCGGCGACGTGTCGGCGACCACCCGCGCCAAGGTGATGGAGGCGGCCCGAACGCTTGGCTACGTTCCCAACAAGATCGCCGGCGCGCTGGCCTCGCAGCGGGTCAACCTTGTCGCCGTCATCATCCCGTCGCTCAAGAACCTGGTCTTTCCCGAGGTGATGAGCGGGATTTCCGAGGTGCTGGATGAGACCGCGCTGCAACCCGTGGTCGGCGTGACCAATTACGAGCCCGAACGCGAGGAAAAGGTGCTGTACGAGATGATCTCGTGGCGGCCATCGGGCATCATCATCGCCGGGCTGGAGCATTCCGACGCCAGCCGCGCCATGCTGAAGGCCGCAGGCATTCCGATCGTCGAGATCATGGACAGCGACGGCGACCCGATCGACGCCGTGGTCGGCATCTCCCATCGCCGCGCCGGGCGCGAGATGGCCCGCGCCATCGTCGAGGCGGGATACCGCAAGATCGGGTTCCTCGGCACCAAGATGCCGCTGGACTTCCGCGCCCGCAAACGGTTCGAGGGCTTTACCGAGGCACTGGCCAAGGCCGGGCTGGAGGTGCACGATCAGGAATTCTACGAAGGCGGCTCTGCCCTGCTCAAGGGGCGCGAGATGACCGAGACGATCCTGAACCGCTCTCCGGACCTTGATTTCCTGTATTATTCCAATGACATGATTGCGGCGGGCGGATTGCTGCACTGTCTCGACAACGGCATCGACGTGCCGGGGCGGCTGGGGCTGGCGGGGTTCAACGGGGTCGACCTGCTGGACGGGCTGCCGGTGCGGCTGGCCACGATGGATGCCTGCCGCGCCGAGATCGGGCAGGAGGCCGCGCGGATCGTCGCCAGACGGGCCAGCGGCACGGCCGGCGGCGGCGAGCGCGTGGTGCTGACACCCAAGCTGCAACTGGGCGAAACGCTGAAGCGGAGATAGCGGATTGATGCCGCCGGATCCCGCCTTGCGATAGACAATCGCGCCCCGATCAGGTTAAGCGGCACCAGCTTTTGCCGAAAACACAGATCCGGAACCCCGTTCTTGAACCCATCCGTTTCCATCGTCATTCCCATGCGGAACGAATCCGGCAATATCGGCCCGCTTGTCGCGGACATCGCCGCCGCCTGCGGCAGCCTGCCCGCGGCCGAGATCATCGTGGTCGATGACGGCTCCACCGACGATACCGCCGCCCGCGCCGAGGCGCTGGCCAACGACCATCCGGCCTTGCGGCTGATCCGTCACGACAGGTCCGGCGGGCAAAGCGCGGCCGTGCATTCGGGCGTCCTGGCCGCGCGCGCACCCGTGGTCTGCACCCTTGACGGCGATGGGCAGAACCCGCCTTCCGAGCTGCCGAAACTCTGGGCACCGCTGCTGGCGCCGGGATCGGACCGGGTCGGGCTGGTGGCGGG
The DNA here is from genome assembly GCA_947503765.1 of uncultured Paracoccaceae bacterium. Classification (GTDB taxonomy): domain Bacteria; phylum Pseudomonadota; class Alphaproteobacteria; order Rhodobacterales; family Rhodobacteraceae; genus Psychromarinibacter. The sequence goes on along the minus strand of CANNFA010000002.1, from coordinate 149,819 downwards.
CCAGCGCGTCGGGCGCAAGGACACGATGTCGAAAAAGCTCGCCTCGAAACTGGCCAACGGCATCCGCGCCCGGATCCTTCGCGACGGCACCCGCGATACCGGCTGCGGGCTCAAGGGGTTCCGCCGCGATGCATTCCTGCGGCTGCCCTATTTCGATCACATGCACCGCTACCTGCCCGCCCTTTTCGCCCGCGACGGCTGGGAGGTGCAGCTTGTCGATGTCACCCACCGCGAGCGGCAGGCGGGCACGTCGAACTACAACAACCTGCAACGCGGCCTTGTCGGCATTCACGATCTGATCGGCGTGTCCTGGCTGATCCGCCGCCGCAAGAAAGCACAGCCGAACGAGACCCCGCGCCCATGAGCCAAACCGTCTTTTCCTGGTTGCACGTCCAAAGCTGGACCGAGTTCTGGTGGGTCATGTTCGGGCTTGGCGGGCAGCTTCTGTTCACCTGCCGGTTCCTGGTGCAATGGATCGCCTCCGAACGGCAGCGCCGGTCGGTGATCCCGCTCGCATTCTGGTATTTCTCGATGGGCGGCGGGATGGTGCTGTTCCTGTATGCCTGCTACCGCGCGGACCCGGTGTTCATCCTCGGGCAATCGCTGGGCCTGTTCATCTACAGCCGCAATCTCTGGCTGATCCACGCCGAGAAACGCCGTGTCTGACACCGCGCGATGGCTGGGTCGGGCATTTCCCATGGTTCTGGTCATCACGGCAGCGCGGCTGCTCCTGCTCTGGTTCAACGCGGCCGAGCTGTTGCCGCAGGAAATACGGCTCTGGTTGTGGGGCACCGCACCGTCGCTGTCGCATGGCGGCGCCCCGCCGCTGGCCGGGTGGCTGATGGCGCTGGCCGCGCTGCCGGGCGATACGCCGTTCTGGCTGCGCCTGCCCGCACCGCTGCTGATCGCAGGGGCCGCGCTGATCCTCGGCGGCATCGCGGACCGGCTGCTGGGGCCGCGCGCCGCATGGATCACCGCGCTGGCCTTCGTCACCCTGCCCGGCGCCGCGCTTGCCAGCCAGGTTCTGGACACGCAAACGGTGATGGCGCCGTTCCTTGCCGGCAGCCTTGCGCTGTACCTGCGCCTGCTCGACCGGCGCGAAAGCTGGGCCGCCGCCGGGGCCGGCCTGCTGCTTGGCCTTGCGGTGCTGAGCGATCCGCGCGCGCTGGCCTATCCGCTTTGCGCGGTGCTGGCCGCGATGGTGTTCCACGAGGCACGCCCGAGTAGGCGCCACGGCGCGCTGATCGCGGGGCTGGCCGGCGCGGCGATCCTGCCCTACGAGGTGCACGCGCTGGCGCACGCACCGGCCCTTCCGGGGATCGGCCTTCACGTCGGGGCGGCGGCGGCATTCCTGATCTGGCAGGCGGGCTTTCTCGGGCCGATCCTGTTTGCGGCGCTGGTGCTGGCAATCGCGCGTGCCGGCCGGCAGGCGCCGGTCGTGCAATTTCTTCTGGTATTCTGCATCCCCGTGCTGGGCCTCGGCGTCGCGCTCGCATTCCTGTTCGACGTCTCCGGCTGGACGGCAATGCTGGCCGGCCTTCCGGTGGCGGCCGTCTGGCTGGCCCGGCACAGCCGCATCTGGCTGGCCGCGGCCCTTGCGCTGAACGTCGCGGCCAGTACCGCGCTGCCGCTGGCCGCGCTTGCGCCGCATTGGGTCGAGCTTCCCGGCCCCGGCCTGTTCGCCCGCCATGTCGGCCGGGCCGAGATGGCGCGCACGATCCTCGATATCGGCCAGGATCTGGCGATCCGCGCAGTGGTTGCGGCGGATCCGGCCCTGCGGCTCGATCTGCTCTATACGGGACGGCACGGGACGATCCCGATCCTGCCGGTCGAGGAGGCCGCAGCCTTGCCGGACGGCTCGGACATCTTGCTGGTCCAGCCGGAGGGCGCGCCGGCGCCATGCCCGGCCGAGGTGATGGACCTGGCCGTTCTGGACGCCGCGACCGGAGCCTATGCCGCGCGGCCGCAGGGTCTGCTGCTGGTGCCGGCAAGCTGCCTGAATGCCGGCCCCGACCTCTGACCGCTCAGGCGGCCTCGGTCTCCAGGATCCGCGACAGCCCGTCGTTGCACTCGACAAGATCGTCCAGCATCACCGCGTCGAGATGGCTGTAGAACGCTTCCTCCGCGCCCAGGATGCAACTGGTCAGCCGGCAGACCGGCGCCAGCGGGCAGGTGTTTTCGCCCCCCGCCACGCATTCGACCAGCGGCACCTCGGATTCCATCTGGCGGAACACCGCGCCCACAGAGATCTCGGATGCGGGCCGCGCCAGCCGGATCCCGCCGCGCCGGCCCCGGATCGTCGTCAGGAATCCCAGCTGTCCCAGCCGGTTCACGACATGGCCCAGGTGATTCTCCGATGAATTGCACACGCGGGAGATCTGCGCCTTGGTCACGTTTCGCCCGGTATTCACCGCGCAATACATCAGCACCCGCATCGCCAGGTTGGTCCGTTTCGTTATCCGCATGAAAGGCCGCCTCCTCTACGCCCGATTGGAGCAGATCTAGCAGGCCGCAGGCGGCGCGAATTTGATGCAAATCAAATGAGACAAATGAAAGGTGCCCGCATGAGGCAGGAATACGCCGCCCGGCGACGCGCGTCCCGCCCCTACAGATTGTCGGTATCGGGATACGCCCCGACCACGTTCTGGTCGAAATCGACGATCGACCCGGTCACCACACCAGATTGCGGCCCAAGCAGGAACGCGGCCTGTCCCGCGACATGTTCGGGTTTGACCAGCATCCCGAAGGGCAGGTTCGCCTCCACCGCGTCGCGCCAGCCGGGCGCGCGCCCGTGGTACTTCTGCTGGATCACGTCCTCGCCCGGCGTGTCCATCCAGCCCACGTTGATCCCGTTCACGCGGATGCGGTGTTTGGCCAGCGTGTTCGCACTGTTCTTAGTGGTGTAGAGAAGCGCGGCCTTGGACGCGCCGTAGGGCCCGAGGAACGCGGTGCCGCCATGCACGGTGATCGACAGGATGTTCACGCAGGTTCCCGCGATCCCCTCGTCCACGCAGCGCTGCGCGAACCGCTGAAGCGCAAAGAACGGCCCCTTGGCGTTGGTGGCGAAGATCCGGTCCCACAGATCGGGGTCGGTATCGAGAATCGAGCCGCGCTCGCAATTGCCGGCGGCATTGACCAGCGACGTCACCCGCCCCATGCGGTCCGCCGCCCGGTCGACCAGCGCCGCCGCCGCGGCGTGATCGCTCATGTCGGCCTCCTCGAACCAGACCTCGGCCCCGTCCTGCGACAGCGCGGCCGCGGCGGCACGGCCCGTCTCTGCGTTGCGATCGGCCAGCACCAGCTTTCGGCAACCCTGCGCGATCAACTCGCGCGCGATGGCCAGTCCAAGCCCCTGTGCCGCGCCGGTGACAAGGGCATGGGTGTCCGCGTGATGCTGTGTCATGGATATGTCTCCGGTTGCGGCCGGTCCAATGTCCGGCCCTGCGTTTCGACCACAGGTTTCGATGCAGCGCGCCCGAAGGTCAAGCGTCCGAGCAAAGCGGGCATGTCAGGCCCGCCGCGCACCCGGCCACCGCGTCTTCATCCGCCACGCGAAAGAACAGCCGGAATGTCGTGCCCTGCCCCGGCAGGCTGTCCAGTTCGATCCGGCCCCCGGCCTGCCGGATGAAGCTTTGCACCATGGGCAGGCCCAAGCCGGTATTGCTGCGTGCGGTCTTGGTGCTGACAAAGGGTTTGAAGACCCGGTCGCGTATCGCCGGATCGATCCCCGTGCCGGTATCCGCGACCGAGAGGACCACGTACCGCGCTGCCGGGTCCAGGCCGGCCCCGCACCCGGCACCCGGTTCCGCAGCGGGATCGACGTTATGCGCCTCGATGGTCAGGGTGCCGCCGCGGGGCATCGCGTCGCGCGCGTTGATGACAAGGTTCAGCAGCGCGCTGTCGGTCAGGCTCCGGTCGCCGCGAACCGGCCACAGGCCGTCATCCGCCTCGACCCGGATCGCGATGTTCTTGGGCAGGGTGCGGCGGATCAGCGGCACCATCCCATCGACGACCGCCTTGAGGTTCAGCTCGATCGGATCCAGCGGCGCGCGCCGGGCGAATCCCAGCATGTTGCGCGTCAGATCGCGCCCGCGCAGCGTGGCGGCCATCGCCTCGCTGATCATCTCCTGCTGCTCGGCCTTTCCCTTCACCTCGCCCAGCAATTCCAGGTTCCCCAGGATCACCGCCAGCAGGTTGTTGAAATCATGGGCGATCCCACCAGTCATCCGGCCGATGCTTTCCATCCGCTGGGCTTCGGCAAGGCGGGCCGTGGTCTCGTGCTGATCGGTCACGTCCAGCGCGGCGAAATGATATTTTAGCGGCCGCCCATCGGCGTCCATCACCGGCCGGGCGATCACCCGCAAGCGGCGCGGCCCGGCGGGGTTGTTGGTCCTGTAGGTGATGTCCAGCGATCGGCCCGCGGCCAGCTCGGCATAGGCGGCGCGCAGATGTTTGCGGTCCTCGGGATGCACGAGGTACATCGACCCGTCGGCACCGTCCGCCCGCGCACGGAATGCCTTCGGCGTGAGGCCGAACGCGGCGGCGAGTTGTTCGGTGCAGAACTCGCAACGATTGGTGCGCGCATCCCAGACGTAATAGCCCAGCCGTGCCAGCTCCACCGCCTGCTGAAGCCGCGTGGCGCGCTCTTTCGCCACCGCCTCGCTGCGGGTCCGGTCGGCGATCTCCGCCCCCAGCCGCATCCGGGTATTGGCAAGGTCGCTGTAGGAGTCACGCAGTTTCCGGTTGATCCGATCGATCTGCTGGCCGCGGCGCAGGTATCCCGCCACGGCGATCAGGACCGCCGCAAGCGCCACGCCGCCCGACAGCACCAGAAGCCGCACGGGAACCGTGCCGGTTCCACGCAGATGGTCGCGCCATTCCAGTGACAGGCAGAATAGCGCCCCGGCCATGATTACCGCCGCGACCGGCACAAGCCCCGGCGGACGGCGGCGCGGCGGTCCGGTGCCTTCGATCAGGCCCACCGGGTCAGCTACCCGCGCGCCGGAATGTTTGGCCATGCGCAGATCGCGCACGGACCGGATCGGGATGTCGTCAACCTAAAAGCGGCGCTGCCGCGAAATACACAGAAAGACACTCTGACGAAATCCCCTTGCCTTGGGGACAAGCCAGTTGAAAACCCCGGTTTTTGCCGGCACGGCCCGTCCCATCCCCCGGAAAATCTGCACATTCCTCCATTACGAAACAACGTTTTTCCGAATCGCGCGCTGGTTGAAATGGGAAACGTGGGGAAATTGCATCGCCTGCACATGCGCCCTGCGGGACCGCCACGACACCGGCCAAAGCACGATCCGACGCCAATCCGATCGCGCAAATGACCCGTCCAGACGCGCGCCCCCGCGCGGCCGGGCGACCGGCAAACTCGGATATTCGATCGTTCTGGCAATTTGGAACGATACAATGTGCGGATCCTGCATCACATCCCGGCGCGATCCGGGGCTGCGCGCCGCCCTGGCGCGAAATCCTTTGATCCGGCACCCCGCAGGTCCCTATTTTCCGACCCATGCTGAGACCGAACCGGCTCTCGAACCGCTGCCGCTGGCCGTTGACCCGCCGCGGCGCGCAGCACGCACCGCCCGCCTGCCCGAGAATGCAGGCCGCATCGCAGCGGCAACGCGGCGCGTTTCCCTTTCCCACAACCCGACAGGAGCAGACATGACAGCCGCCCCCGAAACCGATACCGCCGCCACCCCCGAGCTTTCGCCCCGCGACGTGCGCAGCCGCGCGGAAATGACAGAAGCGGAAATGGCAAGGCTGATGGACATGAGCCTGTTCGGCTACCAGAATTGGGAGGCCGGGCGACGCCGCCCCGGCGGCCCCGCGCGGCAATTGCTCAAGCTGATCGACGCCGATCCGGCCCGGGTGAAATCCGTGCTGACCCGCGTCGCCTGACGCACCGCGCCTTCTTCCGCACCGCAATTCAGTTTGCGCCCGCGGCTGTGCAGCGCTACACCCCGTTCCGACGAAACCCGAAACCGGGTCGGACAGGAGAGCGGGGGGCGGCCGACCCAAGCAGGGGGCCAAAACCGGCATCGTCGCGGCGCCGCCCAAAGGCGCCGGTCTTCTTTCCGTCCCGTGCAACGGAAAGGCATGACCGATGAAACCGCTCCACATCCTCGCTGCTCTCCCGATCGCGGCCGCCGTCTCGGGCCCCGCCGCCGCCCATCCTGGCCATCTTGCCGATCTGGCCGGGCACGACCACTGGATCGGCCTCGCCGCCGTCGGCGCGGCGGTCGGCGTGGCGGTCTGGGCGGGTCTGCGCGGCCGCGGACAATCGGCCAAGGCGGATACGGACCAGGAGCCGGCCAGCGACGCCGCGCCTGACGATCCCGACGCCCCGCAGGAGGCATGAGGCGATGACCCGAACGGGCGTGATGATCTGCGGCCACGGCTCGCGCAGCCAGGCGGCGGTGGACGAATTCGCGGTGCTGGCGCAGAAACTGCCGGCCTACCTGCCGGACGACTGGATCACCGATTACGGCTATCTCGAATTCGCCAACCCGGTGATCCGCGACGGGCTGGACCGGCTGCGCGAGGCCGGTTGCGAGCGGATCCTCGCGGTCCCCGGCATGCTGTTCGCCGCGATGCACGCCAAGAACGACATCCCCACGGTTCTGAACACCTACGCCGCGAAACACGGGGTCGACATCCGCTATGGCCGCGAACTCGGCGTCGATCCCCGGATGATCGCCGCCGCCGGTGCCCGCGTGCAGCAGGCCGTGGACAGCGCCAACGCCGCGCATGGCGCGGTGCCGCTGCACGAGACCTGCCTCGTGGTGATCGGCCGCGGCGCGTCCGATCCCGACGCCAACGCCAACGTGGCGAAAATCGCCCGGATGCTGTGGGAAGGCATCGGCTTCGGCTGGTGCGAGGTGGGCTATTCCGGCGTCACCTTCCCGCTGGTCGAGCCCTGCCTGACCCATGTCGCCCGGCTTGGCTACAGGCGGGTCATCGTGTTCCCGTATTTCCTGTTCACAGGTATCCTGATCGACCGGATCTACGGCTTCACCGACAAGGTCGCAGCCGCGCATCCCGACATTCATTTCGTCAAGGCCGGCTACCTGAACGACCATCCCGAGGTTCTGGCCACCTTCGCCGAGCGGGTGCGGGAAATCGCCGGCGACGCGGCAATCCCGAATTGCGCGATCTGCGCCTACCGCGAACAGGTGCTTGCCTTCGAGAACGGCGAGCATCGCCACATCACGCCCGATCAGCGCGCGCATCCCGCCTTTGCGGACATCCCGCCGCCGACCTGCGTTCTGTGCAAGTACCGCACCCAGGTTCTCGGCTTCGAGGCAGAGGTCGGCGCGGTGCAGGAAAGCCATCACCACCATGTCGAGGGCCAGGGCGCCAGCGCGCCGGGGTCGAACGTCGCCGATTGCACGCTGTGCGGCGACTTCTGCACCGGCGAGTGCCGGCTGGACATGGATCACCATCATGGCCACGGGCACGGGCACGACCATCACGGCGGCCACGGGCACGACCACCACCATCATCACGCCGCCTATCCCCATGCGGCCCACCCGCTCGGCCCCGAAAGCGCGCGATCTGCCCGCAAGTGACCCAGGGCGCGGCTTCTTCGGTTCTCAAATATCCCCGCCGGAGGCTCCCGCAGCCCGCCACAGGAAAGTCCGCCCGATCATGCGCCCCTATCTCAAGGATCCCGCCGCGATCTACGCCGAGAGCTTCAGCACCGTGCGGCGCGAGGCGCGGCTGGACAGGTTCCCGCCCGGCATGGACCGGCTGGCCGCGCGGGTGGTCCACGCCTGCGGCATGGTCGAGGTGGCCGACCGCCTGGCTTTTTCGCCCAGCGCCTTCGACGCCGGACAGGTCGCGCTTGCGGCCGGCGCGCCGGTGCTCTGCGATTGCGAGATGGTCGCGGCCGGCATCATCCGGCGCACCCTGCCCGCGACAAATCCCGTCATCGTCACCCTGAACGATCCGGCGGTGCCCGCGCGCGCCGCCGATCTCGGCACCACCCGTTCCGCCGCCGCGGTGGAGCTTTGGCGGGACCGGCTGGAGGGCGCGATCATCGCCATCGGCAACGCGCCCACCGCGCTGTTCCACCTGCTCGAACGGCTGGACGAGGGCTGGCCGAAACCGGCTCTGATCCTCGGCTTCCCGGTCGGCTTCGTCGGCGCGGCGGAATCCAAGGCAGAACTTGCCGCCAATCCACGCGGCTGCGATTTCGTGGCGCTGCGCGGCCGGCGCGGAGGGTCGGCCATGGCATCGGCGGCGGTCAACGCGCTGGCCGCCGGCAACCCGGAGGATCGCGCATGACGCAGACACCCGACACGCCCGCCCCCTGGCTGCACATCGTCGGCATCGGCGAGGATGGGCTTGCCGGCCTGACCCCCGCCACCCGTGCCGTGGTCGAGGCGGCCGAGGTGATCGTCGGCGGCGACCGCCACCATGACCTGTCCGGCAGCATCACCGCCGAACGCATCGCCTGGCCGTCCCCCTTCGATACGATGATCGACACGCTTCGCGCGCAGAAGGGCCGGCGCGTCGTGGTGCTGGTCACCGGCGATCCGCTGTGGTTCTCGGTCGGCGCGCGGATCGGCCGCGCCATCGACCCCGCCGAGATCACCTATCACCCGCAGGTTTCCGCGTTTCAGCTTGCCGCCGCGCGCATGGGCTGGAGCCTTGCCGATGTCGAGACGCTGACCGTCCATGGCCGGCCGGTCGAACAGATGATCGCCTTCATCCAGCCCGATGCACGGCTGCTGATCCTGACCACCGGCGAGGAGACACCGGGCCAGATCGCACGGCTCCTGGCCGAACGCGGCTTTGGCGCGTCGCGGATGACGGTGCTGGCGGCGATGGGCGGCGCGGACGAGCGCCGTTTCGACGGCACCGCCGCAGATTGGGCGCATCAGGTACCGGCCTTCAACACGCTGGCTGTCGACTGTATCGCGGCCCCCGACGCCGCCCTGCTGCCCCGCGTTCCCGGTCTGGCCGACGCGCTGTTTCAAAGCGACGGCACCATGACCAAGCAGGAGGTTCGCGCCATCACGCTGGCCAAGCTGATGCCGATGCGCGGCGCGCTCTTGTGGGATATCGGTACCGGCTGCGGCTCGGTGGCGATCGAATGGATGCGCGCCGCGCGCTATGCCAGCGCCATCGGGATCGAACCGCGTGCTGATCGCCGCGCCATGGCCGCCGCCAATGCGCTGGCCTTGGGTGCGCCGCGGCTGGAGCTGATCGCGGGAGAGGCACCCGGCGCGCTGGTGGGCCTCGCGCCGCCGGACGCGGTGTTCATCGGCGGCGGGCTGAATGCCGAGGTGTTCACCGCAGCCTGGGCGGCGCTGAAACCGCTGGGCCGGCTGGTCGCCAACGCGGTGACGCTGGAGACCGAGGCGCAGCTTCTGGATCTGAACAAGCGCCATGGCGGACAACTGGTGAAACTGGCAGTAACCCGCGCCGAACCGGTCGGCACACTGATGGGCTGGCGGCCATTGATGCCGGTCACGCAATGGAGCCTGGTGAAACGATGATCCCCGGCACCTTGCACGGCGTCGGGCTGGGTCCGGGCGATCCCGACCTCATCACCCGCAGGGCCGCCCGTCTGATCGAGACCGCCAGCGTCATCGCCTACCCGGCGCTGGCCGGCGGCGACAGCCTTGCGCGCGCCATCGCGGCGGATCTGATCCCGCCGGCTGCCCGCGAGATCGTCATCAACATCCCGATGTCGCACGATCGTGCCCCGGCACAGACAGCCTATGACATCGGCGCGCTGGCGATCCGCGCGGAACTGGAGGCGGGGCGCGACGTGGTGTGCCTGTGCGAGGGCGATCCGCTGTTCTACGGCTCGTTCATGTATCTGCATGCCCGGCTGAAACGTGATTTCCGGGTCGAGATTACACCCGGCGTCACCTCTCTGACCGCCTGCGCCGCGCGCGCGGGCCTGCCGCTGGCGGCACGGAACGAGCGTGTGACGGTGCTGCCCGGCCCGCTGCCGGATGCCGAGCTTGAAAGCCGTATCGCCGGCGCGGAAAGCCTGGCGATCATGAAGGTCGGCCGGCATCTGCCGCGCATTCGTGCGGTGCTGGACCGGTTGGGGCTGACCGGCCAGGCGATCTATGTCGAACGCGCCACGCTGCCGGACGAGCGGGTGCTGCCGCTGGCCGAGGCGCCCGAAGACGCGCCATATTTTTCTATGATCCTGCTGACGAAGGGGGCCGATCCGTGGCTGTGACACCCGTGGTTCTGGCGCTGTCGCGCTCGGGCGAGGCAACAGCGCGGCGCGTGGCGGCCGCCATGGGCGCGCCGGTACATGGCCGCGAGGGGCGGGTGGAAAAGGCGGATGCCTTCTTTGCCAACGCGCTGGACCATGCGCGCGAGTTGTTCGCCGCCGGCATCCCGATCATCGGCATCTGCGCCAGCGGCATCCTGATCCGCGCGGTCGCGCCACTGCTTGCCGACAAGCGCGCGGAACCGCCGGTTCTGTCCGTGTCCGATGACGGCGCGGTGGTGGTGCCGCTGCTGGGCGGGCATCGCGGCGCCAACCGGCTGGCGCGGCAGATCGCCGAGGCGCTGGGCGGAACGGCCGCCGTCACCACGGCCGGCGACGTGGCGCTGGGCGTGGCGCTGGACGAGCCGCCCGAGGGCTGGGTTCTGGGCACGCCGGACCTCGCCAAGGATGCGATGGCGGCGCTGCTGAGCGGTGTAAGGGCGCGCATCGACGGGGATGAAGCGCGGCGCGCGGGCTGGCTGAACGAATTGCCGATGGCCGCGCCGGGCGAGCCGGAGGTGCTCATCGAGGCGACAACCGCGCCGCCCGCCGCCGGTGTCCTGACCTTTCATCCGCAGCGGATGACGCTGGGGGTGGGCTGCGCGCGCGGCTGCCCGCCCGAGGAGCTGGAGGCGCTGGTCATGGGCGCGCTGGAGGCGGCGGAGCTGGCGCCCGGCGCGTTAAAGGGCCTGTTCACGCTGGATCTCAAGGCGGACGAGCCGGCGGTGTATGCGCTGGCGGGCAAGCTGGGCCTGCCGTTGCGATTGTTCGGGGCGGCGGAACTGGAGGCGGAAACGCCGCGGCTGGAAAACCCTTCCGATGTGGTCTTTGCCGAGGTTGGCTGTCACGGCGTGGCCGAGGCGGCGGCGCTTGCCGGGGCGGGGCCGGAGGCATTCCTGGGGTCGCCCAAGATCAAATCGGCCAATGCGACCTGCGCGCTGGCCTTTGCGCCCGAGCCGATCACCGAATTGCACGGCCGGCCGCGCGGCCGCGTGGCGTTGGTCGGCATCGGGCCGGGACAGGCGGCCTGGCGCACGCCCGAAGCGTCGCGGCTGATCGCCGAGGCGGATGAACTGGTGGGATACGGGCTTTATATCGACCTGTTGGGGCCGCTGGCCGCCGGCAAGCCGCGCCACGATTTTCCGCTGGGCGGCGAAGAGGCGCGCTGCCGCTTCGCGCTGGAGCGCGCGGCCGAGGGGCGCCGCGTCGCGCTGATCTGTTCGGGCGATGCGGGCATCTATGCGATGGGCGCGCTGGTCTTCGAATTGCTGGACCGGGGCGATCTGCCCGATGCGGCGCGGCGTGTTCAGGTGATCTCGGCGCCCGGTGTCTCTGCGCTTCAGGCGGCGGCGGCACGGGCCGGGGCGCCGCTGGGGCATGATTTCTGCGCGATCTCGCTGTCCGATCTGCTGACGCCGCGCGAGGACATCCTGCGCCGGGTCCGCGCGGCGGCACAGGGCGATTTCGTAATCGCCCTCTACAACCCGGTATCGAAGCGGCGGCGCGACCTGCTGGCGCTGGCCCGCGACATCCTGCTGGAGCATCGGCCGGCGGAATGCCCGGTTCTGCTGGCGACATCGCTTGGACGTCCCGAGGAGCATCTGCGCTATCGGCGGCTGGACGCGCTGGAGGTGAACGAGGTGGACATGCTGACCGTGGTCCTGGTCGGATCCTCGGCAACGCGGCTATGGGCCTCAGGCGAAGGGCCGCGCATGTACACGCCGCGCGGCTATGCGCGCAAGATGGACGGGGATCTGCCGGATGCCGGGTGAACAAACGGAGCGCCTTCGGCGCGATCCATCCATATCCTCGGGGGCTTTGCCCCCGAACCCCCAGGATATTTCGAAACCGAAGAAGCGGGGAGTGGCGCGATGACGGTTCATTTCATCGGGGCCGGGCCCGGCGATCCGGAGCTGCTGACGCTGAAGGCTGCGCGGGTGATCGGGGCCTGCCCGGTCTGTCTTTATGCCGGCTCGCTGGTGCCTGCCGAGGTGGTGGCGCATGCGCCGCGCGGGGCGCGGGTGCTGGACACCGCGCCGATGACGCTGGACGAGACCCATGCCGAGATCGTCGCCGCGCACAAGCGCGGCGAGGACGTGGCGCGGGTCCATTCGGGCGATCCGTCACTTTATGGCGCCATCGCCGAGCAGATCCGGCGGCTGGAGGCGGACGGTATCGGCTACCGCATCATTCCGGGCGTGCCCGCCTATGCGGCGGCGGCGGCCGAACTGGGGCAGGAGCTGACCATCCCCGAAATCGCGCAATCCATCGTGCTGACCCGCATGTCGATGAAGTCGACCTCTATGCCGGCGGGCGAGACGCTGGAGAATTTTGCCCGCACCGGCGCGACGCTGGCCATACATCTCGGGATCCGCGCACTGCGCGAGATCGAGCGGCAGCTGGTGCCGCATTACGGGCCGGACTGCCCGGTCGTGGTCGCCTACCGCGTGGGCTGGCCCGACCAGAGGCTGATTCGCGGCACCCTGTCCGATATTCGCGGCCGGGTGCGGGCCGAGAAGATCACCCGCACCGCGCTGATCCTTGTCGGCCCGGCATTGGAGCGCGCGCGCGATTTCCGCGACTCGGCGCTGTACGACCCCGCGCGACCGCATGTGCTGCGCCCGCAGGGAGGCGGGCGATAGAGTTTCGGATTTTCCGAAACTTTACTTGACGGAAACCGAATCCGGGTCATCCTGCTTGGCAAGCTGCCGGGGGATTCCACGATGACAGATTTCCTGCCGAGGGAAGTGCGCGACGGGCTTGAGGCCGCCCGCAAGGCGGCGCTGCGCCGCAAGAGCCGCCTGCGCATTCGCGCCGGGGATGCGGAATACCGCGTGCTCCGGCTTTGGGACAGCGGCTTCGCGCTCGACGCGGATACCGCGCCGCGCCTGCGCGGGCTGGTCGATCTCTACGAGGGCGGCGCGCATCTGTACCAGTGCCTGATCGTCGCCAGCGCCGAGGACGAGGGCGAGATGACCTATGAATTCAAGCGCAACACCGCCGCGCTTGATCGCGCACCGCTGGATTTCGCGCGGGACGAGGGCGCGCCGGTTGCCCTGCTCGGCCGCGCCGATTGACGCGGCCGCATCGGCGCCGCGCTATTGCAGGTCGGCAAAGGCGGCTTCCAGCCGCTCGATCGCCTCGGTCAGTCGCGCGCGCGGCATCGCCAGGTTGAAGCGGTGGAACGCCGCGCCGCCGGTGCCGAACTGCGCGCCGGGGCTGACCGCCAGCCGCGCCTCGCCGCCGATCCGGCGCAGGGTTTCGGCCGGGCTCATGCCGGTGCCGGAAAAATCCACCCAGGACAGGTAGGTGGCGGCCATGTCCATCACCTCAACCCCCGGCAGCGCGCCGATCCGGTCCCGCCACAGCGCGAAGTTGTCCGCCAGATAGGCGCGCGCCGCCGCGCTCCATTCTGCGCCGCCGGAAAATGCCGCCCGCGTCATGATCATGCCGAACCGGTTCGGCGTGCCGCCCAGCGCCTTTTGCACCTCGGCCAGCCGGGCACGCAAAGCCGTATCCTCGCAGATGATGAACCCGGTCTCGCCGCCGGCGATGTTGAACCCCTTGGACGCCGCGGTGATGGTGACGAGGCGCGACACCGCACCGGGCGCGGCAACCGCCGTGGGCACGTGTTTCGCCCCCGGAAAACACAGGTCCATGTGGATTTCGTCGGACAGCAGAAGCAAATCGTGCGCCTTGCAGAAATCGTCGAGCGCGGCGATCTCCTCGACGGTCCAGAGCCGCCCGCCGGGATTGTGCGGCGAGCACAGGACCGCGATCTTCTCGTGCCCCTGCAACTGCCCGGCCAACGCATCCAAGTCCATCTCGTAGCGCCCATCGCGCAGCGCCAGCGGCGATTCGACCACCTCGCGCCCCATGGCGCGGGTCTTGCCGAAGAACGCATGATAGACCGGCGTGAACAGGATCACCCCGTCGCCGGGATCGGAAAACGCCTCCAGCACCATGCCGAAGCCGGCGACCACGCCGTGGCTGTAGCTGACCCAGTCGGGCTGTACGTTCCAGCCGTGCTGCGCCGCCATCCAGTCGCAGACCGCCCGCGTCACCGGGGCGGGATCGCCGACATAGCCCATGAAGCCGGTGTCGATATCCTTCTGCAATGCCTCGAGAATGCAGGGTGCGGCGTCGAAATCCATGTCCGCGACCCACATCGCGATGCCGTCATCGGGGGCGACGCCGGAAAACCCCTCCATGCCCTGCCACTTGTTTGCAAAGGCGCGGCGCCGGTCGGTCAGGTCGTCGAATGTCATGCAAGCTCTCCCGTATCCATGAGTCGGCGGCAGCGTAGGACAATGCGGCGGCAAGCTGAATCGCCTTTTCGCCGTTCAAGCCGCGGGCCGGCAAGCTGCGACAATGACGCGGAATTGATCCGGCCCGCCCGCCGGCGCTACAGTCCGGTGCGGGGCGCAACCATCGGAGCAGGACCATGACCACGGCAACACGGGCAACCCGCCTGCGCAGCGCGATGCCGTTCTGGCTGTCGCTTGGCCTGATACCACTGATCGTGCTTGCCGCGGCCTATGGCGGCTGGGCGCTGATCCTGCCGCCGCTGGGCACATGGTGGCTCTACTCCGCGCTGGACGCGATCCTGGGCCTGAACGAGGACAACCCCGATACCGAAACGGACGACGATCAGCTGTTCTGGTATCGCCTGATCACCATGATCTGGTTCCCGGTGCAGTTCTGCGTGATCTACGGGACGATCTGGTACGCCACCCACGGCGCACCGCTGGCGACATGGGAAAAGATCGTGCTGTTCTTCGATGTCGGCATCGTGTCGGGCACGGTCGGCATCGTCTATGCCCACGAGCTCTTGCATCAGCGCAACAGGCTGGAACGCTGGCTGGGCGATCTGCTGCTGGCGAGCGTGCTGTACAGCCATTTTCGCACCGAACACCTGCTGGTCCACCATGTCCATGTCGGCACGCCGCGTGACGCGGTGACGGCGCGCTACAACGAGGGGTTCCACCGCTATTTCCTGCGCGTGCTGCACCAATGCCCGCGTTCCGCCTGGCGGGCCGAGGCGGCGATGCAGGCGCGGCGCGGGCGCTCGCCGTTCCATCGGTCGAACCCGTTCTGGCGGTATGCCGCGTTGCAGATCGGCGCGCTGGCCCTCGCGCTGGCGATCGGCGGCTGGGCGGGGCTGGGGCTGTTCCTGGTGCAGGCGTTTTCCGCGATCTGGCAGCTGGAGCTGACCAATTACGTCGAGCATTACGGCCTGACGCGCCGGCATCTGGGGGGCGGCAAATACGAGCATGTCCTGCCGCGCCATTCGTGGAATGCCTCGCACACCGCGTCGAACTGGCTGCTGATCAACCTGCAACGGCATTCGGACCATCACTACAAGCCCGCCCGGCGCTTTCCCTTGCTGCAAACCTATGCCGAGGACGAGGCGCCGCAACTGCCCTTCGGCTATCCGATGATGACGCTGGCCGCGATGGTTCCGCCGCTGTGGCGCCGGGTGATGAACCCGCGGGTCCGCGCATGGCGGCGGCAGCATTACCCCGACATCGAGGACTGGACGGCCTACAAGCGGGGCACCACACCCCTGCCCGCCTGACGCGGAAGCGGCGAAAAAAGACCCCGCCGACGGGAAGTCGGCGGGGCAAGTCGTGCCGTGGCACAGGCCACAGGCACCGGCGGTAGACCGTTGGGGTCTGTCAGCGCATTTCCGACCGGATCTGCTGTCGCAGGACGTCGATCGGCACGGCTTTCCCGTCCCTTTTGAAATTCCAGTAGGTCCAGCCATTGCAGGAAGGCGCCCCTTCCAGCGCGGCGCCGACCTGGTGGATCGACCCGGTGGCGCCGGCCGAAACCAGCGTGCCATCCGCGCGCACCTTGGCCGTCTTGCCGCTGGGCGAGGTCAGCACCTCGCCGGGCCGCAGCATCCCGCGTTCCACCAGCTGTCCGAACGGCACCCGCGGCTCGGCCCGCTTGGCGCGCGTCACCTCCAGCGCCGAGGCGTCGAACTTGCGCACCTTGGCCAGCCGCCTTTCGGCGACCTTGCGGTATTTCTCCTCGCGCTCGATACCGATGAACTCGCGGCCCAGCATCTTGGCCACCGCGCCGGTCGTGCCGGTACCGAAGAACGGATCGAGCACCACGTCGCCGGCATTCGTCGTCGCCACCAGCACCCGGTGCAGCAGCGATTCGGGTTTCTGCGTCGGGTGCGCCTTGTCGCCGTGTTCGTCCTTCAGCCGCTCGTGCCCGGTACAGATCGGCAGCACCCAGTCCGACCGCATCTGGATCCCGTCGTTCAGCGCCTTGAGGGCCTCGTAGTTGAAGGTGTAGCGGCTCGCCTCCTCGCGGCTGGCCCAGATCAGCGTCTCATGCGCATTGGTCAGCCGTTTGCCGCGAAAGTTCGGCATCGGGTTGGATTTGCGCCAGACGACATCGTTCAGGATCCAGAAGTTCTGGTTCTGCAATTCGGCGCCCAGCCGGAACACGTTGTGATACGACCCGATCACCCAGATCGCGCCGTTCGGCTTCAGCAGCCGGCGCGCGGCGGCCAGCCAGGCGCGCGTGAACTCGTCATAGGTGTCGAAACTGGCAAAGCGGTCCCAGTCGTCGTCGACGGCATCGACGCGCGAATTGTCGGGGCGGTGCAGCTCGGATTTCAACTGCAGGTTATAGGGCGGATCGGCAAAGATAAGGTCCACCGATTCCTCGGGCAGCGCCTTCATCGCGCTGATGCAGTCACCCGCAAGTACCTGGTTGAGCGGAAGCTCCGCCCCAGTCGAATTCGCCATCGCTGCCTCTGTCCCCGCGCCTTTCGGATGGCGCCTGTTTGGTTGACAGAAGGATGAGTCAAAGGCGAATCGTGGTCAATTTCTTTTTGAATCAGGAAGTTATATAATCTGCTTGATACAATATCTTGTGGACCGGCGCGAAGCTGCGCCTATGGTGTGGGGTCACACCGTGTCTTTTCAGCCCATCAAGATGCGCGCGCGTCCCGTAGCCGGCATTCGTGTCCCATCCATAGCCGGGAAACTGTTGTGCCAAATCCACCATGAGCCGGTCACGACAAACTTTTGCCACAATTGAAGCCGCTGAAATCGAAAGAGATTTGCAATCGCCTTTGACGATTGCCTCGGCGCCGCAGCGCAGTCCGGGCGGCAGCCTGTTGCCGTCGATCAGCGCGTGATCGGCGGCGTGCGCCAGACCCTCCAGCGCGCGGGTCATGGCCAGGTGCGCGGCGTTCAGGATGTTGATCTCGTCGATCTCGGCCACGCTGGCATGGGCGATGCAGACATCGGCACAGGCGACGATCTCGTCATGCAGCCGCTCGCGCTCGGCACGGCCCAGTTGCTTGGAATCGCAAAGCCCCTGCGGGATGCAATCGGGATCGAGCCGCACCGCGGCGGCCGTCACCGGCCCGGCCAGCGGGCCGCGCCCGACCTCGTCGATCCCGGCGACGCGCAATGCGCCGCGGGCAATGGCGGCCAGTTCAAGTGCGAAGGTGGGTATGTCGCGGGGCATGTCCCCAAGTTGCGCAAGTCGCAGGCGGGAACAAGCGGAATTTCGGAAGGACGGATGCCCCCGCAATGGCACCCGCCCTTCACCATGGCCCGGAACGCCCGGACCACTGCTCGAAAATCCTGGCGGCGTCAGTAGCCGGAGCGGTTCACGCAGTTCCAGTCGACCCAGCGGTTGTGGCCGTGGCCGTGCACACAGTACGAGGGTACCACGATGGCGTTGGAATTGTGGCGCGGACGCGGGGTATAGGTCCGGTTGACGTGGCGCGAGGGCTTGCGCGTGTTCTTTCCGATCACGTGGCCGAGCGCGAACAGCGTCCCCACGCCAAGGATCAGGCGGGCCGTCTCGCCGCTGTCGAGGGCGCGGGCCGGGGCGGTTGAAAATGCGGTCAGCGCCAAGCTGGCCGCCAGAACGGTGGCAATCAGTTTACGGGTCATGTGGCAGTCCTTTCCATACAGGTTGCGGAGCCGAAAAGGTCGGCAGACATACAAACAACACCCAGAAGGCGCGCCCCGGCCCGGATAGGCAATATCGGCCCCCCGCTATCGGATAACGGCGCGCCTTGGCCCGGCTGTTATCCGATAGCAGGCCGCCGGGACGCGTTCTGATATTGTATAACCTGCGGGCGCAGGTCATTTTCGGACCATGATGAAAAACGCAAGCTTCATACTCGCCCTCGCCCTGGGCGTTTTCGCAACCACCGCCGCCTCGGCGTGCGTTGCCGAATACAAGGCGAAGAAAGGCGGCCAGTACGTCCACTCGCGCATGTCGATTCCCGAAAGCGCGTGTTCCGTCGGAGCCGCCACGCCTATCGTGGCAGGCACGCTTGCCAGTCAGGGGATGCAGTTGTTGGCTATAGTCAAGGTCACCCCCGGCGGTTAATACTCCGGGCCATGAGCCTGGTAGAAAATGGGCAAGACATCGCAACCACCCGGCGCTCAGGCGGTCGGGTGGTTGCCTTCGGTCTGGCCGCCATCGTGGCGATCCTGGGGATCGCATCGGTGCTTTTGTTCATGAACCTTCCGACCGCGACGGCCTTCGTCGACCGGGTGGACAGGATATTCGTCGATTATGACCTGACCTCGCCCGATTCCACCGCGGAAACCGCGCTTCTGGGCATTCTCGCCGAATCCGGCGCATCCTTTTCGGAAGTGCTGGCAAGCTACCGCGTCATCATCTTCGTGCTTCTGGTCTTTGCCACCGCGCTCCTGATCGCCTCGCTGGTGTTTCTGGTCACCATCGTCGCGCTAAACCGGCGCGTCATGCTGATCGAGCGCGCGGGGCTTCAGGTCTCGTCGCTGATCATCAGCCGCGAGGAGAACAAGGTGTATCTGAACGACAACCTGGAATTCACCCTGACCGGCGCCGCGATCGAGACGCTGGCGGTCCTGGCAGAGGCGCGCATGGACGAGGACGTGCTGTCCGGCGCCGAGATCGAGGCGATGATTTCCGGCCGCAACCCCGCCGATTGCGACGAGGCATCGGGCGCGACCCGGATCAAGCGGCTGCGCGATTCGCTGGGCAACCAGATGGTCAGCGAGATGCTGGTCAAGAACATCGCGCGAAAGGGCTACATGCTGTCCATCGACAAAAAAGTCATCCGGATGCTGTAGGACCAGACGGTGCCGATCCATACCCTGATCCTGCGCTACGGCCTGTTTGCCGTGATCGCGACACTGGCCAACCTTGCCGCGCAGCGCGCGGTTCTGTGGCAGGTGGGCGGCGGGACCGGCCTTGCGCTGGCCATCGCGGCGGGCACCGCGGTGGGGCTAGTGGTGAAGTACCTGCTCGACAAGCGGTGGATCTTCTTCGACACCACGACGGGCGCGCGCGCCCACGGCGAACGGTTCGGCCGCTATACCCTGACCGGCGTGTTCACCACGGCGGTGTTCTGGGGAATGGAAACGCTGTTCTGGCTGATCTGGCGCGACGACACCATGCGCGAGCTGGGCGCGGTGATCGGGCTGGCCATCGGCTATGTCGTCAAGTTCCAGCTCGACAAGCGGTTCGTGTTCACCCGGCCGGCCGCCTGAATGCCGGCCGAATCGGCTGGTCTGCCGGCGCGGCGTCCAATCACATTTTCATGCTCAGCTTTACCCGGATCGTCCGGGCAGGCATAGTTTCGCCGATACGAAGCAGACCCGGGACAGCGCGCCGGCCGGACCGCGCCGCCTGCCAACGAGGAGCCTACCAGAAGTGACGAGTCGCGCCTTTCCCCTTCGCCTTGCCGGTCTGACCGCCGCGGCGCTCTGCCTTGCAACTGCCGCCCAACCGATGGCCGTCGAGGACCGGCTGGCACAGCAGCGCGCCGCCTTCGACGCGGAAACCGCCAAGAACATCATCGACCTGCAGCTTTTTCGCCACACCGAAACGGCGACCTTGCCGGATGGCGAAACCACGGTCGAGTTGATCAACCTGAACCCCAACATCAACACCTGGTTCCTGCTTGGGATCGGGGCCGAGGGCCGGCGCAGCTATTTCCACCTGGAAAACCCCGCGCCCGACACCCGCGCGGTCACGCTGTCCGGGGACGCGGCCAGCCCCGAGATCCTGATCACCGACGGCGCGCGCACCCATGCCTGCACGCCCTGGGCCGGCGATCCGTCGATGCTGGCCACCGCAGGCCGCGCCAACCTGCCCTTCGCGCCGATCTGCAACAGCCGTCTTTTCCTGCGCGTGTCCACCGGCGGATCCTATACCAGTCTCGAGGCGACCTCTGAATTCCTGCGCGATCACGTCTGGGGCGGCGATGCGTTGGTCACCTGGGTGAAGAAGACGCTGAACAAGGACAAGTTCGCGCTGCTGGACGACGAACAGGGCACCGGCGGCGCGGACGGCGCGGCGAACGGGCCGGCCCCGGCCAAGGTGCGGTTCGCCGACGATCAGCGGCCGCTGGTGGCTGTCTACCACGAATTCGATCTTGTCGGCGCAGAGGCCGGCATGGCCAGCGGCACCTGGTATCCCGTCAAGGGCCAGCAGGGCGTGTTCGTCAGCGGGTTGCAGCCACGCTCCATCGCGCAGGAGGTGATGGATATCGGCGGCGCGAACTGGCTGGACGGGGTTGAAAGCCAGGCGATCAACTATTTCATCGCCTTCGAGATGGACCGTTTCGCGCTCGGCTTTGCGCGCGGCACCGACCATCCGCGGCTCGGCTGGTCACCACGGCCGCCAAGCTGGCTGCGGCCGCGCGGGATGCCGGGCCCGGACGGCTTCAACAAGCCCGCACCGCTGGTCTCGCTCGGCATGGCAAGCCCGTACCTGTCCGACCGGGTCACCGCCGCCTTCACCGCCGGTTTCAAGCGCCAGCACGGCGCATTCCGGGGCGGGCCGCTGCGCGATGCCAATTACGGCTCGCATTACGGGTTTCTCGAACACGGCGTGATCTTTTCCAAGATCTGGCCCGGCCTGTCGACGCTGTATGTCATGCAGGATGGCACCGTCGGCATGAAGACCTGGGAAGAGGACGACGCCGATCTGCTTCCCAACCTGCGCTTTGCCCGCCAGAACGGCACGCCACTGGTCAAGGATGGCGTGCCCGGCCCCTATGTCACGCAATGGATGGCCGGTAACTGGTCGGGCTCGGCCAATGCCGACCTGCGCACCCTGCGCGCCGGCACCTGCATGATCGAGGAGGCCGGCAAGAAATACCTCGTCTACGGCTATTTCTCGACAGCGACGCCGTCTGCCATGGCGCGCAGCTTCATGGCTTACGGCTGCGACTATGCGATGCTGCTGGACATGAACGCGCTGGAGCACACGTATCTCGGCCTCTATTCATGGGACGAGGCCGGCGGGATCGAGGTGGACCACATCATGCGCGGCATGGGACAGATGGACAAGCGCGGCAGTTCCGGGGTGATCCCGCGCTTCATCGGCTACCCCGACAACCGCGATGTCTTCTACCTGATGCGGAAGGAATGACACCATGATCCGAGCGTTCGCATTCTCTGCCCTGCTGGCGGCGCTGGCATCCGGCGCCGGCGCCCAGTCGCTGGCCCAGAACAACGCCACCATGTTCGCGCAGATCCAGAAGGTGCACCGCCTGACGGCCGCGCAGATGCAGCGGATACAGCAGATATTCGCCGCCTCGGGCCTGATGGGGCAGGGCAATCCCGGCCCCACACGCCACCCGATGACGCCCGCGCAATGCGCGGCGCGCGTCCCCGGCGGGCCCGCCGCCTACAGCAACCCGCGCTTCGAGGCGATCTGCGGCAACAAGTACATGGCCCCGCTTTACGATCCGCGCACCCAGCAGCCAGAGGATGCCAAGGCGTGCATCGACATGTTCGAGTTTCCGAACATTCCCTGCACCTATCCCGTCACCTGGGTCCGCGCGAACGAGGCGGCGCAGATCTGTTCGGCGATGGGCAAGCGGATGTGCGATGCGCATGAATGGGAAGGCGCCTGTGCCGGCGCGCTGGAGCCGCCCGATTACCCGTTCGGCGCCGGTTCCGTCGCCACCATGCGCAGCATCCACAACAACCGCTATGCCGGCTCCAAGACCTGGGCCTACGGGCCGAATTTCCGCACCGGGGTCTGTGCGCAGGACAGCAACAAGAGCCCCGGCTGCAATGGCGGCGATTTCCGGGCCTGCGGGACCAACACCTATCCCACCGGCGCGTTCCCGAACTGCACCAGCGGGCTGAAGGTCTACGACCTGCACGGCAACGCGGCCGAGCACATGAACCTGCCGATGAACCCGAACCAGATGGCCAGCGCCGGGTCCACATCGCTTGGCGTGACCGAGATGAAGGGCAGCTGGTTCATCTGGGACAAGTACCGTGCGCACGAGGATTGGTGCCGCTGGCGCGCGCCCTACTGGCACGGAAGCAAGGTCATGTCGGGGTCGAGCCACCGCAATTATCACCTCGGCTTCCGCTGCTGCTCGACGGTAAACTGAACCGGGTTTCGGTTGGCCAGATGCTGGGGTTTTCCCGCATCTCTGGACCCGAAAAGCGGCCCAAAGGTCGGACCCTGCGGAAAAGGCGCCTGCCGGGGCGCGCGGCGCGCATCCCCTGAAAAGCGAACCGCCCGCGGCCTGTTCAGGCTCGCGGGCGGTCCCGTCCCTCGTTGTGTTCCGGATCAGCGGTACAGCGTCGCCATCAGGCTGCGCACGTTGCGCATCGGGCCTTCCTCGCCCGTCACGATCGCGGCGATGTCGGCGTCCTGCATCACCTTGTCGAGTGCGACCGGCCGCCCGTTGATGAACGCGATGCGGCTGACCAGCCGGATGCCATGGCTGTAATCGGCGTATTCCGCGCCATGCACCAGGCTCAGCGGCTGGATCGGGTTGCCGTTGGTCCGGTGCCAGCCGTAGATCGCGACACGGTGCGGCTGCTTGCGCAAACGCTCGGAGATCACAAGATCCTTCTTGATCCCCGCGACCAGCGCCACGGGCTGCAAGCCGTAGGGCCCGGCCTGCCCGTCCACGGTGTCGTTGTGCCGCTTGAAATAGCTGGTGGTGGTCATTGCCGCGCCGGGCGTCATCGGGTTCGGCGCAAGGCGCACCTCGGCCTGGTCGTAGATCGTGTCGACCATGGCGGGGGTCGGCAGGATGAAGCCCAGCGCGTCGGCGATCCGCGCCGCCGAGGCCATGCCCAGCGGCACCCGGACGAAATCGTCGCGGTCGCCGACGGCAAGGTAGTCCGGCGTCACGCAGATCGTGACCTGCAGGCTGTGCCCGTTGATCGCACCGTTCATCGTGACCGGCACCAGGTCGCGCAGGAATTCCGGCATGTTGCCGGCCAGAACCTCGCGCTCCAGCACGCGGTCGCGTTCGGTCCCGCTCAGGTTCATGACCGACCGGACAACCGCGCTGCCCGCAGGCGCGCGCTTTTCCCGGCTCGGGATCATCTTGGTGAGTTTGTGACTGCAAAGTCCGTGTCCACTGCCGGCCCAGGCCGGTGCTGACACCGCAAGCGAAAAAGCAACCGCCAACGGTCCCAGGAAGCGTAGCTTCGTCATCCCCAACGTGCCTCTGTCCCTAGCGGCGTTCGCAGACCCGGAACCGCGCATGAAGGCCGGATGTCCCCGCATCCGTAGCCGCGCTTTTCTGTCCCGACGGGGTCTGAACGCCTCGTTCCGTATGCTCATAAAAGGCGGTTTTAGGCGCCTATAGTCAAGTTTGCGTAAACCATGTGCGCGGGTTTCCGCCCGAAGACTGCTCCGGCGATTATCCGGCGGGGCAGCGCGAAAGACGGATTGCCGATGCCGGCGCCGTGCTGCGGCGCAGCATAAACCACCCGGAATGCATCATAATCCTGCGTTTGCGATTGGTGTATTTCGGAATCTCGGGGGCCGGCCCGGCGCGGCTGAAACCGTCATCCGGACCCGCCGGTCGCGCGTTGCCGCCCGCCGCAACCGGCAGCCCCTGCATCCGGTTTGGCGGATATCGGGCGGCGAATCATCGCCGGGGGCGTTGTCGGTGGCCGTCAGCTCAGCACCACGGAATAGACGACGAAGAACGCCCCCCCGACGAACAGGAACGCGAACAGCGCGAAAAGCCCGTCACGAACCAGCAGCGCCATCGAGAACAAGACCACCGCCGCCCCGAGAATCGACGAGCTGAACGGCACCAGTTCCAGGAATGGCATCGACGCGCCGCATAGCAGGCAGGCCACCTCGGTGATCCAATTGAACGGCCGGTGA
The DNA here is from genome assembly GCA_947503765.1 of uncultured Paracoccaceae bacterium. Classification (GTDB taxonomy): domain Bacteria; phylum Pseudomonadota; class Alphaproteobacteria; order Rhodobacterales; family Rhodobacteraceae; genus Psychromarinibacter. The sequence continues at coordinate 125,425 of CANNFA010000002.1, read as the reverse complement.
ACCAGAAAGCCCAGCCTTTCGCGGGAATGCGTGTCCAGCCATCGCGCCGGTGCCTTCATCTTTCCCGTCGCCTCGCGCAACCGCCGCGACGAGATCTTCCGCCGCAAGAGCCAGTCGGGAAGCCAGATATGGCTGCGGTTGACTAGCAATTGCAGTGAGACCAGGGCGATCAGGATGCCGCACAGGCTTGAAAAAAGCGGAATGCCCGACAGCGGTGTCACGACCGCCAACGCCGGCGCCATCAGGACCGGCACGAACGACGCCTCGCCCAGTGCCTGAACGGCGCGCCGCATCGTCGTCGTCTCGCCCGTGGCGGCGCTTTCCATCGCCTCGACCACCGACAGGACCGACGACAGATCGCCGCCCCTGTCCGCCGCCGCTTCGGTGCCTGCCTGTTCCATTTGCGTCCATTCCCGTCATCGCGATGGGCCGGGCTGCGCCGTCCTCGCAACCCAACACGCCGCCGCACGGCCGGTTCCGCGCAGCCGCGAACCGAAAGCATGAAAAGCCGGGAAATCGGGCCATCAATGGCGACCCCGACAGGATTCGAACCTGTGACCTACCGCTTAGGAGGCGGTCGCTCTATCCTGCTGAGCTACGGGGCCGCGCTGCGTCGGTGATAATCCGGCACCCGGCGCATGTCATCCCGAAATCGCCCGTTTCCGGCCTGTACCGCCGAGCGCCGCCCGCTAGTATCGCGCGATGAAGCTTCTGCGCCGCCTGTTTCCCGCGCGATCCTCCGCGTTTCCGCCGCCCAAGCCGGACGCGCCGTTCCATGCCATCGGCGACGTGCATGGCTGCGCGCGTCAGCTTCGGGCGCTGGTGGAGCGGGCGCGCGCCGCGGCACCGGACGCGCCGATCGTCTGCGTCGGCGATTACGTGGACCGCGGCGAGCATTCGCGCGAGGCATTGGCTTTTCTCATGGATCAAACCGCCGCGCGGCCGGGGGACTTCATCTGTCTTGCCGGCAACCACGAACAGATGCTGCTCGATTTCCTCGCCGATCCTTCAGGCCGCACCGACAGGTGGCTGCGCCATGGCGGGCTTCAGACCCTGGCGAGTTTCGGCGTCGGCCTGCCGGAGAAAACCGCGCCTGCCCGGAACGAGCGGCTGCGCGATGCGTTGCTGGGCGCGATGGGCGGCGCCGCGCTCGACTGGTTGCGCGGCCTGAACCCCTGCTGGCGGTCGGGCAATGTGGCGGTTGTCCATGCCGGCGCCGACCCCCGCCTGCCACTAGAGGCGCAGCGCCCGCACGATCTGATCTGGGGGCATGCCGATTTCGGCCGCATGCCCCGCCCTGACGGGGTCTGGGTGGTGCACGGCCATACGATCGTCCCCAAGCCGCGGATCGGAACGGGCACGATTTCGATCGACACGGGCGCCTATGCGACCGGCCGCCTGACCGCCGCGCGGATCGCCGCGGACGGCGTGACATTTCTGGAAACCTGATCCGTTCGCGCGTGGACACGTGGACAGTCGCGGCGGAACGGGGCTACCTTGCCCGCAAGTGCAGGCGACCAGGGGGAAGATATGGCGCAGACCGACCGCACCATCATGTGCTTTGGCGACAGCAACACGCACGGCACCGTTGCCTTGCAGAGGATCGGCGATCAGGCGCGGTTTGCCCACGCGGATCGCTGGCCGTCGATCATGGCGGCAGAGCTTGGCGGCGCCTTCAACGTGATCCCCGAAGGGCTGCCCGGCCGCACCACCGTATTCTCGGACCCGGTCGAGGGCGCGCATATGAACGGGATGACCGTTCTGCCGGCGCTGCTCGCCACGCACCGGCCCATCGATCTGGTGATCGTGATGCTCGGCACGAACGATACCAAGAAGCGTTTCGGTCTGTCCGCCTTCGACATCGCGCTGGGGGTAGAGAACATTGCCGCCTTCATCCGCCAGTCGCAGGCCGGCCCCGACAAGTCGGCACCCGCGCTTCTGCTGGCGGCGCCGGTTCCGGTGCTGGAGGCCGGCTTTCTCGCACCGCTCTTCGAAGGCGCGGAGCGCACCTCGCGCGAGTTGGCGCCGCTGATCGAACAGGTCGCCGTCCGGCAGCAGGCGGGGTTCGTCGATCTCGGCAAGGTGGCCTCGGTCGACCCGACGGACGGCATTCACCTCACGCCCGAGGCGCATCAGGCAATCGGCATCGCGATGGCGAAGGCGGTCGGCAGGCTATTGGGACAGGGAGACTCGTGATGACCGGAAAGATCGTCATTCTGGGCGTGTTCGTCGCCGATACCGCCTATCGCGCCGAACGGATGCCGCGCATGGGGGAAACCATCCTCGGCAACAGTTTCGCGCTTGGACCCGGCGGCAAGGGGTCCAACCAGGCGGTCGCGGCGGCGCGGGCGGGCGGCGCGGTGCATTTCATCTCGAAGCTGGGGCAGGACACCTTCGCCGACATGGCGCTGGCGACGTGGAAGGAGGCCGGCGTCACGCCGCAGATCGCCCAGACCGGCGACAGCTATACCGGCGCCGCCTACATCTTCATCGAGGAGGCGACGGGCGACAACGCGATCATCATCGCCCCCGGCGCGGCGGGCACGATTTCCGCCGGCTTCGTCGAGGAAAAGGCCGACCTGATCGGCGGCGCGGCCGTGTTCATGACCCAGCTTGAACAGCCCATGGAAGCGGCGCATCGCGCGCTTTCAATCGCCCGCAAGGGCGGCGCCCGGACCATCCTGAACCCTGCCCCCGCGGCCGAACTGCCGGATGGCATGCTGGCATTGTGCGATTTCGTGACGCCCAACGAATCGGAGACCGAGGGCATCACCGGCCTGCCGGTCGAGACACTGGACCAGGCGCGCGAAGCGGCAGAGCTGCTGCTGGCCAAGGGGGCCGGCGCGGCGATCATCACGCTGGGCGACAAGGGCGCGCTGTACCACGATGCGACACGGTCCGAGCATGTCCCCGCCCTGTCCGCCGGCGCCGTCGTCGAAACGACAGGCGCGGGGGACGCCTTCAACGGCGCCTTCGCCACCGCGCTGGCCGAGGGCATGGACCCTGTCGAGGCGGTGCGATTCGGCTGTGCCTGTGCGGCGATCTCGGTAACGCGGCCCGGCACCGCGCCGTCGATGCCGCCGCGCGCGGAAATCGACGCGCTTCTGCGCGATCAGGCATGAAAAGCCTGCGCGCGTCGGGGGCGAATGTCACCGGATGGACTGGCCTGGCAGGGGCAGCAGGGCTCGAACCCGCGACCTACGGTTTTGGAGACCGTCGCTCTACCAACTGAGCTATACCCCTGTGGCCGGTCTGCTGGGTACGAAAACCGCCCGCTGAAATCAAGCCGGAAAGCACGGGCGCGCGCCCCGCGCGGCGGATTTCTTGGCGCTTTGCCGGTCAGGCCTGTGCGCGCCGCTCCAGCGCATCGATGTCGGCGCCGCAGATTTCCGCCTCGGCGGCAAGGATCGCGTCGATCGGCCAGTCCCACCAGCACAGGGCCTGCATCCGCGCGACAACCTCTGGCGCGAACCTGGCGCGGCGTACACGGCCGGGATTGCCGGCGATCACCGAATAGGCCGGCATATGCCCCGCGACGACGGCGCCGGCGCCGATGATGCAGCCATCGCCGATCACCGCGCCGGGCAGGATCCGCGCGCCCTGCCCGATCCACACGTCATTGCCGATCACCGTATCGGGGCCGGGCGGCGGCATCGACGGGCGCGACTCTGCCGGGCCGCCGCCGAAGATCGCGAACGGAAAGCTCGACAGCCCGTCACGGCGGTGATTGGCGGAGGCTGTGATGAACTGCACGCCGTCCGCGATCTGGCAGAACCGGCCGATGATCAGCCGTTCGGGCGAAAAATCGTACAGGTACGGCGCAAGACGGAACGCCCAATCCGCCGGCGGGACATGCGCGCTGGCATAGGAATACGCACCGACCTGCCAGCGGGGATGCGCGATCGCGGCTTTCAGGAAAACGGTGCCCTCATGGCGGCTGCCACCCGGCAGGCGCACGGGATGAATGGTATCGGGTGCGGGAAAATCGCGGGACATGGGGGGCCTTTCGGTCTGAGTTTCGTGCAGCGGATCAGATCGCGGCGCGGTCCATGTCACCCTCCCTTACTTTTCCCATCGCTCTACCGCGTTGGCCGGGTCCGCGCAACATCGCGCCCGGAACGCAAGAGGGGCCGCCCGCAGGCAGCCCCCCGTATCCAGCCGTCGCCAATGGCGAATGCCGGCCTTACTCGATGATTTCGGACACGACGCCGGCGCCGACGGTGCGGCCGCCTTCGCGGATCGCGAAGCGCAGGCCCTGCTCCATCGCGATCGGCGCGATCAGCTCGACCGAGAATGCCACGTTGTCGCCCGGCATCACCATCTCCGTACCCTCGGCCAGCGTCACCGTCCCGGTCACGTCGGTTGTGCGGAAGTAGAATTGCGGCCGGTAATTGGCGAAGAACGGCGTGTGGCGGCCGCCCTCTTCCTTGGTCAGGATGTAGGCCTCGGCCTTGAACTTGGTGTGCGGCGTCACCGATTTCGGCTTGCACAGAACCTGCCCGCGCTCGACGCCTTCACGGTCGATGCCGCGCAGCAGCGCGCCGATATTGTCGCCCGCCTCGCCGCGATCCAGCAGCTTGCGGAACATCTCGACGCCCGTGCAGGTCGTCGTCTGGGTGTCGCGGATGCCCACGATCTCGATCGAATCGCCCACGTTGATCACGCCGCGCTCGACGCGCCCCGTCACCACCGTGCCGCGCCCCGAAATCGAGAACACGTCCTCGATCGGCATCAGGAACGGCTGGTCCACCGCGCGCGTCGGCGTCGGGATGTAGTCGTCCACCGCCGCCATCAGCTCCTTGATCTTCTCTTCGCCGATCTCCGGGTTGTTGCCCTCCATCGCCGCCAGCGCGGAGCCCGCGATGATCGGGATGTCGTCGCCCGGAAAATCGTAGCTCGACAGAAGCTCGCGGATCTCCATCTCCACCAGTTCCAGAAGCTCGGCGTCGTCGACCTGGTCCACCTTGTTCATGAACACCACCATCGCCGGCACGCCCACCTGCTTGGCCAGGAGGATGTGCTCGCGCGTCTGCGGCATCGGGCCGTCGGCCGCGTTCACCACCAGGATCGCGCCGTCCATCTGCGCCGCGCCGGTGATCATGTTCTTGACGTAGTCGGCGTGGCCGGGGCAGTCGACATGCGCGTAGTGCCGGTTCTCGGTCTCGTATTCCACATGCGCCGTCGAGATCGTGATCCCGCGCGCCTTCTCCTCAGGCGCGCCGTCGATCTTGTCATACGCCTGGAAGTCGCCGAAATACTTCGTGATCGCCGCCGTCAGCGTCGTCTTGCCGTGGTCAACATGGCCAATCGTGCCGATGTTGACGTGCGGTTTGTTACGTTCGAACTTTGCCTTTGCCATCCTCAGGGCGCCTCGTTGTCAAAGGGGGCGAACATGCCCCGGTCCAGTACGCGCGACGGCTTATTGGCAGAACCCGGGAAAATCAAGCGACTCTTGGGCCGGTTTGCCATAAGGCGGGGCCGGCGTCATTCGAAGGGCGGCGTGAACCATTGCGGGTTCTTGACCAGCCACACCTCGATCGACTTGGCGGCCTGCGCCGACAGGGTTTCCAGCAAGTCTTTCTTGCTGGGGAACGGGCCGGCATCGCCAAACGCGGAAACCACCGAGATCTCCTTGACCTCCTCGTTCAGCTTGCGGCCCAGCGCGTCGTCCCAGATCGTGACGGTCATCAGCAGCACCGATTTCGGGGACGGAACGCCGGGGATGCCGGCATCGAGGCTGGTCAGGAAATAGCCGTCCACGCTCATCCCGAAATGATAGAGCCGATCGCCCTTGTAGCGGCCGAACCGGGCCTCCATCGCGCCCTCGACGGCCTGCTTCCATTCGGCTTCCGTCACCTTGATGGATCCGGGCAGAACGGCGGGCTTTCGCGCGATGGCCAGGTTGTGGCCCAGCTTGAACTGGCCCAGGTCGACAGGGCGGTTCGCCAGGTCGGCCTCGGGGTCGCACCCGGCCAGCAGAACGGCCAGGGTCAGCCCGGCCAGGCACTTGAATAGATGGCTCATCGCTGCCCCTTGTGGCGTGGTTTTCCCCGATTATCGCAGCCGGCGAGCCAGTGCAACGCGCCCGCCGGGCAATCCCGTTCAGGTGAACCGGTTGTCACGCGGAAAGCCGCGCGGCGCCATGCGCCCGGAGCTGGCCCGCCGCCCCAGCCATTCGGTAAGGTCGGTTTCGGTCCGGGTGCGGCCCGCCGGATCGAGCCAGCTGAGCCCGTCCGCAAGGGTGAAGGTCGCGGCGTCCGACAGGCCGCCATCCTTGTATTTCTGAAGCCGGACCCCCTTGCCGCGCCCCATCTCGGGCAGCTCGGCCACGGGAAAGACCAGCACCTTGCGGTTCTCGCCGACGCAGGCGACGTGATCGCCCGCAACCCGGCGGCACACCCTGGCCTTCACGTCGCCGCGCACGTTCAGCACCTGCTTGCCCGACCGGGTCTGCGCCGCGACATCGGATTCGGGCACGACAAAGCCGTCGCCGGCGCTGGACGCGACCAGAAGCCGGGCGGCGGGATCGTGGATGAACAGCGCCACGATCTCGGCCTCGTTCGGCAGGTCGACCATCAGGCGCACCGGCTCTCCCATGCCGCGCCCGCCGGGCAGGTTGGACGCCGACAGCGTGTAGAACCGCCCGTTGGAGCCGAACACCAGAAGCCTGTCGGTCGTCTCGGCGTGAAAGATGTAGCGCCCCTCGTCGCCGTCCTTGTATTTCAGCTCCTGGTCCAGCGCGATATGGCCCTTCATCGCCCGGATCCAGCCCATCTTGGAACAAACGACGGTGACCGGCTCGCGTTCGATCATCGCCTCCAGCGGCACATCGGGGGCTTCGGTCGCCTCGGCGAACCGGCTGCGGCGCGCGCCGCCTTCGGAGGTCTGGCCGAACTGCTTGCGGGTGTCGCGGATCTGCGCCGAGATGCGGCTCCATTGCAGGCCCTCGTCCTCCAGCAGATCCTCCAGCTCGGCACGCTCGCGCATCAGCGCGTCACGCTCGCGCCGAAGCTCGATCTCTTCCAGCCGCCGCAGGCTGCGCAGCCGCATGTTCAGGATCGCGTCGGTCTGCACCTCGGTCAGGCCGTCGAAATCCGAACTCGCGGGGGGCGGCGAGACATAATCCGCCTCGGACGTGGCGCGCACGAAGTCGCGCGCCCAATCCTCGCGCATCAGCGCGGCCTTGGGGTCGTCGTCGTAGCGGATGATGTCGATCAGCCGGTCGAGATGCAGGAACGCGGTGATGAACCCTTCCAGAACCTCAAGCCGGTGGTCGATCCTGGCCAGCCGGTGGCGCGACCGGCGCAACAGAACCTCGCGGCGGTGATCGAGAAAGGCGCGCAGAACCTCTTTCAGACTGCACACCCTGGGCGTGCGCCCGTCGATCAGCACGTTCATGTTCAGGCTGAACCGCACCTCCAGATCGCAGTTGCGATAAAGCATGTTCATCAGAACATCCGCATCCACGTTCTTGGATCGCGGCTCCAGCACGATGCGGATATCCTCGGCGCTTTCGTCGCGGACATCGGCAAGGATCGGCACCTTCTTGGTCTGGATCAGTTCGGCGATGCGTTCGATCAGCTTGGATTTTGGCACCTGGTACGGGATCTCCGTCACCACGATCTGCCACTGTCCGCGCCCCAGATCCTCGGTCTCGTGCAGCGCGCGCAGACGGAACGCGCCGCGCCCCGTGCGATAGGTCTGCGCCATGCTCTCGCGCGGCTCGACGATCACGCCGCCGGTGGGAAAATCCGGCCCCTGGACGAAGTTCAGCAGCGTGTCGTCGCGCGCGTCCGGCGTCTTGATCAGGTGCAGGCAGGCATTGCACAGCTCTTCGATATTGTGCGGCGGGATGTTCGTGGCCATGCCCACCGCGATCCCGCTCGACCCGTTGGCCAGCAGGTTCGGGAACGCGGCCGGCAGCACAACCGGCTCGGTCAGGGTGCCGTCGTAATTGTCCCGAAAATCGACCGCGTCCTCGGTCAGCCCTTCCATCAGGGCCTCTGCCGCGGCGGTCAGGCGCGCCTCGGTATAGCGGCTGGCGGCCGGGTTGTCGCCGTCGATATTGCCGAAATTGCCCTGCCCGTCGACCAGCGGGTAGCGGACGTTGAAATCCTGTGCCAGCCGGGCCATCGCGTCGTAGATCGCGGTATCGCCGTGCGGGTGGTAGTTGCCCATCACGTCGCCCGAGATCTTCGACGACTTGCGAAACCGGCCATCCGGGGCCAGCCGCAATTCGCGCATCGCATACAGGATCCGCCGGTGAACCGGTTTCAGGCCGTCGCGCGCATCCGGCAGGGCACGGTGCATGATCGTGGACAGCGCATAGGTCAGATAGCGCTCTCCGATCGCACGGCGCAGCGGTTCTGCCAGATCGGGAAGGTCGATATTGGGGTCGTCGGGGGCGTCGCTCATAGATGATGTGATACGCGCCCGGTTTCGGGGCGACAAGAACATGCGGCCACGCTGTGGCAGAAATCGTGCAAAGCTGCATCAATCGCGGCAAAAGTCGGGAATCGCGGGATTTTCCGTCTGCGAATGGCATTCGGTTTTGGTAACGTCCTGCGACGTAATGGCGCGGAAACAAGCGCCGAAGACAGCAAGAGTACGGGCAGATGTTGAGATTTTTGACGATTGGGCTGGTCACGGCCATCGTGGCGGCAATGTTGCATTGGGGATCGGGCTCACCGCAGCGGGCAACGGAGATTACGCGAACGACGCTCGATCCGGTGCCGGTCGCGGACATGCAGGACGGGCCGAAAACCGCGGCCGAGATCGCCGCGATCATCGCGGAATTCAAGGCACCGCCACCGGTGCTTGCCAGCAATTCCGACGTTGAAACGGCGGCGCCGGAAAACGAGGTCGCGGCGGCAGACGCCGACATCGTCGAACCCGCGCTGGTCGCCGTGAACCTCGCCGCGACGCCTGCGGCACCGGAACCCGCGCCGATCGAAACCAGCGACGCGGCGCTTGACGCGGAATTCGTCGCCGCGCGATTCGAGGCACCCGCCGCAAGTCTTGCCGTCGCCCGCTCGCGCCTGCCGGTCGCGCGGCCGGCATCCTTGCGCCGGCCTGCCCCCGCCTCCGAGGCTGCCCCCGCCCCGGTTTCACCGCCGATACCCGACGCTCCCGCCCCGGAGCCGGCGCGCGCCGCCGTCACGCCGACCGCCGTCAGCCAGGCAGTCGCCGAGGCCATGCAGGCGGTCGAGCCGGAGCCGGTCACCCGCGCGCTGGCAGAGGCGATTTCGGACGACCTGCTTTACGTCAGCGGCACCAAGGTCAACCTCCGGGCGCAGCCATCGATCGGCGCGGCGGTCGTGAGCCGGCTGCTCAAGGGCGACGCCGCACAGGTGCTTGACGATACCGGCGACGGCTGGCTGCATGTGCGCGACGTATCGAGCGGCGACGAAGGCTTCATGGCCGAGATATTCCTGTCCGACGCAAGCCCCCGCTGACGCGATTGATCCGGCCGCCCCGCTGGCCTATTGCGAAGCCGGGCGCAGGGGGCATCGCGGCATGAAATCCATCCTCATCACCGGCTGTTCGTCGGGTATCGGGCTTGACGCCGCGCGCACGCTCAGGGCGCGCGGCTGGCGGGTCTTTGCCGCCTGCCGCAAGGCCGAGGATTGCACACGGCTGCGCGCCGAGGGGTTCGACAGCCCCCGGCTCGACTATGAAGACCCGGCCAGCATCGAACGGGCGCTGGCCGAGGTACTGGATGCCACCGGCGGCACGCTCGATGCGCTTTACAACAACGGCGCCTACGGCATTCCCGGCCTGGTCGAGGATCTCCCGACCGACGCGCTGCGCACCATCCTCGAGGCGAACCTCGTCGGCTATCACGACCTGACCCGCCGGGTGATCCCGGTGATGCGCGCGCAAGGCGGCGGGCGAATCGTCAATTGCTCGTCGGTTCTGGGCTATGTCAGCGCACCGTGGCGCGGCGCCTATGTGGCGACGAAATACGCACTCGAAGGGCTGACCGACGCCCTGCGAATGGAGATGCACGGCGAGCCGATCCATGTCGTTCTGATCGAGCCGGGCCTGATCGACACGAGGTTCGGCGAGAACGGGCGCCTGCAATTCGAAAAGTGGATCGACTGGCGGGCCTCGGCCCAGGCGGACAGATATACCTCGGGCCTGATGCGCAAATGGCGCGGCCCGAACAACGCCGCCCGGCTGGAGGCCCCGGCATCCGCCGTCACCGCCAAGCTGATCCACGCGCTGGAGGCGCGCCGCCCACGCCCGCGCTACATGGTCACGCGCGCGGCGCATCTGGTGCGGCTGCTGATCCGCATCCTGCCGACCCGCGCCATCGACTGGATCACCCGCCGTATTGCCTGACCGCGCCAAATTGCCGGTTTGGTTTTCCCCGATCCCCCGCTACATCGGCGCAAAGGACAGAAAGGACAGCCCATGTGGCGCGACCCGCTATTCATCCTCGTCATCGCGGCCTGCCTCGGGGTATTGGTCATCCTGATGATCGGCGTCGGCAGCTTCGGCAAGGGGGGCGAGTTCCATCGCCGCAACGCCAACCGCCTGATGCGCTACCGGATCGCCGCGCAGGCCGTGGCGGTGCTGCTGATCCTTCTGTTCGTGGTGGTCCGGCGCATGGGAGGCAACTGATGATCGTTCTGAACAAGATTTACACCCGCACCGGCGATGGCGGCGACACCGCGCTGGGCAATGGCGTGCGCGTCGCCAAGCATTCGCCGCGCGTTGCCGCCTACGGCACGGTGGACGAGGTGAACGCGACGCTGGGCCTTGCGCGCCTGCACGCGGATGGCGAGGTCGAGGCACAGCTCTCGCGGATCCAGAACGACCTGTTCGACGTGGGCGCCGATCTGTGCCGCCCCGAGATGGAAAAGGACGCCGAGGCCGAGTATCCGCCCCTGCGCGTCACCGACGAGCAGGTCGCGTGGCTCGAATCGGAAATCGACGCGATGACCTCGGTGCTGGAGCCGCTGCGCAGCTTCATCCTGCCCGGCGGCAGCGCGCTGGCCGCGCATCTGCACCTGTGCCGCACCGTCGCCCGCCGCGCCGAGCGCGCGACCGTCGAACTGGCCGAAGCCGAGCCGGTGAATCCCGCCGCCGTGAAATACCTGAACCGGCTGTCCGACTGGCTGTTCGTCGCCGCCCGCATCGCCAATGACGGCGGCAAGGCGGATGTGCTGTGGCAGCCGGGCGCGAATCGCTGATAGCGCTCGCACCGCGGGCAGGGGGCGGCGATTGCCCGCAGGGGGGCGTTTTTCCCCTGTTTCCCGCACGGCAGAGCGGCTAACACTCTGCGCGACAACGTCTGTCCTGTCCGTTCGGGCAATCTGGAAAACCGAGGGAGAACACGCATGAAGGTGCTTGTGCCGGTCAAGCGGGTGATCGACTACAACGTGAAGGTCCGCGTCAAGGCGGACGGATCGGGCGTCGATCTGGCCAACGTCAAGATGTCGATGAACCCGTTCGACGAAATCGCGGTGGAAGAGGCGATCCGCCTCAAGGAAGCGGGCAAGGCCGAAGAGGTCGTGGCCGTGTCGATCGGCGTCAAGCAGGCGCAGGAAACCCTGCGCACCGCGCTGGCGATGGGCGCCGACCGGGCGATCCTGATCGTGGCCACGGACGATGTGCATACCGATATCGAACCGCTGGCCGTGGCCAAGATCCTCAAGGCCGTGATCGACGAGGAACAGCCGCAGCTGGTGCTCGCCGGCAAGCAGGCGATCGACAACGACATGAACGCGACGGGGCAGATGCTGGCGGCGCTGCTCGGCTGGTCGCAGGCCACCTTCGCCTCGGGGATCGAGATCGACGGCGACAGCGCAAAGGTGACGCGCGAGGTCGATGGCGGCTTGCAGACCATCAAGGTCAAGCTGCCGACGATCGTGACCGTCGATCTGCGCCTGAACGAGCCGCGCTATGCCAGCCTTCCGAACATCATGAAGGCCAAGAAGAAGCCGCTCGATGAAAAGACGCCCGAGGATTACGGCGTCGACGTCGCGCCGCGCCTCGAAGTGCTCAGGACCGAGGAACCGGCAGAGCGCAAGGCCGGCGAAATCGTGGGCTCGGTGGACGAGCTGATCGAGAAACTCAAGAACGAAGCGGGAGTTCTGTGATGGCGGTTCTTCTTCTGGCCGAGGTGAGCGGCGGCGAGCTGCAACTTGACGCAACCGCCAAGGCGGTGACGGCGGCGAAACAACTTGGCGAAGTGACGGCCCTGTGCGCCGGCGCCTCTGCGGCAGCGGCGGGCGAGGCCGCGGCAAGGGTCGACGGCGTGGCAAAGGTGCTGGTCGCCGAGGATGACAGCCTGGGTCACCGGCTGGCCGAATCGACCGCGGCGCTGATCGTGTCGCTGGCCGGCGATTACGACCATATCGTCGCGCCGGCCACGACCGATGCCAAGAACGTGATGCCCCGGGTGGCCGCACTGCTGGACGTGATGGTGATTTCCGACGTGTCCGGCATCGTCGACGCCGACACCTATCAGCGGCCGGTCTATGCCGGCAACGCCGTCCAGACGGTAAAGTCGGGCGACGACAAGAAGGTGGTCACGATCCGAACCTCGACCTTCGAAGCGGCGGGCGAACAGGATGCGGCACCGGTCGAGTCTGTCGGTGCGGCCACGGATCCCGGCCTGTCGGAATGGGTCGAGGACAAGGTGGCCGAAAGCGACCGGCCCGAGCTGACCTCGGCGGGCCGTGTCGTGTCCGGCGGGCGCGGCGTCGGATCGGAGGACGACTTTGCCCTGATCGAAAAACTGGCAGACAAGCTGGGGGCCGCGGTGGGTGCCTCTCGTGCGGCGGTGGATTCGGGCTATGCCCCGAATGACTGGCAGGTGGGCCAGACCGGCAAGGTCGTCGCGCCCGAGCTGTATGTCGCGGTCGGCATTTCCGGCGCGATCCAGCATCTTGCGGGCATGAAGGACAGCAAGGTGATCGTCGCGATCAACAAGGACGACGAGGCCCCGATCTTCCAGGTCGCCGATTACGGGCTGGTGGGCGATCTGTTCGACATCGTGCCGGAACTGACTGAAAAGCTTTGATCATATCAGGGGGCGGGGGATTCCTGCCCCCGCCGCGCCCTCACCCCGGATCCGCACCGAAAATGCGCGCCGCATGGTCGGCCATGTAGATGCGCATCCACGGGGTGAAGCGGGCGGGATCGGCCGCGATCTCTGCCAGCAGCGCGGCGCGGTCGATCCAGCGCGTCTCGGCCACTTCGTCGGGGTCGGGTGCGATCGGCAGATCGGCATCCGCCGTGCAGGTGAAAACCTGGACCACCTCGTCCTCGATCAGCCCGCCGCCGACATCGGCACGGTATTGCACCTCGCCGCGATGGACCGGGACCAGCCCGGTGATCCCCAGCTCCTGCCGCAGCCTGCGGATCGCGCAATCGGCATCGGCCTCGCCCCACAGTGGATGCGTGCAGCAGGTGTTCGCCCAGAGGCCGGGCGTATGATACTTGCCCGCCGCCCGCCGCTGGATCAGCACGCGCGGCCCGTCCATCACGAATACCGACACCGCCTTGTGCCGCAGCCCCTGCCGGTGCACTGCCAGCTTGTCGACCGGCACGAGATCGCCTTTTACCCAGGCCGGGATCCTGTCCTGCATCGGCCCGGCAAATAGGCCAGATACAGCCGCTGCGCCAGCCCCCGGCAGACGCCCATCGGGCACTTGGCCGCGGCATCATTGGCCGAGTATCTGCTTGATCCCACCGCGAATCGCACTTCATATTGGCTTGGCACGCGAACACCGACTTTCATCGCCCCGGCCGAGTTGCCCAATGGCAGCCGCGGGGCAATATCGGGGCCGGTTCGGCCCGACACCGACCAGTGAGGACCACATGAAGCTATTCGCCACAACCCTCGCCGCCGCCGCGATAACGGCCGCGCCGGCATTTGCGCAGGACCTGTCCGACGAGGCCGCCTATGCCGCCGACGAATTCGGCCAATGCGCCACCTGCCACATGGTCGCCGACGAGGACGGCAACACGATCGCCGGCGGCCGGGCCCGGACCGGCCCGAACCTGTATTGCGTCGTCGGCCGGCAGGCCGGCACGTCCGAGGATTTCCGCTATGGACGGCATATCGTCGAGGCCGGTGAAGAAGGGCTCGTCTGGGATCACGAGAACCTCGTGCCCTATCTCGAGGATCCGCGCGCCTTCCTGCGCGACTACCTCGACGACAAGAAAGCGCGCAGCAAGATGACCCACAAGGTCCGCAAGGATGGCGATAAGTCCGCCGACGAAGTTGCCGCCGCCTTTGCCGCCTTTCTCGACGAGACCTGCCCCGACGAGTAGGCACTGCGCCGGCACGCGGCAGATGATCGACCGCCGGCCTTCGGGTCGGCGGTTTTTTCATTGCGAAGGCGCGGGATGGGGCGCTCGGCCTTGCCGGAGGGCACCCCTGTCTTCAGGCTACAACATCGTTTTCAGCACCGGCACCAGCGCCGCCGCCAACCGCTCATGCAGGACGGGGCCCAGCATTTCCTCTGCGGCGGGGCGTTCCAGTTCGCCGAAAGACATGCGCTCCAGCCCTGCCGCACGTTCCTCCGGCGTTGCGACGATTTCGACCGTGCGGGTGACGGCCCCCGTCAGTGAGTCGAGCATCGCGCGATCCACGAATAACGGATCGCCCATCGCGAATTCGTTTCGCTCCCGCTTCGACGGGGCATGATCGGCCAGCCAGAGCAGCACGACCTTGCCGTCGATCTGCGACAGCAGCATCCGCATCCGGGCCAGCCACGCCTCTTTCAGCTCGTGGCGGAGCATGGTGAATTTCTCCGGCGAGATCTGCTTGAGTCGCGACAGCAGATGCCGGGTAAAGCTGAACTCGGTAAAGTCCACCTCTGGGAAAATCTTCTGCAGAAGCGTCGAGGCCTTCAGGAACCGGTCGTTGCGGCGCGGGTGCACCGCGTAGAACCGGTTCGACATGTTCTGCGCGCCCATCGCCTGGATCACCGTGACGCGCGCCTTGGTGCAGATGTCCAGAAGGCTCTTGTCATGGCAATAGACGTCGACCCCGGCATTCATGCAGCCCAGATTGACCGAACGGATGCCGGTGCCGTGCTCGATCAATGCGGGATACGGTGTCTCGATGAATTTGCCGTAGGTCTCGGTCCCGCCCAGAAAGGCGATGAAATCCCCTTCGATCCGCCGGCGCGGGCCGCGAAACAGCTGCTTCGAGGTTCCGTACCGGCAGGGAAAGTAGTCGAGCCCCGTTTGGCGCATGTTCACATGGTTCATTCCACCCACTCACTTCGCTGTCAAAGTCCACCCTGCCCCCAGATTCGCACCGATGTCTTGCCAAGCCGCTAACCTGGGCATTCGAGGCGAATTGTGCGGACCTTTCGGCCTTGCAAGCCGGGAGAGGCGGCGCATATGGTCGCGCGCAATCAGGCCGAAGGGGACGGACATGGAAATCAAGCGGATCGGGGTTGTCGGCGCGGGCCAGATGGGCAACGGGATTGCGCATGTCCTGGCGGTTGCCGGGTACGAGGTTCTGCTGAACGATATCAGCGACGATGCGCTGACCAAGGCCCTCGCGCTGGTGGACAAGAACCTGAACCGGCAGGTGTCGAAGGGCAGCATATCGGATGACGACAAGGCAAGCGCGCTCGCCCGGATCGACACGACGATGAAACTTTCGGATCTCGGCGCGACCGATCTGGTGATCGAGGCCGCGACCGAACGCGAGACGGTCAAGACCGCGATCTTCGAAGACCTGGTGCCGCATCTGCAGCCGCACACGATCCTGACATCCAACACGTCGTCGATCTCGATCACCCGGCTTGCCAGCCGGACCGACCGGCCCGAGCGTTTCATGGGCTTCCACTTCATGAACCCGGTGCCGGTGATGAAGCTGGTGGAACTGATCCGCGGCATCGCCACGGACGAGCCGACCTACAATGCCTGCCTGGGCGTCGTGGAACGGCTGGGAAAGACCGCCGCCAGCGCCGAGGATTTCCCCGCCTTCATCGTCAACCGCATCCTCGTGCCGATGATCAACGAGGCCGTCTATACCCTGTACGAAGGGGTTGGCAGCGTGCGCTCGATCGACGAGTCGCTGAAACTCGGGGCGAACCACCCGATGGGGCCGCTGGAGCTGGCCGATTTCATCGGTCTCGACATCTGCCTGGCGATCATGAACGTGCTGCATGACGGGCTGGCCGACACCAAGTACCGGCCCTGCCCGCTTCTGGTGAAATATGTAGAGGCCGGTTGGCTTGGCCGAAAGGCGGGCCGGGGCTTTTACGACTATCGGGGCGACGAGCCTGTGCCGACGCGCTGATCAATCCCCGGATTCGGCCAGAACGACAAGGTTTCCATCGGGATCGTGCAGCCGCAATATCGGTGCGCCGTTCCCGATCTCAAGCTGGCCGGGGGCGATCTTCGACAGGCGTTCGTGTTCCTTGCGCACATCCTGCACCAGCAGGGTGAGCGTGCCCTTTCCGGCGTCGTCCGGGTTCTCGAACAGCTGAAAGCCGCAGCCGCCTTGGTAGCGCCACTCGACCAGGCCGGGCATCGGCCTTCGGTCGCAGCGGCGACCGAACATGCGCCGGAACCACCGCTCGCTGCGGTGCAGGTCGGTGCAGTTCAGATTGGCGTATATCGCGGACAGGTGCATCGCTGACATTTCCTCGGTTCGCCAAGTCAACACGGCGCTTTGCACGAAGGTTCCTGTCATATTCGAAGATGTGAACGAACGCCGCCGCCTGCGCCGCTCAGCCGCCGTCCCCCAACGCAAGGACATGCGCGCGCAGCCATGCCATGTAGGCGCGCGGCTCGCGGATCGGCTCGGCCCATTCGTCAGGCGGGATCGGGCGGCCGATCACCGGCGCCTGTGGCCGTTTGCAGGCCGCGACGATTTCGTGCAGCAGCAGGCCCTGGCGCAGGGTCGGCGACAGCCGGTTCGCAATCTGGTACCAGCGCGAATTCGCGCCGCGGAAATGGACCGGCAGGATCGTGGCGCCGGATTCGCGGATCATCTTGGCGGTGAACACGTTCCATTCGGCCTCTATCGCCGGCCCCATCATCGTCTCGGAATGGGCGACGACGCCGGACGGGAACAGAGCGATGACCCCGTCATTCTTGAGATGCTGCATCGCCTCGGCGCGCATCTTCATGCCCTTGCGCTGTGCGTCGTCCTCGTGCGGGAACGGCACCGAGATCAGGAAACTCGCCGCCATCTCGTCGATACCGGTCAGGAACCCGCGCACCAGCACCTTGAAATCGGGCCGCTTGCGGCTGAGGATCTGGGCGATCACCATGCCGTCGACCAGACCGTGCGGATGGTTCGCCACCACGACGACCGGCCCGTCGGCGGGCACCCTGGCAAGCTGATCGTCCGGCGTGCGGATGTCGATCTGCATCACGTCCAGCGCCTGGGTCCAGAACGCTTCGCGTTCATGCGGTCCGCGGCGGGCAAACTCGCGCAGCATGCGGATGATCGACACCTTGCCCGTCAGCCATTCGATCGCGCGGATCGTCAGCCCTTTCAGCGGCGAATCGAACGTGTTTGCATAGGTCAGGCGGCGCCGGTCATATCCCTGCTCGCCGGGCGGCTTGGTCGCATCCATTCCCCGGCGCGCCCGCGATGTCGGCCCGGCGCGCATCAGCGGCAACCTCGGGAAAAGGGGGTCTGACCAGCCAAGCTGCCTCCTCGAGGGACCGGATTACATGTCTTCGCCGAACCGGTCGGCCACAAGTGCCTCCAGCGCGTCGGCAAGCTTTTCAGCCTCCGGCCCGCTGGTCTCGATCTCAATAGTGGTTCCCCTTGCGGCTGCCAACATCAAAAGCCCCATGATGCTGTCGCCGCTCGCGCTCTGGCCATCCTTCGACACGACGGCCTGGGCGGAATGATCCTCCACCACCTCGACCAGCTTGGCCGAGGCGCGGGCATGCAGCCCCTTTTCGTTGACGATCAACAAGGTACGTTTGTTGGTGCTGCTCATCACCCGCCCGGCTATGTCACGCCACGTCGTAGCTGTCGATATATTTCCGGCCCGCCCGCAGCGCACCGTCCACCGCGTCGCCCAGCGCAAGGTGGCGGGACTTCGCCAGTTTGATCAGCATCGGCAGGTTCGCGCCGTACATGATCTTGCGGTCCTTCACGGCGCAGGCCCGCAGGCTCAGATTGCTCGGAGAGCCGCCGAACATGTCGGTGACGACCACCACGCCATTGCCGGAATCCACGCTGTCGGCAGCGGCGCAAATCTCGGTCTGCTTCAGGCTGCGGTCGTGGTCGGGTTCGATGGAGATCGCGCGGATCCCGTTCTGACGTCCGACCACGTGCTCGACGGCGCCAAGATATTCCCGCGCCAGTCCGCCATGTGCAACGATGACGATGCCAATCACGAAACGCCCACCCCAACGGATGCCGGCGGGACGTGTCTGGCCCGCCGCTCCAATTCCCTGTGCCTCTTAGAGACCTGCCACCCCCGGTTTGCAAGAGCGTTTGCCAGCCCTTCCGTGAGGGCAACGGACCGGTGCTGCCCGCCGGTACAGCCGAAACCGATGGTCAGATGCGTCTTGCCTTCCTCGCGGTAGGCGGGCAGCAGCAGGTCGGCCATGTCCAGCACCTTGGCAAAGAACGCGTCGAACCGGGCATCGCCGGCGACATGCGCGGCGACCGCCGCATCGGTGCCGTCCAGCGCCCGCAACTCGGGCTGCCAGTGCGGGTTGCGCAGGAACCGGCAGTCAAACACCATGTCGACCCCGCGCGGCACCCCGCGCTTGTACGAAAAGCTCTGGATCGACACGGCCATGCGCGATTGCGGGTCGGGGTCGAACCAGCCCTGCAACTCGTCCCGCAGGTCGTGCGGCGACAGCTCGGACGTGTCGATCAGGATGTCGGCGATGGCGCGGATCGGCGCCAGAAGCTCGGCCTCGCGCTCGATGCCCAGCAGCGGCTGGGCCTGGCCGGCCAGCGGGTGGCGGCGGCGGGTTTCCGAATAGCGGCGCAGCAGAACCTCGGTGCTGCAATCGAGATACAGCAGCTCCATTCCCGCACCGGGCCCGCCACGGGCGCCGCGCACGAGATCGAGGATCGCCTCGACGCTGAAATCGCGGTTGCGCACGTCAAGTCCCAGCGCCAGCGGGCAATCCGCCGCGTCGCCGTCCAGCAACCGGGGCAAAAGGCGCATCGGCATGTTGTCGATCGCCTCGAAGCCCAGATCCTCGAGCACGTTGATCGCCGTCGAGCGGCCAGCGCCGGAAGGCCCGGTCACCAGGACCAGCCGGTCCTGCCGGGAACTGCCATCGGGTTTCGTCACATCTCGCCTTTCGTCGCCGCGCCTCACATGCTTGCGCGTCCGCCTTTCAGATATTGCAGGATTGCCGCCGCGAAATGAAGGCTCTCGGCCTTGTGAAGCAGCGCGATGGAACAATTCAGCACCACGGCTTCGCGCGGCGGCGGGATGCGGTCCGTTTCGGTATGGTCCAGATCGACGACCAGCACGACCGGGGCGGAAGCGGCCGGGGCGGCGGCAAGGATCCCGACGCCGCGCGCCTCGATTCGGCCGCGGATCGTGTCCGGCGCCGAGGCGTATGGCCAGCCATCCCGCGTCGCAAGGTGCGTGCGGTCGTCGGAAATCAGCCCGGCACCATGCGCCATCAGTTGCAGCGCCAGCGAGGATTTCCCGCTTCCGGCGGCGCCCCGGATCAGGACGGCCCGGCCGTCCCACGCGATGCTGGTGGCGTGGATCAGCACGGCTTGGCCGGAATGCCGGGCCGGCCGCGCAAGGTCAGACCGGCAGGCCGACCACGAACCGGGCGCCCAGCGGGTCCGAGGTGACATCCGCATCGGTCGGGCGGATGTTCTCGGCCCAGACGACACCGGAATGCGCCTCGACGATCTGCTTGGAAATCGCCAGGCCAAGGCCGGAATTGTTGCCGAACTGCCCGGCGGGACGTTCGGAATAGAACCGGGTGAAAATCTTGGTCAACGCCTCTTCGGGGATGCCGGGGCCGGTATCCTCGACCACGATCAGCACGCGGTTATCGCGGCGGCGCACCCATACGCGGATCGCATCGCCATCCTCGCAAAAGGAAATCGCGTTCGAGATCAGATTGACGAAGACCTGGGCAAGCCGCGCCTCCAGGCCGTGAATCTCGATCTTGCCGCCGGGCATGTCGGTGATGAACTCGACCCCTTTTTCGCGCGCCTCGTTGCCGAGATAATCGGTCAGGTTGCGCAGCATCGCCAGAAGATCGAAGCTCTCTTCCTCTTCCTTGACCAGTTCGCTGTCGAGCCGCGAGGCGTTGGAAATGTCGCTGACCAGCCGGTCCAGCCGGCGCACGTCATGCTCGATCACCTCCAGCAGACGCTCGCGCTGGTCCTCGCGCTTGGCAACGCGCATCGTGCCGATGGCGGAGCGGAGCGAGGCGAGCGGGTTCTTGATCTCGTGCGCGACATCGGCCGCAAACTGCTCGTTCGCGTCGATCCGCTCGTAGAGGGCGCCGACCATGCCGCGCAGCGCCGCGCTGAGGCGTCCGATCTCGTCTGGGCGGCCGCTCAGGTCGGGGATGCGCACCCGCGCCGGGGATTTGCGGCGGGTTCCCCGGTCCTGCCCGATTTCCGCCGCGGCGGCGAGATCGGACAGCGGGTTGGCGATTGTCGAGGCCAGCACCAGGCTAAGCCCGATCGACACCAGAATGGCGATGACGAACATCTGAAGCACCTGCTCGCGCTCGGACCGGACCAGCCGGTCGATCTCTCCGGCGGCGCTGCTCAGGGCGACGATCCCGACGGGCACACCGCCCTGGAAGATCGGCGTGGCCACGGAAAAGATCGTGCCGCCGTCACGGTAGATGTCGCTTTCGACGGTGGTGGCGCCGCCCGCGGCATCGTCGACCATGGCCCGCAGGCCCTGTTCGATATCGACATCCGACACCGTCTCGTCACCGGTGCGGGACAGGCTTGAAAGCCCGTCCCAGACCCGGTTCAGGGAATCGGTGAGAAAGGTCGACCGTTCATCCGCGGCGTCGGGCAACCCGTCGAGTGGCGCCCGGTCGCTGCCGGCATTGCTGGCCAGCACGGCGCCGTCCGGCGCGAAGACATAGACCTCGATCCCCGGCGACAGGCGCAGGCCGGCAAGCAGCGCCGCGACGTCGAGCGCGCCCTCGGCCCCGTCCTCGACCAGGCTGGCGCCGGTGGCGTCAAGCCCGGCCTCGAACACGTCGGCGACAAGATGCGCCTCGGCGACCAGGCCGCTTTCGCGTTGCAGCACCAGGTTGTCGCGCACCGGGTTCAGGTACAGCACCCCGGCCACCAGCATCAGCATCGCCAGCAGATTGAAGGTGATGATCTTGCGTGCCAGCGGCGAGCGGTTGATCGAAATGAAGCCCCGCCGTCGCCGGCGTTCGCGCACGTCGGCGTTCAGTTCGGATTCCGGCGTGACCCAGTCCTCGCCGAGGACCAGATCGTCCAGATCCGCATCATGCGCTTTCCGGGCGTTCTGCACGTCTATGTCCGACGCGGCGTTCATTATTCCTCGTTGTACCGGTATCCGATGCCATAAAGGGTCTCGATCGCGGAAAATTCCGGGTCGGCCATGCGCATCTTCTTGCGCAGCCGCTTGATGTGGCTGTCGATCGTCCGATCGTCGACATAGACCTGATCGTCATAGGCCACGTCCATCAGCTGATCGCGGCTCTTGACGAAGCCGGGACGCTGGGCCAGCGCCTGAAGCAGCAGGAATTCGGTCACCGTCAGCGACACGTCCTGGTCCTTCCATTTCACCGCGTGGCGCAGCGGGTCCATCGTCAGCTGGCCGCGGGTCATGATCTTGCCGGTTTCCGGCTCGCCCTTTTCGCCGGATGCGATCGCCTCCTGCCGGCGCAGCAGCGCGCGGATACGCTCGACCAGCAGCCGCTGGCTGAACGGCTTTTTCACATAGTCGTCGGCACCCATTCGCAGACCCAGAACCTCGTCGATCTCGTCATCCTTGGAGGTCAGGAAGATCACCGGCATCGCTGTCTTCTGGCGCACCCGCTGAAGCAGGTCCATGCCGTCCATCCGGGGCATCTTGATGTCGAAAACGGCCATGTCGGGCAGCCGCGTATTGAACGCGTCCAGCGCGGCCTGGCCATCATTGTAGGTCTCAACCTCGAAGCCCTCGGCCTCGAGCGTCATGGAAACGGACGTCAGGATGTTCCTGTCGTCGTCCACCAAAGCAATCCTCGACATGGAGAGATTCCCTATACTGCTCTAATTTTTGCCTGCTTTTTCCGCCATGTTTCCCAGTCCATGCCGCCAAATCAACCGCTATCTGCGAATCAGCAGGCCCGCTGCCCCTATTCGGACACGAAATTCCGTAACCAATTGCTAATATGTCTCACATTCCGGCACCGTTTCGCCGATCCGGAAGATGATTGCGCTAACCCGCATCTGGTTGCGCTAACTTCACGTTTCCGTCCTGTTCCGCGCTGAAAACCCCATGCTATAGCGCAGGAAGTGACCCGCGAGGGGCCACGCGGCGCAATATCATTCCGCGCCGGACGAACAGCACAGACGCCGAAAGATCGGCGGGGAGAGGCACGGCATGGAAACCGGACGGGTCAACCCGAACCAACGCTTGCAGGATCAGGGCATCACGGATCTGGGCCATGTCCATTACAACCTGATCGAGCCTGCGCTTGTCGAACAGGCGCTGAGGCGGGGCGAGGGAACGCTGGGCCGGGGCGGCGCGCTGCTGGTCGATACCGGCAAGCACACGGGCCGCTCGCCGCAGGACAAGTTCGTGGTGCGCACCCCGTCGGTCGAGGGCACGATCTGGTGGGACAACAACAAGCCGATGCGGCCCGATGCGTTCGACAGGCTGCATACGGACATGCTGGCGCACATGAAGGGCGGCGACTATTTCGTGCAGGATCTGTACGGCGGCGCCGATCCGCAGCACCGGCTGGACGTGCGGGTGATCAACGAGCTGGCATGGCACAACCTGTTTGTCCGCCACCTGCTGCGCCGCCCTTCGTCCGCCGAGCTGGAGGACTACATCCCCGACTACACGATCATCAACTGCCCGACCTTCAAGGCGGACCCGGAGCGGCACGGCTGCCGGTCGGAAACCGTGATCGTGCTGAACTTCGACAAGAAGCTGATCCTGATCGGCGGCACCGAATATGCCGGCGAGAACAAGAAATCGGTGTTCACGCTGCTGAACTACATCCTGCCGGGCAAGGGTGTTATGGCGATGCATTGTTCGGCCAACCACGCGCCGGGCAACCCGGTGGACACGGCGATCTTCTTTGGCCTGTCGGGCACGGGAAAGACCACGCTGTCGGCCGACCCGACCCGCGTTCTGATCGGCGACGACGAACATGGCTGGTCGCCGCGCGGCACCTTCAACTTCGAAGGCGGATGTTATGCCAAGACCATCAACCTGTCGGCCGAGGCAGAGCCGGAAATCTACGCCACCTGTTCGATGTTCGGCACGGTGATCGAGAACATGGTGTTCGACAAGGACACGCTGGAGCTGGATTTCGAGGATGACAGCCTAACGGCGAACATGCGCTGCGCCTATCCGCTGCACTACATCTCGAACGCGTCGGACTCGGCGCTTGGCGGGCATCCCAAGAACGTCATCATGCTGACCTGCGACGCCTTCGGGGTGCTGCCGCCGATCGCGCGGCTGTCGCCGGCGCAGGCGGAATACCACTTCCTGTCCGGCTTCACCTCCAAGGTGGCGGGCACCGAAAAGGGCGTGACGGAACCCGAGCCGACCTTTTCCACCTGTTTCGGCGCCCCCTTCATGCCGCGCCGCCCCGAAGTCTACGGCGCCCTGCTGCGCGAGAAGATCGCCAAGCATGGCGCGACCTGCTGGCTGGTGAATACCGGCTGGACCGGCGGCGCCTACGGCACCGGCAGCCGGATGCCGATCAAGGCGACCCGCGCGCTTCTGTCCGCGGCGCTGGACGGCAGCCTCGCCGATGCCGAGTTTCGCAAGGATCCGCATTTCGGCTTCGAGGTGCCCGAAGAGGTCGAAGGCGTCGCGTCGATCCTGCTCGACCCGCGGCGCACCTGGGACAATCCCGAGGCTTACGACCGGCAGGCGGCAAAGCTTGCGGGCATGTTCGCCGAGAACTTCGTGCAGTACGAGAATTTCATTCACGAAGACGTGCGGGCCGTCGCCATCGGCTGACGGCTTTCCTGCAAGGCGCGCGTTGGGTAGGGTGGGCCGCATGACGCGCCCTGCCCGCCTCCTGTCCGCGCTGCTGCTGCTTTGCGCCTCGCTGGCCGCACCGCCTGCCCTTGCCGAAGAGCCTGTCAGCCCCGGCGCCGTGGATTTCGACTATGGCTATTTCTGCGCCCGGGAGCCGGCCGAGATCGGCGTGGCCGAAGGGACCATTGCCGGCGTGGTGAACCTCGTGGACGGGATCCCCGCCTTCATCGCGCGCGGCACGGTGGTTCCGGCGCAGGTCGGCGTGGGGTTCGGGGTTCATATCCTGGTCGACCCGGCACATGCCGGGCTTGTGGATCTGACCATCGAACACCCGCCGATGGGGCCGGACAAGGTGACGCGGCAGACCTGGACGACCGAGCTGCGCGCGGACGATCCCGACTACCTTGGTTATTCCTTCGACGAGCCCTACGAACTGGTCCCCGGCGAGTGGATCTTCACAGCCGAGGCGGCGGGACGGCTGGTCTACCGCGCCGGGTTCACCGTGATGCGGGCCGACCTGCTGCCGGCGGTTTCCTGCGGCCCGGTCCCGCTCTCCTGAGCATGCCCCGACCGGCGCGCGTGCCGGCGCCGCAAGACGGCCATGGACCCCGAATGCGATCCGGGGTTTAACGAGCGCCGACAAGGAGAATTGCCATGATCGAAGAACCGCCGCTGTTGACCATCAAACGCGCCGAACGCCGCCCCACCGACGCACAGATCGCCGCGTTCCAGAACGTGCCGACCAGCTTTGTCGTCGATGCGATGTATGGTGGCGGTGCGCTTCCGGCCAATATCCGGGCGCTGGGCGACGGGCGCGATTACGATTGCCGCGCCGCCGGGCCCGCGCTGACGGTCGATACCGGGCCGGGCGACATCCTCGCGCTGCTGGCCGCCCTGTCCGAGATCCGCAAGGGCGACGTCGTCGTGTCGGCCTTTGCCGGCCATCAGCGCGGCGCAGCCGCGGGCGACCGCGTGTCGGCGATGATGCGCAATTGCGGGGCGGCCGGTTTCGTCACCGACGGGCCGATGCGCGACTATGCCGGGGTGGTCGAAACCGGGCTGCCGGTCTGGTGCGACGGGCTGACGCCGGGATCGCCCTTCGGCACCGGGCCGGGGCGCATCGGCTATCCGGTGCAGATTGCCGGCTGCGCCGTGGCGCCGGGCGACATGGTGGTGGCGGACCGCGACGGTGTCGTGGTCGTCCCGTTCGATCGGATCGACGACGTGATCGCGATGATGGCCCGCGTGGCCGAGATGGAAACCGCGCTGGACGCCGATCTGCGCGGCGGCCTGACCGTTCCGCCGGACATCCGCGAATTGCTGGACAGCGACAAGGTGCGCTACGAATAGGCCGCTCAGATCAGCCCGACGATCCCGCGCCGGATCAGGTTGAGCCCGGCCACCACCAGCACGAACAGCATCGCCCGGCGGAACCGCGCCGGGTCGAGCTTGTCGTGCATACGGTACCCGATCGCCATGCCGATCAGGCACGGCACCAGCATCAGCGCCGATAGCGGCAGCGTCTGCGCGTTCAGCACGCCCGACCGCAGGTGCGAGGCCATCAGCACGACCGCCCCGGCACCATAGACCACGCCCTGGATGCGCATCGATTCGCCCTTGGGCGCCTCGATCGCCGTCAGATAGGCCACGGTCGGCGGCCCCCAGACCCCGGACAGCCCGCCGACGAACCCTGCGCCCGCGCCGATCAGAACCTCGGCGCGGCGGCGATGTTCGGGGCGGATATGCAGCTTCCATCCCGCGATCTGCATCAGCGCGAATCCCGTCACCGGCACGCCGAGCACCAGATAGAACACCCAGTCGGGCAGGATACGCACAAGCTGCGCGCTGCCGGCGATGAAGATCAGGACGATCAGGATATACACCCAGAAGACCCGCACCGCCCCCAGGGCCGCCGCCAGCCCGCCGCGCATCGCCTGCCAGACATTCGCCACCACGGTGGGCACGATCAATGCGGCCAGCGTGATATCGGGCGCAAGGAACGACCCCATCCCCGAGATCATGATCATCGGCAGTGCGAACCCTACCGCGCCCTTCACGAACCCGGCGAACAGCGTCACGCCGAAGGCGAGCGCCAGGAAAACCGGCCCGATCACGGTGAAAATCTCCGGCATGGCGCCTCTCGTCAGTGTGGTTTCCGGGGTGATAGCCGCTTCTTTCCACGGACGCATCCCGTCAATTGGGTGCGACATTTTTAGTCTTTTTCACATCTTTTAACGACTTAATGTTGCGCAGGCGTTCTAAGCCCGCTATCCCGGCCGAACACAACCCGCCGCCCCACCTGCACGCCCACTTGAAGGACGCGCCCGATGCCGCATGATGGCCAGGACATGAACATGACCACCCTTCCCATGGCGGATCTGACGGCGCTTAGCCGCGCCGCCCTTGCCCCGGCCGAGGCGCTTCTGGAGGGTGCCCGCCAGCAGGTCCGCGGCATGGTGGCCGGCGAGACCGGCACGCCGTCCCCTGCCCTGCTGGAGCAGCACCAGACCGCCACCCACGCGCTGGCATGGCTGGCGACCTATGTGCAGGCCCTGCGCGAGATGCAGAACTGGGCCGAACGGCTGGAGGAGGACGGCGCGTTCGGCGAGATCGAGGCACTGATCCACCAGATCGCCTTTGGCGAGTACCTGTCGCAGATCGCCGGCGGCATCCCCATGAGCCAGGGAGAGATCGCGCGGCCGCAGGACGTGTCGCTGCCGGCGGAGGCCGCGCAGCGGCTGCGAACACCCGAGGGCGCCGCGCTGATGGACCACGGCAACAGCCAGGCCGCGCGAATGCGGCTGGCCGTGCTGATGCAGGACATGTCCGGCCACGCGACCTTCGGCGCGACCGGTCTGGACGACGAACAGGAGATGATCCGCGATCAGTTCCGCCGGTTTTCCGACGAGCGCATCGCGCCCCATGCCCATGACTGGCACCTGAACGACACGCTGATCCCGATGGAAATCATCGAGGCGCTGGCCGAAATGGGCGTGTTCGGCCTGACCATCCCCGAGGCGCATGGCGGTCTTGGCCTGTCCAAGACCGCCATGGTCGTGGTGTCCGAGGAATTGTCGCGCGGCTATATCGGTGTCGGCAGCCTGGGCACCCGGTCGGAGATCGCGGCAGAGCTGATCCTTGGCGGCGGCACCGATGCGCAAAAGGCGCAATGGCTGCCCGACCTGGCCAGCGGCGCGATCCTGCCGACGGCCGTATTCACGGAACCGGGAACCGGATCGGACCTTGGCAGCCTGCGCACCCGCGCGACCCGCACGGGCGCGGCCTACCGGATCACCGGCAACAAGACATGGATCACCCATGCGGCGCGCGCGCACCTGATGACCCTGCTGGCGCGCACCGACCCGGACAGCACCGACCACCGCGGCCTGTCGATGTTCCTCGCCGAAAAGCCCGCCGGCACGGAGGCGGACCCGTTTCCCGCACCCGGCATGACCGGCGGCGAGATCGAGGTGCTCGGCTATCGGGGAATGAAGGAATACGAGCTTGGCTTCGACGCGTTCGAGGTGCCCGAAGCGAACCTTCTGGGCGGCGCGGAAGACCAGGGCTTTCGGCAACTCATGCAGACCTTCGAAAGCGCCCGCATCCAGACCGCGGCACGCGCGATCGGCGTCGCGCAGAACGCATTGGACGTCGGGCTGCGCTATGCGCAGGAGCGGCGGCAGTTCGGCAAGCCGCTGATCGCCTTTCCCCGCGTTGCATCCAAACTGGCGATGATGGCGGTGGAGATCACCGTGGCGCGCCAGTTGACCTATCACGCGGCCCGCGAAAAGGATGGCGGCCGGCGCTGCGACCTGGAGGCCGGGATGGCAAAGCTGCTGGGCGCGCGCGTCGCCTGGGCCGCGGCGGACAACGCCGTGCAGATCCACGGCGGCAACGGCTTTGCGCTGGAATACCCGGTCAGCCGGATCCTGTGCGATGCGCGAATCCTGAGCATTTTCGAAGGGGCGGCGGAAATCCAGGCGCAGGTGATCGCGCGGCGGCTGCTGGCGTGACGTGACGGATCGAATCGCCGTTGGCGATCCGATCCGGCGAAGGGCTTTGCCCCTCGCGCTCCCCAAGGTACTTGGCGCAAGATGAGGAACACGCGCGGGCGCACCCGGTTTGCGGATGCCGGCGCGCGCCCCGAGGCTCGTATCAGCCGGTCATGCCGTCCCAGAAATGTTTGACCTTCGAAAAGAAGCTGGAGCTTTCGGGGTTGTTATCCTCGCCCAGCTTTTCGAATTCGCGCAGCAATTCCTTTTGCCGCGCGGTCAGGTTCACCGGGGTTTCCACCGCCAGTTCGATGAACATGTCGCCGTGGCCGCCGCCGCGTAGCGATGGCATGCCCTTCGAGCGCAGGCGCATCTGGCGGCCCGACTGGCTGCCGCCGGGGATCTTCACCCGGCTGCGGCCGCCGTCGATCGTCGGAACCTCGATGTCGCCGCCAAGCGCCGCGGCGGTCATCGACACCGGCACCAGGCAGAACAGGTTCTGCCCGTCGCGCTGGAACAGGGGATGCTCCTCGACGTCGATGAAGATGTAGAGATCGCCCGTCGGCCCGCCGCGAAGCCCGGCCTCGCCCTCGCCCGCTAGACGGATGCGGGTGCCGGTTTCAACCCCTGCGGGAATGTTGACGGACAGCGAGCGATCCTTCTCGACCCGTCCGGCGCCGCCGCAGGAATGGCAGGGGTTCTTGACGATCTGGCCGATCCCCGAACAGGTGGGGCAGGTCCGCTCGACCGTGAAAAAACCCTGCTGTGCGCGCACTTTGCCCATGCCCGAACAGGTCGGGCAGGTCGTGGGTTCGGCCCCGCCCTCGGCACCCGTTCCTGAACAGGTGGAGCAGGCGACCGATGTCGGCACGTTGATGGTTTTTTGCAGGCCCTGATGCGCGTCCTCGAGAGACACGCGCAGGTTGTAGCGAAGGTCGGAGCCGCGAGTCGCCCGCTGGCGCCCGCCGCCGGCCCGGCCGCCCATGAAATCGCCGAACAGATCGTCGAACACATCGGAAAAGGCGCTGGCGAAATCGCCCTGACCGCCCGCGCCGGGCCGTGGCCCGCCGCCCATTCCGCCATCGAAGGCGGCATGGCCGAACCGGTCATATGCGGCCTTCTTCTGGGGATCCTTCAGCGCCTCGTAGGCCTCGTTCACTTCCTTGAACTGGCTCTCGGCGTTCGGGTCGTCCTTGTTCCGGTCCGGGTGAAGCGCCTTGGCCTTGGTGCGGTACGCCTTTTTCAGGTCGTCGGCCGATGCGCCCCTGGCGACACCCAGAACCTCGTAGTAATCGCGCTTTGCCATGGATAGCTGTCTCCTGGAATGCAGGAACCGGCCCCGTCACGTTCCGAGGCCGGCCCCTAAAGCATCTGGCACCGCTTACGAGGCGCGCTTGTTGTCGTCCAGGTCCTCGAAGTCGGCATCGACGATGTCGTCATCGACACCGCGCGGGCCGTCCTCGCCGCCCTCTGCGGCATCGTCGCCGCCCGAACTCTGCTCCTGCTGGGCCTTGTAGATCGCCTCGCCCAGTTTCATCGCCGCTTCGGTGACGTTCTGGATGCCGGACTTGATCTTGCCTGCATCCTCGGTCTCCATCTGCTCCTTGAGGTTGGCGATGGCGAGTTCGATGGCCTCGATCGTGGTCGGGTCGACCTTGTCGCTATGCTCTTCCATCGACTTCTCGGTGGAGTGGATCAGCGATTCGGCCTGGTTGCGGGCCTCGACCAGCTCGCGGCGCGACTTGTCCGCGTCGGCATTCGCCTCGGCGTCCTTGACCATCGAGTCGATCTCGTCGTCGGACAGCCCGCCCGACGCCTGGATCGTGATCTTCTGTTCCTTGTTGGTGCCCTTGTCCTTGGCAGCAACGTGGACGATGCCGTTGGCGTCGATGTCGAAGGTCACCTCGATCTGCGGCAGGCCGCGCGGGGCGGGTGGAATGTCCTCGAGGTTGAACTGGCCCAGCATCTTGTTGTCGGCCGCCATTTCCCGTTCGCCCTGGAACACGCGGATCGTCACCGCGTTCTGGTTGTCCTCGGCGGTCGAGAAGATCTGCGACTTCTTGGTCGGGATCGTGGTGTTGCGGTCGATCAGCCGGGTGAACACGCCGCCCAGCGTCTCGATCCCGAGGCTCAGCGGGGTCACGTCGAGCAGCACGACATCCTTGACGTCGCCCTGAAGCACCCCGGCCTGAATGGCGGCGCCCATGGCCACCACCTCGTCCGGGTTGACGCCCTTGTGCGGCTCCTTGCCGAAGAAGTTCGTCACCTCCTCGATCACCTTGGGCATCCGCGTCATGCCGCCGACCAGCACCACCTCGTCGATGTCGGAGGTGGACAGGCCCGCATCCTTGAGCGCGTCCTTGCACGGCTTGATCGACTTGCGGATCAGCTCGCCCACAAGGCTTTCCAGCTTGGCGCGGGTCAGCTTCATGACCATGTGCAGGGGCGTTCCGTCCTTGCCCATCGAGATGAACGGCTGGTTGATCTCGGTCTGGGACGAGCTGGACAGCTCGATCTTGGCCTTCTCCGCCGCCTCTTTCAGACGCTGAAGCGCCATCTTGTCCTTGGTCAGGTCGACGCCGTTCTCTTTCTTGAACTCGTCGGCGAGGTAGTTGACGATCTTCATGTCGAAGTCTTCGCCGCCAAGGAACGTGTCGCCATTCGTGGATTTCACCTCGAACAGGCCGTCGTCGATTTCAAGAATGGTGATGTCGAACGTGCCGCCGCCAAGGTCGTAGACCGCGATCGTGCGGGCCTCTTTCTTGTCGAGCCCGTAGGCCAGCGCGGCCGCCGTCGGCTCGTTGATGATGCGCAGCACCTCGAGACCGGCGATCTTGCCGGCATCCTTGGTCGCCTGACGCTGCTGGTCGTTGAAATAGGCGGGCACGGTGATGACGGCCTGCGTCACCCCTTCGCCGAGATACGATTCGGCGGTTTCCTTCATCTTCTGAAGGATGAAGGCCGAGATCTGCGAGGGCGAGTATTTCTCGCCGCGCACCTCGACCCAGGCGTCGCCATTGCCGCCGTCGACGATTTCGTAGGGAACCAGCTTGCGGTCCTTTTCGACCTCGGCATCGCCGAGGCGGCGGCCGACAAGGCGCTTGACCGCGAAGACGGTGTTGCTGGGGTTGGTGACCGCCTGACGTTTGGCGGGCTGTCCGACGAGACGCTCGTCGTCGGTGAACCCGACGATGGACGGTGTCGTCCGTGCGCCTTCGGAGTTCTCGATCACGCGGGCCTGGCTGCCATCCATGATGGAAACGCAGCTGTTGGTGGTCCCGAGGTCGATACCGATGACTTTGGCCATGCTCAATATCCTCTCTATTCGGCGATGTTGCGGGGCGCGGCCCAGTGAGGCGCCGGGCCCCTATCCCATGGATCTGCTTGGGGGCTTGGCCTCCCCCTTGCGGCTTCAGAGGCTATATAGGGAGGGGTGTTTTTGCCTGCAAGCGACTCGGAGGGTGAAAAGTGACGGTTTGCAGTTGTTGTGGGGCGCCGTGGCCGAAGATGTGACCGTTCCGCCGCTGAATATGCGGGGGTTCCTGATTTTCAAGGGCTACCTGGAGTCCGCGGGCCAGAACCGGATGCTGGCGGATTTGCGCGACGTGATCCGCGCGGCGCCGCTGTTCTCGCCGGTGACGCGCTGGGGCAAGCCGATGTCGGTGCGCATGACCTCGGCCGGAAAATACGGCTGGTTCACCGACCGGCGCGGCTATCGCTATATCGAAACGCATCCCGAGGGAACGCCGTGGCCGCCGATCCCGGCGACGGTCCTCAAGCTGTGGCACGAGGTGACGGGGCTGAGCCGGGCGCCCGATTGCTGCCTGCTGAACTATTACGGCGACGGCGCGCGGATGGGCCTGCACCAGGACCGCGACGAGGCCGATTTCTCCTGGCCGGTCGTGTCGGTGTCTCTGGGCGATGACGGGCTGCTGCGCATCGGCAACACCGAGCGGGGCGGGTCGACCGAGTCCGTCTGGCTGTCATCGGGCGACGTGGTGGTGATGGGCGGCGAGGCGCGGCTGAAACATCACGGGATCGACCGCATCCGGCCGGGCAGCTCGCGCCTGCTGAAGGATGGCGGGCGGGTGAACCTGACGTTGCGGGTGGTCGACTGAGGCCGGGCATCATCGCCGCCGGGCCCCTGCCTTCAGGCCCCTACCTTCCTGCGCCCCAACTGCGCGAGGCGTGTTTGCGGGTATAGAATTCCCCCATCATGCCGACCATGATCAGGCTCAGCGACAGGACCACCGGGTAGGTCACGCTGCTGAAATGCGGGTTGTAGTTGATGAACACGAAGCCGCGCGCCTGGTCGATGCAATGGAACAGCGGGTTCCAGTCGAACATCGCCAGCATGTAGCCCGGCAGCGTGTTGGCCACGAACATCTTGCCGGACGCGACCATGTTGGCGCGCAGGTAGATTTGCGACGCGATCTGCACGAAGGAAGGTGCCCAGGGCTTGATCGCCAGGAACACCAGCCCGATCGCGCAGCCCGAAAACCACGCCAGAAGCACCATCCCGTAAGCCGCCACCGGGTGCAGGATGTCGACCGGGGTGAAGGCGACGTGATAGACGAACAGCACCACGAACAGCGCCAGCGTCTGGATATACAGCGTGCCCAGCGCCGCCGAGGCGATGGCGATGGTGGTGTTCATCGGCGCATGGTGCATCATAGGGGATGTCGGCCCCTCCGACCCCATGACCGCGCCGACGGCCTTGTTATGGGTCAGGAACAGGAAAATCCCCGACATGATGTACAGCATGAAATCGCCGCGGATCGCGCTTCCGCGCAGGCCGAGCACAGAATACATCACCCAGAACACGCCGACCAGGATCACCGTCTGCACGATGCTCAAAAGCAGGCCGATCACCGCGTTGCCATGCGACTTGCGCACGCTGCGGACGGTGGCGTGATAAATCAGCTCGAGGATCGCCAGCGCCGACTGGATGGACGATTGCCTGGCCTGGTACTGGAACATCGCGGCCCTTTTCCTGCCTGCCCGACGGCACCTTCCCGGTCATTGTCGCAGGGAATTGTTGCCGTTCCTTTACCGGCGAAGCATAAGTGGGCGCAGTGGAATTATCAATCTCAAGCTGCGCGCACCCGCGCGGAAGGAGCGGATCTTGGATTTCGAAAAACTCGCCACCGTGACCCGGCGGCTGGCGCTCGAGGCCGGCGATGCGATCATGCGGATCTACGGGACGGACGATTTCGACGTGCGCGCCAAATCCGACGACAGCCCGGTGACGGCGGCGGACGAGGCCGCCGATGCGCTGATTTCGGCAGGTTTGCGCGCGGCGTTCCCGGACGTGGCGCTGGTGACCGAGGAACAGGCGGCATCGCACACGCAGACCGTGTCGACCTTCCTGATCGTGGACCCGCTGGACGGAACCAAGGAATTCGTCAAGCGGCGCGGCGATTTCACGGTGAACATCGCCTATGTGAAGGACGGGGTACCGTTGCGCGGCGTGGTTTATGCACCTGCGAAGGCAAGGCTGTTCTACACCGACGCGACCGGCGCATCGGTCGAGGAGAAGGGCGCATTCCCCCGCGCTGAACCCGGCCCGGTGCGCCCCGTCACGGTGTCCCGGCCGGACAATGCGGCGCTGGTCGTGGTGGCGTCGAAATCGCACCGCGACGCGGCCACCGACGACTACATCGCGCGCTACGCCGTGGACGACATGACCGGCGCAGGCTCGTCGTTGAAATTCTGCCTCGTGGCGACGGGCGAGGCCGATCTTTATCCGCGCCTCGGCCGGACGATGGAATGGGACACGGCGGCAGGCGACGCGGTGCTGCGCGGCGCCGGCGGACGCGTGGTGCGGTTCGACGACCACAGCCCGCTGACCTACGGCAAGCCGGGGTTCGAGAACCCGTTCTTCATCGCCCATGCGCCGGGCGTGGACCTGAAGCCGGGGCAATGATCGCAACGCCGCGCGGCGGAACCGCCCGGTGACGGCACCCGCCAGCGTCATCGTGGTCAGCCGCGGCCGCCCTCAGGCCCTGTTGCGGTGCCTGACCGGGATCGAGCAGCTGGATCACCCCGCTTTCGAAGTCGTGGTCGTGGCCGATCCGGCGGGGCTGGCGGCGCTTACCGAGGCCGGCTTTGACGGGCGGATAAAGGCGGTGCCGTTCGACACGCCCAACATCTCTGCCGCGCGCAATGAGGGGCTGGCGCAGGCGGCAGGCGATGTCGCGGCCTTCATCGACGATGACGCCGTGCCCGAGCCGACATGGCTGCGGCATCTCTGTGCGCCCTTCACCGAAGCGGACGTCGCGGCGGCGGGCGGCTATGTGCGCGGGCGCAACGGGATCAGCTTTCAGCATCGCGGCCGGCAGGTGGATGCCCTGGGCGATCACGCACCGCTGGACCTTGCGGGCGACACGGCGCAGGTCTTTGGCGGTGCCCCGGGCCGCGCGATCAAGACCGAGGGGACGAATTGCGCCTTCCGGTCCGATGTGCTGCGCGCGCGGGG
Organism: uncultured Paracoccaceae bacterium; assembly: GCA_947503765.1. GTDB lineage: Bacteria > Pseudomonadota > Alphaproteobacteria > Rhodobacterales > Rhodobacteraceae > Psychromarinibacter. The sequence goes on along the minus strand of CANNFA010000002.1, from coordinate 90,803 downwards.
CGGGTTCGACCCGGCGTTCCGGTTCTACCTCGACGAGACCGACGTGAACCTGCGGCTGGCCAGGGCAGGCGCGCGCACCGCGATCGTGCCGCTGGCGCAGGTGCATCACGGTTTCGCCGCCTCCGAGCGCCGCCGCGCGTCGCGGATGCCGCGCGACCTGCACGAAGTGGGCGCCAGCCAGGCGGTGCTGCTGCGCCGCCACGCGCCGCAGGACGCATTCGCGCCGACGCTGGCGCGGTTCCGCGCGGCCCAGCGGCGCCGGCTGCTGCGCTACATGGTTGCCGGGCTGTGCGAGCCGCGCGACGTGCGCCGCCTGATGGCCACGCTGGACGCCGGCATCGCCGAGGGCACCAGACGCGGCCTCGCGGATTTGCCGCCGCTTTCCCCGCCCCAGACGGAATTCCGGCTCTTTCAGCCAAGGCATCCCGTCACCGGGATGAAGATCCTGGCCGGCCGGTTCTGGAGCCGGCGCACCCTGCGGCGCGATGCAGAACACCTGCTGCGCGGCGGAGAGCGTGTCAGCCTGTTCCTGTTCAGCCCCACCGCGCTCTATCATTCGGTCACGTTTCGGCCCGAAGGCTACTGGGAACAGCGCGGCGGTCTGTTCGGGCGCTCCGACCGCGGCGCGCCCGCATTCCGGCTGACGACGTTCGGCAAAAGGCTGCGCGCAGAGGTTTCGCGCGTCGCACCGGTGCGGATTGGCCGATGAGGCTTGCGTATTTGCTACTTTGCAGGCCAGATAATGCACAATGTCATCAATTTTCCTCTATTCCATGGAAAGAGGAGACGAGACACCGCCCCGGCCCCATGCTAGGGGTCCGAAAAACGCATTGAGGTAATCCAATGGCACGCAAGGTTACGAAGGCCGTATTTCCGGTCGCAGGTCTTGGAACGCGCTTCCTTCCGGCGACCAAGTCGATCCCGAAGGAGATCATGACGCTGGTCGACCGGCCGCTGATTCAATACGCCATCGACGAGGCGCGCGCCGCCGGGATCAAGGAATTCATCTTCGTCACCTCGCGCGGCAAGAGCGCGCTGGAAGATTACTTCGATCACGCCCCCGAACTGGAAACCGCGCTTCGCAAGAAGGGCAAGGACGCGCTGCTGGAAGAGCTGAAATCCACCAACATGGACAGCGGCGCAATCGCCTATATCCGCCAGCACAAGGCGCTTGGCCTGGGCCACGCCGTATGGTGCGCACGGCGGCTGATTTCCCCGAACGAGCCGTTTGCGGTGCTGTTGCCCGACGACGTGATCGCCGCGGAAAAGCCATGCCTGCAACAGATGACCGAAGCCTACGAGGAAACCGGCGGCTGCATGGTCGCCGCGATGGAAGTGCCGCCGGACAAGGCCTCTGCCTACGGCGTTCTCGACGTCAAGGAGGATATGGGCTCCATCGTGTCGGTCAGAGGCATGGTCGAGAAACCCGAACAGGGCACCGCGCCGTCGAACCTTGCGGTGATCGGGCGGTATATCCTGAACAACAGGGTGCTGCAGAACCTCAACCGCATGAAAAGCGGCGCCGGGGGCGAGATTCAGCTGACCGATGCCATCGCCAACGAGATCGACCAGGAACGCGACGTCTACGGCTTCCGGTTCCGCGGCCAGCGGTTCGACTGCGGCTCAAAGGCGGGATTCCTTCAGGCAACCGTCGCCTTCGGCCTGGCGCGGGAGGAATTGCGCGACGAGTTCGGCGACTATCTCAAACAGATGGTGTCGCTGCAGAAGGCCGCGCAATAGACGGGACCGGCCAGCCTTATGAAACACGTACTGGTGACGGGCGGCGCGGGGTATATCGGCTCGCATGCCTGCAAGGTTCTGAACGCGGCCGGATATGTGCCGGTGACATACGACAACCTGTCCACCGGCTGGGCCGACGCGGTGAAGTTCGGCCCGTTCGAGCAGGGCGAATTGTCCGACCGCGCCAATCTCGACCGCATCTTCGCGCAGTATCAGCCTGTCGCGGTGATGCATTTCGCCGCCCTCAGCCAGGTGGGCGAATCGATGCGCGCGCCGGGGCTATACTGGCAGAACAATGTCGGCGGGTCGCTGACGCTGATCGAGGCGGCGGTGGCGGCCGGGTGCCTCGATTTCGTGTTCTCGTCCACCTGCGCGACCTATGGCGACCATGACGGCGTGGTGCTGGACGAGGAGACGCCGCAGCAGCCGATCAACGCTTACGGCGCCACGAAACGCGCGATTGAGGACATCCTTGCCAATTTCGGCGAAAGCCACGGGCTGCGCTCGGTGATCTTTCGCTATTTCAACGTCGCCGGCGCCGATCCCGAGGCGCAGGTCGGCGAATTTCACCAGCCCGAGACGCATCTGATCCCGCTGATGCTGGATGCGGTCGACGGCAAGCATGGCGCGCTGACCGTGTTCGGCACCGATTACGACACGCCGGACGGCACCTGCATCCGCGATTACGTGCATGTCATGGACCTGGTCGAGGCGCATGTCGCCGGGCTGCACTGGCTGGAAAAGGGCAATGACAGCCGGGTGTTCAACCTGGGCACGGGCAAGGGGTTCTCGGTGCTCGAAGTGATCGCGCATAGCCGCGCCGTCACCAACCGCGAGGTGCCGCACGAGATCGGCCCGCGCCGACCCGGCGATTGCGTCAAGCTGGTCTCGGGCAGTGTGCGGGCCGAGCGCGAACTGGGCTGGGTGCCGGAACGCTCGACGCTTGACCGCATGGTCGCCGATGCGTGGCGCTGGCACCAGAACGGGCATTACGACCGCTGAACGGCGCGCTTTCCCGGGGCGGGCGGCGGCGGTAGGAAGAAACAGCGATTTCCCGACAGGCCAGACATGCCCGCACCTTCCGCACGATGCCTCGATGTGACCCGGCTGGTTTCCCGGCAGGGGCGCGGCGCGTTGACCGGCATCGACCGGGTCGAACTGGCCTATCTGGGCCATCTCTCCGCCGATGCGGTGCCGCTGTACCTTCTGGCGCGCACGGCGCTTGGCTATGTGCTGGTCGGCCCTGAGGGCGCGCGCAAGGCTTTGGACCGTTTCGACGGCCGCATGCCCTGGGGGCCGCTGGACCCGTTGGGCCGCATCCTGCGCCAGGCGCACCCGCTGAAACGGCGGGCCGAGGCCGATCTGCGGCGCTGGTCGCTGGCGCGTTGCCGCACGCGCGCGCTGCCAGCGATGCTGCGGGCGCGGCTGCCGGCGGGAGCCGCATACCTGAATGTGGGCCACAGCAACCTGACCGATGCCAGCCTTGCCGCCTGGCGCAACGTGCCCGGCGCGCAGGTAACCGCGATGGTGCACGACACGATCCCGCTGGATTTCCCGCATTTCCAGCGCCCCGGCACCGCCGAGGCGTTCCGGCGCAAGATGCGGGCGCTGGCCGATCACGCCGATCTGCTGATCTGCAACTCGGCCGCGACACAAGCCGATGCGCGCCGCTGGTTGGCGCCGCCGGGCCGCATGCCCGACACGATCACCGCGCATCTGGGGGTGTCGCCGGCAGCGCCGGACGCGTCGCACCTGCCGCCGGATCTGGACCTGACACAGCCCTATTTCGTCACCGTGGGCACGATAGAGCCGCGCAAGAACCATGCGCTGCTGCTGGACGTCTGGGGCGCCTTGGGCACGGTCGCCCCCAGGCTGATCGTGGCGGGGCGGCGCGGCTGGCGGAACGAGCAGGTGTTTGCCCGCCTCGACGCCAACCCGATGGCGGGTCGCACCGTGATCGAACGGGCCGATCTTGACGACGCTGCGCTGGCGGCATTGCTGGCCGGATCGCGCGGCCTTCTGTTCCCGAGCCTTGCCGAAGGGTACGGATTGCCCGCGCTGGAGGCCGCGGCGCAGAATGTGCCGGTCATCTGCTCGGATTTGCCGGTATTCCGCGAGTTGTTGGGCGACAACGCCGTTTACCTCGACTCGGCGGATGTGTATTCATGGACACAAACCATAATAAAGATGGCGGCAACAGAACGGGCAGAACACACCGACAAGGGCGCGGCGTTTCGGGTTCCCACCTGGGCGGATCACTTCAACCAGGTGTTAAGACTGACATGATACCGCTTGCCGCGGATCGGCGATGCCTCTGCCGAAGGGGACGACAGATTGGGCGCCTGGATGTCATATCGGCTGCGATTGCAGCGCAAGCGCTGGCGAATCCGGGCCTTTCGCAAGCGCCGGGAGCTTTCGGCGAGTGCCGACCGCACGGCGCAGATCCGGCCGGATGACGTTCTGGCCTTCACCACGCTGCGGAACGAGCGGATCCGCCTCGACTATTTCCTGAAATACTACCGCCGGCTCGGCGTCGATCATTTCATCATCGTCGACAACGATTCTGACGACGGCAGCCGCGAATACCTGGCCGATCAGCGCGACGTGTCGCTGTGGACCTCGCCGGCCAGCTACAAGCGGTCGCGGTTCGGGGTCGACTGGCTCAACTGGCTGCAATGGCAGCACGGGCACGGGCATTGGTGCCTGACCGTCGATCCCGACGAATTCCTCGTCTACCCGTTCTGCGACACGCGGCCGATCCGGGCACTGACCGACTGGCTGGATGCGTCGTCGATCAAGTCGTTCAGCGCGATGCTGCTGGACATGTATCCCAAGGGACCGATCGACGGCTTCCCCTATCACGAAGGCCAGGATCCGCTGGAGATCGCCAACTGGTTCGACAGCGGCAACTACACGATCATGAAGAACCACAAGTTCGGCAACCTGTGGATCCAGGGCGGCCCGCGCGCGCGTGCGTTCTTCCCCGACCGGCCCGAACGCGCCCCGGCACTCAACAAGATCCCGCTGGTCAAATGGCACCGCTCCTACGCCTATGTCAGTTCGACCCACATGCTGCTGCCGCGCGGGCTGAATGCGGTGTTCGACGAATGGGGCGGCGAAAAGGCGTCGGGCATCCTGCTGCATGCCAAGTTCCTCGACACGTTCGGCGCGAAATCCGCCGAAGAGCTGGAGCGGCGTCAGCACTATGCCAACAGCCACGAATACCGCGCCTATGCCAAGCGGCTGAAGGACAACCCGGACCTGTGGTGCAAATGGTCCGAGAAGTACATCAACTGGCGCCAGCTTGAGATTCTGGGCCTCATGTCCAAGGGCAACTGGGCATGACCGTCGGGATCGTCATGCTGGTTCACGACGCGCTGGACCGGGCGGAACAGGTGGCGCGGCACTGGTCCCGCCATGGCTGCCCGGTCGTGCTCCATGTCGACCGCAAGGTGAAACCGGCCGACCATGCCGGCTTCGTCAAGAGCCTGTCGAAACTGGACAACGTGCGCTTTTCGCGGCGCCATCAATGCGAATGGGGCACATGGTCGCTCGTTGCCGCGTCGCAGACCGCGTCAGAGGTGATGCTGCGCGAATTTCCCGATGTGCGGCACGTCTATCTGGCCTCCGGCTCCTGCCTGCCGCTGCGGCCGGTGGAGGAATTGCAGACCTATCTCGCGGAGCGGCCGCTGACGAATTTCATCGAATCCGTCACCACCGAGGATGTACCGTGGACGGTCGGCGGGCTGAGCCTTGAGCGGTTCACCCTGCGTTTCCCGTTTTCGTGGAAGAAACAGCGCAAGCTGTTCGACGGCTACGTGCGGCTGCAACGGCGGGCCGGCTACCGGCGCAAGGTTCCCATCGGGCTGGAGCCGCATCTGGGCAGCCAATGGTGGTGCCTGACCCGTCAGACACTGGCCGCGATCCTCGAAGACCCGGACCGGCCGATCTACGACGCCTACTTCAAGAAGGTGTGGATCCCCGACGAAAGTTATTACCAGACGCTCGTGCGGCTCTATTCCAGCAATGTCGAAAGCCGCTCGCTGACCCTGTCCAAATTCGATTTCCAGGGCAAGCCGCACATCTTCTACGACGATCACCTGCAACTTCTGCGCCGGTCCAACTGTTTCGTGGCGCGCAAGATCTGGCCCAGGGCGAACCGCCTTTACGACACGTTTCTTGCCATCGGCGGCGACGGCATGGGCGGGGCAGAGCCCAATCCGGGCAAGATCGACCGGATATTCGCCAAGGCGGTGGAACGGCGGACACGGGGCCGTGCCGGCCTTTACATGCAAAGCCGGTTTCCGAACCCGGACTGGGAAAACGGCAAGACCTGCGCGCCCTATTCGGTGTTTTCCGGCTTTTCCGACCTGTTCGAGGATTTCGAAAGCTGGCTGGGCAAGATGGTCGGCGCGCGGGTCCACGGCGCGCTTTATGCGCCGAAGCGGGCCGAATTCGCCGGCAATGCCGCGGTCTATGCCGGTGCGCTTTCCGCCAGCGGGGCGCTGCGCGACTACAACCCGGTGGCGTTCCTGACCAACCTGATCTGGAACACCCGGGGCGAGCGGCAGTGTTTCCAGTACGGGCCGCGCGACAACCAGGAACCGGCCTGGTTCATCGCGCGCGATTCGAACGCGCAGATCTCGGTCATCACCGGCGCCTGGGCGGTGCCGCTGTTCCATTCCAGCAGCAATTTCACCGAATTGCGCAAGGAAGCGGCAAGACTGCAGAAGATCGAGGCGGAGTTTCTTGAGATCATCCGCTCTCCGCATATCAAGGCGCGGGTACGGGTCTGGTCGATGGCGGATTTCGTCGAAAGCCCGATGGAGCCGCTTCAGACCATCATCGACGAGATCGGCCTGCGCCATCACCGTCGCCTGACCGAGGTGCCAAGAATGGTCGACCTGCAAGGGTTCGGACAGTTCCTGCAAAACCTCAAGAATCAGGGGATGCATCCGCACCTCATGGGCGACTTCCCGGCGTCGGACCGCCCCGCCGACGCCCCCGAAAGCCCGCGCAAACCCTACCTGGTGACCCGATAGATGACCGGCCGTTTCGACTACTTCGTGGTGTTTGCGGAAATGCGCACCGGGTCCAATTTCCTTGAGGAGAACATCAACGACTATCCGGGCCTCGCGTGCCTGGGCGAATTGTTCAATCCGCATTTCATCGGCAAGGCGGGCCGGTTCGACTTCATGGACATCACCATGGCCGCGCGGGAGGCGGCGCCGCTGGACCTGCTGGGCCGTATCCGCGAGCGGACAGAGGGTTTGCCGGGATTCCGGTTCTTCCACGACCATGACCGGCGGGTGCTGAACCACGCGCTGCCCGATCCGCGCTGCGCCAAGATCGTGCTGACGCGCAACCCGGTCGACAGCTACGTGTCGCACAAGATCGCGCAGGAAACCGGGCAATGGCGGCTGGGCGACATGAAGAAGGCGAAGTCCGCGCAAGCCTGCTTTGACGCGGACGAATTCACCGCCCATGTCGAAAGGCTGCAGGCGTTCCAGATGCTGCTGCTGCGCGGGTTGCAGGTGACCGGGCAGACCGCGTTCTGGATCGCCTACGAGGATCTGCAGGATGTCGAGGTGCTGGACGGACTGGCGCGCTTCCTGGGGGTGGAGCATCAGAAGAAACGGACCTCGAAGGCGACCAAGGTGCAGAATCCGAAGCCGCTGGATCAGAAGGTCACGAATTTTCCCGAGATGGAGGCGGCGCTGGCGCGGCTCGACCGGTTCAATCTGAACCGCACACCGAATTTCGAGCCGCGGCGCGGCCCGGCGGTGCCATCCTTCGTTGCCGCGGCCGAGGCGCCGGTGCTGTATCAGCCGATCCCCGGCGGACCGGATGCACAGGTTCTGCCCTGGCTGGCCGCGCTTGACGGAACCGAACCGGAGAGGTTGCAGCGCGGGTTTTTCCAGAAAAGCCTTCGGCAGTGGAAACGCCAGCACAAGGGGCATCGCAGCTTCACCGTGCTGCGCCACCCGGTGCTGCGGCTGCACGCGGCCTTCGCGCGGCACATCCTGCCGGCCGATGGCAGCGAGGTCTTCCACGAGATGCGCGATACCCTGCGCCGTCATTATGGCCTGCCGATCCCCGAGGACGGGCCGGGCCGCGATCACGGCGCGGCGGCGCAGCGCGCCGCGTTCCTTGGCTTTGCCGGGTTCGTGGCGGGCAACCTTGCCGGGCAGACGAGCCTTCGGGTGGACGAATCCTGGGCCTCGCAATTCGAAATCCTGCGCGGGATGGCCGATGTGCAGATGCCCGACATGATCCTGCGCGAGGAAATGCTGGAGACCGGACTGGCGCAGCTCGCCGAACAGGCCGGCATCGACGCACCCGCGCCGCCACCGTTCATAGACGATGCGCCCGTGCCGCTGGCCGATTACTACGACGACTCGGTCGAGGCGGCGGTGCGCGCCGCCTATCAGCGCGATTACATGATGTTCGGGTTCAAGCCCTGGCGCCGGTCCTGAAAGGCCGCTTGGATCACGCCGCTTCACTGGCCTCTTCGGCCGTCAGCAGCGCATGCAGCGTCACCGGATCACTGTTCGCACGCAGCTTTGCGCAATTGTCGGCATTGCGCATCCGGCGCGACACCAGCGCCAGCGCCCGCAAGTGATCCACCCCCGGCTCTGCCGGGGCGAACAATGCAAAGACCAGATCCACCGGCTGCCGGTCGACGGCGTCGAATTCCAGCGGCCGTTCGAGCCGCAGAAAGACACCGACCACCTTGCTCAGCTGCGGAAGCCGCGCATGGGGCAGCGCGATGCCCTGCCCCACGCCTGTCGCGCCCAGCGATTCGCGATCCATCAGCGCGTCCACGACATCCGCCAAAGGCAGGTCATAGACGCTTGATGCGATCTCTCCGAGTTCCTGAAAAAGCCGCTTCTTGCTGGTAAGGCTGTTGACCAACCGCACCGCCGAAGGCTGCAATATGCCCGAAAGTTCCATGCGCCTCTTGCTTTTCCCGGTCCGTCGCGCGCGGTCCGATTACCCTGTATTTCTGGGGTCCACCCAACCGATATTGCCGTCGTCGCGGCGATACACCACGTTAACGCCCGAATGTTTCTCGTTCCTGAATACCAGTACAGGCGCGCCGGCGAGTTCCATTTGCATCACCGCTTCGCCGACCGAGAGGGACGGAATCTTCATCTCCATCTCGGCAACAATTATAGGTTGAAGGCTTTCGGGCTCCTGCTCGTGCTCCTCCTCCGTTCCGGCGAGGATATAAGAGGACGCCTCCAGAAGTTCAACAGGCTGTGAACGGTCGCGATGGTGGTCCTTCAGCCGGCGCTTGTAGCGGCGCAGTTGCTTGTCCATCTTCTCGGCACAGCTGTCGAAGGCGGCGTAGATCTCGGTCTCGCGGGCACTGGCCTGCGCGACCAGCCCGGTGGACAGGTGCACCACCGCCTCGCAGCTGTATTCGTGCGCGATCCGCGAAAACGTCACCAGCGCCTCGGTCGGCCGCTGCGCGTATTTCTGGATGATCGCGCCGAGTTCGTTCTGCACATGGGTCTGCAGGGCCTCGCCGATGTCGATCTGCTTGCCGCTTATCTGGTAGCGCATAATGCCTCCGTGGTCAGTGAAGCCGCACCCGTCCGCGCGAAAAGCGCACGGGGGTTGCGGCGGGGAAATCGCGGTCGGATGGTCGGGTGGGCCGGCGGCGCACCGGGCCGGGCGGGTCAGGTGATTCTGAAGGTCTGGCCAAGGTAGACACGGCGAACATTCTCGTCCTTCACCACTTCGTCGGTGGTGCCGCTCATCAGCACCTTGCCGTCATGCAGGATATAGGCACGGTCCACGATTTCCAATGTCTCCCGAACATTGTGGTCGGTAATCAGCACCCCGATGCCGCGGGTCTTGAGATCGGCGACAAGGCCGCGAATCTCGCCGACGGCGATCGGATCGACACCGGCGAACGGCTCGTCCAGCAGCAGGTATTTCGGATCGGCGGCCAGACAGCGCGCGATCTCGACCCGGCGGCGCTCGCCGCCCGACAGCGACAGCGCGGACGCGCGGCGGATATGCGTGATCGAGAATTCCGACAGCAATTCCTCGAGCCGCTCGCGGCGGCGCGTCTTGTCGTCCATCGAGATCTCGAGGATCGCGAGGATGTTCTCTTCGACCGTCAGGCCGCGAAAGATCGACACTTCCTGCGGCAGATACCCGATTCCCAGCTTGGCGCGGCGGTACATCGGCAGATAGGTGACGTCGCGCCCGTCGATGATGACCTGCCCGCCCTCGGGGCTGATCAGCCCGGCAATGGCGTAAAAACAGGTCGTCTTGCCCGAACCGTTCGGCCCCAGCAGCGCCACCACCTCGCCGCGGCCCAGGTCGAGGCTGACATCGCGGATCACGGTCTTCTTGCGATAGCTCTTGCGCAGGTTGACGACGCGCAGACCGACCTCGCCATCGGTCACATGCAAATCCGGGTGCGGCACACTCATTGCCGGCCCGGATTCAGGATGGTCTTGACGTTGCCTTCCATCCGGCCGGCCCCGGATTGCAGGTTGTAGGTCAGCTTTTCCGACGACAGCGCCGTGCTGCCCTGCGTCACCAGCACGTTGCCGGTCAGCACGATCACCTCGTCGGCAAGCGTATAGACGGCATCGTCGGACTCGGCGGCCTCATCGGGGCCGACGAAGGTGACACCGCCATACATGCGGATCACCTTGATCTCGTTATCGCCCGCCTCGTCGGGGCCGTATTCGACCACCATGCGCTCGCAGGTCATGACCAGTTCTCCCTGCCCGACGATCACGTTGCCGGTAAAGGTGGCGTTGCCGCCGCGCTGGTCCAGGGACAATTCTTCGGACGTGATCTCGACCGGCTGGTCGCCGTCATGGTTGTCGATCCCGAGCGATACGTCGGCCCCCTGCCCCAGCGCCGCCGTGGCGGAAAGCAACAACACCGCCCACAGGGCGCTAAGACATCTGGCGATCACGGTCATCAATCCCCTTGTTTCCCCGGTTCGTATACCAGCTTCACCTTGTCCTTGAAAACCAGCAGATAGGGCGCATCGGCGGTTCCGTCACCGGTCATGTCGAACCGGCCGGCATTCAGGCGCAGGCCGGGGCCGGTCACCGCGATCTCGTTGTCCGACCACAGGTGCATCGTATCATAGGCGATGTTCAGGTCGCGGGCCGCCAGGTCGTAGCCATCGGTGGTGCGCAGCGTGACCGCACCGCGCAGCCCCGCACGCCGGTCCGCGTTCCGCACATCCGCGCTGTCGGCGGTGATGTCGATGCCGGGCCCGCCCGGCAGGTCTATCCGGGCGGTCACATCCGTGGCGGTGATCGTGCCGGGGCTGTCCGGGTCCGGCCGGGCCTGCAGCGCGGACAGCGAAAACGCGGCACCGCCACCGGTCACGCCGGAAAACGTGGGCCGGCCGATGCGCTGATCCTGCGTCAGCTCGTCGATGTCCACGTCGGAAAACGGCAGGTTCTGCGCCGGATTGATCGTGCGCGCGAACAGGAAAAGCGTCGCCAGCCCGCACAGCGCAAGCAGCGGCAGCACGACCTTGAGCCAGCCGATCACCCGCGAATAGGTGTCGCCCCCGGCCATTCTTCGCCGCCGCGCCCTGAAACTCTCGGTCTGTCGCGCCATGCCCGATTACTTAGGCCCTGCCGCACCGTTTTGGAATCCCGGCCGCGACTTAAGGCGGCATACCGTGCCTCAATGCGCGAAAATGTCGATCTCCGGCCAGCCGGCAAGGTCGAGGCGCGCGCGGGTCGGTAGGAACTCGAAACAGGCCAGCGCCAGGTCGGTGCGCCCCTCGCGCGCAAGGCGTTCGTCCAGCGCCAGTTTGAGCCGGTGCAGGTACAGCACGTCCGAGGCGGCATAGTCGAGCTGCGCATCGGTCAGTGTCCCTGCCCCCCAATCGCTGGTCTGCTGCTGTTTCGACACGTCGATATCCAGCAGCTCGGACAGCAACATCTTGAGCCCGTGACGGTCGGTATAGGTGCGGATCAGCTTGGACGCGATCTTGGTGCAATAGACCGGCGCGGCGAGCGTGCCGAAGGCGTAGAACATCGCCGCGATGTCGAAACGCCCGAAATGGAACAGCTTGAGCACGTCCGGGTCCGCCAGCATCCGGCACAGGTTCGGCGCCTCGGTCTGGCCCTTGTCGATCTGGACGAGATGCGCCTCGCCGTCGCCGCCCGACATCTGCACAAGGCAAAGCCGGTCGCGGTGCGGGTTCAGCCCCATCGTCTCGCAGTCGATGGCGACCACGGGGCCAAGGTTCAGCCCGTCGGGCAGGTCGTTCTGGTACAGATGATTGGACACGGCGAGGCTCCCTTGCACGGCTTGCAGGCACTTAGGCGGATCGCGGCCGGGTGTAAACCGCGGGCATCAGCCGTTGGCCGGGTGCGCGATCCGGCGGACGATCTGCGCCACCACGGCCCCCGGCAGCCGGACGGTATCCACTGCAACGCTGGCATCGTTGGACCCCGGCGCCTCCAGCGCGGCAAACTGGCTGTCGAGCAGCGTCAGCGGCATGAACCGGCCCTTGCGACCGGCCAAGCGCCGCGCGATCACGGCGCGGCTTCCGGCCCGTGGGATGAACCCCGCGGGCCGTGCCGGGGGTCAGTTCGCCGCGATCTCGGCTTCGGTGCGTTCGGCCTGCACCGCCTGCACCTCGGGATCCCAGGAGGATTTGATGTAGGCCAGGATGTCCCAGATTTCCGCATTGGTCAGATCGCCGCCGAAAGCGGGCATCGCGCTATTGAAATCGGTGACGCCGCGCCGGCGCAGCGCCTCCTGCCCGCCAAGATAGGTATAGGAGAACAGCAGCCCGTCGCCGTGGTGCCAGGTGTGGCCGGTCTCGTCATGCGGGGGCGCAGGCAGGGTTCCGTCCGGGTTGGCGGCGCGCCAGTTCGGCTCTCCGCTCAGATCCGCACCGTGGCACGAGGCACAATTGGCGGCATACAGCGCCTTGCCGTTGGCCGGATCGGCACTGTCCGGCTGTACAAGGGGCGCGGCGCCGGCGGCGGCGGCGGCGCTCAACACGGCCGAAGCTGCTAGAACAAAGCGGTACGGGTTCATCTGGGGCCTTTCGGTTTGGGTGGCAGCGTGGGCGAGTTGATAGCGGTTCCAGCAGGCGGAAGGTCAATGTACCTTTCCGCCCGCGCGGTCCCCGGCGGTTCACGATGGCGCGATCTGCGGGCGCGGCGCATGTGTCACCAGCCTTCCATGATCTTCGGCAGCCAAAGGGTGATGGCGGGGAACGCGAACAGGATCGCCACGCGCACCAATTCGGCGGCGATGAACGGCAGCACGCCCTTGAACGTGTCGGACATCGGCGTGTCTTTTGCCAGTGCCGAAATGACGAAGACGTTCATGCCCACCGGCGGCGTGATGAGGCCAAGCTCGACAACGATCAGCGCGAGGATGCCGAACCAGATCTTCAGATCCTCGGTGGACATGCCAAAGCCTGCACCCTCCGCCGGCATGTAGAGGCCGCCGTTGATCTCGACCAGTACCGGCCAGAAGAAGGGGATCACCAGAAGGATCATCGACAGCGAATCCAGCAGGCAGCCAAGCGCGATCAGCGCCAGAAGCAGCAGGGCCAGCACCGCAAGCGGGGCCATGCCCGACTGCGCGATCCAGTCGGCGGCGGCCTGCGGCAGCCCGATCCGCGACATGAAGATCTTCATCAGCTCGGCGCCCAGCAGGATCAGGTAGATCATGCCGGTTGTGCCCGCCGTTTCCAGCAGCGCGCCCGACATGGCCCGCCGGTCCAGCCGCCGGGTGATCGCGCCGTAGCCCCAGACCAGCGCCGCGCCGATTGCGGCGGCCGGGGTCGGGTTGAACAGGCCGCCATAGATGCCGCCCAGCACCAGCCCGAAGATCACCGCGACCGGCACCATGCCCAGCGTCGCCGCGCGCCATTCCCGGGCGTCCACGCCCGATTGGCGCGGCCCCGCCTCGGGGCGGATGGCGACGTAGGCGGCGATGGTCAGGATGAACAGCAGCACCGCCAGCGCGCCGGGGATCATCGCGGCGGCGAACATGGTGACGATGTTCGCCTCGACGATGATCGCGTAGACGATCAGCACCACCGAGGGCGGGATCAGGATGCCCAGCACGCCGCCCGCCGCAAGGCTGCCCGTGGCCAGCGCGCCGGAATACTCGTAACGGCGCAGTTCCGGCAAGGCGACCTTGCCCATGGTCGATGCCGTGGCCAGCGACGAGCCGCAGACCGCCCCGAACCCCGCGCAGCCGGCAATGGCCGCCATCGCCGTGCCGCCGCGCAGCCAGCCGAGCCAGGCATTCGCCCCGCGAAACAGCGCCTGGCTCAGCCCCGTGCGCGAGGCCAGCGCGCCCATCAGCACGAACATCGGCACGACCGAAAGGCCGTAATTGGAAAACACGCCCCAGCCCAGCGTCTTGAGCTGGCTAAGCACCAGCGGCGCGCCGTTGACCAGCATCGTTCCGCCGCCGCCGACTAGGATCATCGCATAGGCGATGGGAATGCGGATCACGATCAGCGCGACCAGCAGGGCAAGTCCCAGCACCCCCAACACGACCGGCTCCATGCGCTACTTTCCGGCCATGCCGCGCGCCGCCTCGATGGCCGAGGCCGCCGCCGCGACCACCAGAAGCGCCAGCGAGGCAAGGCAGGCCGCATAGCCCCACCACAGCGGGATCTGCAGGATCGCCGTCGACGTCTCATAGCTGCGCTGGTCGAGCATCCCGTAGGACATGCGCCACAGCAGCACCGCGCCAAAGCCCAGCGCCACCAGCGCGCCCGCCAGCGCGAACAGCGACAGCCAGAAAGGCGACGCGCGCATCGTGAAGATGTCGGCGGTGACGTTCTTTTCCGCGATCTGGCAATAGGGCAGGAACGCGAAGGCAGCGACGGCAACGCCGATCTCGGTCAGTTCGAAATCCCCCGGCAGGCCGATGCCAACGGCCGCCGCGGCGACCGACACCACGTTGATCGCCACCACCGCCAGCAGAACGGCACCGCCCAGGATCGCCCAGCCGGTGCAGATGCGCAGGACAACGCCATGCAATGTGGCCGCCGATGCGGACGCGTCCGGCATTCAGCGCGAGGCGTTTGCGGCGACAGCTTCCTTCGCCTTCCCGATCAGCGCGGCGCCGTCGATGCCGCGTGCCGTCACTTCCTCGACCCAGCGTTCCTGCACCGGCTCCAGCAGGTCGAGAAAGGCGCGCATTTCGTCCGCCGTAAGCTTGACGTGGGTCTTGCCCGCCTCCAGCGCGACCTTCAGCCCGAAATCGTCATTCCTGCGCCAGGGCTCGGCAATGCCGGCCCACCAGTCGCGGCCGGACGCATCGGTGAATGCCTGCTTTATGTCGTCGGGCAGGCTGTCCCAGCGGGCCTGGTTCATCGACACCTGAAAGGTGGTGGTGCCGAACCGGGTCTTGTCGGCGCCCTCGATGTAATAGTCGATCTGGTTCTGCAATTTCAGCGTCGGCGAAATCTCGAACGGCAGAAGCGCGGCATCCACCACCTTCCTGGACAGGGCGGCCGGTACCTCGGGCACCGGCATGGCGATCGGCGTGGCGCCCAGCGCCTCGATCACCCAGGCGCCACTGCGCGAGGGGATGCGAATCTTCAGCCCCTCGGCATCGGCGGGGCTGCGCACGTTCCGGTCGACCGTCATCATCGCCTGCCCGCCGTGAACGTGCAGCCACATCACCTTGAGGCCCTTGTAGTCGTCGGCAAGGTCGCTCTCGAACATGTCGTGCATCGCAAGGTTGGTGGCGGCGATGTCGTTGGTGAACACGCCGGGCAATTCGAAGACCTCGGTGCGGGGAAACTGACCGGGGGTATAGCCGTTGACCGTCCAGATCAGGTCAACCACGCCGTCGCGGGCCTGCTGCACAAGCTCTGGCGGGGTGCCGCCGAGGGTCATGGCGGGATAGATCTCGATCTTGACCCGGCCGCCGGAATTCTCCTCGACCCGCCGGATCCAAGGCTCCAGCATGTCCGTCTGCGCGGTGGCCTGCGCGCCGAGGAAATGGTGCAGCTTGAACACATGCTCTTGCGCGGCGGCGGCGCCCGGCAGCGCGGCCCACACGGCCGCCGCGACGGCCGCAAGAAACGAAGCCTTGTTCATCAATCCCTCCCGAAGTGGCCGACCGGACCGTGCTTATGCCGGATGACCCCATGCGGTCAATCGCCGCGCCTCTGCACCTCGCTCAGCCGCAACGCGGGCAGGACCGCCAGTGCGCACATCGCCGCGAACACCGCCAGCACGGCGGACGGGCCGGCCAGTTCGGCCAGCAGGCCGAAACCGCCGCCGAACAGCAAGAGCACCCCGATCATCGTGTTCGACAGCGCGGTATAGACCGCCTTTTCGCCGCGCGTATCCATGTCGGCCAGGTGCGTTCCGCGCCCCGCGCGCACGCCCTGATAGGTGATCTGGGAAAAGAAGATGAACGCTGCCGCCAGCCAGCCCTGCCCGATCCCGCCGGTCGCAAAGCCGTAGGCTGCCACGATCCCCAGCGTCACCGCCCCGCCGATCCCCGACAGCGCCAGCGTCCAGCGGCTCGACCTGTCCGACAGGCGCCCCCAGATATAGGAGGACAGGATCGACGCCGCCGACGAGCCGATCATCAGGATCCCGAGGCTGCCCAACTGCCGTTCCTCCGCGGTATCGGCCGACAGCAGCACGATGAAGGGCGGCGCAAGCGCGGTCGCGATCAGCAAGGCCCGCGCGGCGATGTAGTTGATGAATTCGCTGTCCTGCAACGGCCCGGCAAGGTCGGCAATGGCGAACCCCCTGCCGCGATCCGTGTCGGCCGGCGTTTCGGCCAGCCGCGAAAAGACCGCACCGGCCAGCAGCCACAGCAGCCCCGCCACCGCAACGGCCAGCGCAATGGCGCCCGGCGTCAGCGGGATCACCCGGATCGCCACCAGCAGGGCAAAGGCCAGCACGATCACCGAGGCCACGCTGCCGGCGATGCCGGGCACGGTGCCGCGCGCGCCGCGGGCGACGGTGCGGGCCAGGATGTCCTTGTAGCTTGCGGAACAGGCCGAGCGCGCGACGGCCAGAACCGCCAGCAATCCCAGTACCGCCCAGCCGGCCGCCGCCCCGTCCAGAAACACCGCCACCACCGCGATGCCCAGCGCGCAAATCCCCTGCACCAGCGATCCGGCGGCCCAGAACCAGCGCCGCTCGGCGCTGCGCCGGATCCATTCGGCCAGCCCGAGTTGCGGCAGCAGCGCGCCGGATTCGCGTACCGGCACCAGCGCACCGATCAGGTAGCCCGGTGCGCCCGCCGCCGTCAGCAGCCAGGCGAGAACCAGTTTCGGGTCCAGAAGCCCGTCCGCCGATTTCGACGCCGCAAGTGACAGCACATGGATGGCGGCATTTCGGGCCGCCCGCTCGTCGTCCTGCGCGCTGTCCGCCGTCACCGCGCGATAGAATTTCGCAAGAGCCAAGCCGCTATCTCCCCTGCCGTTTGACTTCCTCGCGGACCTGCCCCCAGGCCAGCAGCGTGAAGATTGCGGTGCCGCCCACCACGTTCCCCGCCAGCACCGGCAGGAAAAAGTGCAGTAGGGCATCGCCTGGCGTCAGCAGGCCGGCCAGCAACGCCATCCACATTTCCACCGCACCGACGATGATATGCGCGAAATCGCCCGCCGCAATCAGCCAGGTGAAGACGAGCACGATGAAGAACCCCGCCGACTCCGCCTGCGGAAGCATCCAGACGATGGCCGCGATCAGGATCCCGGCGGGTATCGCGCGCGCAAAGCCGGTCGCCGGATCGTAGCCGGTCGCGTGCTGCGCCAGTTCCAGGGCCGCGGCATAGATCTCGGGCGGCAGTGCGGCGGTGAACGTAAAGAACAGCGCCGCCGCCAGCGCCCCGACCACATTGGCCGACAGAACAAGCCCCCAAAGCGCCGCCGCCCGCCGGAAATGGGCCCGGCACGGATCGGCCATGATCGGCATGACCGTCGTTATCGTGTTCTCGGTGAACAGCTGCATCTTGCCCATGATGACGACAAGGAAACCAAGCGAATATCCGAGGTTCTCGACCAGGTAGCGGCCCGCAACATCCGGCAGATGCGCGCGAATCACGGCTTCGCCGATCAGCGAGAAACTGATCAGCGCCCCCGCCGCCACGGCCGACCACGCCAGCGAGTTGAGCGGCCGCTCCAGTTCCTCTTCGCCGTTTCGGCGGATCACCTCGTAGATCAGGCGCGGCGCAAGCGGCGCCGCCTCTTCGACGGCGACCTGGTCGGCGTCCTCGTCCAATTCGCGCGACCTTCCGTTCCTGTCGTTCATCCGCCGATCCGATCCCCGCAGCCGAAAAGGGCCGCGTCCCGCACCGCCCCGGTCCGGGTTAGCATAGACCGGCCCACGGGATCGGCCACAGCAATATGCCGCGGCTCTGGTATTTCCGCGCAGGGTGCCGCAGTCTCGCCGCGCATCCGGCACCACTTGCCCGGAACCGGCACCACGAAAGGAAACGCCCCTTGGCCCTCGTCTTCGATCCCGCCCCGACCCCGTCCGTCGCCATCGCCGGCCAGGACGCCAGGTTTCCCGTTCGCCGCGTCTTCTGCGTCGGGCGAAACTATGCCGAGCATGCCCGCGAGATGGGCAACGACCCCGACAAGGAGCCGCCGTTCTTCTTCACCAAGCCGGCCGATGCCGTTGTGGATGGCGGCGCGACGATTCCCTATCCGCCGCTGACCCGGGATCTGCATTTCGAGGCGGAACTCGTCGTTGCCATCGGCACGGGCGGGTCCGAGATTCCCGTCGCCAGCGCGCTCGATCACGTCTGGGGCTATGCGGCCGGCAATGACCTGACCCGCCGCGACCTGCAGGCGCAGGCCAAGCAGACGCGCCGTCCCTGGGACTGGTCCAAGGCGTTCGACCGCTCTGCGGTAATCGGCCCGATCCATCCCGTTTCGGAGACGGGGCATCCGGGCTCCGGCGCGATCCGCTGCGAGGTGAACGGCATATTGCGCCAGGATGCCGACCTGTCGGACATGATCTGGCCGGTCGCCGACATCGTCGCATTCCTCTCCCGCTCGGTCGAAATCCGCCCCGGCGACCTGATCCTGACCGGCACCCCCGCCGGCGTCGGCGCGCTGTCCGCGGGCGACACCTGCACGGTCTCGATCGCCGGCCTCAACCCCGCAAGCGTGACCATCGGCGCGACCTGATCGGAGCGGTTGTCGAGAATTGGGTTATTCGGGGAATGGTGCCCAGGAGATGCAGACCCGAGGGCGAAAGCAATTTCTCCCTCGGCTGACAGAAGTTCCCGGTTTCTCGGGAAAACTTGCTCCACCCCGCCTCGGAGGAAGTGTCGGATTTCATTTTAGAAGTTGGTAGCGGCAGAAGCGTTTCGGGCGGAACCCCCACGATCTAACTCTATGTAAACCGGTAGTTCACCGGTCGCGCGGAACACGCAAGCGCGGCCGCTCCTGATGATTTCGCATCGGATTCGGCCATGCAGGATCGGGATCCGGCCTCGGGTGGTCTATACCGGGTCGATCATCATCGGTCCGGCAAGGATCAGGGCGACAAGGTCGGTCTGGCGGTGGGTTCCGGTCTTCTGGAACAGGTTGCGCATGTGGAAGGCGATGGTGGTTTGCGACACCCCCAGCTCGACGGCCATGTCGGATGGGCGCGCGCCGCCTGCCAGGGCGGTGGCGACGCGGGTTTCGGCAGGCGTCAGGCCGAACAGCTCCATCAGCAGCGGCTCGGATACCCGCCTTTCGCGTGCCGGCGGCGACAGGAACACCGCGGCGCGGGGTTGCGGCGCGGGCAGATCGGCGGTTGGCGGCAGGGCACAGACCAGCGCCGAGACGGCCGTGGCATCCGCCCGCCCTTGCAGCCGCACGCCGGTCACCTTTTCGACCCCGGCCCGCGCGGCCTCGAGCGCGCCGGTCAGCGCTTGTTGCAGCATGCGGTCGCACGGCGTTTCCGGCGCGCCGACCGCGCCCTGGCTCAGGATGATGAAGTCGCCCTGCGCGGCCATGGCACGCGCCGCGCGGTTGGCGTGAAGCACCCGGCCGCGCGCGTCCAGCAGCACGATTCCCAGCGCGATGAGGTCGAGCGCCCGTTCCGCGCCGCCCGCCGACAGCCCGGCAAGCGCCTGGCGCAGGGTCTCGATCTCGTCGCCGTGATGGTGCCGGATGCGCGCGACCTGGCGCAGACGCGCGGCGATGGTCGCCAGCATCAGGTCGTAATCCACCGGCTTCACAAGGTAGTCGTCGGCGCCCATGAGCTTGCCCTCGATCACGTCGCGCGGCTCTGACAGCGCGGTCAGGAAGACGAAGGGCGTCGCGGCCAGATCGGGGCGCTCCTTTCGCAGGGCCGACAGCAGGCCGTAGCCGTCGAGCCCCGGCATGGTGATGTCGCAAAGCACCAGGTCGGGCACGGTGCCGGAAAGCAGTTCCAGCGCCTCGTGCCCGCCGGAGGCCGCCGCCGTGCGGTACCCGGCCTCCTGCAATTCCTCGACGATGTCGGCGCGCAGGGCGGCCTCGTCCTCGACGACGAGAATCAGGGCAGGACCGGCCGGTTTCATGGCGCCGCTCCCTCGGGCTGCCGCAGCGACAGGCGAAAGACGGTGCCGTCATCGCATGGCAGCAGGGCGACATCGCCGCCCTGCATCCGCGCCAGCGCCCGCGCAATGAAAAGCCCCACACCGGTGCCGGGCGAGCCGACACTGTTGGCGCCGCGAAAATTGCGCTCGAAGATGCGCGGGCGGTCGGGCGGTGCGATGCCCGCGCCGGAATTGCCGATGTCGCAATGCACCCCTTGCGCGTCCACACGCAGTGCCACCGACACCTCGGAGCCGGGGGGCGCGTATTTCACCGCGTTCGATACCATGTTCTTCAGCACCTGTTCGGCATGGGCCGGATCGCACAATACCGGCGCCGCGGCCGGCGCGGTGATGCTGATCCGCGTTTCGGGAACGGCGGCGCGCTGCTGGTCGCAGACAGCGGTCACGATCGGCACAAGATCGCAGGGCTCGCGGCGCGCGCCCACCTCTCCGGCCTCGATCCGCGCGGCATGAAGCGTGCTGTCCACCAGCCGTGTCAGCCCGGCGATGGCGCCGCGCGCCCGGCCGGCGCGGTCGGCCACCTCGTCCGGGTCCGCCCGGCTGCCGCGCCGGATCAGCCTTTGCAGCGCGGAATCGGCCACCGCAAGCGGCGTTCGGAACTGGTGCGAGATCATCGCCGCGAAGTTCCGGTAAAGATCGGCGGCCGAGCTTTCACGGCGCAGCGCGTCGTCCAGCTTGCGCGTGCGTTCGGCCACCAGATGTTCGAGCCGCGCGCGCGTTTCGGCATCCTTGCGGTCGGCCGCGTACCGGTCGCTGGCGTCCTGCATGAAGATGATCGCACCGACGATGCGGGTCTCGTCGCGCATCGGGAAGAACCGCAGATCGACATGATCCGGCGTCTCTTCCGTATCGCGGAACAGCGGCTGAAGCTGCAATTGCGTGCTTTCCCCCGCCAGGGCGCGGGTCACGCCGTCGCGGATCGCGGCGACATCGAAGAACCCGGCCACCTTGGCGAGCGGGCTGCCGACCGCCTGTTCGGCCCGTCGTCCCATCATCGCCGCCATGGCCCCGTTCCACAGCGTGCAGCGCCCGGCCGTGTCCACCGCCGCGATACCCTCGCCGCTCGACGCGATCAGCAGCCCGGAAAAATCCCGGGCGCGCCGCAGCATCCGGTTGCGCCGACGCGAATTGCGCAGTGAAATCACCAGGGCGGCGGCCAGGATCGCGCCCGCGACCATTATGCCGATCAGCCCGGCGATGGTCTTTCGCAATTGGTCGCGGTAGGTTTCCAGCCGCCCGCCAAGCTCGTCCCATTCGGCGATCATCGCCTTGTTGGCGGCCCGGGCGAAAAATGTCGGGAACGGGGCCAGCGCCGCGCGCAGCCGGCTGGCCCGGATTTCGCCCGCGCCCTCGGGCAGGGTGCCGATCGCGCCCAGCAGGCCGGTCAGCCTGTCCAGGTCGCCGCCAAGCCCGATGCTGTCGACGAAGCGGCGTTGCGGGCCGTCATTCAGAAGCGCGATCCGGCTGCGCAGGATGTCGAGGCGCAGGGCGATCTCGGCCGTGTCCGCCTCGCCAAGTTCGGCCAGCAGCACCGTTTCGCCCAGCCGCCGCGCCGCCGCCTCGCTCTGGTGCATGACCCACAGCATGTTCTGTTCGGCCTCGACGCGCATGTCGGCCTCGACCCGGATCATCCGGACAAGCGAAAAGGTCAGCAGCACCGCAAATGCAGCCACCGCGACAAGCGGCAGGGCAAGCCAGAAGGCGGAGCCGCCGGAGCGGCCCGTCATCGGATCTCGAGGCCGGACAATTGCCAGACCCAGCGATAATCGAAGCGGATATCCTGAAGCTCGGTGTGGTCGTCGCGGGGATAGACGATCCAGAGCGGCCCCTTGTCCGCCCGTTCAAGCGGGGCGCCGTCCATCGCATAGGCAACGATCACGTCATAGTCTCGAAAATCGCTGACGGGTATGTCCACGGCATAGTCGTTGAGGGCGGAGGCGGTGACGTGATCTCCGCTCGCCCCGACCCGGTCCAGCAGATCGCGCATCAGAAAGCCGGTGAAGCGATGGGTGCCGTCGGTCACGACGGTCGAGGTCTCGAGCGTCGCCTCGGGCAGATCGCGCAGGGTGTCCAGAGCGAAACTGGCCGGTCCCCCCGCGATATTGCCCGTGACACGCAGCACGGCCGGGCCGTCATCCGCCGCGGCCGGCATTGCCGCCATCATGAACATTGCAAGTCCGGTCACACCGTTTCGCATGCCGCTCTCCCTCCGATCCGGCCCAGTTCAACAACCGGCGGCGGAATACGCAAACCCTTTAACATGCAAATAACCCGGCCGCCCCCTGCGAATGAACGGGGCGCCGCCGTCCGGGGTTTGCGAGTGTTTCGCCGAATCACGATCATGGGGGCGAGGATGCGCTTGAACGGCCTGACTGGAACCACAAGACGCATGTGCCTGGCGGGCGTCTCGGGGATGCTGCTTCTTTCCGGTTGCGGCACGCCGGAATATCGCGCCGAACGGACGCAATGCGAAGCGGAGTGGATGCTCAAGATCCCGCCCGTCTTTCGCGACGAGCGGGTCACGAAGCACCGCAGCGAACGGCGTCCGACGGGCGAGACGAAGTGCGAGACGACCGGCGCGACCACGCTTTGCCAGCCGGTGATGGAAACCGTCTCGATTCCCTATACCGCGATCGAGACCGTGGACATCCGCAAGACGCAGCGCGACGCGCAGATATCGGCCTGTGCGGCGCGGGCCTGCACGTTGAAATTCGGCAACGGGAAATGCGAAACATGACAGCCCGCCCCGGCGGCGGCCTTGCAGCAGGGAGATAGGCGATGTGGGATTTCAGCCTTGGCGGCGCGATGGGGATGATGGGACGCACGCTGCCCTTCATATTGCTGCGCATGGCGGTCTATTTCGGGATCACGCTGGGCTATGTCCTGGTCACCGGCACGGGAGCCGGGATCGGCTGGGGCATCGGCGGCTTCGGCAACGACGAATTCCGCGCGGGTTCGACCTTCTGGGGCGGCATCGCGGGGTTCGGCATCTTCGGCGCCGTCATGTACTGGGCCCGTGAATACATCCTTTACATCGTCAAGGCGGGGCATATCGCCGTGCTGGTCGAGTTGATCGACGGCAAGCCGATGCCGCAGGGGCGCGGCCAGATCGGCCATGCGGCGGCGGTTGTCCGGCAGCGTTTTCCGCAGGCCAGCGTGCTGTTCGTGATGGATCAGCTGATCCGGGGCGTGATCCGTGCGGTCAGCGGGTTGGCGCGCGGCATCCTGACGGTCCTGCCGGTGCCCGGCGCACGGCAGGTCGGCGCGATCCTGTCGGCCTTCCTGCGTGTTGCGGTGGGCTTCGTGGACGAGGTGATCCTGGCCCATGCCATCCGCACCCGCTCGGACAATGCCTGGGGATCGGCGCGCGAGGCGCTGGTGCTTTACGGGCAGAACTGGAAGGTGATGCTGAAGAATGCGGCGTGGCTGGCGATCTTCGTCTATGGCCTCGGCTTCCTGGTGTTCCTGGTCATGCTGGCCCCGGCGGCGCTGGTCGTCTATCTCATGCCCGGCGCCTGGGCGGCCGGCGGCGTGGTCTTTGCGCTGCTCTTCGCCTGGAGCGTCAAGGCCGCGCTGCTGGAACCCTTCGCGCTCGCCTGCATGATGCAGGTCTTCTTCAAGACGATCGAGGGACAGCAGCCCAACCCCGAATGGGACGCGCGGCTTGAACAGATGTCGGGCAAGTTCCGCAAGCTGAAGGACCGCGCGCTTGGTGCCGCGGCACCGGCACAGACGCCCGAGCCCGCCACCCCTGACCCCGTGTGACGGGCAGGGCAGCCCCGGCGGCACAGTTCGGGCGATATGCGAATGAATGGAAGGAATGATCGATGAACAGATTGGCACCGGGACTGGCAACCCTGGCGATGGCGGGGGCAATCGCCTGCGCCGCGCCGGCCGCCGCCGAGGATGTGGTCATCGTCTATGATGCCTCGGGGTCCATGTGGGGCCAGATCGACGGCACGTCGAAGATCGAGATCGCCCGCGAGGTGATGGCCGACCTGGTGAATGGCTGGGATGCGGATACGAATCTCGGCCTCATCGCCTATGGCCATCGCCGCAAGGGCGATTGCACCGATATCGAGACGCTCGTCGCGCCGGGCCCGATGGACAAGGCCGGTTTCATCGACACGGTCAACGCGATCATGCCGGTGGGCAAGACGCCGCTGACAGAGGCGGTCCGGCAGGCGGCCGAACTGCTGTCGTACCGCGATACTCCGGCGACGGTCGTGCTGCTTTCGGACGGGGTCGAAACCTGCAACGCCGATCCCTGCGCGCTGTCGGCTGAACTCGCCCGGCAGGGCGTCAAGTTCACCGCCCATGTCGTCGGCTTCGATCTGGAGGACGCGGCGCATGCCAGCCTGTCCTGCATCGCCGAAAACACCGGCGGCATGTTCGTCCCGGCGGGCAATGCGGATGAGCTGCACGCGGCGCTCGCCCAGGTGCAGGGCGCGGTCCTACAGGAGCCGGCCGCCGAACCCGAACCGCAGACCGAACCCGAACCGGCCCTGCCCGAGGCAAGCGTCACCGGCCCCGAAACGGTGGTCACCGGCGCGGCCTTCGATGTCGGCTGGAGCGATCCCGTCAATTCCCGCGACATGGTCGGCATCGTCCCGATGGGCGCGGATGACGGCAAGCGCGGCACCTATCTGCGCGTCGGCGACAAGACCAGCGGCAGCCTCAAGGCGCCGGCCGAGCCGGGCATGTACGAGCTGCGCTACATCCTCGATGTGGGCGGCAAGACACTCGCCACCGCCCCCATCGAGGTGGTCGCCGCCGAGGCCAGCGTCACCGGCCCCGAAACGGCCGTCACCGGCGCGGCCTTCGATGTCGGCTGGAGCGAGCCTGTCAATCCCCGCGACATGGTCGGCATCGTCCCGATGGGCACCGACGAAGGCAAGCGCGGCACCTACCTGCGGGTCGGCGACAAGACCGCCGGCAGCCTCAAGGCTCCGTCCGAGCCGGGCATGTACGAGCTGCGCTATATCCTTGACGTGGGCGGCAAGACCCTTGCCACCGCGCCCATCGAGGTGATTGCGGCTGAGGCCAGCGTTACCGGCCCCGAAACGGTGGTCACCGGCGCGGTCTTCGACGTGGGCTGGAGCGAGCCGGTCAATTCCCGCGACATGATCGGCATCGTCCCGATGGGCACCGACGAAGGCAAGCGCGGCACCTATCTGCGGGTCGGCGACAAGACCGCCGGAAGCCTCAAGGCGCCGTCCGAGCCGGGCATCTACGAGCTGCGCTACATCCTCGACGTGGGCGGCAAGACGCTGGCCACCGCGTCCATCGAAGTGATCGCCGCAGAGGCGAGCGTCACCGGTCCCGAAACCGTGGTCACCGGCGCGGCCTTCGACATCGGCTGGAGCGAGCCTGTCAATTCCCGCGACATGATCGGCATCGTCCCGATGGGCGCGGATGAGGGCACGCGCGGCACCTATCTGCGGGTCGGCGACAAGACCGAAGGCAGCCTCAAGGCACCGTCCGAGCCGGGCATGTACGAGCTGCGCTATATCCTCGACGTGGGCGGCAAGACACTGGCCACCGCCCCCATCGAGGTTGTGGAGACAGAGATCGGCATTGCCGGCCCCGGAACGGTGCGCGCGGGCACCGATGTCGATATCTCCTGGTCCTCGACGGTGCATGGAAGGGACATGATCGCCATCGTGCCGATGGGCGCCGACGAGGGCACGCGCGGCACCTATATGCGCATCGGCGACAAGACCGAGGGACGACTGAAAGCCCCCGACGCGACCGGCATGTACGAGATCCGCTATATCCTCGACGTGGGCGGCAAGACGCTCGCCGGCATCCCGCTGGAGGTGATCGCGGCGGATGCACCGCTCGACGAGGGCGCGGGTCTGTCGGTGCCCGAAACCGCCGCCCCGGGCGAGACGGTCACCGTGTCCTGGACGGGCGGCGGCGACGGGGCGGATCAGCGGATTTCGCTGGCGCGCAAGGACCAGCCGCTCTTCGGCTGGATTTCCGCTCACCCGGTCGGAGAGGCAGACAGCATGGAGCTGAAGATGCCCGAGGAGCCGGGTCTCTACGAGGTCCGCTTCCTGGATATCTCCGGCCAGGAGATCCTGGGCCGCTCCGTGGTGGAGGTGAAATGATGCGCCCCGGACGGAAGCACGGGAAATGGCGCGGGCTGAAGATCATCGCGGCGGCACTTGCCGCCGCGGTGACCGCATCTGCCGCCAATGCCGAGATCGACGGTCACGGGCCCGATGCTTGGCGCGTGACCGGGGTGGCGCCCGACGATGTGCTCAACATGCGCATGGGGCCGGGCACGCAATATCTGGTGATCGACCATCTGGCGCCCGATGCGCGCGGGCTGCGGCAGATCACCTGCGTGCCGCTGTTGATCCCGTCCATCCAACACCGGCTGACCGAGGCGCAGCGCGCTGGCCTGCCGCAGCGCTGGTGCCTGATGCAGACCGACGATTTCGCCAAGGCGGGCTGGGTCGCGCAGCGTTTCATCATGGAGGATACCGGCGCGGCGGCGGCGCCCGATACCCGGTCCGATGCCGTTCCCGCGGCGAAGACCATCGGCGATCCGCTGATCGACGACGCGGCTCGGCTGGTGCGCGATCTTTACGCGGCCGAGGCGGCATCGCAATCCCGGGCGGATTATCCGTTTCTGGCCGGCAATGCCGAACGCTATTTCTTTGCGGGCATCGTCCCGGCGCTGGCCGGGCATGGCGGCGATCTGCTGTACGATGCACAGGATTTCCAGGGCCGGATCACCCGCATTGCGCCCGATCCGGACCAGCCGATGTTTCGCGGCATGATCACCGTCAATGTCGATTTCACCAATTTCGACCGGCCGGATCGCGCCATCTTTCGGCTGCGCGCCGATACCGGACAGCCCGGCAGCCCGGTCCGGATTTTCCGCATCGAGCACGACGAATGGAGCTTTCCGCAGTGAGATGTTTCGGACACCGCGCGGGCAAGGCCCTGGCCATTGCCGCACTATCGCTGCCCCTGCCGGCCGGGGCGGACCCCCTGCCCTGCCAGGGGCGGTACCAAGCGATATCGGGCGATGTCATCATGTCGGGCGGCGGCATGGTGCAGGTCGACCCGCGCAATCGCAACGAGGGCACGGTCGATCTGACCTATGACGGCTGCGACCGGATCGTCATCGACGGGCAAGGCATGCGCATGCCCATCCTGCGCTCCGCGACATCGGGCTGGACCGGCACGCTGACCGGCGGCGGCGCGACCCGCGTTTTCAGGTTCACCGCGCTGACGCCGCGCCGGATCGACAGCTGGATGGAAGCGTTCGGCGGCGGTCTTACCGTACAGCGCGGCATGAAGCTGACGCTGGTGAAGGCGACCGAACACCAGCCCGTCAATTGCATTTTCGACGCCGACCGCAAGGCCTTCGCACGCGAAAACGCGGCCGCGCGGGCCTTCATGGCAGGGCGCGGGCTGACCCCGCCCACCGCCGATTTCGCGCCGCGCGATTTCTTTCGCGCCGCCGAAATCGAGGCGAATGTGGCCGATCCGTCGCGCGCCGCCTCTTCGCGGCATATCCGTTTTCTGCTGGGATCGGGCAATGCGATCCTGCCCGCCACCCGGGCGAAGACCCGCTTTCGCGAGGTCTGCCGCGCCGAAGAAGGCACGCTGGACCCGCCCCGCCGGCTGCTCGACTTCCAGATCGGCCTGCTCGACAACCCGCCCCGCGCCGAGGTCTTCGCGCAGATCGTCGATATCGAGACCGGCAGGATCCTCGCGAAACGCCGAGGTGAGGCACACGGTTCGGACAGCGCCGCCATCGCCGCGGCAATGCAGGACGGCGCCGCCCGGCTGGCCGATGACGGGATGGCATTCGGCCCGCTCAGCGACGGCCGGGCGCGCTGAGCCGGTACCGGCGGATTTGAGGCGGCAGTACGAAGGATAAGGAACACATTATGGATTTCACCAAACCGGACCGCAAGGCGCGCCTTGCGCAGCTGGGCTTTCTCGTCCGGCACACCTTTACCATTGTCGGTCGCAACCGGGCGTTGCTGGCACCGCTATTCGTCATGTGGATCTATGCCGCGGTGATGATTGCGCTGTTCTTTGCCGGGCTTTTCCTGATCTTCTACGAAAACGACAACAGCACCTGGTTCCTTCTCGGCGGGGCGGTGATGTTCATCTACAAGTTCTTCTTCTACAACCGCGCCGAACTGACGCTCAGCCGGCTGACCTATGGAACGGCCTCCGGCGGCACCCCGACGCGCCGGGACGCGCGCCGCGAAATTGCCGGCCTCAGGTCGCAGGTTCGTGTTCTTGGCCTGCTGGATATGGCCGGTGCCTGGGTCGCCAGCCGCAAGAAGAAGGAAGGCGGCCTGATGGCGCTGCTGCTGGGCGGCATCGTCGAGGTGTGGGATCTGGTCAACCATTTCCTGCTGCCGGCCTTCGCCATCGACAGGCT
This sequence comes from uncultured Paracoccaceae bacterium, assembly GCA_947503765.1. Lineage (GTDB taxonomy): Bacteria > Pseudomonadota > Alphaproteobacteria > Rhodobacterales > Rhodobacteraceae > Psychromarinibacter. The sequence goes on along the minus strand of CANNFA010000002.1, from coordinate 62,089 downwards.
GAGCCTGCGGAACGGTATCGCCGAATTGAAGCGGCTGAAGGATCACGTGCCCGAGACATTGGCCGGCGTGTTCGGCATCGACATCATGGCGGGTGTGATCGGCACGCTCATGGCGCCGATCTATACCGTCGGGGCCATCGCCGGGATTGCCTTCGGGCTTCTCTTCGGGGCGCATATGCCGGGCGCGTTTTCGGCCGGCACGCTTTCCGAGATTTCCCGCGACATGCCCCAGCTGGGCCCGATCGGCCCCGACACCGTCTTCAACTGGTTGCCGGTCCTTACCGTCGTCTTTCTCGGTGTCCTCCTCCACGCCCTGATGGCCCGCGCCGTCACCGCGATCAAGGTCGTCTATTTCACGCTGTTCTACACGCGCATCATGCATGCCGAGGATCTGGCGCCCGGGATGCGCGCGGATCTCGAAGGATACCTGGATCTCGACGAGCGCGAGATGCCTTCGGCCTCGGCGCCCGCATGAGATTGCGCGTGGCAGATGGCTGGCCGCGCGCGGCCGATCTACCTGCGCCGGGGCCAGCACGGAGCGTTCAGCCGACGGCCTTAACCGGGTCGGCGCTGATCCCGGCGCCAAAGGGCTGCCCATGCCTGAGGCGGGCGACGTTGCGCATCACCGGGCGCGCGGCGTTGTAGTGCCTCACCCCTCTCGATCCGGCGCCGGACTCGAAGCCTTGGCGTATGGCCCATGAAGCACCACCTCGCCGCGGCGCCTGACGCCTTCTTGTAGAGGCGGACATCGCGGTCCGTCACGGATGCATGGGTCGTCTCGTCGCAATTGGCCGTCACCTTGCGGTGGAGCGTGGGAAATCATGCGCTGCCCAGGCAATTGTCACCGGATCCGGCGCTCGCTTTCTGCGTCGAACACGTAGAGCCGCCGCGGCTCGTAGTTCAGCGACACGGTGTCTCCGGGCCTTGACCGGCGGTCGCCGCGTTCCTCGAAGATCAGCGTCTCGCCCGTTTTCGCCGTGAGGTAGGCGTAAGAGACGCCGCCAAGCGCCTCTGTCAGCTCGACCCTGAAGGTGTCGCCCGACGGGTCCAGTTCGGCGTGTTCGGGGCGCAGGCCCACGATCACCTCCATGCCCTCGGCGGGCAGCGCGACGTCGGGGCGGACCGTTCCGGCGAAGGCCGGAACCTCCACCGCGACGCCGCGCACCGTGCCGCGCACGAAGTTCATCGCCGGTGATCCGATGAACCCCGCGACGAACTTGTTGTCGGGGTCGCGGTACAGGTCGAGCGGCGCGCCGACCTGCTCGATCCGTCCGAATTTCAGCACGACGATCTTGTCGGCCAGCGTCATCGCCTCGACCTGGTCGTGGGTGACGTAGATCATCGTGGCGCCTATCTCCTTGTGCAGGCGCGCGATCTCGACGCGCATCTCGACGCGCAGTTCCGCGTCGAGATTGGACAGCGGCTCGTCGAACAGGAACACGTCGGGCCCGCGCACGATGGCGCGGCCGATGGCGACCCGCTGGCGCTGGCCGCCGGAGAGCGCCGCGGGCTTGCGGTCGAGGTAGTCGTCGAGCTTGAGGATGCGGCTTGCCTCGGCCACCTTGGACTTGATCTCGTCCCTGGGATGGCCGTTCATCTTCAGCCCGAACCCCATGTTTTCCTTGACCGTCATGTGCGGATACAGCGCGTAGGTCTGGAACACCATCGCCACGCCGCGCTGGGCGGGGTCGACGCGGGTGACGTCCCTGGATCCGATGTGGATCTCGCCCTCGGTGGTTTCTTCCAGGCCGGCCACCATGCGCATCAGCGTGGACTTGCCGCAGCCCGACGGGCCGACGAAGACGCAGAACTCGCCGTCTTCAATCTGAAGGTCGATCCCGTGGATGACCTGCACGTCGCCGTAGCGTTTGATCACATTGTTGAGCGTGACACCCGACATCAGCCGATCTCCTTGTGTTTCCTGCCATCCGCCGCGCCGGACAATACGCGGATGGTTTCGACCTCCTGCGGGTCGTAAGGGGTTCCATCCGTGTCGAGCAGGTCGTGAAACCAGACCGAACGGTCGACCCGGCCGCCATGGGCCCGAACGAGGTCGTCGGGCCAAGGCAGCCAGGTCTGCGTGCGCCCCCTGACCAGGCCCCATTGGAAACAGCCGACGCCGCGCGCGTGGAACAGTTCGAGCTGGTCGGAAATGCGGCTGTCGATCTGCCGGGCCATCCATTCGGTGCACAGGACCGGACGGTCGAGCACCTGAAGATAGTCGATGAACTGCGCGACGCGCCGGCGGTTCCAGTAGGCGTGAAAGGTGATCACGTCCGAATGAAGCAGCGCGCTGCGGTCGATTTCGGTCTGGTAGGGATGCGCGTCGCTGTCCGGCAGCGGGGTGGTCCAGGCCGCGACGGTCAGGGGGGCTTCGGGGCCGATGTCGCGGGCGATCGCAAAGCTTTCCTCCATCAGCGACAGCGCATGGCCTTCGAGCCCGGCATCGAATTGCGAATAGACGGTCCTGTCGAAATCCATCCGGTTGCCGGGCTCGTTGTAGAGATCCCACATCAGGATGCGCGGATCGCTGCGGAATGCGCCGACGACATCGCGGATATAGGCGTGCAGAGACGGCCGCAGGCCCGCGTCCAGCACCGCGGTGCGCCCGGGCGAGGCGACGGCGCGGCTGTTGTGGATGCCGGGCTGCGGGTCGGGCTGCGGGCCCCAGACCGGCTCGGCGCCGCCAAAGCCGCAATCGTCGAACAGGCAGGGGACCGTGTCGATGCCGCGCGCGGCGGCAGATCCCATGAGACGATCGAGCCGGTCGAGCAGCCCGTCGCGGTCCTGTTTCCACCCCAGGAACGGCAGGTTCACCCGGATCGCGTTGAACCCGATCTCGGCGGCCCAGGCCAGCTCGCGTTCAATGGTAGGCATGTCAAAGGTCTCGGCGTGCCACATCTCGATGAAGTTGACGGCGGTGGACGGCAGAAAATTGAAGCCGCAGACCCAGGGGCGGGCGTGCCACCAGTCCTTGGCTTCGGTCTCGGTCCAGCGGTCCATTGCTGCAATCCCGGTTAACGCGGTTTCGTGGGATGCGCGCCCCGCCCTTGGCCGGCGGGACGCGCGTTCGGGCTCAGCGGTCCAGCAGGTCCTGGACTTCCAGTTCGGCGTCATCGAGCGCGTCCTCGACCGGCTTGCCGGTCAGCCAGATCGCCTGAAGCTCGCGGTTCAGCACGTCCTGGATGGCGCCGTAGCGCTGGCTTGGCGGCGTGTCCTTGGCGATGGCGGCGGTGCCGGTATATTCGTCGCGGTGCGGCAGCGATCTGTAGGCGTCGCTTTCGACGACCGATTTGCGAACGGCCATGTGGCCGGTGCGGGCCCAGTCGATGTTGTGGTCGTTGATGAAGGCCAGCACCTTCAGCGCGGCGGCCTTCTTTTCGCCGTCCAAGGTCGACGGGATCGCCCACATATGGCTGTCGGCCCAGGTCGCGCCGGTGTCGAACAGGGTGGGGAAATCGGCGACGTAGTAATCGTCGAGACCGACCTCCTCCTTCGCCGCCTCGGCGGTGTAGAAATCAACGACCCAGGTGCCGTTCACCAGGATCGCCGCCTCGCCGTTCAGAAAGGCCTGTTGGCTATCGGCGTAGTTGAGCTGCGGATCGGCCAGCCCTGCGTCGAACAGCTGGGTAATCGCGGTGACCGCGTTTCTGCCCGCCTCGGTGTTGATCGTGGCGGTGCCGTCCTCGGTGAAGATGTTGGCGCCCTGCTGCCAGATGAGCGCCAGCACGACCCGCACGCCGATGGGGAACTGCGCGAAGTCGGCGGCGAGGTAATCCTTGCCGGTCGCCTCCTTGACCTGCTGCGCATGGGCCAGCAATTCCTCGGGAGACGACGGCAGAACCGGCTTGCCGTCCTCGACCAGGCCCGCCTCGGCCATTATCTCCATGTTGACGTGCCAGAGGTTGGCGTGGAAATCCATCGGCACGCCATAGATGCCCCCGTTATAGGTGACGGCCTCCAGCGCGGCGGGCGACCAGTCATCCGGGTCGATGCCCGCGGCCTCCAGGTCGCCCGAGATCTCGGCCAGCGCGCCCAGGCCGGCGAATTCGGGGATCCGGTGGCGGTGCATGACATGCACGTCCGGTGGCGTGCCGCCGGCATAGGCCGCCTTGATCTGGTCGTAGTAGTTGCCCCAATCCGTCGGCAGCGTGTTGATCGAGATGCCGTCAAGCTCGGCATCGGCCGCGTTGATGATCGACTGGATGATGCAGGCCTCGCCGGTCGAGGTGGTGGTGTCGGTGCCGGCATCCTCGCAGGCGCCGAAGAAGCGGCCCAGCGTGATCTCCTGCGCGAATGCGCCGGTCGCCAGGGTCGCGGCGCAGGCCGCGGTCAGAAGCACGTTTCTCATGGTATCCTCCCTATGTGCAGATTTCAGCCCTTGGACCCGCCCGCGGTCATGGCCTGGACCACGTACCGCTGGAAGATCAGGAACAGGATGACGACCGGAAGCGAGGCGATGACGCCCGAGGCCATGACGCGGCCCAGCCCTTCCGATTGCGCGAAGTTCGATTGGATGGACGCGAGGCCCAGCGTGATCGTGAAATATTCCCGCTGCTGCGCGCTGACGAGCGGCCAGAGATAGTCGTTCCAGGCATAAAGGAACGTCAGGATTGCCAACGTCATCATCGCGGGACGCGCCAGCGGCAGCATCACGTACCAGAAGATGCGCAGCCAGCCGACGCCGTCCAGCCGCGCCGCCTCCTCGATGTCCCTGGGGATGCCGCGAAAGAACTGCATCATCAGGAACACGCCGATCGGCACCGCCATGCGCGGCAGGATCAGGGCGTGGTAGGAGTTGTGCCAGCCGAAATCGGCAAACATCGTGTAGAGCGGGATGAAGACCGCCTGTTCGGGCACCATCAGGCCGACCAGACAGATGATCGTGATCGGCACCTTGCCCCGGAAGTTCAGCCGCGCCAGCGCGTAACCGGCGGTGGTCGACACGGCGAGCACGCCCAACGTCATGCCGACCGACACGATCAGCGAATTCAGGAACCACCATGGCGTCTGCCCGAAGGTGAAAAGCGCGGCGTAATTCTCGGCCGTGAAGGGGATCGGGATCAGGCCGAACAGGGTGGACGAGGTGGTGCGGGCCAGGACCTCGTTGGGTTGGAACGACAGCGACACCATCCAGAGCGTCGGCACCAGCCACAGGAAGGCGGGGATCGAAAGGCCAAGGACAAGCCAGTAATAGCTGCGGTTCATCACGTCTTCTCCCGCCCGACGATGAACTGGATCACCGAGAAAGTGCCCATGATGACGAACAGGAACACCGCCATGGCCGACGCGCGGCCCAGTTCGCTGTCGCGGAACCCGGTCTGGTAAATGTAGCGGACAAGGACCTGCGTGGTGTCGTTCGGCCCGCCCTGGGTCATCAGGTGCGATTGCCCGAAAACCTGGAAATGCAGGATGATCTGCAACACGACCACCAGCGTGACGGTGCGCTTGAGGTTCGGCAGGGTGACATACCAGAACGCCCTGGCCCCCTTGGCGTTGTCCAGCGCCGCGGCCTCGTAGATATCCTTCGAGATGTCCTGAAGCCCGGCGAGGAACAGGATCATGGCAATTCCCAGCGACCACCAGATCGTGGCGATGACGATGGCGGCCATGGCGAATTGTTCGTCCGTCAGCCAGTTGATCGGCGTGCCGCCGAAGGTCTCGGTAATGTTCGCGATCAGGCCCTGGCGCGGCGAGAACATGATCTGCCAGATCAGGGTGACGACGGTCACGGAAAGGACCTGGCTGAGAAAGAACAGCGTCCGAAGCGCCCCCATCGCCCGCGTTTCCCTGTTCAGCGCCGCCGCAAGCAGCAGCGCCGAGATCGTGACACCCGGTACCGCCAGCCCGACGAAAACGATGGTGTTGGCCACGGTGGGCCAGAACCGCCGGTCGTACCAACGCCCCTCTTCGCCGGGATGAAAGCCGGGGAGGATTATGACCAGCACCGAGGCCACGCCAAGCGCGATGGCGTTGAAGCGGCTCAGGCGTTTCGTTCCGCGAAGAAGGACGGAAACGGCAAGTCCCGCGATCCCGAGGAGTTGCCAGAACGGCGCAGCCAGCGGGCCCCATTCGATGTTGCGACCCCACATCACGCGTTCATAGTTGCGCAAGCCTACGAACTGCTTGGCATCCGGGTTGAAGGCCACGGCGAGCAGGTTCCAGTCGTGCAGGCTGATCCAGAAACCTCGGAAGAACGGGTAGATGAGGAACAGGCCATATGTGAACAGGAACGGGGCAAGCAGTATCCAGGCCGCCTGCGTCTGGCTCAGCCTGCTCGCTGGTTTCCTGGGGTTCTGCATCCTCTCCTCCCGAAAGTCTGCGAATCTTCTTGCGCTATAATTATTAGCAATATTTATTAGCATTGGGAAGCAAAGATATTCAGAACCGGGCAAGCTGTGGCGGATACAAGAAAAACCCGGGTTACCATGAAGGACGTGGCCACCAGGGCGGGGGTCTCGCAGTCGACCGTGTCGTTCGTCATGAACGGTCTCGAGGACATGAGAATCAGCCGCGAGACGCGCAAACGGGTGATGGAAGCGGTCGACGCGCTTGGCTACCGCCCGCGCGGTGCGGGACGGCCACCGAAGGCGTCCGGCGTCGGTGTGATCGGCCTGTTGTTCGACGAGATCGCAACCAGTTCCTTCGCGGCGATCTCAATCGAGGGTGCCTATGAAGCCGCCTGGAAGGCGAATAATATCGTCGAGGTCGCCATGACCGGCGGCAACCCGGAGCTGGAGGCGGCGATCCTGAAGAAATGGGCGGGGGACAACGTGATCGGCGTCATCTACGGCTCGATCCTCACACGAGAGCTGACGGCACCGGACAGCCTCTCGCGCCACCGTGCCGTTCTGCTGAACTGCCACGACACCGACGGGCGGTACGCGTCCGTGGTTCCCGCCGAGCGGCGCGGCGGCAAAGTCGCCACCGAGGCGCTGATCGCGCAAGGGTATCGGCGCATTGCCTTCATTTCCGGCGAGCCCTGGATGGAAGCCTCCGATCAGCGCATGGAGGGGTACGAACGCGCCCTTCGCGCCGCGCGCATCCCGGTCGATCCGTCGCTGATCGTCGAGGGCAACTTCCTGCCATCGGGCGGGCGCGCCGCGACGCTGGATCTGATGAAAGGCGCGACGCGACCGGACGCGATCTTCTGCGCGAACGACCTGACGGCGGTCGGTTGCTACGAGGCGCTCAAGGAACTCGGCGAAATGCCCGGTGAGACGATCGCCGTGATGGGGTACGACGATCAGGAAATCGCGCAGCACCTTGCGCCCGCCTTGTCGACCGTCCTTCTCCCGCATCGCGAGATGGGTCAATGGTGCGTCGAGCAGCTCCTGGACGAAACTCGCACCCGAACGCAAAACCGGATCGAGTGCCCCCTGATCCTGAGAAGCTCGCACCAGCGACGAAACCGCTGAATGCCACTCCTCGCATTCGCGATGTAACAAAGCACGCGAATGACCGCCTTAGACAGTTGCTACAGATCCGTTGCTACATCCACAAATCGACGCTCCCGCCCTTCGATGACGCCTGTACAGCCGCAGGCCCGACAGCATGGCCCGGGATGCGGAGAGGGAACTGGTATCGGAAATCATCGTCACCCGCCCCGAAGACGATGGCACACCCATCGAGGTCAGGGGACGCTTGAGCGCCCTCGTCTCGAACCCTGATTTTCAAGTGGGGGGTACGATGGTAGCGGAGGAGGGACTTGAACCCCCGACACGCGGATTATGATTCCGCTGCTCTAACCACCTGAGCTACTCCGCCGAAGCCACGCGCGAGATATTTCAGGCGTGGTGGCCCGTCAAGCGCTAAGTTCCGCAAACGGGCGAACAAACCGGCGGGGTTCGGGGCCGCGCGCATCCAGGAGGGACAGCGCGGCCACCGGAGACCGGCCGATCAGGCGACGCGCGGATAGGCGCGGCGTGCATCCTCGACAAAGGCGCCGTGCAGCGCCCTGATCGCGGGTTTCAGATGCTCGCGCTCCAGCACGAACTGCACGTCCACGTTGCGCGGCCCCTGGCTGGCGCCGAGGCATTCGAACCCGGCATCCGCGATCGCCTGCAAGCCGCGGGTCAGCACCGAAAGCCCCTTGAGGTCGCGCCCGATCACCGAGGCCATGGACAGCGTCCGCGAGGTGATCCGCGCCGACGGGTACAGCTTGGACAGATCCCGCTCCACCCGGCGCAGCGATTTCAAACTTGCATCGACGTAATGGGTGATCGTGTTGGCGTTCGACACCTTGGACACGATCCGCACGTCGTGCCGCGTCAGCATGTCGAGGATCGTGGCGTCATAGCCCTTGACCCCCACCATGTCCTGCTCGAACAGCTCGAGCGCGACGACATCCAGACCGGTGACGATCTCGACATCGGGCGCCTCGGTCGGCTGATCGTCGATCAGGGTACCCGGATCGTGCGGCTCGAAGGCGTTGGTGACGCGCAGCGGCACATCGGCCTGGCGGAGCGTTTTCGCCGCCTTGGGGTGGATCGCCTCCATCCCCATGTTCGACAGCTGGTCGGCCACGTCGTAATTGGTCCGGCCCAGCTTGCGCACCGCATCGGCGCCGACAAGATTGGGATCGGCCGAGGACAGATGGAATTCCTTGTGGATGATCGCCTCGCGCGCGCCGGTCAGCGCGGCGAGATTGGAAAACGTCACCTCGGAATAGCCGCGATCGAACTCGCGCATCAGCCCTTCGGAGCATTGCGCATAGCCGGTGACGATCGGCATTTCGGTCATCGGGTCGATGTCCTGCATTGCCGCCGTTATCCGTTCTTCCAGCGTCACGTCGCCATCGTCGCGCCAGCCGGACAGATCGACCAGCCGCGCGTTCACGCCCGACCGCTGCAACAGCAGCGTGGTGACGAAGGCCGAATGCGCCTCGCCCAGACCGGACAGCAGCTCGCGGATCTGCAGCATATGCTCGGACAGCCGGAAATGGCCGTAGGAGCACAGGCGCTGCAGGTCGATCAGGCAGTTGCGCGCGCCTTCGATCCGGTCGCGCACGAACTCGGTCGCCCGCTCCACGTCGCCCGGATGATCGAGCACGTCCGAATGCGCCTCGATCATCGCGTCGGAAACGCGGGTCAGCGCATCGTGCCAGCCATGCCCGGTGTCGGAACTGGCGAACTTGGCATAGACGCCGCGATCGCCGCTTTTCTTGTGCTCCAGCAGCAGGTCGGTGATGCCGCCAAAGGCGGATACCACGAAGACGCGGCCATATAGATCGTCGCCCTCGCGGTCGCCGATGAACAGGGTGTCGCGCAACTCGTGGACGCGCGACATGGATGTCCCGCCGATTTTCTCGACGGTATGGTCTGAACAGGTCATGGTTTAATCGGCCAATTCCTCTGAAGGAGCATAGGATCCATCCGCTTGGTGGACCTCGGTGCCGGTGACGGGCGGGTTGAAGCAGCAGGCCATCACCAGCTCTTCCTCGGCGCGCAGAACGTGCTTGTCGTTCTCGTTCAGCGCGTACATCACGCCCGGCTTGATCTCGTGCGTCTCGCCGGTGGCGACATCGGTGATCGAGCCTTTGCCCTGCATGCAATAGACGCTCTCGAAGTGGTTCTTGTAGTGGAACGTGTGCTCCGACCCGGCTTCGAGAAAGGTGATGTGAAAGGAAAAGCCCATCCCGTCACCGGCCAGAAGCATGCGCACGCTCGTCCATTGCTCGTTGGACACCACGCGGTCGCGCTCGTCCTCGACGATCTTGTTGAAATCCCTGACAATCATGGTGTCACTCCGCTGCGATGTTGCTTTGCGCCGTCACGTCGTGGGCGGCATCGAGCATGATGCCAAGCCCTTCGCGGAACACGTCTTCGGGCGTGGTCAGCGGCGCAAGCACCTTGACCACCTCGTCGTTCGGGCCGGAGGTTTCGATGACCAGGCCCTTCTCGAAGGCGCGGCCGCAGATTTCCGAGGCCAGCTCGCCAGAGCCGACATCGACGCCCTGCATCAGGCCGCGACCCTTGAGCCGGCCGTCCCCGACGATATCCGCCAGTTTTTCCAGCGCCTCGGTCAGGATCCCGGTTTTCTTCGCCAGATCCTTCTGGAAGGCATCGTCGGCCCAGAATTTGCGGATCGCCACGGTGGCGGTCACGAAGGCATGGGTGTTGCCGCGGAAGGTGCCGTTATGCTCGGCCGGGCCCATCACGTCATGTTCGGGACGGACCAGAACCAGGCCCAGCGGCAGACCGAAGCCGGACACCGATTTCGCCATGGTGATCAGGTCGGGTTCGATTCCCATCTCTTCGAAGGAAAAGAACGTGCCCGTGCGGCCGCAGCCCGCCTGGATGTCGTCGACGATCAGCAGCGCACCGTGTTCCTTGGCAAGTTCGGCGACCCGCTTGATCCATTCGGGGCGCGCGGCGTTCAGCCCGCCTTCGCCCTGCACCGTCTCCAGCAGGATCGCGGCGGGCGCATCGACACCCGACGATGCGTCGTTCAGCACCGCCTCCAGGAAGTCGGTCGTGTCCACATCCGCGCCCATGTAGCCGTCGAACGGCATCCGCGTGACGCCGTGCAGCGTGGTGCCGGCGCCGCCCCGGTGATAACCGTTGCCGGTCGCGGCCAGCGCGCCCATGGTCACGCCGTGAAAGCCGTTGGTGAAGGCGATGATGTTGTGGCGGCCGGTGACCTTGCGGGCGATCTTCATCGCCGCCTCGACGGCGTTAGCGCCGGTCGGGCCGGTGAACATCAGCTTGTGATCCATGCCGCGCGGTTTCAGGATATGCTCCTCGAACGCGGTCAGGAAATCGCTTTTGGTGTCGGTGTGCAGGTCCAGCCCGTGAGCCAGCCCGTCGGCGGTGATATGCTCGATCAGCGCCGATTTCATGTCCGGGTCGTTATGCCCGTAGTTCAGCGACGAGCAGCCGGCGAGAAAGTCGATGTAGCGGCGCCCGTCCGTGTCGGTCATGTGCGAGCCGCTGGCGCTGGTGAACATGGTGTCGAAGCCGCGGCAATAGGAACGTGCCTCGCTCTCGCGGCGTTCGAAGATGGCATAGTCGGTGTGCATGTCTTTCGGCATGGGAATACCTCCTTGAGGTAGAATTCGGTTGGATTGGTCCGGGGCGCGACACGTGCGCTCAGGCGGCGCGGCGCAGCGGAACCTCGTCTTCCGGCAGGGTGATCGTCACCATGTGCTCGGTGTCGTGATGACCCTCGAAATGGGTGTCACGCTCGAAATGCGGCGCGTCGTCGAGTTCGCCGCCCACGTCGCGTGCAAAGCTGCGGAACAGCCCCCAGGATGCGTCGTTATCCTTGGTGATGGTGGTCTTCAGGTGTGTCGCGTCCTCGCAGACGTCCCGTTCCACCAGGTGGCGCAGCATCTTCTTGCCCAGCCCCAGCCCGCGCGCCTTGGCGCTGACCGCGACCTGCCAGACGAAAAGCTCGCCCCGGCCCGGAATCATGTGGCCGGAAATCCAGCCCACGATGTCGCCGTCCATTTCGGCCACCACGCAGGTGTCGCGGAAGTGGTCGGCCTGGACGAGGTTGCAGTACATGGAATTCTCGTCCAGCGGCTTGCAGCCCTTGATCAGGTCCCAGATTGCGGCCCCGTCCGTCGCTTCAGGTTTGCGCAAACGGGGCGTGCGAGCTCGGGGCTCGATGGTCTCGGTCTGGTTCATGTCTTTCGGCATCTGTGGGCTCGTTCTCCGTTTCGTTCGGTCATCTAAATAGATGGATGGCGCATCTATTTCAACATCCGAAGCAGATATGGTGCCGAAACGGCGTCTTTTATGCCTATGGGGCAATAAATATGCCTATTACAGAAGGAATCGCGGAGATGAATCATTAGATACCCTAATGATCCAGCCGCGCTTCGGGATTGCAAAGCCGCCGGTTCCGGGGCAAAAATCAAGCCATGTCAGAGAGTTCGGCCCAAAGAACGGATGACAGCCTGATCGCGCTGCGCCGAATCCTGCGCGCGACGGAGCTGTACGAGCGGACCCTCGCCCGGGCGGCGGGGCTGACCTCTGCGCAATTGCGCGTGCTTCAGATCGTGGCGGAGCAGCGGCACGGCGGCGCGACACCGACCGCGCTGGCCGGACGCATGGGGGTCAGCCAGGCGACGGTGACGACCTTGGTGGACAAGCTGGTGAGCCACGGCATGGTCACCCGCATCCGAAGCGATACCGACCGCCGGCAAACCCACGTCGTGATCACCGAGGCCGGGCGCGCTGCGATAGAGACGGCGCCCGACGCGCTCCAGCAGCGATTCGTGCAGGCGTTCGAGGGGCTCGAGGACTGGGAACAGGCGCAGCTCGTGTCCTCGCTAGAGCGTGTCGCGGGAATGCTGGACGCCGCCGGCCTCGACGCGTCGCCGGTCCTGACGCTGGGCGACATCAAGCGCGAGGAGCCCGAAAGGTAGCCGGTCGACGGTGGCCCGGCGCCGGCCCGCGCTGACGATGCGGCGGCGATGCGCCAACGGCGCCAGGTGCCCGCCTCGGCGGAGCTTCGCCACAGGGTTTGCAAAGCGGCGCCGCGCATCCCAAGTCGGGATATGTTCGTCATGTCGCCGCCGTCCGGCCCCTTTCCGCGAAGCCCATGCAAGACCTGATCCAAGCCCCGACACCCGGCATCGCCTCGGTCACCGACGTGGTGGACCGGATGGGCAATGCCGCCGAGGACAAGGGCGAAAAGACGTCGCTTCAGGATATCGTCACAGCGCTTGGCGAAGCGTCCTTCCTGCCGGTTCTGATGGCGCCGGCCATCGCGGTGGTCTCGCCGTTGTCCGGGGTGCCGCTGTTCTCGTCGATCTGCGGGCTGACTATCGCGCTCGTGGCGCTGCAACTGCTGATGCAGCGCGATCACCTGTGGCTGCCCGGCTGGCTGATGCGGCAACGGGTCAAGACCCGCTCGCTGCGGTCGGCCACCCGCTGGCTGCGGCGCCCGGCTGCATTTCTCGACCGGCATTCGCGCACGCGCTTCAGCTTTCTCGTGCGGGCGCCGTTCAACTGGCTGACAGAGCTGACATGCCTGTTCTGCGGTCTCGCCATGCCGTTCCTGGAATTGTTTCCGCTGACGTCCTCGATCCTTGGCGGGGCGGTCACGCTGTTTTCGCTGTCGCTACTGGTGCGCGACGGGCTGATCGCGGTGTTCGGTTTCGCCGTGGTCGGCAGTGCGATCCTGCTTGGCCTCCAGTTCGTCGGCTAGGCGCACCCCGCCAGCGCCGCCGCCACCGAGCGCAACAGCGCCGGGTAAAACCCCGCCCCCGGTTGCAGCGCCGTGCCTTGCGGATCGACCGTGACAACCGGCGCGGCGCGGCCCTGTAGCACGGCCTCGGCCAGCCCGGCGCCGACTTGCGGCTCGACCACCACGCAGACCGCGCCCGCCGCCGCGATGTCGCGCAGCAGGGCTATGCGGCGCGGGCTGGGGGCGGTTTCGCCGGTCGTCATCGCGCCCGCCACGACCAGGCCAAAGCGATCCTCGAAATAGCCGAACGCCTCGTGGTAGAGGATCAGCGGCACGTCCCGCACCGGCGCGAGGATCGTCTTCAACTCGGCACTCAGCGCCGCCAGCTCCGCCGCGCCTGCCGCGGCATTCGCGCGGTAGGCGGTGGCATTCGCCGGGTCGGCTGCGGCCAGTTCAGCCGCGATCACGTCCAGCCAATGCGCCGCATTCTCCGGGTCGAACCAGGCATGCGGGTCGGTCGGTCCGTGATCATGGTCCTGATCGTGACCATCGTCATGCCCAGGCTCTTCCCGGAAGGCGCGCAACCGCGTTCCTTCCGCCTCCAGCAACTCGATGGAAACCGCATCGGCCGCCAGGGTTGCCACCGGCCCGGCCAGCCAGGGCGTCAGCCCCTCGCCGACCCAGAACACGATATCGGCCCGCTCCAGCGCCCGCGCCTCGGAGGGGCGCATCGCATGGCTGTGCGGCGAGGCGCCCGGCGGCAGCACAAGGTCGGGCGCGCCGACGCCCTGCATCACCCGTGCGACCAGCGAATGCACCGGCGCGATGTCCGCAGCCACGCGCGGCACTTCGGCAAGAGCGGACAGCGGCAGGCTGCACAGAAGGGCGACAAGAAAGGCAGATCGCATGGGATTTCCTCGAGTGGGTTTGACCGGGGTTGTTAGATGTACTGATATAACATATCAACCCCGCATGACGATTTTCGCAATATGCCGCCAACCTGCGCCGGCCGACCCGATGACGGCCGAGGCGTCGTTCGCGCATCGCTCGGGGGGCGCCTGATGCCTGCTTCGCTCGGTTTTCACACGCACGACCACCGCAGCTGCATCGCCGAGGGGCTTGCGGCCGCCGAAAGGGCCTGCCGCGCGCAGGGTCTGCAATTCACGCCGCAGCGGCGCCGGGTACTGGAGATCCTGCTGCAACGGCACCGCGCGATGGGCGCCTACGAGATCCTCGACATCCTGCGCGAGGACGGCATCGCCGCCCAACCCCCGGTCGCCTACCGGGCGCTGGATTTCCTGACCACCCACGGCTTTGCCCACCGGATCGAGCGGCTGAACGCCTTCATCGCCTGCTCGCACCCCGGTGCGGCGCATTCGCCCGCCTTTCTGATCTGCCGGCACTGCGACAGCGTGGCGGAGACGCTGGCCGACCCGGCGCGCGGGCGGCTGGGACGCGCCGCCGACGCGGCCGGGTTCACCATCGAATGCGCGGTGGTCGAGGCCGAGGGAACCTGCCCGAATTGCCGTGGCAGCGCGGGATGAGCCTGGCGCAGATCCGCAACCTCGCCGTGCGGCTGGGCGGGCAGACCGTGCTGCACGACGTGACCTTCGCCATCGACCCCGGCGAGATCGTCACCATCGTCGGGCCGAACGGGTCGGGCAAATCCACCCTTCTGCGCGCCATTCTCGGCGCCGAGCGGCCCAGCGCCGGAAGCGTCACGCTGCGGCCCGGCGCGCGCATCGGCTATGTGCCGCAAAAGCTGCATGTCGATCCGACCTTGCCGATCACCGTGCGCCGGTTCCTGAGCCTGCCGCACCGCGTCACCGACGCCGAAGCGCGGGCCGCTCTGATGGAGGCCGGGGCAGACGGCCTTGCCCGCCGGCAGATGTCGCGCCTTTCCGGCGGCCAGTTCCAGCGGGTCCTGCTGGCACGGGCGCTGCTGGCCCGGCCCGATCTGCTGATCCTCGACGAGGCCACGCAGGGCATGGACCAACCCGGATCGGCCGCGTTCTACCGCCTGATCGAGCGGGTCCGGCGCGAACATGGCTGCGCCGTGCTGATGGTCAGCCACGAATTGCACGTTGTGATGGCGGCCTCGGACCGGGTGATCTGCCTGAACGGGCATATCTGCTGCGAAGGGGCGCCGGAACATGTCGCCTCGGCCCCGGAATACCGGGCGCTGTTCGGCACAGGCACCAAGGGTGCGCTGGCGCTGTACCGGCATGAACATCATCATTCGCATGACCATTCGCATGATCACGACCACGACGCGCAAAGCGGCGGCGGGGCGCCCCGATGACCCTGCTGGACAGTTTCCTGACCCGAGGCGCGCTGGCCGGGATCGGCGTCGCGCTGGCGGCGGCGCCGCTGGGCTGTTTCGTGGTCTGGCGGCGCATGGCCTATTTCGGAGATGCGACGGCACATGCCTCGATCCTCGGAGTGGCGCTGGCGCTCATGTTGCAGGTGCCGGTTCTCGCTGGCGTTCTGGCCGCCGCGCTGCTGATGTCCGGCGCGGTGACGCTGCTGGCCGGGCGCGGGCACGCGGTGGACACGCTGCTGGGCGTGATGGCACATTCCGCGCTGGCCTTCGGGCTGGTGGCGGTGGGGCTGGTCGGCACGCTGCGGATCGACCTTATGGGCTACCTGGTGGGCGACATTCTGTCGGTCGGCAAGACCGATCTGGCCGTGATCTGGGGCGGCGCGCTGCTGGTGCTGGGCCTTTTGTGGTGGCGGTGGTCCGCCCTGCTGACGGCGACCTTGAACCCAGATCTCGCGCGCGCCGCCGGGATCGACCCGAAGCGCGAGGAACTTGTGCTGACCGTGGCGCTGGCCGTGGTGGTGGCGGTGGCGATCAAGGTTGTCGGCGTCCTGCTGATCGTGGCCCTGCTGCTGATCCCCGCCGCCGCCGCGCGCCCGTTCTCGCGCACACCCGAACGCATGGCGGGCATTGCCGCGGCATTTGGCGCGGTGTCGGCGCTGGGCGGGATGCAGGCGGCCTATCTGCTCGACACGCAGACGGGGCCGACCATCGTCTGCCTCGCCGCGATCCTGTTCGCCGCCAGCAGCGCGATCGGCGCGGTCCGGGGCGGCGCGCGCTGAGGCGCCCGCTCGAACGCAAAACGGCCCCGCCGGGGCGGGGCCGTCTGTCTGTTCATCCGTCAGTGCCGCGTCAATGCAGCACCGCGTCCTGCGGCGGCTGCCGGCTCGAGGACGACACCCGGTCGCGCACGATCAGCCCGTCGGCCCCGGCGGTGACCGGCACCGTATCGCCATCCTGCACGTCGCCGGACAGCAGCATCTCTGCCAGCTTGTCCTGCAGCGACTTCTGGATCACCCGCTTGAGCGGGCGCGCGCCGTAGACCGGGTCATAGCCTTCGTCGGCCAGCCATTTCGTCGCGCTGTCGTCCATCTCCAGCGCGATGTTGCGCTGGGCCAGCCGCCGGCGCAGAAGGCCAAGCTGGATCTGCACGATGCCGTCCATGTCGTCCCGGCTCAGCCGGTCGAACACGATCATGTCGTCCAGACGGTTCAGGAATTCCGGCCGGAAATGCGCCCGGACCGCATCCATCACGTCGCGCTGCGCCTGTGCCGCGTCGCCGCCCTCGGGCAGTTGGCTCAGTGCCTGGCTGCCGAGGTTCGAGGTCAGCACGATCAGCGTCTGCTTGAAATCGACGCGGTGCCCCTGCCCGTCGGTCAGAACGCCGTCATCCAGAACCTGGAGCAGCACGTTGAACACCTCGGGATGGGCCTTTTCCACCTCGTCGAACAGCACAACCTGGTAGGGCCGGCGGCGCACGGCCTCTGTCAGAACGCCGCCCTCGTCATAGCCGACATAGCCCGGGGGCGCACCGATCAGACGCGAGACGGAATGCTTTTCCATGAACTCGGACATGTCGATGCGCACCATCGCCTTGTCGTCGTCGAACAGGTACTCGGCCAGCGCCTTGGTCAGCTCGGTCTTGCCGACACCGGTGGGCCCGAGGAACAGGAACGAGCCAAGCGGCCGATTCTCGTCCTGCAGCCCGGCGCGCGCCCGGCGCACCGCGTTCGCCACGGCCGTCACCGCCGCGCGCTGTCCGATCACCCGCTTGCCAAGCTCCGCTTCCATCTGAAGCAGTTTCTCACGCTCGCCTTCCAGCATCTTGGACGTGGGAATGCCGGTCCAGCGCTCGACCACCTGGGCGATCTGCTCGGGACGCACGGCCTCTTCGACCATGATCTCGTCATCCGCCTCCTCGGCGGCCGACAATTGCCGTTCAAGCTGCGGGATCACGCCATAGCTCAGCTCGCCCGCGCGTTGCAGGTTGCCTTCGCGCTTTGCCGTGTCCAGCTCGATCCGCGCCCGGTCAAGCTGTTCCTTCAGCTCGCGCGCGCTTTCCAGCTTGTCACGCTCCGCCTGCCAGCGGGCGGTAAGCTCGGCCGATTTCTCCTGGAGATCCGACAGTTCCTTTTCCAGCCGCTCAAGCCGGTCCTTCGATGCCGCGTCGTCTTCCTTGCGCAGCGCCTCGGCCTCGATCTGCTTTTGCAGGATGTCGCGGTCCAGCGCGTCCAGCTCCTCGGGCTTGCTGTCCACTTCCATCCGCAGCCGGCTTGCCGCCTCGTCCACAAGGTCGATCGCCTTGTCGGGCAGGAAGCGGTCGGTGATGTAGCGGTGGCTCAGCGTCGCGGCGGCAACCAGCGCGCTGTCGGAAATCCGCACCCCGTGGTGAAGCTCGTACTTCTCCTTGATGCCGCGCAGGATCGAGATGGTATCCTCGACCGTCGGTTCCTCGACCATCACCGGCTGGAACCGCCGGGCCAGCGCCGCGTCCTTCTCGACATGCTTGCGGTATTCGTCCAGCGTCGTTGCGCCCACACAGTGCAATTCGCCCCGTGCCAGCGCCGGCTTGATCAGGTTCGCCGCATCCATCGCACCGTCGGTCTTGCCGGCCCCGACAAGCGTGTGCATCTCGTCGATGAACACGATGATCTCGCCCGCGGCAGCTTCGACCTCCTTCAGGATCGCCTTCAGCCGTTCCTCGAACTCGCCGCGATATTTCGCACCGGCGATCAGCGCGCCCATATCCAGCGCCATGAGCTTCTTGTTGCGCAGGCTTTCGGGCACGTCGCCGTCGATGATGCGCAGGGCCAGCCCCTCGGCGATGGCGGTCTTGCCGACGCCGGGATCGCCGATCAGCACCGGGTTGTTCTTGGTCCGGCGGCTCAGAACCTGCATGGTCCGGCGGATTTCCTCGTCGCGGCCGATGATCGGGTCGATCTTGCCCTCGCGCGCCGCCTCGGTCAGATCGCGCGCGTATTTCTTCAGCGCGTCATACCCTTCCTCGGCGCTCGCCGTATCGGCGGTGCGGCCCTTGCGGATGTCGTTGATCGCGGAATTGAGCGTCTGCGCGCTGACCGCGCCGGCATCCAGCGCGTCCTTGGCCTTCGACCTCACCACCGCCAGCGCGGTCAGGATGCGCTCCACCGGAACGAAACTGTCACCGGCCTTGGTCGCCAGCTTCTCGGCCTCGTCCAGCACCTTGGCGGTCTGGCGGTCCATGTAGGTCTGTCCGGAATCGCCCGACACCTTGGGCAGCTTGTCCAGCGCCGCCTCCAGCGCTTCGGCCACCCGCTCGGGCGCCCCGCCGGCGCGCTTGATCAGGTTGGCGGCAAGCCCCTGATCATCGTCCAGCAGCGCCTTCAGCAGGTGTTCCGGCGCAAGTGCCTGGTGGTTTTCGCGCATCGCGATGGTCTGGGCGGCTTGCAGAAACCCGCGCGACCGTTCCGTGAACTTTTCCAGGTTCATCGTCGTCTCCTTGTCAAAGCGCCCATGCCGCGAAACGCCCGGATCGCCGGCGCGCCCGCATCGGGCCTCGGTCACGATTTGGCGATTGCGCGGGGGCCTTTCAAGACAGCAGGGCGCCGGAAAAACCGCCGCGCCGAAGAAACCGGGCGCTTCAGCCGCGCCTCCTGTCCACGAGACCGGCCGGCGCGAACACAGCGGGACCGGCGCGTTCAGCCCAGCGCCAGCAGCGCCTCTTTCAGGGCCCTGACTTCGGCCGGATCGGTGGTCAGCCGCGTGGGATGGCAAAAGTCCATGTCCACGGCTCGCTGCGCCATCTGCACGTCGCGCCCGCAGGCCGAATGAACCTCGCTCACCGGCGCGGCGGCAAGCAGCGACGCGACATTGGCCGATGTGATGCCCGCCGCCGGCAGGATCCCGATCCGGCCCGCCGCCCTCCCGCAGATCGCGGCGATCGCCTCTGCTCCTTGCAGGGCATCCAGCGCGCCCCCGGACGTCAGGATACGCTCGCAGCCAAGCCGCACCGCGGTCTCGACCGCCGCCCCGAAATCGGGCACGAGGTCGAAGACCCGGTGGAGCGTCACGCTCATCCCCTCTGCGGCCGCGATCATCGCGCCAAGCGCGGCGTCGTCCAGCATCCCGTCCGGCCGCGCCGCGCCGATCACGATACCGGCCAGCCCGGCCGAGCGCGCGGCACGGATGTCCTCGATCATCGTCGCGACCTCGTCGGCGCCAAAGCAGAAATCGCCGGCCCGCGACCGGATCAGCGCATGAACCGGCACCGGCATTTCCGCGGCCCGCCTGATCAGCCCCGCCGATGGCGTCAGCCCGCCCACCTCGAGGGCGGAACAAAGCTCGATCCGGTCCGCGCCGCCCTCGACCGCCGCCAGCATCCCCTCGGTGCTGTCCACACAAACCTCAAGCCGCACCTGCATGTCGTCTCCCCTCCGGCATTCCGCGCCATTCATAGCTTGACAGGCTTTGCCCCACAAACCAAACCCGCGCCGACCCTGGGCGTGGAAGGAAGCCAGATGCCGAAAGCCGATGACCGCCTGATTGTCGCCCTCGACGTGCCGAACGCGCTTGCCGGGCTGGAGCTTGCCGAAAGGCTCGGCGATGCCGCGAGCTTCTACAAGATCGGCCTCGGGATGCTGACCGGCGGCGGGCTGGCGCTGGCGGGCGAGCTCAAGCAGGAACACGGCAAGCGCATCTTCATGGACCTCAAGCTCTACGACATCTCCGCCACGATCGAGGCGGCGGTGCGCGGGCTTGCCGGGTTCGGGCTGGATTTCCTGACCGTTCAGGGCGATCCGGCCGTTGTCTCCGCCGCGCGCGAAGGCGCCGGCGCCTCGGGGCTGAAGATCCTCGCGGTCACCGTGCTGACCTCCTACGATCGCGGCGATCTCGACGCGGCGCAGTACCGGGCCGGCGACGTCGCAAGCATCGTGCTGGACCGTGCCGGCCGTGCGTTCCGGGCCGGGGCCGACGGCGTCATCGCCTCGCCGCACGAAGCGGCCGCGATCCGGGCGCTGCCCGAAGCGGCGGGGCGCCTGATCGTCACCCCCGGCGTGCGCCCGGCCGGCGCGGGCCACGGCGACCAGAAACGCGTCGCAACCCCAGCCGCCGCCATCGCGGACGGCGCCGATCACATCGTCGTCGGCCGCCCGATCCACGCCGCGCCCGACCCGCGCGCCGCCGCGCAAGCGATCGCGGCCAGCCTGCCCTGAACGGCGGGCAACGCCGCCGGTTCTTGCACCTTTCCCCGTTCTTCTCGTTCCAAATACGCAAATCCCGGCCCGAGCCACGCTTGCGGGCAGGCGCGGCCGGGACTAGGTGACATGCGTCCCCGTCGCCGCGAAAGGCCTTCCATGTCCGCCAATCTCGAAACCCTCGCCCAAAACCTTCTCGATGCCGCCCGGCGCGCCGGGGCCGATGCGGCCGACGCCATCGCGGTGGACGGCACGGCGCTGTCCATCGACGTGCGCGGCGGTGCGCTGGAACAGGCCGAGCGGTCGGAGGGGATCGAGATCGGCCTGCGCGCGCTGATCGGAAAGCGGCAGGCCTGCGTGTCCGCCTCCGACATCTCGGACGGGACCGTTGCCACCATGGCCGAACGGGCCGTGGCCATGGCGCGCGAGGCGCCGGAGGATCCGCATTGCGGGCTGGCCCTGCCCGAACAGCTGGCCCGCGACTGGGACATCGCCGCGCTCGACCTCGACGATCCCGCGCCAGAGCCTGATCCGGCCGCGCTGGAAGACGCGGCACGGCGTACCGAAGCGGCGGCGCTGGCGGTGGCCGGCATCAGCCAGAGCGACGGCGCCAGCGCGGGCTATGGCCGGCGCCGGGTCCACATCGCCGCCAGCAACAGCTTTTCGGGCGGCTATACGCGCACCAGCCACGGCCTTGGCTGTACGGCGATCACCGGCTCCGGCGGCGCGATGGAGCGCGACCATGCCTACGAATCGCGGATCCATGCCGCCGACCTGCCGGATGCCGAAACCGTCGGCACGCTGGCCGGCACCCGTACCGCCGCCCGCGCGGGCGCACGCAAGCCGCCCGGCGGCGCCTTTCCGGTGGTCTATGACGAACGCGTGGCCTCGGGCCTGATCGGCCATCTGCTGGGCGCGATCAACGGCACCGCCGTGGCGCGCGGGTCGTCCTGGCTGCTGGATGCGATGGGCCAGCAGGTGCTGCCCGCGGCGCTGTCGCTCACCGAGGATCCGCTGCGCCCGCGCGCCGGCGCCTCGCGCCCGTTCGACGCCGAAGGGCTGGCTTGTGCGCCGCGCGACATCGTGTCGGACGGCCGGTTGCAGGGCTGGATCCTCGATCTTGCCACCGCGCGCAAGCTGGGCCTGTCCAGCACCGCCAACGCCGCCCGCGGCACCGGCGGCCCGCCCTCGCCGCGGCCGCACAACATCGCCCTGACGCAAGGCGCGCACAGCCGCGCGGATCTCCTGGCCGAGATGGGCACCGGCCTGCTGGTCACGTCGCTGATCGGCGCGTCGATCAATCCGACCACGGGCGACTATTCGCGCGGCGCGTCGGGGTTCTGGGTCAGGAATGGCGAGATCGCTTATCCGGTCAACGAATGCACGCTGGCGGGCAATCTGCGCGACATGCTGCTGACGCTGGTGCCGGGCAACGATGCACGGCCGCACCGGTCGCACCGCGTGCCGTCGCTTCTGGTCGAGGGGCTGACACTTGCCGGCGAATGACCTCGATCTGCTGACAAGCGCGGCCGAGGAGGCGGCGAAGATCGCCAACCGTTTCTGGCGCAGCGGGCAGATTGTCACCGAAAAGCCGGGCGGCGCCGGCCCGGTGAGCGAGGGCGATCTGGCCGTCGACGCCTATCTGCGCGAAACGCTGACCGCCGCGCGCCCCGGCTATGGCTGGCTGTCCGAGGAGACCGAGGACAGCCCTGCCCGCCTGTCCTCCGAACGGGTGTTCATCGTCGACCCCATCGACGGCACCCGCGCCTATGTCGACGGGCAAAGCACCTGGGCGCTGTCGCTGGCCGTGGTCGAGCATGGGCAGACGGTTGCCGGTGTCGTCCTGCTGCCGCAGCGCGGCAAGCTCTACCGCGCCGCTGCCGGCGCGCCCGCCACGCTGAACGGCGCGCCGATCCATGCCAGCGCCGCCACCCGCCCGGACGGCGCCGCCGCGCTGGCGCCCAAAGCGTCGCTCGCGCCCGAGAAATGGCCCGGTGGCCTGCCGCCGCTGGCCCGGCATTTCCGCCCCTCGCTCGCCTACCGTCTGTGCCTGGTGGCCGAAGGGCGGTTCGACGCGATGCTGACCCTGCGTCCGACCTGGGACTGGGACATCGCCGCGGGCACGCTGATCGCGCAGCAGGCGGGCGTGGCCACCGCCGATCCGTCCGGCGCGGCGCTGCGGTTCAACGGCCCCGGCGCGGCCAATACCGGCGCGCTGGCCGCGCCGCCCGAATTGCTGGCGGACCTGCTGGCCCGGCTGACCCCGGCCCAGGGGGCTGCCGCCCCCGCCCCGGCACCGGACGCGGCAACCGGCTAGCGCCTGCCGCGTTCGGGCGGATTTCATCCCGGCGCGAACCCGGTTCCACGCAAGAGCTGGCGCGCGCCGGAAGACGAAGTCCCCGGCCCCGACCCGACCTGCCGCGACACGCGCTGAACGCGCTTTTCTTTCCCTCACGCGCGGGGCATGTCTGCGCGCATGGAATTCACCACATCGTTCTGGATCGCCTCGGCGATCTCCTCGTTGCTGGTCGGCATGTCGAAGGGCGGGCTGCCGATGGTCGCGCTCTTGTCGGTGCCGATCATGGCCTTCGTGATGCCGCCCGCGGCGGCCGCGGGCCTTCTGCTGCCGGTCTACGTGGTGTCGGATGGCTACGGTGTCTGGCTCTACCGCCGCGAATATTCGGTACGGAACCTGCAGATCCTGATCCCCGCCGCCGCAATCGGCATCACGCTTGGCTATCTGACCGTGTCGGTCGTGCCGGACAACGCGGTGAAGCTGGCGGTGGCGGCGATCGGGTTCTACTATCTCGGCGACAAGCTGCGGCGCCGGTTCGGCCCGCCCGCGCCGCCGCGCCCCGCCGACGTGCCGCGCGGGCTGTTCTGGGGCTGCGTGGCCGGGTTCACCAGCTATATCTCGCATGCGGGCGCGCCGCCCTTCCAGGCCTACGCGCTGCCGCAACGACTGCCCAAGATGGTCTTCGCCGGCACCGCCACGATCCTGTTCGCCGTCGTCAACCTGCTCAAGGTGCCGCCCTACATCCTGGCCGGGCAGATCACCTGGCACAGCCTGTCGGCCACCGCCTGGCTGGCCCCCGCCGCCCTGTTCGGCGCCTGGGCGGGATACAGGCTGACGCGGATCCTGCCCGAGCGGCTGTTCTTCGCGTTTGTCGAAACGGCCCTTCTGCTGGTCTGTGTCAAGCTGCTTTACGACGTGTTCGCGGGCTGACACGATCCGCCCGAACGGCCGCAAGGGCTTGTCGCCGCGTCGATAGGCGGTATCTTCGCGCATCGACGCACAGCACCGGCCACAGAACCGGCCGAAGCCACAGGAGGATCCGCCATGCACATGAGTTCCGAACGGGAAATCGCCGCCCCGCCCCAAGAGGTCTGGGCCGCGCTGCTCGATCCCGAAGTGCTGAAGGCCTGCGTGCCGGGCTGCCAGGAGATGTCGGGCTCGGCCGAGGAGGGGTTCGAAGCGACCGTGGTGCAGAAGGTCGGCCCGGTAAAGGCCACCTTCAAGGGACAGGTCACGCTGACCGACATGGTCGAGCCTGAAAGCCTGACGATCTCGGGCGAGGGCAAGGGCGGCCCCGCGGGTTTCGCCAAGGGCGGGGCGGACGTGAAACTGACCCCGACCGAGGCCGGAACGCTGCTGGCCTACGAGGTCGAGGCCAAGGTCGGCGGCAAGCTGGCGCAGCTTGGCAGCCGGGTGATCGACGGGTTCGCCAAGAAGATGGCGGACCAGTTCTTCGAACGCTTCCAGCAGGCTGTCGAGGGCACCGCCGAAGAGGTGCCCGAGGATGCCCCCGAGGGTGAAAAGAAAAAGGGCTGGCTGTCGCGGCTGAAAGGCTGAGGCCGGGGCGCACCGGCCGCCCCGCGATGCGCCCGGCCCGCGCCGCACCGCCAGACGCGCCGCCTTCGCGGAGAGCCGCGCATCGGTTTGCCATGCCGGCGCCGATATGATCTGACACGTCCGAACGCGTCCCGAACAACAGGCCCTGCCATGCACTTCGCTTCCGACAACGCTTCTCCGGCACACCCCAGGGTGATCGAGGCGCTGGTGCGCGCGAATGACGGCTACATGCCGTCCTACGGCACCGACCCGCTGATGGACGAGGTCACGGCGCGGATCCGCGACATCTTCGAGGCGCCGGAGGCGGCGATCTACCTGGTTGCCACGGGATCGACCGCCAATGCGCTGTCGCTGGCCTGTTTTGCACAGCCCTGGTCGACGATCTTCTGCCACCGCATCGCCCATGTCGAGGAAGACGAGTGCAACGCACCGGAATTCTATACCGGCGGCGCCAAGCTCACGCTGGTCGAGGGTGCGAACGGCCGGATCGACCCGGCAGAGCTGCGCCGCCTGATCCGCTTCTCGGGCCGCGCCGGCGTGCACAACGCGCAAGCCGGGCCGGTCAGCCTGACCAACGTGACCGAGGTCGGCACCGTCTATTCCGTTGCCGAGGTCGAACAGATCACGCGGATCGCGCAGGAGCACGGCCTGCCCGTCCACATGGACGGCGCGCGCTTTGCCAACGCCATCGCCGCAACCGGCGCCACCCCGGCCGAGATGACCTGGCGCGCCGGGATCGACGTGCTGTCCTTCGGCGGCACCAAGAACGGCTTGCTGGGGGTCGAAGCGGTGGTGATCTTCGACCCGGCCAAGGCGTGGGAGTTCGAGCTTCGGCGCAAGCGCGGCGGCCACCTGTTCTCCAAGCACCGCTACCTGTCGGCGCAGATGCTGGCCTATCTCGAGGACGATCTGTGGCTGTCCATGGCCCGCGACGCCAACGAGGCAGGGGCGCGGCTGGCCGAAGGAATGCAGGACACGGATGGGGTGTCGCTGATCTATCCTGCCGATGCGAACATGATCTTCGCCGAATTCTCGCGCGCGATGCACCGCAAGGCCGACGAGGGCGGCGCGCAGTATCACATCTGGCCCGGCGACCAGCCCGCCGAGGGGCCGGACGACGAGGCGCTGGCCGCGCGGTTCGTCTGTTCGTGGTGCACCGGCGAGGAAGAGGTCGACAGCTTCCTCGCCATGCTGCGCGCCTGATCCGCCGGTCAGAGATCGCCCTTCAGATACGCCGCCAGATCGTCCAGCCGGTCCTGTCCCCAGAACCGCTCGTCGGTTTCGGCCACGATATAGAACGGCGCGCCGAACACGCCGCGCGCCACCGCCTCTTCAAGGTTCTTCGCATAGGTTTCCGCGCCGGCCAGCAGGCCGCGATCGGCAAGGCCCGGCTCGAAGCCCGACGCCTCGAGGCAGGCACGGATCACCGCATCCTCAGCAACGTCCCGCTCCTCGGCCCAGACCGCGCGCAGCAGCCCGTGGACCAGCGCCCCGACATCGCCGCCGCCCTCCGCCTGCGCGGCGATCACCGCATAGGAGGACGGCGCGGCATTGGTCGGGAAATGCGCCGGCTCCAGGTTGATGGGCTTGCCCGCCTTCTTCGCCTGCCGGCGCAATTCCTGCATCCTGTAGGCAAGGCGGCTTTCGTGGCGCTGCGCCGGCGGCGCGCCCCCGGTTCGCGGAAACAGCGCCATCAGATCCACCGGCTTGTACACGATCTCGGCCGCGTGATCGGCGGCGATTGTCTCCAGCCGCTGACCGGCAAGATAGGTATACGGTGAAATCGTCGAGAAAAAGTAGTCGATCCGCGGCATAGGTCCCTCCTGATCGCCTGCCCGTGTTTGCATCACCGTAGCAGGGTGCTAATCCCTCGTCACGAATCCGACACCCCTTTCAGCAGCCACGGACCCGTCTGCCATGCGCGCCATCCACGAACCGAAACTCATGTCCGGCAACGCCAACCGGCCCCTCGCTTGCGCCATTGCACGGCGGATGTCGATGCATCGCGGTGTCGGCGTCAGCCTTGTCGACGCCCGCGTCGAACGCTTCCACGACGGCGAGATCTTCGTCGAGGTGTTCGAGAACGTGCGCGGCGAGGACATGTTCATCGTCCAGCCGACCTCGAACCCGGCCAACGACAACCTGATGGAGCTGCTGATCATGGCCGATGCCCTGCGCCGGTCCAGCGCCTCGCGGATCACCGCAGTGATCCCCTATTTCGGCTATGCGCGGCAGGATCGCCGGTCCAAGGCACGCACCCCGATCAGTGCGAAACTGGTGGCCAACATGATCGCCCGCGCCGGGATCGAGCGGGTCCTGACCATGGACCTGCACGCGGCGCAGATCCAGGGCTTCTTCGACATCCCGGTGGACAACCTCTATGCCTCGCCGGTCTTCGCGCTGGACATCGAGCACCAGTTCAAGGGCAAGCTTGCCGATGTGACCGTGGTTTCCCCCGATGTGGGCGGCGTGGCCCGCGCGCGCGAGCTGGCAAAGCGGATCGGCTGCGCCCTGGCGATCGTCGACAAGCGCCGCGAGAAACCGGGTGAAGTGGCCGAGATGACGGTGATCGGCGACGTGAAGGGCAAGACCTGCATCATCGTCGACGACATCTGCGACACCGCGGGAACGCTTTGCAAGGCGGCCGAGGTGCTGGTCGAAAGCGGCGCCAAGGAGGTGCATTCCTATATCACCCACGGCGTGCTGTCCGGCCCGGCCATCGACCGGATCACCAAATCGGTGATGAAAAGCCTGGTGATCACCGACACGATAGAGCCGACCCAGGCCGTCACTTCGGCCAAGAACATCCGCATCGTGCCCACGGCGCCGATCTTCGCGCAGGCGATCCTGAACATCTGGAACGGCACGTCGGTCTCGTCCCTGTTCGAGACCGACAGCCTGCAGCCGATCTACGAAGGCACCTATTCGCCGATCTGAAAACCGCGCGGCGCGTGCCGTTCGCGGCACGCGCCCTGTCTGCCGCCGCGACCCAGCCCGATTGCGGCGCGTCGAAACGGGCGGAAAAAACCTTGCGCGGAAGCGCTCATTTGGCTCGCCGGCCCGCGGGTCAGTACAGGTCCCAGTCGTCGGGGTCGGGCAATTCGCCCATCGCCATCCAGTCGGCGCGCACCCGTGCCACGCGCGAATCGCCCCAGGTGCGGAACACCAGGTCAAATCCGGTCTCGGTGATCTTCTCGGCGGTGATGTCGGCGCGCTGGTTGGTGTCGCCGTCCGTGTCCCACATCGAGATCGCGACATGCACGGCGGGCGGCAGGCGAAACGCCTCCTTGAACGTCTGCTTGCGGCGGCGCAGGCGCGGGCCGGAGCCGGACCACATGCGCCCCTCGTTCTCGAATTCCGAGAACATCAGGATCGACCCCTGGTCGATGCCGATCAAGTGGTTTCTCAGCCGTTTCATTCGCTCCGCTCCACGCGGCCTATCCTGACCGGGCATTGCGGCGGAAGGATGAAGCCGGCAGGACGATCCGCAGGCAGGCCGTGCCCGGCCAGATAGGCGCCGGTGCCGGAAATGCAAAATCCCGGCGCGGTCTGCGCCGGGATCTCCGTCCGAACTCCGTGTGCCACGGCCTTCAGACCATGTCTTCGGCCAGCTGCGCCAGATCGGACAGCGCCTTGGCGGTGGCGTCCTTTTCATGCGGCTCGGCCGCTTCGTGCGCGGCCTCGGCCTCGCGGCGCAGCTCGTCGATGAAATCGCGCGTCACCTCGGCGCGCGGAATCGCCTGCTCGGCCAGGACCGACGTCGCGGTCGCGGAGATTTCGGCGAACCCGCCCGAGACGACGAATTCCTGCGTCCCCTCGCTCCCCTCGACATGCAGCACACCGGGCCTGAGCGTGGTGATGACCGGCATGTGGCCGGGCATCGCCGTCATGTCGCCCTCGACACCCGGAATGCGGATTTCGCTGGCCTGGTAGGAGGCCAGCATCCGCTCCGGCGACACGAGGTCGAATTGCATGGTATCGGCCATATCGCCCTGTCCTTACGCCGCGTCCGCGGCCATGCGTTCGGCCTTGGCGATCACTTCGTCGATGCCGCCGACCATGTAGAACGCGCCTTCGGGAAGGTGGTCGTATTCACCGGCGACCACCGCCTTGAACGACTTGATCGTCTCTTCCAGCGGCACCTGCACCCCGTCCGAGCCGGTGAACACCTTGGCCACGTCGAACGGCTGCGACAGGAAGCGCTGGATCTTGCGGGCCCGCGCCACGGTCAGCTTGTCCTCTTCGGAAAGCTCGTCCATGCCGAGAATCGCGATGATGTCCTGCAGGCTCTTGTAGCGTTGCAGGATCCCCTGCACGTCGCGCGCCACCTGGTAATGCTCCTCGCCGACCACGGCCGGGTCCATCAGGCGCGACGAGCTGTCCAGCGGGTCCACCGCCGGGTAGATGCCCAGTTCGGAAATCGCCCGGTTCAGCACCGTGGTGGCGTCGAGGTGGGCGAAGGTGGTGGCCGGCGCCGGGTCGGTCAGGTCGTCCGCAGGCACGTAGACCGCCTGGATCGAGGTGATCGAGCCGGCCTTGGTCGAGGTGATGCGTTCCTGCATCGCGCCCATGTCGGTGGCCAGCGTCGGCTGGTAACCCACGGCCGAGGGGATGCGGCCCAGAAGCGCCGACACCTCGGAGCCCGCCTGCGTGAAGCGGAAGATGTTGTCGACGAAGAACAGCACGTCGGTCCCCGAAGCGTCACGGAACTGCTCGGCCAGGGTCAGGCCGGTCAGCGCGACGCGGGCCCGCGCCCCCGGCGGCTCGTTCATCTGGCCGTAGACCAGCGCCACCTGGCTTTCGGTCAGGTTGTCGGGCTTGATGACGTTGGATTCGATCATCTCGTGGTACAGGTCGTTGCCCTCGCGAGTCCGCTCGCCCACGCCGGCAAAGACCGAGTAGCCCGAGTGAACCTTGGCGATGTTGTTGATCAACTCCATGATCAGCACGGTCTTGCCCACGCCGGCACCGCCGAACAGGCCGATCTTGCCGCCCTTGGAATACGGGGCCAGCAGGTCGACCACCTTGATCCCGGTCACCAGGATCTCGGATTCGGTCGATTGTTCCTCGAATTTCGGTGCTTCCTGGTGAATGGCGCGCATTTCCTCGGCCTCGACCGGGCCGCCCTCGTCCACCGGCTCGCCGACGACGTTGATGATCCGCCCCAGCGTCGCGGGGCCCACGGGCACCGTGATCGGACCGCCGGTGTCGGTCACTTCCTGACCGCGCACCAGCCCTTCGGAGGCGTCCATCGCGATGGTGCGCACGGTGTTCTCGCCCAGGTGCTGCGCCACTTCGAGGATCAGGCGGTTGCCGTGGTTGTCGGTTTCCAGCGCGTTGAGGATTTCGGGCAGGTGATCGTCGAACTGCACGTCGACGACGGCGCCGATGACCTGGGTCACTTTGCCTTTCGCATTTGCCATGTATGTGTCTCCGGTTCCGTTAGAGCGCCTCGGCGCCCGAGATAATTTCAATCAGCTCGTTGGTGATGACCGCCTGGCGCGACCGGTTGTACTGGATCGTCAGCCTGTCGATCATGTCGCCGGCGTTGCGGGTGGCGTTGTCCATCGCGCTCATCCGCGCGCCCTGTTCGGAGGCCGCGTTTTCCAGAAGGCCGGCGAAGATCTGCGTCGCCACTGCCTTGGGCAGCAATTCGGCAAGGATGCCTTCCTCGCTGGGCTCGTAGTCGTAGAATGTCGGTGCGCCCCCGGCGGTCTCGCCCTCCTCGAAGGTGGCGGGAATCACCTGCTGTTCGGTCGGAATCTGCGAGATCACGCTTTCGAACTTCGAATAGAAGATCTTGGCGACGTCGAATTCCTCGGCCTCGAAGCGCGCCAGCACGTCCTTCGCGATGTCCTGCGCGTTGGCATAGCCCAGCCGCTTGACCTCGCTCAGGTCGACATGGCCGACGAACTTGTCCTCGTGATCGCGTTTCAGCTGCTCGCGGCCCTTCTTGCCCACGGTCAGGATCTTGACGGTCTTGCCCGCGCGTTCCAGCTCGTCGATGCTGGTGCGCGCCAGCTTGACGATGGACGAGTTGAAGCCGCCGCACAGGCCCCGCTCGGCGGTCATGACCACCAGCAGATGCACCTGGTCGGATCCGGTCCCGAGCAGCAGCTTCGGCCCCTGCCCGGCTTCCTGTGCAGAGGCGGCCAGCCCGCCCAGCACCGCGTTGAACCGCTCGGCATAGGGGCGCGCGGCCTCCGCGGCCTCCTGCGCCCGGCGCAGCTTGGCCGCGGCCACCATCTGCATGGCCTTGGTGATCTTCCGGGTCGACTTGACCGTGTCGATCCGGTTCTTCAGGTCCTTCAGAGACGGCATGCGCCTTCCCCCTTAAGCGAAGTCTTTGGCGAATTCCTCGATCGCGGATTTCAGCTTGTCCGCCGCATCGCCCTTGATCTTCGGATCCTCGTCGGTGATCCAGTCGAGGATGTCCTTGCGGTTGTTCCGCATGTGGTTCAGCAGCCCGTCCTCGAACGGCTTGACCTTGTCAAGCGGCAGATCGTCGAGATAGCCGTTGGTGCCGGCGAAGATGACGCAGACGATTTCCGCGTTCGTCAGCGGCGAGTATTGCGGCTGCTTCATCAGTTCGGTCAGGCGCGCGCCGCGGTTCAGCAATTGCTGCGTCGCCGCGTCGAGGTCCGAGCCGAACTGCGCGAACGCCGCCATCTCGCGGTACTGCGCGAGCGACAGCTTGACCGGGCCGGCCACCGACGACATCGCCTTGGTCTGCGCGGACGAACCCACGCGGCTGACCGAAAGGCCGGTATTCACCGCCGGGCGGACGCCCTGGAAGAACAGTTCCGTCTCGAGGAAGATCTGGCCGTCGGTGATCGAGATCACGTTGGTCGGGATGAACGCCGACACGTCGCCGCCTTGCGTCTCGATGATCGGCAGCGCCGTCAGCGAGCCCGCCCCGTTATCCTCGTTCAGCTTGGCCGAGCGTTCCAGCAGGCGGGAGTGCAGGTAGAACACGTCGCCCGGATACGCCTCGCGCCCCGGCGGGCGGCGCAGCAGCAGCGACATCTGGCGGTAGGCCACGGCCTGTTTCGACAGGTCGTCGTAGACGATCAGCGCGTGGCGGCCGTTGTCGCGGTAGAATTCGGCCATCGCGGTGGCGGTATAGGGCGCCAGGTATTGCATCGGCGCGGGGTCGGAGGCGGTGGCGGCCACGACGATCGAGTATTCGATCGCCCCCGATTCCTCCAGCCGCTTGACCAGCTGCGCCACGGTCGACCGCTTCTGCCCGATGGCGACATAGACGCAATAGAGCTTCTTGCTCTCGTCGTCGCCGGCGGCGGTGTTATAGCTTTTCTGATTCAGGATCGTGTCCAGCGCCAGCGCCGTCTTGCCGGTCTGGCGGTCGCCGATCACCAGTTCGCGCTGGCCGCGGCCGATCGGGATCATCGCGTCGACCGATTTCAGGCCGGTTGCCATCGGCTCGTGCACCGATTTGCGCGGGATGATGCCCGGCGCCTTGACGTCGGCGACGCGGGTTTCCTTGGTCTCGATCGGGCCCTTGCCGTCGATCGGGTTGCCCAGCCCGTCCACGACGCGGCCCAGCAGCGCATCGCCCACGCCGACCGACACGATGTCGTTGGTCCGCTTGACGGTGTCGCCTTCCTTGATGTCCCGGTCCGAGCCGAAGATCACGACGCCCACGTTGTCGCTTTCGAGGTTCAGCGCCATCCCCATGATGCCGCCGGGAAACTCGACCATTTCGCCGGCCTGCACGCTGTCCAGGCCGTGAACGCGGGCGATCCCGTCGCCGACCGACAGCACACGGCCGACCTCTGCAACCTCGGCCTCCTGGCCGAAGTTCTTGATCTGCTCCTTCAGGATCGCAGAAATTTCCGCAGCTTGGATCGCCATGTTATCCGACCTCTTTCATTGCATTCTGTAGGTTCGCGAGCTTGGACCGGATCGACGTGTCGATCATCTTCGAGCCCACCTTGACGACAAGACCGCCGATGAGGCTTTCATCGACGGTCGCATTGATCTTCACGTCCTTGCCGACGCTGGCCTTGAGCGACTTTGCCAGCTTGTCCGTCTGGGTCTTGGTCAGCGCCTTGGCCGTCGCCACGTCCGCCGTCACCTCGCCCTTGTCGGCCGCGATACGCTCGCGCAGGGCACGCAGAAGCTGCGGCAGCACGAACAGGCGGCGCTTGGAGGCCATGAGGCCCAGGACGTTGGTGATCGTGTCCGACAGGCCCATCTTCCCGGCGACCGCGGTGATCGCGCGGCCCTGGGCATCGCGGCTATAGACCGGCGAGTGGATCAGGTCGCGCAGGTCGGCGCTTTCGTTCAGCGCGGCGTCCAGCGCATCGACATCCTGTTCGATGGTGGAGAGGGACTTGTTTTCCTTGGCCAGTTCAAAGACCGCCGTCGCATAGCGTGCCGCGATGCCGGTCGAAATCGAAGCTGTTTCGGACACGTCGATCCTTCCGATGTCTGAAGCCCCGGTTCCCCCCCGCGAGAGTCGCAGGCCAAGGCAGCCCAATGGCAAAGCCGCCGGCCCTGCCTTCAAAATCGGCGCCGGTCTAGCAGAGCCTTAACCGGCCCGCAACATTCATGCTGCGGTTTCGTGGCGGCGCGCGGGCCTGTAAAACAAGGCTCACGCGCCGGTGCGACCGTTTGCGCCGCATTTCGGCAACAGTTTCCGCGCCGTGCCGGCAAACCAGCAGGCGAATCCTGCCTGCCGGGGCCTTCGCGCCGGCAGGTCAGACCGGCTTCGGCCCCGGCTGCGCCAGCCCCTCCAGCACCCGCAGCGGTTTGCGCACCCGCTGCTTCAGCCCGCCGGTCGGCGCCCGCACCCGCTTGGTCGCCTCGACGACCAGCACGCCGCCGGCAAAGCGCATCGACAGCCGCCGGCCCGTCTTTTCCCAGAAGCCCCCGGTCTTCAGCCAGAATCGCCGGTCCGAAGGGGGCTGGTACAGGGCCGCGCTGTGCCGCGTCACCTCGAAGGCGTGCGCTTCGAGCTGGGTTTCGAGCTGGCTCAGCGAATAGGGCTGCCCGAAGCCGAACGGTGTCGCATCGCGCCGCGCCCACAGCCCGGCCCGGTTCGGCACGATGAACACCGCCCGTCCTCCCGGCACCAGCACCCGCTGGCATTCGTCCAGCAGGCGCGCCGGGCTGACGCTGGTTTCCAGCCCGTGAAGCACGATCAGCTTGTCCGCCTGCCCGTCGCGCAGCGGCCACAGCGTTTCCTCGCACAGGGCTGCGACATTCGGCAATCCCTGCGGCCAGTGCATCGTTCCCTGCGGCCCCGGCATAAGGGCGATCACCCGCTCCGCGCCATCCAGGTACGGGCGCAGCAGCGGAACGGCAAAACCGAAGCCCACCACCGTCTCGCCCTTCGCATCCGGCCAGAACCCCAGCAGCCGCTCGCGGATCGCACGCTGCGCCGCCCGCCCCAACCCGGTGCGGTAATAGAACTCGCGCAGGTCCAGCACGTCCAGATGCATTGCGGCCGGCTCCGGGATGGGCAAGGGTCGGGCAAAGCATGTACCACGAACGGAGGAATGACCATGCCCCTCGACATCGTCACCATCCCCTGCCTTTCCGACAATTACGCGTATCTCGTGAACGGACCTGACGGCACGCTGCTGATCGACGCCCCCGAGGCGGCACCGATCGCCGCGGAGCTGGACTCGCGGGTCTGGAACCTGTCGGCGATCCTGCTGACCCATCACCATCACGACCATGTCGGCGGTGTGGAGGAATTGCGCGCGCAATGCGGGTGCAAGGTGATGGGACCGGCGGCGGAACAGGAGAAACTGCCGCCGCTCGACCGCGCGCTGGCCGAGGGGGACGGCGGCGGCAGCGGCGACGGCGCATGGACGGTGCTGTCCGTTCCGGGCCACACGCTTGGCCACATCGCGTTTCATTTCCCGGCTGCCCGCGCCGTGTTCAGCGCCGACAGCCTGATGGCGCTTGGATGCGGCCGGGTGTTCGAGGGGACGCCGGCGATGATGTGGGACACGATGCGCACCTTTCTTGCGCTGCCGGACGACACGCGCGTCTATTCCGGCCACGAATACACCGCCGCCAACGCCCGGTTCGCCCTGACCGTCGAGCCGGACAACGGGGCATTGCAGGAACGCGCCCGCCGGATCGAGGCAGGGCGCGCCCGCGGCGAGCCGACAGTGCCGTCCACCATCGCCGAGGAGAAGGCGACCAATCCCTTCATGCGCGCCCACTTGCAGACGCTCAAAGCGCGCCTAGATATGGCGTCGACGCCCGATGCCGACGTCTTTGCCGAAATCCGCAAGCGCAAAGACGCGTTCTGACAACCGGCATGTCCGGGGCAGCAATCGTTGCCCAAACTGCCCAAAAACCGGCCGCCTGCGGAAAATGTGATGAGGCGACCGAAGATTATCCTTGAAGCACGGTCCGTAACAACCGAACTTTAAGTGTATGAGGTCACGGTGGGGCGGGGCCTGCGGCCCCCTCCGCCAAACGCGAAGGAGCACGACAGGTGCCGTCATTTTCGAACACCCTCGAGCAAGCAATCCACTCTGCGCTGGCCCTGGCGAATGCGCGCCGTCATGAACTGGCGACGCTCGAACACCTGCTGCTGGCGCTTATCGACGAACCGGACGCGGCCAAGGTGATGCGCGCCTGCAGCGTCGATATCGACGCGCTGCGCGCCACTCTGGCCGACTTCATCGACGACGATCTGTCGACCCTCGTCACCGATATCGACGGGTCCGAAGCGGTGCCGACCGCCGCCTTCCAGCGCGTGATCCAGCGCGCGGCGATCCATGTCCAGTCCTCCGGGCGGACAGAGGTGACGGGTGCCAACGTCCTCGTGGCGATCTTCGCCGAGCGCGAATCGAACGCCGCCTACTTCCTGCAGGAGCAGGACATGACCCGCTACGACGCGGTGAACTTCATCGCGCACGGCGTGGCCAAGGATCCCTCTTTCGGCGAGCCGCGCACAGTCCAGGGCGCCACCGAGGTGGAAGAAGAGGCCCAGACCCAGGACGACGACGCCAAGGGCGAAAGCGCGCTCGGCAAATATTGCGTCGACCTGAACGCCAAATCGCGCAAGGGCGATGTCGATCCGCTGATCGGCCGCAACCACGAGGTGGAACGCTGCATCCAGGTGCTGTGCCGCCGGCGCAAGAACAACCCGCTGCTGGTCGGCGATCCCGGTGTCGGCAAGACCGCCATCGCCGAGGGGCTGGCCTACAAGATCGTCAATGGCCAGACGCCCGATGTGCTGAAGAATGCCACCATCTACTCGCTCGACATGGGCGCGCTGCTGGCCGGCACCCGCTATCGCGGCGATTTCGAGGAACGGCTGAAGGCCGTCATGTCGGAGCTTGAGGATCACCCCGACGCGATCCTGTTCATCGACGAGATCCACACGGTGATCGGCGCAGGCGCCACGTCTGGCGGGGCGATGGACGCGTCCAACCTGCTGAAGCCCGCGCTTCAGGGCGGCAAGCTGCGCTGCATGGGCTCGACCACCTACAAGGAATACCGCCAGCACTTCGAAAAGGACCGCGCCCTGTCGCGCCGGTTCCAGAAGATCGACGTCAACGAACCGACGGTCGACGACGCGGTGAAGATCCTCAAGGGGCTGAAGCCCTATTTCGAGAAGCACCACGAGATCAAGTATACCTCGGATGCGATCAAATCCGCGGTCGAGCTTTCGGCGCGCTACATCCACGACCGCAAGCTGCCCGACAAGGCCATCGACGTCATCGACGAGGCTGGCGCGGCGCAGCATCTGCTGGCCGATTCGAAACGCCGCAAGACCATCGGCGCCAAGGAGATCGAGGCCGTCGTGGCCAAGATCGCCCGCATCCCGCCCAAGAGCGTGTCGAAGGACGATGCAGAGGTGCTCAAGGATCTCGAAGCCACGCTGAAGCGCGTCGTGTTCGGCCAGGATGCCGCGATCACCGCGCTGTCCTCGGCGATCAAGCTGGCGCGTGCGGGCCTGCGCGAGCCGGAAAAACCGATCGGCAACTACCTGTTCGCCGGGCCGACCGGCGTCGGCAAGACCGAGGTGGCCAAGCAGCTTGCCGATACGCTCGGCGTGGAATTGCTGCGCTTCGACATGTCGGAATACATGGAAAAGCACGCCGTCAGCCGCCTGATCGGCGCCCCTCCGGGCTATGTCGGGTTCGACCAGGGCGGGCTTCTGACCGACGGGGTCGACCAGCACCCGCATTGCGTGCTGCTGCTGGACGAGATCGAGAAGGCGCACCCGGATGTCTACAACATCCTGCTTCAGGTGATGGATCACGGCAAGCTGACCGACCATAACGGCCGGCAGGTGGACTTCCGCAACGTCGTGCTGATCATGACGACCAATGCCGGCGCCACCGAACAGGCCAAGGAGGCCATCGGTTTCGGCCGCGACCGGCGCGAAGGCGAGGATACCGCCGCGATCGAACGGCAGTTCACGCCCGAATTCCGCAACCGGCTGGATGCGGTCATCTCGTTCGGCGCGCTGCCCAAGGACGTCATCCTGCAGGTGGTCGAGAAGTTCGTGCTGCAACTCGAAGCGCAGCTTCTGGATCGCAACGTGACGATCGAGCTGACCAAGCCGGCGGCCGAATGGCTGGCCGAGAAGGGTTACGACGACAAGATGGGCGCGCGCCCGCTGGGCCGTGTCATCCAGGAGAGCATCAAGAAGCCGCTGGCAGAGGAACTGCTGTTCGGCAAGCTTGCCAAGGGCGGCATCGTCAAGGTCGGCGTGAAGGACGGCAAGATCGACCTGCGCATCGAGGAGGCCGGCGCACCGCGCATCGCCTCCAAGAAGCCGCCGCTTCTGACGGCCGAATAAGGCGTCCAAAAACAGGAACGGCGCGGAAGAAACCCTCTTCCGCGCCTTTTTTTGTGGAAAATGCCCGCGCGGCCGCCCGAAAGATCGGACAGGCCGCGCTACTTTTCGGTCAGCTTCAATTCGATCCGCCGGTTCTGCGCGCGCGCTTCCGGGCTGTCGCCCGCGGCGATCGGCTGCCACTGCCCGAAACCGGTGGCGGCCAGCCTGTCCGGCGGGAATCCCAGATCGTCGATCATGAACCGCACGACCGACAGCGCCCGCGCCTGGCTCAGCTCCCAATTGTCCTGCCAGCGGCCGCCGCGAATCGGCGCGCTGTCGGTATGGCCGTCCACCCTGAGAACCCAGTCGATCGACGGCGGGATCTGGTCCGACACATCGCGCAGGATCGACACGACGCGCGCGATCTGCGCGCGCCCGGCTTCGGACAATTCGGCCTCGCCGACCTCGAACAGGACTTCGGACGAGAACACG
The DNA here is from genome assembly GCA_947503765.1 of uncultured Paracoccaceae bacterium. GTDB lineage: Bacteria > Pseudomonadota > Alphaproteobacteria > Rhodobacterales > Rhodobacteraceae > Psychromarinibacter. Next base: position 24,335 of record CANNFA010000002.1, on the reverse strand, counting down.
AACCTGTCCCCCTCGATCCGCACGCCTTCCCGCCCGGACAGAAGCGCCACCAGCTGGCCGAAGAATTCCGAGCGGTAGCGTTCCAGCTCTTCCTTCTGTTTCTCCAGTTCCAGCCGCAGTTTTTCCTCGGCATCGGCGCGCAGCTTTTCCTGCTGCGCAGCCCGTGCCAGCGCCGCATTTAACTGGTTGCCCAGCGCCTCCATCTGGACATCGGCCGTGGCATCTTCCGCCTCGGCAAGATCGAGCAGCGCCTGGAGCGTCCCCAATTGTCGGCGCAACTGCGCCACCTGCTCGTTGAGCGCCGCGATCCGCCGTTCTCCCGCCGCGCTTTCGGCCTCGACCTCGCCGAGCTTCTCGTTCGCGGTCGCCAGCAGCAGTCGGCGCTGTTCCGCCTCGTCCAGCGCCTCGGCCTCTGCGGTTTCGGCCTTGGTCTTCGCGGCAAGCGCCGCCGCCAGTTTCCGGCGCAACTCGTCCTCGCTGGTTTCGACGCCATCCTCCAGCGCCTCCAGCTCGGCGCGCGCAACCCCCAGCGCATCCTCGGCGGTTTCCTTGGCCGCCAGCGCCGCTGCCAGCTGCTCGGTCAGATCGTCCTCGGCCCGCTTCGCCGCGGCGAGCATGGTCAGCGTCTCTTCCGCAGATTTGCGCTGCTCCTCCAGCGCCAGCGTCATCGCGGTCAACTCCGCATCGGCCGTCTCCAGCCGTTCCCGCAGCCGCTCCGCCGCCGCCGCCTCGGCCAGTCGCGCCGCCTCTTCCTCGGACAACTCAGTTTCCAGCCCGGCAACCTGCTCGCGCAGTTTTTCGGCGGCCGCCGCTTCGGCCAGCCGCGCCGCCTCCTCCTCCGAAAGCTCGGTTTCCAGCGCGCCGAGCCGCGCGCGCAGTTCCACCGCCGCGGCCTCTTCGGCAAGACGCGCCTTCTCTTCTTCCGACAGGGCGGTTTGCGCCGTCTCCAGTTTGCGCCGCATCTCTTCCAGCGCCGCCTGCTCGGCCAGCCGCTCGGCATCGGACTGGCTCATCTGGTCGACCATGCTTTCCATCGACTGGCGCAATTCCTCGGCCGCGGCCAGTTGCGCAAGCCGTTCCGCCTCTGTCTCGGTCAGGCTGGCCTCAAGGGCCTCCAGCCGTTCGCGCAGCGAGGCCGCCGCCGCCTGTTCTGCAAGGCGGACGCGCTCCTCCTCGCTCAGCTCGCCTTCCAGCTCGGCCACCCGGTCGCGCAGTTCCGCGCTGGCGGCCGCCGCGGCACGGCGGGCCGCCTCCTCGTCCGAAAGGTCGCCCTCCATCGCGGCGAGGGCCGCGTCCAGCCGCGCGATACGCGCCGACAGCGTTTCGTTCTTGGCCGCCGCAGCATCGGTTTCCGCCCGGGACGCCGCCAGGGAATCGCGCAGCTCTGCCAACAGGGCCATGGTGTCCTTCTGCTCGGTTTCCGCCTCGCTCAGGCTATCGCGGAGCGCGAGGATCTGCTCCCTCAGTCCCGACGCCGTGTCGCGTGCGCTGGCAAGACTGGCCTGTTCCTCGTCCAGCGCGGCCTGAAGCATCGCCAACCGCTCGTTCAGGGCCGTGTTCCTTTCCTCGGCCCCGTCAAGCTGCGACAGCGCCGCCACCAGGGACGCGTTTTCCGCCGACAACTCGGTGCGCAGATCGGCCACCAGCGCCTCCAACGCCTCACGCCGCGCGGCGGCAAGGCGGGCGGCCTCGGTCTGTTCGTCGATCTCGCTGCGGGCCTGTGCCAGCGCCAGTTGCAACGCCTCCTGTTCGGTCATCAACTCGGCGTTCTCGTCTCGCGCCGCCTCCAGATCGGCGGTCAGCGCCACACCCTCGGCCCGCGCCGCGTCGCGTTCGGCCAGCAGCGACGCGACCTGTTCCTCGAACGACGCGATTCGCGCGGCACGGGACGCCAATTCGTCCTCCTGCCCGGTAATCCGCGACTGAAGTTGCGTGATCAGCGCCGCCTGCGCCTCTTCCTGCGCGCGCGACGTCTCGAGGCTGGCCCCCAGCGAACTCACCCGTTCTTCAAGCTCGAAGCTCTTTCGTTGCTCCAGCCCAAGCGCACGGGCCAGCGCGTTCACCTCGGCCGTCAGCTCGTCCAGCTCGCTTTCCTGCCCGGTGATCGTCTCCTGGAGGACGAACTGAACGATCATGAAGATCGTCAGCACGAACATCAGCACCAGCAGCAGCCCGGTCATCGCGTCGACGAAGCCCGGCCAGATATTGCTGGACACACGGCTGGAGGATCTGCGGTTCAGGGGCATCGCCTAGCCGCGCGCCTCCGTGGGGTCGATTTCCATCGCCAGATCGCGCACCGCGCGGGTCAGCGCGGCTATATCCTGGCGCAGGTTGATGGTGCTTTCCTGGCGCCCCGCGGACATCTCTTCGAGGATTCGCAGCAATTGCACGTCGATGGACCGCAGGCGCATCCGGCTTTCGGCATCCATCCCGGCACCGCCCTGCGCGGCCTGCTGGTCCAGCACCTCGACCAGCCGCGACTGGCTGTCCGCGATCTGGGCGAGCACGGCAGAAGAACTGTCGTCGCGGTTCATCCGGTCGACCATACGGTCCATCGCGTCGGTCAGACTGCCAAGCCGCGTTTCGACTTCGGACCTGCCTGCCTCGGACTGCGCATAGATCGCGCGCAGCCCTTCCATCTGCCGGTCCATATGCTCCAGCACCGCGATCACCGCATCCTGATCGGTCGTGGAATCGCCATCGCCCGACGAAAAGCCCAGCCGGGTGATCGTCGAAAGCCATTCCTCCAGCTCGCGGTAGAACCGGTTCTGGCCATGCCCCGCGAACAGCTCCAGCAGCCCGACCACCAGCGATCCGGCCAGCCCCAAAAGCGACGAGGCAAAGGCCACGCCCATCCCGCCAAGCTGTTTTTCCAGCCCGGTCATCAGGCGGTTGAACACCTCTATCCCGCTTTCGTCCCCTTGCGGCGCGAGCGAGCGGATCGTGTCCACCACGGCGGGAACGGTCGTGGCAAGCCCGTAGAACGTGCCCAGAAGGCCAAGAAAGATCAGAAGATTGACGATATAGCGCGTGATGTCGCGCGATTCGTCGATCCGCGTGGCGACCGAATCGAGGATCGAGCGTGACGACGCGGCGCTGATCTGCATCCGCCGGTCGCGGCTGCGCAGCAGCGCGGCCAGCGGCGCCAGCAGACGCGGCGCGTGCGACGAGCGCACTTCCGGGTCGCCGCCGGCAAAACCGACCAGCCAGCGGACCGAACGGGCAAGCTGCATCGCCTGCCAGAAGCATGACACGATGCCGATCACGAAGACCGCAAAGATGAATCCGTTCAGGTACGGGTTCGCCAGAAAGACGGGCGCGACCCGTGGAAATGCGATGTAGGCGCCGAATCCCACCAGTCCCAGCACGATGACCATGAACACGAGCTGGCGAACGGGTTGCGAGAAATACGGCGCGGCCTCGCGGTCCGGTTGGTCCATGGGGGCCTGTCCTGGGGCAGATTTCGATGCGGCGAGGATATGTTGGATTGGTTAAAGTGCCAACACCATGCCTTTCACGATGCCTTTTGCGTCAACTGGCGTACCCTTTCTGCCAGCCAGAGCAGATCCGCATCCGCGATTCCAAGCTGTTCGAGGTGTGTCTGGGTGTTGAACAGGTATTCCGTGTTGGGCCCCATGCCCCCCACCGCATCCGCGATCACCCGCGCCTGCCGTTCCAGCGGCAGGCCGCCGCAATACTGCACATGGTCGTTGTCGACGACATAGGCCACCGCCTCGACCCGGCGCCCGCCCCCGAGGTCCAGCGGGACCATGCGTTCGAGATAGGCCGAAGAGATCAGCTCGCGTTCGCGCAGATAGTCGAGCACCCGGTGTTTCAGCGCCGGGCGCACCGAAAAGGCGACGCCGTGGCATTCCGCGCCGTCATGTGCATCGAGTGCCAGCACCAGGCCCGGCCGGTCCTGCGTGCCGCGGTGGTGGATCGACCACATGCAGAAACTGCGCCAGTAGCCGGGCAGCGTGGCCAGTACGCGATCCTCGAACTCGAAGCCCGGATTCCAGACCAGGGATCCGTACCCGAAAACCCATAGCGGCGTGTCGTCCATTTCGCTGGTCCTCACTTCTCAAGCCCGTATAAACACGTCCGAATGTCCGGGGTCAAAGGGTTCTCGAATGCGTCTGATGCTCGCTGCCATCCTCGTGGCCGTGACCGCGTGGAGCGGTTACTGGTGGATCGGCGCGCGTGGCGAGGCCGAGGATGTCCGCGCGTGGTTCGGCGCGCGCGGTGCGGCCGATCTTGCCGGGGCCAGTACCGCCGGCTTTCCGAACCGGTTTGACACCACCGTAACGGAGCCGTCGCTGACGCTCGGCGGCGTGACCTGGGGCGCACCGTTCCTGCAGACGCTGCGGCTGAGCTACCGGCCGGACCACTACATCCTTGCACTGGCCGACACCCAACGCCTCGACCTGCCCGGCCAGCGGATCACGCTCGACACCGCCTCTGCGCGGGCCAGCGTCGTGTTTGACGGCGAGCGGATGGATCGAAGCCGTTTCGTTCTCGACGAGGTAAAGATGACATCCACGGCCAACTGGACCGGCGCGGCAAGGCGCATCCTGTTCGCCGCGCGCGCCACGACCGGCGGCAGGAAGATCGGGCTGGACATCGAAGGGCTCGACTTCGGCGAGACGGCAGCGGTGCGCCTTCACGCCGAGGGCACGGTGCAGATCGACCCGGCCGGCCATGCCGCGGGTTCGGTCGAGATCGTGTCGAATGCCTGGCCGGAGGTGCTGGACTTCGCGGCTGCGCAGGGCTGGATCACGCCGGAACAGGAAAAGATCATCGGCGCCTCCGCCGACGGCCCGGCCATCGTGCTGACATTGCGCGGCGGCACGGCCTATCTCGGGCCGGTCGCGCTTGGCCGGATGCCGCCGCTCGACCTTCACTAGGTGTGGACCCTCGGCAGGGTGTTCCGCCCCAAGGCTTTCGGGCACGCTATGAACCAGGGAGTTCGCCCCGAAACGACCGGTGTCAAAGGGCTGTCCGCTGAGGGGCCGCGGCTAGCGATTGCCGCGTCGCGGCGGCTCGTTACCGCCGGAACGTCGCGGCGCGGGTTTGCCGCGTTTCGGGCCGCCGGGTTTCGACGCACCGAAGCCCGGACCTGCCGGTTTCGGCTTGCCGGGTTTTCCGGGTTTCCCCGGACCTCCGGGCCGCTCGAACCGCTTGGACGTGTCGGAAGCATCCGCGCGGGGACGCTTCGGGGCGGCGGGTTTGCCCTTGAAGCCCTTGGCGGGACCAGCCTTTCCGGCAATGGACTTTCCGGCACTCGGCTTCCCGGCATTGGGCTTGCGCGGCCCGCCTGCCGCGGGCGGGCGTGCCTTGTGATCCTTGCGCGGCGCGTCGGGGCGCTTGCCACCGGTGCTGCGCGGTTTGTCGCGGGCCTTCTGCGGGGCTGCTTTCGGCTTGCTGGATCGGTCCAAATCCGCAGGTCCCTGATGCGGCGGCGCCGTTTGGGCGTCCTGCGCAACCGGCTGCGACGCCGGCGCGGGCGCGCTGACCGGCGGGTTTTCCTGTGAGGGCTGCGGCTCGGGCATGGCCTTCGGCTTCGGGGCGGCGGGACGGGGCGCGCGGCTTGTGTCCGGCGCCGCATCCAGCGGGCGCACGCTTATGCCGTCCTCAAGCACCCGGTCCGCGCCGATCCGTGCAATGAACCCGTCGAGGCTTGCGGCCTTCAGTTCCACGAAGGTTTCCGTCTCCTGCACCCGGATCGCGCCGATTTCCTCCTTGGTTAGATCGCCCGCGCGGCACAGCAGCGGCAGAATCCAGCGCGGTTCCGCCCGGTCGCCCCTGCCTACCGACAGCGCGACCCAGGCGGCGGGTCCGAATGGCGCCCGCTCTGCCCGGGCGGGGCGGGCATCGGGCGCGGCAAGGATTTCGGGCGCGGAATGGCGGGCGCGGTCCAGCCGCAAAAAGGCCGCCGCGATCTGCTCGGGCGTTTGCCGCGCCAGCAGCTTTGCGGCGAAGGCCCGTTCTTCTTCGGTCGGCGGGGTGTCCCAGGCGGGATCGTCCAGCAACCGCTCCTCGTCGCGGCGCAGGATCTCCTCGGCGCCGGGGGCGGCGGTCCAGTCGGCGGTGATCTTGGCGAATTTCAGCAGGCGGCTGGCCTTCTTGGCGGTCTTCGGGGTGACGATCAGCGCCGAGATCCCCTTGCGTCCGGCACGGCCCGTCCGGCCCGAGCGGTGCAGCAGCCCCTCGGAATTGGACGGCAGATCGGCATGGATCACCAGTTCGAGATTCGGCAGGTCGATGCCGCGCGCGGCCACGTCGGTCGCCACGCAGACCCGCGCCCGGCCGTCCCGCATCGCTTGCAATGCGTGGGTCCGCTCGGTCTGGCTCAACTCCCCAGACAGGCTGACCACCGCAAAGCCGCGATTGGCGAAGCGCGCGGTCAGACGGCTGACGGCAGCGCGGGTATTGGCAAAGACGATGGCATTCTGCGCATCGTGGAACCGCAGGACGTTGATGATCGCGTTCTCTGCATCCTGCTGCGCCACCTGGTGCACGCGGTAGGCGATATCGGCGTGCTGGCTGGTGCCGCTCAGCGTGGTGACGCGCACCGCATCGCGCTGGTACTGCGCGGCCAGCCCGGCGATCGCCTGCGGCACGGTGGCCGAGAACATCAGCGTGCGCCGGTCCTCGGGCGCGGCGGCGAGCATGAATTCCAGATCCTCGCGGAATCCCAGGTCGAGCATTTCATCCGCTTCGTCCAGCACGACGGCGCGCAGCCCCTCCATGTCGAGCGAGCCGCGCTGGATGTGGTCGCGCAGCCGGCCGGGCGTGCCCACGACGATATGCGCGCCGCGCTCCAGCGCGCGCCGCTCGTCGCGCATGTCCATCCCGCCGACGCAGGACACCACGCGCGCGCCGGCCCCGGCGTAAAGCCAGCCAAGCTCGCGCATCACCTGAAGCGCCAGCTCGCGCGTCGGCGCCACGACCAGCGCCAGCGGCGCGGCCGCGGGGCCAAGCCTGTCGGCATCGCCCATCAGCGTCGGCGCGATGGCCAGGCCGAAGCCCACGGTCTTGCCCGATCCGGTCTGCGCCGATACCAGCAGATCGGCCTTCAGCAGGTCGGGGTCGGTCACCGCCTCCTGCACCGGGGTCAGGGTATCGTAGCCGCGCGCGGCAAGGGCGTCGGAAAGCGTGGGGATCATGGGTGAACCTGTTCGTCTGGTCGGGCGCGGGACCGCGCGTTGCCGCATCCGCGGCACAAGAGCCGAGCCTTTAGCGCCACCGCGCGCGAATGTACATGGCAAAGCGGTGCGGCATGCGTCAGATCACGAAGAAGATCACCGTCATCACCACGCCGACCGCCACGATCCCGGCGCGCAGCAGGTCGGTGCGCCGGATGCGGCGCGCCTGGCGGGCGCCGACATAGCCGCCGATGGTGGTCGCCACCGCCAGCACCAGCGCCGAGTCCCACGCGATCAGGCCCGCGGCGCTATATGTCGTGACCGACACGATGGACAGGACCGCCGACAGCAGGTTCTTCAGCCCGTTCATGCCATGCAGGTTGGTGAAGCCGATCAGGCTCAGCACCGCCAGAAGCATGATCCCCAGACCGCCGTTGAAATAGCCGCCATAGATCGACACCGCGAACACCGCCGCCGCCGACAGCGCGGGGCCGGCGGCGCCGCCACCGCGCCGGTGGATCGCCGCCAGCATCGTGGGGCCGGCGGCAAACAGCAGCGTCGCGGCCAAAAGCAGCCAGGGCACGATGCCCACGAACGCCTCGCCCGGAGTCACCAGCAGCAGCCCCGCCCCGAGAAGCCCGCCGGAAATGGCGGCAAGGATGATGCCGTACAGGCCCAGCGTGCCCTCGGTGCGGAATTCCGTCCGGTAGGCCCAGGCGCTACCGATATAGCCGGGCATCGCGGTCAGCGTGGCGGTGGCATTGGCCATGATCGGCGGCACGCCCAGCCAGACCAGCGCCGGAAAGCTCAGAAATGTGCCGCCACCGGCGACGGCGTTGAGCACCCCGGCGGCGAGGCCGGCAACGGTCAGGACGGCGAGGGACAGCATCGGCGCGGCTCCGGCGGCAGGTGACGGCGCGTCTTGCCATGTCGCCGGGCGCTCTGCAAACCGGACGGTGCCACGGGAACCGGCGGGCGGGCCGGCTCGTTTCATCCGTAAAGGAAAGGAGCACCGCCATGGCCAAATTCTCGAAAGGCGATCACGTCAGCTGGAATTCCGAGGCCGGCCGGGTGAGCGGCCATATCATCAAGGTTCACCAGCAGGATTTCGACTACAAGGGCCACCGCCGCCGCGCGTCGAAAGACGCCCCGCAATACGAGATCGAGAGCGACAAGACCGACCATATCGCCGCCCACAAGGAAGACGCGCTGACCCGGCTGAAATCGTGACCGACTGGCGCTTTGCCAGCATCGGCCATTCCAACCGTCCGCGGCCCGAGGTGATCGGGATGCTGCGCGACGCCGGGGTCGGCCTTGTCGTCGATGTTCGGTCCTTCCCGAAATCGCGCAGCAATCCCGACTTCAACGACGACACGTTGCCAGACGTGCTTGCGAAGTACCAGATCGGCTATCGGCACATGCTTGCGCTGGGCGGGCGGCGGCCGAAACAACCGCATGTCCCCGAAAAGACGAACGCCTTCTGGCGGGTGCAGAGCTTTCACAACTATGCCGATTATGCGCTTGGCCCCGAATTCGCCGCCGCTTTTCAGGACCTTCTGAGGCTCGGCGCGGCACAGCGGCTGGCGTTGATGTGCGCCGAGGCTGTGTGGTGGCGGTGCCACCGGCGGATCATCACCGATTACCTGCTTCTGAACGGGCACGCCGTCCGGCACCTGATGGCACCGGGCCGGGTCGACGCGGCGCAGCCGACACCCGGCGCGACGTTGCGCGGCGATGGGGCCGTCGTCTACCCCGCCGCATCCTGAGCCGCGCTGCCGGCGGTGCGGATCGGAAAGCTGACCTTGTTCAGCACGGTCCCCTCGGCATCGACGATCAGCCGCAGCGCACGGCCGCCGCGATAGAAGGTCAGGCGCCAGCGGCCCGCATCCTCGTCGACGCCGGTTTCCGACCGGCTGGTGATCTCTCCGCCGCGCAGCCGTTCGGGAATGCTGGCGGGCTCGAGGCCGAAGGCGGCGCCGATCACCTCGGCATCCACGACGAAGCCATCGGCATTGACGGTAACAGCGTTCATGGCGCTCTCCTTTCGGTCAGGCGTCGGCGTTCTCGGGCGCGGGCAGCGCGATTTCCGCCAGGCTCGATCGGTCGAGCGAGGCGATGAAAGCGGCCTCGGCGACGTGCAGGCGCGTCTTCAGCCCGCAGCAGCCGGAAATCGTGCAGGCCCCATCGGGCGCGAAACACTCCACCAATGCCTGCCCGCGCTCCAGCAGGCGCACGACATCGCCAAGCCTGATCTCCGTGGCGGGCCGCGCCAGCGTCGCACCGCCGCCGGTGCCGCGCCGGGTCCGGACCATTCCGCCCTGCGCGAGGCGCTGGATGATCTTGGTCAGGTGATGCCGCGAGACGTTAAACTCCTCGGCAAGCTCGGCCGTGGAAAACGACCGTTCCGGCGCGCTGGCCATCCGCATCAACGCACGAAGGCCGTAATCGGTAAAGCTGGTCAGACGCATGCGCGGCGATGTCTCCAATCGGTATTTACAATGCTTATTATAGGGAATACCCTCGATATGACAACAGCAAACGAGATCCTGATTGCAGATGCCCCAGACCCGCACAGACACGCCACCGATCCGCTCGGCACGGCCCGCAATGACGGCAGAGCTCATGGCGCAGACCGGGCTTGATCAGGAGATACTGACCGAACTTGTCCACCGATTCTACGACAAGGTTCGCGCCGATGCCGTTCTTGGGCCAATCTTTGCCGAGCGTATTGCCGATTGGGGGCCGCATCTTGACCGGATGGTCGCGTTCTGGTCGTCGGTCGCGCTGATGACGGGACAGTATCATGGCGCGCCGGTGCCGAAACATGCCGAGCTGCCCGTGGACTGGTCGCATTTCGAGCATTGGCTGACCCTGTTCCGGCAAACCGCGCACGAGGTCTGCCCGCCCGAAGGTGCGACGCATGTCATCGACCGCGCCGAGCGGATTGCCCGCTCGCTTCACATGGCGGTGGAGACAACGGCCGGCACCTCCGGCGCGCCCGCCCTGCGATAAGGCCATACTTTAGCGGCGGCGGTCGCGCCAAACCGGTCCGGTCGAAAGAGCGGTCTGATGCGGCTTTCCGCCAGCACGTATGGCCAAGAGCTGTTTTCCTGAACGACTTGCGTCTTTTGCGGGTGCAATCGCGATGCGCGCGTGCCCGGCGCACGGCCAATGCCATTCCATGGATGCGGCGGTTGTAAAAGGGGCCCGAAGCCGGGCGCACCCGGCGTTTCCACCCTTTCCAATCGGCACGAACCGCTTCAGGATCGCGCCGTCTCACGAAGGCGGGGGGCGTCCCGCCGCCGACAGAAAAGGGCCGTCATGTCTGACTTGCGAATCGCCGTGATCGGGGCCGGGGTGATCGGTCTCACACATATCGAAACACTCCGCGAGGCGCCGGGCCTCACGTTGTCGGCCATCGTCGAGCCGTCGCCGGCGGCCGCCGACCTCGCCGAGGCGGAAGGCGTTCCGCTATTCGCGGACACCGCGGACCTGCTGGAGGCCGGGCTTGCCGATGCGGTGGTTGTGGCGGCACCGAACGAGGCGCATTTGCCGCTGGGGCGCATGCTGCTGGAGGCCGGGCTTCCGGTTCTCATGGAAAAACCGCTGGCCAGCGCGCTTGCCGAGGCGGCGGAACTGGCGCGGCTGGTGCAGGACACGGGGGTGCCGCTTCTGGTTGGCCACCACCGGCGGCACAACCCGATCATTCGCGCCGCCAAGGCCGCGATAGACGCGGGCGAGATCGGCGACCTGGTCGCCGCGACGGTCAGCGGCATCCTGGCCAAGCCCGACTCCTATTTCCTCGCCTGGCGCATCGCACCCGGTCGAGGCGGGCCGCTGCTGATCAACGCCACGCACGAGATCGACCTGCTGCGGCACTTCTTCGGCGACGTCTCGGGCGTGTCTGCCGTCACCTCGAACACGCAGCGCGGCTTGCCGGTCGAGGATACGGCGGCGGCGATCCTGACCTTCGCGGGCGGCGGCGTAGCCACGCTGCTGCAGACCGATGCGGGCTGCGGACCCTGGGCATGGGACATCACCTCTGGCGAGAATCCGGGGCGTTTCCCCGCCCATGACGCGGTCGCCCATACCTATGCCGGCACCAAAGCGGGGCTGAGCCTGCCCGACCTGACCCTTTGGCGTCATCCCGGCACACCCGACTGGCAGACAAGGATGACGCCGGAACGGCTGCCGCATGGCGACGAAGATGCCTATGTCGCGCAGCTGGCGCATTTCGGTGCGGTGGCGCGGGGCGAGGCGGCGCCGCTGAACAGCGCGGCGGACGGGCTGGGCACCATGGAAGTGGTCGAGGCGATCCGCCTGTCGGCATCCGAGCGGCGCGCCGTGGACCTGGCAGAGCTGCGCACCTGACAGACGGCGGCCGGGGCTGTACCTCTGGCCGTGCAGGGGCTACGCCTTTGGCAACAGCCGCTGTCCGAAAGGCCGCCATGTTCCGCTTTCCGATCAACGCCGACTCGCCGGTGGAGCATGCCGGCCCGCTGCCCGAAGCTGCCGATGTCGTGGTGATCGGCGCCGGCGTGGCCGGGGTCGCCTCGGCCATCTATCTGAACCGGCGCGGTCTGCGCGTGGTGCTGGTCGAGAAGGGGCGCGTCGCCGGCGAGCAATCCTCGCGCAACTGGGGCTGGATCCGCCAGCAGGGCCGCGACCCGGACGAGTTGCCGATCATGGTCGAGGCGCGGCGCCTGTGGAAGGAACTGGCCGCCGATTCGGGCGAGGATTTCGGCCTGACCGAGAGCGGTGTCACGTTCCTGGCCGAAAAGCCGCGCGACATGGCCGACTTCGAGGCGTGGCTGCCCCATGCCCGCGCCAATGATGTCGACACGCACCTGATGAGCGCGGCCGAGCTGCGCGCGATGATCCCCGAGATGCGCGGCCGTTTTCACGGGGCGCTGCTCACCCCGTCCGACATGCGGGCCGAGCCCTGGCTGGCGGTGCCCGCGCTGGCAAGGCTGGCGGCGCGCGAGGGCGTGTGCGTGGTGGAAAACTGCGCGGCCCGGCGGCTCGACATGCAGGGCGGCAAGGTTGCGGGGCTGGTGACGGAGGCCGGCCGCATCGCCGCGCCGCAGGTCCTGCTGACCGGCGGCGCCTGGAGCGCGCTGTTCCTGCGCGCCCATGGCGTCACGCTGCCGCAATTGTCGGTGCGCGCCACGGCGGCGGCGACCGCGCCGATGCCGCAGTTCCACAATGGCGGCGTGGCCGGGGACAAGGTGGCCTTTCGCCGCCGTGCCGATGGCGGTTACACCATCGCGGCAAGCGGGTTTCACGACCTGTTCATCGGACCCGACGCCTTTCGGAACCTGCCCAAATATCTTCCGGTCCTGGGCGAGCACCCGCTCCAGACCCGCTACCGCGTCGCTGCGCCAAAGGGGTTTCCCGATGCCTGGGGCACGCCGCGCCGCTGGGCCGCGGACGAGGAAACCCCGTTCGAGCGGATGCGCATCCTGAACCCCGATCCGAACCCGGTCTTCCTGCGCCGGTTCTCGGATGCCTTCGCGCAACTGCTGCCGGAGTTCGCGCCGGTGAAACTGCGCGGTGCCTGGGCGGGCATGATCGACATGATGCCCGATGTCGTGCCGGTGCTCGGCCCCTGCGACGCGGTGCCGGGCCTGTGGATCGGAACCGGGCTAAGCGGGCACGGCTTCGGCATCGGCCCCGGTGTCGGACGCGTTCTGGCGGACATGATCGCCGGCAACGCGCCGGGGCAGGATGTGGCGCGCTTCCGGCTGTCACGGTTCACCGACGGCACGCGCATCAGGCCCGGCCCGGCGCTGTAGGAGTGCAATCCGGCACCGCCCGCGCCGCGAGAAAGATGCGCGCGGTATAGGCCAATACCGAGAATCGCGGTATAAAGCCGGTCGTGGGGGCGGAAACGGATTTGGAGCGTAATGAGTCGTATCGTTCTGGCCCTGTTGCTGGCCGTCCTTCTTGATCCGCAGATTGCCGCCGCGCAGGGGCGCGAGGTGATCGGCTGGGGCCGGCTGTTCAACAACGACTACATCGGCGACGGGCGCGACCGCTGGCGCACCGGGTCGTTCGTTCTGTCGCGCGTGACCGGTCCGCACTGGACGGGCCGGTTGCCGGCCCGCCCCGGCGAAGTGCTGGAACTGCGGTTCCGCAGCGAGACGATCGCGCCGGCCAGCGTCGACAATCCCCGGCCCGGCGACCGGCGCTATGTCTCGATCCTCTCGGCGGGCCTGCACACTCATTTCGCGCGCGGCGGTTACGAATTCGCGCTGGGAGGCGATCTGGTGGTGACCGGCCCGCAGACCGGCGGCGGGCGGTTCCAGTCCTTCGTACATGACATCCTGGACGAGCCCGACCCGGCCACGGCGCTGAACACGCAGATCCCCAACCGCTACCTGCCCACCGCACTGGCCGAGATCGGGCGGCCGTTCCGGTTTTCACCCCGCCTGACGCTGCGCCCCTTCGTCGAGGCGCAGGCCGGCGCCGAGACCTTCCTGCGCATCGGCGGCGATCTGCATTTCGGGCGCGCCGGCCAGGGCGCGTTCTACATGCGCGACGGCACGACCGGACACCGCTACCGCGCCGGGCGCGGCGGAACGCGCGGTTTCGCCGGTGTGTTCGGTGCCGACATCGCGCATGTGTTCGATTCGGCCTACCTGTCCGAGGCGGATGGCTATCGGCTGACCGATGCGCGCTACCGCGTCCGGGCCGGCCTTTTGTGGCAGGGCCGAAAATCGGCGGTGTTCTACGGGCTGACCTGGCTGGGCGAGGAATTCGCCGCGCAGTGGGAGGGCCAGCTTGTGGGATCCGTGCGACTCGACCTCAGGTTCTGACTCCGATTGTTGACAGAGGGTTAACAGCCTGTGGATAACGCGTTATCCTGCCGGCAATAAGAAACGACGATTGGCAGGCATACGGGCATGAAAACGGGCTTTCGCGGCACGTTTGTCCTCTCTTGGGCGCAGACCGAACTGGACGGTCTGGGTGGCGCCCCGCTGCGGTCCCTCACGGTCGGCGCAAGCTGGCAATGGCGCGGGGAACCTTCGCGGGTGGACGGGCCGGACGATGTTCTGGTTCTGGGCGGCGCCGAAGAGACGGCAGACCTTCACAGACATGCGGCGCGCGCGGTGCGGCGGCGGATCGGGCAGGCGGTGACGCTGACCCAGCTTGAATACGCGGACGAGACGGGCGATGCCGATCCGCTGCTCGACGGCGGCTTTTGCGTGACCGACGGGCTGCGCCGCTACGCGGCCACCCTGATCGAGCGGGCGGACAAGCCGCCGCTATGCGTGTTCGTCGACGAGCTTTCGCCAAGAAACGCGGAGCTTTGGGTGACGCATGTGACCGCCGGAACAGGGCAGGCGCATCGCTCCGGCGATCTGGACCCGTCGGTGATCTGCTTTACCCCGGACACCCGCATCGCCACGCCGGACGGGACGGTCCGTGTCGCCGACCTCGAAGAGGGCGACCGCGTTCTGACCAAGGATGACGGCCCGCAACCCGTGCGTTGGATCGGACACCGCCGGATGAGCGGTGCGCGGCTCTATACCATGCCGGAATTGCGGCCGATCCGCATCCGCGCCGGCGCGGTCGGCATGGATGTGCCCGACGCGGATCTTCTGGTCTCGCCGCAGCACCGGATGCTGATCAAGGGTGCGATGGCGCAATCTCTGTTCGGCACCGACGAGGTGCTGGTCGCGGCGCGCGACATGCTGAACGACCGCTCGATCCTGGTGGATGCGCGGCTGCGCGAGGTGACCTATGTGCACCTGCTGCTGGACCGCCATTCGATCGTGTTCGCCAACGGGCTGGAAACCGAGAGCTTTCATCCCGCGACGATGGACATGACGGCGATGGACCGGGCGCAGCTGCGTCACCTGAACGAGCGTGTGCCCGGCGTAAAGCACGATGCCAGCCGCTACGGCGCATTTGCCCGGCGAATGCTGACCCCTTCCGAGGCGGCGATCCTTAGCTACGCGGCGCACGGCGCCAATTGACACCGCGCCGCCCGCCTGTATAAGCGCGCTTCGTTGCGGCTCTCCGGTGATCGGAGCGGCCGCGCGTTCATTTGGTGTTGGTGGCCCCCGCAAGGGGATGCCTGTCGCCCGGTCCCGCGATGTCGTGCGGGGCGGGTCAGGACAACGCCCTTCGGATGCCGATACCGCCCTGCCGGGCGGTGCGGCCCACACATGAAGGAGATCAGCCGTGACCAAACGCACGTCTGCCAAGTACAAGATCGACCGCCGGATGGGCGAGAACATCTGGGGGCGCCCGAAATCCCCGGTCAACCGCCGCGAATACGGCCCCGGCCAGCACGGCCAGCGCCGCAAGGGCAAGATGTCCGATTTCGGCATCCAGCTGCGCGCCAAGCAGAAGCTGAAGGGCCATTACGGCGACCTGACCGAAAAGCAGTTCCGCCGCATCTACACCGAGGCCGAACGCCGCCGCGGCGACACCGGCGAGTTGCTGATCGGCCTCCTGGAGCGGCGGCTGGACGCGGTCGTCTACCGCGCCAAGTTCGTGCCCACCGTCTTTGCCGCACGGCAATTCGTGAACCACGGCCATGTGCTGGTGAACGGCAAGCGCGTCAACATTCCGTCCTACCGCGTGAGCGAAGGCGACGTGATCGAGGTGCGCGAACGCTCGCGCCAGCTCGCCGTCGTGCTGGAAGCGGCGCAATTGCCCGAGCGCGATGTGCCGGACTATATCGACGTCGACCATTCCAAGATGCGCGCCACCTTCGTGCGCACGCCGGCCCTGTCGGACGTGCCCTACGCGGTGCAGATGGAACCGAACCTCGTCATCGAATACTACGCGCAGAACTGATCTGTTCCTTGCGCCGCAAATCACGGGCCGCGCCTTCGGGTGCGGCCTTTTTCGTTCCGTGGCGCAGATATTGCAGCCCCGGCGCGCCGCTGGCAAAGCAAGTCCTGCGGAAGCGGGCCGCGTTCAAGCCTCTGTCGTCGGCGGGCCGAACCGCGCCGCGATCCGGGCGCGGATCTGGTCGCGGGTCTGCCGGTAGGCGGCCAGGATGTCCTCGCGCGTGCGGCCCAGCCCGGTCGGGTCGAGCACCGGCCAGTATTCCACATCGAGGTGATAGTGCCGCGTCAGTTCCAACGCCTGCCGCTGGCTGGCCGGCGACAGCGCGACGATCAGGTCGAACCCGGACAGATCATCGCCCCACTGCATCATCTCCTCGAAGCTGCGCGAGCGGTGGCGGTCGATTTCCACCCCAAGCTCGCGGCAGACCGTCACGGCGAAACCGTCCACCTCCAGGTCGTTGCGCACCCCGGCCGATTGTACATAGGTGTCGTGACCGTAGCGCTGTTTCATCAGCCCTTCGGCCATGGGCGAGCGGACGGAATTGTGATCGCAGCAGAACAGCACCGAGGACGGCAGGAGGCCGGTCAAGCGCTCAGCCTCCCCAGTGCAGCACGCAGATCAGGGTGAACAACCGCCGCGCCGTGTCGATATCGACCTCCGCCTTGCCCTCCAGCCGCTCCTGAAGGATGCGCGCGCCCTCGTTGTGGATGCCGCGCCGGGCCATGTCGATGGTCTCGATCTGGCTGGGCGGCAGTTTCTTGACGGCATCGAAGTAGCTGTCGCAGATCTGGTAGTAATCCTTGACCGCCTGCCGGAACGGGCCGAGCGACAGTTGGAATTCGGCCACCTGCCCAGCCGTGCCGCGCAGGTCGAACACCAGCTTGCGGTCGCGGATGCACAGGTCCAGGTCATAGGGTGGCGGCGGGATGTCCTTGCCGTCGCGGGCCGGAATCCGGAACGAGTTGTCCTCCAGCAGATCGAAGATCGCCACCTTCCGCTCCTGCTCGATCTCGGGCGTGGGCGCGGGCAGGCCGCTGTCGTCGATCGTGACCGAACGCAGGTCCATCGTGGCGGCGGTCACTGTGCCGCCTCGCCATCAAGCAATGATAGCTGCGCCATTTCCCATTCCTTGAATGTTCGGCCGTCGCTTTCAAGCCTCCATTCCAGCCTTCCGTTTGCGGATCGGCCGTTGATTATGGCTGCCGCCGCACTGGGACTGTTGAACGCGTAGTTTTCCGAAAATCGGGCCGGCATGGTCGAGCAATCCAACACACCGTTGGCGACCAACTCGTCATGGAGTTGCTTGTATCCATGCTGCGTATGCGCCTTGGAAGCCCATTCCTGCCGGGCGGTCGATCCCTTCAGGACCACGAATTCCGCGCCCCGCAGTTCGGCAATCGCATTGACGCTGTGCTTTGGTGTCTCCAACACGAACCGGGGCGAAATGCGGTCCGAAGATTGCGCCAAATCGTGGCTGGGGCGTGTCTTGTTCTGAAAGATCGTGATGCCCAAGGCCGGTAGAACAATGTGCAAGGTACCCAGGAATTCTTCCATATTCGCACGAGCCGCTTCGGAAAGACTGCTGCGCGCCGGGACGGTCCCGTTTTCCAGTTTTATCGCAGAAACCGCACTGGCCATCTCGATAAGACGTGATTCCAGGTACTTAACGTGTGCCTTATGAAGGTTATCTGCCGCCGACGTAATAATGATTGCCTTACCCCACCAGTCTTTGGCGCTATCATGGTTTCGAATGCGATTTGAAACATCCTCGCCCTCTCCAATATAGGCTAGGGAGTCGCCGCCCTGATCGCCCAAGAGGACATATACGCCGGTATGCTTTGCTTCCTTTCTTGCGAGAGCATCCTTGATCTTAACGCGGGGAGCCACGAGGATATGGCCAGTCCAGTTGAAAACCTCGGCCGTCAGCATGCCGTCAGGATTTCCATCAATAAAGAACAGCTCCAGAGAACGGCCTTTTGTCATTCCTCCTCCTCCGCGTTCAGCCGGTCCAGCCGGGCGCGCACCGACAGGCCGTGCGCCTGGAGCGATTCCGAGCGGGCCAGCGTTTCGGCGGCGGGACCGATGGCGCGCAGGGCCTCGGGGGTGACCTGCGACAGGGTGCTGCGTTTCATGAAATCGAGCACCGACAGCCCCGAGGAGAACCGGGCGGAACGCGCCGTGGGCAGGACGTGGTTCGGCCCGCCGACATAGTCGCCGATCGCCTCGGGCGTCCAGCGTCCGACAAAGATCGCGCCGGCATGCCGGATATCCTCGACCATCGCCTCGGCATCCTCGCAGCAGATTTCCAGATGTTCGGGCGCGATGCGGTCGGACAGCTCTGCCGCCTCTGCCAGATCGCGCACCACGATCACGGCACCATGGTTGCGCCAGCTTGCGCCGGCGATGACCCGCCGCTCCAGCGTCGTCAGCCGTGCCTCGACCGCCGCCACGACAGCGCGGGCGAAATCGGCGTCGTCCGTAAGCAGGATCGACTGGGCGCTTTCGTCATGTTCGGCCTGGCTCAGCAGGTCCAGCGCGATCCAGTCGGGATCGTTGTGCCGGTCGGCGATCACCAGAATCTCGGACGGGCCGGCGATCATGTCGATCCCGACCTTGCCGAACACCCGACGCTTTGCCGCGGCGACAAAGGCGTTGCCGGGGCCGGTGATCTTGTCGACCGGGGCGATGGTTTCGGTGCCGTAGGCCATGGCCGCGATCGCCTGCGCGCCGCCGATCCGGTACACCTTGTCCACGCCCGACAGGCGCGCCGCCAGCAGGACCAGCGGATTGACCTTGCCGTCCGGCGTCGGCGCGCACATCGCCAGACGGGGTACACCCGCCACCTGCGCCGGCAGCGCGTTCATCAGCATCGAGGATGGATAGGAGGCCAGCCCCCCCGGCACGTAGAGCCCCGCGGATGCCACCGGCGTCCAGCGCCAGCCCAGCGTCACGCCCGCCTCGTCGGTCCAGCTTTCGTCGTTCGGAAACTGGTGCGCGTGGTAGTCGCGGATCCGTTCTGCCGCAAGTTCCAGCGCGGCCCGTTCGGCGTCCGGCACGCGGGCGCATTCCGCTTCGATCTCGTCATCCGAAAAGGCCAGCGTTTCGGGCGACAGCCGGATCCGGTCGAAGCGCTCGGTCAGCTCGATCACCGCCGCATCGCCGCGGGCGCGCACATCGTCGATGATCGCGCGGACGGTCTCGTCGACGTCGGGGCTGTCCTCGCGTTTCGTGGACAGAAGCTCGGTAAAGCGCGTTTCGAAATCGGCGTCTTCGGTGGACAGGATTGTCGGCATGGCGTCTCCCTCGGTCGGACCTGAATAGCGGCGGCGGCGGCGGCTGCCAAGCGGTTGCGCGCCCCGCACCCCGCCCGCCGCCCGGGCGCGGCAATACGCCATTCGCCGAAATGGCATGAAAACCACACCAGATGCGCGTCGGACCTTGAAAAACCGCGCGAATGGGCGCATCTAGACGTCGCCCGCACTCAGGCGGGCCGCAGAGACGGAGTGACCATGGCCAAGGAAGAACTGCTCGAATTCCCCGGCGTCGTGAAGGAGCTCCTGCCGAACGCGACGTTCAAGGTCGAGCTGGAAAACGGCCATGAGATCATCGCGCATACGGCAGGAAAGATGCGCAAGAACCGGATCCGGGTTCTTGCCGGTGACAAGGTGCAGGTCGAGATGACGCCCTACGACCTGACCAAGGGCCGGATCAACTATCGGTTCAAATAGGCCCATCATGCGGGCCGGGTTCCGAAGGTTTCGGATCGCTTTTGCGATCCGTTCCGCCAAGGGGCGCGGCCCCTCGCGCTCCCCCGAGTTTATTTGCCAGGATGAAGATGCCCCCGGACCGTGTTGCGGGACGGCATGCGTCTGATCCTCGGCTCCGGCAGTCCGCGGCGGCGCGAGCTTCTGGCGCAGCTCGGGGTGGTGCCGGACGAGGTACGCGCGCCCGAGGTGGACGAGACCCCCGAGCCGGGTGAATTGCCCCGTGCCTATTGCCGCCGCATCGCGGCCGCCAAGGCGGCCGCCCTGCAAGGCGGGCCGGACGACGTGATCCTGTGCGCCGACACCACCGTGGCGCTGGGGCGCCGCATTCTCGGCAAGCCGTCGGATGCGGGTGAAGCGGCGGCCTTTCTTTTCGCGCTGTCCGGGCGTCGGCACCGGGTGATCACCGCGCTGGCGGTCAAACGGGGCGGCACCGTCCGCGAGCGCGACGTGGTCACCGCGGTTCGGTTCAAAAGGCTGTCGGATACGGAAGTAAACGGCTATCTCGCCACCGGCGACTGGCAGGGCAAGGCCGGCGGCTATGCCATCCAGGGACCAGCCGGGGCGTTCATCCCGTGGATCCAGGGATCCTATACTGCGGTGGTCGGTTTGCCGGTGTACGAGACCGCGATGCTGCTGGCGGCCGCCGGATGGCCGGTCTGGAGACAGGAATGAAAGGCAGCGTGATCGCCCTTGGGCAATGGCGGGGCCGCCGTGCGGCGGCGCATGTCGTGGACGGGCAGCTCGACGACCTGCTGGTCGACCCGGACGGCGATGTGCCGCGCCCCGGCGCGATCCACCGCGCCATTGCCGACCGGCCCATGAAGGGTCAGGGCGGCGTGACGGTCCGCCTGTCTGGCGGCGCGCGCGGTTTCCTGCGACAGGCACGCGGGCTGCGCCCCGGTCAACCGCTGCTGGTGCAGGTCGCCACCTTCGCCGAGCCGGGCAAGGCCGCGCCCGTCTCCTCCCGCCTTCTGTTCAAGAGCCGCTTCTGCATCGTCACCCCCGACGCGCCGGGCGTGAATGTCTCTCGCCGGATTCGCGACGAGGATCTGCGCGCGGAACTGGCCGCGCTGGGCACGGACCGCGTGCCCGAAGGAACCGGCCTGATCTTGCGCTCGCAGGCCGAAAGCGCAGATCCGGGCGATGTGGCCGACGATATCGACCGCACCCTGGCCGCCGCGGCGCAGGTGCTGTCGGATGCCGATGGCAAGACGCCCGCACTGCTGATGGACGGCCCCGACGCGCATGCCGCGGCGTGGCGCGACTGGCCGCTGCCGGACATACTGGCCGATGGCGCGAATGCCTTCGCCGATCACGGGATCGAGGCAATGATCGACGCCCAGCTGGATGCGCGGGTAGAGCTTGCCGGCGGCGCCTACGCGTTTGTCGAACCGACCCGCGCGCTGGTGGCCGTGGACGTGAATACCGGCGGCGACACCTCGCCGGCAGCCGGCCTCAAGGCGAACCTCTCGTTGATCCGCGCCCTGCCCCGCCTGCTGCGTTGCCGCGGGCTTGGCGGTCAGATCACGCTGGATTTCGCACCTGCGGCCAAGAAGGACCGGCGGCAGCTGGAGACATCGCTCAAGGCCGCATTCCGCGCCGACCCGGTGGACACCGCGCTGGCCGGCTGGACGCCGCTAGGCCATTTCGAATTGCAACGCAAACGCGAACGCGCGCCACTCGTGCCCCGCTGACCCACAGGGCAGCCGCCGCCGGAAAAATCATCCTCGCCCACTGGACAGCCTGCCGCGTCGGTTATAGAGAACAGCGACCCGAGCGGACACCGCTCACCCGTGCCCGGGTAGCTCAGGGGTAGAGCAGTGGATTGAAAATCCTCGTGTCGGTGGTTCGATTCCGCCCCCGGGCACCATTAAGCCAACGCAATACCTTATTATTATTCAGCTTTCTGAAGGCGCTTTGAGAACTATCTACCTTCGTGTCCACCTTTTATCGTCTGGTCGCGCGGGTAGGCTGCACATCGCTTTTTGGCCCTCTTCATTGCCGCGATATGATGGTGAGACCATGTGCGCCGTTGCCCGTAGCAATATGTTGCCGCATCTCATCGGTATCGTTGCTGTAAACTGATGCTCGACTGAGGTAGTATTCAGTTAGAAGCGGGCCGCGGCTGGTATCCGACCACCGTCTCGATGGTTCGAATCCTCTTTGATCCGCCACTTGCCCTTGAGAAACGGTTCTACCCATCCGGCTGCGGCCGGATTTTTCCGTTGTTTTCGAGGGTTATGCGGGCTGGGCTGAGAACTGGCTGAGGCGCCGGGAGGCATGGAAGCGGTGTAAGCGCCCGATTTCTACCGCAGCGGCTGATCCTTGGCGCGGGCGATGATGTCGGGCTCGGCGACGAAGTCATCGAGGAAGCTGTGTCACTCTTCGACGGACACGCGTGCGGATGCGAGCATTTCGCGCAGTTCGTGGGCGCCATCGTCGGCGAGCGCCGTGATATAATCATCCGGCCCGATATGAACGCTGACGATATTGCCATAGGAGAGGTTGTCGTCGTTGCTGACGATGGCCTCGAGAAGCCCGGGGTTCTCGCCCAGTCGGCTGGCCACGAGGGCGATGGAGCAGACTTAGGTCGTTGCTGCCATCACGCGGCCTCGCTGTGTGGCTGGGCCGCGGGTGTCCAGTTCCATGGCAGCAATTCTGTCAGCCGGTTTATCTTGTGATCGTGGATGCGATCGAGGACATCGGCCAGGTAGGCCTGCGGGTCGAGGCCATTCATCTTGGCCGTCTCGATCAGGGTCATGGCGCGGGCGAGGGTTTCGCCGCCGGTATCCGAGCCGGCGAAGAGCCAGTTGCGGCGGCCGACACCGATCGGCCGCATACCGCGTTCCGCGGGATTGTTGTCGATGGCCACGCGCCCGTCGTCGAGAAACAGTGTGAACGAGGGCCAGCGGTTCAGCCCGTAGCGGAAGGCCTTGGCCAGATCGCTCTTGCCCGAAATGCGGGTCAGTTGCTGCTCGGCCCAGGCATGGAAGGCGTCGACTTTGGGCTTGCTCTTCTCCTGCCGGACGGCGCGCCGAACCTCGGCTGGTCGGCCGACGATCTGGCGCTCGATGTCGTAGAGCTTGCCGATCCGGTCGAGAGCCTCCTTCGCGATCCCTGATTTGTCCGAGGTCCAGACGTCGTGGAAATCGCGGCGCAGATGCGCCCAGCACGCCGCCTCACGGAACTGCGCGGTGCCACCGGTCTGCCGCTCGTAAAGTTCCTTGAAGCCGGTATAGGCGTCGGCCTGAAGGATACCGCTGCTGCGGGCGAGATGCTTTCGGGGATGTTCACCCTTTCGGTTGGGCGAGAAGTAGTAGACTGCGCCCGGCGGGTCCTGGCCTGCCCAAGGCCGCTGATCACGCACATAGGTCCAGATCCGGCGCTGCTTGACACCCTTGCCCAGCCCCTTGACCCGTAGAGAGCGGTCGAGCACGCGGATCGGGGTATCATCAGCATGGAGCAGATCGCTGGACATGGCATCGGCTTCGATCTTCTCGATCAGTGGTGCCAGCGTCTTCATCGCGCCGCCGCACCAGTCCACCAGGGTCGTGTCCGGAATGTCGGCCCCATGCGGGCGAAGATCTCGTTCTGTCTGTAGAGCGGCACGTGGTCGTCGAACTTGGAGGTAAGCACGTAAGCCAGTAGGTTCGGGCCCGCCGTGCTCCGCGGAATGGGACGGCTCGGCGCAGGCTCCTGGACCATCCTTTCGCAGCGTCGGCAGGATTTCTTGACCCGCGCGATCTCGATTACCTTCAGCTGCGCCGCGATCATGTCGATCAACTCGCTGACGTCTTCGCCGACCACACGCAGATCGCCGCCGCAGTCCCGGCAGCTGTCGCCAGGATCGAGTTCACGGCGTTCGCGCGGCGTATCCTCGGACACCTTCGGGTGGCGGCGCTGCCTGGGCTCGGCAGTTGCAGGGACCTGGTCTTCGGTGTCCGGCGCGTCCTCGTCATCCGGGGGCGTGTCCTCCGCCTCGGCCAGGGCTACCTGCAAGTCTTCCAGCGCCAGTTCGAGCTGTTCGATCTCGCGCTCGATCTTTTCCGAGCTCGGCCCGAACTTCTGCTTTTGCAGCTTGGCGATGCGCACGCGCAGCGCCTGGACCAGCAGATCATGCGCCCGCAGACTGGCCGACATCTTCTGGTTTTCCGCCTGCAAGGCCGCGATCATCGCCTTCAGAACGGCGGGATCATTCGGCAATGGCTTGGCGTCATCGGACATGATCGTGGATACCACGCGTGCAGATCAGGCGCCACAAAAACCAGCAATTACAGAGGGGTAATCACCCTACCCGGGCAGGCGGCACGCCCCAGTCCGGTCGCCGCCAGTCGATTCCTTCCCACAGCATGGCCAGCTGGGCCGACGTCAGACGAATGCTCCCGTTCGTCGTGGTCGGCCACGGAAATCGCCCCCGTTCCAAGACCTTGTAATAGAGACAGAAGCCCTGGCCATCCCAGTAAAGGAGCTTGACCCTGTCGCCACGACGTCCCCGGAACGCGAACACTGCCCCACTCGCCGGCTTCTGACGCAATACGTGTGAACAGGCGTGCAATTTTGACCCCGTAACGGGGTGATCGGCGTCCAAAAATGACCCGCTTACACTGATGTGGAT
>CANNFA010000001.1 GCA_947503765.1 uncultured Paracoccaceae bacterium | reverse complement strand
GCCAGCTACACGTGCGCCAAATAGGGGGTCATTATTGGGCGCCGATAGGGGGTCAAATTTGCATGCCGATTGACAGAGATCGGTGCAAGACCCGCCAGCTTCGCCGCTTGCTTGCCGCTCAGGTGCCCGAGTTCGGGCAGATCGGTCAGGATCGCACAGGCTGTCACCTTGGCAATGCCCGGTATGCTCGTGAGAATGTCCGAACGCCTCCGTAGGTCTTCGTCGGCTTCAACGATGGTATCGATCGCCTCGGAAACTTGGGAAAGGTCACGTTCGATCTGTTTCAGGCGTCGTTTGATCTGCCGGGCAAGCAGATCATGCGTCACTGTAGGAAGCCGCGCTTTCGCAGCCGTCCGATCTTTGATCAAGGCCTGCCTGGCTGTCGCCAACTGCTTGAGGTCGTGAAGTGATTTACTTTTTGGCTGATCCGCCTTCAGCTCCAGCACTGCTCCCATCTTCGCCGATATGGCGGCATCGACACGGTCTGTCTTGGCCAGTTGACCGTCCCCCTCACAGAACCGGCGGGCCTGGCGCGGATTAACCCGCGCGAAGCTGATCCCGTGCTGGGCCAGGCCGATTTCGACGAGCCGATGATACACGCCGGTTGCTTCGAAAATGACCTGGGCCACTCCCGCCTCGCACGCCCAAAGAGCAAGCGCCTCCACGCCCGCTCTGTCATTGCAGAACTGCTTGTGCTCGCGCTTGGAAAACCAACAGGCGTCCAGTCTGTCCTTCGAGATGTCGATTCCAATGGTATCGTTCATCTGCCTTTTCCCTACCTTGTCTTGTCATGCGGGCCTGAAGCCCAGGTCTCCGTTCAGGTCGATGGAAAAGGCGGGGGCGACCATACTCAGCAACGGTCCACCATGACCAAGAGGGCTAAGGCCCGAGCACCGCCACTGTCCGGCATAAATGCCGTGCCGGGCAGTGGCCCCCTTTTGCCTCGGGGGCCAAGAAAAGTCATAAGACAAGAGGGGGGGGGCGGTAATAGGTCGTGGGTGGGATGCCGAGCATGGCCAGTGTCTGACGAGCGGGCAGATGGTGAGTCAGCCGACCAAATCGAGTTCGTCGGCATGGTGATCGAACATCTTTGTCGGAATGGAGTCATGGACCCGGAGTTTCTCTATGACAGCCCCTTCACTGACAAAACTCCGGACGGGCCTGACGAAATCTTTGGTGAGGCGGAGGTTGAGAGCTTTTCGAAGCGTCGACGCCAAGTTGATTGAGTCGCCATGATCAAAATATTGACCGACTTCGGCTGAAAGAAGGCTTCACGATTGATTTTATTTTACCTTGGAAAGATCTGGCAAGGGGCGAATTTTCTTCGAATTTTGTGCAACTCAGTCAGATTGAAATGACTGCGAGAAACTGCCTTCGGTATAATTTCTTGCTGCGCATTGTTTTAGCGGATCATCTGCCCTTTCGAGCCGATCGAGGGGCTGTCCACCGCACTTTGCCAGACGCGGATCTCGAGTGAATGATAACGTTGTCAAAGGCGCAGGATTGTGCCAAGCACTCTGCATGGAAAAGTACCACGGAATTGACCGGGACGCCGCGGTCGCGCTCTTGTCGCGGTTCGTCGAAGTGCCGTCGATCAACCCCTCGTTTCGCACTGAAGTCGACGATCCCGCCCATTTCGGCGAGGCGGCGCTGGCCGATGTGCTCGGCGAATGGCTGCGCGATGCGGGGATCGCATGCGAGATTGACGAGGTGGAGCCCGGACGCCCGAATCTGATCGGGCGGGTCAAGGGGCGAGACGGCCGGCGCCGCATGATCTGGGAAGGGCATCTAGATACGGTCCAGACCACGGGGATGGACGCCCCGTTCACGCCCCGCGTGGAGGATGATCGGCTTTACGGGCGCGGCGCGGTGGATGACGGGGCGAGCGTCGTGGCCTTCCTGCTCGCCTTGCGCGCGCTGAAGCATATACCGCCGGCTGTGGACGTGGATTTCGTTGGCGCGATGGACGAGGAATTCGGCTATCTTGGCGTTCTGCATCACATCGCGCGCAACGAGCGCTACGATCTCGGCGTCGCTGGAGAACCGACCTCGCTGCGGGTGGTCCGGGCCTGCAAAGGCACGGTGCGCTGGTGGGTTTCGGTCACGGGCGTTAACGCGCATACGGCACGCCCCGAAGAGGGGATCAACGGGATCACGGTCGCGCGCCACATCCTGGATGCCTACGAGCGGGAAATGGTGCGCCGGGACGCCACCCATCCGCTGCTCGGGCCAGCTACGCTGACCTGCACGGCGATCGAAGCCGGTATCGGTCCGAATACGGTGCCCGCCGAGTGCCGTATGCGGTTCGATTATCGATTCCTGCCGGCCGAGACGGGCGCGGCTGTGCACGAGCGGTTCAAAGCCGTGGCCAAGGAGGCTATCACGGCTTTTCCGGGTGCGCGCGTGGAGGTGCAGCCACCCTTCGTCGACAGTTCAGCGATGGACGTGCCCGAAGACAGCCGGATCGTCGATGCGCTGAGCGCGGTATGCGATGCGCATGGCATCGCCCCGGCCCCGATCGGCGTGGCCTACGGCTCGGACGCGACCAAATTGGTCAACAATGCCGGCATTCCGACCGTCATCTTCGGACCCGGCAGCATTGATGTGGCCCATGCGCTGGACGAGCATGTCGAGTTGGAACAGGTCCTTCGCGGGGCGCGGATGCTGGTCGATCTCGCCCATGCGGTGTGACGCGGCTGGCGGGGCGCCCCGCGGCGTCCCGCGCGCATCTCAGCCTGGTAGCCCCGCCCCGCAAACCGGAACAGTGACCCGCTCGCCCTCGCGCGCCTCGTAGGCGCCCGACATCAGCGCTGCCACTGCCGCGGCGCCGGCCGGATCGGCGGCAATTCCCATCTCGAACCACAACCAGGACGCGGCCCGCTTCATGTCGTCATCCTCGATCAGGACGACTTCATCGATCACCTTGCGGGCCTGTTCGAACAGGCGGTCGTCGGTGCGCAGGCAGGACATGGTGGGCACTGCGCTGGTGACGGCCGGCAGGGCGACGACGCGGCCTGCCGCCAACGAGCCGTGCAGTGTCGGGGAGCCTACCGGCTCCACCCCAACGACGCGGATGGTAGGGTTCAGCGCCTTGATCGCCGTCGCCGCGCCGGTGGCGAACCCGCCGCCTCCGATGGCAATCAGGACGGTCTGAGTCTCGGGGCGGTCCTCAAGGATCTCGAGTGCGACGGTGCCCTGCCCAGCCACGACGAACGGGTCGGCAAACGGATGAATGTAGGTCGCCCCCTCACGGTCCGAGAATGCAACGGCACGCTCGTTGCACGCGTCGAAACTGGCTCCGCCCACATGCGTTGTGGCGCCCCATTCGCGCATCTTGGCGACCTTTTCGGGCGCCACGCTGTCTGGAAGGAAGATGGTCGCAGGAATGCCAGCGACAAACCCGCAGCGGGAGACAGCAAGGCCGTGATTGCCGCCAGAGGCTGCTACCAGCCCCTTCGCGCGCTCTTGCGGCGACAGCGACATCAGGCGATTGGCGGCACCGCGCGCCTTGAAGGAACCAGACACCTGGAGGCATTCGAGCTTCAGCGCGAGTTCGGCGCGCGTGATCGGTTGCTTGATCTGATCGGCTACGACGAGCGGTGTGCGTCGTATCAGGGGTGCGATGCGCCGCGATGCGGCCTGCACATCGTCGAGAGAAATCATGTTTTCTCCTTTTTCAGTGTGTTGGCTGATTTCATATCGCCAGACGAGAGAACCGCCTTGACCTTGAGGGAGTTGTTGAGGCACGTTTTGACAACGTTGTCATAAAGCGTATCAGACCCCCTCTTGGGTTCACAGGGCGAAAATGCGGCGCAATAGAGCGCGGCGGAGGACTGGACATGACATCCATGCCGGGCGTGGAAATGATCGACGGGACGCAGCGCGGGTTTCCGGCCGACCGGCCGGCCGTGCCGGTTTCCGATCTTGGCGGCGCGGAATTGTCCGTGCTGGACGGCAGTGCGCCGCTTCCCGTGCTGACCTTCGACCGTGTGGCCTGGACGCGCAACTGCGACGCGATGTTCGCCTACCTGACGGCGGTGAGCGCCCGTATCGCGCCGCATGTCAAGACGCCGATGTCGCCGGATCTCGCGCATGACCTGATGCGCCGCGGGGCGGCGGCGCTGACGGTGGCCGATACCCGTCAGGCGGCGGTCATGCTGGCGCACGGGCTGGACCGGCTGCTTCTGGCAAACCAGGTCGGAGGGCGCGAAAGCGGCGCCCGGCTGGGGCGGTTGCTCCGGGCCTTTCCGGATGCCGAGATCACGCTTTATGTCGACAGCCTAGCGGCGCTGGACAGCGCGGCCGCCACGGCAGAGGCCAGCGGCCGGGCGGTGAATTTTCTTGTCGAAATCGGCGGTGCCCGCGCTGGTGCGCGCGACATGGCCATTGTTTCGGCGATCCTCGACGCAGCCAAAGACAATCCGGCGCTGCACGCCCGCGGCATTGCCGCCTATGAGGGGGCTTCGGCCACCGCCGACCCCGCCGAGACGCGCGGCGCCATAAGCGCCTTGCACGAATTTGCGCGCGAGGCCTTTGCCGAGTTGCGCAAGCGGCAGCCCGAGAATCGGCTCGTGCTTTCCTCGGGCGGGTCGAATTTCTTCGATCTGGTGGTTGAGGATCTGGGAGCGCTGGTCGAGGCGGACGGAAATGTCGACCTGCTACTGCGCTCCGGCGCGATCTTCTTTCACGATCACGGAGTCTATGCCCGTGGCCTGGCGCAGATGGACCGGCGCGGCGGCTTCGCGGCCGCCGGCCTCGGGCCGGCGTGCGATGCGTTCACCCCGGCGCTCGCGGTCCATGCCGAGCTGCTGTCGCGCCCCGAACCGGGGCTGGCAATCTGCGGGATGGGGATGCGCGACGTCTCTTTCGACCAGGGACTTCCGGTGCCGATCGCGCTGCACCGCAGCGGCCGGCCGCGCGCCTTGCCGGACGGGCTCTCGGTGGCGAAACTTAATGACCAGCATGCATTCTTGACCCTCGCACCGGATGCCGACCTAGCTGTCGGGGACATCCTGAGCTTCGGAATTTCGCATCCCTGCACCGCGCTCGACCGCTGGCGCTGGATCTTCGAGGCCGATCCGGACGGGCGCATCACCGGCGCGATGCCGACATTCTTCGGATAGGGGCGCGACGATGCTGAATTTCCGCCCGCTCTGGCGCTACGAGGACGCCTTCATCGAGGGCATCCTGACCACCCTGGAGCTGGCCCTGATCGCGGGGCTGGCGGGGCTGGCGCTGGGTCTCGTTTGTGCGTTGGTCCTGGGGCGGGGCAACCGTGCGGCCAATCTGCTGATCCGCAGCTATATCGAGATCATCCGCAACACGCCGCCGGTGCTGCAGATTTTCATCATCTTCTTCGTGCTGCCGCGGATCGGCCTGCGCTTTCCGCCCTTCGAGGCGGCGGCGGTGGCGCTGACGTTGTATTTCGGGGCCTTCGTGACCGAGATCATCCGCTCCGGGCTGGATTCCATTCCCAAGGCGCAGGTCGAGGCTGGTCATTGCCTCGGCCTCGCCGGCTGGCAGGTCTTCGCGCATG
The DNA here is from genome assembly GCA_947503765.1 of uncultured Paracoccaceae bacterium. Classification (GTDB taxonomy): domain Bacteria; phylum Pseudomonadota; class Alphaproteobacteria; order Rhodobacterales; family Rhodobacteraceae; genus Psychromarinibacter. Next base: position 828,277 of record CANNFA010000001.1, on the reverse strand, counting down.
TCGTGCTGATGCCGGCGATGCGCAATATCTATCCGTCGCTGACCAGTCAGTTCATCCTGCTGCTGCTGGGCACCTCGATCGCGTCGTTCATCTCGGCCGAGGAGCTGTTCCACACCGCCGCCGTGGTCGACAGCCGCACCTTCCGCAGTTTCGAGGTCTACGCGTTGATCTCGGGGATCTACGTGCTGATGGTGATCGCGTTCCGGCTTCTGTTCTTCGCAATCGGCAGACTGGCCTTCCGCTGGCCGGTGGCACGGTGAGGGCGCGCGCATGAGAACGTTCGGAACCATCGACTTGCTGGCCTTCGCCACGGCGTTTCAATACACGATTCTGCTGGTTGTTCTGGCGCTGATTATCGGTGCGCCGCTGGCTCTCGGCTTCGCCATGTTGCGAGTGTCGCGTTTCGCTCCCCTGCGGTGGCTGTCGGCGGCGTTCCTGCAGGTGATTCAGGGCGTGCCGCTTCTGGCATTGCTGATGTTCATCTACTTTGCTCTGCCGACCTTCCTGGGTATTCGCCTGCCGCCGCTTCTGGCCGTGACTGCGGCTTTCACGCTTTATACAGCGGTGTTCCTAGGGGAGATCTGGCGCGGCGGCATCGAGGCGGTGAAACGGACCCAATGGGAGGCGGCCGCCTGCCTGGGCCTGGGCGCCTGGCAGCAGTTCCGACATGTGATCGCGCCGCAGGCCTTGAAGATCGCGCTTCCGGCCAGCGTCGGGTTTCTCGTCCAGCTCATCAAGGGGACGTCGCTGGCGGCGATCGTCGGTTTCATCGAACTGACGCGCGCCGGACAGCTTTCGGCAGCCGCAACGCTGCAGCCGCTACTGGTCTATTCGATCATCGCGGCGATTTATTTCGTCGTCTGTTTTCCGCTCACGCAACTGTCCCGCAGACTGGAGGCCAGGCTGAATGGCGCTCGTTGAGATCAAGAACCTTCGCAAAACCTTCGGCAAGCTCGAGGTGATCAAGGATGTTTCGCTCACCGTCGAGCAGGGGGATATCGTCGCGATCATCGGCCGGTCTGGGTCGGGCAAGTCGACGCTGCTGCGCTGCATCAACGGGCTGGAGGATATCCAGGGCGGGTCGATCACCGTGGGCGGGCGCGATGTCAGCGCGAAGATGGCCGGGCTGAAAGAATACCGCCAGCGCGTCGGGATCGTGTTTCAGCAGTTCAATCTTTTCCCGCACATGAACGTTCTGAAGAACGTCACATTGGCCCCGATCCTGACCGGCAAGATCAAGAAGCCGCAGGCGCGCAAGCTGGCCGAGGACTCGCTGACCACGGTTGGCTTGCTCGACAAGATCGAGGCATGGCCCGAACAGCTTTCGGGCGGCCAGCAGCAGCGCGTCGCCATCGCGCGCTGTCTTGCGATGAAGCCCGAGCTGATGCTTTTCGACGAAGTGACTTCCGCGCTCGACCCCGAACTGGTGGGCGAGGTGCTGAAGGTGATGGAGGACATGGCTCGCCAGGGAATGACCATGATCCTCGTCACGCATGAGATGAACTTTGCGCGCAATGTCGCGAACAAGGTCGTGTTCATGCACCATGGCCGGATCTGGGAGCAGGGTCATCCCGACCAGATGCTCGGCGATCCGCAAACGCCCGAGCTGCAAGCCTTCATCAGCTCGTCGCGCACCTGAAACCAGACGTTCACACAGGGAGATGACAATGGGTATCAGAAACTTGATCGCAGCGGTTGCGATGGCGGCAGCATTGACGCCAGCCGCAGCCGAAGCCGACAAGCTGCAGGACATCATGAACAGCGGAACCATCCGAATCGGCATACTGCTGGATGTGCCCCCATGGGGATACAACGACGCCGAAGGCAATCCGACCGGCCTCGATGTCGAGGTGGCAGAGCTGCTGGCCGATGAACTCTCGGTCGACCTCGAGATCGTGCAGGTGACCGGCACGAACCGCATTCCGAACCTTCTGTCGGACCAGGTCGACATCATCATCGCGGCGATGGGCGCGAATTCCGAGCGTGCGCAGCAGGTGATGTTCTCGCAGCCCTACACGGTGGTCGACCTGGGCGTCTACGGCTCGTCCGAGATCGGGCAATCCGATGATCCGGCGATCCTGTCGGGGCACACTGTCGCCGTGGCGCGCGGCACCACGCTTGATCTGTGGCTGACCGACAACGCGCCCGAGGATACCACGATCTCGCGCTACGAGGATGTGCCGGCGGCGATGTCCGCCTATATCGCGGGCCAGGCCGACCTGTTCTCGGAAAACAGCGCGGTCATCGCCAATCTGCTGAAGGATCGCCCCGGGATCGAGATGGCGCCGGTCGTGATCATGCGCCAGTCGCCGGCGCATATCGGCGTGCCGATGGGAGAGCACAACCTGCTGCAATGGGTGAACACCTTCGTGTTCTCCAACGTCATGAACGGCGAGCTGCCGGCGCTTCAGAAAAAGTGGTTCGGCACCGATCGCGGACCGCTGCCGGCGCTCTAGGCGCACCGAAACCCGTCCGGCCCTTTCATCGGGGGCCGGGCGGCCCTATCCTGGCGCGGCCAACGGGGACAGGCGGATGCAGCAATCCACGATACCGGTCGAGGCGCTGGATCCGGTCGAATGCATCCCCTCGACCGAGGCAGCGCCGGCGACCTCCGGCAAGGTCCGGATAGAAGAGGTCGCTCGCCGGGCCGGCGTGTCCGCGATCACCGTGTCGCGTGCCCTGCGCAAGCCGGGCATGGTGTCCGAGAAGGCCCGCGCCCGTATCGAAGAGGCGGTGCGCGCCACCGGCTTCACGCTCAACCCCCATGCCAGTGCGCTCCGGTCGGGCAAGTCGAACATCGTCACGGTCTTCGTGTCCTCCACAGTCAGTCCGCAATACTTGCAAGCGGCCGACGCCTTTTCCTCGATCATCGAGAAAGCCGGCTACGAGGTGGTGTTCGCGCGCACCTCCTACTCTTTCACGCGCGAGATCCAGCTCATGCGCACCTTGCATCAAATGCGCCCGGCGGCGGCCTTCATCACCGGCGTGCTGGAGCAGGAGCTGAACCGATCGATGTTCCGGCGTCTCGCAATCCCGGTGGTTGAAAGCTGGGCTCATGCCCAAACCCCGATCGACATGCTGGTCGGCATATCCAATACCGACGGCGCGCGCGCCGTGGCCCGCCTGTTTGCCGAAAGGGGCTATACCTCGCCCGCGATCATCGGCAGGGTGACGGGCCGTGGCCGCATCCGCAAGGAGGCATTCGAAGCCGAATGCAGGGCGCGCGGCATGCGGCCCGTGACGAGCGTGCAACTCGAAACTGTCCGCGTCATGGACGATGGGCGCACCGCCCTGGCGCAGTTGCTCGATCGCGGGGACCGGGTCGACGCCGTGTTCTGCGCGAACGACCTTCTGGCCTGCGGCGCGCTGATGGAGGCACGCGCCCGCGGGCTCCGGGTTCCGCAGGATCTGGCTCTGGCGGGCTTCGGCGACAACGACCTGATGCGCGAACTAGACCCTGGTCTGACCACTGTCACGCCCGACCCCGACGAGATCGGTCGCCGCGCCGGGGAAATGCTCGCAGCGCGGCTGACCGGCAAGACGCCTGCGGAAACGACGATCTGCCTGCCGCTGCAACTGAAGCTGCGGGGAAGTTGTTAGGCGATGGTGTCGCCGCAAACGGGCGTGCCGAGCCAGAACACTGGGGACCCTCAGAACTGCGCGGCATCTACCACCACTGCTCTGCGCGCGGCATTCGCATCCACCTCGCTACGCTCCGCTTGCGTCGGCTGTTCGCGCAAAGCATCGCCGCCATAACAGGCGCGGTGATGGTGATGTTAAATAGCGTCATGCGGGTGCGCGGAGAGTTAGGGGCTGGGCGATCGAGTGCTTGCCTGGACCGTGTCCGGCATGCTCTGCAGATTGCCGAGCATGGCACGCGAAGAAAGGCACGATGCCCATGATGTCTTCCTGATCCGGAAAGCCAGCAGTCCCGATGCCTCCTCCGTTGTCGGCGGAGGAGATAGTTCTCCCTGATTCATTGAACCAGGCCAAGTTGGAAAAGTGCTTTGGATGTGGCGAATGCCTTGTCAAGTAAAGTCTATTTTCGATAAATATCAACAATTTGATTGGAGATCGGCATTCTGGGAGGCAGGGGTCGTGAGTTCGAATCTCGCCACTCCGACCAATGATCCAAATATCCGGGTTTATTTCGCGCAACCCTTGCCCATGGTTGCCGCGGGCGCATGAAAGGCGCCGCTCGGATAGATTCGGGCTTTCCTGAATTGAACGCGATGTTCCGTATCGGCAGGCCTTGCATTGTCACGCAAGGGCTGGACAAAAGACCAACGGCGGCTCCGCAGACGTTCAAGGGGCGACCCTTTGACGGAAAACGAAGCATGTCCGAAGATGGTGGGCAGGATTTGGTGGAGCCTAGGGGAGTCGAACCCCTGACCTCTTGCATGCCATGCAAGCGCTCTCCCAACTGAGCTAAGGCCCCATAGGGTGCGGGCCGTTTCCAGCCCGCCCGCAGGTCTTATGGTGTCGCCTCCGCCTTTTCAAGCGGAAAAACGTGTCAGCTTTCGTCGTCGTCCGACGAGACGTCGGCGATGTCGTCGAGCGAGACGTTGTCGTCGTCATCCTCGTCGTCGAGGATGTCGTCGCCCAGTTCGACATCGGCCGAATCGCTGTCTTCCAGCTCTGGCTCCTTGTCGTCGGCGACGGCGGCTTCCCGTTTCTTTTCCGCCTTCTCGGCAATCGGCGTGCGCGACTTGGATCCGGTGTCGAGCGTCACGACCTCGCCCGTGTAAGGGCTGACGATCGGGCTTTTGTTCAGGTCGTAGAACCGTTTTCCGGTCGTCGGACAGACCCGCTTGGTCCCCCATTCTTCCTTGGGCATGCGTTTCCTCTTTGCGGCAATATGCGGCGTGTTGGTGAATTGCGGTCCCGTGCCACACCCTGCCGGCCCTGTCAAAGCCTTTCAGCGCGACATTTCCGGCATGGCCAGGCCATGCCCCGCCGCGCTATCATGGACGGCGAGGCAAGACGAGACGGTGATATGGGACAGGCGGTGCTGCCCGGCAACCCCCCGGTGGAAATAACCCTGCGCCGGTCGGCGCGGGCGCGGCGGGTGTCGCTGCGGGTGTCGGCGCTGGACGGGCGGGTCACGCTGTCGATGCCGAAGGGCATGCGCGAGCGCGAGGCGCTGGCCTTTGCCGCACAGAAGGGCGACTGGATCCGCGGCCACCTGGCACGGCAGGACACCCCCGTCGCGGTCGGGATCGGTGCGCCGTTGATGTATCTCGGCGCCGAGGTTGCTGTGGTGGCCGGCGCGGTGCGGCGGGCCGAGTGGCAGGGCGGCGCGCTGGTGGTGCCGGATGCGCCCGCGATGGCGGCGCCGCGGCTGCGGGCCTTCCTGAAGCTGGACGCGCGCCGTCGGCTGGAGGAGGCCGTGGCCCGCTATGGCCGCCTTGCCGGGCGCGCGCCGGGGCGGATCACCCTGCGCGATACCCGCTCGCGCTGGGGCTCGTGCACGTCAGAGGGCAATCTGAACTTCTCCTGGCGGCTGGCGATGGCGCCGCCCGAGGCGCTGGACTATGTCGCCGCGCATGAGGTCGCGCATCTGGTCGAGATGAACCATTCGCCCGCCTACTGGCGCGTGGTCGCCGATATCTGCCCCGGCTACCAGGCGCCGCGCCACTGGCTGAAACAGCAGGGCGCGCGCTTGCACCGTTTCCGGTTCGACGAATGAGCCGGCCGATCCCCCGGCGGAAGCAGCGGCCATGCTGATCCAGCCCCGCCCCGGAGAGGCCGTCCAGGCCGCCCACGACAAGGTCTACCGCCACCTGCGGACGCGGATCATGCATGGCGAGCTGGCCCCCGGCACCGCGCTGACCCTGCGCGGCATCGGCAAGGCATACGGCGTGTCGATGACGCCGGCGCGCGAGGCGGTGCGGCGGCTGGTGGCCGAGGGCGCGCTGACGCTGTCGTCGTCGGGCCGGGTGGCGACACCGGAGCTGTCGAACGAGCGGATCGAGGAACTGGCGGCGCTGCGCGCCCTGCTGGAGACGGAACTGGCCAGCCGCGCCCTGCCGCGGGCGCATTTCGCGTTGATCGAGCGGTTGCAGACGATCAACGGGCTGATCGCCGAAGCCGTCGCCAAGCATGACGCGGTCGCCTATATCCGCACCAACCTGGAATTCCACCGCACGCTCTATCTGCGCGCCCAGGCGCCGGCGATGCTGGCCATGGCGGAAACGGTGTGGCTGCAACTGGGGCCGACCATGCGCAAGCTTTACGGGCGGCTTCAGCGCACCGAGGTGCCACACCAGCACAAGCTGATCGTGGCGGCCCTGCGCGCCGGGGACGAGCCGGGGCTGCGCCTGTCGGTCCGCATCGACGTGACCCAGGGGCTGCGGATGCTGGCGACCTGAACGGGTGGCGGGCTGGGGAGGGGGCGCTGCCCCCGCCGCCATTGGCGGCCCCCCGAGGTATTTTTCGCAAGATGAGGCCCCGCAAGGGCAGTCTCTTGCGGGGTGTTCAGGCGTGAATCGCGCCGTCGCCGCAGGCAAGCGCGGCCTCGCGCACCGCTTCGGAATAGGTCGGGTGCGCGTGGCAGGTGCGCGCCAGATCCTCGGCCGCGGCGCCGAATTCCATCGCCACGCAGACTTCGTGGATCAGATCGCCCGCCGCGGGGCCGATGATATGTGCCCCCAGGATGCGATCGGTTTCCTTGTCGGCAAGGATTTTCACAAAGCCGTCGGCGGCGAAATTCGCCTTGGCCCGGCCGTTGCCCATGAACGAGAACTTGCCGGTCTTGTAGGCGCGCCCGGCCTCTTTCAGCGCTTCTTCGGTCTCGCCCACGGCCGCGACTTCGGGCCAGGTGTAGACCACCGAGGGGATCACGCCGTAATTCACATGCCCCGCCTGGCCGGCGATGATCTCGGCCACTGCCATGCCCTCATCCTCGGCCTTGTGGGCCAGCATCGGGCCGGTGATGCAATCGCCGATGGCGAAGATGCCCTTGGCCCCGGTGGCATAGTTCCGATCGGTCTCGATCACCCCCCGGTCGGTCGTCTTGACCCCCAGCGCATCGAGCCCCAGCCCGTCCGTGAACGCGCGGCGCCCGGTGGCGACCAGCACAGTATCGGCGTCCAGCACCGCCTCGCTGTCGTCCTTTTTCAGCTTGTAGGTCACCTTGGCCTTGGTCTTGGTCGCCTCGACCCCCTGCACCGCCGCGCCCAGCACGAATTTCAGCCCCTGCTTCTTCAGCAGCCGCTGGAACGCCTTGGCGGTGTCGCCGTCCATGCCCGGCGTGATCGTGTCGAGATATTCGACCACCGTCACCTCCGAGCCCAGCCGGTTGTAGACCGAGCCGAGTTCAAGCCCGATGACGCCGGCGCCGATCACCACCATCTTCTTGGGGATCTTGCCAAGCTCCAGCGCGCCGGTGGAGGTGACGACGACCTTCTCGTCGATTTCCACGCCGGGGATCGACGAGGCCTCGGACCCGGAGGCGATCACGATGTTCTTCGCCTCGTGCACGTCATCCCCGACCTTGACGCGCCCCGCCTCGGGGATGGTGGCCCAGCCCTTGATCCAGTCGATCTTGTTCTTCTTGAACAGGAATTCGATGCCCTTGGTGTTCTGGGCGATCGTCTCGTCCTTGTAGGCCAGCATGGCCTTCCAGTCGACCGAGGGCGCCTTGCCCTTGAGGCCCATCTTCGCGAAATTCTCTTCTGCCTCGTGCAGCTGGTGGCTGGCATGCAGCAGGGCCTTGGACGGGATGCAGCCGACGTTCAGGCAGGTGCCGCCCAAAGTCTCGCGTCCCTCGACACAGGCGGTCTTGAGGCCGAGTTGCGCACACCGGATGGCGCAGACATAGCCGCCGGGGCCGGAGCCGATCACGATGACATCATAGCTGGACATGGAATCTCCTTTCGGGAAGGTCAGGCGCTGCGCCCGGACAGGTCATACCAGCCCCGCGAGCAGCATCAACACGGTGGCCGCGAATCCCACCGCCCAGATCACCGACCGCCACGGCACGAGGCCGAGCGCGTAGGCGGGAACATAGGCGATGCGGGCGGCAAGATAGACCCAGGCGCAGGTGACGGTGACGCCGGTCGACTGGTCGGACAGGGTGATGACGACCACCGCGACGGTGAACAGGATCAGCCCCTCGAAATGGTTGTTCAGCGCGCGGTAGAGGCGCCCGGTGGTCGGGCTGACCTGATCCATCAGCGGCTTTTTCATGTGGTAGGGATCGCGCGGTGACAGGGTCTTGCCCGGCCCAAGCTCGATATTGGCGGGCACCGCCATCAGGACGTACTGCACCACCTGGAGCAGCCCGGCGAGGGTAAGGACGGTCAGTTCCTGGGTCATGCGTTTACCCCGTCCCGGGCCTGACCCGCGACCTCGCAGCCAGCAGCGAGGCCCCGGCGCGGGGGCCTGGGCACGGCGTGCCTTGCGGGGCCGGCGCGGACAAAGGTGTCGCGGGTCCGGCCGGGGCAAGGAAAGTGCGCTCGGCGGAAACGAGCGGTGCCCGTCCCGGGCCTGACCCGGGACCTCGCAGCTTGCGGCGAGGCCCCGGCGCGCGGCGTGCCTTGCACTGCCGGCGGGGACAAAGGTGTTGCGGGACCGGCAAGGGCAAGGTCGGTGCCTTCGGCCGTGATGCGCGGCACACGTCCCGGGCCCGACCCGGGACCTCGCGGCCTGCCGGAAGACACCGGTGCGAGCGCCGGGCGCGCGGCATGCCATGCGGGGATCGTGCGGCCGTAGGTCATGCGGTGCGCAGGAAGTGGGCCGCGATATCCGCGCCCAGCCCTCGTTCCTTGTCCAGCCAGGCGCGGGCCTTGGCCTTGTCGTTCACCTCGAACAGGGCAAAGGGACGGCCGGCACCGCCATCCGCCTCGCGCCAGAGCTGCAGCAGCGTCAGGCCGGCCTGCGCGCGGTCCTCCACGGCATTGTCGAAGTCGCGCTTCCAGGCGTCGAAATCGGAGGTCTCGAACTGGCAGAATAATTGCATCGCACGGGTCCGTTCGCATCGTTTGTCAGGGATGCCCCGGCCCCGGCGCCATGAGGGCGCGGGGCCGGGGGCAAGGCGTCACAGGTCCATCAGCAGGCGGCGCGGATCCTCCAGCGCCTCCTTCACCCGCACAAGGAAGGTCACCGCGCCCTTGCCGTCGACGATGCGGTGATCGTAGCTGAGCGCCAGGTACATCATCGGACGGGCGACGATGTTGCCGTCCATGACCATCGGCCGCTGCTGGATCTTGTGCATCCCCAGGATGCCCGATTGCGGCGGGTTCAGGATCGGCGAGGACATGAGCGAGCCGTACACCCCGCCATTCGAGATGGTGAAGGTGCCGCCCTGCATCTCGGCCATCGACAGCTTGCCGTCGCGCGCCTTCCTGCCCAGCTCGTTGATCGTCTTTTCGATCGTGGCAAAGGACATCGCATCGGCGTCGCGCACCACCGGGACGACCAGCCCCGACGGCGTGCCCACGGCGATGCCCATATGCACGAAGTTCTTGTAGACGACATCGGTGCCGTCGATCTCCGCGTTGACCTCGGGCACCTCGTTCAGCGCATGGCAGCATGCCTTGGTGAAGAAGGACATGAAGCCCAGCTTCACGCCGTGCTTCTTCTCGAACAGTTCCTTGTACTCGCTGCGCAGCTCCATCACCGCGGTCATGTCCACCTCGTTGTAGGTGGTCAGCATCGCGGCGGTGTTCTGCGCGTCCTTCAGCCGGCGCGCGATTGTCTGGCGCAGGCGGGTCATCTTCACCCGTTCCTCCCGGTCGGCATCGGCTGCCGGGCTGGCGGCGCGCGGCGCGGCCTTGGCGGCGGGGGCAGGCGCGGCGGCGGCGTCGCCGGAGCTGCACGCATCCGCCTTCAGCACATCCTCCTTCATGATGCGTCCGTCCTTGCCGGTGCCGGTCACGTCGTCCGGCGACAGGCCCTTTTCGGCCATCAGCTTTTTCGCGGACGGGGCATCCTCGATGTCCTTGCCGCTGCGGGCGGGGGTGTCCGCCTCTGCCGCCGCCTTGCCGGGCGTTTCGGACGCGGCGCCGGAAGCTGCCGCGCCTTCGCCCGAGGACAGCACGGCCAGCTTGCCGCCGGCCTCGACGGTGTCGCCCTCGGCCTTGAGCACCTTCGACAGCACCCCGCGCGCCGGTGACGGCACCTCGACCGAAACCTTGTCGGTCTCCAGCTCGCACAGCATCTCGTCCTGCTCGACACTGTCGCCCTCGGCCTTGAACCAGGTGGCGACCGTCGCCTCGGTCACGCTTTCGCCAAGGGTCGGGACCATCACGTCGATCGCGTCGCCGCCGGTCGCGCCATCCGATGCCTTGTCGGGCTTGGTCGCGGTCTCGGTCTCGGCGGCAGCTTCGGCCTTTTCCTCCTGCCCCGGTGCGGTGTCTTCCTTGTGCTGGGCCTTGCGCGGCTCCATCTCGGTGGAGGCGCCGGCATGGCCGGCCTCCGCCACCACGGCCAGAAGCGCGTCGACGCCGACGGTCTCGCCCTCCTTCGCAACGATCTCGTCAAGCTTGCCGTCGACGGGCGACGGTACTTCGACCGTCACCTTGTCGGTTTCCAGCTCGCACAGCATTTCATCGACCGCCACGCTGTCGCCCGGCTGCTTGAACCAGGTCGCCACGGTGGCTTCGGTGACGCTTTCGCCCAGGGTGGGTACGCGGACTTCGGTGCTCATGTCTATGCCTTATCCTTCGATGCCAAGCGCCGCGTTGACCAGCGCCTGTTGTTCAACCTTGTGTTGCGATGCCAGGCCCGTGGCGGGCGAGGCGGATGCCGACCGGCCGGTATAGGCCGGGCGCGAATTGGCGGCGCCGATCCGGGTCAGCACCCATTCGATGTTGGGTTCGATGAACGTCCACGGCCCCTGGTTCTTGGGCTCTTCCTGGCACCAGATCATCTCGGCCCCCTTGAAGCGTTCCAGCTCCTTGACCATCGACATTGCGGGGAACGGATAGAACTGTTCCATCCGCATCAGGTACACGTCGTCCAGCCCCTCTGCGTCGCGCTTTTCCAGAAGGTCGTAATAGACCTTGCCGGAACACATCACGACGCGGCGGATCTTGTCGTCCGGTTGCAGTTTCAGATCCGAAAGGCCCAGTTGCGCATCGTCCCAGAGCACGCGGTGAAAGCTGGACTCGCCGGTGAATTCCTCGGCCTTGGACACTGCCAGCTTGTGGCGCAGCAGCGATTTGGGCGTCATCAACACCAGCGGCTTGCGGTAGGACCGGTGCAATTGCCGGCGCAGGATGTGGAAATAGTTGGCCGGCGTGGTGCAGTTGGCGACGATCCAGTTATCCTCGGCGCACATTTGCAGGAACCGCTCCAGCCGGGCCGACGAATGTTCCGGCCCCTGTCCCTCGTAGCCGTGCGGCAGCAGCATCACCAGGCCGGACATGCGCAGCCACTTGCGTTCGCCCGAAGAGATGAACTGGTCGAACATGATCTGCGCGCCGTTGGCGAAATCGCCGAACTGCGCCTCCCACATGACCAGCGCGTTGGGCTCGGACAGCGAATAGCCGTATTCGAAGCCGAGAACCGCGTATTCCGACAGCATCGAGTCGATGACTTCGTAATGCGCCTGCCCGTCGCGGACATGGTTCAGCGGGTAATACCGATCCTCGTTTTCCTGATTGATCAGCGCCGAATGCCGCTGGCTGAAGGTGCCGCGCGCCGAATCCTGCCCCGACAGCCGCACCTTGTAGCCCTCGGTCAGGAGCGAGCCGAACGCGATCGCCTCGGCCGTGGCCCAGTCGAAGCCTTCGCCGGTCCTGAACATCTCGGCCTTGGTGTCCAGCAGCCGCGACACGGTGCGGTGCAGCGGGTACCCCTCGGGCGCAGTGGTCAGCGCGCGGCCGATATCGGCCAGAGTTTCCTCGGGAATGGCGGTGCTGCCGCGCTGGTACTTGTCGCCCTCGCGGTCGAGATGCGACCAGCGTCCGTCCAGCCAGTCGGCCTTGTTCGGGCGGTAATCCTTGCCGGCCTCGAACTCCTCGTTCAGCATCGCCTGGAACGACGCCTTCATGTCCTCGATCTCGCCCTCGGGGATCAGGCCGTCCCGCACCAGCCGGTCGGTGTACAGCGACAGGGTGGTCTTGTGGCCCTTGATCTCCTTGTACATGAGCGGGTTGGTGAACATCGGCTCGTCGCCTTCGTTGTGACCGAAGCGGCGATAGCAGAACATGTCGATCACGACATCCTTGTGGAACTTCTGCCGGAACTCGGTGGCGACCTTGGCGGCATGCACCACCGCCTCGGGATCGTCGCCGTTGACGTGGAAGATCGGCGCCTCGACCATCAGCGCGATATCCGTCGGGTAGGGCGACGAGCGGCTGAAATGCGGCGCGGTGGTGAAGCCGATCTGGTTGTTCACCACAAGGTGGATCGTGCCCCCGGTGCGATGCCCGCGCAGGCCCGACAGCCCGAAACATTCCGCCACCACGCCCTGGCCGGCAAAGGCCGCGTCGCCGTGCAGCAGCACCGGCAGCACGCCGATCCGGTCGGGATCGCCCAGCTGGTCCTGCTTGGCGCGCGCCTTGCCCAGAACGACGGGGTTCACCGCCTCCAGGTGGGACGGGTTCGCGGTCAGCGACAGGTGCACGGAATTGCCGTCGAATTCACGGTCGGACGAGGCGCCGAGGTGGTATTTCACGTCGCCCGAGCCGTCCACGTCCTCGGGCTTGAAGCTGCCGCCCTGGAACTCGTTGAAGATCGCGCGGTAGGGCTTGTTCATCACGTTCGCCAGCACGCTCAGCCGGCCGCGATGCGGCATCCCGATGACGACCTCCTTGACCCCCAGCGCGCCGCCGCGCTTGATGATCTGCTCCATCGCCGGGATCAGCGCCTCGCCGCCGTCAAGACCGAACCGCTTGGTGCCCATGTACTTGACATGCAGGAACTTCTCGAAGCCCTCGGCTTCGACCAGCTTGTTCAGGATCGCGCGGCGCCCGGTCTTGGTGAACTGGATCTCCTTGCCGTAGCCCTCGATCCGCTCCTTCAGCCAGCCGGCCTGCTCGGGGTCGGAAATGTGCATGTATTGCAGCGCGAAAGTGCCGCAATAGGTGCGCTCGACGATATCCAGGATTTCCCGCAACGAGCCGAATTCAAGGCCAAGCACGTTGTCGAGGAAGATCCGCCGGTCCATGTCGGCATCCGTGAACCCGTAGGATTTCGGGTCCAGCTCGGGATGCGGGGTTTCCTCGCGCATGCCCAGCGGGTCGAGATCGGCGACAAGGTGGCCGCGAATCCGGTAGGCGCGGATCAGCATCAGCGCGCGCAGGCTGTCCAGAACCGCGCGCTTGACCGCCTCGGCGCCGACATTGACGCCTTTTTCCTCGGCCTTGGCGGCGATCTTGCGGCCGGCTTCCTTCAGCTCGTCCTGCGCCCATTGACCGTCCAGCGCGGCGGTCAGCTCGTCGTTCGGGATCGGCGGCCAGTCGGCGCGTTCCCAGGACGGGCCGGCCGCCTCCTGCCGGATGGCCGCCGCGTCGTCATCCATCTGCGCAAAGAACGCAGCCCAGCTGTCATCGACCGAGTCCGGGTCGCTGGTATACCGCGCGTGAAGCTGTTCGATATATTCCGCGTTGTGCCCCTGCAGGAAGGACGAGGCGCGGAACTGGTCGGTCGGGGATTGGTCGGTCATGGGATCACCTCTTGCAGGTCTGGACCGTTCGGAAATCGGCGTTCGGGGCGGGGGCGCGGATCATGCCGGCCCCCGCTGCGGGGGCGGGCCCCACTGGTTCGTTTCGGGCTGTGTCGGGCGCGCCAGCCACCAGATCACCACCAGCGGCGACAGCGTGGCCACCAGCATCGCCAGGATCATCACCAGGCCCGCGCCCTCGGCAAGAAACCGCACCGGGTTGCCGCCGGTCACCGCGCCCAGTCCGGTGACGAAGCTCATGTACATGACGACGCCGAACATCGCGATCAGCGGATACAGCAGGTAGATGCCGGACCGCCCGCTGTCGTGCATCCGCCGCCAGCCCGCCGCCAGTGCCGGGATGAACGTGGCCAGCGCGAACAGCCCGCCCAGCACCGACCGCGTCTGCGTCTGGACCATGCCGGGCGCGACCTGTACGGTCTCTGTCCCGAACAGCGCCGCGTCGACGATGCCCAGCACGATGCTGCCCAGCACCAGAAACAGCATGAACCACCAGTATTCCGGGCGCGAGGCGCGGCCCGAAAAGGTGGCGTATTTGCGAAAGCAGGTTTTTACGGCGTCCGTGAAGCTCATGGCGCGGGCCTCCGGCGTCGGGCGGCGCGGTGTGCGGAACGTGGGGTCGCCGAAAGAACGGGCATTCCGTCAGATCCTTGTTCAGGCCGTTGGCGGTGGGCCGTAGGCGTTCGCGCCGGGCTGCGAGGGGCGGGTCAGGAACCACAGGAAGACCAACGCGATGACAAGCTGGACAATCCCCAGCACCGATACGAGGGCGACACTGCCCATGCCCGGCATCGCTCCGACAGGCATTCCGTCAGGCCCCATGGCTGGCATGGTGGGGGCCATGAACGACAGCAGGAGCGACACAATAACGGGAATCCAGATCCACCAGCCGGGCCGGCCCGTATCCTGAAGCCGGCGCGCGCCCGCCGCAGCCGCCGGAACGATGAGCGCCAGGGTGACGATCCATTGCACGATCCAGCCAAGCAGCGACGCGACCAGGCCGACAATGACGACGGCAAGGACGAACCACCAGTATTCGGACCGCGACGCGCGGCCCTGGAACGTGGCGAATTTCTCGGTCAGGCAAATCTTGACGGATTCTTGAAAGGTCATCATCGAAACTCCTTTTCGGCCCTGACGTGTCGACGTCTCAGCCTGATATGGATTTTGGCGCGCGCCGCTCCGGGATGGGGCCGGGACAGGGCGGTTGGTCAGGCATGGCGATACCTCCGGTGGCCATCGCGCGTCACTCCACCGGCGAGCGGTCGAGCCGCGCGGCATAGGGCAGGGGGCCGGTACGGTCGGCCGCATCGATGCGGGCATAGGTCTCGATCCGGCGGTAATCGGCGCCGCCCGCCTCGACAAGCTGCGTCCTGGCGCCGGTCACCGTGCCGTCGGCGGCGGGAAACCCGCCGATCGCCTCGATCCGGGCCGTCAGCGCCGCATCCCCGGGGCCGGCCCAGATGCACGAGATGTTGTCATCAACCGCAAGGACCATCGCGACCTCGTCGCCCCTGACAAAGACAGGCCCCAGCGTGGCATTGCCGAGCGAGGCATAGAACGCATCGGCGTAATCCTGCGTCAGGGCGCGCTGCCGTTCTGCCGGCACGCCCGATTCCATGAACCACATCTGCGACGCCACGAGGTTCGCCAGCGGGGCCGCCGCATCGGACTTGCCGAGTTCGCGCCAGCCCGCATCGGGCAGGGCGGCGCGCACCGACGCGCCGGTGGCCGACAGCGGTATGCACAGCTCCATCAGCGTGTCGATTCCGGCCGCATCCTGCGCGGCGGCGGGCGCCGCAAGCAGGCCGCAGATGGCGGCAGAGAGCCCCCGGCGCAGCATCACCCGATCGCCTTCAGCACGGCTTCGCCCAGCCCGGCGGGGCTGTCGGCGACCACGATCCCGGCGCTTTTCATCGCCTCGATCTTGTCGTCCGCGCCGCCCTTGCCGCCGGCCACGATGGCACCGGCATGGCCCATGCGGCGGCCCGGCGGCGCGGTGCGCCCGGCGATGAAGCCGGCGGTCGGCTTCCAGCGGCCGCGCTTCTTCTCGTCGGCCAGGAATTGCGCTGCCTCTTCCTCGGCCGAGCCGCCGATCTCGCCGATCATGATGAGGCTTTCGGTCTCATCATCGGCCAGGAACCATTCCAGCACGTCGATATGCTCGGTCCCCTTGATCGGATCGCCGCCGATCCCGACGCAGGTGGACTGCCCCAGCCCGACATCGGTGGTCTGCTTGACCGCCTCGTAGGTCAGCGTGCCGGAGCGGCTGACCACCCCGACAGAGCCGCGCTTGTGGATATGGCCGGGCATGATGCCGATCTTGCAGGCATCGGGCGTGATGACGCCGGGGCAGTTCGGCCCGATCAGGGTGCAGGCAGAACCTTCCAGCGCGCGCTTGACCTTCATCATGTCCAGCACCGGGATGCCTTCGGTGATGCAGACGATCAGCGGGATTTCCGCGTCGATCGCCTCCAGAATCGAATCCGCGGCGAAGGGCGGCGGCACATAGATCACGGTCGCATCGGCGCCGGTCTTCTGCACCGCCTCGAAGCAGGAATTGAAGACCGGCAGGTCAAGATGCGTCTGCCCGCCCTTGCCGGGGGTCACGCCGCCGACCATTTTCGTGCCATAGGCGATAGCCTGTTCGGAATGGAAGGTGCCCTGCGAGCCGGTGAAGCCCTGACAGATCACCTTGGTGTTTTCGTCTACGAGGATGGCCATTTCATTTCTCTCCGTGCGTATCCTGAAGAAGGTCCGCGAAAATATTTGCGATCCGCCATTGCGATGTGCGGTTTACGTCGAACGTATAGAACGTGCAGCCCTGACCGCGCCTGTCACAGGCACCTTCCATGCTGAACACGGAATGCCGTTCATTAACGCACAGATGCTCAAAAACCAGTTCAATGGTCTCTCCCATCTTATATCCTGCTTCAAAAAGCAGTCGTGTTCGACGATCTAGGCAGTCAATGTAGTCATCCATCGGATCGCCGAGAGCTTTCTCAGGCCCCAGGAAAACTGACATCATAGCGACCATGATCGTCGCACGTATCATTAAGCTCAGCCCCTCACCGCCTTCACGATCTTCTCCGCCGCATCCGACAAATCGTCGGCGGCGATCACGTTCAGGCCGGACCCGGCGATGATCTCCTTGCCCTTCTCGACATTGGTGCCTTCCAGCCGCACCACCAGCGGCACTTTCAGGCCGACTTCCTTGACGGCCGCGATCACGCCCTCGGCGATGATGTCGCAGCGCATGATGCCGCCGAAGATGTTGACCAGGATACCCTTCACCTGCGGGTCCGAGGTGATGATCTTGAACGCCTCGGTGACCTTTTCCTTGGTCGCGCCGCCGCCCACATCGAGGAAATTCGCCGGCTCGGCGCCATAGAGCTTGATGATGTCCATCGTCGCCATGGCCAGCCCGGCGCCGTTCACCATGCAGCCGATCTCGCCGTCCAGCGCGATGTAGTTCAGATCGTATTTGGAGGCCTCCAGCTCCTTCGGGTCCTCCTCCGTCTCGTCGCGCAGGTTGGCGATGTCGGGCTGGCGGTACATGGCGTTGCCGTCAAAGCCCAGCTTTGCATCCAGCACCTTGAGGTCGCCGCCGGGCATGACGATCAGCGGGTTGATCTCCAGCATCTCCATGTCCTTCTCGGTGAAGGCCTTGTAGAGCTGTCCCATCAGCTTGACGCATTGCTTGACGGCCGCGCCCTCAAGCCCCAGCGCAAAGGCGATGCGGCGGCCATGGAACGGCTGATATCCGGTGGCCGGATCGACGCTGAACGACAGGATCCTTTCCGGGGTGGAGGCCGCGACTTCCTCGATGTCCATCCCGCCCTCGGTCGAGCAGACGAAGGAAATGCGGCTGGTCACCCGGTCCACCAGCAGCGCGAGGTACAATTCGCGCTCGATGTCCGAGCCGTCCTCGATATAGATGCGGTTGACCTGCTTTCCGGCCGGTCCGGTCTGGTGCGTGACCAGCGTCTTGCCCAGCATCTTGCGCGCCTCGGTCGCCGCTTCCTCGACCGACTTGGCCAGACGGACGCCGCCCTTTTCGCCGGCCTCGGGCTCCTTGAACGATCCCTTTCCCCGGCCGCCGGCATGGATCTGCGCCTTGACCACCCAGAGCGGGCCGTCCAGTTCGCCCGCCGCCGTCTTGGCCTCCGCCCCGTTCAGCACGACGCGGCCATCGGAAACCGGGCACCCGTAATCGCGCAGCAGCGCCTTGGCCTGGTATTCGTGGATATTCATTAAGCTGTTCCTTCGCTCGTGAAGTCGGGGTCTCCTTGCATGATAACGCGCCCGTATTAAACAGCAATTACGGAAGATCGCGGGAGTCGGGGGATATTTGCCGATCTTGTGATCACACGCTTTTAGGGCGTGATCACAAATGGTGTCCTATGCGGGCCGCGTGCGCGCGATCTGATTCGCCGGCCGGCACGTCGCGCATCAGTTCAGGAAAATGACGAACATCCATTCGTCGCCGCGCACCAGCCGGCTGAAATCCAGCCAGGCATCGCGGCTCACGGTCTCGCCCTTTTCGGCATAGTCCAGCAGCCCGACGCCGTGCGCCCATGCCGCCAGGTCGATCGGCGCGGGGTCTTCCAGCATCCGGCGCAGGTTCAGCCCCGCCCCCGAGCGCATCCGCCAGAACGGGATCAGCTTCTCGCCGTTCAGCAGCGCCTCGGCGTCGTCCAGCACCGCCTGCCACCGCTCCCCGGTTCCGGGCGGCACGGTCAGCCCCAGCGCCTGGGTCTGGGCATCGTTCGGAATCCACTCGCCGGCATCGTCCGTCTCGGTCGCCACCCGGTCCCAGAACAGCCGGTTCAGCGCGATCATCTTCAGCAGATGCGCGCGCGCCGCGCGGGTATGGGCGGGGTCGGGCTGCTGCTTCAGCGCCAGCCAGACCATCATCAGCCGGTCGACCTGCTGGCCGAACTGCATGTCCATCGCGTTGCGGAACGGCGTGTCCCCGGCCAGCGCGTCCATCCGCTCCGACGCGGCGGCGACCTCGGCGATGGGGCCGGCCGGATCGAAGGCCAGCACCAGCTCGGCAAAGCCGGACAGAAAATGCGTGTAGGCCGCCAGCCAGGCCGCATCGGCGGTGTCGAACACGATCCTCGCCCCCGTGCCCCCCGCCAGCCCGCGGCCGGTCAGCGCCAGGCCCGCCACGTTCACCAGCGCCTCGCCCTCGTCGCGGACCCCGTTCATGTTCACGTCGAACCACAGGTCGTCCAGCGCGACCGGCAGCGCCACGGTGTCGCCGTCCGCGATGGTCATCAGCGGCGCGCGCGCCGCGTCCAGGTCCGCGATCAGCCCGGCGAACAGCGCGCCGATATCGTCCGGCTCGAACGGCTCGGGCGCGGGGTTGGGCGGCACCGGCAGCCGCAGGATCGGCAACTCGGTGCGCGCCGCGTTGACGCCCAGCCGCCAGCGTGTCTGAAGCGTCACCTCGATCGCCCGCAGGAACCGCACCCCGCCCAGCGCGAACCGCTCGGTCGCATCGGGGTCGGGCAGCGCGGCCAGCATCGCCCCGGTCGGGGCCAGGCCGGCATCCCGCAGGCTGGCGGCGATGTCGGTACGGTCCTGCGCGGCGGCGGGCAGGGCCAGCAGCATCAGCGCGGCGGCAACGGATCGGAACATGGCGCGGTCCTTTCGCGTGACGGGCAATCGCCCACGAAAAATGCGCGCCCGAAGGCGCGCATTCAAGGCAGGTATCCCGGACTGGCGGAACCGCGCCGCTCAGGCCAGGCTGTCGTCGATTCCCTTGCAGGCCTCGACCAGCCCCTTCACCGCCTCGACCGACTTGTCGAACATCGCCTGTTCGTCCTTGGTCATCCGGATGTCCACGACCTTCTCGATGCCGTTCGCGCCGATGATCGTGGGCACGCCGACATACATCCCCTTCAGGCCGAACTCGCCGTCGCAATGGGCCGCACAGGGCAGCAGGCGGCGCTGATCCTTGAGATAGCTTTCCGCCATCTCGATCGCGCTGGTCGCCGGCGCATAGAAGGCCGAGCCGGTCTTGAGCAGGCCCACGATCTCGGCGCCGCCGTCGCGGGTACGCTGCACGATCGCGTCAAGCTTGTCCTTCGTCGTCCAGCCCATGTCGATCAGGTCGGGCAGCGGGATGCCGGCCACCGTGGAATAGCGCACCAGCGGCACCATCGTGTCGCCGTGCCCGCCAAGGACGAAGGCGGTGACATCGCGCATCGACACGTTGAATTCGAGGCTCAGGAAATGCCTGAACCGCGCCGAATCCAGCACACCCGCCATGCCGCAGACCTTTTCGGGCGGCAGGCCGGAGAATTTCTGCAACGCCCAGACCATCGCATCCAGCGGGTTGGTGATGCAGATGACAAAGGCGTCGGGCGCGTGCTGCTTGATGCCCTCGCCGACCGCCTTCATCACCTTGAGGTTGATGCCCAGCAGGTCGTCGCGGCTCATGCCCGGCTTGCGCGGCACCCCGGCGGTGACGATGCAGACGGCCGCGCCGGCGATATCGGCATAGTCCTGGGTGCCCTTCAGCCGCGCGTCGAAGCCCTCGGCCGGCCCCGATTCGGCGATGTCGAGCGCCTTGCCCTCGGGGACACCCTCGGCGATGTCGAACAGCACGACGTCGCCCAGTTCCTTCATCGCGGCGAGATGCGCAAGCGTCCCGCCGATCTGTCCGGCCCCGATCAGGGCGATTTTCGGTCTGGCCATGTGATTGCGTCTCCGGTCCAGTTGGATTTCGACGCGATGCCTAGTCCTTCACCGCGCAGGGCGCAAGCGCGGCGCTCTGCGGCATTTCGGTTTCGCGGCCGGGATGCGCGCCGCCTTTGCCGCCTTCCCCGGCCCCCTCATCTTGCCGGAAGTACCTTCGGGGGGCTCCGGGGGGCAGACAGCCCCCCGGCGTCGCCGCCCGCGACCGACCGCCGGGTCACAGCCCCACGCCTGCCGGCGCCGGCGCCTCGTCCACCCGTTCGAAGGCCTGGCCGCTCGCCACCAGGCAGGTGATGCCCTCCGGCGTCGTCACGGTGATGGTCCAGGTGCCGGTTTCCAGCGAGGCGAAGGTTTCGATCACCGCGCTGTTCGTGCCCAGCCCGACCGACTGGCGGCTTTCGCCATAGCCTTCGGCCAGCCGCGCGATGACGATGTCGCGGTCGGCGCAATTGCCGGCCTTTGCCGCCGCGCCATGCCCAACCGCCGTGCCGAGCCCCAGGGTGAGTGCCAGAAATGCCTGTTTCATCAATGCCGTCCCTTCTGCCTGCCGGACCCGCCGGCGCGCTGTGCCGCTCGTGTCCGGGATGCGCAAAGAATGGCGCGGCAATCGGAAACAATTTGTTAACCTTCCGTCCGGCACACCGCTTTCATCATTCAAGCCGCTGTTTTCCGCGGCAATTCGGCGCTTGCCTCGATGGCCGCCGCATGGTCGTTTCACGGGCGCAGATGAACAAGGCGAGAATCATGGCAAGCCATACCCGGCCCTACCGTTCCGTTCTCTATATCCCCGCCTCGAAAGAGCGTGCGCTGGACAAGGCCCGTGCCCTGCCGGCCGACGCCATCATCTTCGATCTCGAGGACGCCGTGGCGCCCGCCGAAAAGGACGCCGCCCGCGACACGCTGGTGCGCGCCTTGCGGCAGGGCGGTTACGGCAGCCGGGCGCGCATCGTGCGCGTCAACGCGCCGGATACGGATTGGGGCCGGGCCGACATCGCCGCCGCGGTCTCGGCGGTGCCGGATGCGCTCTTGCTGCCGAAGGTCGGCGCGCCCGCCGATCTGGATGCGCTGGCCGGGCTTGCCGGCGATATCGACCTGTGGGCGATGATCGAGACCCCCGCCGGCATCCTCAACGCCGCCGCCATCGCCGCGCATCCGCGGCTCAAGGGCATGGTGCTGGGCACCAACGATCTCGCCAAGGATCTCGACTGCCGCCACCGCGCCGACAGGATGCCGCTGCTGACCAGCCTGCAAACCGCGCTGCTGGCGGCGCGTGCCCATGGCGCGGTCTGCATCGATGGCGTGTACAACGCCTTTCGCGACGAGGACGGGCTGCGCGCGGAATGCGAACAGGGCCGCGACATGGGCTTCGACGGCAAGACGCTGATCCACCCGGCCCAGATCGCCGCCGCCAACGCCGCCTTCGCCCCTTCCGAGGACGAGGTCGATCTCGCCCGGCGCCAGATCGACGCGTTCGAGGCCGCCGAAGCCGAAGGGCAGGGGGTTGCCGTGGTCGATGGCAGCATCGTCGAGAACCTGCATGTCAGCACCGCCCGCGCGACCCTGGCCCGCGCCGCGGCGATCACCGCATTGGAGATGGCACAATGACCCTTCTGATCCTCGGTATCGCGCTGTGGTGGGCAGCGCACCTGTTCAAGCGTGCCGCACCGGCGCAGCGCGCGGCGATGACCGCCCGGATCGGCGATGGCGGGGCCAAGGGCGCGCTCGCGCTGGTGCTGCTGGTCTCGCTGGTGCTGATGGTGATCGGCTATCGCGCGGCCGATATCGTTCCGGTCTACGACACCCCGGCCTGGACGCGGCACCTCAACAACCTCCTGATGCTGATCGCCGTCGCGCTGTTCGGCCTGGGCAGTTCGAAAAGCCGCCTGCGCGCCCGGATGCGGCACCCGATGCTGCTGGGCATGCTGACCTGGGCGGTTGCGCACCTGATCGTCAACGGCGATCTGGCCTCGCTTCTGCTGTTCGGGCTGCTCGGCCTGTGGGCGATCGTCGAGATCGTCACGATCAACCGTGCCGAACCGATCTGGACGCCCTGGCAGGGCGGCAGCGCGATGGGCGACCTGCGCCTTGCGGTGATCAGCGTGGTGGTCTTCGGCGTCATCGCCTGGGTTCACACCTGGCTCGGCTATTATCCCTTCGCTGCATAGGTCCGCCCATGAAAGCCTACCGCCTGCTGACCGAGGACGACACCTCTGCCTTCTGCCACAAGGTGACGCGCGCGCTGTCCCGAGGCTGGGAGCTTTACGGCGCCCCCGCCTACGGGTTCGATGCCGCGACCGGCCGGATGCGCTGTGCGCAGGCCGTCACCAAGGACGTTGAGGGTACATACAGCCCCGACCAGAAACTCGGAGAGTTGTGAGCATGGCCAAGACCGGCGCGGGCCGCTTCTTCGAGGATTACGCGCCGGGCCAGGTGCTGCACCACGCCGTGCCGCGCACCGTCGGCGCCGGCGAACGGGCGCTGTACCACGCGCTCTATCCTGCGCGCCACGCGCTGCATTCCTCGGACGCCTTCGCGCAGGCCTGCGGGCTGCCGGCCAGCCCGCTCGACGACCTGATCGCGTTCCACACCGTGTTCGGCAAGACGGTGCCCGACATCTCGCTGAACGCCGTCGCCAACCTGGGCTATGCCGAGGGACGCTGGCGCGCGCCGGTCTGGCCCGGCGACACGCTCGGCGCCGTGTCCGAGGTGATCGGCGTCAAGCAGACCTCCGGCGGCGAGACCGGAATCGTCTGGGTCCGCACCAGCGGGCTGAACCAGGAGGGGCAGACGGTGCTCGACTACGTGCGCTGGGTCATGGTCCGCAAACGCGACCCGGACGCCCCCGCGCCCGAGCCGGTGATCCCGCAACTTGCGGATGCGGTTGATCCGGCCAGCCTGCATGTCCCGCCGGGCCTCGATTTCACCGGCTATGATTTCGCCCTCGCCGGCGAGCCGCATCGCTGGGGCGACTACGAGATCGGCGAGCGGATCGACCATGTCGACGGCGTGACGCTCGAAGAGGCCGAGCACATGATGGCCACGCGCCTGTGGCAGAACACGGCGCGGGTGCATTTCGACACCGGCGCGCGCGAAGACGGGCGCCGGCTGATCTATGGCGGGCATGTGATGTCCATGGCGCGGGCGCTGTCCTTCAACGGGCTGGCCAATGCGCAGACCATCGTCGGCCTCAATGCCGGCACCCATGCCAACCCGTGTTTCGCGCGCGAAACATTGCACGCCTGGTCCGAGGTGCTGGACAAGGCCGAAACCGGCGCCCCGGGCGTGGGCGCGATCCGGCTGCGCCTGGTGGCGACGCGGGGCGGCGGCGCGCCCTTCGCCCTGAAGGACGATGCGGGCCGCTATCTGCCCGATGTC
Organism: uncultured Paracoccaceae bacterium; assembly: GCA_947503765.1. Classification (GTDB taxonomy): domain Bacteria; phylum Pseudomonadota; class Alphaproteobacteria; order Rhodobacterales; family Rhodobacteraceae; genus Psychromarinibacter. The sequence goes on along the minus strand of CANNFA010000001.1, from coordinate 804,561 downwards.
CTTCTGGATCTCGATTACTGGGCGCTGATGCCGCTTTGAGTTCGGGCTTGACCGAAGGGCAGCCGCGGGCCTTAATCGTCCGGTAATCCCTTTGATGGTAGCTTTGCCCGATGAAGACCTTTGCCGCGCTTCTTGTCGCCCTGTCGCTATCCCTGGCGCTCGCCCATCCGGCCGATGCCGCGCGGCTGCGGGCCGACCGCCATGAATACCTGACGGCCAACCTCAAGGCGATCTTCTACCACGAATTCGGCCACGCGCTGATCGACATCCTCAAGCTGCCCATCTTCGGCCAGGAAGAGGACGCGGCCGACGTGCTGTCGGTCTTCATGATCGACGCGCTGTTCGACGGCGACACCGCGATCGAGATGGCCTATCACACCGCCTACGGCTTTCTGGGCGAGACCAAGAACAGTAGCGGGTTCGAGCCGGCCTATTGGGACGTGCACGGCCCCGACCTGCAACGCTATTACACCTTCGTCTGCCTGTTCTACGGTGCCGATCCGGATGCGCGGCAGCGCGTGGCCGACGATCTGGAACTGCCCGCACCGCGGCAGCGGACCTGCGTGGACGAATACAACAAGGCCCGCGAAAGCTGGGGCACGGTCATCAAGCAGCTCTACGAGCGCGGGCCGGGCCGGTCGATCCGCATTCTGGTGGATCACCGGGTGGACGAATTCGGCCGCTACACGGGAAAGGTCATGCAGGACCAGATCCGCGCGATGAATGCCGACCTGTCCCTGCCCAAGCGGGTTCTGGTCCGGGTCGAGGAATGCGGCACCGCCAACGCGTTCTACGACGCGAAGACGCGCGAAGTGATCATGTGCACCGAATTCGCCGAATATCTGCACGATATCGCCCCCCGCAGATAGCGGCGCGCCTACTGCTGGCCCCCGCGCGGCGCGGTTTCGCGGCCGGTCGGGTCATGCTCAAACTGAGATCAAACGGGATGATCACGGCGTTCGTTTGCGTGATCACAAAGCGCCCGCCGCTGGCCTGCGTCAAAATTCTCCTGCCGAATCCGGCCTTCCCCCCGTGACTTTCCCGCCGATCCTGTCCTATGAGTCCACAGCCGGCGCAATCGCGCCACAAGCAAAGGAGCCGTCATGCCTGCACCCAAACCCGTGGAACGGCCGCTCTCGCCCTTCATGCTGGGGCAGTATTACCGCTTCCAGATGACATCGGTCAGCTCGCTGCTGACCCGGATCACCGGCAACGCGCTGATCGGATCCGCCATTCTGCTGGTGATCTGGCTGATCGGCGCCGCATCGGGGCCGGAAACCTTCGCAAGGGTCGACGGCTTCATGACCTCGTGGTTCGGCGATCTGCTGTTCACCCTGTCGCTGCTGGGCATCTGGTACCATTACCTGGCGGGGCTGCGGCACTTCATCTTCGATGCCGGGCGCGGCATGGATATCGAAACGGCCGAGAAACTCGGCTGGGTCTGCATCATCGGGTCGGTCGTCCTGACCATCCTGACCATCATCATCGTCTGACGGGGGCCGCCATGCGTTATCTCACCGCCCGCAAGCGCGCCGAGGGCAAGGGCGCCGCCGGCACCGGGACCGAAACCCACTGGTACATGACCGTGTCCGGCGCCGGGCTGGCCGTGATGCTGCCGTTCTTCCTGTTCATCATCGGACGTGCGCTGGGCAGCAGCTATGAAGAGGTGGTCGCGACATTCTCGCACCCGATCCCGGCGATCCTGACCGGCCTGTTCCTGGTCGTGGGACTGCAGCACTTCATCCGCGGCTGCCACACGATGATCGAGGATTACGTCGGCGGCACCGCCCGCAAGCTTCTGGTGGTCTTCGTGATCACGTTCTCCTACTTCCTGATGGCCGCGGGCTTGTTCGCGCTGGCCAAACTCGTGCTTTAAGGAACCGACATGGCCGCATACGACTACGAGACGCATGATTATGACGTCGTGGTGATCGGCGCCGGCGGGTCCGGGCTGCGCGCGACACTGGGCATGGCCGAACAGGGCCTGCGCACCGCCTGCGTGACCAAGGTGTTCCCGACCCGCAGCCATACCGTCGCCGCGCAGGGCGGCATCGCCGCGAGCCTCGGCAACATGGGCCCGGACAACTGGCAATGGCACATGTACGACACCGTCAAGGGGTCGGACTGGCTGGGCGATACCGACGCGATGGAATACCTCGCGCGCGAGGCGCCCAAGGCGGTGTACGAGTTGGAACATTACGGCGTGCCGTTCAGCCGCACCGAAGAGGGCAAGATTTACCAGCGCCCGTTCGGCGGCCACACCACCGAATTCGGCGATGGCCCGGCCGTGCAGCGCACCTGCGCCGCCGCCGACCGGACCGGCCACGCCATCCTGCACACGCTCTATGGCCAGTCGCTCAAGGAGCGGGCCGAGTTCTACATCGAATATTTCGCCATCGACCTGCTGATGAGCGATGACGGCCAGTGCCGCGGCGTCCTGGCATGGAAGCTCGACGACGGCACGATGCACGTCTTCAACGCCAAGATGACGGTGCTGGCCACCGGCGGCTACGGGCGCGCCTATTTCTCGGCCACATCGGCGCATACCTGCACCGGCGATGGCGGCGGCATGGTGGCGCGCGCGGGCCTGCCGCTTCAGGACATGGAATTCGTGCAGTTCCACCCGACGGGCATCTACGGCTCGGGCTGCCTGATCACCGAGGGTGCGCGCGGCGAAGGCGGCTACCTGACCAATGCCGAGGGCGAGCGGTTCATGGAACGCTATGCGCCGCAATACAAGGATTTGGCGCCGCGCGACTATGTCAGCCGCTCCATGACGATGGAAATCCGCGAAGGCCGCGGCGTGGGCGAGCACAAGGACCACATCCACCTCAACCTCAACCACCTGCCCGCCGAGGCGCTGGCCGAACGGCTGCCCGGCATCTCGGAAAGCGCCCGGATCTTCGCCGGTGTCGATGTCACCCGCGAGCCGATCCCGGTCCTGCCGACGGTGCATTACAACATGGGCGGCATCCCCACCAATTACTGGGGCGAGGCGCTGAACCCGACCAAGGATGACCCGACCGCCGTGGTGCCCGGCCTGATGGCCGTGGGCGAGGCCGGCTGCGCCTCGGTGCACGGGGCGAACCGGCTGGGGTCCAACTCGCTGATCGACCTCGTGGTTTTCGGCCGCGCCGCCGCGATCCGCGCCGGCAAGGTCGTCGACGCGGAAAGCGCCGTGCCCGCCGCACCCGAGGCCGCGATCGACGCCGCGTTCGCCCGCTTCGACAGCTACCGCAACGCCAAGGGCGGCACCCCGACCGCCGAATTGCGGCTGGAGATGCAGCGCACGATGCAGGCCGACGCGGCCGTGTTCCGCGCGACCGACACGCTAAAGGACGGCGTGACAAGGATGACCGACATCGCCGCCAAGCTGGACGATCTGCACGTCACCGACCGGTCGCTGATCTGGAACACCGACCTCATGGAAACGCTGGAACTGACGAACCTCATGCCGAACGCGCTGGCCACGATCACCGGCGCCGAGGCGCGGCACGAATCGCGCGGCGCCCATGCGCATGAGGATCACCCCGACCGCGACGACAAGGCGTGGCGCGTCCACACCGTCGCGCGCGTCGACGGCAACAAGGTCGATCTGACCTATCGCCCGGTCATCACCGACACGCTGACCACCGAGGATGAGGGCGGCATCGCCAAGCAGAAGATCGCGCCGAAGGCGCGGACGTTCTGATGCGCGGGGCATTCCTGCACGCAGCGGCGGTCCCGGCCGCGCTCATCCGATAGGAGAGAGACATGGTACAACTCACGCTCCCCAAGAATTCCCGGATCCGCACCGGCAAGACCTGGCCGAAGCCGCATGGTGCGACCAACCTGCGCAAGTTCCAGATCTACCGCTGGAACCCCGACACCGGCGAGAATCCCAGCGTCGACACCTATTTCGTCGACATGGACACGTGCGGGCCGATGGTCCTGGACGCGCTGATCAAGATCAAGACAGAGATCGACCCCACCCTGACCTTCCGCCGCTCCTGCCGCGAGGGGATTTGCGGCTCCTGCGCGATGAACATCGACGGGATCAACACGCTGGCCTGCATCTACGGGCTGGACGAGATCAAGGGCGACGTGAAGATCTATCCGCTGCCGCACCTGTCGGTGGTCAAGGATCTGATCCCTGACCTGACGCATTGGTATGCCCAGCATGCCAGCATCCAGCCCTGGCTCGAGACCAAGACCAACCGCCCGCAGAAGGAATGGCGCCAGTCGATCGAGGATCGCAAGAAGCTCGACGGTCTTTATGAATGCGTGATGTGCGCCTGCTGCTCCACGGCCTGCCCGTCCTATTGGTGGAACTCCGACCGGTTCCTCGGGCCGGCCGCACTTCTGCATGCCTACCGCTGGATCGTGGACAGCCGCGACGAGGCGACGGGCGAACGGCTCGACGCGCTCGAGGATCCGTTCAAGCTCTATCGCTGCCACACCATCATGAACTGCACCAAGACCTGCCCCAAGGGCCTGAACCCGGCCAAGGCGATCTCGGAGATCAAGAAACTGATGGTCAATCGGCAGGTCTAGCCCGTGGCCAGCGCCTGTGCCCACGCTCGTGCCGAACCCCGTCTGAACAGGCGCCCGGCACGGGCCGCGCAGTAGCCCGGCCTTGATCCTTGTCGTCCTCGCGCTCGGTGTCGCCATCTACCTGTGGTGGAAATGGCGATACACGACCCTGACGCCGCAATGCCGCTGGCGCTACAGCAAGCACGCAGGTGACTGGCACTGCCTCTATTGCGGGGCGCGAACCGTGACCAAAGACGGCAAGGCCCCGCGCATCTGCCTGCGTGGCCAATAAAGCCCTCCGCAGTCATCCGGCTTCAAGCGTTCACCCCGCCGGAGCAAGGCAGCTTTTTCGAAGACCAACGCGCTCGCCCGGCACATATGGCACCTGACCCCCGGCTTCTTCGGTTTCGAAATATCCTCGGGGGGAGTCCCGGCCGCAGGGCCGGGGCGGGGGGCAGACAGCCCCCCCGGCGCCGCCCGCCATGGGGCGCGGCGTCAGGCGAATGCGGCCTCCAGCGCCACTTCCACCATTTCACCGAACGACCGCTCGCGGTCGCCAGACGGCAATTCCTCGCCGGTGATCAGGTGATCCGAAACGGTCAGCACCGCCAGCGCCCGCACCTTGTGACGGGCGGCAAGGATGTACAGTTCCGCCGCCTCCATCTCCACCGCAAGCACGCCGTGGCGCGTCATCGTCTCGGTCAGGTCCGGACGCTCGTCGTAGAACACATCCGACGAATAGATGCCGCCGACATGACAGGCATGCGCCTTCGCCTCGGCCGCGGCGACCGCGGCGCGCAGCAGGCCGAAATCGGCGCAGGGCGCAAAGCTCAACTCGCGGAACATGCCGCGCGACGGCGTCGACAGGGTGGTGGCGGTCATCGCCAGTACCAGATCGCGGATCTTCACCGCCTCCTGCATCGCGCCGGCAGAACCGATGCGGATCAGCGTCTTCGCGCCGAAATCCCGGATCAGCTCGTTGGCATAGATCGACAGCGAGGGCATGCCCATGCCCGATCCGTGGATCGTGACCGGGTTGCCCTTCCATGTGCCGGTGAAACCCAGCATCCCGCGCACCTCGTTGATCTTGCGCGGCGCGTCCAGAAACGTCTCGGCCGCCCATTCCGCCCGGCGCGGATCGCCGGGCATCAGGACGGTTTCGGCGATGTCGCCGGGTTTTGCGCCGATATGGGTGGTCATCTGCGGGAACTCCTTCTTTTCGCGGGTATTCTGTCACAGCCGCCCAAGCCTTGCCATATTCATCGGCAAGGATGCGCGGATGGACAGCACCGCCACCGAAAGACGCCGCGCCCGGCGCATGGCCCGCGCCGCGCGAACCCGGGCGCGGGCGCTGTCGCCGCTGCGGATCGTCGCCAGCCTCCTGAGCATTCCGCCGCTGGCCGTGGCGATCGGCACCGCCGTCTACCTGCGCGTGTCGGACTATCCGCCGGGCGATGCGATGCGCCACCTCGTGGCGCGCGCGGGCTGCGAGGCGGCGGCGGCCGTGAACCTGGTGCCCGCCGGGCAGGGCAGATTGGGCTATCACCGCCGCAACGACGCGGATGGCGACGGGGTGGCCTGCAACGAGGGGCTGTTCGTGTCCGCCGCGCCCCCGGCCGCCCGTGCCGCAATTCCCGCCGCGCTGCCCGAAGCCCTGGCCGACCCGGCGCCGGAGGCGCCCGCCGCGCGCATCGTAGGCGGGGCCAAGTTCCTGCGCCCCTGACGCGCTTGCGGGCGGCGCCCCGCGTTCCTATCTGCGATTGGCAACGGAGAGGAGAACGCGATGCAATGCCCGGTCTGCAGGGTCGATCTGAACATGAGCGAACGGCACGGGGTCGAGATCGACTATTGCCCGAAATGCCGCGGTGTCTGGCTGGATCGGGGCGAGCTGGACAAGATCATCGACCAGGCCTCCGGGCCGATGGTCCCGCCGGAGCCCGACATGCCGGCCGCGCCCGGCCCCAGGGCCTGGCAGGAGCCGGACCGGACCGCACCGCGTGAACGCCGCGAAGGAAAGGACCGTTACCGCGAGTCCGACGACCGCTATCGTGACCGCGACGACCGTGACCGCGATGACCGCGACGATGGCTATCGCCGCAAGCGGCGGCGGAAATCCATCCTGTCGGAAATCTTCGATTTCGACTGACGGACGCGCGGCCCTATGTTCACGGCCATGAAGATTTTTGAACGGGAGTGGCGTCGATGGAAGGTTTGCTGAACACGTTGGGCACGGTGTCGCTGGTGCTGATCGTCCTGATCGGGCTGCTGGCCGGCTGGTTCGCCGGCACGGTGGCCGGGCGCAACCGCGCGCTTTACATCGTGCTGGGCGTGGTGGGCGCGCTGGCCACGCCCTTCCTGCTGGCCGCGCTCGGCATCGGCGCACTTGCCGCCGCGGGCGTCGTGGCGATCCTTGTCGCGGCGCTGGCCGGCGCGGTGGTGGTTCTGATCGTGGGCAAGCTGCTGTTCGACCGGTAGCGGGCGCACGCCCCCGCCTATTTCTTCCACCGTTTCACATTGCCACCGCGCTGGCCGGCGCGGCCGGCAGTTGAGCGGCCCCTTTTGCCGACCGCCGCCTCAGACGCCTTGGCCACGGCCTGCTGGCGCGCCAGCGGGTCGTCGTGGATCGCCAGATCCACCGCTTCCAGCCGCTTGACCTCGTCGCGCAGGCGCGCGGCTTCCTCGAATTCGAGGTTCTCGGCGGCCTTGCGCATGGCATCGCGCAGCCCGTCCAGATGCGCCTGCAGGTTCGCCCCGGCCATCGGCGCCTCGACCTTGGCGGTCACGCGGTTCATGTCCACGTCGCCCTTGTAGAGCCCGGCCAGAACATCCTCGACATTCTTGCGAACGGTTGCCGGGGTGATGCCGTGTTCGACGTTGTAGGCCATCTGCTTTTCGCGCCGCCGCTCGGTCTCCTTCAGCGCGCGTTCCATCGAGCCGGTGATCCGGTCGGCATACATGATGACCCGCCCGTCGGCGTTGCGCGCGGCGCGGCCGATGGTCTGGATCAGCGAGGTTTCCGAGCGCAGGAACCCTTCCTTGTCGGCATCGAGGATCGCCACAAGCCCGCATTCGGGAATATCCAACCCCTCGCGCAGCAGGTTGATCCCCACCAGCACGTCGAAGGCGCCAAGCCGCAGATCGCGCAGGATCTCGATCCGCTCGATCGTGTCGATGTCGCTATGCATATAGCGCACGCGGATCCCCTGTTCGTGCAGGTATTCGGTCAGATCCTCGGCCATGCGCTTCGTCAGGGTGGTGACCAGCGTGCGGTATCCGTCCGCCGCCACGCGGCGCACCTCGTCCAGCAGATCGTCGACCTGCATCTCCACCGGGCGGATTTCCACCTGCGGGTCCAGCAGGCCGGTGGGGCGGATCACCTGTTCGGTGAAGACGCCGCCGGTCTGCTCCAGCTCCCACGCGGCGGGGGTGGCCGAGACATAGACCGATTGCGGGCGCATCGCGTCCCATTCCTCGAACTTGAGGGGGCGGTTGTCCATGCAGGACGGCAGGCGGAACCCGTGTTCGGCCAGCGTGAACTTGCGCCGGTAGTCGCCCTTGTACATCGCGCCGATCTGCGGGACCGAAACGTGGCTTTCGTCGCAGAACACCAGCGCGTTGTCGGGGATGAACTCGAACAGGGTGGGGGGCGGCTCGCCCGGCGCGCGGCCCGTCAGGTAGCGCGAGTAATTCTCGATCCCGTTGCACACGCCGGTTGCTTCCAGCATCTCCAGGTCGAAATTCGTGCGCTGTTCCAGCCGCTGCGCCTCCAGCAGCTTGCCCTCGCCGACCAACTGGTCGAGCCGGATTCGCAGCTCTTTCTTGATGCCGATGATCGCCTGGTTCATCGTCGGGCGCGGCGTGACGTAGTGGCTGTTGGCGTAGACGCGGATCCGCTCGAAAGTGTCGGTCTTCTCGCCGGTGAGCGGATCGAATTCGGTGATGCTCTCCAGCTCTTCGCCGAAGAAGGACAGTTTCCACGCCCGGTCTTCGAGGTGGGCGGGGAAAATCTCCAGCGAATCGCCGCGCACCCGGAAACTGCCGCGCTGGAACGCCTGGTCGTTGCGGCGGTATTGCTGCGCCACGAGGTCGGCCATGATCTGCCGCTGGTCGTAGTCGTGCCCGACATGCAGATCCTGGGTCATCGCGCCATAGGTCTCGACCGAGCCGATGCCGTAGATACAGGATACCGAGGCGACGATGATCACGTCGTCGCGTTCCAGCAGCGCCCGGGTCGCGGAGTGGCGCATCCGGTCGATCTGTTCGTTGATCTGGCTTTCCTTCTCGATGAAGGTATCGGTGCGCGGAACGTAGGCTTCGGGCTGGTAATAATCGTAGTAGGAGACGAAGTATTCGACGGCGTTATCCGGGAAGAAGCCCTTGAATTCACCGTAAAGCTGCGCGGCGAGCGTCTTGTTGGGGGCAAGGATGATCGCCGGCCGCTGGCTTTGTTCGATCACCTTGGCCATGGTGTAGGTCTTGCCGGTGCCCGTCGCGCCCAGCAGCACCTGGTCGCGTTCGCCCTGCGCGACACCCTCGGTCAACTCGGCGATCGCCTTTGGCTGATCCCCGGCCGGCGAGAACTCGGTCTGCATCACGATGCGCTTGCCGCCCTCCAGTTTCTCGCGCTCGGAAACGTCGGCGGCGGCGGCGTGCATCATGGGCATCTGGTCGGGGCGGTTGTTGTGCATGGGGCGAGGACCGGGGCTGTTTCAGGGGCAGGCGGGCAAAGGAACGGGGCCAGTCCCAGAATTGGGCCCGGCCCCGGTTTGTTCAAGCCCCGTCTGGCCGCGGGGGCCGCGTTACATGCCCTTGGACAATACCCCGCAGGCGATCCGGCTGCCCGCCGCACCCGAGGGCTGGCTGGCATAATCGTCCGCGCCCGAATGAACGATGAAGGCGGTGCCGTCCGCGTCGCTCATCAGGTCCATGGTCAGGTCCGGCTGGGCGAAATACACCACCTTCGCCGCGCCGCTGTCGGGGATGTGGATATTAGGCAGATCGCCCGGATGCGGCCCGCCCTCGGCCATCACGCCATGCTCCTTGCCATCCGCGAGGTGCCCGCCGGCCGAGCTGAAATCCCCGGCCGAGCAATCGCCGGTCTCGTGCAGGTGCACCCCGTGCTCGCCGGGCGGCACATCCTTGAGGTCGAGGGTCAGAACGATCAGCCCGCTGGCCGTCTGCTGGGCGCTCACGGAGCCATGGGCCGTGCCGTCCGCGCCGGTGACATCGGCCGACAGCGCGCCGGAATGACTGGCCGCGCCGGCGGTCAGCGGTGCGGCAAGAAGGGCGGTAAGAAGAAGCGGAAGTCTCATGTCGATGCCTCGTGTGTTCGGCTGGGTTGACCAGGACCAACGTCCGGCTTGCGGATCGTGTTCCCCGTCGCCATCCCCGAACCCGTGAGCGGGTGCGTTCGGAGCCATCGGCATCGGCGGGATTTCGCTCAACCCAAGGTATATCAATCCTTGCCAAATACCCGCAGGTTTTATAGTGTCGAATCTGCAAGCAGCCTACGGCTGTCGGTCCCGCGCGACGCACCCACCCCTCTCATGATTGCGCGCGGGGCCGGCAGCCACTTGCACCCCTCCGGCCCCGACTGTCCACCCGGCCTGCGCGAAATGCGCGGTTGCACTGCGCCCGCGGTTTCTGTCATATCGTCGCCGGAACAAGGAGATCGCCCATGCCCGCGCGCATCTATCGTCCGGCCCGCACGGCCATGTCATCGGGAACCGCCAGAACCCGCGATTGGGTTCTGGAATTCGTTGCAGGTGAGGCGCGGGAAATCGACCCGCTGATGGGCTGGACCTCCAGCGACGATACCCAGGCCCAGGTGCGGATACGCTTTCCCACGAAAGAGGCGGCGCTGGATTATGCCGAAGAACGTGGCATCAATGCCGTGGTGACGGAACCGCAGACGCGCAAGCCCAACGTCCGTGCCGGTGGCTACGGCGAGAATTTCGCCACCCACCGCCGCGGTTCCTGGACGCACTGAGACGCGCCTCGGTGCTGCGATTCTGCGGAGTCTCGCGTCATTCGCAAAGAAAAAATGATGCCGCAGCCGGGTTCACCGTTTACGTTTGTAAGTTCGGGAAGCAGGAAACGGCCGTTTGAACGCTATATTTTTTTGCGAGGTGCGGCTTTGAGGATAATTCTATAGATTCATCTGTTCCATTGCGGTGGAAATAGTGATTACCCCCAAAACAAAAGCGCACAGCGAAAGAACCGCGAGAACGCATGCTAAGACATAGAAAGCAGTCCGAAATTTCTTCAACCGAGAAGATATTTCTCCATCTTCTTTGTAAGGGGGTTTATAAATCAGACGATTTGATGCCAAATAATCATTGTCCAGCGAATTAACAAAAAATATGGCCACAGTGGTGGCAACACCGAAGAACACTCCCCACCCGAAACATGTAATTGGCGCAATAAATTCAGTTACCTGAATTTTCCCACCATCGCCTTTGCCGATCGAGGCTATAAAACCGAGCAACGCGATAACGGCACCGCCATTTACCAAGATCATCGACCGAATGGCGACGGTGGCAGATTCGATTGCTGCCTTACGAGTGTCGACGTAAAGAGCGTGGATTTTGTCATGCACCCTTAGTGCATGTTCGCGGTTAATTTCTTCAAAGTGGCGCTGTTCTTCTCGGATTTTGTCCTCGGCCATCTAGGTGTTCTTCCTATGTTCTCTTTCTAATCTAGATCTACGGTTCCATTCACGCAAGTGCGTGTTTTCAGTCGATGCTGGATGTGAACAGTTTTCAGGGTGGGGCAGGTTGGGTAGTGAAATCATGACCCACGCGTCTGCCATGACTGATTGCGCCGTTACTGCCAATCGTCTAACGATGCGCGTATTAGGCCCCTTAGCTCAACGGGATAGAGCAGCGGACTTCTAATCCGCAGGTTGAGGGTTCGAGTCCTTCAGGGGTCGCCACCGTTCAGTTATCGGCAAGGATCGCGTGCAGGAAATCGCGGGTCCGCTCTTCCTTGGGGTTGGTGAAGAATTCCTCGGGCGCGCCCTCTTCGCGGATCCGGCCGCCGTCGATGAAGCAGACCCGGTCCGAGATTTCGCGCGCAAACCGCATCTCGTGGGTGACAAGCAGCATCGTCAGGTCGTGTTCCTCGGCCAGCTGGCGGATCACCGCCTGCACCTCGCCGACCAGTTCGGGATCCAGTGCCGATGTCGGCTCGTCGAACAGCATGATCTTCGGGCGCATCGCCAGTGCGCGGGCAATCGCCACGCGCTGCTGCTGACCGCCCGACAATTGATGCGGGAATTTCTTGGCCTGGTCGGCCAGCCCCACCATGTCCAGCAATTCAAGCCCGCGCTCGCGCGCCTCGGCACGCGACAGGCCCAGCACCCGCACCGGCGCCTCGGTCAGGTTGCGCAGGACCGTCATGTGCGGGAACAGGTTGAAGGACTGGAACACCATGCCCAGAAGGCGCCGCATCTCGCGCAGATGCGATTCGCTTGCGGGCACGAAGTTTCCGCCCTTGCGTTCATGCCAAAGCGGCTCTCCGCCCACATAGACGACGCCGTCCGAGATGCTCTCAAGCGTCATCAGGATGCGCAGGATGGTGGATTTGCCCGACCCGGACGGGCCGATGATCGTCACCTTCTCGCCCTCGGCCACCTCGAAATCAAGCCCGTCGAGAACGGTGACGGAGCCGAACCGCTTGCCAACGGCGTCGAACTTGATGATCGGATCGGTCATTTCAGTGGTATCCCCGTTTTGGGCAGCGACCTGTCAAGCCGGCGGACGCCGTAGGAGGCCAGTAGCGTGAGTATCAAATAGATGCCGCCCACCATGGTCAGCGGCACCAGGTAGTTGAACGTGCGGTCGCCGATGATCCGCGCCACGCCCAGCAATTCCAGCACCGTGACCACCGACAGGATCGGCACGTCCTTGGTGATCGCCACGAGGTAATTGCCCATGGCCGGGATGATCCGGGGGATGGCCTGCGGCAGGATGATGCGGATGAAGGTGTCGCGCGGGGTGAGATCCAGCGCCCGCGCCGCCTCGTGCTGGCCGCGCGGCACGGCCTCTATGCCGGCGCGGTAGACCTCGGACAGGTAGGCGCTGTATTGCAGCCCCAGCGCCAGCGCGCCGGTCAGGAAGGCCGGCAGGATCAGCCCGAATTCCGGCAGCACATAGTAAAGGAAGAACAGCTGGATCAAGAGCGGCGTGTCGCGCAGGAATTCCGCGATGACCCGCGTCGGCCATGACACGATCCGCGCCGGCACCGCCTTGAGGGCGGCCAGCACCAGCCCCAGTACCATCGCCACGAAAAACCCCAGAACCGCCGCCTGAAGCGTCACCCAGAGGCCGCGCATCAGGATCGGCAGGATCGAGATCGCGAAGGTCAGGTTGTCGGAGGTGTCCCATTCGATACCGAAAAGCATGGCCCTACCGCCCCGTCTGCCGCCAGCGGCCGACCATGCGCGCCAGAACGCGCATCATTGCGGTCAGCACCAGGGCCATTCCGAAATACATGATGAGGACGAGCGAGAAGATTGTGGTGCTGTCCTGGGTGAAATTGCGCAATTGTTCGGCCCGGAAGGCCAGATCGCCCAGTGTGATGAGCGACACCAGCGCGGTGTCCTTCAGGTTCTGGATCGCCAGGTTGTCGAAAGGCGGCATCATTTCCGGGATCGCCTGCGGCAGCGCGATGCGGAACAGGGTCTGGCGCGGGGTGAAGTTCAGCGCGCGCGCCGCCTCGTATTGCGCGCGCGTCACCGCCTGGATCGAGCCGCGCACCACCTCGGCGCCATAGGCCCCGATATTGAGCGACAGCGCCAGGATGCCGACGATCACCGGAGAGAAGCGCAGGTCGATCCCCGCCATCTCGCCCACGATGGGCAATGCGAAATATAGCCAGAAAAGCTGTACCAGAAGCGATGTGCCGCGGAATATCTCGATATAGCTGACCGACAGCCAGCGGATCGCCGCGAAACCCGAAAGTTTGCCGATCCCCGCCGCGAAGGACAGGATCGCGCCGAAAATGGTTGACCAGAAGGTGAGTTGTACCGTCACCCAGGCCCCCTGTCCCAGGGGGACGAGGTATTCGGTCCAATGCATGGGCAGAATATCCGCTTGTTGCTCCGAGGGCAGCCTGCGCCGCCCCCGGAATGCATGTCAAGGATCGGTGCCTGTCAGCCCGCGATGGATTTGGCGCACAGATCCTCGGTGGTCCGCTGCATCGACCCCTTCACGTCGGCATCGGAGAATCCGTAGCCCATGAGGGTATCGGCCCAGTCATCGGTTTCCTTGTACGCGGCCAGTTCCTTGTTGACCGCATCGCGCAGATCCTCGGCCCCTTGCGGGAACACGAAACCGCCCCAGCTGCGCACCGGCTCGCCCGAGATCACCGGATCCTCGAAGCCGCTGACCGATTCCACCTTGTCGGACTTCGATGCCAGGTTGCCTGCCGTCAGGCTGGTCGCGGCATAGGCATCCGACCGCCCGGTCGACACGCTGGAAATCGCGTCCGAGTTGGACGACAGCGTGACCATCTGGCTTTCGTCGACGCCCAGCGCCTGCAACATCTCGAGCTGGTCCGCGCCGGCCATGATCGCGACCTTGAGTTCCTTGTTCTCGGCAAAGTCGGTATAGGCGTGGATGTCCATCGGGTTGCCGGACTTCACCAGCAGCCCCTCGCCATAGGACGAGTTCGGTTCGGAATAGATCACCTTCTCACAGCGCTGCGGCAGGATCGCCATCTCGGCGGCGACCATGTCGAACCGGTCGGCCTGCAGGCCGGGGATCAGGCCAGAAAAATCGGTGGTGATCCACTCGATATTGTCGACGCCCAGCTGATCCATGATGTGCTTGGCCACGTCCGGCCCGGCGCCTTTGGCCTCGCCCGTCGGGTCGATATAGCCATAGGGAATCTCGTTTGCGACGGCGATGCGGATGGTGCCGCTTTCCTGGATTTCCGCAAGCGATGCCGCCTGCGCGCTGCCCGTGAAAGTCATGCCAAGGGCCAGCGCCGCCGCCAACCCGGGATAGAGGCCATGATTGCTCATTATCGTTCTCCCTTATCTCGTTTTCGTTCTCGCACCCGTCGGCACCGACGACCTAGCGTATCCGGTGCGGGGTAGGACCATTACCTAGCAAGGTCTCGACAGGGTTTCAAATTCCTGCGAGGTCTTTAGGCGTAAGGCACTGACGGAAAAGGGAAAGGAGTGCTATTCGACAGGGAAATGCGACGCACACACGATGTTGATCCCGGCGGTCAAAGCCGTGGCTGCGTCTTCAGCGACGGGGCAATCTCGGCGAAAAGTGGTGCCGCACGAGGGATTCGAACCCCCGACCCCATCATTACGAATGATGTGCTCTACCAGCTGAGCTAGTGCGGCCACTGGCGGGGCGTTTAGCACCGCGCGCACGGCAAGAACAGCCCCAAAATCAGGCTTTGGTGGCGGAATTCTCCTCGACGATTTCCGCCTCGGCCACATCGGGCGGCGAGGGCGGGGTGCCGGGTTCTTCGGGCGGGGAATCGGTATCGGCGGCAAGGGGGTCCGCTGCCGGCACGGGCAGGTCGGCCGCCGGCTCGCGCGGGGAGCCGACGATCAGCGGCAGCATCCCGGTAGAGCCGGGCATCGCCACTTCGCCCTCTGCCGGCACGCGCCAGGACAGCGTGTCGAAGCCCGAACAGTTGGAGCAGACCGGCGCCCAGTGGCTGTGGATCGACTGGCAGTTGTCGCACACCCATTGCGGCCCGCGCGAGGCGGTCAGCGCGCGTGTCAGATAGGCGCGCACCACCGATTCGTCCGCCCCCTCGCCGCGCTCGATCGCGGCCATGATCGCCAGCGAGCGGGCGGTGGGATCGGCCTGCGCCAGATCACCCAGTGCCCGGCGGGCGGCGGGGAAATCCTCGGCCGCGAGGTTCAGCTCTGCCATGAGCATGCGCGTTTCGGGATGGTCGGGTTTCAGCCGCGTGAGCGTGCCGAACCGCTTGAGCCGCTCTGCCGGGGTTTCCTCGGGCGCGATCTCGGCGAAGGCGGCGGCGAGGTCGGGATGCGGCTGCACCTCCCACGCCTTTTTCAGCACCCGCGCGGCATAGCGCGGCTTGTTCCGGTCGATATAGCCGCGCGCGGCCATGGCGGCGGCGGGGATCAGGTCGGGCGACAGCCGGTTCGCCTCGATCGCGGCCTCGCGCGCCTCGATGCTGGCATCCTCGTCCAGCACTTCGCTGGCCTCGGTCAGCGCCAGAACCGCGTCGCGGCGGCGGTACACGTCGCGCGGCATGGTGCCGTGCTTCAGCTTGGCGCCCAGCGTGTGGCGCGCGCCGGCCCAGTCGCCATGCTCCGCCTGAAGGCGCAGCAGGATGTCCTGCGTCTCTTCGTGCCGGGGCTTCAGGGCAAATGCCTTTTCCGCCAGCTTCAACGCGGTGTCGGTGTCGCCTTCGGCCAGCTTCTGCTTCATGATCCCGCGCACCCCGACGAAGCGTGTACGGTCGTCCGCCAGAAGCCGCTTGTAGGTCTCCTCGGCCCTGGTGTGGTCGCCGGCAAGTTCCGCCGCCTGCGCGGTGATCAGGTTGGTCAGCTCCGGCCGGTGAAGGTATTTCTCGGCCTTCTGCGCCTTGGTCATCGCCAGCCGCCCCTCGCCGGAGGCAAGCGCCATCATGCCGTCGGCCAGCGCCTGAAAGCCCTTGCGCTCGCGGTTGCGGGCGAAATGGCGCGAGATCGCGGTTTCGTCCCCGTTCAGGAACCGAAGCACGGCGACCAGAAGGCCCGCGATCTTGAGCAGCAGCCAGACCGCCACGAGCAGCACCAGCACCGCGATCACCGCCTGCAAGGGGCCGAGGTTGAACTCGGTATTCGCCACCGCCACGCGGATCCCGCCGTCGGTTTCCAGCAGGTATCCCGCCCCCCATGCGGCCGCCGCGATGAGGGCGACGAACAGGATGACCTTTATCAGAGACCAGAGCATTCAGCCGTCCTCAATTCTGTTCAATTCGGGCCGCCAGATCGGCGGCTGCGTTCAGCGCGTCGCGCCGGGTTTCGGCCAGCGCGGCCCAATCCGCCATGGCGTCCTGTCCGGCCTCGGGCAGGGCCTTCAGCTCGGTCAGTGCGGTATCCAGATCGCCCCGTGCCAGTGCCGCCTCGGCGCGCGACAGCACGGCGTCGGGGTCGCCGCCCTCGCGCGCTTCCAGCGAACGCGCGCCGGTCTGGGTGCGCAGGAATGCCTCCCATCGGCTCATCTCACCGCTTTCGGCGGCAACGCGCGACGACAGGGTCAGGGCGCGGCGCGCACCTTCCGGGAAGCGGGTGCGCAGGGCATCCAGCGTCGGGATACCCTCTTCGGCATGGGCGGCCAGCGGATCTGGGATGCCGGCGCCGGACAGGTCGGCCACCTCGGCAAGCGGGCCGGCATAGGGCGCGCCGGTATCCAGCGCGGTCCTGACCTTGCCCATCGCGGCGCGAGCCTCGGCCATCTGCGCGGCGCGCAAAGCGTCGGCCTCCGCCTTGGCGGCGTCCTGCTGGCTTTGTTCCAGCTCGGTCAGCTTGGTGTCGAGCCCGGTCTGCATCTTGGCAAATCGGGTGTTGATGGTCGCCAGAAGGTCCGACAGCTTGGCGTCGTAGGCGTCGGAAATCGCCTTGGGCAGTTCCGCCTCGGGGATCTGCGTGACGGCCAGTTCCGAAAGCCGCGCGTCGGTCGCGTCCAGCCGTTCGGTCAGCGCGGCCAGATCGGCGGCGGTCGCATCGGCGGCGGTCTGTACCTTGCCGATGGCGGCGGTGACGGCGGACAGGTCGGGTTCGGCCTGTTCCAGCGCGGCGATCTTTTCGGTTGCGGCGGCAAGATCGGCCTCGGTCTTGTCCAGCCCCGTCTCCAGCGCATCGAGCCGGGCCAGCAGCGCCTCGTCGGGGCCGCCCAGCGTCACCCAGTCCTGGCTTTGCGCGAGATAGAGCGCGCCGGCGCCGATCAGCGCGGCGATCACGCCGCCCAGGATCAGGCCGCCCGCGCCGCCGCGGCTTGGCGGCGCGGCGGCAATCGGCATGGCTGCGGCGTCGGAGGCGGGGCCGCGGGGCGCGGTTTCGGCGGCCTGCGGCGTGTCGGCAGCCGCCGCGACCGGGTCACTGGCGGTCGGGGACTCCTCCGGCGCGCCGTCCGGGTCCTCCGGCGCGGCCTCGTCGGTCGGCATCGCGTCTGGCTCCGCTTCGGGGACGGCGTCCGCCGCGTTCTCATCGGTATCGGTCAGCCCCTCGGCCGAGGGCGGCTCGGGCGGGGAAGTCTCTGCCTCGTCGGCCTCGGTCCCGGCCGGCTTGTGCGCCATGTCGTCGTTTTCCGCGGCGGCTTTCGGATTCGCGATGTCCGCCATGTCGTCCCGTGCCTTGCCTTCAGGCGTGTTCTTGTCGCTCTTTGGTGATTTTGCCACCGAATCCAGCCCTTTTCCATCCGACCCCGGACATGCCGGGGGAAGGTTCCCGAGTCAAACTAGTGCGGCGGTGGCGGGGCCTCAAGCGGAAGACGGCGGGCAAACTGCCGCGATTGCCGTCAGCATCGCCGCCGCGTCGGGGCGGTCTGCCACCTCCAGCCGCCGCGGCGCGGCGCCGCCGGCATCGGCCCAGGCACGCGCGGCGTTGTCGCTGATCGCCACCAGCGTCAGGGGCGCGCGGATGTCCTCAAGCGCCAAAAGGGCCGCGCTGCGCGGGCTGAAAAGCGGCGCCAGCACCGGCGCATCGCCGGCCAGCAGCGCCCGTGCCTCGGCAGTCAGCGCGCGGGCCGTCTGATCATAAAGCACCAGATCGCGCGCATCGACGCCCGCCGCGCGAAGCCGCGCACCCAGATTGCCGGCGGCATGGACGCCATGCGCCAGAACCAGCGGTCCCGAGGGTGCGCGCGCCCGGATCAGTGCGAACAGATCCTCCGCATCGCCATCGGCGGAAATCGCGCGCATTCCGGCGGCCTGCGCCGCCTCGGCCGTGCGCGTGCCGACGCAGAACGCGGTCTTTCCGGCCACGTCGGCGTTGGCCGCCAGCGCCTCCGCCCCGTTTTCCGATGTCAGAACGAATGCGGCGACGCCGTGGGGGTCGACCGGCACGCGGCGGTGCACGATCTCCAGCACGGGAGAGACGACGATGGGCAGGCCGGGCAGCCGCGCACGAAGGTCGGCGGCGAAGCGGGCCGCCTGAACGCGAGGCCGGGTCAGAAGCAGGGTGGTCACGCGGGCGCATTTCCTCGGCGGGCAGGGGCCGCTATTGTTCGGGCCCGGGTGCGGTGTTACCTGCCTGTCAAATCCCTTGCAACCGGCGGGCACATGGCCGACGCGCTGACCATTCTGGGGCTGGAAAGCAGCTGCGACGACACCGCTGCCGCCATCGTGCGGCAGGCGGCCGGTGCGCGCCCCGAGATCCTGGCCAATGTCGTCGCGGATCAGCAGGCGCTGCATGCGGCCTTTGGCGGCGTCGTCCCCGAGATCGCTGCCCGCGCCCATGTCGAAAAACTCGACCTGTGCGTCGAGCGGGCGCTGGACGAGGCGGGGCTGACTTTGCGCGACATGGACGCCATCGCGGTGACGGCCGGGCCGGGGCTGATCGGCGGCGTGCTGGCGGGTGTGATGTGCGCCAAGGGGATGGCGGCCGGGGCGGGGCTGCCGCTTGTCGGGGTCAACCACCTGGCCGGTCACGCGCTGACCCCGCGCCTGACGGACGGGCTGGCCTTTCCGTATCTGGTGCTGCTGGTGTCCGGCGGGCATTGCCAGTTCGTCGTGGTGCGCGGGGCAGCGGAGTTCACACGCCTCGGCGGCACCATCGACGATGCACCCGGAGAGGCGTTCGACAAGACCGCAAAGCTCTTGGGCCTGCCGCAGCCGGGCGGGCCGCATGTAGAGCGCGCGGCGAAGGCGGGCGATCCGGCGCGGTTCGCGTTCCCGCGCCCGCTGCTGGACCGGGCGGGCTGCGACATGTCGTTTTCGGGGCTGAAGACCGCGATGCTGCGGGCGCGCGACGCGCTGGTGGCCAAGGCGGGCGGGCTGACGAAGGCCGACCGCGCCGATCTCTGCGCCGGGTTCCAGGCGGCGGTGGCGGATGTGCTGGCCGAGAAGACCCGCCGCGCGCTGGCGCTCTATATGGCCGAGGCGCCCGGCGACCCCGCGCTGGCCGTCGCCGGCGGCGTCGCGGCGAATGCGGCGATTCGCGCGGCGCTGGAAATCGTGGCGGCAGAGGCCGGCGCGCGCTTTTCCGCGCCGCCCTTGGCGCTATGCACCGACAATGCGGCGATGATCGCCTGGGCGGGGCTGGAGCGGTTTCGCGCCGGGCACACCGACGACATGACGCTGGCCGCCCGCCCGCGCTGGCCGCTCGACGCTGCCAGCGCGCCGATGCTGGGCGGCGGCAAGCGGGGGGCCAAGGCATGAGCGTCGCCGTGCTGGGCGCGGGGGCCTTCGGCACCGCCCTGGCCGTGGCGCTGGCGCGCGGCGATCAGAAAGTCGCGCTCTGGGCCCGCGATCCGGCGCAGGCGCGCGCCATGGCGAGCAGTCGCCAGAACGCGGCCCGGCTTGCCGGTGTCACCCTGCCGCCCGGCGTAACGCCCACCGCAGACCTTGCGCAGGCCGCGCGCGCGGACGTTTTGCTGCTGGCCGTGCCGATGCAGGCGCTCGCCGCCTTCCTTGCGCAGGATTCCGCGCTCTGGACGGGCAAGCCCCTTGTCGCCTGCTGCAAGGGGGTGGATCTCGGCAGCGGCCTTGGCCCTGCCGGCGTGATCGCCGCGCGCGCGCCCGGCGCGATCCCGGCGCTGCTGTCGGGACCGAGCTTTGCCGTCGACATCGCCGCCGGCCTGCCGACCGCCCTGACGCTTGCCGTCGCGGACGAGACCGCCGCGCGGCTGCTGCAATCGCGGCTGTCCACGCCGGTTCTGCGCCTTTACCGCAGCGCCGATCTGGCCGGTGTGGAACTGGGCGGCGCGCTCAAGAACGTGATCGCCATCGCCTGCGGCATGACCATCGGCGCGGGGCTGGGCGAAAGCGCCCGCGCCGCGCTGCTGACCCGCGGCCATGCCGAGATGCTGCGCCTTGCCCTCGCGCGCGGCGCCCGGCGCGAAACGCTGGCCGGGCTGTCCGGGCTGGGGGATCTCGTGCTGACCTGCACCTCGGAGAAATCGCGCAACTTCGCCTACGGGCTGCGGCTGGGCCGCGCGGGACAGGCCGATGTCACCGCCACCACCGAGGGGATTGCCACCGCCCGTGCGGTCGATACGCTGGCCGGGCGCGACGGGGTGGACATGCCGATCACCCATGCCATCGCCGCGGTGCTGAACGGACGCGCCAGCGTGGCGGAGGCGGCAGAGGCACTGCTGGCCCGCCCGCTGCGCCCGGAATGAACGAACGGAGAGCGATCATGCGCTACTGGCTTTTCAAATCCGAACCCTCGGACTGGTCCTGGGACGACCAGGTGGCAAAGGGCGAGGCCGGCGAGGAATGGGACGGCGTGCGCAACTACCAGGCGCGCAACTTCATGCGCGAGATGGCGGTGGGCGATCGCGGCTTTTTCTACCATTCGCAGACCGAAAAGGCCGTGGTCGGCCTTGTCGAGGTGATCGCCGAAGCGCATCCCGACAGCACCACAGACGACGACCGCTGGGAATGCGTGGACATCAAGGCGCTGCGCCCGGTCGCCCGCCCGGTCACGCTTGCCGAGATCAAGGACGAGCCGCGCCTTGCGGACATGGTGCTGGTCAACAATTCGCGCCTGTCGGTGCAACCGGTGACGGAGGACGAGTGGCGCATCGTCTGCAAGATGGCCGGGGTTGAGCCTTGAACGGGTAGGGCAGTGGGTGCGGGGGTAGAGAAAACCCTCGGATAAAGGTGGCGGGGGCGACCAGCCCCCGCCGCGCCCGCCCCTTCCCTCGGGCGGGCGCATGTTCGACGTCCCGCGCCGGGGCGCAGTCATACGGGAAGGCTGGAATAAACCGCACCGCTCGACCGTCATGCCCGCGCCCACCCAGGGGCGGCCGCTTCGTGAGCTGATCGCGTGCTCCTTTTGATGAAAGATGATCGGTGCCCAAGGGTGGCGGAGACAACCAGCGCCGACGCGCCCGCCCCTTCCCGACGCGCCCGCCCCTTCCCGACGTGCCCGCCCCTCCCCGAGGGCGCGCGCATAACCAGACACCCCGCGCCGAACGAATGTCATGCGGGAAGACGGCGATAAACCGCCCCGCAAGCCCGCCCCGCCGACGCACGCCCAGGGGCGGCCGCGCCGGGGGCTGATCGCCTTGCCGAACCTTCCGCGCCGGTGTTAAAGCCTGCCCGGATATCAGCCAGTCACAGGAGCCGCCGCACATGGCCAAGGATTATCTCGTCAAGGACATCTCTCTTGCCGCCTACGGGCGCAAGGAACTGGACATCGCCGAAACGGAGATGCCCGGCCTCATGTCGATCCGCGACGAATACGGCGAGGCCAAGCCGCTCAAGGGTGCGCGCATCGCCGGCAGCCTGCACATGACCATCCAGACCGCTGTCCTGATCGAGACGCTGGTGCATCTGGGCGCCGATGTGCGCTGGGCGTCGTGCAACATCTTCTCGACGCAGGATCACGCCGCCGCCGCCATCGCCGAGGCGGGCGTGCCGGTCTTTGCCGTCAAGGGCGAAACGCTGCCGGAATACTGGGATTACTGCGACCGGATCTTCCAGTTCGAGGAAGGCGGCTGCAACATGATCCTCGACGATGGCGGGGATGCGACGCTCTACATCCTGCTCGGCGCGCGTGTCGAGGCGGGCGAGGAAGACCTGATCGCCGTCCCCCAGAGCGAGGAGGAAGAGGCCCTCTTTGCCCAGATCCGCAAGCGCATGGCCGAAAGCCCCGGCTGGTTCGGCAAGCAGCGGGACATGATCCGGGGCGTGACCGAGGAAACCACGACCGGCGTGCACCGCCTGTACGATCTGCAGAAGACCGGTCTGCTGCCCTTCCCCGCGATCAACGTCAATGACAGCGTCACCAAGTCGAAATTCGACAACAAGTATGGCTGCCGCGAAAGCCTCGTCGACGGCATCCGCCGCGCCACCGACACGATGATGGCCGGCAAGGTCGCCGTGGTCTGCGGCTACGGCGATGTCGGCAAGGGGTCTGCCGCGTCGCTGCGCGGCGCCGGCGCGCGCGTCAAGGTCACCGAGGTCGACCCGATCTGCGCGTTGCAGGCCGCGATGGACGGCTACGAGGTGGTGCTGCTCGAGGATGTGGTGGACAGCGCCGACATCTTCATCACCACCACCGGCAACCGCGACGTGATCCGGCTGGACCACATGCGCGCGATGAAGGACATGGCGATCGTCGGCAATATCGGCCATTTCGACAATGAAATTCAGGTCGCCGCGCTGAAGAACCACAAATGGACCAACATCAAGGACCAGGTGGACATGATCGAGTTGCCGTCGGGCAACCGGATCATCCTGCTGTCCGAGGGGCGGCTGCTGAACCTCGGCAATGCGACGGGGCATCCGTCCTTCGTGATGTCGGCGTCCTTTGCCAACCAGACGCTGGCGCAGATCGAGCTGTTCACAAAGGGCGATCAATACGGCAACGAGGTCTATGTGCTGCCCAAGCATCTGGACGAGAAGGTCGCGCGCCTGCACCTCGCCAAGGTCGGCGCGAAGCTGACGGAACTGTCTTCCGACCAGGCATCCTATATCGGCGTGACCCCGGAAGGGCCGTTCAAGCCCGAGCATTACCGCTACTAGGCCGGTTTCCGCCGCCCGGCCCGCGATGGCGGAAACCGGCCCGCGCTGCATCACGGTTTTGGCAAGGCCCCGCCCGTTCGGCGGGGTCTTGTCGTTTCGCGGAACGATCGCGCCCGCCGGAGCCTTTCATGGTCATGACAGTGACCTGCAAAGGAGGCACAGCGATGAAACCCGGACCCCTGACGACAAGCGTGGCGATCCTGGCCCTGATGGCCGGCGGTGCGATGGCGCAGACCACCGCCACAGACGGCGCCACCGCCGAGCCGCCCGTGGCGGCCGAACCCGCCGCACCGGCCTTTACCAGCATCGAGGAGATGACGGTCGGCGACGTGGTCGGCATGCTCGCCTATGACCCGGATGGCAACAAGATCGCCGAGATCGACTATGTCATCGACCAGGGCAGCGGCGCCGCGGCGGTGCTGGGTATCGGCGGCTTTCTGGGCATGGGCGAATATACCGTCGCCCTGCCGCTGGCGGATTTCCAGCTGAGCGCGGATGGCACCTTCTTCACCCTGCCCACCGACAAGGAGTCGCTGAAGGCGCAGCCCGAAGTGGACGAATCCACCCTCGAGGGCCTGCCGGACGACACGCCCATCGCGCAGGTGATGGGCGCCGGCGCGGCACCGGCCACGACCGAAGCGCCGGAAAACGATACACCTGCGGACGGCGCGGGCGAGGAACCCGAGGATCCCATGCAGGATGACGGGACCGAGACGGCGCAGTAACGCGGTTCGCTGCGATCCTGCCCCGATCCCGGCGAAGGGCGCATCCCCGCGATGCGCCCTTTTCGCGTCGCGCCGCCGCCACGGTCCGGGCGCGCGCGGCATGAAATGGCTTTTCCCGCGGGGGTTTCCTGACTAACCTGCCGCGCAAGGGCACGCGCCGGACGTGCCCCGCAACATGAATTGGCGGAGAGGGACCGATGGGAAGACGTGACGAGCTGATCGCAAGATATGCGGACGATCTGAAGACCAAGTGCAACATGACGCCGGACATGGACCTGCTGACCAAGGTGACGATCGGATGCGGGCCGTCGATCTACGACGCCGACGCCTCGACCGTTGCTGCCGGGCAGCCGGAAGAGCTGGAAACCGTGAAGGACAATTTCCTGATCAAGAAGCTGGCGCTGCGCGATGGGCCGGAATTGATGGATGCGATCAACAAGGTCATCGACACTTACGGCCGCTCCGAGCGGAACAAGTACCGCGCTGTCGTCTATTACATGCTGGTCAAGCATTTCGGCAAGGAATCGGTCTACGCCTGACCGGACCGGCAGGGCATCTTGCGTGTGCCGGGCGGTTAACGGGGCGTTACCTTCAACGCGCTGATTTTAAAAGAGTTTTAGAGGCTCTGTTGTTGCATGAAGCGCGGCCGCGGCGTATGACAGAGACACCGGCCAGAAGGTCGTGATCTGAATTGCATTTGCCAGGGGTCGTGAGGGCCGCGTGGGAAGGCTGGAGGGTCACGGTCTGCGCCGTGGCCCTCCGGTTTGTTTGCCTCCGACCAGATTGAATGCCATCGGCCGGGACCGGCCGGGCCGCCAATGCGGCGGCCTGCGCGCCCGGCTCCCTGACAGCGCGTTGCCGGCCTGTTCGGAGGTCCGCGTTTCGTGCGAGCTTGGCACATCCGCGATCCGGCTCCCGCGCTGCAAACGGGCTTTCGCGCCGTGCCGCGCTATGGCAGACGGGCGGGCGGATCAACGGGGGATACGCGATGCCGCAACCGCGCGCCTGGCAACGGATGCTCTCGGGCCGCAGGCTCGACCTGCTGGACCCGACGCCGGTCGATATCGAGATCGAGGATATCGCCCACGGGCTTGCCTTCGTCGCCCGCTGGAACGGCCAGACGCGGGGCGACTTCGCCTATTCCGTGGCCGAGCATTCGCTGCTGGTCGAGGAGATCTTCGGCCGCATCCGTCCCGATGCCCCGGCGCGCTGGCGGCTGGCCGCGCTGCTTCACGACGCGCCCGAATACGTCATCGGCGACATGATTTCGCCGGTCAAGGCGGCGGTCGGGCCGGGTTATGGCGAGCTTGACGCGCGGCTGGCGGCGGCGGTGCATATCCGGTTCGGTCTGCCCGCGCAGATTCCGGCGACCGAAAAGAAGCAGATCAAGCGCGCCGACAAGGTGTCGGCCTGGCTGGAAGCCACCCAGATCGCCGGCTTTTCCGAGGCGGAGGCCAACCGCCTGTTCGGCCGCGTCCCGCCAGCCCTTGTCGAAGGGCTGACACTGCGCCTTCGCCCCCCGAAAGAGGTTCGCGCGGCGTTCACGGCGCGCCATGCCGCCTTGCTGGGGCAGATGTCTTGATCCATGTGCGCCGCGCCGGACCGCTTGATGCGCGCCCTGTGGCGGAGCTTCTGAACGGGATCATCGCGCAGGGCGGCACGACCGCGCTGACCGATCCGGTGGATGCGAAGACGATCGCGCGCTGGATGGCCCGGGATGCGCGCGCGACCTGGCACGTGGCCGAGGATGCCCGCGGCGCGCTTCTGGGCTTTCAATGGATCGAGCCGCATCCCGATCTGGGCGCGCGCGTCGCGCAGATCGCCACCTTCGCGCGGATCGGACATACCGGGCTGGGTATCGGATCCGCGCTGTTCCGCGCGACGGTGAATGCCGCGCGCGCGGCAGGCTATGATTGGATCAATGCCGAGATCCGGGCCGACAATCCGGGCGGGCTGGCCTATTACCAAAGCCGCGGCTTCGAGGATTACGGCCGGCTGCACCGGGTGCGCATGGGCGACGGAACCCGCGTGGACAAGGTTCTGAAACGCTACGATTTCTGAGGGTCCGGCCGTTACTACCGGAAGAAACAGCTGGTCCCGGCCCACAGCATCTGTACCGGCGTGTCCGGCGCGTTGTCGGGCAGCAGCCCCGACACGCCGCCTGCCGAAAACTCAACGCCCAGCGATGTCGCCTCGAACGGGCCGTAGCCGCCGCCTTCGAGCTGGCGCCGCGTGATGCCTGCCGACAGGCCGTTGGCGGCCGCTGTGCGCGGGTCGTCCGTGGACCAGCCGCGGAACGCGCCGCCCTGAAAGAGCAGGTCGATGCGGTCGTATTTCACCAGAGTGGCCGGGCCGGCGCCGCATTCGGCATTGTCCGTCCGGCTGACCGGCGCCGCACCCAGAACCTTCGTCACGGCGGCGATCGCCCCGGCCTCGGCCCGGCCGAAATCGATCCGCTGATCGTTGCCGGCTATCGCCAGCCCGGCCCGATCGGGGCGCAGCGGGGTGGTGGAGGCGTCGCGCGTCGTGGTGCTTGTCGCCGCGCCGCAGGCCGCGAGGCCAAGGCACAAGGCGGCGGACAGGGCGAGCCGGGTCACCGCGGGCTCCGTTTGGCGAGAATGCGCTGCAGCGTGCGGCGGTGCATGTTCAGCCGCCGCGCTGTTTCCGACACGTTGCGGTCGCACAGCTCGTAGACCCGCTGGATATGCTCCCAGCGCACGCGGTCGGCGCTCATCGGGTTTTCCGGCGGCGGCGGCAGGGTGTCGCTGCGCGCCAGAAGCGCATTGGTGATGTCGTTGGCGTCGGCCGGCTTCGACAGGTAATCGGTCGCCCCGATCTTGACCGCCGCCACCGCCGTGGCGATGGCGCCATAGCCGGTCAGAACCACGATCCGGCTGTCGGGCCGCCGCTCGCGCAGAACCTCCACCACGTCGAGTCCATTGCCGTCCTCCAGCCGCAGATCGACGATCGCGTAAGCCGGCGGGCGGGCCGTGGCGATGGCCTTGCCACCGGCAACGGAATCGGAGGTCTCGACGTCGAAACCGCGTTTCTCCATGGCACGGGCGAGGCGGCGCAGGAAAGGCTCGTCATCGTCCACCAGCAGCAGCGAGCGGTCGTCCCCAAGCTCCTGCGCGTCGTGTTCCGGCATCCGGGCGTCCTTTTCCATCTCACCACGTCGCGCGACATTAAGCCGCTCCACCGGCAGGGTCAAACGCCCTCCGCCGCCTCGATGAAACAGGCGGCGCGGTCGGCGACCTGTTCGGGCGTCTCGTCGTGGCGAAAGAACTCGGCAAAGCCGGTTTCGGGAAAGACAAGGTAGGTGTGGGTCGAGTGATCGACCAGATAATATTCCGGGTCGCCCCCCGATTGCTTGCGATAGAAGGTGCGGTACGCCTTCGATGCCGCCTTTACCTGCTCGGGCGTGCCTGTCAGCCCGATCATGTCGTCGTGCATCCAGCCGGTCCAGTCCTTGACAACCTCGGGCGTGTCGCGCTCCGGGTCGACCGAGATGAAGACAGGCTGCACGTCCAGCCCGCGCTCGCGGATCAGATCTGTCGCCGCCGCGTTGCGCGCGGCATCGGCCGGGCAGACATCCGGGCAGAAGGTGTAGCCAAAATACAGCAGCGAGGGCTTGGTGAAGACATCCTTGTCGGTCACCGTCTCGCCGTCCGCATTCACCAGCGTGAACGGCCCGCCGATACTGCCCGCGCCGCCCGCGACCGCGCTGGCGCGGCACTCGGCAAAGGGATCGCCCCCGCCCCGCCCGAAGGTGGCCAGGTATCCTGCCCCCACGACCGCGACCAACGCGACAGCCGCCGCCCCCATGTAATACCTGTTCATCCGAGCGCGCTCCGTCCGTTGTCGTTGATCCGCCCCGCGGGCGGACTTATCAAGGGTTGCACGCAGTATCTAGGGGCGCGCATGGCCGATCCCAATACCCGCCTTCTGGCGGCCGAGATCCGCAACCGCTGGGTCCGCCTGCGCACGCTCGTGGTGCTGCGCTGGTTCGCCATTGCCGGGCAGCTGGTCGCGATCGGGGTCGGGCAGGCGGTGTTCGGGCTGCGGCTGGAACTGGGGCTTTGCCTTGCGGCCGTCGGCGCGTCGGTCATCGCCAATCTGGTGATGGTCTACGTCTATCCGCGCAGCAAGCGTTTGTCCGAGCGCGCGGTGATCGCGATGCTGCTGTTCGACATCACGCAACTCGCGTTCCTGCTGTTCCTGACCGGCGGGCTGAGCAATCCCTTCGCGCTCCTGGTGCTGGCGCCGGTCACGATCTCGGCCACGGCGCTGTCGCTCGAGGCGACGCTGCTTGTGGGATGCGCGGCCTTCCTGGCGATCACGCTGGTTGCGCGGCTGCATCTGCCATTGCTGACCGAAGCGGGCGTGGTGCTGCAGATGGCCCCCGTGTTCCTGTTCGGCATGTGGGTGTCGATCGGCACCGGTATCGTGTTCATGGCGGTCTATGCGCGGCGCGTCACATCCGAGATTCACTCCATGTCCGAGGCGCTTCTGGCCACCCAGATGGCGCTGGCGCGCGAGCAGAAGCTGACCGATCTGGGCGGCGTGGTCGCGGCGGCGGCGCATGAGCTTGGCACGCCGCTGGCGACGATCAAGCTGGTCAGCCGCGAGCTGGCCGACGAGCTGGAGGACCGCGACGAGCTGCGCGAGGATGCCGAACTGATCATCCAGCAGGCCGACCGCTGCCGCGACATCCTGCGCTCGATGGGGCAGGCGGGAAAGGACGATCTGCACATGCGCCACGCGCCGCTGGGCGAGGTGATCCGCGAGGCCGCAGAGCCGCATAGCGGCCGCGGCAAGACGCTGATCGTCGATCTGTCGCCTGGCGCCGGCGGTGCCGCGCAGCAGCCTGAGGTAGCGCGCCGCCCCGAGATCATCCACGGCTTGCGCAACCTGATCCAGAACGCGGTGGATTTCGCGCGAACGACCGTCTGGATCGACGCGGTCTGGACTGATGCGGCGATCGAGCTGCGGATCATCGACGATGGCGCCGGCTTTCCGCCGCATGTGCTCGGCCGGATCGGCGATCCGTTCGTGCGCAAGCGGCGCGGCCCCGAAGAGCCGCCGCAACGACCGGAATACGAGGGTATGGGGTTGGGGCTTTTCATCGCGAAGACGCTTTTGGAACGGTCCGGAGCAGAGTTGAGCTTTGCCAATGGCCGCGACCCGCTGGTGCCCGGCAGCGGGTCGGTCAAACGCTCGGGGGCGATCGTCGAGTTGCGCTGGCCGCTGGAGCGGATCGCCGCCCCGCAGGACAGCCGCCGCGGCCTCGGAGAGAACCAGCCGATCCAAGCCTGATCGCATTTAACACGAATTTAACGGTCGCGGGTCTAGCGTGAGCCTGAAACGCGGGTTGAACGAAGGGCGATCATGGAAATCTCGGGCCTTTTCCAGGCGGGCGTGCTGGTCTTCGTCGCCTTCATGACGGCCACGGCCGCCCTGCTTGCCGCACCCGTTTCGTTGCGGCGCAGGGGGCAGGCAGACGATGCCGCCGGGTCCGATGTGGCCTTTCTGTTCGACGCGGACACGCTGGTGGATGCCACCGAATCGGGCCGCCGCTTGCTGCGCTACGCGCCGTCGCGCGGCAGCGACATGGCGCGGCTGGTCGCCTTCCTCGCGCCGCGCTTTCCCGAACTTCAGGCCCGCGTTCGTACCTGCGGGGAAGAGGACTGCCTGCTCGTGCCATCCGCCGACGCGACCGCCCGCCTGCGGCTGGAGGCGAAGGCGGGGCGCCTTCGCATCGCGCTCGAGGATGTGGGAAACGGCGCCGGTACGGAACGGCCCGACCGGCACAGCACGGCCGTCCTCGCGGCGGAACTCGACGCGCATCGCGAGGCGTCCGATCATGCCCCGGTCCCGGTCTGGCGGCTTGACGAGCATGGCACGGTCTGCTGGGCGAACGGGGCCTACTGGTCGCTGGCGCAGCGCGCCGCGAAGGACGGCGAGCTTGGCCCCGGCGCGTTCCCCGTGCTGTTTCCCGAACTGACCGAAAGCACGCCGCCGCCGGGCACGACGCAGCGTCTGACCCTGCCGCTGCCGGGCCGGGCGGAGCCGGCCCATTTCGAGGCGCGCGTGACCATCACCGGACGCCAGCGGCTGATTTCGGCGGTGCCGGCCGACGCGGCGGTCAAGGCAGAGCGGGCGCTGCGCGAATTCATCCAGACCCTGACCCAGACCTTCGCGCATCTCAGCGTCGGGCTGGCGATATTCGACCGGCGCCGCGAATTGACGCTGTTCAATCCGGCGCTGGGCGATCTTCTGGGCGTCGAGGTGGGATTCCTGATCGGGCGCCCCGGCCTGACGCGGTTCTTCGACCACCTGCGCGAACGGCGGATGATTCCCGAGCCGCGCGACTACAAGAGCTGGCGGCAGCAGATGTCGGAGCTGGAGGCCGCGGCCGCCGGCGGCGGCCATAACGAGACCTGGCCGCTGCCCGACGGGCGCACCTTCCGCATCACCGGCCGGCCGCACCCGGACGGAGCGGTGGCCTTCCTGTTCGAGGATATCAGCGCCGAGGTCACGCTTGGCCGGTCCTTCCGCGAAAAACTGGAAACCGGACGGGCGGTGATCGACACCCTGGACGAGGCGATCGCGGTGTTTGCCGCAGATGGGCGGATGAGCTTTGCCAACCGGGCCTATGCACGGCTCTGGGGCGAGGATGGCGGCGGTGCAGGGGCGGCGACCTTCCTCGATGCGTCGCGCGGCTGGCAGCAGGCCTGCATGCCCAGCCCGGTCTGGGGCGACGCGCGCGACTTCGCTGCCGAGATGGCGGGCCGAAGCAGCTGGACCGCCGAGGTGCGGCTGCAGAACGGGCGCGCCGTGGTCTGCCGGTTCGAGCCGCTGCCGGGCGGCGGCACGATGGCCGGCTTCGCCGAGATGCCCGCACCGCTGTTTCGCACACGCGACAGCACCGGCGCGGCCGCGGCCAGCGCCTGAGCCTCGGCACCTTGGCAAAAGCAGGCGTCCGGCCTGCATGGTACAGCCGCCCCGCACCTTTATTTCGCGGCGCGGATACTATATCTGTCCGGCCACCTTCTCCGGAGAGTCCAGACCATGACCGCCCCGATTTCGCAGGGTTCCGCCCCGATCACGCAGGATCTCGTCACGATTCCGCGCAAATCCGTCCCCGAAGCGCGCGCCAACCTCGTCGGGCTGACCCGCGACGCGCTGCGCGCCGCGCTGATCGGGGCCGGAACCCCGGAGCGGCAGGCAAGGATGCGGGCCGATCAGCTTTGGCAATGGATCTACCAGAAGGGCGTGCGCGATTTCGAGGCGATGACCAATCTCGCCAAGCCGTACCGCGCCATGCTGGCCGAGAATTTCGAGATCCGCGTGCCCGAAATCGTGCAGCGCCAGGTGTCCGCCGACGGCACCCGCAAATACCTGGTGCGCATCGCCGGCGGCCACGAGGTCGAGGTGGTCTACATCCCCGAGGACAGTCGCGGCACGCTGTGCATTTCCAGCCAGGTCGGCTGTACCCTGACCTGTTCGTTCTGCCATACCGGCACGCAGAAACTGGTGCGCAACCTGACCGCCGCCGAGATCATCGGCCAGGTGATGATCGCCCGCGACGATCTGGGCGAATGGCCCGCGCCGGGCCGCGCGCCCAAGGATGAAACGCGGCTGATCTCGAATATCGTGCTGATGGGCATGGGCGAGCCGCTGTACAATTTCGAGGCGGTGCGCGACGCGATGAAGATCGCCATGGACGGCGAGGGGATTTCCCTGTCGCGCCGCCGCATCACGCTGTCGACCAGCGGGGTCGTGCCCGAAATCGCCCGCACCGCCGAGGAGATCGGCTGTTTGCTGGCGGTCAGTTTCCACGCCACCACCGACGAGGTGCGCGACCGGCTGGTGCCGATCAACAAGCGCTGGAACATCGCGGCCCTGCTGGACGCGCTGCGGGCCTATCCGAAACTGTCCAATTCAGAGCGGATCACCTTTGAATACGTGATGCTCAAGGGCGTCAACGACAGCGACGAGGATGCGCGCCGGCTGGTGCGGCTGATCCGCGGCATCCCGGCCAAGATCAACCTGATCCCGTTCAACGAATGGCCCGGCGCGCCCTACCAGCGGTCGGACTGGGCGCGGATCGAGGCGTTCGCCGACATCGTCTACAAGGCCGGCTATGCCAGCCCGGTGCGCACCCCGAGGGGCGAGGATATCATGGCCGCCTGCGGCCAGCTCAAATCCGCGACCGAGCGCGGCCGGAAAAGCCGCGCCCAGATCGCCGCAGAATCCGGCACCCAGACCGGCGCGTAGGGCGACTGACCCGGCGCGCTATTGCTGGATGCCGCTGGGCGCCTCTGTGGGCGCGTCCCAGGTGTCGATCACCTCGACCGCCTGTTCCGCCGTCTCGACGAAACGGAACAGGTCGAGATCGCTGGCCGAGATCGTACCGGCATCGGCCAGCGCCTCCCAGTTGACGATCCGGCGCCAGAACTCCTCTCCGAACAGCAGGAACGGGATCGGCGCCATCCGTTTCGTCTGGATCAGGGTCAGCGATTCGAACGTCTCGTCCAGCGTGCCGAAGCCGCCCGGAAAGATGCAGATCGCGCGGGCGCGCATCAGGAAATGCATCTTGCGGATCGCGAAATAGTGGAAGTTGAAGCACAGATCGGGCGTGACATAGCCGTTCGGCGCCTGCTCGTGCGGCAGCACGATGTTCAGTCCGATCGACACGCCGCCGGCCTCCTGGGCGCCGCGATTGCCCGCCTCCATCACGCCCGGCCCGCCGCCGGTGACGATCACGTTGTCCATGTCGGCGCCGCCGCGCTGGCCGCGTTCGGTGACGATCCGGGCGAAGCGCCGCGCCTCGTCGTAGTATTTCGACAACTCCGCCAGCGTCTCGGTGCGCGCGCCGGCCTTGTTCGCAGGGTCGGGCACCCGCGCACCGCCGAACAGCACGATGGTCGAATTCACGCCGTACTCGTCGAGGATCATGCCGGTCTTCAGAAGTTCGAGCTGAAGCCGCACGGGGCGCAGCTCGTCGCGGCACATGAAATCGTCGTCGGTGAAGGCGAGCCGGTAGGCCGGGCTTCGGGTCTGCGGCGTGTTCGGCGTGCGCCGCCAGCGTTCGATGTCTTCCTGTACGTCGGGAAATGCCCGCGCCTTGTCGTCGTTCATCCAGCTCTCCCTTTTCGCCGTCCATTGCGCCATGCCTGTCATCGCTCTATAGCGGCACCTCGACGCAGACCCAACCACCGAACGGAGCGCCGCCATGTCCAACGCCCAGCTCGAAGCCGCCATCGAAGCCGCCTGGGAGACCCGCGACCAGATCACCCCCGCGACCGGGGGCGAAACCCGCGAGGCGATCGAGGATACGCTGAACGCGCTGGATTCGGGGCAGTTGCGGGTGGCCGAACGGCAGGAGAACGGCGACTGGCATGTCAACCAATGGGCCAAGAAGGCGGTTCTTCTGGGCTTTCGCGTCAAGGACATGGAGCAGCAGGATGGCGGCCCGCAGGGCGGCGGCTGGTGGGACAAGGTCGACAGCAAGTTCAAGGGCTGGGGCGACACCCAGTGGCGAGAGGCGGGCTTTCGTGCCGTGCCGACCTGCGTGGTGCGCAAATCGGCCTATATCGCGCCCGGCGTCGTGCTGATGCCGTCCTTCGTGAACCTTGGCGCCTATGTCGACGAGGGCACGATGGTCGACACCTGGGCCACGGTGGGGTCCTGTGCGCAGATCGGCAAGGGCGTGCACCTGTCGGGCGGGGTCGGCATCGGCGGCGTGCTGGAGCCGATGCAGGCCGGCCCCACGATCATCGAGGACAATTGCTTCATCGGGGCCCGGTCCGAGGTGGTCGAGGGCTGCATCATCCGCGAAGGTTCGGTTCTGGGCATGGGCGTGTTCATCGGCCAGTCCACCAAGATCGTCGACCGCGAGACCGGCGAGGTCACGTATGGCGAGGTGCCGCCCTATTCGGTCGTGGTCGCCGGCACCCTGCCGTCGAAGAACGGCGTGAGCCTGTATTGCGCGGTGATCGTCAAGCGGGTGGACGAGCGCACGCGCTCCAAGACCGGCATCAACGAGCTGCTGCGGGACTGAAGGGGGTGCGCCGCGCACCCTGTGGAATGCCATGAACGAGCGCGAGAAACGGCCCCAACAGGTCTTTACCCTTCTGGTCGAGGTCGGCCGCAGCAAGGATGACGGCCTGCCGGACGGCGCCACGGGCGCGGCGCTGATGGTCTATGCCAGCGGTGTGGACGAGCCGGAGGCCGTGCGCGAAACCGTCGCGATCCTGAAACAAGCGGACATGGCGCCGCTGGACGTGTCCGGCTACGGCACGCTGGACGAGCGGCTGGCGGAAGGCCACGACATCGCGGACGAGGAACGCGCGCTGATGCAGCGGGCGCTTGACGAGAACGCGGTGATCGTGGCGCAGGTGACGCCGTTCTTCGAGGACTGACGCCGGCGCCTACGCGCACAGGGTCGAGACCAGCACCATCGCCTCGTAGGGTTTCAGCAGCGGTCCCGCGATGTCCGAATGGATCGGGATATCTTCGGGCGGCACATGCGACAGCACCGAACAGGCATGCTGCGCCGGGCGGCGGGCAAGCTGGCCGAGATACAGGCTTTCCGACCATGTTCCGGCGGTGTGAAGGCAATCGTGGCGGTCCAGCACCACCTGGTAGTAGGTCACGACCGGGCTGGCGCGTGCGGGCACCTGTTCTGCCATGGGCCGCAAATGGCCCGCCTCGACCAGCACGGTGTCGGTGCCGAACAGGTATTCCGCATCGGTGCCGTCGATCAGAACCCGGTGATGCGGCGCCACGTCGAGATCGGCGCGCAGGCCGAAGAACGGCGCGCGCAGGCGCATCGGCCGGAACTGCCCCAGCGCCGGCACCTCGCGCGCGGCGACCTGCCGCACGGGTTGCAGCCCGTGCTCGGCGGTGACCACCAGATCGCCGGGGCGCAGCCGCTCGACCGCGCGGCCGCCCGATGCCGTTTCCACCCAGCTTCCCGCCATCAGGCCGGGCATCGGGCCGACCGGTTCGATTTCGTCGGAAACCGCGACAAGCGTCACCGCCGGGTCGCAGCGCAGGCCGGCGGCATTCTCGCCGCCGCACAGCAGCGCCGCATCCTCCAGCGGCAGAGGCGGCGGGGCGTCGAATGCGCATTGCTCCAGCGTGCCGGTGGTGATGTTCTCGGCCGTCAGCACACCCTGCCGGGCCGGGGCATCCCAGCACCAGGTCAGGCGCAGGATCTGGTCCGCCATCAGGTCCGGCTTTTGCAGCGAGGCGACCGACATGCAGCCGCCCTGCCGGTGCGCCACGGTGATCAGCCCGCCCGGCGACAGCGTTACCGCAAGATGGTGACGCCAGCCGGTATCGCGGTCCAGCTCAAGCAGGGTCAGGGCGGCCGGCCGGTCACCGGACAGCGCGCTTTCGATCATCACGCTGCCCACGGGCAGAAGCTGCGGCGCGCGCGCCGGGTCGGGAAGGCGCAACGCCCGGCGTCCGTCACCGATCGCCTGCCAGGTCATGCCCGGTATGCCCTGCGACGCGCCACCGCCCTAGGCCGCCGCGTCCCGCAATGTGGGGGCGGTTGTCATGCGCGTTCTCCTGCCTCGACGGCACCGCACGGCCCGCCCGGCAGACCCGTATTGCCGCCCGCATTGCGCAAGCATGTTCGGGGATCGGTCGCTCGGGCCGTCTTGATGCGGCGCTGATCTGCCTCGTTTTGCGCCAAACTTGCCCCGGTAAGCCCCCGCATGGCGAGGGTAAACCGGCATTATGTCAAGGAAATTAGATATTTGTAACGATTAGGCCACATCGCCGGACGCCCCCGCCCGATCAAGGCGGAACGGCAGGCCCGATTGCAGGCGATTGCGCGGCGCTGTAGCACTCGAACGCAAAGGAGCCGTGCCATGACCGATCCCGTCGACCTGTCCGTCCGCCTGATCCGCTGCCCCAGTGTCACCCCGGACGAGGGCGGCGCGCTGGATCTGCTGGAGCAGGAACTGGGCGCTGCCGGCTTTGCCTGCACCCGCGTGGATCGGGGCGGCATCGGCAACCTGTTCGCGCGGTGGGGCGCGAAGGGCGCGGCCCGGACCTTCGGCTTCAACGGCCATATCGACGTGGTGCCGGTGGGCGATCCGGCGGGCTGGTCGCACGATCCGTTCGGCGGCGAGATCGCGGATGGCATCCTGTGGGGCCGCGGCGCCACGGACATGAAGACCGGCGTCGCCGCCTTCGTCGCCGCCGCGGTGGATTTCGTGCAGGACACGCCGCCGGACGGCGCGGTGATCCTGGCCATCACCGGCGACGAGGAGGGCGACGCCGAACACGGCACCCGCGCGCTGCTGGACTGGATGGACGCGCAGGGCGAAGCGATGCGCGTCTGCCTTGTCGGAGAGCCGACCTGCCCCGACACGATGGGCGAGATGATCAAGATCGGCCGGCGCGGCTCGATGACCGCGCGGGTCGTGGCGCAGGGGGTGCAGGGCCATTCGGCCTATCCGCACCTGGCGAAGAACCCCGTTCACGCCATGGCCCGGCTGGCCGACCGGCTGGCGTCGCATGTCCTCGACGAGGGAACGGCGCATTTCGACCCCTCGACGCTGGCCGTCACCACCATCGACACCGGCAACCCGGCCAACAACGTGATCCCCGCCGCCTGCCGCGCGACCGTGAACATCCGGTTCA
This sequence comes from uncultured Paracoccaceae bacterium, assembly GCA_947503765.1. GTDB lineage: Bacteria > Pseudomonadota > Alphaproteobacteria > Rhodobacterales > Rhodobacteraceae > Psychromarinibacter. The sequence goes on along the minus strand of CANNFA010000001.1, from coordinate 767,980 downwards.
ACGACGCGCATGACGGGGCGGGGCTTGCCGAATGGCTGCAAGCCATGGCCGACCAGGTGACGGCGGAAACCGGCGTTCCGTTCGAGATGTCGGTGCGCGTGTCGGGCGAAAGCTTCCTGACCCCGCCGGGGCCTCTGTCCGATCTCGTGGCGAATGCGGTCGAGGCCGAGACCGGCGTGACCCCGCGGCTGTCCACGTCGGGCGGTACCTCGGATGCGCGCTTCGTCAAGGATCATTGCCCGGTGGTGGAATTCGGCCTTGTCGGCAAGACGATGCACCAGGCGGACGAGCATGTGCCGACCGCGCAGATCGTGCAGCTCAAGGCGATCTACCAGCGGATCCTGCGGGACTATTTCGCGTGAATGCAGTGGCCTGATCGGAAAACCCGCAGGCACCGCCATTCCCCGCGCCGTACACCGTAGCTCCCGCCATCGGAAAGCGCGGCCGCTGCGCGATGCGAGAATCGCCGCCGACCTTTCCGCATGACGCGCGCGCCGCGCCGTGGTACCGCGTGGCCCATGTCAAACCTGCCCAGCAAACAGCAGATCCTCGACTGGATCTCCGAAAACCCGACCCAGACCGGCAAGCGCGACATCGCGCGCGCCTTCGGCATCAAGGGCCAGCAGCGCATCGACCTGAAGCGGATGCTCAAGGAGCTGGAGGCCGACGGTCACCTCGAAAAGCGGCGCAAGACCTACCGCGATCCCGACCGCCTGCCGCCGGTCTCGGTGCTGGAGGTGCAGGGCCCCGATTCGTCCGGTGACCTGTTCGCGCGCCCGCTGGAATGGCATGGCGACGGGCCGGAGCCGCGCGTCCTGGTCATCCCCGCCGCCTCCGGCCCGGCGCTGGGCGGCGGCGACCGCATCCTTGCACGCCTGACCGAGGTCGCGGACGAGGCGCATGGCTACGAGGCTCGCCCGATCCGCCGCATCGGCACCAACCCGCGCCGTGTGCTGGGCGTCTTTCGCGGCGGCGCCGAGGGCGGGCGCATCCTGCCCATCGACAAGGGCCAGAACAAGGAATGGCGCGTGTCGAAAGCCGCCGCGAGCGGTGCCAAGGACGGCGAGCTTGTCGAAGCCGAAACCACCGGGCCGGGCGGACGCATGGGCCTGCCCGCTGCCCGCATCGTCGCCCGGCTGGGCGATCCGTCGGCGCCGCGCGCCGTGTCGCTGATCGCGATCCACCAGCACGGCATCCCGGACGAGTTTCCCGACGCCGCCATCGCCGAGGCCGACAGCGCCAGGCCCAAGGGGCTCGACGGGCGCGAGGATCTGCGGGACGTGCCGCTGGTCACCATCGACCCGGCCGATGCGCGCGATCACGACGACGCGGTATTCGCCCGCGCCGACGACGATGCGAAAAACCCCGGCGGCCATGTCGTCTGGGTCGCCATCGCCGATGTCGCGGCCTACGTCACCCCCGGCTCGGAACTGGACCGCGCGGCGCGCGAGCGGGGCAATTCCACCTATTTCCCCGACCGGGTCGTGCCGATGCTGCCCGACCGGCTGTCGGGCGATCTGTGCTCGCTGCACGAAGGCGTGCCGCGCGCCTGCATCGCGGTCGAGATCACGCTCGACGCGGCAGGCCGCAAGCTGCGCCACCGCTTCACCCGCGGGCTGATGAAATCGGCCGCGTCGCTGAACTACCGCGAGGTGCAGGCAGCCGAAGACGGCACGCCGAACGACAAATGCGCGCCGCTGGCGGATACGATCATCCATCCGCTGTTTGCCGCCTGGCGGGCGCTGGATTCGGCACGGACGGATCGCCAGCCGCTCGAACTGGACCTTCCCGAAAGGCGGATCGAGCTGACCGAGGACGGGCAGGTGAAATCCGTGGCCTTCACCGAACGGCTGGATGCGCACCGCCTGATCGAGGAATTCATGGTCCTCGCCAATGTCGCCGCCGCCGAGGAATTGTTCGCCCGCCGCCGCCCGCTGCTCTACCGCGTGCACGAGGAACCCGATCCCGCCCGGCTCGACGCGCTGCGCGAGGTGGCGCAGGCCTCGGGCTTCACGCTGGCCAAGGGGCAGGTGCTGCACACGCGGCATCTCAACGCGCTGCTGGGCCAGGCCGAGGGGACGGAATTCGACGAGCTGATCAACATGTCCACGCTGCGCTCGATGCAGCAGGCCTATTACCATCCGCAGAATTTCGGCCATTTCGGGCTGGCGCTGAAATCCTACGCGCATTTCACCTCGCCGATCCGCCGCTATGCCGACCTGGTGGTGCACCGCGCGCTGATCACCGCCCATGACTGGGGCAGGGACGGGCTGGGCGCCGAGGAGATCGAGCGGCTGGAGGCCACGGCCGAGCACATCTCGGAGACCGAGCGCCGCTCGATGATGGCCGAACGCGACACCAACGACCGCTACCTCGCCGCCTATCTGTCCGAACGTGTCGGCAACGAATTCGCCGGGCGGATCTCGGGGATCCAGCGGTTCGGTGCCTTCGTGCGGCTGGATGAAACCGGCGCCGACGGGCTGATTCCGATCCGCACCATCGGGCGCGAGTTCTTCCACTACGACGGCGATGCGCAGACCCTGACCGGGGCGGATACCGGGCTGGAGCTGGGGATCGGCGACGAGGTGACGGTGCGGCTGGCAGAGGCGGAGCCGGTGACCGGCGGGCTGATGCTGGACCTGCTGGAGCTTCGCGGCAAGGCGCTGCCGCGGAATGCACAGGGCGGCAAGGGCGGTGCGCGGCGCGCCAAGGCGGCAAAGGCCCGCCGGAAATCGGCCGCCACAGCGCGCAAGGTCAAGCGCACACGAGGCTAGCAGGGCCGCGCGCGAAATAGCCGCGCTGCCGCGCGACGCGTCTTTCACGGCAACGGCGCGGCGCCGCGATAGGCTGGCCGTGGCGGCGCGTCGGGTGCGGGAGCCTCCGGCGGGGATATTTCGAGAACCGAAGAAGAGGCGGGTCCGGCCCCCTGCTCCGGTCCGGGAACAGGGGGCCTTCTCCGGTTGCGGTCATCGGCGTCCCCGCCTGTACCGCGTTTCCAGATTAGGTAGAAAGGGTTAAGCATTCGTTGCTTCTCTGGTTCGAAAATATCCCCGCCGGAGGCTTGAAAGTTATTTTCCGCTCTCCGCTCAGGCAAAGTGCCGCATGTTGCGGGGGTGTCCGTGGACGGGCGGCGGCGTGGTGGCGGTATCCGGGGCGGCCGGAAGCGGTGCCGTCACGGCGGGGGTCAGAAGCGGTCTGAGCAGCGCGAGCGGGTGGGCGCGCAGGGTCAGACGCATGGCGATGTAATCCTCGACCACGTCTTCGCCCGGCGTTGCAGGCGGCAGCGTGATCTTTGGCTCGCGGATCCCCTCGCCGTCGAGATCGCCGCCGAACAGGGGCAATTCGCCGCCATCGGGCAGCGCGCGGGTCCGCCAATGGGCCTGGCGGCGCTCTATGCCGAGTCCGGCAAAGGCGTCGGCCTCGGCCAGGGCGCGGATGCGCTTCGCGGGCAGACCGGCGCGGCGCCATACGTCCTCGACCGTGCGGTAACCGTTCAGGCGGGCGGCGAGCAGCCAGGCGCCGTCCTCCTCCGCCAGGCCGCGCACCTGCCGGAAGCCGAGCCGCAGCGCCAGCCCGCCCTCGTCATCCGTCTCCATCGCGTTGTCCCACAGGCTGCGGTTGATGTCGGGAGGGCGGATTTCCACCCCGTGCTCGCGGGCGTCGCGGACGATCTGCGCCGGGGCGTAGAACCCCATCGGCTGGGAATTCAGCAGGGCGCAGGCGAAGATGCCGGGATGATGGTGCTTCAGCCAGGCGGAGACATAGACCAGCTGCGCGAAGCTGGCGGCGTGGCTTTCGGGAAACCCGTAGGAGCCGAATCCCTCGATCTGCGAAAAGCAGCGTTCGGCGAAATCCGCGGCATGGCCGTTGCGGGCCATGCCCTTGAGGAACCGGCCGCGAAATTCGCTGACATTGCCGTGTTTCTTGAAGGTGGCCAGCGCCCGGCGCAGGCGGTCGGCCTCTTCGGGGGTGAAGCCGGCGCCGGTGATGGCGATCTGCATCGCCTGTTCCTGGAACAGCGGCACGCCCAGCGTCTTGCCCAGCACCCGGCCGAGGTCGTCCGAGGGGAAGATCACCCGCTCTTCGCCGTTGCGGCGGCGCAGGTAGGGATGCACCATGTCGCCCTGGATCGGGCCGGGACGGATGATCGCCACCTCGATCACCAGGTCGTAGAAGCAGCGCGGCCGCATCCGGGGCAGGAAATTCATCTGCGCCCGGCTTTCCACCTGGAAGACCCCCAGGCTGTCGGCGCGGCCGAGCATGTCGTAGACGGCCGGATCCTCGGGCGGCAGGGTGGAAAGGTCGTAGGCGATGCCGTGATGGGTGCGGATCAGGTCGAACGCCTTGCGGATGCAGGTCAGCATCCCCAGCGCCAGCACGTCGACCTTGAGGATCCCCAGCGCGTCGATGTCGTCCTTGTCCCAGGGGATCACCGTGCGATCCTCCATCGTGGCGTTCTCGATCGGGACCAGTTCATCGAGCCGCCCCTCGGTGATGACGAAGCCGCCGACATGCTGCGACAGGTGGCGGGGAAAGCCGATGATCTCGTGGATCAGCGCCATGGTCTGCGCCAGGCGCGGATCGTCCGGGTCGAGCCCGATCTCGCGCATCCGCTGCGCCTCCATTCCCCTGGCGGAGAAGAACCCCCAGAGCTGCGAGGACAGGGCGGAAATGGTATCCTCGGTCAGGCCCATGGCGCGGCCGACCTCGCGGATGGCGCGCTTGCCGCGATAGTGGATCACCGTGGCACACAGCCCGGCGCGGTGGCGGCCGTAGCGGTCATAGATGTGCTGGATCACCTCTTCGCGGCGCTCGTGCTCGAAATCGACGTCGATATCGGGCGGCTCGTCGCGCGCTTCCGAAACGAAGCGTTCGAACACCATCGTGCCGATCTCGGGCGAGACGGAGGTGACGCCGAGACAGTAGCAGACCACCGAATTGGCGGCCGAGCCGCGCCCCTGGCACAGGATGCCGCGCGACCGGGCAAAGGCGACGATGTCGCGGACGGTCAGGAAGTAGGGTTCGTATTTCAGCTTCGCGATAAGTTCCAGCTCGTGGCGCAGCATGGCGCGCACCCGGTCCGGCGCGCCGGAGGGATAGCGCCAGTCCAGCCCTTCATGGGCGAGGCGCGACAATCGGTCGGCGGCGGTTTCGCCGCGCGCGATCTCGGAGGGGTATTCGTAGCGCAGCTGGTCCAGGTCGAAGGCGCAGCGGTCCGCGATATCGGCGCTGTGGCGCACCGCGGCCTCGTGCCCGGCGAACAGGCGCAGCATCTCGGGGCCGGAGCGCAGACGCTGTTCGGCATTGGCCAGCGCGGCACGGCCCAGATCGTCGACGCGGCAGCCGGTGCGGATCGCGGTCAGAACATCGGTCAGCTTGCGCCGCGTGCCGTGATGCATCACCGGCGCGGCCGAAGCGACGGTCGGCAGGCCCAGATCCGCGGCCAGCCCGGCCAGCCGGGCAAAGCGGGCGCGGTCCCGCCCGTCGTAAAGCGGGGCCATCAACAGCGACACCTGCCCGGCAAAGCGGCGCGTCAGGTGCCGCGCCCGTGTCTGCCATGCGCCCGCGCCGGGCGGTGCCGGTTCACCGCGTGGCGGATGCAGCAGCAGTTCCATCCCGTCCGCCCAGGTCGTCAGGTCGTCGAAATCCAGCAGGCAATGGCCCTTCGCCGCCCGCAGCCGCCCGGCGGAGACCAGGCGGCACAGCCGGCTCCAGGCGGCGCGGTCGCGCGGCAGGCAGGTGACGGTGAACCCGTCCTGAAGCACGATCCGCGCGCCGGGGATCAGGCGCGGGACGTTGAAGATCGGGGCTGAAGGTGGCGCTGGAATATGGTCGGGCCGGGGCGGGCCGACCGGATCGGCCGCCTGCCGCAGCCGCACCTCGCGCGCGATTTCGCGCAGCCGGCTGTGGGCGCGCACGATCCCGGCGATCGAGTTCTCGTCGGCGATGGCCACCGCCCCGATCCCCAGAAACGCGGCGCGGTCCATGTATTCCTCGGGGTGGGAGCCACCGGTGAGGAAGGTGAAGTTCGACGTGATATCGAGTTCGGCAAAACACATGGCCGCAGTATATTCACGTTTTGTTCCGGCAGCGAGTCCTTCATGCCGGACGCAGGTTGCAGGCCATACATGCGTATTTGAAACGAGAAGAAGCAGCAGTGCGCTCCCTGCTTCTTCTCGTTTCAAATACGCAAAAGGACGTCCGTCATCCCGCGTGCGGCGTCGGTCAGCTCGACGTGCAGCCGTATTCGAAACAATCCTGGATCGCCTGCAATTGGGCTTCCGTCGGGTTCGCGAAGAAACTGCCGTAGCATGGATCCAGCACCAGCGTCGGCGATCCGCCCGCCTCGTTCACCTGCAGGAAGGTCAGCACCTCGTTGCGCGTGTCGAGTTCGGCGCACCACGGGCCGGCGCAGGTTTCGGTCACGATCACCTCGGTGTCCAGCCGCTCGCTCGCGCCGCCGCGATGGATGGTCTCGCCGTTGAAGGTGGCGCGGTAGCTGCGCGGCTTGCCGTCGGTGGTGCCGCCGGGGCGCGGACCGGGGCCGCCGGAGAACTGGCCACGGGCGATCACATAGACCTCGTCGGCGGCATTGGCGTCGGAAAAGGCGTTCACGATGTCGGGCCGCCGGCAGGACAGGGCCGATACCGGCGGTGCGGCGAGTCCGAGGCAAAGCGCGGCCAGCGCGGCGATACGGGCGGTCTGGCGAAGGGGCATCAGAGCGTCTCCTGGAAGGCGGACATGACGTCAATGTAGGTCTGCCGCTTGAATGGCACAATCGCCGCGATCAGCTCGGCCGGTGTCATCCAGCGCCAGCGGCTGAATTCCGCATGTTCGGTGTCGATGGCGATCTGCCCGTCATCGCCGAGATAGCGCATCAGGAACCACAGCTGTTGCTGGCCGCGGTAGCGTCCCTTCCACGCCTTGCCCAGCAGATGTTCGGGCAGGTCGTAGCGGATCCAGTCCGGGGTTTGCGCCTCGACCGCGACCAGATCGGGGGGGATGCCCGTTTCCTCGTGCAATTCGCGCAGGGCGGCGTCGCGCGGGGTTTCGCCGGGGTCGATGCCGCCCTGGGGCATCTGCCAGGCGCCGGGCGTGTCGATGCGCTCGCCGGCGAAGATGCGGCCGGCGCGGTTGGCCAGCGCGACGCCCACGCAGGGACGGAAGGGCAGTTTTTCGGCGTCGACCGGTATCGGGATCTTCATGCCTCCGGCGGGAGTATTTGTGCCGAGATGAAGGGGCGGGCGGGCATCTGCGGCCCGCCCGCCATGCCTCATTCGGCGGCGAGGCTCAGGGCCGACAGCCCCTTGAGCAGGTCGACCGCGTAGGCGAGCTGGTAATCCTCCTCGCGCAGTTTCGCGGCGGCCTCGGCGGAGGCGCGTTCCTCTTCGATCTGGCGGCGTTCGTCCTCGGTCAGCGAATCGTTGTCGAGCGCGCCGCGCAGGTCCGCCTCGGACCGGGAGGGACGGCTTGACGCGTCCTCTTCGTCCTCTTCGCCGGCGGGTTTTGTCGGGGGCTGCTGCACCACGATGTCGGGCGACACGCCCAGGGCCTGGATCGACCGGCCCGAGGGCGTGTAGTAGCGCGCCGTGGTCAGCCGCATCGCGCCGTCGCCGCGCAGCGGCATCACCGTCTGCACCGATCCCTTGCCGAAGCTCTTGGTGCCGACCACGATGGCGCGGCGGTGGTCCTGCAGCGCGCCGGCGACGATTTCCGAGGCCGAGGCCGAACCGCCGTTGATCAGAACCACCAGCGGCAGCCCTTCGGCCAGGTCGCCCGGCGTGGCGTTGTACCGCTCGCCGTCCTGCGGGTCGCGGCCGCGGGTCGACACGATTTCCCCCGCGTCGAGGAAGGCGTCGGACACCTTGATCGCCTGGGTCAGCAGGCCGCCGGGATTGTTGCGCAGGTCCAGAACGAAGCCCTGCACGTTGTCGATGCCGCCCAGTTCCTCGATCGCGTCCTTCATTCCCGCTTCGAGGTTGGGGAAGGTCTGATCGTTGAAGGTCGACACGCGCATCACCACGGTGTCGCCTTCGGTCCGGGTGCGCACCGCCGTCAGCTTGATCGTGTCGCGGATGATGGACACGTCGAACGGCTCGTCCGTGCCCTCGCGCACGACGGTGATGATGATCTCGGATCCAACCGGGCCGCGCATCATCTCGACCGCGTCGTCCAGCGTCAGGCCCAGCACCGAATCGCCATCGACATGGGTGATGTAATCGCCCGCCTCGATCCCGGCATCGTCGGCCGGGGTGTCGTCGATCGGCGAGACGACCTTGACGAAGCCGTCTTCCTGCGTGACCTCGATCCCCAGCCCGCCGAATTCGCCGCGCGTCTGCACCCGCATGTCGGCCGCGTCGTCGGGCGACAGGTAGCTGGAATGCGGATCGAGCGAGGTCAGCATGCCGTTGATCGCCGCCTCGATCAGTTCCTTTTCGTCGACGCTTTCGACATACTGGGCGCGGATCCGCTCGAAGATGTCGCCGAACAGGTCGAGCTGTTCGTAGACATTGGATTTCGACGCGTCTTCCTGCGCCAGCAGCGGGCCGGCGATCTGGGTGGTGACGATTACCCCGGCCAGGGTTCCGGCCACCGCGGCCATCACGAATTTCTTCATGGAATCCTCGTTGTCAGTCGATGGCGAACCATTGCCCCGGATTGATCGGGTCTTCGCCGGCTCTTGCTTCTATGTAAAGCGTTTCCGTCCGGCCCGCACCACCTCCATCGGTTGCGGTGGCCAGAAACGCGGCTCCCTGTGGTACATTTCCGCCCATCAGACCTACCGGGGCGCCGGCGGGAAGCACCTCTCCGAGGTCTCCATACACCTCTTCGAGGCCCGCCAACACCAGAAGATAGCCGCCCCCCGGCTCCAGGATCATCACGTTTCCGTAGTCCAGAAGCGGGCCGCGATAGCGGATCGTGGCCGGCCAGGGCGTGGTGACAAGCGCGCGCGGCTCGGTCGCGACGACCACGCCGGGGCGGGCGATGCCGGCGGCGTCGGCCTCTCCGGGGCGGCGCAGGACCGTGCCGGCCACCGGCAGCGGCAGGCCGCCGCGGCTGGCGTCGAAGTCGGGCTGCCCGGCGCCGGCGACTTCCATGTCGGTCAGCCCGCTGGCAAAGGCCTGCAGGGTTTCGGAACTGTCGATCAGCCGGGCCAGCGCCGCGGGGTCGGCCAGAAGCCGCGTCGGCAGGTCCACCCGGTTGGAGATCGCCTGGCTGAGCGCGGTGCGCGCCTGCTGCACGCCGGCCAGCCCGTCCTGCAACGTGCCCGCCGCGCTTTCCTGCAGGGCGCGCAGCAGCGCGATTTCCTCAAGCGCGGCGCGCAACGTCTCGGCCTCCTGTTGCAGTGCCGGGGTCACCTGGCTGATGATCATTCCCGACCGCGCGGTGCCGACCGGCCCGGACGGGTGCAGCAGGAGCAGCGCGGCGGGCGAGGATTCGATGCTTTGCAGCACGCCCAGAAGGCGCATCACCTCGGCGCGCTTGACCTCGAAGCGCTTGCGCAGCGCGGCTTCGCGGATCGCGGCGCGGCGCAGCCCCTCGCGCAGGGCGATCAGCCCGTTTTCATAGGCGCGGATCGTCAGGGTCAGGGCGGCCACGCGGTCGCCGGCCTGTTCGGCGGCGGCGAGCGCGTTCTGTGCCGCCTCGAGCTGGCCGGCGGCGCGGCGGGCGATCACGCCGGGATCATCCTGCGCATGGGCGGCGCCCGCAAGGACCAGCAGCACGAGGTACAGGATCCTCATTCGGACAGAAGGCTCCGCCCGGTCATCTCCGCAGGCGGCTCCAGCCCCATCAGGTCCAGCACCGTCGGTGCCAGATCGGCCAGCCGCCCGTCGCGCAGCGCCGCGCCCGCGGGGCCGCCCTGCACCATGACGGGGACAAGGTTAGTGGTATGCGCGGTGTGCGGCCCGCCCGTCTCGGGATCGACCATGGTTTCGCAATTGCCGTGATCGGCGGTCACGATGATGGCCCCGCCGGCCTTGTCCAGCGCCTCCAGCGCGCGGCCGAGACCCTTGTCCACCGCCTCGCAGGCCCTGATCGCGGCATCCAGATCGCCGGTATGGCCGACCATGTCGGGATTGGCGAAGTTCACCACGATCATGTCGTAGCCCGCGCCGATAACCTCGACCAGCTTGTCCGACACTTCGGGCGCGCTCATCTCGGGCTGCATGTCGTAGGTCGCGACATTGGGCGATTTCGGCATGAACCGGTCCTCGCCCACCTCGGGATCCTCCTTGCCGCCGTTCAGGAAGAAGGTGACGTGGGGATATTTCTCGGTCTCGGCCAGCCGGAACTGCCGCAGGCCCTTGGCGGCGACCCAGGCGCCCAGCGTGTTCACGATCTTTCGCTTCGGAAAGGCGGTGCTCATGTAGGCGTTGTGGCGGTCGGAATACTCGACCATCCCCAGAAGTGCCGAATAGCCGGGACGCGCGCCGGCATCGAAGCCGTCGAAGGCCGGATCGCCGATTGCCGCGAGGATCTCGCGCGCGCGGTCGGCCCGGAAGTTGAGAAAGAACACACCGTCGCCATCCGCGATCCCGCCAAAGCCGTCCAGCACGGTGGGCGTTATGAACTCGTCGGTTTCGCCCCGCTCATAGGCGGCGGCGATCGCCGCATCGGCGCTTCCGGCGCGCGCGCCGTCGGCGCGGACCATGGCGCGGAACGCCTTTTCGACGCGGTCCCAGCGATTGTCGCGGTCCATCGCGAAGTAGCGCCCGGACACGGTGACGATGCGGGCGCCGTCCGGCAGGCCCGCTTCGAACCGGGCCACCTGCTCGCGCGCGGATTTCGGCGGCACGTCGCGGCCGTCGGTGATGACGTGCACGGCCACCTTGACCCCCCGGTCCGCCAGCAGCCGCGCCGCAGCCGCGATGTGATCCTGATGCGCATGCACCCCGCCCGGAGAGGTCAGGCCCATCAGATGCGCCGTACCGCCCGCCGCCTTCACCTTGTCCGCGAAGGCGAGGATCGCGTCGTTCTCGAAGAACGACCCGTCCTCGATCGCAAGGTCGATCTGCCCCAGATCCATCGCCACCACCCGGCCCGCGCCGATATTGGTATGCCCAACCTCGGAATTGCCCATCTGTCCGGTGGGCAGCCCGACATCGGGGCCGAACGTGGTCAGGAAGGCATGCGGGCAGGTGGCCCAGAGCCGGTCGAAATTGGGCGTGTCGGCCAGCGCGGGGGCGTTCGCCTCGGTCTCGTCGCGGTGGCCCCAGCCGTCGAGAATGCACAGAACCACGGGTTTGGGATGGGTCATGTCGCGTCTCCTGCCTGATTGGGGTGTTCTACGCCTTGGGGCAGGCGGATTGAACCGGTTTTTCCGAGCGCGGGGTCGGGGCGGGCGGATATTGCCAAATGGCGCGGAATCGAGGCCGAAGGCCGCCGCGCCGTCGCCGGGCTGCCCCCACGGCCCGACGATCTGGCGGCCATCGGCGTATAGCTTCGATCCTGGGCGACGCTGGCAGCCATGAATCGAGGGATTCGACGCTCCGGATCGCCGCGCCGCGGCCCGACGAAGGCGTGGCTTTCGCGATTTGCCGGTAGTTGACGCCTGCCTCTACAACCCCTGCCACCTGTTCGGTGTCTTCAGGTCGGGCCGTTTCGCCGCCGCCATCGCCCAGGCCAGCTTGAACTTGCGCCGTGTCAGGGCGGTGCCGATGCGCACCTTGGCGATCTCGCGCGTCACCAGCTCGCCGGCCTCGACCATGGACAGGATCGTCCGGGCCCCGTCGATCAGCGCGGTGTCCTGGCTCAGATCCTCGCGCACCTCCTCGGCCATGTATCCGACCGACGACTGGTAGGTGTTGATCGGGATCACCAGCGGCAGGTTCAGGAACGGACCGTAGCGCGCGATCTGGGTCTCGGTATCCGGCAACTCGCCATGCGCGTCGGGAAGCTCGGTCGATCCCACGCTGCCGGTGCGCAGGTTCACATGCTCGTTCGACAGGTTCGTCGGATCGGCCCAGAGCACCAGGTCCTTCGAGGCGGAAACGACGGTGCCGTCCGGGGCCGTCGCGCCCAGCTTGGTGGTCGCCTCGCAGATATCCCAGACGGAGACCGCGAGAATGGCCCCGAGACTGCCCTGCCCGCGGCCGATCTTCTTGTCCGCCCTCAGCACCTGGAGCCGGCGGAAGACATCCGCGGTGATCTCCGACAGGGGGGTCCAGCCTTCTTCGAAAAACATCCCGCTTCGTCCCCTTCATGCGCCTGTCCGTCTGCGTGCCCTTTTCGCCCGAAGCGGGGCACGCCGCAATCCCGTCGGACCCGGGGGTGAATATCGCTGCACGCTGTGTGGCTTATCCCGCAATGGCCGATTGCAGCTCGAAGATCGGCAGCAGGATCGCCAGCACGATGACCAGCACCAGCGTTCCCACCAGCATCATCAGCACCGGATCGAGGATCGCCGCGATCCGCTTGCGGTCGTTTGCCAGCCAGGTTTCCACCAGCATCGCCGCCCGTTCCGTCATCGGGGCGAGCCGGGCCGAATCCTCGCCGACGCGGATCAGTTGCAGCGCCACCGCCGGCAGGACAGTGATGCCTTTCACCGCCGCGCCCAGGCTTTCGCCCTGCCGCAGCGCCGTGACCGCCGCCTCGGCCTGGGTGCGGTGGGTGGACACCGTGACGACCTGCGCCGCGCTGGCGGCCGCGTTCAGCGCGGTCTGGCGGCTGCCCAGCACCAGCGCGAGGGTTCGCAGATACTGCGCCGCAACCGCCATCCGCCCGAGCCGCCCGAAGACCGGGATCCGCAGGAATATCCGCTCCAGCCGGTCGCGGCTGCGCGGCGCACGCCAGGCAGCGATCCCGGCCACGACAGCCAGCCCCAGAGCCACGCACAGCCCGATCCAGTGCGCGCCGATCCAGTCCGTGATTGCCAGCACCACCTCGGTGATCCGCGGCAGGGGCTGGCCCGTGACCTCGAACATGCCCACCACCTCTGGCGCGACAGAGGTCACGAGGATCGCGCAGACCACCAGCGATACCGCCGCCACGAAGGCCGGATAGACCAGCGCGGTCGCGATGTCGGCCCGGTTTGCGCCCTGTGCCTCCAGGTAGCCCGCCAGCCCGCCGAAGACCGATGCCAGGTCGCCCGAGGTTTCGCCGGCGCGCAGCGACGCGCTGAAATAGGGGGGAAACCCCGCGCGGCTGCGTTCGATCGCGTCCGACAGGGGGTAGCCTTCCAGCGTGGCGGCCTTCAGCTCGGCCGCGACGGCCTGCATCATGCGCGAGCCTTCGCTTTCGATCACCGCGTCCAGCGCCGCCTCCATCGGAAGGTCTGCCGCCAGCAACACCGCCATCTGCCGCGAGAATACCGCCCGCTCGTCGGCGCCAAGCCGGGCGCGTCCGCGTCGAATGCCGGGCGGCCGTGGCGCCCGCGCCTCGATTTCCGAGGCCATCAGCCCCTGCGCCCGAAGCGCCTCGAACGCCGCGCGCTCGCTTTCGGCGACCAGCGTGCCGGTGCGGCGCTGGCCCTTGTCGGTATAGGCGATCCAGGCGAAGGGCTGCATCAGCGGTCTCCGAGCACGCGGCGCACCTCGTCCATGCCGGTCAGCCCCCGCGCCGCCAGCTGCAATCCCTGCGCCAGAAGCGTTTCACCCGGAGCGACCGCAAGCCGGCGCAAGTCCAGCTCGCTTGCATTGTCCGCGATGCGGGCGGCGATCTCCTCGGTGATCTCGACGATCTCGAACACCGCCTGCCGCCCCAGATAGCCGGTGCCGCCACATGTCCCGCATCCCTCGGCACGGCGCAGGTCTGCGGGCGGCTCCAGCCCGATGTCGCGGAACATGCGCGCCTCGTCCCCGGTCGCAGGATGGGTGCTGGCGCAATCCGTGCACACCAGTCGCAGCAGGCGCTGCGCCTGGATGCCGCGCAGCGTGGCGGCGATCAGGTAATTGTCCAGCCCCAGATCGCGCAGCCTTGTGACCGCCGCGACCGAATTGTTGGCATGCAGCGACGAGAACACCAGATGCCCGGTCAGCGACGCCTGCGCCGCGACCTGCGCGGTTTCGCCGTCGCGGATCTCGCCCACCAGGATCACGTCTGGATCCTGCCGCAGCGTGGCGCGCAGCCCGGCGGCAAAGGTCATGCCGATCTCGGCATTGGTCTGGGTCTGGCTGATGCCAGGCAGGTGATACTCGATCGGATCCTCGACCGTCACGATGTTGCGCTGGCCGCGATCGGCCAGTTGCAGCAGCGAATAGAGCGTGGTCGTCTTGCCCGACCCGGTCGGCCCGGTGGCCAGAACGATCCCGTCGGGCCGGTCCGCAAGGCGGTGCAGGATGCGCTCCTGCTCCGGGGCCAGGCCAAGCTGGTCCAGCGGCAGCAGTCCCGAATGGCGGTCCAGCATCCGCAGCACCACCCGTTCGCCGAACTGACCGGGCAGGGTCGAGATGCGCACGTCGATGTCGCGCCCGCCATAGCGCAGCCCGATCCGCCCGTCCTGCGGCAGCCGGGTTTCGGCGGTGTCCAGCCCGGCCATCACCTTGAGCCGCGACACCACCCGCCGCACCGGCACGTCGCTGCGGTCGAGCACGTTGCGCAGCATCCCGTCGACCCGCACCCGCGCGCGCAGGCCGCCCTCGTGCGGCTCGACATGCAGGTCGGACGCGGCGCTGCGCACGGTGCGCCGCAAGAGCTGGTTGACCAGTTCGATCACCGGCGCCTCGGCCGCGTCCTCCAGCAGGTCGCGCAGCGCGGTATGCCGGCCGGTGCCTTCAAGGTCGAAGGTCAGTTCGGCCTCGCCATCCCCGGCCGTGCCGTGGTGGTAATGGGCGTTCAGCAGCGCCTCGAACGCGTCCTGTTCCATGCGTTCGACGGCAAGCGCGGTACCGGCCCGCCGCCGCGCCTCGCGCAGCCCGAAGCCGGTCACGCCGGGGCCGCAGAACGCGGTTCCGCCCTGAAGGACAAGGTGCTGATCGCGGGCAAAGGCAAAGGGCAGGTCGGCCATGGCGGGATCCTACCGCACTTGCCGCCGGCGCGGCGACCGAAAATCGCGCGGCCTATGGCGAAGAATTGAATTCCAGCCGCGACGGCAGCGGCGGGAAGGTGCGGGTGCGCGCATAGGGGTCGATGAACCCCGCATCGAACGGCTGGTTCAGGTTCGCCCCGTCGAACGGAAAGCTGTGCGGCGGCAGGTTCGGATAGCGGTCATCCAGCGGCGGCTTGATCGCATCCGACGCGCGGCGGGTATCGAGCGCCAGCTCGGCGGTCAGCCTGTGCGCCTCGGCATCGTCGGCGACGACGCGGGGGCGGATCAGCAGCAGCAGCACGCGCTGGTTGCGGTTCACCGCGCGGCCCCGGAACAGCCCGCCCAGCAACGGCAGATCCTTCAGGCCCGGCACACCCTGGCTTTCCGAGCCGGAGCCGTTCTCGAGCAGCCCGCCCAGCATGATGACCCGGCCGTCGCCCACCAGCACGTTGGTGTTGAGCTTGCGCTTCGATGTGATCTCGCCGCCGGCGGCAGAGGTGTTGCGCGTCAGGTTCGACACCTCCTGTTCGATCGCCATGCGCACCGTGTTGTCGCCGGTGATCTGCGGCGTCACCCGCAGGGTCAGGCCGACATCCTCGCGCTCGATGGTCTGGAACGGCTGCTCGGGGATCGCGTTGTCGCCGACGGTCGAATAGCTGCCGGTGACGAAGGGCACCGATTGCGCCACGACGATTTCCGCCTGGGTGTTGTTCAGCGTCAGGACGGACGGGGTCGACAGCAGGCGCGCGGTGTTGGAACTGGCCAGCGCGGTGACGAACCCCACCAGCCCGTCGCCGCCCGAATTGGTCGTCGCGCCGCCGAAGATGCCGCCGCTGCCGGGGCTGAGCGCGGTGCCGTCCAGCGCGGCGCTGACCAGGCTGGTCAGGGTAGGCCGACCGCCGATTGAAAACTCGGCCCCGCCGAACAGCGCGTTGTTCAGCAGCCCGCCGAATTGCGCCGACAGATCCGACAGGGTCTGCACCGACAGCTCGAAGATCACCGCCTCGACCAGCACCTGGCTTGGCCGCTTGTCCAGCCGCTTGATCGCCGCGGTGATGGTGCCGATCCGGTCGGCGGGCGCGGTGATCAGGATGGAATTGGTCTGCGGTTCGGCAACAATGGTGATTTCACCGGCCTGGTCCTGCGTCGCCGCAAGCACCGAGCGCGCGATGATCGCCTCCAGCTCCAGCGCGTCGGCATAGTTCAGCTCGACCACGGCGGTCGCCATCGATCGCTGCGGCGTGTCGAGCTGCCCGACGACCTGCCGGATCCGGCTGCGGAACTCGTCATTGCCGGACACCACGATCGCGTTGGACCGTATGTCGGCCGACAGGCTGCCGCCGGGCGGGGCCACGTCCAGCGCCTGAAGCGTGGCCAGCACATCGGTCGCCGTCGAATGGTTGAGCCTTATGGTCTCTATTGTCTGGCCGCTGGGACGGTCCAGCCGGTTGATCAACGTCGCCATCCGCTGGATGTTCTCGCGCCGGTCGGACAGCACCAGCAGGCCCGATTGCGGCACCACGCTCAGCACCGCCTCGGCGGGCAGCAGCGGGCGCACCACCTCGACGATCTGGTCGAGCGGCACGTTGCGCACCGTGAAGATCCGCGTCTCGAAGGCGCCGCCGGCGGTGCGCACCCGCTCGCCCGGCGCCAGCTCGCGCGCCAGGTCCATGGGAACGATGCGGTCGACCTGCTCGCCCTCGATGATGGTCAGCCGGTTCAGTTCCAGCACGTTCAGGAAAATCTCGTAAAGGGCGGCGGAATTCACCGTGTCCGGCGCGATCACCGTCACGTTGCCCTGAACGCGCGCGTCCAGCGTGAAATTCCTGTTGGTCGCCTCTGCCACGATTTCCACGAAGCTGCGCAGATCCGCGTCCCGAAGGTCGAGCGCGATCTGCGCGCGGGCGGTGGCGGCAGCGGCGCAAAGAACCGCGAAGGCGACAAGGACTGCTCTGTTAACCTTGCCCAAGGTTGACCTTTATGATCTGGCGGGTTCCCTCGCGGAGAATTTCCAGGTCGATGGTCCCGCCTTGTGTCATTGCGTCCGGCAGGTATGCCAGCATGTCCGCAGTTTCCACCACGGAGCCGTTGACGCGCAAGATCTTATCGCCGGTACGCAGTCCGATGCGGTCATAAAGTTCGCCCTGTCGTATCCAGACCACATCAAGCCCGCTCTTGCCGCCGTCCAGTTCGGTCAGCACCAGCCGCCCGGCGGACTGGAAAGTCTCTTCCAGACCGTGCCGGTCGAGCCGTTCCAGGATCACGTCGTATTCGCCGCCCGGCTGCGGCGGCGCGGCATCCTCGGGCGCCGTGACGTCGCGTGCGAACAGGCTGGTATCGGTGCGGTTGACCGGGATCAGCTGCGGGAGGCCCCGCCATGTGACCCAGACGCCGCGATCGTCGATCTTCGTGACGATCTCGGTCCCTTCCAGCTCGTCCCCGACCTGCACGATCTGCTGCATCCCGCCAAGCGACAGCAATGCCCAACTGCGCGGGCCGTCGGTGACGAAGCCGGTCAGAAGGTAGTCGTAGCGGATTTCCGGCTCGGGATCGGGCTCTGGCACCGGATCGGCCGCCGCCTCGGGCTCCGGTTCCGGTTCGGGAAGCGGCTCCGGCTCCGGCTCGGGCGCGGCCTCCACCCCGAAGATTGCGGGCCAGGCCGCTTCCAGCGCGGCGGTTTGCACCCTTGTCTCCGGCGCGCTGCCGGCGCGTTCGGGCGGGGTGAACGGTGCGGGTTCGGGGGCCGCAAGGGACAGCGCGGCGTTGCCGATGGCGACGCCAAGGGCCATGACGGCGGCCGTCAGGGCAAGAATGCGCGTGATGCTCAAGCTGAAATCGGCTCCGGAAGGAATGGATCGGGAAAACAATTGCCGACAATTCTAGCATTTCTCAAACGCCAAAGCCATATCCCGACCGCGCGGCGCGGATCAGTCGGCGGGCATCAGCGTGAAGCCCGCCGTGACAAGACCCGGCGCATCGCGCTCGATCCGGAAGGCGGCGATGTCGTAGCCCCAAATGCGGGACGTGGCGAAAAGCCATCCGGTCAGCCCGTCAAAGGGCACCGGGTCGAAGTCAAGCTCGACCCCGCCCGCCGCCGCGTTCGCCAATTGCCGGACCGCGCCGCGCAGTCCGGCCTCCACCAGGCTTTGCTCCAGCCCGCTCAGGCCGATCGGTTCCGGCGGGGCGCTGTCGGATTCGGCCTCTGCGCCTTCGGGCGGCAGTTCGGCGACGCGGGACGCGACCCAGGAGCGCAGCGCCTCGGTCTGCTGCGCCTCGTGCCGGGCGACGTTTCGGGCGTCCAGCATCGGAAGGACGGCAAGAAACGCGATTGCCAGCGGCAGCCCGACCGCGCCCAGCATTCCCAGCAGCGCACGCTCGCGGAGCGTCAGGCGCGCAAGGGCAAAGGCAAGCCGGTCCATCGCTATGCCTCCGCCTTCAGCAGCCGCAGGCGGGCGGACACGCCCCCCGATTGCCGCGCACCCGAGTCGAGATCCTCGACGGCAAATCCCGCGCCGCGCAGGTCGGCGATCAAGGCCTCCAGCGCGGCGAAATCGGCCAGATCGACGGCGACGATCAGCCCGGTATCGGCCCGGTAGGATACGGTCTGCAACGCGGCGCCGCCGCCGGCAAGGAACGGCGCGGCGGTCTGGAACAGGACCAGCGGGTCCGCCACGGGCGGCGCGGCCGCGCCCTGCGCCTCGGCCAGCGCGCCGGAGACCTGCGCGCGCATGTCGAGGATCGGACCCGACGGTATGAAATGCGCGCGCACCAGCGCCTCGGCATCGGCGCGCGCCATCGCGGCCCGCCGTTCTGCCCGCCGCGTGTCCAGGGCGACCGACCCCAGCCAGATCGCCAGCGCCAGAACGGCGAGGACGGCCGGCGCCGCCCATCCCCGGATCCGTGTGCGCAGCCGGTCGAAATCGGCACCGGGCGGGGCCATCAGATCGAGGCTCCGCACCGCCTCGGACCATTTCAGGAACCCCGCGTGACCGGCCGCATTCAGGGCGGCGGCATCGCCGAAGACCGGAACGCCCAGCGTGTCCAGTGCCGTGTCCAGCACCGGCTCCGCGTCGCCCAGCCGAAGGATCGCGCCGGGCTTTCCGTCCGCAGCTGCGTCCAGCAGCAGCGCGGCGGCGATGTCCGGCTCTGCCGCGAAGCCGTCCTCGGGGCCGAGGCGCGCGCGGATCTGGCCGCCCTCGGCCTCGAATGTCCAGACCCCCGGCGCGCAGGGCAGCGCGGCGAAGTCGGGGAACAGGCCGGTGCACTGGCCGGATAGCTGGCTGCGCCAGTCCCGCAGCCGCGCGGCATCGGCGACGAGGGCGCGCGTCCATGGCGCGCCCTTGCGCAGGACGGGGCGCATTTCCGTGCGATCCGCCGGCACCGACAGCTGTTCCGCCAGCATCCGCCGTCCGACCTGGTCGCGGGCGATGCCGCGCAGCCGGGGCGGCAGGTCCACCGGCAGCAGCGGCGTGTCGGCCCCCGGCACCAGCGCGACATGGGCGCGGTCCGGCGGTGTCCCGTCGCCGATGCGCCACAGGATCGGCCGGCCCGATATCGCCGGGGCCGCCGTCCGGTGGGTCTTGGCTTGTGCTGTGTCGTCGGCACTCATCGCGGTACTATGATCAAAAGCCGGAACCGCATCAATCGGGCAGCGTCCAGCGATGGACGACCGAGGGCGGCACGCCGTCGCCCACCTCGCGCCGCAGGATCGCGCGCCGGGCGGCGATCCGGCCCTCGTGTTCGGCGTAGAGATCGGCGCTGAACCAGATGCTCGACACGCCGAGCATGTCCACCGGCAGATCGCCGAGATCCTCGGTTTCGAGCACCGCGACGGTCATGTCGCGCAGCTCCCGCAGATGGCCGATGGGGTCGTCGCGGCGCGGGCGGGCATACTCCGCCTGAAGCTCGGCGGGAAACGGGTGCAGCATCGCGCGCAGGACCGGCGGCGGCGCGGTGTTCAGGTTCACCGCCGTATCGCGCGGCAGGGCGGTGACGTAGGTTTCCAGCAGGTCGAACGCCGCCGCGTCCATTCCGGCGACGGCGCGCAGCTCGTCCAGAATCTGCACCGGGCCGCCGCGCGGCTGCAACGGCTCTGCCCGGCGCAGATAGGCCGGCAGGCTGCGCGGCCCGGCGGGATCGAGAAAGTCGCGGATCGCGTCAAGCAGCGCCGGCGGCAGGTCGATTTCGGCGAACAGGCGGCGGAATGCCTCGACCGCGAAAGGGTCGGGATTGCCGGCCAGCCAGTTGACATTCATCCGGCCCTGCATGTCCGACATGACGATGCGGATCCGGCCTGCGTCGATCGGGTAGACATGCGGCCCCGCTGCCCAGGCCTGCCCCATGTGCACGCCTCCTTCATCCGCGGGATCCGCGGCGGCCAGCAGGACGGCGAGTGCCTGCGCCGCGTCCAGCCTTGCGGCCAGCGTCGCGGCCTGCTGCGCCCCTTCGGCCCGCATCCGCGCCGTGCCGGCCCGCGCCAGCAGCGCCGCCGCAACCGAGGCGATGACCAGCACCACCACCAGCGCGCTGATCAGGACGATGCCGCGCTCCCGCCTCATCGGAGCGTCACGATCGTCTGCACCCTGCCGAATGCCGCATGTTCCATGGTCACGCGCAGGGCGGCGGGCAGTGGCGGCGCATCCTTGCCGGGGCGGGGAAAGCCGCTGCCCCAGCCCTGACCGGGCACGTATCCTTCAAGGGCCAGTGCGCGCACGCCCTCGAACATCGTGACCTCGGGGCCTGCCAGCCGCGCCGCGCCGGGGATCAGCACCGGCCAGACCTGCCGTGTCACCGTGTTCGCCGCCGGGTCCAGCCGCCATGTCACGCGCGCCAGCCCCGCCCCATCGCCATCCAGCGATGCCTGCCCGCCAAGGCTGAGCGAAAAGCGCCCCTCGCGCGCCGGTGCGTCCAGCGGCGGTGCGGGCAGGCCGTTCGGCGGGTGGAACGGCAGCGCGATCGCGGCGCCCAGGTCGGCGCGCAGGAGCGCGAGCCCATAGGCGAGGTCCGACGCCTCGCGGCTGGCCTTCGTCAGGCGCTCGTCGTTGCGCAGGGTCTGCGCGATCACCTGCAGGCCGATCAGCGCGACGACCGCGAACATTGCCATCACCACGACCAGTTCCAGCAGCGAAAAGCCGCGCGTGTGCCTCATGGCACCGCTCCGGGCCGGACATAGACCACCGCCAGCGCGCCGGGCCGGCCGGGGGCATGCGCGCGCACCGTCGCCCTGACAAAGCCGCCGGCCGTCGCCTCTTCGGTCACGTCGATCTGCCAGTCCTCGGGGCCGAGCCGCACGGTGCCCGGCAGCGCGCGCCCTGCCGTCATGCCCAGAAGCCGCAATTCCGCGGCGCGGTTCAGCGCGGCCTCATGCGCCAGCAGGCGGGGGATTTCCTCGCCGATGCCGCGCTGGGCCTGGCCGAGGCTGCGATAGCCGGCGACCACACCGATCGACAGGATCAGCACCGCGATGACCAGTTCGATCAGGCTGATGCCCGCGTCGCGTGTCAGCGGACGGCGCATTCCAGCGGCCCCCATCCGTCGCTTTCGCAGATCGCCGAACGGCCGTCTGCGGCAAAGCGCAGCCGGACCGGCGTGCTGCGTCCGGTTGGCAGGAAGGCGACGACCTCGCGCGCATCGAGCGGGCGCTGCACATCTGCGCGGCCGCGCCAGTCCTGTTGCGCGCCCAGCGGGGACCATCCCGCCGGCCCGCGCCTCATTCGCCGGTAGCCGGCGGCGCTCAGCGCGAGGCCGAGAACCTGTTGTCCGGTCACCGCCTGTTCACGCAGCCGCGCGTGCACCTCGCCGAATTGCGACCAGTCCTGCGCCAGCGCGGTGCGCGGCCGGTTCACGCCCAGCACGGCACCTGTCGTCAGGACGGCGAGGATCGCGATCACGACCATGAGCTCGACCAGGGTGAAGCCCCGGTCGGCGCAGGTCACTCCAGGTTCCATGTCCCCAAATCCGCATCGACGCCGTCGCCGCCCTGCACCCCGTCGGCGCCGAAGCTGAAGATGTCGAAATCGCCGTGCACGCCGGGCGACAGGTAGCTGTATTCCTTGCCCCAGGGATCCTTGGGCAGCCGGTCGATATAGCCGCCGCCGGACCAGTTCGCGGGAACCGGCTCGGACGTGGGCCGTGTCACCAGCGCCTCCAGCCCCTGTTCGGTGGTCGGATAGCGGAAATTGTCCAGCTTGTAGAGCTTGACGGCGTTGGCCAGCGTGGCGAGGTCCGACTTGACGCGGGTGATGCGGGCCTGGTCGGGACGGTCGATGACCCGCGGGACGATGACCAGCGCCAGGATCGACAGGATCACCACCACCACCATCAATTCGAGCAGCGAGAACCCGGCCTCCCGGCGGGCGGAGCGATGGGGCGTGGAATCGGTCATCGGGATCTCGGACATATGTGCAGGGTGAAACGAGACCTAGCAAACCCCGGCCCGCGCCTCAACGCTCATCAAGGGGGCGGCGGCGCGTTTCGGTCCTGGCGGGTGCGCCGTCATATCTGGCGGCGGAGGGCATCCGCCAGCGCGGCCCCGGCGCGGCGATGCGCGGCGGGGCCCAGCATCTCGCGCGCGGCCTCCTGCTCCAGCGGGCCGAACACCATCTCGGCAAAGCCGGTATCCACCTCCTCGGGCGAGGCCACGACCTCGATCAGGCCGGCCGTGCCGCGGCCGGCCGCGTCCAGCATCGCGCGGTCGATGAACAGCGGATCGCGGCAGATCGTGCCGCCGGCGGCCCGCGAATAGGGCGCGTGATCGGCCATCCACAGCAATACGACCGGCCCGCCGATCTGCGCGATCAGCGATGTCATGCGCGCGACCCAGGCTGTCTGCACCTCATGACGGACCTGTTGCAGCCGCTCCGGCCCGGTGCGCGCCAGCGCGGTCAGCATATGCGCGGTCTGCTCGAATTCGCGAAAGTCGATCTCGGGGTAGAGCTGCTTGAGCTTGCGCGAGGCGCGGATGAAGCGGTGGTTGCGGCGCGGATCGACGGTGTAGAACCGGTTCGACATGTTGGCCGCCCCCATCACCTGCACCACCGTCACCTTCGCCATGGCGGCGATGTCGACAAGGCTGGGGCAGGACAGGAACGCGTCGATCCCGGCATTCCGGCAGCCCAGGTTGATGCAGGGCAGGCCCAGCGCATCCTCCAGCAGGTCGGGATAGGGGTGCCGGATGTACTGCCCGAAGGTTTCGGTGCTGCCGATGCAGGCGACATAGCGGCCCCGAAGCCGCCGCGGCGGCCCGCGGAACAGCAGTTTCGACGACCCGTAATGGCACGGGTAGTATTCAAGCGATCCCGCTTGCGGGCTTATCATGTTCATCCGCACACCCCCGGCGCATTCCGCGAGACCCCGACCCGAAGACCATCCTGGCAGAGAAGGTTTTCGGATCGGTTAGGGAATTGGAACCAATTGTTCCGATCCGGGAACTTGCCCGAGCGGAAAGGCGGCGCCGGGTCAGACGCTCATGCAGATGTATTTCATCTCCAGATATTCCTCGATCCCGTGGCGCGAGCCTTCGCGCCCGAGGCCCGATTGCTTGACCCCGCCGAACGGCGCCACCTCGGTCGAGATGATGCCGGTATTGACCCCGACGATCCCGTATTCCAGCGCCTCGGCCACCTTGTAGACGCGGGAAAGGTCGCGCGCATAGAAATACGAGGCGAGGCCGAAGATCGTGTCGTTCGCCATCGCGATCACCTCGTCCTCGTCCCTGAAGCGGAACAGCGGGGCGAGCGGGCCGAAGGTTTCCTCGGTCGCGAAGGCCATGTCCTGCGTCGCGCCGGTGACGATGGTCGGCTCGAAGAACAGCTCGCCCGCCTCGTGGCCGTTGCCGCCGTAGAACACGGTGGCGCCCTTGGCCCTGGCGTCCTCCAGGTGTTCGCGGACCTTGTCCACGGCGTCCGCGTCGATCAGCGGGCCAAGGTCGGTGCCCTCCTTGAGACCGTCGCCAACCTTGCGCTTTTCCAGCGCGGCAGCCAGTTTTTCGGCGAAGGCGTCGTAGATGCCGTCCTGCACGTAGATGCGGTTGGCGCAGACGCAGGTCTGCCCGTTATTGCGGAACTTGCACATGATCGCGCCTTCGACGGCGGCATCCAGATCGGCATCGTCGAACACGATGAAGGGCGCGTTGCCGCCCAGCTCCATCGAGCATTTCTTGACCTGGTCCGCGGCCTGCCGCAGCAGGATGCGCCCCACCTCGGTGGAGCCGGTGAAGGACAGCTTGCGCACCTTCGGGTTCTCGCAGAATTCCTTGCCGATTTCCGACGCGCTGGAGGACGGGATCACCGACAGGATGCCCTTTGGGATCCCGGCGCGTTCGGCCAGAATGGCGGTGGCCAGCGCCGAAAGCGGCGTCTGCGAGGGCGGGCGCACCACCATGGCGCAGCCTGCGGCCAGCGCGGGGGCGGCCTTGCGGGTGATCATCGCGTTCGGGAAGTTCCACGGCGTGATGCACGCGGCGACGCCGATCGGCTGGCGGATCACGGTCAGGCGCTTGTCGGGCTGGTGGCCGGGGATCGTCTCGCCATAGACGCGGCGGGCTTCCTCGGCGAACCATTCGATGAACGAGGCGCCGTACATGATCTCGCCTTTCGCCTCGGCCAGCGGCTTGCCCTGCTCGGCGGTCAGGATCGTGGCCAGATCGTCCGCGTTCTCGACCATCAGGTCGTACCACGCGCGCAGCAGGTTCGAGCGGTCCTTGGCGGTGCGCGCGGCCCAGTCCTTCTGCGCGGCATGGGCGGCGTCGATGGCGCGCGCCGCCTCGTCACGGGTCAGGTCGGCGACACGTGCGATCACGTCGCCGCGCGCCGGGTTGGTGACATCGAAGGTGGCGCCGGACGCGGCGGCCGTCCATTCGCCGGCGAGAAACGCCTTTTCGACAAGCAGCGAGGGATCCTTGAGCAGGCCGGCAAGGTCGGTTTTGGAGTCGAGCATGAAAGCCTCCGGGCAAAAAGGGGTTTGCCTTGAGATAGAGCGCGCCGGCGCCTTCGGGCAAGGGTGCACCGCCGGCAGCGGCCCGTCAGCCGAAGCGGGCCTGCCAGCAGGGAAACGGAT
Source organism: uncultured Paracoccaceae bacterium (assembly GCA_947503765.1). Taxonomy (GTDB): domain Bacteria; phylum Pseudomonadota; class Alphaproteobacteria; order Rhodobacterales; family Rhodobacteraceae; genus Psychromarinibacter. Next base: position 742,956 of record CANNFA010000001.1, on the reverse strand, counting down.
CGCCCGGCGCCGGGCTGGCCAGGTAGACGCCGCGCGCGACGGCCCGCGCCAGGCACAGCGCGGCGGCATGGCCCAGCACCAGCGTGTCGGCGCCCGGATCGGTCAGCGGCCGCGCTCCGGTGGCGGCGGCAAAGACCAGATCGCCGTCCATCGGCGTGTGGCTGGGCACGATGGCGCGGGCCAGCCCGTCATGCGCGGCGGTGGCCATGCGGGTGGCCTGCGCCTGGTCCAGCGCGGCATCGGTGGCGATTATGGCGATGGTGGTGTTCTGCGCATCGCCCTTGGTGGCGAAGGGCAGGGGATCGGGATGCGCCGCCGCGCCGCGCCCGCCGAACTCGGCGTCCAGCTCGAACAGGGCGGCCCAGAAATGCGGCGTGTCGTCGACCGTGGTGCTGCCCACCGCGTTCACCGCCACCAGCGCGCCGACGGTATGGCCCGAGGGCAGCACCAGCGAGGCGGATCCGAGACCGCCCTTGAGCCCCGCCGTGGTCGCGCCGCACCCGGCCCCGGCGCTGCCGAGCGTGAAATCGGTTGCCGCCCCGTGCAGCGCGGACGTGCCCAGCGCGGGATAAGGGTTTTCGCGCCAGTCCTTGTCGCCGCCGTTCAGCAGGTCGAACAGGATCGCGGCGGGAACGATCGGCACCCGCTGCCCCCCCACGGCAAAGCCGCGCCCGGCGGCGCGCAGCGCGTCGGCGACGCCGCTTGCCGCCGCCAGCCCCAGCGCCGAGCCGCCCGACAGCACCAGCGCGTCGGCCTGCTGTACCAACCGGTCGGGCGCCAGAAGGTCGGTCTCGCGCGTGCCGGGCGCGCCGCCCATGACATGCACGGCGGCGGTGAAGGGCGCATCGGCGGTCAGCACGGTCACGCCGGTCTTCACGCGCGCGTCCTCGGCATTGCCGACGCGCAGGCCGGGAATGTCGGTGATCAGGTTGCGCGGCCCCGGTTTCATTGTGGGATGTTTCATGTCGGGTACCTGTGTGGCGGAAGGGGCGGGAAGATGCGTATTTTTGCCAAGGAGAAGCCTGGAGCGGGGGTTTTCTGCGGCCGGATGCCTCGATCAGATGCAGCGGCCGCCGTCGATCTCCATGGCGATGCCGGTCACCATGCCCGCCTCGTCCGAGCACAGATGGCAGGCGGCGCTGCCCAGATCTTCCGGGGTCGAGAAGCGGCCCAGCGGGATCGTGGCCAGAAAGGCGGCGCGGCGTTCGGGGGTATCCTCGCCCAGGAAGCTCTTGAGTAGCGGGGTCTCGCCCGCGACGGGGCAGAGTGCGTTGACGCGGATGCCGTGCGGGGCGAGTTCGACGGCCATGGATTTCGTCGCGGTGATCATCCAACCCTTCGACGCGTTGTACCAGCTGAGGCCCGGGCGCGGCGACAGCCCCGCGGTCGAGGCGATGTTCAGGATCGCACCGGAGCCGCGGGTCTTCATCGCCGGCACGATGTGGCGCGCGGCGAGGTAGACCGATTTCGCGTTCACGTCGAGGACGCGGTCGAACATGTCCTCGGGCACATCCTCCATCGGCATCGGCAGGTGGGTGATGCCGGCATTGTTCACCAGGATGTCGGGCGCGCCGAACAGATCCAGCGCGGCATTGGCCAGCGCGGCCATGCCGGCATTGTCCGACACATCGACCGTGAACGCCGTGCCGCCGGTTTCGCCGGCACGGCGGCGGGCGGCGTCCGCTTCGATGTCGGCCACGATCAGCCGCGCGCCCTCGGCCGCGAACCTGCGCGCGATGCCCGCGCCGAAGCCCGACCCCGCGCCGGTGACGATGGCGGTCTTGCCGGCCAGCCGCATGGTGCCCTCCTGCCTTCCGGATACCCGCACCTTACCCGAGCAGGCCCGGAAGCCAAGCCGGCGGATGCGTGCGGGCGCACCGCGAAACAGGATGACGGACGCTTGCAATCGGGATAAAGAGCGCTGAGATAGACAGCGAACAATTTTTTCGGATTGGATGACTGATGAGCGATTTCGACGCCCAGGTACGCGAGAGCCAGGCCCAGGTGGCCGAGGCGCAGGCCAGGATTTCCGAGTTGACCAGCCGGGTCGAGACGATGGGCGCCAAGGCGAAGTCCGGCGAGGATATCGCCATCGACATCGAGAACGCGACGCTGGACGACGTGCATTCCCATACCGAGCTGATGAACGCCAACATCGCCGAGCTTATCATGGGCCTCGACGACGTGACCGCCGGGTTCAGCCAGGATTTCGACGAGATGCGCACCCGCACCGGCTGGGAGAGCTTTGTCGGCATCTTCGCCCCCGGCAAGGCCGATTCGATGCGCGAGGAGCGGATCCGCACCGCCAATATCGACGACAAGCTGCAGGACCTGATCGGCAAGTCCGATACCATCGTCAAGCTGCTCGAAAACCAGCTGGCGGTTCTGAACAAGCACAAGGACCAGGTGGAGGCGAACCTGACCGGCACGCTGGACGACCGCGAGGCGACCGTGTCGGAGCTGGAGGCGCTGCGGGTCGAGATCCAGGACATGGACCCGAAGATCATCGAGCTGGAAAACCGGATCAGCGTCGAGCAGGACGCGGCGGCGCGCACCAAGCTGGAAAGCGAGCTGGCCGCGCTGAACGCGCGCTACAACGAGATGGTGCAGCAGGAGCAGGTCAAGCTGGCCAAGTCGCAGACGCTGGAGCGCTATATCGAGAAGGGCAAGACCTGGGTGGACAGCCTGCAGAACCAGGCGGCGACGCAGATGGTGCTGATCAACAAGCTGCAGACCGACACCAAGCAGCGCGTGGTGCTGTACGACGCGCTGACCAAGTCGCTCAAGACCGCGCAGCAGCAGGACGTGGCGCACCGGATCAACGAGATCGGGGTGCAGACCGACAAGGAGGCGCAGGCCGCCATGGCCGCGATCGGCACCGCCACCAACCAGCGCATGGCCGACATGATGGAGGCGCACGAGGATCACATGGTCTTTGCCCGCAAGGTGCTGGAGCAGAAGGCCAAGGCGGACGAACGCTTTGCCCGGCGCTTTGCCGCCATCGTCGAGAAGCATGACAAGAACCTTTATGGAGCGAATGGCTGATCGGATGCCGGCCGGACTGATCGGGCCGCGCCGCGCCGCCGGGGCGCGCGGCGCAAGGCTGTCCGCGGGCCGGCGCCGGGCGCCGCGATGACGGAGCGTGTCACCGGAGAGGATCTGAGCCGCGATCACGCCGGCCTGACCGAAACCTTCGAGGCGCGGCGCTATTTCCGCAAATTCGAGACGATCACCGGCCATCTCGCCCGCGTCGCGGCGGTGATGGAGGATGAAGGCGCGCTGACGCGGCTGGATGTGAAGGTGCTGGGCGGATATGTCGGCCGCATCGCCGGGACGTTTCGCGCGCTGAGCCTGAAATACCTGATGACCGGGCGCGACGTGGGCGCGTTCTTCGGCTCGGTCGCCATCGACCGCACCGACAGCGGCTTTCCGGTGTTTCGCGAGCTTCTGACCATGGCGAACGACGCCCAGCAGGCCGAACGGCACCTGGCCGGGATGATGAGCGCCGAAGCGCTCCGGGATGAGATGGTCCGCCAGATCGTCGGCGACCTGGCGATCCCGACCAAGCTGCAATTCTCTATGTCGCAGCGGCTTTACTACGAGGCGCTGGAGCGCGGCGGGCTGTTCTGGGCGCAGAACGATCCCGAGGCGCGCTGGCTGGGCGATATGGGGCCGGACCGGCGCAAGTACCTGCTGCACTGGGCGGTCTATGACAGCCAGGTGAACCTGCCGACGATCTACCTGATGGAGATCGAGGACAGTGGCGGGCGCGGCCTGCCGGTGGACGACCGCCGCTGGCCCGAGGCGCAGGCGCACCTGATGGCGCAATCGCTGGCCGGGCTGAAGCTGCTGACCATCGCGCAGGGCTTCGACCGCGATTTCGACGATCTGCACCCCAAGCGGCTGCGCCGGTTCCATGTCGGGCCGATGTATTCGGCGGGCTACACGCTGCAGACCGGGCCGATCCACGACGTGCTGGAGGAGGCGCGCGCGCCCGAAGGGCAGGACTGGGCGCTGGCCTGGACCGAGGAGCGGCTGGACAGCGACCGGGTGGAGATGGAGAAATCCGGCTGGTTCGGCCGGGTCGAGCGCGAGATCTTCGCGCTGGACCCGTTCGCCGGGCGCGGCGTGGAAACCGGCGCCACCGCCACCCAGCGGTCGATCATCATGCCCGCGCGGCCCTATCAGGTGCTTGCCGAAAAGCGGCCACCGGGCTTTCGCGAGGTGCGCAAGTTCGTGGTGTCCCGCTCGGGGCAGGTGGTGAGTTACCGGTGAGGATCGCGGCCGGGCGGCGGGGACGGGAAATCGGGGGCGCTGCCCCCGTCGCCTTTGGCGACTCCCCCGAGGTATTTGCGGCAAGATGAGGATGCGGGGCGTGCCCCGGCGGTGATTTCAAGGCGGACAGGAACGGGATTTCGAGATGAGTGTTTCCGGCGATCAGATGGAATTGCGCGAGGAGGAGATCACCGCGCATTACGCCGCGGCGACGCGGATGCTTGAAGGGTTCGATCATGCGCCGCGCATTGCCGGCGCGCCGGAACGCGCCGCGCCCGAGCGGTCCAGCGGGATCGGCACGCGGCGGCGGTTCCGCTCGACCACGCCGGGGCTGGTCACGCGGTCCACCGCGCGGCCCGAAGGGGTGCGCCTGCTGGAGCGGATCGAAGGCTGCGACGGCGGCGACGCGCTGATCTCGCCGGTGCAGGCGACGGTGATGCGCAGCCTGCGGCGGGCGATCTCGATCGCGCTGGCGGTGGGCGATGCCTATTCGGAAGCGACCGGGCTGAAGGAGTTGAAGAAGGAGAACCTGCAGGGCCGGCTTGCAGGCCCGCAATCGACCGAGTTTGCTGAATTGCTGGCCGCCGAATCGCTGGCGGTTCTGTATGTTTTCGCCAATGCGACGGCCTTTCTTCTGGCCTCCTCGGCCAGCGAGGTCAGCGTGGAAATCGGCGGGATCGACGAGGTTCTGACCGACAATGCGCAACTGGCCCTGCATGGCGCGCTGTGGGAGCTGGACCAGGACCTGGAGAGTTTCGCCGATGGCGAGGCGAAGCTGGTCGCCGTCTGCCTCGCCTTTGCCGAGGCGCTGATGGAAAAGGTCGCCCTGCGGGCGCAGAACGCGAAGCGGCTGGGCGCCTTTACCGGCGCGTCCTGGCGGGTCGAGGCCGACGATTTCCCGATCCAGGGGTTCAGCCCGGCCCGCAAGGCGCGCGGCACCGCGCTGACCATGCAGTTCAAGAAACCGAACGAGGTCGTGGGCAACCACATCGCCAAGTACCAGTCGATGAAGCTGGCCAAGATGCTGATGGCCTATGATTTCGAGCGCAAGCTGAACCCGTTCGCCGAGATGGGCGGTTTCATCTTTACCTTCATGGGCGACGGCGCGCCCGGCACCGGCAAGACGACCCTGATCCAGATGATGGCCGGTCTGGTGTCGGAATATTGCACGAATGCGGGCTATCCGTTCCGCTACCAGAATTTCGGCATCGACAATATCGACAGCTATCAGGGCAAGTCCGGGCAGAATGCGCGCGCCTTCATCGACAATATCCTGGACCCGCAGGTGATCGGGTTCGGCACCGTGGACGATATCGACCAGATCGCCGGCAAGCGCGGCGACCGGCAATCGAGCGCCGGCCAGCAGGAGGTGACCGCCGTGCTGATGGAGGCGTTCGCCGGCGCGAACACGGTGGTGCGGGGAAATTGCACCTTCGGCATGTTCTCGAACTATCCGGAAAACGTGGATGACGCGCTGCGCCAGCGGGCCGGCGCGCGGTTCCTGGTGGACGGACCGATCAGCCGCGACGATTACATCGACATCCTGGCGCTGCTGCTGGGCAAGCGGCACGACATCCCGCTGGGCGAGCACGACCTCTATGCCGCGCAGGAGATCCGGCGCGCCGTGGCGCGGTCCTTCGAACAGCACGGGCGCCCGCAGGAAGAGGGGCTGCTGCGCGTCTGGGAGCAGACCGAGGCCCGGATCGGCAAGCTGGACACCATCGCCAAGATCGGCACCTATCTCAAGGGCATCCAGGAGGCCGATGCGCGGTTCACCGGGCGGGCGATCAAGAACATCACCGATGCGGTGAAGGTGCGGGCGCTGGATTTCGAATTGCCGGATGAATGGATGGAAGATCCCGAGTTGTTCCTGTTCAAGCCCTACGCCGAGAAGCTGGCGATGCTGTCGGACATGCGCCGGCCGATCACGGTGGACATGGTGATCCAGGAGGTGAACCGCTACGCCGACAGCGAATTCCGCTATGCCGACAAGTCGGACGAGGCGGCGATCGAGGCGATGGTGCGCGATTTCGGCCGCCAGGAAGAGGCGCGGCGGCGCTATGCGGAGAGCAAGGGATGACTCGCGCCTCCCGCCCCGGACCTGCTCCGGGGCCTCTCTCCTGTCCCGGCCAAGAGGCCCCGGAGCAGGTCCGGGGCGGGTGGTGCATCGTGGATGCGGCATGACCGACGGCGGCGCGATCTCCTTTGTGAACACCGGCCTGCCGCTGGTGATCCTCGGCGCTCTGGCGGCGCTGTTGCCGTTCGCGCTGGTGCCGTCCGGGACGCGCCGGCACTGGCAGGCCGCGGTGGGGGTCTGGGGCACGGCCGGGATCGTCCTGCTGGCCGGCGCGGCGATTTTTGGCGTGCTCTACGGTATCGCCGGGGCGGGCGTGGGGGCGGCGCTGGGCGATGCGCCGTTGGCGACGGGCGCTTTCTTTCTTAAACTGTCGGCCCATGCGGCGGTGGCCTGGGGGCCGGTTCTGGCGCTGACCTGGCTGGTGCTGGCCCAGCGGGTGGAACGGCGCAAGGGCGAGGATGCCGCGCGGAAGGAAGACGAATGAAACGCCTGATCGAAAAGGGGCTGATGTTCGGCAATCTCGTCGAGGTGTCGTCGCCCGCGCTGGTGGAGCGTTACAACCGCGCGCTGAAGCATCTGACAGGCAAGGCCACCGCGCAGGCAGAGTTCCACATTGATATCTCGGGGTATTCGCCCGAGGTGGGCGACGAGCTGGGCGATCATCTGTATCTCAATCCGAACGGCTGCAACCGGCAGTTCATCCTGCTGACCACCGAGCAGAGATCCGCGCCGCTGCTGAATGCGAAGTTCAGTTTCTCGCGCTGGATCCTGCGCGATTTCATCGAGGCGAACGAGGCGCGGCTGTTCGCGCTGACCACCCGCGACGCGGTGGCGGGCGAGCTGATGAATTCGGTGATCGACCTGGCCGGCGCGGACCGGCTGTTCGACATCAAGCGGATCCATGTCGAGGCGGACACGACCGGCGGCGACGTGAAGAACGCGCGCGAATTGCAGGAGCGGATCGCGCGGTTCCGCGCCGAGGAGGACGCCTGGTGGGACGATGTGCTGATCGCCGAGATGATCGGGCTGGCCCGGCAGACCGGCGATGTCACGCGCAACCCGGTGGACCTGAAGGATTTCGTCAAGGACGTGCCGGATTTCTGGACGGCCATGTTCGGCGGCGTCTACGTGTTTCGCGGGGTCGAGCATCCGGCGGCGGTGGTGGCGGGCGACAAGGCGGCGCTGGGCGATCTGCCGATCAAGTTCGTCCTCGGTGTGCAGGAGCCGAACCGGATCGCGAAGTTTCTTGAGCTGAACGGGCTGGTGGAGCCAATCGTGAAGGCGCGCGGCATCGACGGCGCGGCGATCCTGCGCCAGAAGATAGATTTCATCCTGGTCGATGTCGCCGCGACGCTGGGCCGCGATCTGACCGGGGCCAGCCGGCGCGATCTGCGCATGCTGGCCCGGCAGATGGGATCGGCCCTGCCGGAGGCATATCACGGGCTGGCCGCGCTGCTGCGCTGGGCGGATGGCGGCGGCGACTGGCCGCGCATCGCATCCGATCACCCGGCCTATTTCTACACGCTGCGCGCCGCGGCCGGACCGCAGGAATTCCTGGTCAACCAGCTTCTGGCAGAGCTGACGCCGCTGGACGTGCGGCAATTGTTCATCTGCCACAAGGATCTGTTCTACAGCCTGTATCGCGGCTGGAGCGAGGAAAAGCGCGGCTATGTCGCCGATTTCCTCGCGGCCGAGTATCAGGTGGACAAGGCGGGCACCCGCGCGGCACTGTTCGGGCACGAGCCCGGCATGGAAGAGCCGGCCGCACGGCCCGAGCGCCGGACGCGGCCCGCCCGGGACGATCTGGTCGCGCGTGTCGGCCCGTGGGGCGCCGTCAGGGGGAGATAGGCGATGGGGCTGGTTTATCTGATCGTGTTCGGGTTCATCGTCCTGAGCGTGATCTACGGGCTGATCTGGCTTTACTCCCGCTCTGTCCGGCGCGAGAAGCTGGAGGATGAATGGCGCGAGGAAAACCCGGAGGGCGACCCCGCGGCGGAGGACCTGTTCGTCGAGGCGGGGATGAAGGAATACCACGCCTCGATCCGGCCAAAGCTGATCCTTCTGGTCTATGTTATTCCCACCGCGCTGGTGATCGCCGCGCTGATCGTGATCAACTGGAATTGAGGCTGCCCGCATGACCTACGTCAAATGGACATTCCGCACCGTGATCTTCGTGGTGGTCTTCGGGTTCCTGCATTACCTGCTGCCGCAGCACGACATCGCGCGGATCAACGGGACAGAGATCATCCGCATGGATTTCTCGTCCTTCAACCGGCTGTTCTATGCCCAGTCCGACAGCGGCAATGCCGAGAACGAGACCCGCGACGTGCGGTTGATCAACACGGTCAAGAAAAAGACCATGCTGCTGGGATTTATCCGGCGCGATGCCGAGGGGGTGATGGTCTATCGCAACGAGGATACCGGCTGGATCTGGCCGCCCTATTTCAAGTTCGACAGCTCGGACTTGCAGGCCGAGGCGGCCGATCACACCTCGACCGGGGCCGATCCGCAATGGGTGGTCATAACGCATTACGGCTGGCGCAACCGGTTCTTCACCATCTATCCCAACGCCATCGCGATCCGCCCGGTGGACGGGCCGGATGCCAGGGTGATCCCGTGGTTCAACATCTTCTTCTTCGTGTTCATCGGGGCGGCAATCCTGTTCATCCGCGCGATGTGGCGGCAGTTTCGCGAACGGTCGGTCGACCCGGCGCTGGACCAGGTGGGCGACGCCTGGGACAGCGCGGACGAGCGGTTCGACGACACGCGCGGGCGGTTCAGGAAGTGGCTGGGCAGCTGGAAGCGCAAGCCGCGAAGGTATTAGCCCTTCGACATCCTGCGCAGGCGGTAGATGCCCTCGGGCAGGTCCAGCGCGGCGGACAGATCGCGCAGCTGGGTCATCGAGAGGGTGACGGTTTCCACCCGGTCGGTGCGCGGGTTCAGTTGCTCGATCGTGACGCAATCGTCGAAGGCGGTCACGATCACGTCCTCCTGCAGATGCGGCGTGCCTTCGTCCACGAGGGTGACGACGGTGGCATCGAAATCATGCTCGATCGTAAACATCCCGCCAGCCTAGCGGGCCGCGGGGGCTTTGCCCATAGGCGGCGCGAAACGCCCCGAAGGTTGATCCGCATCAAGGAGCGGCGCCGCCGGTTCTGTCACGAAAGCGGGTATCGGACAGGCACAAGGGGCGCCCCGGACCGGGCGACGCGATGGCCGGGGCAAGGACGGCCTGTCCGATGCGACGAAAGCCGCCGGGGCGGGCACGACTTTGCGGACGGGCAGAGGGACAGCCGGAACCGCGGGCACGAATCGCCCAGGGCGCAGCGCCGCCTTTCGCCTGAACATGCGGAAGGCGGCGCTTTTTCGAGCCCGCCTTGCATCCGCGCTTTCCTGACCTGCAACGAATGGTGTTAATCTGCTCCAGTGCGGCGGTGGGCCGCGGATTTGGAGGGACGAACCTTGCTTAGTGAATTCAAGGCATTCATCGCCAAGGGCAATGTCATGGACATGGCCGTCGGCATCATCATCGGCGCGGCATTCACCGCGATCGTGAAATCCATGGTCGACGACCTGATCAACCCGATCATCGGGCTGGTTTCGGGCGGTGTGGACTTCACCGACAATTTCGTGGTGCTGAGCGGCGACGGCGAATTCGCCTCGCTCGAGGCGGCGCGCGAGGCCGGGGCGGCGGTCTTTGCCTATGGCTCGTTCATCATGGCGGTGATCAATTTCCTGATCATCGCCTTCGTCGTGTTCATGCTGGTGCGCTACGTCAACCGGGTGAAGGACATGGCGGTCCGCAAGGAAGACGAGCCGGCCGAAGCCGCGCCTGCCGGGCCGACCCAGCTGGACGTGCTGCTGGAGATCCGCGATTCGCTCAAGCACCGCGCATGACCGCCCGCCGGGAGGCCCGCGCGGCGTCTCGGCGATTTCCTGCCGGTGTGATAGGATCGCCGGCAATCGTATTTCAACCGAACCCGGAGGCTCTTTCATGATATTTCGTCTGTTCGCGGTGCTGGCCGCGCTTTTCCTGTCCGCCGCGGCCTGGGCCGACACGCTGGTGGTGAACTCCCCCGGCGACGGGTTTCTGAACCTGCGCACCGGGCCGGGCAGCAAGTACCAGGTGATCATGCGCATGCCGCACCGATCGCATGTCGAGACGCTGGAAATCGCCGGAAACTGGGCGCGGGTGCGCCACGAGACCGGCAATGTCGGCTGGGCGTTCCGCAAGTACATGGTGTCGCCGGAGCCCGGACCGGTCCGGTACCGGGTCGTGTCGCCGAATGACGGGTTTCTCAACCTGCGGACCGGGCCGGGGACGCGCTACGACATCATCACGCCGATGTATAACGGCACCCGCGTCACCATCTTGGAAAGCGCGGGCGCCTGGGTGCGGGTGCGCACCGATCTGGGGCAGGAAGGCTGGGCCTTCGCGAAGTACCTGCTGCGATAGGTCGGGCGTTCCGGCGGGCCGGGTGCTGTGATAAACTATGGTTCAGGGATGCGGATAAGGGGATTTCAGCGATGAAACTGGCAGTGTCGATGGCCGCAGCGATGCTGTGCGGCGCGGCGGGGGCACAGGCGGGCAGCGCCGTTCTGGACGGGCCGGGGGGCGCCGCCGGCCTGCGCGCCGGGCCCGATCCGTTATACGAGGCGGTGGCAAGCGCGCCGTCCGGCACCCGTGTCGAGACGCTGGAGGCGACGCTGGGCTGGACGCTGGTGCGTCTGCCGAACGGCGCGCGCGGCTGGGTGCCGAACGGGCAGCTTGTCGCGCCCGGTGCGTACCAGTCCGATCCCGACGAGGATCCGGGGGCCGAGACGGGGCAGGAGATCGCCGACACTCCGCCCGTGCCCAAGCCGGACCAGCCCGAAGTTACCGAGGTGACGCGCTATACCTCTGTGGTCTGGCCCGAGGCCGGGCGCCTGAACCTGCGGGCCGGACCGGGCGAGACCTTCGAGGTGATCCGCATGATGGAGCGCGGCGACTGGGTCGCGGTTCTGGCGCTGGCCGGCGACTGGGCCAAGGTCGAGCACGAATCCGGCGCGACAGGCTGGACCCACAGCGATTTCCTGACCCGGTAGGGCAGGGGTTGCGCGCCATGATCGAGCTGGACGAGATCGACCGGCGCATCCTGACCGTTCTGCAAAGGGACGGGCGCATCTCGAATGCGGACCTGTCGGAAAAGGTGCACCTGTCCGCCTCGGCCTGTCACCGGCGGGTGCAGCGGCTGGAGGCCGAGGGGGTGATCGCGCGCTATGTCGCGCTGCTCGACCCGCGCAGGTTGGACCGGCCCGCGACGGTGTTCGTCGAGATCACCCTGTCGGGCCAGACCGAAGAGGCGCTGGACGCGTTCGAGCGCGAGGTGGCGCTGATCCCCGATGTGCTCGAATGTCACCTGATGGCGGGAACGGCGGATTACCTGCTGAAGATTTCGGCCCGTGACACCGACGATTTCGCGCGTATTCACCGCCGCTATCTTGCGCGGCTGCCCGGCGTGACGAAGATGCAGTCGTCGTTTTCGCTGCGGACGGTATGTCAGCGGACCGCGCTGCCGGTCTGAATGCGCGCCGCATCGCGGCCCCGGATCAATGCGGCGCCGCCCGCGGTCCGCTATACTGTGCGCAACCGAAACACGGAGGCGACCCCGATGATCGAAGTGAAACAGACCGGCCGCGACGACTTGCTGGAGGTACGCATTTCCGCACCCGTCACCGATGCCGATTACCGCGACGTGCTGATCCCCGCGATGGACGAGGCGATTGCCCGTGCCGACAACGTGCGGCTTCTGGCGGTCCTGGACGCCGGAATATCCGATTTCACCCTGGGCGCGATGTGGGACGATGCCCGCATGGGGCTGAAGCATTGGCGCGGCTTCGACCGGATCGCGCTGGTGACGGGATCGACCGGGCTGGCGCGCACGATGCGGGTGTTTTCGGTGTTCATGCCCTGCCCGGTGGCCACGTTCGCGCCGCATGACGTGGACAAGGCGCGGCGCTGGCTGACCGAATCGCTGGGGGCGATCCACCAGACCGATCTGGGGGACGGCGTGCTGCATGTGCAGCTTCTGGGCAAGGTGGACGGCGGCGCCTACGATTCCGAGGCGCGCGATCTGGAACATTTCATTCGCCGCAACGACCGGTTCCGCCTGCTGCTGGACATCCGCGATTTCGACGGCTGGCAGGGACTGGGTGCCGTGGCAGAGCACTTCCGCCTGGTGCGCGCCCATGCGGCCCAGCTGGACCGCGCGGCGATCGTGGGCGATGCCGGCTGGCACCGGATGGCGGTGGCCGTCGGCAAGCGCATCCTCGGCAAGGAGGCGCGGTATTTCGAGGCGGGCGAACTGGCGGCGGCGCGCGACTGGCTCAGGACAGGCTGACCGGCGGCGGCGCGAAACGGGGTGCCGAAAAAGACAAACCTCCAAAAGACAAACCCCCGGGCAATGCCACGGGGGTCGCCTGTTCGGCTTGCGGATCGGCGGGATGCCCCGCCGGCCGGCACGAGGGTCTTACATCATACCTTCGCGCTGGGCTTTCTTGCGTGCGAGCTTGCGGGCACGGCGAATGGCCTCGGCCTTTTCGCGCGCGCGCTTCTCGGACGGTTTCTCGAAATGTTGCCGAAGCTTCATCTCACGGAAAACGCCCTCACGCTGCAGCTTCTTTTTCAGGGCCCGAAGGGCCTGATCGACATTGTTGTCGCGAACGCTGACCTGCATGTGGTTGTCACCACCTTTCTAAGTTAGAGTTGCATGAATTTGCAGGAGGTGGCCGTATATCAAAGGCCGGCTACCTTGTCCACCGAAACCACGCAGACGAGCAAAGGGAGACGGGCGATGCAGGGCGATGCAGGAGGCGACGATCCGCGGGCCGTTTTGCTGGACGCGGCACTGCCGCATGTGGCCTTTGACGGCTGGTCCGAGGCGACGTTCCGCGCCGCCGCCGCCGATGCCGGCATGACCCCCGAAGAGGCCCGCGCGGTGTACCCGCGCGGCGCGATGGACCTCGCGGCGGAATTCCACCGGCGCGGCGATGCGGCGATGCTGGCAAGGCTGGAGGCCGCCGATCTGGATGCGATGCGCATCCGCGAGAAGGTGACATTCGCCGTGCGCGCCCGGATCGAGGCGGCCGGCGACCGCGAGGCCGTGCGGCGCGGGACCGCGTTCTTCGCCCTGCCGCAGAACGCGCCCGAGGGCGCGCGGCTGATCTGGGACACGGCGGATGCGATCTGGACCGTGCTGGGCGATGCGTCGGACGACATCAACTGGTACACCAAGCGCGCGACGCTCAGCGGTGTCTACGGCTCCGTGGTGCTGTTCTGGCTGGGCGACCAGTCCGAGGACAGCGAGGCGACCTGGGCGTTCCTCGACCGGCGCATCGAGGATGTGATGCGGATCGAGAAGATCAAGGCGCAGGTGCGGGCCAACCCGGTCCTGAGCCGGGCGCTGGCCGGTCCCGCCTGGCTGATGTCGCAAGTCAAGCCGCCGCGCGGGCGGCGCGAGGATCTGCCCGGCCATACCGGCCCCTAGGAGGATACGATGCAAGAGACGATGACCGCCGTGGAAATCTCCGAGCCGGGCGGCCCGGAAGTTCTGTGCGCGGCGGCGCGGCCGATCCCCGAGCCGGGGGCGGGCCAGATCCTGATCCGCGTCGCCTATGCCGGGGTGAACCGGCCCGACGCGATCCAGCGCGCCGGTGCCTATGCCCCGCCGCCCGGCGCGTCCGACCTGCCGGGGCTGGAGGCGTCGGGCACCATTGCCGCGCTGGGTCCGGGGGTGACGGGCTGGCAGGTGGGCGATGCCGTCTGCGCGTTGCTGCCCGGCGGCGGCTATGCCGAATATGCCGTGACGCAAGCCGCCCATGCGCTGCCGGTGCCGCAAGGCATGGACCTCAAGCGCGCGGCCTGCCTGCCGGAGACCTACTTCACCGTCTGGACGAACGTGTTCATGCGCGGCGGGCTGGTTGGCGGAGAGCGGTTCCTGGTGCATGGCGGCTCGTCCGGGATCGGCACCACCGCGATCCAGCTGGCCCGCCATTTCGGTGCGCGCGTCTTCGCCACGGCCGGAACGGACGAGAAATGCGCCGCCTGTGTCAAGCTGGGGGCGGAGCGGGCGATCAACTACCGCGACGAAGATTTCGTCGAGGTGCTGCGCGCCGAGGGCGGGGCGGACCTGATCCTCGACATGGTCGGCGGCAAGTACATCCCGCGCAACCTGGCGGCGCTGGCCGATGACGGGCGGCTGGTGCAGATCGCCTTTCTGTCCGGTCCGAAGGTCGAGGTGAATTTCGCCCCCCTTATGGTCCGGCGGCTGACGATCACCGGCTCCACCCTGCGCCCGCAAAGCGACCTGGCCAAGGCCGGCATCGCCGAGGCGCTGCACGAACATGTCTGGCCGCTGCTGGAGGCCGGGCGGATCGGGCCGGTGATGGACCGCACATTTGCCCTGCGCGATGCGGGCGCCGCCCATGCGCGGATGGAAAGTTCGGCGCATATCGGCAAGATCGTGCTGGAGGTGGCGGGCGGCTGACGCCGGGGCGCGGGGCTCAGTCCACCGGGGCCAGCAATGCGTCCGGCATCGTGCAGTCGCGCACGACATCGGCGCCGCAGCGGCGCGGCTCCAGCATGCGTGTCAGGCACTGCCGCGCCTCCTGGATGCGGCCCGCCTTGCAGGTGATGGTCAGCATGTCCGGGGACAGGCCGGGATTGGCCTTCAGGAACGCCTCCTCCACCACCGCCGCGGGCAGGCGGACCGGCTTGCCGAGCTTGCGGATCACCTCGGGGCGGCGGACGCGCTCATAGGCACGGCGGGCGAGGGCGAAATAATCGCCCGCCTCCAGCCCGGTGCAGCGGCCGTGTTTCTTCCACTGATGCCAGGCAAGCCCCGATGTGCCCATGATGTCGGCCATCGCCGCGGTCTGCGCGCGCGACGGGCTGCGCGCCGATGTCGGGCAGTAGCTGGGCCAGCCGGTCTCGTATTGCGGCCACAGCCCGTGCAGCACCCAGCCGAACCCCGCACCCGCATCGCATTGCGGACTGCCGCGCGCGTCGCCCTCCAGCGCGCACCAGGTGGGCGACCAGGACAGCGACAGCACGTAATAGTCGAATTCGCCCGCCGCCTCGCCCTCGGCCCGCGCCGTTCCCCCGGCCAGCCCCGCCACCAGCAGGGCGGCCATCAAAAGCGCGTTTCTCAGGTGCATCGGGTCTTTTCCTTGAACCTGTTTTTGTCTATATGCTGCTTCTACTTTCCCGAAAACGTGGATCGGGTCCAGCCGGACCAGCCGTTTTCCCGGCCAAAAAAGCTGTTGTCGAAGGAGACATATGATGCAGGCGAAACCGATCATGGCCAAGGCCACCGCGGTCTGGCTGGTGGACAACACGACGCTGAGTTTCAGACAGATCGCCGAATTCTGCGGTCTTCACGAGCTGGAGGTGCAGGGCATCGCCGATGGCGACGTCGCCGCTGGGGTCAAGGGATTCGATCCGGTCACCAACAACCAGCTGACCGAGGAAGAGATCGCAGCGGCCGAGAAGGATCCGCTGCACAAGCTGAAACTGAAATTCAACCCCGCCGCCGTGGGCGAGGAAAAGCGGCGCGGCCCGCGCTATACCCCGCTGTCCAAGCGGCAGGACCGCCCGGCCTCTATCCTGTGGCTGGTCAAGTTCCACCCCGAGCTGACGGACGGACAGATTTCCAAGCTGGTGGGCACCACCAAGCCGACGATCCAGTCGATCCGCGACCGCTCGCACTGGAACATCAACAACATCCAGCCGATCGACCCGGTCGCGCTGGGCCTGTGCAAGCAGACCGAGCTTGACGCGGCGGTGGCCAAGGCCGCCAAGAAGCAGGAAGCGGTGATGACCGACGACGAGCGGCGCAAGCTGGTCTCGACCGAGCAGAGCCTCGGGATGGAGCCGGAGCCGCGGATGCCCACGGCGATTTCCGGGCTGGAGACGTTTTCTCTGTCCGACGAGCCGCGCGAAGACCGCGAAGAGCCTGTGCCCGACGCGGAAAGCTTCTTCAACCTGCCTTCGGGCAAGGATGAGGACGACGAGGACGAGGCCGAGGACGGAAGCGAAGACGACAAGACCTGACCGGCCGGTCCGGCGCGCCGCGTGCGTGCCGGACATAGTGCCGCGCCGCTGATAAATTCGCGCCCCGGCCCCAGGCCGGGGTTTTTCTTTTCGTGCGGCCACGGCTACGATACCCGCGTCTGAAAAAGGAATTCGCGATGCGCTGGCTTCTGTCCGTTCTGTGTCTTGTCGCCGGCCCGGCGGCCGCCGACGGTTATTGCGACGATCTGTGGTTCGCCCGCAATCTCGTCTACGCCAATGCCGGCTACTGCTTCGGCTCGCCGCTGGGAAAGGCGATGTTCGGGAATGAAGGCTGCACCGGCAAGGATGTCGCGCTGAGCGCGCAGGACCAGGCGCTCGTGGCCGAGATCCAGAAGCTGGAGACGATGGCCGAATGCCAGGTCGATACGGCGCGCACGGGCATGGAGATCCGCGATCTCGCCTGGCGGATGCGGATGCTGGATCTGCCGGTGCCGTCCTACGGGGCCAGTGCCTGCTTCGGCTGGCGCGGCGAGGCGCGCGCATTGTTCGCCGCCCGCGACGAGACCGCGGCCATCACCGGCGAGCTGCTTCCCGGCGATACCCTGATGTTCGCGTTCGAGGCCGAGGCGGACCAATGGGATTATGTCGAGGTGATGCGCGACGAGGCGCTGGTCGCCGCCGGCTGGATGCGCGTGCAACTTGGCGAGGACGTGTGCACCGAGCTTGCGGGCTGAACGTCAGAACCGTTTCCGGGCCTTCAGCGCCGCCGTGATCGTGCCGTCGTCGAGGTAATCCAGCTCGCCGCCGATCGGCACGCCCTGCGCCAGCGAGGTGACGTTAACCCGGTCCTCCAGCTGATCGGCGATGTAATGCGCGGTGGTCTGCCCGTCGATCGTGGCGTTCAGCGCCAGGATCACCTCGGTGATCTCCTCGTCGACCACACGGCTTAGCAGCCGGGGGATGCGCAATTCGTCCGGGCCGACCGCATCCAGCGCCGACAGGGTGCCGCCCAGGACGTGATAGCGGCCCTTGAACACCCCCGAGCGTTCCATCGCCCACAGGTCGGCGACATCCTCGACAACGCAGATCTCGCCGTTGGCGCGTTTGTTGGCGGCGCAGATCGGGCAGATCTCGGTGGTGGAGATATTGCCGCAATTGACGCATTCGCGCGCCGTGGCCGCCACCGCCCCCAGCGCGTCGGCCAGCGGCTGCATCAGCAGGCCGCGCTTCTTGATCATGTGCAGCACCGCCCGCCGGGCAGAGCGCGGCCCGAGCCCCGGCAGCCGGGCCATCATGTCGATCAGGGCTTCGATCTCGGCGGGGGCGTCGGACATGGCGCGGCGGCGATCCTCAGAACGGCAGTTTCATGTCGGCGGGCAGGCCCATCCCCTCGGTGACCTTCTGCATCTCCTGCTGGCTGCGCTCCGAGGCCTTGGCCTGCGCGTCCTTGATCGCGGCAAGGATCAGATCCTCGACCACTTCCTTTTCGTCGGGATTGAAGATCGACGGGTCGATGTCGAGCGCGGTCAGCTCGCCCTTGGCGGTCGCGGTGGCCCGGACCAGTCCGGCGCCGGATTCGCCGGTGACGGTGATCGTGTCCAGCGCGTCCTGCATTTCGGCCATCTTGGCCTGCATTTCCTTGGCTTTCTTCATCATCCCGGCCATGTCGCCGAGATTGCCGAGACCCTTGAACATCCATTCGCTCCTGAAACTGGTGGTGCAGGGTAGATACGGGCGCGCGGAGGTGCGGACAAGTGGGGGCGGGACGATTGGCCGGGGCCGGGGGATGCCGTGTGCCCTGCTTACAGGGATTGCGATTCCGCAGGAAACCTTGTTTCCCGTTCTGTCGCACTCGACTGGTCCGCGGTGCGGATCAGTCGTCTTCGAACGGATCCCATTCCTCGTCGACCTCGGGCAGCGCGTCTGCCTCGGCCTCGGCGGCGATCTCTTCCGGGGTGCGGATCTCGGTGATGCGCGCGCCGGGAAAGGCGTCGAACACGGCCTGGACCAGCGGGTGTTTCCGGGCCTCGTCCTCCAGTGCCAGGCGGTCGGCATCGCGGTCTTCGGCGATGGTCGCGCCGCCGCCTTCGTTCACCACGCTCACCGCCCAGCGCGCGCCGGTCCAGCCCTGAAGCCGCGCCGACAGCCGGGCGGCCAGGTCGCGCGGCGCGTCGGCGGTCGGCTGAAACTCGATCCGGCCGGGCTGGTAGCGCGCGAGCCGCAGCGTGGTTTCCACCTCGACCAGCAGCTTCACGTCGCGGTTGGCGCGGATCAGGTCGGTCACGCTGGCGAAGGTGGCGAACCGCGACAGCGCCTGTTCGGGCAGGGCGTGGGCGACGCTGGCACCCTGCGCACCGCCGCCGGAATGCATCTGCGCCCTGTGCCGTGCAGCCGGAGCCGCACCGGCACCTGCCCCGCCGCCGGTGGGCGCTGCGGGCGCGGGGCCGGGCGCCTGGGCTTGTGCCGGGGCCGTGCCGGGCGCGGGCGGCGGCGTGTCCTGCAATCGGCGCAACAGATCCTCGGGCGGCGGCAGGTCGGCCACATGGGTCAGGCGAATCACCGCCATCTCGGCCGCCATCATCGCGTTGGGCGCCTGTCCGACCTCGTCCAGCGCCTTGAGCAGCATCTGCCACATCCGGGTCAGCACCCGCATCGGCAACCGCTCGGCCATCGCCGATCCGCGCGCGCGCTCGTCGGGGCCGATGGTGGGATCCTCGGCCGCCTCGGGGGTGATCTTGATGACGCTGACCCAATGGGTGATCTCGGCCAGGTCGCGCAGCACCGCCAGCGGGTCGGCCCCGTCGGCATATTGCCCCGACAGCTCGGTCAGCGCGCCGGCCGCGTCGCCGGTCATGATCAGGTCGAACAGGTCCAGCACACGGCCCCGGTCGGCCAGCCCCAGCATCGCGCGCACCTGGTCGGCATCGGTCTCGCCCGCGCCATGCGACAGCGCCTGATCCAGAAGCGACTGCGCGTCGCGCGCCGATCCTTCGGCGGCGCGGGTGATCAGGGCCAGCGCCTCGTCGGTGATCGCGCCGCCCTCGGCATCGGCGACGCGGCGCAGCAGCGCGATCATCGCCTCCGGCTCGATCCGGCGCAGATCGAACCGCTGGCAGCGCGACAGGACGGTGACCGGCACCTTGCGGATCTCGGTGGTGGCAAAGATGAACTTCACATGCGCCGGCGGTTCCTCCAGCGTCTTGAGCAGCGCGTTGAACGCGCTGGTCGACAGCATGTGCACCTCGTCCACGATATATATCTTGTAGCGCGCGCTGGCGGCCCGGTAATGGACGCTGTCGATGATCTCGCGCACGTCGTTGACGGATGTGTTGGACGCGGCGTCCATCTCGTAGACATCGACATGCCGGCCCTGGGCGATGGCCACGCAATGCTCGCACACCCCGCAGGGATCGGTGGTCGGCCCGCCGGTGCCGTCCGGCCCGATGCAGTTCATGCCCTTGGCGATGATGCGCGCGGTGGTGGTCTTGCCGGTGCCGCGGATGCCGGTGAGGATGAAGGCCTGCGCGATGCGGTCGGCCTTGAACGCGTTCTTCAGGGTGCGCACCATCGCATCCTGCCCGACGAGATCGGCGAAGGTCTCGGGGCGGTACTTGCGGGCCAGGACCTGATAGGCCGGCGCTTGGGGGTCGGGCGAGTCGGACACGGGCGCAGACTATGGCCCGGCGGCGGCGGCGTCCAGCGGCACCGCGCCCTTGCCGGGTCGGCGATTGGCGGGCATGCTGTGCGGGCGGAAAGCGGGGGCGCCGATGACTCAGGACAGGCGAAGCGTGCTGGTCGTGCGGCTGGTGCTGCTGGCCTGGGCGGTCGCGTTCTTCGGCGCGTTCCTCGCCTTCTGGCTGACGCCGGCGCGGGATTTCGGGCTCTCGCGCGGCTGGAACAAGATCGGCGTGTTCATGTCCTGGCAGGGCGTCGCCGCGTTGCTGGCGGTACTGGCGGCGATCGTCTCGCGGGCGCTGCCGAAGGGCACCGCGCTGCGCCGCGCCGGGTGGCTGCCGCTGGCGGTGCTGGTCCTGTCCGTCGCCGCGCTGGCCGCGCTGCTGACCTGGGCGAACATGGACCGCACGCCGCCGGACAGCCTGCCGCCGAAGGCCACAACCGCCCCCGCGGCCGAGCCTGCGCCGGCCGTCGACTGACGCCGCGTTCCGATGTTGGGGAAAAGGTGAGAGGCTGGACAACGACCCAAGCGGGGCTCGTTACGGCTGCTTCCTTCCGGACCTGACCGGGTTGGCGAGGCGCTTGCCCGCGCCAACCTCTCGATTGGCTAGATAGGATGCGCGCGGCGGATTCGCAACCCGCTTGTCAGCTTTGCAGTCGCGGAATTCCGGTGCGTGCGGCGGTATCCGCCCGCCGTATCCGCACGGTGCGAATGTGACGCAGGTTGCCGGTGCGCGCCTCGGAAAACCGCCAAATACCTTGCAAATTGCCGCAGCGTAAAGATTCGGGCCGGTCAGTCAGAATCCCGGCCGGATGTCCTTGATCCAGATCATGTCGTAGGAAGATTTTTCAAATCAGCATTTGAAATACGTTACGGCGTTCACGTTCTTCAGCCGCCGCCGTGACCCGGATTTCGACGCGACTGATCGCGCCGGCATCCGCAACCCAGGCTGGATAGACCAAACACAGGATCGCAGACACAAAGGTCTGTTCGCGCCCCGCATGCGCCGGGGTCGCCGGGCGAAGCGTGTCTACAGGACGCCTGTCAATCGAGGGAGGACAGACATGGAAGACTCCGACGAGGCCGCAGGTGCCACGCCGCCGCGGGAAGAGCAGGTTCCGGCGATGCAGCGCATCCTCGACAACCCGTTTCTGCTTTTGTTCATCGGCGTCACCATGCCGACGGTGCTCTACGTCATCTGGGGCGTGATGGAGGTTGCGTCCGTTCCGATCGCCAACTGATCCGAAACCAGCCTGAAAGGTCGCAGCATGGCCATCAATCCACCGACCAACCGCCTTTGGTGGAAGGAACCGATCCACGGCATCGAACTGGCCTGGATCATCATCGCCTTCCTCTGGGGGCTGTTCATGTTCTTCTTCATGATCGCCTGGCACTTCATCGGCAATCAGAACCTGTCCACCGAAACCTACCGCGTAAATCCCTACGAATTCGTCGAACGGGTCGAGGATTTCACGGACGAGTACCAGATCGTCGACGCTGACGGCGAATATGTCGAGATCGAGGGCGTTCCGCTCGTCCGGCCGCCGGCGGGGGGCGATGTCTACATGCTGGGGCGGCTGTGGGAATGGTGGCCGGCGCTGGAGCTGAAGAAGGGCCAGAGCTATCGGTTCCACCTGTCTTCGGCGGATTGGCAGCACGGCTTTTCGCTGCAGCCGGTCAACATCAATATCTCGGTGCATCCGGGCTATGAACACGTTTTGACGCTGACGCCGACCGAGACCGGCGAATACGGCATCGTTTGCAACGAATATTGCGGTATCGGCCATCACATGATGACCGGCATCATCCGCGTCGTCGACTGAGCGGGAGATCAGGGACATGACCACGATCGATCACGGAACAATCGGATATGCCGGGCCGGACGTCCGCTACCGCACCTGCCCGTTCACCGGCCGCCGGATAGAACGCAGCGCCGAGCTGCTGATCCGGGCCAATGCCGTCGCGGCGGTGGTCTTTCTCGCGGTTGGCGGCTTCTTCGGCCTGATGGTCGCGCTGACGCGCTGGCCGGCGGTGCAGCTTCTGCCGGCCGAATGGTTCTATCTCGTTCTCACCGGGCACGGCGCCAACGTGCTGCTGTTCTGGATCATCTTCTTCGAGATCGCGGTGCTCTATTTCGCCGCGACGGTTCTGCTGGGCTCGCGCCTGGCGACACCGCGATGGGCCTGGCTGGGCTTCGGGCTGATGATCATCGGCGCGGTGATGGCCAACTACGCGGTTCTGAACGGCGATTCGACGGTGATGTTCACCTCCTATCCACCGATGATGGCCGAGCACTGGTTCTATCTGTCATTGATCGTCTTCGCGGTGGGGGCGCTGATCGGGGTCTTCGTGTTCTTCGGCACGCTCGTGGTGGCCAAGGACGAAAAGACCTATGACGGATCGGTGCCACTGGTGACGTTCGGCGCCATCACCGCCGCGATCATCGCGGTGTTCACGCTGGCCTGCGGCGCGATAATCCTGATCCCGACCTGGCTGTGGTCGCTCGGGCTTATCACCGAAATCGACACGCTGATGTACAAGCTTGTGTGGTGGGGCATGGGCCATTCCAGCCAGCAGATCAACGTCGCCGCCCATATCTCGATCTGGTACGCGATCGCGGCGATGGTCGTCGGAGCCAAGCCGCTGTCGGAAAAGGTCAGCCGGTTTGCCTTCCTGATGTATATCCTGTTCCTGCAACTCGCCTCGGCACACCACCTGCTGGCCGAGCCGGGGATGAGTTCGTCGTGGAAGATCATCAACACCAGCTACATGATGTATCTGGCGGTGATGGCCTCGATGATCCACGGCCTTACGGTTCCGGGCGCGATCGAGGCGGCGCAGCGGCGCAACGGCTATACCCGCGGCATGTTCGAGTGGCTGACCAAGGCACCCTGGGGCAACCCGGCATTCTCGGGGATGTTCATGTCCCTGGTGATGTTCGGCTTCATCGGCGGCATCACCGGCGTGATCCTGGGAACCGAGCAGCTCAACGTGCTGATGCACAACACCATCTACGTGCCGGGCCACTTCCACGGGACGGTTGTCGCGGGCACCACGCTGGCCTTCATGGCAATGACCTATATCGTCGTGCCGCTGGTCTTCCAGCGCGACATCATCTGGCCGACGCTCGCGAAATGGCAGCCCTACCTGTTCGGTCTGGGGGCCGGGGGCATATCGCTGTTCATGATGGGGGCGGGCACGCTTGGGGTGCCGCGGCGACACTGGGACATCTCGCTGGTCGATGCGGCGCATCCCTATGAATTCGCGCCGGGCGCCTACCTGATGATGGGGCTCAACGGGATGTCGGCAATCCTCGCCGCGGTGGGCGGACTTCTGTTCATCGTGCTCGTCGTGGCCTCGATCCTGGCCGGGCCGAAGCTGGACGGGCCGGGTGCCAAGCTGGTGTTTCCGCTGCATGACGGCGGCGCGCAGGCGGTGTCGGAATATGGCAGCGAAGGTTCGCTCAAGATCCCCGGCACGGTCATGCTGGTCACGATCTTCTTCGCGGCCTTCGTGCTCTACTACTTCGTGAACTGGAAATACCTGTCGGCTTTGTGGCTGTTCAATTGAGACGAAGGGGATTGCCGCGATGCTGACCGCCCTGAACATGACGGTGTCGATCCTCAAGCTGAGGATCGGCAGCTTCATCGCCCTGGCCGCGCTGGTCGGGGTGATGACAAGCGAAGGCGTCCTGGACCCGGCCCGGGCGCTGGTCTTCGCGCTGGCGGTGCTGGGCGCGTCCGGGGCGGCCGGCGGGTTCAACCAGTACTACGAGCGGGTGCGCGACCGCACCATGGCACGCACCCGCAACCGGCCCTTCGCCAGCGGATTGTTGAAGGCCGGCCCGATCTGGCCGGTGACGCTGGCGGCCCTGCTGGCCGCATCGCTGCTGATGGCCTGGTCCGTCGGCGGCACGCTGGCGACGTTCCTGGTGTTCCTCGGGGCGGCGACCTACGGCGTGATCTATACCGTCTGGCTGAAATCGCGCACCGTCTGGAACATCGTGATCGGCGGCGCGGCGGGCAGTTTCGCGGTTCTGGCCGGGGCCGCGGCGGCGGCGCCGCAATTCGGCCCGGTCATCGGGCCGGTGCCGTTCCTGCTGGCGGCGGTGATGTTCCTGTGGACCCCGCCGCATTTCTGGAGCCTCGCCGTGGCGCGCGGCGAGGATTACCGGCGCGCGGGCATCCCGATGCTGCCGGTCGTGTCCGGCCCCGAGGTCTGGGGGCCGGCGATCTTCAGCCACGCGCTGGTGCTGGTCGCCTTGTCCTTCGCGCCGCTGCTGTTCGGCATGGGCTGGATCTACGGGCTGTTCGCCGCGCTTGGCGGGATCCCGTTCGTGCTGGCGGCGTGGCGGCTGATGCGCGATTCGCGCCGCACCAATGCCATGCGCACCTTCCGCGCCTCGCTCGCCCAGTTTGCCCTGCTCTCGGCGGGCGTGATCCTGGACGAGGCCGCCCGATGGGTGTTCTGAGCCGTCTTCTGCCCGGTCTTTGCGCGGCGGTTCTGGGCGGCGCGGCACAGGCGCAACCCGCCGACCGCGCGCCCGAATACCTGGACGCGGAACAGGTCTACGAGATCAGCCAGGATGCAATCGGGCGGCAGGTGGGCGACCATGTCCTGCGCGATTCGAACGGCGATCCGCTGGCCCTGGCGGACCTGCGCGGGCGGCCGCTGGTGGTGTCGCTGATCTATACCAGCTGCGCCTCGATCTGCCCGGTCACGACCGATCATCTGTCGGATTCCGTGGCCGAGGCCCGGCGCGTGCTGGGCGATGGCAGTTTCGCGGTGCTGACCTTCGGCTTCGACGCCAGCGGCGACAAGCCGGCGCAGCTTCGGGCCTTTGCGATCTCGCACCGGCTGCGCAACCTTGACGATTGGTCCATCGCCAGCGCCGATGCCGACACGACCGCCGCGCTTCTGGAGGATGTGGGCTTCAGCTGGCGCGAGGCGGCGGGCGCGTTCGATCATCCCAGCCAGACGACGATCCTCGATGCGGACGGCCGCGTCTACCGCCAGCTCTACGGAGAGGACTTTCCCCTGCCGGTGTTCATGGCACCGCTCAAGGAGCTTGTCCTTGGCCGCGCGACGGTGTCGATGGCGCCCGAAGACCTGTGGGACAGGCTTACCTTCCTGTGCACCGTCTACAACCCGCTGACCCGCGCCTACCGTTTCGATTACGGCATCCTGTTCGGCATCTTCTTTGGCGCCGTGTCGCTGCTGCTGACCGGGGTCGTGATCCTGCGGCTCTGGCTGGAACGGCGGCGCGCCGGGCGGCGCCGCATCGCGGCAACGCCGCAAGAGCAGGCAAGGTGAGATCGTGACGGGTATTCGCGGGGTGTTGCGGCGGGGCTTCGACCGCATCGAACGGCCGCTCGACAGGCTGTTCGGCGCGGACTGGAACCCGCTTGCCAATCTTGGGCCGCTTGGGTGGTTCCTGTTCTGGATCGTCGCCGTGACCGGCGTCTATCTGTTCATCTTCTTCGATACCGGCGTGGTCGCGGCCTACGAATCGGTCGAATGGCTGACCAACGACCACTGGTTCCACGCCGGCCTGACGCGCAGCCTGCACCGTTATGCGTCCGACCTGCTGGTTGCCGTGATGCTGATCCACATGGTGCGCGAATGGGCGTTCGACCGCTATCGCGGGCGGCGCTGGTTTTCCTGGGTCACCGGGGTCCTGGTTTTGTGGTTCGTCTACCTGTCCGGCATCACCGGCTACTGGCTGGTCTGGGACACGCTGGCGCAATACGTGGCGCTGACCACCACGGAATTGCTGGACGCGCTGCCGTTCTTTGCCGAGCCGATCGCGCGGAATTTCCTGACACCGTCCAGCCTTTCGGGCCGCTTCTTCACGCTGATGGTGTTCCTGCACATCGCGATCCCGCTGATCCTGCTGCTGATGATGTGGATCCACGTACAGCGCATCACCTCGGCGCGGACCAAGCCGCCGCGCGGGCTGGGCACGATCATGCTGGTGGCGCTTGTCGCGGTCTCCTACCTGATGCCGGCGGTCTCGCAGGGGGCGGCGGATCTGTCGACCGTCCCGGCCGAGATCGGCGTGGACTGGTTCATCCTCGGGCTCTACCCGGTGATCGACATCGCGCCGCCCGGCGTGATCTGGACCGGCGCGCTCGTGATCACATTGCTGCTGATCGGCCTGCCCTGGCTGCCGCCCCGCAAGGAGGCAGCGGCGGCGCAGGTGTTCCTCGACTACTGCAACGGCTGCACCCGCTGCGAGGCGGATTGCCCCTACAACGCCATCACCATGGTGCCGCGCAGCGACGGCGCGCCCTTTCCGCTGGAGGCGGTTGTGCATGCAGACCGCTGCGTCGCCTGCGGCATCTGCATGGGGTCGTGCCCGTCATCGACGCCGTTCCGCCGCAGCGGTGCGCTGATCACCGGCATCGACCTGCCCGGCCGCCCGCTGGAAGACCTGCGCGCCGAGGTGATCGAGGCCGCGTCGGACCTGTCGGGGGAGGGGCGGGTGATGACGTTTGCCTGCGCCCATGGCGCGGCCAGCGTCCCGAAGGAGGGCCGCGTGATCCTGCCCTGCGTCGCGATGGCGCCGCCGTCGCTGTTCGATTTCATCCTCAGCCGCGATCTGGCCGATGGCGTGTGCATCGCGGGGTGCGCCCGGCGCGACGGGTTCAACCGGCTGGGCATCGCGTGGACCGAGGCGCGCATCGCCCGCGAGCGCGACCCGTTCCTGCGCGCCCGGGTCCCGCGCGAGCGGCTGCTGACGGTCTGGGCCGGTCCGAGCGAGACCGCGCGCCTTGCCTCGGAAACCCGGCGCTTTGCCGAAAGCCTTGCCGCGTTGGGACCGTTCGAGAACCGGCGCCCCCTCGATCCCGCCGAAAAGGAGGTGATGGCCTCCCCGCCTGTATCCCCGGCAGAGTCCCCGACCGAGTCCCAGCCCGCCGCCCCGGATGACGGGCAATGACCGGGCGGCTGCATCACCTGGCGATGGGCACCGCCGTCACGCTGCTGATCTGCGCCGCGGTTGCCTGGCTGTCCGCCGCGCCCGCCTGGCGCAGCCTGCCAGAAGATACCGCGCTGGTGCGGCTGAGCTTTACCCATAGCGGCGACCGCAGCGCCTCTTGCCGCGACAGGACGCCCGAGGAACTGGCCAAACTGCCCGCCAACATGCGTCAGAGACAGATCTGCGACCGTCGCCGGCCGCCGATCTATGTCGAACTGGACGTGGACGGCGCCCCCGTCTACGCCGCGCAGACCGCGCCATCGGGGCTGGCGGGCAGCGGGCCGTCCCGCATCTACGAGCGTCTGCTTCTGCCGGCGGGGTCGCACAGCCTGACCGTGCGGATGCGCGACAATCCCGCGACCGAGGGGTTCGATTACGCCGCAGAACGGCAGGTCGATCTTCGGCCCGGCCAGAGCTTTGTCATAGATTTCCGGAACGACGTCGGATTCGTCTTTGAATGACGGTGAAAGGAACCGCACATGGCCCCCATCGAATGGAAACCGGAATACAGCGTCGGAAACGCGGCCATCGACCACGAACACCAGGAACTGATCGACCTCGTCAACGATACGGCAGCGGCGATCCTCGACCGGCGCCCCGAAGCGGATGTGCAACGGGGCTTCGGCGATCTGCTGCGCGCGATCTCGGCGCATTTCGCGCTGGAAGAGCAGCAGATGCAGGCCCATGGCTATGACCAGCGCGCCCAGCACAAGGCCGATCACGAGCGTCTTCTGGACGAGCTGCGCGACATCATGGACAGCCAGGGTACCTCGCCGGATCAGGCGGCCGAGCGATTGGCGACGACGCTGGAAGCGTGGTTCGCCCACCATTTCCAGGTGCACGATTCGCGGCTGCACCGCCAGCTTGGCCCGCACCCGCATCCCTGAAGCGCGGGTGCGGGCGACCGGCGCCTATAGCCGGATGCGATACCGCGCAAAGCCGTCCGGGCCGTCCCCGGCCTCCTCGATCTCGACGCCCTTCACGTCCGACAGATAGTTGCTTGCCCTCGGGCCGGTGTCGAACAGCACCGAGGTGCCTTCGAGCGGCGCAAAAGTCCAGTTGGCATCCGCCGCCGGGTTGATCGTGCCCTGCTCGACGATGTAGCGCACGATCACGTCGCGGTTGGTATCGGGCGCCTCGAAGATGATGGTCGAGCCGTCCGCACCGGGAAACGACCCGCCCCCGCCGGCGCGGTAATTGTTGGTGGCAATGACAAACTCCTGCGCGGGGTCGATCGGCTTGCCCTCAAATTGCAGGTCCACGATCCGGTTCGCGTCCGGATGCTCCAATTCCCCCTTTGGGCCGAATTTCGACGGCTCCGACAGGTCGATCCGGTAGGTCACCCCGTCGATCACGTCGAAATTGTAGCTGGGGAAATCGGGGTTCAGAAGCACCTGATCCTGCTCGCCCGGCGTGACCTGGTTGAACATGCCGGCGGATCGTTCCAGCCAGTCCTTGACCTCGGCGCCCGTCACCTTCACCGCGCGCACCGTGTTCGGGTAAAGGTACAGATCCGCGACGTTCTTGATCGCCACGCTGCCCTTGCCGACATCGGTGTAGTATTCTGGCCCGCCGCGCCCGCCGGCCTTGAACGGCGCGGCCGCCGACAGGACCGGCAGCCCGGCATATTCGGTGCCGTCCAGCATCTGCCGGATATACCAGGTCTGCGCGTTCGACACGATCTGCACCGACGGGTCGTCGGCCACCAGCGCGAAGTAGCTGTGCAGCGGCGCCGATGTCTCGCCCACCGCGCGGCGCACATAGGCCAGCGTCGCGTCGTGTTCGGCCTGCACGCTGGCCAGCACCTCGGCGTCGCTTTCCACCAGCGGCGTGACCGAGCGGTCCTCCTCGCGCCTCGAGATCGGCCGGGCCGATGTTTCGAAGCCCGCCACGCGCCATTCGCCGCCCTCGCGTTCCAGCATCACGTCGATCAGCCCGAGATGAGAGCCCCAGAACCCGCCCATCGTCGCTGGTTTGCCGTGGATCGTGCCCGTTTCCGGGTCGACAGCCGCGCTCGCCTCGTAGGCGGTGCCGGGGAAGACGAGGTGGTGGTGCCCGGTCATCACGGCGTCGATGCCGTCCACCGCGGCCAGCGGCACGCTGGCATTCTCCATCCCCTCGGTATGGCGGTCGGCGCCGATGCCCGAATGCGACAGCGCGATGACGATGTCGGCGCCGGCCTCGCGCATCTCGGGCACCCAGGCCTCGGCGGTGCGCACGATGTCGCGCACCTCGACATTGCCCTGCAGATGCTTGCTGTCCCAGTTCATGATCTGCGGCGGGGTGAAACCGATGATGCCGATGCGGATCGGGTGCTCTTCGCCCGCGCCGTCGGTCAGCACCCGGTCGAGCAGCACATAGGGCTTGAACAGCGTCGTGTCGGCGCGCGGTCCCGCGCCCTGCTTGCTGGCGACGTTCGACAGCACCACGGGAAATTCCGCGCCGGCCATGGATTTCATCAGGAAATCCAGCCCGTAGTTGAATTCGTGGTTGCCGATGGTCGCCGCGTCGTAGCCCACGGTGTTCATCGCGGTGACGATCGGGTGCATGTCCCCGTCCTTCATCCCGCGCTCGTAGGCGATGTAATCGCCCATCGGGTTGCCCTGGATCAGGTCGCCGTTGTCCAGCAGCATCGAATTGGTCGCCTCGGCGCGGATCGCGTCGATGATCGAGGCGGTGCGCGCAAGGCCGACCGTATCGACGGCTTTGTCGGAATAGTAATCGTAGGGGAAAACATGGACGTGAAGGTCCGTGGTTTCCATCAGACGCAAATGAACCTGCCCGGCGGCGGCGCGGGCGGAAAACGGATGAAGGGCGATCAAGGACGCTCCTGCGGCGGTTCCGGCCAGGAACGACCGGCGATTGAGGTGGGTTGGGTTGTTTCGTGTCATGTCGAATCTCCCTGTATCTGTCCACTCTAGCGCCGCCGCCTGCGCAGCCAAAGCGCCGCGTGCGGATGCCCGCCGCCGGACCGGCCGAATTGCGCCTTGCCGCGCGGCATGCCAAGAACCCGGCAGGCCATGGCAGCGGGGACGGCGCGGATGCGGATCGCGGAACAGGTGACATTCGGGGGCTCGGGCCTGAACCGGGCGGCGGAACTGCGCGGCGACGCGGACGCGGTCGCGCGGCTGGCGGCACAGGATACCGCGCGGGTGCTGCCGGTCTGGCGCGGCAAGCCGCTTCTGGCCGGAGGCGATCTGCGGCGGCCGGGCTGGCTGCCATTCGGTCACGACCTGCTCGAGGGACGCGAGCCGCCGGTGTTCCTGGGGCTGGACGAGGCCGGGCCGCGCTTTGCCTGCGATGTCTCCGGCTGGGAGCCGGACCAGGCCGCCGGCACGCTCGACGCGTTCTACGACCCGTCGCAGCAGCACCCGCCCGGCTTGCCCGGCGACCATGCCTTTGCCGAGCTTCGCGGCTCCATGCCGCTGATGACGCCGCGCGATGCGGAACTGGCGGCGATGGCACGGGCGGTGCTGGGCTGGCACCAGACGCACGGCGCCTGCGCCCGCTGCGGCAGCCGCACCCGGATGACGATGGCCGGCTGGCAGCGCGATTGTCCCGAATGCGGCACCCGCCATTTCCCGCGCACCGACCCGGTGGTGATCATGCTGATCACGCGCGGCAACTCGGTCCTGATGGGCCGCAGCCATCACTGGCCCGAGGGAATGCAATCGCTGCTCGCCGGCTTCGTGGAGCCGGGCGAGACGGTCGAGGCGGCGGTGCGCCGCGAGGTGCTGGAGGAAACGCAAATCCGTGTCGGGCAGGTCGATTACCTGGCCTCGCAGCCCTGGCCGTTCCCGATGTCGCTGATGTTCGGCTGCCGCGGCGCGGCGCTGACCGAAGCGATCACCGTCGACCCGGTCGAGCTGGAAAGCGCGATGTGGGTCACCCGCGAGGAGATGATGGATGTGTTTGCGGGCAACAGCACGCAGCTGAAACCGGCGCGCAACGGGTCCATCGCGCATTTCCTGATTTGGAACTGGCTGGCGGACAGGCTAGACTGACCGAAGGGGCAAGGAACGGACGACAGAGCATGAATTTCTCGACCCGAGAGGATATCGAGGCGCCGATCCAGTCCGTCTGGACGGCGGTGACGGATTTCGAACATTTCGAACGACAGGCGATGCGGCGCGGGGCCGAGGTGTCGCGCAGCGACCCGCGGGGCCGGCCGGGCCCGGACTCCGAATGGAACGTGTGCTTCACCTATCGCGGCAGGCCGCGCGAGATCGACGCGCGGATCGCCGAATTCGACGCGCCGAACGCGCTGCGCCTCGACAGCGTGTCGGGCGGCCTCGACGCGGTGATGCGGATCGAGCTGATGTCGCTGTCGCCGCGCCGCACCCGGCTGAACATCGCGCTGGACCTCACGCCCCGCACACTGACCGCGCGGCTGCTGGTGCAATCGCTGAAATTCGCCCGCACCAACCTCGGCAAGCGCTTCGCGAACCGGGTCTACGATTTCGCGCAAGGTGTCGAAGGCCGCTACCGCAACGCCGGCTAGCGCACGCCGCGCCAACCGAATTCATCCGCCCGGGCCCTGAACCGGAACAGCGCGTCGCGGTTTCCCGCCGCCTCAGGGTCCGGCTGCATCCTCATCTTGCCGGAAAATACCTCGGGGGAGTCCCGGCCCCGGGCCGGGACGGGGGCAGCGCCCCCCATCCGCGCTCAGCCGCGCGGCAGGTCGGCCGGATAGGTGCCCAGTACCTTAAGAAACGATGTGAAATAGGACAATTCGTCCATCGCCAGCTGGACGTTGGCGTCGTCCGGATGCCCCTGGATGTCGGCGTAGAACTGCGTCGCGGTGAACGAGCCGTCGACCATGTAGCTTTCCAGCTTGGTCATGTTCACGCCGTTGGTCGCGAAGCCGCCCATCGCCTTGTACAGCGCGGCGGGAATGTTGCGGACCCGGAACACGAAGGTGGTGATCATTTCCTCGTGGCGGCGCGCGGTATCGGCCTCGCGCGCCATGATCAGGAACCGGGTGGTGTTGTGGGCGTGGTCCTCGATGTGCCGTGCCAGGATGTCCAGCCCGTAGATCTCCGCCGCGAGGTCGGAGGCAAGCGCGCCGACGCTGCGCAGCCCTTCGGTGGCGATCTCGGCGGCCGCGCCGGCGCTGTCGGCGGCGGCCTCTCCCTTGATGCCGTGCCGCGACAGGAACTCGGCGCATTGCGGGATCAGCACCAGGTGCGCGCGCACCGTGTCGATGTCGGAAATCCGCGATCCGGGCAGGGCCATCAGGCTGATATGCACCCGCACAAAGGCCTCGTCCACGATATGCAGCCCCGATTCCGGCAGCAGCCGGTGGATGTCGGCGACCCGGCCATAAGTCGTGTTCTCGACCGGCAGCATGGCAAGATCGGCCTCGCCGTCGCGCACGGCGGTGATCACGTCCTCGAAGGTACGGCAGGGCAGCGCCTCCATGTCCGGGCGTGCCTCGCGGCAGGCCTGGTGCGAATAGGCGCCGGGTTCGCCCTGAAAGGCGATGCGAGCGGTCATTGGCGAATTCACCCCTGCAATTGGCCCGAAAGTCGTCTGGTCGCGCGTCATATCCCTTGAATCGCGCCTTGGGAAGCGGATAGATAGCGCCGGAATCGGGACAGGACGGAACGCGACATGTTCGACACTATGACTTTGACCAAGATCGTCGGAAGCCTTTGCGGCATGTTGCTGGTCTTCCTGCTCGGAAACTGGGCCGCGGACGTGATCTACCATGTCGGCGATGCCGGCCATGGCGACGAACACAGCCAGGCCTACACCATCGACACCGGCGCCGAGGAGGACTCCGGCGAGGAGGAAGAGGCCGCGCCAGAGGTCGACTTTGCCGAAGTCTACGCCTCTGCCGATGCGGGCGCCGGCGAAAAGCTGTTCCGCGCCTGCCGCGCCTGCCACAAGATCGAACCGGGCGCGAATGCCACGGGTCCGACGCTGTATGGCGTGGTCGGCCGTGACATCGACACGGTGGACGGGTTCAACTATTCCGGCGCGCTGGAACAGATCGGCGAGGTCTGGACCCCCGAGAACCTGAGCCACTTCCTGGAAAACCCCAAGGCGGCGGCGCCGGGCACCAAGATGACCTATAACGGCATGGGCGATGTCGAGGATCGCGCGAACCTGATCGCCTGGCTGGACACGCTGGACGACTGAGCGGGGCGATCCGGCCCGGGCCTGGTCGCGCCGTACTGGTCGCGTCCTGTCAAACGGGCGTGATCGCGGCGCTGCGAGCCTTGCGACGGCACGGTTTTTTCTGACAATCGCGCGACAGATGCTATCGTCCGCCCGACCAGACCGGACTTGCCGCACGAAGGAGCCCGCCATGCCGATCCGCGCCCGCCTGCCGCTGAGCCTTGCCGCCCCCGCCCTGGCAGCGCCTCTTGTCCTTGCCGCCGCGCTGGCCGGGCCGGCCGCCGCCGAGGATGGCACGGCCGGCGACGAGGTGACGGTGGCGCATGGCGTGTCGAATTTCGGCGCGCTGAAATACGGGCCCGATTTCGCGCATCTCGATTACGTCAACCCGGATGCGCCCAGGGGCGGCGAGATCGCGCTTTGGGCGTCGGGCAATTTCGACAGCTTCAACCCCTATACCCGCAAGGGCGTGACCGCCGCCCAGACCGAGGTGCTGTACGAAAGCATCATGGTCTCCACGGCGGATGATCCCTATGGCAGCTACTGCTATCTGTGCACCACGCTGGAATATCCCGAAAGCCGCGACTGGGTGATCTTCAACCTGCGCGATGACGTGACCTTCTGGGACGGCAGCCCCGTCACCGCCGAGGATTTCAAGTACACCTTCGAGCTGTTCCTGGATCAGGGCATCACCGAGTATATCAACGTCGTCAAGAGCTTCATCGCCGATGTCGAGGTGCTGGACCCGCACCGCATCAAGTTCACCTTCACCCCCGAGGCGCCGCGCCGCGACGTTATCGGCATCGCCGGCGGATCGACAGCGTTTTCCAAGGCGTGGTTCGAGGAAACCGGCGCCCGGCTGGACGAAAGCCGGCTGGAGCCGTTCCTGGGCACCGGCCCCTATGTCATCGGCAGTTTCGATGTCGGCCGCCAGATCGTCTATGACCGCAACCCGGATTTCTGGGGCGCGGCGCATCCGCTGAATGTCGGCCAGAACAATTTCGACCGGATCCGGGTGGAATACTACTCCGACAGCGCCGCCGCCTTCGAGGCGTTCAAGGCCGGCGACTACACGTTCCGCATCGAGAATTCCTCGAAGGACTGGGCAACGGGGTATGATTTCCCGGCGCTGGACAAGGGCTGGGTCGTCAAGGAGCAACTGCCCGACGGCAATATCGGCGCGGGCCAGGCCTGGGTGTTCAACCTGCGCGATCCCAAATGGCAGGATCCGCGGGTGCGCGCGGCGGTGCGCATGATGTTCAACTTCGAATGGTCGAACGACACGCTGTTCTTCGGCCTCTACGAACGGGTCAACTCGTTCTGGGAAAACTCGGATCTCGAGGCGACGGGCACCCCCGGCGAAGCCGAGGCGGCGCTGCTGCGCCCGCTGGTGGACGAGGGTCTGCTGCCCGAGACGCTTCTGACCGAGCCGGTGGTGATGGCGCCCGAGAACAGTGCGAAGGACAACCTGCCGGACCGCCGCGTCCGCCGCAAGGCCGCGGGCCTGCTGGAAGATGCCGGCTGGACCGCCGGCGCCGACGGCATGCGCAGCAAGGACGGCAAGCGGCTGACGCTGACGATCCTGAATTACAGCCCGTCCTTCGACCGGATCGTGAACCCCTATGTCGAGAACCTGCGCGCCATCGGCATCGACGCCCGGCTGGAGCGGGTCGACATCTCGCAATATATCGACCGGCGGCGCACCAGCGACTACGATCTGGTGAACCACACCTTCTCGATGGGGTTCGAGCCGGGCGTGGGCCTGCGCCAATGGTACGATTCCAGTACCGCCGAGGACAGTTCTCGCAACCTGATGGGCCTTGAAAACCCCGCCGTGGACCGGCTGGTGACAGCGGTGATCGACGCCGCGACCCTGGACGAGCTGAGCACCGGCGTGCATGCGCTGGACCGGGTGCTGCGCCATCTGGGCTTCTGGGTGCCGCAATGGTTCAAGAACACGCACACCGTCGCCTATTACGACATGTACCGCCATCCCGACCCGCTGCCGCCGCTGGCGCTGGGCTATCTGAACTTCTGGTGGTACGACGCAGAGGCCGCCGATGCGCTTCGCGCGGCCGGTGCCATCAACTGATCCATCCGTAGGAGCCGCCCCCCTTGGGAGCCTATATCCTTCGCCGTCTTCTGCTCGTGATCCCGACGCTGCTGGGCATCATGGTCGTGAATTTCGTGCTGACGCAATTCGTGCCGGGCGGCCCGATCGAACAGATCATCGCCAACATGGAAGGGTCGGGCGACGTGTTCGAATCCATCTCCGGCGGCGGGTCCGAGGCGGCGCAGACCGGGGCAGGGGGCGGCGGCAACGACAATTACCTTGGCGCGCGCGGTCTGCCGCCGGAATTCATCGAGGAACTGGAAAAGGAATTCGGCTTCGACAAGCCGCCCCTGGAGCGGTTCCTGACGATGATGTGGAATTACCTGCATTTCGACTTCGGAGAGAGCTATTTCCGCTCGATCTCGGTCATCGACCTGATCCTCGAAAAGATGCCGGTCTCGATCAGCCTCGGGCTGTGGTCGACGCTGATCGCCTATATCATCTCGATCCCGCTGGGCATCCGCAAGGCGGTGAAGGACGGCAGCAGTTTCGACACCTGGACTTCCAGCGCGATCATCGTCGGCTATGCCATTCCCGGCTTCCTGTTCGCGATCCTGCTGCTGGTGCTGTTCGCCGGCGGGTCGTACTGGAAGTTCTTTCCGCTGCGCGGTCTGACCTCGGACAACTGGGAAACGCTGACGCTCTGGGGCAAGATCGTCGACTATTTCTGGCACATCACGCTGCCGGTCTTCGCCTCGCTGATTTCCAGCTTTGCGACGCTGACGCTGCTGACCAAGAACAGCTTTCTGGACGAGATCAAGAAGCAATACGTGATGACCGCCCGCGCCAAGGGCCTGTCGGAACGCGCGGTGCTGTACGGCCATGTCTTCCGCAATGCGATGCTGATCGTCATCGCGGGCTTTCCCGGCGTGTTCATCGCGGTGTTCTTTTCCGGCTCGATCATCATCGAGACGATCTTTTCGCTGGACGGGCTGGGCCGGCTGGGATTCGAGGCGGCGGTGGCGCGCGATTACCCGGTGATCTTCGGCACGCTGTTCGTGTTCGGGCTGATGAGCCTGGTGGTGGGGATCGTGTCGGACCTGATGTATGTGTTCGTCGACCCGCGCATCGACTTTGAAAAGCGGGCGGGCTGAGCCATGGCATATCCCGACCAGCACCGCCCCGATCCCGCCGCGCCCGAGACACCGAAGCCCGAGCCGCGCCCCGAACCGACGCCGGGCGATCCGGCCGCGCCGATCCCGCCGGTCCGCCGCCGCCGGATGCGCCTGTCGCCGCTGAACCAGCGCCGCTGGCGCAACTTCACCCGCAACCGGCGCGCCTACTGGTCGCTGGTGATCTTCGCCATCCTGTTCGGGCTGTCGCTGCTGGCCGAGTTTATCGCCAACGACAAGCCGATCCTGGTGAATTATCGCGGCGACTGGCACATGCCGATCTTCCGGTTCTATCCCGAAACCGCGTTCGGCGGCGATTTCCGCACCGAAGCCGTCTATGCCGATCCCGAGGTGCAGTGCCTGATCGTGTCGGGCGGGCTGGAGGCGTGTTTCGACGACCCCGAGGGCGTCATGGCCGATGCCGGGGACGGTATCGTGGACGGCGAAGAGATCGCCAAGGGCTGGCTGCTCTGGCCGCCGATCCCGTATTCCTACAACACGATCAACGACATCGAGGGCACCGCGCCATCGGCGCCGGACAGCATCCACTGGCTGGGCACCGACGACACGGCGCGCGACGTGGTGGCGCGGGTGATCTACGGGTTCCGCCTGTCGATCCTGTTCACCATCATCGTCACCTCGGTCGCCAGCCTCATCGGCATCGTGGCGGGGGCGGTGCAGGGCTTTTTCGGCGGCTGGATCGACCTGATCTTTCAGCGGCTGATCGAGATCTGGGTCAGCACCCCGTCGCTCTACATCATCATCATCATGTTCGCGATCCTCGGGCGCGGATTCTGGCTGCTGGTCTTCCTGACCGCGCTGTTCGGCTGGCCGGCGCTGGTGGGCGTGGTGCGCGCCGAATTCCTGCGCGCGCGCAACTTCGAATACGTGCGCGCAGCCCGTGCGCTGGGGGTCAGCAACTGGACGATCATGTTCCGCCACATGCTGCCCAACGCGATGGTGGCGACGCTGACCATGCTGCCGTTCATCATCACCGGCACGATCGGCACGCTGGCCTCGCTCGACTTTCTGGGCTTCGGGCTGCCGTCCTCGGCACCGTCGCTGGGGGAGTTGACGTTGCAGGCAAAGCAGAACCTTCAGGCGCCGTGGCTGGCCTTTACCGCCTTCTTCACCTTCGCCATCATGCTGTCGCTGCTGGTCTTCATCTTCGAGGGCGTGCGCGACGCGTTCGACCCCAGGAAGACGTTCCAATGATCCTGCCGCGCACCTCGATCTGGCTTCCGCATGTCTATGCCGCCGCCCTTGTGTTTCATGGTGCCGTCCTTCTGGTGGTCCTGTGGCTGGTGGTCACCGGCATGTTCGCCGGCGGCGCCAATGCCGCGCCCGACACGATTTTCTTTACGGTGGTGATGATGGTTCCCGTGGCCCTTGCGGGACTGCCCTCTGGCGTGGCCCTGTTGTCCTGGCACCTGTGCCGCCGGAAAGGGGCCTCTGCCTCGCCGCCGCACATGGCGTTGACGGCGGGCCTTGCCGCGCTGCTGCTGATCGTGATCGCCGCGGAGGTTCTCTCATGATCGCCCCTGTTCTCAGCGTGAACGGCCTGTCCGTCAGTTTCCAGCAGGACGGGCAGATGATCGCGGCGGTCAAGGGCGTGTCCTTCGAGGTCGGGCGCGGTGAAACCGTTGCTCTGGTAGGCGAATCGGGGTCGGGAAAGTCGGTCACGGCGCTCAGTACCGTGTCGCTTCTGCCCGACAGCGCCAGGGTTTCTGGATCGGTTCATTACAAGGGGGCCGAGATGATCGGTGCCTCCTTCGAGCGGCTGAAAAAGGTGCGTGGCAACGACATCAGCTTCATCTTCCAGGAGCCGATGACATCGCTCAACCCGCTGCACACGCTGGAAAAGCAACTGCGCGAATCGATCGAGCTGCACCAGGGCCTGAAGGGCGCGGCGGTGCGCGCGCGCATCGTCGAACTGCTGAACAAGGTCGGCATCCGCGACGCCGAAAGCCGGCTGGCCGACTACCCGCACCAATTGTCCGGCGGGCAAAGGCAGCGGGTGATGATCGCGATGGCGCTGGCGAACGGGCCCGACCTGCTGATCGCGGATGAGCCGACAACCGCGCTGGACGTGACGATCCAGGCGCAGATCCTGGAATTGCTGGCATCGCTGAAGGACGAAGAGGGGATGAGCCTGCTGTTCATCACCCACGATCTGAACATCGTGCGCCGCTTTGCCGATCGGGTCTGCGTGATGAAGGATGGCGAGATCGTCGAGCAGGGCCGCACCGAGGACATCTTCCGCGCGCCCGCCCATCCCTACACGCAGAAACTGCTGGGCGCCGAGGCGGCAGGCGTGCCCGGCCCGGTGCCCGAGGGGGCGGAAACCGTTGCCGCGACTGAGAACCTGCGCATCTGGTTCCCGGTTCAGCGCGGGCTTCTGCGCCGCGTCGTGGGGCATGTGAAGGCGGTGAACGACGCGACGCTGACCGTCCATGCCGGGGAAACCGTCGGCATCGTCGGCGAAAGCGGGTCGGGCAAGACCACGCTGGCGCTGGCGATGATGCGGCTGATCGACAGCGAGGGGCGCATCGTCGTGCTGGGCCAGGACATCACCGCGAAGAAACGCGGTGCCGGCGGCGTGGCCGAGCAGGCGCGCGATGCGGCGATGAAGACCGCGGGCGTGCTGTGGTGGCGCGTTGCCGACGGGATCAACAGGGTGATCCACGTCCTTGGCACCGCCGAGCGGCGCCGGATCCGGCGGCTGCGCAGCAAGATGCAGATCGTGTTCCAGGATCCTTACGGCTCGCTCAGCCCGCGCATGACGGTGGAACATATCATCGCCGAGGGGCTGGAGGTTCACGGCACCGAGGACAAGCGTCCCCGCCGCGAGGTGGTCGCGCAGATCATGGACGAGGTCGGGCTGGACCCGGCGGCGATGGACCGTTACCCGCACGAGTTTTCCGGCGGGCAGCGCCAGCGGATCGCGATTGCGCGGGCCATGGTGCTGCGGCCCAAGCTGCTGGTTCTGGACGAGCCGACCAGCGCGCTGGACATGACGGTGCAGGTGCAGATCGTCGACCTGCTGCGCCAGTTGCAGGAACGGCACGGGCTGGCCTATCTGTTCATCAGCCACGATTTGAAAGTGGTGCGCGCCCTGTCGCACCGGGTATTCGTGATGAAGAACGGCGATATCGTCGAATCCGGCCCTGCGGACCGCATTTTCGACGCGCCGCAGACCGAATATACACGGCAGTTGATGGCGGCGGCCTTCGATCTGCATTCGTCGGCCGAAAGCGCCTGAGCGGCGACGCCGCCGCTAAGTCGGGCCGAGGGTCGTGCAGGCGATGTTGCGGGTGGTCAGACGGCGGCAGGCGAGATCGGCCGCCGATTGGGTCATGCCGACAAAGTTCGCATCGAACCCGCGCGCGCTGTGCTGCACCTTGCGCAGCGCCGTGCCCAGCGTTCCAAGCTCTGTCAGCGCGGTCTGAAGCAGCACCCGCTCGGCCTTGTAGCGCGATCCGTACCGCCCGACATTGATGCCCCAGTGCCGGTCGCCGCTGGTCGACAGCCGCTCGACCACCACGCGCGTCTCGACCGCATCGCCCTTGCCCCGCAGGTCCGCCGTCAGCGAGGCGGGGCGGGGGATCGGCGTGGCGGCAGCGGCGGTCACCGGCAGGCCGTCGGGGCCGGGAACAGCGGTGGTCTCCACCGCGCTCACGGTCTGTTCGATGGTCGCGGCCATGGCGACCAGCATCTCCTCGGGCGGCTCGGTGCCGGGGATCGGGCGCAGCGTCGGAAGCGGGCTGCGCTCTGGCGCGCGCACCGCGTTGGCGACGATCGCGCCGACAAGGCCGGGGCCGTAGGCGGGCTTGCCGGGCCGGTGGACCTTGGCGTAGCGCGGCGCGCGCTGGAACCCGAGATCCAGCAGCTCGGCGACCTTGGCGTTGCGCTGCGCGGTGGACCGGCCGCCGAACATCGCCGCGATGATCCGCTTGCCGCCGCGTTCGGCCGACGCCACAAGGTTGAACCCGGCGGCGCGGGTATAGCCGGTCTTGATCCCGTCCGCGCCCTTGTAGGCCTTCAGGAAGCGGCGGTTGGTATTCGACACCTCGCGCAATCCGGCATCGGTCGAGATACGCGAGAACAGGTTGTAGTATTCCGGGTAGTCGTAGAACAGGTGCCGCCCCAGCATCGCCATGTCGCGCGCGGTGGACAGGTGGCCGTTCTGGGTCAGGCCGTGGGCATTCTTGAACGTCGTGCTGTTCATCCCCATCGCGGCGGCTGTCCGGGTCATGCGGGCGGCGAATGCGTCGGGAGAGCCGGCGATGGCGATGCCGATCTGCGTGGCGGCATCATTCGCCGATTTCACCGCGGCCGCGCGGATCAGGTAGCGCAGCTTGATCCGCTGCCCGGCGCGAAGGCCAAGCTTCGACGGCGGCTCTGCCGCGGCGGCCTTGTCCACGGTGATGAGCGTGTCCATCGTCAGCTCGCCATGCTCGACCGCCTGGAACGCGATGTAGAGCGTCATCATCTTGGTCAGCGATGCGGGATGCAGCCGGGTATCGGCATTGCGCGCATGCAGCACCTCGCCCGAGCGCGCGTCGATCACATAAGCGGCATAGGGCGCGGCCGAAGCGGGCGCTGCCGATTGAATTGCGATCACAAGTAGATACAGCCCGATGCGGGCCCAATGCGCAAAACGCGGTTTCACGTCGACTGTCCTGTACTGCCTCGTTCCGCCGGATCTGTCGCCCGGTCGATTATTGCGATGACGATACCACGGGATGTGAGCGTGGAAAACACTTAACTTTCAATGGTTTTGAAAAATTTGTTCATGCGGGAGGCAACATCTGGGGCGCGCCGGCGAGTCGCCCCCAAGATGTTTCAATGTGGCAGAAGTAAGGCGGCGGCGCTCAGCCGATTTCGTCGATCAGACCGGGCAGCGCGCCAAGGTCCGGGATCTCTCGGTAGCGCGCATGCCCCTCGGGCGGGTCGGCCTGTTCCAGCGCCCAGGCCTGCCCGTGCGGGACATAGACGCCCCAGCCCCCGGCGCGAATCGGCGGCACCACGTCGGATTTCATCGAATTGCCGACCATCATCGCCCGGTCGGCCCCGTCGCCATGACTTTGAAAGATGCGCGCATAGACATCCGCCGTCTTGTCCGACACGATCTCGACCCCGTCGAACATCTCTCCCAGCCCCGATTGCGCCAGCTTGCGCTCCTGGTCGAGCAGATCGCCCTTGGTGATCAGGATCACCCGGAACCCGCCCTCCGCGGCGGCGGCCACGGCCTCTTGCGCATGCGGCAAAAGGTCGATGGGATGGCGCAGCATCTCCTGCCCGGCGGCAATGATCTCGGCGATGACGGTGGCGGGCACGCGCTCTTCGGTCACTTCGATGGCGGTTTCGATCATCGACAGCATGAAGCCTTTGATGCCGAAGCCGTAATGACCGATATTGCGCCGCTCTGCCGCCAGCAGCCGCTCCGACAGGTGGCCCGGCTCGGTGAAGTCGCGCAGCAGCTCGGTAAAGCGGTCCTGGGTGATCTGGTAGAACTGCTCGTTGTGCCACAACGTGTCATCCGCATCGAAGCCGATCGTGGTCAGTTTTCCCGTCATCGGACCCTCGCCTTTTCGCGCCGCCCCGTCCTGGCCGCCGCCGTCTTGCGATACGCCCGCACCGCGCGCGGTGCAACGATTTGTCCGCGTTGCACCCCGCTGCGGCAGGGGATAGAGACCCCGCCATGCACACCCTGCCAACCCCAGAACCCCGGCCCGTCCGGTGACCGATCCGGTGCCGGACCCCGCGCCGCATCCGCTGCTCGACGAGCTGCCGGGCGACCTGATGATCTGGGTGCTGATCATCAGCGAGCTTCTGGTGTTCGGGGCCGGGTTCGCCGCCTTCCTGTCGGTCCGCCTGACCGATCCGGCCGGCTTTGCCGAGGCGCAGACCCATCTGCACCGCACGGGCGCCGCGCTCAACACCATCGTGCTGATCACCAGCGGCTACCTTGCCGCGCAGGCGCTGACCCTGCGGCGCGCGGCAAGGCGGGGTGCGGCCCGGCTGGCGCTGGTCGCGGCGGCGGCGCTTGGGGCGGTGTTCCTGGTCATCAAGGGCATCGAATACGCCGACAAGGCGGCACAGGGCATCACCTACGACACGCATCCGTTCTTC
The DNA here is from genome assembly GCA_947503765.1 of uncultured Paracoccaceae bacterium. GTDB lineage: Bacteria > Pseudomonadota > Alphaproteobacteria > Rhodobacterales > Rhodobacteraceae > Psychromarinibacter. The sequence goes on along the minus strand of CANNFA010000001.1, from coordinate 700,415 downwards.
ATGTTCTACTACCTGCTGACAGGGTTCCACGCCGCCCATGTGATCGCCGGCATCCTGCTGCTGCTGCTGGTCGCCTGGCGCGACGCGCCCGAAAACATCGAGACCGGCGCCGCCTTCTGGCACATGGTCGATCTGGTCTGGGTGCTGCTGTTCCCCGTCATCTACCTGCTGGCCTGAACGCGATGCGGCCCGATATCCTTACCCGTGCGTGGGTCGCCCTGATCGTGCTCAGCGGGCTGTCGGCGGTGGCGGCCGGGCTGATCAATCGCGGGGTCGACATCCGCGTGACGGGCACGGCCGTGCTGCTGCTGGCGCTGATCAAGGCGCGGATCATCCTGGCGCATTATCTGGGCCTGGCCGCGGCCCCATCGTGGCGGCGGGGCTTCAACCTGTCGCTGACGTTGTTCTGCATCCTGCTGCTGGGTCTGTACCTGATACCGGCATTCTGATCGCGGTCCGCCGGCCCGCAGCCTCGCCCCCCCTTTTCACTGCGGCGCCAGAGCTTATATAGTCGCCGCGAGCCACCGCAGCCTTTTTTTGCCGGAGAGATCACGCGTGACGCGCCTGCCCGACCAGATGACCAAGACCCCCGGAGAGGGCGACGCCGGAGTCGTGACCGAGACCCGTGCGAAAACCAAGCGTCCGCCGCTGTACAAGGTCATGCTGCTGAACGACGATTTCACGCCGATGGAATTCGTGGTGCTGGTGCTGGAGCGGTTCTTCGGCATGAACCACGCCCAGGCGTTCGAGTTGATGCTGACCGTCCACAAGAAGGGCGTGGCCGTGGTCGGCGTGTTCAGCTTCGAGATTGCCGAGACCAAGGTCGGGCAGGTGATGGATTTCGCCCGCCGCCACCAGCATCCGCTGCAATGCACCATGGAAAAGGAGTAGGGCAGCCCAGCCCGCCCCGATGTCCCAGCCACGTCTGACCACCGCGCTCGACAGCGGCGCGGTTCACCTGCCCGGCGAGGGCCGCATCGCCGTGTTCCGCCCGCAAGCGGACATGGACCTGTCGGCGCTGCCCATGGACCGTATCCAGGTCGTGCAGGGGTTCCGCCCCGATCACGACGCCTTTGCCGCGCGGGGCTATGAGGTCGTCACATCGGCCGAAGGCACCTATGCCGCCGCGCTGGTCTGCGTGCCGCGCGCCAAGGACGAGGCGCGCGCGCTGCTGGCCGAGGCGATGGCGCGCACCGGGGGCGGACCCGTGATCGTGGACGGACAGAAGCGCGACGGTGTCGAAAGCCTGCTCAAGGACTGCCGCCGGCAGGGCGGCACGGTGGGCGAGGTGATGTCGCGCGGTCATGGCAAGCTGTTCGCCGTCTCGGGCGGCGATTTCACGGCCTGGGCGGCGGACGCGGCCGGGCAGGCGGTGCCCGGCGGGTTCGTGACCGCGCCCGGCGTCTTCTCGGCGGATGGTGTCGATGACGGATCGGCCGCGCTGGCCGCCGCACTGCCGGACAAGCTGCCGCGCCGCATTGCCGATCTGGGCGCCGGCTGGGGCTATCTCGCCGCCCGCGTACTGGAGCGGGGCAGCGTCCGCGAGGTGCATCTGATCGAGGCCGAGCATGCCGCGCTGGACTGCGCCCGCCGCAACATCACCGATCCGCGCGCCCGGTTTCACTGGGCCGACGCGCTGCACTTTCGCCCCGAAGAGAAATTCGACGGCATCGTGACCAACCCGCCGTTCCACCAGGGCCGCGCCGCCGATCCCGGCCTCGGGCGCGACTTCATCGCGGCGGCGGCGGCGATGCTTACGCCCTCGGGGCGGCTGTGGCTTGTGGCGAATCGCCATCTGCCCTACGAGGCCGAAGTTCGCAGCCGGTTCCACGAGGTGCAGGAGATCGCCGGCACCGCCCGGTTCAAGATTCTCGCCGCCGCCCGGCCGAAATCGGTTTCTCGCGGCGGCGCCCGCTAACACCCGACATCAGCAAAACCAGGACAGCCACATGTCATTTTCGATTGCCGGAAAGACCGCCATCGTCACCGGCGCCGCGAACGGCGTCGGCCTGGCCATCGGCCGCCACTTCGCCAAGATGGACGCCAATGTCGTGTTCGCCGACATGGACGAGGCGCGGCTGGTCAAGGAAGTCGGCGAGGCCGCCGCGAAAGAGGACAGCAATATCCGCTATTTCGCCGGCGATCTGCGCGAAAAGCTGAACATCCAGAACCTGCTGTCGCTGACACTGGATGCGTTCGACCAGGTCGACATCCTGGTCAATGCCAGCCGGCAGATCGCCGCGTCCGATCCGCTCAACCCCGATGACGACGCGGTGGAACAGCTGCTTCAGCAAAACCTGATGACCTCGCTACGGCTTACCCAGCTGGTCGCGAAACGCATGATCAAGCAATCGGGCGGCGCCGAGGGAGAGGCGCCGGCAGGCGCCATCGTCAACCTCAGCTCGATCGCGGCGCGGCGCACCCACCCCGACCTTCTGGCTTACTCGATCAGCTGCGCCGCGCTGGACCAGATGACGCGGGCGATGGCGGTCGCGTTGGCGCCGCACCGGATCCGGGTGAACGCGGTCGCCTTCGGCAGCGTGATGAGCGCCAGCCTGAAGGACAGCATCCGGGAAAACGAAGACTGCCGCGACGAGATCATTCGCAACACCCCGCTGGCCCGCATCGCCAGCCCCGGCGAAGTGGCGGAAGCGGCGCGCTTCCTCGCCTCCGATGGCGCGGGTTTCATGACCGGGCAGATCCTGACGGTGGATGGCGGCCGCTCTCTAGTCGATACGGTGGATTCCGCCGCGCATTAGGGCGGTTGGCGTTCAGATGAATCCAGCCTCCATCCCGGGAGCATTGGCCGTGCAAAGGCTGCCCTGGATCGGAAGATGAACACCCCGACTCCGATCAACCACGACATGTTTCAGCCGCGCTGAAGGTCGATACCGGCATTCCTCCTCATCTTGCGAAAAGTACCTTGGGGAGCGCGAGGGGCAACGCCCCTCGCATGGATCGGATCGCCGCAGGCGATCCGAAACCCCTGCCGTGCGTCAAACCCTGACCGGCCCTAGCAAGTCGCGTTGAATTGCATTCAGCCGCCGGGGCGAACGCGCCCTTCTTCGAAAACGCTGCCCCGCCCCGGCGGCCGGACGCCCTAGTCGGGATGGTGCGGCGCCTGGCCGGACGGCGCCGGGTAGGGCCGCGTGACGTCGCGCAGCGTGACGTCCAGCGCCTCGACCTCCAGCGCGATGCCGCCATCGCCGGCCAGCACCAGCTCCAGCCGTCCGGTCCCGTCCTCGCCGGGCGCGAAGGCCAGCGACAGCAGCGACAGGATCAGGTCATCGCCGTTGCGGTCGATCCCCTGGCTGGCCACTTTCATCACATCGTCGACAACCAGCACCGACTGCACCCGTTCGGGCGACCGGTCCGAGCCGGCCCCCGCCTTTTCCCAGCGGAACCGGTTGAGCAGGATGGCAAAGCGCCGCTCGCGCGGCAGCCAGCGCATTTCGGTCGCGGGGAACACCGCGTCCTGCACAAGCGCCGCGATCACCGGAAGATCTTCGGGTGTCAGCGCCTTGAGCCGCAGCGGCGCGCCTTCGCCATCCTCGAAACGGGCATCGTCGGTCATTCGCCATGCACCCGTTCGATGGACGCGCCCACGCCCGACAGCTTGCGCACCACGTGCTCGTAGCCGCGGTCGAGGTGATAGACCCGGTTGACGCGGGTTTCCCCCTCGGCCGCCAGCCCGGCCAGGATCAGCGAGACGGAGGCGCGCAGGTCCGTGGCCATCACCGGTGCGCCCTTCAGCCGGCCGACCCCGGTGACGGTGGCGGTGCCGCCCGCGACGTCGATATCGGCGCCCATCCGCATCAGTTCGGGCGCATGCATGAACCGGTTCTCGAAAATCGTCTCTTCCAGCACGCTGACCCCCTCGGCGGTGCACATCAGCGCCATCATCTGCGCCTGCAGGTCGGTGGGAAAGCCCGGAAACGGCGCGGTTTCCACGTCGACGGCGCGGACACGGCCATTGCGGCGGGCGACCTTCAGGCCGCGCGGCGTTTCCTCGACGTCGATCCCGGCCTCGGCCAGTTTCTCGGCGAAGGCCGCGACAAGATCCAGCCGTCCGCCAAGACATTCCACCGTGCCGCCCGCGATGGCCGGCGCCAGCATGTAGGTGCCCAGCTCGATCCGGTCGGGCACCACCGGATGCGTCGCGCCGTGCAGCCGGTCGACCCCTTCGACGGTGATGTCGGGCGTCCCCTCACCCTCGATCCGCGCGCCCATCTTGCGCAGGCAATGTGCGAGATCGACGATTTCCGGCTCGCGTGCCGCATTGCGAAGAACGGTGGTCCCTTTCGCCAGCACCGCCGCCATCAGCACGTTTTCCGTCGCGCCGACAGAGACCAGGGGAAACGCGATCTCGGCCCCTTTCAGCCCGCCCGGCGCGCTGGCATGAACGTAGCCGTCCTTCAGGTCCAGCCTGGCGCCAAGCGCCTCCAGCCCGCGCAGGTGCAGGTCCACCGGCCGCGCGCCGATGGCACAGCCGCCGGGCAGCGACACCTTGGCCTCGCCGCAGCGCGCCAGCAGCGGGCCGAGCACCAGGATCGAGGCGCGCATCTTGCGCACGATGTCGTAATCGGCAGTCCGGTTGTGGATGTCGTGGCTGGACATGGCCAGCACCTGGCCGTCCTGCAATTGCGTCACCTCGGCCCCGAGAGACGCCAGCAGTTCGGTCATGGTGCGGATGTCGCTGAGCCGCGGCGCGTTGGTCAGCGTCAGCGGCTCCTCCGACAGCAGCGTCGCCGGCATCAGCGTCAGGCAGGCGTTCTTCGCCCCCGCAATGGGGATGTCGCCCGACAGTTCCGCACCGCCGCGTACCAGAATGGAATCCATGACTGCCTCACTCCTCGGGTTTGTCTGCCTTGCGCGCCCTGGCCTGTGCCTTGCGCCGCGCCATGTTCGCCTTCAGCGCGGCTTTCAGCCTGTCCTGCCGCTTTTTCGCAGCGGTATCCTTGAGTGTCGACCCGGATTTCCTGCCCATGCGCCACTGTGTACCGCAGTGCCCGCGAAGCGTCCAGATTGCCCTTGCGCCCTCGGCGGATTGCGTCTAATCACCCGCGCACGAAACGGGCTGCTGTAGCTCAGAGGTAGAGCACTCCCTTGGTAAGGGAGAGGTCGAGAGTTCAATTCTCTCCAGCAGCACCATCCGGCCCGGACCCGCATCGCAGGCCCGGGCGGCAAGGCGCAATTCCTAGTTCTCAGGAAAGAAGCAGGCTGCCGGATGCGCCCCGCCGTCCAGTTCGGGGCGTTCGGCGCGGCATTTGTCCTGCGCCTTCCAGCAGCGCGGCGCGAAGGCGCAGCCGGGGGGGATGGCCAGCGGCGAGGGCAGTTCCCCCTCCAGCTTGATCCGCTGGCGGCTGCTGCGCGGATCGGCGACGGGCGTGGCCGACAGAAGCGCGCGCGTGTAGGGATGGCGCGGCGCGTCGAACAGGTCGTCCTTGGCCGCCTGTTCCACCACCCGGCCCAGATACATCACCAGCACGTCATCGGCGACATGGCGCACCACGGACAGATCGTGCGACACGAACAGGTAGGCCAGTTGCAGCCGCTCCTGCAAATCGAGCAGCAGGTTGAGGATCTGGCTCTGGATCGACAGGTCCAGCGCCGAGACCGGCTCGTCCAGCACCAGCAGTTTCGGCTCCAGCATCAGGGCGCGGGCGACGGCGATGCGCTGGCGTTGCCCGCCCGAGAACATGTGCGGATAGCGGTCGTAATGCTCGGGGCGCAGGCCGACGAGGTCCAGCATCTCGCGCCCCTTCTCGGCGCGCTGCGCGGCGTTCATGTCGGGGCGGTTGATCTTCAGCGGTTCTTCCAGGATCGCGCCGATCCGGTGGCGCAGGTTCAGCGAGCCGTAGGGATCCTGGAACACGATCTGGACCGACGACCGCAGTTCGGCCCAGCGATCGGGCGTCACCTCGGTCCCGTCGATCAGCAGCCGCCCCTCGGTCGGGGCCTCGATCATCGTGACCATGCGCGCCAGCGTGGACTTGCCGCAGCCCGATTCGCCGACGATGGCCAGGGTCTTTCCCGCTTCGACAGAGAAACTGGCATCCTGCACGGCGCGCAGCGTCTGGCTGGCGGAAAACATGCCGCCGCCCACCTCGTAATGGCGGCTGAGCCCCTCGGCGCGCACGACCGGGCCGCTCATTGCACCGCCTCCACATCGGCGGGCACGGCAAGCGGGTAGTGGCACCGCGCCCGGCCCAGCGTGTCGGGCTGCACCGGCGGCTCCACGCTGCGGCACTTGTCATCGGCATATTTGCAGCGCGGCGAGAACAGGCAGCCGTCGGGGCGGTCGAACTGGCCCGGCACCACGCCGGGGATGGTCGGCAGTCGCCGTTCCGTGGCGCGCTCGGGCAGGGCGGCCAACAGCGCGGCGGTGTAGGGATGGTGCGGGGTGTCGAACAGGTCGGCAACGGGCTGATCCTCGACCTTCTGGCCGGCATATTGCACGCAGACCCGTTCCGCCGTCTCGGCCACCACGCCCATGTCGTGGGTGATCAGGATCAGCGCCATGCCGGTCTCGCGTTGCAGGTCGGTCAGCAGATCGAGGATCTGCGCCTGGATCGTCACGTCGAGCGCGGTGGTCGGCTCGTCGGCGATCAGCAGGCGCGGACGGCAGGCGATGGCCATGGCGATCATCACCCGCTGGTTCATGCCGCCCGACAACTGGTGCGGAAACGCGCTGAGCCGTTTTTCGGCCGACGGGATGCCGACCATGTCCAAAAGCTCGATCGTCCGGCGGCGGCGCGCGGCGCGGTCGAGGTTCAGATGCTGGCGCAGCGCCTCGTTGATCTGGAATCCCACGGTGAAGCACGGGTTCAGCGATGACATCGGCTCCTGGAAAATCATCGAGATGTCCTTGCCGATCAGCCGTCGCCGCGCCTTGCCGGACATGCCGCGCAGGTCGCGCCCGTCGAATGACAGCTCGTCCGCCGTGATCGTCGCGGTCCAGGGCAGAAGGCCCATGGTCGCCAGCATCGACACCGACTTGCCAGAGCCGCTTTCGCCGACGATTGCCAGCACCTCGCCCGGATCGACATCGAGGTTCACGCGGTCCACCGCGCGAAACGCGCCGCCGCCGGTGGCGAAATCGACCGAAAGGTTGCGGATGGTCAGAAGGGCCATGCGTCAGCTCCGCTTCAGTTTCGGATCCAGCGCGTCGCGCAGCCCGTCGCCCATCAGGTTGATCGCCAGCACAGTGACAAGGATCGCAAGGCCGGGAAAGGTGACGACCCACCAGGCGCGCAGGATGAACTCGCGCGCCTCGGCCAGCATGGTGCCCCATTCCGGTGTCGGCGGCTGCGCGCCCATGCCCAGAAAGCCCAGCGCGGCCGCGTCGAGGATCGCGGTGGAAAACGACAAAGCGGCCTGCACGATGATCGGCGCCAGGCAGTTGGGCAGCACCGTGACGAACATCAGCCGCCCCAGCCCGGCCCCGGCGACGCGCGCCGAGACGACGTAATCCTTGGTCCGCTCGTTCATCACCGAGGCGCGGGTCAGCCGGACATAATGGGGTTGCAGCACCAACGCGATGGCGATCATCGCGTTCAGCAGCGACGGCCCTAGGATCGCCACCAGCACCAGCGCCAGCAGCAGCGACGGGAAGGCCAGGATGATGTCCATCACCCGCATGATCAGCGTGTCGAGCCATTTTGGCGCGAACCCGGCGATCAGCCCGATCAGGATGCCGCCGCTGGACGAGACGACGACGACCACGATGCCGACGAAGAACGAGAACCGCGCGCCGTGGATCAGCCGGGACAGCATGTCGCGGCCCAACGGATCGGTGCCCAGCGGAAAGGCCCAGCTGCCCCCCTCCTGCCAGACCGGCGGTTGCAGCGTGTTCTGGCGGAACTGCGCGGTCGGATCGTAGGGGGCCAGCACGTTGGCCAGGATCGCCACCAGCACGAAGGCGGCAAAGACGTAAAGGCCGATCACCGCGCCCCGATTCTCGCGGAAATAGCGCCAGAATTCGCGCAGGCGGCCGGGGCGGCCCTTGTCGATCACGGAGCGGGCGGTTTGCGAAGAGACGTCCGACATCAGCGTTTCCGGATCTTGGGGTTGATCAGGCCGTAAAGCAGGTCGACCGTCAGGTTCACCAGCATCACCAGCACCGCGATCAGCAGCAGCCCGCCCTGAACCACCGGGTAGTCGCGGCGAAAGATCGAATCGACCATCCACTTGCCGATGCCCGGCCAGGAAAAGATCGTCTCGGTCAGGATCGCGCCCGCCAGCAGGGTGCCGACCGACAGGCCGATCACCGTGATGACCGGGATCATCGCGTTGCGCAGCGCGTGCAGGCCGTTGACGCGCGCGGGCGGCAGGCCCTTGGCGCGGGCGGTGCGTATGTAATCCTCGCTCAGCACTTCCAGCATGGCCGAGCGGGTCTGCCGCGCGATCACCGCCAGCGGGATCGTGGCCAGCACGATCGACGGCAGGATCAGGTGCCGGATCGCGGACCAGAACGCGCCGTCCTGCCCCGACAGCGCCGAATCGATCAGCATGAAGCCGGTCACGTTGTCGAAGTAATAGAGCAGGTCGATCCGCCCCGAGACGGGCGTCCAGCCCAGATTGCCGGAAAACACGATGATCAGCAGCAGCGCCCACCAGAAGATCGGCATCGAATAGCCCACCAGCGCCGTCGACATCAGCGCCCGGTCGAACAGCTTGCCGCGGTAGACCGCGGCGATGACCCCCGCGGGCAGGCCGAGCAGGATGGCGATGATGATGGCGCAGATCGACAATTCCAGCGTGGCCGGGAACAGCGCGAAAAACTCGTCCCAGACCGGTTTCTTGGTCACGAAACTCTGCCCCAGATCGCCCTGCATCACCCCGGTCAGGTAATTCCAGAACTGGACCAGCAGCGGATCGTTGAACCCGTATTGATCGCGCAGCGCCTGATAGCGTTCCTCGGACAGCCCGCGCTCGCCCGCCATGACGATGATCGGATCGCCCGGCAGCACCCGGATGAACGCGAAGGAGATCAGCGTGACCCCCAGGAAAGTCGGAACGAATGTCGCAAGCCGGGCCAGGAAATACCGCAGCATCAGCCCACCACCCGCAACTCTTTGGGAAAGACGGTCAGCGACCGGCAGCCATCCTCTGTCACCAGAACGTCATCTTCGATGCGGATGCCGAAACTGTCGATGTCATAAAGGCCCGGCTCGTTGGTAAAGACCATTCCCGGCTCCAGCTTCTGGTGGTTGCCGCGCATGATATAGGGCGCTTCGTGGACCTCGCGGCCAAGCCCGTGGCCGGTCTTGGTGCGGATGCGCCCCGCATAGGGCGAAGCCTCCAGCACACCGGTCACGCGATCGTCCACCTGGTGCGCGGTGATGCCGGGGCCGGCGATCTCGTGGCCCTTCTGGTTGGCGCGCAGCACGGTGTCATAGACCGCGCGCGCCTCGTCCGAGGCATGGCCGACGAACACGGTGCGGGTGATGTCGGCGCAGAACCCGCCCCAGCGGGCGCCGAAATCGAACAGCAGCGCATCGCCGTCCTGAATCCTGTAATCGTCGCGGGCCGAGGCGTGGGGGCGTGCCGAATTCTCGCCCGCCGCCACGATCGGGCCAAAGGCCATTTCCTCGGCGCCGGCACGGAACAGCGCCTGGACCAGCAGGCTTTCCACCTGTTTCTCGGTCTGCCCGGCGCACACATGGGAAAGCGTTTCCTCCAGCGCGGTCTCGGATATGCGGATCGCGCGGGTCAGCGCCTCGATCTCTTCCGGTGTCTTGTGCAGGCGCAGGCCGGAAATCGCGGTCTCGCCGTCGATGATCGTCAGCCCCGGCCAGGCGGCGGCAAGCGCGTGATGGATGAACACCCGCATCACCTGCCCCTCGACCGCGAGCGAGCGCAGGATCATGTGCCGCGCGAGCGCTTCGAAGGCAGGCTGATAGCCGTCCTGATCGCGCCAGTCGAACACCTCGCCCTCGAACCCCAGAAGGTCGAAGGAACGCAGTTCCAGATTGGGCACGATGGCGGCGGGCGCGCCGTCCGCGGGGATCACGATCACCAGCGGGCGTTCGTTGGAATGAAAGTCATGGCCGGTCAGGCGGGTGAAATTCGGCCCCGGCACCAGCGCCAGCGCATCGACACCGATATGCCGCGCAATGCCGCGATACTCTTCTAGCTTGTGCATCTGCCCCCCGGTTGGAAAGGCAGGGCCCGAAGGCCCTGCCGCGTGTCATGTCGCCGGGTTTACTCGGCCAGGCCCACCTCGGTAAAGATGTGGCCGCCCAGCGGATGGACGACGTAGTTCTCCACCTCGGGGCGAACCGGCATGAACACGACCGAATGCGCGATGGTTGCCCAGGGCGCCTGCTCCTTGAAGATGACCTGCGCCTCTTCGTAAAGCTTCGTGCGCTCGGCCTGGTCGCTGATGACCTTGGCCTTCTGCACGACTTCGTCGAACGGCTCGTGGCACCATTGCGCCCGGTTCGACCCGCCGACCGCGTCACAGCCCAGCAGAACCGCCAGGAAGTTGTCCGGGTCGCCATTGTCGCCGGTCCAGCCCAGCAGGACGGCACCGTCGCGGTCCATTTCCTTGGACCGTTCGAGATACTCGCCCCATTCATAGGAGACGATCTCGACATCGACGCCGATCTTCGAGAAATCCTCCTGCATCAGCTCGGCCATGCGGCGGGCATTCGGGTTGTAGGGCCGCTGCACCGGCATCGCCCAGATCTTCATCGACAGATCGGAAACGCCGGCCTCTTCCAGCATCGCCTTGGCGGCTTCGGGATCGTAGGCGTCATCCTCGACCGCGTCGTTATAGGACCACATGGTCGGCGGGATCGGGTTCTTGGCGATCTGGCCGGAGCCCTGGAACACCACGTCGATGATGGCCTGCTTGTCGATGGCCATGTTCAGCGCCTTGCGCACCTTCGGGTTGTCGAACGGCGCCATCGTGGTGTTGTAGGCCAGGTAGCCCACGTTCAGGCCTTCCTGTTCCAGCACGTTGATATTCTCGTCCGCCTTCATGGCGTCGACATCGGCCGGGTTCGGATAGGGCATGACATGGCATTCGCCGGCATTCAGCTTCTGGTAGCGGACCGAAGCGTCGGGCGTGATGGCGAAGACCAGGTTGTCGACCTTGGGCAGACCTTCCTTCCAGTAATCGGCATTCTTTGCGTACCGGATCACCGCGTCCTTCTGATAGGCGACGAAGGTGAACGGGCCGGTGCCGATCGGCGCCTGGTTCAGCATCTCGGGCGTGCCGGCCTCCTGCATGGCGTCGGCATATTCCTTGGACTGGATCGAGGCGAAATCCATCGCCAGGTTGGCAAGGAACGGCGCCTCGGGCCGGGTCAGGTTGAACTTCACGGTGTAGTCGTCGACCTTCTCGACAGACTCGATCAGATCGGGCATCGACATGGCGTTGAAGTATTCGTAGCTGCCCGCATAGTCGAAATACGGGTTGGATTCCTCGCCCTGCCGCTCGAAGCTGAAGATCACGTCATCGGCGTTGAAATCGCGGCCCGGCGTGAACTGGTCGTTCGAGTGGAACTTGACGCCCTTGCGCAGGTTGAACGTGACGGTCTTGCCGTCCTCGGACACGTCCCAGCTTTCGGCCAGGCCGGGCACGACCTCGGTCGTGCCGGTCTTGAACTCGACCAGACGGTTGTAGATCGGATGGCTCGACGCATCGAACGTCGTGCCGGAGGTATACAGCGACGGGTCGAAGCCCTCGGGCGACCCCTCGGAGCAATAGACCAGCGTCTGTGCCGACGCGGCCCCGGCCAGCAGGCCAAGCATGCCGCAGGTGGCCATGAGATGTTTGATTTTCATTTGGTACTCCCTGAGTAGAACTGTTCGGCTCTTTCGGTCTTGCCTATGGTCCGGTCTGACGCCGGATTGCCCTGTGCCTCGTCTCGATGCGGCGGGCGGATCGACCCGCACCGCGCAGATTCCCGGGCGATCCTGCCCGTTGCAAGGCCAAACGTAAACCACGCTTGCGGCTTTTGGCAGCCCTGACCAAGCGTGAACACCACCATTTTTGTGAAATGACCCCGCCTTGTGCGGGGATGGGGGCGTGTTTTCCCCCTGTCTTGCCCGAAAACACCGCAGGGCGGCGTCCATTATGCGCCATCGGGGCAAGCATAATGGACGCGGGGGACCGCGCCCCCGGCGGACCCGCATCGCCCCAAGGCGATCAGGTCCGCACCCCCCTTCACGTCAACCGAAGACGGCGTTCAGCGTCGCGCTCGGGCGCATCACCGCGGCCAGCTTCTGCCGGTCGGGATGATAATAGCCGCCGATATCGGCCGGTGGGCCCTGCACGGCGGCAAGCTCGGCCAGGATCTTCTCCTCGTTGGCTGCCAGTGCCTTGGCGATCCCGGAAAAATGCGCGGCAAGCTCGGCGTCGTCCTTCTGGCCGGCCAATGCCTCCGCCCAGTAGCGGGCGAACCAGTAATGGCTGTCGCGGTTGTCGGGCTGGCCGACCTTGCGCCCGGGCGAGCGGCCATGGTCCAGTATCCCCTGCGTCGCCGCCTCGGCCGCGCGTCCAAGGACGGCGGCGCGGGCATTGCCGCGGCTTTCGGCCAGGAAGGACAGGCTTTCGCCCAGCGCGCTGAACTCTCCCAGGCTGTCCCAGCGCAGGTGGTTTTCCTCGACCAGCTGCTGGACATGCTTGGGCGCAGAGCCTCCGGCGCCCGTCTCGAACAACCCGCCGCCATTCATCAGCTTGACGATGGACAGCATCTTGGCGGACGTGCCCAGCTCCAGGATCGGGAACAGGTCGGTCAGGTAGTCGCGCAGCACGTTGCCGGTGATGGCGATCGTGTTCCCGCCCTTGCGGATCGTCTCCAGCGAGGCGCGGGTCGCCGCGCGCGGCGCCATGATGGCAAAGCGGTCCGCCACGCCCTCGGCCTCGAGGATCGGCTTCACGAAGGCGATCAGCTCGGCGTCGTGGGCGCGCCTCTCGTCCAGCCAGAAGATCGCGTCATAGCCGGTCGCCTTCTGCCGCGCGATGGCCAGCTTCACCCAATCCTCGATCGGCGCGCGCCGCGCCGTCGAGGACCGCCAGATATCGCCCGCCTCGACGGCGTGCTCATGCAGGATGTCGCCATTGGCCAGCAGGTATTTCACCGTTCCGGCGCGCTCGATCTCGAACGTGGTGGGGTGGCTGCCGTATTCTTCCGCCTTCTGCGCCATCAGGCCGACATTCTGGACCGTGCCCGAGGTGGCCGGATCCAGCGCGCCGGTTTCCTTGAAATACCGGATCGTCTCGTCATAGACCGGCGCGTAAGAGCTGTCGGGGATCACGCAATTGGCGTCATGCTCGGCATTGTCCGGCCCCCAGCCCTTGCCGCCGGCGCGGATCAGCGCGGGCATCGACGCGTCGATGATGACGTCCGAAGGGACATGCAGGTTGGTGATCCCCTTGTCGGAATTCACCATGTAGAGCGGCGGCCGCTCGGCCATGCAGGCCTCGATGTCGGCCATGATCTCCGGCTTGTCCTTCACCTTCTCCAGCAGATCGCCCAGCCCCGAATTCGGGTTCACGCCGGCCTCTGCCAGCGCGTCGCCGTGCCGCTCGAAAACCGGCTTCAGCCATTGCGTGACGGCATGGCCGAAGATGATCGGGTCCGACACCTTCATCATCGTCGCCTTCAGGTGCAGCGAGAACAGGACGCCGTCGCGCTTCGCGGCCTCGATCTGCTGGGCAAGGAAGGCATCCAGCGCGCGCGCCGACATGAAAGTCGCATCGACCACCGTGCCGGCCGGCAGGTCGATCCCGTCCTTCAGCACGGTTTCGGTGCCGTCCGCGGCGACATGCAGGATGCGCGCCTTGCCGGCCTGCGCATCGCTCAGCGTCGCCGATGTCTCGTTGGAATAGAAATCGCCGCTATCCATCGACGCAACGCCGGTCTTCGACGCGGCCGACCATTCGCCCATCGAATGCGGGTTGGCCATGGCGTAATTCTTGACGGCGGCGGCGGCGCGGCGGTCGGAATTGCCCTCGCGCAGCACCGGGTTCACGGCCGACCCCTTGATCGCGTCGTACCGGGCGCGAATGTCCTTCTCGGCGTCCGTCGCCGGCTCCCACGGATAGTCGGGCAGGGCGTATCCCTGGTCCTGCAACTCGGCGATCGCGGCGCTCAATTGCGGCATCGAGGCCGAGATGTTGGGCAGCTTGATGACGTTCGCCTCGGGCGTCTTCACCCAATCGCCCAGCCAGGCAAGGTCGTCGGCCTGCCGCTGCGCCTCGGTCAGGTGATCGGGGAACGCGGCCAGAATGCGCCCCGCAAGCGAGATGTCGCGGGTTTCCACCTTCACACCCGCGGCCTCGGCGAAATGGCGGATGATCGGCAGGAACGACGCGCTGGCCAGTTCGGGCGCTTCGTCTACCGTGGTATACACTATGTCGGGGTGCGTTGCGTCGGCCATGATCGGATGTCCCTTTTTCGCGGAAATCGTCCGGTACCGCATGACGCCGCCGGAAATGGCGGCGCGGTGCGCCCCGGACCCAATTGGCCCTTCGCCTAGACGATCGCCGCGCGGGGATCAACCTTGCACGGGCCCGCATGGCGGCCCCTGCGTCAACCCGGCGCGTTCAGGCGTTCCAGCGCACCGCGCCCAGCCCCGACAGGTCGTAGCCCTGCAGCGCCTCTGCCTGCGCGCGGAAGGCGTCCGTCCGGGTGAAGGCCCAGAACGCCTGCATCGGCGGTTCGAAATAGGCCCGCCGGTCGGCAAGGATGTCAAAGCGTTCCTCGACCAGCGGCACGAAGCGCAGCCCGTAGGGCGCCGCGACGGCGCGCAGCCCGAAAGTGGCATCGGCATGGCCCTGCGCGACGGCAAGAACCGCGTCGGTCTCGCTGCGCGCCGCCTCGGTCAGGGTCAGGGTTTCGGGTGCGATGCCCGCGCTGTCCAGCAAGGTGCGAAACAGGATGTCGGTGCCGGATTCCGGCTGGCGCGGCGCGATCCGAAGCCCGGCCAGATCGCCAATGCCGGCGATCTGCGGCGCGTCCGCGCCCAGCACCAGCCCGCGCTGGCGCATGGCCCAGCCCAGCAGCACGGCGTTTCGCGTGCTGCCCTGCACCGCGGGTACGTTCCACGCGCCGCTCGCCGCGTCATGGACATGCAGGCCCGTGGCGATGCCTTCGCCCGCGTCGAACCGGTCCAGCCCGTCCAGACTGCCATCCAGAAAACTGGCAAGCCCGCATTGCGACTGCCGCAACGCCCATTCCAGAAGCGGATCGTGGCTGCCAAGGAAGATCGCCGGCCGCGCCGCGCTCTGCCCGGTCGAATGGCCGGCGATCCAGGCGCGGATCTCGGCCTCGGGAAACAGCAGCTTGCCGGTCGCGCGCGAACACGGAACCTTGCCCGACGCGGCAAGGTCGTAAACCTTCCGCTCCTTGAGCCGCAGCAGATCCGCCAGTTCGCGGACGGTCAGGTATTCGGGGCGCTCGGTTGTCATGGCCCGATCATCGCCCGAGACGGGGCACGCCCGCAAGCCACCCTGTGCCGCGCCCCGCTTCTTCGGTTTCGAAATATCCCGGGGGGAGTCCCGGCTGAAGGCCGGGACGGGGGGCAGAGCCCCCCATCCCCCGCCGGTCAGGGGCGGTGCGGCACCGGGCCGCACCGCGCCCCGGTCCTACATGTCCGGCGCGTTCGGGAAGAACAGTTGCTGGCTGTCCACCTCGTAGGCGGCGATCGCGTCCTGGCCGGCATCCGACAGCAGCCAGTCGATGAAGGTCTGCCCGGCTTCCGCGTTGACGTTCGTGCATTTCTCGGGGTTCACCAGGATCACGCCGTACTGGTTGAACATGTCCTCGTCGCCTTCGACGTGGATGTCGTAATCCTGCTTGTTGCCGAAGTTGATCCAGGTGGCGCGGTCGGTCATCACGTAGGCGCCCATGCCGATCCCGGCATTGAGCGTCGCACCCATGCCCGAGCCGGTTTCGCGGTACCACTCGCCCGACCCGGCGGCCGGATCGACGCCGGCATCGGCCCACAGCGACATTTCCTTCTTGTGGGTTCCCGAATCGTCCCCGCGCGAGGCGAACATCGCGCCGCTTTCGGCGATCGTCGTGAGCGCCGCCGCGACATCCTCCATTCCGCCGACACCGGCCGGGTCGCCGTCGGGGCCGACGATGACGAAGTCGTTGTACATCAAGTCGGTACGCTCCACGCCGCCGCCTTCGCGAAGGAACTTCTCCTCGGCGGGCTTGGCATGGACCAGCAGCACGTCGCCATCGCAATTCGCGGCGTTCTTGATCGCCTGCCCGGTGCCCACGGCGACCACGTTGACGGTGATCCCGGTTTCCTCGCTGAAGATCGGCAGCAGGTAGTCGTAGAGGCCCGAATTGGCCGTCGAGGTGGTGGACTGGACGATGATCGACTGGTCCTGCGCCATGGCCGGTCCGGCCAGGAGCATGGCGGCGGCAAGGCTGCCGAGATTGCGCCTGTTGAGCATGAAGGACTCCTTTCAGGGTTACGTCAGAGTAGAAGCCGCCCCTCCAGGTAGGCGCGGGCGGCATCGGATTGCGAGGCGTCGAAAAAGGTGGCGGCGGGCGCGGTTTCCGCCACCCGGCCGCGGTCGAGAAACACGATATCCTCGGCCAGCCGTTTCGCCTGGCCGACATCGTGGGTGACGAAGATCACCCGCGTTCCCGCGCGCGCGGTGTCGGCCACGATGGTTTCGATCAGGTGGACCGAAGCCGGATCGAGGCTGGCGGTCGGCTCGTCGAGGAACAGCATCTCGGGGGCGGTGGCCAGCGCGCGGGCCAGTGCCAGGCGCTGCTGTTCGCCGCCCGACAGCAGGCGGGCGGGCTGGGCCGCCTTGCCGCGCAGGCCGACCCGGTCCAGCAGGGCATCGCGGCCCGGTCCCGCGCGGCCCCGGCGGGTGCGCAGCACGAAATCCATGTTCGCCGCGACCGACCGGCGCAGCAGAACGGGTTTCTGGAACACCAGCGCCTGGCGTTTTGTGATCGCGGGGCCGGCCGGGTTTCCGGCCCAGGAAATCGCCCCGCCGGTCGGCGCGATCAGCCCGTGCAACAACCGCAGCAGCAGGCTCTTGCCCGACCCGTTCGGCCCCATCACCATGGTGATCCCGCTTTCGCCCAACGACAGGTTCAGCCGGTCGATCAGGGTCTTGCCGCCGATCTCCAGCGTCAGATCGCGCACCTCGAGCGGCAGCAGCGGCGGCGCGTCGGTGCCGGCGCGGGCGGCGGTGCGGGGCAGGGGGGCAAGCGCGGTGTCAGGCATAGGCCATCCTTTCGGCGCTCATGCGGATCGACTGCACCACCGCGTTGACCCCCAGCGCGATGGTCAGCAGGATCACCCCCAGCGCCAATGCCAACGGCAGATCGCCCTTCGAGGTCTCCAGCGCGATGGCGGTGGTCATCACCCGTGTCAGGTGGTCGATATTGCCGCCGACGATCATCACCGCGCCGACCTCTGCCACCGCGCGGCCAAAGCCCGCCAGCCCGACCGTCAGCAGCGAATAGCGCCCGTCCCAGATCAGCGCGCGCACGGTCTGAAGCCGCGTCAGGCACAGCGAGCGGAACTGTTCGGCATATTCGGCGAAAAGATCCTCCAGCACCTGCCGCGACAGCGCCGCGACGATCGGTGCGATCAGGATGGTCTGCGCCACGATCATCGCGGTCGGGGTGTAGAGCAGGCCGAGAAAGCCCAGCGGCCCCATACGCGAGAAATGCAGATAGACCAGCAGCCCGACGACCACCGGCGGCAGGCCCATCATCGCGTTCAGCACGATCAGCGCCGCGCCGCGCCCGCGAAACCGCGACACGGCCAGCAGCGCGCCCACCGGCAGACCGATGGCGCAGGCGACGAAGGTCGCCGACAGGCTGACGCGCAGCGACAGCAGCACGATCTCGATCAGGTCGGCATCGCCGGATGCGACCAGTTGAAAGGCCAGGCGAAAGGCTTCTGCAAAATCCTGCATGAATTCCCGCTTATGTCGTGGAGTTCACGTCACTGCAGCGTATGACCTCGAATGCGGGGCCGCAAGGCGGGACTGCGACGAAAATACCGTGCAGGCGCGAGATGGCAGGCCGACAGCCCGCATCTACATGCATAATTTACGAAAAAAGGGGCGTCAGGCCGGGTGCGCGGCA
Source organism: uncultured Paracoccaceae bacterium (assembly GCA_947503765.1). Lineage (GTDB taxonomy): Bacteria > Pseudomonadota > Alphaproteobacteria > Rhodobacterales > Rhodobacteraceae > Psychromarinibacter. Next base: position 682,326 of record CANNFA010000001.1, on the reverse strand, counting down.
GACTCGGCGGCGCGGTGCGCCCATGCCGTCACGGCGGTAGCGTCGGGTGCGATCCGCTCTTCCAGCCCGTCTGCAAAGGCGCAAAAGGCATCGAGATTCGTGCGGCTCACGGCCAGCAGGACGGGAATGCCTGCGCTCAGCGCCTCGCCGATCAGGGGGCGAAAGCCGCGCCCCTCGGCTTCCTGCTTGCCGAACTTGTTGACGATCAGCAGGCGCGGGCGGTCTTCGCCGTCTTCCTGCAGTGCGCGCTGCGACAGGGCGACCGCCTGTTCAAGCCCGTCCGGGTCGAGCCGGCATCCCTGCGCCCCGGCGCCCAGATCCTGGCTGATGCGCATGCGGTCGCGCCCGGCCAGTGCGTGCAGCGTCATGATCCACGGCCCGCCGCGCGGATTTTCGGTGTTCACCTGGATGACCCCGGCAAGCGGCACGCCCTGTTCGGCAAGCTCCTCGGCAACCTCGGCCAGCAGACGGTCGGCCGTGCCGATCCCCGGAACGGTGACGTATCCGAGCATCCGTCCTAGTCCAGCCGGACCGACGGCGCGCTCTGGCGCTCGGCCGAGGAGAACCCGATCTGGTTCAGCCCGAAGAAAGCCGCCACCCCGATCACGACGATGGCGAGGAAAGCGATCAGCATGGCGCGCATTGCGGTCTCCGGTTCATGGCTATTCCGCGGGCGTTGCGGCGGCGCGTGTCTTTTCGTCTTCGCGCAGCTTTTCCACCCACAGGCTGTGGTGATCCGTGGCCCAGTTCACGTCGACCTGGCCCGACCCCATCGCGGCAAAGGCCCCCTCCATCCCGATGGAGCCGATATAGATATGCGCGATGATGATCGCCATCAGCACGAACCCGACGATCGCATGCCAGAGCTGGGCGAACTGCATCTCTTCCTGGACCGCAAGCTGCGCCGGGAATGGCTGCATGTCGAGCAGTTCCGGCACGCCGATGTTGTTCAGGATCTCGAAGGTCTTGGCGAACATCGGCAATTCGTAGGGAAAGAGCAGCGACACGCCCGACACGGCGATGGAGCCGCCGAACAGGATCACCGACCAGAAGATCAGCTTCTGGCCCGCGTTGAATTTCTTCGCGGGCGGGTGATGCTTGCCGACGATGCCGCCGCCCTTCAGGATCCAGTTGAGATCCTCGCGCGCCGGCAGGTTGTGATGCACCCACAGCACGAAGATCATCACCAGCCCGATGATGAACGCCCAGGCGACATTGGTATGGATCACCTTGGACACCCGCGCGAGCGTGGCATAGCCTTCCTTGCCGGTCAGCTCCATCAGCCCGCCGCGCCCGAACAGTTCGATGAGCCCGGTGAAGGCCAGCAGCACAAAGGATCCGGCGATCAGCCAGTGGGAGAAGCGTTCCAGCCCGTCGAAGCGCTGGATCGTCTCGCCCGACTTGCCCTTGGCGATGCGTATCCGTCCGCGGATCGCAAAGAATATCGCCAGCAGCGCGATCGTGCCCAGAAGCAGATAGCCGCCATAGGTGCGCAGCGGTCCTTCGCGGAACTCCAGCCACCACATGCCGCCATCCTGGATCACCACCCGCGCCGGCTCGCCCCCGGCAGACACGTTGACTTCGGCGGTTCCGAATCGCAGCGCCTCCCAGACTTCGGCATCGGACGGCCCGCCGCGCGTGCCCAGCGTCGCGCCGATCCCGGCGGCGTTGCCCTGCGCGGTGTCCCAGTCGCGATGCGGCCGCTCCCCGGCTTCGCCCTTCTGCCGGGCGATGATGTCGGCCAGCGTCTGCCGGCCCTGTTCGGCGGTTACCGGCTCGTCTCCGGGCGGGCGGACATATTGCGCATCGGCCGCGGGGGCGCCGAGGCAGAGCAGCGCCGCCAACAGCACGAGCAGCCGCGCCGCGTGGCCCGGCAGCGTCCCGCGCCGGTGCCAGCCGGTCGCCGCGCGCTTGTCCGCCGTTCGTGTAACCATGATCCGGGACTCCGTTTTACCGGCAAGGGCGGACATTGCTGCCCGCCCTGCATGACGTCGAATGACAGGCGGCGCAACCGGCGCCGCCGGGCCTTGCGCCGCTCAGGGGTTCTTGCGCTCGTAGGCGGTACCCCAGCCCCAGGCGCCCGAGCCGAAGCCGCGCGCCACGACCCGTTCGCGGTAGATGTCCGCCACGTCGTCGCCATCGCCGGCCAGCAGGGCCTTGGTCGAACACATCTCGGCGCAGATCGGCAGCTTGCCCTCGGCGATCCGGTTGCGGCCGTATTTCTGGAACTCGGCCTGCGACATGTCCTCTTCGGGACCACCGTTGCAGAAGGTGCACTTGTCCATCTTGCCGCGGCTGCCGAAATTGCCAGCCTGCGGGTATTGCGGCGCGCCGAACGGGCAGGCGTAGAAGCAATAGCCGCAGCCGATGCACAGATCCTTGGAATGCAGCACCACGCCGTCAGCGGTCTGGTAGAAGCAATCCACCGGGCACACCGCCATGCACGGCGCGTCCGAGCAGTGCATGCAGGCGACCGAGATCGACCGCTCGCCCGGCTTGCCGTCCTGGATCGTCACCACCCGGCGGCGGTTGATGCCCCAGGGCACTTCGTGTTCGTTCTTGCAGGCGGTGACGCAGGCGTTGCATTCGATGCAGCGTTCGGCGTCGCAGAGAAATTTCGCTCTGGCCATGGTTCGCGCTCCTTATGCTGCGGTGATCTTGCAGAGTGTGGCCTTGGTCTCCTGCATCTGGGTGACCGAGTCGTAGCCGTAGGTCTGGGCGGTGTTTGACGATTCGCCCAGGACATAGGGGTCGGCCCCGTCCGGGTACTTGTCGCGCAGATCCTTGCCCTGGAACACGCCGCCAAAGTGGAACGGCATGAACGCGACGCCCGGCGCGACCCGTTCGGTCAGCATCGCCTTGACCCGGACACGGCCCTTTTCCGGCCCCTCGACCCAGACGAAGGTATCGTCGCGGATCCCGAGGTTGTTGGCATCGCGCGGGTTCACCTCGACGAACATTTCCTGCTGCAACTCGGCCAGCCAAGGGTTCGACCGGGTTTCCTCGCCGCCGCCCTCGTATTCGACCAGCCGGCCCGAGGTCAGGATGATCGGGTATTCCTCGGAGAAGTCGTTCTCCTGGATCGAGGCGTACATGGTCGGCACCCGCCAGAAATGCTTGTCTTCGTAGGTCGGGTAATCGGCCACGAGGTCGCGGCGGTTGGAATACAGCGGCTCGCGGTGCAGCGGCACCGGGTCGGGGAAGGTCCAGACCACGGTGCGCGCCTTGGCGTTGCCGTAGGGCGCGCAGCCATGCTTGATCGCGACCCGCTGGATGCCGCCCGAATAGTCGACCTTCCAGTTCACGCCGCCGACCTTCTCGGCATAGTCGGACGGGTAGGGGCCGGTCTGCGACTGCTCGCCGACCTCCTGCTCGCCTTCCTCGGCGTCGGTGGGGGGCTCGTAGCCTGCGACCTTCTCGATCACGGCGCGTTCCTCGTCCGTCAGGTCGCCGTCCCAGCCCAAGTCGATGAGCATCTGCATGGTGAATTCGGGATAGCCGTCCTCGATCTCGGATCCGACGGGATAGACCCCCTCGGCCAAGAGGTTCTCGCCGTCCCGTTCGACCCCGAACCGGGCGCGAAAGCCCATGCCGCCATCGGCGACGCGCTTGGTGATGTCGTAGAGGTTGGGCGATCCGGGATGGTTGATCTCGGCGGTGCCCCAGCAGGGCCACGGAAGACCGTAGTAATCGCCATCCGCCGGCCCGCCATTGGCGCGCAGCGTGGTGCGGTCGAAGGTGTGCTGGTTCGCCATGTGTTTCTTGAGCCGTTCGGGCGATTGCCCGGTATAGCCGACCGTCCACATGCCGCGGTTGAATTCGCGCGTCAGATCCTCGACCAGCGGTTCGTCGCCGTTGATCTCGATGTTGCGGAACATCCGGTCGGTAAAGCCGAACTTGTCCGCGAACAGCTTCATGATCGTGTGATCGGGAAGCGATTCGAACATCGGCTCGATGATCCGGTCGCGCCATTGCAGCGAGCGGTTCGACGCGGTGACCGAGCCCTTGGTTTCGAACTGCGTCGCGGCCGGCAGCAGATAGACGCCGTCGGTCCGGTCAGACAGCACCGCCGACACGGTCGGGTAGGGATCGACCACGACCAGCAGGTCGAGCTGTTCCATCGCCGTCTTCATCTCCGGCCCGCGGGTCTGCGAGTTGGGCGCGTGGCCCCAGAGCACCATGGCGCGGGTCCGGTCGGGCTGCGTCAGGTTTTCGGGATCCTCCAGCACGCCGTCGATCCAGCGGCTGACCGTGATGCCGCGTTCGGTCATCATCATCCGGTCCTCGCCATCCGGGCCGGCGCCTTCCATCACGTCGAAGCGGCCCTTGAGCCAGTCGAGATCCTCTTCCCAGACGCGGGCCCAGTGTGCCCAGGATCCGGGGGCGAGGCCGTAATAGCCGGGCAGAGTGTCGGCCAGCACGCCAAGGTCGGTCGCGCCCTGCACGTTGTCATGGCCGCGGAAGATGTTCGCGCCGCCGCCCGATTTGCCGATATTGCCCAGCGCCAGCTGCAGCACGCAATAGGCGCGGGTGTTGTTGTTGCCGTTCGAGTGCTGGGTGCCGCCCATGCACCAGATCAGAGTGCCGGGACGGTTGTTGGCCAGGGTGCGCGCCACGCGCTCCATCTGGCGGCCGGGCACGCCGGTGACACGCTCGGTCTCCTCGGGGGTCCACTTCTTCACCTCGTCGCGGATCTGTTCCATGCCCCAGGTGCGGGTGCGCATGAATTCGCGGTCTTCCCATCCGTTCTCGAAGATGTGCCACAGAAGGCCCCAGATCACGCCGACATCGCTGCCGGGCCGGAACCGGACGAATTCGTCGGCATGCGCGGCGGTGCGGGTGAATCGCGGATCGCAGACGATCAGCGGCGCGTTGTTCTCTTCCTTCGACTTCAGCAGGTGCATCATCGAGACGGGGTGCGCCTCTGCGGGGTTGCTGCCGATCAGGAAGATCGCCTTGGAATTGTGGATGTCGTTGTAGCTGTTGGTCATGGCGCCGTAGCCCCATGTGTTGGCCACGCCCGCAACGGTGGTCGAATGGCAGATCCGCGCCTGGTGGTCGACGTTGTTCGTGCCCCAGTAGGCGGCGAACTTGCGGAACAGATACGCCTGTTCGTTCGAATGCTTGGCGCTGCCCAGCCAGTAGACTGAATCGGGGCCGGATTCCTCGCGGATTTCCAGCATCTTGTCGCCGATCTCGTTTATCGCCTCTTCCCAGCTGACGCGCACCCATTCGCCGTTCACCAGCTTGGTCGGGTATTTCAGGCGCCGTTCGCCGTGGCCGTGCTCGCGCACGGAGGCGCCCTTGGCGCAATGCGCGCCCAGGTTGAACGGGCTGTCCCAGCCGGGCTCCTGCCCGGTCCAGACGCCGTTTTCCACCTCGGCGATCACGGTACAGCCGACGGAGCAATGGGTGCAGACCGACTTCACCCGGTCCACGGCATCGTTCACGGCCGTCTGTGCGTCGGCGCGGGTCACGGTGCCGCCGGTCGCCCCGATCGCGGCAAGCCCGCCGATCGCAAGGCCCGATCCGCGCAGGAAGGCGCGGCGGTCGACGGATTTATGGGCGGCGGAGCGGGCGGCGGTGGCGAGGATCCCGTCCTGCCTCTGGCGCTGCACCCGGTTGGTCTTTTTCCTGAGCATGTCGATCTCCCTTGCTGGCGCGATGGCTCGCTGGGTACTGGTATGGGCCCTAGAACCGGGCGCTTTCGAGATAGGCTTTCACATGCGCGGTCTTGCGCAGCCCGCTTCCCTGCGGCTCTTCGGTGGCGGCCTGCGCCTGCCCGGTCGTCGCGGCGGCGACCGCGGCGGCCGGCGCGCCGGTCACGGCGAGTTTGAGGAAATTGCGGCGACCCGCATCCGCCTTCGTCTTGTCTTGCTCGGCCATGTCCGCGCTCCTTTCGTGTGTCGTTCGGTTGCCCGGCGCCATGCGGCGCGGCGGGGTCGTGTCAGGCCGGCACGTCGCCGGCCAGTCGGAATGCCTCTTTCTCGATCTCCAGGAAACGGCGCCCGATGGCGCCCACCGGCGCATAGAAGAGCGAGCCCTTGGCCCCCTCGAGATCGGTCAGGAAATGCCCCGCCCACGGGGCGATATGGCGCGCGAAGAAATCGCGCTGCACGTCCAGACGCGCCGGGTCGCCGAACCGTCCCAGGATCAGCCCGGCCATCATCTCGAACAGGCTGGCGATGTTGTCCTCGGGCTCGCGGGTGCCGAGACTGCGTTCGATCCCCAGCCGCGCCATGTCGCCGCGCAGTACCGCCAGCGGTTTCTCGTTCAGGAACCCGGTCATGTAGTAGCTGGCATAGGGCACAAGCTCGCCCCGGCCGATGCCGATGAACAGGCGGTGATATTCGCGCGACACGGCCTTTTCGCCGGTGCTGCCGGCCACTGCGGCAAGCGCGCCGATCGCCTGGCCCAGATCGGTGTCGTCGCCGCCCAGCGCGCGGCACCGCTCTATCAGGGGGGCGGAGGGTGGGCGGACCAGCAGCGCGGCGAGGAAATCGTAGAGGTCGGCACGCAGGACATCCTCTTCGGCAATTCCGATGCTGGCGTCCTGTTTCGGCAAGGTCAACTCCCGTGCCCATCCCCTGGGCCTTGGCCCGGAGGCTAGCAGAGCGGTCGCGCTCGGGCCAAGCCCAATCTGGCGCTCCACTAGGTTTCTTCGGTGCCTTTCGGGCGGAACACCATGCGTCTGCGGGTCGGGGATGCGGGCGTGTCCGGTGCCGCCTCCTGCACGGTCTCCGGTTCAGGTGCCAATTCGGCAGATTCGGCACCTGAAACAGTGACTTCTTCCGCAAATTCCTGCGTGCTTTCCGTTACTTGCATAATTTCCGGTTCTGCGTGAGGTTCAGTGGAAAATGCACGATTCGCAAAGCCCTGCCCGACCCGGTACGCGGTTTTAAGCCCGCCCTTCGGTACCGTACCAAGTGATTCGTCGAAGTCGTAATCGTTCAGCCCGTCGCGCACCGCCAGCACCGGGTTCGACCGCCACAGGCGGCGCAGCGCGCGGCGCCGGATATGGGCGGGAACGGCCTGTTGCAAGTAACCCTTGAAGTCGTCGCCAAGGCCCAGCGTATCGGGATCCTCCAGCCCCAGCGCATCCAGGATTTCGGCGTCCGAGCGGGTGTCCGGAACGGCCGGTTCCGCTTCGGGCGGCGGCGCCGTCTCGGGGCCTTCCTCGGGCGCGTCCGACCGCTTGCGCCGCGACCAGCGCGACAGGAAATCGTCCTTGCCCGTCATGTGTCCTCCGATCCCGGTTCGGTGCCATGCGGCGCCTTGATCGAGCGGGGCGAGCGGTAGACATCGGACGCCTGCCGCACCCGCGGATCGCCGATCCCGTCCTCGGTCCGCGCGTCCATGTGCGGCCGGCGCTTGCGCTTGATGAACGCTTGCTCGCGATGGTGCCGCTTCACGAAATCGCCGATCCACGCCTCAAGTCCCGGCGGCATGGGCACGCGGTCGACGATGTCCTCGCCGTTGTCGGTGTAATCCTGCGCCTCGAAGGCCGACGCGGTGACGGTCACCAGTTCCGGCCGCGCGTTCGGCCGGCCGGGATCGCGGCGCATCACCACGAACACCGATGGCGGAATGCCGTTCAGCGCGGTCAGGTACGCCTCGGTCTCGGCGCGGTGCAGGTCGAGGTCGATGGTGGCGGCGTGGAAATCCACGACGTCGCCCTCGCGCCGCAATTCGCGCCAGTTGCCGGCGCCGGCACCGGGCAGGACCGCGACCGCCGACCACGCCTCGGACGCCCAGCGCGTCACCCCCGGCCGGCGGCGCAGCACGACGCCCACGGCAAGGCGGGCGTGGCGGAAATCGTTCTGGGTATCAGCGGGCATGTCGCCGCGTCGGATCGTCCGACATGTTTACCTCTGCCGCGCGGGGCACTAGGGTTGGCCTGCTCGACAGATACTAGGGCATGGCCCACACTGTCCAGCCGCCGCCGGGAGGGCCTCCATGACCGAAAAGCTGCTGATCTGCGATTGCGCCGGAACCTTCGCGCCCGACGCGCGCCGTCTCGAACAGGCGACGGGGATGCGCTGTACGCGCGTTCATACGGGGCTGTGCACGCACCAGCTGGACAGTGCGGCCAAGGCGCTGGCAGAGCCGGATGCCGACATCGTGATCGCCTGCGCGCAGGAGGCCGAGACCTTTGCCGCGCTGGCCGGGGATCTGGGCCGCGACGCGCCGCTTTGCGTCGATATCCGCGACCGCGCCGGATGGTCGGACGAGGGGGCCGAGGCGCTGCCGAAGATGGCGGCGCTGCTGGCCGCCGCGCGGATGCCGCGCGAGCCGGAAAAGACCTTCGACATCGCCTCCGAGGGGCTGTGCCTGGTCGCCGGGGCCTCGGGTGACGTGCTGGACGTGGCCGAACAGCTGTCGGGGGCGCTGTCCGTGACCTGCCTGCTGACCGACACGCCGGACATCCTGCCGGGGGTGCAGCGCGGCTTCGACATCGCGTCGGGGCGGCTCAAATCCGCCACCGGCGCGTTCGGCGCCTTCAGCGTGACGGTCGAGGGCTACCGCCCGCTCGAGCCTGCGGGCCGCGGCGCGCTGGGCTTCGGCGCGGCCGGAGACGCGGTGTCGGAATGCGACATCATCCTCGATCTGCGCGGCGGCACGCCGCTGTTTCCCGCGCATGAAAAGCGCGACGGCTATCTGCGCGCCGATCCGGGCGATCCGCGCGCCGTGCTGCGCGCCGCCTTCGACGCGGCGCAGCTGGTCGGCACCTTCGAGAAGACGCTGCATGTGCGGCTGGAGGAATCGCTCTGCGCCCATTCGCGGGCCGGGCAGACCGGCTGCACCCGCTGCCTCGATGCCTGCCCGACCGGCGCGATCCGGCCCGATGGCGACCATGTCGCGGTCGATGCGTCGATCTGCGCCGGCTGCGGGGCGTGTTCTTCGCTGTGCCCGTCCGGCGCGATCACCTATGACGCGCCGCCGGTGCCGGAAACATTTGCCGCGATCCGCACCCTCGCCGCGGCCTACCATGCGGCGGGTGGCAAAACGCCGCGCCTGCTGGTCCATGATGCCGGCCACGGGCGCGAGATGATCGCGCTGGCCGCCCGGATGGGCCGCGGGCTGCCGGCGGACGTTCTTCCACTGGAAGTGCCGGCGCTGGCCGTGTTCGGCCATGCCGAGGCGCTGGTGGCGCTGACCTGCGGCTTTGCCTCGGTGTCGCTGCTGACCGGGCCGCGCGCCGACCGCGACGTGCTGGAGCGGGAAACACTGCTGGCCGACACGTTGTCGGACGGGCTTGGCGCGGGGGCGGGGCGCGTTGCGCTGCTGGATGCCGCCGATCCCGACGCGCTGTCCGATGCATTGTACGCAGACCGCCCCGCCGCGCTGGAGGCCGCGCCGATCCTGCCGCTGGGCCATCGCCGCGATGCCGTGCGCCTTGCCGCCCGCGCGCTGGCGCAGGGCCGCGCCGCCGATCCCGTGCCGCTACCGGCAGGCGCGCCCTATGGCGCGGTGCTGGTGAACGAGGACGCCTGCACGCTGTGCCTGTCCTGTGCCTCGCTCTGTCCGTCCGGTGCGCTGTCGGACAATCCCGACATGCCGCAGCTGCTGTTCAAGGAAGATGCCTGCCTGCAATGCGGGCTTTGCGCGCATATCTGCCCCGAGAACGCGATCACGCTTGCCCCGCGGCTCGACGTGTCCGACGCCGCCCTGCAAAACCGCGTGCTGAAAGAGGAAGAGCCCTATCCCTGCATCGAATGCGGCCGGCCCTTCGGCGTGCGCAGCACCATCGAGCGCATTGTCGAAAAGCTGGAAGGGCGCCATTCGATGTTCACCAATTCGGACAATGCCCGCCTGATTCGCATGTGCGACGATTGCCGCGTGCGCGCGCAGTACCATGACGACAGCGCGCCGTTCCGCATGGGCGAGCGTCCGAAGGTGCGCACAACCGACGACTACCTCGGCGACGAGTCCGGCTGAGACGGGCAGGGCGCCGCGTCGCCGCGCCCGCTTGCCTCTGCGGCGCATCTGCCCCAGACAGTCAGCAAGCGGCGCACCACAGGATCCACTGTCCAGACCAGGAGACGAGACGATGAGCGAAGACTTCAACATGTCGATGCGGAAATTCCTCAAGCAGGTGGGCGTCACCTCGCAGCAGCAGATCGAGGCGGCGATCCGCGATGGCTCGGACGTGCCCGCGAACGTGCATGTCAGGATGGTGCTGACCAGCGAGGATATCGAGCTGAACCATGTGGTCGAAGGCACGATCAGGACCGGAGGTGCGGAGTGACCGTTACCCGCGACGAGGTTCTGGCCGCGCTCAAATCCGTGACCAACCCGGTGACCGGGACCGACCTGATCGCCTCCGACATCGTGCGCGCCCTGACGGTCGAGGACGGCAAGGTGCGCTTCGTCATGGAGGTGGACCCCGCCCACGGCAAGGCGATGGAGCCGGTGCGCCAGCAGGCCGTCGCCGAGGTCGAGAAACTGGCCGGCGCCGGCAATGTCAACGCGCTGCTCACCGCCCATTCACAGCCGAAACCGCCGCCCGACCTCAAGATCGGCCGCCATGCCACGCCGCAGAAGGGGCCGCAGAAGGTGCCGGGCGTCAAGGCGATCATCGGCATCGCCAGCGGCAAGGGCGGTGTCGGCAAGTCCACCGTGTCGGCCAACCTTGCCGTGGCGCTGGCGGCGATGGGCAAGAGCGTGGGCATGCTCGATGCCGACGTTTACGGCCCCAGCCAGCCCCGGATGCTGGGCGTGTCGGGGCGGCCCGCCTCGCCCGATGGCAAGACGATCCTGCCGCTGCGCAACCACGGCGTCACGATGATGTCCATCGGCCTGATGACCAAGGAGGACGAGGCCGTCGTCTGGCGCGGTCCGATGCTGATGGGGGCGCTTCAGCAGATGCTGGGCCAGGTGCAATGGGGCAATCTCGATGTCCTGGTCGTCGACCTGCCGCCGGGCACTGGCGACGTGCAGATGACCCTGTGCCAGAAGGCCGAGGTGGACGGGATGATCGTCGTCTCGACCCCGCAGGACGTGGCGCTGCTGGATGCGCGCAAGGCGCTGGACATGTGCCGCAAGATGGACACCAAGGTGCTGGGCATGATCGAGAACATGTCGACCTATATCTGTCCGAATTGCGGGCACGAGGCGCATATCTTCGGCCATGGCGGCGCACGGGCCGATGCCGAAAGGCTGGGCCTGCCGTTCCTGGGGGAAATCCCGCTCAACCTCGACATCCGCGTGGCCGGCGACGGCGGCGCGCCGATTGTCGCGGCGCAACCGGACAGCCCGCAGGCGGCGGCGTTCCGCAATGTGGCGCAGCGGCTGATCGACGATGGAGTCGTTTGAGCCGGAAGAGACACCGAGCCTGCCGCCGCGCCTGTCGGGCGAGGCGGCGGAGCGGCCTTTCGCGGCGGCCATCGCCCGTTCCCGTGCCGGCACCGATGCCGGGCTGATCCTGCACGACATCCGGCCCGACCGCCTGTCGGCCGCGCTGATCCTCGCGCCCGAGGTGCCGCTGGGCCGCGCCATGGCCATGGCGATCGCCGCCGCCAACGCCTTTGGCGACGCGTTCGGCGCGCTCGCCCCGTCCGAGGTCGCGGCGCAGTTCGACTGGCCGGGAGGCTTTCGCATCAATGGCGGGCGCTGCGGCGGGATACGCGCGGCGGCGTCCACGCGCGACGCGGCGGCGGAGCCTGACTGGCTGGTGATCGGGCTGGACGTGCCGTTCTTCGCACCCTCCGAGGTCGAGCCGGGGGAAACCCCCGACCGCACGACCCTGTGGGAGGAAGGCTGCGCCGACATCACGCCGCAGCGCCTGCTGGAAAGCTGGTCGCGGCATCTGCTGGTCTGGATCAACACCTGGGAAGAGGACGGCATGGTCCGACTGCTGGGCGACTGGACCGGCCGCGCCGCGGCGATCGGCGACGATGTGGAACTGGCCCTTGCCGGAACGCGCCACGCGGGGCGGTTCCTGGGGCTGGACGAGACCGGAGGAATGCTGCTCAAGACCGGCGGCGAGACGCGGCTCTTGCCGCTGACACTGATGCTGGAGGATGAATGATGCCGAAACTGGCGCGCACGATCCGGTTCGATGAAAGCGACGGCAACGTGTTTTCCCGCCCCGCCGAAAGCGGCGAATGGGCGATATCGGGCGGCTTCGAGTTTTCAAACTGGACCGAGGGCGATCTGACCGGCAAGGCGCGGCAGGCCTTCGCCAACGGCTGGCTGGCGCTGGACAGTTTCGGCCGCGCGACCTTCGTCGCCGTGGCCCATGTCGAGGCGCCCGAACTGGAGCGGCTGGCAGAGCGGCTGGCCGACCATTTCGTCACCGTCTACGGCGCGCCCGACCGCGCCGCCGCGCTGCCCCACGCCCAGGACGAGATCGCCTACATGCAGGATCTGTGCGACGAGCACGCGGCGAACACACTGCTGGTGGTGCAGCGCGAGCTGACCGGATCGGGCGTGAAGGAAAGCTTCCGCGCGATCCGCCCCGCCGAGGCGGAAATCGACATGGTCGCGGTTCACGGCGCCCTCGATCCCGGCGACGGGTAGGCGCGGGCTTGAACGCACCACCCCTGCCGCGACAGCGCCCCCGCGATTGACCTTGGCCGCGGATTGTGCAGGTTGACCGCGCAACCGGCACCGGGAGACGATGCATGGATGGCGGTACCGATACGGCAGGCGGCGACGATCTGGGACCGTTCGGCCGCGCCCTGTTCGATGGCCCTGGCACCCAGTGGCTGAAACGTGTCGGCGTGGTCGATGTCGGCTCGAACTCGGTCCGGCTGGTGATCTTCGACGGCGCGGCGCGCAGTCCGGCCTATTTCTACAACGAAAAGATCATGGCCGGCCTCGGCGCCGGTTTTGGCGAGACCGGGCGCCTGAACCCCGAGGGGCGCCGCCGTGCGCTGGAGGCGCTGCGCCGGTTCCAGCTTCTGGCCGAGGATTTCCGCATGGCGCCGCTGACCGCCGTCGCCACCGCCGCGGTGCGCAACGCCGAGGACGGGCCGGACTTCTGCGCCGAGGTGCTGCGCGAGACCGGGCTGAGACTGTGGGTGATCGACGGCGAGGAAGAGGCGCGGCTGTCGGCGCAGGGCGTGCTGCTGGGCTGGCCCGAGGCGACGGGCATCGTCTGCGATATGGGCGGCTCGTCGATGGAATTGGCCTCTGTCACGGATGGGGTGGTCGGCGCCTGCCTGACCTCGCCGCTCGGGCCGCTGCAATTGCAGGGGATCGAGGATCGCGCGGCGCGCGCGGCGCATATCCGCACCACGTTGCGCAAGATGCACGGCCGGATCGGCGCGCAGCAGGACCGGCTTTACCTTGTCGGCGGCTCGTGGCGGGCCATCGCGCGCCACGACATGGCGCGGCGCGACTACCCGCTACAGGTGCTGCACGAATACCGCATGACGGCGGGCGACGTGGCCGCCACCATCGACTGGATCGGCCGGCACGACCCGGCCAAAACGGGGCCGCTGACCGGCACGTCGTCCAGCCGCATGGCGCTGGTGCCGCTGGCCTGCGAGGTGCTGGCCGAGCTTGTGGAAACGCTGGCCCCGCGCGAGGTGGCGATTTCAGGCTACGGCATCCGCGAGGGGATGCTGTATGAACAGATGCCGGACGAGCTGCGCCGCCGCGATCCGCTGATCGAGGCGTGCCGCCATGCCGAAAAGAAGGACAGCCGGCATCCCGGTTTCGGCCGGTCGCTTTACAAGTTCATCCGCCCGCTGTTCGCGGACATGCCGGCCCCGCGGCGCCGCATCGTCAAGGCCGCCTGCCTGCTGCACGATGTCAGCTGGCGCGCGCATCCCGATTACCGGCACGAGGTGTGCTTCGACTATGTCACGCGCGCATCGCTGGGCGGGCTGACCCACCGGCAGCGGGTGTTCCTGGGGCTCGCGCTGCTGCACCGCTACAAGAACAGCCGCACCGGCACCCGGTTCGAGCCGCTGTTCAGCCTTCTGTCCGAGGACGATCTGCAAATGGCGGAGATGCTGGGCAAGGCGATGCGCTTTGGCGCGATGCTGACCTCGGAGCTGGACGAGAAGATCGGCACCCTGACCTGGAAGCCCGAAGAACGGCTTCTGGAAATCCGGCTGGGCGAGCGGGCGCGCGGCCTGTTCGGCGAAGTGGCGCAGTCGCGGTTCCAGTCGCTGGCCGCCACGCTGGGGGCCGAAACGCGGGTCAGTTGACGCGCCAGCGGCTGGGTCTCAAAGTTCTACGTCGCCATCCTCGCCGACCTCGGGCATGTCGCCGGGACTTCCGTCATCCGGGCCGCGCTCCAGCGGCGTCTTGCGGCGGATCAGGATATCGCCGTTCGGCAGCACTTCGGGCGGGTGATAGGAGGACAGATCGCCCAAGGCTTCCCGAAGGTCGTCGGACAGGTTTTCGAGGGCGGGCGACATCTCGTTCATCAGGCCGCGAAGAAGCATCCGCGTGCCTTCCTCCAGAAGGCCCAGCCCTTCGGACATCTCGTCGCCGCCCTGGGCATTGGCCGGAACGGCAGAGAGCGTGGCGCAAAGCGCGATCGTGGCAAGCTGTTTCATGCGCCCGATCATAGCGCGCAACGGCGCCGGGTCCATCATCCTTCGTCACCCATCTTCGAAGTCCAGCGTGACGGGGAAATGATCGGACGCCGTCAGCAGCGCATCGCGCAATTCGGGCGTGCGGTAGCAGGCCGGGTCGTCGAACGGATGCCAGATGCGCCAGCGCGGATCGCGGCCGCACAGGCCCGGCGAGACCATGATGTAATCAAGCAGCGCCTGCAGATAGCGCCCTTCCTGGTGGATGTAGAATCGCGCCGAGACCGGCATCGCGCCCACCCGCCGCGACAGCGCCATGCGGGCATGCGGGTCATAAAGCGCGGCGGGCCCGCGCTCGCCCAGCACGATTTCCACGCCCGAGCGGCCGAACAGCTTTTCGTATTCGTCGAGGCCGGGGCCGTCGTTGAAATCGCCCAGCACGATCAGGTCTTCGCCGGCGGCAAGGTGTTCGTCGACCCGGCGGCGCAGCCACACGCATTGCGCCAGCTGCTTGCGCCGGTTCTGGATCGACAGGCGCATGATCTCGTCGGGGTCGGTCGCGCCGTGCGGTGCCTTGGACTTGACGTGCACCCCGATCAGCCGCAGCCGCAGGCCCGATGCCGTCATGATATCCGCCTCCAGCGGCGGCTTGGAAAACACCACGGGTTCGGGCGCCGCGTCGCTGTCCAGATCCACGCGCAGCACCCCGTCGAACCTTGGCGACCCGCCCATGACGTGCCGCCCCGTCGGATCGCCGATGGGATCGTGCCGCGCGCTCAGAACGTCCGGGTCGTAGAGCAGCGCGATTTCCTGCTGGGTCTGGTTGGCGAACCCGATCAGCGCCTTGCGGGTGCGCAGGTCGTAATGCGCCGCGAACGCCTCCAGCGCGGCGGTGGTGGAGCGGCGGCGCACGGTATCGGGCGCCTCGACCACCAGGACCGCATCGGCATCCATCGCGGTGAACACGATGCCCAGCGCCGTCAGCTGGTCGGCGCGGGTCACGTCCTGCCGGCCGGACCAGCCGCCATCCTCGATCAGACCGCTATCGTCGTCGAACAGCGAATTGAACCATTCGACATTGTAGGTGGCGATGCGCATGGCGGGGCTTTCGGCTTGGGCGTGCGGCGCGGGTCAGGCGGCCTTGGCCTGGATTTCCTCCCACGCCTCGTTGACGTCGACCAGCCGCTTCTCGGCCAGCTTGACCGCCTCTTCGGGCAGGCCGCGCGCGATCAGCCGGTCGGGATGACTTTCGCGCACGATCTGCATCCAGGCGCGGCGGATCTCGGGCAGGGGCGTGTCGGGCGCCACGCCAAGCACATCGTAGGGATCGTGCTGCGCGTCCTCGACAAAGCGGGCGCGAACCTGCCGGAACTGCCGGTCGGTCAGCCCGAAGATGCGCGCGACGCGCGACAGGAACGCATCCTCGGCGGCGTGATAGGCGCCATCGGCGACGGCGACGTGGAACAGCCCCTCCATCAGGTCGCACAGCACACCCGAATCGGCCGGGAACATCGCGGCGATGCGGCGCGCATATTCCTCGTAGCCGGCAACATCGGTGCGGGCGAGGTTGAAGACGCGGGCGGCGTTCTTCTCTTCCTCCGGCGCGATGGTGAACACCTCGCGGAACGCCGCGACCTCGTTGCGGGTCACGCGGCCATCCGCCTTGGCCATCTTGGCGCCCAGCGCGACCACGGCGATGGTGAAGGCGACCGACCGTTCCGGGGGCGTGCGCAGGCGGTCGAACACGGCCGCCAGGCTTTCCCCCTTGGACAGCGCGGCGATTGCCTGGGCGATGCGGGACCAGATGGACATTGGCGGCAAACCTAGCGGGGATCGGCGGGCGGGTCAGCGGCAAAATGCCGTGATCGGCGCGCGCGGGTCATTCCAGCACCCGGCGGCCATGCGGCGTTTCGAACTCGGCCCGAAAGCCGAACGGCCCCTCGTGCAGCGCCGCGGGCAGCGAATCGAACAGCGGCGCCAGCGCGGCGCGCAGTGCCTCTGCCCGGGGATGCGCGATTTCCAGCGCGGTCAGCCGGGCGCCGGCATCGGGCAGGCGGCCCGCCGGGTGCGCGGCACCGTTCCATTGGATCAGCGCGGGAAATGCCCCGGAAAACGGCAGTTTCCCGTTCCCCGGCACCGCCATGCGCCATGAAAGATCGCCCCGTTCCAGCGCGACAGGCATCCCCGTCCCCTCGGGCGCGAGGGCCAGCGCGGCCTCCAGGTCGGGCGTGCGCGCGATCCAGTTGGTCAGGCGCGGCGCCCCGGCGAAATTGTCGAGATCGAACCAGCGCGGCCGGCCGGGCGCGGGCGCGCCCGGGTCGATGGCGATCACTTCAAGATATACCGGACCAAGCCCCAGCAGGCGGTTATGCGTGCCCATCTGCGGATGCGCCCCGCCCGGTGCCAGCGGCAGGCCAAGTGCGGTTTCCACCGCCTCAACCCCCTCGGCGAGGGTGGCGGCGGACAGGGCGAGGTGATCAAGCAGACAGGTCATCGGGCGGTCCGGGGGTCCAGCGGGAATTGCGGTGTCGCAGGCACCATAGCGGGGACGGCCCGGATGCCCAAGCCCGCGCGGTGCCGGACGGGAAAGCCGGAACATTAGGCGAACAATACTTTAAACCGGCGCCGGTTCGGGCTACGTTGCGCGCATGAGTCACTATTCCGAAGACGACGCGTTCGAGGCGGCCGCGCCCACACCCCTGTCGGCGCAGGCGATGGCGGCGCGGCCGGCGCCCTATCTCGACGGTCTGAACCCCGCCCAGCGCGACGCGGTCGAGGCGCTGGACGGCCCGGTGCTGATGCTGGCCGGCGCCGGCACCGGCAAGACCAAGGCGCTGACCACGCGCATCGCGCATCTTCTGAACACCGGCCGCGCCCGCCCGAACGAGATTCTGGCCGTGACCTTCACCAACAAGGCCGCGCGCGAGATGAAGGACCGCGTCGCGCAGCTTCTGGGCCAGACGGTCGAAGGCATGCCGTGGCTCGGCACCTTTCACGCGATCTGCGTCAAGCTGTTGCGCCGCCACGCCGAACTTGTCGGACTGAAAAGCAATTTCACCATCCTCGATACCGACGACCAGCAGCGGCTTCTGAAACAGCTGATCGTGGCGTCCGATATCGACGAGAAACGCTGGCCGCCGCGGATGCTGGCCGGCATCATCGATGGCTGGAAGAACCGCGCCTGGACGCCCGCCAAGGTGCCCGCCGCCGAGGCAAGCGCCTTCAACCGGCGCGGGGTCGAGCTTTACGCGCAATACCAGGCGCGGCTGATCGAGCTGAACGCGGTCGATTTCGGCGATCTTCTGCTGCATGTCCTGACGATCTTCCAGACCCACGAGGACGTGCTGGCCCAGTACCAGCGCTGGTTCCGCTACGTTCTGGTGGACGAGTACCAGGATACCAACGTCGCGCAATACCTGTGGCTGCGGCTGCTGGCGCAGGGGCACAAGAACGTCTGTTGCGTCGGTGACGACGACCAGTCGATCTATGGCTGGCGCGGCGCCGAGGTGGGCAATATCCTGCGCTTCGAAAAGGATTTTCCGGGCGCCAAGGTGGTGCGGCTGGAACAGAACTACCGCTCGACTCCGCATATCCTGGCCGCCGCCTCGGGCGTGATCGCCGCGAATGAGGGGCGGCTGGGCAAGACGCTGTTCACCGACCTGACCGAGGGCGAGAAACTGCGCCTGATCGGCCACTGGGACGGCGAGGAAGAGGCCCGCTGGATCGGCGAGGAACTGGAGGCGATGCAGGGAGGCACGCGCGGGATGCGGGCCATGAACCTTGACGAATGCGCGATCCTCGTGCGCGCCAGCCACCAGATGCGCGCCTTCGAGGACCGGTTCCTGACCATCGGGCTGCCCTATCGCGTGATCGGCGGTCCGCGATTTTACGAGCGGATGGAAATACGCGACGCGATGGCCTATTTCCGCGTCGCCTGTTCGCCTGCCGACGACCTCGCCTTCGAGCGGATCGTGAACACCCCCAAGCGCGGCGCGGGCGACAAGGCGCAGCAGACCATCCAGCGCGCGGCGCGGGCGAACGGCGTATCGCTGCTGGAAGGCGCGCGGCTTGCCGTCTCGGCGGGGGAACTGACCGGCAAGGCGCGCGGGCAGATCGGCGCGTTGATCAAGATGATCGACCGATGGCACCACACCGTCCAGCTCGGCTCTCCCGAAGAAATTATAATGAGCAAGGAGCATCCAACCCCCGTCAACGATCCTAGGCTGCAAGAAGCCATGCACCACTGGGAATTGGCCGAGCAGATCCTCGATGACAGCGGCTATACCGCGATGTGGCAGAACGACAAGACGCCCGAGGCGCCGGGCCGGCTGGAGAACCTCAAGGAGCTGGTCAAGGCGCTGGAATCCTTCGAGAACCTGCAAGGGTTCCTCGAACATGTCGCGCTGATCATGGACAACGAGACCGAGGGCGACGAGCCCAAGGTGTCGATCATGACGCTGCACGGCGCCAAGGGGCTGGAATTTCCCGCCGTGTTCCTGCCGGGATGGGAGGACGGGCTGTTCCCGTCGCAACGCTCGATGGACGAAAGCGGCCTGAAGGGCCTCGAGGAAGAGCGGCGACTGGCCTATGTCGGCATCACCCGCGCGCGCGAATTGTGCACGATTTCCTTTGCCGCCAACCGCCGCGTCTACGGCCAGTGGCAATCGGCGCTGCCGTCGCGGTTCATCGACGAATTGCCCGAGGCGCATGTCGAGGTTCTGACCCCGCCGGGCCTTTACGGCGGCGGCTACGGTGCGGCGGCGCCCGGCGGATCCGGCATCGGCGGCGGGATCGAGGATCGCGCGGCCGAGGCGAACGTGTACAACTCGCCCGGCTGGCGGCGGCTTCAGGCGCGCCAGGCCGCGCGTCCGGTCAGCCAGCCGCGCGAAAGCCGGACCCAGGTGATCGACCTCGACGCGGTGTCTGCCTTCACCCAGGGCGACCGGGTGTTCCACACCAAGTTCGGCTACGGCTACGTCATGGGGATCGAGGGCGACAAGCTGGACATCGAATTCGAGAAGGCCGGGGCGAAGAAGGTGGTGGCGAAGTTTGTAGTGGCGGCCGAACGCGCGGACGACGTGCCGTTTTGAGGTCGATCAGGTTAGATCGCCTCGCCCGAAACAGCGGCCGCAGGCCGCCGGGCAGCGCCGGCCCGTCCCGGCGGGCTGGCGTTTTGACAGCGGCACGCTCTGATCGGGGCGCACACGGATGTGGCCCCATAAAGCGCCCCGCACACCCGTCGCGGCGCCATCCCACGGGCCGGCGCTGCCCGGCTTCGCGCCTGTGTTCAGGAGCGTCGCAACGGGACGTTACCGAAAGATCCGACAGAATCCTAATCTCGACCCTCTGTCCGGGTGCGGACTCCCCGTATCTCCCCATTCCGGCTTGACCCGCCCGCCCCGCGCCCCCTACATGCGCCGCGGCATCATCGAAGGACATGCGAGACATGGGGTTCAAGACCGGCATCGTGGGGCTTCCCAACGTGGGCAAATCGACGCTTTTCAACGCGCTGACGCGCACCGCGGCGGCGCAGGCGGCGAATTTCCCGTTCTGCACCATCGAGCCGAACGTGGGCGAGGTGGCGGTGCCCGATGCGCGGCTGGACAAGCTGGCGGAAATCGCGAAATCGAAGGCGATCATCCCGACGCGGATGACCTTTGTCGACATCGCCGGTCTGGTGCGCGGCGCCAGCAAGGGCGAGGGGCTGGGCAACCAGTTCCTGGCCAATATCCGCGAATGCGACGCCATCGCCCATGTCCTGCGCTGTTTCGAGGATCCGGACGTGACCCATGTCGAAGGGCGCGTCGATCCGGTGGCGGATGCCGAGACGATCGAGACGGAGCTGATGCTGGCCGATATCGACTCGATCGAAAAGCGGCTGGCAGGGCTGGTGCGCAAGGTGCGCGGCGGCGAGAAGGAGGCCGTGCAGCAGGAGCGTCTGCTCAAGGCCGCGCTTGCCGCCTTGGAAGACGGACAGCCGGCGCGCAATGTCGAGGTGGCCGAGGAAGACCGCAAGACGTGGCGCGGGTTGCAGCTGCTGACGCAAAAGCCGGTGCTCTATGTCTGCAACGTCGACGAATCCGAAGCGGCCGAGGGCAACGCCCATTCCGCCGCCATCGCCGCCAAGGCGGCGGCCGAGGGCGCGGCTTCGGTGGTCGTGTCGGCCAGGATCGAAGAGGAGATCAGCCAGCTCGACGCGGACGAGGCGGCGATGTTCCTCGAAGAGATGGGCCTCAACGAGGCGGGGCTCGACCGGGTGATCCGCGCCGGTCACGAATTGCTTGGCTTGCAGACCTATTTCACCGTCGGCCCCAAGGAGGCGCGGGCCTGGACGATCCCGGCCGGCACGCGCGCGCCGCAGGCGGCGGGGGTGATCCACGGCGATTTCGAACGCGGCTTCATCCGGGCGGAAACCATCGCCTACGACGATTTCGTGGCGCTGGGCGGCGAGCAGGGCGCGAAGGATGCCGGCAAGATGCGGGTCGAGGGCAAGAACTACATCGTCAAGGACGGCGACGTCCTGCACTTCCTGTTCAACGCCTGAGCCGCGCGCCGCGCCAAGGCCGGTTTCCGCCCGGTCTACCCGCATCCTGCGGAGCGGAACCCGCGTTATTCGCCGTCCGCGACCGGGAAGTCGGCCCAGAAGTCGCCGTCATCCTCCCAGTTCGCCATCGGCGGCAGCACCCCCATCCGCCGCGCGATCAGGTATTCGCCGGTGGCGGTCACGGCCCCCGCGGGCACGGCCGGGTCGAACATGCGGTCCAGCGTCATCGTCACCAGTGTCGCTTTGTAGGCGGCCAGCCGGTCAAGATAGGCGGCCGCGCGGTCCGGCGCCGGCCTTTCGAGGCGGGCAAGCGCGCGGTCGCAGACCCGCGAGAGGCGGGCCAGAAGCGGCAGCCGCCCCCTATCATCCACGGCGGCGAGCCGGTCGTGAAAATGCGCGCAGGTCGCGGTGTAAAGCTGCATCCGCCGCTCTTCGGGTTCTGCCGCCTGCGCGGCAAGGGTCGTCGATACGGCCAGCAGGGCCGCTGCGGCGGTGGTTCGATGGGTCGTCATGCCTGTCCCTCGTCTGTTTCCGACGATACGGGATCCAGCCTGGCACGACAGGGTTGACGAAACAAAACCGAATTTTGCGGATCGTTTCGATTTTTATCTTACCGGGATAAATCGGACAGGGCCGGGCGGCGGCCTACGCTGCCGAGGGTTTTTCAAGCTCGAACGTGTCGTGCAGCGCCTGCACCGCCAGTTCCATGTACTTGCGGTCGATCAGGACCGAGATCTTGATTTCCGACGTGGTGATCACCTTGATGTTGATCCCCTCGTCGCGCAGCGCCTTGAACATCTGCGCGGCGACACCGGCATGGCTGCGCATCCCGATCCCGACCACCGACACCTTGGCGACGGCCGTGTCGGCCACGAGGTCGTGAAAGTTGATCTCGCCCGCGTCCTTGGCGGCCTGCATCGCCTGTTCGGCGCGCGCGACCTGGTTGACGGGGCAGGAAAAGGTCATGTCGGTACGCCCCTCTTCCGAGATGTTCTGCACGATCATGTCCACGTTGACCCCGGATTCGGACAGCGGCCCGAAGATCGCCGCCGCGATACCGGGACGGTCGGCGACCGAGATCAGGGTCATCTTCGCCTCGTCGCGGCTATAGGCGACGCCGGCAACCACATTGCTTTCCACGATATCCTCCTCGTCGCAGACCAGCGTGCCCGCATTCTCGTCCATGTCCCCGAAGCTCGACAAGACCCTGAGCGGCACCTTGAATCGCATCGCCAGCTCGACCGAGCGGGTCTGCAGCACCTTGGCCCCAAGCGAGGCAAGTTCCAGCATTTCTTCAAAGGCGATCCGGTCCAGCTTGCGCGCCTTGTCGGAGATCCGCGGATCGGTGGTATAGACCCCGTCCACGTCGGTATAGATGTCGCAGCGCACGGCCCCGAAGGCGGCGGCAAAGGCAACCGCGGTGGTGTCGCTGCCGCCGCGGCCCAGCGTGGTGATCCGGCCTTCGGGGCTGATCCCCTGGAAGCCCGCGATGACGGCGACCTTCATCCCTTCCGCGAACTTGGCCGCGATGTTGCCCGTCGGGATCTCGATGATGCGCGCGGCGGAATGGGTGCTGGTGGTCCTGAGCGGTACCTGCCAGCCGTGCCAGCTGCGGGCCGGGACGTCCATCTCCTGCAAGGTCAGCGCCATCAGCCCGGCGGTCACCTGTTCGCCCGAACTGACGATGGCGTCGTATTCGCGCGCGTCGAACATCGGCGAGGTTTCCTCGACATAGCCGACCAGCTTGTTGGTCTCGCCCGCCATGGCCGAGACGATGACGATCACGTCATGGCCATTCGCCACCTCGCGCCCCACCCGCTTGGCGGCGCGGCGGATCCGGTCCGGCGTGGCGACGGAGGTGCCACCGAATTTCATCACGAGGATCGACATGGAAAAGGCCCGGCTATCGTTTGGCCGTTTCATAGCAGGCTGCAAGGGCGGGGCAAGGGGGTGCGAGCGGGGCGGTCTGAAGACGGGGTAGCGGGGGGCGGTCAGCCCCCGCCGCGGCCGCCCCTCCCCGAGGGCGGGCGCATTGCTGGCCGTTCCGCGCCGAACCGATGTCATGCGGGAAGGCGGTGATAAAGCGCTCCGACCAACGGTTGCGCAAGCGCCCACCCAGGGGCGGCCGCGCCGGGGCTGGCCGCGTCGCGCTTAGCCGGCGGGTGGCGGCGAAGCCGTTTTCGCCCGAATAGCGCCGAAGGCGCCGGGCGAGCGCCTGCCCGCCCTGACGGGCTGGCGCTTTGCCGCCGCCGCGCGCAGCAAAACCCGCGTTCGGACATGGCTGGCATAAAGCGCATCGCACAGCCGTCGGGGCGCCACTCCGCGGGCAGGCGCTCGCCCGGCCGCGTGCCGCCTCTGGCCATCGCGCCCAATCTGCGATTGACTGCGCCGCAACGAAAGGACGCGCCCATGCACTTCACCGCCGACGACCTGCGCCGCGCCGCCGATCTGGTCTATTCGCAGATGGACCCCACGCCGCAATATGCCTGGCCGCAACTGGCCGACCGGCTGGGCTGCGAGGTCTGGGTCAAGCACGAGAACCACACGCCGATCGGCGCCTTCAAGGTACGCGGCGGGATCACCTTCATCGACTGGCTGACGCGCACCCATCCCGACATGCGCGGCATCTGCACCGCCACCCGCGGCAATCACGGGCAAAGCCAGGCGCGGGCGGCCACGGCGGCGGGGCTCAGGGCGGTGATCTATGCGCCGCACGGCAATTCGGTGGAAAAGAACGCGGCGATGCGCGCTTTCGGGGCAGAGCTGATCGAATTCGGCGAGGATTTCGACACCGCCCGCATCGAGGCGGTGCGCGTCGCCGAGGAGCAGGGGCTTGCGGTGGTTCCCCCGTTCCACGCCGAGCTGGTGCGCGGCGTGGCGACCTATGCGCTGGAGCTGTTCGACGCGGCGCCCGATCTGGACGCGGTCTATGTGCCCATCGGCTGCGGGTCGGGCATCTGCGGGACGATCCTGGCCCGCGACGCGCTGGGCCTGAAGACCGAGGTGATCGGCGTCGTGTCCGCCGGGGCGCAATGCGCCAAGCTGTCGGTCGAGGCGGGGCGTCCGGTAGAGACCAATTCCGCGCGCACCTTTGCCGACGGCATGGCGGTGCGCGTGCCGGTGAAGGAGGCGTTCGACATCTATTCGCGCGGCGCGTCGCGGATCGTGTCGGTCACGGACGCGGAGGTGGCCGAGGCGATCCGCGCCTATTACACCGACATCCACAACCTGGCCGAAGGCGCGGGCGCGGCGGCGCTGGCCGCGCTGATGCAGGACCGCGCGGCGATGGCGGGCCGCAAGGTGGGGGTGATCCTGTCGGGCGGCAACATCGACGCGGGCTGGTTCGCAGACGTGCTGCGGGGCGGTGTGCCCGAGGTCTGAACGCCCGGCGCCGTCAGGCGGACGCGGCCGCCCCGATATAAGCGCCGTCGGGAATGGTGGGCGGCGCGGCGTTCAGCGTGTCGCGGTCGAACCCCGCCGCCGCCCGGTAGGCGCGCATGTACTCGGCCCGTTCGGCGCGCGGCACCACCTTGTCGATGTCGTCGAACGTGCCGCCGCAGCGATCCTCGACCAGGTTCAGCAGGCCGAACGGCCCCGCCTCGCGATTGCGCTGCACCAATTGCGAGACCGGCCCGCAGAGGCGGTTGTCATAGGCCCGCAGCGCCGCCGGTTCGATACCATGCGCCAGAAGGCTTGCCCCCAGCACGCGCGCGTCCACGATCGCCTGGCTCGCCCCGTTGGAGCCTGTCGGATACATCGCATGCGCTGCATCGCCAAGCAGGGCGACCGGCCCGTCCACCCAGGTGCGGACCGGGTCGCGGTCGATCATCGGGTTCTCGTAGGCCATGTCGGCCCCGTGCAGCAGCGCGGGCACGCCCAGCCAGTCCCACGACCAGCCATGGAACAGATGCGCGAAATCGCCGACCTCGACCTGCCGGAACCAGCCGGCCTTCTTCCAGCCGTCGGCATCGTCCAGTGTCACCTCGGCGACCCAGTTGATTTCCGCCAGCCCGTCATCGGGGTCGGGGTGCGAGATCGGGTAGATCACCATGCGCTGGCGGCGCGTGCCGAGCCCGATGAAGGACGCGCCGGTGCGGATCGGCCGCGCCAGCGTGGTGCCGCGCCACATCAGCGCGCCGCCCCAGTGGATCGGCGGCTGATCGGGATGCATCTGCGCCCGGATCGCCGAGTGAATTCCGTCGGCGCCGATCAGAAGGGCGCCGGTTTCCTCGGTCAGGGTGCCGTCGGTGCGCTCGATCCGGGCGGTGACGCTGCCATCGGGGTTGCGGCGATAGCCGGTGACGCGGTGGCCCAGCCGCACCGCCTCGCGCCCGGCCCGCGCACAAAGCGCATGGAACAGCGCGACCTGAAAGCGGCCGCGATGGACCGAGTATTGCGGCCAGTCGTAGCCCGCGAGCCGGCCGCGCGGTTCGGAATAGATGTCGTTGCCGTTCAGCCCGACCAGCGCCCATTCGCGCGACGGAACCCCCACCGTGTCGAGGATGTCGGCGCCAAGCCCCAGCTCGAACAGCTCGCGGACCGCGTTGGGTTGCAGGTTGATGCCGACGCCAAGCGGCCGCATCGCGGGCGCCGCTTCGAAGACGACGCAGCGCAGGCCGATCTGCTCCAGCGTCAGCGCCGTGGCCAGCCCGCCGATCCCGCCGCCCGCGATCATCACCAGGGGGTCTGTCATCAGGGTCTCCTGCCGGTCATGACCCTGTCATAACAGGCGCGGGTCACGGCGCAACATCGCGGCCGGGCCGGACCTTGATGCGTGCCCAGTGGCCCCGCTCAGACCGACATTGTCGCGCGGACCGCATCCTGCCAGCGCGCGAATCGGGCGTCGCGCGGGGCGGCATCCATTTTCGGCTCGAATCGCGTCTCCAGCTTCCAGCCTTTTGCGAACTCCTCGGGGCCGGGGTAGATGCCGGCCTGCATCCCCGCCAGCCACGCCGCGCCAAGCACCGTCGTCTCCAGCGTTTCGGGCCGGTCCACCGGCGCGCCGGTGATGTCGGCGATGAACTGCATCGTCCAGTCCGACACGCTCATCCCGCCATCGACCCGCAGCGTCGTGGCCTCGGCCGCCTGGCGCAGCGCCGCGCCGCCCGCGCCGGCCATGTCGGCCTGCATCGCCTCCAGCAGGTCGCGGGTCTGGAAGCCGACGCTTTCCAGCGCCGCGCGGGCGAATTCGCGGGGGCCGGAATTGCGCGTCAGCCCGAAGATCGCGCCGCGGCTTTCGGCGCTCCAGTAAGGCGCGCCAAGGCCGGTGAAGGCCGGCACCAGGATCACGTCCTGCGCGTCGTCGGCCGCTTTCGCAAGCGCGAGGGTGTCATGCGCGCTGTCGATGATGCCCAGCCCGTCGCGCAGCCATTGCACCACCGCCCCGGCGATGAAGATGGACCCTTCCAGCGCATAGGTCGGCGTGCCGTCCAGCTGGTAGGCGATGGTGGTCAGCAACCGGTTTTCCGATGTGACGGGATCGCTGCCGGTGTTCAGCAGCGCGAAACAGCCCGTGCCATAGGTGGATTTGAGCATTCCCGGCGCGAAACAGGCCTGACCGACCGTCGCCGCCTGCTGGTCGCCCGCGACGCCCAGGATCGGAACGGGCGCGCCGAACAGGTCCGGCTCGGTCTCGCCGAAATCGGCGGCGCTGTCGCGCACCTCGGGCAGCATCGAGATCGGCACGTCCAGCATGTCGCACATGGTCTGCGACCAGCGCCCCTTGCGGATGTCGTACATCATGCTGCGCGCGGCATTGGTGGCGTCGGTGACATGGGCGCGCCCGCCGGTCATGCGCCAGATCAGGTAGGTGTCCACCGTGCCGAACAGCAGATCGCCTGCAAGCGCGGCCTCCCGGGCGCCGTCCACCTCGTCCAGCAGCCATTTCAGCTTGGTGCCCGAAAAGTACGGATCGCACAGCAGGCCGGTCTTTTCGGTCACGACCGCCTCGTGCCCGGCCTCGCGTAGCTCGCGGCAGAAGTCCGCGGTGCGCCGGTCCTGCCAGACGATTGCGCGGTGGATCGGTTTGCCGGTCCTGCGGTCCCAGACCAGCGTGGTCTCGCGCTGGTTGGTGATGCCGATCCCGGCCAGCCCGCCCGCGTCGATGCCCGCGCTGTCCAGCGCCGCGCGGCAGGTGGAGACGGTGGTGCGCCACAGATCCTCGGGGTCATGCTCCACCCAGCCGGAGGCGGGGTAATGCTGTTCGAATTCCTCCTGCGCGCGGGCGGCGATGCGCATGTCCTGGTCGAACAGGATCGCGCGGGACGACGTGGTGCCCTGGTCGATCGCGAGAATGTGGCTCATGGATAAGGCTCCCGGCTGTTGGCGTGGCGCAGCATAGGCACAAGGCGGCGCCGGGATGAAGGGGCGATATGGCCGGGCCGGATCCGGCGCGGGGGCCGGCCCGTCTCAGCCGGCCTTGCCCAGATGGGCCGCCACCAGCCCCGCCAGCGTCATCGCGTCGCCGTCCGCCTGCTGCGCGGTTACGCCCTGTTCGCCAAGCGCGGCGGCATAAAGCCCGCATAGCGCCGGCGCCCCGATCAGCGCGACCTGCTGGCCCAGCCAATAGGGCCGCGATCCGGCCAGTTCCGCGCCGATCAGCCAGCCGGACAGGCGTGCGCGGGCGATATCCGGCGCAAGTCCGTGCAAAAGCCCCTCGGCGCGCAGCGAAAAGGTGCGGGCGGCAAAGTTCTCGGGGCGCGACAGGCTGTCGCCCACCGCCTCGGCAAAGGCGGCCGGGTCCATCGCCTCGCCGCCGACGCTGTGGCGCAGCACCGATTGCCCGGCCAGCAGCGCAAAGATCTCGCCGGTCATGAAGGTGCGGAAGCTGACCACCTCGCCGGCGCTGACATGCGCCCACTTGGTATGGGTGCCGGGCAGGCACAGGATGCCGTCGAAGCCCGGATTGGCGGCGACGAAGCCCGCGATCTGGGTTTCCTCGCCGCGCATCACGTCGGCGGGGCTGGCCTGCGACAGGCCGGGGATGATGCGCACGTCCAGCCGCGCATCATGTGTCAGGGGGCGGATCGTCTGGCCGGCGCCGGCGGGGGGGCAGGGGACGGCGCGGTACGGCGCCTCTGCCCAGCCCTGTTTCGCGCCGACCATGCCGCAGGCAAGGACCGGCATCGGCGCGTCGCCCAACCACGCCTCGACAAGCCGGAGCAGCGCCGGTTCGAACCCGGCGCGATCCAGCCCGCCCATGCCGTCATCCGACTGGGCGGAAGTGCGGATCTCGGCCCCCCGCATCGCCCAGGCGCGCAGGTGCGAGGTGCCCCAATCGACGGCGATCCAGTCAGCGCTCATTCCTGATGTATCCCGTCTGCGGTGAAACCGCCGCCCTGATACACGACGTCCGGCGCGTCCGCAGCCGGTTTTTCCATGGTCGCGTCGATCTTGGCGCGGAACGCTTCGGCATTGTCGCGCGGCGACCAGCCGATCCAGGCGGTGCGCGAATTGTCCCAGAAGGTCGCGGTATTGGCCGAGGCGCCGTAGATCACCGGGCAGCCCAGCCGCGGCACGTCGAAGATCCGCCGGATCAGCTGCGCCAGATCGTCGAAGCTGAGCCAGGTGGACAGCATCCGGTGGTTTCGCGGCTCGGGAAAGCTGGAGCCGATGCGCAGGCTGGCGGTCTCGATCCCGAACTTGTCGTGATAGACGCTGGCCATCATCTCTCCGAACACCTTGGATACACCATAAAGCCCGTCCGGCCGGGGATAGACGGAATTGTCGATCACCTGGTCCTGCCGGTAGAAGCCGATGGCGTGGTTCGAACTGGCGAACACGACGCGGTTGCAGGCGTGTTTGCGGCATGCTTCGTACAGGTTGTAGACGCCGTCGAAATTGGCATGGCGGATCGTGGCCCAGGATGCCTCTGTCGACTGGCCGCCGAGATGCACGATGCCGTCGCACCCCTCGACCATCGCATCGACCGCAGCCGCGTCGCCGAGATCGCATTGATGGATTTCCTCGTTCGGGCCGGCCGCGTCGATGGCGCCGATATCGGCAAGGCGCAGGGTGTCAGCCATGTCCTGCAGGCGCGCGCGCATCTCGATCCCGAGATTGCCGGCCGCGCCGGTGATGAGCAGTCGTTTCATGGGTTTGTCCTTTCAGGTGAAGGGTGCGGGCGCGGGATGCGCGGCCCGCGCGAGAAAATCGAGCACGGCCACGCGCATCGCCGCCGTCTCGCCATGCCCGGCAGCGGGGTCGAGCGCGCAGGTCAGCGCGTCGTCGTGCCCGGCATAGGCGGCGCGCAGGCGGGCGAGGGCGGCATCGCGCGCGGCCGGCGGCGTCAGGGTATCGGTTCCGCCATGGCAGGCGAATTGCGGACGCGGCGCGATCAGGCCGGCCACGTCGCCGGTCTCGGCCAAATGCAGCAGGCCGGGGATCGTCAGATAGAAGCCGTGCCGCGCATGGGTGCCGTCCGCGATCAGCGGCGCGATATCGGCCATCATGCACAGATGCGCGCAACCGGCGACACGCGGCTCCAGCGCGGCCAGCCAATAGGCATGGGCGGCGCCCATCGACAGGCCCAGCGTGAAGATGCGCGCGGCGTCGGTATCGGGGCGCGACGCCAGGTACCCGAAGGCGCCGGCCAGATCGTTCAGCATGTGGCCGAACAGCGTCTCGCCGCGCCAGAACGCCGCCTTGGCCAGATCGTTCTCGGCGCCCTCGCCGCGGCGGTCGCCGAAGCCGGGCATGTCGATGCACAGAACGGCAAAGCCCAGCGTGGCAAGTGCCGCGCCGTAGCCGGGGGCCTGGTGAAAGCGGCTGCCTTCCAGCATCTCGCGCCGGCCGGTGCGGAAATCGCCGCCATGGGCATGGCAGTACAGGATCGCGGGGCAGGGGGCCGCGTTCGCCGAGCGGCGGTCGGGGCGGATCAGCGTGGCGGGGATATCCCCGCGCGGCCCGTCAAGGATCAGTTCCTCGATGACATGGCCGTCCGGGTGCGACGCCTCGCGCGCGCTGCGGGCCGCGGCGATGCCGGGCGACCAGCCGATCAGGGCTTGCAGGCGTTGGCGCAGCGCATCGGTCATGGAAAGGCGAAGGATCCGTCGGGCCGGACCGGCAGCTTGCGCTCCCAATGCACGTAGCGGTCGGTCGCCAGGTACTCCTCGTCGATCTCGACCCCCCAGCCGGGGCGGCCCGGGCGCAGGTTCAGATATCCGTCCTCGGGCAGGTACGGGTCGAGGACATAGGCGGCGCTGGCATCCGAATCGGCCAATCCGTGGCCGGTATAGGCGGCGCCATGCGGCAGGCGGTATTCGAGGATCTTGAAATTCGGGCAGGCGGCCGAGAAATGCAGGTTCACCGCGGTCGCCAGCGGCCCCATCGGGTTGTGCGGCGCAACGTTGACATAGAACGCTTCGGCCAGCGCCGCGATCTTGCGCATCTCGTAAAGGCCGCCGACCACGCAGATGTCGGGCTGCACGATGTCGGCGCCGCCCGCCTGCAGCAGACGCAGGAATTCCCAGCGGTTGTAGAGCGATTCGCCCGTGGCCAGCGGCACCGTCAGCTTGGCGTTCAGCTTGCCCCATTCGTCGATGTTCTCGGGGCGGATCGGTTCCTCGTAGAAGAGCGGGTCGAACCGCGCCAGCAGGTTGCCGAGCTGTACCGCCTGCCACGGCTCGAACAGCTTGGCATGGGCGTCGAAGGCGAATTCGTGATCGGGGCACAGATCGGTCACACGCTCCAGCCAGTCGCCGGTGGCCTTCAGCACCCGGCCCCAGGGATTGGCGTGGATGTCGATCCGCCAGGGCGACAGCTTGAACGCGGTCAGGCCGTATTCCTCTTGCCGCGCGGCGCAGAAATCGCGGATATCCTCGGGCTCGGGGGCGGAATAGACGCCGAGATAGACGCGCACCCGGTTGCGCACATGGCCGCCGAGCAGCCGGTAGACCGGCACGCCCAGCGCCTTGGCGTTGAGATCCCATAGCGCATGGTCGATCGCCGAGATCGCGGCGAGGCCAAGCGCACCGGGCGGGAAGCGCGATTGTTGCAGCAGTTTCAGGATCAGCCGTTCGATCCGCGTCGCATCCTCGCCCTCGATCTGGAGATAGAGGTAATCGAGCAGCGGCGGCAGGGCGCGGTCGGGGCCGTGGTTGTAGCATTCGCCCCAGCCGGTGACGCCCTCGTCGGTGTCGAGCGCGACCAGAACGCGGGGGCGGTCGCGGTCGGCGGACATGTAGCTGCGAAGGCCGGTGATCTTCATGGCAAGGAGCCTGCCTGTTTCTGGCGGGGGTGCAAGGGGGGCGCTGCCCCCCGTCCCGGCCCTGAGCCGGGACTCCCCCCGGGATATTTCGAAACCGAAGAAGCGGCGGGGATCAGCCCGGAAACCGGGCCTGCTTGACGCCCCGGACGCCAAGCCCGGTGATCGCGAACAGGCTGCCCGCCTCGGGCTGGTCGGTGCCGTCGGTCAAGCCGGCCCCCAGCGAGGTGACGTAGAGAATGTCCAGATCCGGGCCGCCGAACATCGGCTTGCTGGGTTTTTCGACCGGCATGTCGATGGTGCGGTCCAGCCGGCCGTCGGGCGTGATGCGGTAGATCTGCCAGCCCGACACGCCCGCCTGCCAATAGCAGCCATCGGAATCGACGGTGCCGCCATCGGGGCGGCCGGCGACGGCGCGGGTGTCGAAGAACACGCGCGGCGCGCCGGGAGTGCCGGTATCGGTGTCGTAGTCGCAGGCCCAGATCATGCGTTCGTCCGGGTTCGAATCGGAAAAGTACATCGTCTTGCCATCGGGCGAAAAGGCGAGCCCGTTGGTGGTGTAAATCCCGTCCTTCCACGGCGTGACCGCAAGATCGGGGTCAAGCCGGTAGAACCGGCCGGACCGTTCGAGATCGCCGCCATCCTTCATGCTGCCGGCCCAGAACCGGCCCTGCATGTCGGTGGTGCCGTCGTTGAACCGGTTCTGCGGCCGGTCCGCTTCGGGATCGGACAGCTTTTGCCGGGTGCCGGTCGCGGGATCGAAGAACCAGAAGCCCGATTTCGCCGCAAGGACCAGCCCGCCGGTGTCGCGCACGGCAAGGCAGCCCACCGGCTCGCCGAATTCGTGCGTGTCGTTGCGGCCCGAGGCCGGGTCGTAGCAGTGGATCAGCCCGGCGGAGATATCCACCCACCACAGCACCTGCGCGCGGTCGTCCCAGACCGCCCCTTCGCCAAGTTGCGACCGGCTTGGCACCACACACTCAACCTGCATTCTGCGCTCCTCTGAAAATCCGCGTCTCGGACGCTTTGACATGGCGGTCCATCGCGGCCCGCGCCGCGGCGGCATCGTTGCGCCCGACCGCATCGGCGATGGCGCGATGCTCGATCTGCATGTTCTTCTTGGCGTTGACATAGCCGCTGGGCGTCAGGCTGCGCACGAACCGGGCGACGAAGCGCATATGCGGTTGCAGCATCTCCACGCTTTCGGCGAGGAACCGGTTGCCGGCGATCTGCCCGAGGCGGGCGTGGAACGCGACATCGCCGTCGATCGTCGCCTGTCCGGCGCCGATATCGGCCTCGATGCGGTGCAGCAGGGCGTGCAGATCGGACAGGTCCGCCGGCGTGCATCGCTCGGCCGCGAGCGCCGCGACCTCGCATTCCAGCAGGCGGCGGAAGCCGAAATAATCCGCGATATCCTCGATGCTGCCCAGGGGCTCGTAGCCGGTCGATTCGTCCCGGATGCCGGCATCCGTGTGAACGAAGCTGCCCGCCCCCTGCCGGGACACGACCAGCCCCGCCTCGCGCAGGCGGGCCAGCGCTGCGCGAATGACCGGGCGCGAGACGCCGAATTCCCCGGCGAACTCGTTCTCGGTCGGAAGCCGGGTGCCCAGCGGATAGGTGCCCGACCTGATCCGGCCGAGAAGGTCGTAATAGATCCGATCCTCGAGCCGCAGACCCTGCGCCACCCCCGGATTTTCACTGGTCCCTGGCACTAACACGTCCGGTCGTCCCCTTCGGTTGCATGACGGCTGGAAACACGATTCCGAGACGGCTTACAAGCACATTACAGCATTCGTTTATTTGTTTGACAAGCGACGACAACTTTTGGCACCTTTTTCGGACGCGGGGCCGTCAAGTGCCGCGCCGACAGGGAGGATACATTGATGACGATGCTCTGGCGCGGATTGCGCCCCTTGACGATCGCCGGCATGGCGGCGGGCCTGATGGCCGGGCCGCTGGCCGCACAGGAGTATTCCGAGGCGCCGATGCTGGCCGACATGGTCGCGGCGGGCGACCTGCCGGCCGTGACCGAGCGGCTGCCCGACAGCCCCGAGGTGATCGAGCCGCTCGAATCGATCGGCACCTATGGCGGCAAGTTGCGGCGGGTTCTGGGCGGCTCGAACGACCACAACTCGATCCTGCGTATCGTGGGGCCGCAGGGCCTGACGCGCTGGAACCCGGATTTCTCCGAAGTGATCCCGAATGTCGCCGAAAGCTGGGAGGTCAACGACGAAGGCTCGGAGTTCACGTTCCATTTGCGCGAGGGGATGAAATGGTCGGACGGCACGCCGTTCACCGCCGATGACATCATGTTCTTCGTCGACGACCTGCTGCACAACGAGGAATTCTATCCGAACGCCCCCGCCCGCTTTGTCGTGAGCGGCGAGACGATGACAGCCGAGAAGATCGACGATCACACCGTCACGCTGAAATTCGCGTCGCCCTACGGCACGTTCCTGACCGAGCTGGCGACGCCGCTGGCGCAGGAGCCGGT
Organism: uncultured Paracoccaceae bacterium; assembly: GCA_947503765.1. Lineage (GTDB taxonomy): Bacteria > Pseudomonadota > Alphaproteobacteria > Rhodobacterales > Rhodobacteraceae > Psychromarinibacter. The sequence continues at coordinate 648,592 of CANNFA010000001.1, read as the reverse complement.
GATCTGGGCCAAGCATTACTGCAGCCAGTTCCACCCGGCCTACAACGACGACGTGCAGACGATGGTCGACGAGACCGAGGCGGTCGAGGACTGGGCCGCGCTGTTCCGGCTGAAATGCGGCGAGGTCGAGGCGCCGAACCGCTGGTCCAACCCCGAGCGTCCGACGCTGGATCCGTGGGTCGCGACCGAAGACGCCTATACCGCCGGGGCGACCCAGGTGGTGATGACCCGCAACCCCTATTTCTGGCAGGTCGATACCGAGGGCAACCAGCTGCCGTATATCGACACGCTGGAAATGAACGTGGCGCAGGACAACCAGGCCATCGTGCTGGAGGCGATCGCGGGCAATATCGACATGCAGCGGCGCCGGATCGATGTGCTGGCCAACAAGCCGGTCTTCGCCGAGAACGCCGAGAAGGGCGATTACCACATTCTCGACGTGATCAACTCGCTGTCCAACGCCATGGCGATCCACTTCAACCATACGCACAAGGATCCGGTGATGCGCGAGCTGATCCGCAACAAGGACGTGCGGATCGCGCTGAGCCTCGGGATCGACCGCGAGGAGATCATCGACATCGTGTACCAGGGCCAGGGCGAGCCGTGGCAGATCGGGCCGCGGCCGGACAACGTGCTGTACAACGAACAGCTTGGCCGCCAGTACACCGAGTACGATCCCGACCGCGCCAACGAGTTGCTGGATGCCGCCGGGTTCGATCAGCGCGACGGCGAAGGCTACCGCCTGCTGCCCAATGGCGAGCGGTTCACCTTCGACGTGCAGTATACCGGCATCGAGCAGCCCGATTGGGGCGACGCGCTGGAGATCATCGCCCAGCAATGGGAAGATATCGGTGTCGATCTGAACATCTCGTCGGTGGAACGGTCGATCTACTACAGCCGCGGCGAGGCGAACGAGCATGACTTCATGGTCTGGGGCGCGCCCGGCGGGCTCGACCCGACGCTCAGCCCGCGCGACGTGCTGGCGGTGCATCCGCAGGCAAGCTGGTTCGCGATCCCGTGGACCCGCTGGTACCTGTCCGGCGGCGAGCAGGGCGAAGAGCCGAGCGAGTCGATGAAGAAGCGGCTGGAGCTGTACGAGGCGTTCAAGGCCGAGGCCGATCAGGCGAAGGCGGCGGACATCTTCCGCGAGATCCACCAGATGGCCGCGGACGAGTTCGAGATCATCGGCATCAGCCTGGCCCCGAACCTGGTGGGCGTGGTCAAGAACGGGCTGGCGAACGTGCCGGGCTCGATCCCCGGATCGTGGATGTATCCCGACCCGGCGCCGACCCTGCCGCAGACCTGGTACTGGGAGAAATAGGTGCCGCGCCCGCGGCGGCGGTGCGTGTGCGCATGCACCCTGCCGCGGGACCAACGGTGATGCGCAGGCTGCGTGCCTGCGCGCACTTTCCGCCCCGCCCCGATGCCCCCTTGCCCGAAAGGTGCGCGCCATGCTGCTTCGCTACATCCTGAAGCGGATCCTCTGGATGGTGCCGTTCCTGTTCGCGGTGTCCATCGTCGCCTTCCTGCTGATCCAGGCGCCGCCGGGGGATTACCTGACCACCTACATCGCCAAGCTGGGCGAATCGAACGAGGTGCTGGATCAGGCGTCGATCCAGAACCTGCGCGAACGCTTCGGCCTCGATCAGCCGCTTTACGTCCAGTATTTCAAATGGGTCGCCAACCTGCTTCAGGGCGATTTCGGGATGAGCTTCGAGTGGCGCCAGCCCGTGTCCGACCTGATCTGGGAACGGATGGGCCTGACCGTGCTGCTGTCCTTCGCCACGCTGCTGTTCACCTGGGCGGTGGCGTTTCCCATCGGCGTCTATTCGGCGGTGCGCAAATACTCGATCGGCGACTATGTGGCGACGACGCTGGGCTTCATCGGGCTGGCGACCCCGAATTTCCTTCTGGCGCTTATCCTGATGTATATCGGCGTCGTGCATTTCGGCTCCGACGTGGGCGGGCTGTTTTCCAACGAGTACAAGAACGCGCCCTGGTCGCTGGCCAAGGTGGGCGATCTGATGCAGCATCTGTGGCTGCCGATGATCGTGCTCGGCACCTCGGCCACGGCATCGCTGATCCGCATCATGCGCGCCAACCTGCTGGACGAGCTGAACAAGCCCTACGTGGACACCGCCCGCGCCAAGGGGCTATCGGAATTCTGGCTGATCATGAAATACCCGGTGCGCGTCGCGCTGAACCCGTTCGTGTCCACCATCGGGTGGATCCTGCCGAACCTGGTGTCCGGCGCCGTGGTGACGGCGATCGTGCTGTCGCTGCCGACCGCCGGGCCGCTGATGCTGCAGGCGCTGCTGGCGCAGGACATGTACCTGGCCGGCGCCTTCGTTCTGCTGCTGTCGTCGCTGACCGTGGTGGGGATGCTGATTTCGGACATCCTGCTGGTGCTGCTTGACCCGCGGGTGAAATATGACTGACCGAGAGGCCGCGATGGCGGACGATACCGACCCCGCGATTGCCGCCAAGGCCGGCCCGCGCGGCCGCGATGTCGCCATCGCCAGCCAGTGGCAGCTGATCTGGTGGTCGTTCCGCCGCCACAAGCTGGCCATGGTGGGAATCTGGGTGATCGGGCTGTTCTACCTGGTGTCGCTGTTCGCCGAGATCGTGGCCCCCGACGATCCGAGCGAGCAGAACCGCCGCGCCGTGTTCCATCCGCCGCAGATGATCCATTTTATCGACCGCCAGGAAGACGGCGGCTGGCGGATCAAGCCATATGTCTGGGAAATGGACCGCGAACGCGACCCCGACACGCTGGCGATCACCTATGTGCCGTCGGGCGAGAAGATTTACCTCCAGGTCTTCGGGCGCGGCGACAGCTACAAGCTGTGGGGGCTGTTCGACTGGAACGTGCATCTGCTGGCCACGGAAAGGCCGCGCGACCACTACTTCCTGTTCGGCGCGGACCGGCTGGGCCGGGACATGTTCAGCCGGGTGATCTATGGCACCCGGGTGTCGATGTCGATCGGCCTGGTGGGCGTGGCGATCGCCATGGTTCTGGGCATCGCGCTGGGCGGTGCGTCGGGCTATTACGGCGGCCGGGTGGATGCGGTGATCCAGCGGCTGATCGAGTTCACGCTGTCCCTGCCGACGATCCCGATCTGGCTGGCGCTGGCCGCGGCGCTGCCGCCAAGCTGGCCGGTCTACCAGCAGTATTTCGTGATCACGCTGATCGTGTCGCTGGTCGGCTGGACCGAACTGGGCCGCGTCGTGCGGGGCCGGTTCCTGGCGATGAAGAACGAGGACTTCGTGATCGCGGCGCGCCTCGACGGGGCGACCGAGCGGCGGATCATCTTTCGCCACATGCTGCCCAGCCTGACCAGCCACATCATCGCCTCGCTGACGCTGGCGATCCCGCTGATGATCCTCGCCGAAACCGCGCTGTCCTTCCTGGGGCTGGGCTTGCAGCCGCCGGCGATTTCCTGGGGCGTGCTGCTGAAAGAGGCGCAGAACATCCGCTCGATCAGCCAGGCGCCGTGGCTGTTCATCCCCGGCGGGTTCGTCGTGGTGGCGGTGCTGGCGTTCAACTTCCTCGGGGACGGGATGCGCGATGCCGCCGATCCGTATGGGCACTGAGATGGGCCAACCGGCAATGGCCGCGACCGGAAGAGTCCGGTGCCGGAGAAATGCATGCAGGGCGAATGCCCGGCAGGGGGAACGCACCAGATGAACACGCCCGTCATCCAGATCCAGGACCTGAATGTCGGCTTTTCCATGCGGCAGGGCAGGGTGGACGTGCTGCACGGGATCAGCTTCGATCTGCATCGCGGCAAGACGACCTGCGTCGTGGGCGAAAGCGGATCGGGCAAATCCGTTACCGCGCGCACGATCCTGAACATGGTACCGCCGCCGGGCGTCATCAACGGCGGGCGGATCCTGTTCACGCCGGACGGCGAGGAGACGGTGGATCTGACCGCGATGGACCCGCGCGGCAAGCAGATCCGCGACATTCGCGGCGGTCGGATCGGAATGATCTTTCAGGAGCCGATGTCGTCGCTGTCGCCCGTCCACACCATCGGCAACCAGATCGTCGAGGCGATCCGCCTGCACCGCGACGTGTCGAAGAAGGACGCCCGCCAGATGGCCGAGGAGGCGCTGCGCCAGGTCGAGATCCCGACGCCGGAGAAGGCGCTTGACCGCTACGCCTTCGAATTCTCGGGCGGCATGCGGCAGCGCGCGATGATCGCGATGGCGCTGTCCTGCCGGCCCGACGTTCTGATCGCGGACGAGCCGACGACGGCGCTGGACGTGACCACGCAGGCCGAGATCCTCGATTTGATGGCGGGACTGCAGCGTGATCTCGGCATGGCGATCATGTTCATCACCCATGACATGGGGGTCGTGGCGGAAATCGCCGACGAGGTCGTGGTGATGGAAAAGGGCCATGTCGTCGAGAAGGGCGATGTGCACCGGATCTTCGACGCGCCGGGTCATCCCTACACAAGGCAGCTTCTGGGCGCGGTCAAACGGCTGGAGGAACCGGCGGCCGCAAAGGTGCGCCCGGCCCCGGATTCGGGCGACATCCTGAAGGTGCGCGATCTGCAACTGCATTTCGAAAAGCGCGAGGGGTTTTTGCAGCGCGTGACGGATGTGACCAAAGCTGTCGACGGCATCAGTTTCGATCTGCGGCAGGGCGAGGCGTTGGGCATTGTCGGCGAAAGCGGGTCGGGCAAGACCACGGTCGGGCGCTGCATCGCCCGTGTCTACGATCCGCAGGGCGGCTCCGTCGATTACAATGGCCAGGACCTGATCCGTGCCGGCAAGGCGGAGCTGCGCGATACGCGCAAGCAGATCCGCATGATCTTTCAGGATCCGTTCGCGTCGCTGAACCCGCGCATGACCGTCAAGCAGCTGATCGCCGAGCCGCTGATCGTCAACAACGTCGCCTCGGGCAAGGCGCTGGAGGCGCGGGTGGCAAAGCTGCTGACCGAAGTGGGTCTCGATCCGGGCATGATGGAACGCTATCCCCACGCCTTTTCCGGCGGCCAGCGGCAGCGCATCGTCGTCGCCCGCGCCATCGCGCTGGAGCCGAAGCTGGTGATTGCGGACGAGCCGACCAGCGCGCTGGACGTGTCGATCCGCACCCAGGTGCTGGACCTTCTGCTGCGGCTTCAGGCCGAGATGGGGCTGTCCTTCATCTTCATCAGCCACGACATGGCGGTGATCCGGTATTTCTGCGACCGGGTGGCGGTGATGTTCAAGGGCCGGATCGTCGAGATCGGCGAGACCGAGCAGATCATCACCGACCCGCAGCATCCCTACACGAAGGCGCTGCTGTCCTCGGTCCCGATTTCCGACCCCACGCAGCGCGGCACCCGCCAGCGGCACAGATACCAGGAGCCGGCATGAAGATCACCGATGTGAAGACATGGCTGATGCAGGCGGGCGCGCGGCCCGACCTGACGCGCGCGATGGGGGCCGATGCCGATTTCCGCGGCTCGCGCAACTGGCTGTTCGTCGAGATCGAGACGGACGAGGGGATCACCGGCATCGGCGAATGTTCCGGCTGGCCGCGCGTGGTGGAAACGGCCGTGAGCGACCTTGCGCATGTGCTGATCGGTGCCGATCCCGCGCATATCGACCGGCTGTGGGGCCAATGCTACCGCGCCATCCTGGGCCACGGGCTGACCGGCACGGTCGGCTCGGGCGCGCTGAGCGGGATCGAGATGGCGCTGTGGGACATCAAGGGCAAGGTGCTGGGCGCGCCGGTCTGGCAATTGCTGGGCGGCGCGATCCGCGAGCGCATCCCGGTCTACGGCCACGCGCATACGCCGGAGGAGGCGAAGGCGCTGACCGATCTCGGCTATACCGCGATCAAGACGCCGTTCACCGGCATCGTCGATCTGGACCGCGTGGCGCGCCTGCGCGATGCGATCGGGCCGGATGTCGATCTGGCGGTTGACGCGCACGGGCCAAGCTGGATGACGGCGCAGGACGCGATCCTGATCGGGCGCGAACTGGAAGCGTTCGACCTGCTGTTCTACGAAGACCCGGTGCCGCCGGAAAACCTGGACATGCTGGCGCGGGTGCGCGGCGAGGTGGCGGTGCCGCTGGCCGCGGGCGAACGGGTCGGCACGGCTCATGGCTGCCGCGACTATATCGAGCGCGACCTGGTCGACGTGATCCAGCCCGATACCGGCCGCGCCGGCGGCATCACCCAGATGCGCAAGATCGCCGCCATGGCAGAGACGCACGGGATCATGCTGGCGCCGCATTCCGGCTCGCTCGGGCCGGTGGCGGAATTCGCGGCTTTGCACGTCATGGCGACGGTGCCCAACGCCCTGCTACTGGAGCGGATCGAGTTCGACTGGCCGGGACGCTACGAGGTCGTCGCGCCGGTGCTGAAGGTCGAGAACGGATGCCTGCCAATCCCGACCGCGCCCGGCCTGGGGGTCGACCTGGTCAGGGACGAGATCGCCAAGTATCCCTCGGTTCGCAATGTCGCAGCGCCGCCACCCGATGACGGCCGCGCCTATGCGCCCGGCACCGCGTCCGAGGCGGTCCACGTCCAGACCCGCCGCGCCCGCGCCCGCAGCTTGCGCCGGCCTGCGCACGATTCCCTTCCCCGGTCAGGAAACAGCGAATGAAGATCGAGACGATAGAAACCACGATATTCCGCCACACCACCAACACGGTGCGCGACAGCGACGGGCACGGCCATCCCGGCCCGCAAAGCGAAACGCAAAGTGCGCTGTTGCGCATCATCTGCGATGATGGAACCACGGGGCAGGTGATCTGCGCCGCCGCGCAGGTGCAGGAGGATCTGCTGGACCGCTTCATCCGCCCGAACCTGGTCGGGCGCGATCCGCTGCGGGGCGAGGCGCTGTGGTACGCGATCTACAAGTGGCAGCGTCTGGGGGGCGGACGGCTGACCGACCGGCTGCTTTGCGCGGTCGACCTGGCGCTGTGGGATCTGAAGGGCAAGGCGGCGGGGCTGCCGGTGTGGAAACTGCTGGGCGGCTACCGCGAGAAAATCCTCGCCTACGGTTCGACCATGTGCGGCGACGACCTGGAGGGCGGGCTGGCCACGCCCGAGGATTACGCCCGCTTCGCCGACTGGATGGTGAACACGCGCGGCTACAAGGCGGTCAAGCTGCATGGCTGGATGCCCCCGGTGCCCGGCGCGCCGGATGTGCGGATGGACTACAAGGCGTGCGCCGCCGTCCGCGAGGCGGTCGGCCCGGACATCCCGCTGATGCTGGATCCGCACCATTTCTATTCGCGCACCGAAACGCTGTGGCTGGCGGAAAAGCTGGCCGGGCTGGATTTCGCCTGGATGGAAGAGCCGATGGAAGAGGCGTCGATGTCCTCCTACAAATGGCTGACGGCCAATACCCGGCTGAACATCCTCGGGCCAGAGACGATGACCGGCAAGCACTGGACCCGCGCCGAATGGGTGCGGCACGATGCCTGCGATATCGTGCGCTCGGGGGTCGAGGATGTGGGCGGCATCACCCCGGCGATGAAATGCGCGATGATGGCCGAGAGCTTTCACATGAATTGCGAGATCCACGGCACCGGGGCAGGCAACCTCGCCGTGGCTCTGGCGATCCCCAACACGTCGTTCTACGAACGCGGCCTGCTGCATCCGTTCATCGACTACGACAAGCCCAGGGAGTTCCAGAACCGGATCGACGACGAGATGGACGCGGACGGCTATGTGCATGGCCGCGACGTGCCCGGCCTGGGGCAGGATCTGGACATGGCCTATATCGAGGGGAACCGCGTCAATGCCTGACCTGCGCATCGCCGATATCCGCGTCACCCCCATCGCCTTTGCCGACCCGCCGCTGCTGAACAATGCCGGCTGCCACCAGCCGCTCGCCCTGCGCTCGATCATCGAGGTCGAGACCGAGGATGGCGTGGTCGGGCTGGGCGAAAGTTATGGCACGCGCGACGTGCTGGACGGGCTGGCGGCGCTGGGGCCGCGCTGCCGGGGCTTGGCGGTGTTCGACCTGAACGGCCTCTGGGCGCGGACCCGCACCGCGCTTCCCGCCGCGCCTGCCGCCTTGCGCCTCAGGGTCGGCGGTGCGGTCGAGGTGGCGATGTGGGACGCGCTGGGCAAGGCGACCGGCCAGCGCGTGGTGGACATGCTGGGCGGACAGGTGCGGGCCAACGTGCCGTTCTCCGCCTACCTGTTCTACAAGTTCGCCGGCCATGCCGGTGCGGCCGCGGACGAATGGGGCGAGGTGCTGAGCCCCGAACAACTGGTGGACGAGGCGCGGCGCATGGTCGATGCGCACGGCTTTCGCGCGCTCAAGCTCAAGGCCGGCGTGCTGGAGCCGGAGGCCGAGATCGCGGGCCTCGAGGCGCTGCGCGCCGCGTTCCCGGACGCGCCGCTCAGGATCGACCCGAATGGCGGCTGGCATGTCCACACGGCGCTCGCGCTGCTGCCGCGGCTGGACGGGCTGGTGGAATACCTGGAGGATCCGACCGTAGGGATCGCCGGCAACGCCGTGGTGCAGGCGGCCACCGACATTCCGCTGGCCACCAACATGTATGTGGTCGAACCGGCTCACCTGCCGCCGAACATGGCGCAGGACGGCTTTCGGGTGATCCTGTCGGACCATCATTACTGGGGCGGGTTGAAGGCCAGCCGCGATCTGGCCAAGATCTGCCGGGTCTGGGGGCTGGGGCTGTCGATGCATTCCAACTCGCATCTCGGCATCAGCCTGGCGGCGATGGCGCATCTGGCCGCCGCGACCCCGAACCTGAGCTACGATTGCGACACCCACAGCCCGTGGCAGACCGACGAGGTGATCGAGGGCGGCAAGCTGGCCTTCGAGGGCGGCGCGCTGCCCCTGCCGGATGGGCCGGGGCTGGGTGTCACGCTGGACCGCGGCGCGCTGGCGCGGCTTCACGGGAATTTCAGGACGCTGGACCGCGCGGTGCGCGACGACGCCTCCGAGATGCGCAAGCATTGGCCCGACTGGCAGTTCGGCCGGCCGAAGTTCTGAGGGCGCGTTCGGGCCGGCCGCGCCGGTTGACGCCGGCGCCGATCCCGCCCATCACGCCCGAAAACGCAGGAGCGCGCCCATGTCCGACCCGTTCGACGACCGCAAGTCCCGTGCCTCCGCCTGGTTCGGGGGCCTGAGGGACGAGATCGTGACCGCCTTCGAGGCGCTGGAAGACAGCCATCTCGCCGGACCGCGCGCCGATGCCGGCGCCGGCCGGTTCGAGGTGACGCGCACCCGCCGCAAGGGCGGCGCGGGCGAGGATGCCGGCGGCGGGCTGATGAGCGTGATGCGCGGCGGCCGGGTGTTCGAGAAGGTGGGCGTGAACGTGTCGACCGTCCATGGCGAGCTGGGCCAGGCCGCGCAGCAAAGCATGGCCGCCCGCGGTGTGCCGGGGATCGAGGACGATCCGCGCTTCTGGGCCTCGGGCATCAGCCTGGTCGCGCATATGCAGAACCCGCATTGCCCGGCCGTGCACATGAACACGAGGATGTTCTGGACCCCGAACGCCTGGTGGTTCGGCGGCGGCGCCGACCTGAACCCCGCGATTCCCTATGACGCGGACACGGCCGCCTTCCACGCCGTGCTCAAGGCGCATTGCGACCCGCACGGCGCCGATGTCTACCCGCGTTTCAAGGCCTGGGCCGACGAGTATTTCTTCATCCCGCATCGGGGCCGCGCGCGCGGCGTCGGGGGCATCTTCTACGACGATCTGAATTCCGGCGACTGGGAGGCCGATTTCGCCTTCACCCGTGATGTCGGCAGTGCCTTCCTGCCCGCCTTCCTGCCCCTGATCGAGCGCCGCCGCGCCGCCCCCTGGACCGAGGCCGACCGCGATGTGCAACTGATCCACCGCGGGCTCTATGCCGAGTACAACCTGGTCTACGACCGGGGCACGAAGTTCGGGCTGGCCACGTCGCACGATCCCGACGCGGTACTGATGAGCCTGCCGCCGCTGGCGAAATGGGTGTAGACGACTCTGCCTGATCTTGCCCCGCATGCCGTCACCGCGGCACAGCCCCTGTCGACGCCTGACCTGAACCATCGCCCGTCTTCTTCGGTTTCAAAATATCCCGGGGAGCGCGAGGGGCTGGCCCCTCGCTCCCGCCCCTGCCATCCAGAGCGGCCTTTGCCATCCAGAGCGCCCCGCCCCGGATCCGGCGGCAGCGTCCATTCAGCCGCCGTTATCCCCGTATCGCCTCCAGCATGCGGTGCACGTTCTCGGGGTCGGCCTCGGGCGTGATCCCGTGGCCGAGGTTGAAGATGTGCGGCCCGCCCGAAAAGGCGCGCACGATGCGTCGCGTCTCGTCCACCAGGTCCTGACCGCCGGTGATCATCAGCTTCGGGTCCAGATTGCCCTGCACGCAGCCGTCGCATTGCACCTCGCGCGCCGCCCAATCCGCGTTCACCGAATTGTCCAGCGCGACGCAATCGGCGCCCGTGGCGCGCGCATAGCCGGCATAGGCCCGGCCGGCCTCGCGCGGGAAGGCGATGACGGGGATGTCCGGATACCGCTCCTTCAGCGCGGCGATGATGCGGCGGACGGGCGCGACCGCGTAGGTCTCAAACGCATCGGCGGGCAGCGAGCCGGCCCAGCTGTCGAAAAGCTTGACCACCTCGGCCCCGGCCTCGATCTGCGCGGACAGGTACAGGATGGTCGCCTCGGTGATCCGGTCCATCAGCGCGTCGAACAGCGCCGGGTTGCCTGTGCGCAGGGCATGGGCCGGCGCCTGGTCGGGCGTGCCGCGCCCGGCGATCATGTAGGTCGCCACCGTCCACGGCGCCCCGGCAAAGCCGATCAGCGTCGTCTCGGGCGGCAATTCGCCGGTCAGGATGCGCAGCGTCTCGTAGACCGGCGAGAGGGTGTCGTGCACGGCGCCGGCCGGTTTCAGCGCGTCGAAATCGGCCTGCCCGTCGATTGTGGACAGGCGCGGCCCCTCGCCGGTGACGAACCACAGATCGGCCCCCAGCGCCTGCGGCACCAGCAGGATGTCGGCGAACAGGATCGCGCCGTCAAAGCCGTAGCGGCGGATCGGCTGAAGCGTCACTTCGGCCGCCAGATCGGGCGTGTAACACAGCGACAGGAAATCGCCCGCCTTCGCGCGCGTCGCCTTGTATTCCGGCAGGTACCGTCCCGCCTGCCGCATCAGCCAGACCGGCGGAACCTCATGCGCTTCGCCCGCAAGCGCCGCCAGGATTTTCTTGCTCGTCATTCGTCCTCTCCTTGCCGGACCCGGTGGTCCCGCGCGGCGGCGGGCGAGTCAAGCCGATATCCGGCCGGCCGATATCGCGTTGAAGGCGCGCGGCGGCGCGGCTAAAGCGGGGCCATGACCATGCCAGACCCTTCCCGCCCGATGCGGATCGGCACCCGCGGCTCGCCGCTGGCGCTGGCCCAGGCACATGAGACGCGCGGCCGCCTCGCCGCCGCGTCGGGCCTGCCGGAGACCGCGTTCGAGATCGTGCCGATCCGCACCACCGGCGACAATGCGCGCATGATCGCGCAGGATCGCCCCCTGAAGGAGATCGGCAACAAGGGCCTGTTCACCCGCGAGATCGAAGAGCAGCTCCTCGACGGCGGCATCGACATCGCGGTGCATTCGATGAAGGACATGCCGACCGAGCAGCCCGCCGGCCTGGTGCTGGACTGCTACCTGCCGCGCGAGGATCCGCGCGATGCCTTCGTGGCGCCCGTGCCCGGCCGGCTTGCCGATCTGCCGAAGGGCGCTGTGGTCGGCACGTCGAGCCTGCGGCGCCGCGCGCAGGTGCTCTCCCGGCGGCCCGACCTCAGGGTGGTGGAGTTTCGCGGCAACGTGCAGACCCGGCTCAAGAAGCTGGCGGACGGCGTGGCCGAGGCGACGTTCCTGGCCATGGCCGGGTTGAAACGGCTGGGCCGCCCCGAGGAAATCCCGCATCTCGCCGTCGCCCCCGAAGAGATGCTGCCGGCCATCGCGCAGGGCGCCATCGGGATCGAGCGGCGCGCGGACGACACCGCCGTGGCCGCGCTGCTGGAGGCGATCCACGACACGGATACCGCCCTGCGGCTCGCGGCGGAGCGGGCATTCCTGGCGGCGCTGGACGGCTCGTGCGAGACGCCGATCGCCGGGCTGGCCGAGCTGGAGGGCGGCGCGCTGCGCCTGCGAGGCGAGATCCTGCGCACCGACGGGACCGAGGCGCTGGCCGACGACATGCGCGGCGCGGCCCAGGACGGGGCCGCGATGGGCCGCGAGATGGCCGCGCGCCTGCTGGAGCGGGCGGGCCCGGATTTCTTCGACTGGCGGTAGGCGGGGTCGCTCGTCCGGGGTGGGGCTGTGAACGGCCCCTTGCAAGCACCTGCGCAGAATGGCAGCACGCCAAATCTTCGATTTGGCAGCGCCCACCCCTCGGTTCGGGCGCGGCATGTGGCTTTTAGTGGCGGAACGGGCCGGTTTGTCCCGTTCCGCTGCGTTCCGGCGGGACGCGTTCGTACCTTGAGGATGCGGCGCGCGTCGCGGCGCTTGAAAACCCCCGCGAAAGGCCGTATCTGCGGCAGGTCCGATCCAGAGGAAGACCCATGGCCACCCGTACCAATCCGCTTCAGTTCATTCAGCAGGTCCGCGCCGAAGTCTCGAAGGTCGTGTGGCCGACCCGGCGGGAAGTGCTGCTGACCACGGTCATGGTGTTCATCATGGCCAGCCTGACGGCGGTCTTCTTTTTCTTCGTGGACTGGACCATTCGGTCCGGCCTGCAACTGATGCTGCAACTGGTCGGCTAGCCGGACGGAACGGCGCATCCGGGGCGGCGCGCCCCGATCAGGGTGCCCGGCGCCAGCGCAGACGCCGGATTTCGCGCATTTGACACGGGAACACGTCCGCAACAGGGTGCGGCGGCAGAGAGATCTGCGGATAAATGCTTGAAACCGGTGCCCGCGCGCGGTATCGGAGCGCGCACTTTCCCGACATGGCGCGCCGCGATTCGACCGGCGCGCTCGTTCGTGTTTCGGGCGCGTTGCGGAAGACAGGTTGCGGACACAAACGGAATTGACGAACCCGGCGCACCGGGACAGCGAGGACGGACAGGTATGGCGAAGCGGTGGTATTCGGTGAGCGTGCTCTCGAATTTCGAAAAGCGGGTGGCCGAGCAGATCCGGCACGCCGTCGCCGATGCCGGGCTGGAGGACGAGATCGAGGAAGTCCTGGTGCCCACCGAAGAGGTCATCGAGGTGCGCCGCGGCAAGAAGGTCACGACAGAGCGGCGCTTCATGCCCGGCTACGTGCTGGTGCGCATGGAGATGACCGACCAGGGCTATCACATCATCACCTCGATCAACCGCGTGACGGGGTTCCTTGGCCCGCAGGGCAAGCCGATGCCGATGCGCGATTCCGAGGTGAACACGATCCTCAACCGGGTCGAAGAAGGCCAGGAGGCGCCGCGCACGCTGATCCATTTCGACGTGGGCGAGAAGGTGTCGGTGACGGACGGCCCCTTCGAGGGGTTCGACGGCATGGTCGAGGAAGTGGACGACGACAACCAGCGCCTGAAGGTGTCGGTTTCGATCTTCGGCCGGGCGACCCCGGTCGAGCTGGAATACACGCAGGTTTCCAAACAGGCCTGACGTGGGCGGTGCGCGCGCGGCGCGCGCCGGACGGCCCTGCCGGCAACGGCAGGTTTCATTCGTGGCAGGCGGCCGCCGCGCGCGGCGGTGCCGGACCACGCTAACCGACCGTCCGGGGCGCGCCCCGGACCTGGGGCACGCCGCAGGGCGTGCCGATGAAAGGAGAGGCCGATGGCCAAGAAAGTAATGGGCTCCCTCAAGTTGCAGGTGCCCGCCGGACAGGCGAACCCATCGCCGCCGGTCGGACCGGCGCTGGGTCAGCGCGGCATCAACATCATGGAGTTCTGCAAGGCGTTCAACGCCCGCACGCAGGAGCTGGAGCAGGGCGCGCCGTGCCCGACGGTGATCACCTACTACCAGGACAAATCCTTCACGATGGACATCAAGACGCCGCCGGCGTCGTTCTATCTCAAGAAGGCCGCCAAGAAGAAATCGGGCTCCAAGCTGCCCGGCCGCGAGAACGTGGGCACGGTGACGCCCAAGCAGCTGCGCGAGATCGCCGAGGCGAAGATGAAGGATCTGAACGCGACCGATGTCGAATCGGCGATGAAGATCATCATGGGATCGGCCCGCTCGATGGGCATCGAGGTGAAGGGGTAAGCGTCATGGCGAAACATGGAAAGAGAACCCGCGCCGCGCGCGAGGCCTTTGCCGGCAAGGAAAACCTGCCCGTCGAGGAAGCCGTTGCACTGGTCAAGGCGAACGCCAATGCCAAGTTCGACGAATCGGTCGAGGTGGCGATGAATCTCGGTGTCGATCCGCGCCATGCCGACCAGATGGTGCGCGGCACGGTGACGCTGCCCGCGGGCACCGGCAAGACCGTGCGCGTCGCCGTGTTCGCACGCGGCGCCAAGGCCGAGGAAGCCACAGCGGCCGGGGCCGACATCGTGGGTGCCGAGGATCTGATGGAAACCATCCAAGGCGGCACGATCGAGTTCGACCGCTGCATCGCCACGCCCGACATGATGCCGATCGTCGGCCGTCTGGGCAAGGTGCTCGGCCCGCGAAACCTGATGCCGAACCCCAGGGTCGGCACAGTGACGATGGACGTCAAGGAAGCGGTCGAGGCGGCCAAGGGCGGCCAGGTGCAGTTCAAGGCGGAAAAGGCCGGTGTCGTTCATGCCGGGATCGGCAAGGCGTCGTTCGATGCAGGCAAGCTGGCCGAGAACCTGCGCGCCTTCGTCGATGCGGTAAGCAAGGCCAAGCCGGCCGGCGCCAAGGGCACCTACATGAAGAAGGTGTCGATCAGCTCGACCATGGGGCCGGGCGTATCGGTCGACATCATGTCGGCCACCGGCAACGTCCCGGCCGAAGCGGCCGAATAAGCCGGGACCGACAGATCGGACAGGAACGGGCGTGCCGCAGGGCGCGCCCGTTTTTTCTTGCGCCCATCGCGGCGAATGGGCGGAACACTGCAATGTCCGGCTCGCGGGCCTGCGCGCAGGATGCCCAAACAGCCGCGCTTGCGTTGCGATGAGGGCCGCCAAGTACACCCGGCGCGGTCACATCCTGACGGGCAGGGGAGGGAGAAAAAGGTGCCGGACCACGCAGGTCGTCCCGCGCGATCCGGCTGGGGACCGGAGGGGTCCGTTCGAAATCAGTACTGCGTCTTGATGCCCTGCGACGACAGGTGCGAGCCGATCTTGACCGCGTAATCGTCGGTCGCGCCGCCCACGGTCGTCAGCACCGCGATGCCGAGGCCGACGATTGCGGCGGTCAGCACGACCCAGTCGACGGTCACGGCGCCCGCTTCGTCAACGTCGAAGCGCTTGATCAGGTTCATCAGGTTCATGGTTGCGGTCCGTTTCTGCTCGGTTCTTGTTTTTTGGACCGGGCTGTTGCAACCGCCCGGCATGGACAGCAGCAAACGCGCCAAATGCGGCGGGAATTTGGCCAAGCGGGGGGATCATGCCGAAAAGGTGGCGATCCTGTGGCGCTGCTGCAACGGCCGAAAACCCGCGGCCCGCCTCAGCGCGGCACCGTTGCCAGCCATTCCATGATCGGCTGGCGCACGCTTTGGCGGCCATTGCTGCGGGCCTCGGCGATCACCTCTCGTGCCGCGTCCAGATCGACCCGGCGCAGCAGGTTCTTGACCGGCCCGATCGAGGCGGGGCGCATCGACAGCCGCGTCAGGCCCATCGCGGCAAAGCACAGCGCCTCGATCGGGCGGCCCGCATCCTCGCCGCAGAAGCTGACCGGGGTGCCGGCTTCCGCGCACCGCGCGACGATCTGCTCCACCAGCGACAGGAAGCTGGAATTGAGCGTGTCGTAGCGCCGGCGCACCCGCTCGTTCTCGCGGTCGGCGGCAAAGAAGAACTGTTTCAGGTCGTTCCCGCCGATGGAGATGAAATCGGCCATCTCGAAGAATTGCTGCGGCGCATAGACCAGGCTGGGCGTTTCCAGCATGGTGCCGACCTCGACGCGTTCGGGCAGGACATGGCCCAGCGCCGCTTCGCGGTCCAGCTCGCGGTAGACATGATCGCGCCCGGCCTTGAACTCCTCGAACTGGGCGACCATCGGGAACATGACGGTCAGCGGCCGCCCGTTCGCCGCCCGGATCAGCGCCTGAAGCTGCATCCGCATGATGCCCGGCTTGTCCAGCCCGACCCGGATCGCGCGCCAGCCCAGTGCCGGGTTCGGCTCGTCGTTGGGCTTCATGTAGGGCAGCACCTTGTCCGATCCGATATCAAGTGTGCGGAACTGCACCCGCTTGCCGCCCGCCGCGTCCAGCACCCGCCCGTAGATCGACACCAGCTCGCTGCGCCGGGGCATCCGGTTGCGGATCAGGAATTGCAGCTCGGTACGGAACAGCCCGACCCCCTCGGCGCCCGACCCGTCGAGCGAGGGCAGATCGGCCATCAGCCCGGCATTCATGTGCAGCTCGATCACCCGGCCGCATTTGGTCTGCGCCGGCTTGTCCCGCAGCGAGACATAGCGCTTCTGCGCCTCGGCCATCATCGCGATCTTGTCGCGGAACGCGCTGACGATGCTGTCCTCGGGCCGCAGATGCACCACCGCCTGGTCGCCATCCACCATGACCGGATCGCCGTTCAGCGCCTCGGCGGTGATGTTCTTTGCGTGGATCACCAGCGGGATCGCCCAGGCGCGCGCCACGATCGCCGCGTGACTGCCGACCGATCCGTCCTCCAGCACGATGCCCTTGAGGCGCCGGCCATATTCCAGCAGCTCCGCCGGCCCGATATTGCGCGCCACCAGCACCGGGTTCTCGGGCATCTCGGCGCCGGTCTCGTTGCCCTGGCCCGACAGGATGCGCAGCAGCCGGTTCGACAGGTCGTCCAGATCGTGCAGCCTTTCGCGCAAATAGGCGTCGGGCACCGATTCCATCCGGGTGCGGGCGATGGATTGCTCCTTTTCCACCGCCGCCTCGGCGGACAGCCCGCTTTCGATGTCGGTCTCGATCCGGCGCAGCCAGCTGCGCGAATTGGCGAACATGCGGTAGGTCTGCAGAACCTCGCGCTGATCGTTGTCGCCCGGCTCCAGCCGGTCCATCATCTCGTCGACGGACAGGCGCAAGCGGTCGATCGCTTCCGCGAGGCGCCGTTTTTCGGTGTCGGGATCGTCGGCCACCGGGTTGGTGACGACCACCCGCGGCTCGTGCAGCCAGACGCGACCCTCGGCGGCGCCTTCCTGCCCGGTCGTGCCCTGGTACAGCATCGCCCGCTGATGCAGCGCCCGCAGCGCCGCACCCTCGCCGACAAAGGCGCCCAACTCGGCCATCTCGGCCAGAACCATGGCCACGACTTCCAGCGCATAGACCTCGTCGTCGGAGAACCGCCGCGCCTCCTTGCACTGGATGACCAGCACGCCCAGCGTTTCGCCAAGCCGCTGGATCGGCAGGCCGAGGAAGGATGGAAACACCTCTTCGCCGGTCTCGGGCATGTAGCGGAAGCCGCGCGTGGCCGGGGCGTTTTCGGTGTTCAGCGGCCGGCCGGTGCGTGCCACACGGCCCACCAGCCCTTCGCCGATGCGCATCCGGGTCTTGTGTACCGCCTCGGGCTTCAGGCCCTGGGTCGCGCACAATTCCAGCGTGTCGGAATCGCGGAACAGGTAGATCGAGCACACGTCCGTGCGCATCGAATCCGCGATCAGGTGGGTGATCTTGTCAAGCCGTTCCTGGCCCGCGCCGACCTCGGCCAGCGTGTCGCGCAGCCGGCGAAGCAGTTTCCGGCTTTCCGAATCGGTTCCACTCGCCATGCGCCCTCAATCCGTCCCCGGTGCCTGTCCGCCCGTTCGTCCGTTCGCCCCTGCCGGACACTGCCAGTCTAGACGCGGAAACGGTGCGGCGAAACGGGCGATTTCCATTCGCGGCCACCGGGCAGGGCACGCGCGCCGCTTTTGCACCGCCCCCGCAGGGCATACCGTTTTGCGGGTCGCGCGAAAGTGTCGCATCGTGTTAGAGAGGATGAGAGAAAGGGGAGCGTTCTCATGCCGCGCCGGCTGATATTGGTGATCGGGCTGGTCGCGTTGCAGGCGATGGCGCTGCTGACCGTGCTTGGCATCACCTACTGGGCCTCGCAGGATGTCCTTCTGCGCTATGCCGAGGGTTTGACCGCCCGCATCGCCCGCGATGCCACCGCCTATACCGGCGATTTCCTCGACCCGGCCAATGATGCCGCGCTGCTGTCCGAACGGGTGTTCGAAAGCGGCATCGTCGATCCGCGCGAGCATGCGGACCTGACGCGCTACCTGTTCGACCTGCTCAAGATGCGCGACGATTTCGACGGGGCCTATGTCGGGTTCGAAACCGGCGATTTCGTGTTCGTGAACCGCGACACGTCGCATGACGGGGCCGAATTCCGCGTCAAGCTGGTGCGCGCCGGGCCGGAACGGGATGTGCGGCTTGGCTGGTATTCCGCCGATTTCCGCCGCCACGCCACGGAAACCGCACCCGAAGACGATTTCGACCCGCGCACGCGGCCCTGGTACAAGGCGTCGCTGGCGCTGGACGGGATCTCCTGGACCTCGCCCTATATCTTCTTCACGACCAAGCTGCCGGGGATCACCGTGTCGGTGCCAGTCGAGGATCGGGGCGGCGGCGTTCTGGGCGCCGTCGGTGTGGATATCGGCATCGAGGCGCTGTCGCGCTTTCTCGGCGGGCTGGATATCAGCCCGCGCGGCTCGGCGGCGATCGTGTCCGCGTCGGGAGAGATCATCGCCCACAGCGACCCGGCCCTCGTGTCCAGCGCCGATGCATCCGGCAGCGTGCGGTTCAACACGCTCGCGGATGGCGAGGATCCGATCCTGACCCGTGCCGCCGCCTCGATCGACGGCGGGCTGAACGATCTCTTCCCCGGCGAAATCCGCATCAGCCGCTTCAATGCCGGGGGCGAGGTCTGGCTTGGCGCGGTGCAGCGCCTGCCGCTGGAGCATACGCCGTGGACGGTTCTCACCTACCTGCCGGAAACCGACATCCTCGAGCCGCTCTGGCGGGTGCGGACCATCGCCCGCTGGGTTGCGCTGGCGGCGCTGGCGGGAACGGCGATCCTTGGGCTGATCTTTGCCCGTGCGGTGATGCTGACCCCCCGCGCGGGCCGGCCGCCCTCCTGATCGTCTTGCCAGGCCGCCGAGGCCAGTCAGAGCAGCCATTCCACCGGCAGCCAGCCGACGACCATCAGCGCGGCGCGTTTCAGGGCGGTCGTGCCGGGTTCGTCGCGGATTTCCGCGCCGGTCTCGGGATCGACCCACACCTTCTCGAGGCCGCGCAGCTCCACCCGCCATGCCATCCCCGCCAGCCCGCCGTCAAAGGCGTCGTGCAAGGCGCATGCCATCGTCTCGCTGTCGATCAGAAGCCCCATTTCGGTGTTCAGCGTGGTCGAGCGCGGATCGAAATTGAACGAGCCGACGAAGATGCGGGTGCAGTCCACGGCAAAGGTCTTGGCATGCAGGCTGGAGCCGGACGAGCCGAACGGGCCGAGCGTGTCGGATGGCGGGGGCGCGACATGTCTGCGCATCTCGTACAGCACGACGCCGCAGCGCAGCATGCCCCGGCGCCGCTTGGAATAGCCGGCATGAACCGGCAGCACGTCCGTCGCGTCCAGCGAATTGGTGAGCATCCGCACCGCGACCCCCTGGCGAAGCAGCGTGCGGAACGCCCGGACCCCCGCCGCGCCGGGCACGAAATAGGGCGAGACACCATCGAACCGCTCGCGGATCTCGCCGACCGCCGCCATCAGCCGCGTCGCCAGAAGATCCTCGCGCGGAACCGCGCCTTCGCCCTTGATCGGATCGTCGCTGACCAGCACGGCCCGCGTCCATTCCAGATCCATATCGCCCGCCGCCAGCGCGGCCACGAAGTCGGTGCGGTGCAGGATCCCGCGATACTCGGCCAGTTGTGCATCGCCGCGGAACCTGCCCAACCCGTCCCGGATCGGGTTCGTCGCGGCTGGCGGCGGCCCCACGATCGGCCCGACCGGATGCACCGATGGCGCCGCCCAGTAGCGGTCGAAATCGTCCGAGACCTCAGGCACGACCGCCCCCACGGCCAGCACGTCGAGATCGACATAGATCGCGGTCGGACCGCTGCCGAAATACTCGTCCCCGATATTGCGCCCGCCCATGATCGTGGCGCGCCCGTCGATGGTGAAGGACTTGTTGTGCATCCGCCGGTTCAGGCGGAAGAAGTCGAACGTGAACGACAGCAGCTTGAGCCGGCGCAGGTTGAACGGGTTGTAAAGCCGCACCTCGGCATTCGGGTGGGCGTCCAGCGTGGCAATCGCGGCATCCAGCCCGGAAATGCCGTTATCGTCCAGCAGCAGCCGCACACGAACGCCGCGCTCGGCCGCGCGTTGCAGCGCATCCAGCAGCAGATAGCCGGTCAGGTCGCCGTGCCAGATGTAGTATTGCGCGTCGATGGAGGACACGGCCGCATCGGCCAGCAGCATGCGCGCGGCAAAGGCGTCGGCACCGTTCCGCAACGGTGTGATGCCGGTGCGTCCGGCATGCGCCGCCACCTTGCGGTGCAGCGCCTCCGCCAGCGGGCCGGTCTTCGAGGGCGGCAGCGCCGTGCTGTCCGTGCGCTCCAGTACCGGGGTCACGGGGAACAGCATCCGCGCGGCCAGGATCGCCAGTATGACGCCGCCGGCAAGATTGCCTAGCGCCGCCAGCAGCCAGGGGATCATATCCGCTGCCTTTTCGCGTCCACGGCCCGGTCCGCCATCAGGATGGCAATCGCCCGCGTCGGCTCGAACGCGGACAGCACGATGGCCAGCATCGAGGTCAGCGGCACCGCCAGCAGCGCGCCGGGCAGGCCCCACAACGCGGTCCAGACCGCCAGCGCGACCAGTACCACGAACGGGCTCAGATTGACCCGGCGGCCGATCAGCCGCGGCTCCAGCACGTTGCCGACCGCCATCTGCGCGGTGGTCAGCAGCACGCCCAGGGTCACCGTGCGGCCCAGATCGCCGAACTGCACCACCGACAGCGCCACGGGCATCGCGACGCCGATCAGCGAGCCGAAATAGGGCACGTAGTTCAGCAGCCCGATGGTCAGCGCCCAGAACAGCGGGAAATCGACATCCATCACCCACAGGATCGCGAACGAGACCGCGCCGAGGATCACGTTGATCAGCGTCTTGATCGCCAGGTAGTCGCCGATCCGCTCGTTGATGTCGCGGATGATCGCCTCTGTCCGGGCGGCGTCGTCGGGGTTGCGCAGCGCGGTGGACAGCTTGCGCCCGAAGCCCGCCCGCTCGGCCATCAGGAAGGCGGAATAGACGATCACCAGCACCACCGACGCGCCGACGCTGGTGACGTTCAGCAGCGCGGTGTTGATGAAGTCCTGGAACGAGAACCGCCCGAAGGTCGCGGCGCGGATCGTCGGCCAGTCGGGGCGGTCGTCGATCGCGAACAGCTCGGCCGCCTGG
Organism: uncultured Paracoccaceae bacterium; assembly: GCA_947503765.1. Classification (GTDB taxonomy): domain Bacteria; phylum Pseudomonadota; class Alphaproteobacteria; order Rhodobacterales; family Rhodobacteraceae; genus Psychromarinibacter. The sequence continues at coordinate 627,146 of CANNFA010000001.1, read as the reverse complement.
GCCACCAGGTTCTCGATATTGGCCTGGTAGGACGGGGCGCGGGTCAGGATCTGGCTGATCGTGGCCACGACCACGCCGGTCAGCGCGACCAGCGCCGCGGCAAAGGCCAGCAGCACCAGCCCCCGCCTGAGCGATGTCGGCAGGCGGCCGACGACCGGCACGCGGCCCAGCGCCTCGGACGCGCTGACCAGGATATAGACCACGATCACGCCGGCCAGGATCGGCAGAAGCACCCCCTTGCCGACGATCAGCAGGAATCCCCCCAGCACCACCAGCAGCGCGGCGTTGACGAGGTTCGAAAGCGAGGGAGGGACGGGGATCATCCGGTTGCCACCTCCGCCGGTCCACGCCTGCCGGTCGGTGCAATCGCCGGCGCGTCCCGCCCGAGAACGAGCGATCCCGCCAGGCTCCGGGACGGGATCCGGGTCAGGCTTTGGGTCGTCGGGGGTTGGTCGGCCGTGTCGCTCATCCGTCGGTCCCATGGCTGGTGCCGTTCATGCGGCCTGTACGGTTCCGTGCGCGGGTACGCCGCAGCGGGTCTGGCAGGCGCCGGGCGCGAGGCCGGAAACCGTCCGCTACCGCCCTGCGTTTTCCGCACTATATGGCGTGCAAAGCAACGACAACAGGTCAAAAAAGGAGCAGGTGGCATGTACGATCCCGCGGATTTCAGGCTGGACGGGCAGGTGGCCGTCATCACCGGCGCCGGGGCCGGCATCGGCCGCGCCATTGCCGAAACCTTCGGCGCTGCAGGTGCGGCGGTGATGGTCAGCGACCTTGACGAGGGCCGCGCAAACGAGGTGGCAAGCGCGACCGCCTCGGCCGGCGGCCGGGCCGAGGCGATGGCCTGCGACGTGACGGACGAGGGCGATCTGGACCGGCTTGTCTCGGGCACGGTGCAGGCCTTCGGCAAGCTTACGCTGCTGGTCAGCAATGCCGGCGGCGGCGGGCCGAAGCCGTTCGACATGCCGATGGCCGATTTCCGGCGGGCCTTCGATCTGAACCTGTTCTCGCTGTTCCGGCTGGCTCAGCTTGCCGCGCCCGAGATGGAGAAGGCCGGCGGCGGCTCGATCCTGGCGATCACCTCGATGGCGGGCGAGAACAGGAACAAGCGGATGGCGGCCTACGGCGCGTCCAAGGCGGCGACCAATCACCTGATCCGCAACATCGCCTTCGATCTCGGGCCGAAAGGTATCCGCGTGAACGGCATCGCCCCCGGCGCGACGCGGACCGACGCGCTGCAATCGGTGCTGACGGACGATATCGAGAAACGGATGCTCAGCCACACGCCGATCAACCGGCTGGGAGAGCCGCAGGACATGGCCAACGCCGCGCTGTTCCTGTCGGCGCCCGCCGCAGGCTGGATCAGCGGGCAGATCCTGACCGTATCGGGCGGCGGCGTTCAGGAACTGGATTGAGGAACATGGGCATGACACGACTGATCGCGGCGGCGATGGCCTGCCCCGAGGCGCTGATGGTGCAGGAACGCAAATTGCTGGATCTGCTGCCGCGCATCGCGCGCTACCGGATCGACGCGACCGGCGCGCTGATCCTGGTGGCGCCGGACGGCACGGCGATCACTGCGCGGCGCTGAGGCCGCGATCCGGCTTGTCCGGGCCGGTCCGCACAAGGGGTGCGGGCCGCATTCCGTCCGCCGCGCCGATCAGTTCGATCCGCCGGTGCGGGGCGACCATTCCGGCATCGCGCAGCGCCTCGTCGACAAGGCTGTACACCTCGTCGCGGCAATCGACATCGCGGTCGAACCGCGCCAGCCAGTAGCGCAGGGCATAGGTGATGCCGGCCTCGTCATAGCTCAGGACGCGCACGTCCGGGGCCGGATCGTGCTGGATCAGGCGGGCTTCCTTGACGGCATCCAGCATCAGCTTGCGCGCGCTGGAAATCGGCAGGGTATGATCCAGCGTGATCGCCACCTGCGCGCGGTATTTCGGCTTGGGCGCGGAATAGTTGGTGATCCGCTGGCGGGCGATCTGGCTGTTGGGCAGGATCGTGTAGGTCGCATCGCGCGTCAGGATCCGCGTGGTGCGCCAGCCGATCTCGATCACCTTGCCGCGCACCAGACCGTCGATATCCACCCAGTCGCCGATGCGGAACGGCCCCTCGACCCCCAGCGCGATCCCCGACAGCGTGTCGGCCACCACGTTGCGGATGGCAAAGCCCAGCATCGCCAGGATCAGGCCGGACCCGGCCAGCGCGCCCACGGCGCCCTGTCCCATGAACAGCGACACCGTCGCCGCGAAGGCCACCAGGAACAGCAGCGCCGCCACCAGGTCGCGCAGCAGCCGCGGATAGGGCCTGCGCCGCCGGCCCGCCTTGTCCAGTGCCAGCGCAAGGATGCGGCTGGCCAGCCAGGCGGCCGCGAAATAGGTCAGCGCGGTGATCGCAAGCGGCACCGCCTCGCTTTCCGCGACGCGGCCAAGCATGTGGGCGGGGACCAGCATCAGCGCCAGGCTGACGATCATCAGCGCGACCGGCCATATCAGGCGTCTTGCGTGCTGGCGGATACTCATCGGCGGGCTCCGCGCGCCAGCGCCATCCCGCCGGGACGGTTCGCAACCACGCAATGCGGGCAGTCGCCGGCATGGGCCCGCGGAATCGGCCGGTCGCAGCGGCGGCAGACGATGCTGATCATGTCGGCCGCACGCGGAATCGGCTCGCGGCAGAGCGGGCAGCGGTGGAACGCGGCACGGGGCAGCGTGGCGTGGCAGGCCGAACAGGTGGGGCGGTGGTGGTGGGCGGAACGGGACATCTTGCTTTCTCGAACGGAGGTGGAAGTGGGGAACACACGGCACACGCCCGGAGAAAGCGCGATGACCGGTCTATGTCACCGTTCTGCTTTCTCCGGGCATGGCATGCGCGGCGAGGTACATCCTGGCGCGGCCGGGCATGATCAGCCCTCCGGTCCGGCGGGGCCGGCCTGCTCGACCTTGACCACGGTCAGCATCCGCCGCTGGTTGTCGCGGGTGTCCCAGAAGAACGCCGCGCCTTCGGAAAGGCCCAGAAGCGCGACGCCGATCGGGGTCATCACCGACACCTGCTGGCGCGCGATGTCGGCATCCTCGGGGTAGACCAGCGTCACCGACTTTTCCTGCCCGGTGGTGCCGTCGCGGTAGGTGACGGTGCTGCCGATGGAGACCACGTCGGCCGGCATCTTTTCCGGCTTGACGATACGGGCGCGGCCCAGCTCGTCCAGCAGCCGGTCGGCAAGGGCGGGATTGCGCTGATACGCGCCTTCGGCCAGCGCCTCGATATGCGCCAGGTCATCGGCGTTGATGACGATCTTGGGCGCGCGTGGGCTGCGCTTGTTCTTCGTCGCTTCGGTCATCTGGGTATCCATTTCGATCTTCCTGTTGCAAAGGGTCTCGGGCAGTCAAAAACATGCGGTGCGGCGGTCCTTGCCGCGGGGTCGGGCGGCCGGTCAGGCCGGCGCGTCCACCCCGAGCACGACAACCGACATGATGGTGCCGTCCTCGCACAGCAGCGGCGCACGCTGGCCGGTTCGCATTCCGATCAGCGTGGCCCCCAGAAGCGACGTGACCGGGATCACGCCGCTGGCGGCACCGGCGGGGGCGCCGGTCCTGGCCCGGTGTACCAGCAGGCCGGACTGCTCAGGCCCCATGGCCCGCGCATCGCTAGACCCGTCCTCGGGGCCGTCCAGGATGGCATAGCGCACCAGCGTGCCGCCGGTGACGATGCCGTCCGCCTGTTCTTCGGGCAGCGGCCGGGCCACGGCGATCTTGCGGCGCAGCACATGCGCCAGGAACGGCGAGGCCGGCTGCCGGCCCGTCCCGCAATGACGCAGGTGCTGTTCCAGCTTGCGCCGGTCGGTATCCGGCAGGGCCGTCGGCTGTCCCGGCGCGGCACGGCTGGAAGGCGGCGGCATCGGCATGCGGCAGATGTTGGTCATCACTCCTCCCGCGACGGCATGCGTCGCTCGGTCTGTCTGGCTCGGTCTGAAGGTCTGGTCAGGAAGTCGAGGAAACCCCGGGAGGAACGGCAGGCGCGTGCGCGCCTAGTCCGCCCGGGGAACCGGGCGGGTCAGCAGAAGAAACCGGAAGTGATCTGCGTGCTCCAACATGTCTTGAAGCTAGGCACGCCCCGATCATTAGTCAATGACGCTGACGCGAGCGGGCGGGATTCGCGCCTTTTCGGGGCGTTATGTCGCCGTCTGGCGCCTTTCGGGGCGGTTGCGGGCACGGCAATGCGCGCTTTTGCGCCGAAACGTCGCAGCCCGATTGAAAGCCCGGATGCGCGCGGCCATATGCAAGTCATGTCCACGTTCAGTTTTCACAAGAGGTTCCTGCTTTTCGCGGGAAATCTGCTGAACCGCCGGTAGCCCCGGGCGGGGCGTGCGATCTGTGCGTGCCGCTGCCTCGGGGGTTTTCCTGATCGCTCACCGATCACCCGAAACCGACGGCGAGAGCGCCAATCGGCCCGCTTCGCGCATGGCGCGCAGACCGGGGCATCACAGCGCGCGCCGCCGTTCTTCAACCGGCAATTTCAGCACTGGAGACAGACATGTCAATCTACGTCACCCCTCATATGCTCGACCCCGCGCGGCACCCGATCGAAAAGGGCACGCGCCGCAACGCGATCGGCCGCATGTTCGACCGCACCGTCCGCGACTGGCGGCGGCGCAGGATGATCGCCGCGCTCGATGCGATGGACGACCGGATCCTGAACGATATCGGGCTTCAGCGCGGCGATATCGGCCGCGTGGTCAGGACGCTCGACGCGCGCGAATTGCGGATGGTGCCGCTCGCGCCGCCGGCGCGCCGCGACCAGACCGAAGCGGAAAGCTGGAAGCTGGCGGCCTGACCGCCTGACGGCAATCCGCCCGTGCGGTCCGGGCAAGGCGCCCGGATCGCGCCACCACACATTCAGGGGGAGTCAATCCGATGATGCTATGCGACGCCGATTTCGACGAGATATTTGCGCCCGAGATCCGGCCGAGGCCGCCCGTTCCGGCACCGGCCGCGATGGCGCGGCTTCCGCAGCGCCCCGAGCCGGGCAGCCTGGCCCGCTGGGAAGATGACGGCGGCCGGGTGTCGCCGGCGCCCCGCAGCCACGCCGCGCCGCGCCTCGTCTATCCCGCGAACCACGGCTACCGGACGGCAGGCCCGGCCCTTGCGGGGATGGCGCTGGCGATGGTGCCGGCCGTCGCGGCCTATGGCGCCGCCTCGGCGGTGCTTGCGCGCTATGCAGGGACGCCCGAAACCTGATAGGCATGCGGCGGGCCGGCCGCGCGCCGCGCAGGCCCGCAAGCGTACCGCCGATCGGGAGACTGGGCGATGAGTATCAAGCGTATCCTCGCGGCGGTGGGGCAGGTTCCGCAGGACGAGGCGGTGCTGGCCCGCGCCCTCGAGCTTTCAGCGGCGCATGAGGCCGCGCTGTGTGTGCTGCATGTCGTGGAACTGCCCGGCAAGGCGGCGGATCTGGACCGGCCCGACACGCTGCTCGGACAGGCCGACCTGGCCGCCCGCGACAAGATCGGCGCGGCGCTGGCCGGCCTGGGTGCCGCGCAGGACGCGGCCGAATTGCGGATCGAGACCGGATCGCCCGCTTTGCGCCTGATCGCGGCCTGCGAGGACGCCGCGCCGGACCTCATCGTCATGGGACCGCACCAGAACATGCGTCTGGCCGAGCGGATCCTCGGCTCCACCACCGACCGGGTGGTGGCGGGCGGCGGTGTGCCGGTCCTGGTGGTCAGGCGCGCGGTCGAGCGGCCCTATGCCCGCGCCGTGCTTGCCACCAGCGGCAACGACGATGCGGAAGCGGCGCTGGCGCTCGTTCGCACGCTGCTTCCGGCGGCCGCGCTGCACCTGGTGCAGGCGGTGCAGATCACCTCGCAGCTGGAAGAGGCGATGCTGCGCGTCGGCACCGGATCGGACCAGCTGGATGCGCATCGCAAGGAGATGGAGGACGCGGCGCGCACCCACCTGAACGCGCTGGCGGCGCGCGCCGGCGACGGCGCGACGACCGAGGTTCTCGGCGGCGATCCGGCGGCCATGCTGGTCCGTGCCAGCCAAAGCGCGCATGTCGACGTGATGGCGGTCGGGCCGGGCAATCCGGGCCTGCTGCGCCGGGCCTTCATCGGCAGCGTGGCGCGGCGGCTCTTGCGGGATGCGGGTTGCGACGTGCTGGTGTGCCGCACTTGATCACAGGGTCAGCACCATCGTCGCGATCGAGAAATAGACCAGCACGCCCACCGCATCGGAAATCGTCGTGACCAGCGGCCCGCTTGCCGTGGCCGGGTCCAGCCGCAGCCGGCTGAGCAGGAACGGCAGCGACATGCCGACCAGCGATCCGACGACGACGACAAGGAACATCGTCAGCCCGACCACCATCGCGATCTCCGGCCCGCCGCGCAATATCCCGACCGGCGACACCACCAGCGCCATGGTCCCGCCCAGCAGCGCGGCGACGATCAGCTCTCGCAGGATCAGGTCGCGCCAATCCTTCAGCGCCACATCCCCCGTTGCCAGCGCCCGCACCATCAGCGTGGCCGATTGCGACCCGGCATTGCCGCTGCTGTCGATCAGCAGCGGCAGGAAGAACACCAGCGAGACATAGGCCAGGATCGTCTCTTCGAAAAAGGCGATGCCGGCGCCGGAAAACAGGTTGCCGAACACCAGCAGCGCCAGCCAGACGATGCGTTTCGAATAAAGCACGCCGATCCCCGCCTCGCGCAGGCTGTGCTCGAACGGCAGCACCGTCGAGATGCGGTGGAAATCCTCTGTCGTCTCGGCGCGCATGGCGTCGGCGGCGTCGTCATGGGTGACGATCCCGGCCAGCCGCCCGTCCGCGTCCAGCACCGGCAACGCCAGGATGTCGTAGCGTTCGATGGCGCGCGCGACTTCCTCGCGGGGGGTGTCCAGCGTGACCGAGACCGGCGCGCGGTCCATCAGATCGGCAATCGGCGTGTCGCCATCGGTCAGAATCAGCTCGTGCAGCCGGATCGACCCGATCAGGCGCTTCGCGTCGTCCAGCACGTAGGAGCGGTAAATGGTCTCCCGGTCCGGTGCGGTGCGCCGCAGCTCGGCGATTGCCTGCTGCGCCGTCATGTCCGGGCCAAGCGTGGCATAGTCCGAGGTCATGATCGCCCCGGCGCTGCCCTCGGGATGGGCGGCAAGACGGCGGATATCCTCGCGGTCCTCGCGCGGCAGATCGTGCATCAGCCGCTGCTGTTCTTCCGGCGCAAGCAGGTTGAACAGGTCGGCGCGGTCGTCGGAATTCATCCGCACGACCAGTTCGGCCAGCGCGGCAGGCACAGCGCAGCGGGCCATGTCGACCTGCGCGTCGAGCGGCAGGTTGGCGAAGACCCTTGCGCGCCGGGCAAGCGGCAGCCGCGCAAGGTGCTGCCACGCCTCGGGGCAGGGCAGGGTGGCCAGCCATGCGGCAATGTCCACCGGCTGCGCCACCTGCACGAATGCCGCGATGCGCTGCATGTCGGCGCCGGGCGGTGGCGGGGTGCGGTTCAGGGGCATGTCGTGTTTCTTCATGGCGAACGATCCTCTGGACGGCGGTGCGGTTCGGGTCGGCCAGTCCCGCAAAGCGGCTGATCTGCTTTCTGCCGCCCGGATGCAAGCATGCTGCGTCCATCGTTGCATCCTTCACGGTCGGGACGATCAGGAAGCTATATTGAGAATGGTTCTCAAGTGCATTGACGATGCGAATGCTTCGCATTATACGTTTGCCGGAACGCCCTGCATTCCAGGGCAGCACCAACGGGAAACGCACATCATGAACCACGCCAGAAGATCCATCCTGGCCGCCGCCGCGGCTTTCGTCCTGCTGCTGCCTTCCGGTCCTGCCGCCGCGCAGGACCGGCTCGATGTCGTGGCCACCACCGGGATGATCGCCGATGCCGCGCGGCAGGTGGGCGGGGAGGCGGTGACGGTGCGCGCGCTGATGGGGCCGGGGGTCGACCCGCATGCCTACCGGCAGACCCGGTCCGACATCGTGGCGATGGCCAATGCCGATCTGGTCCTGTGGCACGGGCTGTATCTCGAGGCGCAGATGGAGGATTTCATGCGCGGCCTCGAAGAGCGCGGCAACGTCGTCGCCGTGGCCGAAAGCCTGCCGCGCAACCTGCTGATCGGGCACGAGGATTACAAGGACAAGTTCGACCCCCATGTCTGGATGAACCCCAACCTGTGGGCCCGCGTCGTGCTGAACGTGCGCGATGCGCTGATCGCGGTTCGCCCCGAGGGCGAGGCGGCGTTCCGCACCAATGCCGAGCGGCATCTTGCGGAGTTGGAGGGGCTGGCGCAGTACACCGCGACGGTGCTGTCCTCCGTTCCCGCCGAAAGCCGCGTGCTGCTGACCGCGCATGACGCCTTCAACTATTTCGGCAATGCCTACGGGTTCGAGGTGACGGGCATCCAGGGCATCTCCACCGAAAGCGAGGCGGGATTGCAGCGCATCGCGCAGATGGTCGATCTGCTGGTCGACCGCGACATCCGCGCGGTGTTCGTCGAAAGCTCGGTGTCCGACCGCAACATCCGCGCGCTGATCGAGGGCGCGGGCGCGCGCGGCCACGAGGTCGTCATCGGCGGAGAGCTGTTTTCCGACGCGATGGGCGCGGACGGCACCTATGAGGGCACGTATCTGGGCATGATCGACCACAACGCGACGGTGATCGCGCGCGCGCTGGGCGGCGAGGCGCCGGAACGCGGCATGTCGGATCTGCTGAATTGAAGGGACACGCAATGACCACACCCGCAACCATCGCGGCCAGCGGCGGCCAGGCGATCGACGCCGCGCCGCCGCCCGATTGCCCGCTTGCGGTGCGCGGGCTCACGGTATCCTACGGCGAGAAACCGGCGATCTTCTCGGTCGATGCGACCTTTCCGGCAACCGCGATGTCGGCGATCATCGGGCCGAACGGCGCCGGCAAGTCGACGCTGCTCAAGGCATCGCTCGGCGTCATCCCGCGCCTGTCGGGCAGCGTGACGGTCTTCGGCACGCCGATCGACCGGGCCCGCGACCGCATCGCCTATGTCCCGCAGCGCGCCAGCGTCGACTGGGATTTCCCGACCACGGTGCTCGACGTGGTGCAGATGGGCCTGTACCGCAAGGTCGGCCTGCTCGGGCGCCTGTCGGGCCGGATGCGTGCCCGCGCGCAGGATTGCCTGGACCGTGTCGGCATGGCCGATTTCGCGGATCGCCAGATCGGCCAGTTGTCGGGCGGCCAGCAGCAGCGCGTGTTCCTTGCCCGCGCGCTGGCGCAGGACGCCGATCTGTACCTGCTGGACGAGCCGTTCGCCGGCGTCGACGCGGCGACCGAACGGGCGATCATCGACGTGCTCAAAGGGCTCAAGGCCGGTGGCAAGGCGGTGGTCGCGGTGCATCACGACCTGTCGACGGTGCGCGCCTATTTCGACCATGTCTTCCTGATCAACGTGCGCCGCATGGCCGAGGGGCCGGTCAGCACCGCCTTCACGCCGGAAAACCTGAACGCAACCTATGGCGGCCGGCTGGGTGCGACGCATATCGCCGAATTCGCGCAGGCCGTGTCATGAGCGCGCTGCTCGATGCCCTGCTGCTGCGCGCGGGGTACAATGCCGCGCTGGTGGCGGTGGGCGCGGGGCTTCTGGGCTTTGCCGCGGGGGCGGCCGGCACGTTCCTGTTCCTGCGCAAGCGCGCGCTGGTCTCGGACGCCGTGGCCCATGCGACGCTGCCGGGGGTGGGCATCGCCTTCATCCTCATGGTGGCGCTGGGCGGCGACGGGCGCAGCCTGATCGGGCTGCTGGCCGGGTCCGCCGCATCGGCCGCGCTGGGCCTGCTATTGATCGAATGGATCGCGCGGCGCACCCGCCTGGCCGAGGATGCCGCGATCGGCGCGGTGCTGGGCACGTTCTTTGGCCTCGGCATCGTGCTGCTGACCGTGATCCAGACCATGAGCGCCGGGCGCCAGGCCGGGCTGGAGAGCTTTCTGCTGGGTTCGACCGCGGGGATGCTGTTCCAGGACGCGGTGGTGATCGCGGTCGGCGGCACACTCGCGGTGGTTGCGACCTGGCTGCTGCGCCGGCCGATGACCTTGGTGGCGTTCGACGCGGAATATGCCGCCGCGATGGGCTTTGACGTGCGCCGCATCGACCTGGCGATGATGGGGCTGGTGATGGCCGTCACGGTGATCGGCCTGAAACTCGTCGGGCTGATCCTGATCGTGGCGATGCTGATCATCCCGCCGGTGACGGCACGGTTCTGGACCGAGCGATCAGGCCGGGTGATCTGGATCGCGGGCGCGATTGGCGGTGTGTCGGGCTATGTCGGCGCGGCGCTGTCGGCCTCGGCCCCGGCAATGCCGACCGGGCCGATCATCGTGCTGAGCGCGGCGGCCCTGTTCGTGCTGTCGCTGCTGCTGGCGCCGGGGCGCGGCGTGGCGGCGGCGATCCTGCGGCACCGCCGGTTCCAGGCCCGCGTGCACCGGCGGCAGGGGCTGCTGGCGCTGGCCCGGCAGGAGCCGATCCGCGAGCCCTATACCCTGCGCCTGCTGGCGCGCGAGGGGCTGATCCGCCCCGACGGCGTGCCCACCGAGGCGGGCCGCGCCCAGGCGGCGAAGGTGGCCCGCGACGAGCGCCGCTGGGACATCGCGCGCGAGGTGCACCAGGATGCCGGCCTGACCGGCCGCTATGACGGGCTGACCCCGATCGACCGGGTGTTCACCGCCGACGAGATCGCGGATTTCGACCGCCGGCTCGGCCCGCCGGCCCTTGTGGAAGGAACCGCCTGATGGGTGCCGAATTCGTGCAGTTTTCCCTGACCCCGATCCTGATCGGCACGCTGGCGGCCATTGCCTGCGCGCTGCCGGGCAATTTCCTGATCCTGCGCCGCCAGGCGCTGATCGGCGATGCGATCAGCCATGTCGTGCTGCCCGGCATCGTCGTGGCCTTCCTGCTGACCGGCACGGTGGCCGCGATCCCGATGCTGCTTGGCGCGGCGGGGGCGGCGGTGGTGGCCGTGATCCTGATCGAGGCGGTCAAGCGGCTGGGCCGGATAGAGCCGGGCGCGGCGATGGGCGTGGTGTTCACCACGTTGTTCGCGGGCGGTGTGCTGCTGCTGGAGCAGACGGATACCTCGTCGGTCCATCTCGACGTGGAACATGCGCTGATGGGCAACCTCGAATCGCTGATCTGGTTTCGGGCGACCGGCTGGGAGTCGCTGCTCGATCCCGCCGCGCTGGCCGCCCTGCCGCCCGAGTTGGGCCGCATCGCCATCGCCGCCGCGCTGGTCGCGGTCCTGACGGTGGTGTTCTGGCGCTGGCTCAAGATCGCCACCTTCGACGAAGGCTCTGCGCAGGCGCTGGGCATTCCGGCGGCGGCGCTTGGGTTCGGGCTGGTCATCACCGCCGCCGTGGCCGCCGTTGCCGCCTTCGACGCGGTCGGCTCGATCATCGTGATCGCCATGTTCATCTGCCCGCCGGCGGCCGCGCGGCTGATGACCAACCGGCTGGAGCGGCAGATCTGGTGGTCGGTGGCCTTTGCCGTCCTGTCGGCGGTGCTGGGATACGTCTTTGCCGGCTATGGCCCGCTGTGGTTCGGCAGCACGAACGCGGTCAGCGCGGCCGGCATGATCGCCGCCGTGTCGGGCGTGATCCTCGGGTTGGCATGCCTCTACGGCCCGCACCGCGCCCGCGTCGGGGCCGGGCGCGAGGACGCGGCCTGACCGCGGGATCGGCAACCGCGGGAAGCGATCACGCGTTTGTGTCCGTGTGCGCACCGATAGCACGGCATTTGCCGCGCCGCATTGTCGACGCTGCGTATCCGCCTGCTATGTCGCCTGCCGAAACAGGAGACATCCATGACCAAACCCAGACTCGCCATCGTTTTCTATTCCACCTACGGCACCAACCACGAACTGGCGCGGATCGCCGCAGAGGCCGCGCAATCGTCGGGGGCCGACGTTCGGCTGCGCCGCATCGCGGAAACCGCGCCGAAAGCGGTGGTCGACGGACAGGAGGCGTGGAAGTCGCAATTGGCCAGGATGCAGGACATTCCTGAGGTCAGCCATGACGACATGACCTGGGCCGAGGGCTATTTCTTCATTGCGCCCACCCGCTACGGCTCCGTCCCCAGCCAGGTGCGTGCCTTCATCGACACGCTCGGCCCGCTCTGGCAGGCGGGCAAGCTGGCGGACAAGACGTTCACCGCCGCCACCAGCGCCTCGACGCGGCATGGCGGGCACGAGGCGACGCTTCTGGCCCTGTATACCAGCGCGATGCATTGGGGCACCGTGATCGTGACGCCCGGCTATACCGATCCGGTCCTGTTCGAGACCGGCAATCCCTACGGTTTCTCCGTCATCGCCGGGCAGCTGGACGAAAACGGCCGCAAGGCGCTTGAACATCAGGCACGCCGCCTGACCGCGATGACGGCGCGGGTCGCCGCAAAGGAGCCGGCGACGGTCTGACAGGCAGGCCGGTGCCCCGCGCCGATCGCTGCCCCGCCTGCCGGAGCGTCAGATCCGCTCCAGCAGGCATTCGGGCAGCAGGCGTTCCACGGTCTTCAACTCGCACAGGCGGGTGCCCTCGGTCGTGCAGGCGGCCGAGGCGGCGGCGACGCCGAATCTCAGACAGTCCTGCAACGGTTCTCCGCGAGCGAGCGCGAGCGTGAAGCCGCCGACGAAACTGTCGCCCGCGCCGACCTTGCTGACCACTTCGACCTTCGCGCCGACCGAATGCCACGAGCCTTCGTTCGACGAAAGAACCGACCCGTCCGCGCCCCGCGCGACGATGACGTTCGCGGCCACGCCCCGGTCCACCAGTTCCTTGGCAAAAGCGGCCGTGTCGGCGCGTTCCGGCAGGGGGCGGCCGGCAAGATCCTCGGCCTCGGCGCCGTCCATGCGCAGCACGTGGATCGCCTCGTGCGGCTGCCGCAGAAGGTTGGCGAGCGCGGGGCCGGACGTGTCGACGATCAGCCGGGCGCCGCGCCCCGAGATGTGATCGGCCAGGATCGACGGGAATTCCTTGGCCACCCCCGGCGGCTGGCTGCCCGAGAGGACCACCAGCGTGCCGTCGCCGGTCGCCTGGTCGATGGAGTTCAGCCCGCGCTCCACATCCGCCTCGGTCCAGATCGGGCCGGGCATGACGAAGCGGTACTGCTCGTTGCTCTGCTGGTCGGTGACCGAAAAGCTCATCCGGCTTTCGCCCGGCCCCTGGAAGGCCACGGTGGGCACCCCTTCGAGCGCCAGCAATTGCAGCAGCTGCGCCCCCGCGCCGCCGCCGATCGCGATCAGCGCCGTCGCCTGGCCGCCCAGTTGCCGAACCGCCCGCGCCACGTTGATCCCGCCGCCGCCGGGGTCGAAATGCGGATCCGAGCAGCGCAGCTTGTGCTCGGGATAGACGCGCGGCGCCGTCGCGGCGATGTCCACCGTCGGGTTCAGGGTGATGGTCAGGATGTCGGTGCGCATCAGGGTCTCTCCCTTGGCCATGTCATACCGGCATAGCGCGGCGGGGGCCGGGTTTCCACCGCTACTCCCACCAGCGGTCGATGCGGGCGATATCGTCGTCCGACCAGCCGAAGTGATGCGCGATCTCGTGCACCAGCACATGCGCCACCAGCGCGCCCAGCGGCTGATCGCTGCGGTCGGCCCATTCATCCAGGATCGGGCGACGGAACAGCCACACGGTGTCGGGCTGAAGCGGTTGGTCGAAGCTGGACTTCTCGGTCAGCGGGATGCCGTCATAGAGCCCGGTCAGCTCGAACGGATCCGTCATCTCCATCTCGGCCAGCAGGTAGTCGGGGGCGAAATCCTCGACCCGGATCGCCACTTGCCGCGCCGCGCGGGCGAACGGCTCCGGCAGCGCGTCGCGCGCGGCGTTGGCCAGCGTCTCGATGGTGTCGAGATCGGGGGCGGTCCAGTCTGCGGCATCCTGCGTCATGGCGTTTGTATGGCGCAGCGCGCGGCAAAGGGAAAGGCCGCGGGGACGGGCAAGAATTGCCATGATTTCGTCGGCGTTCCGGGGCAGATTGCGGGCATGCGGCAGGTGGAGGGGGACATGAGAGGACCGGAGGCGCGCGAATACCGCGACATCGCGGCGGTGGTGATCGGCCGCAACGAGGGCGCGCGCTTGCGCGCCTGTCTGGCCTCGCTCGGCGGTGTGGCGCGGGTGGTCTATGTCGATTCGGGCTCCACCGATGGCAGCCCGGACATGGCGCGCGCCGCCGGGGCCGAGGTCGTGGCGCTGGACACCGCGCACCCCTTCACCGCGGCGCGCGCGCGCAACGCGGGGCTGGCGGCGCTGGAAACGGGGGCTGTGCCGGACTTCGTGCAGGTCATCGACGGCGATTGCCGGCTGCGTGCCGGCTGGCTGGACACCGCGCGCGCCTTCCTGCGATCCGCGCCCGAGGCCGCCATCGCCTGCGGCCGCCGGCGCGAGGAAGACCCGGACGCGTCCGTCTACAACCGGCTGATCGACCGCGAGTGGAACACGCCCACAGGCCGCGCACGCGCCTGCGGGGGCGATGCTCTGCTGCGGCTGGGGGCGGTCCGGGATGCAGGCGGCTACCGCGCGGGTCTGATCGCCGGCGAAGAGCCGGAACTGTGCGTGCGCCTGCGCGCGCTCGGTTGGCAGATCTGGCGGCTGGACGCGGAAATGACATGGCATGACGCGGGCATGACACGGTTCGGCCAGTGGTGGCGGCGCTGCCGCCGTACCGGCCACGCCTATGCCGAGGGCGCGGCGCTGCACGGAGCCCCGCCCGAACGCCACTGGCGGGCCGAGACGCGCCGCGCGCTGATCTGGGGTGGGGGCCTGCCGCTGGCGGCACTGGCCGGCGCGGCGCTGCACCCGGCCGCGCTCTTGCTGCTGGCGGCGTATCCGGCGCAGGTGGTGCGGCTGGCCCTGCGCGAGGGGCCGGCGCGGCGCGAAAGCTGGGCCTACGCCGCGTTCACGGTGCTGGGCAAGTTCCCCGAGGCGCTGGGCGTGCTGGGATTTCACCTCGCGCGGCTGCGCGGCCGCAAGCCCGGCCTTATCGAGTACAAGTGAGCGTCAGCCAGCGTGCCGGCGCTGGCGCAGCGCGGCCCCGACCTGCCGCGGCAGGATCGCCAGGCACCGCAGATAGCGCGGGCCAAGCCGCCCCGGCTTCGACAGCGCCCGCCAGAGCCATTCCAGCGCCAGCGCCCGAACGATGCGCGGCGCGCGCCGCTGGGTGCCGGCGATGAAGTCCAGCCCCGCCCCG
The DNA here is from genome assembly GCA_947503765.1 of uncultured Paracoccaceae bacterium. GTDB lineage: Bacteria > Pseudomonadota > Alphaproteobacteria > Rhodobacterales > Rhodobacteraceae > Psychromarinibacter. The sequence continues at coordinate 611,946 of CANNFA010000001.1, read as the reverse complement.
ATGGAGGCAAAGCAGACGCCCGGCACCTCTGCCCGGCCGCGCGCCGCCAAAGCCTCCTGCCGGGGCGCGCCAAGGGCCAGAAGGCACAGGTGCGCACCGCTTTGCCTGATCTCGTCCAGCAGCGCGCCCGCCTCCGCGCCGTGCGGATCGAACCCGAAGGGCGGCGCCCGGCACAGTGCCACGTCGAGCCCCGGCAGGGCTTGCCGCATCCGCCGCGCCGCTCGCAGAAGCGCATCTTCCGTGCTGCCGATCAGCGCGACGGGCACGCCGCATTCCGCCGCCACCCGCGTCATCTGCATCACCAGATCCGAACCCGGCGCCAGCGCGACCGGCCTTCCGGCCAGGCGCGACAGCCAGACGATCGGGTTGCCGTCGGCGACCACCAGATCCTGCGCCGCGTAAACCCGGCGGAAACCGGGATCGCGCGACAGTTTCACCAGGTGGTCGAGGTTGAGCGTCGCCACCGCCGCGCCTTCGCCCGCCCTGAGCCGGCGGTCGAGCTCGGCCAGCAATGCCTCTGCCGAGGGGGTGTTCACCGCGATCACGTCATTGTCGAATCGGAACTGCATTCTGCCTCAATAGCAGCCCTGCCGGCTGCCCGGCCATCGCCCCGGCCGCGTCGCGCGACAGTCGGGGTGCGGGGCGCGGTTTGCGCGTGCGGCGGCAACAATCCGGCGCGGGCCGCGCCGCCCCGGACCCGAGGGATGTTTCACCGCGCCGGTGCGGGGTACAAGAGAGAAAATCCAAGGTGCCGGCGCCGGGGATGACGGAATGGACGGGTGATGCCCAACACGACAGCCTATGCGATGCTGCTGATCTGGCCCTTGTTCAGCCTGGCGCTGTTCGTGCGCCTGCCGGCGCCGCGCGCGCTGATCTGGACGATCCTCGGCGGCTACCTCGTGCTGCCGCCACGGGCGAATTTCGACCTGCCGCTGCTGCCGCCGCTGGACAAGGTGCTGATCCCGAACATCACCGCCTACCTTCTGTGTCTGTTCGTGCTGCGCGAGCGGGTGCCGCTGCTGCCGCCCTCGCGGATCGCGGCGGTGCTGGTGCTGATCTTCGTGCTGGGTTCGATCCCGACCGTGCTGACCAACGGCGATCCCGTCGCGGGGCCGAACGGAATGCTGCCGGGGCTGCGGCTGCAGGACGTGGTGTCGGCGGCCGGCACGCAGGCAGTGGTGCTGCTGCCTTTCCTGATGGCGCGTCAATTGCTGGCGAGCGCCGCCGCGCAGCGCGATCTGCTGGTCGCGCTGATGGTGGCTGGGCTGCTCTATTCGCTGCCGTCGCTCTACGAGGTGGTGCGCAGCCCGGTCCTGAACATCAACATCTACGGGTTCTTCCAGCACGATTTCACCCAGACGATCCGCTATGGCGGGTTCCGCCCGATCGTGTTCCTGCCACATCCGATCTGGCTGGCGCTGCTGATGATGATGGCGCTGGTTTCCGCCGCGGCGCTGGTCCGGCATGGCGCAGCCGAGGGGCGCGGCGGCCGTCTGCTGGCGATGGCATGGCTCGCCGCCGTCCTGGTCCTGTGCAAGACGGTCGGTGCGATGATCTATGCCGTGCTGGCGCTGCCGCTGGTGCTGCTGATGCCGCCGCGCGTTCTGGTCCGGGTGGCCGTGCTGCTGGCCGGCATCGCCGTGATCTACCCGATCCTGCGCGGCGGGCAGGTCATCCCGGTGGAGCAGATCCTCGAGCGTATTGTCGCCATCGACCCCGAGCGCGCGGCGTCGCTTGGGTTCCGCTTTGCCAACGAGGAAACGCTGCTGACCCATGCCAATGAGCGGGCGCTGTTCGGCTGGGGCGGCTGGGGGCGCAACCTGCTCTACGATCCGGTCACCGGCGAGCTGGAGACGATCCCCGACGGGCGCTGGATCATCACCTTCGGGATCTATGGCTGGCTGGGGTTCCTGGCGGAGTTCGGCCTGCTGGCGTTGCCGCTGGCGCTGCTGTGGCGCGCGTCGCGGCGGGCCGGTCCGGGCGCGCTGTCGCCGCATGCGGCGGTGGTGGCGCTGCTTCTGTCGCTCAACATGTTCGACCTGTTGCCCAACGCGACGCTGGTGCCGCTGACATGGCTGGTCGCCGGGGCCGTGCTGGGCCATGCCGAAAGGCTCGCCGCGCCGCGCCCCGACCCCGCGCCGGCGAAAAAGGCGCGGCCCGCCCGGCGCCGCACGGTGATCTGATGGCCGCCGAACGCCGCAAGCCGCGCGTGCTGCTGATCGCCGAGGCGGCGAACCCCGAATGGGTCAGCGTCCCGCTCGTCGGCTGGTCGATCGCCCAAAGCCTGCGCGAGGTGGCGGATGTGCACCTTGTCACCCAGATCCGGAACCGCGACGCGATATTGCGCGCCGGGCTTGTCGAGGGGCGCGATTTCACCGCCATCGATTCCGAGGCGCTGGCCGCCCCGATGTGGCGCATCGGCCGGGCGCTAGGCATGGGCGACGGCAAGGGCTGGACGCTGGTGCAGGCGCTGGGCGCGCTGGCCTACCCGCATTTCGAGCGGCTGATCTGGCGGCGCTTCGGCGCCGACCTGCGCGCCGGAGCGTTCGATCTGGTGCACCGCGTCACCCCGCTCAGCCCCACGATCCCCAGTCCGATCGCCCGCAAGTGCCGCCGCCACGGCGTGCCCTTCGTGCTGGGTCCGCTGAACGGCGGGGTGCCCTGGCCCGAAGGTTTCGAGGCGCAGCGGCGCGCCGAACGCGAATGGCTGGCGCCGCTGCGCGGGCTCTACCGGGCCATGCCGGGCCGCCATGCCACGCTGCACGCGGCTTCGGCGATCCTTGCCGGGTCGCGCTTTACCCTGTCGGAGATTCCGGCCCGACACCGCGCCCGCGCGCTTTATCTGCCCGAGAACGCGGTCGATCCCGGCCGTTTCACCGCGCGGGCGGCGCATTCCGAAACGGGGCCGCTGCGCGCCTGTTTCATCGGGCGGCTGGTGCCGGTCAAGGGGCTGGACATGCTGCTGGAGGCGGCGGCACCGCTCTTGCGGGAGGGGCGCCTTGCGCTCGACATTCTCGGCGACGGCCAGCTTGCCGCCCCGCTGAAGGCGCAGGCAAAGGCGGACGGAACCGCCCACGCGGTCACGTTCCACGGCTGGGTCCCGCATGAAAAGGTGCAGCACATCGCCGCGCGGAACGCCGTGCTCGCCTTTCCGTCGATCAAGGATTTCGGCGGCGGTGTCGTGCTCGAGGCGATGGCGATGGGCCTTGCGCCGCTGGTGCTGGACTATGCCGGGCCCGCCGAACTGGTCACGCCCGGAACCGGGATGAAGGTGCCGATGGGGCCGCGCGCCAGCATCGTTGCCGGCCTGCGCGCCGCGCTCGAGCGGATGGCGGCCGACCGCAGCGCCACCGCCGCGATGGGCGCCGCGGCCGAGGCGCGCGCCGCGGCCCTGTTCACCTGGCCGCAAAAGGCGCGGCAGATCGCCGAAATCCACGACTGGGTGCTCGGCCGCGCGAACAAGCCGCACTTCGATTTCGCCGCAGTGCACCCGCCGGATCCCGCCATTGAAAACCGCGGCTGATCCTCATCTTGCCTCAAGTACCTCGGGGGTGTGTGGGGGCAGAGCCCCCACCGGATCGGATTGCCGAAGGCAATCCGAAACCGCTATCCCGGAAATTCCCGCGCCGGGATTCCCGCGACGGTCCGGCCCTTCGCCACGTCGCGCGTGACCACCGCGTTTGCCCCGACGCGCACATCGTCGCCCAGCGTCACCGGCCCCAGCAGCTTTGCCCCCGCACCGACATCGACATGCCCGCCCAGCGTCACCGGCCCGGCCAGCGTCACCCCCTGGAAGATCAGGCAGTTCGGCCCGATCCGCGCATCCGGGTGGATCACGATGCACAGCGGATGCGGCAGCAGCAGCCCGCCCGCGGCATCCAGCGTCAGCGGGATGTCGCAGCTTGTCACTGCCGACCAGAACCGGTGCACCAGAACCCAGTATTTCGATGCCGCGCGCGCTGCCGGCCCGCCGCGCGCCCGCGCCGCCTGGTACCGGCGGATGCTGCGGATCAGCTTCGGCCCCGGATCCCAGAACCGCACCGGCCGCTCGCGCGACCAGTCGGGATCGACGGCGGACACGGAACCGTCCGCGCCCGGTTTCCGGGCCGTGCCTTCAGACCCGCCCGGGCCCGCCTGATCGCCCATAAGCATATCACCCTTTACCACACTCTTCCCCAGCGGTATTTAACCACGTTTTCGCATGGTTCCGCCAGTTTTCTTCCCATTCATGTTGCGGTTGTTTCGCGATTCTCGACAATTGCGGCCGGCGCCGCTGACCGTCTGTCGGGACTTGCCAATCGTTCCGAAAACAAGCATCCTGCAAGTACCTGATAGAAATGGAAATTCGTATCTGGAATCGGATTGTTGCGACATCCGCCGTGGATGCGCGCGGCCGGGTGGTGTAGCCTTCGGGCGGGTGCTTGCATGGCCGGCGATATGCCGCAGGTGCGAGCCGGGGTAAGGGGGCGACTTTGCGCAAGATGGGCCAGGACACGGGCCAGGACCGCCGGTCGGAACAGGACACCGATATCGCCATCACCGGCATGTCCGCGCATCTGCCGGGTGCGGACGGGATCGGGGCCTACTGGTCCAACCTCGCGCGCGGAATCCGGTCGATCCGCAAGCTGGACGATGCCGCGCTGCTCGAGGCAGGCGAGCGCCCGGACCGCCTGCGCGATCCGAACTACGTGCGCGCCGCCGCGCCGCTGGACGGGTTCGACATGTTCGACGGCGAATTCTTCGGTTTCAGCCCGCGCGACAGCGCCATCCTCGACCCGCAGCATCGCCGATTTCTCGAAACCGCCTGGGAGGCGCTGGAAAACGCGGGCCATGTGCCCGAACGCTTTGCCGGGGAGATCGGCGTTTTCGCCGGCTGCGGCATGGGAAGCTACCTGTATTTCAACCTGTGCTCGCATCCGGATCTGGTGCGCGACGTGGGCATGTTCCTGCTGCGCCATACCGGCAACGACAAGGATTTCCTGGCCACCCGCGTCTCCAACATCTTCGACCTGCGGGGGCCGAGCATCGGGGTGCAGACCGCCTGTTCCACGTCGCTCGTGGCGGTCCATTACGCCGCGCGGGCGCTGCTTTCGGGCGATTGCGACATGGCGCTGGCCGGCGGCGTGACGATCGAGCTGCCGCAGGGGCGCGGCTATGTCTACAAGCCCGGCGAGGTGCTGTCCCCCGACGGCGAATGCCACGCCTTCGATGCGCGCGCCGAAGGCACGGTGTTCGGCAGCGGCGCGGGCGTGGTGGTGCTGCGCCGCCTGTCCGACGCGCTGGCCGACGGCGATCACATCTGGGCGGTGCTGAAAGGCAGCGCCGTGAACAATGACGGCGCGCAGAAGGCCGGGTATCTGGCCCCCAGCGTCGGGCGGCAGGCCGATGCGGTGGCGGCGGCGCATGATGCGGCGGGGGTGCCGGCGGGCAGCATCGGCTATGTCGAATGCCACGGCACCGGCACCTATCTGGGCGATCCGATCGAGATCTCGGCCCTGACCGATGCGTTCCGCCGCGGCACCGACGCGCGCGGCTTCTGCCGGATCGGCAGCGTCAAGACGAATATCGGCCATCTCGACACGGCGGCGGGCGCGGCCAGCCTGATCAAGGCCGCGCTGGCGCTGCATCACCGGCAGATCCCGCCGAGCCTGGGATACGAGACCCCGAACCCCGCCATCGACTTCGACAGCAGCCCGTTCGTGGTGAACGACACGCTGGCGGACTGGCCTGCGGACTGGCCCTCAAAGGGTGCGCCGCGCCGTGCCGGCGTCAACTCGCTTGGCGTGGGCGGCACCAATGCCCATGCCGTGCTGGAAGAGGCGCCTGCGCGCGGCGCCAGCGCGCCTTCCGACTGGCCGTTCCATATCCTCAACGTGTCGGGTCGCAGCCGCGCCGCACTTGATGCGAATGCCGCCCGGCTGGCCGCCCATCTGCGCGCCCATCCCGAACAGCCGCTCGCCGATGTCGCCTTCACGCTGAAGGAAGGCCGCCGCGCCTTTGCCCGCCGCCGTGTCCTGGTCGCGGAGACGCATGAAGAAGCCGCCGCGCTGCTGGAGGCGAACGATCCGTACCGTGTCTTCACCCATGAGGCGCTGGGCGAGGATCCGGGCGTGGTGTTCATGTTCCCCGGCGGCGGCGCGCAATATGCGGGCATGGCGCGCGATCTCTACGAGACAGAGCCGGTGTTCCGCGACTGGATGGATCGCGGGCTGGGCCTGCTGCAACCCGAGCTCGACTTTGACCTGCGCGCGGTCTGGCTGCCCGAGCCGGCAGCGCGGGATGCGGCGGAGGCGCGGCTCAAGACGCCCTCGGTGCAATTGCCGCTGCTGATGATCACCGAATACGCGCTGGCGCAGCTCTGGATGTCCTGGGGCGTGCGGCCCGCCGCGCTGGTCGGCCATTCGATGGGCGAGAATACCGCCGCCTGCCTTGCCGGCGTGATCCCGTTTGCCGATTGCATCCGGCTGGTGCATCTGCGCGGCCGGCTGTTCGATACCGTTCCCAAGGGCGGGATGCTGAGCGTGGCGATGCCGGCGGATGCCTTGCGGCCCCTTCTGCCGGCCGATCTGGACATCGCCTGCCTCAACGCGCCCGAGATGACGGTGCTGTCGGGCCCCGCCGCCGCGCTGGACGCGGTTGAGGCGCGGCTGGATGCCGAGGGCGCTGAAAGCCGGCGCATCGGCATCGACATCGCGGCGCATTCGCGGATGCTCGATCCGATCCTGGCCGAATTCACCGATTTCCTGCGCGGCCTCGCGTTGTCGGCGCCGCGGATCCCCTTCGTGTCGAACCGCACCGGCACCTGGATCACCGACGAACAGGCGACCGATCCGGGCTACTGGGCGGGCCACCTGCGCCATGCGGTGCGCTTTGCCGATTGTATCGCCACGCTGGCGGAGGATCCCGCGCGCGTCTACCTCGAGGTGGGGCCGGGCGCCGCGCTGTGCTCGCTGGCCAAACAGAACGGCGTGCCCGCCAACCAGGTGATCCAGTCGCTGCGCCATCCCGATCTGGACATCGCGGACGACGCCTATTTCCTGACCGTGGTCGGCCGGCTCGGGGCGGTCGGGGTGGAGGTGGACTGGTCGCCGATCTGGGCGGATCAGCACCGCCACCGGGTGCCGCTGCCGACCTATGCCTTCCAGCGCAACCGCTATTTCATCGCGCCTGCCGAACGGGTGGCCGAGGCGGCGCCGGACATGCCCGCGCGGCGCGATGACCCGGCCGATTGGGGCTATCTGCCGGTCTGGCGGCCGGCCTATGCCGACTGCCCCGCCGATATCGAGGCGGCGCTGGCCGCCGCGCCGCAATGCTGGCTGATCTTCACCGACACGGCCGGGCTGGGTGCGCGGCTGGCGGCACGGCTGCGCAAGGCCGGGCATGACGTGGCCGAGGTCGCGGCGGGCGATACCTTTGCCCGCACCGGGCCGGACAGCTATACGCTGGCGCCCGAGTCGGGGCGGGGCGGGTACGACGCGCTGCTGGCCGATCTGGGTGCGGCGGGGCGGATGCCGACGCGCATCGCGCATCTGTGGCTCGTCACCGATACCGAGGATCACCGCCCCGGCAGCAGCTTCTTCCACCGCAATGTCGAGCAGGGACTTTACGGCCTGATGCACCTGGCGCAGGCGCTGGACGGTGCAGGATCGGGGCCTGTCCACGTCACGCTGGCCACCACCGGCGCCGCGCAGGTCCGCACCGAACCGCTGGCCCATCCCGAAAAGGCGATGGCCGCCGCCGCCGCCAGCGTGATCCCGCGCGAACTGCCGGGGGTGACCCTGGCCAGTGTCGACCTCGAGCTTGCCGAGCGGCCCGGCGCCGGCAGGCGGCGTCATCGCGCCCGGCAGGAAGAGGACAGGCTCGACCGCGCGGCAGCGGCCTTGCTGGAAGAGATGTTGGCCGCCCCGTCCAACACCGTCGCGGCATGGCGCGGCGAACGGCGCTTCGAGCAACGCTTCGACGCCCGCCCCCTGCCGCAGCCTGCGGAGGGGAGCGGTTTTGCCAGGGGCGGCACCTACCTGATCACCGGGGGCTTCGGCGGGATCGGGCTGGCGCTGGCCCGCCACCTTGCCGCCGAGTACGGCGCGCGCGTCGCGCTGGTGTCGCGCGACGCCGCCGGGCCGCGCCGATCCCGTGCGCTGGACGCCCTGCGCGCGGCCGGGGCCGAGGTCATGGCCGTCGCCGCCGATGTGTGCAACCTGGACGACATGCGCCGTGCGGTGGACGAGGTGCGCGCCCGCTTCGGCGCGATCACCGGCGTGATCCATGCCGCCGGCACGATCGACGACGCGCCGCTGCTGGCGCGCACCGCCGCCGAGGCAGAGGCCGTGCTGGCCCCCAAGGTGCACGGCACCCGCGTTCTGGACCGGCTGTTCCCCGACGGCACGCTCGATTTGATGGTGCTGTGTTCGTCCAGCAGCACGGCGACCCGCCCCGCCGGGCAATACGATTACGTCGCCGCGAACGAATACCTGAACGCCTTTGCCAAGGCCCGGCGCGGCGGCGCGACGCGGGTCGTGGCCGTGGATTGGGGCATCTGGGCAGAGGTCGGCATGGCCGCCCGCGCGCTGTCGGGCAAGGGGGCGGAGGTGCCGCTGGACATGCCGCTTCTGGACAGCCGCGAGGATGCGGCGTCCGGCGTCCGCCTGTCCGCCCGCCTGTCCCCGGAAAGCTGGATCCTCGACGAGCATCGCACCGAAGACGGCGCGGCGGTGCTGCCGGGCACCGGCTATCTGGAACTGGCGGCAGAGGCGATGCGCGCCATGGGCGAGGGCGGCCCGTTCGAGATCCGCGATCTCTATTTCCTGCGCCCGCTCGGCGTCGCCGAGGGCGCGCAAGCTGACCTGCGCCTTTCCCTGTCGCCATCGGAAGGCGGTCACGCGCTGGATCTGCGCAGCATCCATGACGGGCGCGGTACCCTGCTTCATGCCGAGGGGCGGCTGGCGCCCCATGCCGGCCCCGCGCCCGCCCAGCTGGATCTGGATGCCATCGCAGCGCGCTGCGCCCCGCCCGAAGCCGCAGTGCAGGGCGCGCTGCGCTCGCCGCAGGAGGCGCATCTGCGCTTTGGCGCGCGGTGGGGCGTGCTGCGTTCGCGGGCCTTGGGGCAGGGCGAGGGGCTGGCGCGGCTGGCCCTGCCCGATGCCTTCCACGCCGAGACGCGGACGTATGTGCTGCATCCCGCGCTTATGGACATCGCCACCGGCTGGGCCATCGACCTTGCCCAGGGGTATTCGCCGGATTGGCTGTGGGTGCCGCTGCGCTATGGCCGGGTGATTGTTCACCGCCCGCTGCCGCCCGAAATCGCAAGCTGGGTGCGTATCGCGTCGCAGGCGGATGGCGAGGTATCGTTCGACATCACGCTGGCAGGCCCGGACGGTGCGGTCTGCGTCGAGATCACGGGGTTTGCCATGTCCCGGATGGAGGGCGGGCTGGATCTGTCCCTTCCCGCGCGTCTTGATCCCGACCCCGACGCGCCCGCCGCGGCCTCGCCCGCGCAGGAACGGCTGCGCGCCCAGCTCGCCGACGGGATCCGCCCCGCAGAGGGGGCGGCCGCGCTGGAGCGCGCCATCGCCACCGGCGCGCCGCAGATCGTCGTCTCGCCGCTGGACCTCGCGGCGCTGATCCGGCAGGCCGACATTCCGCCCGATATGCCGGAGGCCGGTTTTGCCCGGCCCGAGCTGGACAGCGCCTACGCGGCCCCGGCCACCACGACGGAACGCAAGCTCGCGAGCCTCTGGCAGCAGTTGCTGGGCGTCGAGGAGATCGGCACCGATGACAGCTTCTTCGACCTGGGCGGCCATTCGCTGATCGCGGTGCGCCTGTTCGCGGCGATCAAGCGCGAATTCGGGGTGGAATTTCCCATCTCCACCCTGTTCGAGGCGCCGACCATCGCCGCCTGCGCCGCCCTGATCGACGCGCGCACGGGCGGCGAGGCGGGCGCGGATGCGGACGCATCCGAAGCGGCAGCGCCGGCGCAGACCTTCACCCATCTGGTGCCGCTGGGCGGACAGGGCGCGCGGGACGGGCGCGCGCCGTTCTTCCTGGTGGCCGGCATGTTCGGCAACGTGATGAACCTGCGCCACCTTGCCCAGCTGATCGGGCCGCGCCGCGCCGTCTACGGGCTTCAGGCGCGCGGGCTGCTGGGCGGGATGGATCCGCATGACACGCTGGAGGCGGCCGCGGCCGACTGCATCGCCGAGCTGCGGCAGGTACAGCCCGAGGGGCCGTACCTGCTGGGCGGATTTTCCGGCGGCGGGCTGACCGCCTACGAAATGGCCCGGCAGCTTGAGGCGGCGGGCGAGCGTGTCGCGCTGCTGGTGATGCTGGACACGCCGCTGCCCGTGCGCCCGGCGCTGAGCCGGCGCGACAAGGCGCTGATCAAGGCGCAGGAATTGCGCGCGGGGGGCGCGGGGTTCGTGCGGCACTGGCTGGCGGGCAAGCTGCGCTGGCACCTGAACCGGCGGCGCGGCGCGCCTGCCGACGCGGCCGAAGGGTTCCAGAACGCGGCGATCGAGGCGGCATTCCGGCGCGCGGTGACGCGCTACGATCTGCGCGCGTGGACCGGCCCCGCGCTGCTGCTGCGCCCGCCGCTTGACCGGCGCTGGCGGGTGTCGGGCGGCCGCTGGGTCAGCACGGCGCGCGAATACGTGTTCGAGGATAACGACTGGTCCCGCTTCATCGGCGATCTGCGCGTGGCCGAGGTGCCGGGCGACCACGATTCGATGGTGCTTGAGCCGAACGTGCGGGTTCTGGCCGCCGAACTGGCCCGCGCGCTAGACGCGGCAGAGGCCGGGGAAAGCGTGGACGCGCCGGGCGCCGCGCCCCTGCACGCAACGGCGGCGGAATAGCCATGACCGGCCCGACCCTTCTGACGGTGATCGTGAACTGGCGCACGCCCGATCTGACGCTGGCAGCGGCAGAGGCCGCGCTGCGCGAGATGGCGGGCATCGCCGGCGGCATCGTCATCGTCGACAACGCCTCGGGCGACGGCTCGTTCGAGGCGCTGTCGCGGGCGGCGACGGCGCGCGGCTGGACCGCAAAGGACCGGGTGCGAGTGCTGCAATCGGGCCGAAACGGCGGCTTCGGCGCGGGCAACAATTTCGGGATGCGCGCCGGGCTGCCGGATGGCGGACGGCCGGATTACCTGTATCTGCTGAACTCCGACGCGGTGCCCGGCCCCGGCGCGATCCGCGTGCTGCTGGATCATCTGGAGGCGCACCCCCGAACCGGAATCGCGGGCAGTTACATCCACGGGCCGGACGGCGACTGGCATTGCACCTGCTTTCGCTTTCCGTCCATCGCCAGCGAGTTCGAGACCGGCGCACGCACCGGGATCGTCAGCCGTGCGCTGGCACGCCATGTCGTGCCGCTGCCGCTGCCCGATGGGCCGGCATCGGTGGACTGGCTGGCCGGGGCCAGCGCCATGCTGCGGCAGGACATGCTGGACGCGGTCGGCAGCTTCGACGAGGGGTTTTTCCTGTACTACGAGGAAACCGACCTGTGCCGCCGCGCCCGTGCCGCCGGGTGGGATGTGATGTACCTGCCCGAAAGCCGGGTGGCGCATGTGGGATCGGCCAGCACCGGCATGAAGTCCTGGGACAGGATCCCCGGCTACTGGCTTGATTCGCGGCGGCGCTATTTCACACGGGCGCGCGGGCCGGCCCATGCCGCCGCCGCGACGCTTGCGCGGGTTGCGGGAACGGCGCTCTGGCGGGTGCGCCGGCTGCTGACCGGAAGGCCGCGTATCGACCCGCCGCATTTCCTGCGCGATCTGATCGGCCATGCCCTGCGTCCGGCGCGCCCCGCGACCGATGCGGCGAAGCCGGCCGAGCCCGCGCCCCGCCTTGAAAGGAGCAAACCATGACCGCCTTTTCCACCGTCCTGATCGGCGACGAATCGCTGCTTGTGCGCTGCGGCGACATCCTGACGGAACGCGGCCATTCCATCGCTGCCGTCGTCACGGCGAATGCCGATCTGCGCCGCTGGGCCGAGACGGCGGAAATCCCGGTTCTGGAACCGGGTGCCGGGCTGGCCGGGCGGCTGTCCGAAACCCTGCGCTCCCCTTTCGACTGGCTGCTGAGCATCGCCAACCTGCGGCTGATTCCGCGCGGCGTGCTGGCGCTGCCCCGGCGCGGCGCGGTCAATTTCCATGACGGTCCGCTGCCGCGCTATGCCGGGCTGAACGCGCCGGTCTGGGCGCTGATGGCCGGCGAGACGCGGCACGGCGTCGCCTGGCACATGATCGAGGGCGGCGTGGACGAGGGCGACATCCTGGCCGAGGCGGCGGTGGAGATCGCGCCTGACGACACGGCCTTCACGCTCAACGCGAAATGCTACGCCGCCGGGGTGGACAGCTTCGCGCGGCTGGTCGCCGGGCTGGAGGGCGGCGCGCCCCATCGCAGCCCGCAAGACCTGTCGCAGCGCAGCTATTTCGGCGCGGCCGCGCGCCCCGAGGCGGCGGGACTGCTGGATTTCCGGCAAGCCCCCGAACGGATCGCCCGGCTGGTGCGCGCGCTGGATCACGGCCCCTACCGCAACCCGCTCTGCCGCGCCAAGATCGTTGCCGGCGGGCAGGTGGTGCTGGTCGGGCGGGCAGAGCCGGCGGCCGGTAGCGGTGCGCCTGGATGCGTGCTTGCGGTCGATGCCGATGCGCTGACCGTGGCGGCCGATGGCGGTGCCGTGCGCCTGTCGGATCTGGCGACGCCTGAGGGGGCGGCTTGCGGCGCGGACGGTCTGGCATCGCCCGGCGACGATCTGACCGTGCCCGATGGCATCCGCGCCGCCGCGACAGAACGCGCGGCCGCGCTCGCCCCGGCAGAGGCGCATTGGCGGGCGCGCCTGGCCGATCCGCGCCCCGTGGGCGCACCTCTGGCGACGGGCCCTGCCGGCGGCGAGACGGCGGTCCTGCCGCTCGATCTGCCCGAGGGGACGCCGCCCGAACGGCTTGCCGCGATCATAGCGGCCGTGGCGCTGCGCAGCGCCGGCGACATGACCGGCGACATCGCGCTGGCCGTGGGCGCACCCGCCGAAGGGCCGCCGCTTTTCGCAGATTGGGTGCCGCTGCGGTTCGGGGATGGCGGCCCCGTGCCCTTCGCCGCGGCCGAGGCGGCCGTTGCCGCCGACCTGGACACCGCGCGCACCGCGCCGTCCTATCCGCGCGACCTGATCGCGCGGGAGCCGGGGCTTGCCGCCCCCGCCTGTCCCGCCTTCGGCCTGCGGCTGGACGGGGACGCCCCGGTGCCGGGCTGCGCTTTGACGGTAATCGTGCCTCAGGCGGGTGCGCATTGCCTGTCGCATGACACCGCGCACCTGCCGGACGCGGCCGCGCGCCTCTATGCCGGGCGGATCGAGACGCTGGCGCGCGCCCTGGCCGCGGAAGGCGCCAAAGCGCGCCCCTTCGACGAATTGCCCATCCTGCCCGACACCGAACGCCGCGACCTGCTGGAGACGCGCAATGCCACCGCGCTGGCCCATGACACCGATCTGCGAATGCACGACCATGTCGCCCGGCGCACGGCAGAAGCGCCCGAGGCGACAGCGCTGATCGCCGGGCGCGATGCCATGAGTTTCGCCGCGCTCGACGCCCGTGCAAACCGCATCGCCCATGTCCTGCGCGGCATGGGCGTCGGCCCCGGTATCCCCGTGGGCCTGCATTGCGGGCGGACGCATGATCTGGTGGCCGCGGCGCTGGGCATCCTGAAGGCGGGCGGCGCCTATGTCCCGCTCGATCCCGCCTATCCGGCGGACCGGATCGCCCATTACATCGCCGACAGCACCGCGCCGGTGATCGTCACGCAGGACGCTCTGGCCGCCAGCCTGCCCGAAAGCGATGCGGCGATCCTGATGCTCGACACCGACCCGAGGCTGGACGCCGCGCCCGAGGCACCGGTCGATGGCGGCGCCGCGCCCGGCGATCCGGCCTACCTGATCTACACCTCCGGCTCCACCGGCACGCCCAAGGGCGTCGTGATCGAGCATCGCCAGCTTGCCAACTTCTTCGCCGGCATGGATGCGCATGTGCCGCACCGGGCGGAGGATACCTGGCTTGCCGTCACCTCGCTATCCTTCGACATCGCGGTGCTGGAGCTGTTCTATGCCCTGTCCCGCGGCTTTCGCGTGGTTCTTTCGGGCGATCCGGCGGATACTCCGGTGGCGAACGGGCCGCTGCCGTCTGCGCGCGGGATGGATTTCAGCCTGTTCTACTGGGGCAACGACGACGGCCCCGGCCCGCAGAAGTACAACCTGCTGCTGGAAGGCGCGAAATTCGCCGATGCGCACGGGTTCCGTGCCGTCTGGACGCCCGAGCGGCATTTCCACGCCTTCGGCGGTCCCTATCCCAACCCGGCCGTCACCGGCGCCGCCGTGGCCGCGGTGACAAGCAACATCGACGTGCGCGCCGGAAGCTGCGTCGCCCCGCTGCATCATCCGGCCCGCATCGCCGAGGATTGGGCGGTGATCGACAACCTGACCGGCGGGCGCGCGGGCATCGGTTTCGCCGCCGGCTGGCAGCCCGACGATTTCGTGCTGCGCCCTGAAAACACCCCGCCGGACAACAAGAGCGCCATGTTCGACACGCTGGGCCAGGTGCGCCGGCTGTGGCGCGGCGAAGCCGTGGCGTTTCCCCGCAAGGACGGCACCCCGCACGAGGTCGTCACCCAGCCGCGCCCGGTCTCGCGCGAATTGCCGGTCTGGGTCACCACCGCCGGCAATCCCGACACCTGGCGCGAGGCCGGCGCGGCGGGCGCGAACGTGCTGACGCATCTTCTGGGCCAATCGGTGGACGAGGTGGCGGGCAAGATCGCCATCTACCACGAGGCGCTGCGCGGTGCCGGCCACGACCCGGCCGATTTCACCGTCACGCTGATGCTGCACACCTATCTGGCCGGCGACCGCGACACCGCGCGCGAGGTGGCCCGCGACCCGATGAAGGACTATTTGCGCAGCGCGGCGGGGCTCATCAAGCAATATGCCTGGGCCTTTCCCGCGTTCAAGAAACCGGCCGGCGTGGACAGTCCGATGCAGATCGACCTCGGCTCCCTGACCGAGGACGAGCTGGACGGCATCCTCGATTTCGCGTTCCAGCGGTATTTCGACGATTCGGGCCTTTTCGGCACCGTGGACGACGCCGTGGCGCGCGTCGAGGCGCTCAAGCGCATCGGCGTGGACGAGATCGCCTGCCTGATCGACTACGGCATCGCGCCGGCGCAGGTGCTCGAGGGGCTGACCCCGCTGGCCGAGGTGCTTCGGCGCACCAATGCGGGCGGCGCACCCGACGAAAGCGACCAGTCGCTGGCCGCGCAGATCCTGCGCCACGGGGTCACGCATCTGCAATGCACCCCGCCGATGGCGCGGATGCTGTGCCTGTCGGACGAGGCGCGCGGCGCCCTTGCCGGGCTACGGCATATCCTGGTGGGCGGAGAGGCGCTGACCGGCAACCTCGTTGCCGAGCTGACCCGCGCGAGCGGCGCGCGTATCCTCAACATGTACGGGCCGACCGAAACCACGATCTGGTCGGCGGTGCAGGCGGCATCGGCGGAAGAGGGCGCATGCCCGATCGGCCCGCCCATCGCCAACACCGCGTTCTACGTTCTCGACCGGTACGGCGCGCCGGTGCCGACCGGTGCACCGGGCGAGCTGGTGATCGGCGGCGACGGCGTCGCGCGCGGCTATTGGCGGCGCGACGCGCTGACCGCCGAGCGGTTTCCGCCCGATCCGTTCCGGGGCGCGGACCGGGACGCCGGGCGGATGTACCGCACCGGCGATCTGGTGCGCTGGCGGGCGGACGGGACGCTCGATTTCCTGGGGCGGCTCGACCACCAGGTGAAACTCCGCGGCTACCGGATCGAGCTGGGCGAGATCGAGGCGCGGCTGGCCGGTTGTCCGGGCGTGCAGGATGCGGTGGTGCTGGCGCGGACGGACGTGCCGGGCGATGCCCGCCTTGTCGGCTATGTCACCGCCAAAGACGGCGCCGCGCCGGCCGAGGCCGCGCTGCGGGACCGGCTTGCCGCGTATCTGCCGGACTACATGGTGCCGTCGCGTATCGTCGCGCTGCCGGCCTTCCCGCTGACCCCGAACCGCAAGATCGACCGTGGCGCCCTGCCGCCGCCTGCCGATCCCGTGCCCGCAGATCCGGTGCCGGCCCCGGCCGCCGCGCCCGATGCGGGCGGCGCGCAGGCGGTGATCGCGCAGGTCTTCGCGCGGGTGCTGAATATCGGCGCGGTACGCGCGGGGGACAATTTCTTTGCGCTGGGCGGGCATTCGCTGCTGGCGGTACAGGCGCATCGCGACCTGCAGGAGGTCTTCGGCAAGGGCCGTATCGCCATCACCGACATCTTCCGCTTTCCCACCGCTGCCGGTCTCGCCGCGCATCTGGGGATGACGGAGGGCGCGGCCGCGCCGCCCGATGCCGCGCCCCAACCATCCGCGCCGACCCCGGCAAGCGCCGACACCATCGCGCAGCGCCGCGCGCTGCGGCGCGGCCGCGTCAGGGAGGCGGGATGATACAATCGCAGGAAGACGGCAGCGACCGCGTCCGCATGATCGAAGGCGTCGCCCGCGACATGCTGGGCCACGGCGTTGCGGTCGCGGCGCGCGATCCGCGTGCCGATCAGCCCGGCCTGATGCCGGCCGAGGCGGACGCGGTCGCCTCGGCTGTCGCTTCGCGGCAGCGCGAATTCGCCTGCGGCCGCGCCGCCGCGCGCGGTGCGCTGGCGCAGATCGGCATCCACGGCCAGCCGGTTCCCTGCGGCGCGGATCGGGCCCCGATCTGGCCCGACGGCGCGGTCGGCAGCATCACCCATACCGATACGCTGTGCCTTGCGGCGGCGGGTGCATCGGGCAGCTTCCAGTCGATCGGCCTCGATCTCGAACGCGCCAGCCCGCTGCCGGGCGATCTGTGGGACAGTGTCCTGACCGGCCCCGAACGCGCCCGGCTGGACAGGCTGCCGGCCACCGAACGCGGCCGCACCGCCAAGCTGATCTTCGCGGCCAAGGAATGCGCGTTCAAGTGCCAGTATCCGCTGACCGGCGCATTGTTCGGCTTCGACGCGCTGGAAATCTCGCTCGATCCCGGCCGCAAGCTGTTCCATGCCACGGCCCCCGAAGCGGGGGGCGGATCGGCGCCGGACGACCGCATGACCGGGCGCTACGTGACCTTCATGGGCCATGTCCTCGCCACCATGGTCCTCAGGCGATAGGGTTCACGAATGTCCCGCCGCCACGCCTCAGCGCTGTTCCTCATCTTGCCCCAAATACCTCAGGGGGGGGCGGGGGGACAGCGTCCCCCCGCCGGATCGGATCGCCCTGGGCGATCCGACATCGCTCCCCTATCTGCCCAGATACGCCTTGATCAGGTCGCTGCGGTGCCAGAACACCGATACGTCGTCGAACGGCGCGCCGTCCTGTGCGGCGCTTCGGATCAGCCGGGCCAGCGCCGCGCGGTCCGCGTCCAGCCGCGCGATGGCATCCGCCAGTCCCTGCGCGTCGCCAAGGGGCACCAGCGCGCCGCCGCCATGGCCGGCGATCAGGTCGCGCGCGAAGGCGCTGTCATAGCCCGCGATGGGACAGCCCGAGGCCAGCGCCTCGATCAGCACGCGGGGCGATTCCGGGGTCTTGTGGCAGAAGACGAACAGATGCGCCGTGCGCAGCGCCTCCAGCACCGCGCCGGGCTCGGACGCGAAGCCGGGGGCGGAAACCCGGCCGTCCAGCCCCAGCGCCGCGATCCGGGCCTGCATCCGGGGCCGGGCGCTGCCCTCGCCGTGCCAGACCGCGCGAAACGACATGCCGCGCGCGTCCAGCGCCGCCATCACCCGCAGCCAGTCATCCGGCCCCTTCATCCCTTCGGCGCGGCCGGCATAGACCAGCCGCAGCGGCCCGCTGCCCGCGCCGTCCGCCTTGGCCGCCAGCCGCTCCGGCGCGATGTGGTCCGACCGCGCGAGGTGGATGTTGTGCACCAGTTCGGGGCGGGCGCAGAACGGCGCATAGGCGTCGAAGGTCTCGCGTCCGTGGAACAGGCCCAGCGCCGCGCGCCGGATCACATGGCGTTCCAGCGCCGCCATCGGCCGCCAGGTCAGCCGCGCCCGAAGCCGGTGCCGCCAGGGCCCGGCACCCGCACCCTGCCGGGTGACCTGCGATTCCACCCGGTCGGTCCAGACGGCATAGCGCCGGCGCATCGCATGAGCCTGCAGGCAGGCCACCGCGCCCCAGTCACCGAACAGCCCGCCGATCGCGAAGGACAGGTAATCGGCCCGCGCGATCAACGCGCGGATCTGTGCCCGCGTGCCGCGATAGGCGCGCGCGAACCGGTCGGGCCGGTAGGCCATCGGCAGGGGATGCAGCTCCACCCGGTCCGGCAGGCCAAGCGGCTCCCAGCCGTCGGGCGGTGCGCCCGCCCCCATCGGCAGCATGACCAGCACCCGGTCGAAATTCTCCGCCCAAAGCCGCAGCCCGTTGATCGCCTGGCGTTCCAGCCACGGCCCGGCCGGACCCTGAAACAGCGGCACCGGGGCGTGGATCAGCAATGTTCCGGGCATGGGCGGTCCTTTGTGGCGCACGGCCGAGGATGCCACGCGCCCGCGCCGGGTACAAACCGTGCGGGGACGGCATGAGCGTCCTTGCCCGCCTGCGCCGCGCGCCGCGCCGCCTGCTGGCGGCCGCGCTGGTCGGGCTGGCCGGGATCGGGCTGGCACTGCGCCTGGGTGCGCCGGACGCCGCCGCGCTGGACAACGCCTATGCCGACCCGCTGCCGCCGCCTGCCGGTCCGCTGCGGGTGTTCCACCTCGGCCATTCGCTGGTCGGGCGCGACATGCCGGCAATGCTGACGCAACTGGCAGAGGCGGCGGGCAAGTCCGGCCACGCCTACGAAAGCCAGCTTGGCTGGGGAACGCCGCTGAAATCCCACTGGGAGCCGAAGATCGAGATCAACGGGTTCGAGACGGAAAACGCCCATCCGCGATTCCGCGCCGCTCGCGCCGCGCTGGAAAGCGGTGATTACGGCGCGGTGATCCTGACCGAGATGGTCGAGCTGCGCGATGCGATCCGCTATCACGACAGCGCCGCCTACCTTGCGCGCTGGGCCGACCTTGCGCGGCAGGCGCGGCCGGATGCGCGCGTCTATCTGTATGAAACCTGGCACCGGCTTGACGACGCGGATGGCTGGCTGGCGCGGCTGGATGCCGATCTGCCCGCGCTGTGGGAGGCAAAGCTTCTGGCCGGCGCGGCGGCGCGGGGTGCGGGGCCGATCCACGTCATCCCGGCGGGGCAGGTCATGGCCGCGTTCGTGCGCGCGGCAGAGGCGGGCGAGGGCGGGCCTTCGGTGCAGGGGCGCGAGGACCTGTTCGCACGGGATGCGGATGGGGAGGTGGACCAGATCCACCTGAACGACCTGGGCGCGTACCTCGTGGCGCTGACCCATTACGCGGTGCTCTACCACGCCTCGCCCGAGGGGCTGCCCCACGCGCTGCGCCGCGCCGATGGCAGCCTCGCGGCCGCGCCCGACCCGGAAACGGCCCGGCTGATGCAGCGGATCGCGTGGCAGGTCGTGACGGGCTATCCGAAGACCGGCGTGGCACAGGCGGAGGAGTGAGGATGGCAATGATGCAGCGTGGCGGGGGCGATGCGGTACGCCGGGCAGCGCCGGCCCGGAGGGGCGGGGCCGTGGCGCGTGCGCGGCGCTGCAAGGCGTGGATGTTGCCGGGTTTCAGCGACCCTGGCCAGAAGCGCCGCCCCGTGGCGCGCGCGCCGGCTCTGCCGGGCGGGATAGCTTTCTTGTCGTTGGCCGCGCTCCTGTTCTTCGCCCTCTCCGCCTTTGCCCCCGCCCGCGCCGAGACGCGCCAGGCCGACCTCGCGCTCGGTCTTGCGGGGGTCGTGTCTTGGTCGGCGCAGCAGCCCTTCATCGACGTGATGAAGACCGCGCGCCCGTTCTTTGGCCACAAACCCGGCGAATGGGGCGGTGCGGACCATGACGACCTGCGCGCCCGCGGTCTCGTCGACGCGCATGGCTGGCCGACCGCCATTCCGCCCGATCTGCGCGCCATCGGCACGGTCTTTCTCAACGACATGACCGAAGACGCGGTGTCGCTGGCCGGGAAGTACCGCCTGACCTATGCGGGGCAGGGCATCATCGAGCTTGGCGGCCGCGCCCGCAATACCCGCCGCGCGGCGGGGCAGATGACCTTCGATTACACGCCCGGTGGCGGCGCCGTGATCCTGAACATCACGAAGACCGACCCGGACGATCCGATCCGCGACATCAAGGTGGTCAAGATCGGGAATGCCGAACGCCTAGCGGAAGGCGCGATCTTCAACCCCGACTGGACGCGGCGCATCGCCGGCTTCGGCATGGTGCGGTTCATGGACTGGATGGCGACCAACGATTCGGCACAATCGGCGTGGGCGGACCGGCCCGTGATCGCGGATGCCACCTGGTCGGACAAGGGCGTGCCGGTGGAAATCATGGTGGCATTGGCCAACAAATTGCAGGCCGATCCCTGGTTCACCATGCCGCATCTTGCAACCGACGCCTATATGCGGCGCTTTGCGGAATACGTGCTGCGCCACCTCGACCCCGGTCTGACGGCGCATGTCGAATATTCCAACGAGGTCTGGAACTGGCAATTCCAGCAGACCCGCTGGGCCGAGGAACAGGCGCGCGGCCGCTGGGGGCAGGACCACGCGGGGGACCAGTTCTATGCCTTGCGCGCCGCCGAAATGGCGCGGCTCTGGCGCGGCGTGTTCGACGCCGGGGGTGCACCGGACCGGCTGGTCACGGTGATCTCGACTCAGACCGGCTGGCTCGGGCGGGAACGGGACATCCTGGCCGCGCCGCTTTACGTGGCCGAGGTTCCCGGCAACCGCCCGCCGGCCGAGGCGTTCGACGCCTATGCCGTCACCGGCTATTTCAGCGCAAGACTGGGCGACGAGGACAAGGCGGACACCCTGCACGGCTGGCTGCGCGACAGCCTGTCCATGGCCGAGGCGGCCGCCGACGCGCAGGGCCTTTCGGCAGAGGCGCGCGCGGCCCATGTCGCGGCGCACCGCTACGATCATGCCGTGGCGCTTGCGGCGCGGGAATTGCGCGATGGCTCCGTCACCGGCGATGCGCGCGGCTCGCTGGCGGAACTGTTCGCCGAGGTGTTCCCGCATCACGCCGAGGTTGCCAGCCGGCACGGGCTTGACCTGTTGATGTACGAAGGCGGCACGCATGTCGTCGGCATCGGCAAGGTGGCCGCCGACGACGCGCTGGCCGATTTCTTCATGTACCTCAACTACACGCCCGAGATGGGCCGGCTTTACCGCGAACTCGTGGCCGGCTGGGCGGCGGCGGGCGGCCAGCGTTTCAACGTGTTCGCCGATGTCTATCCGCCGAACCGCTGGGGCAGCTGGGGCGCGCTGCGACACCTGGACGACCAGAACCCGCGCTGGGACGCGCTGACCGCGCCATCCCCTGTCCAAGGCGCCGAATGACCGCGTCCGCGCCCGGCCTCAGCGTCATCATCCCCGCGCATGAAGAGGCGGCCTATCTCGGCGCCTGCCTTGCCGCGCTGCTGGCCTCGGACGGCGCGCTGCCCGAGGTCGAGGTCATTGTCGTCGCCAATGGCTGCACCGATGCCACGGCGGACATCGCGCGCGGCGCCGTGCCTGCGGCCGCACGGCGCGGCTGGCGCTTGCAGGTCATCGAGCTGGCGCGCGGCGGCAAGCCCGGCGCGCTGAACGCGGGCGATGCGGCGGCGCGCCGCGGCGCGCGGGTCTATCTGGATGCGGATGTCACCGTGTCGCCGCCGCTTCTGGCCGCGCTTGCCGCCGTGCTGGAAACGGACGCGCCGGTCTATGCCAGTGGCAGGCCGCGTATCACCGCGCGGGGCGCGGCCGCGCGCCGATACGCGCGGTTTTGGGCGCGGCTGCCCTTCGTGGCCGAGGGCGTGCCGGGCTTCGGCCTGTTCGCGGTGAATGCTGCCGGACGCGCGCGGTGGGGCGCATTCCCGGACATCATTTCGGACGACACCTTCGCGCGGTTGCACTTCGCACCCTCCGAGCGGCGCGGGGTCGGCGCGCGCTACGACTGGCCGCTGATCGAAGGCATTGCGCCGCTGGTGCGCGTGCGGCGGCGGCAGGATCGGGGCGTGGCCGAGATCGCGCGCCTCTACCCGGCCCTTGCCGCACATGCCGCGCCGCGCCCCGGTGCGGGCACGGTCCTGTCATGCGCGCTTCGCGATCCGGCGGGTTTTGCCGTCTATGCCGCCGTCGCGCTTGCCACCCGGATCGGGCGCGGCGCCCCCGGCTGGGTCCGCGGGCGGTAGCGCGGCGGCGATGTGGCCCGCCAGTTTCGCAGCCTCGGCATCGGCATCGTGCCGCGCCAGCGCCCGCGCGCGTCCCGCCTTGCCCATGGCGCGCAGCCCGGCGGCGGGGGTGGCGGCAAGTTCCGCCAGCGCATCCGCCAGTGCGCCGGCATCGCCCGCCGGCACCAGCCAGCCGGTTTCGCCGTCCTGCACCAGTTCGGGGATGCCGGCGATCCAGGTGGCGATGACCGGGCGGCCCGCCGCCATCGCCTCCATCACCACCATGGGCAGACCTTCGGCAAAGCTGGGCAACACAAGCGCATGGGCGCCGTCCAGCGCGGCCCGCACACCCGCCTCGTCCAGCCAGCCGGGCAACTCGACCCGGCCCTCCAGCCCGTGCGCGCGGATCGCATTCTCCACCGTGCCGCGCATCTCGCCGTCGCCGACCAGCACCAGCCGCAGCTCCGTTCCGCGCGCCTGAAGCCGTGCCAGCGCCTCGATCAGCACGAGGTGGCCCTTCTGCTCTGCCATGCGGCCGATCGCAACGACACGGGGCGGCCCATAGGGCAGATCGGCCACGGCCGGAAATGCCCCCGGCTCGATCCCGCAATGCACCACATGGATTTTCGCCCAATCCGCGGGCGCGGCCCACCGGCAAAGCTGGCTGCGCCCGAAGGAGCTGACGGTGACCGCGAAAGCCGCGCGCGCGACCTTTTCGCCCAGCATCAGCGCCTCGGGGCGGTCGAATTCCTCGGGCCCGTGAACGGTGAAGCTGAAGCGCGGACCGCCAAGCGCGCGCACCAGCATCGCCACGGTGGCCGGATTGGTGCCGAAATGGGCGTGCAGATGCCGCACGTCTTCGGCCCGGCACAGCGCCGCGACATGGCACGCCTCGGCCAGGTAAACCAGATGCCGCGCCGCGCCCCGACCCGCCGCGCGCCAGGCCCGAAAGGCAAGCCGGCCCGCCGCCACGAGCCGCCCCGGTGCGCGCACCCCCTGCCGCAGAACGGCGCCCGCCAGCCGCCACGCCGCGCCGGGGCCGAGGACATAGCGCGTCTGCGCCGCCTCTTCGCGGTCGGCGGGGTCGGCCAGGCGTTCGGGCGGGGGGCGCATCGCCACGCGCAAGACCTCGTGGCCCTGCCGTTCCAGCGCGCGGATCTCGCGGCGCACGAAGGAATGCGACGGGCGCGGATAGGTGTTCAGCAGATAGAGGATCCTCATGCCGGTGCGCCCCGCCGCCGCCTGCCGCGATGCAGGCCGCGCGATGCTAGCGCGCCGCCGGCCGGTTGCCAAACAATCGGGCGGATATTCGGACCCGTGCCGATTGACATGAACCGCGCCGCCTTTCTACCTTTGCCGCGACGCCTCGGCCGCCGGGCGCGGAGACCTTCTTGACCGACCTGATCGCATCATTGCGGGGAAACCGCCTGACGGCGCGCGCGGCGCGCTCGTCGCTGTGGATCGCGCTGGGCTACGGCGCGTCGCAGGCGCTGCGGCTGGCGTCCAACCTGGTGCTGACCCGGCTGCTGTTTCCCGAGGCGTTCGGCCTGATGGCGCTGGTCACGGTGTTCATGGTCGGGCTGGCGATGTTCTCCGATATCGGGCTTGGCCCCGCCATCTCGCAGAACCCGAAGGGGGACGATGCGGCGTTTCTGAATACCGGGTGGAGCCTTCAGGCCCTGCGCGGGGTCGGGCTGTGGCTGGCGACCTGTGCGCTAGCCTGGCCGGTTTCGATGTTCTACGGCCAGCCGCAACTGGCGCAGCTTCTGCCGGTGGCGGGGCTGGCGCTGGTGATCGCGGGGTTCAACCCCACGCGCATCCACACTGCGGCGCGGCACCTGGCGCTGGGGCGGCTGACCGCGCTGGACCTCGCGGCGCAAGTCGTCGGACTGGTGGCCATGGTCGCCATGGCGCTGGCGCTGCGGTCGGTCTGGGCACTGGTGCTGGGCGGGCTGATCGGCACGGCGGCAAAGCTGGTGCTGACGCATCTGTACCTGCCGGGGCCGCGCAACCGTTTCGGCTGGGATCGCGGCGCGGCGCGCGACCTGGTGCGGTTCGGCAAGTGGATTTTCCTGTCCACCGCGCTCGGCTTCTTCCTGACGCAGGGGGACAAGGCGGTGCTGGGCAAGGTGCTGACCATGCAGGGGCTGGGCATCTACAATATCGGCTTCTTTCTTGCCAGTTTCCCGACGCTGCTGGGCGCGGCGGTGGTGGGCCGGGTGATGATCCCGCTTTACCGGGAACGCCCGCCCGGTGCCGCGCGGGCGAATTTCCTGAAACTGCGGCGGATGCGTATGCTTCTGACCGGGGTGATCCTGTCGATGCTGGTGGTGCTGGCCTATGCCGGGGTGCCGCTGATCGGGCTGCTCTATGATCCGCGCTATCATGCGGCCGGGGCGATCGTGGTCGCCATCGCCTGTATCCAGATGATCGCGGTGCTTGGCATGACCTATGACCAGTCGGCGCTTGCGGCGGGCGATTCGCGGTCGTTCTTCCTGCTGGCGC
The DNA here is from genome assembly GCA_947503765.1 of uncultured Paracoccaceae bacterium. Lineage (GTDB taxonomy): Bacteria > Pseudomonadota > Alphaproteobacteria > Rhodobacterales > Rhodobacteraceae > Psychromarinibacter. Next base: position 587,167 of record CANNFA010000001.1, on the reverse strand, counting down.
TGGTGCGGGCGGTGCTCCTGATCGGCGGATTGCTGTCCGGCGCCTATCTGGCGGGGCTGGCGGGGGCGCTGGCCGGGCAGGCGGCGGCTTTGCTGGCTGCGCATCCCTTCGTGATCTGGCTCGCCGCGCGGCACCGCGCCTGGGACGCGCTGCACGATGCGGTCTACGGGGCGGTTGCCGCGCTGGCGGCGGCCGGGGCACTATGGGTCAACTGGCCGGCTTTGCGCGCGCTATGGGCCGGTCTGACAGGAGGCTAGCGGGCGCGGCGCGGGGCCTTTCGCCCGTTTCAGGGCGCGATCACCAGAAGCGCCGCACCCAGCGCAAGGATCAGCCCGCCGGCCAGCATCGCGGCCCTGCCCAGCGCTCGGCCGCGCGCGATCTCGTGCGGCGAGGCGAAATGGCCGATCGCCACGACGGGACGCAGGCCCAGTTCGCGTTCCATCTGCGCCGCATTGCGGATCACCGGCCGCCGCAGATCGAGCAGCAGCCCGATCCCCAGCGCCAGCATCAGCGAGGCCAGCCCCCCCTTGGCCGCGATCATCCGGCGGCTGGGAGCGACCGGATAATCGGGCTTCACCGCCGGTTCGATCACCCGCAGGGTCTCGGCCCGGTCGGTCAGTTCCATCAGGTGCGCGGTTTCGGCATCCGCGCGGTTGCGGGTGGCGATCGCGTATTGCTCGTCAAGCTGGTCGAGCCGTCCCTGGAGCACCGCCAATTGCTGTTCGACCTCGGGCAGGCCGGCGATGGTCTGCGCCAGCGCCTCGCGCTGTGCGGTCAGCATGTCCTTCTCGGTCTGGAAGGTCTCGAGCTCGTCGCGCAGATCGCCGATGCGGCGTTCGTCCACCGCCGTGCGCCGGCCCTGCTCCAGCTTGCGCAACATGCTCTGCCGGGTCAGGATCTCGCGGTCGATGCCGATCAGCGCCTCCTGCAGGGTGTTGATCTCTACCCGCCGGAACTGAACGCCGCCCGAGACGGTCAATTCGTGCTCGTTGCGGACGGCGACGATCCGGTCTTCCAGCACCGCGATCTCGGCGGCCAGCTTGGATTCGCGGTTCTCGAAGAAATCCAGCGTGGTGTGCGTGCGGTCGATCCGCTCCTGCTTGCTCAACGCGATAAGCCTTGCGGCCAGCTCGTTCGCCACCTCTTCGGCCAGCTCGCGCGTGCCCAGCCGCACGGTGATCCGCACCCCCGACAGCGCGCCGTCGAGGGCGGCGGTTTCCGATGCCGCCTCTATCCCGCGGATGCGGGTCAGGTTGCGCAGCTGCACGACCTTTTCGGTCGGCGTCAGGGCGGGCAGGTCGGCGAAGAGGCCGAACTCGTCGATCAGCGCCAGCAATTCGCCGCGCGCCATCATCCGCTGCTCGATGGTCTGAAGCCGCCGCGCCGCCGGTTCCGCGACCGTCGACGGGGCCAGAGTGTCGGCGATCTTTGGCGCCTCCAGCTGGATCACCGCCGTCGCCTCGTAGACATGCGGCTGGCGCAGCGCGTAGACGACCGATGCCAGCACGCCAAGGCACAGGACCAGCAGGATCGGCCATGCGCGGCGGCGCAGGAAGGCAAGGACATCGTCGAAGCTCTGGATCGGGCCCATCGCGGCGCTGCCTTCCTGTTACCGGGACTTGCGCGTCTCGGCGCGGTTCAGGACCACCCCCAGAAGCGGTGTGCGCCCGTCCAGCAGACGTTCGCATTCGGCGATCTGCCGGCCCACCGTCCGGGTGCCGTCGGTCACAAGCAGGACGCCGTCCACCTGCGGCAGGAACGCCTCGACATCGTCGCGGCCCAGCATCGGCGGCAGGTCGTACAGCGTCACGTCCGGGCGCAGCGATGCCTGCATTCCGTCCAGGATGTCGCGCGTCACCGGGTGCTGGAACAGCGCGGCGCCGCCCCCGACCGGCCGGTCGTTCAGGCCAAGCGCAAGGTTCGCGCCGATCCGGAACAGGTGCGTATCGGGCGCCTGCGCGCCGGTCAGGACCGGGTCCAGCGCACCGACATTGCCGATGTCGAAGGCCCGCGCCAGCCCCGGCTGCGCCAGGTTCAGATCCATCAGCAGGGTCCGCACGTTCGACAGCCGTGACAGGCTGATCGCCAGGTTCGCGGCAACGAAGGTTGTGCCGCAGCCGCGCGCCGGGGCGGTCACCGCGATCCGGTGCCAGCCATGATCGCGAAGCGCGTGCAGAAGCCGTGTGCGGAGCTGGTCAAAGCTGCGAGAGGCCGGATCCTCCGGCCGGCAGGAGATCAGGCGCACCCTGGCGCGCGCGCCATGCCGCATGTCCTGCGCAACAAGGCGCAACCGGGACCATCCCGGTGCCGGGCGGCCGTTTTCCGCGCCGTTTTCGGTGCCGTTCAGGGACGATCCCGCAGGCACGCGCCGGCCGTTCGCCGCGGGCACCCGCGCCGCGCCGCGCAGCGTCAGCCCTGCCGCCTCTGCAATGGCGGTGCCGTCCGGGCCGGTCCCGCCTGCGCGCTCGCCCATATCCGTCACCGGCTCCTTTCGTATCATGCCGAACCGCATCACATGGCCCCCGCCCGGTGCCCAACAGGCCGAACGGCCCGCAGCACGGCAACGATCCCGTTCAGGTTGCCTTGCACATGCCCCGCGATCAATAGCCCGTCCCCCGGAAAACCACACCCACCGTCCGCAGGATGATCCTCAGATCGGTTCGAAGCGTGCAGGTTTGCTCATAGGTGCGGTCGGCGCGCGCCCGGCTGGCGAAATCGCTTTCGTTGCGTTCCATCACCTGCCACTGCCCGGTAATTCCCGGCCGCATTGCCACATAGGGGGCCGGATCGCCGTAAAGGTCCATCTGGTGCGGCATCATCGGGCGTGGGCCGACCAGGCTCATCTCGCCGGTCAGGACGTGCCAGATCTGCGGCAACTCGTCCATCGACGAGCGGCGCAGGAACCGGCCCAGCGGGGTGATGCGCGGGTCTTTCTTGAGCTTCTGGGTGGTTTCCCATTCGTCGCGCATGGCCGGGTCGGCCTTCAGGTACTGCTCCAGCAGGGCGTCGGCACCGGGAACCATGGTGCGCAGCTTGAGCATCGTGAATTCCTTGCCGCCCAGTCCGAGCCGTGTCTGGCGGAACAGGATTTGCCGTCCTTCGAACGCCAGCAGCAGCATGCCGAGCACGATCAGCGGCAGCGTGACCGGCAGCGTCAGCAGCACGATGGCCACGTCGAGCACACGCTTGCCGCGGTCGCGGTAGTTGCCGCGCGCGGCGACAGCGGCGGCATCACGATGCGGCCGGGCAGCCGGATCGCACCGCGCCTCGGGGGCGGATGGCGGGTCCGTGAAGGTCGCACGATTCTCCGGCAACCGATGACGTCCGCGGCGCTCCAGGAGCGTTTTGCGGCGTTGTGCCGGCTCGAACAGTTCAGGCGCGGATACGGTCAGTACCGGGTCGGCCATGTCGCTCATTCCATCCCCCAATCACTCTACCTGCGGATGTCCGCCGAGTGAGATACGTCATTCGGGCGGAAATCGGCTGCCGCAAGAATGCCGTATTCCTGCCCATTTTAGGGCTTGGTAGGATGCAAAGACATCGTGTCGCCGAAGCTTTCGGGGGCCTTTCGCATGAGTCGGTGATTTGCGCTTTAAATACGGGAGCAACTCCGGGTAAATTCACGGTGTAGTCTTGCGCTGTCGTAATTTATGACCACGAAATTTACGGATTGTTTGCGAAATGGAAACCGGGCTGGCGCTGACTTGATTCGCCAGGTATCGGAAAGCCGGCGCGGCAGTCCGGAAATATTCTTGAAAAATACTATCTTAGGTTGAGCAGGCCGTGCGGGCCGGGCCGCTATGCCCCGCGCGATGCCAAGGTTTCCTGCCGGAACGGAAACGATCCGCCGGGAACGATCCGGCCGCCGTGCGCGTTCGGATCCGTCAGGCCAGCAGCAGCGAGGCGGTGAAGACGATGGGCAAACCGGCATCCGGCGGCACCAGCGACTACGAGGGCAAGCGCGACTTTTCCCGCACGCCCGAGCCGCGCGGCGGCAAGAGCGGCGGCGCAAGGCCCATCTTCGTGATCCAGGAACACGCGGCCAGTTCGCATCATTTCGACTTTCGGCTGGAAGTGGACGATACCCTGAAAAGCTGGGCCGTTCCCAAGGGGCCGTCCACCGATCCGCGCGTCAAGCGGCTTGCGGTCCCGACCGAGGATCACCCGCTGGACTACGCCGATTTCGAAGGTGCGATCCCTGACGGACAATATGGTGCCGGCGAGGTGCTGCTGTGGGATCGCGGACCCTATGACAACGTGACGTCGAAGGACGGCAAGGCGATGAGCATCGCAGAGGCGCTTGACCATGGCTTTGCCGAAATCGTGCTGCACGGGCAGAAGCTGTCCGGCGGCTACCGGCTTCAGCGGATGGGGGGTGCGGGCGAGGACTGGCTGCTGATCAAGTCCGACGACGACGCGGCCGATGCGCGGCGCAATCCGGTCTCGACCGAACCGGAATCGGTGAAGACCGGGCGCAGCATCGGCGAGATCGGCGAGAGGGAAGACGGATGAGCGCGACAGAGCGGGACACCGACGCCCCCTGCGTGCCGGCGGATCCTCCCGAATGGTGCGCACCGATGCTGGCGACCCTGACGCACGATCATTTCTCCGATCCGGGCTGGATCTACGAGCGCAAGCTTGACGGCGAGCGCGCACTGGCGTTTCGCAATGGCGGCGAGCTGCGCCTGATGACGCGCAACCGCAAACGCATCGAGGCGACCTATCCCGAACTGATCGACGCGCTGGCCGCCCAGCCCGTCCGCGATTTCGTCGCCGACGGAGAGATCGTGGCCTTCTCGGAGGGGGTTTCCGATTTCTCGCGCCTGCAGTCGCGGATGCAGATCAAGGATCCGGACAAGGCACGGGCCAGCGGTGTGACGGTCCATTTCTACCTGTTCGACCTGCTGCATGTCGACGGGCGCGACATCACCGGTCTGCCGCAGCGCGAGCGCAAGGCGATCCTGCGCGACGCCTTCGCGTTCGAAGACCCGGTCCGCTACACGCCGCATCGCAACGAGGACGGCGAAGCCTATCTTGCCGAGGCGTGCCGCAAGGGCTGGGAGGGCATCATCGCCAAGCGGGCGGATGCGCCCTATGCGCATTCGCGTTCGCGCGACTGGCTGAAGTTCAAGTGCAGCGCGGGACAGGAACTGGTCATCGGCGGCTTCACCGAACCGAAGGGCAGCCGCATCGGATTTGGCGCCTTGTTGCTGGGCTATTACGACGCGGGTGCGCTGCGCTATGCCGGCAAGGTCGGCACCGGGTTCGACGATGACTTTCTGGCGGCCTTCCGCGACCGGCTTGACGGTATCCTGTGCGAGGCCAGCCCGTTCGCGGATGACGTGAACGAGTCCGGTGCGCATTGGGTCGCGCCCGAGATCGTCGCCGAGATCGGCTTTACCGAATGGACATCGGGCGGCAAGCTGCGCCACCCGCGGTTCCTCGGGCTGCGGCGCGACAAGGCGGCCGGCGACGTGGTGCGCGAGGCATGACAGGAGCCGGCAGGAACGATACGGGCTTCACGCCCTCGCACCCGGACAAGGTGCTGTTCCCGCAATCCGGCCTGACCAAGGCGGACCTGATCGACTATTACCGGCGCGTCTACCAGCATTCCGCCCGCTTTTTCGAGGACCGGCCGCTTACCATGGAGCGTTATCCGGACGGGATCGAGGCTGGCGGGTTCTACCAGAAGAACATGCCGGATCACTTTCCCGACTGGATCGGCCGCGCCGACCTGCCGAAGGAGGACGGGCGTGTCACCTATGTCATCGCCGGCGATGCGGTGCAGCTTGCCTTCCTCGCCAATCAGGGGTGCATCACGCCGCATCTTGCGCTGTCGCGCTGCGACCGGCCCGACCATCCCGATCAGGCGATCATCGATCTTGATCCGTCTGACGGCGATTTCGCCAAGGTGCAGGAGGTGGCGGCGCTGGTGCGCAGCGCGCTGGAGGAACGCGGCCTTCCATCCTTCGTCAAATCCACCGGCTCGCGCGGGCTGCACATCGTCCTGCCGCTTGACCGCAGCGCCGGGTTCGACGCCGTGCGGGACTGGATCCGCGCGCTGGCCCGGGACGTGGCGCGCGCCGGCCCCGACCTTGCCACGACCGAACACCGCAAGGACAAGCGCGGAAGCCGCGTATTCCTCGATACCGGGCGCAACGCCTACGGGCAGACGGCGGTGGCCCCCTTCGGCGTGCGCGCGCGGCCCGGCGCCCCGGTCGCCACGCCGCTGCGCTGGGACGAGGCGCTGGCCGGCGACATGACGCCGGACAAGTACACCATCAAGACAGTGTTTCGCCGCCTCGCGCAGATTTCGGACCCGTGGGCGGGCTTTTTCGACACGGCAATCCGGTCCCGCGATCTTGCGCCCGGCTGATCCGGCCGCGGATGCGGGCGATACTAACCGGACGTCTCGAAAGCGCGGATCTCCTCGACGCTGTCATGTTCGGCGACGAAATGACCCGGCGCGATCTCGGACAGTTCCGGCACATGGTCCACCTGTCCCTCGCGCAACTTGCTGGGCAGGAAACGCAGCCCCGCCTTGGGATCAAGCGGCGACGGCAGCTCTCCGGGCAGGCGGATGCGCGCGCGCGTCCGCTCGATGACCGGATCGGGGATCGGGACGGCCGAGATCAGCGATTGCGTGTAGGGGTGGCACGGGCGCGAACAGATCGTCTCGCCATCCGCCAGCTCCACGATCCGGCCCAGATACAGCACCATGATCCGGTTGGAGATCTCGCGCACCACCGACAGGTCGTGGCTGATGAACAGCATCGACATGCCGAATTCGGCCTGCAGATCCTTCAGCAGCTTCACGATCTGCGCCTGGATCGACACGTCCAGCGCCGATACCGCCTCGTCGCAGATGATCAGCTTGGGCTTGTTGATCATGGCGCGGGCGATGCCGACACGCTGGTTCTGACCGCCGGACAGCTCGTGCGGGTAGCGGTTGTACATCATCGCGTCGAGGCCGACGCGCTCCATCATCTCCTGCACCGCCTGCTTGCGTTCACGGACTGTCAGGTCGGGGCGAAAGGTCTTGAGCGGCTCGGCGATCGAATCGGCGATGGTCATCCGCGGATCGAGGCTGGCAAGCGGATCCTGGAACACGATCTGCAGATCCTTGCGCGCGCGGGTCATGGCGCGCCGGTCCAGATCGGTCAGGGGCGTGCCCAGCCAGCTGACCGTCCCGGCGCTGGGTTCCACCAGTCGCAGCACCGCGCGGGCGAGGGTGGACTTGCCGCAGCCCGATTCGCCGACGATCCCCAGCGTCTCGCCTTCGCCGAGGGTGAAACTGACGCCGTTCACCGCGCGCAGCGGCACGGTGCGACCGAACAGGCCGCCCTCGACGCGGATCGGGAAATGCACGTTCAGATCGTCGACCGTCAGGATCGGCGCGGCATCCGGCATGGCATCCGGCGCGTCGCCGTCGTCGATCCGCGGCATCGCCGCCAGCAGGCGCTTGGTGTAGTCGTGCCGGGGCCGGGCAAAGATGTCTTCCACACCGCCGCTTTCCACGAAACTGCCCATCCGCATCACCTCGACCCGGTCGCACATGCGCGCCACCACGCCCATGTCATGGGTGATCAGCGCGACGGCGGTTCCCGCCTCCTTTTGCAAGAGCGCGATCAGGTCCAGCACGTCGGCCTGCACGGTCACGTCCAGCGCGGTCGTCGGCTCGTCCGCGATCAGCAGGCGCGGATCGCACAGCATGGCCTGCGCGATCATCACCCGCTGGCGCATCCCGCCGGACAGTTCGTGCGGGTACTGGCGCAGCCGGCGCGCGGCCTCGGGTATGCGCACCCGTTCCAGCCAGTCGAGGCAGTGACGCCGCGCGGCGCTGCCCGACAGGCCGCGATGCACCTTCAGCACCTCGGCCATCTGGTCGCCCACCCGCAGATGCGGCGTCAGCGCGGTCAGCGGATCCTGAAAGATCATCCCGACATCGGCGCCCCGGATCCGGTTCAGCCGCGCGGGCGGCAGGTTCAGGATCTCGCGCCCGTCCAGCAGGGCCGAGCCGCGCGCCGTTCCGTTCCGCGGCAACAGGCCCATCGCCGCCATGAAACTCTGGCTCTTGCCCGATCCGCTTTCGCCGACGATGCCCAGGCATTCGCCCGCCTCGATATGGAACGAGACGCCCTTGACGGCCTCTACCTTGCCGTCCTGCGTGTCGAAGCCGACATGCAGGTCTTTCACGGTCAGAACGGACATGTCAGCGGTCCTCGGGAAATATCATGTCTACCGATCCTTCGGATCGAGTGCGTCACGCAGCCCATCGCCGATGAAGAACATCGTCATGATGATCGTGACATAGAAGAACAGCGGCACCAGAAGCTGCCACAGCGTGCCATAGGCCATCGTCCCCGCCCCCTCGGCAATCAGCCGGCCGAGCGAGGTGTTGGGTTCGGAAATCCCCAGCCCCAGGAACGAGATGAAGCTTTCGGCCAGGATCATCTCCGGCACCAGCAGCGAGGCATAGACGATCACCACCCCCAGCAGGTTCGGCAGGATGTGCCGCAGGATGATCTTGCCCTCGCTGACGCCGCCGGCGCGGGCCGCCTCGATGAACTCGCGGGTCTTCAGCGTCAGGGTCTGGCCGCGCACGATGCGCGCCATGGTCAGCCAGCTGACCGCCCCCAGCGCGATGAACAGCGTCATGAAGGACCGCCCGGCGATCACCAGGATCAGGATGATGACCAGCGTCAGCGGGATCGCCAGCAGGATGTCGACGACCCGCATCATCGCGCTGTCCAGCCGCCCGCCGTAAAAGCCCGCGACCACGCCGTAGAGCGTACCGACGATCAGCGCCATTCCCGCCCCGATCAGCCCGACCAGCAGCGACGTGCGCGTCGCCTGGATCACCCGCGAATACAGGTCGCGGCCCAGCTCGTCGAGGCCGAAGAAATGCCCCGTTTCCAGCGACGGGCGGCCCTGGCCGACAATGTCGCCCATCCGGCCCCAGTCGATTTCCTCGTTGCTCCATTGCGCAAAGAGCGGGCCGAAGATCACGAACAGCACCACCGCGCCCAGGATCACCACGCTGGCCATCGCCGCCTTGTTGCGCAGGAACCTGTCCATCGCGTCGCGCCATAGCGACCGGCCCCGCACGGCGGAGAAATCGGTGATGTCGGCGGCCAGCGCCTCTGCCTTCCGGGATTTTCCGAACATGCGCGCAGTCCCCTCAGTACCGGATCTTCGGGTCGAACCACGCATAGGCGAGGTCGGTCAGCAGGTTCACGAACACGGTCAGCGCGCCGTAGAGAATCGTGACCCCAAGCAGCACCGCGTAGTCGCGGGTCAGCGCGGACGACACATAGGCCTGCCCCAGCCCGCCGGTGGAAAAGTACAGGTCGACGAAGACCGACCCGGTCAGGACGTAGACGAAGACCGGCCCCAGATACGAGATCACCGGCAGCAAGGTCGGCTTCAGCGCATGGCGCCAGATCACCGTTCGCGCCGGCAGCCCCTTGGCGCGCGCGGTGCGGATGAAATTGGAATTCATCACCTCCAGCATCGAGGACCGGGTGATCCGGGCGATGCTGCCCATATAGGAGGTGGACAGCGCGATCACCGGCATGATCAGGTATTGCCACTGCCCGCCATACCAGCCGCCGCCGGGCAACAGCCCCAGCCACAGCGTGAAGGTCAGGATCAGGATCGGCCCCATGATGAAGTTCGGTAGCGCCTGCGCCGCGATGCCGAGGCTCACGGCGGTGTAGTCGATCCACGAATTGTGCTTGATCGCCGCCGCGATCCCGAGGCCGATCCCGACGATCGACGCGGCAAGGAACGCCAGCGAGCCGTAGGTCAGCGAGATCGGAAAGCCCTGCGCGATGATGTCGTTCACGTCGCGGTCCTTGAACACGAAGGACGGGCCGAAATCGAAATGCAGGATGATGTTCGTCAGGTAGTCCCAAAGCTGCAACAGCAGCGGCTTGTCCAGCCCGTAGCGCGCCTCGATATTGGCCAGCACGGCGGGTGGCAGCGGACGTTCCGAGGTGAACGGCCCGCCGGGCGCCAGGTGCATCAGGAAGAATGACGCGACAACCAGCAAGAGCAGCGTCGGAATGGCGATGAACAGGCGGCGGAGGATATAGGCGATCATGGGCGTCTTCGCGTCAGGAGCATCTTGAAAGACCCGTCCCGGGCTTGCCCCGGGACCTCTTGCCTCCGGTCGCCGCGCGCGGCGGGGACAGGGCGGGGCGAGGTCCCGGGTCAGGCCCGGGACGGGTAGCCGGGGCGGCGGGCCTTGCGCCGCCCCGGTGCCGGATCATTCGGCGATCTTGTAGAGGTTCTTCGAGTACCAGTTCTGCTCGACGTTGTTGACCGGCCAGTTGCCGACATCGCTGTCCAGCATGTAGACGCCGGCATAGTGGTAGATCGGGATCACCGGCGCATCCTCGGCGATGATCTCTTCGGCCTGGGTGTAGAGCGGCGTGGTGTCGTCGGCGGTCTTCGCCTGTTCCAGCAGCTTGTCGTATTCGGGATTCGAATACTTGCCGTCATTGTACCCCGAGCCGCTGTCCAGCAGGTCGAGGAAGGTCGACGCCTCGTTGTAGTCGCCGCACCACGCGCCGCGCGCCAGGTCGAAATCCTGCTGGCCGCGGGTTTCCAGGAACACCTTCCATTCCATGTTGGCCAGGCTGACTTCGACGCCCAGCTTCTGCTTCCACATCTGGCTCAGGGCGACGGCGATCTTCTCGTGCGCCTGGTCGGTGTTGTAGATCATGTCGAAGGACAGCTTGTTGTCCGGCCCGTACCCGGCCTCGGCCATCAGGTCCTTGGCCTTGGCGTCGCGCTCGGCCTGGGTCATGTTCGCCATGTCGACGGTCGGCGGGGTGAACCCGGCCACCGCCTCGGGGGTGAAGGTGTAGGCCGACGGCTCGCCGCCCGCCTTGATGTTCTTGGTGATGATGTCGCGGTCCACGGCCAGCGACAGCGCCTTGCGCACGTTCACGTCCTTGAACGCCTCGGGGCCGCTATCGGACAGGTTGAACGTGTAGTAATAGTTGCACAGCCGCGGAAAGCTGATCGCCTCGTCGGGGTATTCCTTTTGCAGTCGGGGGAACTGGCCGGCCGGCACCTCTGTGCGGTCAAGCTCGCCGGCAAGATAGCGGGTCAGCGCCACGTTCTCGTCGTTGATGACCAGCGTCACCACGCGGTCGATGATCGTGTTCTCGTTGTCCCAGTACTGCTCGTTGCGCACGCGCACGGCGCGTTCGTTGGGCAGATGCTCCTCGATGACATAGGCGCCGTTGGACACCATGTTTTCGGGCTTGGTCCAGTCGGTGCCGAATTCCTCGATCACCGCCTGCGGCGCCGGGAAGGTCGTGGCGTGGGTGACCATCTGCGGGAAGTAGGGCAGCGGTTCGGACAGCGTGACCTCCAGCGTGTGATCGTCCACCGCCTTCACGCCCAGCTCCTCGGGGGGCATCTCGCCCGCGACGATGGCCGAGGCGTTCTTCAGCGACATCAGCTCCATGTACCACTGGTAGGGCGAGGCAAGCGCCGGATCGGCGGCGCGGCGCCAGGCAAAGACGAAATCGCCGGCCGTCACCGGCTCTCCGTTCGACCATTTGGCGTTGTCGCGCAGGTGGAAGGTATAGGTCAGCTTGTCATCACTCACGTCGTAATCGGTGGCGACGCCGGGCACGAGATTGCCGTCCTCGTCCTGGTTCATCAGCCCCTCGAACAGATCGCGCGCGAATTCGGACCCGATCACGTCCTCGACCACCTGCGGGTCGAGCGACGACAGCTCGTCCAGCACCCGGTAGGTGAAGGTCTGGTTCTCGGCCAGCGGCTCTCCGGTTTCGGGATGGGCCGCCTGGGCCAGCGCGGTGCCGGCCAGAAGCGTGCTGGACAGCAGCGCCGATAGCGTCAGTCTGGTCATGTCTTTCATGAAGGAACTCCCTGTTGCTTGCAGCGGGTGCGGCGATTGCGGCGGCCCCGCTTCATTGCAGATGAACGGATGATAACCGGCATGGCCCGGCCGACAAGCCCGATATCCGTTGACGTCACGGTGCCGGCGCGATTCACAGTGGTGCCGCCGCGGCTCACTCATAGCCGGTCATTTCCAGGTAGCCGCGCCCCGAATGGCTGCCTTGCACCGTCACCGGGCCTTCCCAATAGGGAAAGGACAGGCCCATCCACGCCGCCGGGTTCAGTGTCGACACCGTCACATCCAGCGCCCTGCCGGGCACCGTCACCCGCCAGCGGATCGGCACGTCGCGCCCGGCGACCGGCACGGCCTCCAGCGGCACGGCGGAAAAGGCGCCGTCGGGCATCGGCGCGGCGGTGCCGTCGGGGGCGATCCAGGTGGCCGAGGTGTAGACGCTGCCATCCGTTTGCCGCAGGCGAAAGCCCATGAGCTTTTCGCCGGTGTCCAGCGAGAGCGAGAACCAGTCCCACCCGGTCTGGTCCTCTGCCAGCGGCTGCGACGACCATTCCCGGTCGAGCCAGGCCGTGCCCGTGACCGGCACCGCGCCGTCCGGCAGGGTCAGCGTGCCTTCCGCCGCGAAGAACGGCTGCGAGTAGTAATAGCTGGCCTGCCCGGCGGCGGACTTGACCGAGAAGCCGCCATCGCCGTGGAAGACCAGCGGCCCCTCGGCGGCGAGGTCGAGCGTGTAGGCGAAATCCGGGCCGGCCGCGTTCAGGCGCACATCGCCTTCCGGCGCGCCGTCCATCGTCCATTCGTCGATCCAGGCGAAAAACGGATCGACGCGCACCCCGGCCTGCCCGGTGCCGCCGCGCGCGAAGCGTTCGGTGGCGAAATGGCGGTCGGGTGTCGTCACGCCGGCATGGCCGAACCAGACCTGCGGCGATTGCCAGCCCTCGATTTCGTCGGGCGCGAGGGCAGAGCGGAACAGCGTCCATTGCAGCCCGTAGGGCGTGCCGTCCGGCCCGGTCAGGTTGGCGGTCAGGTACCACCACTCGATGCGGAAGGCGGGATGCGCGCCGTGATCGGCGGGAAAGTCGAAGACCGGGTTCGGCGCGGGCCGGTCGAAGCCCGGCGCGTCGGTGCCAAGCCCGGCAAAGCCCTGTGCCGCCGCGGCGGCGGGCAGGAACAGGCAAAGGAAAAGCGCCCTAGCGTTCATTGGCAAACACCTTCAGCAGATCGGCGGGCGGGGTGCGCGCCAGCTTGCGCGCGGGCCACAGCGCCGCCAGCGCCGCCGCCACCAGCGCGAACAGCCCCAGCCGCGCGTAATCGGCGGGAAACAGGAACATCGGCAGGCGCCAGCCGAAGGCATGCACGTTGACCACCGCCAGCAGCGCCCAGGCCAGCGCCAGCCCCAAAGGCAGCGCGAGCAGGGCCGTCAGCACCGCCAGCACCAACGCCCGCGCCAGCTCCAGCCGTCCCAGCGCCCGCCGCGTCAGCCCCAGCGCCCAGACCGGGGCAAGCTGCGGCACCCGCATCGACGCCAGCGTCAGCAGGCTCATCAGGATGGCAAAGCCCGCCACCGCCAGCGTCAGCACGTTCAACGCGCCGGTCACGGTGAAGGTCCGCTCGAACACCGCCAGCGAAAAGGCGCGGATCGCCGCCTGGTCGGTGATGTTTGCCGCCGGCAGGCCGAAATCGCCCTCCAGCGCGGCGCGCAGTCCATCCGCGTCGTCCGTGCGCAGCGCGAACCTCGTGGCCGGCGCGGCCGGGAACATCCGCTCGAACAACGCCTCGCCGATGATGACCTGGCCCACCGGGTTGCCGTAATCCCCGACGATTCCGGCGACGGGCAGCACCGTATCGGGGGCGATGCGCACCGTGTCGCCGGGGCGAAGGCCGGCGCGGTAGGACAATTGCTCGTTGACGATGGCCGCCTCGCCCGACGCCACCCGGTCCCAGACGGCGCTTGCGGGCCCGTCCGCGGCAAGCAGCGCCCAGTTCGCGCGGTAGGTCGGGCCGACGCGGATACCGTTCATCTCTGCCGGCATCCCGGCGATGCGGGTGTCCACAGACAGGATCGGCAGTACCTCGGGGCTGCGGGCGGCAAGGAAGGCTTCGAGCGCGGCCGCCTCGTCCGGCCTCTCGGTGGAAACGTAAAGCTCCGGCGCAAGGCGCTGGTCGAGAAACCCGGTGAAGGTCAGGCGAAAGCTCGACACCATGGTGGACACGCCGACATTCGCCGCCATCGCCAGCAGCAGCGCCATCAGCGCGAGGCCCAGCCCCGGCACTTGCTGGCGCGTGTCGGCCCAGAACCATTGCGGCACAGCGCGCCGCGCGCCGCGCGCCGCGGTCGCCAGCACCGCGTCCAGCGCCGCCGGCAGCGCCAGCGCCGCGCCGATCAGCAGACAGCCCAGCAGCGCAAAGCCCGCCAGCAGCCCGCCCCCCCAGGCCGCCAGCCCGCCCGCCGCCGCCAGAAGCGCGGCGGCCGCCGCGATCTGGATGCGCCGGGTGCGCCCCGCCGACATCGCCCAGGCGCGCGGCCTTGCGCTGGCCAGAAGCGGCATCCGCGCGATCCGCCACAGCGCCCCCGCCGCCGCCAGCGCGGTGCCGCCAAAGGCGATGCCCAGCCCCGACATCCACCATTCGGGGCGGATTTGCAGCGCGCCCGAAACCTCGGCGCCGTACAGCCCCTCCAGCGTGGCGGCGACATCGGGCAGCAGCGCGGCGGCGATGACATAGCCCAGCACCACCCCGATGCCCCCGGCGACCAGCGCCAGCAGCGCCAGTTCCGCCGCCAGCAGCAGAACCAGCCGGCGCAGCGGCAGCCCCAGGGCGCGCATCGTGCGCACCATGCCGCGCCGCTGTTCGAACGCCAGCCCGATCGCGCCGTGCACGATGAAGATCCCGACGGCAAAGCTCAGCAGGCCGAAGGCAGTCAGGTTCAGGTGGAAACTGTCGGTCAGCCGGGCAAGATCCGCACCCTCCTGCGCCGGGTGCAGCACGAGATCCGGGGCGATTTGATCGAGCGGCGGGCGGCCCAGCGGCTGCGCCTTTGCCAGCATCAGGCGCGTCATCTCTGCGGGCCTGCCGAGGATGCGCTGCGCCGCGCCGATATCGGTGACGGCGGTATCGGGCGCGACGCCCGTATCCGGCACGATGCGCGCCGCGATCCGCCCTTGCAGCCGCGCCGCCGTGGCCGGGTTGGCGAATACCGTGTCCCCGGACAGGAAGGCCGGCAGGTCGGTGCCGCCATCGAGGCGGACCGGCCCCAGCCCGCCCGGCGCCGTCAGCGGATCGAGCCCGACGATCCGCACCGCCCCGGGCGCGTCCAGCCGCCCCTCGATCACCGGCGAGACCAGCCAGCCGGCGCGGCGCAATTCGGCGAAGCGCGCCTCGGGGATCGTGTCGCCGGCGCGCGGCAGAAGCTGGTCGAACCGGCCTTCGCCCAGCGTCGCGGCGGCGGCGTCATAGCTGGCGCGCGCCTCGGAATTGACGGCCTGAACGCCCGACCACAGCGCCGTCGCCAGCGCCAGACCGGCCACCAGCGTGAACAATTGCAGCGGGCTGCGGCGCCAATGCGACCACAGCGCGGCCAGCGCGGCACGGGTCATTCGAGCCGCCCGCGCCGCAGATGCACCTGCCGGCCCATGCGGGCGGCCAGGCCGGGCGAATGCGTCACCAGCAGCAGCGCCGCGCCGGTGTCAGTGACCAGCGCCAGCATCTCGTCCAGCACGCCGGCGGCGGTCGCCTCGTCGAGGTTGCCGGTCGGCTCGTCCGCCAGCACCAGCCGGGGCCGCGCGGCCAGCGCGCGGGCGATGGCCACGCGCTGCTGCTGCCCACCCGAAAGCTGTTCGGGGTACTTGCGCATCTGGCCGTCCAGCCCCAACGCGCCGGCCAGCGCCGCGATCCGCGCGGGATCTGCCCGGCCCGCCAGCCGCGCCTGGAACGCGATGTTGGCCGCCACGTCCAGCGAGGGGATCAGGTTGAACTGCTGGAACACGATGCCCACCGTCTCGCGCCTGAGCGCCGCGCGGCCGCGGTCGTCCAGCCCTGTGATGTCGGTGCCGGCCAGCCGGATGCGGCCCGCATCGGCCACGTCCAGCCCGCCGACAAGGTGCAGGAGCGTGCTCTTGCCCGAACCGGACTCGCCGGTCAGCGCCAGCGTCTCGCCCTCGGCCAGCGCCAGATCGACGCCGCGCAGCACCCGCGCCGGGCCATCGCCGCCGGGATAGGATTTCTCCAGCCTTTCGACCTCGAGCAGCATGACCTCTCCTTCGCACCCCCAGCTATCGCGGAAAAGCGCGAGGGAAAGCGCAATAGTGCCGAAAGTCCAGAGCCTGCCGGCCGGGCCGCCACGGCGCGACATGACGCTTGACCCGGATCGGGCCTTGAAATATGCGTCACAGCCGCAGCGCGGGTATGGTGTAATGGTAGCGCCCCAGCCTTCCAAGCTGGTCGTGCGGGTTCGATTCCCGCTACCCGCTCCATGAATCCAAGCAGCCATTTGCGCACCGCTGGCCCTGCCGGGTCTGCGCGTTGCGGCCTGCCCCCGAACCGCCGCCGCCCATCGTGAAAGCCCCAGCGGGAACGCACAAGGTCAGCGGTAGGCATCCGGCAAGAGGTTTGCGGCGCTCAGCCGTTTTCCGACAGCCCGTCCTTCAGCCCGGACCAGCGTTTCACCGCGCCCGTGTCGATGCCGAACAGATCGAGCGCGCGGGCGGTGGAATGGGTCACGATGTCATTAAGGCTTTGCGGCAGCGCGTAGAAGGCCGGCACCGGCGGCATCACGATCGCGCCCATCTGCGTCAGCGCGGTCATGGTTTCCAGATGCCCCAGATGCAGCGGCGTCTCGCGCAGCATCAGCACAAGGCGGCGGCGTTCCTTCAGCACGACGTCGGCCGCGCGGCTCATCAGGGTCGAGGTGACGCCGGTGGCGATCTCGGACATGGTCTTGACCGAGCAGGGCGCGATCAGCATCCCCATCGTGGGATAGGAACCCGAGGCGATGGAGGCGCCGATATCGGCGGGCGGATGGATCACGTCGGCGCGCCCGTCGAGGTCGGCCTTTTGCACGCCCAGCTCCTGGTTCAGCGTCAGCAGCGCCGAGCGGCTGACGACAAGGTGCGTCTCGACACCCGCGCCGCGCGCCAGATCGAGCGCGGCCAGCCCGTAGGCCGCGCCGGACGCGCCGGAAATGCCGACGATCAGCCTGCGCGCGCCGGTCATGCGCCGTCGATCCAGTCGGACAGGCGCATATCGCCCGCCATGCGCAGGCGCCTACGCTCGAATTCCGCCTCGCGGCCCCGGGGCCTGGTTGCGTCGACCAGCATCCGGCCCCAGTGGTCCTTGGCCTCGTCGCGGTAGAAACACGGCGTTTCGGGTATCACGATGGTGTCCTTGTCCGGGCGCGAGCGGGTCAGAATCGCCCATTGCACGTCGTCCATGTCATAGATGTCCACGTCCGTATCGACCACAGTGATCTGTTTCGCCCAGATCGGTTCCGCCCCGATGGTGGCCAGCAAGACCTGCCGCGCATGGCCTTCGAATTGCGGCTCGATCTGCATCGCCAACTCGAACGCCCGCGCAAAGACCGTGGCAATGTCGCCGGACCGGTTCCGCGGCGGTGGGACGCGCTGACGGTGCCGCAGTTCGGCGACCGCGCCGGTCTTGCCGGCCGGGCGCTGCGGTCTACAGGATGCCGGGCAGATCGAGGCCATGTTCGCGGGCGCAATCAAGCGCGATCTCGTAGCCGGCATCGGCATGACGCATGACACCGCTTGCCGGATCGTTCCAAAGCACGTTTTCGATGCGCCGGTCGGCATCTTCGGTGCCGTCGCAGCAGATGACCATGCCGGAATGCTGCGAAAAGCCCATTCCGACGCCGCCGCCGTGATGCAGGCTTACCCAGGTGGCGCCCGATGCGCAGTTCAGCAGCGCGTTGAGCAGCGGCCAGTCGCTGACGGCATCGGACCCGTCGCGCATCGCCTCTGTCTCGCGGTTGGGTGACGCGACCGAGCCGGAGTCGAGGTGATCGCGCCCGATGACGATGGGCGCCTTCAATTCGCCGTTGCGCACCATCTCGTTGAAGGCCAGCCCGGCACGGTGTCGTTCGCCGAGGCCGATCCAGCAGATCCGCGCCGGCAGGCCCTGGAAGGCGATACGATCCTGCGCCATGTCGATCCAGCGATGCAGCTGGTCGTTCCCGGGGAAGAGTTCCTTGATCCGGGCATCGGTCCTGTAGATGTCCTCGGGATCGCCGGACAGCGCGCACCAGCGAAACGGCCCCACCCCCCTGCAGAACAGCGGCCGGATATAGGCCGGCACGAAACCGGGGAAGGCAAAGGCGTTGTCCAGCCCTTCCTCCTGCGCGACCTGGCGGATGTTGTTGCCGTAATCCAGCGTCGGCACGCCGGCATTCCAGAAATCGACCATCGCCGCGACATGGGTCTTCATGCTGGCGCGGGCGGCTTGCTCGACGCTTTTCGGGTCGGTTTCCTGCGCGGCGCGCCATTGCGCGACGCTCCAGCCCAGGGGCAGGTATCCATGCACCGGATCGTGGGCCGAGGTCTGGTCCGTCACCAGATCGGGGCGCAGGCCGCCATCCCGCATCCGTCCGTACAACTCGGGGAACACCTCTGCCGCGTTGCCGATCAGGGCAACCGACCTGGCCTCGCCCGCCTGTGTCCAGCGCGCGATCATCGCCAGCGCCTCGTCCAGCGTATGTGCCTTTTCATCGCAATAGCGGGTGCGGATGCGAAAATCGGCGCGGGTTTCGTCGCATTCCACCGCCAGGCAGCATGCGCCCGCCATGACGGCTGCCAGCGGCTGCGCGCCGCCCATTCCGCCAAGCCCGGCCGTGAGGATCCAGCGGCCCGACAGATCGCCGCCGTAATGCTGGCGCCCGGCCTCGGCGAAGGTCTCGAAGGTTCCCTGCACGATCCCCTGCGTGCCGATGTAGATCCACGAGCCGGCGGTCATCTGGCCGTACATCGCCAATCCGCGCCTGTCCAATTCGTTGAAATGATCCCAGGTGGCCCAGTGCGGCACGAGGTTCGAGTTGGCGATCAGCACGCGGGGCGCGTCCTTGTGGGTCCGGAATACACCCACCGGCTTGCCCGACTGCACCAGAAGCGTCTGGTCGTCGTCCAGGTCTTTCAGCGCGGCCACGATGCGGTCGAAATCTTCCCAGGTGCGTGCGGCACGGCCGATGCCGCCATACACGACCAGCTCATGCGGGTTCTCGGCGACATCGGGATGCAGGTTGTTCATCAGCATCCGCATCGGCGCCTCGGTCTGCCAGCTTTTCGTGCTGATTTCCGGGCCCGTCGGGGCGAAGATATCGCGCTGGTTGTGGCGGGGGTCTGTCATGGTGTCCTCCTCGGGCGGGCCGGATGCGGCCGGTCTGGGTGTTGCGGCGAACCTGTGGCGTCTTGGCTGTCCGGGCGGTGCACCGGCGCGAAAACCCCGATCGGGCCGCGCGGTTTCATGGTGCGAGCGTCGGCGCCAGTGCGGCCAGCCGCGCCAGGATCTCGCGCAGAAGCGGACGCAGGCGCACCGCTTTCGCTTCGCTGTAGGCGAACGGCGCGTCTTCGCTTTCGAGATGCGTCGATTGCGCCAGCTCCATCTGGATGGCGTGAAATCCCTCCGCCGGGCGGCCGTAATGGCGCGTCGTCCAGCCGCCCTTGAAACGGCCATTCACCGCCAGGCTGTAGCCTTCGGCATTCGCGCAGACATCGACCGCCGCCGCCTGGAGGCGCGCATCGCAGGTCCGGCCATCCGCCGTGCCGATGTTGAAATCCGGCAGCGTTCCGTCGAACAGGTACGGGATATGCGACCGGATCGAATGGCAGTCATACAGGATCGCGACGCCGTGGCGGCTGCGCACCCGGTCCATCTGGGCCGACAGGGCCGCATGATAGGGCGCGTGGAACGCCTTGCGGCGGCGCGCGATTTCGTGCGTGCCGGGCGGCTGCGACCAGATCGGCGCGCCGTCGAAGTCGGTCATCGGCACCAGTCCTGTCGTGTTCTGCCCCGGATACAGGCTTGCGCCGTCGGGCGCCCGGTTGGCGTCGATCACGTAGCGGTGAAACCCGGCCCGAACGACGGTCGCTCCGGGCAAAAGCCCGTCATAAAGCCGGTCCACATGCCAATCGGTGTCGGCCAGGGCGCGCCCCCGCGCGTTCAGCCGGTCGATGATGTCGGCCGGCAGGGCGGTGGCCGAATGCGGCAGGCCCAGAACCACCGGGCTGTCGCCGCGCCGCACCTCGACGGGGGTCACGCCGGGCCCCGCTTGCGCGGCCCTTTTCCGTTCGTGCCGCGGCATCGGCAGGTCACAGCGGAAACTCCAGATCAGCGGCGCGGATCAGGCCACCGTCCCGCACAAGGCCGGCCGCGTCCTCGATCTCGGGCGCAAGGACGCGATCCTCGCCCAGCGCCGGAGCGATCCGGCGAAGCGCGCCGATGGCCGCGCCAAGCCTTGGCGCCGTCTTCAGCGGGGCGCGGAACTCTACCCCTTGCGCGGCGCACAGCGCCTCGATCCCGAGTATCGTGCTCAGGTTGGCATTCATGCGCAGCAGGCGCCGCGCACCATGCGCCGCCATGCTGACGTGGTCTTCCTGGTTGGCGCTGGTCGGCGTGCTGTCGGTCGCGCAGGGCGTGGCAAGATGCTTGTTCTCGCTCATCAGCGCGGCAGAGGTGACTTCGGCGATCATGTAGCCCGAATTGAGGCCGGGGTCGGGCGTCAGGAACGGCGGCAGATCATGGCTGAGCGTGGGATCGACCATCAACGCAACCCGCCGCTGCGCGACCGCGCCGATCTCGGCCAGCGCGAGCGCGATGATGTCGGCGGCGAAGGCGACGGGTTCGGCATGAAAGTTGCCGCCCGACAGGATCCCGGCCCGCGTGACCAGCGGGTTGTCGGTGACGGCATTCGCCTCGGTCTCCAGCGTGGTCGCGGCGAAATGCAGCAAGTCCATGGCGGCGCCCGCCACCTGCGGCTGACAGCGGATGCAGTAGGGATCCTGCACCCTTGCATCGCCCTCGCGGTGGCTTTCGCGAATCTCCGATCCGGCCATCAGCCCGCGCATCGCGTCGGCGACGGCGATCTGCCCCTTCTGGCCGCGCAGCGCGTGGATTTCTGCCTCGAGCGGTGCGGTGGATCCCATGATGGCGTCGGTGGACAGGCACGAGGTGACAAGCGCGTTCTGCAGATTGCGCCACCCGTCGAACAGCGCCGCCAGCGCGAGGGCCGTCGAGAACTGGGTGCCGTTGATCAGCCCCAGCCCTTCCTTCGGACCCAGCACGATCGGCGCAAGCCCCGCCCGGTCCAGCGCCTGTGCGCCGGGCAGGCGCGCGCCTTCGATCTCTGCCTCGCCCTCGCCGATCATGACCGCGCTCATATGGGCGAGCGGTGCCAGATCGCCGCTTGCGCCGACCGATCCCTGGACCGGCACCACCGGGGTGACACCGCGTTCGAGCATCCCTTCGAGCAGCGCGATCACGTCCCAGCGCACGCCGGACGCCCCGCGCCCCAGGCTGAGCAGCTTCAGGACCATCATCAGCCGGGTCGTCGCCGGATCCAGCGCCTCGCCCACGCCGCAGCAATGGCTGAGGATCAGGTTGCGCTGCAAGCGGGCGGCATCCTGCACCGCGATCTTCACCGATGCGAGTTTGCCGAACCCGGTATTGACGCCGTAAACGGCAATCTCGCCCTCTGCCGCGGCGCGAACCTGTTCGGCCGCTTTTTCCACGCCCGTGCGCGCGGCCGGGTCCAGCCGTGCCGAAGCCCCGTCGCGCCAGATTGATTCGAGTTGGGAAAGCGCGGCGGCGCCGGGTGTCAGGGTCAGCATCGGCGTCCTCCGAACCACCGTTGATGCAGCGGGTTGAATCCGATGCGATAGGACAGCTCTGCCGGCTGCTCCACGTTCCAGACGGCCAGGTCGGCGCGCAGGCCGGGCGCGATCCGGCCGCAATCGGTCAGGCCCAGCGCGCGCGCCGCATTGCGGGTCACGCCCTGCAGCGCCTCGTCCGGTGTCAGCCGGAAAAGCGTGCAGGCCATGTTCATGGTCAACAGAAGCGAGGTCATGGGCGAGGAGCCGGGATTGCAATCCGTCGCCAGCGCCATCGGCACGCCATGGTCCCGGAACGCCGCGACCGGGGGGGCCTGTGTTTCGTGCAGCGTGTAGAATGCGCCGGGCAGCAGCACCGCAGCGGTCCCCGAGGCGGCCATGGCGCGCGCGTCGTCTGCCTGCGCGTATTCCACATGATCGGCGGAAAGCGCGCCGAAACGGGCGGCCAGCGCGGTGCCGCCCAGATGGGACAGTTGTTCGGCGTGCAGCTTCACCGGCAGGCCCAGCGTTTGCGCCTCGGTGAAGACGCGCGCGATCTGGTCCGGCGAAAAGGCGATGGATTCGCAAAAGCCGTCGACCGCATCGACCAGCCCTTCGGCATGTGCCTTGCGCAGCGCCGGCAGGCAGATCTCGGTCAGGTAATCGTCCGGCCGGCCGGTATATTCGGCCGGAACCGCGTGGGCGCCAAGAAAGGACGTGCGCACGCGCACCGGACGCTCTGCCTCGAGCCGGCGCGCGGCGCGCAGCATGGCAAGCTCGGTCTCGACATCCAGCCCGTAGCCGGATTTCACCTCCAGCGTGGCGACCCCCTCGGCCAGAAGCGCATCGAGGCGTGGCAGCGCTTGCGCCACGAGCGCGTCTTCGGATGCCGCGCGGGTGTCGGTGACCGTGGACACGATCCCGCCCCCGGCGCGGGCGACGTCTTCGTATGATGCGCCTTCCAGCCGCATCTCGAATTCCCGTGCCCTGTTGCCGCCATGGACGATGTGCGTGTGGCAGTCGATCAGGGCGGGCGTGACCAGGCGGCCTTGCAGATCGTGCCGCTCGGCCGTTCGAAACGCGCCCGGCAGGTCGCTTTCCGGGCCGGCCCATTCGATCCGGCCGCCGCGCAGCACCACCGCGCCGCAAGGGGTCGCGGGCGCCGTCATCGTGGCCAGATGC
This sequence comes from uncultured Paracoccaceae bacterium, assembly GCA_947503765.1. Classification (GTDB taxonomy): domain Bacteria; phylum Pseudomonadota; class Alphaproteobacteria; order Rhodobacterales; family Rhodobacteraceae; genus Psychromarinibacter. The sequence continues at coordinate 564,280 of CANNFA010000001.1, read as the reverse complement.
GCATTGCCCAGAACCTGCGGAGCTTCGGATTCCATCTTGATTCCCCTTTCGAGTTGGCACATTATGTATATACTTATTTTTCAAGTCAACGGGAACGCGATGAATTCGATCTGGGCGGAACAGGCGCTTCTGGCGGATGGCTGGGCGCGGGATGTCAGCGTGCGGCTGGACGGGGATCGCATTGCCGCCGTGGCGGCCGGCACGGCCCCCGCACCCGGTGCGCAGCGGGTCGGGGTGCTGGTGCCCGCGCCGACCAATCTGCACAGCCACGCCTTTCAGCGGGCGATGGCGGGCCTGACCGAACGCCGCGGCCCCGATCCGCGCGACACGTTCTGGACCTGGCGGCAGCTGATGTTCCGCTTTCTCGACCGGCTTTCGCCCGACGATGTGCAGGCCATCGCCGCCTTCGTGCAGCTGGAGATGCTGGAAGCCGGCTTTGCCGCGGTGGCGGAGTTTCACTATCTGCACCACGCGCCGGGGGGCGTGCCCTATGCCGATCTGGCGGAGATGTCGTCGCGGATCGCGGCCGCCGCCGGACAGACGGGTATCGGATTGACGCTGCTGCCGGTGCTCTATCAGCAGGGCGGGTGCGACGGGCGGCCGCTTGCCGAGGGGCAGATCCGCTTCGGCAACGATCCCGAACGCTTCGCGCGGCTCGTCGAGGGGGCGGAAGCGGCCCTGGCGGTCCTGCCCGCCGATGCGCGGCTGGGCATCGCGCCGCACAGCCTGCGCGCGGTCACGTCCGAAGGGCTGGCCGCCTGCGCCCTGCTGCGCCCCGACGCGCCGCTGCACATGCATCTTGCCGAACAGGTGGCCGAGGTCGACGAAGTGCGGGCGCATACCGGCAGGCGCCCGGTTGAATGGCTGCTGGACAACGCCGCGGTTGATGACCGCTGGTGCCTGATCCATTGTACGCAGATGGAACGCCACGAAACGCTGGCGCTTGCGGCCACCGGCGCCGTGGCGGGGCTTTGCCCGATCACCGAATCCAGCCTTGGCGACGGTATCTTCGACGGTGTCGCCTGGACCGGTGCCGGCGGGCGTTGGGGTGTGGGTTCGGACAGCAATATCCGCATCTCGCTGATCGAGGAACTGCGCATGCTGGACTATTCCCAAAGGCTGCGCGACCGGGTGCGCGCGGCACTGGCCAGCCGCGAGAAATCGACCGGACGGATGCTGCTGGAGGGGGCCGTTCAGGGCGGCGCGCAGGCCGCCGCGCGCGACGCGGGCGCGATCGAGGCCGGACGCCTGGCCGATCTGACGGCGCTGGACGCGGCACATGTCGATCTGGACGGCCTGGCGGGCGATACGCTGCTGGACAGCTGGATATTCGCCGGAGGCAGCGGCATGGTAAGCGATGTCTGGGCGGCGGGGCGCCACCTTGTCGCCGGCGGCAGGCATGCCGCGCGCGAGGGTATCACCGCCGCCTATCGCGGCGCCGTGCGGCGGCTGAAGACCCTGTGACGCAGGTCGCGGGAACCTGGCAGGCGGTGCGCGAAGAGGCGCTCAGGCGGATTCGTTCGCGCGAATGGTCGCCGGACACGCTGATCCCGCACGAGGCAGACCTTGCCGCCGAGCTGGGATGCGCGCGCGCCACGGTCAACCGCGCATTGCGGGCGCTTGCAAGCGAAGGCTACCTGGTGCGCCGCCGCAAGGGCGGCACGCGGGTGGCGGCGACGCCGGTCAGCAAGGCCACCTTCGCGATCACCATCATTCGGCAGGATGTCGAGGCGCGCGGCCTGGCGCATGGCTATCGTCTGCTCGATGACGGCATGTCCGCCCCCACGGACGCGGTGAAACAGGCGCTGAAGCTGCCCGGCAACGCGCCGCTGCGCCGTCTGCAAGCCCTGCACCTGGCGGACGGGGCGCCCTTTTGCCTGGAGGATCGCTGGATCAACCCGGTCTTCGCACCGGCTGGCGAGGTCCGCTTCGACAGCGTCAGCGCGAATGAATGGCTCGTCCGCAATCTGCCCTATTCCAGCGGGGCGCTCGCCTTTTTCGCCCAGCCCGCCGATGCCGGCCGCGCTGCGCGGCTGTGCTGCCCCGAAGGCGCCGCGCTGTTCACCGTCGAGCGCACGACCTTTTCGGACTCCGATCCGATAACGGCGGTGACCCTGAGCTATGCACCGGGATACCGTATGACGACAGAACTCTGATCGGCAGCGATTGGCAGGTGTTATCGGGGCCAAGCGCGGGCGCTGCCGATCCGTCCATCAGTCGCAGGTCATGCCGGTTGCCCCGGCGGGGGCGGTTGGATATGCCCGGCGCAGGCAAGAGGACGCGACATATGGAACGCAATCAGGGCGCAGAGCAGGAGCGCGAGAAATCCCGCGAGATCGGCGCGCTGCGCGGGCTTTGGCCGTTCCTGCGCCCGTACCGCGTTCTGCTGTTCGCCGCGTTCTGCGCGCTGGTTCTGACCGCGATGGTGTCGCTGGCGCTGCCACTGGCGGTGCGCCGCGTTGTGGACGGCTTCGAAACCTCGGCCGAGCAATTGCTGGACGGATATTTCCTGGCGGCGCTGGCGATCGCGCTGCTGCTCGCCGTGGGCACCGGTCTGCGGTACTATCTGGTCACGCGGCTGGGCGAGCGGGTGGTCGCCGATATCCGCAAGGCGGTGTTCGACCGGATGATCGGCATGTCGCCGGCGTTCTACGAGCGGATCATGACCGGCGAGGTCCTGAGCCGGATCACCACCGACACGACGCTGATCCTGTCGGTGATCGGCTCTTCGGTGTCCGTCGCCCTGCGCAACGTCCTGATCCTCGTGGGCGGCATGGCGCTTCTGCTGCTGACCTCGGCCAAGCTGACGGGGCTGGTGCTGCTGATCGTGCCGGCGGTGATCGTTCCGATCATCGTTCTGGGCCGCCGCCTGCGCCGGCTGGGCCGCGAGAACCAGGACTGGATCGCCAATTCTTCCGGCTCCGCCTCCGAGGCGCTCTTGTCGGTGCAGACGGTGCAGGCCTTCACCCACGAGGCGCCGACGCGGCGCCGGTTCGCGGATGTGACGGAAAAGGCCTATGTCTCCGCCCGCAAGCGGATCGGCACCCGCGCGGTGATGACGGTGATCGTGATCGCGCTGATCTTCTCGGGCGTGGTGGGCGTGCTGTGGATCGGCGCGCGCGACGTGCGGGCCGACCTGATGAGCGTGGGCGAGCTGGTGCAGTTCGTCATCTACGCGGTGCTGGTGGCCGGCGCGACCGGCGCGCTGTCCGAGATCTGGGGCGAGTTGCAGCGCGCCGCGGGCGCCACCGAACGGCTTGTGGAATTGCTCAACGCCGAGGACAGCGTGTCCGATCCCGCCGCGCCGAAGCCGCTGCCCGAGCCCTGCCACGGCGCCATCGCCTTCGAGGACGTGACCTTCCACTATCCCACCCGGCCCGACTACAAGGCGCTTCAGGGCGTCACCCTCGACATCCGGCCGGGCGAAACGGTGGCGCTTGTCGGCCCGTCCGGGGCGGGCAAGTCCACGGTGATCCAGCTTCTGCTCAGGTTCTACGATCCGCAATCGGGGCGGATCCGCATCGACGGGGTCGATCTGGCCGACATGACGCGCGCCGCGTTCCGCCGCGCCATCGCGCTGGTGCCGCAGGATCCGGTGATCTTCGCCGATACCGCGCGCGGCAATATCCGCTTCGGCCGTCCGGACGCCACCGATGCCGAGGTCGAGGCCGCCGCCCGCGCCGCCGCGGCGGACGAGTTCCTGGCGGCGCTGCCGGACGGGTACGATTCCTTCGTCGGCGAACGCGGCGTGATGCTGTCGGGCGGGCAGAAACAGCGCATCGCCATCGCCCGCGCGATCCTGCGCGACGCGCCGATCCTGCTGCTGGACGAGGCGACGAGCGCGCTGGACGCGCAAAGCGAACGGCTGGTGCAGCAGGCCATCGACACCGTGTCGGCGGGCCGCACGACGCTGATCGTCGCGCACCGGCTGGCTACCGTGAAGAAGGCCGACCGCATCCTGGTCTTCGACGAGGGGCGCATCGTGGCGAGCGGGAGCCATGCCGAACTGGTGGCCGAGGATGGGCTGTATGCCCGCCTTGCGCGGCTGCAATTCACCGAAGGGCTGGCGGCCGAATAGCGGGCGCGGGGCGCGCGGCGGGCCGGTTTCGCTTGCGCCTTGCGCCGGGGCGACCCATCTTCCGGGTATGAATTGCGGGCCGGTGCGCCGGCCGGGGAGGAGACATGGGCCGCTATGCCAACCGCGCGGATCGTGATGCGATCCAGGACGAAATGCCGTGGCGGGACCGCGACGTGCCGGTCACGATCCACCAGCTTCTGGCGCGCACCGCCGCCGACTTCCCCGAGCGCAACGCCTTCACCTTCCAGTTCTTTTCCGATCCGGGCGCGCGCGCCGAAACCCTGACCTGGACCGAAACGCTGGCCGGGGTGAACCGGGCGGCGAACCTGTTGCGGTCGCTGGGCATCGGCGAGGACGACACCGTTGCCGTGCTACTGCCGAATTGCACCGAATGCGTGCTGGCGCTGTTCGGCGCGCAGGTGGCCGGGATCGCGGCCCCGATCAACCCGATGCTCGACGCCGAACAGATCGCGGGCATCCTGCGAGAGACCGGGGCGAAGGTGCTGGTGACGCTGCGCGCCTTTCCCAAGACCGACGTCGCGCAGAAGGCGGCGGAGGCGCTGCGCACCGCGCCGGGGGTCGAGGCCGTGCTGGAGGTGGACCTGCACCGCTATCTGGATTTTCCCAAAAGCTGGATCGTGCCGCTGATGCGGCCGAAGGTGCATCCGCGCCACAATGCGCGCATCCTGCGTTGGGCGGGCGAGATGGCGCGCCAGAACGACACGCTCGATTTCGACGATGGCAACCGCGACCGGGTGTCGGCCTATTTCCACACCGGCGGCACGACCGGGATGCCCAAGGTCGCGCAGCATCTCTATTCGGGGTTCATCTACAACGGCTGGCTGGGGCATCGGCTGCTGTTCACGGAGCAGGACACGCTGATCTGCCCGCTGCCTCTGTTCCATGTCTTTGCCGCCGTGGTGGTGGGCGGCGCGGTGCTGTCCTCGGGGGCGCATGTCGTGCTGCCGACGCCGCAGGGCTACCGCGGCGCGGGGGTGTTCGACAATTTCTGGAAATTGCTGGAACGCTGGAAGGTGACGTTCGTCATCACCGTGCCCACCGCGCTATCGGCGCTGATGCAGCGGCCCGTGAACGCCGACATCTCGTCGCTTCAGGTGGCGTTCTCAGGCTCCGCGCCGCTGCCGGTGGAATTGTTCAACCGCTTCCAGAGGGCGACGGACGTGACCATCGTCGAGGGTTACGGGCTGACAGAGGCGACATGCCTCGTGTCGGTGAACCCGCCCGATGGCGAGAAAAAGATCGGCTCTGTCGGGCTGGCCTTTCCGCATACCGACGTGCGCATCCTGGAATGCGACGATGACGGGACCGTGCTGAAAGAGATGGGGCTGGACGAGATCGGCGAAATCTGCGTGTCCAGTCCCGGCGTCTATGTCGGGCAGACCTATATCGCCGAGGAAAAGAACGCCGGCCTTTTCGCTGACGGCAAGTGGCTGCGCACCGGCGATCTGGGGCGGATCGACTCGGACGGCTATCTGTGGATCACCGGCCGCGCCAAGGATGTGATCATCCGCGGCGGTCACAACATCGACCCGGCGGTGATCGAGGATGCGCTGGCCGGGCATGACATGGTGGCCTTTGCCGGCGCCATCGGCCAGCCCGACGCCTTCGCGGGCGAACTGCCCTGTGCCTATGTCGAACTGGTGGACGGGGCGACCACGGACGTGGCGGAACTGCGCGCCTTCGCCTCGGGGCGGATCCACGAGCGCGCGGCGCATCCGAAATACATCGAGATCCTGCCCGAACTGCCGAAAACCGCCGTGGGCAAGGTGTTCAAGCCCGGCCTGCGCAAGCTGGCCATCGCCCGCGTCTACAACGCCGCGCTGGCCAAAAGGAAGCTGGCGGCAGAGGTGGTGGAGGTGGTCGAGGACAAAAGACGCGGCCTCGTGGCCAAGCTCGAACGGCGCGGCGAGGTGGACGAGGACGCGGTGCAGCGGTGCCTTGGCGAATTTGCCCGACCCTGGGACTGGAAATGAGCGGCGGCAGCCCCGAGCGGTCCGCCTGGCCGGAAACTGACACTGCCGATCACGCGCTGATCGCCGCCATCGACGCGCGCCGCGCCGACCTGATCGCGCTGACGCAGGATCTGGTGCGCATTCCCACGCTGAACCCGCCGGGGCGTCATTACCGCGAGATCTGCGGCTATCTGGATGCCCGCCTGTCCCGCGCCGGGTTCGGCACCGAGATCTTGCGCGCCACCGGCACCCCCGGCGACAGCGACCGCTATCCGCGCTGGAACATCGTGGCCCGCCGCGACGGCGCGCGGCCCGGCGATTGCGTGCATTTCAACTCGCACACCGATGTCGTCACGGTGGGCGAAGGCTGGACGGTCGATCCGTTTGCCGCGATCCTGAAGGACGGGCGCATCTATGGCCGCGGCGCCTGCGACATGAAGGGCGGGCTTGCCGCCTCGATCATCGCGGCGGAGGCGTATATCGCCACCTGCCCGGATTTCGCCGGCGCGATCGAGATTTCCGGCACCGCCGACGAGGAGACCGGCGGCTATGGCGGCGTCGCCTGGCTGGCGGAGCGGGGCCATTTCGCGCCCGAGCGGGTGCAGCATGTCATCATCCCCGAGCCATTGCACAAGGATTGCATCTGTCTCGGCCATCGCGGCGTCTGGTGGGCCGAGATCGAGACCCATGGCCGCATCGCCCACGGCTCGATGCCGTTCCTCGGCGACAGCGCGATCCGCCACATGGGCGCGGTTCTGGAAGAGATCGAGCGCACGCTCTACCCGCTGCTGGCGGGCAAGCGCACCGACATGCCGGTGATTCCGTCCGGCGCGCGGCAATCGACGATGAACATCAACTCGATCCATGGCGGCGAGCCGGAGCCGGATCCGGAGTTCACCGGCTTTCCCGCCGCCTGCGTCGCCGACCGCTGCCGCATCGTGATCGACCGCCGGTTCCTGATCGAGGAGGACATCGCCGAGGTGAAGGCCGAGATGAGCCGCGTTCTGGAAGCCGTGCGTGCCGCGCGCCCCGGTTTCACCTACGAGATCCGCGATCTGTGGGAAGTCACGCCCACCATGACCGATCGCGGCGCGCCGGTGGTGCGCGGCGTCGCGCAGGCCATCGAAAAGGTGCTGGCCCGGCAGGCGGGCTATGTCGTGTCGCCCGGCACCTACGACCAGAAGCATATCGACCGGATCGGCCGGCTGAAGAACTGCATCGCCTACGGGCCGGGCATCCTGGACCTTGCGCATCAGCCCGACGAATGGGTCGGTGTCGACGACATGGCCGACAGCGCCAAGGTCATGGCATTGACGCTGGCCGAGCTTCTGGGCTGAGCGGCTCGGCGGCGCGGACTGGCCCGCGCGTGGCCCCGTACTACGTCCCGCACTGATCGTTTACGCGAGGATGCCATGACCCATACTCTCACGCTGCGCGAGATCGCGCCCGTCACCCACAACGTCAACCACCTGGTATTCGACCGCCCGGACGGCTTCGACTTCCAGCCGGGGCAGGCCACCGATTTCGCGCTGGACAAGGACGGCTGGCGGGACAGGCAGCGCCCGTTCACCTTCACCAACCTGCCCGATTCGGACCGGCTGGAATTCACCATCAAATCCTATCCGGCGCATGACGGCGTGACCGAGCAGATCGCGCATCTGGCCCCCGGCGACACGGTGCTGATCGAGGATGCGTGGGGCGCCATCGAGGACAAGGGGCCGGGCACCTTCATCGCCGGCGGCGCCGGGATCACGCCGTTCATCGCCATCCTGCGCGCCCGCCGCGCGCGCGAGGGCAGCCTTGCGGGCTGTCAGCTGATCTTTTCGAACGCGCGCGAACGCGACATCATCCTGCGCGAGGAATGGGAAGGGATGCCGGGCCTCGACACGGTGTTCACCCTTACGGACGAGCAGGCCGAGGGGCTGGAGCATCGGCGGATCGACGGCGATTTCCTGGACGAGAAGGTCAAGGAGTGGAACGGCATGTTCTATGTCTGCGGGCCCGACGCGATGGTCGAGGATATCGGGAAGATCCTGCGCGGCAAGGGCGTTCCGGTGGAACGCATCGTGATCGAGGCCGCCTGACGGCGATCCTGACCCCGGGGAAGAAAGCGCTGGGGCTTTTCGGCCGCTTTGGCTAGACTGCCGCCGAACGCCAACAGGAGACTTCGGCCCATGGCCCTGAAACCCCTTGTTCTTTGCGCCGCGATGCTTGCGCTGGCGCCCGGCGCCGCGCTGGCGCAACGCACCGACATCACCATCGGCATGCAGCTGGAGCCGCCCAACCTCGACCCGACCGGCGGTGCTGCCGCCGCCATCGACGAAGTGGTCTATGCCAACATCTTCGAGGGGCTGACCCGCTACCGCGAGGACGGCTCGATCGCGCCCGGCCTCGCCGAAAGCTGGGAGGTCGGCGATCACGGTCTGACCTACACCTTTCACCTGCGCGGCGGCGTGACCTTTCACGACGGCACGGCGATGGATGCGGGCGACGTGAAATTCAGCCTCGACCGCGCCCGCGCGGACGGCTCCACCAATGCGCAGAAGGCCCTGTTCGCCGGCATCGACACTGTCGAGGTGGTGGATCCGCTGACCGTGCGCGTCACGCTGTCCGCACCCAACAGCGCCTTTCCCACGAACATGGCCTGGGGCGACGCGGTGATCGTCGCGCCCGAAAGCGCCGGCAACCTGGCGACGGCGCCGGTCGGCACCGGCCCGTTCATGTTCGCCGACTGGGTGCAGGGCGACCGGGTCGAGATCGCGGCCAACCCCGATTACTGGGGCACGCCGCCGGCGCTGGAGGCGGCGACGTTCAAGTTCATCTCCGACCCGACCGCGGCCTATGCCGCGATGATGGCCGGCGACATCGACGCCTTTCCCGCCTATCCCGCACCCGAGACGCTGGCGCAGTTCGAGGCCGATCCGCGTTTCAAGCTGCTGATCGGCTCGACCGAGGGCGAGACGATCCTGGCGATGAACAACGCCCGCCCGCCGCTGTCGGACAAGCGTGTGCGCGAGGCGATTGCCCATGCCATCGACCGGCAGGAGCTGATCGACGGCGCGCTTTTCGGGTACGGCACCCCCATCGGCACCCATTTCGCGCCGCACCACCCCGATTATCTCGACCTTACCGGCCTGTCGGGCCACGATCCCGACCGCGCGCGCGCGTTGCTGGCAGAGGCCGGGGTCGCCGAGGGTCTCACGCTGTCGCTGAAACTGCCGCCGCCGTCCTATGCCCGCCGCGGCGGAGAGATCGTGGCCGCGCAGCTGCGCCGCGTCGGCATCGACACACGGATCGAAAACCTCGAATGGGCGCAATGGCTTGAACAGGTGTTCAAGGGCCGCGATTTCGACCTGACCATCGTCAGCCATACCGAACCGATGGACATCAACATCTATGCCCGGCCCGATTACTATTTCCAGTACGGGACCGAGGAGATGCAGACCCTGATGCGCGAGCTGGACCTGGCCACGGACCCCGCCGCGCGGTCGGAGATCCTGAAAAAGGCCCAGCGCGTCATCGCCGAGGATTTCGTCAACGCCTACCTGTTCCAGCTTGCGCGCACCGGCGTGGCCCGGACCGGGATCGAGGGGCTTTGGCAGAACGCGCCCACCCAGGCCAACGACCTGACCGGGGTGCACTGGACCGAGTGACGGGGCAGGGCGCCCGATGCGCCCTTTCGCATCGCCGCGCCCTCGCCTAACCTCGCCGCCATGCTGCGTTTCGTCCTTTCGCGCCTGATCTCGCTGGTGCTCAGCCTCGCGGCGGCGAGCCTGGTGATTTTCGCCGTGGTCGAGGTGATCCCCGGCGATCCGGCCAGCTACATGCTGGGCCTGAACGCGGAGCCGGAAACGCTGGCCGCGCTGCGCCGCGACCTGGGGCTGGAGGGCGGCATCGCGGCGCGCTACCTGTCCTGGGCGGGCGGATTGCTGCACGGCGATTTCGGCACGTCCTATACCTACCGCGTCCCGGTGGCGGATCTGGTCTCGGCACGGCTCTGGGTGTCGCTGCCGCTGACGCTCTATGCGCTGATCCTGTCCACGCTGATCGCGATCCCGGTCGGGATGCTGGCGGCGGCGCGGCGCGGCGGGCCGGCCGATTTCGGCATCATGGGGGCAACGCAGCTTGGCATTGCCGTGCCGAACTTCTGGTTCGCGATGCTGCTGGTGCTGGTCCTTGCAATCCGCAACCCGTGGTTTCCGGCGGGCGGCTTTCCCGGCTGGGAAAAGGGGCTTTGGGTCAACCTGCGGGCGCTGACCCTGCCGGCGGTGGCGCTGGCGCTGCCGCAGGCGGCGATCCTGGCGCGCATCATGCGCTCCAGCCTGCTGGAGGTGCTGGGCCAGGATTATATCCGCACCGCCCGCGCCAAGGGGCTGAGCCGGGGCGCGGCCGTCCTGAAACACGGGCTGCGCAACGCGCTGATCCCGGTGATGACGATCCTCGGGCTACAATTCTCGTTCCTGCTGGCGGGCGCGATCATCATCGAGAAGGTGTTCTTCCTGCCCGGTCTCGGGCTGCTGATCTTCCAGGGGATCACCCAGCGCGATCTGATCGTGGTCGAATCGGTGGTGATGCTGCTGGTTTTCGCGGTGATCCTCGTGACCTTCTTCGTGGACATCGCCTATGCCGCCATCGACCCGCGGCTGAGGCGCCGGCGATGAGGTTTCCCGGCCAGCTCTGGATCGGGGCCGCGCTGTCGGCGGTATTCGTCGGGGCCGCGCTGGTGTCGCTGGTCTGGGTGCCCTTCGCGGTGGACGGGGTGGAGATCGCGGCGCGGATGCAGCCGCCATCGCCCGCGCATCCGCTCGGCACCGACCAGCTTGGCCGCGACATGCTGGCGATGCTGATGGTCGGCGCGCGCACCTCGATCGCGGTGGCCATCGTGGCGGTGGGGATCGGCATGGCGGCGGGCGTTCCGCTGGGCCTGCTGGCGGCGGCGCATCGCGGCGGGCTGCTGGACGAGGTCGTGATGCGCGCCAACGACCTGGTCTTCGCCTTTCCGGCGCTGGTGATCGCGATCCTGATCACCGCGGCGATCGGACCTTCGGCGCTGAACGCGATCCTGGCGATCGGCGTCTTCAACATCCCGGTCTTCGCCCGCGTTGCGCGCGGCGGCGCGCTCAGCCTGTGGACACTGGATTACGTGCTGGCCGCGCGCGTTGCCGGCAAGGGCCGGTTGCGCATCTCGGCCGAACACATCCTGCCCAATATCGCCAACCTGCTGATCGTCCAGGGAACGATCCAGTTCAGCCTTGGCATCCTGGCCGAGGCCGGGCTGTCCTATGTCGGCCTCGGCGCGCAGCCGCCGACCCCGTCCTGGGGCCGGATGCTGGCCGAAAGCCAGACGCTGATCGCGCTTGCCCCGCATGTCGCGCTCTTTCCCGGCCTGGCGATCGTGCTGACTGTGCTGGGCCTGAACCTCGTGGGCGACGGGCTGCGCGATCACCTCGACCCGCGCCTGAGGCGGATCGGATGAGGCTTCTTCGGTTCGTAAATATCCCCGCCGGGGGCTTTGAGTCTTATGGCGGGACAGTGATTTTCATGCCTCCGGCGGGGATATTTCAAAACCGGAGAAGGGGCGGGCCGTGCTGAGGGTCGAGGGGCTGTCGCTGGTCCTTCACGGGGTGCCGATCCTGCGGGAGGTCTCTTTCGATGTGGCCGAGGGAGAGGTGTTCGGGCTGGTCGGCGAAAGCGGGTCGGGCAAGTCGCTGACCGCGCTGTCGGTGATGCGGCTGGAGCCGCGCGGCACCGAGGTGTCGGGGCGGGTGCTGTTCGACGGCGCCGATCTGGTGCGCCAACCGGAACGGCGGCTGAACGGCTTGCGCGGGCGCGGCATCGGCATGATCTTTCAGGAACCGATGACCGCGCTGAACCCGGTGCAGCGGATCGGCGACCAGGTGGCCGAGACGCTGCGCGTGCATGGTGCCGCGGACCGGTTCGGCGCCCGCGCGGCCGCCGAGGCGCGGCTGGCGCGTGTCGGTCTGGACCCGGCGCGGGTGCCGCTGTCGCGCTATCCGCACGAATTGTCCGGCGGTCAGCGCCAGCGGGTCTGCATCGCCATGGCGGTCGCGCTGCGCCCGCGGCTGCTGATCGCGGACGAGCCGACCACGGCGCTGGACGTGACCACGCAGGCGCAGATCCTGGATCTGCTGCGCGGGCTGGCCGCGGAGGAGGGCATGTCGCTGCTGCTGATCACCCACGATCTTGCCGTGGTGGCCGGCATGGCGGCGCGCGTGGCGGTGATGCAGGCCGGCCGCATCGTCGAGGAGGACAGCACCGCGCGCCTTTTCCGGGGCGGCCGGCATCCCTATACCGCGCGGCTCTTGGCGGACAGCGCGCATGTGCCGGCGCGGGCGGGGCGGGCGGCGCCCGGCGCGCCGGTGCTGGAGGTCGAGGGCGCGGTGCGCGACTATCCGGGGCGGCGGACCGGCCTGTTTCGGCGCGCCGGCCCGGTGCGCGCGGTGGACGGGGTCGATCTGACCGTTCGTGCCGGCGAAAGCGTCGGGCTGGTGGGCGAATCGGGCTGCGGCAAATCCACCCTGACCCGCGCCATTCTGGGGCTGGAGCCGCTTCAGGCCGGCAGCGTGCGGCTGGACGGGGTGCCGGTGATCGCCCCGGACGTGCCGCCGGCCGTGCGGCGACGGATGCAGGTGGTGTTCCAGGATCCATATGGCTCGTTCAACCCGCGCCACCGCGTCGCGCGTCTGGTGGCCGAGCCGTTTCACCTTGACCCCGTGCCGCAGGCGGACCGCGCCGCTCGCGTGGCCGAGGCACTGGAGGCGGTGGGGCTCAAGGCGGCGGATGCGGGGCGGTTCATCCACGAGTTTTCCGGCGGCCAGCGGCAGCGGATCGCCATTGCCCGCGCCATCGTGATCCGCCCCGCGCTGCTGGTCCTCGACGAGGCGGTGAGCGCGCTTGACGTGTCGATCCGGGCGCGCATCCTCGATCTGCTGGCGGAATTGCAGGGGCGGTTCGCGCTGAGTTACCTGTTCATCAGCCACGATCTGTCGGTGGTGCGGGCGATCACCGACCGGGTGCTGGTGATGCGGGCCGGCAAGATCGTCGAAGAGGGTGCGACGGCAGCCGTGCTCGACGCGCCGCGCCATGCCTATACGCGGCAGCTGGTCGCGGCGGTTCCGACGCTGCCAACTCGGGTGCGCGGCTGACCGTTCAGCCGCCCGCGACGTGCAGATCGGCGATGGCCAGCGCCCGCGCATCCGGGCCAAGGCAGACGGCGCGCGCCCGGCCCGGCCCGCGCGGCATGACCGCCACCCGCGCGCTGCCGCCCACGGCGAGCGGCGACATGAAGCGGCAGGTCAGGCGCGACAGGGAACGGCCCGGCAGCGCGCGTTCGGCAAAGGGCTGGATCAGCGCCAGCAGCAGCAGGCCCGGCACCACGGGGGCGGGCAGGCCCGAAGCGGCGGCGGCACCCGCGCTGCGGTGGATCGGGTTCGCATCGCCCGACAGCGCAAGGTAGCGGTCGGTGCGCCGCCGGTCGATGGCAAGCGGCGGCGACCAGACCGCGCCGCGCAGCGCATCGGTGCGGAACGGCGCGGGGCGGGCGGCGGCGATGTCGGCGGCCGGCAGAAGGCGCAATGCGCTGGTCATGCGCACTTCGCCGGGATCGGCGCGCAGGACAAGGCCGTATTCGCTGCCGTTCCGCGCCGCCTTGGCGAAGATCCGGCTGCCGGCCGGCAGCGGCGCGGCGATGTCGAAGGATTGGTAGTCGTGCACCAGCACCTCGCCCGCTGCCGCCTCGGGCAGGGCCAGCAGGTGCCGCACGGCGGGGTCGGACAGCAGTAGCGCGGGCGCTGTCCAGGGGGCGGCATGGGGCGCATCGGGTGCGCAAATCTCGGCGGTCAGCGCGGCCAGGGCGTCCGCCTGCGCGGCAGGCAGGCCATCCGGCAGGTGGAGCGTTGCCGCGCCGGTCACGCGCCTGTCACAGCCGCGTGGCGCTGCCGAGGATCAGCGCGGCGTTGATGCCGCCGAAGGCAAAGGAATTGGTCAGCGCAAAATCCTGCGCATAGCCGCGCGGCGCCCCGGTGACCGGGGCAAAGCCGATGGCCGGGTCGATCTCGGAAAAGTTGCCCGAGGGCGGGGCAAGATGCGCGCGCAGGCTGTGCAGCGTGATGATCGTCTCGAGCGCGCCGGCGGCGCCAAGCGCGTGGCCATGTACCGGCTTGGTCGAGGAGACGGCAAGCGCGTCGAAGGCGCCGCCGAAGACCTGCCGCATCGCCGCCGTTTCCGACAGGTCGTTGGCCACGGTTGCGGTGCCGTGCGCGTTGACATAGCCGATGTCGTCCGGCGTCAGCCCGGCATCCGCCAGCGCCCGCGTCACCGCGCCCGCCGCGCCGACCGGATCGGGGCGCAGCAGGTCGCCCGCATCCGAGGTGGTGCCGTAGCCCACGATCTCGGCCAGCGGCTCGGCGCCGCGCGCGCGCGCCGCCTCCAGCGTCTCGACGATCAGGATGCCCGCGCCTTCGCCAAGCATCATGCCGTTGCGATCGCGCGAGAACGGGCGGCAGGCATCGGGCGACAGCACGCGAAGCAGTTCCCAGACGCGAAACACGCCGGGGACGATGCAGGCCTCGGTTCCGCCGGTGATGCAGCGGGTCATCGCGCCACTGCGCACCAGCTGATAGGCCAGCCCGATCGACTGGCTGGCCGAGGAACAGGCGGTGGAGTTGCAATAGAGCGGCCCGCGCGCGCCCCAGGTCATGGAAATCCACGAGGCGGCGGCATTCGCCATGATCTTCGGGACGCTCATCGCGTCGAGCCGCGGCGCGGTGGCGCCGTAAGTATGCGCGGCGAACCGCATGTAGTTGGTGTCGATCGTTTCCGCTCCGCCAAGGCCGGAGCCGACGATCACACCGCAATCGTCGCCGAAGTCGTCCTCGGACAGGCCGGCCTGGGCCACCGCCTCGGCGGCGGCGATCAGCGCGAAGCCGGTGACGCGGTCCTGCATGCGGGGGCGCACGATGTCCGCATGCGCATCGTAAAGCTGCGCCGGGATCGGCGCGGCAAGCGTCACCTTCTGGTCTGCGATGGCGTCGAAATGCACCTGCTGCGCCGCCGATACGCCGTCCTTCGCGGCCCGCCACAGCGCATCCGCGCCCGCGCCGCAGGGCGAAAACGCCCCGGTGCCGGTGATGACGACGCGCGATTGCGTCATGCGTCGGATTTTTCCAGGATTTTCCGGGAGGCCACGGACAGCAGATCCTGCACCGTGGTGACGCCCGACATCTCGTTGTCGACGGAGATATAGACGCCGTAGGTCTCTTCGATGGCCATCAGGATCATGATGAAGTCGGCCGAGGCGATGTCGAGATCGGCAAGCGCGGCCTCGCGCGTCAGATCGGCGCGATCGACCATGCCTTCCTCGGCCACCAGCTCGAGCAGGTCTTTCTCGAGCGTTTCCTTGCTTTGGTTGTCGTTGCGCATCGGCGCCTCTCGCGCGATAAGATCCGGCGCCATTAGTCGTTCAAAGCCGCCGGGATTGCAACAACCATGACCCCTCTTTCCGAGCGTCCGGCGGTTATCCGGGCACGCTCGGCCCTGTTCCATGCGACAAGCGCGGCGGTGGTCGTGCTCTTTGCGCCGCTGCTGGTGCTGACGCTGCTGCCGATGCGGTACGGCTGGGCGGCGCTAAGCGCCTTCGTTGCCGTCGAGGCGGCGCTGCTGCGGGTGATCTGCGGCCAAAAGGTGCGCGTCACCGGGCTGGAGAACGTGCCGCCGGGGCCCTGCCTGTTCGCCTGCCGGCACGAGGCGGCGTGGGAAACGCTGTACCTGCCGCGGCTGCTGGACAACCCGGCGGTGGTGCTCAAGCGCGAGATCCTGTCCTGGCCGCTGGCCGGGCCGGTGGCGCGGATGCTGGGCCATATCGGCGTCGACCGGGGCGGCGATCTCGATGCGGCGCGGCAGGCTTTCGGGCAGGCGCGCGACGCGGCGCGGGCCGGGCGCAGCGTGCTGATCTTTCCGTCCGGCACGCGCGATCCGGCAGGGCGCGACCGGGTGCAGTCGGGCGTGGCGGTGCTGTACCGTCAGATGGGGGTGCCCTGCGTGCCCGTGACGCTGAATTCCGGCGATCTGTGGCCGCACGGATCGTGGCTGCGCAAGCCGGGCGTGATCGAGGTGCGTTTCGCGCCGGCCCTGGCGCCGGGGCTGAAGACGCGGGACTTTCTTGCGCGGCTCGAACGGGAGCTTGCGGAAGGGGCGCGGCCCTGACCGGGCCGCGCCGCCATTCGGTTCAGATCAGTCGCGGCATTCCGGCACCGGCGAGACGGGCTTGCCGCCGTCCGCCATGCGCACCAGGTTCTCAACCGCCAGATCGCCCATCGCCTGCCGGGTTTCCACCGTGGCACTGCCGACATGCGGCAGCAGCGTGACGTTGTCCATGGCGATCAGCTCGGCGGGAACGTGCGGCTCGTTCTCGAACACGTCGAGCGCGGCCGACCCCAGCCGCCCGGTTTTCAGCGCCTCGATCAGCGCGGCCTCGTCGACGACAGAGCCGCGCGCGACATTCACGAGAATCCCTTGCGGGCCGAGCGCGTTCAGAACGGACGCATTCACCATGTGTTTCGTTTCCGCCCCGCCGGGGGTGATCACGATCAGGATGTCGGCGGCATCGGCCATTTCCGTCAGGTCGCCGAAATAGCGCCAGGGCACATCCTTTTCGCTGCGCGCGTGATAGACGATGTCGACCCCGAAAACGCCCAGCTTTTCGGCGATGGTGGTGCCGATCCGGCCCAGCCCGACGATGCCGACCGTCAGCCCCCGGACCGACCGGGACAGCGGCGCGGGGCCCTCGGCTTCCCAGCGGCCGGCGCGCAGATAGGCGTCGTCATGCACCAGGTTGCGCGCCGCGGCCAGCATCAGCAGAACCGCGGTATTGGCGACCTCGTCGTTCAGCACGTCGGGGGTGTGCGTGACCATGATGCCGCGCTTCACCGCCGCTTCGGTGTCGATGCTGTCATAGCCGACCCCGTAATTCGAGATCACCCGCAGCTTCGGCATCGCGTCCATCATCGCGGCGGACACGCCGTCATGGGATTTCGACAGCACATATTCGACGTCCGCGCCGTTCGCGTCGATCCAGGCGGCGACGTCGCCCTCGGGATGGCGGACCTCGAAAGTCTCGGACAGGCGGCCGAGCATACGCTCGGTCGCCTCGCCGATCATCAGCATGGCCGGTTTCATGTATCGGCCTTGACGGTCTGGCGCTGACGCCCGAGCCCGGCGATTTCCAGCTCCATGACGTCGCCTTCCTTGAGGTAGACCGGTTCCGGCTTCATGCCGAGGCCCACGCCCGGCGGCGTGCCGGTCGAGATGATGTCGCCCGGATGCAGCGTGAACAGCTGCGACAGGTGCGAGATGATCTGCGCGATGGTGAAGATCATGGTCTTCGAGTTGCCGGTCTGCATCCGCTTGCCGTTCACGTCGAGCCACATGTCGAGGTTCTGCACATCCTCGATCTCGTCGCGGGTCACGAGCCAGGGGCCGGTCGGGCCGAACGTGTCGCAGGACTTGCCCTTGGTCCACTGGCCGGAGATCTTGGCCTGGAAGTCGCGCTCGGAAACGTCGTTGATGGTGCAATAGCCGGCGACGTAATCCAGCGCGCCGGCTTCGGACACGTACTTGCACTCGGTGCCGATCACCACGCCGAGTTCCACCTCCCAGTCGGTGGCCTTGGAGCCGCGCGGCATCACCACGTCGTCATTCGGCCCGACGATGGCGGAGTTCGCCTTCATGAACAGGATCGGATGCTCGGGCGGCTCCGCGCCGGTCTCGGCGGCGTGGTCCGAATAGTTCAGGCCGATGCACATGAACTTGCCGGTGGCACCGACGCAGGGGCCGAAACGCGGGTTGGTCTGCACCACGGACAGCGTGTTCACGTCCAGTCCGCGCAGCCGGTCCAGCCCGGAATCGGACAGGATATTGCCGGCGATGTCGGGGACATGCGGGCTGAGGTCGCGGATATTGCCGTCATCGTCGATCAGGCCGGGCTTTTCCTCGCCGGGGGCGCCATAGCGGCAAAGTTTCATGGTGGGTCTCCTTGTTTGCGTCGGTCGGATCGGGCGCGGATTTTCGTCGAAAATCCGCGCCTCTGGATATGGCGCGTCAGTGGTTGTTGCGCGGGGTATATTTGCGGCCGATCTCCTTGTAGGCATCGGCGCCCTTCAGCGTCATGCCCTCGGAGAACGGCTGCACCCGCTCGCGGAAGATCTCCTGCCACGGCGACTGGCTTGGCGGCGCGTATTCGGTGCCGGTCAGCGCCTTGCGCCGTGCCTCCAGCTCCTCGGCGGGCACGTCCATGTCGGCGGTGAACTTCCTGAGGTCGATGCGCACCCGGTCGCCGGTCTGCACCAGCCCCAGCCCGCCGCCATCGGCTGCTTCGGGCGATGCGTTCAGGATCGAGGGGCTGCCCGACGTGCCCGACTGGCGCCCGTCGCCGACGCAGGGCAGCGCATGCACGCCCTTCTTCAGCAGGTAGGCGGGGGGACGCATGTTCACCACCTCGGCGCCGCCGGGATAGCCGATCGGCCCCGCGCCGCGCATGATGAGGATGCAGTTCACGTCGATGTCCAGCGACGGGTCGTCGATCCGCTTATGGTAATCCTCGATCCCGTCGAACACGATCGCGCGGCCCTCGAAGGCCATCGGGTCGTCGGGATTTTCGAGATACCGCTTGCGGAATTCGTCGGTGATGACGCTGGTCTTCATGATCGCGCTGTCGAACAGGTTGCCCTTGAGGTTCAGGAACCCCGCATCCTTCAGCATCGGCCCCGCGACCGTCTTGATCACGTCGGGGTTGATCGAGCGGGTGTCCGCACAGTTCTCGCCGATGGTCTTGCCGTTCGCGGTCATCGCGTCCGGGTGCGGCAGCAGGCCCTCGGCCAGAAGCTCGCCGATCACGGCGGGCACGCCGCCGGCGCGGTGGTAATCCTCGCCCAGGTATTCGCCGGCCGGTTGCAGGTTGACCAGAAGCGGGATGTTGTAGCCCAGCCGCTGCCAGTCGTCATTGTCCAGGTCGACGCCCAGGTGCCGGGCCACGGCGTTCAGGTGGATCGGCGCGTTGGTCGACCCGCCGATGGCGGAGTTCACCACGATGGCGTTTTCGAACGCCTCGCGGGTCATGATCTGCTTCGGGGTCAGATCCTCGTGCACCATCTCGACGATGCGCTTGCCGGTCATGTACGAGATCTGCCCGCGCTCGCGGTAGGGCGCCGGGATCGCGGCCGAACCGGGAAGCTGCATCCCCAGCGCCTCGGCCAGGCTGTTCATCGTGGTGGCGGTGCCCATCGTGTTGCAATAGCCGGTGGAAGGCGCCGAGGAGGCCACCAGTTCCATGAACTGGTCGTCGTCGATGTCGCCGGCCGCGTGCAATTCGCGCGCGCGCCAGACGATGGTGCCAGAACCGGTCCGCTCGCCGCGGAACCAGCCGTTCAGCATCGGGCCGACCGACAGCGCGATGGCCGGGATGCCGACCGTGGCCGCCGCCATCAGCAGCGCCGGCGTGGTCTTGTCGCAGCCGATGTTCAGCACAACGGCGTCGATCGGGTAGCCGAACAGCGATTCGACGAGGCTCAGGTAGGCCAGGTTGCGGTCGAGCGATGCGGTCGGCCGCTTGCCGGTTTCCTGGATCGGATGCACCGGGATTTCCATCACCGTGCCGCCGGCCGCGGCGATGCCGTCGCGCACCCGCTTGGTCAACTCGATATGGTGGCGGTTGCAGGGCGACAGGTCGCTGCCGGTCTGGGCGATGCCGATGATCGGCTTGTCGCCCTGCAATTCCTCGCGGGTCAGCCCGTAATTGAGGTACCGTTCAAGATACAGCGCCGTCATCTCGCGGTCGTCGGGATTGTCGAACCATTGGCGCGAGCGGAGTTTGGGTTTGTCGGACATGGCCTTGCCTCTCGTTTCCGGTCAGATGCCCCAGCCGCCGTCGATGACGTGGGCCTGGCCTGTGGTGTAGGATGATTCGTCAGAGCCGAGATAGACCGCCAGCGCGGCGATCTCTTCGGCGGTGCCGACGCGGCCCATCGGCTGGCGGTCGGTGAACGCCTTGAGCGCGGCCTCGTAATCGCCGGTGGCGCGCAGCCGCTCGTGCAGGCTGGGGCTGTCGACGGTGCCCGGACAGATCGCGTTGCAGCGGATGCCCTGGGTGACGTAATCGGCGGCGACCGCCTTGGTCAGGCCGATCACCGCGGCCTTCGACGCGCCATAGACGCAGCGGTTCGGCACGCCTTTGACCGACGAGGCCAGCGAGGACATGTTGATGATCGAGCCGCCGCCACGCTCGAGCATGCCGGGCAGCGCGGCGCGGATGGTGCGGAACATCGCCTTGGCGTTCAGGTTGAACGCGAATTCCCATTCGTCGTCGGTCGCTTCCAGGATGGTGCCGCTGTGCACGAAGCCGGCGCAGTTGAACAGGATGTCCGGCTTGGCCCGCGCGACCCCGTCGGCGACCGATGCGGTATCGAGCGCGTCGAGCACGCAGGTCTCGATATTGGGATGCTCCAGCGTTGCCAGTGCCGCCTCGTTCACGTCCGTCGCAAGGACTTTCGCCCCCTCGTCCGCCATCGCCAGCACCGATGCGCGGCCGATTCCCTGCCCCGCTGCCGTCACCAGCGCGCGTTTTCCGGCAAGCCGTTCTTTCGTCATTCCCATCCTCCATGATCCGCCGGAAGGGCCCCGGCCCCTGTGACGCAGATCAGGCCTATTCCAAAGCTTCCGGAAAAGCTAGGGTCGCCCGCGGACGGATACGAAGCGAGGAGAAGAGCGGAATGCGGCGGGTTGTGATCATCGGCGGCGGCGGCATGGTTGGGCAGAAACTGGCCCACCGGCTGAGCGCGCACGGGCTGGACGGGGACCGGGACATCGAGGTGACGCTGTGGGACATGGCGTTCCCCGAAGGCGGCGCGCCCGCGGCGGACCGCATCACCGGGCAGCTTGGCAAGACGGGCGACATCGACCGGCTGGTCGAGGCGAAATTCGACGTGATCTTTCACCTGGCCGCCATCGTTTCGGGCGAGGCGGAGCAGGATTTCCAGAAGGGCTGGGGGATCAACGGCGCCGCCTTCCTGCATTTCGCGCGGCGGCTGGAAGAGGTGCACCGCGGCAGCGGCGGCGCCTATGTCCCGCGCCTTGTCTTCACCTCGTCGATCGCGGTGTTCGGGCCGCCCTTCCCGGACCGGATCCCCGACGACCAGCCGCTGACGCCGCAGACCTCCTACGGGGCGCAGAAGGCCTGCGCAGAGTTGATGGTGAACGATCTGGGCCGGCGCGGCATCGCGGAAGCCATCTCCATTCGTCTGCCGACAATCGTGGTGCGGCCCGGCAAGCCGAACCTCGCCGCCTCGTCCTTCTTCTCGGGGATCATCCGCGAGCCGCTGAACGGGCAGGAGGCGGTGCTGCCGGTGGACGAGGACGTGCGCCACTGGCACGCCTCGCCGCGCTCCGCCGCCGGGTTCCTGGTGCATGCGGCGGGGCTGGACATGGCGCTTCTGGGCGGCAACCGGGCGCTGACCATGCCCGGCGTCAGCTGTACCGTGGCCGAGCAGATCGAGGCGCTTCGCCGTGCGGCGGGCGACAAGGCGGTGGCGCTGATCCGCAAGGAGCCGGACGCGGCCATCGCGCGGATGGTCGCGGGCTGGCCGCGCAACTTCGAGGCGCAGCGCGCGCGGTCGCTGGGGTTCACGGCGGATGCCGATTTCGACGCCATCATCCGCGCCTATGTCGAGGATTACCTGGACGATTGAGCGCCGCGCGCAGGGGTCGGATCGCCGCTGGCGATCCGAATTGGGCGGCGGCTCTGCCCGCCGCCCATCGTGCTTGCACCAATGGCGCAAAATGGACGCCCCCGAGGTATTTCGCAGCAGGATGAGGAGGAACGGACCCTGCGGTTCCGCCTTGCAACAGACGATGCGGTATTGAGCTTCGCCGCCCGCGGATGCACAAACGGCGCGCAAGACATCCCGTTTCCGCGCGCCCTTCCGGCTTTGGGAAGTCGCGCGCAGCCTCGCAAGGAGCGACCACCATGGACCCCTTTGTTCGCCTCGATCCGTCCGACAACGTCGTGACCGCCACCCGCGCGCTGGAGGCGGGCACGAAGGTGGAGGATACCGTCACCACTGGGCTGATCCCCTCCGGCCACAAGATCGCCACCCGGGCGATTGCCAAGGGCGAGCCGGTGCGCAAATACGCCCAGCTCATCGGGCTGGCGCATGAAGACATCGCGCCGGGCGAGCATGTTCACACTCAGAACCTCGATTTCGTCGGCACGGATGTGGAGTACGAGTTCGGTACCGACCAGCGCCCGGTGAAGATGGTGCCGGAAGCCGAGCGTGACACCTTCATGGGTTATCGGCGGGCGGACGGCTCGGTCGGCACGCGCAACTACATCGCCATCGTCACCTCGGTGAACTGTTCGGCCACCGCCGCGCGGCGCATCGCCGATGCCTTCGGCCCCGAGGAACTGGCCGCCTATCCGAACGTGGACGGGGTCGTCGCCTTCGTCCATGGCACCGGCTGCGGCATGGCCGGCGACGGCGAGGGGTTCGAGGCGTTGCAGCGGGTGATGTGGGGCTATGCGCGCCATCCCAACCATGCCGGCGTGCTGATGGTGGGTCTGGGCTGCGAGATGAACCAGATCGACTGGCTGCTGGAAGCCTACGGGCTGAAGCAGGGGCCGACCTTCCAGGTGATGAACATCCAGGGGGTGGCGGGCCTGCGCAAGACGATCGAGCTTGGCATCAAGAAGGTCCGCGAGATGCTGCCCATGGCCAACGAGGCAAGGCGCGAGCCGTGTCCGGCCAGCGAATTGAAGGTCGCGCTGCAATGCGGCGGCTCGGATGCGTGGTCGGGGATCACCGCCAACCCGGCGCTGGGCCATGCCTGCGATCTGCTGGCCGCGCAGGGCGGCACCGGGGTTCTGGCCGAGACCCCCGAGATCTACGGCGCCGAACACCTGCTGACCCGCCGCGCCGCCAGCCGCGAGGTGGGCGAAAAGCTGGTGGGCATGATCAAGTGGTGGGAGGATTACACCGCCCGCAACAAGGGCTCGATGGACAACAACCCCAGCCCCGGCAACAAGAAGGGCGGGCTGACCACGATCCTTGAAAAATCGCTGGGCGCGGCCGCCAAGGGGGGCACCTCGCCGTTGACGGGGGTGTACAAGTACGCCGAGCCGGTGACGGCCAAGGGCTTCACCTTCATGGACAGCCCCGGCTACGATCCGGCCAGCGTGACCGGCCAAATCGCCGGCGGCTGCAACGTGGTGGTGTTCACCACGGGGCGCGGATCGGCCTTCGGGTCGAAACCCAGCCCGACCATCAAGGTGGCGACCAATTCGGACATGTACGCGCGGATGACCGAGGATATGGACATCAACGCCGGTGCCATGCTGACCGAGGGGCAGACGCTGGAGCAGAAGGGCCGCGAGATCTACCAGAAGATCCTTGCCGTGGCGTCCGGTGAAGTGTCGAAGTCCGAGGCGCAGGGCCTGGGCGACTACGAATTCGTGCCCTGGCAGATCGGCGCGGTGATGTAGCGCGCGCCGGGCGGGCCGCGGGCAATGCCCCCGGCCCGCGGCCTGGTTAGCAGTGAATTTCGTTTGCAGTGAATAGAGGAGAGACGGTCATGAGCGAGACGCGGATCGGATTCATCGGGCTGGGGCTGATGGGATCGGCCATGGTCCAGCGGCTGCTGGACCGGGGGCATGGCGTGACGGTGCTGGGCAACCGCGCCCGCACCAATATCGAGGCGGCGGTCGCGCGCGGTGCGGTCGAGGCGGGCAGCGCCCGCGAGCTTGCCGCCGAATGCGACATCGTGATGCTGTGCATGGGCACGTCCGAGCAGGTGGAAAGCCGGATGCGCGGGCCGGACGGCGTGATTGCCGGGCTGCGGTCCGGCGCGGTGGTGATCGACTTCGGCACCTCGCTGCCGGCCTCCACCCGCGCGCTGGGCGCCGAGGTCGCCGAGGCGGGCGGTACCTATCTCGACGCGCCGCTGGGCCGCACGCCCGCCCATGCGACGGACGGCAAGCTGAACATCATGGGCGCGGGCGACAAGGCGGCCTTCGACCGGGTCCGCCCGGTGCTGGACGATCTGGGCGAGAACGTCTTTCACCTCGGCCCGCTGGGCGCCGGGCACACGATCAAGCTGATCAACAACTTCTTCGCCATGACGACCGCCAATGCCATGGCAGAGGCGTTCGCGATGGCGGACATGGCGGGGGTGCCTCGGCAGGGCCTGTACGACGTGCTGTCGGCCGGGCCGAACCATTCGGGCATGATGGACTTCATCAAGGCGCAGGCCATCGACGGCAAGCCCGACGCGCTGGCATTCAGCGTGCGCAACGCGCTCAAGGATGTCGGCTATTACGTCCGCATGGTCGAAGAGGCGGGCGCGTCCAGCCTGATGGCCGTCGGCGCGCTGTCCGCGCTGCGCGAGGCAGAGGCGGCCGGCCGCGGCGACTCGATGGTGCCCGAGCAGGTCGATTTCCTTGCCGAAAGGATGCGCGGCTGATGCGCGTTGCCTGTATCGGCGAGGCGATGGTCGAACTGTCGGTCGATTTCGCCGCGCCGGATCGCGCCCGGGTCGGTTTCGCCGGCGACGTGCTGAACACCGCGATCTACCTTAAGCGGTCGGCGCCGGCCCTGGACGTGGACTTCGTCACACGGCTGGGGCGCGACGAATTCTCCACCCGGATGCGGGATTTCGTCGCCGCCGAGGGTGTGGGCACCGGCGCGGTGGAAACGGACGCAGAGCGGCGGCCGGGCCTTTACGCGATCACCACCGACGCAGCCGGCGAGCGGTCCTTCACCTATTGGCGAGAGATGTCGGCGGCGCGCCGGATGTTCGAAACCGGCAAGGGCGCCGATCTGTCGGTGCTGCGCAGCTACGATGTCATCTACCTGTCCGGGATCACGCTGGCGATCCTTCCCGAACGGACACGGCAGGATCTGTATGATTTCCTGGGGGTGTTCCGGCGGGATGGTGGCCGGGTCGCGTTCGATTCGAACTACCGCCCGATCCTGTGGCCCGATGCGGACACCGCCCGCGGGGCGATCGGCCGAATGTGGCGGATCTGCGATTTCGCGCTGCCCTCGGCCGACGACGAGATGGCGCTTTGCGGCGATGCGGATACCGCCGCCGTGATGGCCCGGCTGCGTGGCAGCGGCGTGCGGGATGGCGCGTTGAAACAGGGCGCCGGCGGGCCGGTCTCGTTGGGTGCCTCGGTGGCGCAGGACTATGCCCCGGCGCCGCGCGTGATCGACACGACCGCCGCCGGAGACAGCTTCAACGGCGGTTACCTGGGCGCGCGGCTGAGCGGCGCGGACCAGGCGGCGGCGCTTGGCGAAGGCCACGCGCTGGCCGCGCGGGTGGTCGGGGTCAAGGGCGCGATACTGCCGCGCGCCCAGAAGGCCGATGCGCCGTAGCGGTCAGGCTCCGCGGCTTGCGCTGCGCTACGCTCCGAACAGGCGCGGATACTCGACCTTGGGGCAGCGATTCTGAACCACGTCGATGCCGCGCGCCTCTGCCCGGGCGGCGGCGGTGGGATGTTCGATGCCGATCTGCATCCAGATCGTCCGCAGATCCGGCAGATGCTCCAGCGCGTCCTCCACGATGTCCGGCACGAATTCCGACCGGCGAAAGATGTCGACCATGTCCACCTTCGCATCGGCCGGGATCGCCGCGAGGTCGGGCAGCACGCGCTCGCCAAGGATGGTCTTGCCGGCATGGACCGGGTTGACGGGGATCACGCGCATCCCCTTGCCGATCAGGAACTCGGAGACATAGTGGCTTGGCCGCGCGGGCTTGGGCGATATGCCGATACAGGCGATCACGCGGGTGCGTGTCAGGATGTCCTTCAGGAAATCGTCGGAATGGGTCATGGCGCTGTTTACCACCGCTTTCGCCGAAAAAAAGCGCCCGAACCTGAAAAGGCCGGGCGCAAGTCACGGAACGAGGGACAGTGAAATGAGATATGGGTGTTCCGTTCCCACTCTCATGCAATAGATAGGTAAGCATTTGTGCTTTTAAAGGTCACGTCATATCGTCGTGACAATTCCGTCAGAATTTTCCGAAAATGCAGGGCTTGGCTGCATTTTTACCCTTTCCAATCAGTATCTTGCTATGCCTTTTGCTGGTGGCGTGCCGACAGCGAATCTTTTGGATTTCTGCGCACCCGGCCCGGAAAACGGTGAAAAATCCGGCCGCGGCCCCGGAAAAATCGTGCTTTTGACGCCACTATCGCCGAAAAAAGAATCACCCCGGCGATGTTCCGCGCAACTCTCCGGCGCGCAAATTCGCCGCGTAAAGCGCCACCGCCGCCGCATTCGACACGTTGAGCGAGCCGAACCCGCCCGCCGCCCCGATCCGCGCCAGCCGGTCGCAGGTGCTGCGGGTCTTGTCGCGCAGGCCCGGCCCCTCGGCCCCGAGCACAAGCCCGACCGGGCCGGGGGGCACGTCCAGCGCCGTCTCGAGGCCATGCTCCGCTTCTCCGGCGAGGCCCACCAGCAGGTAGCCCATATCCTGAAGCGCGGTCATCGCTCGCGACAGGTTTGCGACGCGCAGATAGGGCTGCCGTTCCAGCGCGCCCGAGGCGGATTTGGCCAGCGCGCCGGTTTCCGGGGCGGAATGGCGGACAGGGGCGATCACGGCGCGGGCGCCGAACACCTCGGCCGAGCGCAGGATCGCGCCGACATTTTGCGGATCGGTGACCCGGTCGAGCAGCACCACAAGCGGCATGGATTGCGCGCCCGGTGCGCAGACCTCTTCGAGCTTGCCCCAGTCCAGCGCCCGCACTTCCAGCGCCGCTCCCTGATGGACCGAGCCGGGGTCGAGCGGGGCGGGAAACTTGCGCGCATCGGCGAGCTCCGGCTCCAGCCCGCCGGAAGCGATCGCCTCTGTCAGCCGGTCGGCGGCATTGCGCGTGACGACCAGCCGCAGTTTTTCGCGCGCCGGGTTGGTCAGCGCGTCGCGCACCGCGTGCAACCCGAACAGCCACACGGTCTCGGCGGCGGCGGTGCGGCGGGCGCGCTCTTTCTCGACCACCCATTTGGGTTTCTTCATCTGCGGGATCCTCGCGGCGTCCGGAAAGGTTTTACCGGGGAAATAACGGTTGACGGGGCCGGACGCCACGGCTAATCACCCATCGCGTCGGGCGACGAGCTGCAAGGTGCGGCAGCGGACTGTAACTCCGCCGGGGAGACCCATGCCTGGTTCGATTCCAGGGTCGCCCACCATTTTCCCGAACATGTTGTATCGCGGCCCGATTGCCGCCCCCTTGCGGCCCATTCCGGCGCGGTGGCCGCATCGGTGCGGGTCGGCCGGGCGCCCTCTTGAACGCCCCCGCTTTCCCCGCTATACGCCCCCGGTGGTCCCGCATGGGACATGCAACCAAGACCGAATCCGACACAATGCAATGCCGTGGTCGGCCGCTTCCGTCGCTGGAGGCCGCATCCGGCAAGGAGAAGCGACATGAGATTGAACGATCTTCGGGACAATCCCGGTGCCAACAAGAAGGCCAAGCGCGTCGGGCGCGGACCCGGCTCTGGCATGGGCAAGACCGGCGGGCGCGGCATCAAGGGCCAGAAGTCCCGGTCGGGCGTGGCGATCAAGGGGTTCGAGGGCGGCCAGATGCCGCTTTATCAGCGTCTGCCCAAGCGCGGCTTCAACAAGCCGAACCGCAAGCAGTTCGCCGTGGTGAACCTCGGCATCCTTGCCAAGTTCATCGAGGACGGGAAGATCGACCCCGGCAAGCCGGTCACGGAGGATGTGCTGGTCGAAAGCGGCCTGGTGCGGCGCAAGCTGGACGGCGTGCGCGTTCTCGCCAAGGGCGATTTCTCGGCCAAGGTCGATCTGCAGGTCACCGGCGCGTCGAAATCGGCCGTCGAGGCGGTGGAGAAGGCCGGCGGCTCGCTGACGGTCAAATCCCCGGCAGCGGCCGAATAAGAGGTTGTGAGCGCGGCCACCCGCGCTTACATGCCTGTAGTTTTCCGAAAGCGCCGCCCCGGGAAAACCCCCGCGAGGCGGCGCATCCATTAAGAAAGATCGCGCATGGCTTCCGCAGTAGAGCAAATGGCCGCGAACATGAGCTGGTCGGCCTTCGGCAAGGCGACCGAGCTGCGTCAGCGGATACTCTTCACCATCGGGCTTCTGATCATCTACCGGCTGGGCACCTACATCCCGGTTCCGGGGATCGACGGCGGCGCCCTGCGCGAGTTCATGGACAGCGCCGCCGGCGGTATCGGCGACATGCTGAACATGTTCACCGGCGGCGCGATCAGCCGGATGGGCATCTTCGCGCTCGGCATCATGCCCTATATCTCGGCCTCGATCATCATCCAGCTGATGACCGCCATGGTCCCGACGCTTGAGGCGATCAAGAAAGAGGGCGAGCAGGGGCGCAAGAAGATCAACCAGTACACGCGCTACGGCACCGTGTTCCTTGCGACCTTCCAGGCCTACGGGCTGGCCGTGTCGCTGGAGGCCGGCGATCTGGTCACCGATCCGGGCTGGTATTTCCGCGCCGCGACGGTGATCACGCTGGTCGGCGGCACCATGTTCCTGATGTGGCTGGGCGAACAGATCACCGCGCGCGGCATCGGCAACGGCGTTTCGCTGATCATCTTCGTCGGCATCATCGCCGAGGTTCCGGCGGCGCTGGCGCAGTTCTTCGCCTCGGGCCGGTCGGGCGCGATCAGCCCGGCGGTGATCATCGGCGTGATCGTCATGGTGATCGCGGTGATCGGTTTCGTGGTGTTCATGGAGCGAAGTCTGCGCAAGGTGCATATCCAGTACCCGCGCCGCCAGGCGGGCATGAAGATGTACGAGGGCGGTGCGTCCCACCTGCCGATCAAGGTGAACCCCGCCGGCGTCATCCCCGCGATCTTCGCCTCGTCGCTGCTGCTGCTGCCCACCACGATCAGCACCTTTTCGGGCGGCCAGTCCGGCGCGCTGATGGCCACGATCCTGGCCTATTTCGGCCCCGGCCAGCCGCTGTATCTGCTGTTCTTCGCGGCGATGATCATCTTCTTCACGTTCTTCTACACGTTCAACGTGTCGTTCAAGACCGACGACGTCGCGGAGAACCTGCAAAAGCAGAACGGTTTCGTCCCCGGCATCCGTCCCGGCAAGAAGACCGAGCAGTATCTCGACTACGTGGTGACGCGGATCCTCGTGCTCGGCTCGGCCTACCTTGCGGCAGTTTGTCTCTTGCCCGAGATTCTGCGGGCACAATTCGCGATCCCCTTCTATTTTGGCGGCACCTCGGTCCTGATCGTCGTGTCGGTGTCGATGGACACCGTGCAACAGGTGCAGTCGCATCTTCTGGCGCATCAGTACGAGGGCCTGATCGAGAAATCCCAGCTTCGCGGCAAGCGCCGTCCGAAGGCTAGGAAGGGACCGGCACGGCGCTGATCGGCGCTGCGGACTATCGGACGGCGCCGGCGGCAATGACCGGCGCCGCGAATGGGGGACTAGAACCGATGAACATCATCCTGCTCGGCCCGCCCGGCGCCGGTAAGGGCACCCAGGCCCGGATCCTGGTGGAACAGCGCGACATGGTGCAGCTTTCGACCGGCGACATGCTGCGCGCCGCACGCAGCTCCGGCACCCCGATGGGCAACCGCGTGGCCGAAGTCATGGACCGCGGAGAGCTTGTCACCGACGAGATCGTGATCGGCCTGATCCGCGAGCGGCTGGAAAGCGGCGAGGCGACCGGCGGCTACATCTTCGACGGCTTTCCGCGCACGCTGGCCCAGGCCGACGCGCTGGGCGCGCTGCTGGCCGAACAGGGGCAGGCGCTGGACGCGGTGATCGAGATGCAGGTGGACGACGACGAGCTTGTCGCGCGCATCACCGCCCGTTCGACCTGCGCCAATTGCGGCGAGGTCTACAACGACATCTCGCGGCCGATCCCCGAGGACGGCAAGTGCACCGAATGCGGCGGCACCGAGTTCACGCGCCGCGCAGACGACAACGAGGACAGCCTGCGCACCCGGCTGATGGCCTATTACAAGCAGACCTCGCCGCTGATCGGCTATTACCATGCCAAGGGCGATCTTGTGACGGTTGCCGGGCTGGGCGAGATCGACGAGGTCCGCGCGCGCATCGCCGAGGCGCTGGACTGACCGCGCCGCCGGTCCGTCCGGGCAATGGCGGCGCCGGGGCGCGCTGCTGGCTTCCTCTCGTTCCAAATACGCAAATCCCGCACGCCCGGCCCGCGCCGGACCCGGCCAGCTAGGGCGTGTCGCGGCCATTCGGATTCAAGTCGTCAGCCGCCGGGGCGAGGCAGCGCTTTCGAAGAAGGGCGCGTTCGCCCCGGCGGCTGAATTCGATTGAACGGGACGTGCTCTAGACCAGCTTTCCCCACAGGTCGTACTCTCCGGCCTCGTCCACCAGGGCGGTGACGATATCGCCGGGCGACAGCCCCTCGTATCCCGCGTCGAGGAACAGGTTGCCGTCGATCTCGGGCGCGTCGTGCATCGTGCGGCAGGTGGCGGTGTCGGCGGCCACCTCGTCCACGATCACCTGCATCCGCCGCCCGACCTTGGCCGCCAGCCGTGCCTCTGAAATCCCCTGCGCCCTTGCCATGAAGCGGTCCCAGCGATCCTGCTTGACCTCTTCTGGCACATGATCGGGCAGGGCGTTCGACCGCGCGCCTGCCACGTTCTCGTACTTGAAGCATCCGACCCGATCGAGCTGCGCCTCGTCCAGCCAGTCCAGCAGGGTCTGGAATTCTGCCTCGGTCTCGCCCGGATAGCCGACGATGAAGGTCGAGCGCAGCGCGAGATCCGGGCAATCGGCCCGCCAGGCGGCGATCTCGTCCAGCGTCCGCGCGGCGGCGGCAGGCCGCGCCATGCGCTTGAGCGTGTCCGGGTGGGCATGCTGGAACGGAATGTCGAGATAGGGCAGCACCGCACCTTCCGCCATCAGCGGGATCAGTTGCCGCACATGCGGATAGGGATACACGTAATGCAGCCGCACCCAGGCACCAAGGCTGCCCAGATCGCGCACCAGCGGCAGGATCGGCGCCTTGTCCTCGCGCCCCTTCCAGTCGGTGCCATAGGCCGAGGTATCCTGGCTGATGACCAGCAATTCCTTCACGCCGGCCGCCACCAGCCGCTCCGCCTCGCGCATCACGGCCGCTTGCGGACGCGACGCAAGCCGGCCGCGCATGTCGGGGATGATGCAGAACCGGCAGGCGTGGTTGCAGCCCTCGGAAATCTTCAGATAGCTGTAATGGCGCGGCGTCAGCGACACCGCCGAGGCGGGCAGCAGGTCGACGAACGGATCGGGGCTGGCCGGCACCGCGCCGTGCACCGCGTCCAGCACCTGCTCGTATTGATGCGGGCCGGTGACCGACAGAACCTTGGGATGCGCGGCGGTGACATAGCCCGGATCCGCCCCGAGACAGCCGGTGACGATCACCCGTCCGTTTTCCGCCAGCGCCTCGCCGATGGCATCCAGGCTTTCGGCCTTGGCGCTGTCGAGAAACCCGCAGGTATTCACGATCACCGCATCCGCCCCCGCGTAATCGGGCGAGATGCCATAGCCTTCGGCCCGAAGCCGCGTCAGGATTCGCTCGCTGTCGACCAGCGCCTTGGGGCAGCCAAGCGACACCATGCCGATCGTCGGCTGGCCGTCGCGGCGGGTTTCGGCAACGCGGGCGCGGGCGAGATCGGGGCGCAGGTCGGGCGGATTTTGTGGCATGATCCGCAAGGGTATAGGGCCAAACCCGTGACCGGAAAAGGGGCCAATGCGGCCACCGGGACGCGAATGCGCGCAGGGCGATTCCCATCCGCCGCAACCTGTTCTATCGTGGCACGGACAGGCAGGCGGCACCGGGCCGCGCCGCGGCATCGGGGGAAACGGAATGCGCTGGATCCTGGGAGTGTTCATCGGGCTGGTCGTGCTGGCGCTGCTGGCACTGGGCGCGGTGCTGTTCATGCCGTCGGACAGGATCGCCGGCATCGCCGCCGAACGGTTCAAGGCTGCCACCGGGCGGGCCCTGACCATCACCGGCGAGACCCGCCCGTCCTTCTGGCCGGTCCTGGGCATCAGCACCGGTCCGGTGCGCGTCGCCAATGCGGACTGGTCGGACGAGGGGCCGCTGCTGGCGGCCGAGGCGCTGGAAATCGGCGTCGACGCCATGGCGCTGGTGCGCGGCGACATACGGATCACCAAGGTCCGCGTGGACGCGCCGCAGATCGTGCTGGAAACCGCGGCGGACGGCCGCGTCAACTGGGACATGTCCGCCGCGTCCGAGCCGGTGACCGAACAGGCCGCAGAGGCCGCGCAATCCTCCGAGACCGGCGGCGGCGTGCCGGTCTTCTCGCTGGACGAGGCGGTGGTGACCGGCGCGCGCCTGACCGTGATCGACCGGGCCGCGGGAACGCGCAATGTGCTGGACCGGCTGGAGGCGGTGCTGCGTCTGCCCGATTTCGACGGCGTTGCAGATCTGTCGCTTGAGGCGGCGATGAACGGCCAGCCGGTCGCCCTGGCCGCCAGTGTCGAGGGCGTCGCGACCTTCCTGACCAGCGGCGCGGTGCCGACGAAGGTGACGGCCAGCGCCGGCGGCTCGACCCTGGCCTTTTCCGGCCGCGCCGGGCTGACCCCTCTGGCGGCCGGCGGCACCCTGTCGGTCGAGCTGTCCGACATGGACGCCGTGTTCGCCCTGCTCGGCATGGCCGCACCGGACCTGCCGAAGGGTCTGGGCCGGACCGCCGCGGTCGAGGGCGAGGTGACGGCGACCGGCGCCGGCGAGCTGACCCTGCGGGACGGCACGATCCGGCTGGACGGCAACACGGTCCGCGCCAATGCCGATCTGTCCACCACCGGCGCCCGTCCGCGCATCACCGCACAGATCGCCGCCGGGGCGCTGGACCTGTCATCGCTTGCCGGTGGCGGCAACGGGGCAGGGGGCGGCGCGGATGCGCCCGTCGCCGCCGGATGGCCGCGCGATCCCATCGACGTCAGCGCGCTCCAGGCGGTCGATGCCGAGATTTCCTTTGCCGCCGAAAGCCTTGACCTCGGGCTTGCCACCCTTGGCCGCACCAGCCTTCTGACCACGCTCGACAATGGCCGCGCCGTCACCGAAATCCGCGAGTTGCGCGCCTATGACGGCGCCTTTTCCGGCAGTTTCGTGGTCAACAGCCGGGGCGGGCTGTCGGTGCGCACCGGCCTGACCGGTGCCGGGGTCGCGCTGCATCCGCTGCTGGTGCAACTGGCCGGTTACGACCGGCTGCTGGCGACCGGCGACATGACGCTGAACCTGCTGGGGGTGGGCAGCAGCCTGCACGCGCTGATGAACAGCCTCGATGGCACCGGCGCGCTGCGGCTGGGCCAGGGGGAACTGCGCGGCTTCGATCTTGCCGGCATGATCCGCAACCTCGACCCCGGCTTTGTCGGCGCCGGGCAGAAGACCATCTTCGACAGCGTCGCCGCGACCTTCCGGGTCGAAAACGGCGTGCTGCGCAATGACGACCTTGCCGTGACATCGCCGCTGGTCAACGCCTCGGGCACGGGGCGTATCGGCCTGGGTGCGCAGGACATCGACTACCGGCTGCTGCCGGTGCTGATGGAGGGCGCGGACAATCAGGGCATCAAGGTGCCGGTGATCGTGTCCGGTCCCTGGGCGGACCCGCGGTTCCGGCTGGACCTTGAAGCCTTGGTGAAACAGGAATTCGGCGACGAGATCGACGCGCTGAAGGACAAGGCCGAAACCGCCGTGACCGAGAAGATCAGCGAAGAACTGGGGGTCGACGTCGAAAGCCTCGACACGCTTGAGGATACTCTCAAGGAGGAACTCGAAGACCGGGCCACGCGGGGCATTCTGGATCTGCTGGGCGGCAACCGCTAGCCGGTTTCAGACAGCGATTGCCGCCTGCCGCGTCAGCGGCGGCGGTCGCGCCGCGAGCTCATCGGCTGGAACGCCACGCCCACATGCGCCTCGCAATAGGGTTTGCCGGGCTGCACGGACAGGCCGCAGAACCAGAAATCCTCGGTCGCGGGGTCGCCCACGGGCCATTTGCAGGTCCGCTCGGTCAGGTCCATCAAGCCGATCCGCTTCGCTTTCTTTTCGACCTCGCGCACGGTTGCCAGCGCCTCGGGGCTGATCTCGTTCGCCGAGGGTTGCGGCGGCAGCGGCTGCCCCGCCGGGATGATCTGCTTGCGCGCCGCGGGGGCCGGGGCAGGGGCGGCAGCCACCGGTTCCGGCCTGGCGGCCTGTTCGGCCTCTGCCGGTTTCGGCTGCGGCTTGGCGGTCTCCGGCTTTGCCGCTGCCGGGGCGGCGGCACCG
This sequence comes from uncultured Paracoccaceae bacterium, assembly GCA_947503765.1. GTDB lineage: Bacteria > Pseudomonadota > Alphaproteobacteria > Rhodobacterales > Rhodobacteraceae > Psychromarinibacter. The sequence goes on along the minus strand of CANNFA010000001.1, from coordinate 529,923 downwards.
TTGCCCGGGCTTGCGGCGGCGGCCGGGGCGGCGCCGGCCCGGTTCGACAGGCCCAGCCGGTGCACCTTGCCGATCACCGCGTTGCGGGTCACCCCGCCCAGTTCCTTGGCGATCTGGCTGGCGCTCTGGCCATCGGTCCACATCTTTTTCAGCAGTTCAACGCGTTCGTCGGTCCAGGACATGTCGCTTCCTTGTTGCGCGAAACGCCCTGTTCCGGCGGGCGCCCTTGCCCCGCCCGATCCCGTGCCGCTTCGCCAAAATCCGGTCAGTCCCCTATTCTAATCACCGCATCGCCGGATACAAGCGCTGCGCCGCCGCAGGCCGGATTTCGCTTCCCTTCCGCCGCGCGCGCCCGTATCACCGGGCCATGATCCGCCGCGCGCATTCCATGATCCGGTTCCCGCGACGCCGAGGTTGACCGCCCGACGCCCCTATCCTTGCGGCTGCCGCCCCCTCCTTTCCATCCGACATTGACAGGCTATCGCCGATCCGGCACTTCCATAGCCTTATTCTGCAAAGGACACCCGCCATGATCCCGTCCGTCCTGCCGACCTACAACCGCGCCCCCCTGTCCTTCGTCAGCGGAGAGGGCAGCTGGCTGACCGAAGAAGGCGGCGACCGCTATCTCGACCTCTGCGCCGGGATCGCGACCATCGCGCTGGGCCATGCGCATCCGGCGCTGGTCGCGGCGCTGACCGAACAGGCGAACGCGGTCTGGCATGTCTCGAACCTGTACCGGATCCCGCAACAGCAGGCGCTGGCCGACGCGCTGGTGGCGCACAGCTTTGCCGACACCGTGTTCTTCACCAATTCGGGCACCGAGGCGTGCGAGCTGGCAATCAAGATGGCGCGCAAGCACCACCACGATGCCGGCCGCCCCGAGCGGACCGAGATCCTGACCTTTACGGGCAACTTCCACGGCCGCTCCTCCGCCGCGATCGCGGCATCGGGCGCGGAGAAGATGGTCCAGGGATTTGCGCCGCTGCTGCCCGGCTTCACCATCCTGCCGTTCGGCGATCACGAGGCGATGCGCGAAGCCGTCTCGGACACAACGGCGGCGATCCTGGTCGAGCCGATCCTGGGCGAGGGCGGGATCAAGCCGCTGCCCGACCAATGCCTCAAGGGCCTGCGCGATCTGTGCGACGAACACGGCATCCTTCTGATCCTCGACGAGGTGCAATGCGGCATGGGCCGCACCGGCCGGCTGTTCGCGCATGAATGGGCCGGCATCGTGCCCGACATTGCCATGGTCGCCAAGGGTATCGGCGGCGGCTTCCCGCTGGGCGCGGTACTGGCGAGCGAAGCCGCCGCCTCGGGCATGACCGCCGGCACCCACGGCTCCACCTATGGCGGCAACCCGCTGGCCTGCGCCGTCGGCTGCAAGACGCTGGAAATCGTCTCCGATCCCGATTTCCTGGCAGAAGTGCGCCGCAAGGCCGGGCTGCTGCGGCAAAAGCTCGAAGGGCTGGTCGCCGAACACCCGGAGGTGTTCGACAGCGTGCGCGGCGAGGGGCTGATGCTCGGCATCGTGTGCAAGGCGCCGAACACCGATGTGGTCCAGGCCGGGTACGCCGAGCGCATGCTGCTCGTTCCCGCCGCCGAGAACGTGGTGCGCCTGCTGCCGGCGCTGACCATCGGCGAAGACGAGATCGCCGAAGCCGCCAGCCGCCTCGGCCGCGCCGCCTCTGCCCTGACGTCACGAAAAACGGACTGATTTCCTCATCTTGCCATAAATACCTCGGGGGTGTGGGGGCTGGCCCCCACTCCCGCCCGACGCCAGGAAGGCCGACGCGATGACCCATTTCCTAGACATCCACAAGACCGACCCCGCGGCGCTCCGGCGGATCCTGGACAACGCCATCGCGATGAAGACCGCCCGCGCCGGCAGGCCGAAGGGCACCCCCGACGACACGCGCCCGCTGGACGGGCGCATGGTCGCGCTGATCTTCGAGAAACCCTCGACCCGCACGCGCATCTCCTTCGACGTGGGCGTGCGGCAGTTGGGCGGGCAGACCATGGTCCTGTCCGGCGCCGACATGCAGCTTGGCCATGGCGAGACGATCGCCGACACCGCCCGCGTCCTGTCGCGGTACGTCGATCTGATCATGATCCGCACCTTCGAGGAGGCGACGCTGCTGGAGATGGCGGAATACTCGGATGTGCCGGTGATCAACGGGCTGACCAACCGCACCCATCCGTGCCAGATCATGGCCGACGTGATGACCTACGAGGAACACCGCGGCCCGATCGCGGACCGCAAGGTCGTCTGGTCCGGCGACGGCAACAACGTCTTCGCCAGCTTCGCCCATGCCGCCGGGCAGTTCGGATTCGACCTGACCTTCACCGGACCCGAACCGCTCGATCCCGAACCGGCCTGGTTCGAATTCTGTGCCGGCCGGGGACGCCCGATCACGGTGGACCGCGACCCGGTGCGCGCGGTCGCGGGCGCCGATCTGGTGGTGACTGATACCTGGGTGTCGATGCACGACGCGCAATCCGCGCGCGAGCGGCGCCACAACCAGCTGCGCCCCTACCAGGTGACCGAGGCGCTGATGGCCCATGCGGCGCCGGATGCGCTGTTCATGCACTGCCTGCCCGCCCACCGCGACGACGAGGTGACCAGCGCGGTGATGGACGGCGCGCATTCGGTCGTCTTCGACGAGGCGGAGAACCGGCTGCACGCCCAAAAGGCAATCATGCGCCACTGTCTCGGGGTGTGACCGCGCGCCTTTCGCTTGCCACCGCCGGCAAGGGGCTTACGCTTGCAGCGTGTTTCGCCCCGCAGGATTCGGGGCATTTGCACGCCGGCCCGAGGCAGCGTTTGCAAAGCGGACGCGGTCGGGCTGGCGGGTGAATTCAAATCGGCGAAACATGCTTTAGGGCTGCCGAAAGACGGAGGATCGTATGGCACAGGCACGGATCGGGCTGATCGGGCTGGGGGTAATGGGCGCGAACCTGGCGCTGAACATCGCGGAAAAGGGATTTCCCGTCGTCGTTCACAACCGCACCGCAAGCGTGATGCACGATTTCATCGACGGTGCGGGCGATCTGGCCGAGCGGCTGGTTGCGGCAGAGGATTACGCGGCGCTGGCCGCCGCACTGACGCCGCCGCGCGCGGTGATCGTCATGGTCAAGGCGGGCGGCCCGGTCGATGCGGTGATCGACGATCTGAAACCGCATCTGGATCCCGGCGATATCGTCATCGACGCGGGCAATGCCGATTTCAACGACACCCGCCGGCGCGAGGCGGCGCTGCGCGAAGAGGGGTTCCGCTTTGTCGGGATGGGCGTGTCCGGCGGCGAGGAGGGCGCGCGGCACGGCCCCTCGATCATGGTGGGCGGCGCCGATGCCGCCTATGCCGAGATCGCCGAGATCGTCGAGGCGATCGCCGCGCGCTACCAGGACACGCCCTGCGCCGCGCATCTCGGCCCCGACGGCGCCGGCCATTTCGTCAAGACCGTGCATAACGGCATCGAATATGCCGACATGCAGATGATCGCCGAGGTCTACGGCATGCTGCGCGACGGCGGCAGCCGCGCGCCGCACGACATCGCCGAACTGTTCGAGGCCTGGAACCAGGGCCCGCTGCAATCCTACCTTGTCGAGATCACCGCCAAGGTGCTGGCGGCGCACGACCCGGACACCGGCAAGCCGATGGTGGATGTCATCCTCGACGCGGCGGGGCAGAAGGGCACCGGCCGCTGGACGGTGATCGAGGCGCTGAAGCTCGGCCAGTCGCCATCGACCATCGAGGCGGCGGTGGCGGCGCGGTCGTGGTCGGCGCAGAAGGCGCTGCGCGAGACCGGGGCGGCGATCCTCACCGCGCACGATGCGTCGCAAACCGGCCCCGATGTTCTGGATGGCGACCTTGAACGCGCGCTTCTGGCGGCGCGGATCATCGCCTATGCACAGGGGTTCTCGCTGCTGTCGGCGGCGTCGGCGGAATTCGACTGGTCGCTCGATCTGGCCCGCATCGCCGAGATCTGGCGCGCTGGCTGCATCATCCGCTCGTCGCTGCTCGACGACATCGCCACGGCGTTCCGCGGCGATCTGCCCGGCGGCAACCTGATCCTGGCGCCGGCCTTCGTGCGCACTTTGGGCGAGACGATCAGCGCCCTGCGCCGCACCGTCGCATCGGCTGCCGTCACCGGACTGCCGGTACCGGCGCTGTCCTCGGCGCTGGCCTATTACGACACGATGCGGCTGGCGCGCGGCACCGCGGCGCTGATCCAGGCGCAGCGCGATTTCTTCGGCGCACACGGGTTTGAACGGATCGACCGGGACGGCAGCGGGCTGCACGGCCCCTGGGGCGGCTGAGAATGCGGCGCGGGGGTCAGCCCCGCGCCAGCGTCTCGATCTGGCCGCGCAGACCGCCCAGATCGTAGCCGGCCTTTGCGGTCGCATCCAGCAGCTCGTCGGCCGGCACCTGTCCCGCCTGGCTCAGCGCCCAGACGATGGCCGAGCGTGTGCCGGATCGGCAATAGGCCAGCACCGGGCCGTCCGCTGCGGCCACGGCGCGGCCCTGCGCCTCGACCATGTCCATCGTCATCGCGCCGTTCAGCACCGGGTTGCCCACATAGGTCAGCCCCGCCGCCTCTGCCGCCGCCTGCATCGCGGCCGATCCATGTTCGGGCGGCACCTCGGCGTCGGGGCGGTTGTTGATGACGGTCCGATACCCTTCCGCGGCGAGGGCGGCCATATCCTCCGGCCCGATCTGCGGGGCCACGGCGTAGCCTTGTGTAATGCGCTTTATGTCCATGGGCGGCACGTTACGCGGCGTCGGCGATGCCGTCCACCCACCCGCGCACGGGCGGTGCGGCGGCCATGCCGGCCAGCATCGCCGCCAGGAAGGTCAGCCCCTGCCAGCCGCCGAAGCTCAGCGAGGCGACGGCCGGCCCCGGACACAGCCCCGCCAGCCCCCATCCGGCACCGAACAGCACCGAGCCCAGCACCAGGTTGCGGCCCAGCCGGGGGTCGGTCTGCGGCGGGAATGCGCCGCCCAGCCGCGGCGCGCGGCCCTGCGCATACCGCCAGGCGATCGCCATCGGCAGGATCGCCCCGCCCAGCACGAAGGCCAGCGTCGGATCCCAGCTGCCGAACACGTCGAGCCAGCCCTGCACCTTGGTCGTGTCGACCATGCCGGACACCAGCAACCCGGCCCCGAACAGGCCGCCGGACAGGAAAGCGGACAGCGCGCGCATCAGATCACCTCCAGTACATGTTTGAAGAGGGCGACCGCCAGCCCGCCGGCCAGCACGTAGAACACCGTCGCCACGATGCCGCGCAGCGACAGCCGCGAGATGCCGCAGACCCCGTGCCCCGAGGTGCAGCCATTGGCCAGCCGCGTGCCGACCCCGACCAGCAGCCCGGCGACCACCAGGATCGCGACGTTCTGCGTGGCATGGGTATTCACGCTGTCATAGAGCGGCACGAGGAAGACGGGCATGACCAGCAGGCCCAGCACGAAGGCCGCGCGCTCGGTCCAGTCCTTTCGCCCCGAGCCGTCGATCAGGCCGCCAAGGATCCCCGACGCGCCCATGATGCGGCCGTTCACCAGCAGATACAGCGCCGCCGCGCTGCCGATCATCAGGCCGCCGACGAGGCCCCATATCCAGTCCTGTTCGATCATTCGCGCGCTCCCTCGTGCCGTACCGGCGCGGCCGTCAATTCGTGCCGTACCGGCCTTGCCGTCAAAACATGCAGCGACGAATAACATTATTTGCATATGTTGCAACAGCGCCGTTGGGGCAGGCGGGGATTGACCTGCGTCAATGCACGCATCGGGCGAATGTGCATGATGGACATGAACGAAGCGGAGAGCCGCCATGAACACCACCCAGCACTATCGCAAGATCATGCAGGACCGGCTGACGGAGCTCGAGAATCGGCTGCACGGTATCGACCAGGAGCTTGATTCGCACCAGGACAGGGATTGGGACGATTCCGCCATCCAGCGCGAGGACGACGAGGTTCTCGAAGGTCTGGGCCACAGCGGACAGGCGGAAATCCGCATGATCGAGGCCGCGCTGGCCCGGATGGACGAAGGCGAATACGGGTTTTGCGTGCGCTGCGGAGATACCATTCAACCGGAGCGGTTGAATGTGTTACCTTACACACCACTGTGCCGGGCCTGCGCCGGAGCCACGGCACGGGCCTGAGACCCCGCCTCTGCGGGGTCCGCAACGGCGCTGCCAGGGGGAAAGGAGGCTGACATGCCCCAAGAGAACATCCGACAGCACGAAGACATCAGACGCGCGGTGGATCTGCGCCTCGATGAGATCGCGAAACGCCCGCAGGACCGGGTTGCCCTGCACGAGATGATCCGCGCGCAGGCCGCCCTGCGGGGCGCGGCGGGGCGGCCGGCAATCCGGCCGGTCCGTGAAGAGATCGACGACGAGCACGATTTCTTCGACAACGTGCCGGTGTGACGCGAAACGCCGCGATCTGACCGGACACGTCCGGCGCCCGAGAGATCGGGCGCCTTTGTGTTGCACCGGGGATCAGCCCAGGGCGATCCCCAGAATGACGACGATCAGCCCGAACACCGACAGCAGCAGCGCCGCCATGTTCAGCGGCACCACGCGGCGGACCCGCTCGCGCAGGGCCTCGTCGCTCAGGCCGGCGCGCCTGGCGCGCCAGACCGCCTGGATGCACCAGATCAGCCCCGCCAGCCCGGCCACGGAGATCGCAGCCCCAACCCAGATCAGCCAGTCCATCGCGCCCGTGCCCCTTTTGTCTGCCGCTTGTCCGCCGCTCGCATGCCGCGCCCGCGCGTACCCCGGACGCCGCGGGCAGGCAAGCCCGCCCTTGCGGGATGCCCGGTGCAACGCTAATCCGGTCGCCAATCAAGCAGAGGCAGGAGACACCGACCATGAGCGACAGCGCCACCGATATCGACCAGTCCTACCGCGTGACCGCGGATGAGCTGCGCCAGTTCATCGAACGCTTCGAACGGCTGGAAGCGGAAAAGAAGGACATCGCCGAACAGCAGAAGGAGGTCATGGCCGAGGCCAAGGGGCGCGGCTATGACACCAAGGTGATGCGCAAGGTGATCGCGCTGCGCAAGCGCGACAAGGACGACATCGCCGAGGAAGAGGCCGTGCTGGACATGTACAAGCAGGCGCTGGGCATGTGACGGGGCGGCGATGCGCCGCGCGGCATATGGGCCGTGCGGTCGCCGGTAGCGCGGCCGCGGCAGGCGGCGGCGCGCCGGCTGGACAGACCGGCGGCGCTCGGCTATCTGCCGCGCCATGACCGAGCAAAACGCTCAAGTAACCGCGCCGCGCCGGCGGCTGCGCCTCGATCCGTGGTCGGCGGGCGCGCTGCTCATCGCGGCGCTGGTCGTGCTGCCGATCCTGTCGGTGGTCTGGATCGCCTTCAACCCGACCGAGAATATCTGGCCGCACCTGCTGTCCACGACGCTGCCGCGCTATCTTGGCAACACGCTGGTGCTGACGCTGGCGGTCGGCGCGATCTGCGCCGCGACGGGCACGGTGCTGGCCTGGCTGATGACGATGTACCGGTTTCCCGGCTCGGGCATCCTGCAATGGCTGAACCTGCTGCCACTGGCGATCCCGGCCTATGTCGGCGCCTATGCGCTGGTGGATTTCCTGGAATATGCCGGCCCGGTCCAGACCGGCCTGCGCGGACTTTTCGGCTGGCAGAGCGCGCGCGATTACCGGTTTCCCGAGATCCGCTCGCTCGGCGCGGCGATCGTGGTGCTGTCGGGCGCGCTTTATCCCTATGTCTACCTGATGGCGCGCGCCGCCTTCCGCGAGCAGTCGGGCGGCACCTTCGAGGTGGCGCGCGCACTGGGCGCCGGGCCGCTGCGCCGGTTCTGGCGCGTCGGTCTGCCGCTGGCGCGCCCTGCCGTTGCCGCCGGAACTGCCATCGCCATGATGGAGACGGTCAGCGATTTCGGCACGGTCGACTATTTCGCCGTGCAGACCCTGACCACCGGCATCTTCAGCACCTGGCTTCAGGCCGGCAATGCCGGCGGCGCGGCGCAGATCGCCAGTGTCATCCTGGTACTGATCTTCGCGCTGGTCGCGCTGGAAAAGGTCGGCCGCCGCAAGAGCAAGTTCTACCGCATGTCCCGGTCGCAGCGCCCGGTCGAGGCGATCCCGCTGACCGGTGCGCCCGCAGCGCTGGCGCTGGCCGTGTGCGTCTTTCCCTTCGCGCTGGGCTTTGTGCTGCCGGGGGGCGTGATCCTCAGCCACGCGCTGGACAATCCGGGTTTCTGGGTCGACCGGGGACTGCTTCGCGCTTTGACCAATACGCTCGTGGTGGGCGGCAGCGCGGCGGTCCTGACCGTGGGCGCGGCGCTGTTCCTGGTCTACGGCGTGCGCATGGCGCGCAGCCCGCTGCCACGCGCGCTGATGCCGCTGACCACGATCGGCTATGCCGCGCCGGGCGCGGTGCTGGCGGTCGGCCTGCTGATCCCGCTGGCCGCCACCGACAACGCGGTGGCCGACATGGTCGAGGCGACAACGGGCGTCGATATCGGGCTGGTGATGACCGGCTCGGCCTTTGCCATCATCTATGCCTACGCGGTGCGCTTCTTTGCCATCGCGCAGGGGGCGACCGACGCGGCGATGGGCCGCGTGTCGCCCAGCTTGCCGATGGCCGCCCGGTCGCTGGGCCGCACCGCCGGCGGCGCGCTGCGCGATGTCTACGTGCCGCTGATCCGCGGCTCGGTCGGCACGGCGCTGCTGCTGGTCTTCGTCGATTGCGTCAAGGAACTGCCCGCCACGCTGCTGCTGCGGCCGTTCAACTACAACACGCTGGCCACGCGGGTCTACGAGAAGGCCTCGCTGGAGCGGATCGGAGAGGCCGCGCCGCCCGCGCTGCTTGTGGTGGCGGTCGGGTTGCTGGCGGTGGGGCTGCTCGCCCGCGCGAACCGATAAAGGTTGCGGCAGCGCGCCGGAATGCGTAGATGACCCGCACCCGGATGCCGGTTTAGCTCAGCTGGTAGAGCAGCGGTTTTGTAAACCGAAGGTCGGGGGTTCGAGTCCCTCAACCGGCACCAACACATCGGTACAAGATACTGAAGTCCGGAAGGCTTCCGGGTTCAGGGAGGTGTCGGCTTCATACGGATCCTTTGGCGTTGCCGTGGCTCCAGTGTTCCTGACGTCGCAGATTGGGCCGATAGCATCGAAGACGCCTGAAAATGCCCACGCGCCGATCCGGGAGCTTTGCGCGAATTCCGATCACGGCGTTCCGGGAAGCGGCGGCCGATGCCATTGTCGCTTGGCTCGCCGGCGAGACATCGGCTGTCGGGCATCGCCAAGAAGGCAGCCGGACTGGAGGCGCGTGAGCGGGATGTCGTCGAACGCGAGAACGACGCAGGAGCGGTCCTTGCATTGGCCTGTCGTCAAATCTCAGGGTTAAGCGCTTGAGCTCAAAGACCGGATCAAGCAACTTCCCATAGCCACCCTTTCACACCGTCACCAAATTTTGGACATAACTCGAAGAGTTTTGAACATGAGACAAAAAACCTCAGAGGAAATCGAAGCAATGGCTTTGGAAGCACCTTCTGCGGCTCCAGCGATTTCGGAGGAAAAGCTGTATGGTGCCGCCGACAGAGACTATTTCCATTTAGTCATCAATCACATCACACATTCTGACGGGCGTGAATACTGCATCCTGACCCACCACGATCACGTGAACGAAATCACCCTAACCATGAAATTCCCGCGCAGCGCGACTGAAGCCGGGGTCCTCAGCTTTAAGATCCCGTTTCAGGGTAAAGGCGCCTATCGGGGCAAGAGGATTTTCGTTAAGTTTTTAGATTTACACAGGCAGCCCCAGCCAAATCGCGAAATCGACTCTTGGAATTTCAAATTGGACGATCATGACGTGTCGTTCGAACGCTACTCGAGCGGACACATTTACACGACATTGATTCCCGTAGATGAACTTTGGAAATTCGCAAAAGATTGGGGTATTTCCACTGTCATGTCTGTGCAGGACGATGCTCATGAGGACATGGCAAATATGGTGCTAGCCCGTTCTGAGGAGGGCATTCGTGCGCTTGCCGAGCATTGGCCCGAGACCGATATCTGACCCATCAGGATCAGAATTCCTAACCTGCGGGACAAGCCACTTCCCGGGATCACGCGGGAGGACGTCCTGTCCGTTCTCAAGCCGATCTGGGAGACGAAGAAACCCGACTGCCACCCGGTCACGCGAACGGATCGAACGTCTTTTCAGCCACGCAATTCAGAACGGGCATTCACAACGCCGAAGACGGCGACGATGGAGGTCTGTCTGGTCGCGGTGCCAGCTTGGGACCACCTGCGGCCGGGACAAGCAACCTGGAAATTAGTGCCCAGTTAGTGCCCAGACAGCCAAAAAAAATAAAAATTCATCAAAAACAGGATGTTATGGCGGAGACGATGGGATTCGAACCCACGAGACCCTTCCGGGCCTACTCCCTTAGCAGGGGAGCGCCTTCGACCACTCGGCCACGTCTCCGTCGACCCGTTTAGAGGGGCGGCGCCCGAGAAACAAGAAGAAATGAGGTCCCTGTTCGATCGGTCATGCCAGACGCTTCATATTTGGTGTGTGAACCGGTTTCGGCACGAAGGCCCCCGCGTTTGACCGCGAAGCCCTCCGCCTTCTGCATCGCCGCGACCGGCATCTTCTGTCCCTAGCCGCGTTGGCCCGCGAACCGGGTCTGCCAGTCCTCACGCTCTTCGTCGGCGATCTTGCGGAACAGGTTGTCCGGTACCGTGAAGCCATGCCCCGCCGGCAGCGCCTGCAACGCGGCCTCGACATCCTGCGGCCAGTCTGCGTCTTCGGCGTCCAACGCCTTCAGCAGGGCGGCCGAGGCGTCGGGGATGAACGGTGCCGACAGGATGCCGTAGAGCCGCGCGAGGTTCAGCGAGAAGCGGATGATCGCTGCGGCGCGGTCCGGGTCGTCCTTGAACGCGGCCCAGGGCGCGGCCTCTTGCAGGTATTCGTTGCCGGCGGCCCAGATCGCGCGCAATTCGGCGGCGGCCTTGCGGATTTCGATCGCCTCCATGTGGCGCTCATAGGAGGAAAGGCGCGCGGCGATCTGCTGTGTCACGGCCTGTTCCGCCGGCCCGTAGGCGCCGCCCGCCGGCACGACCTCGCCGAATTTCGAGCGGCAGAACTTTGTCACGCGGCTGACGAAATTGCCCAGCACGTCGGCCAGATCCTTGTTCACCGAGGCCTGGAAATTCTCCCAGGTGAACTCGGCGTCCGAGGTCTCGGGCGCATGGCTCAGCAGCCACCAGCGCCAGTAATCGGCCGGCAGGATGTCCAGCGCCTGGTCCATGAACACGCCGCGGCCCTGGCTGGTAGAGAACTGGCCGCCATCGTAGTTGAGGTAGTTGAACGACTTGATGTAATCGACCAGCTTCCACGGATCGCCCGAGCCCAGGATCGTGGCCGGGAAGCTGAGCGCGTGGAACGGTACGTTGTCCTTGCCCATGAACTGCACGTAGCGCACATCGTCCGCGCCCTTGTCGGTGCGCCACCAGCGCTGCCACGCCGCATCGCCCAGCCCGTTCTCGTCGGCCCATTCCTGTGTCGCGGCGATGTATTCGATGGGCGCGTCGAACCAGACGTAAAAGACCTTGCCCTCCATGCCCGGCCAGTCGGCGTCGCCGCGCTTGACCGGCACGCCCCAATCCAGATCGCGGGTGATGCCGCGGTCGCGCAGCCCTCCCTCGTCGTGCAGCCACTTCTTGGCGATCGAGGTGGTCAGGACAGGCCAGTCGGTCTTGGACGAGATCCAGGCGTCCAGCTCGTCCTTCAGCAGCGACTGGCGCAGGTACAGGTGCTTGGTCTCGCGCACCTCCAGGTCGGTGGAGCCGGAAATGGCGCTGCGCGGGTCGATCAGGTCGGTGGGATCGAGCTGTTTCGTGCAATTCTCGCACTGGTCGCCGCGCGCCTTGTCGTAGCCGCAATTGGGGCAGGTGCCCTCGATATAGCGGTCGGGCAGGAACCGGCCGTCGGCCTTGGAATAGACCTGCCGTTCGGAGACTTCCTCGATATAGCCGTTATCGGCCAGCCGGCCGGCGAAATACTGGGTCAGCGCATGGTTCTGCGGGCTGGAGGAGCGGCCGAACTTGTCGAAGGACAGCCGGAACCCGTCCGACAGATCCTTTTGGACCTCGTGCATCTCGGCGCAATACTCGGCCACCGGCTTGCCGGCCTTGGCGGCGGCCAGTTCGGCGGGGGTGCCGTGCTCGTCGGTGGCGCAGACGAACATCACCTCGTGCCCCCGCGCGCGGGCATAGCGGGCATAGAGATCGGCCGGCAGCTGGCTGCCCACCAGATTGCCCAGGTGCTTGATCCCGTTGATGTAGGGAATCGCGGAGGTGATGAGAATCCGGGCCATGTATCCTGTCCTGTCGCTGCTGCGCGGGCCTTAGCCTATTCGGCCCAGCGGTGCCAGAGCCGGCGCGATGGCATGGCCGGAGGCGCTTCCGGCCAATCGGGCGCCGGCACGGGCAATGGACGTTCGCGGGTTTCTTCCGGCGTGGAACATCCCTGCCGGAGGTCTCGCCGCCGCCGCCGGTATCGGGCGCGGAGCCTCGGACCGGCCGCGCGCCCCGGATCACGCCGCCAGCGGCGCGGTGCGGAACCCTGCCGTGCCGGGGAGCACCTGCCAGCCCTTCACCGGCGCCGTCCGCGCGCGCAGCCGGTCCAGCCGCCAGGACGGGCGGATCTCCGCGATTCCCTGTGCCGTCTCGGCGGTTGCCACCCCGTGCGCCGCCTGCATCCGCCAGCGCGTTTCCACCCCCGGCGCGCCGCCGTCGCCCGGTGTCAGCAGCAGGCCCAGCGGTGCGCGCCCGCTTTCCCCGGCGCCGGTTTCGGCGGCCAGGTGCAGCCGGCGCACCGCCGTCAGGCCCGGCGGCGCGGGCAGGTCGGCCACGGCCAGCGCCACCATCCCGGCGCGCAGCACCTCTTCGAGGCACCACAGCAGATCCTCGGCCCGTTTCGGCTCAAGGAACACGATCCGGCCGGGATCGAACAGCCGCAGCACCCCTTCGGGATGCAGCCGGTCGGGCACCCAGGACGGTACGATCCAGAAGACCGGCCCCTCGGTGCGCGCCGCGATCATCGCCGCCAGGGTGCGCCTTGCATCGCCGCAAACCTCGTGTGCCCGCCCCAGCGGCAGCGTCAATCCATCCAGGAATTGCAGGGCAGGGCGGGGGTCCGGTGCGCGGTGGCTGTGGCGGGTCAGAAGATGTGCGGTCATGCGGGGCAGCATAGAATGTTCCGCTTTCGTTCTCAAGGCCGGATGGGCCGCCCCGCCGGGGTCGGGCGCGGGTCGGTCCTGCACCGAATGGACAAACTATCGCCCGATTTGCCCGCCATTGTTTCCGCAAACACAACCGCCCCGACCGGAGCCTTCCCGCGTGAGCAACGCCCGCCCCACCGTCCAGCCCAGGCTGATCGCCGCGCTGCTCGCGCTGGCGGCCGTCTGCTATGCCGCGCTGCGGCTGATGTGGAATCACCACCCGCCCGACATGTCCGCGCTCTACATGGCCGGCCGGCTTTGGGCAGAGGGCGATTTCGGCCTGATCTACGCCGCGCCCCACGGGTTTTTCGGCAGCACCCCGCCCGCCTGGCTGACCCGGACCGAAGCCTGGGGCATGGGCGGCGTGACGTATGCGTACATCTACCCGCCGCTCTGGGCGGCGCTGCTGTCGCCGCTGGCGGCCGCCATGGACCCGGCCACGTTCTTTCACGGCGCGGCGGTGATCGGGGTCTCGCTCGCGGCCGCGTCGACCCTGCTCGCCTGGCGGCTGGCGCGCAGCTTTGCCGTGCCGCTCTGGGTCTGGCTTCTGGCCAGCGCGGCGCTGATGCTGACCTCGCTGGCCTTCTACATGTCGGTTTACCTGCTCCAGCCGCAGGTGATCGTGATCTTTCTGTGCCTGCTGGCCTTCGAGCGTGACGCCGCCGGGCGGCGCGGCACTGCGGGGGCGTTGCTGGCGCTGGCCGCGACGATGAAACTGGCACCCGCGGGCCTGGTGCTGATCTTCCTTGTCGAGCGGAACTGGCGCGCGCTGGGCGCCTTTGCCGCCACCTGCGCCGCGATCGGCGCGCTCGGGCTGGCGGTCGCCGGGTGGGATCTGCATGCCGAATACCTTGCCCGGCTGCCGGAGGCCGGCGCCGGGATCTACGTCACATCGGTGAATTTCTCGGCCGAGGTGCTTCTCTACGCATCCGGCGTCTTGCTGGGCTGGCTGCCCGACATCGACTTTGCCATCCGCAATATCCGCATCACGGCAACCCCGGCCTGGATCGACGCGGCGGGAAAGGTCGCCGCGCTGGCGGCGCTGGTCTGGATGCTGCGGGCCACCGCCGGGCTGGACACGGCGCGACGGCGCGTGGCGCGCCTGTTCCTGGTGTCGCTGCTGATCAACCTGTTCGGCCCGCTAGGCTGGGTGCATTATTTCCAGTTGCAGGTGGTCCTGCTGCCCGCCCTGGCCGGGCTGCTGCCGCTGCGCCGCGGGATCGCCATCGCCGTGTTTGCGGCCATTGCGACAAGCTGGCCATTGGCGCTGTGGTTGTCGCAGGTGGTGCCGGGCGACTACTTCCGCGCCGCGCTTGGCAGCGCGTCGATGCTGGTCCTGTTCGTCGCTGTCACGCTTGGCTGCCGCACGCGGTCCGTGCCCGCGCCCGCCATTCCGCCCGATCCTGCCGTCGCGGCAACCGGCTGACCGCCGGGAAGCCACATCCTGCCTCTCTTGCCCGCCCGGATTGCAGCAAGCCCTTGCGCGCGCGTCCGAAATCGGGCTTTCTTGCACGAAAGGGGGCAACGCTATGCCGCTGGACAGAAGCCGCGAGGTCGACGTCACCCGTGCCGCACGCGGCGCGCGCCGCGCCCGCGCGCCGGAACAGGCCGGAACAATCGAAACGCTGGAAGGGTGATCTGCGATGCGGGGACGATTCATACTGACGACGATGCTGGTGATGCTGGTGGCGTCCTGCGGCCAGTCCGAACGCTTCAACCCCTTCGCCCAGTCCGAGGCGCCGCCCCCCGCCGCGGCCCCCGAATCCATGCCCACCAACGAGGTGCCCGGCCCCGAGGTCGACGGCGCGCTGCCCCCTGACGCACCGCTTGCAGTGCCGGCGCCCGCCCCGGCGCTGGACCCGGCGAACACCGAGGTGCTCGACAGCGAACGGGTGCTCTGCGAGGAAAAGGGCGGGATGTGGTCGCGCGCCGGTGGCGGCTATTCCTGCGTCTTCGCCACCCGCGACGCCAACCGCTACTGCACCGCCGCCAGCCAGTGCGAGGGCTATTGCCTTGCCCGGTCAAGCACCTGCGCGCCGGTCACGCCGCTCTATGGGTGCCATGACATCGTGTCCGGCAGCGGCGGGATGCAGCGCGTCTGCCTGCAATGACGTGATCCGCGGCCGCAATCACCGCTTGCGCGCCACCACGAACCAGCTTGCCGGCGCCTTGTCGAAGGCGCGCGCCTCGACGATCTCGAAGCCGCCCTCGCGTATCCGCGCCTCCAGCTCGGCGCGGCGGAACGCGTTCACATAGGGCGCCTTGCCGACCGCGCGCAGCACCGGCACGATCAGCCGGATCGCCGGGTTCATGTCGGCAAGACAGGCGGTCTTGGTGATGAACAGACCCCCCGGTTTCAGCAGTCCGTGCGCCCACGCGATGGCGGCGGGCAGATCGCGCAGCAGGTGCAGCAGGTTGAAGCCCAGAACCGCGTCGAAATCTCCGGACGCGAACCCGTCCGCGCCGATCCCGGCGACGCGGAATTCGGGCACGGTGCCGGCTTCGGGCCGGTCCCGCCCGGCGGCGCGCCGGCGCGCGATGTCGATCATCGCCGGCGCCGCATCCGTCGCGGTGTAGGACGCGGCGCTATCCGCCAGCCTCAGCGCCGTGGTGCCGGTGCCGCACCCGGCCTCCAGCACGCGGGCGCCGGGGGGCAGGTGGCTGCGCACCCGGTCCAGCGTGGCCTCGTAGGCGGGGATGTTGCCGACTGCACGCCGGGCGTATTTCGGCGCGATGCGGTCCCAGAAAACAATGTCGTCCGTCATGTCGCGTCCCCGATCTGCGGCCCCGTGCAGGCCGGTTGTGCAGGCGGGCCGCGTCATTGCAAGGAAAATCCCGCAAGGGGGCGCACCCGCGCGATCTGCGTCACTTCGGCCCCGCCAACCCTTCCAGGAAATCGGCGAAATCGCGGTCCGGCACCGCGGCCTCGCGGATCAGCTGGTCGAAATGCTCGGTAAGGACGCGCACCCGTTCGCGGTCGCGGAACGCGATGTAGTTCCGCCCGACATAGATCACCGCCAGCAGCGGGCCGAACACCGTGACCGGCGCAGAAAATACCCGCCGCGCGTCATAAAGAAACATCCGCAGCCGCGGATAGAGCCGCCGGTACAGCGTGACGATCCGGTCGATCTGCGCGGTGCGCACCGCGTCCGGCAGGCCCGTGTAATACCCCTCGGCCCGCGCGAAGGCCCGCACCTCGTGCAGCGGCAGCGCGATCTCGTAGTCGGATTGCGCCGACAGCATGAAATCCAGCCGGTCCTGCGCCGCTGCCACGGCTTGCTGCGTCGTCCGGCCCAGATGCGAGGCATATTCCCATTCCAGCATCGCCTGCGTCTTCAGCAGATCGGGCATCGCCGCCGGGACGTGCCGGATCTTGTAGCCCGCGGCCTCGCGGTGCCAATCGAAGATCTGCGCGTCCACCGGCGCGCGCGGCGCCTCGGTCACGGTCATGCTTTGCATCACCAGGTCGGCGGCGCTTTCCGGCCGGTCGCTCAGGCCCAGCAGCCAGTCGGCCGAGACACCCAGGTAGCCGGCGCATTCACCGACCACCTGCGCATTCGGCAGCCGCGCGCCATCCCCGCCCAGCAATTGCGAGACGGTGGATCTGTCCACGCCGATGCCGCGTGCCAGATCGCTCTGGTTCATCGCGCCCTGCGCCATCGCCTGTTTCAGCCGGCTGCGGAACAGCTCTGCCCGGTCGCGTTTGTCGTATTGAATCACCATTGGTGCTTTATATCACCTTTGCGTCATAAAGTTAATCATTTCCCAAATTCTCAACAACCTGTCCCTCGGCTAGTCTCGTCCCGACACACAGCGAAACGGAGGCGACATGGAAACGCGGCGGCGCACCCTGGTGAAGGCGGTCCTCTGGGCGGCCCTGGGATGGGTCGTGATGACGCTTGTGGCCCTGGCGGCGACGGGATCGCTTGCGCTGGGTGGCGGGCTGGCGACGATCAACACCGTGCTCGGGCTGGTCAACTACATCGCCTACGAGCGTATCTGGGCCAGGGTGTCCTGGGGCCGAACCTGACGCGCGCGCATCCGCGCCCATCCGCCGAAATCAGGCCGGTCCGCGATAGGACTGCATCGGGCCGATGCCGCCCAGCCGGCGAAACAGGCTTTCCTCGGCGCCGTTGTCGAAGAACGGGACGCTTTGCGGCGGCTCCAGGCGGGGCAGGGCGGCCGCGACCTCGGCCAGCGCCACTTCGGTGACGAAGGGCAGCTGGAAATGGCGCACCTCGTCCAGCGGGATCCATTGCAGATCGCTCAACTCGTCCGACGCGGCGGTGAAATCGTCGGGATCGCCGGCGATCTCGCCGGCATCGGCCACGAAGAACCGCGCATCGAACCGGCGCGGCCGCCCCGGCGGGGTGATCGCGCGGAACACGAATGCAAGCCCGCTGGCCGCCGGGACCATTCCGCGCGCCGCAAAAGCCTGCCAGTCGGCCGGCGGTGTGTCCGGCCATGTGCCCGGCGCGCCCAGGATCAGCCCGGTTTCCTCCCAAAGCTCGCGGATCGCGGTGGCCGCCAGCCCGGTTGCCAGTCCGGGCGCGGCCGATGCTTCCAGGCGGGCGGCGCAGGCGGCGGGCAGGGGCGCGGCCAGCGGAACCGCGCAATCGCCCGCGTCCAGCGCCCCGCCGGGAAACACGAACCGGTTCGGCATGAACGCCGCCTGCGCCCCGCGCCGCCCCATCAGCACGCGCGGCGTCCTGTGCGGATCGCGCACCAGGATCAGTGTCGCCGCATCGCGGATCGCGGTCTTGTCCATGCTTGGCCCCCTTGCGCAGGAGCGATCAGGCGTTCCCGAATCCGTGCATCCGCCGGGACCACTGGATCGCCACGATCAGCCCTTTCAACCTGGGCAGAAGGTACAGCGACAGCGCCACGCAGCCAACCGAGAACACCGAGGCCAGCACCATCGGCTCCGGCCGCCAGGTGGTATAGGCGATCAGGATCATCGGGGCCATCAGGTGGCCGACGATCAGGATCGTCAGGTAGGCCGGCCCGTCATCGGCCCGGTGATGGTGCAGCGCCTCGTTGCAGACCGGGCATTCGTCGCGCACCTTCAGATAGCCGCGCAGCATCGGCCCCGAGCCGCAGCTTGGACAGCGCCGCCGCCAGCCGCGCCACATCGCGGGCTTCATCGGGCGCTCGGCGCCAAGGCCGGTGTCGATTTCGGTGCCGCTATCCGGCCCGGTATCCGCGCCAGCGTGCAGGCCCGTATCGGGCCGGGCGGCGGGGGAAATGCTCGTGTCTTTCATGCTCGTCCTGAAATGCGATGGAATGTGCCCAAGATAGGCAATTGGCGCGCCAGCGAAACCGCGCGGATCGTCCTTGCGTCGGTCTGTCGCAAACCGCCGTCTGAAAATAATCTTTGCGATGAGCGACGGAAACCCCGCCGCGGTCCGTTCAAGGGACAGAACGCGCTGAAAACACTCTGCCGCGTCACCACCGGAAAACGAAAAAAGGACCAAACTATGAAACGCACGACCCTTCTTGCCGCGACCGCGCTGATCGCCGTGGCGTCGACCAGCCTGATCGCCACCGCGCAGAGCAATCCGGGCAATGCCGGGAAATCCGGCGCGATGGCCACGATGATGCTCGAGCGGTTCGACACCGACGGCGACGGCAGCGTGACCCGTGCCGAGATCGACGCCGTTCGCGCCGCCGGCTTCGAAGCGGCCGACAGCGATGGCGACGGCCTTCTGAACGCCGAGGAACTGGCGGCCTGGCAGGAGGCGCGCCGCGACGAGCGGCAGGCGGCGCGTGCCGCGGCCCGGCTTGCGCGGCTCGACAGCGATGGCGACGGCATGATCAGCGCCGAGGAACTGGCCGCCGCCGGCCCGCCGATGGCGATGTTCGACCGGCTCGACGCCGACGATGACGGCAGCCTGACCGCCGCCGAGATCGAGGCCGCGCAGGACATGCGCCGCGGCGGCGGCGACCGGCGCGGGATGAAGCGCGGCCATGGCGGCGGCAATCATCACGGCATGCAGGGCCCGCGCCGCTGGATGAACTGGAACGACTGACGCGCCCGCAAGGGACATGGCGGCGCGGGTATCCGCGCCGCCGATTGCCGCAAGATGACAATCAGGATACGCCTGCCGGACAATGAGAATGGCCCTCGACGCGCTATCGGACATTCCGGACGACGCCCTGCTGATCGCCTATGGCAACGGCGACCGCGACGCCGCCCGGGCCTTGACGCTGCGGTTGACCCCGCGGGTGCTGGGCTATGCCACACGGCTTCTGGGCGGCGACCGCGCCGAGGCCGAGGATGTGGCCCAGGAGGCGATGCTGCGGCTCTGGCGGCAGGCGCCGCACTGGCGGCAGGGCGAGGCAAAGGTGACGACCTGGCTGTTTCGCGTCGCCGGCAACCTGTGCACCGACCGGCTGCGCAAGGCGCGCGGCCAGCCGCTGGACAGCGTGCCCGAGCCCGAGGATGCCGCGCCCGGCGCCGATACGCGCCTGCAGGACGCGGCGC
This sequence comes from uncultured Paracoccaceae bacterium, assembly GCA_947503765.1. Classification (GTDB taxonomy): domain Bacteria; phylum Pseudomonadota; class Alphaproteobacteria; order Rhodobacterales; family Rhodobacteraceae; genus Psychromarinibacter. The sequence goes on along the minus strand of CANNFA010000001.1, from coordinate 510,163 downwards.
GGGTGCAGGCGCTGGACCGGGCGCTTGCCGCGCTGCCGGACCGGCAGCGGCAAGCGGTGATCCTGCGTCATATAGAGGGGCTCGCCAATCCCGAGATCGCCGAAGTCATGGACATCGGCATCGAGGCGGTCGAAAGTCTGACCGCCCGGGGCAAGCGGGCGCTGGCGGCAAGCCTTGCGCACCGGCGCGCGGAACTGGGGTATGAAGATGACTGACCGACCTGTGAACACGCCGCTGACCGACCTGGAACTGGACGCCCTGTTCGGCGCCGCACGGCGGCAGGGGGCCGACCCCTCGGCCGATCTGCTGGCGCGGATCGTGGCCGATGCCGAGGATCGCGCCTCGGCGCAAGCGGGCGCCGCCATACCGGATCCGGCCCCCGGCTGGATCGGCCGCCTTCTTTCCGCCATCGGCGGCTGGCCGGCGGCGGCGGGGCTTGCGGCGGCCGGGGTCACCGGGCTGACGATCGGCATCCTCGCCCCGAGCACGCTTGAAACGCTGTCGGGCGGGTATCTGGCCGCGTCCGGCTATCAGCTCGAGAACCTCGTCGTGTCCTATGCCGACCTGCTGGAGGATGGCTGACATGGCGCGCGATTCGGTGAAAACCCGGCGCTGGACCCGCATCGCCCTGGTGGTGTCGCTGGCGCTGAACCTGGTCGTGGCGGGGCTGGTGGCGGGCGCGTTCCTGCATGGCCCGCCCCGGCCGGGCGGCCATCCGGGCCTGAGCGCGTTGGGGTTCGAGCCGTTCGTGTCGGCGCTGCCGAAGCAGGATCGCCGCGCATTGGGCCGGGCGCTGGCGGCCAGGGAAAGCAGCTTCCGCGACCGCCGTGCCGCCCTGCGCCGTGAATTCGGCGCGCTGCTTGCGGCGCTGCGGGCGGAGCCTTACGAGCATGCCGCCGTCGAGCGGATCGTGACCGCGCAGGAGGCGCAGATCGCCGCAAGCCGCGCGCTGGGCCGCACCCTGCTGCTCGACCATATCGGGACGATGGACGCCGCCGAACGCGCGGCCTATGCCGCCGAGCTGGAAAAGGGTCTTCGCCGCTGGCGCGCGCCGTCGCGCCGCCGTGACTGACCTCGCACATGCCCGCGCTCAGGCGGCGTGCGGCCCGGCGGCCGCCGCGGCGGTGACCCGGTCGCGCCCCGCCTCCTTGGAGGCATAGAGCGCCCGGTCGGCCCGTGCCATCAACGCGGCGGGATCGGCCCGCCCCGGCTCGCCCATCGCCAGCCCGATGCTGAGCGTCGCGCGCACCTCTTCGCCGGTCTCCAGCAGGATCGGATGGCCGCTGACCGCCCGGCGGATGCGGTTCGCCGCCCGTGCGGCCTGGCCGGGGGTGCAGCCATGGATCACCGCCAGAAACTCCTCGCCGCCGATCCGCGCCAGCAGATCGCCTTGGCGCAGGCAACCGTCGATGCGCCGCGCGACCTCGGCCAGCGTGCAATCGCCGGCGGCATGGCCGAACCGGTCGTTGACCGCCTTGAACCGGTCGAGATCCAGCACCAGCACGGCAAAGGGCGGCCCGCCGCTTTGTGCCTCGGCGGCGATGCGGTCCAGCCGGGACAGCCCGTAGCGGCGGTTGAACAGCCCGGTCAGCGGGTCGGTCACCGCCAGCCGCAGCCCGTCCTGTACCGCCGCGCGCGCCCGGTCCTGGCGGGCCTTGCGCACCAGTTCGCGGCGCAGGCGCAGCGCGATCTCGGGGGCGTCGAACCCCGTCTCCACCAGGTCGTCGATACCGATATCGAGCGCCATCGCCGCGCGCTCCGGCGCCGGCTCGGGCTGGATAAGCAGCAGGGCGGCGCGCATCGTGGGGCCGCGGCTGCGCAGATCGGCGATCAGCCGCAGCGCCTGCTCCGGCGCCGCCGGATCCTCGGCGACCACCACCGCGTCGGGTGCGGCGCGCGCCCCGGTGCCGGCCAGCGCGGCAAGCGCGCCGCTCGCCGGCAGCACCCGGACATGGCCGCGCATCAGCCCGCCCAGCGCCCGTTTCCAGTCGGCGCCAATCCGGGCATCCGGCACGATCAGCGCGATCCGCCCGGCGGCGCCGAACGGCGTCGCGGGATCGGCGAAACCCGGCCCCTCGGCGGCCTCTGCGGCGGCGGCAAGCTCGGCCACGCGCGCCGCGCGCCGCATCAGGTTGCGGATGCGCGCGCTCAGCATCGCCCCGGTCTCGCAGGTATCGGCGATCGCATCGGTGCCCGCCTCCAGCGCCCGCAGCCGCGCCGCGCGCGCGCCCCGGCGCAGCCGCAGCACGACCGGCAGGTCGGCGCAGACCGGATCGGCCCGCAGCGCCCGGCACAGCGCATCGCCGCCGGTCCCGTCCAGCCGTTCCGGCAGCAAGATCACGTCGGGCCGCCGCGCGCGCGCCCGCGCCAAGAGCTCGGCCATGCTCGCCACCTGCTCGACCTCGCCGACGTGACCGGCCAGCCGCGCCTTCAGCAGGATGCGCTCCGACGCGGCGGATTCGGCGTTCAGGATGCGGCCCGGCATGGTTTCCTCGCAATTGGTCACAAATCGTGCCTGTCGCCTTATCTTTTCCTTCAGAGTGGTTAAGAAAGCGTTTGCATCATCCAGAAAGGCATCGACATGCAGGCAGACCGGGCGGAAACACTGGCGGCAGAGGCGCTGGGCTGGCTTGCCGCGGACGATGACCTGATCGGCGTGTTCCTGGGTGCCACCGGCACCTCGGCGGGCGACATCCAGGCGCAGGCGGCCGATCCCGATTTCCTGGCCTCGGTGCTCGATTTCCTGCTGATGGACGACGCCTGGATCGTTGCCTTCTGCGACGCGCGGGGCCTGCCCTACGACGCGCCCGGCCGCGCCCGTGCCGCCCTGCCCGGCGGGGCACAGGTGCACTGGACCTGAGCCGCGAGTGGCCGGCTATCAGTGCTGAGCATCGGTCGCGGGGGCGACCAGCCCCCGCCGCGCCCGCCCCTCCGGGTGGGCGGGCGCATGGCCCGCCATCCCGCGCCGGGGGGCGGTTCTGCGGGAAGGCAGGGATAAACCGCGAAGATCGCCGGTCGCGCCGGCGTCCGCCAAGGGGCGGTCTCGCCGGTGGCCGGTCGTCGCCCCGGTCGCGTTCACGCCGCCCCGGATCCGCCGTCACCCGCGAAGGTGCCGGCGAACCGCTCGCGCAGCGCGGCTTTCTGCACCTTGCCCATCGTGTTGCGCGGCAATTCCGGCAGGATTTCGTAGTGCCGCGGCCGTTTGAACCGCGCCAGATTGTCCTCCAGCGCGCCCGCGGCGGCGGCAAGGTCTGGCTCCGCCCCCGGCTCGGGCACGAGAACCGCCAGCGCCGCCTCGCCCAGATCGGGATGCGGCACGCCGATCACCGCGCTTTCGCGGATGCCGGGCAGGGTATCCAGCGCCTCCTCGACCTCCTTGGGGTAGATGTTGAACCCGCCCGAGATGATCAGATCCTTGCCGCGCCCGACGATCTGCACATAGCCATCCGCCCCCTGCACGCCCAGATCGCCGGTGATGAAGAACCCGTCCTCGCGCAATTCCTCGCGGGTCTTGTCGGGCATCCGCCAGTAGCCGGCAAAGACGTTGGGGCCGCGCACCTCGATCATGCCGATCTCGCCGCGGGGCAGCTCGGCGCCGGTTTCGGGATCGGTCACCTTCAGCTCCACCCCCGGCAGCGGCAGGCCCACCGTGCCCGGCCGCCGCGCGCCCGCATAGGGGTTGGAGGTGTTCATGTTCGTCTCGGTCATGCCGTAGCGTTCGAGGATGATGTGGCCGGTGCGCGCCTCGAACCTCCGGTGCGTCTCGGCCAGAAGCGGGGCCGAGCCGGACACGAACAGCCGCATTCCCGCCGCCAGTTCGGGGGTCAGCCGCGCGTCGTCCAGTAGCCGGGTGTAGAAGGTCGGAACCCCCATCATCGCGGTCGCGCGGGGCAGGGCCTTTACCACCGCATCCACGTCGAAACGGGGCAGAAAGATCATCTCGGCCCCGGCCAGAAGCGCGGTGTTGGACGCCACGAACAGCCCGTGGGTGTGAAAGATCGGCAAGGCATGCAGCAGCAAGTCGCGCGGCGTGAAGGCCCATGCCTCCACCAGCACCCGCGCGTTCGACAGAAGGTTCGCCTGCGTCAGCATCGCCCCCTTGGAGCGTCCGGTCGTCCCCGAGGTATAAAGCAGCGCGGCCAGATCGCCGTCCTTTCGCGGCGCGGTATCGAACCGCTCCGGCAAGCCCTGCGCCGCATCCGCGAAGCTACCCGTCCCGTCCGCGTCCAGCGTCATCAGCGCCGCGCCCTGCGCGCTTGCCACCGGGCGCAGTGCCGCCTCTGCCGCGGGGTCGCACAGCACCAGTTTCGGCTCTGCATCGGCCAGGAAATACGCCAGCTCCGCCGCCGTGTAGCCGGTGTTCAGCGGCAGCAGCACCACCCCCGCCCGCAGGCAGGCGGCATAGACCGCCAGCGCCTCGGGCGATTTGTCCACCTGCACCGCCAGCCGGTCGCCGGGGCCAAGCCCCGCCGCGCGGATGGCATGGGCAAAGCGCGCGGCCATGCGTCCGAACGCCGCGTGGCTCAGGGTGCCGCCCCCCGGCAGGTGCAGGAACACGCGGCCGCTGCCTTCGTGCGGCGCCAGCAGTGCATCGTATAACGGGTTCGCCATCGCCATCCCTTTCCTCAAGCCTGCCCGGTTGTCGGCCAATCGCCGCGCGGGGTAAAGCCTTGGCAACGGGTGCGGCACGGCTAGGTTGCGCCATGCAATCCAGATTTCACCCCCGGAGGTTCCGATGACCAAGAGCCAACGCATCGTGCTCGCCAGCCGCCCCGAGGCCGAAGCCGGCCCCGACAACTTTCGCCTCGAACAGGCCGACCTGCCGGAGCCGGCGGATGGCGAGGTGCTGCTGCGCACCATCTGGCTGTCGCTCGACCCCTACATGCGCGGCCGGATGAGCGCCGCGAAATCCTATGCCCAGCCGGTCGAGATCGGCCATGTCATGGAGGGCCAGGTGGTGGCCGAAGTGATGGACTCGCGCGCGCCCGGTTTTGATGCGGGCGACATCGTGCTGGCCAATAGCGGCTGGACGGGCCACGCGGTCGAAACGGCCAGGACGCTGCGCAAGCTCGACCCCGATCTGGCGCCGGTATCGACCGCGCTGGGCGTGCTGGGGATGCCGGGACACACCGCCTGGGTCGGCGTGAACGACATCCTGCGAGTCCGGAAGGGCGAGACGATCGTGATCGGCGCCGCCACCGGCGCGGTCGGCGGCGTCGCCGGGCAACTGGCGCAGCGCGCCGGGCTGCGGGTGATCGGCATCGCCGGCGGGGCCGAGAAATGCGCCTACGCGGTCGAGCATCTGGGCTACGACGTCTGCATCGACCACCGGGGCCCGGACATGGCCGAGGAACTGGCCGCCGTGACCCCGCAGGGCGTCGATTGCTACTACGAGAATGTCGGCGGCAAGGTGCTGGAGGCGGTGCTGCCGCGCATGAACGAACATGGCCGCATCGCGATCTGCGGCATGGTCGCGTGGTATTCCGCCGGCGGGCTTCAGGATGCGATGCCGCTTCCGGCGGTCTGGCGCACGATCCTGACGCACCGTCTGCGGGTCGAGGGGTTCCTGATCTTCGACCACGCGGACCGGCTGGAGCCGTTCCTGAAAGAAGTCGGCCCGCTGGTCGGCAGCGGCGATTTCCATTACCGCGAAAGCGTGGCCGAGGGGCTGGAAAACGCGCCCGAGGCATTCTTCGAGATGCTGAAGGGGGGCAATTTCGGCAAGCAGCTGGTCCGCGTCGGCCCCGATCCATGACGCCGCCTGTCGCGGCTGGCGAATCGCGCGGGTCCGGGTGATCCTGACCCGCCCTGCACGATCCTGTCCGAAAGGTGCCCCATGACCCGCCGCCTGCCGCCCGCCCTGCGCGGCCTCCGCATCCCCGCAATCGGCGCGCCGATGTTCATCCTGTCCGGCCCGGAGCTGGTGATCGCGCAGTGCAAGGCGGGCATCGTCGGCAGCTTTCCGGCGCTGAACGCGCGCGAGGCGGCGGGCGATCCGCCGATGCTGGCGGCCTGGCTGACGCGGATCACAGAGGCGCTGGACGCCCACAACCAGGCCAATCCGGACCGCCCCGCCGCGCCCTTTGCCGTGAACCAGATCGTGCACCGGTCGAACTCGCGGCTTCAGCGCGATATCGAGATCTGCCATGACTGGCAGGTGCCGATCTGGATCACCTCGCTCGGTGCCCGCCCCGAGGTGAACGCCGCGGCGCATGATTGCGGCGGCATCGTGCTGCACGATGTGATCAACGACACCTTCGCACACAAGGCCATCGACAAGGGCGCGGACGGGCTGATCGCCGCGGCCGCCGGGGCAGGGGGCCATGCCGGGCCGCAATCGCCCTTCGCGCTGGTGCGCGAGATCCGGGACTGGTTCGACGGCCCGCTGCTGCTGGCCGGGGCCATCGCCACCGGCGAGGCGCTGCTGGCCGCGCGCGCGCTGGATGCGGATCTCGGCTATATCGGCTCGCCCTTCATCGCCGCGATAGAGGCGAACGCGCCCCCCGCCTACAAGCAGGCCATCGTCGAGGGCGGCGCGCAGGACATCGTCACCTCGGCGGCGTTCACCGGGATTTCCGGCAATTACCTGCGCGGCTCGATCGAGCGCGCGGGCCTCGACCCCGAAAGGCTGGCGGACAGGGCCGCCGATCCGATGGATTTCGACAAGGCCGCCGCGGCCGGCGCCAAGGTGTGGAAGGACATCTGGGGCGCAGGCCAGGGCATCGGCGCGGTGCGCGCGGTCGAACCCGCCGCCGCCATGATCGTCCGGATCGAGGCCGAATACCTGGCCGCGGGCCGCCGCCTCGCCGCCGATTTCGCCGGCTGATTCGGCCGCCGCCGCGTCAGAACGCGTTGAAGGTCAGCGTCGTCAGCGAGCGTTCGATCCCGTCGATGTCCAGCAATTCGTCGTTGATGTACTTGCCCACATCCTCGCCCGCCGGAACGTAAAGCTTCAGCAGCAGGTCGAAATCCCCGCTGGTCGAATACAGCTCGGAATGGATTTCCTTCAGCACGACCTTCTCGGCCACGTCATAGGTCGTGCCCGGCCGGCACCGCAGCTGCACGAAAACACAGGTCGTCATCGCATCCTCCATCGCCCCCCGCGCGGCACAATGGCCGCGCCGGCGCACAATATCAATGGCCGCGCCGCGCCGCGCCTTGGAATGGGGCCGCCCCGCGCCTATAACCCGCCGCGAAACCTCTGGAGACAGCCATGCGGACAGCCGCGATCACCCGCAAGACCGCCGAAACCGACATCACGGTCGAGATCGACCTTGACGGCAGCGGTGCCTATGACAACCGGACCGGCATCGGCTTTTTCGACCACATGCTCGACCAGCTGGCCCGCCATTCGCTGATCGACATGACGGTGCGCGCGGCGGGCGACCTGCATATCGACGACCACCACACGGTCGAGGATACCGGCATCGCGCTGGGCCAGGCGCTGGGCCGCGCGCTGGGCGACAAGACCGGCATCCGCCGCTACGGCGCCTGTCTGTTGCCGATGGACGACGCGCTGGTGCGCACGGCGCTGGATCTTTCGGCGCGCCCGTACCTTGCCTGGAACGTCGATCTGCCGGCGGCGAAGATCGGCAGTTTCGATGCCGAACTGGTGCGCGAATTCTTCCAGGCGCTCAGCACCCATGGCGGCATCACCCTGCATGTCGACGCGCTGCGCGGGTTGAACGCGCACCACATGACCGAAGCGACGTTCAAGTCGGTGGCCCGCGCCCTGCGCGAAGCGGTCGAGACCGACCCGCGCAAGGCGGATGCGATCCCGTCGACCAAGGGCGCGCTGTAGATGCGCACGGTCCTGATCGACTACGAATCGGGCAACCTGCATTCCGCCGAAAAGGCGTTCCAGCGGATGGCCGCCGAGACCGGCAGCGGCACCGTCCTGGTCAGCGCCGACCCCGAGGAGGTGGCGCGCGCCGACCGGCTCGTGCTGCCCGGCGACGGCGCCTTTCCGGCCTGCCGCCGCGCGCTCTTTGCCAGGGCCGGGCTTGCGGACGCCCTGCACGAGGCGGTGCAGCAGCGCGGCCGCCCGTTCCTGGGGATCTGCGTCGGAATGCAGATGCTGGCCACCACCGGCCACGAATACGACCCCACGCCCGGCCTCGGCTGGATCCCCGGCGACGTGGTGCCGATCCGGCCCGCGGATCCGGCGCTGAAGGTGCCGCATATGGGCTGGAACGACCTGGTCATCGACCGCGCGCACCCGGTGCTGGACGGGCTCGCCACCGGCGATCACGCCTATTTCGTGCATTCCTACCAGTTCCTGCCCGCCGACCCCGCGCACCTTCTTGCCCATTGCGACTACGGCGGCGACATCACCGCCATCGTCGGGCGCGGCAACGTGGTCGGCACCCAGTTCCACCCGGAAAAAAGCCAGGCCGCCGGGCTGCGCCTGATCGCCAATTTCCTGCGCTGGACGCCCTGACCGCTTCTTCGGTTCTCAAATATCCCCGCCGGAGGCTTGAAAGTTCCGGCGCGACCCGCGCCGCTTGGCAAGCCCCGCCGGGCATGTCAAAGACGCCCCGCGAAGCCCGAAGGAGCCCCGCGATGATCCTCTATCCCGCCATCGACCTCAAGGACGGCCAGTGCGTGCGCCTGCTGCGCGGCGCGATGGACGCCGCCACCGTGTTCAACGACGACCCCGCCGCGCAGGCGGTCGCGTTCCAGGATGCCGGCTGCGAATGGCTGCATCTCGTGGACCTGAACGGCGCCTTCGCCGGCGCGCCCGTCAATGCGGGCGCGGTCGAGGCGATCCTTGCCGCGGTGGACGTGCCGGCGCAGCTTGGCGGCGGCATCCGCGACATGGCGACCATCGAGCGCTGGCTCGACCGCGGGCTGGCGCGGGTGATCCTGGGCACGGCGGCGGTGGACGATCCGGGCCTCGTGCGCGAGGCGGCCTCGGCCTTTCCCGGCCAGGTGGCGGTCGGCATCGACGCGCGCGCGGGGCGGGTCGCCACGCGCGGCTGGGCCGAAGAGACCGAGATCGGCGCGACCGATCTTGCCCGCCGGTTCGAGGATGCCGGCGTCGCCGCCATCATCTATACCGACATCGACCGCGACGGCGCGATGCAGGGCCCCAATGTCGAGGCGACGGCCGCGCTGGCGCATGCCGTGCGGATCCCGGTGATCGCCTCGGGCGGGGTGTCGTCGCTGGACGATCTGCGCGCGCTCAGGGATTGCGGCGCACCGCTTGGCGGCGCAATATCGGGCCGGGCGCTCTATGACGGGGCGATTGACCTGCGCGCGGCGCTGGACATAATGAAGCCGTGACTTCGCCGGCCGGGGCCGCCCCATGCTGAACGACATCCTGCTTGCCTTCTTCTTCGGAATGCCCGCCATCGTCGCGATCTTCCTCGCGCGGGGTCTGACCGCGCCCGCTGCGCGCGCGATCATGTTCTGGGGCGGCATCCTGTTCACCGGCGCGGTGGCGCTGGTGCTGGTGCCGATGCTGCTGTGCGACGGGCACATCATGCAGCCCTACACGGCCTGTTTCGGCGGCGCGCGGCTGGATGCGCTGTTCACCGCCGCGCAGCCGCTGATCCGCATGGCCGCCTTCGCCTACATCATGGTCGGCCCGCCGCTGGCGATCCTGGCCTACCTGCTTGACTGGATGCACCGCCGCCGCGCCCGGCGCGCGGCCTGACCTGCCGGTCAGCCGCCCGTCGCCGCCGCCGCGGTCAGCTTGTCCAGCGCGCCGGCGATGGGCGCGACATAGGCCGCGTCATCGTCGCCGCCGACCTCGTCCAGCATCTCGCCGGGATCCTGCCAGGCCAGCCAGACCTTGCCGCGCTCGTCCTCGTAGACCAGCACGCGCAACGGCAATACCAGCCCGGCCATCGGCTCGGCCTGTATGGCCGGTGTGCCGATCTTCGGATTGCCGAAAATGAGCAACTCCATCGGCCGCAGCTCCGCGCCGGCCGTCCGGGCGCCGCCGGCATGATCGACACGGGCAAACACCGTTGCGCCCGCGCCCTCCACCGCGGCAACCAGCCGGCCCGTCACCTCGGCGACGCTGCCTTCGGCCGCGCGTTTGCGAATGTCGTCATCCGCCTGCGCCGGCAGCGCCATCGCCGCCGCAAGCACCAGTCCTGTCGCCAATCCGCGCATCCTGCATCCCCTTCTCCACGCGCCCCACTGGCGCTTTGCGTCATTCCGCAATACTAGGGCGCAAACCGCAATTGCCCACGGTGCCATGCTCAAGATCCGCATCATCCCCTGTCTCGATGTCGCCGATGGCCGCGTGGTCAAGGGCGTGAACTTCGTCGATCTCGTCGATGCCGGCGATCCGGTCGAGGCGGCGGCCGCCTATGACGCGGCCGGCGCGGACGAGTTGTGTTTCCTCGACATCCACGCCACCCACGAAAACCGCGGCACGATGTACGATCTCGTCACCCGCACGGCCGAGCGCTGTTTCGTGCCGCTGACCATCGGCGGCGGGGTGCGCACGCCCGAGGACGTGCGCGCGCTGCTGCTGGCCGGGGCCGACAAGGTCAGCTTCAATTCCGCCGCCGTCGCCGATCCCGGCGTGATCGGACGCGCCGCCGACCGGTTCGGCAGCCAGTGCATCGTCTGCGCCATCGACGCCAAGACCGTCGCCCCCGACCGCTGGGAGATTTTCACCCATGGCGGCCGCCGGGCGACCGGGATCGACGCGGTGGATTTCGCGCGGCAGGTCGCGGGGCTGGGCGCGGGCGAGATCCTGCTGACCTCGATGGACCGCGACGGCACGCGCGCGGGCTTCAACCTGCCGCTGACCCGCGCCGTCGCCGACGCGGTGGATGTGCCGGTGATCGCCTCGGGCGGGGTGGGCACGCTCGATCACCTGGTCGAGGGCGTGACCGAGGGCCATGCAAGCGCGGTGCTCGCCGCGTCGATCTTCCATTTCGGTGAATTCACCATCGCCGAGGCCAAGGCCCACATGGCCGCCGCCGGCATCCCGGTGCGCCCGGCATGAGCGTGCTCGAGCGCCTTGCCGCCACCATCGCCGCCCGCAGGGGCGCGGACCCGGACAGCTCCTGGACCGCCCGCCTGCTGGCGCGCGGCCCGGCCAAATGCGCCGAGAAGTTCGGCGAAGAGGCGGTGGAGGCGATCGTCGCCGCCGCGCAGGGCGACCGCGCCGGCCTGACGACCGAGGCAGCGGATGTGCTGTATCACCTGCTGGTCATGCTGGAGGCGGGCGGGGTGGACCTGGCCGATGTGCTGGCCGAGCTGGACCGCCGGGAGGGCCGCTCGGGGATCGAGGAAAAGGCCGCGCGCCGCTGAGGCCGCCAGGAAGCGCATGGTCAGACGTTTCGCGCCGAAGGGCGGTCATGCGGGAAGACGGGGATAAAGCGCCTAGCTTCCCCGTCTTGCCAGCGTCCACCCAGGGCGGCCACTTCGGGGCCGGCCGCGTGTAAGGCAATAGGCCCCGCGAGCGATGGTGGCGGGGCGACCAGCCCCCGCCGCGCCCGCCCCTCCCGGTGGGCGGGCGCATGGCCTCCGCCCCGCGCCGAAGCGAGGTCATGCGGGAAGGCAGGGATAAACCGCGCCCCTCAAAGGTTGTGCCAGCGCCCACCCAGGGGCGGACCCGCCGTGGGCTGGCCGCGAGTCGGGTTGCTTGCGGGGGCGACGAGCCCCCGCCGCGTCCGCCCCTCCCAGTCGGCGGGCGCATGGCCTCCGCCCCGCGCCGAAGCGAAGTCATGCGGGAAGGCAGGGATAAACCGTGCCCCTCAAAGGTCGCGCCAGCGCCCGCCCAGGTGCGGGCACGCCGGGGGCCGGCCGCGTGCGGCGGTGGCGGGCCGGCTTCTTGCGCTCAATACCCCGCCGTCTTGTCGACGAGATAGAGAAGCGGCTCCCCCGCCTCGCTGCGGCGGATATTCTCGGCGATCACCTCGCTGGCGGTGTCCGGCCGGGTGTCGCTGGCGATGTGGGGGGTGACCGTCACGCGTGGATGCGCCCAGAACGGATGCGCCTTTGGCAGCGGCTCTTCGCGGAAGGTGTCCAGCGTCGCATGGGCAAGGTGCCCGGCATCCAGCGCCGCGATCAGCGCCGCGTCGTCGATCAGCGGCCCGCGCCCCGGATTGAGCAGCACCGCGCCGCGCGGCAGCAGGGCCAGCCGGCTGGCATCCATCAGATCGCGCGTGTCCGGCGTCAGCGGCAGCAGCAGAACCGCGATCTCCGCCCGGTGCAGCGCCTCGGCCAGCCCGTCCTCGCCCGACAGGCAGTCGATGCCGTCCAGGGACTTGCGGCTGCGGCTCCAGCCGGTCACCGGAAAGCCCAGGCCCGCCAGCGCCTGCCCGCAGGCCGCCCCCAACTGCCCCAGACCGAGGATCGTCACCGGCCGCTGCCGTGTCAGCGGCGGCAGGCGCGGCTTCCATTCATGCGCCGGATTGACGATATCGGCGTCCAGTCCCAGGTGATGACGCAACACATGGCCCGCTACCCATTGCACCATCCCCTCGCGCAGGCCGCTATCGACCATCCGCGTCAGCGGCTGGGTCAGCGTCGGGTTGCCGGCCAGGTCCTCGACCCCGGCCCAGAGGTTCATCACGGCCTTCGCATTCACGAAGGGCGAGAAATCGGTCAGCTCGTCATTCGGGGCATAGACGATGTAATCGACCGCCTCGGGCGGAAACGCGGTGTCCAGATCGGCGTCGATGCCCTCTGCCTTCAGCGCCGCTTCCAGCGGCGCGCGGTAATCCGGCCAGCGGCGGGCGCCGCCGGCGAACAGGATATTGAGACTCATGCACGGGTCCTCGGTCTGTGGATATGGGCCGACTGGGCAAGGCCGAAGGCGACCATCAGCACCAGCATGGCCGATCCGCCGTAACTTACAAGCGGCAGCGGCACCCCGACGACCGGCGCCAGCCCCATCACCATCGACATGTTGACCGCAAAGAACAGAAAGAACGCCGCCGCGATGCCCAGCGTCAGGATCGCGCCATAGCGGTTCTGGTTGCCCAGCGCCGACGCGATGCAGAAGAAGATGATCAGCGCGTAGATCGCCAGCAGCCCCATGCCGCCGACAAAGCCGAACTCCTCGGCCAGGGTGGTGAAGATGAAATCGGTGTGCTTTTCGGGCAGGAAGTTCAGCCGCGACTGCGTGCCCTGCATGAAACCGCGCCCGGTCCAGCCGCCCGAGCCCAGCGCGATCTTGGCCTGGGTGATGTGATAGCCCGCGTCCAGCGGGTCGATGTCCGGGTTCAGGAACGTGTCGATGCGCCGGAACTGGTAATCCTTCAGCAATTGCCATGATGTCCCGCGCGACCAGAACACCGTCGTCACCAGCCCCCCCGCCGCCGCGAAGACCGACGCGAAGTATAGCCAGTGGACCCCCGCGACGAACATCACGATGCCGCCCCCCGCCACCAGCAGGATCGCGGTGCCAAGGTCGGGCTGCGTCAGCACCAGCGCCGTCGGCAGCAGGATCAGCAGCACCGGGATCGCCACCCAGAGCGGGCGCGACACCTTGCGGATGTCGAGCCAGTCGTAATAGGCCGCCAGCATCATCACCAGCGTGATCTTGGTCAGCTCGGACGGTTGCAGGCGGATCACGCCGAGGTCGATCCAGCGCTGCGCCCCCATCCGCACATCGCCGAAGAATTCCACCCCGACCAGCAGCAACAGCGACACGCCGAAGGCCAGCCCGCTGACATTGCGCCAGAACCAGATCGGCACCATCGCCACGCCCAGCATCAGCACCATGCCCACCGCGAAGCGTTTGAGCTGCGGCTCCACCCAGGGCGACATCGACCCGCCCGCGACGGAATAGAGCATGACGAACCCGATCGCCGCCGCGGTGGCTACCAGCACCAGCAGCGGCCAGTTCAGGTACAGCACCTTGGCCGGACCGGTCGGCACCCGGCGCACGGTATATTCAAGATAGCTCATGCGCGGATACGTCCGATGCTGAAACTGGACGGATCGCGCAAAGGCAATTCGTCTTGCCGGGTGCGGATCGTGCCGCGCTGGCTGGTCGGATAGGCATCGAGCGGCGGGGTGCCGCCGTACAACGCCTGCAACACGATGTCCCGCGCGATCGGCGCGGCCACGGCAGAGCCGCCGCCGCCATGTTCGACCACGACCGAACAGGCGATCTTGGGCGCGTCATGCGGCGCATAGCTGACGAACAGCGCGTGGTCGCGCCGGTCCCAGGGCAGATCCTCGTTGCGGGTGACGCCGGCCGCCCGTTCGGCGGCGGTGATGTTGCGCACCTGGCTGGTGCCGGTCTTGCCGGCCATGCGGATCCCGTCGGCGACCACGCGGCTGGCCCGCGCCGTGCCGCGGGCGGAGTTGGTCACCGCATACATGCCCTCGCGCACGAAGCGCAGATGCGCGGGGTCGATGTCCAGCAGCGGCGCCTCGGGGTCCGGCTCGCCGGCATCGAGCGGGCGCACCAGCCGCGGCGCCACCGCGCGGCCCGATGCGATCCGTGCCGTCATCACCGCCAGTTGCAACGGCGAGGCCAGCACGAAGCCCTGGCCGATCCCGGAATTGAACGTGTCGCCGATCAGCCAGTCGGTGTCGCGGTTCTCGCGCTTCCACGCCTTGGTCGGGGTCAGCCCGCTGGCCACCGCCGACATCGGGATGTCGTGGCGCTCGCCAAGGCCCAGCTTGCGCGCCATCGCGGAAATGTTCTCGATCCCGACCCGCTCGGCGATCTCGTAGAAATAGACGTCGCAGGATTGCTCCAGCGCATTGACCAGCGGCAGCCGCCCGTGCCCGCCGCGCCGCCAGCAGTGGAACCGGCGATTGCCAAGCTCCTTGTAGCCGCCGCAGAAGATCGTCTCGTCCGGCTCCACCACCCCGTGTTCCAGCGCCGCCAGCGCCGTGACCATCTTGAAGGTTGAGCCGGGCGGATAGGTGCCCTGCACCGACTTGTTGTGCAGCGGCCGGTGGTCGTTTTCCAGCAGCGCGCGGTAATCGGCCACGCTGATGCCGCGCACGAACTTGTTCGGATCGAAGGACGGGGCAGAGCCGACGGCCAGCAGATCGCCGCTTTCGCAATCCATGACCACCGCGCTCGCGCTTTCCTCGCCCAGCCGCACCTGGACATAGTTCTGCAGCGCGCTGTCGACGGTCAGGCGGATATTGTCGCCGGCACGACCGGAAATCCGGCCCAGCTCGCGCATGACGCGGCCCTGCGCGTTGACCTCGATCCGGCGGGTGCCGGCCTGGCCGCGCAGATCATGCTCCATCTTCGCCTCGACCCCGGTCTTGCCGACCTGGAATTTCGGGATCTGAAGCAGCGGGTCGGTATCCTCGGACAGGTAGCCCTCGGTCAGGTCGTAATCGCTGACCGGGCCGACATAGCCGACGACATGGGCGAAATCCTGGTCCAGCGGGTAGATCCGGCTTTGCCCGACCTCGGGGGCGACGCCGGGCAGGGCAGGGGCGTTCACCGCGATCTCGGAAAACGCCTCCCAGCTCAGCCGGTCCGCCACGGTGACCGGCACGAAGGGCGAGCGGCGCTCGATCTCTTCGCGGACCTTCTGCAAGTCCTCTTCGGGCAGGTGGATGATGCGTTGCAGCCGCGCCAGCACCTCGCCCACATCGCCGGCATCCTCGCGGACCAGCACGACGCGGTAATTCTGCTCGTTCTCGGCCAGCGGCACGCCGCGCCGGTCGAAGATCAGCCCCCGAGAGGGCGGCACAAGGCGGATGTTGATGCGGTTCTCGTCGGCCAGCAGACGGAACTCGTCGGCCTGCTCGACCTGCATGAATCGCATCCGCGCGATCAGCAGACCGGAAAACGCGGCCATCGCGCCGCCCAGGATAAGCCCCCGGCGGTTGACGATCCGCGCGCCCTCTGCGGTATCCTTGGGTGTGCGTCTCATCTCGCGCGCCTCGTTGCACCGAATTCGGCCGGATTCAGGCGGTGGACCCTGAACACCACCCGCGCCACCGCGGCCACCACCGGATAGGCCAGCAGCGTGGCGATCAGTTGCAGCAGCATCATCCCGAACCGCGCCTGCGGCACGCCGAAGATCAGCAGCACCAGCCATTCGACCGCCTGCATCGCCACCAGGATCGCCGCGACCGTGCCCATCTCGGCGCCGATCGGCAACTCGCGCAGGGTGGCCTCGCGGCTGCGCAGCATCTCGGTGGCGATGACCACCAGCGCGGTCCACAGCCCCGGCGGGCGCATGTACAGGATGTCGGTCAGCAGGAACGCCGCGGCGATCAGCAACGGCGGCAGGTAATGCGGCCGCCGCAGCACCCAGACGAAAGTGATGCACAACAGCAGATCCGGCCCCGGATAGCCCTTGGGCCCGATATCCATCGGCAGGATGTGCAGCAGCAGCAGAACCGCGCTCAGCCCAAAATAGGCCGCGCCCCAGACCCACCGCTCTGCCGTGCCCCCCCTAACCATCGGCCCCGTCCACCCGGATCGAGGCCGCCTCGTCGCCGGGCAGCACCAGCCGGCCCGGATCGGTCAGCGGCGCCTTGGGATGCGCCCGCAGCACCCGCAGGAAATCCAGCCGCTCGTAATCGGCCGCCAGCCTTACCCGCAGCCGCCGGTCGGCGCCCTGCACGACCGTCCCGACAAGCATGTCGGCCGGGAACACGCCGCCATCGCCGGAACTGACCACCCGGTCGCCGGGCCGCACCTGTTCGGGCGCCTCGATGAAATCGACCGGCGGCAGGTTCGAGTTGTCGCCCGACAGCAGCGCCTTCTGCCCCGAGGGCTGGATCGTCACCGGAATGCGGCTGTTGCTGTCGGTCAGCAGGATCACCCGGCTGGTCGACTTGCCGACGCCGCTGATCCGCCCCACCAGACCCAGCCCGTCGGTCGCCGCCCAGCCGTCGACGATCCCGTCGCGCGCGCCGATGTTCAGCAGCACCGATTGCCGGAAAGGAGAGCCGCTGTCGGCCAGCACGACGCCGGTGACATAGGTCAGCTTCGGGTCCAGCCGCACGTTGTTCAGATCCAGCAGCTTGGCGTTCTGCTGCTCCAGCTGCAGCGCGGCCTCTTTCCACGCCTTCATCTGCTGCAATTCGCGGCGCAATTCCTGGTTCTGCTCGTGGATGCGCGCGTAGGACCGGAAATCCTCGATCATGCCGGCGGCGCCCGTCACCGGCACCAGCAGCCAGTCGAACCCCGGCACCACTCGGTCGATGATCTGCGCGCGGACACGTTCGACGCGCGGGCTGTCGATGCGCCACAGCACGAACACGGCCAGCAATGCAAAGACCAGCAGGCCGATCAGGATGCGCCTGACCGGGCGGACATAGATGTCGCTGGCATTTCCGTTCCTGGCCACGTCCGTCTCCGTCCCGAGACCGATGGGCGCGCGCCGCGACAGGCGGATCGCCCTGGCGCGCGCTTTCAGCTTTCGTAGTCTATCACATGCCGAAGCTGTTTTTCATATTCCAGCGCCTTGCCGGTCCCGAGGGCCACACAATTGAGTGACTCGTCCGCGACCGAGATCGCCAGCCCCGTCTGTTCGCGCAGGGCAAGATCCAGCTCGCCCAGCAGCGCGCCGCCGCCCGTCAGCATCACGCCCCGGTCCACGATGTCGGCCGCAAGATCCGGCGGCGTTGTCTCCAGCGCGGTCATCACCGCCTCGCAGATCGTCATCACCGGTTCGGCCAGCGCCTCGGCGACCTGGGCCTGGCTGATCTCGATCTCCTTGGGCACGCCGTTCAGCAGGTCGCGCCCGCGGATCTGCATCGACGCGCCGCGCCCGTCATCGGGCATCCGGGCGGTACCGATCGAGGTCTTGATCCGCTCGGCCGTCGATTCGCCGATCAGCAGGTTCTGCTGGCGCCGGAGATAGTTGATGATCGCCTCGTCCATCCGGTCGCCGCCGACCCGGACCGACCGCGCATAGACGATGTCGCCCAGGGACAGCACCGCGACCTCTGTGGTGCCGCCACCGACATCGACCACCATCGAGCCGGTCGGATCGGTGATCGGCATCCCCGCGCCGATGGCGGCGGCGATCGGCTCGGCGATCAGCCCGGCCCGGCGCGCGCCCGCCGACAGGACCGACTGGCGGATCGCCCGCTTTTCCACCGGCGTCGCGCCATGCGGCACGCACACGATGATCTTGGGCTTGGAAAAGGTCGTGCGGCGGTGAACCTTGCGGATGAAATGCTTGATCATCTCTTCGGCCACGTCGAAATCGGCGATCACGCCCTCGCGCATCGGGCGGATCGCCTCGATGCTGCCGGGGGTCCGGCCGAGCATCATCTTGGCATCCTCGCCCACCGCCAGCACCTGCTTGCGGCCCTCCTTGACGTGGTAGGCCACGACCGAGGGCTC
Source organism: uncultured Paracoccaceae bacterium (assembly GCA_947503765.1). Lineage (GTDB taxonomy): Bacteria > Pseudomonadota > Alphaproteobacteria > Rhodobacterales > Rhodobacteraceae > Psychromarinibacter. The sequence goes on along the minus strand of CANNFA010000001.1, from coordinate 491,901 downwards.
GTTCAGGATCACGCCCCGGCCCTTGACGTAGACCAGCGTGTTGGCGGTTCCGAGGTCGATGGCCATGTCCGCAGAGAACAGGCCGGAAAGGAAAGACATCACGGGGTGAACCTTCGTTCAGGGTCAAACAACCACGGGCGCGGGACTCGGCCGCCCCGCACCGCCGGGACTTATATGGACCGGCACGGGCAAGCGAAAGGGGGGGCGCCGCCGCCATCTGCGGAAAAGCGCCGCAAAGGGCCGATGGTTCGATTTGTGCGAGAGAGTCAGAAGGTTGGATATGTGTTTTTATGAGCCGTCAAAATCGCAAAAGAAGTCCAAAATTATTCGATCTATGAAAGTTTAGCCGCTTTGGAGAAGCATTGTAAATTCCGCGGCACAAGCGCGAAATCGGCGCTTCGGCCGCGTCTGCAAAAGGCATGCGCGCAGCTACCGGCGGTCCGACTCAGCGCGGTTTCGGGGATGTTGCGGGCCATGGGCCGGCACGCCATCGCGCCGGCCCGGGGGTAGGGGCTATGCCGGGCTCAGCCGACATCCTTGTAGCTGACCGCCTTGACGTCAGCGTCCGGCGCCGTCCGTTCGCGCCGCACCAGCAGCCGGTTCAGCGCCGTGACATAGGCCTTGCACGAGGCGACGACAGTGTCCGTATCCGCCGCCTGTCCGGTGGCGATGCGCCCGTCCTCTTCCAGCCGGACCGACACGGTGGCCTGCGCATCGGTTCCTTCCGTCACGGCATGCACCTGGTAGAGCTGCAGGTCCACGTCATGCGGGAACAGCTGCTTGATCGCGGCAAATGTCGCGTCGACCGGCCCGTCGCCGGTGGCCGTCACCTGCTGGTCGACCCCGTCGATGGTCAGGGTCAGGTCGGCCGATTGCGGCGCCTCGGTGCCGCAGATCACGCGCAGGAACTTCACCTGGATGCGGTCGTCCGGCGTCTCGACCGTGGTATCGCGCATCAGCGCCACCAGATCGTCGTCGAACACTTCCTTCTTGCGGTCGGCCAGCGCCTTGAACCGCACGAACATGTCGTTCAGCTGGTTGTCGGCCAGCTCATAGCCCAGATCCTTGAGCTTGGCGCGCAGCGCGGCGCGGCCCGAATGCTTGCCCAGAACGATGTTGGTCGCGGCCAGGCCGACATCCTCGGGGCGCATGATCTCGAACGTCTCGGCGTTCTTGAGCATTCCGTCCTGGTGGATACCCGATTCGTGGGCAAAGGCGTTCTTGCCGACGATCGCCTTGTTGTGCTGCACCGAGAAGCCGGACACCGCGGCCACGCGGCGGCTGATATTCATGATCTTGGTGGTGTCGACGCCGGTCGACCACGGCATGATGTCGTGGCGCACCTTAAGCGCCATCACGATTTCTTCCAGCGCGGTGTTGCCGGCCCGCTCGCCCAGCCCGTTGATCGTGCATTCCACCTGCCGCGCGCCGCCCGCCACCGCAGCCAGGCTGTTGGCCGTCGCCATGCCCAGATCGTTGTGGCAATGGGTGGCAAAGATCACCTCGTCGCCGCCGGGAACCTCGGCGATCAGGCGGGCGATCAGGTCGGCCGATTCCACCGGGGCGGTGTAGCCCACCGTGTCAGGGATGTTGATCGTGGTGGCGCCGGCCTTGATCGCGATCTCGACCGTGCGCTTGAGGTAATCCCATTCCGTGCGCGTGGCGTCCATCGGCGACCATTGCACGTTGTCGCACAGGTTGCGCGCATGGGTCACGGTTTCATGGATGCGGTCGGCCATCTCGTCCATGGTCAGGTTCGGGATCGCCCGGTGCAGCGGCGAGGTGCCGATGAAGGTGTGGATGCGCGGGCTGCGCGCGTGCTTCACCGCCTCCCAGCAGCGGTCGATATCCTTGGGATTGGCCCGCGCCAGCCCGCAGATCGTGGCGGACCGCGCCAGTTTGGCGATCTCGGACACGGCGTTGAAATCGCCTTCGGATGCGATCGGAAAGCCCGCCTCGATGATGTCCACGCCCATCTCGTCCAGCAGCTGGGCAATCTCCAGCTTTTCCTCGTGGGTCATGGTCGCGCCGGGGCTTTGCTCGCCGTCGCGCAGGGTGGTGTCGAAGATCAGCACACGGTCGGTGCCCGCGATGGTCGGGGCGCGTCGGGTGTCGGTATCGGTCATGTCGGAATCCAGTCTGTTGTCCTTAGCGTTGCGTGGCGCGCAAGTCGTCCCCTGAGCGGTCGCGCCGGAACGGCACGCTCAGAGGCGGCTAAGGAGCAGAAGAGCGGCAAGCGGCAGGTCCGCGCGGCGCGCGGGCAGGATGGGGATATGCCGCAGGATCGTCATGGCGCGCAGCGTACAATGGCGGCGTCGGATTAAAAAGGGCAAATTTCGCCGCTTTCGCGCGCGGAACCGGCCCTGCCATTTCCGCGCCGCCGCGCCGCGCTAGCTTGCGCCGTCAGGTTGCCGGACAGGGGGCGCGAATGGAACGGGCATTGATCGTGGGATCGTCGGGCGGCATCGGCCGCGCGCTGGCGGCGGAGGCTGCGGCGCGCGGCGCGCAGGTCACCGGCCTGTCGCGCAGCGCGGACGGGCTGGACATCACCGACGAGGCGTCCGTCGAACGCGCCATGGCGCCGCTGGAGCCGCCGTTCGATCTGGTTTTCGTCGCCACCGGCGCCTTGCAGATCGGCGGGAACGGGCCGGAAAAGGCGCTGCGGCAGCTTGATGCCGGCGCGCTGCGCGACCAGTTCGCGGTCAACGCCATCGGCCCCGCGCTGATCGTCAAGCACGCGCTGCGGCTGTTGCCGCGGGATCGGCGCGCGGTGCTGGCGGTACTGTCGGCGCGGGTCGGCTCGGTCGGGGATAACGGGCTGGGGGGCTGGTACGGCTACCGCGCGTCGAAGGCGGCGGTGAACCAGATCGTGCACACGGCCAGCATCGAGATCGCGCGTACCCACAAGCAGGCGGTCGTTGCCGCTTTGCATCCGGGGACCGTCGCCACACCCTTTACCGCCGATTTCGTCAGCCCGGAAAAGGCGACGCCCCCCGCCGAGGCCGCGCGCAACCTGCTGGACGTGATCGGCGCGCTGAGGCCGGCGCAGACCGGCGGCTTCTTCGATTATGCCGGGCGGGAGATCGCGTGGTGAGCCGGCTGATCCTCGTGCTCGGCGACCAGCTGTCGCCCGACATCGCCGCGCTGGCCGGCGCCGACAAGGCGCGCGACACGGTGATGATGGCCGAAGTCGCCGACGAAGCGCGATACGTCCCGCACCATCCCAAGAAGATCGCCTTCTGTTTCGCCGCCATGCGCGCCTTTGCCGAGGAGCTGCGCGGGCAGGGCTGGCACGTGGCCTATACCCGGCTGGACGACGCGGAAAACAGCGGCTCGATCAGCGGCGAAATCCTGCGCCGGCTGGAGGAAACCGGCGTGGGCGCGCTGTGGTACACCGAACCGGGCGAGTGGCGGCTGATCGACCTGCTGGCGGATCTGGAAAGCGCGCTGCCGGTGCCGGCCCGCATGTTCGAAGACGACCGGTTCCTGTGCTCGCATGCCGATTTCGAACGCTGGGCCGAAGGGCGCAAATCCCTGCGGATGGAATATTTCTACCGCGACATGCGGCGCAGGACGGGCCTTCTGATGGAAGACGGCGCGCCGGCGGGCGGGCAGTGGAATTTCGACCACGACAACCGCAAGCCCGCCCCGAAGGACCACGAGTTCACCGGCCCGATGCAGTTCACCCCCACGGACGCGGCCAAGGAGGTGCTGGCGCTGGTCGAGGATCGCTTTGGCGGCAATTTCGGCACGCTGCGCCCGTTTCGCCTTGCCACGACACGCGGGCAGGCGCGGCGCGCGCTGGCCCATTTCGTGTGCCGCGCCCTGCCGCTTTTCGGCGACTACCAGGATGCGATGCTGACGGGCGAGCCGTTCCTCTATCACTCCATGCTGTCGGTCTATCTCAATGCCGGCCTGCTGGCGCCGCTGGAGATCTGCCGCGCGGTCGAGGATGCCTGGCGCGAAGGCGACGTGCCGATCAACGCCGCCGAGGGCTTCATCCGGCAGGTGATCGGCTGGCGCGAATTCGTGCGCGGCATCTACTTCCTTCAGGGCCGCGATTACCCGTCGCGCAACGCGCTGAACCACCAGCGGGGCCTGCCCGACTTCTACTGGACGGGCGACACGGACATGCACTGCATCGCGCAGACCGTCGCGCAGACCCGCGATCATGCCTATGCGCACCACATCCAGCGGCTGATGATCACCGGCAATTTCGCGCTGATCGCGGGCGTGAACCCGGCCGAGCTGCACGCGTGGTACATGGCCGTCTATGCCGACGCCTATGGCTGGGTGATGGCCGCGAATGTCATCGGCATGAGCCAGTTCGCCGATGGCGGGCTGATGGCGTCGAAGCCTTACGTCTCGTCGGGCAGCTATATCGACCGGATGTCCGATTACTGCAAATCCTGCGCCTACAGCGTGCGCGCCAAGACCGGCCCCGATGCCTGCCCGTTCAACCTGCTCTACTGGCATTTCCTCGACCGGCACCGCGCGCGTTTCGCGCAGAACGGGCGCATGACCAACATGTACCGCACCTGGGACCGGATGGATGCGGATCGCCGAAGCGCGGTGCTGGACGGGGCCGAAAGGCTGCTGGACCGGTTGTCGCGCGGCGCCAAGGTATGAATTCTACCGGCGGCGCCCGCCCCTGGCCGCGTGCTTTCCGATAGCCGTGCCCGCCCCCGGCCGCTTGCCTTTCGGCCCGCCGCCGCGCTTCGGATCTGCCGTTTCGGGCTCTTCCAGGCCCAGCTGGTCGCGCAGCACCCGGCCCTTGATCTCGGCAACCTCGCCGGCTGCCAGCTTGCCAAGCTGGAACGGGCCATAGCTGACGCGGATCAGCCGGTTCACGCTCAGCCCCACGGCCTCCATCAGGCGGCGGATTTCCCGGTTCTTGCCCTCGCGCAGCCCCACCGTCAGCCAGGCATTCGCGCCCTGCTGGCGGTCCAGCGCCACCTCGATCGGCTGGAACCGGTCGCCCTCGATCTCCATGCCGCGGCGCAGCGGTGCCAGCATGGCCTCGTCCGGCGCGCCCTTGACCCGCACCCGGTAGCGCCGCAGCCACCCGGTCGAGGGCAGTTCCAGCCGCCGCTTGATCGCCCCGTCATTGGTCAGCAGCAGAAGCCCCTCGGAATTGAGATCCAGCCGCCCGACGCTCATCACCCGCGGCATGCCTTCGGGCAGCGCATCGAACACGGTGCGCCGGCCCTGTTCGTCGCGCGCGCTGGTCACCAGCCCGGCGGGCTTGTGGTACAGCCACAGGCGCGGCGGCTCGGGCGCGGCCAGCGGCTTGCCGTCCACCTCGATCTGGTCGGCCCCGGTCACGTTCAGCGCGGGCGACGCGATCGGCTTGCCGTTCACCGCCACGCGCCCGGCCTCGATCATCCGCTCGGCCTCGCGCCGGCTGGCCACGCCGGCGCGCGCCAGAACCTTGGCGATCCGGTCGCCGGGAGGGGGAGTGTCGCTCATGGCCCTGCCATAGCCGCCCGGCGGCCCGCTGGCAAATGCCCAGACGCCCCGCGCGGAGGGGAAAGCGGCGGGGAAAGCGAGGGGGAAACTGGAAACCGGCGCGCCGCTGGTCCATGTAGGGCCATGAGCCGTTTCGCCAGCCACATGGATGCCGCCCTGGCAGAGGCCCGCGCCGCCGCCGCCCGCGGCGAGGTGCCGGTGGGCGCAGTCATCGCCGATCCGGCTGGGCGCATCGTCGCGCGTGCCGGCAACCGCACGCGCGAGCTGTCCGATCCCACCGCCCATGCCGAGATCCTGGCCCTGCGCGCCGCCTGCGCCGCCGCCGGGTCCGAACGGCTGCCGGGCCACGCACTCTATGTCACGCTGGAGCCTTGCGCGATGTGCGCCGCCGCCATCGGCTTTGCCCGGATCGCGCGCCTCTATTACGGCGCGTCCGATCCGAAATCCGGCGGCGTGGCGCATGGCGCGCGCGTCTTCGCCCATCCCCAGGCGCATCACGTCCCCGAGATCCACGATTCCATCGCCGAGACCGAGGCAGAGACCCTGCTCCGGGACTTCTTTGCATCGCGCCGATGAATGCGCCCCGTCCCGGTCTTCTCCGGTTTTCAAATATCCCCGCCGGAGGCTCCGGCCCGCGCCGCCGCACCGCGCGCCCGATCTTTCGCGCCGAACCCTGCCGCCGCGATATTCCGCTTCGCCCCGATCCCCACTAGGGTCCGTCCATGACACAAGACCAGATCATCCTGTTCGCCCTGTTCGCCGCCGTCTTCGCCATGCTGCTCTGGGGCCGGATCCGCTATGACATCGTCGCCTTCGCGGCGCTGATGCTGGGCGTCCTGCTGGGCGTCGTGCCGACCGATGCCGCGTTTTCCGGCTTCGGCCACCCGGCGACGCTGATCGTGGCGCTGGTGCTGGTGGTCTCGGGCGGGCTGGTGCGCTCGGGCGCGGTCTACCTGATCACCCGCACCATGGTGGACAGCTCGCGCAGCCTGGGCGCGCATATCGCCATCATGGGCGGGGTGGGGGGTATCCTTTCGGCCTTCATGAACAACGTCGCCGCGCTGGCGCTGCTGATGCCGGTCGACATCCAGACCGCGCACAAGGCGGGGCGCGAGCCGGGGCTGTCGCTGATGCCGCTGTCCTTCGCCACGATCCTGGGCGGCATGGTCACGCTGATCGGCACGCCGCCCAACATCATCGTCGCCTCTATCCGGGGCGATGCGCTGGGCGAGCCATTCGCGATGTTCGACTACGCCCCGGTCGGGGCGATCACCGCGGCGGTCGGGCTGCTGTTCGTCGCCCTGATCGGCTGGCGCCTGATCCCGCAGCCCGAATCGCAGAAATCGGCGGGCGCGCTCGACACCACCGACTACATGGCCGAGCTGACGGTGCCGGAGGAGTCGAAGCATATCGGCAAGCGCCTGTCGCAACTGGTCGAGGATGCCGAAAAGGCCGATGTCGCGGTGCTTGGCCTCGTGCGCGGCGGCAAGCGGCTTTACGGCAGCCAGCGCAACACCATGCTCGAGCCGCAGGATGCGCTGGTGCTGCAGGCCGCGCCGGCTGCGCTGGACGAATTTCGCGCCGCGATGAAGCTGAACTTCGCCGAATCCGCGCGTGAAGAAAACCTCCTGGCCGAGGCCGAGGGCCTGTCGAAGATCGAGGTCGTCGTTCCCGAGGGCGCGCGGATCGCGGGCAAGACATCGCTGTCGGTCGGGCTGAACTGGCGCCGGCGCGCGGTTCTGCTGGGCATCTCGCGCAAGGGCGCCGCGATCCGCAGCCAGGTGCGGCGCACGGTGGTGAAACCGGGCGACATCCTGCTGCTGCTGGTCCCGCGCGGCCACGAGGCCGAGATCGCCGACTGGCTGGGCTGCCTGCCGCTGGCCGAACGCGGGCTGGCCGTGACCGAGAACCGCAAGGTCTGGCTGGCGATCGGCCTGTTCGGCGCGGCGGTCGCGGCGGCGTCCTTCGGGCTGGTCTACCTGCCGGTGGCGCTGGGCATCGTGGTGGTCGGCTATGCGCTGACCGGGATCATGCCGCTGCGCGAGCTGTACGACCAGATCGAGTGGCCCGTCGTGGTGCTGCTGGGCTCGATGATCCCGCTGGGCGCGGCGCTGGAAACCTCGGGCGGGACGGAACTGATCGCGGGCGCGCTGGTCGGGCTGACCGGGGGGCTTCCGGCCTGGGCGATCCTGACGGTGCTGATGGTGGTGACGATGAGCCTGTCGGACATCCTCAACAACACTGCCACGGCGATCGTCGCGGCGCCGGTGGGGATTCGCATGGCGGACACGCTGGGCGTCAATCCCGACCCGTTCCTGATGGCGGTGGCGGTGGCGGCGTCCTGCGCTTTCCTGACCCCGATCGGGCACAAGAACAACACGCTGATCCTGGGGCCGGGGGGCTACAGGTTCGGCGACTACTGGCGCATGGGCCTGCCGCTGGAGATCATCGTGATCGCGGTCTCGGTGCCGGCGATCCTGGTGTTCTGGCCGTTATAGGCGGCGCATGGCCGGGCGATGGTTGCGGGGGCGACCTGCCCCCGCCGCGCCCGCCCCTTTTCTGTGGTCGGGCGCATGGTGGACGCCTCGCGCCGGAGGGATGTGCTGCGGGAAGGCGGGTATAAACTGCGCTGAACCAAGGTTCCGCCAGCGCCCACCCAGGGGCGGGCACGCCGGGGTCTGGCCCCGCGCTTGCAGGCCGATAGATAATGACGCGCGAGCCGCAATGGCAGGGGCGACCAGCCCCCGCCGCGTCCGCCCCTCCCTTTGGGCGGGCGCATGGGTGACGCCTCGCACTGAAGGGATGTGCTGCGGGAAGGCGGGTATAAACTGCGCTGAACCAAGGTTCCGCCAGCGCCCACCCAGGGGCGGGCACACCGGGGTCTGGCCCCGCGCTTCGGGTCAGACGGAAGAACCTCAGCCCCGCTGCCGCCCTAGCTGTAATGCGCGACCGGCGTGCCGGCGATGGCGGACATGTTCAGCAGGCCGCGCGCGGTGATCGACGGCGTGACGACATGCGCGCGGTTGCCCATCCCCATCAGGATCGGCCCCACTTCCAGCCCGCCGGCCTTCATCTTGAGCACGTTGCGCGCGCCGCTGGCGGCATCGGCCGAGCCGAAGATCAGTACGTTCGCCGCCCCCTCGAACCGCGAGCCGGGTAGCAGCCGGTCGCGCAGCGCATTGTCGAGCGCGGCATCGACCTGCATCTCGCCGTCGAACGGGAAATCGGCCTGCCGCTCGTCGAGGATCTCCAGCGCGCGCCGCATACGGCGGCCGCTTTCGCTGTCGAGATTGCCGAATTGCGAATGGGCGCACAGCGCCACGCGCGGCTCTATCCCGAAGCGGCGCACATGGCGCGCGGCGCCGATGGCGGTTTCCGCGATCTCCTCGGCGGACGGGGTCTGGTGCACCTGGGTATCGGCGATGAACAGCGGCCCGTCCTCGAGGATCATCAGGCTGAGCGCGCCGACCGGGTGCAGCTGGCGGTTCGCAAGCACCTGCCGGACATATTTCAGGTGCCAGCCGAACTGCCCCAACGTGCCGCAGATCATGCTGTCGGCCTCGCCGCGCTGTACCATGACGGCGCCGATGGCGGTGGTGTTGGTGCGCATGACCGCGCGCGCGATGTCGGGGGTGACGCCGCGCCGCGCCATGATCTGGTGATAGGTTTCCCAGTATTCGCGGTAGCGCGGGTCGTTTTCCGGGTTCACCAGGTCGAAATCCTTGCCCGGCCGGATCGCCAGCCCGGACCGTTCGCAACGCATCCCGACCACGTCGGGCCGGCCGATCAGGATCGGGGTGTCGGTGGTTTCCTCGATCATCGCGTTGGCGGCGCGCAGCACGCGCTCGTCCTCGCCCTCGGCAAAGACGATGGCGCGCTTGGCGGTCGCGGCGGCCTGGAACACCGGCCGCATGATCAGCGCCGAGCGGAATACCGATCCGTCGAGCCGCCGCTTGTAGGCGTCGATATCGGCAACGGGGCGGGTGGCGACGCCCGACTCCATCGCCGCGTGCGCCACGGCCGAGGCCACGACCCCGATCAGCCGCGGATCGAAGGGTTTGGGGATCAGGTAATCGGCCCCGAAGGTCAGCTGTTCGCCCTGGTAGGCCGCCGCCGCCTCGGCCGAGGTGGTGGCGCGGGCCAAAGCGGCGATGCCCTCGATACAGGCGATCTGCATCGCGTCGTTGATCTCTGTCGCGCCGACATCCAGCGCGCCGCGGAAGATGAACGGAAAGCACAGGACATTGTTGACCTGGTTGGGAAAATCCGACCGCCCGGTGGCGATGATCGCATCGGGCGCCGTTTCCCGCGCGAGGTCCGGCGCGATTTCCGGGTTCGGGTTGGCCAGCGCGAAGATGATCGGCTGCCGCGTCATCCGCGCCACCATCTCGGGCTTGAGCACGTTCGGCCCCGACAGGCCAAGGAACAGGTCCGCCCCGTCGATCACCGCGTCCAGATCGCGCGGCCCGCCGGGCTGCGCGAAGGCGGCCTTTTGCGGGTTCATGTCCACCTCGCGCCCCTCATGGACCAGCCCGTGAATGTCGCACAGCCAGATGTTCTCGCGCTTCACGCCGAGTTTCAGCAGCATGTTCAGGCAGGCGATGCCGGCCGCCCCGCCGCCCGTCGAGACCAGCTTGATCTCCTCGAACCGCTTGCCGGCGACGCGCAGCGCATTGGTCGCCGCCGCGCCGACCACGATGGCGGTGCCGTGCTGGTCGTCGTGAAAGACGGGGATGTTCATCCGCTCGCGGCACAGCTTTTCGACGATGAAGCAATCGGGCGCCTTGATATCCTCGAGGTTGACGGCGCCGAAGGTCGGCTCCATCGCGCAGACGATCTCGGCCAGCTTTTCGGGGTCGTTCTCGTTCAACTCGATATCGAAACAGTCGATATTGGCGAATTTCTTGAACAGGACGGCCTTGCCCTCCATCACCGGCTTGGAGGCCAGCCCGCCGATATTGCCCAGGCCCAGCACCGCCGTTCCGTTCGACACCACGGCCACCAGATTGGCCTTGGCGGTGTAGCGGCTGGCAGCCTGCGGGTCGGCCTTGATTTCAAGGCAGGCCTCGGCAACGCCGGGCGAATAGGCCAGGCTCAGGTCGCGGCCATTGGCCAGCGGCTTGGTCGCGCGGATCTCCAGCTTTCCGGGCTTGGGATGCTCGTGATAGGCCAGTGCGGTCTGGCGGAACACGTCGTTTTGCTGATCGGACATCGGTTTCCTCCCGGGGGCTTCATCTGGATGCTTAGCCAGTTTCGCCGGGATCGGAAACTACGGAAAATCCAAACAGACCTGCAAGCGGGAGCGAAGGGCGAGGATGCGCTCGCGCGCCTCTCGGCGGGTCAGGGTGGGGGCGAACGGCTCTCCGGCGCGGTCGGCAAGGCCGCGCAGCTCGGCGATCTGCAGCGCGGTCATCGGCGTGTCTTCACGCGCCTTGGAAGGCGGGGTCTGGTCCGCCTGACGGATCATCGCGTGTCCTTCCGGTACGGGGCGGAAGGATAGCATTTTCGGCCGTCGCGCGCCACCCGCGCGCCGTTCGGGGCGGATCGGTGCGCGCGTTTCGGCTGATGCGCGGCCGTTATGCGCCGCTTGAAACCGACTTCGCGCGAGTCAGCGGCCGCAGGCCGCAGCGCGATCGCCAGACCGCACCCCGGGCTGGCGATTTGGCCGGCATGCGCGCCTCGCTCCCCGGGTTTTCGGACTTGGCTACCATCAAGTGCACAGAACAGACGATGGATCGCCATCCCGCGGTCCGGCGATCGCGCTGCTCCATCCATTCACTCCTGCGACTTGCCTGCCCTCTCGCGCAGATAGGCGATCCGCTCGGCGGCCTGCCGCTTTGTCAGGGCGGTGTCGAAGGCTTCGCCGGTCTTGTCGGTCAGCATCCGAAGCTCGGCCGCCTGCCGGTCGGTCATCGGCGTATCCTCGGGCGTGCCGGGATCGGCGGCGGGCATGGTCCCCTGGGCGGCGGCGATGGGGTCGGCCCCCGGTGCGGCGGGGCGTCTGGGTGTGGTCATGGCGGGTCTCCTTCGGCTTTCGAGGCAAACGCGCGGCGCCGGGCGGTCGTTCCCCCAAGCTCGGGGCTTGCACATCGGGCAGCGCCGCCGCAGGCTGGCACGAAACGAAGGGGCCGCTGCCGATGACACTTCTGGAGGATGCCGCGCGGGCGCGCATCAACGCCTATGCCCCCTATTCGGGGTTCAAGGTCGGCGCGGCCCTGCGCGGCGAAGCCGGCGGGGTGCATGTCGGCGTCAATGTCGAGAATGCGGCCTATCCCGAAGGCACCTGCGCCGAGGCCGGCGCCATCGCGGCGATGATCGCGGCGGGCGAGACGCGCATCAAGGAACTGGCGGTGATCGCCGACAGCCCCGAGCCGGTGGCCCCCTGTGGCGGCTGCCGCCAGAAGATCGCCGAATTCGCCGCGCCGGACATGCGCGTGACCATGGCCACCACATCGGGCCGCACGGCGACCGTCACCGTCGCCGACCTGCTGCCCGGCGCATTTTCCAGCGCCGCGATGGAGCCGCGCTGATGGATGCGCGCGAGGTTCTGGCCCGGCTGCGCCGGGGCGAGACGCTGGACGCGGACCAGATCGCCTGGTTCGCGCAGGGGCTGGCCAGCGGCGCGGTGGACGACGCGCAGGCCGGTGCCTTCGCCATGGCGCTCTGCCTTGTGCCGCGCAGCGAGGAGGAGCGGGTCGCCCTTACCCTGGCGATGCGCGATTCGGGCAAGGTGCTGGACTGGGATCTGCCCGGCCCGGTGCTGGACAAGCATTCCACCGGCGGCGTGGGCGATTGCGTGTCGCTGCTGCTGGCCCCGGCGATGGCGGCCCTGGGCACGTTCGTGCCGATGGTGTCGGGCCGCGGGCTGGGGCATACCGGCGGCACGCTCGACAAGCTGGAATCGATCCCCGGCCTGAACGTCGAGATGCCCGAGGATGAATTCCGCCGCATCACCCGCGATGCCGGCTGCGCCATCGTCGCCGCCTCGACCGAAACCGCCCCGGCCGACCGGCGGCTTTACGCGATCCGCGACATCACCGCCTGCGTCGAATCCATAGACCTGATCACCGCGTCGATCCTGTCCAAGAAACTGGCCGCCGGGCTGGATGCGCTGGTGCTGGACGTCAAGGTCGGCTCGGGCGCCTTCATGAAGACCATGGAGGACGCGCTGGCGCTGGCCGAGGCGCTGGTGGAAACATCAAGCGGGGCGGGCTGTCCGGCCAGCGCGCTGATCACCGACATGAACCAACCCTGCGTGCCCGCCATCGGCAATGCGCTCGAGGTGATGGAGGTGATGGAGGCGCTGACCGGCGGCGATGCCGGCAGCCTGATCTGCGATCTGACCGCCGATCTGGGCGGCGAGATGCTGCGCCTTGCCGGCATGGCCGATACCCGCCCCGAAGGCGCCGAGATGGTGATGGGCGCCATCGCGTCGGGTGCGGCCGCCGAACGGTTCGGCCGCATGGTGCGCGCCATGGGCGGGCCGGGCGATTTCGTGGACCGCTGGCGCGACCGGCTGCCATCCGCCCCCGCGGTGCAGGCGGTGCCCGCGCCCGCCTCGGGCTACCTCACCGCAATCGACGCCGAGGCGCTGGGCAACGCGGTGGTGCGCCTTGGCGGCGGCCGGATGCGCGCGGGCGAGAAGATCGACCATTCGGTCGGCCTGTCGGACGTGGCGCTGCTGGGCGATCCGGTGGATGCCGGCGCGCCGCTGGCGGTGGTCCATGCCGCCACGGATTCCGACGCGGCCATGGCCGTCGCGGCGCTGACCGGCGCCTTCACCGTCGCGCATGACGTGCCCGACCTGCCCCCGATGATCTACCGGAGCGTTCCTTGATGCCGCGTGCCTTTCTCGTCGTCCTCGATTCCGTCGGATGCGGCGGTGCCCCCGATGCCGCCGATTTCGGCGATGCGGGGGCCAATACGCTGGGCCATATCGCCCAGGCCTGCGCCGCAGGCCGCGCCGAAGAGGGGCGCAGCGGGCCGCTGAAGATGCCGACCCTCGACGGGCTGGGCCTTGGCGCGGCGATCCGGCTGGCCAGCGGCGCGGCGACGCCGGGACTGGAGGCCGCGCCCGGCGGTCTTTGGGGCGCGGCGACCGAGGTGTCGCAGGGCAAGGATACACCGTCCGGCCATTGGGAACTGGCCGGTGTGCCGGTGCCGTGGGACTGGCATTACTTCCCGCAGACCGAGCCGTGCTTCGACGCCGATCTCGTGGCGGAGGTCGCGCGCCTTGCCGGCACCGACGGCATCCTCGGCAACCGCCACGCATCCGGCACGCTGATCGTCGACGAGGAAGGGGGCGCGCATGTGCGCACCGGCCGGCCGATCTGCTATACCTCGGTCGACAGCGTGTTCCAGATCGCCGCGCACGAGGATCCGGCGATCTTCGGGCTGCAAAAGCTCTATGACCTGTGCGAGGCGATCGCGCCGCGCCTGCATGCAATGAAAGTCGGCCGCGTGATCGCGCGCCCCTTCACCGGGTCCGAGGCCGAGGGGTTCACCCGCACCACCAACCGCCGCGACTTCGCCATCGACCCGCCTTCGCCGACCCTGTGCGACTGGGTGCAGGGCGCCGGACGCCGCGTCAACGCTGTGGGCAAGATCGGGGATATCTTTTCGATGCGCGGCATCGACGAGGTGCGCAAAGGCGCTGATTCCGACCTATTCGAACATCTGTGCGCCTTCGCCGCCGAGGCTGTGGATGGTTCCTTGACCTTTGCCAACTTTGTCGAGTTCGACAGCATCTATGGCCACCGCCGCGACGTGTCCGGATATGCAAGCGCGCTGGAATGGTTCGACGCCGCGCTGCCGCGATTCCTCGACCTGCTGCGCCCCGGCGATCTGGCGATCTTCACCGCCGATCACGGCAACGATCCGACATGGCGCGGCACCGATCACACCCGCGAACGGGTGCCGGTCATCGGCCACGGGCTGGGCCTGCGCGAGATCGGGCTGGTCGGTTTCGCCGATGTCGGCGCCTCGGTCGCGGCGCATCTGGACGTGCCGGCAGAGGGGCCGGGAAGGAGTTTCCTGTGAGTTATCGTGATCTGCCCAAGGTCGAGCTGCACCTGCATCTCGAAGGCGGCGCGCCGCCCAGTTTCATCGCCGGGCTGGCGCAGGAAAAGAACATGGACATATCCGGCATCTTCACCCCGGATGGCGGCTATGCCTACCGCGATTTCCTGCACTTTCTCGAGGTTTACGAGACCGCGACCTCGGTCCTGACCACGCCCGAGGATTACCGCCGCCTGACCCTCGCCGTGCTGGAGCAGAGCGCCGCCAACGGCGTCGTCTACACCGAATCCTTCATCAGCCCCGATTTCTGCGGCGGGCGCGACGTGGCGGCGTGGCGCGACTATCTTGCCGCGATCCGCGACGCGGCGGACGAGGCAGAGCGCAAGATGGGCATCACCATGCGCGGCATCGTCACCTGCATCCGCCATTTCGGCCCCGAAAGGGCGCGCGAGACCGCGATCTGCGCCGCCGAGACGGCGGGCGACTGGCTGACCGGGTTCGGCATGGCCGGCGACGAGGCGCAGGGCAAGCCGGCCGATTTCGCCTGGGCCTTCGACTGCGCGCGCGAGGCGGGGCTGGGGATCACCGTCCATGCCGGCGAATGGGGCGGGCCGGAAAGCGTGAAGGATGCCATCGACGCGCTGAACCCGGCGCGAATCGGGCACGGGGTGCAGGCCTGGCACGACCCCGCGCTGGTCGAGGAGATCGCGCGAAAGGGCATCGTGCTGGAGGTCTGCCCCGGCTCGAACGTGTTTCTGGGCGTCTACAAGCACCGGCACGATCACCCGATCGAAAAGCTGCGCGAATCGGGCGTCGCAGTGACCGTGTCCACCGACGATCCGCCGTTTTTCCGCACCGACATGACAAGCGAATACCAGATGCTGAACCGCGTCTTCGGCTGGGACGAGGACGATTTCCGCGCATTGGCGCAGGAAGCGGCCGCCGCCGCCTTTTGCGACGAGCCGACGCGCGCGCGCATCCGAAAACTGCTGGAGCCTGCCGAATGACCGACCACCTGACCATCGTCACCCACCCGCTGGTGCAGCACAAGCTGACCTTGATGCGCAAGAAGGACACCTCGACCGCGTCGTTCCGGCAGCTTCTGCGCGAGATCAGCCTGCTGCTGGCCTACGAGGTCACGCGCGAATTGCCGATGTCGATGCAGCGAATCGAAACCCCGCTGACCGGGATGGACGCGCCCCTGATCGAGGGCAAGAAGCTGGCGCTTGTGTCGATCCTGCGCGCGGGCAACGGTCTTCTGGACGGGGTGCTGGAGCTGATTCCCGCCGCGCGGGTCGGCTTTGTCGGGCTGTACCGAGACGAGGAAACGCTGCAACCCGTGCAATATTACTACAAGGTGCCCACCGGGCTGGACCAGCGGCTGGTGATCGCGGTGGACCCGATGCTGGCCACCGGAAACAGTAGTGCCGCTGCCATTGAATTGTTGAAGAAATCGGGCGCAAAGGACATCCGGTTCCTGTGTCTTCTGGCCGCCCCCGAAGGTGTCGCCCGCATGAAGGAGGCGCATCCCGACGTGCCGATCTTCACCGCCGCGCTGGATGAGCGCCTGAATGAAAAGGGCTATATCGTGCCGGGCCTCGGCGACGCGGGCGACCGCATGTACGGCACCAAGTAACCCCTCGAAATTAGCGCCTTTCGCCCTCTTTACCCACAGGCGGTTCTCGGGCATGGTTCCGGTCGAAATCAAATGTGTGGGGGCACATTATGAACGACTTGATGAAAGTCGCCGCGATCGCCTTCGGGCTGTCGGTCGGCGCGATGGCTGCAACGACCGCCACGGCACAATCCAAGATGACCCCGGCAGAGATTCCGCCGGCCAGCTTTACCGGCAAGCAATACGTGGACAGTCGCGGCTGCGTCTATGTCCGCGCCGGGTTCGGCGGGGCCGTCAACTGGGTGCCGCGGATGAGCCGGGCGCGCAAGGTGGTCTGCGGTGCCGCGCCGACCTTTGCCGCCGCGCCGCCGGCCGCGACCAAGCCGCCGCGCACCGCCACGCCGCCGCCGCGCACCACCGTGGCCGTGGCACCGCCGCCCAAGGCGACGCCGCCCGCGCGGGTCGCGCCCCCGCCGCCCAAGCGCGTGGTGACCGCGCCGCCGCCGGCCAGGGTCGCGCCGCCGCCCGCAACCGTGAACACCGCCTGTCCGGGGCTGTCGCCGCTGGGCCAGCGCTATGTGCCGCGCGGCAATCACAAGGTGCGCTGCGGCCCGCAGCCTGCCAGCCCCTATGTCAGCGGCGACGCATCCGGCGTGATCCATGTGCCGATGCCGCCGAAGATCGCGCCGCCGCCGGGCTACAAGTCCGCGTTCGACCCGGAAGAGGGGCGGTTCAACCCGAACCGCGGCCATGTGACGCGCGAAGGCTTCGTGCAGATGCGCCTTGTCTGGACCGCCGGTGTGCCGCGCCGCCTGGTCAATGCCGGGAACGGCCGCGACGTGACCCCGCTGTTTCCGGGCCTGAAATACCCGTTCACAAGCTACCGGCAGCAGGAACGCTATTACGCCGTCAACGCGGTGCCGAATTCGGACCGGGAATTCACCATCACCGGCCGGCGCTGAGCGCCGCGCGTGAAGGTGGGGGGCGCCAGCCTCCGTTAAGGACGATTACACCGCGACCAGCCCCCGCCGCGCCCGCCCTTCCCTCGGGCGGGCGCCTGTTCAGACAATGAGCGCCGAAGCGAGGGTATGCGGGAAGGCGAGGATAAAGTGCGCCGCTTGCCAGTCACGCAAGCGCCCACCCAGGGGCGGCCGCGCCGGGGTCTCGCCGCGCAAAAGGCGGCAGGAGACGGTGCCCCCGCGTCCCGCGCCGGCCGGCGGGGTTTACAATCGCAAACATGGCTGCAAGTTTCAGGGCCATGACGACCGAGAACCCGCCGGATGCGGCCTCGGCAAATTCCCAATCCCCATATCAGGAGTTCCCCATGACAGAGGCCAAGGCCGGAGACACCGTCCGCGTCCACTATACCGGTACCCTCGACGACGGCACGACGTTCGATTCGTCGGCGGGCCGTGACCCGCTGGAATTCACCGTCGGATCGGGCCAGATCATCCCCGGACTCGACCGCGAGATCTCGGGCATGGAACCGGGCGAGCAGAAGCAGGTCAAGATCGCGCCGGAACATGCCTATGGCGACCACGATCCGTCGCGCGTACAGACCGTTCCGCGCGACAAGATCCCCGCGGATATTCCCACCGATCCGGGCACCCAGCTACAGATGCAGACCCCCGAGGGGCAGGCGATTCCGGTGGTCGTGACCGGCGCGACCGATACCGAGATCACGCTTGACGCCAACCACCCGCTTGCGGGCCGCGACCTGACCTTCGACGTCGAACTGGTCGAGATCGTCTGAGGGCGGGTGACGGCATGACCGGAACGCGCGATGCCGGGGCGGCGTGGGACGCACGGTTCGACCGGCCCGACTATTTCTATGGCACCGCGCCGGCCGATTTCGTGACGCGGCACGCGGCGGATCTGCCGTCCGGCAGCCGCGTGCTGGCCGTCGCCGACGGCGAAGGGCGCAACTCTGTCTGGCTCGCCGCGCGCGGGCTGGACGTGACGGCGATGGATGCCTCGACGCGCGGGCTGGACAAGGCGCGCGCGCTGGCGGCGGACAGGGGTGTCCGGGTCGATTTCCGGCATGCCGACATCGCGGACTGGGACTGGTCGGCGCGCACCTACGACGCCGTACTGGCCGTGTACATCCAGTTCGCCGCGCCGCAGATGCGCGCGCGCATCTTTGCCGGGCTCGATACCGCGCTGCGCCCCGGCGGCCTGCTCTTGCTGCACGGCTTCGCCCCGAGGCAGGTGGATTACGGCACCGGCGGCCCGCCCGAGCGGGCCAACATGTACACGCTGGACATGCTGCGCGCCGCCTTTCCCGGCTATCTGCCGCTGCACATGGCTGATTACGATGCCCATGTGGACAGCGGCGCGGGGCATAGCGGGCTGGCCGCGATGGTCGATTTCGTGGGTGTCAAGCCGGGCGGCTGAGCGCGCTGTCTTGCCGCTGCGCCGGGCTTGGCGTAATCGCCGGTGATGACGACCGTCTTCGCCACATACCGGCCGCATCTGCGCGGACTGCTGGTGCTGGGTGTGCCGCTGATCGGCAGCCACCTGGCGCAGATCGCCATCGTGGCCACCGACACGGTGATGCTGGGCTGGTACGATGTCACCGCGCTTGCCGCGATGACGCTGGCGCAGTCGGTCTGGTTCCTGTGTTTCATCGTCGGCTCGGGCTTTGCGTTCGCGGTGCTGCCGATGGTCGCCTCGGCGCTGGGCGCGGGCGACGACACGCAGGTGCGCCGCGTCACCCGGATGGGAATGTGGCTGTCGGCGCTGTTCGGGCTGGCGGTGATGCCGGCGCTGATCTGGTCGGAGCCGCTGTTCCTGGCGCTGGGGCAATCGCCCGAGACATCCATGCTTGCCGAACGCTACATGCGCATCGCCGCTTTCGCGATGATCCCGGCGCTGCTGATGATGGTGCTGAAAAGCTACCTTGCCGCGCTGGAGCGCAGCCAGTCGGTGCTGTGGATCACAGTGGCGACCGCGGTGCTGAACGTGGGTGTCAACTGGGCGCTGATCTTCGGCAATCTGGGCTTTCCCGAACTGGGCCTGCGCGGTGCGGCCATCGCTTCGGTCATCGCCAACCTCGTCGGGCTGGGGGTGTTCGCGGTCTATGCCGCGCGGGTGACGCCGGAACACGCGCTGTTCACCCGTCTGTGGCGGCCCGATGGCGAAGCGTTCGGGCGGGTGGCGCGGCTGGGCTGGCCGATCGGGCTGACCAACCTGGCCGAAAGCGGGCTGTTTTCGGCCGCCTCGGTGATGATCGGCTGGCTGGGCGCACAGCCGCTGGCGGCGCATGGCGTGGCGCTGCAACTGACGGCGATCACCTTCATGGTGCATGTCGGGCTGAGCCAGGCGGCGACGGTGCGTGCCGGCTCGGCGCTGGGCCGCGGCGACCGGCCGGCGCTGCTGACGGGCGCGCGCGCGGCGATCGCGCTGTCGGTCTGCTTCTCTGCCGTGACGGTGACGCTGTACCTGACCATGCCCGAACTGCTGGTCGGCCTGTTCATCGACCCGTCCGATCCCGAGCGGCCGGCCATCGTCGCCATCGGCACGACGCTGCTGATGGTGGCGGCGCTGTTCCAGCTGGTGGACGGGTTGCAGGTGGTGGCGCTGGGCCTGCTGCGCGGGTTGCAGGACACGAAATGGCCGATGATCTATGCCGGCATCTCCTACTGGGTGATCGGGATGCCGGCCAGCTATGTGATGGGCTTTGTGCTGGGCCTCGGGGCGATGGGGGTCTGGCTGGGCCTGGTCGTGGGGCTGGCGCTGGCGGCGGTGACGCTGCTGGCACGGTTCCGCAGCGCGGCACGGGCCGGCGGCGGGGCGGTGCCGGTCTAAGCGTGGCGGTGCCGCGCATCGCCGCGCGCGGGACAAGGCCGCAGGCCGCCGCGCGAGCGCCTGCCCGGTCCGGCGGGCTGGCGCTTTGTCGGCGTTTGCGCGATGCCCGGATGTCGTGCGATTGCGGCCTGGATAAACCAAGCCGAACGACCGTTGCAGCGCCATCCCTCGGCCAGGCGCTCGCGCGGCTCGCCTTTGTTGGCGCGGGTCGAGGCGCGCCGTGCGGGAAGGCCGCGCACTACCGCATCCAGAGGTTTTCCTTCTTGATCCGGTTGCGGATCACCTGTTCGCGGCGCGGCAGGTGATCGCGGTCGAACAGCGCGCGCACCTTGTGGCCCTTGCGCTGGAAGACCATACGCTTGATCGGCTCGTGACCCTTGAGCACCTTCTTGATGCGGTTCGGCGCGGCAACGGTTTCCAGCACGTCCACGACCGCGTCGGCCTCGCGCGCATAGAGCATCGGGAACAGCCGGTAGTGGCAGCTCACCGTGCCGTCCAGAAGCCCCTCGGGCAGGGTCTGCCGCGCGCCGCCCAGCGAATGGATGACCAGTGGCAGCACGATCTGGTCGAGCCACGGATCGAGCGACTGGCCCACCAGTTCGGGCGGCGGGTCGTCCCGCACCGACAGCGCATAGTCGAGGAACCGCTGCCCGAATTCGTGCGGGCAGCGGAAGAAGAAGAACCCGGCGTTGAAATACATGAACCGCCGCCAGTATTCCTCGGGCTGGGCCGTGTCGATCGTGGGGCCGATGTCCAGCCCGAACCGGTCGTAGAGCGCGCCCCAGATCCCGGCATAGCCCGGCCCGTAAAGCTCTGGCTGGGGCCATGTCCCCTCGACCCGGAGCGAGGCGCAGGGCCGGTCGAAATCGAACGGCACCGCCGACAGCTTGCCGGTGATCAGCGTGTCGGTGTCGAAGAACACGAACGGCTCGCCTGCGGGCAGGGCGAACAGCCCCTCGATCTTGTTGCCATAGGGGTATTTCCGCCCGAAATGGCGCGATTCGAACGGCACGATCTCTGCCCCCAGCTCGGCCAGCAGCGCGCGCAGCTCGCCCTCGGGGATGCGCGGATCGTTGGGCCAGAGCGGGCCGGGCTGCGGTTCGGCCACGATCAGCCGGCCCGCGAAATCCGGGTCCGAATGGCGCAGGCTGGCGGCGAACAGCGCCGCCTCATAGGCCAGCCGCCCGGATTGCCCGACGATCATCACGTTGAAAGGTTGGCCTTTGCCGCGTTTTTTCGCCATGCTGCTGCCCGTGCGGTTCCGGCCGGACTATAGGCGGGATCGGTCCCGCCCAAAAGACTGGATTGATGAAAGGATTTTGCGATGCGGCTTTTGGGGATGCTGACGCTCGCCGCGGCGCTTGCCGCCGGGCCCGGCGCGGCGCAGTTCGACACGTCCGAGCAGGTGAAGCCGATCCTGAAGATGATCAAGCCGCAATGGGTGTCGCTGCGCGAATATGACGGGCAGGATCTGCTGTATTTCACCCTGCTCGAGGTCTATCGGTGCGGGATCGAGCAGATCCGCTACCGGGTCAATGACGGCAAGCCGAAGGTCTGGCAGACCGCGCCCTGCGACGGCGACGGGACATTTTCCGAGATCGGGGCGGAGATCGTGCCCTATACCGGCTTTCCGCTTGGGTCGGTGAAATCGCTGCGGGTCGAGCTGACCTATGACGACGGCAGCTCGGAATGGGCGGAATACGACCGTGGCGACGTGTTGCAATAGATCGCCGGAGGGGCTCTGCCCCTCCGGACCTCCCCGAGGTATTTGGGGCAAGATGAGGAACAGCGCGGCGCTTTGGCGCGGATGGGGATATGTGCGGACGATTTGCGATCACATTGCCGCCGGACGCCATGGCGCAATTGTTCGGGGCGGCGCCGGCGAACGATTTGCCGCAGGTGCCGAACTACAATGTCTGTCCCACGGATGACGTGTTCGCCGTCACCTCGGCCGAGGGAACGCGGCGCCTGTCGGCGATGCGCTGGGGCTTCGTGCCGCATTGGTACAAGGCACCCTCGGACGGCCCGCTGCTGATCAATGCGCGGGCCGAGACGCTGGCGGAGAAGCCGGCCTTTCGCGCCGCCTGCCGCGCGCGGCGCTGCCTGATCCCGGCAAGCGGGTTCTACGAGTGGACGAAGGACGCGGACGGGCGCCGTCTGCCCTGGTACATCACCCGCGCGGATGGCGCGCCGCTGGCCTTTGCCGGGATCTGGCAGGTCTGGGAAGGCGGCGGCGATGCGCTGACCACCTGTGCCATCGTGACGGTGCCCGCGGCGGGCGCGATGACCAGGATCCACCACCGGATGCCGGCAACCCTGGCCGAGGCGGACTGGCCGCTCTGGCTGGGAGAGGCGGGGAAGGGCGCGGCGCGGCTGCTGCGGGATGCGCCGGGCATGGCGGTGTCGGCTCGGCGGGTGGGACGGGCGGTCAATTCCAACCGGGCGCAGGGGGCGGACCTGATCGCGCCGCTGGAGGATGGCGCGGAGTGACGCCGACGCCCTGCCGGGCGCGGAAGAAAAAAAGAGCCGCCCAAGGCGGCCCGTCCAGTCAGGGAGGAAAATGGTGGCGCACACACAACGCCGGAACTCGTTCTTTTCTTCTTGTTTGTAGCCCCAGGCTACGCATCAAATACGGCGAATTTGCGGCATTGTCTCGACGCACCCTGTGGCAATCGGGAAACAGCGGGATTGTCGACGTATCGCGCACAGTGGCGCCGGGGATTGCCCCCGCCGCCGCCAGGGCCCGCGTCGTCACTCGGCCGCATGAGACGCCGCCGGGGCGCGCGCAGGTTCCGATGCGTCCTCGCGGTACAGGTAGTCGCGGGTCAGCGGCACGGCCTCCTGCCGGCGGGCAAGCTGGAACTGGAACACGCATTGCCGGTTCAGCCGGAAGGTCATCTCGCAGGCGACAAGGTAGAATTTCCACATCCGGCAGAACCGTTCGTCGTAGATCTCGCGCACCCGGTCGCGGTTCGCCATGAACCGCTCGTACCAGTGGCGCAGCGTCTCGGCGTAGTGCAGGCGCCAGACCTCGACATCGGTCGGATACAGATCCTCCTTCTCGATCGCCTTCATCACCTCGGACATCGACGGGGTATAGCCGCCGGGAAAGATGTACTTGGCGATCCACGGATTGGTGGTGCCGGGCGGCGAGGTGCGCCCGATCGTGTGGATCAGCGCGACGCCGTCCTCGGTCAGCTTGCCGCGGACATGGCGGAAATACTCGCGGAAATGCCGGCTGCCGAGATGCTCGAACATGCCGACCGAGACGATCCGGTCGAAGGTCTCGTCCACGTCGCGGTAATCCATCAGCCGGAAATCCACGCGATCCTCAAGCCCCTCGGCGCGGGCACGGGCGCGGGCGATCTTGTGCTGTTCCTCGGACAGGGTGACGCCGACGACGCTTGCGCCGAAATCGCGCGCCAGTGTCAGGCCCATGCCGCCCCAGCCGCAGCCGATATCCAGCACGCGCATCCCTGGCTCGATCAGCAGCTTGCCGGCGATATGCGCCTTCTTCTGCGCCTGCGCCTGGTCCAGCGTGTCGTCCGGCGACCGGAAATAGGCGCAGGAATACTGCTTGTCGCAATCGAGGAACAGATCGTAAAGCTGCCCCGACAGGTCGTAGTGATGCGCCACGTTGCGCCGCGACCGCCGCGCCGGGTTATAATGCGCGATCCAGCGCCCGGCCGAACGCAGCGCGCCATGCGCCTCCTGCAGGGCGGTGCGGTGCCCCTCGGCCATGTTCACCAGAACCGCCGAGAACAGGCCGTGCAGGTCGTCGTTCTCGATGGTCAGCGCGCCGTTCATGTAGGACTCGCCCAGCCCCAGTTCGGGATTGACCCCGAGCCGCCGCAGCGTCTTGCGGTCATGAATGGTCACATGCACCGGGTCGGGCGTGCCGTCCCCGTAATCGCGAGTCGTCCCGTCGGGAAAGGTCACCCGCAACGCGTTTTTCTGCATCAAGGTGCGCAGCATCCTGTCGAATAGTCGCTCAACCATCATTCACCCCCTTGTCGTCCCGCCGGCCCCGTGCCGACTGGCGCCAAGGGCTTTCCGCGACCCGCCTTGGCGCCTGGAATGAGAAAGATCGCCTCAAGACTGCAAAAAAACCTGCCGCTTGTCCACGACGGTACACAGTCCTGTCGAATACGAACGCCTTCCCGCCGATGACGGTTCCCGGCAGCGGGTATTTTTCGCTCCCTTGACTTCCCCGGCCCCACGCGGTGTATCGCGCGCAGTCCGCCAGACGCATCCAGGGGTTTTTCCATGCACGCCTTTCGCAGCCATACCTGCGCCGACCTGACACGCGACAATGTGGGCGACACCGTGCGCCTTGCCGGCTGGGTGCACCGGGTGCGCGACCATGGCGGGGTGCTGTTCATCGACCTGCGCGACCATTACGGCGTCACCCAGGTGCTGTGCGATCCCGACAGCCCGGTCTTTGCCGAGGTCGAAAAGGTCCGCGCCGAATGGTGCATCCGCATCGACGGCACGGTCAAGGCGCGCGACGAAAGCCTGGTGAACCCGCGGATCCCGACCGGCGAGATCGAGGTGTTCATCCGCGACATGGAGGTTCTGAGCGCGGCCGAGGAATTGCCGCTTCAGGTGTTCGGCGATCAGGAATACCCCGAGGAAACGCGCCTGCGCTACCGCTATCTCGACCTGCGCCGCGAGGTGATGCAGCGCAACATGACGCTGCGCTCGGACGTCGTCGCCTCGTTCCGCAAGCGGATGTGGGACATCGGATTTCGTGAATTCCAGACGCCGATCATCACCGCCTCCAGCCCCGAGGGCGCGCGCGATTTCCTGGTGCCCAGCCGGCTGCATCCGGGCCGCTTCTACGCGCTGCCGCAGGCGCCGCAGCAGTTCAAGCAGCTGCTGATGGTGTCGGGCTTCGACAAGTATTTCCAGATCGCGCCGTGTTTTCGCGACGAGGATCCGCGCGCCGACCGCTCGCCCACCGATTTCTACCAGCTCGATGTCGAGATGTCCTTCGTCACCCAGCAGGACGTGTTCGACACCGTGACCCCGGTGATCCGCGGCGTGTTCGAGGAATTCGGCGGCGGCCGCACGGTCGACGAGGTCTGGCCGCAGATCACCTATGCCGAGGCGGCGCTGAAATACGGCACCGACAAGCCCGACCTGCGCAACCCGATCGAGATGCAGGACGTGTCCGAGCATTTCCGCGGGTCTGGCTTTGCGATCTTTGCCAAGCTGCTGGAGCAGGACGGAACCCAGATCCGCGCGATTCCCGCGCCCACGGGCGGCAGCCGCAAGTTCTGCGACCGGATGAACGCCTTTGCCCAGAAGGAAGGGCTGCCGGGGATGGGCTATATCTTCTGGCGCGACAAGGACGGCGAGACCGAGGCCGCCGGCCCGCTGGCCAAGAATATCGGCCCCGAGCGGACCGAGGCGATCCGCCGGCAGCTTGGCCTTGGTGTCGGCGATGCGGCGTTCTTCCTGGGCGGCAAGCCCGCCACCTTCGAACGGGTCGCTGGCAAGGCGCGCGACGTGATCGGCGAGGAACTGGGCCTGACCGAGCAGGACCGGTTCGCCTTTGCCTGGATCGTCGATTTTCCGCTTTACGAGCGCGACGAGGAAACCGGGCGCATCGACTTCGAGCACAACCCGTTCTCGATGCCGCAGGGCGGGATGGAGGCGCTGAATGGCGACCCGCTGGACGTGGTCGGCTATCAGTATGACCTGTCGTGCAACGGCTATGAAATCCTGTCGGGCGCGATCCGCAACCACAAGCCCGAAATCATGTTCAAGGCCTTCGAGATCGCCGGCTATCCGCGCGAAGAGGTCACGAAACGCTTCGGCGGCATGGTGGGTGCCTTCAAATACGGCGCGCCGCCGCACGGCGGCTGCGCCGCCGGGATCGACCGGATCGTGATGCTGCTGGCCGACGAGGAGAACATCCGCGAGGTCATGCTGTTCCCGATGAACCAGCGCGCCGAAGACCTGATGATGGAGGCCCCGGCCGAAGCCAGCGCCGAGCAGCTCATGGAGCTTGGCCTGCGCGTCCTGCCGCGCGAGGAGTGATCGGCGCTGTCTAACCGTTCGGGTCGAGCTGCATTTGCGCGAGTTCGACCGGGGCGGCGCGGCCCATTCCGTCGGTCAGGTGCAGGAACGCCGTCGCAAGGATCGCCGTGGACAGCGCGAAGGCGCCGGTGCCGAACACCGCCCAGTCAAGAAGCCGCTCTGCCGTGCCGGTCCTGTCGTCGGGTGTCTGCATCTGATCCTCTTTCCTTGTCGCCCGGTGCCGCCGCTTTCCGGCTTTGCCCCGGCAGCCTTTCGCGTCACAATGGCCGGGCTTTGCGGCGCGATTTGGGTGAAACTCGTGCAATATTCAGCACAGACCGATGAAGACCTGGTAAACTGGACGCCCCCGAAACGCCCGGACAAGGCGGTGTTCGAAGGCGATCATGCCCGGCTGGAACGGCTGGCGCCGCGCCATGCCGATGCCCTGCACGCCGCGAATGCCGCCGATCCGGCGATCTGGACCTATATGGGCATCGGTCCCTTTGCCGATGCCGCGGCCTATCGCGCCTGGGTCGACAGCGTCTGCGGCAAGGACGATCCGGTCTTCTACGCGATCCTCGACCGGGACAGCGGCGCCTGGGGCGGCGTTGCCAGCTACATGCGAATCGCGCCCCCGGCCGGCAGCATCGAGGTGGGCAGCATCACCTTCGCGCCCCGCCTGCAACGGACCCGCGCGGCGACAGAGGCGATGCATCTGATGATGCGCTGGGCGTTCGAGGCCGGGTATCGGCGCTATGAATGGAAGTGCGACGCGCGCAACATGGCGTCGCGGCGCGCGGCGCAGCGTCTGGGGTTCAGCTATGAGGGGGTGTTCCGGCAGGCGGCCGTGGTCAAGGGGCGCAACCGCGACACCGCCTGGTTCGCGGCGATCGACAAGGAATGGCCGGCGCTGGACGCGGCCTTCCGCACCTGGCTGGCGCCGGGCAATTTCGGCGCGGACGGGCGGCAACGGCAAAGCCTGTCGGCGCTGACCGCGCCGTGCCTCGCCGCTGTCGATCCCGCGCTGGCCGGCGGCGGGGCGCCCGGCCGCTGAACCAGGCGCCGTCGGGGCGGGCGGTCAGTCTTCCAGGCTGTCGGCGCGCTTTTCGTCGATCAGCGCGCGTTCTTCCTTCTTGCGGTCGAGGAACCGCGCGCCGTAACCGTCGATCTCGCTCTCGTCGATCTCTTCGCGGGCGCGGGCGAAAACCTCATTCTCCTCTTCCTCGATATGGTGCAGGTAGTCATGCTCGAGCGTGCGGAACTTCTGCAGCCACCCGGAAGAGGACATGTCCATCCCGTTCAGCTCTTCCATCAGGTCGTCGAGCTGCTGGTGCTCGTGCACCGAATGGCGCGCGGCGTCCTGGCCCCAGGTCTTCGAGATCAGCTTGGAATAGAACGTCTCCTCCTCCGCGGCGGCGTGGGATTTCACCTCGTGGTAGAAGGCGCTCCAGGCGTCGCGGCGGTCCTTGCTGTCGCCTTCGGTGTTGCCGATCCGCTTGAGCAGGGCGCGGTGGTCGTCGTGGTCGTCCTTTATCGCCGTGTAGATGTCGGGCATCCGCAATCTCCTTGAAACGTGTCTTTCAAGGCAAATTAGATCGGGGTCCGCCGCCGCCAAGGGTGGGACGACGCGACGTTCAGATCACCGCGCGGCTTTCCAGACGGTCCTGCAACAGCCCCGCCAGCCGGGCGAGGTCGGTGCCGAAACAGCCCCCTCGCGCCCGGGTCTGCGCCAGCCGTTCGGCGGCCTGTTCCAGCGCGCCGTCATGGGCGGAGCGCGCAACGCCGGCGAGGAAATGCGCCGCGTAATCGAGTGTCCTGGCATCCTCGCGGCCGTTCAGAACCTCGGCGATATGCGCAAGATCGTCGTGGAACGCGATCGGATCGGGGACCACCACGTCCGAGGGCACGATGCGCAGCCCGCCGGGGCGCTGTTCGGGCGGCAGCAGATCGCGCACGGTTTTCTGGAACAGCCCGAGGCTTTCGATCGGTTTCGCCAGCAGCCCGTCGGCGCCCGCATCAAGCGCGTCGGGAAAGCGGCGGTCATCGCCCGAGGTGGCCAGGATCACCGGGATCCGCTGGACCGCGTGGGCAAGGGTGCGGATCAGGTCGATGCCCGACCCGTCCGGCAATCCGACATCGACGATCACGACCGTGGGCAGATACACCGCAAGGTGCCGATGCGCCGCGCCAAGGCTGTCGGCGCGCCGGATCCGTGCGCCGCTTTTCAGGCACAGAAGGCGCACCGCCTCGCTGGCGAAGCGGCTGTCCTCGATCACCAGGACGGTCAGCCCGGACAGCGGCTGCGGCGGGCCGATGGGCGACAGGTGCGGCGGGTGGTCGATCAGGGTCGGCATGGCGTGTCCTTTCGGCTCTGCCCCTCCAGCTAGGCGCAGGAAAGTGAATCCGGGGTTAAGACTGCCGGGGATCGCCCGATTTTTCGCCCTCCCGCCCGCGATGGCGCACTTTTCCGCGAGACCGGCCGCGCGGCGCTGGCAATTCGCGCCGCGTTTTGGCATTGGGGGACGGTCCCGCCCAAGGAGCCCCGCCGATGATCGGACGTCTCAATCACGTGGCCATCGCCGTGCCCGACCTGGACGCCGCCGCCGCGCAGTACCGCGATATGCTGGGCGCCAATGTCGGTCCGGCGCAGGACGAGCCCGATCACGGCGTCACGGTGGTGTTCATCGACCTGCCCAACACCCGGATCGAGCTTCTGGCGCCGCTGGGCGCGGCATCGCCAATCCGCGGCTTTCTGGACAAGAACCCCTCGGGCGGCATCCACCATGTCTGCTACGAGGTGGACGACATCCTTGCCGCGCGCGACCGGCTGCAGGCGCAGGGCGCACGGGTGCTGGGGGACGGCGAGCCGAAGATCGGCGCGCACCGCAAGCCCGTGCTGTTCCTGCACCCCAAGGATTTCAACGGCACCCTGATCGAACTGGAGCAAGTCTGATGAGCATCACCTCGGCCCTGGTCCTGTTCGCGATCATCTGGTTCATGACCCTGTTCGTCGCCTTGCCGATCCGGCTCAAGACGCAGGGCGAGGCGGGGCGCATCGTGCCCGGCACCATGTCCGGCGCGCCCGAGGAACACCACATGAAGCGCAAGATGGTGATCGTCAGCATCGTCGCCTTCGTCCTCTGGGCGGCGTCGGTGGCGGTCATCCTGTCGGGCGTGATCTCGATCTGCGATCTGGACTGGTTCAACCGGACCGATTGCCTGACAGGCGGTGGAACATATGGGTAAAGGTCGCCGCGCCCAGGATCGGCACGATCAGGTTCACCAGCGGCACCGATAGCGGCACCGCCATCAGCATTCCGGCCACCGTGACCTGCCACGCATTGTCCCGCCAGGCATCACGGGCCGCCTGCCGGCCAAGGCGCCGCATCGCCGCGATCTGGAAGTATTCGCGCCCCAGCAGGAACCCGTTCGCGCCGTAGAAGATGAACGGCGCGAAGGGCGCAAAGAACACCGACAGCACGAAGGCGGCGATGTTCACGATCACCAGCAGCCCGAAGAAGGCCAGCGTGTCCGACACCGCGTCGCGCCACGGAATGCGCGGCACCGGTGGCAGGTCCGGGTAATGCTGCTGCTCCACCGCGGCCGCCACGTCTTCGAGGAACAGCCCGGTGAACAGCGACGCGACCGGCATCATCAGAAAGATGCTGAGCGTCAGCATCAGCAGGACCGACGCGAAGGACAGCAGGTCGTCGACCCAGGTGATCTCGCCGAAATACGGCAGCATCACCGTATCGGGCATCACCCAGTTCAGAAAGCCGAGGAACACGGCATAGACCGCGAACAGCAGCGCCAGGCTGAGCGCGAGGCCCAGCCACAGCACCCGGCGGAACCGCGGATCGCCAAGCTGCGCAAGCGCGCGGGCGAAATCGCCAAAGATCACGCGGACATCCAGGTGGTGATCGCGTCCACGTCCGGGCGCGGCCGCTCGGGCGGGGCGGCGGTTTCGGTGCCGATATGGATGAACCCGGCGACCCGCTCGCCCGGCGCCAGGTCCAGCGCCTCGGCGGTAAAGCCTTCGTCGTGGCTCGGCCAGCCGGTCAGCCAGTTCGCCCCCCATCCGGCGGCCAGCGCCGCGTTCAGCAGCGCCAGACACACCGCGCCGGCCGACAGAAGCTGTTCGATCTGCGGGATCTTCTCGGACGCCTTGGGCGCCGAGATCACGGCCACCGCAAGATCGGCATCGGCGAATTGCGCGCGGCTCTTGGCGATCTTGTCCTCGGGCTGGCCAAGCTGTTCGCCGTGAACCGGCACGAGGTCGGCCAGCCGCGCCAGCGCCGGCTTTTCCAGCACGACGAAGCGCCACGGCTCCAGCTTGCCGTGATCGGGGCTGCGCGCCGCCGCCGTCAGCAGCACGCGCAGGGCGTCGCGGTCCGGGACCGGAGCGCGCAGTGTCTTGGCCGGGCGCGAGCGGCGCGTCAGCAGGAAATCGAGGGCGGGCTGGTTCGTCTTGGGCATGCAACCTCCATCACTGCGCCGCGCAGACCTGCCTGGCGGCGCGCAAACTTCTGTCAGGACACCGAGAAGTACTCGACTAATTCACTCAAGTAAACCGAGTGCACTGCCCGCATCCGTTCGTTGGGCTGCCGGATCTCCAGCGTTTCGGCCAGCGGATCGGGCGCGGTGACGCTGCTGCCCGACATCTCCTCCAGCACGGCATGGCCGCAGAACGGCACATGCGCCTCGGAATAGCCGCCCTCGTGCACCATCACCACGCGCCCGCCACACAGCGCGTCCGCCGTCTCCATCACCGCGCGGGTCATCCGGCGGAACGTGTCCGCGCTGGCCATCATCCGCGACAGCGGATCGAACGCCGACGCGTCGAAGCCGCAGGCGACCACGATCACCTCGGGCGCGAAGGCGCGCAGCTTCGGCACGATCAGCCGCTCCATCGCCTCGACATAGGCGTGGTGCCCGGCGCCGGGGGGCAGCGGGATGTTCATGTTGGTGCCCTGCGCCGCGCCGCCCCCCGTCACCTCGATGCCGCCGGTATCCAGCGGGTAATTGTGTTCCTGGTGGATCGAGATCGTCAGGACGTCGGGATCGGCGATATAGATCGCCTCGGTCCCGTTGCCGTGATGCACGTCCCAGTCCACCACCGCGACGCGCCGCACCAGCCCCTCGGCGCGCGCCGCCTCGATGGCGATGGCGATATTGGCCAGCAGGCAGAACCCGTTGGGCCAGTCGGGCAGGCAGTGATGCCCCGGCGGGCGCGACAGCGCATAGGCGTTCTCCAGTTCGCCGCGCATCACCCCTGCCAGCGCGGCCTTCGCCAGCCCCGCCGATTGCGCCGCGATCTCGTAGCCGCCGCGCCCGAACGGGGTGCGCAGCCCCAACTCGCCGCCGCCCGCATCCGACAGCGCCTTGAACCGGTCGAGGAACGCGGCCGGATGCACCCGTTCCAGATCGGCGCGCCCCGCAGGCGCCGCCCCCTGCATCGCCATCTCGCCCGACAGCCCGGTCAGGTCGATCAGGTTCTTCAGCCGCCGCTTGGTCTCGGGGCTTTCCGGCAAGCCGCCCGCCGCCAGCGGCTGCACCAGCCCGCCCACCGGGAAGGTCAACGCGTAATTCCCGCCGGAATGCCAGAAACAGCTTTCGTCCCAGAAAAACCCGGTGCGGCGCATCGCCCCCTCCTGCTGGTCAACCTCGCCGGAAAACCCTAGACCCGGCGCGCGGAGGTTCCAACCCGATGACCGACCTGAGCCACCTTGCCGATCCGGGCACCGAGATCGCCGTGCGTGTCACCCCGAAGGCGTCGCGCAACGAGCTCAAGGCCGATGGCAGCAGCATCCGCATCTACGTCACGGCGGTTCCCGAAGACGGCAAGGCCAACGCGGCAGCCGTGAAACTGCTGGCCCGCGCGATCGGCCTTCCAAAGTCGCGCCTGACACTCATCCGCGGCCAGACCGCGCGCGACAAGGTGTTCCGAGTGGAGTGACTTCTGCTGCGCCGCTTCGCCGCCATACCATTCGAATGCCCGCGGCAACCTTCCGCACTCTCCAGCTTCTTCGGTTTTCAAATATCCCGGGGAGCGCGAGGGGCTGGCCCCTCGCTTGTTCAGCCCGGCCCCGCGCGCCTCACTCGCCGTAGGGCACCCAGATCGTCCTGATTTCGGTCGCGGCATCCAGGAAGTCGCGCCCTTCGCCCTCGGGGCCGGACCAGTCGCGTGCGCGGCCGTGATTGACCCATGTGCGCTTGAGGTTGCCGGCCGCTTCCCGCTCGATCACGCCCGACAGATCCGCGGACGAGAACGACCACACCGCATCGACCCCCAGATGCCCAGCGAGATGCGGCGCCAGCTCCTCGTGCCGGCCGGTCAGGATATTGGCCACGCCCGCCGGCACGTCCGACGTCTCCAGCAGCTGGTAGAAATCCGTTGCCGCCAGCGGATACGGCTCGGACGCCACCGCGACCAGCCGGTTGCCCATCGCCAGGGCCGGCCCCAGCACCGAGACCAGCCCCAGCAGCGGCGCCTCGTCCGGGCAGAAGGCGCCGACGATGCCCGCCGGCCCGTTCATCGCCAGCGCGATGCCGCGCAGCGGCACGCCCTTGGCCGCGCCGTCATGCTTGTCCGCCCAGGCAGCCCAGGTGAACAGCCGCGACACCGATGCCGCCACCTCGGTCTCCGCCGCCTTGGCCGTGGCGCCCGTCAGATCGCGCAGCCGGCCGGCGAACTCGCCCGCCCGCGCCGACAGGTTCTCGGCCAGGTAATACAGGATCTGCGCGCGCAGATGCCCCGCCGTGCGGCCCCAGCCGGCCGCGCCCTGCGCCGCCTCGACAGCATTGCGCACGTCCTTGCGGTTCGCCACCGGCGCATGGCCCAGAAGCGCGCCCTTGCCCGACCATACCGCGCGGGAATAGCCGCCATCGGGCCGCGCCTGCTTGCCGCCGATATACAGCTTGGCGGTGCGGTCCAGCCCGTCCACCTTGGCCTCGGCGGGGGGGTGCACCGGCTCGATCCGCTTCAGCGCGGCCGCCCTTCGGCGCGGTTTCGTGTAGGCCAGCAGCCCTTCCCAGCCGCCCTCGCGGCCGAACCCGCTCTCGCGGACCCCGCCGAACCCGGCGGCGGCGTCGAACAGGTTGGTGGCGTTGACCCAGACCACGCCCGCGGCCAGCTTCGGCGCGACATCGAGCGCGAGGTTGACGTTCTCGCTCCAGACGGTCGCGGCCAGCCCGTAGCGGGTGTTGTTCGCCAGCTCCACCGCCTCGGCGGGGGTGCGGAAGGTGGACGCGACCAGCACCGGGCCGAAAATCTCCTCCTGCATCAGCCGGTCGGACGGGGCCAGCCCGGTGATCAGCACCGGCGCGTGAAAGCAGCCGGTTTCCGGGATGTCGCAGGCGGCGCGGTGCACATCGCCCGGCGCGTCCTTGAGCATGTCGGCGATGGCTCGCAACTGCACCGGATCGACGATCGCGCCCACGTCGATGCACTTGTCCAGCGGGTCGCCCACCCGCAGCCCGTCCATCCGCCGCTTCAGCTTGTCATAGAACCGCTCCGCCACGCCCTCCTGCACCAGCAGGCGCGAGCCGGCGCAGCAGACCTGCCCGCCGTTGAACCAGATCGCGTCCACCAGCCCCTCGACCGCGCTGTCGAGATCGGCATCGTCGAACACGATGTAGGGCGACTTGCCGCCCAGCTCCAGCGTCAGCGCCTTGCCGGTGCCCGCCGTCGCCTCGCGGATCCGCCGGCCCACGGCGGTGGACCCGGTAAAGGCGATCTTGTCGATGCCCTCGTGGCGCACGATCATCTCGCCCACCGCGCCGTCGCCGGTGACGATGTTGACCACGCCCTTCGGCAGCCCGGCCTCGCGGCACAGATCGGCGAACAGCAGCGCGGTGAGCGAGGTGTATTCGGCCGGTTTCAGCACCACCGTGTTGCCCATCGCGATCGCCGGCGCGATCTTCCACGACAGCATCAGCAGCGGAAAGTTCCACGGGATGATCTGCCCGCAGACGCCCAGCGGCTCGCGGCCCGGCAGTTCGGTCTCCATCAGCTGCGCCATGCCGGCATGGTAGTAGAAATGCCGCACCACCAGGGGGATGTCGATATCGCGGCTCTCGCGGATCGGCTTGCCGTTGTCCATCGTCTCCAGCACGGCCAGCAGGCGCGCATGCTTCTGCACCAGCCGGGCCAGCGCATAGAGGTATTTCGCCCGTTCGTGCCCGGGCAGCCCGGCCCATTTCGGCTGCGCGCGCCGCGCGGCGGCGACGGCGGCGTCCACGTCTGCCTCGGTGGCCTGGCTCATCGTCGCCAGAACCTCGTCCGTCGCCGGGTTCTTCGAGTCGAACCCGCCCGCGGGCTCGGTCATCTTCCCGTCGATGAAATGGCCATACCGCGCGCCGCCATCGACCAGCCAGGCCCAGGCATCGGCGGCGCTTTCGGGGGCGGGGCCGTATTCCATCGTGTCGAATATCTCGGAGACGTTCATGGCTTCTTCTCGTTTCAAATACGCAAGATCCCGGCGGGTCCGCCGGGCGCGGCCTCAGCCCATCGCGTGGCGCCAGCCGGCCGAATACCGGCCCGTGACGTGGTGCTCCAACTGCCGCTCGATATCGCCCAGCAGCGACGAGGCGCCGAAGCGGAACAGATCGGGCCTGAGCCACCGCTCGCCCAGCTCGTCCTTGATCAGCGCCAGATAGGTCAGCGCGTCCTTCGCCTTCGAGATCCCGCCGGCGGGCTTGTAGCCGATGCGGTATCCCGTCCGCTCGTGGTAGTCGCGCAGCGCGCGGATCATCACGAGGCTGACCGGCAGGGTGGCGTTGACGGCCTCCTTGCCGGTGGATGTCTTGATGAAATCGGCCCCGCCCATCATGCAGACCAGGCTGGCGCGCGCCACGTTGCGCAGGGATCCCAGCTCTCCGGTCGCCAGGATCGCCTTCACATGCGCTTCGCCGCAGGCCGCGCGGAAGGCGCGCATCTCGTCGTACAGCGCCTGCCAGTTGCCGGTCAGGACGTGCCGGCGCGAGATCACGATGTCGATCTCGTCCGCCCCGGCGCGGACGCTCTCGCCGATCTCGGCGATGCGCAGGTTCAGTGGCGACAGCCCGGCGGGAAACCCGGTGGACACTGCCGCGACCGGCACGCCCGAGCCGTCCAGCGCCTCTGCCGCCGTCTTCACCATGTCGTGATAGACGCAGACCGCGCCGGTGGTGATCGGCCCCATTTCCAGCGCGTCCAGGATGTCCTGCCGCACCGGCGCCATCGCCTTGGCGCATAGCCGGCGCACCCGGCCGGGCGTGTCGTCGCCGGCCAGAGTCGTCAGGTCGATCAGCGTGATCGCGCGGCACAGCCATGCCGCCTGCCACTCCTTCTTGACGCTGCGGCGGCCGGGCAGGGTGGCGGCGCGGCGCTCGATGGCAGAGGTGTTGGCCTCTGCCGACAGCACCCAGTCGAGATCCAGCGCCATGCCGGGATTGCAGGTCTCGTGGACCTGCGGCAATTGCGCGCCGCCTTGCGCGGCGGCGCCGTGGGCGGCCCGGTCGGAAGCGGTCTGGGCAGGGTCGTGCATGGCGGCTCCTCGTGGTTCCCGCTGACCGCCGAAAGGTGGCATGGGGGCGGGGTGTTGGCAACCGGCCGCCGCGCGGGCGCCCGTGCGGCGCACGGGCCGGGTCCATGCGCCGCGATTCGCACCCCATGCCCTTGCAGCCGGTTTTTGGCGTGACTAAGACTCTGTTCACAGTCGCCGGGTAGACCGGTGCGGACAATAAAGGCAGGCGGCACGATGGATCCGATCGATCAGTACAAGCACTACATGAACAACCTCGTTCCCATGGTGGTCGAACAGACCAGCCGGGGCGAGCGCGCCTACGACATCTTCTCGCGGCTGCTGAAGGAACGGATCATCTTCCTGAACGGCCCGGTGCATGACGGCATGTCGACCCTGGTGGTCGCGCAGCTTCTGTTCCTGGAATCGGAGAACCCGAAAAAGGAAATCTCGATGTACATCAACAGCCCCGGCGGCGTGGTGACATCGGGGCTGTCGATCTACGACACGATGCAATACGTGCGCCCGCCGGTCAGCACGCTGATCGTCGGGCAGGCGGCGTCGATGGGCTCGCTTCTGGCCTGTGCCGGCGCGCCCAAGATGCGCTTTGCCCTGCCCAATTCGCGCATCATGGTGCACCAGCCCTCGGGCGGCTACCAGGGCCAGGCGACCGACATCATGATCCATGCCGAGGAGACGCAGAAGCTGAAGAAGCGGCTGAACGAGATCTACTCGAAACATTCCGGCCAGCCGGTGGAGGCGGTGGAAGCCGCGCTCGAGCGCGACAATTTCATGTCGCCGCAGGAGGCGCTGGAATGGGGCCATCTCGACGAGATCGTGGAAAGCCGCGCCGTGCCCGAAGGAGACAGCTGATCGCGGGGCGGCCGGCAGGGGCATCTTCCCGCCCGCGGTCCCGGGCGCGCGGCATTTTGGCGTTGTACCCGAATGGTGCGTGCCCTAGGCTTGCGCCGATGGCGGGAATATTCGGATCGAGTGCGGCGAACCGCGCCGCAGAGTCAACCGACTCAGAGGTTTAGACATGGCGACCAATTCAGGCGGCGACAGCAAGAACACGCTCTACTGCTCTTTCTGCGGGAAGAGCCAGCACGAGGTTCGCAAGCTGATTGCAGGGCCCACCGTGTTCATCTGCGACGAGTGCGTCGAGCTTTGCATGGATATCATCCGCGAGGAAACGAAATCGTCGGGGCTGAAATCCTCTGACGGCGTGCCGACGCCGAAGGAAATCTGCGAGGTGCTGGACGATTACGTGATCGGCCAGATGCATGCCAAGCGGGTGCTGTCGGTGGCGGTGCACAACCACTACAAGCGGCTGAACCATGCCGGCAAGACCGGCGACATCGAACTGGCGAAATCGAACATCCTGCTGATCGGCCCCACCGGCTGCGGCAAGACGCTGCTGGCGCAGACGCTGGCGCGCATTCTCGACGTGCCGTTCACCATGGCCGATGCGACCACGCTGACCGAGGCCGGCTATGTCGGCGAGGATGTCGAGAACATCATCCTGAAACTTCTTCAGGCGTCGGAATACAACGTCGAACGGGCGCAGCGCGGCATCGTCTATATCGACGAGGTCGACAAGATCACCCGCAAGTCCGACAACCCCTCGATCACCCGCGACGTGTCGGGCGAGGGGGTGCAGCAGGCCCTGCTGAAGATCATGGAGGGCACCGTTGCCTCCGTGCCGCCGCAGGGCGGGCGCAAGCATCCGCAGCAGGAATTCCTGCAGGTCGACACGACCAATATCCTGTTCGTCTGCGGCGGTGCCTTCGCGGGTCTGGAAAAGATCATCTCGCAGCGCGGACGCGGCTCGGCCATGGGCTTCGGCGCCGATGTGAAGGACGAGGAAAGCCGCGCCATCGGCGAGATGTTCTCGGAACTGGAGCCGGAGGATCTGCTGAAATTCGGCCTGATCCCCGAATTCGTCGGCCGTCTGCCGGTGATCGCCACGCTGGAGGATCTGGACGAATCGGCGCTGATCACCATTCTGACCCAGCCGAAGAACGCGTTGATCAAGCAGTACCAGCGCCTGTTCGAGCTGGAGGATGTCGAACTGAGCTTCACCGAGGATGCGCTGTCCGCCATCGCCAAGCGCGCGATCGCGCGCAAGACGGGCGCGCGGGGGCTGCGGTCGATCCTCGAGGATATCCTGCTGGACACGATGTTCGACCTGCCCGGCATGGAGTCGGTCGAGGAAGTCGTGGTCAACGAAGAGGCGGTGACGTCGCCCTCCAAGCCGCTGATGATCTATTCCGAGAACAAGGAAGAGGCGAGCGCAGGGTAAGGGGGCGCTGCCCCCGTCCCGGCCGCGGGCCGGGACTCCCCCGGGATATTTGCGAACCGAAGAAGCCGGGCCGGGCGGCGCGGGTGCGGCGGGGAAGCACTGGACCTCGGTGCGCGGTTGGGCCATACCTGACGCGGGAAATTGCGGAGGTGCCGATGGGCATTCTGAACACGCTGCTGCGCGCCGTCACATGGTGGAATGGCCAGACGCTGAACACCCAGCTGTGGACCTGGCGCAAGGGCACGCTGGTCGGCGAGGATGACGAGGGCAACAAGTATTACCAGACCGCCGGCGGCAAGCGCCGTTGGGTGATCTTCAACGGCGAGGCCGAGGCGAGCCGCGTCAATGCCGAGTGGCATGGCTGGCTGCACCACACCTTCGCCGATCCGCCCTCGGCCAAGACGCTGCCGCGCAAATCCTGGGAAATTCCGCACCAGGAGAACCTGACCGGCACGATGCTGGCCTATGCGCCGCCCGGCTCGATCCGGCGCCCCGACCCTGTGGAGCGGCGCGACTACGAGGCCTGGCAGCCGGAGTAACCGATGGCAGAACGCGTATCCGAAGTGCTTGTCGGCGGGGTCGTTCTGGCCGTCGCCGCGGGGTTCCTGTTCTATGCCGGCCAGGTATCCGGCCTGATCGGCGGCACGTCGGGGGGCGACCGATCGCCCTATACCGCGTCGTTCCGCTCGGTCGAGGGGGTGTCGGTCGGCACGGATGTGCGCATGGCGGGCGTGAAGGTCGGCACGGTGACCGCGCTGGACCTGAACCCGCAGACCTTCCGCGCGGAAACCTCTCTGGTGATCGACAAGGACATCCGCCTGCCCGAGGATACCGCAATCGTGATCGCGTCCGAGGGCTTGCTGGGCGGCACCTTCATCGAGCTGGTTCCCGGCGGCATGCTGGAGGAGATCGAGCCGGGCGGCGAGATCCTCGACACCCAGTCCGCGATCAGCCTGATCACCCTGCTCACCAAGTTCGTCGCCGGCGGGCCGGAGGAGGACGGGCAATGATCCGCGCCGCCCTGCTGGCCCTTGCGCTGGGGGCCGGCCCGGCGCTGGCGCAGACCGATGACGGCTCGGTCCTGATCGTGCCGCCCGAGGATGACGGCACGATCATCCGGCCCATGCCGCGCGAGGACGGCGAGAGCCTGCTGGAGCCCGACCTCGACCTCGAATTCGTGCCCGACCCGGATATCCCCGAAGAGCCGCAGATCGCCGCCGTCACCGCGG
The DNA here is from genome assembly GCA_947503765.1 of uncultured Paracoccaceae bacterium. Lineage (GTDB taxonomy): Bacteria > Pseudomonadota > Alphaproteobacteria > Rhodobacterales > Rhodobacteraceae > Psychromarinibacter. The sequence continues at coordinate 452,934 of CANNFA010000001.1, read as the reverse complement.
CCGGCGCCGTGGTCCGGGCGCTGGACCGGGCGGCGAACGAGGTGCGCGATCTCGACCTGTCCCCCGGCCAGACGGCGGCTTTCGGGCATATCCAGGTCACGTTGGGCGAATGCCGCTATCCCGAAGGCAACCCTTCGGGCGATGCCTATGCGTTCCTCGTGATCCGGCCCGAAGGCAAGGAAGAGCCGCTGTTCCAGGGCTGGATGATCGCCTCGTCGCCGGCGCTGAACGCGATGGATCACGCGCGCTACGATGTCTGGCTTCTGTCCTGCAGGATCGACTGACCGTCCGGCGGGGCGGGATATGCGTCGAAATCGGCCCGCGCGGCCAGGGCAGCGTTCAGCGCCAGGTGATAGGCGGCGCGGTCGATCTCGATGGCGCCAAGACCGGCGAGGTGCGGGGTCACGAACTGCGTGTCGAACAGCACGAAGCCGCAGCGCGCCAGATGCGCGGTCAGATGTGCAAGCGCGAGCTTCGACGCATCGGTCCGGCGCGAGAACATGCTTTCGCCGAAGAAGGCCGCGCCAAGCGTGACGCCATAGACGCCGCCGGCCAGCGCGCCGTCCTGCCAGATCTCGATCGACTGGGCGTTCCCGCGCCGGTGCAGCGCGGTATACAGCCCGAAGATGGTCGCGTTGATCCAGGTCTCGTCGCGGTCGGCGCAGCCCCACAGAACACCCTCGAAATCGCGGTTCAGCGTGGCCTGATAGCCGCCGCGCCGGATCCGGCGGACCAGCGAGCGCGAGATGTGAAAGCCGTCCAGCGGCAGGATCCCGCGCCGCCGCGGATCGACCCAGAACACGTCGTCCGAGTCCGCCGCCTCCGCCATCGGGAAAATCCCGGCAGCATAGGCGCGCAGCAGCGTCTCGGGGGTCAGGGCCGGGGGGCGTGGGTGCATGGCGCTGCCGGCCGCATCGCGGATGCGGGCCCGCTCAACCCAGGTTCTCGGCCAGCCATTTTTCCAGCCAGTGGATCGTGTAGTCGCCGGTCTGCACCGCCTCTTCGTTCAGCAGCGCGTCGAACAGCGGCACCGTGGTGTCGATACCGTCCACGATCAGCTCGCCAAGCGCGCGGCGCAGCCGGGCCAGCGCGGCGGGGCGGTCGGGCGCGTGGACGATCAGCTTGCCGATCAGGCTGTCGTAATAGGGCGGGATCGCGTAGCCGTCATAAAGCGCCGAATCCATCCGCACGCCCAGCCCGCCGGGGGCGTGGTACTGGGTGATCCGGCCCGGCGAGGGCGCGAAATTCGGCAGTTTCTCGGCGTTGATGCGCACCTCGATGGCGTGGCCGTTCACCGCCAGATCCTCCTGCCGGACCGACATCGGCAGACCGGCCGCAACGCGGATCTGTTCCTGCACCAGGTCGATGCCGAAGACCGCCTCGGTCACCGGATGCTCGACCTGAAGGCGGGTGTTCATCTCGATGAAATAGAATTCGCCATCCTCGTAGAGGAACTCGATCGTGCCGGCGCCGGCATAGCCGATGGCAGCCACGGCGTCGGCGCAGGTCTTGCCGATCCGGGCGCGGGTGGCGGCGTCGATCGAGGGGCCGGGCGCTTCTTCGAACACCTTCTGGTGGCGACGTTGCAACGAGCAGTCACGCTCGCCCAGATGTACCGCGCCGCCCTTGCCGTCGCCGAACACCTGGATCTCGATATGCCGCGGATTGCCGAGGTATTTTTCGATATAGACCTCGTCATTGCCGAAGGCGGCCTTGGATTCGGCCCGCGCTGTGGGAAAGGCATGGCCCATTTCCTCGGCGCTGCGGGCCAGTTTCATGCCGCGCCCGCCGCCGCCCGCCGTCGCCTTGACGATCACCGGATAGCCGATCTCGGCCCCGATCCGCATTGCCGCGTCCAGGTCGGGCACGCCGCCTTCGGATCCCGGCACGCAGGGCACGCCCAGCTTGCGCATCGTTTCCTTGGCGGTGATCTTGTCGCCCATCGTGCGGATATGCTCGGCCCGGGGGCCGATGAACGCGATCTCGTGATCCTCGACGATCTGCACGAAATTCGCGTTCTCGGACAGGAATCCATAGCCGGGATGGATCGCCTGCGCGCCCGAGATCTCGCAGGCCGCGATGATCGACGGGATCGACAGATAGCTTTGCGCGGCCGAGGGCGGGCCGATGCAGATCGCCTCGTCGGCCATGCGCACATGCATGGCGTCGCTGTCGGCGGTGGAATGCACGGCGACGCTGGCGATGCCCATCTCGCGGCAGGCGCGGATGACGCGCAGGGCGATCTCGCCCCGGTTGGCGATCAGGATCTTGTCGAACATCTTATTCGATGACCATCAGCGGCGCGCCGAACTCGACGGGCGAGGCATCCTCGACCACCACCCGGCGCACCGTGCCCGCGCGGGGCGAGGGGATCTGGTTCATCGTCTTCATCGCCTCGACGATCAGCAGGGTCTGCCCCTCGGCCACCTGGTCGCCGACCTTGACGAAGGCGTCGGCGCCCGGTTCGGGCGACAGGTACACGGTGCCGACCATGGGCGAGGTCACGGCGCCGGGCAGATCGGCGGGATCGTCGCTGGCCGGCTGGGACGGCTCGGCGGCGGCTGCGGCCGGTGCGGGCGCGGCTGCGGCGGCCGGCGCCGGGGCAGCGGCGGGCGCGGTGCGGGGCGCGCGCGACAGGCGCAGCTTCAGCTTGCCGTCCTCCTTGGTGCCGCGCTCGACCTCCAGCTCGGCAAGGTCGTTCTCGCGCAGGATCGCGGCCATCGCCTCGACAAAGGCCGTGTCGTCTTGGTTCGTCGGTTTCGCCATGTCGTTATTGCCCCGAATGCTTGGCCCGTTCGCGTGCCGCGTCCGGGTCGGCCCCGGTGCAGCGCCCGCCGCTTATACGTCACGCGCCCCGGACAGAAAAGCCCTTGCGCCCGACGCGCTTTCGGGCGCGATGCGGGCTTTCGCGGGCGGTGCATCGCTTGACAAGCACGGGCGCGCCACCCAAAAGCGCACGGTTGCTGGACACGGGATTTCGATGCGACTGGACGTCACCACATTCCGCCCGATCGGCCGCGCCGGAGCGCGCCGGTGCTGATCGTTTCGCTGTCGTCGATCCCGCCGCGGTTCGGCCTGCTGGGGCCGACGCTGGACTGCCTGCTGCGGCAGGAGGCGAAGGTGGATCATATCCGGCTTTACATCCCGCACCGCTATCGCCGCTTTCCCGACTGGGACGGCACCCTGCCCGAAGTGCCGCGCGGCGTCGAGATCGTGCGCTGCGACGAAGATCTCGGACCCGCGACCAAGGTGCTCTACGCCGCCAGGGAGTATCGCGGGCAGGATGTGGACATCCTGCTGTGCGACGACGACCGCCGCTACAAGCCGCATTGGGCGCAGACCTATGTCGATGCGCGGCGCGACCATCCGGGCGTGTGCCTGGCCATCGCCGGGTTCGAGGCGGACCGCTATGGCCAGAGCCGGATGCTGGATCGCCCGCAGCCACGGGCGCGCCGGCGCAGCCGCACGCTTGATCTGAAATTCCAGGCGCGGATGGTCTGGGAATTCCTGTTCCCGCCGGTGGAACGCAAGTTCCTGCGCGAGCCGGTGCGCCGCCTGTTCCGCCAGTCGGGCTATGTCGACTGTTTCGAGGGGTTCGCCGGCGCGATGGTGCGGCCCGAGTTTTTCGACGACGCGGCGTTCGACATCCCGCCCGTGGTCTGGACCGTGGACGATGTGTGGCTGTCGGGGCACCTGGCGCGGATGGGCGTGCCGATCTGGGTGGTCGCCGGCCAGTTCGACACGCAGCACACCCCCGCCGGCGTGTCCGACGCGCTTTACATGTCGCAGATCGAGGGCGCCGACCGCGACGAGGCGAACAAGCGCTGCATCGCCTATTTCCAGAACACCTACGGGATCTGGCCCTAGATGCCGGTCGTCTCGCTCTCGTCCGTGCCGCCGCGGTTCGGCAAGATCGGGGCGACGCTGGCATCGCTGCTGGCGCAGCGGGCGCCGCTGGACGCGGTGGAGCTGCAGATCCCGCGCGCCTACCGGCGGTTCCCGGACTGGGACGGCACCCTGCCGGAGGTTCCGCCGGGCGTGACGATCCGGCGCGCCGAAGAGGATTGGGGCCCGGCCACCAAGCTGCTGGGTGCGCTGGCGGCGCATCCCGGGGACGTGGACATCCTGTTCTGCGACGACGACCAGTATTATCCGCCGGACTGGGCCGGGCGGTTCCTGGCGCTCAAGGCGGCACGGCCGGGCAATGCGCTGGCGATGCTGGGGATGCAGGCGCATGACGCGGCGGGGGGTGCGCCCACCCGCCGGCCGTCCCCGCGCATGGTGCGGCGCTGGCGCGTGACGGATATCGGCTTTCAGCTGCGCTATCTGTGGCAGGATGTGACCCGCGGGCGCGGTCTGCCCGCGCCGGGGCGGCGGGTCGTGCGCCGCTCGGGCTATGCCGACATCTTCGAAGGGCGCGGCGGCGTGCTGGTGCGGGGCGAATTCTTCCCTCCGGACGTGTTCGACGTCCCGCCCGAAGCCTGGGCGGTGGATGACGTGTGGCTGTCTGGCTGCGCCGCGCGGCAGGGCGTGCCGATCTGGGTCGAGGGCGGCTATCGCGACCCCGTCGACACCGAGGCCGAGGCCGCCGACCCGCTGTGCCGGACCGAGACGGACGGCCTGGCGCGGGCCGACGCGAACCGCCATGCCATCGCCCATATGCGCAGCGTCTACGGTATCTGGGGCTGACGGGGCGTTGCAGACTTTTCCCCCGATCGACACCGAATGTTAACCGCCGGCGAAATACTACAATACGCATGAAGAGCGCTCGGCCGCATATATTGAAATTACACCATAATGGTGTTAAATGACGGAAAAGAGGAGACCGACATACGATCTTGCGGCTATCCAGGCCGCCGCAGGCACCAATATGCACTTTGCCTTTGCCGCATTGCGCGGCGCGGCGGAAATCGGGCTGACGCGCGCCGACATGATCCGCATTGTCAGGGAGCTGACCCGCCGCGACTTCCGCAAGTCCATGACCGCCCATCGCGACCACCGGGTCTGGATGGATGTCTATCATGGCAGGTCCGAAGGGTTGGTCATTTATATAAAGTTCGTGCAGGACACCGTCGCGGAGTTCACCTGCACTTCCTTCAAGGAGAAATGAAATGCCGGCGCGCACGTCCACTAGGATCCATCCGGAAACCGGATTGGCGCTGACCCGCGGGGTTCGCGCCGTGACGTTGAGCTACCGCGGCCAGACGGAAACGGTCGATCTGCCCGGCTGGTACCCGGCACAGGATCCGTCGGCGGAGCAGGGAATTCACGATGCCAGGGACATGCAGGTCTCGGATCGCGCGGTGAACGCGATGAAGGCGCGCGAGGCTGGGCTTCTGGCGCCCGCGCAAATCCGCGAAATCCGACGCAAGCTGGGCCTGACGCAGCGAGAGGCCGGACGGCTGATCGGCGGAGGGCCGAATGCGTTTCAGAAATACGAATCCGGCGACGTCGTGCTAAGCAAGGCCGCGGACACGGCGCTTCGGCTTCTGGCGAACGCGCCCGGCCGGCTCTCGGAACTGTCGGACGGTCTGCGGTCGGGGTAAATCGTCCGTCTGAAAATTTACCAGTTGATAAAATTTCAACCTGTGGCACTCTGCCCCGATAACAACCGACAGGGAGATCGCCATGGGTAACAGCCCATTCACCCCCGGCGTGGTATCGGCGCGGCTGCCGGCAGAAGCGCTGGCCGAGAATTTCGGCGACCTGCACGCGCCGTACACCGCCCACGAGGCGCATGTGGCGGCGGATCGCTGCTATTTCTGCTATGATGCGCCCTGCATGGAAGCATGCCCGACCACCATCGACATCCCGCTGTTCATCCGGCAGATCGCCACCGGCACCCCCGAGGCGGCTGCGAAGACGATCTTCGACCAGAACATCCTGGGCGGCATGTGTGCCCGCGTCTGTCCGGTCGAACAGCTTTGCGAGGAGGTCTGCGTGCGCGAGGTGGCCGAGGGCAAGCCGGTCGAGATCGGCCGCCTGCAACGCTATGCCACCGACACCCTGATGGCGAAGAACGCCCATCCCTTCGAACGCGCCGCCCCCACCGGCAAGCGCATCGCGGTGGTCGGCGCCGGGCCGGCGGGCCTGGCCTGCGCGCATCGGCTGGCGATGAAGGGCCATTCGGTCACGGTGTTCGACGCGCGGCCCAAGGCGGGCGGGCTCAACGAATACGGCATCGCCAGCTACAAGACGGTGGACGATTTCGCGCAGAAGGAAGTCGACTGGCTGCTGCGGATCGGCGGGATCGAGGTGCAGACCGGACGCGCGCTGGGCGAGGGCGGGCTGACGCTGGACGCGCTGGCGGCAGACCATGACGCGGTGTTCCTCGGGATCGGGCTGGGCGGCGTCAATGCGCTTGGCGCCGAGGGCGAGGAGACCGGCAATGTCGCCGATGCCGTGGATTTCATCGAGGATCTGCGCCAGGCACGCGATCTGGCCACGCTGCCGGTCGGGCGCGACGTGGTGGTGATCGGCGGCGGCATGACCGCGATCGACGCCGCGGTGCAGTCGAAACTGCTGGGCGCGCAGAACGTCACGCTGGTCTACCGGCGCGGCCGGGACCGCATGTCCGCCTCGGAATACGAACAGGATCTCGCGGCGTCCAAGGGCGTGCACATCGTGCACCATGCCATGCCCGTGCGGGTGATCGGCAACGGGGCCGTGCGCGAGGTGGAATTCGAATATACCAGCGACGGCCCGAACGGACTGGAGCCGACCGGAGAGACGTTCCGGCTGCGGGCCGACCAGCTGCTGCGCGCCATCGGCCAGCGTCTGGAAGGGGCGCCGGACGGGCTGACGCTGGAGGGCGGCAAGATCGCCGTGAGCGGCGCGGGCCGCACCTCGATGCCGAACGTCTGGGCGGGCGGCGACTGCGCGGCAGGCGGCGACGACCTGACCGTGACGGCGGTGGCCGAGGGACGCGACGCGGCCGAGGACATCCATGCGCAGCTGTCGTGATGTGCCGGCCGGGGGGAGAGAGCCGGCCGGTCTACCTGCAATACACGCGCGCCGAGAAGCGACGCGCGCGCCTGACACAGCCAAAGGGAGGGGCCGTCATGGCAGACCTGACTAGCGATTTCCTGGGGATCCGTTCCCCCAACCCGTTCTGGCTGGCCTCGGCCCCGCCGACGGACAAGGAATACAACGTGCGCCGCGCCTTCGAGGCCGGCTGGGGCGGCGTCGTCTGGAAGACGCTGGGATCGGAAGGCCCGCCGATCGTCAACGTGAACGGGCCGCGCTATGGCGTGCTGTACGGGGCGGACCGGCAGCTTCTGGGCCTGAACAACATCGAGCTCATCACCGACCGCCCGCTGGAGGTGAACCTGGAGGAAATGGCGCGCGTCAAGGCCGATTACCCGGACCGCGCGCTGATCGCCTCGATCATGGTGCCCTGCGAGGAAGAGGCCTGGAAGGCGATCCTGCCGCGTGTCGAGGAAACCGGCGCCGACGGGATCGAGCTGAATTTCGGCTGCCCGCACGGGATGAGCGAGCGCGGCATGGGCAGCGCCGTGGGGCAGGTGCCCGAATATATCGAGATGGTCACCCGCTGGTGCAAGAAGTATTACAGCCGCCCGGTGATCGTGAAACTGACGCCGAACATCACCGACATCCGCAAGCCCGCGGCCGCGGCGAAGAATGGCGGCGCCGACGCGGTGTCGCTGATCAACACGATCAACTCGATCACCGCGGTGGATCTGGACGATCTGGCACCCGAGCCGAAGATCGACGGCAAGGGCAGCCACGGCGGCTATTGCGGGCCGGCGGTCAAGCCGATCGCGCTGTCGATGGTGTCGGAAATCGCCCGCGATCCCGAAACCGCCGGTCTACCGATTTCCGGGATCGGCGGCGTGACCACCTGGCGCGACGCGGCCGAGTTCCTGGTGCTGGGCGCCGGCAACGTGCAGGTCTGCACGGCGGCGATGACCTACGGCTTCAAGATCGTCGAGGAGATGATCTCGGGCCTGTCGCAATGGATGGACGAAAAGGGCTATGCCTCCGTCGACGAGGTGGTGGGCTGCGCGGTGCCGAACGTGACAGACTGGAAGCACCTGAACCTCAACTACATCACCAAGGCGCGGATCGACCAGGATCTGTGCATCAAGTGCGGCCGCTGCTTTGCCGCCTGCGAGGATACCAGCCACCAGGCCATCGCGATGAACCCCGGCCGGGTGTTCGAGGTGAAGGACGACGAATGCGTCGCCTGCAACCTGTGCGTCAATGTCTGCCCGGTCGAGGATTGCATCACCATGGTGCGGCTGGAGGCGGGCGAGATCGACGAGCGCACCGGCAAGGTCGTCGAGCCGGATTATGCCAACTGGACCACGCATCCGAACAATCCGGCGGCGACCGCGGCGGAGTGAGGCATCGGGATCGGATCGCCTGCGGCGATCCGACCGGCTGGGGGTTTCACCCCCAGACCCCCAAGGTATTTGGGGCAAGATGAGGAGGAACGCGGGCCGCGCGGGACCGGGGGCGATAGAAAAAGGACGCGCCCCGCAAGGCGCGCCCTTCCCACACAATCACACGCGGCGCATGGGCGCCGGTCAGGCCTCAGCGGTCTCGTGTTCGACGGCCTTCGCCTCGACCGTCTTGCCGCCGGCGATCTCGATCCGGCGCGGTTTCAGCGCCTCGGGCACTTCGTGCACCAGGTCGATATGCAGCATCCCGTTCTCGTGCAGCGCGCCGGTGATGCGGATGTGGTCGGCGAGCTGGAACTTGCGCTCGAAGGCACGGGTGGCGATGCCGCGGTGCAGGTAGGTACGCGGGGTGTCGTCCTCGGCCTTGCGGGCGGACACGATCAGTGCCTGTTCGCGCACTTCGACGCCAAGTTCGTCATCGGTGAAACCGGCCACCGCGAGCGAGATGCGATACGCGTTCTCGTCGGTCTTTTCGATGTTGTAGGGCGGATAACCGGGCTGGGCGACATCGTTGGTCAACACCCGGTCCATCAGGTCGGCGATTCGGTCGAAGCCGACCGTGCCGCGGTAAAGCGGCGAGAGATCGTAGTTACGCATGGGTCATCCTCCATTGAGCGACAACTGTTTTCATGGCCCTCCCGCAGGGGACGGGCCGGTCCGCCGGCCCCGTTCGGGCATCCGGCATGGTGGATGTGGGAAGTGGCCAAGCGGCTGTCAAGACCCGCGCAGGCGGGGTGCGGCGCCGGTCAGGGGCGGATGAATTTCGCCCCGGTGCTGTTGCGCGCGCCGGACAGGGTCAGCCGGCGGACCACCGGCTTTTCGGCGGCGAAGACGCCGTCGCCGGCACCGCGCATCGCCATCAGGTCGGCCAGCGGCGCGGCCAGGTCCATGCCCAGGGCGACGCGCGCGCCGCTCATCTCGGCCTTGGCGGAGACCACCGAGACGATGCGCGCCTCGCCGCCGACAACCACGAAGATCGGTGCCCCGGAAGAGCCGAAATCGACATCGCAGGACAGCACCAGCGCCTCGCTGCGTTCATCGAGCACATGGCACACCTCTTGCAGCGACGGGCTGTCGGGGCGGTCGAAGGCGTAGCTGACCACGCCCACGCGGTCGCCTTCATGCGGATGCGCGCCGGTGCGGAACGGCGTGATCGAGGTCTTGCGGATCGGCGTGTCGAGTTCGATGAGCGCGACATCATGCGCCACCCGCTCGGCGAAATTGTCGGCATTGAAGGTGAAGTTCGGATGCACCAGCGACCTGCGCACGCCGCGATAGGCTGCCGCGCGGCCGCCGCGCCAATCGGCCAGGAACTCGATCTCGGCATCGGGGATGCGCGCGCCGGTGTCCGGGTCGAACATGCAATGCGCGGCGGTCAGCACAAGGTCGGGCGCGATCAGCGCGCCGGTGCAGAACGCCACCTTGCCGAAATTGAGCCGCCCCACCGCGTTCCAGCCGCGGCTGTCGTCGCCGGTCAGCAGCGTGCGCAATTCGGTTTCCGTGCCGGCCCGCGCGGGGACGATCCAGACAACCAGAAGAATCAGCAAGATCAGACCGCGTTTCATCGCAAACCCCTATACTCCTGATCATAGGGGTAGCGGGCGGCCGCGGCCGGAATTGGGCGCGATTGGGCTTGTTTCTAGGACAATGATGGCGGTTTCGGGCCGCCTGTTGCCCAGTCGAGCAATTCCACCGTGTGCACGATCGGCACATCGGTGCCCGATCCGATCTGCATCATGCAGCCGATATTGCCCGCGGCAATCACGTCGGGCTTTTTCGCCTCAAGCGTGCGGACCTTGCGATCCTTCAGTTGTTTCGAGATTTCGGGCTGCATCAGGTTGTAGGTGCCGGCAGAGCCGCAGCACAGATGCGCATCGGCCGGCTCCACCACCTCGAACCCGGCGCGGCGCAGCAGGGCCTTGGGGGCCTGCGTCACTTTCTGGCCATGTTGCAGCGAGCAGGCCGAATGGTAGGCGACGCGCAGATCCTGCGGTGCGCCTTCGGGCAGGCCGATCCGTTCCAGCAATTCGGTGATGTCCACCGCAAGATCCGAGACCCGCGCCGCATCGCCGGCAAGCGCATCGTTCCGCAGCATGTGGCCGTAATCCTTGACCGTCGTGCCGCAGCCCGAGGTGTTGATGACGATCGCATCCAGCCCGCCCGCCCGGTCCTCGGCGGTCCAGGCGCGGATGTTGCGGGCGGCGGCGGCATGGCTTTCGTCCTCGCGGCCCATGTGATGCACCAGCGCACCGCAGCAGCCCATGCCGCGCGCCACCACCACCTCGCAGCCCAGCCGGGTCAGCAGGCGGATGGTCGCGTCGTTGATGTCGGTGTTCAGCGCCCGCTGCGCGCAGCCGGTCATCAGCGCGACGCGGTGCCGCTCCGGGCCCTTGGCGGGAAAGACCTGCGGGTCGTCGTTGCGGCTGACCGGCGGGATTTGGCGCGGCGCCATTTCCAGCATCGCGCGCAGCCGCGGGTCGGGCAGCAGGCGGCGGAACGGACGGCCGATCTTGGCGCCCAGCAGCGCCAGCCGGAACCGGCCGGGATAGGGCAGGATGCGCGCCAGGGTCCAGCGCAGGGCGCGTTCGTGCAGCGGACGCTTGTAGGTCTTTTCGATATAGGCGCGCGCATGGTCGACAAGATGCATGTAATGAACGCCCGACGGGCAGGTCGTCATGCAGGCAAGGCAGGACAGGCAGCGGTCGATATGCTTGACCGTGGTGGCATCCGCCGGGCGGCCGCTCTCCAGCATGTCCTTGATCAGGTAGATGCGGCCGCGCGGGCTGTCCAATTCGTCGCCAAGCACCTGGTAGGTCGGGCAGGTGGCGATGCAGAACCCGCAATGGACGCAGGCGCGCAGAACCTCGTTGGACCGCGCGGTCGCGGCATCCTTGAGCTGTTCCTCGGTGAAGTTCGTCTGCATCGCGTCCTCGCTTTGCGGCCCCTCGTGCAGGCCGTCTCGCCGTCAGTCCATCAGCCCCGGATTCAGGATGCCGCGCGGGTCGAATTTCGCCCTGAGCCCGCGCGAGATCACCGCAAGCGGTCCCGGCTCGGGCTGAAAGACCGGCACGGCGGCGCGCGTGTCCTGCGCGGCACGGATCAGCGTGGCATGGCCGCCAAGGCGCTGCACCGCGCCGCGGACCGCCTCGGCGCCGGCATGGTCCGCCTCGGGCACCAGCAGCCAGACCAGCCCGCCACCCCAGTCGTAGACCGCCCGCGCCTTGAGGCCGCGTTCCTCCAGCGCGGCGGTCAGGACCGGGCCGTCGGCGGGTTTGACCGAGACGCGCCAGACCGCGCCCTCGGCCCCGGCAAACGGGGTGACATCGCGCACCTCCTGCCAGAGCGCGGCGCTGTCTTCGCCCTCGACGGCGGCGAATTCCGGCATGTCCGCCAGCAGCCGGTCGCGGCGATAGGCGACGGATACGGCCATCCCCTCCAGCCGCACCTGCGTGCGCGGCGCACCGTCCACATCGAGATGCGCGGCGCCGCTGACATCGAAGGGCGAGCCCAGAGCCCTGGACAGCGCGGCGACCCCCGCCGCGGCGTCCAGCCCATCGGCGACCAGCGTGCATTCGGTTTCCGGGCGGGCCAGCACCTTGAACGCGACCTCGGTCAGAACGCCCAGCGTGCCGTGACTGCCGGCCAGCAGCCGCACAAGGTCGTAGCCCGTGACGTTCTTCATCACCCGCCCGCCATTGCGGATCACGGTGCCTGACCCATCGACAAAGCGCACGCCCAGCAGCGCATCGCGGCACGCCCCGGCCTGTATCCGGCGCGGGCCGGACACATTCGCGGCGACGACACCGCCGATGGTCGGCGTGCCATCCGTGCCCAGAAGCCGGCGGTGATCCATCGGCTCGAAGGCCAGGCGCTGGTTCTCATCGGCCAGCGCGGCCTCGACTTCGGCCAGCGGCGTGCCGGCGCGGACCACCAGCGTCAGCGCGCCCGGCTCGTAGAGCTCGATCCCGGCGAGACCGGCGACCGACAGCGGCGGTGCCTCGACCGGGCGGCCGATGTCGCGGGTGCCGCCGCCGCGGATGCGCAGCGGGCTGTTGGCCGTGCGGATGGCCTCTGCAAGCTCTGCCTCTGATCTGGGTGCGATCATGCGTTCATCCCCGCAAACGGTGCGCCGGCCCGGCCGTGGGCTTTGCGGCCGGTGCCTCCCTGCCGCCGAGGTGCCACAGGCGCGGGCGCGCGGCAAGCGCCGTCGCGCCGCGGGGACGCTTTCGGCCTGATGCCCAATAATCCCCGAATCCAATATATGTACGATTATCCAGCATCAAAGCCGCAAAATTTTCATGCGAATGTTCGATATATGAATATTGCAGCACGGCATTCCCCGCCATCAGGAAAACGTCAGCTCAAGCCCTGGCAGCGGGCCGCCCGTCAGAACGGTGCGCCAGGTGTCGCCCTTGGCCACCGGCATCGCGTCGGTCAAAGTGCCGGTCGTGACGATGTCGCCGGCCCGCAGCGGCGCCTCTCCGGGTGCGGCGGCGATCCCTTCCACCAGGAATCCGAGCGCCTGCACCGGCCCGTCCAGCACGTCGGTGCCCTTGCCCTGTGCCTCGACCCCGGCGCCGCCGGACAGGCTTAGCGTCAGGCCGGACAGTGCGGCGGGCAGGTCGCTGCCGAACCCCTCCGGCTTGTGGGCGGGGCCGAGATAGAGCGCGCCGTGCAGCCCGAAGGCGGCGTGGCTGTCCAGCCCGGTGAAACGCCAGCCGGGGAAGACCGAGCTGACAAGTTCGAACCCGTGCGCGACCCAGGCGATGCAGCGCGCAAGGCTGGCCACATCCATCCCCGGCTCGGGCGCGGTGCCAAGGCCGAAGGCGATCTCCGGCTCGATCCGCAGCTCGGGCAGGGGCGGCAGCGGAACGGTCGCGCGCGGCGTGTCCAGCCGGTGCACGCTGCGGTCGAACATGTCGCCCCAGATCGGGCCGGTCACACCGTAGCGCTCCCAGAGGGTGCGGTTGGTAAAGCCGATCTTGCGGCCCACCGGCACCTCGCCCGAGGCAAAGCGCAGGGTGCGGATCCGGCCGGCAATGGCATGGGCATCGGGCCAGTCGAAATCCGGCTCGCGCGCGGAAATCGGCGCGATCTGGCGGTTCGCGTCACGCGCGGCCAGAAGTTGCTCGGCAAGGGCGGCGATACGGTCGGGGGGCAATGTCATGGACGCAGGATGCATGTTGCGCGCGCGCCCGCAAGCCCGTCAGGCGCGGTGCGCCCCATCGGCAAGGGTCTTGACGAAATCCAGCACCTTTTGCGCCGGCTCTCCGCGGGCGATCCGCGACACTATGGCCGACCCCACGACCGCGCCATCGGCGATGCCGGCGATGCCCTCGGCCGCGTCCGGGGTGGTGATGCCGAATCCCACCACGATGGGCAGATCGGTCTGCGCCTTGATGCGCGCGACCTCGGGCGCGACATCCTCGGGCCGCGCCTCGGCCGCGCCGGTGATGCCGGTGATCGAGACGTAATAGACGAAGCCCGACGTGTTCTGCAGCACGCGCGGCAGCCGCTTGTCGTCGGTGGTGGGGGTGGCAAGGCGGATGAAGTTCAGCCCCGCCTTCTGCGCCGGGATGCACAGCTCGTCATCCTCTTCGGGCGGCAGGTCCACCACGATCAGCCCGTCGATCCCGGCCGCCCTGGCGTCGGCAAGAAAGGTGTCGACGCCGCGATTGTAGATCGGGTTGTAATACCCCATCAGTACGATCGGGGTGGTGTCGTCCGTCTTGCGGAATTCGGCCGCCAGGTCGAGCGTGCGCTGAAGGCTCATTCCCGCGGCAAGCGCGCGCTGCCCCGCCAACTGGATCGTCGGGCCGTCGGCCATCGGGTCGGTGAAGGGCAGGCCCAGCTCGATGATGTCCACGCCCGCGGCCGGCAACCCCTTCACCAGTTCGAGCGAGGCGGCATAGTCGGGATCGCCCGCCATGACATAGGACACGAAGGCGCGGCGCCCGGCCTTGCGCAATTCGGCGAATTTGGCGTCGATCCGTGTCATCTTTTCCCCCGGTTCCGTCCCGGCGGGTTTGGCGAAGACGCGGGCGGAAATCAATGGGCAAAGCGGAAACGAAAACGGCGATGCCCAGGGAGGAGGACACCGCCGCTTCGCTGCGAACGCCATTCCGGGAGGAGGTCCGGCGTCCGATCCGTGAGTGGAAGTGCGGCGGCCCCCAGGGAGGAGGAGAGGGAGCCGCCGACTTCGCTTACGGACATGCCCGGGAGGAGGTGGGCCTGTCCGATCCCGTTTCAAGTAGGTCGGCGGCACCCAGGGAGGAGGAGAGGGTGCCGCCGCCTTCATGCGCGCGCGCCGTTATGGGAGGAGCCGGCGCCCGCGTATCGGTGCGGCAGCATCAGGGAGGAGGAAGATGCCGCCGCTTGAATTCAGACCCCCCAGGGAGGAGGAGAGGGTGGTCTGAAATCGAAACTCTTACTTGCCGTAGGTCGCCGTCCAGGCGACATCGCGCAACTGGCCGGGGGCGATGCCCATGTCGTCAAGCTCGCGCGGGGTCAGGCCCTGCAGCTCGTTCAGCGTTTCGCGGAACAGGCGGCGCTTGGCGGCGTTCTCGCGGACCCGCGAGAATTCGGTGCGCATACGGTTCATCAGGCCCGGGTTCGTGCCACGAAGGGCGTGTGTGTCGTTCATGAAAGCCATGGTGCTTTCCCTCATATCAATTCTGTGTCTCGGTCGGCGGCGGTGCATGTCCGTCGCTGTTGAGCAGGAAGATATGCGAATGCTGCGAATGCACAATAGACGAAGCCTCAACTCCGCTATGCGGCCGCTGCATATGTGACGTAGCGGCAGTGAAACTTCGCCTCAAAGCGATTTGATTGTTGAAAATTGTCGACTCTGTGCAGGGCGGCCGCCGGGAATGCGAATGCTGCGCTGCGGCGAGCGTGGGCATGCCGGACGGCGCGGCCGCAGGCGCAAAGGCGCTGGGGAGGCCGCGATTGGGAATTCATGGAACTGCCCGGCCGATTCCGGCTCCGCTTGCAGAATCCCCCGGAATTCTTGCCGCAAGACCGATGATTCCCGTGGATTTGACTCACAGGATCGGTCAGAACGGGTGAGGGTGGAGACTTTCACGGGAATTCGTGGAACTTTTTTCAGGGAGGGGATTTCGGCTATATGGTGTTCGGCAAAGTGGTTTGATCTATATATGGTTTTTCAGACCCTGCCTCTTCCACAAAGTGTGCTTTTTGTGCCAGCATTCACCCCCTTTCACATAGGTCGCCACCATCTTTTCCATTTACTTCCATGAAATCCCATGGCATCCCTGTTCACACGATGAAGACGGGCCAAAGGGGCGCAAGACCCCGAAAACCAACAATAAAAAAAGCAGGTTTCATACAGGCACCCCGCTTTCATCGACGACAGAGATCCGGCGCGCGGGCGAGCAGACATCCCCCCAGGTGGCGCGCGCAGCTGGACTACCCGCCAAGCGGGCCATGGATGGCGGATTGGGCAGTGGCAGCAGCTCAATCCGCCATTTCCGTTTCAGGCGGAACCGGGAAGCACGGGGGGTAAAGGAGCCGCGGGACAGTGGCGCGACGGTTCAGAGGCGAATTCCACCAGAAGGTGGATGGCAAGGGCAGGGTGTCCATCCCGGCCCAGTTTCGCCGTGTGCTGGAGCAGGGCGATCCCGGCTGGTCCGACGGAAAATCACCCGAATTCGTCATTGTATATGGCGACCACCGCCGAAAATTCCTTGAATGTTACACTATTCAGGCAATCGACGAGGTCGACGACCAGATTGCCGGGATGCAGCGCGGCTCTGTCGAGCGCAAGATGCTGGAAAAGATGTTCTCCGGCCAGTCGACCCAGATCTCGGTCGACGAGACCGGCCGCATCGTGCTGGCCAAGAAACTGCGCGAGAAGATCGGCCTTGGCGACGAAGCGTTCTTCATCGCCACCGGCGACACGTTCCAGATCTGGCAGCCCGACGTCTACGAGACCGAGGAACTGGCCAAGACCGAAGCCTGGCTGGAAAACTTCGACGACGATTTCGACCCGCTCACCCTGCTGGACGCAAAGCGGGAAGGGTAGGCCATGGCAGAGGCAGACGGCTCCGACGCCCCCGCCCCGCATGTCCCCGTCCTGCTGCGTCCGCTGCTGGCGGCGGTCGCGCCGGTGCAGGGCCGCTGGCTGGACGGCACCTTCGGCGCGGGTGGCTATGCGCGCGGGCTGCTGGAGGCGGGGGCGGAGCATGTCATCGGGATCGACCGCGACCCGGCCGTGTTCGCGATGGCGGCCGAATGGGCGGACGCCTATGCCGGGCGGCTGACGCTGGTGCAGGGCACGTTCGGGCGGCTGGACGAACATGGCACCGATCTGGACGGCGTGGTGCTGGATCTCGGCGTGTCGTCGATGCAGCTCGACCAGCCCGAGCGCGGCTTTTCGTTCCGCAATGATGGCCCGCTCGACATGCGGATGGGCGACGGTGGCCCGTCCGCGCGCGACCTGGTGAACACCGCCGAAGAGGCCGAACTGGCCGACATCCTGTTTCTTTATGGCGAAGAGCGCGCGTCGCGGCGCATCGCGCGGGCGATCGTGCGTGCGCGTGCGGCCGCGCCGCTAGAGACGACGCTGGATCTGGCGCGCGTGGTCGAATCGCAGTTGCCGCGCGCCAAGCCCGGCCAGGTGCATCCCGCCACCCGCACCTTCCAGGCGATCCGAATCGCGGTGAACGACGAATTCGGCGAGCTTGCCGCCGGGCTGGAGGCCGCCGAACGCGCACTGAAACCCGGCGGCATGCTGGCCGTGGTGACCTTTCACTCGCTGGAGGACCGGATGGTCAAGCGGTTCTTCCAGCTACGCTCGGGCGGGCGCGGACAGGGCAGCCGCCACGCGCCGAAGATCGAACAGGACGCGCCGCGATTCGCGCAGGTCACGCGCAAGGCGGTGGCGCCCGACGCGCAGGAACTTGCCGCCAACCCGCGCGCCCGGTCCGCGCGGCTGCGCGTCGGGCGGCGGCTGGATGCGCCGGCGGGGCGCGTGCCGCGCGAGGATCTGGGAATGCCGATGCCAAACAGGGGGATACGCCATTGAGAACCTTCGCTTTCGTGTTGTCGATCATGGCCGTGATGGGCCTGGCCTTCTGGGCCTATAGCGAGAATTACAAGACCCAGCACGCGCTAGGGGAGGTCGAGGATCTGCGCCATGAAATCGGCTATCTGCGCGAGACGCGCGCAGTGCTGAAGGCCGAATGGGCCTATCTGAACCGGCCCGACCGGCTGCGCGACCTTGTGGGAATGAATTTCCAGAAACTGGGGCTGGTGCCGCTGTCGCCGCAGCAATTCGGCCGGGTCGAACAGATCGCCTATCCGCAGCCCGAGCCGGAGCCGGAGCCTGACATCCTGAACCCGGTCAGCGTCAGTGCGATCCTGCCCGCGGACACCCATATCGACACCGAGGAGCTTGAGCCATGAGCCGCGTTCCGCTGCGCCCGCTGGCCCGGATCCTGGAAGCCCGCCGCAAGGGCGAGAATCCCGACGCGATCGAGCGCGAGAACATCCGCCTGCGCCACGAGGAAATGCGCGACCGCGCCCGCCAGAGCGCCGAGGGCCGGCTGCTGGTGCTGGGCGTGCTGTTCTTCTGCGGCTTCGCCCTGGTCGGCGCGCGGATGGGGCTGATGGCCGCGACGGTCCCCGAAGAGCCGCGCAGCGCCGTCTCGACCTCGGAAATCACCGCGCAGCGGGCCGACATCGTGGACCGCAACGGCAAGATCCTGGCCACCAACCTGCGCACCCACAGCCTGTACGCGCAGCCGCCGCAGATGGTCGACAAGCTGCGCGCCGCGCGCGAGCTGGTGCGCATCTTTCCCGATCTGGACGAGGAAAAGCTGGTCGAGCAGTTCACCGGCAAGCGCAAGTTCATCTGGATCAAGAAGGTCCTGTCACCCGAGCAGCAGCAGCAGGTGCACGATATCGGCGAGCCCGGCCTGATGTTCGGCCCGCGCGAGATGCGGCTGTATCCGAACGGCGCATTGGCCGCGCATATCCTGGGCGGCTACGGGTTCGGACGCGAGGGCGTCTATGCCGCCGAGGTGATCGGCACCGCCGGCGTGGAGAAGGCGTTCGACGACTTTCTGCGCGATCCGGCCGAGAACGGGCGGCCGCTGGAATTGTCGCTGGACCTGACGATCCAGGCCGCGCTGGAAGAGATCCTGCATGGCGGCATGACGCTGATGAACGCCAAGGGCGCGGCCGGCGTACTGATGGACGCGATGACCGGCGAGGTGGTCGCCATGGCCAGCCTTCCCGACTTCGACCCGAACGACCGCCCCGTGCCGCTGACCAAGGGCGATGCGTCCGACAGCCCGCTGTTCAACCGCGCGGTGCAGGGCGTGTACGAGCTTGGCTCGACCTTCAAGATCTTTGCCATCGCCCAGGCGATGGAGCTGGGGCTTGTCGGTGCCGACACGATGGTCGATGCCGACGCGCCGATGAAATGGGGCAAGTTCACCATCAAGGAGTTCCGCAACCACAATTACGGACCGCTTCTGTCGGTGACCGACGTGATCGTGAAATCCTCGAACGTCGGCACGGCGAAGATCGCGCTGCAGATCGGCAAGAAGCGCCAGCAGGAATTCCTGGCCGAGCTGGGCTTTTTCGATCCGACCCCGGTCGAGCTGTTCGAGGCCCCCTATGCCAAGCCGCTGACCCCGAAGAACTGGTCCGACATCCACACGATCACGGTGTCCTACGGGCATGGCATGTCGGCCAGCCCGCTGCACCTTGCGGCCGCCTATGCCACGATCGTCAATGGCGGAACGCGGGTCGAGCCGACGCTGCTGAAACGCGCCTACCGGGTGCCGGGCAAGCGCGTCGTGTCGCCCGAAACCTCGGCCGCGGCGCGGCGCATGCTGCGCGAGGTGGTCACCCGCGGCACCGCCAGTTTCGGCGAGGTGCGCGGCTATGCCGTGGGCGGCAAGACCGGCACGGCCGACAAGCCCAGGCCGCGCGGCGGCTATTATGACGACAAGGTGATCGCCACCTTCGCCAGCGTCTTTCCCGCGCACGATCCGAAATACGTGCTGATCGTGACGCTGGACGAGCCGGTGGAAACCTCGGGCGACAAGCCGCGGCGCACCGCCGGCTGGACGGCCGTTCCCGTCGCCGCAGAGATCGTCCGGCGAACCGCGCCGCTTCTGGGGCTTGCACCGGAGATTGAACCTCTGGCCGCGCTTGAGCTATCAGGGGGCTGATCCACCACAGGGCAAGGCAGATGGAAAACCGGGCGAAGACACTCGCAGATTTGGGGCTGACCGCGCAGGGCGGGCGCGACGCGCGCGTGACCGGCCTGTCGGTGGACAGCCGCAGCGTGCAGCCCGGCTATCTGTTCGCCGCGCTTCCCGGCAGCCGCATCCATGGCGGCGAGTTCATCCAGTTCGCGCTGCGCATGGGCGCGGGCGCGATCCTGACCGACCGGCAGGGCGCGCGCATCGCCGCGTCCGAGCTGGCGGCAAGCGGCGCGGCCCTGGTCGTGGCCGAGGATCCGCGCCAGGCATTGGCTTATGCCGCCGCTTTGTGGTTCGGCAAGCAGCCCGAAACGGTGGTGGCGGTGACCGGCACCAACGGCAAGACCTCGGTTGCCACCTTCACCCGGCAGCTCTGGGCGGAACTGGGGCTGAAGGCGGTCAATCTGGGCACGACAGGGGTCGAGGGCGCGTTCAGCGCGCCGCTCAGCCACACCACCCCCGAGCCGATCCTGCTGCACCGCACCCTGTGCGACATCGCCGAGGCCGGCGTGGACCATGCCGCGATGGAGGCGTCGTCGCACGGGCTGGCGCAGCGCCGGCTGGACGGGGTGAACCTCGCGGCGGCGGCATTCACCAATTTCAGCCAGGACCACCTCGATTATCATGCCAGCTTCGAGGAATATTTCGCCGCCAAGGCCGGGCTCTTCACCCGCGTGCTGCCAGACGACGCGGCGGCGGTGATCAACATCGACGATCCGCGCGGCGCCGAGATCGTGGAACTGGCGATGGATCGCGGCCAGGACATCCTGACCGTGGGGCGCGGGGCCGATGCCAACCTGCGGATCCGGGCGCAGCGCTACGATGCCACCGGCCAGGATCTGCGGTTCGACTGGAACGGCCGCCCGCGCCAGGCGCGGCTGGACCTGATCGGCGGGTTCCAGGCGGAAAACGTGCTGGTCGCGGCGGGGCTGGTGATCGCCTCGGGCTGCGATCCGGTGCGCACCTTCGACATGCTGCCGGCGCTGACCGGCGTGCGCGGGCGGATGCAGCTTGCCGCGGCGCGCGAGAACGGCGCGGCGGTGTTCGTCGATTATGCCCACACGCCCGACGCGCTGAAGACCGCGCTGCGGGCGCTGCGCCCGCATGTTCTGGGCCGATTGATCGTGGTATTCGGCGCCGGCGGCGACCGCGACACCACCAAGCGGCCGCTGATGGGGCAGGCGGCTGCGGCGAATGCGGACGTGGCGATCGTCACCGACGACAACCCCCGCACCGAGGACGCCGCCGGCATCCGCGCCATGGTGCTGGCCGGCGCCCCCGAGGCGATCGAGGTCGGCGACCGCGCCGAAGCGATCCTGCGCGGCGTCGATGCGTTGGGGCCGGGCGATGCGCTGCTGATCGCGGGCAAGGGGCACGAAACCGGCCAGATCGTCGGCGACGATGTCTATCCGTTCGATGACGTGGAACAGGCCAGCGTGGCAGTCGCCGCGCTGGACGGGCGACTGGTATGACATTGTGGACCGCGGCCGAGGCCGCAGCGGCGACGGGCGGGCGGAACACGGCGGAATGGCGGGCCTCCGGCGTCTCCATCGACACCCGCACGCTGGCGCGGGGCGATCTGTTCGTGGCTTTGCGGGATGCGCGCGACGGGCATGATTTCGTCGCGGATGCGCTGGCGCGGGGCGCGGCCGCCGCCCTGGTCGACCGGGTGCCTGACGGCGTCGATCCCGCCGCGCCGCTGCTGATCGTGAAGGACGTGCTGGCCGCGCTGACGGCCCTCGGCGCGGCGGGGCGCGCGCGCAGCTCCGCGCTAGTGGCGGGCATAACGGGCTCTGTCGGCAAGACCTCCAGCAAGGAAATGCTGCGCGCCGCGCTGGACGGGCAGGGCCGCGTGCATGCGGCCGAGGCAAGCTACAACAACCATTGGGGCGTGCCGCTGACGCTGGCGCGGATGCCGCGCGATACCGATTTCGCGGTGATCGAGATCGGCATGAACCATCCCGGCGAGATCGCGCCGCTGGCCCGCCTTGCCCGCCCGCATGTGGCGATGATCACCACCGTCGCGCCCGCGCATCTGGAAGCCTTCGACAGCGTCGAGGACATCGCGCGCGAAAAGGCCGCCATCTTCGACGGGCTGGAGCGCGGCGGCACCGCGATCTACAATTGCGACATCGCCACGGCGCCGATCCTCGAGGCCGCCGCGCGGCGCCATGCGGCGCATCTGCGCGCCTTCGGCACCGACAAGGGCGCGGTCGACCGGGTGGACGAGATCCGTATCGGCCGCGAGGCGACGGTGGCGCGCGGCCGGCTCGGGCCGCAGCCGGTGACGTACAAGGTCGCGTCGCCGGGCCGGCATTTCGCCGTCAACGCCATGGGAGTGCTGGCCGCCGCCGTTGCGCTGGGCGCCGATATCGCGCTGTCCGTGGCCGGGCTGGGCCGCTGGCATCCGGTCGCGGGGCGCGGCATGATCGAGACGCTGGCGCTGGACCCGGTCGAGGACAGCCAGACGCTCGAGTTGATCGACGACGCGTTCAACGCCAACCCCGCCTCGGTCGCCGCCGCGCTGGAGGTGCTGGCGGCAATCGGCCCGCGCGACGGGATCGGCCGGGTCAGCCGCGGGCGCCGCATTGCCATCCTTGGCGACATGCTGGAGCTTGGGCCGGACGAGGCGGCGCTGCACGCGGCCATCGCGCAGGATCCGGCGCTGAAGGCGCTGGACCTGGTACATTGCGTGGGCACAAGGATGCGCGCGCTGCATGATGCGCTGCCCGTGCAAAAGCGCGGGGTCTGGGCCGAAACCGCCGACGATCTGGCCCGCACCGCGCACAGCCTGGTCGATGCGGGCGATGTCGTTCTGGTCAAGGGGTCCAAGGGCAGCCGGGTCAGCACGGTTGTTGACGCGATCCGCAAACTGGGCCATCCGCTGCTGACCGAATCCGAAGGCTCCCCCTGATGCTCTATTGGCTGACCGAATTCTCCGATGGCGGCGACGTGTTCAACCTGTTCCGCTACATCACCTTCCGCTCGGGCGGCGCGTTCTTCACCGCGCTGGTCTTCGGCTTCCTGTTCGGTCGGCCGCTGATCAACCTGCTGAAACGCCGGCAGGGCAACGGCCAGCCGATCCGCGATGACGGCCCCGAAAGCCACCTGGAGACGAAACAGGGCACGCCGACCATGGGCGGGGTGCTGATCCTGGGGGCGCTGCTGGTGTCAAGCCTGCTCTGGGCGCGGCTCGACAACCCGTATATCTGGATGATCCTGTTCGTGACCGTGGGCTTCGGCGCGGTGGGCTTCGCCGACGACTACGCCAAGGTGTCCAAATCGAGCGCCAAGGGCGTGTCCGGCCGGGTGCGCCTGCTGATCGGGTTCGCGATCGCCGGGATCGCGGCCTACTGGGCCTCGATGTGGCACCCGGACGAGCTGACGTTCCGGCTGGCCTTTCCGGTGTTCAAGGATGTGCTGTGGAACCTGTCCTGGGTGTTCGTGCCCTTTGCCATGGTGGTGATCGTCGGCGCGGCGAATGCGGTGAACCTGACCGACGGGCTGGACGGTCTGGCGATCATGCCGGTGATGATCGCCGCCGGCACGCTGGGCGTGATCGCCTATGCGGTCGGTCGGGTCGACTTCACCGAATATCTCGATGTCCATTACGTTCCGGGCACCGGGGAGATCCTGGTCTTTTCCGCGGCGCTGATCGGGGGGGGGCTGGGCTTCCTGTGGTACAACGCGCCGCCCGCGGCCGTGTTCATGGGCGATACCGGATCGCTGGCACTGGGCGGCGCGCTGGGCGCGATCGCGGTGGCGACCAAGCACGAGATCGTGCTGGCCATCGTCGGCGGGCTGTTCGTGGTCGAGGCGCTGTCGGTCATCATCCAGGTCGCCTATTTCAAGCGCACCGGCAAGCGCGTGTTCCTGATGGCGCCGATCCACCACCACTTTGAAAAGAAGGGCTGGGCCGAGCCGCAGATCGTCATCCGGTTCTGGATCATCTCGCTGATCCTGGCGCTGATCGGGCTGGCGACATTGAAGCTGCGGTAAAGGGCTGGATATGCGTGATTGTGCGTTATGTCTTATCTTAAGCCGCAAAAAACGCAAAAGCTGGCTTCTGAAGTTCGATATATGTAAGGCAATAGCATGATCCCCGTTCAAGGATATTCCGGTGCGCGTGTCGCCGTCCTTGGCCTCGGCCGGTCGGGCCTGTCGGCGGCGCGGGCGCTGCGGGCGGGCGGCGCGGTGCCGGTCTGCTGGGATGACGGGGCCGAGGGACGCGCCCGTGCCGAGGCCGAGGGGTTCGCGGTCGCGGATCTCGGCACGCCGGCCGCCTTTCACGGCATCGCCGCGCTGATCGTCTCGCCCGGCATCCCGCATCTCTACCCCGCGCCGAACCGCGCCATCGCCGCCGCCTGGGAGGCGGGCGTGCCGGTGGACAACGACATCGGCCTGTTCTTCGCCAGCTTCGCCACCGCCGACTGGGACCGGCTCGACCAGCCGCCGCGCGTGATCGCCGTCACCGGCTCGAACGGCAAATCCACGACTGCCGCGCTGATCCACCACATCCTGCAGGAGGCGGGAAAGCCGGTTCAGCTGGCCGGCAATATCGGCCGCGGCGTGCTGGATATCGACCCGCCGCAGGATGGCGAGGTGGTGGTGCTGGAACTGTCCAGCTACCAGACGGACCTTGCCCGCGCGCTGACCCCCGACATCGCGGTGTTCACCAACCTCACGCCCGACCACCTTGACCGGCATGGCGGGCTGGGCGGCTATTTCGCGGCCAAGCGCCGCCTGTTCGCCGAAGGCGCGCCGGACCGTGCGATCATCGGCGTGGACGAGCCCGAGGGGCGGTTCCTTGCCAACCAGACGGGGCAGGGGCCGGGCGACGACCGGGTGATCCGGGTGTCGTCGGGGCAGAAACTGTCCGGCCCCGGCTGGCATGTCTTCGCGCGCAAGGGGTTCGTGTCGGAATACCGCAAGGCGCGGCAGGTCGCGTCCATCGACCTGCGCGAGGTGCGCGGCCTGCCCGGCGCGCATAACCACCAGAATGCCTGCGCCGCCTATGCCGCCACCCGCGCGCTGGGCCTGTCGCCGAAACTGATCGAGGCGGCGTTCCACAGCTTTGCCGGCCTGCCCCATCGCAGCCAGATCGTGGCCGAGGCGAACGGCGTCACCTTCGTCAACGACAGCAAGGCGACCAACGCGGACAGCGCCGCGCAGGCATTGCGGGCCTTCCGCCGGATCCGCTGGATCGCGGGCGGGCTGGGCAAGGAGGGCGGCATCGGCGGCCTGTCTGATGCGCTTGGCAACGTGGTCAAGGCGTACCTGATCGGCCATTCGGCGCGCGACTTCGCCGTCCAGATGGAAGCTGTGCCGCAAGAGGTCTGCGAGACGATGGACCGCGCGGTGGAGCGTGCCATGCAAGAGGCGGAGCCGGGCGACACCGTGCTGCTGGCCCCCGCCGCCGCCAGTTTCGACCAGTATCCCGATTTCGAGAAACGCGGCGAGGATTTCATCGCCCAGGTGCGCCGCCGCCTGTCCGGTGCCTGAGGCCGCGCGCCGTTGCACCCGCGCGGCGTTGGCCCTAGCCTTCGCGCGGTGAAGGGGTACGGGCATGGCCGCGACGACGGGACGGATCACGCTTTGGCATATAGAGGTGTTCGTGGCCGCGGCCGAGGAAGCCTCGATCTCGGCGGCAGCGCAGCGGCTGGGGGCCAGCCCGTCCTCGATCAGCCAGCAGCTCACCAACCTTGAAACCGCGCTGGGCACCGCGCTTCTGAACCGGGGCGAGCGCCCGATGAGCCCGACGCCCGCCGGCACGCTGTTCCTGCGGCGGGCGCATGCGATCCTGAACGAGGCGGCGCGCGCCCGCGCCGAGCTTGCCCGGCGCGACCCGCGGATGCTGACCCGGCTTCGGATCGGCATGATCGAGGATTTCGACGCCGAGGTGACCCCCGGCCTCCTGCGCGCCATGGCGGCAGAGATGACCGGCTGCCAGTTCCTGCTGGAAACCGGCGCCTCGCACCGGCTGATCGGCAAGCTCGACGAACGCGCGCTGGACATGATCGTCGCGGCCGAGATGGGGGCCGAAACCGCGTGGATGGAGGTCCACCCGGTGCTGACCGAACCCTTCGTCGCCGCCGTGCCGCGCGGATCGGTGCCGCCGGGCGCGGACGGTGCGGCCGCACTGCGGCGGATGCCGCTGATCCTGTATACCGAGCGGCACCATATGGGGCGGGTCATCGCCTCGCACCTGGCGCAGCAGAATTTCCGCATCGCGCACCGGTTCGAGCTGGACAGCTATCATGCGATCATGGCGATGGTCGCCGCCGGCGAGGGCTGGACGATCCTGACGCCGCTGGGTTTCCTGCATGCCGCGCGGTTCCGCGATCAGGCCGATGTGCTGCCGCTGCCCTTTGCTCCGCTGTCGCGCCGGATTTCGCTGTCGGCGCGCAGCGGCGTGCTCGAGGATATCCCCGCCCAGGCCGCCGAATTGCTGCGCGACCTGGTGCAGGATCACATCGTCACGCCGGGCCTGGCGCGGATGCCGTGGCTGGACGGCACGCTGCGGATCGAGGGGCGCGGCTGAGGCCGCGTCTTCGCTCCTGCTTCTTCTCGTTCAAAATACGCAAAAAGCAACCTGCGCCGCCCGGCGCGCCCCTTGTCAGGCGCCGCGTCAGGTGCCGTAGGCCAGCGCGCGCCCCTTGACGTCCTCGGCGGCACCGACCAGCGCGCCGGCGACGAAATCGCAATCGGCGCGGGTCAGGCGGGCGGGCAGGCGCGTGTCGCTGGCGCGCATCAGCATGGCGCGGGTCTGCGGCAGGTCGGGCACCTCGCCCAGGAACCGCCAGTTCCAGAAGGCGCGGGCATTGTCGTCGGACATGCCGAAAATCTGCACCTTCACGCCCCGCGCGGCGGCGGCGTCCTGAAAGGCGCGCGCCTCGTCGTCGGTCATGCCCACCAGGTTGAACTGGATCGAATCGGGCGCACGCTCCTCGGGGGGCAGCTTGGCGGGAACGCTCAGCCAGTCCGACGCGTCCAGGATGCCGGCCACGTAATCGTGGTTGCGCCGCCCGTCGCGCACCCGGCGCGCGACCTCGGGCAGTTGCGGGCGGATCAGCGCCGCCGACAGGTTGTTCAGCCGCGTGTTGTACAGCGGCAGCCGGTTCTGCCAGCGGGCAAAGGCATCGGCCAGGTCCGGCGCGTTCTCGCCGCGCGGGCCCTTGTGCTTTTTCCAGTTGTGTTCGTAGGCGCCCGACATGATCACCGCCCGCGCCGCGATCTCGGCATCGTCGGTGATCAGGATCCCGCCCTCGCCGGAATTCAGCAGCTTGTAGGACTGGAACGAGAAACAGCCGATCCGGCCGATCGTGCCGATATTGCGCCCGCGCCAGGTCGTGCCCAGCGAATGCGCGGCATCCTCGATCACCGGCAGGCCGCGTTCGTCCGCCAGCGCCATGATCGCGTCCATGTCGCTGGTATGGCCGCGCATGTGCGAGATCATCACCGCGTCCGCGCCGTCCAGCTTCGCGGCGAAATCGGCCATGTCGATGCGGTAATTCCCGGCCACCTCGACAAGGACGGGCACGCAATCGGCATGCAGAACCGCCGAGGGGACGGCGGCAAAGGTGAAGGCCGGGATCAGCACCTTGGCGCCCCGCGGCAGGTCCAGCGCCTTGAGCGACAGGAACAGCGCGGCCGAACACGAGGCGACGGCCAGCGCGTATTTCGCGCCCATCAGTTCGGCGAATTCCGCCTCCAGCAGGGCGACGGGGCTGTCGCCGGGGCAGGTATAGCGGAACAGGTCGCCGCTGGTCAGCAGCCGCTCGATTTCCGCGCGCGCGGTTTCGGGAATGGGCTCGGCGTCATAGACGTTCGGGGCAAGCGCCATGGTTTCACCTTTTCCGAAATCTGTATTCGGAAAGTCTACAAAGCCAGGGGCCGGAACGCCAGCCCTTTCCCGCCGGGACGGCGCGTTTTCGCGTGCCCCGCGCGCTGCCGACTCCCCTTGGCATCCGGGCCGCACTGGCCTATGCCCCGGCGCATCCCCGAACAGGAGACGGACGATGCAGGGCAGTGCAAACCTCAACCTGATGATCAAGGCCGCGCGCAAGGCCGGCCGCAGCCTCGTCAAGGATTTCCGCGAGGTCGAGAACCTGCAGGTCTCGATGAAGGGGGCCGGCGATTTCGTCAGCCGCGCCGACATCGCGGCGGAAAAGATCATCAAGGACGAATTGCTGTCCGCCCGGCCCAATTACGGCTGGGTCGGCGAGGAAAGCGATGCCGAGGAGGGTGCCGATCCCACCCGGCGCTGGATCGTCGATCCGCTGGACGGCACCACCAATTTCCTGCACGGGCTGCCGCATTGGGCGGTGTCGATCGGGCTGGAGCACAAGGGCGAGGTCGTGGCCGGTGTCATCTTCGATCCCGCCAAGGACGAGATGTTCATCGCCGAGAAGGGCAACGGCGCGTGGATGAACGAGACCCGGCTGCGGGTGTCGGGCCGCACGCGCATGATCGAGGCGCTGTTCGCCACCGGCCTGCCGTTCGGCGGCCGCGCCGACCTGCCCGAGACGATCCGCGATCTGGGCCGCCTGCTGCCGGCCTGTTCGGGGGTGCGGCGCTGGGGCGCGGCGGCGCTGGACATGGCCTATGTCGCGGCCGGGCGGCTCGATGGCTACTGGGAGCGGGGCCTGCATTCGTGGGACGTGGCGGCGGGAATCGTCATCCTGCGCGAGGCTGGCGGGCTGGTCGAGCCGCTGTCACCGGGCGGCGACATGCTGGAAGACGGGCAACTGATCTGCGCGAACGAGAAGATTTTCGATCAATTCGCCCGAGTGATCCGCAACGTCGCCTGATCGGACACAATCGCCGCTGCGTCGTATTTCGGTCAGATTTCCATGAGAAAGATGTGCCAAAGCAATGGCATATATACAAGCGTGGCGTGATGTTCATGGGCAAGCAATTGAATGATTTCCTGCAGGACGAAAGCGGTGCGGTCACCGTCGACTGGGTCGTGCTCACCGCCGCCGTCGTCGGCCTGTCGATCGCGGTCTTCGCGACCCTGGGCAACGGCGCGCATCACCACGCCGAGCAGATCGGCGACAAGATGGCGTCGGAATCGATCAAGACCGCCTATTAGGGCATGTTTCGCCCGGCCAACCGCGACGCGGTCTAATCGGCCTGCCCGCCACCACCGACCGGCCGGTCGGACGGGTGGTTCACGCCATCGTTCCAGCCGAACGGGGCGAAATCGCGCGGATTGACGCCCTGCAATGCACCGATATTGATCCCGTACTGATCCGGGTTCGACCGGCGCCGGTGATGCGTGTAGATCCCGCAGATCGAACAGAAGTAATGCCGCGCAGTGCCGGTATTCCATTGATAAAGCGTCAGTTTGTCGGCTCCGCGCACAATTTTCAGCGCATCCTGCGGCACGCCCAGCGTCGCGGCCGCGCGCCGGCGGCAGAACGAGCAGTCGCAGCGCCGGGCCGACGACAGGGGCACGTCGATCCGAACCCTGGCCTCGACGGCACCGCAATGGCAGGTCAGGGTGTACAGGGTCATCTGCGCCGCCTTGGCACACGGGGAATGTTGCTGCGTTGCAGCTGGTACTTCGCCTCGGGATGCTCGGGCTTGCCGTGGGTGCGGCGCCAGTAGCGCGGCCCGCCGCGGCGCAGGAACAGCGGGATCGTCAGGACCAGCCCGACGATGAAGCCCCCGGCATGCGCCCAGTAGGCGACGCCGCCCATCGACGGATCGGCGCCCACCCCGTTGAACAATTGCAGTGCGAACCACAGGCCCAGCATCGCCCAGGCCGGCAGCGGGAGGATGCGAAAGAAGACCACGATGATGATCAGGACATCCACCCGCGCGCGCGGATACATCAGCAGGTAGCCCCCCATCACCGCCGCGATCGCGCCCGACGCGCCCACCGTGGGCACCGGCGACCACGGCGCGGCCATCGTGTGGATCAGCCCCGCGCCGATCCCGCCGGCCAGGTAGAAGGCCAGGAAGCCCAGGTGCCCCATATCCTCTTCGAGGTTGTCGCCGAAGATCCACAGAAACAGCATGTTGCCGGCGATATGCATGAACCCGCCATGCAGGAACATCGAAGTGACTAGGGTGTGATACGCGTCTCCCTGCGACAGCCGCGCGGGGATCAGCGCCCAGTTGTATAGAAGCGACGCCGTTGCGGCGCTGCCGTCCATCGCCGGCAGGGTGCCCAGGAAGACCAGCACGTTTGCCGCGATCAGCAGATAGGCCACGACAGGCGTCTTCTGCGACGGGTTGTGATCGCGGATCGGGAACATGCGGCGGAGCCTTGGGCGTTTCCGCCGTCAAGGTCAAGCGCCCGATACGGCCGCCAGCAATTCCGCGTTCCCGCCCGAAGCGGTGGTGTCGATGCAGAGGTGCCGCTCCAGCAGCGCATCGGGCGCGGCGGGCATCCCGGCGATCAGCGGCAGGATCGGCCCCTCGCGGTCCGCCAGCGCCTGGGCGATGGTTCGCGCCGTTTCCGCGTCGCCCCACCATAGCACG
This sequence comes from uncultured Paracoccaceae bacterium, assembly GCA_947503765.1. Classification (GTDB taxonomy): domain Bacteria; phylum Pseudomonadota; class Alphaproteobacteria; order Rhodobacterales; family Rhodobacteraceae; genus Psychromarinibacter. The sequence goes on along the minus strand of CANNFA010000001.1, from coordinate 422,783 downwards.
CCGGAAAACCCGGTCAGGGCGCGCAGCGCGTCCGCGTCCAGCCCGCCGGGCAGGGCGATGGCCACGCCGCCCAATGCCTCGACGGCGCGCCTCTGGCGGTCCGCCGCGTCCTTGCCGGGGCCGAGGCACAGCAGCGGCGGGCGCGCGTGGTGCGACAGGCGGTTGGATTCGCCGGTCGGCCCCGGCAGGTCGGCGGTGCGCAGGGCGCGTTCGGGCACGCGCACCGCGTCGATGGCGCGCTGGGCGTCCTTTTGGCTTGCCGCTTGCATGTCCGGGGCCGGTGCCGCCTCCGCCCGCTCCGGCGCGGTGAAGCGCGGCACGTAGTCCGGCCCGCCCGCCTTCGGCCCGGTGCCCGACAGCCCCTCGCCGCCGAAGGGCTGGCTGGCGACGATGGCGCCGATCTGGTTGCGGTTGACATAGGCGTTGCCGACGGCGAGCCGTTCGGTCACATGCTGCACCCGGTCGTCGATGCGCGTGTGCAGCCCGAAGGTCAGCCCGTAGCCCGAGGCGCGGATATCGGCCAGCACCTCGTCGATCCGCTCGGCGCGGTAGGTGGCGATGTGCAGCACCGGGCCGAACACCTCGCGCTCGATGTCGCGGATGCCGCCCACGCCCAGCACGACGGGGGCCAGGAAATGCCCCGCCTCGGGGCCCTCCAGCCGGTGCAGCACCGCGGTCTCGCGCTGGCCAAGGTAGCTTTCGATACCCGCTTTCGCATCTTCGTCGATCAGCGGGCCGACATCGGTGGACAGGTGCCACGGATCGCCCATCGCCAGCATGTCCATCGCGCCGAACAGCATCTGCTTGAAGCTGTCCGCGATATCCTCCTGCACGTACAGGCAGCGCAAAGCCGAACAGCGTTGGCCCGCCGACTGGAAGGCCGAGGCCAGCACGTCGCGCACCGCCTGTTCGGGCAGCGCGGTGCTGTCCACGATCATCGCGTTGATCCCGCCGGTTTCCGCGATCAGCGGTGCGGTTGGGTCAAGGTGCTTCGCCATGGCACGCCGGATCGCCTGCGCGGTGGCGGTGGAACCGGTGAAGGCCACCCCGTTCACCCGCGCATCCGAGGTCAGCGCCGCGCCCACATCCGCCCCGCCGCCGGGCAGGAATAGCAGCGTTTCGCGCGGCACCCCGGCCTCGTGCAGCAGTTCCACCGCCGCATGGCCGATCAGCGGCGTCTGCCCGGCCGGTTTGGCCAGCACGCCGTTGCCGGCGGCCAGCGCGCCCGCGATCTGCCCGGTGAAGATCGCCAGCGGGAAGTTCCAGGGCGAGATGCAGGTGAACACGCCGCAGGCGGGGCGGGTCAGCGCGGTGGCCTGTTCGGCGTAGTAGCGCAGGAAATCGGCCGCTTCGCGCAGCTCGCCCACGCAATCGAGCAGGGTCTTGCCGGCCTCGCGCGCGGTGATGGCGAACAGGCGCGCATGGTCGCGCTCGTAAAGCTCGGCCGCGCGTTTCAGGATGCGCGCGCGGTCCTCGGGCGCGGCATCCCAGGGGCGGGCGGCATCCAGCGCGGCCTCGACCTGGGCGGGCGTCGCCTCGCGCACATGGCCGGCGATGTCGGACGGATCGGCGGGGTTCGTGCGCGGCTCGGCCGGGCCGTCCGCCGCCTCGACCGCCAGGATCGGGCCTGCTTCGAACGTCCTGGTGCGCAGCGGCGCGCGTCCCGCCTCGATGGCGTCCAGCGTGGGGCGGTGGGTCAGATCCCAGCCGCGCGAATTGCCCCGGACCGGCAGGAAGATCTCGGACGGATGCCGCACCAGCACCTTCGATGCCTCCAGCGCATCGAACGGGTCGGCGGCGACGGTTTCGGGGGGCACGTCCTCGTCCACGATCTGGTTGACGAAGGAGGAATTGGCACCGTTCTCCAGCAGTCGCCGCACCAGGTAGGCCAGCAGGTCGCGGTGCGCGCCCACCGGGGCGTAGATGCGGCAGCGCGCGCCCGGCTCCGTCATCAGGATGTCGTGCAGCCTTTCGCCCATGCCGTGCAGGCGCTGGAATTCCCAGCCATCGGATCCGTCCGCCATGTCGAGGATCGCGGCGGCGGTATGGGCGTTGTGTGTGGCGTATTGCGGGTAGATGCGCCCGCGCATGTCCAGCAGCTTGCGTGCGCAGGCGATATAGGACACGTCGGTCGCCGGCTTGCGGCTGAAGACCGGAAAGCCGGGTGCGCCGTTCACCTGCGCCAGCTTGATCTCGGTATCCCAGTACGCGCCCTTGACCAGCCGCACCATGAACCGGCGGTCATGCTTTTCGGCCAGCGCGTGCAGCCAGTCCAGCACCGGCGCCGCGCGCTGCCCGTAGGCCTGCACCACCACGCCGAACCCATCCCAGCCCGCCAGGTCCGGATCGGCGACCACCGCCGCGATCACGTCGAGCGACAGGGACAGGCGGTCGGCCTCCTCGGCGTCGATGTTCAGGCCCATGCCGGCCTTTGCCGCCTGCCGGGCAAGCTGGCCGAGGCGCGGCACCAGATGCTCCAGCGCGCGGTCGCGCTGCGCCTCCTCGTAGCGCGGGAACAGCGCCGACAGTTTCACCGAGATGCCGGGATTGGCGGTCACGTCGCCATGGGTGGCTGCCCGTCCGATGGCCTCGATGGCGCCCGAATAGGCCTGCAGGTAGCGTTTCGCGTCCGCCTCGGTGCGCGCCGCCTCGCCCAGCATGTCGTAGGAATAGGTGTAGCCCTTGGCCTCCATCCCCTCGGCGCGTTTCATCGCGGCGCCGATCGTCTCGCCCAGCACGAACTGGCGGCCCATCTCGCGCATGGCCCGGCCCACGGCGCGGCGGATCACCGGCTCGCCCAGCCGCTTGACGGCACCGCGCAGCGCGCCCGCCACGCCGGGCCGCTCGTCGTCCAGCACCCGGCCGGTCAGCATCAGCGCCCAGGTCGAGGCGTTCACCAGGCTGGAAGAGGACCGCCCCAGGTGCTTGCCCCAGTCCGACGGCGCGATCTTGTCCTCGATCAGCGCGTCGATCGTGTCCGCATCCGGCACGCGCAGCAGCGCCTCGGCCAGACACATCAGCGCGATGCCCTCGTCGGTGGACAGGCCGTATTCGGCAAGGAAGACCTCCATCAGCCCCGGCCGGGCAGAGGTGCGTATCTCGCGCACCAGCGCCGCCGCGCGGTCCGTGATGCGCGCGCGCGCCGGGGCGTCCAGTGCGGCCAGCGCGATCAGCCGCTCCAGCATGTCCTGCTCGGCGGCATAGGTCGTTTCGTCGATGGTGCGGTGCAGATCGGCGATGGGCATTTGGGCAACCTCCGTTCCACATCGAATATCGCGAATGCACCTTGCCTTTTCGTCCGAAATACGCCGCCATGCAGGCAATGCGTCCAAAGATGAGGGTTCGCGCCATGCAAACGGACCAATCGACGCTCGACCGGTTCGACCGGGCGATTCTCGACGTGCTGTCGGCCGAGGGCCGGATCAGCGTCACCGACCTTGCCGGGCGGATCGGCCTGACCAAGACGCCGACCCAGGCGCGGCTGCGGCGGCTGGAACGGGACGGGGTGATCACCGGCTACCGCGCTATGCTCGATCCGATCCGCATCGGCCGCGACCATGTCGCCTTTGTCGAGGTCAAGCTGTCGGACACGCGCGAGGCGGCGCTGGACGCCTTCAACCGCGCGGTGCGCCGCGTGCCCGAGATCGAGCAGTGCCACATGGTCGCCGCGCCCTTCGACTACCTGCTGAAGGTGCGCTGCCGCGACATGGCCGCCTATCGCCGGGTGCTGGCCGAGGACATCTCGACCCTGCCGCATGTCGCCAACACCTCGACCTACGTGGCGATGCAGACGGTCAAGGAGGGGGGCGTGTGACGCGGCGGGGGTCGCGCCCGGCCCGCGCGTTCCGAACGGCGAATGCCGGACGCGCCTTTTCGCGGTTTTCCCCGCGCGGACGCGCCGTTATGCTGGCCGCCGCGCCCGCGTGGTGGAATGGTAGACACAGAGGACTTAAAATCCTCAGGCCGAAGGGCCGTGCCGGTTCGAGTCCGGCCGCGGGTACCAGGGACAGGCAAGGACAGGGGCAGGTTCGGTGAGCGGATCCCGACAGGAACAGGTGGATGCCCCGGCATGGCTGGGGCGGGTTGCGGCGGGGGCGCTGATCGCCGCCGTCTTTGTCGTGATGGTGGTGAATATCGGCATCTACTGGGCGCGCTGGGCCTATATCGGGGCGCATCCGCTGGCGGTCGGGCTGAACGCGCCGACGATCAGCCGGGCGATTTCCGACCCGCTGGTCGGCGAGACCTTCGCCTTCTGGATCGCCATCGCCGCCCCGGTGCTGTTCCTGGGTGTGGCCGGGATCGTGGCGATATGGCTGGTCGCCGCCGGCGTCGCCGCGCCCGTTGCCCCGCGCACCGCCGCGATGCTGCGGATCTGCGGCGCGCTGGTGGTGGTGCTCCAGGTCTTCGCCTGCATCGGAATGGTGACGCTGAGCCAGTACACCTTTCCGAAATACCATGACGAGCACATGCTGGGCAGCTATGTCTTCTTTGGCGCGCAGGCCGGCGCGGTGCTGGGCGGGCTGGCGATGAGCTTTGCTGTCGCAGCCGACCGGCGGGGCAGGGAGGTCCTGGTCGCCGCCGGGCTGCTGCACCCCCTGGCCAACCGGCTGCGGCTGCTGGCGGGAACGCTCGCCGTGGCGGCGGTTGCCGCCTATTCCGTGCTGTTCTTCGCCAAGGACATGGACAGCGGCAGCTGGGAGGGCGCGATCTACGCCGCCTATGTCACGACCGAGCCGCTGTGCATCTCGTCCTTCCTGCTCTTCGTGCTGCTCTACACGCCCGATCTGGCGCGGATCGCCTGGCGGTATCGCCGCGCCCCGGTGGCCGAGGGGCAGGGGGCCTGATAGCCGCCGGCCGCGGACGTCCCGCCCCGCCATCCCGCCACCGGACAGCCGGCTCCTGAACCGGGCCGGCAGGCCGTATTCCTCATCTTGCCCGAAATACCTCATGGGGGTCCGGGGGAACGGCGTTCCCCCGGCGGGCCCGCATTGCCGGCGGCGATGCGAGGTCACCCGCCGCGCCGCATCCGGATATGTGCCATGATCTGCCCGTGGTCGCTGGCCAGCTTGTTGTACGGCGCCTCGGGGTGGCTGCCATCGGTCAGGTGGTCGTTCAGCACGCTGAAATATTCCATCTCGCCGATCCGCTCCGGGTTGTCGGGGTGGAAATGCCGCGACATCAGGATCTGGTCGATGCTTTCGTAATTGCCGCCGAAGGCCGCGGTATAGACCATGTCGCGCAGGCTTTTTCGCACGAACAGCTTTTCGGCCGAATGCAGGCGCACCCGCTCGACATCCTCGCGGATCTGGCGTGCCTCGGTGTCGGAATAGCGGTCGTTCGGGCCTGCGGCGTCGTGGCGGCGCATCCAGGCGTAGTTCACGAATGGCTGCTCGCCGGTGACGATCTCGGAGGACACCGCATTCTCGCCGTCGTTCATGTCGCCCAGAACCATCACCGGGTGGCCGCGGTCCAGTTCCTCGACGATCATCGCGCGCAGCACCCAGGCCTCCGCCATGCGGCGGATCCCGGCGCGCAGCGCGCCCAGCGCCCGGCCTTCGGCGTCGTAGTCCAGCAGGTTGGCCTCCGGCGCGAACAGCGCGCCCTGCGGTTTCAGGAACTCGCCCAGCTTGGACTTGAAGTGCAGGTTGAAGATCGTCAGGACCGTGCCGCCGACCGGCACCCGAACCTTCATGATCGGCCGCGACAGGCGCGACAGCCGGTAGGCTCCGCCATCGGCGCCGGTCAATTCGTGGAACGGGATCTCGATGGCGGGGGACAGATCCTGCACCACCTCGGGCGCGCCCTCGAAGCCGAAGCGCGACAGCACCGCAAGGCCCGGCCGCCGCTCGCCGGCCGGGCCGTCATTGGCGTTGGGCGCAAAGGCCAGCGCGGCGCTGTCATAGGGATCGTAGCGCAGTTTGCGAAAGATCGCCTTGCGCCGGTAGGGCTTGTTCCGGCCGGGCACGGCGGCATCGTTCAGCTCCTGTCCGCGCGCATCGGTCTCGGCGATCACCGCGCGCAGCGCGGAGTCCTCGAACACCTCCTGGAAACAGACGATATCGGCGTTCAGCGTCATCAACTGGTCGGCCATCCAGTCGAGCTTCCAGGCGTATTCCTCGGCGGTGTATTTCTCGAACCGGTAATATTCCTGCTCGGGGCCGATCAGGTTCTTGACGTTGAAACTGGCGATGGTGAATTCGGTCATGATCCGTCTCCGTATGTATCCAGCGCGCGGCGGAACAGCGCCGCATCCACGTTTCCGCCCGAGGCGACGGCGATCACCGCGTCGCCCTGCACCGTGTCGGGCCGGTAGAGCGCCGCGGCCAGCGCGACGGCGCCGCCCGGTTCCAGCACGATCTTGAGGCGGGTAAAGGCGGCGGCCATGGCGCGCAGGCACAGCGCGTCGGGCACCGCGATGCCCGGCCCGCAGAGCCGGTGCATGATCGGAAAGGTCAGCGCGCCCGGCGCCGGCGTCAGGATCGCGTCGCAGATCGAGCCGGCGCTGCCTGCGTTGCGCAAGATCCGCCCCGAGGCGAGGCTGCGCGCGGTGTCGTCGAAACCCTCGGGCTCGACCGGGCGCGCGCGCAGCCCCGGCGCCCGCACCTCCAGCGCCAGCGCGATGCCGGAGGTCAGCCCGCCGCCGCCGCAGCAGACCAGCACATCGGCCTCGCGCACGCCCTCTGCCGCGGCCTGGCGCGCGATTTCCAGCCCTGCCGTGCCCTGCCCGGCGATCACCTGCGCGTCGTCGAACGGGCGGATCAGCGTCAGGCCGCGCGCGGCGGCCAGTTCGGATGCCAGCGCGTCGCGGTCGGTGCCGCCCGCGCGGTCGTAAAGCACCACCTCGGCGCCCAGGGCGCGGGTATTGGCGATCTTCATCTCGGGCGCGTCCTCGGGCATCACGATCAGGGCCGGCGCGCCATGCTCGCGCGCGGCCAGCGCCACGCCCTGCGCGTGGTTGCCCGACGACACCGCGATGACGCCGCGCGCGCGCAGGTCTTCCGGCAGGGCCGACACCGCCGACCAGCCGCCGCGGAACTTGAACGATCCGGTATGCTGCAGGCACTCTGCCTTGACCAGCACGCGCCGCCCGGCGATCCGGTCGAGAAACGGCGACGACAGCAGCGGCGTCTCGCGCGCGCGCCCCGCGAGCCGTGCCGCCGCCGCCTCGATCAGCGCGATGTCTACCGGCATGCGGCGATCCAGGCGTGCAGCACCGCCAGCGAGGCCGGCTCGTCGAGGAACGGCACATGGCCGCGCCCCGGCACTTCGGCGGCGATCATGTCGGGCCGGCGGCGGCGCATCTCGGCAAAGGTCTCGGGCGACAGAAGGTCGGAATTGGCACCCCGGAGCGCGGCCAGCGGCAGGCCCTCCAGCGCGTCGAAGGCGCCCCAGAAGTCGGCCGGCGCGGGGTTCGCGCCCGGTGCGGGATCGTCGAAGATGCGTGCCAAGGCCGGATCGTAGGTCAGCGCCAGCCCGCCATCGGTTTCCACGAAGTGGCGGCGCACCTCTGCCAGCCAGCGGCTGTGCGGCACGTCCTCGAACCCGGTCATCATCCGCGCGCGCGCCTGCGCCGCCTCCTCGAAGCTGCGCGCCGCCGGGGCCTTGCCGATATAGGAGCGGATCACCTCCAGCCCGGCGGGGTCGACCACGGGGCCGATATCGTTCAGGCATGCGCCGATCAGCCGGTCCCTGGCCGTTGCCGCAAGCAGCATCGCGATCAGCCCGCCGCGCGAGGTGCCCAGCACCGCCGCCCGCTCCAGCCCCAGGTGATCCAGCAGCGCCAGCGCGTCCCGCGCCTCGACCGCGACGGTATAGCTTGCCGGATCGGCCCGGTCCGACGCGCCGCGCCCGCGATAGTCGGGCCGGATCAGGCGCACGCCGTCCAGGTGCGGCGCGACATGGTCGAAATCGGTGCCGCTGCGCGTCAGGCCGGCAAGGCACAGAACCGGCAGGCCGGCGCCCGCGTCGCGGTAGGCCAGCCCGGTGCCGTCCGGGGCGTCGAACCTGTGCAGGGTGGCGGGCATTGGCGGTCCTTTCGCTTTGCGCCGAGACTGGCAGAACCGCGGCACGGGGGAAAGGGCGCGGATGCAAGGGCGCGGATGCAAGGGCGGGGGCCTTCGGCGCGGCGGGCTATGCCGCCGCTCTTCACACCGGGGTGAAGAGGCGCCGTGTCGGGGTGCTAACGGCTTTTAATTCCAATGCCTTGCGCCTAAAGTGCCGGCAGATCAGATGCCGCAAGCCGCCGAGAGGCCCCGAAATGGAAGCCCGTCCCCATCCGCAGCAGACCGAGCGCCTTGCCGCGCTTCATGCCTACGAGGTGCTCGACACCGAGCCGGAAAAGGATTTCGACGATATCGCCCGGCTGGCCGCCGCCATCTGCGAGGTGCCAATCGCCGTGGTCAACCTGATCGACGAGGGCCGCCAATGGTTCAAGGCCGAGACGGGGCTTGGCGTCCGCGAGACGCCGCTGGACACATCGCTCTGCTCGCATGCGATCCTCGAGGAGGACTTTACCGAGATCCCCGATACGCTGAACGATGCGCGCATGGCGGACAACCCGCTCTGCGGCGGCGATGCGGGCCTGCGGTTCTATGCTGGTGCGCAGCTTCGCACCGACCAGGGTCTGCCGATCGGCACCCTGTGCGTTCTCGACCATGCGCCGCGCAGCCTGACGCCGCTGCAACGCGACACGCTGCGGGTGCTGGCCCGGCAGGTCATGGCGCAGCTTGAAATGCGCAAGGCGCTGCGCAGCGCGCGGCTGCTGCGCCGGGAGGTGGACCACCGGGTCAAGAACTCGCTGCAATCGCTTGCCTCCTTCGTGCAAATCCAGGCCCGGCAGGCGCGCGGCGACGAAACCGCGCAGGCGCTCGACTCGGTGATCTCGCGGATCGACGCGGTGGCGCGGCTGCACGAGCAGCTTTATATCGAGGATGACGGCCCGTTCGTGGATCTGGCCACCTATGTCGGCAACCTCGAATCCAACTTCCGGATCGGGGCGCCGGCGAACGTGGCGCTGACATTCGATGTCGAACCGGTGCGGGTGTCGTCGCGCCAGGCGGTTGCAATCGGCACGCTGCTCAACGAATTCATCGCCAACAGCATCAAGCACGCCTTCCCGGATGGCCGGGACGGGCAGGTGCGGGTGACGATCGCACGGGTCCGGGGCGGCAATGCGGTCACGGTCAGCTGCGCCGATGACGGGATCGGCCTGCCATCCGGCGAGAACAGCGTTTCCGGCGGGCTGGGCATGCAGATCGCGCGGGTGATCTGCGCCGAGCTGCAATCGGAGCTGCAGATCGACACGTCGTCCGGTGGCACGCGCCTGTCGCTGGTTTTCACGCCCGAAGTTCCGGGCGGGGCCTGACACCGGGCCGGGGCAGGTCACGTGGATTGTTGCAGGAGGCCCCGGATCAGGTCCGGGGCGGGCTCACCCCGTCCCGGGCCCACCCCGTCCCGGGCTTGACCCGGGACCTCGCCGAGCCTCGCGCCACGGCCCCGAACCGCACCGGGGGCGTTTTCACTCGCCGCAGATGCCCTGCAGGCTGACCCATTCGGAATCGCGCAGCACCGGCTGGGCATAGACCGGATCGACCTGGTCCGCCTCGATCAGCGGCAGCACCGTCTCGCCGCTCGGATCGACCGACCACGCATAGGGCGAGGCCGGCAGGTCCGCCGCCGCGAACCGGCGCAGAAGCGCGCCGTCGGGCACCGGCGCGGGCGGGGCGGCCAGCAGCGTGCGCGCGTAGTCCGCCAGCGCCGCCTCCGGCAGATCGCCCGTGGTCAGCAGCCGCAGCGCCGCCACCGGCCCGGCGGCGCGCAGCAGCACCTCGACGGGGTCTTCGCGGGCCAGACGTTCGGCCTCTGCCAGGATATGGCCGGCCACCACGCCCGGATCGTCGTGCTCCTCGACCAGCGTCCGGTTCATCATGATGGTTCCGCCCGGCAGATGCGCCGTCGTGGCAATGCCGCCGGGCAGCACCACCAACCGGCCCTTGCCGTCCAGCAACCGGGTATTCAGCCGCTCCAGCGCGGCAGAGCCCAGATCAGAGCGGCAGGGCGCACCGACGATGGCCCGGATTTCCAGCAAGAGCCGGCCGCCCAGATCGGCGCGCTTGGCGGCGGGCACCACCGTCGCCGCATGGCCGATCAGTGCACCGGGCAGCCACAGCACCGCCGCCGCCAGAACCGCCGCCAGCCCCGCCGCAAGCAGCAGGTAGCGCAGCCGCCCCCGGCGCGGGCGCCGCCGTTCCACCGCGCTGAGGATCCGCTCGATCGCCGCGATCATCTCGGGATCGGTCAGCTCCATCTCCTCGGGGCTGTCGGGGCCGGGGCGGTACAGGGCCGGGCGGATCGACGGGTTCAGCCGCTCTACCGCGGCCAGCGACCAATGCGCCAGCGGCCGCCCGGCCCCGTCATGCACCACCAGCGTCGCGTCGCCCACCGACACGATCACGTCGCGCCGCTGATCCTCTGCCGAGGCGCGCCAGACCCCCTGCGCCTCCAGCCGCTGATAATCGCCGAGCGCCGTCATTCCCGTCCGTTCTCTTTCGCCTTGCCGCACGATAGCGCAGGGCCGCGCCGACGCCAATCGGCCTTGCCCGTGCAATGTGCCGGATGCCGGGTCAGTCCCGCCCGTCCAGCCGGCTGATGGCGATGCTTTGCAATTCGCGCAAGAGCTTGCGCGTCATCGCGGCCTCGAAATCGTCGAATCCCAGCGCCACCTCGGTAAAGGCATCGGGGCCGAGGATCACCTCGGCGGCATAATAGGCCTGCAATTGCGCGATCCCGGCAGAGCGCCGCCCGCCCCTCGCAACCTGGCCGATCACCAGCCCGTTCACCGTGATCCCGGCAAAGGCCGCATCGCCGCGCACCTCGCGCGGGCGCGCGCCGCTGTTCGACTCGCCGTCGCCCGACAGATCGAGCACCCGGCGCCAGCATTCCCCCTGCGCGGCCAGCGCCCCGGCGCCGGCGCGCATCGCCTCGCCGATCGCGGTGGCCGGGTCCATCGGCATGCGCCCGGTGCGGCGCAGCAAGTCCGCCACCGCCTGCAGATCGGAGGCCGAAGCGATCTCGTGCCAGTCCAGGATCAGCCGCCGGCTGCCGCTTCCGGCCCATTCGAAGATGTAAAGCCGCACCGGCGCGTCGGGGAAGGCGAGGAATGCCTGCTGCACCTCGCCCTTCAGCAAGGCCCCGGCCAACCCGTCCATCTGCAACCGGTATTCCCGCGCATCCACCGAGTCGGACACGTCCAGCCCCAGCGCCAGCGCCTGCCGGCATGCGGCGCCGGCCGGGGCCGCAAGCAACATCGCCAGAAGGGCGGCCGCAAGGGACAGGCGCCGCCGGCTTTTCCTTCCGTCTTCCTGCTTCAAGTTCCTTTGAGGGCCGGATCGGCGCGCCGCAGGCGACCCGACACACCTTGCCCCCTTGCGAGCGCCCCTAGCCTCCATGCACCCCGGCCCCCGAAAGCGCGCCCACGCTGCGCACCTGCAATTCGCGCAGCAGCTTGCGGCGCATGGCGCGCTCGAAATCGTCGAAACCGCGCGCCACCTCGACAAAGGCGCCCCGGCCCCGGATCAGGCGGTCACGGAAATAGCCGGGCAGATCCGCGTCCGCGCCGCCGATTGCCAGCGCGTTCACCGTGACACCGGCCAGCGGGAAATGCCGGTAGGCCAGCTCGGGCGGGAACCCGGCATTGTTGCGCCCGTCGCCCGACACGTCCACCACCTGCGCGTCGCAGGCCGGGCCGCGATCCAGCAGACCGGCGGCATGGCCCAGCGCATAGCCCAGCGCGGTCGGAAATTCCGAATGCCGCCGGGTGGAGCGGGCGATGGTCCGCGCGGCGCCGAACAGCGCGGCGCGGCTGTCCAGCAGGCGCCAGTCCAGAAGTTCGGTCTGCTGGTTGCGGCCGCTCCACTCGAACACCGTCAGCGCAACGGGCCGGTCCGGCAGCGCCAGCACCGCCTCGACGATCTCGGGCGCGGTCAGCGCGGCGGCCAGCCCCTCGCGCTGCAGGCGGTCCTCGGCCGCATCGACCGAGGAGGACACGTCCAGCGCCAGCACCAGCGCGAGCCGGCACGCCGCGCCCGAAGGAGAGGCCGCCAGCAGGCCGGCGGCTGTCAGAAACAGGGCCGACAGCAACCGGGCCGGCAGGGCAGCGCGCGCGCGGCGCGCTACCAATGGCCCGTGTTTTCCATGCTCGCCCACGGCTCTTTCGGCTCCAGCGGGTCGCCGCGCTGGAGCAGCTCGATCGAGATGTTGTCGGGCGAGCGCACGAAGGCCATGTGCCCGTCGCGCGGCGGCCGGTTGATCGTCACGCCCGCATCCATCAGCTTCTGGCACATCGCATAGATGTCATCGACACGGTAGGCGAGATGCCCGAAATGGCGGCTGTCCGAGGGCAGGCCCTCGTCGCCGTCCCAGTTATGGGTCATCTCGACCGCCGCGTTTTCCTGTCCCGGCGGCGACATGAACAGCAGCGTGAAGCGGCCCTTGTCGTTGTCCATCCGGCGCGATTCCTCCAGCCCCAGCAATTCGTAGAATGCCTTGGATTTCTCCAGGTCCTTCACCCGGACCATGGTGTGCAGATATTCGATGCTCATTCGGCTTGCTCCTTTTCCTGGTCTGTATCGCGCATCGCGCGCCTCGGGGGCGAGCCTAGCACGAATGCGCCGCGCCGCCAGCGGGGGGCGGGCACGATGCCGCCCCGCCTGCCGGGCAGATCGCGCCGCGCCGGTGTTCAGAAATTCGACGCGATCCCGACCGAGACCGCCCATTCGTCCGTGTCGTAGCGCGACACGTTCGACCGCGTCAGGGTCCGGCGCAGCCGCAAGCTGGGCGAGAAGCCGGCATATTCGATGCTGGTGAACGTCGCCTCCAGGTCGAGGAACAGCGCATCGTCCTGCCGGCCGCCGGGCACCGGGATGAAGCCCAGCGAATAATCGGCGTAATCGGTATGGCTTGCACCCAGCCCCGCCGACAGGTCCATCCCCAGCACCGGCTTGCCCGGCGCATAGCTGATCTTGCCGATATAGCCGGTGCTGTCGAAGACGGGGTTCGGCGTGTTGCTGGCGGTATAGCCCAGCATCGCCGTCACGGCGGCCCCGTTCCCGAAGGTATAACTGAGCGCGCCGCTGACCGAGCCGACGAATCCATGGGTGCTGTCGGTATAGAACCGCCGCTGCGCCGCGACCTGGCCGGTAAAGCGCAGCCGCTCGGCCAGCCTGGCCGTGTACATCGCCCCGCCCTTCAGCGCGGTATAGATCCGGTCGCCGCCCTGCCAGTAGTCGCGCAGCCCGCCGTCGAAGCGCAGCGCCGCGCCGGCCTCGGGCCGCCCGATCCGCACCGCGTGGCTCAGCCCGAAATCCAGCGACACCACCCCGAGCCGCGACGCATCGAAGCCGGGCGCCAGCGTCTTTGCCTCGTCCGACAGCGTGACATGCTTGAGATAGAGCGCACCGGTCAGCGAGGTCTGCGCGGTGTCGGTCCTGTGGAACCGGTAGCTGGCGCTGGCATTGCCCTGCGCGACGACGCCCGACAGCGCCCGCGCGCTGCCGCTCAGCACCCCGACCAGCGGCACGCCCTCGATGATGTTGTAGGGACTGTCGGCGCCGCCATTGACGTTGCTCGACGGCATGACGGACAGATCGAACCGGTAGCGCCACGGCGTCTCGGCGCGCAGGGCGGCGAATTGCCGTTCGATCTTGGCGCGGTCCGCATCGGTCGGGGCCAGGTCGGCGGCCCGGCGCAGCCAGAACTGCGATTGCAGCCGCCGCTCGCCCGCGAGCGCCGACACTGCGGCCACCCGCGCAGCCTGGTAGCGGTAGCGCGGATCGTCGGTCAGCCCGAAGGCGCGCCGGCTGTCGCGCAGCGCGGCGGGCCAGTCGCTGCGGGTCATGTGCGCGGCCGCCATCGCCAGCAAGGCCGCGCCGTCCTTCGGGTCGTGGCGCAGCAGCTCGGCCGCCAGCAGTGCCGCCGCCGGGCCGTTGCCCGAAAGCCCCGCCATCACCGCCAGCCGCCGCGCCTCGGGCAGGCTGAAGGCCAGCTCCTCTGCCCGCGCCGGCGGCGCGAGATCTTCCGCCCGCGCCGGCGGCGCGAGACAGGCGGCGATCAGCGCGGCCGCGATCAGCAGCCGGCGCATCATGTCAGGGCGCCGTCCCGCTGCACAGCGCGGCATCCTCGCCGTTCATGCCGCATTGGGTCAGGACGAACACGCCGTTCTCGAAGCTGTCGGGATTGTCGGGCAGCGGAATGAAGGCCACCGCGCCAGCCATGTAGGCGGAATCCATGCCGCCGAACAGCCCGGCAATGTCGCCCACATCGTCCGTGCCGATCTGCACGTCGCCAAGAAACGTGCCGTCCTCGGTGATCGTTGTCGGGCTGATGATCACGTTGCTCAGCCCGATACTCGGGTTGTCCAGCGCCTCGCGGTTGAAGATCACGCCACTCAGCAGCATGTCCGAGAAATTGACGTTCACGAACACGTCGCCCAGAACCCGGCCGGGATACTGCATCTGGATCGCCGGATCTGTGCCTGCCGGCAGGTCGGGCACCGGGCCGCTGTAATTGTCCAGCCCGACATAATCGCCGGCATAGCTGACCTGGCCCTGGCCGGGGCCGTTGCCGATATCGGGCTTGTCGAATTCGCCGTCGCGCTCGAACCATGTCCCGCCGAAGAAATAGCCGAACTGGCCGCCGTCGCTGACCGTCGCCGCGCGCACCGTGCCGTCGCCGCTTTCCTTGATGACGCCGGCAAAGAACCGGTCGAGCGGGTCTTCCTGCAACGTGTAGACCTCGAAGCCCGCGGGCAGCCCGGCCTCGGCCCTCGAGTTGCGGAAATACTCGGCCGCCTCGGGGGTGCCGTCGATGCCGGAGATCGTGACGAACAGCCGCTTTGCCGCCGCGTCATAGGAAATCGCCTTGAGGTTGCCCGCGACCGAGTCGGGAACGATCGTCGGATCGGCGACCTCTTCCCCTTCATCAGGCTCTTCGATGACGTCCTCTTCCTCGGGCTTGACCAGGGGATTGCCGTCGCAAGCCGCCAAAAGGCTCAAGACGGCCAGCGCCGCCACCGAATTCCGCATGAGACTGCTCTTTTCTTATGTCCTGCCTCTTTATCCACAGGGTGACGCAGCCGGCCTGTCCAGTCAACGAAGCCGCGAATCAGCGCGGTGAAGGTGATGCAGGAAAAACGCGCAACACGGGCGGGAATACCGCATCTCGGCCCCGTTACATTCGCGCGCCGCAGATGTAGTATCCTCGCGCAACGCCCCGCCCGAAAGGACAGACCATGCCGCTGACCCCCGACCAGCAAGCCGAGATCGACGCGGCCCGCGCCGCCCCCCGCCAGACCCTGCGCGCCGTGTCGGACGGGATGGAGGCGCATCTCTACCGCGCGGCGCCGGTGCTCGACCACGGCTTCGTGCGGGTCATCGACTACATGGGCGACGACAGCGCCATCGTGCAGGCCGCCCGCGTGTCCTATGGGGCGGGCACGAAACATGTCCAAAGCGATGCGGGGTTGATCCGCTACCTGATGCGGCACTGGCACTCGACCCCGTTCGAGATGTGCGAGGTCAAGTTTCACGTCAAGCTGCCGGTTTTCGTGGCGCGCCAGTGGATCCGGCACCGTACCGCGAATGTCAACGAATACTCGGCCCGCTACTCGATCCTCGACCGCGAATTCTACATTCCCGCGCCGGACGCGCTGGCGGCGCAATCGACCGTCAACAACCAGGGCCGCGGCGCCGTGCTGGAGGGGGCGGAGGCGGAGCGAGTGCTGGACATGCTCAAATCCGACTCGATGCGCGCCTACGACCATTACGAGGCAATGCTCAGCCAGGACGGCCAGCAGGGCCTTGCGCGCGAACTGGCGCGGATGAACCTGCCGGCGAACATCTACACGCAATGGTACTGGAAGACCGACCTGCACAACCTGTTCCACTTCCTGCGCCTGCGCGCCGACAGCCACGCGCAATACGAGATCCGCGTCTATGCCGAGGCGATCTGCGCCATGGTCCGCGACTGGGTGCCGCACGCCTATGCCGCGTTCGAGGATTACCGGATGGGCGGCGCGACCCTGTCGGCCAAGGCGCTTGATTGTATCAAGCGCATGTTGAGGGGCGAGGAGGTCACGCAGGAAAACTCGGGGATGTCGAAGGGGGAATGGCGCGAGTTTCAGGGGGTGATCGGCGAATAGCCGGGCAGGGTCACGGGCTGGGGGCCGGACGGGCCCGGTCCCATTCACCACAATTCCGCCGCATTGCTCTCCCCAAGCGCGGCGCCGCATGCTACCGATCCATGTGTCTGCCGGGATCTGCCCGAACACCAACCTGGAGGTTTCAATGACCCTGAAATTCACTGCTGCCCTGGCCGGTGCCATGCTTCTTGCCGCGCCCGCCTTTGCCTGGTCCGGCGCGCCCGTGCTGGTCCATCCCTATCCGTCGCAGCACAATTACTGCCCCGCCGGTCTTCAGCCGGTCTATGTGGCCGGATATGTCTCCTGCGGTGTGCCCAACACCCGCGAGGTGTATTCCGACCGTTCGGGTCATCGCCGCTCGGGCACCTATATCGCCACCGGCAAGGGCGCCGGCGACGGCTATATCGCCTACGACAAGAGCCCGTCCGACTGAGCGGGCCCTGCGCGGCCGGCGCGGCGCGAACAGACCGTTTCGCCCGCGCCGATTGACGCGGCGCTTTCCCCTGTTAACCTGACCGGGCTTGCAATCTCGATCATGGGGGGGGACCAATGATCATCAGGATCTGCTGCCGCATCGCGGCAGCGGCTGCGCTTGCCGTGTCGTTCACGGGCGCAGCCAACGCCGATTGTTCCAACGCCTGGGCCGATGTCACCGTGACCTGTCCGGTGCCGGGGCCATATACCGGCTACCGGATCATCACGCCGACCACGCGCAACATGCCGACAATCGGCACGCCGGGCCATTATCCGCAATACGGACCGCCCGGCGGGGGCGGCGTGGATGTCTATCTTTACGGCAACGGGACCGGCTACCAGGATTTCCACTGGCAGCACCCGCAATAACCGCACATGCGCGCCGCGCCGGCGGTCAGATCGCCTTGAGATCGCCGGCAGAGTCGCGCCCGTCGCGGCCTTCCTGCAGCTCGTAGCTGACCTTCTGGTTGTCGGCCAGGCCGGTCATCCCGGCCCGCTCGACCGCCGAGATATGCACGAACACGTCCTTGCCGCCATCGTCGGGCGCGATGAAGCCGTAGCCTTTGGTGGTGTTGAACCATTTCACGGTGCCGGTGGGCATCCCGTTTCTCCTTGTCCGAATCCCGTCCGCGTCATTGCGACGGGCGAGGTGCAGCCAGGGTCTTTCAAGGTCGAAGGGATGCTTCCTGTCAGAAGCCGCCGTCGTGGAAAGTCTGTTGTCACGCGCTCAAGCATCGCCCATTCCTGCTGCAAATCAAGAAAAATGTCGGCCAAGGACATGTGCCGGCGGTGAAGAACAGAAAAGGCAATGCGATGATACTTTACGGGCTGAAGACCTGCGATACCTGCCGAAAGGCGGAAAAGACCTTGCGCGCGGCAGGGTACGCGCCGGAGGTTGTCGATGTCAGGGCGGACGGCGTGGGCGCCGACGATCTGGCGCGGTTCCTGGGGGCGTTCGGCGGCGATCTGGTGAACCGCCGTTCCACCACCTGGCGCGGGCTTGACGACGCGGCGCGGGCGCGCGATCCGGCAGCGCTGATCGCCGAGCATCCGGCGCTGATGAAACGGCCGGTGATCGCGCATGAGGGGCGGCTATACCTCGGCTGGGGGCCGGATGTTCAAAAGGCGCTGCTTGGCTAAGGACGCGCGACCCCCTATGTCGGGCGCGCAAGGCGAAGGAGAGCACGAATGCGCAACGCGGCCCTGACACTCGGGATCATCGGCGGGATCATCGGCATGTCGGTGGGGTTTTTCAGGGCCGGTTATCTCGCGTTCCTCGAATGGGTCGGCGGCCCCGAGGAAATGCGCCGCGAGATCGCCAATCCGGGCCTGATTCGCGCGGTCGGCTTCGCCGCGCCGATCCTGGCCATTGCCGGCGGCGCGATGGCGCGGTCGCAGGCGGTTGTCGGCGGGATCTGCATGATCGTATCGGCGGCGGGGATGTATTATGCTTTCGGGTTCTCGGTCTTCACCATGTTTCCCATCGGCATGTGCGCGCTGGGCGGCCTGCTGGCGCTGGCCGCGCGGCAGCCCGACGCGGCATAGGCCGGGCGGCGCCGTTCTGCGCGGCCGCTCCGCCCGGCCGCGCGTTGCCTTTTGCGGCGCGCCCATGCAAAAGCGGGGCCGACGATCCCCGAAGGAGCAGCCCCCGCGATGACGACCCGAACGAAGATACTCGCCGGCATGATCCTTGGGGCGGCGTGGTCGGTGGCGCTGATCTGGATCGGGTCGGCGCAGGTGAACATCCCGCCCTTTTCGCGCATCGTGATCGCGCCGTTCTTCGCGCTGGCCCCCGGCCTGGTGATCGTCCTCATGGTCGGCTGGATCGCGGCGCGCCGGTTCTGGTCGTCCGAGCTGATCGACGGCGCCGCGCCCGCGCCCGGCAGCCCTGCCGAGATCGACCAGCGCGTGCTGCGCAACACCGTCGAACAGGCGGTTATCGCGCTGTGCCTGTGGCCGCCGCTGTCCTTCCTGCTGCTCGATGACGGGCTGGGCGTGGTGATGGCGCTGTCGGTCAATTTCGCGGCCGCGCGGCTGCTGTTCTGGGCCGGCTATCACATCGCGCCGCCGCTGCGCGCCTTCGGCTTCGCGGCGACCTTCTATCCCACGGTGCTGGCGCTGGCCTGGGCATTGATCCTGCGGCTCGGCTGATGCCCCTTGCCAGGCGCCGCGGCACCTGCGACTTTCGGCCCCCAACCAACCCGGATGCGACCATGGCCCAGACCCCGAGCCAGCAGTTGAGGATCTGGAGCATCGTGATCGCGGTGTTCCTTGCCCTCATGTGGCTGCTGGGCGACGTGATCCTGCCGTTCGTGCTGGGCGGCGCGGTGGCCTACATGCTCGATCCGGCGGCCGACTGGCTGGAACGGCGCGGGCTGTCGCGCACGTTGGCGACGGTGCTGATCTCGGTGCTGACGGTGGTGGTCTTCGCGGTGATCGCGCTGGCGGTGATCCCGACACTGGTGCGCCAGGCCGGCGCGCTGATCGAGACCGCGCCCGAGATCCTCGCGCGCCTGCAGAGCTTCCTGAAAGAGCGTGTGCCCGCGTTGATGGACGAAAGCTCGACCCTGCGCCAATCGCTGCAGACGCTGGGCGAGATGCTGAGCAGCAAGGGCGCGGCGCTGCTCGAAGGGGTGCTGACCTCGGCGCTGTCGCTGCTCAACATCCTGGTGCTGGTGGTGATCGTGCCGGTGGTGGCCTTCTACCTGCTGCTCGACTGGGACCGCATGATCGCCCGGCTGGACGAGCTTCTGCCGCGCGAACACGCGCCGACGATCCGCCTGCTGGCCAAGCGGATCGACCGCGCGCTGGCCTCGTTCATCCGTGGGCAGGGCACGGTGATGCTGATCCTCGGCACCTTCTATGCCATCGCGCTGATGCTGGTGGGGCTGCAATTCGGGCTGGTGGTGGGCGCGATCGCGGGGCTTCTGACCTTCATCCCCTATGTGGGCGCGATCGTGGGCGGCGCGCTGGCGCTGGGCCTCGCGCTGTTCCAGTTCTGGGGCGAATGGTGGTGGATCCTTGCCGTCGCCGTGATCTTCTTTTCCGGCCAGTTCCTCGAGGGCAACATCCTGACCCCGAAACTGGTCGGCGATTCGGTCGGGCTGCACCCGGTCTGGCTGCTTTTCGCGCTGTCGGCCTTCGGCACGCTGTTCGGCTTTGTCGGGATGCTGGTGGCGGTGCCGGTGGCGGCCGCGCTGGGGGTGCTGGCGCGCTTCGGGGTCGAGCGGTACAAGCACGGCCCGCTCTATCGCGGTGCGGACTGCCCCGCCGAGCCGCAGCCCGACGATGCGGGCCCGCAGGACTGAGCCCGTGCCGCGCCAGCTGTCCTTCGACCTGACCCGGCGTCCGGCGCTGGAGCGCGGCGATTTCTTCGTCTCGCCGGCCAATGCGGCCGCCGTGGCCGCGATCGAGGGCTGGGCGGGCTGGCCCTCGGGCAAGCTGGTGCTGACCGGGCCGGCCGCCTCGGGCAAGACGCATCTTGTGCATGTCTGGGCGGCGCTGGCGGGCGCGCGCATCGTCCCCGCGGCCACGCTGGCAAAGGCGGACATCCCGGGCCTTGCCGCCGGCCCCGTCGCGGTCGAGGATGTGCCGCACATCGCCGGGGACGCGGCCGCCGAACAGGCGCTGTTCCATCTGCACAACCTGGCGCTGGCGCAGGGGCAGCCGCTGCTTCTGACCGCGCGCATGCCGCCGCGCGACTGGCCGCTCGGCCTGCCGGATCTGGCCAGCCGGATGCAGGCCGCCGCCACCGCCGCGCTGCACCCGCCGGACGACGCGCTGCTTTCGGCGGTGCTGGTCAAGCATCTGGCCGAGCGCGAGCTGGGCATCCCGCCGGGCGTGCTGAGCTATGCCGTGCAGCGCATGGACCGCAGCTTTGCCGCCGCCGCCGGCCTTGCCGCCGCGCTGAACCGCGCCGCCATCGCCCGCCGGACCAGCGGTGTGACCCGCCCGATGGTGCGCGCCGCGCTGGAGGCCGGGCTGGACAACGCCCCGGACGCGGCCCCATAACTGAGGCCCCCGCAGACCAGCCGCCGGAACGCATCCCATGACGTCCGCAGACTTCCTCAAGGCCCCGTTTCCCGCCCCCGTCGAGCTTCCGCCAGAGGAAATCGCCGGCCCGCGCCGCTTCTTCAACCGCGAGCTCAGCTGGCTGGGCTTCAACTGGCGGGTGCTGGAAGAGGCCGAGAATCCGCGCGTGCCACTGCTGGAACGGCTGCGCTTTTTGTCGATCAGCGCCGCCAATCTCGACGAGTTCTATACCGTCCGCGTCGCCGGCCTGCGCGAGCTGGCCCATGCCGGCAACGAAACGCCCGCCGCCGACGGGCTGACCCCCAGCGAACAGCTCGAGCGGATCAACGTCGATGCGCGGAAACTGATGGAACATCAGCAGATTGTCTGGGACAGCCTGCGCAAGGAAATGGAGAGCGCGGGCATCGTGCTGGAAACCGGTGCCGGCATCCGCAAGTCCGACCGCGCGCATCTTGACGAGGTCTTCCTGTCGAACGTGTTCCCGATCCTGTCGCCGCTGGCCATCGACCCGGCGCATCCGTTCCCGTTCATCCCCAATACCGGCTTCGCGCTGGCGCTGCAGATGCAGCGCGCCTCGGACAAGCGCGAGCTGAAGGCGCTGTTGCCGATCCCGCACCAGATCGACCGGTTCGTGGCGCTGCCCGAACGCGGCGGCACCCAGCGATTCCTGCCGCTCGAGGAATTGCTGCTGCTCTACATCAACGACCTGTTCCCCGGCTATCGCGTCACCGGCCATTGCGCGTTCCGCGTGCTGCGCGACAGCGACCTGGAGGTCGAGGACGAGGCCGAGGATCTGGTGCGCGAATTCGAGGTGGCGCTGAAGCGCCGCCGCCGGGGCGAGGTGATCCGCCTGACCATCTCGCGCGGCGCGCCCGCCGCCCTGCGCCGGATCATCACCGGCGAGCTGCACGTTGACGAATCCGAGATCATCGAGCTGCCCGGCATGATCGGCGTCGCCGACCTGTCCGAACTGGTGCTGGAGGCGCGCCGCGATCTGCTGTGGCCGGCCTTCACCCCGCGCGTGCCCGAACGGGTGCAGGACCATGACGGCGACATGTTCGCCGCGATCCGCCAGAAGGACATGCTGCTGCATCACCCCTACGAGACCTTCGACATGGTGATCCGGTTCCTGCAGCAGGCGGCGGCGGACCCGGACGTGCTGGCGATCAAGCAGACGCTCTACCGCACCTCGAACGAAAGCCCGATCGTGGCCGCGCTGTGCGAGGCGGCCGAGGCCGGCAAATCCGTCACCGCGCTGGTCGAGCTGAAGGCCCGGTTCGACGAGGCCGCCAATATCCGCCAGTCTCGGCGGCTGGAACGGGCCGGCGCGCATGTGGTCTACGGCTTTCTCAACTGGAAGACCCACGCCAAGATCTCCACCGTGGTGCGGCGCGAGGGCGGCAAGCTGGTGACCTACACCCATTACGGCACCGGCAATTACCACCCGATCACCGCGCGCTTCTATACCGACCTGTCATTCTTCACCTGCGACGCGGCGCTGGGACGCGACGCGACCAAGGTGTTCAACTTCGTCGGCGGCTATGCCGAACCCGAGGCGCTGGAAAACCTTGCCATCTCGCCGCTGACGCTGAAATCGCGCCTGCTGGACCTGATCGACCGCGAGGGCGCCAATGCCGAAGCCGGCAAACCGGCGGAAATCTGGGCCAAGATGAACTCGGTCATCGACCCCGACGTGATCGACGCGCTCTACCGCGCCTCGGGGCGGGGGGTGCGCATCGACATGGTGGTGCGCGGCATCTGCGGGATCCGGCCGGGCATCAAGGGCCTGTCCGAGAATATCCGCGTGAAATCCATCGTCGGGCGGTTCCTCGAACATTCGCGCATCGTCTGTTTCGGCAACGGCCACGGGCTGCCGTCGAAGAAGGCGCGGGTGTTCATGTCCTCGGCCGACTGGATGGGCCGCAACCTCGACCGGCGGGTGGAGACGCTGGTCGAATGCACCAACGCCACCGTCAAGGCGCAGATCGTCGGACAGATCATGGCCGCCAACCTTGCCGACGAGGCGCAAAGCTGGGTGATGTCGCCCGATGGCAGCTTCCACCGCGAGCCGCCGGCAGAGGGCGCGGCGCTGTTCAACTGCCACCGCTTCTTCATGGAAAACCCCTCGCTGTCGGGCCGCGGCTCGGCCGGTGCGTCGGACGTGCCCGAACTCACCCACGACGAGGACTGATCCCGCGCCCCGGCTGCCGGCTTACGGCGCACCGTTCCTCCTCATCTTGCCCGAAATACCTCGGGGAGGTCCGGAGGGGCAGCGCCCCTCCGGCGGACCCGCATCGCCAGCGGCGATCGGGCCGCTCAGAACGGATGCACCGACCCGTCCCAGGTCAGGAACCGGCCCGTCGTGTCCACCGTCAATTCGTCGAACCGCGCCTTCAGCCCGGCCGCCGCCTCGGCGGGTGTGATCGCCGCGCCGCCCCCGCCCATGTCGGTCCTGACCCAGCCGGGGTGATAGATCCCCACCGCGATTCCCTCCGGCTTCAGCTCCGCTGCCAGGTTGCGCCCCAGGTTCACCGCCGCCGCTTTCGAGGCGCGGTAGATGTAGGAGCCGCCGGCCGCGCGTTCCTGGCTGCCCAGCTGCGACGCCACGATCGCGATCCGCGGCGCCGGCGCCAGCCGCAGGTTCGCCAGCAGCGTCTGCACCGTCAGGAACACCCCGGTCACGTTGACCGCAAAGGTCTCGGCCCACATCGCGGCCGGGTAGCCGGTGTTCAGCGATTGCCCCCTGTCGGGGAATATCCCGGCATTGCAGACCAGCAGATCCAGCGCCTCGCCGCGCAGCCGCTCGCCCAGGGCGCGGTGGCTGGCCGGGTCGGTCACGTCCAGCGGCATCCAGCGGCCGCGCGATGGCTTGTCGCCGCGCGCGGTGCCGATCACCTCGGCCGCGTCGCCTGTATAGCTGTCGAAAAGGGCCCGGCCAATGCCCCGGTTCGCGCCGGTGATCAGGATGCTCATGGCGCGAAGATGACCGGCGCCGGGCGAAAGGGCAACCGGTGCCGGCACGGGCGCCTCAGTTCGACTTGCGCTTTGCCCGGAACGGCAGCGGCGCGACCGGCACGCCGTCCTCGATCAGCTTTTTCGCCTCCTCCGCCTTCGCCTCGCCGTAGATCGAGCGGTGCGGGATCTCGCCGTCATGCATGCGCCGCGCCTCGGCGGCGAAACTCATGCCCACATAGTCGGAATTCGCCTCGACATGGCGGCGCAGCTCGGCCAGCTTCGCCTCGGCGGGGCTGGCCGGGTCCGACAGCGGCCGCTCGGGCGTCTTCGGCGCGGCACCGGCCTTGCGCGCGGTGCGCACCCCCGGCGCCATCAGCGACTTGGACACGTCCGTGCCGCCGCATTCCGGGCAGGCGATCCTGCCGGACGCGCGCAGCGTCTCGAAGGCGTCCGCATCCGCGAACCAGCTGTCGAAGCCATGGCCCGACGTGCATTTCAAAGCATAACGGATCATCCGCGGCCTTTCCCGGTACGGTGGGCTGTAAATATGGGACCGGCGGCGGAATGCAAGCGCCGCCCGCGCCGGCTCGAAGGGAGTTCCAAGCCCGCAAGCCATGCGCTAGGCTCGCCGCAACATATCAGGAGTGACCGATGACAGATCCGATCCGCTGGGGCGTTCTGGGCGCCGCGAAATTCGCCAAGGACCACATGGCGCGCGCAATCCATGCTGCCGAGGGTGCGCGCCTGGCGGCGCTGGCGACCTCGTCGCCGGGCAAGGCGGCAGGCTTTCAGGCGTTCTGCCCCGATCTGAAGGTGCACGGCGATTACGACGCGCTGCTGGCCGACCCGGAGATCGACGCGGTCTATATTCCGCTGCCCAACCACCTGCATGTCGAGTGGACGATCAAGGCGCTCGAGGCCGGCAAGCATGTCCTGTGCGAAAAACCCA
Organism: uncultured Paracoccaceae bacterium; assembly: GCA_947503765.1. Classification (GTDB taxonomy): domain Bacteria; phylum Pseudomonadota; class Alphaproteobacteria; order Rhodobacterales; family Rhodobacteraceae; genus Psychromarinibacter. The sequence goes on along the minus strand of CANNFA010000001.1, from coordinate 398,178 downwards.
TCGCCATGCAGGAATCCGAGTTCGACCGCCTGATCGCGGCGCGTGACAAGGCCGGGCTGCTGGCGGCCGAGGCGTACATGATCGTGCATCACCCGCAATGGCAGCGCGCCAAGGCGCTCTATGAACAGGGCGCGATCGGCAAGCTGGTGCTGGTTGACGGGGTGTTTTCCTACGACAACCGCGCCGATCCGGGCAACATCCGCAACAAGCCCGAAACGGGGGGCGGATCGCTGCCCGATATCGGCGTCTACACCTTCGGCTCCGCCCGGTTCGTGACCGGCGAGGAACCGCAGGCCGTCACCGCCCATATCCGGCGCGAGAACGACGTGGATGTATTCGCCCATGTCGCCGCCGATTTCCCGTCCTTCCGCTATTCCTCGGTCACGTCGATGCGGATGTTCCCGCGCCAATACATGGCCTTCCACGGTGAGGAGGGCGTGATGCGCCTGACCGGGCCGTTCAACGCCGGTGTCTTCGACCAGGCCGAACTGACGCTGGAGAATGGCGCGATGAGCGTGACCACCGAGCGTTGGCCGGGCCTGAACCACTATGTCGAACAGGTGCAGAATTTCGGCAGCGCGGTGCGCGGCGAGGCAGCCTATCCCTGCCCGCTGGAATTCAGCCGGGGCACCCAGCGGATGATCGACATGGTGCTGGCAGCGGAAGAAGGGGCCTGAATGGACCGGGACGAAGGCAAATTCGAGGGCCGCATGAGCGGGCCGCAATTCGAGCCCGAACGCCGCGACGGGCTGCTGGTGCGGCTGATCTACATGATCCTGATCTCGGTGCTGCTCTACGCGGCGCAGACGGTGCTTTGGGTGGCGACGCTGGTGCAGTTCGTCGTCATGGCGCTGAACAAGGGAGAGCCGAATCCCCGCCTGGCCGAGTTCGGCGAAAGCCTTGGCATCTGGATCGCCAAGGCGGCGCGCTACCAGACGGCGGCGAGCGAGGTGAAGCCCTGGCCCTGGACCGAGCTGGACTGAGCCCGCGCGCCGGCGGACTTGGCGAAACCTGCGCGGCGACCCTATATTGATGTCCAGACGGCAGCCGGAACGTGGCCCGAGCGGCTGAAAGGAGCGTTGACATGGCAGGCGGATGGTCGCGCGACGGCGCGGTGAACGAACAGATCGAGGCATCGGTGGCAGACGAACTGGCCCGCCTCAAGGCGCGGCCCGCACCGGTCGGCGAAAGCTTGGCCGAATGCGCCGAATGCGGCGAGGAAATCCCCGAAAAGCGCCGCCGCGCGCTGCCCGGCGTCAAGCTGTGCCTCGATTGCCAGCAGGAGCGTGACGGCCGCTTTCAGGCGCGGCCGGGCATCAACCGGCGCGGCTCCAAGGACAGCCAGTTGAAGTGATCAAAGCGGGCAGGGCGGCGCCGGCGCGCGCCTTGCGGGGTTAACCGCATCTTCATGCCGGTGCGGGTAGGGGTGGGGCATGTCCACCCTACGCCCCGCCGCCCTCGCCCTTTTCGCATCGCGCCTCGCAAGATGGATCGCGGGGCTACTCCTCCATCGCCTCCAGCTCGTCGATCAGGCCCGAGATCATCGAAAGCCCCTTGTCCCAGAAGGCCGGGTCCGACGCGTCCAGCCCGAACGGCGCCAGAAGCTCCTTGTGATGCTTCGATCCGCCCGCTTTCAGCATCTCGAAATACTTGTCTTGGAAGCCCGGATCGCCCTCTTCGTAGACGGCGTAAAGCGCGTTCACCAGCCCGTCGCCGAACGCATAGGCATAGACGTAGAACGGCGAGTGCACGAAATGCGGGATATAGGCCCAGAACGTCTCGTACCCGTCCATGAAGGTGAAGGCGGGGCCAAGGCTTTCGCCCTGAACCGACATCCACAGCGCGTTGATGCCCTCTGGCGTCAGCTCGCCCTCGGCGCGGGCGGCGTGCAGCTTGCACTCGAAATCGTAGAACGCGATCTGGCGCACCACGGTATTGATCATGTCCTCGACCTTGCCGGCCAGCAGCACCTTGCGCTCGGCATCGTCCTTCGCGTTCGACAGAAGCTTGCGGAAGGTCAGCATCTCGCCGAAGACGCTGGCGGTCTCGGCCAGGGTCAGCGGCGTGGCGGACAGCAATTCGCCCTGGCCCGCCGCCAGCACCTGGTGCACGCCGTGGCCCAGCTCGTGCGCCAGCGTCATCACGTCGCGCGGTTTGCCCAGATAGTTGAGCATGACATAGGGATGCACGTCGGTCACCGTCGGATGGGCAAAGGCGCCGGGGGCCTTGCCGGGCTTGACGGCGGCGTCGATCCAGCCCTTGTCGAAGAACGGCTCGGCCAGCTCGCCCATCGCGGGCGCGAACCCGGAATAGGCGTCCAACACCATGTCGCGGGCGGCGTCCCAGCCGACGACGCGCTGCTGTTCCATCGGAAGCGGCGCGTTGCGATCCCAGACCTGCAACCTGTCCAGTCCCAGCCACTTGCGCTTGAGCTCGTAATAGCGGTGCGACAGCTTCGGGTAGGCGGCGACGACCGCGTCCCGCAGCGCCTCGACCACCTCGGGCTCGACATGATTGGCGAGGTGCCGGCCGTATTGCGGCGTCGGCATGTGCCGCCAGCGATCCTCGATCTCCTTTTCCTTGGCCAGCGTGTTGTGAACGCGCGCAAAGAGCGGCAATTGCCGGGCAAAGACGCGGGCCAGCGCGCGCGCTGCGCTTTCGCGTTTGGTGCGGTCGGGATCGGTCAGGAAGTTCAGCGTACCCTCGATCCCGAACTCCTCGCCGTCCACGTCGAAGGTCAGGCCCGCGATGGTCTCGTCGAACAGCTTGTTCCAGGCCGAGGCGCCGACCACCGACTGGTCGTGCAGGAACTGCTCCAGCTCGTCCGAAAGCTGGTGCGGACGCATCGCGCGCAGCCGCTCGAAGATCGGCCTGTAACGGGCCAGATCCGCGTTTTGCGCGAACAGCGCGTCAAGATGGTTGTCCGGCAGGCGGTTCAGCTCAAGCGCGAAGAAGACCAGCGGCGCCGAGAAATCGGTGATCCGGTCCTGGCAATCGGACAGGAACTTGGCCCGCTCGGGGTCGGTGGTCTGCTGGTAGTAGCGCAGCCCGGCAAAGGACATGATGCGCCCGGTGATCATGTCGATCTTCTCGTGCCGCAGCACGCAATCCAGCATGCCGGCGGCGTCGAGATCGGCCAGCTTGCCCCGGTAATCGGCGGCGAAATCGGCGCAGGCGGTTTCCAGCCAGTCCATGTCGCGCGCGAGTTCCGGCGCGTCGGGCGCGGCGTACAGATCCGTCAGATCCCATTCGGGCAGATCGCCCAGGTTCCTGTCGCCGGGGCCGCCGGGGGCGGCGTTGGCGTCGCGGGGCGGGCGGATGGGATGTCGCATGTCGGCTCCTTCTGGGTGGCCCCGTGACATATGCCGCCCGGGCCGCGGGATTCAAGCGGGTTGCGGATGTGCGCCCCGTGCGGTTCGGCCCGCCGCTACTCTGCCCCGGCCGGGGAGTGACAGGGCGCCGGGGGGGCGATGCGCAAGGCCGCGCTGGTTGCCGCACGCGGCTCGCGCAGCCCCGGGATTCGCCGCGGCTGCGGGCATTTTCGCGCGCGCGGTGCGGGCGGGTGTTGCGGGCGGGTATCGCCACCTGCGGAACATGCCGCTGGAGCCTGGGGAGACCGGTCTTTTGTGCCACGGGCGCGAGAATGACGGGCAGTGCGCCGAAGGTCAGGCGCGGATCGGACCCTGGTCCGATCCGGCGAGGGGCGTTGCCCCTCGCGCTCGCCAAGGTATTTTCAGCAAGATGAGGAGGATAGGCGGGTCAGGGGGTCTCGATCGAGAAGACCATCGTGACCCGGGCCTCGACCTCCAGCTCGCCCGCGGCGACGGGAACCGATTCGGCCATTTCGGCGCGCATCATCATGGGGGCGTTTCCGCCGCCGCTTTCGGACAGGTCGCGCAGGGGGCCGAGCGCGACACCCGCCGCATCGGCGTAGAGCGCGGCCTTGCGCATCGCCTCGGCGACGGCGCGGCGGCGCGCCTCGTCCAGCGCGGGGGCGGGATCCTGCAGGGCGAATCGCAGTCCGTGGAACGTGTTGGCGCCGCTGTTCAGCGCTGCGTCGAGGATGCCGCCCAGATCGTCCAGCGCGCGGATTCGGATCGTGACGGTGTTCGACGCGTCGTAGCCGGTGATCCGCGGATCGCTGCCGCCCTTGCTGGAGGGGGTGTCATAAAGCGGCCTCAGCGACAGGGTGCTTGTCTGGATGTCGCGCGGCGCGACGCCTGCCTGTTGCAGTTGCGCGAGGATCGCGGCCGTGGCGGCGGAGGTTTCGTCCATCGCCGCCGCGGCGCTTTCGGCGCGGGCGGCGGCGCCCAGCGAGATGACGGCCATGTCGGGCGCGCGCGACACCGTGCCGGTGCCGGTCACGGTCAGGCGGCTTTGCAGGGCGTCTTGCGCCTGTGCCGGTATGGCGAACGCAAGGGCGAGGGTGAGGGCGATCCAGCGCATGATATATCCTTTCGGTTTGCCGCAACAGCTTGCGCGGCAGCGCGTCCGCGGCAAGAGCGCGCATCGCGGTTCCGCTTTTCCTCGGCGGTTTGTTGCTATAGTCAGGGCCGAAAGAGGGAGTGCGACTCCCAAGCGGTCCCCCGACATATTATAGACCGGACGCATGAAACCCAGTTTCGCCCTGAACCTATCCCATGACGGCATCGGCCTTTTGCACCGCGCGCCCGGCGGCTGGCTGTCCGTCGGCGACGTGTCGCTGGACGCGCCCGATCTCGTGGACGCGCTGGTGGTGCTGCGGCGCACCGCGACCGACCTGGAGGCCGGCGGGCTGACCACCAAGCTGGTGATCCCCGACAGCCAGGTCCTGTATGTCGAGGTCGATGTGCCGGGGCCGGGCCGGGCCGACCGGATCGCGCAGATCCAGGATGCGCTGGCCGGGCTGTCGCCTTACGAGGTGCGCGATCTCGTGTTCGACTTCAAGGTGCGGAGCGGCAAGGCGAAAGTCGCCGCGGTGGCGCGCGAAACGCTGGCCGAGGCGGAGAGCTTTGCGAGCCAGTACCGCTTCAACCCGGTCTCCTTCGTGGCGATTCCGCCGAAGGGCGCGTTCGACGGCGAGCCGTTCTTCGGCCCGACGCGGCATGCGGCGTCGCTGCTGGGCGAGGGCGAGAGCGTGGAGCCGGACAAGCGGCCGATCAGGATACTGGGCTTGCTGGGCGAGGATGTCGCCGAGCCCGAGTTGCCGGAAAGCGGGGCGGAGACGGAGGCGGAGGCAGAGCCTGACACGGCGGCGGAGACAGGCGCCGTCGCCGGGACCGAAGAGGGTGCCGCAGAGGCGGCAGAGTTCGGGGATGGCGCGGGGCCGGACGCGGCGCCGGATCCGGCCGAGTGTGAGGCTGAAGACACGGCGCCGGCTGAGGCGGCCGAGACCCCCGCGGACCGCGAGCCGGCCGAAGCGTCGGACGACCGCAATGCCACGGTGTTCGGGATGCATGCCACCGCCGTGCATCCTCCGGTTGGTGTCGACACGCCGGTTGCCTTCTCGTCGCGCCGGGCGCGCGGGACGGCCGGCGTGAACCGGCCTGCCATTGCCGCCGCCGCGCCCGAGACCGAAGCCGAAGGCGCCGCCAAACCGGACGGCCCCAAGATCGCGCCGCTGCCGCCGGTCGAGGAGGCGCAGGCGCAGGATGTCGACACGGCGGCGCCGGCCGCGGCCGCGCGCCGGCCTGGCGGCGGGCCGTCGGCCGGCCGGCTCAACGGTGCCGCGGCGGGCACCCCGCTGGCACGGCGCCCGATGCCGCCGCCGGTCGAGCGCAGCGGCGACGCCCCCAGCGGCGCGGCCTGGGGCAACGTGGCCAAGACGCCGCCCGCCTCGCCTGCGGCGCGGGCGGCGGCGGTCGATCCGGGCGCGGCGGAACTGGCGGGCAAGGCCGACCCGGTACTGGACATGGCGCGCGCGCCCGAGCCTGCGAAGGCGCGCAAGACGGACCTGCCGGGCGTGCTGGGCCGAATCGGGCGCGGCCGGGTCGAGACGCCGCGCACCCCCGCGCCGGACGCGCCGCGCCCCGCCCGGCCGACCGAGGCCGAGGCAATGACCGTGTTCGGCGCGCGCGGGCAAACCCCGCCGCGCGAGCGGCCGCGCATCCTGCGGGTCGGCGTGACGCTGGCGCTGCTGCTGGCGCTTGCGGTCGTGGCGCTGTGGTCGACCTATTTCATGAACGATGTGGCTTCAGGCTGGTTCGGGCTGGGCGGCGACGAAGAGATCGCCGGGCCGTCCGAACCCGCGCCGGTGATCGTGCCCGAAGATCTTGCGATCGCGCCGGATGCGCCGCAGGAGCCCGCACCCGCCGACCCGGCTGTGCCCGGCGCCGCGACCGCGACGGACGGCCCCGAACAGGCGGCGCCGCCCGAGGCCGAAACGCCGCCCTCGGTGCCGATGCCGGGGGTCGAGGTGACCGCGCTTCAGCCCGAGGAGCCGCCGGCAGTGCCGGATGCGCCGGGCGGCCTTGGCGGCGTGGATACCGCCCCGGCCGAACCGGTGGAGCCGGCCGCGCCCGAGGCGGATCCCGAAACCGGCCCCGCCGCGGAACCGGTGGATGAACCGGCAACCGGGGATATCGAGATCGCCGCGGCCCCGCCGCCGTCAGAGGCGCCGGGAACCGGCTCCTCGGCGCTGGACGATCGGCCCGCGCCGGACATCGCGACCATCGCGCCGGAATTGTCGGAGGCGGCGAGCCCCTCGGAGAACGGACAAAGCGCGGCCCCGGCCGATGGCGGCGCGGCCCCCGGCGAGCTGGAGATCGTGCGCCTCGAAGAACCGCCCGCCGCCGAGGATGCGCCGGCCGCAGAAATCGACGCGCCCGCGCCGGTCCCCGCGCCCGCGCCTGTGCCCTTGCCGGATGCCGAACAGGCCGCCGCGATCTACGAGCGCACGGGCATCTCGGTCCTGGCCCCGGAACCGGCCACCTCGCCGGGGGCGGACCGGATCGACGCGCTTGTTCTGTCTTCGGCCGACACGGCGCTCGCCGATCCGCAGAGCCGCGAGCTTCCGACCGCCGATTCGCTCGTGCCGGAGGACAGCCGCCCGGCGGGACAATTCCCGCCTCTGCCGCTGACACTGGAATTCGACCTCGACGAGCGCGGGCTGGTGCGCCCGACCGAGGACGGCGCCCTGACGCCGCAGGGCGTTCTGGTGTTCGAGGGCACGCCAAGCGTCGTGCCGCCGCCGCGCCCCGGAGAGGCGTCGCCGGCCGAGGAGGCCCCGGCCGAGGAAGAGGCGCCGCAGGACGAAACCTCGCTCGATCTGCCGGCGGGGGCCGACCCGCCAGCCGAGGAGACGGCCGCGGCAGAGGAAGCGCCGGTGCGAGAGACGCCGATCCCGGATCCCGAAACGCTTCGGGATCTTGCGCCGTTTCTGGACGAGAGCGATCTGGCCGAGATGGACGAGCGCGCCCGCTTTGGCGGGCTGACGCGCGACGAACTGGCCGAGGTGCGCCCGCCGACCCGCCCCGGTGGCGATGCGGCGCCAGAGCCGGACCAGTCCGCCGATGCGGAGACCGAGGTTGCCGCGCTGGATGTGGCGGCGCAGCCGGAGCCGGACGAGACGGCTGGCGAAGCGGCCGAGGAGACCCCGGCGGCGGATGCGCCCGATCCGTTGATCGACTTTGCCGACGTGGTGCCGCCGCTGCGGCCGGGCACCGAGGTTGCCCGCGAAGAGACGGTCGAGACCGCATCGCTGGCCACCGACCTGATCGAGGAACGTGCAGGCGACGACGCCGCGCCGCCGCCCGACTTCGAGGGGGCGACGGAATTGGCGGTGAACGCCTCGACCACGCCGCCGACAAGGCCGGCCGGTTTCGCCACCATCGTCGAGACGGCGCTGCAGGAGGCGGCCACCGCCCCGCCCGCGCCGGAGCCCGAATCGGACAGCTCCGCCCCGGCCCGGACGCCCGAAGTCGCGGCACCGGTCCGCGCGCCCGAGATCCCGACCACCGCCGCCGTCGCCGCGACCGCCACCGACGAGAACGCGCTGCGGCTGAACCGGGTGAACCTGATCGGCGTCTACGGATCGGCCAGCAACCGGCGCGCGCTGGTGCGGCTGGCCACGGGGCGCTATGTCAAGGTGCAGCCGGGCGACAAGGTGGATGGCGGGCAGGTGGTGGCGATTGGCGACGACGAGCTGCGCTACGTCAAGCGCGGCAAGACCATCACGCTGACCCTGCCGAGCGGCTGACGCCCCGGTCTGCCCACGGGCAGGCTGCGGCGCAATCGCCGCGTGGTAAACCGCTGGTGCCGGACGGGCCGGCTGTTATAAGCGGGGCGAGCCTTTTTCCGCCGCATCCGCCCCGAGGCCCGCACCCCCATGGATGGCTTTCTCTACCAGGCCACGATCTACCTTGTCACCACGGTGATCGCCGTGCCGGTCGCGGCGCGGCTGGGGCTTGGCTCGGTGCTGGGCTATCTGCTTGCGGGCCTGATCATCGGCCCGGTTCTGGGGCTGGTCGGCGACACTGCCGACCTGCAGCAATTCGCCGAGTTCGGCGTGGTGATGATGCTGTTCCTGATCGGTCTGGAGATGGACCCGCGCGCGCTGTGGGACATGCGGCACCGGCTGCTGGGGCTGGGCATGGCGCAGATCCTTGCCACCATCGTGCTGATCGCCCTGGGGTCGGTGGCACTGGGCCTGTCGCCGGCAGTTGGGGTGGCGGTGGGCATGGTGCTGTCGCTGTCCTCCACCGCGATCGTGCTGCAGACGCTGACCGAGAAGGGGCTGATGCGCACCAGCGGCGGGCGCTCGGCCTTTTCGGTGCTGCTGACGCAGGATATCGCGGTGATCCCGATGCTGGTCCTGCTGCCGCTGCTGGGCGCGGCGGCGCCGCTGTTCTTCAATCCCGACGGGTCGATGAACCGGCCCGCGAACCCGGCCATGGGCGGGGCCGGGGATCATGGCGCCGAGGCGATGTCGCTGGTCGCGGGACTGCCCGGCTGGGGCGCGACGCTGGTGACGCTGGCGGCCATCGGCGGGGTGATCCTGGCGGGCATATACCTTGTGCCGCATGTATTCCGCTTCATCCACGCGTCGCGCCTGCGCGAGATGTACACTGCCTTCGGCCTGCTGATCGTGATCGGCATCGCCTTTCTGATGACGCTGGTGGGACTGTCGCCGGCGCTGGGCACGTTTCTTGCCGGCGTCGTGCTGGCCAACTCGGAATTCCGGCACGAGCTGCAATCGGACATAGAGCCGTTCAAGGGCCTGCTGCTGGGGCTGTTCTTCATCACCGTGGGCGCGGGCATCAACGTGAGCCTGTTCCTGGCACAGCCGTTCGGGCTGCTGGGATTGACGCTGGCGGTGATGGCGGTGAAGGGCGCGGTCCTGTATGTGCTGGCCAAGCTGTTCCGCCTGCGGGGGCGTGACAAGTGGCTGTTCACGCTGGGTTTGGCGCAGGCGGGGGAATTCGGCTTCGTGCTGCTGTCGTTCTCGCAGCAGCAGGGGGTTCTGCCGCCGCTTCTGGCGCAGAACCTGCTGCTGATCGTGGCGCTCTCGATGATGCTGACGCCGCTGTTCTTCATCGCCCACGAGGTCCTGTCGCGCCGGACCGGCGAGACCGAGGCCGCGCCGCTCCATGACGAGGTCGGCGCCGAGGGGCCGATCATCATCGCGGGCGTCGGCCGGTTCGGCCAGGCGGTGAACCGGATGGTGCAGATGTCGGGGTTCGACACCACCGTCCTGGACAACAACCTGTCGACCATCCAGCTGATGCGAAAGTTCGGCTTCAAAGGGTATTTCGGCGATCCGACCCGCCCCGAGGTGCTGCGCGCCGCCGGGCTGAGCGAGGCGGCGGTTCTGGTCGTGGCGCTGGACGACCGCGATGCGGCGACGCGGCTGGTCGCCTATGCGCGGCGCGAGCGGCCCGACCTGCACATCGTGGCACGGGCGCGCGACCGGGTGCATGTCTACCAGCTTTACCGTGCCGGGGCGAACGACATCGTGCGCGAGATGTTCGATTCCAGCCTGCGCGCCGGGCGCTACGTGCTGGAGAATATGGGCCTGTCCGACTACGAGGCCGCCGCGCTGGAGCGGACATATTTCAAGCATGACCGCGCCGCGATCCGGGCGCTGGCAGAGGTGTGGAAACCCGGCATCCCGGTGGACCAGAACCCCGAATACGTGGCCCGCACCCGCGAGTTGAACACCGAGCTGGAGGCGGAATTGCTCAAGCAGTTTGCCGAACGCGACAAGGCGCAGGAACGGGGCGGGTAGAAAGACGCAAAGGCGCGGAAACAAGCCCGAAGGGCGCCGCGCCATCGCCGGGCCGCCCCTACGGCCCGGCGATTGGCAGACGCTGGCGCCCCGTGTCGGCCTTTCGCGGACATGGCCGGCATGAATCAAGAGGCTCGGCAGCGCGGATCGCCGCGCCGCGGCCCGGCGACGGCGCGTCTCCCTTCATCGAAGCGGCGAAAACGCGGTGCCGGGCAGGCGCCCGCACGGCGCCTTCGGCTTGAGTCCGTGCGGTTCGCGCCTTACCCCGCCGCCACCCCCGCCTCGGCGAAGGTCGCCATGCCCGAATGGCAGGCCAGCGCGCCCTTGAGCACGCCGATCGCAAGCGCCGCGCCCGAGCCTTCGCCAAGCCGCATCTCCAGCGACAGAAGCGGCGCCTTGTCCAGCGCGGCCAGAAGGCGGCCATGCGCGGTTTCCGCCGACAGGTGCCCGGCCACGCAATGATCCAGCGCGCCGGGCGCGGCGCGGTGCAGGGCGGCGGCGGCGGCGCAGCAGATGAACCCGTCAAGGATCACCGGAATGCGGTAGTGCCGCGCGGCCAGGATCGCGCCCGCCATCGCCGCCAGTTCGCGCCCGCCAAGGCAGCGCAGCACCTCCAGCGGATCGGACAGCGCCGCCGCGTGCCGCGCCAGCCCCTCGGCCACCACCTCGGCCTTCAGCGTCAGGCCTGCCGCATCGACCCCGGTGCCGCGCCCGACCCAATCGGCCGCCTCGCCGCCGAACAGCCCGGCGGCAACGGCCGCGGCGGCAGTGGTGTTGCCGATGCCCATCTCGCCGGTCACCAGCAGGTCCGCGCCCGGGTCGACGGCGCGCCAGCCGGTCGCCAGCGCCCCGGTGAACCCGGCCGCGTCCATCGCGGGCGCGGCGGTGAAATCCGCCGTGGGCCGGTCCAGCGACAATTCGTGCACGTCGATGCGCGCGCCGAAACATTGTGCAAGCTGGTTGATCGCGGCGCCGCCGGCGCGGAAATTGGCGACCATCTGGGCCGTGACCTCTGGCGGGAAGGCCGACACGCCGCGCGCCGCGACACCGTGATTGGCGGCAAAGACGATCACCTGCGGCGCCCCCAGCACCGGGCGGGGCGTGCCGCGCCAGCCGGCATACCAGGCCGCCAGCGTCTCCAGCCGGCCGAGCGCGGCGGGCGGTTTCGTAAGCTGGGCATTGTGCGCTTCTGACTGCGCCCGCGCCTCGGGGTCGGGGGCTGGCAGATCGGCGAGCGCGGCGCGAAATGCGGCAATGTCGGCGGGGCAGGGCAGGGTCATCGGCGTCTTCCGTTGCGTGGTCGGGGTTTGACGTCTATCGCTTGGGCGATGATCGGAACAGGCCGAAATCGGGGCGCGGCGTTAGGGCGCGGGGTGCGGGCGGATGGCTGAATGGCGCGTGCCAGCCGGCGTCTTCGAGGACGCGATGTCGGCGCTGATGCTGCTGACCCGGCTGCCGGTGCCGCACCGCGCGATGCCGTCCGCGCCGCGCGGGGCAGAGGCCGCCTGGGCCTGGCCGCTGGCCGGGCTGGCGGTGGGGATCCTCGCCGTGCTGGTTGGGGCGGCCGCGCAGCTGTTCGGACTTCCCGATACACTGGTGGCCGGGGCGATCCTGGCGGCGCTGGTAGCGGCGACCGGCGCGCTGCACGAGGACGGGCTGGCCGATGTCGCCGACGGCTTCTGGGGCGGGCATGACCCCGCAAGACGGCTGGAGATCATGAAGGACAGCCGGATCGGCAGCTACGGGGTAATCGCGCTGGTGCTGTCGCTGGGCTGGCGCTGGCTGGCGCTGACGGCGCTGGTGCAGGCGGGCGGCTGGGGCTGGGCGGTGCCGGCCGCCGCCATGCTGTCGCGCGCGCCGCTGGTGGCGGTGTCGCGGGCGCTGCCGAACGCGCGCGGCACGGGGCTGTCGGCGCAGGTCGGCCGCCCGTCCTGGCGGCTGGCCGGGATCGCGGCGGCGCTGGCGTTGGTGCCGGCCATGGCGCTGGCCGGATGGGCGGCGCTGCTGGCGGTGCTGTGGCTGGTGCCGGCGGTGGCGGGCTGCGCCGCGCTGGCCCGCGCGCGGATCGGCGGGCAGACCGGCGACGTGCTGGGCGCGGCGCAGCAGGTCGGCGAGATCGCCGTGCTGGGCGCGTTCGTGGCAGCGCTGTAGCGGGTGCGGCGAGCCTTCCCCGGCGGCGCCCATGAAAAAAACCGCCGCCCGAAGGCGACGGTTTCAGCGTCATCAGAAATCTGCGATCAGGCGGCCGCGGCGCGGCTGACCAGCACCTCGTCCACCTGTTTCTGCGCCGCATCCTCGCCCGCGCCGGACACGGCCGCGACCTCGCGGGTCAGGCGTTCCAGCGCGGCTTCGTAAAGCTGACGCTCGGAATAGGACTGCTCGCGCTGGTCGTCGGTGCGGTGCAGGTCGCGCACCACCTCGGCGATCGCGATCAGGTCGCCCGAATTGATCTTCTGTTCGTATTCCTGCGCCCGGCGCGACCACATGGCGCGCTTCACCTTCGCCTTGCCGGTCAGCGTCTTCATCGCCTGGCTGACGGTGTCGGGCGTCGAGAGCGAGCGCATGCCCACCTCGGTCGCCTTGTGCGTCGGCACGCGCAGCGTCATCTTGTCCTTCTCGAACGAGATCACGAACAGTTCCAGCCGGATTCCGGCGACTTCCTGTTCCTCGATCGACACGATCTGGCCGACGCCATGCGCCGGATACACCACGTATTCATTCGGGCGGAATTCGAGTTTCTTCGTCTTGGTCATGCAGCATCCTTCCTCGGCGGCCCAGACAAGGCCCCGGGCAAGGCCAATGACGGGATACCCGGCGCGGCCTCCCCCAGTGAAACCGTCTCGCGCCAAGAAAACCATCCGCAGGGTCGTGCCCCCGCAGGCGGCTTTCGGGTCTCTTACGTCGTTATATGAGGGAGCATACCATAAAATCGCCCCGGGCGGAAGCGTTTCGATACCGCCAGGGGTGAAAGCCACGCCCCGTCAGGCGTTTACGGCGCTTTCCTGCCGTGTTCGGCACGCCGGGACGTTACGTCAACCCTGCTGACATGCCGAATCGCTCAGCCGCCCTCGCCGGGTTTCTCCGAAAAGTACTTCTCCAGCTTGCCCGCCTCGCCGTCGCGTTCCTCCGCATCGGGGAGCGGGTCTTTCTTGGAGATGATGACCGGCCATTGCTCGGCGTATTTGCGGTTGAACTCCACCCATTGCTCGGTGTCCGGCTCGGTGTCGGGCAGGATCGCCTCGGCCGGGCATTCCGGCTCGCAAACACCGCAGTCGATGCATTCGTCGGGGTGGATCACCAGCATGTTCTCGCCCTCGTAGAAACAGTCCACGGGGCAGACTTCGACGCAGTCGGTGTACTTGCAGGCGATGCAGTTGTCGTTGACGATATAGGTCATGGCGTGTCCGGTTTGGCTCGGTGCGTAGCTATGCCAGCCCGTCCGATCATTCAAGATCGCTTGACCGTGCCGCGTCGCCCCTGCGACGATCTTTCTTGGTCGGGCGTCCGCCCTTGTCGAAACGCGGCGCGGGCGGGGGCGTTTCCTGCGGCGGCGTCAGGTCGTCATAGAGCGCCTGCGCCTCGGGGGCGGGACCGCGGCGGGTGCCGGGCGAAACGATGCGCACCACGCGGATCCTGCGGCCCTGCGGAAAGGTCAGCGTGTCGCCGGGGCCGACGGAATGGGCCGGCTTGGCGGCGCGCGTGCCGTTCACGCGCACATGCCCGCCCGAAACGCTTTTCGATGCCAGCCCCCGCGTCTTGAAGAACCGCGCATACCACAGCCACTTGTCGAGCCGGATGGAGGCGGGCAACAGGCCGGGCGGGGCGCTGCCGGTCAAGTCACGACTTGTCCTTGAGCCCCATCAGCGCGGCGGCGAAGGGGTTGTCGGGGTCGATCCGGTCCTTTTTCGGCGGGCGGGATTCGTAGTTGCGGGTTTGCGGGGCGCCGCCCTTCGGGGGGCGTTTGCCTTTCGGCTTGCCGCCGGGTTTGCCTTGGCCCGGCTTGCCGCCGGACTTGCCCTTGCCGCGCGGCGGCTGGCCTTCGCGGCGCCGCCCGAACCCGGCCCAGGTGAAGGTATAGAACGTCTCGGTCTCGGGTCCGGCGATGGCGGCGTCGGGCTCGGTGCCCGGCAACAGCTCTTCGGCGGGAGTGTCGGGGATTTGGTCGTCGACCTGACCGGTGCTGTCCGCCGTCTCGGCGATGGGCGCGATGCCGTCCTCGGGGATGGCCGCGGCTTCCTCCGGGGGCGGCAGGTCCTGCGGCGCGCCGTCCGGCGCGATCTCGTCCGGCGCCGCCTCGGGCACCGGTATCTCGGCCGGGACGGGGTCGCTTGGCGGCTCGGTGATGCCGCCCTCGGGCGGGGCACCGGCATCCATGACCGGGACATCCGGCGCCGGCGCATCTGCACTGTCCTCCGGGGCCGCGCCGGGGGCGGCGTTGCCGTCGTCCGGCACCACCTCGGTCACCGGCTTGACCTTCTGCCGCTCGCCCTGCTCGGCCTTGTAGCCGAGGCCCTGCATCAGGCTTGCGAACTGCTCCAGCGTCATGCCGGTGATCGACAGCATGTCGGCCGTCGCCTCGAACCCGCCGCGGCTGTCTTCGGCGCGCAGCATGTCGGCCAGCCGTTCCAGCATGTCGATGCGGATCGCGCGGTCCCCCGCCTGGCGGTAGCCGGACATGGTGTGATAGCTGCCCGGTGCGCCGGGATCGGCGGGGATCGTGACCAGCCCCGGCGGCGGACTTTCGGGAAATTCCTGCAGGTTCTGCGCCAGCCCCCACAGCACCAGCCGCAGCCGCGTCGGCGCGGGTTTCAGCAGCAACGGCATGAACACGGTGAACTGGCCGAACCGGACTCCGTGCTTGCGCAGCGCACCGCGGCTGTCCTGGTCGAGATCCTTGACCTCGCCGGCGACCTGATCGCGCGGGATCACGCCCAGCGCCTCGACCAGCCGGAAGGCAAAGCCGCGCGCAAGGCCGGTCAGCGCCTCGTCGCGCTGCATGTTCAGCAGCGGCTCGAACAGGGTGGCGATCTTGCGGTCGATGAAATGCTGAAGCCGGCGCTGCACCTTCTGCGCGACATCGTGCCCGGCCTCGTCGTCCACGAATGCCTCGACCTGCGGTTTCAGCGGCTCGGATCCCGCGACCAGCTTGCCCACCGCCAGCTCGCCCCACATCAGCCCGCCCTGATCGGTAAAGTCGATCTCGGTGTCGGGCGCGTTGTAGAACCGGTCGGCGCGCAGGTGGAATTCCGGTCGCAGCGCCTGTAGCGACGCCTGCCGCAATGTCTTTGCCTCGTCCGGGCCGGCGGCCTTGTCCTGGCTGAACCGGAACCCTTCCAGCCGGCCCACGAACTGGCCCTCGACCGTCACTTCGCCCTTGTCGTTCACCTCGGCCACAAGGCTCTCCTTCTGCTTGAGCCGGCGCAGAAGCACGGATGTGCGCCGGTCCACGAATCTTTGCGTCAGGCGCTCGTGCAGCGCATCCGACAACCTGTCTTCTACCGCGCGCGTGGCGCCGCGCCAATGCGTTTCATCGTCCACCCAGCCCGAGCGCTGTGCGACATAGGTCCATGTGCGGATATATGCCAACCGCTTGGACAGGGTGTCGATCTCGCCGTCGGTGCGGTCGATGCGCTTGACCTGCCGCGCCAGCCAGTCGTCGGGCACCCGGCCCCATTCCAGCAGGTAGCCGAAGATCCGCTCGAGCAACCCCGCATGTTCGCCGTGGCTGATGCCGCGGAAATCGGGGATGCGGCACACATCCCACAGCAGGCGGACATGGCGCGCATCGGCGCAGCGGATGCGGACCTCGTCGACCTGCGACAGGATCTTGAGCGCGGTAAGATCGTCGGATTCGCGGCTGCGCGTCAGGCGCTCGCCCTCGGCCGGGGCCTCGAGCGCGGCGATCAGCCGGTCGACGGAGCCGAAATCCAGCTCGGAATTGCGCCATTGCAGCTTCTGGATCGGGGCGAACCGGTGCTCTTCGATCGCCTCGGCGACGCCGGCGTCCAGCGCCGGGGCCTCGCCGGTGGTGCCGAAGGTGCCGTCGCGGGTATAGCGCCCGGCGCGTCCGGCGATCTGGGCCAGCTCGTTGGGTTGCAGCGGGCGCATCCGGCGGCCGTCGAACTTGGACAGCGACGAGAATGCGACATGGTCGATGTCGAGGTTCAGCCCCATGCCGATCGCGTCGGTCGCCACGAGGTAATCGACATCGCCGTTCTGGTACAGCTCGACCTGCGCGTTGCGGGTGCGCGGTGACAGCGCACCCATCACCACCGCCGCGCCGCCCTTCTGCCGGCGCAGCAGCTCGGCGATGGCATAGACCTGATCGACCGAAAAGCCCACGATGGCAGAGCGTTCGGGCATCCGGCTGATCTTTTTCTGGCCGGTATGGGTCAGGGTCGAGAACCGGTCGCGCCGGGCGAACTGCGCCTCGGGCACCAGCGCGGCGATGGCCCCGCGCATCGTGTCCGATCCCAGCAGCAGCGTCTCGCGCGTGCCGCGCGCGCGCAGAAGCCGGTCGGTGAAGACATGGCCGCGTTCGGGATCGGCGCAAAGCTGCACCTCGTCGATGGCCAGGAAATCGGGGATCAGCCCCTCGGGCATCGCCTCGGTGGTGCAGACCCAGTATTGGGTGCGGGTCGGCACGATGCGTTCCTCGCCGGTGACCAGCGCCACGACCGAAGGACCGCGCAGCTTGACGATGCGGTCATAGACCTCGCGCGCCAGCAGCCGCAGTGGCAGGCCGATGACCCCGGTGGGGTAGGCCAGCATCCGTTCGATCGCGTAATGGGTCTTGCCGGTATTGGTCGGGCCCAGAACCGCCGTGATCCGCGCCTGCTGCGTCATCGCACCGCCTTTGCGCCGCACGTCCCCCGGATCCCGCGTCATGCCGGGCCGGGCGCGGGGCCGTTTCGTTCCTGCCCCATGTAATGCAGGCGCGGGCCGATGAAAAGGCTGCGGCGGCGGCTGTGCCGTGCGGCGCGGTCAGATCGGCGCGCCGCCCAGCTCCTGCTCCAGCCGCTCGAGCGCGGCGCGGGTTTCCGGCCGGTGCGGGTGGATGTCCGACAGCATGCGCCACGCCTTCAGCGCGTCGTCCCTGAGGCCCATATCCTCGAGCATCACCGCCAGCCCCGCCAGCGCGTTGAACTGGTTCGGGTTCAGCGCCAGCGCGCGGCGCAGGTCGTCCAGCGCCGGGCCGAACAGCCCGAGCTGGAAGTAGACCGAGGCCCGCTCGGCCCAGCCTTCGGCGAAATCGGGGGCGTGATCGGTCAGCGCGGTGTAATGCTCCAGCGCCGTATCCCAATCCTCGGCCGCGATGGCGGCGCGGCCGCGTTGCAGCAGCAGGTCCATCGCCGGCGAGCCCGATTTCGACCATTCCAGCGTGATCTTGCGTTCGACCTGCTGCCAGTTGCGGGTGTCCGGGTCGGCCAGTTCCGCCAGCAGCGCCTCCATGTCCGGCGCCTCCTGCGCCAGCGCGGCTGAAGGCAGTGTGCAGATCGCGGCAAGGCAGGCGGCGCGGGCCAGCGCGCGCGCGGCCCGGCATGAAGGCGCGCCCGTCCGTTTCGGAACCGGCAATGCCGCGACGACAGATTTGCACAACGGAAGCACTTTACCCATAAGGGGACCATACTTTATGCGCTGCGGAATGCGAGCCCCGCGCGGGTCACAAATCAAGGAGCCGGACCCATGAGCGAAGTGATCGACGCCGCCGTCGCGCGGCTGACGGAAAAGGACACGTCCGAATTCGACGGCCGCGCCCGGTTCGTGATCGAGGATGAGGGCACGATCATGCTCGACAAGTCGGGTGTGCGCGCCGCCGACGAGGCGGCGGACGTCACCCTGACCTCGGACGCGGAAACCTTCCGCGCGATCCTCGACGGAGAGCTGGACCCCACCTCGGCCTTCATGACCGGCCGGCTGTCGGTCGATGGCGACATGGGCCTGGCGATGCAGCTGGGCGCGGTGCTCAACTGACATGACCGGGCCCGCCCCGTTTCACGGGGATGTCGCCGAGGGACCGGAGCGGGTCGATTGCCGCTGGCTGCATGCCGCCGATGGCGTGCGCCTTCGGGTGGCGTTCTGGCCGGGCGGGACCGCCGGAACGCTGCTGCTGTTCTCGGGCCGCAGCGAGTATTGCGAGAAATACGGGCGCTTCGCCGGCGATCTGGCGCGGCTGGGCCTGTCCACGATCACCATCGACTGGCGCGGGCAGGGCCTGTCGGACCGGGCGCCGATGGACCGGGCGGTGGGCCATGTCGCGGCCTTCACCGACTACCAGCTGGACGTGGCCGCGCAGCTGGGGGTTGCGCGGCAGGCGGGACTGGCGGAGCCGTATTTCCTGCTGGGCCATTCGATGGGCGGCACGATCGGGCTGCGCAGCCTGCTCGACGGGCTGCCGGTCCGGGCCGCTGCCTTCTCCGCCCCGATGTGGGGCATCCAGATGCGCCGGGTGCTGCGCCCGCTGGCCTGGGGGCTGTCCTGGGCTTCGCGCCATACCGGGACGGGGCATCGTTTTGCCCCCGGCACCGGGCCGGAGACCTATCTGGAGATCGCCCCGTTCGAGGGCAACAACCTGACCACCGACGCGGACATGTACGCCTACATGAAACGGCAGGTGACGCGCCACCCCGAGCTGGCGCTGGGCGGGCCGGGAATGCACTGGCTCTACGAGGCGCTGGCCGAGATGCGCGCGCTGGCGCGGCGCCCGTCGCCCGATCTGCCCTGCGCCGCCTGGATCGGGACCGAGGAACAGATCGTCGAGCCCGCGCCGGTGCATCGCCGCATGGCCACCTGGCCGCGCGGCCGGCTGGAGGTGATCGCGGGCGCGCGGCACGAGATCCTGATGGAGGCACCGGCGATCCGCGCGCGGGTACTGGACGGGATGCGCGCGCTGTTCCTGGACTGAACGGCGCGGCAGCAGTGTCTCCACGATCCTTGCACGCGGCCAGGCCCCGGCGCGGCCGTCCCTGGGGGGCGCGGCGGGGGCGGTGAAGGCTGCGATTTATCCCGGCCTTTCCGCCGAACTTCCCTTCGGCGCGGGCCGTGAACCATGCGCCCACCCTGCGGGCGGGGCTCAGCCCCCTACGGCAAATGTTGAAGGCTTTTACTGACGCATATCCCGTGTGGCGCACCGCCCTGGCAGTCGATCAGTTCGCTGATATCCGAGGATCAGCACCTTGCGGATCAGTAATGGTAGCGAAGCTGTGCTACCTCGAGGCTTTGAGTGTCGCCCTTCCCACTCACGCGATAGACAAAACGGTGCTCGTCGGTGATCCGGCGGGACCACCATCCAATGAGATCGCCTTTGAGAGGCTCGGGTTTTCCGATCCCCTTGAAAGGTGTCCGCCTCGTCCCCTTGATAAGCTCGTTGACCCGCTCGAGCCCCTTCTCATTGCGAGGCGACTGCCACCAGAGGTAGTCCTCCCAAGCCTGATCCGAGAAGATGAGCTTCACAGGTCGATGTCGCGCTCGGTGCCCTTACCGGCGTTCAGCTGAGCGATCGATGCATGCAGGCGCCGCACGTTCTCTGGACTCTTCTGCAGATGCAGCGTCTCCTGGATCGCATTGAATTCATCGAGTGAGATCATCACGACCGCCTCGCGTTTCTTACGCGTCACGACGACCTCGACGCGATCATGGATCACGCGGTCCATCACATCCTTTAGGGATGCGCGAGCATCTGTATAAGTCATGACATCCATGGAAGCCTCCTTGCTTTTCCTGTATATGCACAGGATTCTGCACATATCAAGCCTTCGGAGAGGTCTTCAAGCACACAATGCACCGCCGCCGTATTTCGCCTGCGGCGATCGCCGCTCAAGTCCGGGTTCCTTCGTCAAAGATATTTTCGAGACCTTTTCCTTCTGAAACCTTCCTTCGAAGGCTGAAAAGGATAGCCGTTTCATCGGCAACAGACGGAAGATCTCAGCGTTTGCCGTCAGTGGCTGCGGCGCGGAGGGGGCTGGTCGCCCCCGCCATTGCTCGCGGGGTTTCTTCCTGCCCCGCCTTCCCGTCGGACCTCAGCCCGCCGACTTGGCCAGCGCCTGGTCCAGATCGGCGATCAGGTCGTCCGCGTTCTCGGTGCCGATGGACAGGCGCACCACGTTGGGTGCCGCGCCCGCCGCCTCCAGCTGCTCGGGCGTGAGCTGCCGGTGCGTGGTCGAGGCTGAATGGATCACCAGGCTGCGGGTGTCGCCCAGGTTCGCCACATGGCTGAACAGCTCCAGCGCGCCCACGAACTTCACGCAGGCCTCGTAGCCGCCCTTGAGCGTGATGGTGAACAGCCCGCCCGCGCCCTTGGGACAGATCCGCGCGACCCGGTCATGGTAGGGAGAGCTTTCCAGCCCGGCATAGGTCACCGCCTCGACCGCGTCATGCGTCTCCAGCCAGCCGGCGATCTTGCGGGCATTCTCGATATGCCGCTCCATGCGCAGGCTCAGCGTCTCGATCCCCATCAGCGTGTAATGCGCCGCCTGCGGGTTCAGCGTCATGCCAAGATCGCGCAGCCCGATGGCGATGCCGTGGAAGGTGAAGGCCAGCGCGCCGAAGGTCTCGTGGAACTTCAGCCCGTGATAGGCCGGCTCGGGCGCCGACAGCGACGGGAACTTGTCCGACGCGGACCAGTCGAACTTGCCCGAATCGACGATGCAGCCGCCCATGACGGTGCCGTTGCCGGTCAGGAACTTGGTCATCGAATGGACCACCAGCGTCGCGCCATGCTCGATCGGGCGGCACAGATACGGCGTGGCCGAGGTGTTGTCGACGATCAGCGGAAGGCCGGCGCCGTCCGCGATCTTCGCGATGGCGTCCAGGTCGGTGATGTAGCCGCCCGGATTGGCGATGGACTCGCAGAAGATCGCGCGGGTGTCGTCGTCGATCGCGGCCGCGACCGCCGCCTCGTCGTCGAAATCGACGAACCGTGCCTCCCAGCCGAACCGCTTGATGGTCTGGCTGAACTGCGTGACCGTTCCGCCGTAAAGCCGGGTCGAGACGACGAGATTGAGCCCCGGTCCCATCAGCGGGAACAGCGCCATGATCTGCGCCGCATGGCCCGACGAGCAGCAGACCGCGCCGGCGCCGCCCTCCAGCGTGGCCATGCGTTCCTGAAGCACCGCCACTGTCGGGTTGGTCAGGCGCGAATAGATGTACCCGACCTCCTGAAGGTTGAACAGCGCGGCGGCATGGTCGGCGTCGCGGAACACGTAGGCGGTGGTCTGGTAGATCGGCGTCTGGCGCGCGCCGGTGGCCGGGTCGGGCTGCGCGCCGGCATGGATCTGTTGGGTTTCGAAGCCATAGCTCGGGGCGTCGGACATGAGGGTTTCTCCTTCGGGGTTTGCCGGTCACGGGTTTAGGCGAAGGGCAGGGGGCTGGCAATGGGGCGCGGCGAAGGGGTGTAAGGCGCTGATAATATGCGAATATGTCTCATCCACGGCGTGTCTCGCGGCGCTCCGGCTGCGCCCTGGCAGACGCGGCGTCACCCGTTGCCGCGCGGCGCGGCGCCCGGGCCTGGAGGATAGTCGGGGCAAAAACATCCGCCCGCTTAACCGAAAATTTGGGATTGCCCGGCTATTCCCTGCCCATGAGCAGGACATTGCGGAGATGGCGATGAGCATTCAGTCCCGGATCGACGGCGCCAGGAACAGAACCTTCATGACCCAGTATCTCGAAGCGTTGTCGCTGGTCGAGCGGTTGCACCGTCTGCTTCTCGACGTGATCAAGGACGAATTCGAACGGCTCGGCATCCTCGAGATCAACGCGGTGCAGGCGCTGCTGCTGTTCAATGTCGGCGATAACGAGGTGACGGCGGGCGAGTTGAAGACGCGCGGCTACTACCAGGGCTCGAATGTCAGCTACAACCTCAAGAAGCTGGTCGAAGCCGGCTACATGCACCACCAGCGATGCGAGATCGACCGCCGTTCCGTGCGGGTGCGCCTGACGGAAAAGGGGCGCAACGTGCAGGACATCGTCGAAAAGCTGTTCCTGCGCCATGCGGACGGGCTGGAATCGCGCGCCGTGCTGAACCCCAGCGGGATAGAGGAGATCAACTCCGCCCTGCGCCGGGTGGAACGCTACTGGAGCGATCAGATCAGGTACATCTACTGAGGCGCGGCGCGGGTGACCGGGGCGCCCCGGATCAGTGCCCCGCCGCCGCTCCGCCGCGCGGCCGGCCCTGCGCATGGACCGCGATATCCCCGATCAGCGCGGCAAACCGGTCCGGCGCGGGGGCCTGGCCGGACACCCACAGATACAGGTCCTGGTCGTTCTCCTCCAGCAGCGCGTCGAACAAATCGAGCGCGGGCGCGTCCAGCCCCGCCAGCCGGTCGGCGGCGAAATTGCCAAGCAGGATGTCCATTTCCTTGATGCCGCGCCGCCCTGCTCGCATCGTCATCCGTTTCAGACGAACGTCTCGGGGCTCCATCCTCATAGCTCGACCCGCAGCGCTTTTTGCAGCCGCTTCTCGACCCCGCCCAAGCGGTCCGCCGTCTCCTTCAGATCGCCGCGCAGCTCGCGCAGCTCGGTCAGCAGCACCGACACCTCCTCGGGCAGCGCCGCCGCGTCCGGCCCGGCAAGCCCCTCGCCCTCGCCGTTGAGCAGCCAGACCAGCGACACGTTCAGGATCCCGGCCAGCATCGACAGCCGGTTGGCGCGCGGCTCGGTCAGGTCGTTCTCCCAGGCGACGAGCGTCTTGAGCTTGACCCCAAGCCGGCGCGCAAGATCGGCCTGGCTCAGCCCCAGCGCTTCGCGCGCGGCGGTCAGGCGGTCGCCGAAAGTGGCGCTTTCGTTGGAAAACCATCCGCTTCCGGTCGCGGCGGCGTCCTGGGCGCCGGTGCCGGCGTCGGTCTCGGGGGGGGATGCGGGCGCTTTGCTCATCGGTGTTCTCCGGGTCTGGCCCCTGCCGGGCTTGTGCGGTGACGACGCGCAATCTACACCTCATCGCGGGTGCATTCCAAGCGGAGACGACCATGCCTTTCCTGTCCGCGACACTGGCGCGGGTGAAGCCATCGCCGACCGTCGCCATGAACACCCGCGCCGCCGAGCTGAAGGCGGCCGGCGCCGACATCATCGCCCTCGCCGCCGGAGAGCCGGATTTCGACACGCCCGACAACATCAAGGCCGCCGGCATCGCCGCGATCCGCGCGGGACGCACGAAATACACCGCCCCCGACGGCATCCCCGAACTGAAGGCCGCGATCTGCGCCAAATTCGCGCGCGAAAACGGCCTGGACTACGCGCCCGACCAGATCTCGGTATCCTCGGGCGGCAAGCAGATTCTCTACAACGCGCTGATGGCAACGCTCGATCCGGGCGACGAGGTGGTGATCCCCGCGCCCTACTGGGTCAGCTACCCCGACATGGTGCTGCTGGCGGGCGGCACCCCGGTGATCGTGCCCGCCGGGATCGACGCAGGCTTCAAGCTGACGCCGGACGCCCTGGAGGCGGCGATCACGCCGCGCACGAAATGGCTGATCTTCAACTCGCCGTCCAACCCGACCGGCGCCGGTTACGACCGCGCCGAACTGGCCGCGCTGACCGAGGTGCTGCTGCGCCATCCGCATGTGTGGGTGATGACCGACGACATGTACGAGCACCTCGTGTTCGACGGCTTCACCTTCTGCACCCCCGCCGAGGTAGAGCCGCGCCTGATGGGCCGCACGCTGACCTGCAACGGGGTGTCCAAGGCCTATGCGATGACGGGCTGGCGGATCGGCTATGCCGGCGGGCCGCGCGATCTGATCGGCGCGATGCGCAAGATCCAGTCGCAATCCACCACCAATCCCTGCACGATCAGCCAATGGGCCGCGCTCGAGGCGCTGACCGGCCCGCAGGATTTCCTGGCCCCCAACCGCGCGCTGTTCCAGCACCGCCGCGACCTGGTGGTGACGGCGCTGAATGCCTGCCCCGGGATCGAGTGCGCGGTGCCGGACGGCGCGTTCTATGTCTATCCGTCGATCGCGGGATGCATCGGCAAGACGACACCGCGCGGCGTGCGCATCGGCACCGACGCCGATTTCGCCGCCGCCCTGCTCGAGGAAACCGGCGTGGCCGTGGTATTCGGCGACGCCTTCGGCCTTTCGCCTCATTTCCGTGTCAGCTACGCTGCGGATGACGAAACGCTGCGCGAGGCTTGCCGCCGTATCCGGCGGTTCTGCGACAGCTTGGGGTGAGGAAAACGCGATGTCGGCCGAATTGCCGGAATACTTTTTCCGCGTGCGTGACAACGGCGCCTTCGTGTTCCGCGTCGATACCGCGAACCGGCAGCGCCGGATCGAGATGGACCATATCGCGGTCGTCAACATCCGCAACGGCCAGGTCAAGCCGCAGGGCCAGCGCGCCCTGACCGAGGCCGATACCGCCGCGATCGACGCCTGGATGGCCGAGCGCGCCGCCGTGCTCGAGGCGCGGCGCATCGACGACATCCTGCGCGCGGTCGACCATCTGAACCACACGGCGCACTGGGCCCATTCGGACGCCACCGACGCCCAGCTCGAAGAGGTGACGGACGCGCTGCTGCTGGCGATGCACGATCTGCGCACGGTGCTGGTGCGCAAGAAGGCCGACCGCCTGATGCAGGACATGCCGCGCAAGGCCGGGGAATGACCCGGCGCACGGTTCCTCATCTTGCGCCAAGTACCTCGGGGGGTCGCAGGGGGGCGGCGCCCCCCTTCCGCAAGTGAAATCCTGCGCCGCAGGCGCGCAATCGGATCACCCCCGCCGCAGCCGGTCGCGCAGCACGAATTTCTGGATCTTCCCGGTCGAGGTCTTGGGCAGATCCCCGAAAACCACCGCCTTGGGCGTCTTGAACCCCGCCAGGTGCGAACGGGCATAGGCGATCAGATCCGCCTCGCCTATCTCGGCGCCGGGTTTCACCTCGACAAAGGCGCAGGGCACCTCGCCCCAGGTGTCGTCGGGCCTGGCCACCACCGCGCAAAGCAGCACGGCGGGATGGTGCATCAGCACGTCCTCGACCTCGACCGAGCTGACATTCTCGCCGCCCGAGATGATGACATCCTTGGACCGGTCGGTGATCTTCATGTAGCCGTCGGGATGCTGGATCGCGATGTCGCCGGTGCGGAACCAGCCGCCCGCGAACGCCTCGGCGGTCGCGTCCGGGTTGCGGTAATAGCCCTTCATCACGCCGTTGCCGCGGAACATGATCTCGCCCTCGGCCGCGGCGTCCATCGGGATCTGCGCCAGCGTTCCGGGGTCGAGCACGGTGCAATCCTCGAGGAACGGCATCATCACTCCGGTCCGCGCCTTGATCGCATAGCGTTCCCTGTCCGGGGCCGCGTCCCAGTCGGCTTTCCACAGGCATTCGGTGCCCGGCCCGTACACTTCGGTCAGCCCGTAGACCTGGGTCACGTTGAAGCCCAGCGGCTCGATCGCGGCGAGGGTGGCGGCGGGGGGCGGGGCGCCGGCGGTGAACACCTCGACCACGTGGGAAAAGTCGCGCCGGTCCGCGGGGTCGGCGTGGATCAGCGCGTTCAGCACGATCGGTGCGCCGCCGAAATGGGTCACGCCCTCGTCCGCGATGGCGGCATAGATCGAGGCCGCGTCGATGTTGCGGCAGCAGACCACCGTGCCGCCCAGCAGCGGCATCATCCAAGTGTGGCACCAGCCGTTGCAGTGGAACAGCGGCACGATGGTCAGGTAGACCGGGTGCATCACCATGCGCCAGCTGACCACCTGGCCCATCGTGGACAGGTATGCGCCCCGGTGGTGATAGACCACGCCCTTGGGCTTGCCGGTGGTGCCCGACGTGTAGTTGAGCGCCAGGCTTTCCCACTCGTCCTCCGGCATCACCCAGTCGAAGCCGGGATCGCCCGCGGCGATGAAATCCTCGTATTCGGTGTAGCTGCCGCGCGCCGGGTGGCCGGCGGCGGGGTCGGCCACCTCGATCAGCCGCGGCGCGCCGCCTTCCATGTTGGCGATGGCGGCTTCGGCGAGGGTCAGGAACTGGCTGTCGACCAGCAGGATCTTGGTGCCCGCATGGGTCAGGATGTAGCTGACCGTGTGCACGTCGAGCCGCACGTTGATCGCGTTCAGGATGCCGCCCATCGCGGGCACGCCGAAATGCGCCTCGGCCTGGGCGGGGATGTTGGGCAGCAGGGTCGAGACGACATGGCCGGGCCGCACCCCGGCATCCGTCAGCGCCGAGGCAAGGCGCGAGACGCGCGCGCGGTATTCGGCATAGCTGCGCCGCACGTCGCCATAGACCAGCGCCGTGCGGTCGGCGAACAGCCGCGCGGCGCGGTTCAAGTGCGACAGCGGCGTCAGCGGCGCGTGATTCGCGCGGCATTTCTCCAGCCCGGTCTCGTCGGCCAGCCAGCCCATCGCCATGCCTCCCTCGGTTGCGGCAGGCCCAGCTTACGCGCGCTGGCGGGCGCCGAGAAGGGGCAATGCGGCGGGCAGCGGGCAAGGCGCGGTACAAGCCGCTACCCGGCGGCGGGCGGGCTTGGTATCACCGGGGCATGATCATCTCGCGCGGGCGGCGCTACATCTTCGTGCATATTCCCAAGACCGGGGGCACCGCGCTGGCGCTGGCGCTGGAGGCGCGGGCGATGAAGGACGACATCCTGATCGGCGACACGCCCAAGGCGGTGCGGCGGCGCGCCCGGCTGCGCGGGCAGGCGGCGCGCGGGCGGCTGTGGAAGCACTCGACGCTGGCCGATATCGACGGGCTGGTGACGCCGGCCGAGCTGGACGGGTTGTTCGTGTTCACGCTGGTGCGCAATCCCTGGGACCGGATGGTCAGCTATTACCACTGGCTGCGCGCGCAGGGCTTCGACCACCCGGCGGTGCATCTGGCCGCGCGCACCGATTTCGCCGGTTTCGTCGCCCATCCGCAGACCGGCGCGGCGATCGGGGCGAACGGCTATGCCGGCTATGTCACCGATGCCGCCGGGCGCGAGCGTTGCGGCGCCTTCGTCCGGCTGGAGGCCCTGCGCGCCGATCTCGCCCCGGTCGAGGCGCATCTGGGCTTTCGGCTGGACGCGATCCCGCGCGCCAATGCCTCGGCACGGCAGGCCGATTACCGGCCCTATTACGATGACGCGACAGCCGAACGGGTCGCGGCCTTGTGCGCGGACGACATCGCGCGGTTCGGGTACCGGTTCGGGTAGGGGCAGGTTTCCGCGATCCGGTCCCGTCTGCCTGGAATTGATCGCCGCGCGCAGAGCCAAGGCGAAGCCGACGCGCGCGCGTCTGCCCCGGCTTTCTTTGTTCGTTCGCTACGCCGCGGCCGCCGCCGGGGGGGCGAACCGGCCATAGAAGGTCTCGCCCGCTTCGGCCATCTCGCGTAGCAGGTCGGGCGCGCGGAACCGGGCGCCATGGGCGGCCTCCAGCCCCGTGCAGATCTCGACCGCGCGCGCCGCGCCGATCCGGTCGAGCCAGGAAAACGGCCCGCCCGACCAAGGCGCGAAGCCCCAGCCAAGGATCGCGCCCACGTCCCCCTCGCGGATGTCGGTCAGCACGCCGTCCTCCAGCGCGCGCACCGCCTCCAGCACCTGTGCCATCAGCAGCCGGTGCTGCACCTCGGTCAGGTCGGGCTGTGCATCCGCTTCGGGATAGCGCGCCTTGACCGCGGCCGCGAGGCCGGTGCGCTTGCCGGCCTCGTCATAGTCGTAGAATCCCGCCCCGGCCTTGCGGCCAAGCCGCCCTTCGGCCTCCATCCAGAACAGCACCTCGTCCACCGCCGCGTCGGGATAGGCATCGCCCATCGCCGCCTTCGTCGCGCGCGCGATCTTCGCGCCCAGGTCGATCGAGGTTTCATCGACCAGTTGCAGCGGCCCCAGCGGCATCCCCACCAGCTTTGCCGCATTCTCGACCAGCGCGGGCACCGTGCCCTCGGCCACCATGCGGATGCCCTCGTTGATATAGGGGATGATGCAGCGGTTGGCGTAGAAGAACCGCGCGTCGTTAACCACGATGGGCGTCTTGCGGATCTGCCGCACGAAATCGAGCGCCTTGGCCACCGCACGCTCGGCCGTCGCCTTGCCCTTGATGATCTCGACCAGCGCCATCTTCTCGACCGGCGAAAAGAAGTGGATGCCGATATATTGCTCCGGGCGCTGCGACGCGCGCGCCAGCTCGGTGATCGGCAGGGTCGAGGTGTTGGTGGCAAGGATGCACTCCGTGCCGGTGGCCGCTTCGGCCAGCCGGGTCGCCTCGGCCTTGATTCCGGGATCCTCGAACACCGCCTCGATCACCAGATCGCAGCCGTCCAGCGCGGCATAATCGGTGCTGGCGGTGATCCGAGACAGCGCCGCCTCCTTCTGCTCGGGCGTGGTCTTGCGGCGCGCGATGCCCTTGTCCATGTACCCCTCGGTATAGGCGCGGCCGCGCTCCGCCGCCTCCTGATCGCGGTCGATCAGCACCACCTCGATCCCGGCCTGCGCCGAGACCAGCGCGATCCCCGCGCCCATCATCCCGGCGCCGAGGATGCCGACCTTGCGGACCGTCTGGTCCGGCACGTCCGGGCGGCGCGCGCCTTTTTCCAGCGCCTGCTTGTTCAGGAACAGCGAGCGGATCATCGCGCCCGAGGTCGGGTCCATCACCACATGGGTGAACCACCGCGCCTCGATCCTGAGCGCGGTGTCGAACGGCACCAGCGCTCCCTCGTACACCGCCGAAAGCAGCGCCTTGGGGGCGGGCATGACGCCCTTGGTGCTGCCGTTCACCATCGCCGAGGCACCGACGAAGGTCATGAACCCCGCTGGATGATAGGGCGCGCCGCCCGGCATCTTGTAGCCCTTCTGATCCCAAGGCTTGACGCAATCGGCATCCTGGGCCGCCAGCACCCAGTCCTTCGCCGCGCGCAGCAGGTCCGCCGGATCCGTCACCTCGTCGATCAGGCCGGCCGATTTCGCCTTGGCCGGGGCCAGCGTCTTGCCCTCCAGCAGGTAGGGCGAGGCCGCCATCGCCCCCATCTTGCGCACCAGCCGGGTCGTGCCGCCCGCACCGGGAAACAGGCCGACCATGATTTCGGGCAGGCCGATCCTGGCCTTCGGCAAGTCGGCGGCGAAAATCCGGTGGCAGGCCAGCGCCAGCTCGTACCCGATGCCCATCGCGGTGCCGGGCAGGGCGCAGGCGATCGGCTTGGCACCCTTCAGCGTCTTCGGATCCATGCCGGCGCGCTCGATCTTGCGCAGGACAGCATGCATCCGCATCACGCCCTCGAAGATCCCCGCCGCCGGGTTGTCGCCCGCGCTGTCCCTGAGGCGCGCCAGCACGTTCAGATCCATGCCGCCCGCAAAGCTGCCCGCCTTGCCCGAGGTGATGACGATGCCGCGCACCGCACCGTCGGCCAGCGCGGTATCGACATGCGCGTCAAGCTCTGCCAGCGCATCGAAGCTCAGCACGTTCATCGACCTGCCGGGCATGTCCCAGGTGATCGTGGCGACGCCGCCTGCATCCGTGTCATAGTGGAAATCGGCCATGTCTCAGCCTCGCATCTGGGTGAAGGTGGCAGCGGGCATGGGTTACACCCGCTCGATGATCGTGGCCGCGCCCATGCCGGACGCGACGCAAAGCGTGGCAAGCCCGGTCTCGAGATCGGCGCGCTCCATCTCGTCCAGCAGCGTGCCCAGGATCATCGCCCCGGTCGCGCCCAGCGGATGGCCCATCGCGATGGCGCCGCCGTTGACGTTCACGCGGTCCGGATCGGCCCCGAACGCCTGCATGAAGCGCAAGACGACGGCGGCAAACGCCTCGTTGACCTCGAACAGGCCGATATCGGCGATGTCCATTCCCGCCTCGCGCAGGATCTTCTCGGTCACGGGAACCGGGCCGGTCAGCATGATCGTCGGATCGGTGCCGATCTTGGCAGTCGCGCGGATCCGCGCGCGCGGCGTCAGCCCGTTCGCCTCGCCGAAGCGGCGCGAGCCGATCAGGACCGCCGCCGCGCCGTCGACGATACCGCTGGAATTGCCCGCATGGTGGATGTGATTCACCCGTTCGAGCTGCGGGTATTTCATCAGCGCCAGCTGGTCGAAGCCGGGCATCGTCTCGCCGATATCCTTGAAGGCCGGTTTCAGCGCCTCCAGCGCCGCCATGTCGGTGCCGGGGCGCATATGCTCGTCGCGCTCCAGGATCGGCAGGCCGTTGATGTCGTGCACCGGCACGACCGAGCGGTCGAACCGCCCCGCATCCCAGGCCGCCTGCGCGCGCTGCTGCGAGCGGACCGCCAGCGCGTCGGCATCCGCGCGCGAAAAGCCGTGCAGCGTGGCGATGATGTCGGCGGAAATGCCCTGCGGGACGAAATACTGCCGCATCGCCAGCGAGGGATCGACGGCGATCGCGGCGCCGTCGCTGCTCATCGGCACGCGGCTCATCATCTCGACCCCGCCGGCGATATAGGCTGCGCCCGCCCCCGCGCGCACCTGGTTGGCGGCAAGATTGACCGCCTCCAGCCCCGAGGCGCAGAACCGGTTGATCGACAGGCCGGGCACCTTTTCGCCCAGATCCGAGGCCAGCACCGCGCTGCGCGCAAGGCAGCCGCCCTGCTCGCCGATCTGCGTGACATTGCCCCAGATCACGTCCTCGACCGCGTCCGGCCCGAGGCCGCCGCGGGCCCGGATCGCGTTCAGCATGTCCGCCGACAGCTTCAGCGCCGTGACCTCGTGCAGCGCGCCGTCCTTGCGGCCGCGTCCCCGCGGCGAGCGGATGGCGTCGTAGATATAGGCGTCGGTCATGCGGCCCTCCTCGGTCAGGCCCGGTCCGACGGGTTGCCGGGCATCAGGTCATAGGGGTGTTTCCAGCCGTCCAGCGACTGGATATTGCTCAGCCAGCGGTCGATCTCGGGCCAGTCGGCGCGTGTGAAGCCGAACGGCTCGGGGTAGTACAGATAGCCGCAACAGGTCAGGTCGGCATTGGACACGGCATCGCCAACGATCCAGTCGCGCCCGGCCAGATGCGCCTCCAGCGTGGCCAGCGCGGCCCCGAGCCGGGCCTGCAGAAAGCCGATAACCGGTTCGGGTCGCTGGTCCTCGGGCAGGAAATTCCCGAGAAACCGCGCCATGCCGGCGATGCCCGACAGCTTGTGGTTGTCCCACAGGATCCAGCGCAGAACCTCGTACCTGTCGGCGCCCGCCCCGCCCAGCTTGCCGGTCTTGTCGGAAACGTACTGCTGGATCACGCCGGACTGGCTGAGCCGCAGGTCGCCGTCGACCAGCACCGGCGCCTCGCCCATCCCGTTGACCTCGGCGCGGTAGCGTGCGGACCGCGTCTCGCCGCCGAAGAAGTCCACGAAGACCGGCTCCCAGTCGAGCCCGGCAAATTGCAGCGCCAGCGCGGCCTTGTAGGAATGTCCCGATTCGCCGAAGCAGTGCAGCTTGAGGGTCATGCACCTGGCCTTTCCAAGGTTGCGCGGTTCAGAAATGTCGGATTTGCGTATTTTTGACGAGAAGAAGCTGGAAGAGGGTAACCGGCCATTAACCTTAATGCGCCAGTCTCGGGCTTGCGGTACAGGCTGGCGAGCCGATGACCGCACGAGGAGAAGCCCCGCCGGTCCCCCCGCCTATGCGGCCCGGATCGGCGGGGTGAATCGACACTGGCCGCTTCTTCTCGTTCCAAATACGCACGGCCGCCGGGTCCAGCTTGTGCTGGCCAGGCATGAAGCGTCTTGCGTGGCCGGGCAGGCACGTCCTGATCTTCGGGGCGCGTTCCGGTCATGGGCGATTCCCTGGCACTCATCGCTTGCGCTCGTCGAGGTCGGAATTGAACAGTCGCAGCCGCGCGGTGAGGTTTTCCGAATTGGTCACGCTGTCGAAATGCTCGAACAGGAATGACAGCGCCTCGCCCTCGTCGAGGCCGGCCTCGGCGGCGAATTTGCGCAGGCGGCGATAGCCGTCCTCGGTCATGCCGACATTGAAGCGGCGGGTCAGGCGGAACCGTTTGGGCATTCGTCCTCCCTGTCGGGCCCGGCGGCGGGCCTAGAACGCGCTGTCGTCCAGCGTCATGACCGGGGCCGCTCCGGTGCGGATCCGCGCCAGGTGAAGCGCCGCTGCCGGCAATTGTCGTGCCATGTAATAGCGCCCGGTGGCGAGCTTTGCATCGAGAAACGCGGCGTCACCGCGCCCCGCATCCCGCGCGGCCCCGGCGGCGCGGGCCATCCGTGCCCACATCAGGCCAAGGCAGACATGGCCGAACAGGTGCATGAAATCGTAGGATCCGGCGAGCGCGGCTTCGGGGTCCTTCGCGGCGTGCTGCATGAAATATGTCGCCGCCGCCTGCAGCGCCCCGGACGCCTCTTTCAGCGGGTCGAGAAAGTCGGCCTTCAGGTCCGCGTTGCCCTCGTTCTCGCGGATGAAGTCGCGGACGATGTCGAAAAACGCCATCGCGGTGCGGCCGCCATTCGCACCCAGCTTGCGCACGACCAGGTCCAGCGCCTGGATGCCGTTGGTGCCTTCGTAGGTCATGGTGATGCGGGCGTCGCGCACGAACTGCTCGATCCCGGTATCGCGGGTATAGCCCGAGCCGCCCAGCGTCTGCTGCGCCAGCACGGCGGTGTCGAACCCCTTGTCGGTCAGGAAGCCCTTGATCACCGGCGTCAGCAGCGAGATCATCGCCTCCGCTTCGGCATCCCCCGTGCGGTGGGCGCGGTCGATCATCATCGCGCCCCAGTAGACGAAGGCGCGCGCCCCCTCGACAAAGCTCTTCTGATCCATCAGGCCGCGCCGCACGTCAGGGTGCACCAGGATCGGATCGGCCGGGCCGTCCGGGTTTCGCGCGCCGGTCACGGCGCGGCCCTGCAACCGCTCGCGCGCGAAGGCGGCGGCGTTCTGGTAGGCGATGCTGCCCTGGGCCAGCCCCTGCATCCCGACGCCGATCCGCGCCACGTTCATCATGGTGAACATCGCCCGCATCCCGGCGTGCAATTCGCCGACAAGGAACCCGGTTGCGCCGTCGTAATCCATCACGCAGGTGGCGTTGCCGTGGATGCCCATCTTGTGTTCGAGCCCGCCGCAGGTGACGGCGTTGCGCGCGCCGAGGCTGCCATCGTCGTTCACCAGCACCTTGGGCACGATGAAAAGCGAGATGCCGCGCGTGCCCTCGCCGCCGCCGGGCGCCTTGGCCAGGACCAGGTGGATGATGTTCGCGGTCAGGTCATGCTCGCCGGCGGAGATCCAGATCTTCTGTCCGGTGATGCGCCATGTGCCGTCGGATTGCGGCTCTGCCCGGGTGCGGATCAGGCCCAGATCGGTGCCGCATTGCGGCTCTGTCAGGTTCATGGTGCCCGACCACGTCCCGTCGATCATCTTCGGCAGGTAAAGCGCCTTCTGCGCGTCCGAGCCATGGGCGCGGATCGCCGAATAGGCGCCGTGGGTCAGGCCCTGATACATGTTGAAGGCCATATTGGCCGATACGAACATCTCGCCCACCGCCGAGGCCAGCAGGTACGGCATGCCCTGGCCGCCGTAATCGGGATCGGCGTCGAGCGCGAGCCAGCCGCCGGCCTTCAACGTGTCATAGGCGTCCCGGAACCCGTCCGGCGTGCGCACCGCGCCATCCTTCAGAACGCAGCCCTGGCGGTCGCCGACCCGGTTCAGCGGATGCAGCACCTCGGCCGCGATCCGGCCCGCCTCGGTCAGGACGGCGCCGGTGAAATCGCGGTCCAGATCGGCATATCCGGGGATGTCGCTGCCGGGCACCTCGAGCACTTCGTGCAGAAGGAACTGCTGGTCTTCGAGGGGCGGGGTGTAGCTGGTCATGCGGTCTCCGGGGGGGGCGCCGGCGGGGTTCAGGCGGCGGCGGTGGCCTTGCCGTAGGATTCCAGCATCCTGTCGCCCCATTCGAGTTGAGCTTTCAACTCGGCGATGGTGGCTGTCAACTCCTCGCGCTGGCGTTCCATGTCGGCAAGCCGCGCCTCGGCGGCCGCGCGGGCGCGTTCGAGTTGCGCCTTCTCGCCGCCATCGGTGTCGTAGAGATCGAGCATCTGGCGGATTTCCTCGAGGGAAAACCCAAAGCGCTTGCCGCGCAGGATCAGCTTCAGCCGCGCGCGGTCGCGCCGGGTGAACAGGCGCCTGTTGCCCAGGCGGCGGGGCGACAGCAATTCCTTGGATTCGTAGAAGCGCAAGGTGCGCGGCGTCACGTCGAACGCGTCACACATCTGGCGTATGGTCATTGTTTCTTCGGACATGCGATCCTCCACAGCGGTTCCGGCCAGCGCCCCAAATGGCCGTACACTCAAAGCGCTTCAAGTCCGGTCTTCCCCGCCGCAGCGGTTACGTCACGTCACGCGGCCCTGGCGGCTCGGGTGCGGCGAGATCCGCGGCGACCTGGCGGCGCATGTCCTCAAGCTCGGCGATGGCGGTGTCCAGCTCGACGCGCTGCTGGCGCAGGACACCGAGCTGCCGGTCGGCATGTTCGGCAAGCACCTGCATCTGCGCGCGCGTGCCGTGCTGTTCGTAGATCTCCAGCCATTGCCGGATCTCCTCGAGCGAGAAGCCCCAGCGCCGGCCGCGCAGGATCAGCGTCATGCGCGCCACCTCGCGGGGGCCGTAGACCCGCGTGCGGCCGTCCTTCTCGGGCGAGAGCAGCTCGATATATTCGTAATAGCGGAGCGTGCGCGGCGTCACGTCGAAGCGCGCGCACATCTCCTTGAAGCCAAGGCGTGTTTCGGTCATCCGCACTCTCCCGATGAACAAAGGGTAGGGCGGGAGGCAGGCGGGTTCAACCGGCCTGAGTGACGCGGCCGGTTTTCGCCGCCCGGCCCGGCGCCGGCCGGCAAGTTTGTCCTTGCGGCGCGCGGGCGGGCATCGGAATATTCGGCCAATGCGCGAACCGGCGGGGACAGACATGCCAGCGACCGATACCACCCTCGAAGCCGCGCGCCAGTTCATCGCCGCGCTGCCGCATTCGCGGGCGCTGGGCATGCAACTGGTCGCGTTCGGTGCGGGCTGGGCCGAGCTGCGGATGCCCTATGACGAACGCTTCATCGGCGATCCGGCCACCGGGGTGATCCATGGCGGCGCGGTGTCGGCGCTGATGGACAGTTGCAGCGGCGCCGCGGTGATGAGCCACCCCGAGGCGTCGCTGACCACCGCGACGCTGGATCTGCGGATCGACTACATGCGCCCCGCCACGCCGGGCCAGGCGATCACCGCGCGGGCCGAATGCTACCATGTCACCCGCTCGATCGCCTTCGTGCGCGCCACCGCCACCGACGAGGATGAAAGCCGGCCGGTCGCCGCCGCCGCCGCCGCCT
This sequence comes from uncultured Paracoccaceae bacterium, assembly GCA_947503765.1. Taxonomy (GTDB): domain Bacteria; phylum Pseudomonadota; class Alphaproteobacteria; order Rhodobacterales; family Rhodobacteraceae; genus Psychromarinibacter. The sequence goes on along the minus strand of CANNFA010000001.1, from coordinate 362,770 downwards.
TTACCGTGGAGCGCCCGGAATGAGCGGCCGCGCGCGCCCCGAACCCGTTCAGATCGTCAAGCAGCGCCGCGATGCCGCCCTGCGCGCGCTGGTGGACGGTGTGCCCTATATCGGCTTTCTGGGCATCGTGTTCGAGCGGCACGGCGACGAGCTGACCGCGCTCCTGCCATACGACGACAAGCTGATCGGCAATCCGATGCTGCCGGCGCTGCATGGCGGCGCGACAGCCGCATTCCTGGAGGTCGCGGCGATCATCGAGCTGTCGTGGTCCTGGCTGTGGTCCGACATCGAATCGGGGCGCATCGACGCCGCGGGGATCGCGCCGCCGAACACGCCGCGCCTGCCCAAGACGATCGACATCACCGTGGACTACCTGCGCTCCGGGCTGCCGCGCGATGCCTATGCGCGGGCGCGGGTGACACGCTCGGGGCGGCGCTATGCCAGCGTGTTCGTCGAGGCGTGGCAGGACAACCGCGCGCGGCCCCATGCGCAGGCGACCGGGCATTTCCTGATGCCGCCCAAACCCGGCGACTGAACGCGAACGCGCCGGCGGCAGGGCGGATCACAAGGCGCCGACCGCCTCCAGCGCGGCGCGCAGCTCGGCGATCTGCGGGTCGGTCAGGCGGGCCTGCGGCGGCGCGGGGTCGCCGCAATCGAACCCCTGAAGCCTGAGCCCCGCCTTGACCGCGGCGGCCAGGTTGTACTTGGCAAAGGCCTGGTTCACCGCCCAGAGACGGCGCTGCAGGTCCATCGCCGCGTCCCAGTCGCCGGCGCGGCACAGATCGTACAGCGCCACCGACTGGCGCGGGATCAGGCAGGACGGCCCGGCCAGCCAGCCGCGCCCGCCGATCAGCATCACCGCGGTGGTAATATGCGACGACGCCGCGAACACGCCCAGCCTGCCCTCCACCCGGTTCAGGATCGTCAGCAGGCGGCCGGTATTGGTCGAGGCGTCCTTGAGGTACAGGATGTTCGGATGCGCCGCCAGCCGTTCGATCGCACCCAGCGTCAGGTCGGACCGCTGGAAATTCGGGTTGGTATAAAGCGTCACCGGCAGGTCGGTGGCATCGGCGATGGCGGTGAAATAGCTTACCACCCCGTCCTCGGCGACGGGGAAATACGCCTCCATCACGGCGAGGATGCCGTCGGCGCCCAGCGCCTGCCAGTCGCGCGCCTGGCGCACCGCACCATGGGTGTCGGTGGCGGCGACGCCGGCGATGACCGGCACCCGGCCCGCTGCCGCCTCGATCACCGTTTCGACCACGGCGCGGCGGCGATCCGCGTCGAGATAGGCGAACTCGCCGGTCGATCCCAGCGGCGTCAGCCCGTGCACGCCCTGCGCGATCAGGTGGTGGCACAGGCGGGTCAGCGCCGCGCGGTCGATCTCGCCCTCGGCGGTCAGCGGCGAGGGCAGGTAGGGCACGACACCGTGCAGGTTGCGGGCGGCGGTCATTCGAGGATCTCCAGAACCGATTCGGGCGGCCGGCCAAGCGCGGCGCGGCCGCCTGCGAAGACCACGGGCCGCTCGATCAGGATCGGGTGCGCCGCCATCGCGGCGATCAGGCTGGCCTCGTCGCTGTCCGCGCTCAGGCCGGTCTCCCGGAACGCGGCCTCCTGCCGGCGGACCAGCGCCAGCGCGGGCAGGTCGAGCTTGCACAGCGCCTCGCGCAACTCGTCCGCGTCGGGCGGGTCGTCCAGATACCGGCGCTGGGTGATCTCGCAGCCCCGCCCGCGCAGCAATTCGAGGGTCTGCCGCGACTTGGAGCAGCGCGGGTTGTGCCAGATCGTGACGGGAATCATAGCCAGTCCTTTCGCGCGGTGCCGACCGCGTCTGCGACAGTGGCAAAGCCGTCCTGCGCAAGCAAGGCGTCGAGACCGCGCAGCAGGCGCGGCACCAGCGACAGGCCCTGATAGACCATCGCGGTGTAAAGCTGCACCGCGCTGGCGCCGGCGCGGATCTTGGCATAGGCGTCCTCGGCCGAGGACACCCCGCCGACCCCGATCAACGGCATCGCGCCGCCGGTTTCGACCGACAGCCGCGCCAGAACGCGCGTCGAGCGATCAAAGAGCGGCGCGCCCGAAAGGCCGCCGGGCTCGGCCCGTGCCGCGCCGATCAGACCGTCGCGGGCGAGGGTGCTGTTGGTGGCGATGATCGCGTCGATCCGCGCATCCAGCGCGACGCGGGCGACCGCCGCGATCTCGGCCGCGCCGAGGTCGGGCGCGATCTTGAGAAAGACGGGGATCCGGACGGCCAGTGCGTCGCGGGTCTCGATCACGCGGGCAAGCAGGCCCGACAGCGCCGCGCCGCCCTGCAGATCGCGCAGCCGCTCGGTGTTGGGCGAAGAGACGTTGACGGTGACGAAATCGACATGCGGCCCGGCGATGCGCAGAACCTCGGCGAAATCGCCGGCGCGGTCCGGGCTGTCCCTGTTCGCGCCCAGGTTCAGCCCGCGCGGCGTGCCGGGCCGGCAGGCGGCAAGGCGCGCGGCGATGGCGCCGGCCCCGTCGTTGTTGAAGCCGAAGCGGTTGATCGCGGCGCGGTCCTCGGGCAGGCGGAACAGGCGCGGGCGCGGATTGCCGGACTGCGGGCGCGGCGTGGCGGCGCCGAATTCGAGAAATCCGAACCCAGCCGCCGACAGGCGCCGTATCGCCACCGCGTTCTTGTCGAACCCGGCGGCCAGGCCCAGCGGGTTGGCCAGATCCATCCCCGCCAGGCGCACGGCAAGGCGCGGCAGGGCGACGGGGCCGGGGCAGGGCGTCAGCCCGGCGCGCAGCGCGGCCAGCGCCAGGTCGTGGGCCCGTTCCGGGTCGATCCGGCGCAGCAGCGAAAGGCCGATGCGTTCGGGCAGGCTCATGCCATCCGGGCCGGGAAGCGGTGGGTGCCGTCCGCCAGCGGCAGCGGCTCGGCCCAGGCGACATCGTCCATCCGCAGCGGGCGGTAGAGATGCGGAAACAGCGCGCCGCCGCGCGACGGCTCCCACCTCAGCGCGTCCCGCAGGCCGTCCGCCTCCACCGCGATGAGCCATAGCCCCTCGGCCCCGGCAAAGTGCTTTGCCGCGGTCTCGCGCGCCTGCGCGGCGGTGGAGAAGTGGATGTAGCCGTCGGCCAGATCGACCGGCGCGCCCTCGGTGCTGCCATCGGCCTGAAGCGCCTGCCACTCGGCGGTGCGGAAAATCTTGTAGATCAACATGGCGCCTGCAATGGCGCGCCGCCGCTTGCGCGTCAAGCGGGGGTGCGCCCGCCGGCGCGTCAGTCGCCCATCGCGCCCGCCGGCGCGTCAGACCCCATCGCGCCCGCCGGCGCGTCAGACCCCATCGCGCCTGCCAGCGCCGCGTCGAAGGGGGTGCCCGCCTCGACCGTCTCGATCAGGGCGCGCAGGCCGTCCGCGCCAAGCCGGCCCTCGATCTCGGCGACCAGCGTCGCGGCGGCGCCGTAGCTGTCGCGCCAGTCGCGGCCCTCGCGCAGCCGGCGCCAGGAAAAGAAATCCTCCGCCGCGCGGATCCAGTCGGCCGCGCGCGGGTCGGCCGGCCGGAACAGCCGCGAATCCCCGGACACATGCGCGGCCAGCCCTTCATCGAACCAGGCGGGAAAGCGCGGGCCCAGCAGATCTCGCGGCGACAGGCTGCGGTGCAGTTCGGCATGGACCCGCTCATGCGTGAACACCATCTCGGACAGGCCGCCGGGGCCGATCACGATGACATGCGCGGCATAGGTCATCCCGTTGGGCCGAAGGCCGAGGCGATCGGCGCAGGCCTGCGCCGTGCACACCACCCAGGCCGGATCGGCGCGCAGCGGGCCGAACACGGCGCTTGTGCGGGCCTCGGCCGCGGCGATCATCGCCCGAACGCGCGGCGCCTCGGCGGGCACGTCGATATGCAGGTTGGGCGCCACCTGGGGCAGGCCGAACAGGCCCGGCGTGAACGCCCTGAGCGGCATCGGCACGGCGGCAAAGGCCAGCGCGCCGGCCGCGGCGGCGGCCATCAGGGCCGAGCGCAAGAGGATCCATGCAAGACGCAGCGCGGTCATCGGGCCGATATGGGGTGCGCGTGCTGCCGGTCAATGCGCCCGGTCAACCGGCGGGATCGGACGGGTCCGGCCGGCGGCGCATGTCGAACGGCTTTGACTCCGCGGCGCGGCGCGGCCAATCTGGTGCGATCAACCAACGGGGAGACCATCCATGCTCGCACGTTTCCTGACTGCGACCGCCGTTCTGGGCCTGTCGGCCGGAATGGCGTCGGCTGAGTACACGATCACCATCCTGCACACCAACGACTTCCATGCCCGGTTCGAGCCGATCTCGGCCTACGATTCGACCTGTTCGGCCGAGGACAACGAGGCGGGCGAATGCTTCGGCGGCTCCGCCCGGCTGGTGACGGCCATCGAGGACGCCAAGGAGCGGGCCGGCAACTACCTGCTGCTCGACGGCGGCGACCAGTTCCAGGGCACCTTGTTCTACACCTATTACAAGGGCAAGGCCGCGGCCGAGATGATGAACAAGATGGGCTATGACGCGATGACCGTGGGCAACCACGAATTCGACGACGGGCCCGAGGTTCTCAAGGGCTTCGTCGACAGCCTCGACTTCCCGATCCTGATGTCGAATGCCGACATCTCCGGCGAGCCGATCCTGGCCGGCAGCATCGAGAAATCGGTGGTGATCGAGCGGGACGGCGAAAAGTTCGGCCTGATCGGCCTGACGCCGCAGGATACCGACGAGCTGGCCAGCCCCGGCAAGAACATCATCTTCACCCCGCCCGCCGATGCCGTCGCCGCCGAGGTGGAGCGGATGAAGGCGAACGGCATCGACAAGATCATCGTGCTGTCGCATTCCGGCCTGAACGTCGACAAGGCGGTGGCCGAGGCGAACCCGGATGTCGACATCATCGTCGGCGGGCATGACAACAGCCTGCTGTCGAACACGATCGAGGGGGCCAAGGGCCCGTATCCGGTGATGGTCGGCACCACCGCCATCGTGCAGGCCTATGCCTACAGCAAGTTCCTGGGCGAGCTGAAGGTGACCTTCGACGATGACGGCGTCATCACCGAGGCGGTGGGAGAGCCGATCCTGCTGGATGCCTCGGTGGCCGAGGACGATATCACCAAGGAGCGCGTGGGCGAGCTGGCGATCCCGCTCGAGGAAATCCGCCAGAAGGTCGTGGCCGAAAGCGCCGCGCCGATCGAGGGCGGGCGCGACGTGTGCCGGGCGATGGAATGCGAGATGGGCAACCTCGTCGCCGACGCCACGCTGGCGCGCACCAGGGACCAGGGCATCGACGTGGCGATCGTCAACAGCGGCGGTCTGCGCGCCTCGATCGACGCGGGCGAGGTGACGATGGGCGAGGTGCTGACGGTGCTGCCGTTCCAGAACACGCTGTCCACCTTCCAGGTCACCGGCGACGTGCTGCTGGCGGCGCTGGAGAACGGCGTCAGCCAGATCGAGGACGGCGCCGGCCGGTTCCCGCAGGTGGCCGGCATGACCTTTGCCGTGGACGCGTCGGCAGAGCCGGGCAGCCGGGTATCCGACGTGATGGTGGACGGCGCACCGCTCGACCCGGCGGCGACCTACGGCGTCGTGTCGAACAACTACGTGCGCAACGGCGGCGACGGCTACAAGATGTTCGTTGATGCCGCGAATGCCTATGATTTCGGCCCGGACCTGGCCGATGTGGTGGCGGAATACCTGATCGAGAACGCGCCCTACACGCCCTATACGGACGGGCGGATCACGATCTCGAAGTAGGCACCAAGGTGTCGGGCCGCCCCGAGCGGTCCGGCCCCGCCGCTTTGACCGGCGGCGGCCTTCGATGTATCGGCATCGAGCGACGGAAAAGCAGGCAGGGCCCGAAGGGTCCTGCCATTTGCCGTGCAGCACGGAAAATGAGGGTGCAATGACCGACCATATCCGGGGCGTGCTGTTCGACAAGGACGGCACGCTGTTCGATTTCGAGGCGACATGGTGCGCCTGGGCGGCAACGACGCTGACGGATCTCGCACGAGGCGATGCGGGCCGGGCGGCGGCGCTGGGCGCGCGGATCGGGTTCGACATGGCCAGCCGCCGCTTCGACCCCGCCAGCGAGGTGATCGCCGGCACCCCCGACGACATCGTGCGGCTGCTCGGGCCGGGCGTGCCGGAGATGTCGGATGCGGACCTGACCCGGACGCTCAACGCCTCGGCCGCGCAGGCCCCGCAGGTAGAGGCAGTACCGCTGGCGCCGCTCCTGGCCGCGCTGCGCGGCGCGGGGCTGAAGCTGGGCGTGGCGACCAACGATGCCGAGGCGCCGGCACGCGCGCATCTCGCCGCCGCCGGCCAGGAGGAGGCGTTCGATTTCATCGCCGGGTATGACAGCGGCTATGGCGGCAAGCCCGCACCGGGGATGTGTCTCGGCTTTGCCTCGGCGATGGGGCTGGACCCGGCGCATGTGCTGATGGTGGGGGACAGCACCCACGATCTGGACGCGGCGCGGGCGGCAGGGATGCCCGCGGTCGCGGTTCTGACCGGACTGGCACGGCATGACGAACTCGCGCCGCTGGCGGATGCCGTACTGCCGGATATTGGCGGCCTGCTTGAATACCTGGGCATATAAATTTGATATTTAGTGACTATTTTTGCGGCTTTGACGGTCAATAATATTACTTATCGAACATTATGGCGAATCTCCGTATGGAGAGTACTGCGCGGCGCATGTGCCCTTTTACCCGTACCGCGCGCCGCCACGGCACAGGCCGGCAACGCCGCGCTGCCGAATCTGGCGTTGCGCTTCGCGATTCCTTAACGGAATCGGGGTAGCCCTGTTCAGGATACGAACAGAGGCGAAGATGCACGGGATGATCAACCGCGCCCTGCAATGCTTCCTGCAGGACACATACGGCGAGGACAGGTGGCACGCGATCGCGGCGGCGGCCGGGCTCGGCCCGGACGGGTTCGAGGCGATGCTGACCTACCCGCACGGTCCGGCCGATGCGGTGCTGCGGGCGGCTGCCTCGGATTTGTCCCGCCCGCGCGAGGTGATCCTCGACGATATCGGCACCTACCTCGTGTCGCACCCGCACATGGCCGTGATCCGGCGGCTGCTGCGGTTCGGCGGACCCAGCTTTCCCGACTTCCTGTATTCGCTGGATCACCTGCACGAACGTACCCGGCTGGCGCTGCCGGACCTGCGCCTGCCTTTGCTGGATTTGCGGCAGCACGACGGCACGGCCTTCACCTTGTCGGTGACGCATCGGGTGGCAGGCTTCGGCCATGTCGCGGTCGGCATCCTGCGCGCCATGGCCGACGATTACGGCGCGCTTGTGCTGCTCGATCATCGGGGGCGGCGCGGCGAGGTCGAGACCGTGTCGATCGACCTTGCCGCGGCGGCCTTTGCCGAGCCGCGGACCTTCCGGCTGGGCGGGGACGCGCGATGAACGTGCAGACACCGCCCGCCGCCGATGGCGGCTCGGCTCCGCCGGTCTGTGCCGTGGTGCTGGCGACCGACGCGCTGGACCGGCTGATGCCGATGGCGCTGATCGTCTCGTCAACCGGGCATATCCGGCATGTCGGGCCGACGCTGGCCCGTCTGCGTCCGGCGCGCGCGCTGGCCGGTACGCGCCTGCTGGAGGTGTTCGAACTGCGCCGCCCGCATGACGTGACCTGTTTCGCCGATCTGGTCGCCACCGCCGGGGCGGTGCTGCATCTGAGGTTCCGCGACGCGCCGGCGACCGCGCTTACCGGCCAGTGCGTGCCGCTGGCGGGCGGCGCGGGGGTTCTGGTCAACCTGTCCTTCGGGATCGGCGCGGTCGAGGCGCTGGGCGTCTACGACCTGACCGGTGCCGATTTCCCGCCGACCGACCTGACGGTGGAACTGCTTTACCTGGCAGAGGCGAACGCCGCGATCCGGGCCGAATCGCTGCGCCTGACCCGCCGGCTTCAGGGCGCGCGGCACCGGGCCGAGGAACTGTCGCAGACCGACGCGCTGACCGGGCTTGCCAACCGCCGCGCGATGGAGATGGTGCTGGACCGCTACCGTGCCGCGCGCGAGCGGTTCGGCCTGATGCAGCTCGACCTCGATTTCTTCAAGCAGGTCAATGACGAGCAGGGCCATGCCGCCGGCGACGAGGTGCTGCGCGCCGTCGCCGCGATCCTGCGCGAGGAGACGCGCGAGCAGGACACCGTGGTGCGCGCGGGCGGCGACGAATTCGTGCTGGTCTTCCATCGGCTGACCGATGCCGCGCGGCTGGCCGGAATCGCCCGGCGGCTGCTGTTGCGGCTGGAACAGCCGATCCCCTATGGCGGCGCGGCCTGCCGTATCTCGGGCAGTATCGGCATCGTCGTCAGCACCGATTACGCCGCGCCCGACCCCGAGCGGATGCTGCAGGACGCGGATGCGGCGCTATATGCGTCGAAAAAGGCCGGCCGCGCGCGCTACTGCTTTGCAGGAAGGGACGCCGCACCGGCCCGGCCGGAGCCATGAGCGGGGCCGGCCCCCGCCGTCTGGCCCCCGCGGTTTTACCCGAACGCCCGCGCCGTGCCGCGGCTACCGCGCCACCGGTTTCGAGAGCGGGATCGACACATCAAGCGACAACCCGATGGACTCGTAATCGCCGCGAAACAACCCGTCGAAGCTGGCGCCGAAGCCGAAGGATGCGCCGCCCTCGGTCGTCATCTTGATCCCGGCCTGCGCCCGCCCGCGCCAGCCCTCGGAATGCGGGTTCGGATCGTCCAGCGTCACCCCCATCGTCGTGCCCATGTTGTAGATCGCCTCGAGCGAGAAGGACGGCTCATAGCGCGTGCCGGCGCCGTCTTCGAACCGGCCCACGAAGGTCGGCCCCAGCTTCAGCTGGGTCAGCCCGATGGTCTGGCTCGGGATCGGAACGCCCAGCGTGTCGGTATAAGCCTCCTGCTTTTCCTCGTAATAGGCCAGCGAGGCGTTGGGCCGGATCGACCATGCCCCGCGCTGGAAATCGCCCGTCAGGTTCATCATCGCCATCCAGCGGGTGGTGTCGAAACTGTCGGTATAGGTGTTGAACGGGCTGATGTCGTTGACCGACCTGCCCGCCGCGAGCCGCGCATCAAAGAACAGGTTGGGCGCCAGCCGGGCGGTCATGTAGGGCCCCGCCATCCAGCCGCTGCCGCTGGCGGAGGTGTTGTTCGCGGCCGAATCCTCGCGCAGCCGGTCGACCTGGCCCATGATCCCGACAAGCAGGTTCTCGTTCACCAGGTAGTCGGCGCCGAAATAGAGGATGCCGAAATTGCCCTCGCCCTGCGAATCGTCGAATTTCTTGTACTGCGCCTCGAACCACGCATCCCAACGGTAATTCGCGACATAGGCCGTGTCCGAGGTGGCGCCATGCGCCAGTTTCAGGCTGGCCGCCGCCTGCCGCATCGACAGCAGGCTGCCGCCGACCGCGACATTGCGCGAGGAAATCGTCATCGGGTCGAACTGGAACGGCGAGAACGCCATCAGGTCGCCGTTGGCAAAGCGCAGCGCGCTGGCATTGCCGAAACCGCGCAGCAGCCGGTCGATGCGGCGGCTGAGGGAAGGCTCGCTCGACAAAACAAGGTCGGCGCGGCGGAACAGGAACTTGTTGATCGTCTCGACCGTCTTTTCGTCGGTCTGGATCGAGGCGATGGTGCAGGTCACGGATTCGTCCCTGTCCAGCACGATCCGCAGGCTGCGCGCCCGCGCATCGGCGCGGCTGTCGGCATCCGAGCAGCGCATGGCGACGTTGCCGAAGCCCTCCGGCAGGCTCTGGGCGATGTCGTAGGTGCCCGCGGGCAGGGTGACGGGGCCGAACCTGCCCTCGCCGCCGGTCGTGTCGATGCGGAAGTTCAGCGCCGGCATGTCCGACGCGAAGCCGAACGAACCATCCGGGTCGGCGCGCTGAACGATGGTGATTTCGCCGGTCGGGTTGTCGAGCACCGTCAGCGTCGCGCGCGCCGTGCCGCTGGAGCCGAGGGTCGAGGTCAGCGGCCCGGTCGGGCCCGCGAAGGTGCCCGGAACGGCCGCCGTCAGGTCCACGCCGATGCGGCAGCTCGCCCCGGCCGGCAGGGTGCCGCCGGAAACCGTCAGATCGCTGCTGCCGGCCGCCGCGCCGACGCTCGCGCCGGCGCAGGTATTGGTGATGTTCGGCGGGTTGGCGATTGTGATCGACGCATCCAGCCTGTCGGCGAAGGCCAGCCCCCCGGCCGCGACGAGGGCGGCGGCGTTGTCGATGGTGTAGCTGGCGCGGGTGGTGGCGGCCTCCAGAATCGTGGCCGGATTGTACGCCTTGGCAAAGGCCGGCGGCGGCGCCGGGGTGACGGTCAGGCTTGCGCTGGCGTCGATGGCGGCGGCGTTGAGGTCCGAGGTCACGCTGGCCGTGTTCGTCAGGTCCGCATTGCCGGTGACGGTGACCGGAACGGTGAGCGTGCAGGTCGCGCCGGGGGCGATGGTGCCGCCGGTATAGGCAAGCGCGGTATCGCCCGCCGCGCCCGTCAGAGTGCCGCCGGTACAGCCGGCATCCGCCGCTGCCGCGCCCGCGATGACGAGGCCGGCGGGAAAGCTGTCGGTCAGCGCGACATTGCCGATGGCGAAGGCGGCGTTGGGGTTTTCGGCGGCCAGCGTCATGCTCAGCGTCTCGCCCTGGATGGCGGCGGCGGCCGAGAAGCTCTTGGTCAGGACCGGCGCGGCTGCCGGGGTGACGGTCAGGCTTGCGCTGGCGTCGATGGCGGCGGCGTTGAGGTCCGAGGTCACGCTGGCCGTGTTCGTCAGGTCCGCATTGCCGGTGACGGTGACCGGAACGGTGAGCGTGCAGGTCGCGCCGGGGGTGATGGTGCCGCCGGTATAGGCAAGCGCGGTATCGCCCGCCGCGCCCGTCAGGGTGCCGCCGGTACAGCCGGCATCCGCCGCCGCCGCGCCCGCGATGACGAGGCCGGCGGGAAAGCTGTCGGTCAGCGCGACATTGCCGATGGCGAAGGCGGCGTTGGGGTTTTCGGCGGCCAGCGTCATGGTCAGCGTCTCGCCCTGGATGGCGGCGGCGGCCGAGAAGCCCTTGGTCAGGACCGGCGCGGCTGCCGGGGTGATGGTCAGGCTTGCGCGTGCCTCGATCGGGAGCGTGTTGAGGTCCGAAGTCAGGAATGCGGCATTGGTGATGTCCGCATTGCCGGTGACGGTCACGCCGACGCTGATGGTGCAGACGCTTTGCGCGCCGACCGTCCCGCCGCTGTAGCCGAAGGCCGTATCGCCGACATCGCCGGTCAGCGTGCCGCCGGTGCAGCCGGCATCCGTAATGGGCGCCGTGTCGATGACAAGGCCGGCGGGGAAGCTGTCGGTCACGGCGACGTTGCCCGCCGTCTTGAAGGTGTTGTTGTTGGTGACGGTGATGTCCAGCGTCACGGAGCCGCCCTGTTCCGCCGCCGGGGCGGAGAACGCCTTGGTCAGCAGCGGCGCGCCCGCCGGCGAGACCGAGAGGGTGGCGGTCGACGATACCGGCGCGGCGTTGAATTGCGATGTCACGTCGGCGGTGTTGGTCACCAGCGATGCGCCGGTGACGGTCACGCCCGCGCTCACGGTGCAGGTGCCGCCGGCGGGGATCGTGCCGCCGGTATAGCTCAGGGCGGTATCGCCCGCGCCGCCGGTCAGCGTGCCGCCCACGCAGCCCGCGTCCAGGGTTGCGGCGGTCGAAATCTCCAGCCCCGCGCCGAACGTATCGCTCAGCGCGACCGAGCCGATGGGCACGAAGCTGTTGGGGTTGGTCAGCGTGATCGTCATCGTCAGCGCCTCGCCCTGTTCGGCCGCTGCAGCGGAGAACGTCTTGAGGATCGTGGGCGCACCCGCCGGCGAGACCGAGAGGGTGGCGGTCGACGATACCGGCGCGGCGTTGAATTGCGATGTCACGTCGGCGGTGTTGGTCACCAGCGATGCGCCGGTGACGGTGACGCCCGCGCTCACGGTGCAGGTGCCGCCGGCGGGGATCGTGCCGCCGGTATAGCTCAGGGCGGTATCGCCCGCGCCGCCGGTCAGCGTGCCGCCCACGCAGCCCGCGTCCAGGGTTGCGGCGGTCGAGATCTCCAGCCCCGCGCCGAACGTGTCGCTCAGCGCGACCGAGCCGATGGGCACGAAGCTGTTGGGGTTGGTCAGCGTGATCGTCATCGTCAGCGCCTCGCCCTGTTCGGCCGCCGCGGCGGAGAACGTCTTGAGGATCGTGGGCGCCGCGGCGGCTGCGGCGTTCAGCGTGGCGGAGGCCGTGCCCGAATTGCCCAGCGAGGAGGTCAGGTCGGATGTCGTGTTGACGAAGCTGCCGCCGGCCGTGGTGGTCACGTCCAGCGTGATCTCGCACACCGTGCCCGCCGTGACGCTTCCCCCCGTATAGGAGAACGCGCCTGCGCCGGGTGTCGCGCTGACGCTGCCACCGCTGCAATTGCCGGTGCGGATTAGGTTGGCGGGATCCGCGACGATCATGCTGGCGGGGAACGTGTCGGTCAGCGACACGGCGTCCGCTGCCAGGGTCGAGCCGCTGTTGTCGATGGTGAAGGTCAGCGGCGTCGGCTGGCCCGTTTCCGGCGGGGTGGCGGCCGGGTTGAACGCCTTGGAAAAGGCCGGCGCCGGCTGCACCCTCAGCGTATCCGTGGCCGCGGCCGCCACGGTGCCCCCGGCATCCATCAGCGCGCTTGTCGTGTTCGTGTAGTCGCCCGCTGGGGCGGAGGACGGCACGCCGACCGACACGCGGATCGTGCAGCTTGCGCCGGCAGCCATCTGCGCGCCGGTCACGGCGATGGTCGCTCCGCCCGAAACGGCCGCGCCGCAATCGTTCGACACGGTGCCGGTCATCGCCGCGCCCGGCAGCATGGCGTTCAGATCGTCGGTGAACCGCAGGTTGGAGACCGGGGCCGACGCATCGTTGTTGGTCAGCGTGAAGTCGAGCGTTGTCGTGCCGCCTGCCGCCGCCGCGCCGCCATTGGCAAAGCTCTTGGCGATGCTCGGCGCGGTCGCATCACGGACCGTCAGCGAATCGCTGGCCGGGCTGCCGGTCACGCCGCTGCCGCCGATCGTTCCGGTGGGTGCGCTGGTGGTGCCGGGATAGATGCCGCCGGAGGCGCTGGCGGGAACATCCAGTGTCACGCTGAACGTGCAGCTGCCGCCCCCGGAAATCGTTCCGCCGGTCAGGCTGAGCGTCGAGGTGCCCGCCAAGTTGGATCCCGACCCGCAAACCCCCGCCCGAGGCAGCCCGGTGGCAACCAGACCGCTCAGCGCGGCGCCGAAATCGTCGGTGAACGACAGCCCCGTGACCGGCTGGGACGACAGGTTGTCCAGCCGGTATTCCAGCGTGACGGTGCCGCCCGCCGAAACCGGATCGTCGGTGAAGGTCTTGAACAGGCTGAGCGCTGCGTCGATCACCCGCAGCCGGGCGGTCGCGGCTGCCGCGCTCCGGGGCGCTCCGGCCAGCGTGTAGGCCATGTTGCCGGTCTGGTTCGTGTAGCTGCCCGCGGTCGCCGTGCCGGGGATCGAGACCTGGACATCGAAGCTGCATGTCCCGCCGGCAACAAGCGATCCGCCGTTCAGGATCAGCGTGCTTGATCCCGACAGGCTGCTTCCCGCGCCGCAGGGGGTTGCCGGCAGGGGGCTCGCCGCCGTGGCGCCGGAGATGAAGGCCGAAAGATTGTCGCTGAAGGCCATCGAGGACGCCGCCTCGCTGGTCGGGTTCCTGATCGTGAACCGCATGGTCGCGGTGCCGCCGGGCAGGGCGGGGCCGTCGATGAACGCCTTTTCCAGCACCAGGTCGCGGAAATCCTTGATCTGGAGCGTCGCGGTCGCGGGCGATACCGACGTCGCGGTGCCGGCGGTAAAGCCCAGGCGCGAGGTCGAGTTGGTATAGCTGCCGGGCGCCGCGCCGGACGGAAGCTGCAAGGTCAGCACGATGGCGCACTCGGCCTCGCCTATCAGCGTGCCGCCGCTCAGCTGGAACACGCCGGTTCCCGCGCCGCTTGCGGTGCCGCAGCTGTTCGAATCGATGCTCTGGATCGTGGTTCCCGCCAGGAAGACCGGCGGCACACTTGTGCCGGCGTCGCCAAGGTTGTCGGTAAAGCTGAGCGCTGTCGCGTCGCTCGATTCGGGCGTGCTCTTGATCGAGAAGGTCAGTTGCACCGTATCGCCGGCCAGCGCCGCCGTGTCCGAGAATTCCTTGCGGAATGTCAGGTTGGCCGAGCCGCCGACCTTGAGCGTGGCACTGGCGGCGCGTCCGACGATCGTTGCCGGCCCGTCCAGCGCCGTGACCGCGCTGGTGGTGTTGACGTAATCGCCCGGCGGCACACTGGACGGAAGCTGGATGTCGACGGTGAAGGAACAGGAATCGCCCTGCGGCAAGCTGCCGCCAACCAGATTGATTGTATCTGCCCCGCCGCTGTATGTGCCGAAAACCGAGCCTCCGCAGGCTCCGCCCAGGGGAAGCGCGGTGATGGTCGTCCCGGAAATGAAAGCGCCCATATCGTCGGTGAACGCGATGCCCGTAAGTGAGTTGGTGGTATTCGGGTTTGTCAGCGTGAATGTCATCGTCACCGGATCGCCCGGATCGACCTGGCTGTCGCTGAACGTCTTGGTCAATTCCGGCGGACGCAGATCGTACACCGTCAGCCTGGCAGAGGCGGCGGGGCCGGTGACCGGCGCGCCGCCGATCGTGCCGCTGAGGTCGGACACGGTATTGGTGTGGGTTCCGCCGCTGCCGCTGGTGGGCACGAGCACCGAAACGGTGATGGTGCAGGTTCTACCGGCCGCGACGGTCCCGCCCGAGACGTTGATCAGCCCCGTTCCCCCGCCGGTCACGGAGGCGCCGCAGGTGTTCAACCCGACGCTGTCCAGCGTCGTGCCGGCCAGCATCGCCGACAGATCGTCGGTAAACCCGACGCCCGTCGCGTCAGAGCCGCGCGCGGTGTTCGACAGGGTGAATTCCAGCGTCGCCGTCTCGCCGGGCCCGACCGGATCGTCGGTGAAGGCCTTGACCATCTGCAGGGCGCCGCTGCCGGTGACGTTCAGGCTGGCCGCAGCCGTTTTTTCCACGAAACCGACGCCGGTCTCGTTGTACGTCACCTTCGCTTCCGTATTGAAACTGCCGCGTGCCGAGCCGATGACATCGACGCCAACCGTGCAGGATGCGGCTGGGCCGAGAGGAATGAAGCCTCCGGGCTGTGTCTGGATCGTTCCGGTGCCCGCCACTGCCGTGACCGTAACAGGGCAGTCATTTACCAGGTTCGCGGGGTCCGCGATCATCAGGCCGGCGGGAAGCGTGCTGGTCACGTTGAGGCTGAACAGAGAGTTCGCGCCGGCGCTGTTGTCGATGGTGAGTTCCAGCCGCGACGTCCCGCCAAGCGGCACGTTGGCTGGCGTGTAGTCGGCGCTGAAACTGACCTGTGCCGCCGCCCCTTGCGCCGTCAACCCCGCCGCCGCCGCGATCAGGATAGCGGCAAGGGCGTTCAGAAAGGATATGCGGTGCATCGGGTGTCTCCGGACTCAGGCTTCGGGTGGTTTGGGATACACCTGCCTTTTCCGAAAACGGCCGTTTTTCGGCACACCGGTCGCTGCATGCGCGATTCCCCAAGCCTTGCAATTTTGCCGCGTGCGCAGATTGCGGGGAACCGCCTATCACCTCCGCTGCGCGATATTCTGACGCACCCGTGCAAACGGGTGACAGTCCGCGCCTCAGACGTCGAGCTCGGCCACGAAGCGCGCGTTTTCCTGGATGTACTGGAACCGCAATTCCGGCTTCTTGCCCATCAGGCGCTCGACCAGATCGGCGGTTTCGCCCGGCTCGTCCTCGTCGATGTTCACTCGGATCAGCTTGCGCGTTTCGGGGTTCATCGTGGTGTCCTTCAGGTCCTTGGCGTCCATCTCGCCCAGGCCCTTGAAGCGTGATACGTCGATCTTGCCCTTGCCGCCCAGGCCCTTGGCCATCCAGGCATCGCGCTCGGCCTCGTCAAGGCAGTACCGCCGGTGCGAGCCCTGGGTCAGCCGGAACAGCGGCGGGCAGGCCAGGTACAGGTGTCCGTGGTCGATCAGCGGGCGCATCTGCGCAAAGAAGAAGGTCATCAGCAGCGACGCGATATGCGCGCCGTCCACGTCGGCATCGGTCATGATGATGATCTTGTCGTAGCGCAGATCGTCGATGCGGAACTTCGTGCCCATCCCGACGCCCAGCGCCTGGCACAGATCGCTGATCTCGACATTCTGGCCCAGCTTCGACGACGCAGCCCCCAGCACGTTCAGGATCTTGCCGCGCAGCGGCAGCAGCGCCTGGGTCTTGCGGTCTCGCGCCATCTTGGCCGATCCGCCCGCGCTGTCGCCCTCGACGATGAACAGCTCGGTGCCGTCGCGGTTCGTGGCCGAGCAATCCACCAGCTTGCCGGGCAGGCGCAGCTTCTTGGTGGCCGACTTGCGCGCGGTTTCCTTTTCCTGCCGGCGGCGCAGCCGTTCCTCGGCCCGTAGCACCAGAAAATCGAGGATCGCCCCGGCCGAGCGCGTGTCCGAGGCCAGCCAGTTGTCGAAATGGTCGCGGACCGAGTTTTCCACCATGCGCTGCGCGTCGACCGTGGCCAGCCGGTCCTTGGTCTGGCCGACGAATTCGGGATCGCGGATGAAGCACGACACCAGCGTGCCGGCCCCCGCGGTCAGATCCTCGCGGGTGATCGTGCTCGCCTTGCGGTTGTTCGCCAGCTCGCCGTAGGCCTTGATCCCCTTCAGGATCGCGGCCCAGAACCCGGCCTCGTGGGTGCCGCCCTCGGGGGTGGGGACGGTGTTGCAGTAGGACTGGATGAAGCCGTCGCGCGACGGCGTCCAGTTGATCGCCCATTCCACCTTGCCGGGGCGGCCGAGTTTCTCGAACGACACCGACCCGGTGAAGGGCTGCTCGGCATACGTGGTGGCGCCGGCCAGCGTCTCGCCCAGGTAGTCGGACAGCCCGCCGGGAAAGTGGAACCTGGCCTCGGCCGGGGTGTCGCCATCGTCGATGCCGGACTTCCAGCGGATTTCAACGCCCGAGAACAGGTAGGCCTTGGACCGCGCCATGCGGAACAGCCATGCCGGTTTCAGGCTCAGCGAGCCGAAGATCTCGGGGTCGGGGTGGAAGGTGACGGCGGTGCCGCGCCGATTCGGGGCGGCGCCGATCCGCTCCAGCTTGCCCTGTGGCAGGCCGCGCGCGAATTCCATCGCGTACAGCTCCTTGCCGCGCGCCACCTCGACGCGCAGATGATCGGACAGCGCGTTCACCACCGAAGAGCCGACCCCGTGCAGCCCCCCCGAGGTCTGATAGCTGTCGCCGGAAAACTTGCCGCCCGCGTTCAGGGTGCAAAAGATGATCTCCAGCGCCGATTTCGACGGATCCTTGGGGTGCGGCCCGGTCGGAATGCCGCGGCCATTGTCGCGCACGCTGACATGGCCGTTCGCGTGCAGCTCGATCTCGATCCAGGTGGCGTGGCCGGCCACCGCCTCGTCCATCGAGTTGTCGACGATTTCCGCCACCATGTGATGCAGCGCGCGGTCGTCCTTGCCGCCGATATACATGCCGGGGCGCAGGCGCACATGCTCCATGTCCTCCAGGACCTGGATGGAGCTTGCGTCGTAAGAGGTGTCCGGGGCGGCGCCGGCCAGAAGGTCGTCTGCGGGCATGGGTCTGCTCTGCTTTGTGATTGAAGCGGATTAGACCAGTTTTCGCCGCCGAGGGGAAGGCGGCGATGCGATGCCGGCCCGGCGGTGTTGCGGGGCGCGCCGCGTGGCCGGCCGCGCGCCCGGTGATCGCGGTGCGCCTTAGCCGCCGGCAGCGGCCGCCAGCGGCGTGTCCTGTGCAAAGTCGCAGGGGTCCAGCGTGTCGGGCACCCGTGTCAGCCGCAGGAACGGCGCGAGTTCGCTGACCTGCCCATAGGCGGCCCGCGCAATGGTGCTGTCCATGTCGCGGGGAACCAGAACGCTGTCACCCGCTTCCCAGTCGCCCGGCACGCCGACGCCGTGGCGGTCGGCGATCTGCAGCGCGTCGATCACCCGCAGCGTCTCGTCCATGCTGCGCCCGACATTCATCGGGTATTCGAAGATCATCCGCACCTTCAGCGCCGGGTCGATGATGAAACTCTTGCGGATCGGCGCCCGGCCGTATTGCCGCGGATGGTTCATGTCGAAGGATTCGACCAGCCGCATTTCCACATCCTCGATCATCGGAAAGTCGATCTGCATGTGAAACAGCCGCCCGATTTCGGCCTGCCAGCGGGCCTGTTCCGCAAGGGTTTCCGAACAGATCCCCAGAATCTCCACGTTGCGCTGCCGGAAATACGGCGCGGAACTGGCGATGCCGGCAAGCTCTGTCGCGCTGACGCCGCAATCGGTGCAGGGATGGCTGAAGAAGTAGGTCCAGCGCCCCTCGGCCCAGCTGTGGAAATCCAGGCTGCCATGCGTGCTGTCGGCGCGGAAATTCGGAAAGATGTCGCCGATCCGCGGTATCCAGTTGGCCGATTCGCGGTATCCGTGTGGAAATTCCACGGATTTGCGCGTTTCGACCGGGCCGAATTGTTCGACCTGTCCTTTCCTCCAAAAGAGGTTCTCGATCCCCATTTCTGCCTCCATCGTTTCGATTTCGGGCGTTCGTTCCGTGAGTGGTTCTTGCCCCTTGAGAACAACCGCTAGATGTGAATTGTGGCAGGATTTGGACAGGTGCGATCACGTTCTCACAAAAGATGCTAAACCCCCTGCATCGTTGCAAAACTACCGGTAACCTATTTATAATGAGAAATTATTTTTGCATACAAACCTGTACCGTAGATTGACGTTACGGAAATTTAGGCGGCGGATGGCCAACCCGCGCAGCGGGTCAGGTGCAACCAACGGGAGAATGTTGGCGGCTTGTCCGTGATCAAGGCGTCAAGTCCCCGGAAGGTATAAACTATTTCGGCCCACACAGGAGGATTCCGATGCCCAAGACCGACCCCGACACCGCGGCCCCCGCCACCGCCGCCACCCCGGCGAATGCCCAAGGGTTCCCGACGGTCGGCCCCGACCGCGTGCGCGAGGCCTTCGAAAGCGGCGACTATCCCTACGACACAAAGATATCGCGCGCGGAATACGAACGGGTGAAGGCCGCATTGCAGGCCGAGCTGCTGAAGGTGCAGCTCTGGGCGCAGGAAACGGGCCGCAAGTTCGTGCTGCTGTTCGAAGGGCGGGATGCGGCCGGCAAGGGCGGCACGATCAAGCGGTTCACCGAACATCTCAACCCCCGCGCGGCGCGGGTGGTGGCACTGAACAAGCCGACCGAGCACGAAAAGGGCCAGTGGTTCTTTCAGCGCTATATCGCCGGGCTGCCGACGGCCGGCGAAATGGTGTTCTACGACCGCTCCTGGTACAACCGGGCCGGGGTCGAGCGGGTGATGGGGTTCTGCAAGCCGAACGAATACCTGGAATTCATGCGCCAGACGCCCGAGCTTGAGCGGATGCTGGTCCGCTCGGGGGTGCAGCTATACAAATACTGGTTCTCGGTCACGCAGGCCGAACAGCGCCGCCGCTTTCGCGCCCGCGAGACCGATCCGCTGAAACAGTGGAAACTGTCGCCGATCGACATGGCCAGCCTCGACAAGTGGAATGAGTATACCGAGGCGAAAGAGGCGATGTTCTTCTACACCGACACCGCCGATGCGCCCTGGACGATCGTCAAGTCCGACGACAAGAAGCGCGCGCGCCTGAACTGCATGCGCCATTTCCTGGCCAGCCTCGACTATCCGGGCAAGGATGCCGAGGTGGTCGGAACGCCCGATCCGCTGATCGTCGGGCGGGCCGAGCATGTCGTGCACAGCGCCGAGCATATCCTGTCCACCTCGCTGCATCCGGGGACGCGCAAGAGCGGCGGGTAGGGCGCCGCGTCACTCCTCGCCCCGGCGGTTGACCGGAACCCGCCCTGGCCGGCCGCGCAGCGGCTGAAGCAGCATCCGGTCCAGCCACAGATCGCGCCTTGTGCGGAACTGGCCGATGCCGATGGTCATCCCTTCATGCCCGTCGCGGGGCTGCGGCAGGTAGGTGCCCAGCAGGCGGTCCCACCACGGAAAGTTGAAACCGTAATTGCTGTTGGTCTCGTTCGGGTGAATCGAATGGTGGACGCGGTGCATGTCCGGCGTCACCACCAGAAGCCGCAGCACCGCATCCGCCCGCAACGGCAGGCGGATGTTGGAATGGTTGAACATCGAGGTGGCGTTCAGCAGCACCTCGAACAGCAGCACCGCGACCGCCGGCGGCCCCAGCGCCATCACCGCCGCCAGCTTGATCCCCATTGACAGCAGGATTTCCAGCGGGTGGAACCGCAGGCCGGTCGTGACGTCGATTTCCAGGTCGGCATGATGCATCCGGTGCAGCCGCCACAGCGCGGGCACGGCGTGGAACAGGACATGCTGAAGGTAGATCGCCAGATCGAGCGTCAGGATGGCGACCGGGATCGCGACCCATACCGGCGCGCCCAGGTGGTTGAGCAGGCCCCAGCCATTCGCCTCGGCGATTGCCGCCAGTCCGACCGCGACCAGCGGAAAGGCCAGCCGCACCAGCACCGTGTCGAGCGCGACAAGGGCGATGTTGTTCGACCAGCGCAGCAGGCGCGGGATCTCGGCCCGGCGTCGCGGCGCCGCGACTTCCCAGATCGCCATCGCGATCAGGATGCCCATGAATGCCACCAGCCGAAGCTGGGGCTCGTATG
Organism: uncultured Paracoccaceae bacterium; assembly: GCA_947503765.1. Lineage (GTDB taxonomy): Bacteria > Pseudomonadota > Alphaproteobacteria > Rhodobacterales > Rhodobacteraceae > Psychromarinibacter. The sequence continues at coordinate 342,106 of CANNFA010000001.1, read as the reverse complement.
CAAGAATGCTGTCTGTCATGGCGTTGCCATGCCGATCCTAACGGGTTCGATGCGGGCGGGAAAGCCGGCGCATCTTCGCGGCCCGGCTTCCCGGAGCGGGTGAAATCCGCTATCCTGCGGGCAAGAACAGCAGCGGCAAACGCAGCAGACCGAGGCAGACATGATCAGAACACTGGCGCTGGCGGGGGGCATCGCGGGGGCCGTGGGGCTTTCGCAATTCCCCGAATTCTCGCAGCAATACCTGCAACGGCTGTCCGGCGCGGTGGACGAGCTGCGCGCCATCGTGCTGGCCTTCGACAGCACCGCGTCGGCCGCCGGGATGACCCGCGAAGAGGCGCTGGCGGATCTCAGCGGCTCGGCCTTCCAGTCCGAATTGCAGAAATCGCTCGCCGCGCAGATCGGCCGGTACGAAAGCCTGTCGGCGGATTACGCCGCCCTGCGGCAGGCCGAACCGCTGGCGCGGCTGGGGCAGCTCTGGCGGTTCGCCGACACCGACCTGGCGCGGCGCACCTGGCAGGATTTTCGCCCTTCGGTGCCGGTCACGGCGGACGGGCTGATCTTTGCGGGGATCGGCTTTGGCGGCGGCTGGCTGGCGCTGTCGCTGCTGCTGGGGCTGCTGGCCCGCCCGTTCCGGCGGCGCGGGGCGGCAGGCTAGCTTGCGCCGACCGCCCGCCGATCACGGCCGATTGCGCCGCGCCGGCGCTTGACGCGCCCGCCGCATCGGGTATGGCTCGCGCATGGCCGCTTTCTCCCGCTTCGAATGGATGATCGCCTGGCGCTACCTGCGGGCCCGGCGGGCCGAGGGCGGCGTCAGCGTCATGACATGGATCAGCCTGATCGGCATCACGCTGGCCGTCTTCGCCCTGATCGCCACCCTGTCGGTGCGCGCCGGGTTCCGCGCGGAATTCGTCGACACGATCCTGGGCGCCAACGCCCATTCCACCGTCTATTCGACCGTCTATGTCACCGAAACCGGGCAGACCACGCGCACCATCCCCGATTACGAGGCGCTGGCAGGCCGGATCAGGGGCATTCCCGGCGTCACCCGCGCCGCGCCGCTGATCAAGGGGCAGGTCATGGCGAACCTGCGCGAGAACAACGCCGGCGTCGAGGTGTTCGGCATTGCGCCCGATGACCTCGCCGCGCTGCCGCGCATCGCCGATCCCGACACCTCCAGCGGCGATCTGGGCCGTTTCCCAGAAGGCATCGCCATCGGCTCGGGCGTGGCGCGCGAACTGGCGGTCAGCGTCGGCGACACGATCAAGATCATCTCTCCGAACGGGGTGCGCACGGCGTTCGGCACCAGCCCCAGGATCAACGCCTACGAGGTGGTCTATATCTTCAGCGCCGGGCGCTACGACATCGACCGCACCCGCGTCTACATGCCGTTTGCCGAGGCGCAGAGCTTCTTCAACCGCGAGGGGGCGGCGGACGAGATCGAGGTGATGGTCGAGAACCCCGAAGAGATCGACAGCTACACCGTGCCGCTGCTTCAGGCCGCCGGAGAACGCGGGATGGTCTGGACCTGGCGCGATTCGGCGGGGTCGTTCCTGCGCGCGCTGGATGTCGAGGACAACGTGATGTTCATCATCCTGTCGATCCTGGTGCTGATCGCGGCGATGAACATCATCTCGGGGCTGATCATGCTGGTCAAGAACAAGGGCCGCGACATCGGCATCCTGCGCACGGTGGGCCTGACCGAGGGGTCGATATTGCGCGTGTTCTTCCTGTGCGGCGCCTTTGTCGGCCTGCTGGGCACGCTGTTCGGGGTGATTCTTGGATGCCTGTTCGCCATCTACATCGACCCGATCTTTTCCTTCGTGAACTACGCGATGGGCGGCGGGGTCTGGGATCCGTCGATCCGCGGCATCTACAACCTTCCGGCCAAGCTGGTGCCGGCCGACGTGCTGTCGGCGGTGGTGCTGTCGCTGGGGCTGTCCTTTGTCGTCACGATCTTTCCGGCCCGCCGGGCTGCGCGGATGAACCCGGTCGAGGCGCTGCGGTATGAGTGACGTGACACTGGGCCTGAGCGGGCTGGAGAAGACCTATAACCGGGGCAAGCCGGGCGAGGTGCAGGTGCTCAAGGGTATCGACCTCGAGGTGCGCCGGGGCGAGATCGTGGCGCTGGTCGCGCCCTCCGGGGCCGGCAAGTCGACGCTGCTGCACATCGCCGGGCTGCTGGACGTGCCCGATAGCGGCGAGGTGCGGATCGGCGGCGCGGCGATGAACGGGCTGTCCGACCGGCGCCGCACGCGGGTGCGCCGCCAGCAGGTCGGCTTCGTCTACCAGTTCCACCACCTGCTGCCGGAGTTTTCGGCGCTGGAGAATATCGTGCTGCCGCAACTGGCCAACGGCGCGTCCAAACCGGCGGCCGAGGCGCGGGCGCGCGAATTGCTGGACAGTGTCGGCGTCGGGCCGCGCGCGGATCACCGGCCCGCCGCGCTGTCGGGCGGCGAGCAGCAGCGTGTCGCCTTCTGCCGCGCGCTGGCCAACGCGCCGCAGCTCTTGCTGGCGGATGAGCCGACGGGCAATCTGGACCCCGCCACCTCGGACGTGGTGTTCGGCGCGCTGATGGCGCTGGTGCGCGGCACCGGCATGGCGGCGCTGATCGCGACGCACAACCTGGAACTGGCCGCGCGCATGGACCGCGTGGTGCGGCTGGAGGACGGACAGGTCCTGCACGGCGCACCTTGATGCACGTCAAGGACGCGCCGGCCCGCTGCGGTCACCCTGCATCCGAGGGGCGCGAAAAGGAAACCGTGATGCGAACAGTCGTTCTTGCCCTCGCCGTGCTGGCGGCCCCCGTCGCCGCGCAGGCCGAAGAAACCGGCGCCGCGCTGTACAGGTCGTATTGCGCCGGATGTCATGGCGTGGCGGCTGCCGGCGACGGGCCGCTGGCGGCGCTTCTGACCGTGCCGACCCCGGACCTGACCGCGCTGGCGGCGCGCAATGGCGGAGAGTTCCCGCTGGCCGACGTGGTGCGCATCATCGACGGGCGGCGGCTGTTCCAGGCGCATGGCGGGCCGATGCCGGTCTTCGGGCCGATGATGGGCGGCGGCAGCGCGGTGCTTGACGGCCCGGACGGCGCGGTGCTGCAAACCCGCGGCGATGTCCTGAAGATCGCGCGGTTCCTCGTGTCGCTGCAGGACGGCTGAGCGGGATGGCCGGCGGCAGTATCCGGCCGGCGCGCTGCGCGACGGTGCTGCTATCGGCCGCGCTGGCCGCCTGCACCGCGCTGCCCGCGGATGACGAGACGCCAGAGGCGGCATCGGGCCGCGCGCTCTATGACAGGCATTGCGTGGGGTGCCACGGTGCGCGCGGTGCCGGCGACGGCGAGATGGCATTGCTGGTGCCGGGCGGCATGCCCGACCTGCGCACCCTGTCGGCGCGCAATGGCGGCGTCTATCCGCGGACCCATGTCGTGCGGGCGATCACCCGGATCAGCGAGTTGCATGACGGCCTTCTGTCGATGCCCGATTTCGGCGGCCTGCTCAGCGCCGAGCCGGCAGTGCATACCGCCCCGGACGGCACCCGGATCGCCACCGACGCGGCGGTGCTGAAGCTGGCCGACCACCTTGCGACATTGCAGGATGCCGCCGGATAGGTCGTGCGCGGACCCGGCACGATTATTCGATTTGTGGCATTCCGCCGCGGCAAGCCCGCCAGGATGCGATAAGCATTTTACGATTTGTGCGGATCCATGCTATGCTTGGGCAAAACATAACAAGGGCGGAACGATGCGGGCAGTCATTCCGATTATGTCGATTCTGGCACCGCTTGCGGTGCTGGGTGCATGTACCAGCGAGGTCGAGACCGGCCGCGCCTCCTATGCGGATCTGTGTGCCGGATGTCATGGGCCAGCCGGGCGCGGCGGCGGACCCACGGCCGAGGGGCTGGACGAACGGCCCTCCGATCTGACGCGAATCGCGGCGCGGAACGGCGGCGCGTTTCCGAGGGTCGAGGTGATGTCGAAGATCCACGGCTACGCCAAGGGAGAGCCGCATGGCGGCGCGATGCCCGCCTTCTGGCCGCTGCTGGAAGGGCGCACCGTGCTGGTCAAGACCGGCGAGGGCATTCTGACCCCGACGCCCGAGCCGCTGGTGGCGCTGACCAGCTATATCGAAAGCATCCAGCGGTAGCACCTGTACCGCGCTCCGAAAGGATCGGCGCATGGCCGGGAACCTGCGGCGCGGTCCGCACGTTTCCCTTGCGACCCCGGCAGTGACGCCGGAACAGCAAAGGAGCAAGCGATGAACTGGGATCAAGTCAAGGGCAACTGGAACCAACTGAAGGGCAAGGCCCGCGAGAACTGGGGCGAGTTGACCGACGACGAATTGCAGCAGGCGCGCGGCGAACGCGAGCAGTTGGTCGGCCTCGTCCAGGAGCGTTACGGCGTCGCCAAGGAAGAGGCGCAGCGCCAGGTCGATGAATGGCAGGCGTCGATGTGATGCCCTGACGCAATCGCGTATGCACACCCGGCACCGAACCGCTTTCGGGCCGGGTTTTTTCTTGCCGGCGGACGCTTCGGGCGCATGCATGGCGCGCGCCCGATCCCGCGCTTCAAGGTTTGCTGGCAAAGGCGGGCGCCGTCGATTATAGCGGCGCGCATGAAACGGTGTGCAGCCTTCCTTGGTCGCGGCGATGAATCCGGCGGCATCCGCCATGTCTGAGCGCGCCGTCAAGGCGGATCGCCCGGCACCCGAAGGTGCGCGATGCTGAACCGGCCGCCGCCCGAGCTGCCCCGCGATGACGCCGAGGCGGCGCGCGTCGCCCGCAAGGTGCTGCGCATGGAGGCGGACGCGCTCGGCGCCATGGCCGATACGCTGCCCGAAGGCTTTGCCGAGGCCGCCGCGCTGATCGCGGATACGCGCGGGCGCGTGGTCGTCTCGGGCATCGGCAAGTCGGGTCATATCGCGCGCAAGATCGCGGCGACGCTGGCCTCTACCGGGACACCGGCCTTTTTCCTGCACCCGGCCGAGGCGAGCCATGGCGATCTGGGCATGGTGACGGCGGACGACACCTGTCTTCTGCTGTCCAATTCCGGCGAAACGCACGAATTGCGCGATCTGGTCATGTATGCGCGCCGTTTCGCCATCCCGATCGTGGCGCTGACCGGCAACGCGGCCAGCACGCTGGCGGGGCAGGCGGATGTGGTGCTGGCGCTGCCGGCCGCGCCCGAAGCTTGTGCCATCGGCCGCGCGCCCACCACCTCGACCACCTGCGCGCTGGCGCTGGGCGACGCGCTGGCGGTGGCGCTGATGCACCGGCGCGGCTTTGGCGAGGAGACGTTCCACGCTTTCCACCCCGGCGGCCGGCTGGGCGCGCAATTCCTGCGGGTCGGCGACATCATGCACGGGCCGGACAAGCTGCCGGTAGTGGCGGAAGGCACGCCGATGGGCGACACCCTGGTCGAGATGAGCGCGCGCGGCTTCGGCATCGTGGCGGTAACGCGCGCGGACGGCGCGCTGTGCGGCGTGATCACCGATGGCGATCTGCGGCGCAACCTTGACGGGCTGATGGAGCGGCGCGCCGGCGACGTGGCCACGCGCAGCCCGCTGACCGTGCCCGCGGACATGCTGGCGACCGAGGCGCTGGGCCTGATGAACCGGCGCAAGGTCGGCGCGCTGTTCGTCACCGCCGAAGACGGCACGCTGGCCGGCCTGATCCACATCCATGATTGCCTGCGTGCGGGGGTTGCCTGAACCATGCCTGAAACCTCTCCGGATTGCGTCGTCATCATCCCCGCGCGCTACGCCTCGTCGCGCTATCCCGGCAAGCCGCTGGTGGAACTGCGCGGCGCCTCGGGCATCCGCCGGTCGCTGATCGAACGGACATGGCGCGCGGCGCAGGACGTGCCGGGGGTCGATGCGGTCTGGATCGCCACCGATGACGACCGCATCGCCAAGGCCGCGCAGGGGTTCGGCGCGCAGGTCGTGATGACCTCGGCCGATTGCGCGAACGGCACCGAACGCTGCGCCGACGCGGTGAAGCGGCTGGGCATCGCGCCGGGGATCGTCATCAACCTTCAGGGCGACGCGCCGCTGACCCCGCCCTGGTACCTCGAGGCGATGATCGCCGCGATCCGCTCGGGCCGCGCGCCGGTGGCGACCCCGGTGCTGCGCTGCACGCCCGAGATCCACGCGCGTTTCCTCGACGACCGGGCGGCGGGGCTGGTCGGGGGCACCACGGCCGTTCTGGGGCACGAGGGGCGGGCGGTTTATTTCTCGAAAGAGGTGCTGCCGTTCACCGGCAACCGCTACGACCGCGATGCGGTGGTGCCGGTGTTCCACCATGTCGGCGTCTATGCCTATACCGCCGCCGCGCTGGCCGAGTACCTGGCCCTTCCGGCCTGCGATCTGGAACGGCTGGAGGGGTTGGAGCAGCTCAGGTTCGTCTATTACGGGATCGAGATCGCCTGCGTCGAGGTCGAGGCGCGCGGCCGCGAATTCTGGGAGCTGAACAATCCCGGCGACGTGGCCCGGATAGAGGCGATCCTGGCAGCAGAGGGAAGAGATTGATGCGCGAGGTTGCGGTTGGCCCGGTGCGGCTGGGAAATGCGCTGCCCTTCGGGTTGATCGCGGGGCCGTGCCAGCTTGAATCGCTGGATCACGCGCGGATGATCGCCGGGCGGCTGGCCGAGATTTGCGCCGAGCTGTCGATCCCCTTCGTGTTCAAGGCCAGCTACGACAAGGCGAACCGGTCGTCGCTGGGCGGAACGCGCGGGCTGGGGATGGAAAGGGGCCTCGAAATCCTGGGCCGGATCAGGGACGAATTCGGCTGCCCGGTGCTTTCGGACGTGCACGAGCCGGCCCATTGCGCCCCGGCCGCCGCCATCTGCGACATCCTGCAAATCCCCGCCTTCCTGTCGCGCCAGACCGACCTGCTGCTGGCCGCCGGGGAAACCGGGCGCGCGGTGAACATCAAGAAGGGCCAGTTCCTGGCGCCCTGGGACATGGCCAATGTCGCCGCCAAGGTCGCCTCCACCGGCAACGAGAATATCCTGCTGTGCGAGCGCGGCGCGTCCTTCGGTTACAACATGCTGGTGTCGGACATGCGCGCGCTGCCGATCATGGCCGAAACCGGCTATCCGGTGATCTTCGATGCGACCCATTCGGTGCAGCTTCCGGGCGGGCGCGGCGATGCCTCGGGCGGGCAGCGCGAATTCGTCGCGCCCCTGGCCCGCGCGGCGCTGGCGGTGGGCTGCGCGGGGCTGTTCATCGAAACCCATGAGGATCCCGATAACGCGCCCTCCGACGGGCCGAACATGGTGCCGCTGGACCGGATGGCGCCGCTGCTCCGGCAGCTTGCGCGGATCGACGCGCTGATCAAGGACGGCGCGGCGGACGGGCCGGGCGCATGACGCGGGTCTTCATCACCGGCACGGCGGGCTTCATCGGCTATCACCTCGCGCGGCTGCTGCTGGACGAAGGGATGATCGTCGCCGGGTTCGACGGCATGACCGATTACTATGACGTGACCCTGAAGCGGCGGCGGCACCAGATGCTGCTGCAATCGGACGGCTTCACCGCGACCGAGGCGATGCTCGAGGATGCCGCCGCGCTGGATGCGGCGGTGGACGCCTTTGCGCCCGACATCATCGTGCATCTGGCCGCGCAGGCGGGGGTTCGCTACAGCCTTGAGAATCCGCGCGCCTATATCGATGCGAACGTGGTCGGCACGTTCAACGTGATGGAGGCGGCGCGCCGTGCGGGCGTGCGGCACCTGCTGATGGCGTCCACCTCGTCGGTCTATGGCGCGAACGAGGACATGCCGTTTTCCGAGCGGGACAAGGCCGACACCCAGCTGACGATCTATGCCGCGACCAAGAAGGCGACCGAGAGCATGGGCCATTCCTGGGCGCATCTTTACGATCTGCCGGTGACGATGTTCCGTTTCTTTACCGTCTACGGGCCGTGGGGGCGGCCCGACATGGCGCTGTACAAGTTCGTCGACGCGATCCTGGCGGGGCGGCCGATCGACATCTACAACCACGGCGAGATGTACCGCGATTTCACCTATGTCACCGACCTGGTGCGCGGCATCCGCCTGCTGATGGATGCGGTGCCCGAACGCCCCGCCGCGCCGCAGGACATCCCCGACTGGGACAGCCTTTCGCCCGCCGCGCCCTACCGCGTGGTGAATATCGGCAATTCCGACAAGGTGCGGCTTCTGGATTTCGTGGATGCGATCGAGGCTGCGCTGGGCATTCCGGCGCGGCGCAACTACATGGAGATGCAGCCGGGCGACGTGCCCGCGACCTGGGCCGATGCGACGCTGCTGGCGACCCTGACCGGGTATCGCCCGGCCACCGATGTCGCCGACGGGATCGCGCGGTTCGTTGCGTGGTTTCGGGAGTATTACGGAAAATGACGCAGGTGCCCGGATTGCGCCGCATGGGGGAACGTGCTTAACCGGCGCCGTTCCCGAAGGTTTCCGGACAGGTATGGAGGCGCAGGTGCCGCGACTCGATGAAAGCTTGCTGGCCGGGCTGCCGCCGTTCAGCCGTCTGGGCAGGCCGCAGATCCGCGAGATCCTCGATCAGGCGGTATCGCGCCGCTATGACGAGGGGATCACGATCTTCCGCGAGGGCGACGAGGCAGAGCGGTTCTACCTGCTGCTCGACGGCTATGTGCGGGTGATCCGCACCACGCCCACGGGCGAGCAGATCATCGCGCTGCACATCTCGCCGGGGCAGCTTTTCGGGATCGCGCCGGCGCTGCGCCGCGCGACCTATCCGGCAACGACGGTTGCGGCGGCGGAAACGCTTGTGCTGTCCTGGCCGGTGCGGCTGTGGGCCGTGTTCGCCGAGACCTATGACGGGTTCGCGACCGAGAATTACCGCACCGTCGGCGAGCGTCTGGGCGAGATTCAGGCCAAGATGTCCGAACTGGCGACCCAGGCGGTGGAACAGCGCGTCGCGGCGGCGCTTCTGCGGATGGTCAACCAGAGCGGCCGCAAGAGCGCCGAGGGGATCGAGATCGCCTTTCCGATCACCCGGCAGAACATTTCCGAGATGACCGGCACCACGCTGCACACGGTCAGCCGGCTGCTGTCGGCCTGGGAAAAGGACGGCGTGGTGAAATCCACCCGCAAGCATATCGTCGTGACCGCGCCGCACCGGCTGATGCTGCTGAGCGGCGGACCCGAGGCATAGCGCGGCACGCTCGGCTCTGGCGAAGACGTACCCGCACCCGGCGCGGCGGCCGGCAAGCTTGGTCCCTCACGCCTCGCGGTGCGGGGCGGCGGCGCGGCTGGGCGCCTTGCGGCCCGCCTTGGGCCGGGCCAGCCACGGGCCGATCCGCGCGCATAGCAGCGCATAGGCGGCGGTCCACAACAGGGCGGCCAGCGTGATCCCGTCATAGCCGGGGATCAGGTCGGTCGCGCCCGCCAGCCGGGCCAGCGCCGCCAGCGCCAGCAGGCCGAACGCCGCCGTCAGCAGCGGCCCCGCCGCCAGCGCGCGCCCGGTATGGCCCATCGTCGCGCGCATCATCACCGCCATGGTCATCCCGCCGACCCCGCCGATCGTCAGCAGGTGCGCGCCGACCTGGGTCGAGACCAGCCCCGCCGCGCCCAGCCCGGTGCCGATCAGCCCCGCCGGGATGAACAGATAGGCGACATGCAGCATCGCCAGCAGCGGATTGGCCAGCGTGGCATGGCCCCGCCAGCGCACCAGCCGCACGAGATGCAGCAGCCCCGCCGCGCCCAGCAGCAGCGCAGCCGCCATCGACCATTGCGCAAAGGTCCAGGCCAGCAGCGCGGCCCCCCCGAACGCCAGGCAGATGCCGTCGAACCGGTTGAACGGGATCGGCAGGCGCGCCGCGCCGCGCTGGGCCATCCAGTTGCGGGTGAAGCTGGGAACGACCCGTCCGCCGATCAGCATGATCAGGAACACCAGCAGCCCGATGCCCAGCCGGCGGCCGTAATCGGCGGTGCCCTGCGTGATCGATTCGACGTGGAACAGCACGTTGGCGCAAGCCAGAAGGGTGATCGGCACCAGCACCTTGAGGTTGCGCCAGTTGCGGCCGGCCACGATCTCGCGCGCGATCATGGCGGCGACGGCGAACAGGAACAGGCTGTCGAGCACAGCCGCGCCAACCCCGCCGACCCCCAGCGCGCCCGACACCGCCAGTCGTCCGACCAGCCACAACGCCACCAGCACCAGCAGCGGCCAGCCGCGCACCGGCATCCGCCCGGTCCAGTTCGGCACCGCCGTGAACAGGAACCCCGCGACGACGGCGGCGGCATAGCCGAACGTCATCTCGTGGATATGCCAGTCCACCGCGCCAAGCGGCCCCGGCGTCGGCAGCGCGCCGCGCCAGATCAGAAGCCAGGCCGGGATCGCCAGCAGCGCGAACAGCGACGCGGCCAGAAAGAACGGCCGAAAGCCGAAGGACAGAAGGGCGGGGCCATCGTATTGAGGGCGGGGGGGCATCCTGGGTCTCCGTGGTTGGCAAAAGGGCGGCGCCAGCGGCACCGCCCCTCGTGGTCCGGTCACGCGGAACGACGATGCGTCACTGGACGTTCGCAAACAAGTCCTCGAAACGGCCGCGCGACTTGCCGCGCTGCTTGACGTCCTTGGCCGCATCGAGGTTCACCGCGTCGCCGACCTGGATCAGCGCCACCATGCCCATGCCGTAATGCGGCGTGCACTTGATGCCATACAGGCCCTCGGCATCGACGGTAAGCGAGAATTCGTCGTTCGGCTTGGTCTTGAAGCTGTCCACGCCGTCCGGCAGCATGCCGTCGATGCTCTCGACGTTGTGACCGCGGTCGGTGGGCAGGAATTTCACGGTATCGCCGGGCTGCGCCACCACGAAGGCCGGCTCGAACACCATGGTGCCGGTCTCGCCGCGGTTGAGCATCTTTACCTCGATCACCTCTGCACCGGCCGTTCCGGCGGCAAGGGCGAGGGTGGCGGTCAGCGCCAGGGTCTTGATGAACATCGGGACTTCCTTTCGTCTTGGTCCGTGTCTGCTGCGCCGCTTTTGCCGCATCCGCGAAAAGAACACTTTGCGCCGCAGCAAACTTCGTGCAGGTCAGGAGCGGTCTCGATGAGGGCGCGCGGCCAGGCCACGGCGCGGCCGCCCCTGGCCGGGCGCCGGCGTGACGTTTGATCTGCGTGCTTTATCCGGGTCTTCCCGAATGACATCAGGTCGTCGCGGGACGTCCACCATGCGCCCGCCCTGCGGGAGGGGCGGGCGCGGCAGGGGCTGGTCGCCCCCGCAGACACTGCTCACGATGCCGGCTGGAACCGGCACCGGGCGTTCCTCACCCGAAGTGGAACACGACCCCCAGCTTTTCCAGCGGCGCAACACGGTCCGGCCCCAGCAGCACCGCCGCGGTGGAGGCCGCATCGGCCATCGCCGCGCTGTCATGGATCGCCGTGACCGGGCCGGCGGCGGGCAGCTGCCCCGAGGGCCGGGGCGCCAGGATATGGCCGATACCGCGCGCCGGGTCGATCATCGTGCCGGTCATCGCCGAGGTGGCGATCGCCGCATCGCGCAGCACGTGCCGCCCGCCGGGATGCCGCACGGTCCAGCCGGTCTGCCCCGGCGCGTCGCCCATCGCCGCGATCTCGCCCGCATCCACCAGCACGTCGCGCAGCCCCGCCTGCCGCAGAAGCCGCGCAAGCCGGTCGGTCGCATAGCCCTGCGCGATGCCGTTCAGCGTCAGCGCCATGCCGGGGCGCGCGAATCGCACGGCGCCCGCGTCGAACGCGACATGCCCGAAGCCGATGGCACGGCGCGTCGCCTCGGTCTCGTCCAGGCTGGCGGCGCTGCCCCGCGCGGCATGTTCGGCCAGCAGCGCGAACAGCGGCTGCACGCTGGGATCGAACGCGCCCTCGGTCGCGGCATGGATCGTGCGCGACAGGCTCAAGAGCTCCAGCATCTCCGGCGGCGGCGCGTCCAGCCTGCCCCGCGCGTTCAGCCGCATCAGCGTGCTGCCGGTATCGTAAAGCGAGAACAGCCGGTCGATGCGCGCCAGCTCCGCCTCGGCGGCGGCGAGGATCGGCGCGGCCTCGTCCTGGGTCAGGCCGGCGAGCCTGATCTCGGCATGGGCGCCCAGCGCGCGGCCCTGCCAGAACGCGGTGGGCGCGGCGCGCGCCATCCGGGGCATGGCCGGCAGTGCAAGGGCGGCGGCCGAGATGGCCAGGAAACGGCGGCGGGAGAAGGTCATCCTTCGGCTCCTTCATTCGGTGGGGGCACGGGCATTCCGTCGAGATTCGGGCGCACATACGCTTCGGGGATCGCGTCCCAGGCCACGATCCGGCCGCCATGCTCGGCGGTGAAGGCCGCGGCCTCGTCCCGGTCGGAATACGGGATCGCCTCGGGCACGCCCATGCCGCCGGGCCGGTCGCTTTCGATCACGAAGACCAGATCGCCCGCCGGGGCCCAGGCGCTTTCGCCGGCGATTGCCCAGCTTTCGGCGCGGCTCATGTCGGTGACGTAGATCGCGGCGATCTCGGCGTCGCGTTCGGGGTCGTGCAGGTACGCCACCGCGTCGGACACCTGCGAGAACCACATCGGGGCGTCGTGCCCCCTGAGGTGGATCTGCGCCTTGGGGCCGGCATGGTCGGCAACGAACATCTGGCAGTAATGGCCCAGCGCCTCGTCGGTCATCGGGATCGGGTCCGGCACGGCGGCGATGTCTTCCTTGCAGGCCGACAGCGACAGGGCCAGCAGGGCGGCGATTGCGAAACGGCGGCTCATGGCTCGATCCTTCCGGTACGGTTCATGCCCAGCGCCAGCAACGCTGCCAGCCACAGGGCCAGCGCGCCCAGCGCGGCGGCGGGGGCGAAGGGCAGGGTGCGCGCCAGCCCGTCGATCCCGGCGACCGGGGCGGCGTCCAGCGCGGCGAGGTTGTAGAGGCGGAACGCATCCGCCGGGTTGGCCAGCACCAGCCAGGGGAAGACCCGGCTGGCGAACACGCCTTCGCCCGCCGCCATGATCCCGCCCAGAAGCGCCAGGTCGTAAAGCACGACCATGACCAGCCAGATGCCGATGGCGAAGGCCGCGGCGCGCGCGGTGCGCCCGGTCGCGGCCGACAGCGTCAGCCCGGCGGCGACGAACACCGCGCCCAGCAGCGCCGATGTGGCGGTCAGCCGCGCCCAGGCCCAAAGGCCCGCCGGCTCGGTGCCGTAGACAAGCGCCACCGCCGCGCCCGCGATGGCGAGCGAGCCGACGATGGCGATCCCGGCGGCGCAGCACTGCGCCAGGAACTTGGCCGCGAACAGCTCCCACCGGCGGATCGGCGTGGCCAGCGTCAGCGCCAGCGCGCCGCGCTCCACCTCGCCGGAAAAGGCGTCATAGGACATCAGAAGCGCGATCAGCGGGATCAGGTAGACCGACAGCGTGGCCAGGCTGGCCGCGGTCAGGCTCAGGACATCGGCCTTGAGCGCGGCACCCTGGCCTGCGCCGAAGAATGCCAGCGCCAGCGCGAACAGCGTCAGCATCAGCGTGGCCAGCAGCACCCACTGGTTGCGCCGGGCCAGCCGGAATTCCTGCACGAAGACGGTACGGATGCGGGCGATCATTGCGGCGTCTCCTCGCGCAGGGGCTGGCCCGAGAAATGCCGGTAGATGTCGTCGAGCCCGGGTGTCTGCAGGTCGAAATCGGCCAGCGCGCCGGCATGGCTGCCGACCCGCGCCAGCAGGTCCAGCTTGGCGCCGGGCGGGCAGGGAATGTCGAGCCGGGTGCCGTTGACGCGGGTGCCGCCCAGTTCGGCATGCAGGCGCTCGGCCTCTCCGGGCAGGGCGGTCACGCGGATGGTCGAGCGCAGCGCGGCGCGCGCGGCCAACTCGGCCAGCGTGCCCTCGGCCCGCAATTCGCCCTGCGCCAGGATCGCCACGCGGTCGGTGCGGTTCTGGATTTCCTCCAGCCCGTGCGAGGACAGCAGCACCGCCGATCCGCGCGAAGCCGCCTCGGCGATGATGCCGTAGAATTCGTGCCGCGACACCGGGTCCAGCCCGCTTGTCGGCTCGTCCAGAAGCAGCAGGCGCGGCGCGCCGATCAGCGCCTGTGCAAGGCCCAGCCGCTGGCGCATCCCCTTGGAATAGGTGCCAACGGCGCGGTCCGCCGCGCCGGTCAGGCCCACCCGCTCCAGCAGGCCGGCGATTTCGGCGCGCGGCGCCCCGCGCAGCCCCGAGAAGTATTCGAGCACCTCGCGCCCGGTCAGGTTGCGCGCGAAGGCGACGGTTTCCGGCAGGTAGTTCACCGCGATCCGCGCGGCGTCGGATCCGGGCCGGTGCCCGGCCACCGCGATCTGCCCCGAGGCGGGTTTCAGAAAGCCGAGGATCGCCTTGAACAGCGTGGTCTTGCCCGCGCCGTTATGGCCCAGCAGCGCCAGCCGTTCGCCCGGCGCCACGGAAAGGGACACGTTGTCCACCGCGACGGTCTTGCCGAAGGCAATCGTCAGCCCGGTGATGTCGAGGACGTTCATGTGGGATGCTCCGTTGCCGGCACGCCCGCGGCGCCCGGCGATGTCAGCGGATGGCTGTCGATCACGCCGCCGGGCAGCAGGCCCGGAAACCGCGATTGCGACCAACGCACGAGTTGCATGGCAGGTGCGCCCATAAGTAGCTTGGCTGCCGGTTGCGACCAGACCAGCCGGTCGATGCTGTCATTCGGCCGGTACGGGCTGTCGGCGATGCCGTCGCCGTTCACGTCGAAGGCGACATGATCGGACCAGTAATTGCCGGTCTCGCCGTCCGACCATTCCAGCCAGGTCGTGCCGACATATTTCACCTGCGTGCGGTTGCCCATGAAGGCGTTTCCGGTCAGCACGTTGTCCTGGCTGCCGGCGGTATAATGCACGCCGATGCCGCAGCCGGCGAACCGGTTCGACTCGAACAGGTTGAAGTTCGAATTGTAGATGAACACGCATTTCTCGCCGCCGTTCCGCACCTCGTTGTGGCGCAGCTCGGCGCGGTTGGCGAAGTTCATGAAGAAGCCGTGGTTGATGTCGCCCACCGACAGGTTCCGCTCCACCAGCAGCCGGGTGGAATACATCAGCGCGAACCCCATGTCGTTGCCGCGGCTCACATTGTCGGTCACCTCGATCCGGTTCGCGTACATCGAATGGAACGCATAGCGCAGATCGGTGAAGGTGTTGCGCCGGTACACGGCCTTGTCGGACGTGGTGATGAACACCCCGTCGCGGCCCATGGCGACGCTGTTGTCCTCGACCAGCAGGCCGGGGGAATTCCACACATAGATGCCGGGGCCGCGTTCGGCCACGCGCAGATCGTTGCGCCCCTCGATGGTGTTGCCGCGCAGCGTCGCGTCCTTCGCCCCGTGCACGTCGATGCCGATCAGGTTGCCGGTCAGCGTCACGCCCTCGACCAGCGCGCCGTCGGCGCCCTTCAGCAGGCGGATGCCGCTGTCGAGATCGGCAAGGCTCTTGCCGGCGCCGGTGATCGTCAGATCGCGGATCGTCACGTCCGGCGCGGTGACGGTGACGACCGATCCCTCGCCCGGACCGTCGATCCGGGCAAGGGGCCCCGTCAGGGACAGGGTTTTGTCGATATGGACCGGCCCGGCATGGCTGCCCTCGGAGAGGACCAGCTCGTCGCCGGGCTCGGCGGCCGCGATCGCGGCCGCCAGCGCCCCCGGATCCGGCGCCACGTCGATCCGCCCCGCCTGGCAAGCCAGCGGGATCAGAACGGCAAGGACGGTCAGACCCGGAAGTCGCATGTCGAAGGCCCTTTCCTTATGCCGTCGGCTTGACCAGCATCCGGCCGCGCATCTCCATGTGGAGCGCGTGGCAGAACCACTGGCAGTAGTACCAGTGCACGCCCGGCCGATCCGCGGTGAACGTGACCGAGGCGGTCGCCTGCGGCCCCAGCTCCATCGCGATGCCGTGGTTGCCCAGGGTGAAGCCGTGCGTCAGGTCGTCCACCTCGTCCATGTTGGTGATGTAGACCGTCACCTCGTCGCCCTGGTTGACCTCGAAGCTGTCGAGGCTGAAGACCGGCGCGACAGAGTGCATGTAGACCCGCACCTTGTTGCCGTCGCGGATCACGTCCTCGCCCCAGTCGAGATCGACACCGTCCTTCTCGGCCTGCTGGCGCGCCTCTTCCCACATCGGGTCGTTCCGGTCATAGACCGAGACCGGGTTGATGAGGTCGGCGCGCACCAGGATGCAGTCATGCGGCTCGGCAAAGGTCGGGCCGTCATGCACCAGCTGCATCTTCTCGCCCGAGATGTCGATCACCTGATCGTTTTCCGGCTTCAGCGGGCCGACGTTCAGGAACCGGTCCTTCGAGAACTTGTTGAGCGAGATCAGGAACCTGCCATCGGCCTCCAGGGTTTCGCCCATGGTGGTGTGGTTGTGGCCCGGCTGGTAGTGAACGTCGATCTTGTCGATGATCGGGTCCACGTCCTCGCCCGCGAACGCCTTGCGCGCGTCCTCGATGTTCCACTTGACCATCTGGCTGTCGAGGAACAGCGTCGTGAACGCGTTGCCGCGCCCGTCGAACGCGGTGTGAAGTGGGCCAAGGCCCAGCTGCGGCTCTGCCACCACGGCGGAACGCGGGTCGGCGCCGGCGAACACCTCGGGCAGCTTGGTCACGTCGATCACCGAGACGGTGGGCGACAGCTTGCCGTTGATGCACAGGTGCTTCTTGTCGGGCGCCATGTTGCAGCCATGCGGCGAGGTCGAGATCGGGATGTAGGCCGTGTATTTCGACCCGTGCCGGCCATCCAGAACCTTGACGCCGTTCATCTCGGTAAAGTCGCCGGCCGCGACGCCCTTCTCGATCTCCTCGATGTTGAAGATCACGACCCAGTCCTGCTCGTTCGCGGTCATGTCCGCGAGGGTCACGCCGCCTTCCGAGTTGTAGCAGGTCGAGAACGCCCATTTGCCTTCGTAGTCGGCATCGCAGTTGTCGAGATTGCCGTCGACGATCACCTGCCAGGCGACTTCCATCGAATCGCCGTCCACCGCGGTGAAGATCGCGTGGTACTTCTCGGGCTCGTCCAGGATCGAGCCGTCGTTCGGCAGCGGAACCCGGTGCTCGCCGTTGGCGAAGACATAGCCGGTGCGCGGGTATTTCTGCGGCCGCAGGCCGTGGATGTCCGACGCGTTCGGGATCTCGATGATCTTGTCGGTCTTCATGATGTCGCAGCGGATCCGCGCAACGCGGGTATTCGCCTTGTCGTTCATGAACAGGTAGCGCCCGTCATAGGTGCCCTCGGTGAAGGACATGTGCGGGTGGTGCAAGTCGCCGTTGTCGTAGGTCTTCATGCCGCGCTTGGCGAGGAATTCCTTGGTTTCCGGCAGCAGGCCCTCGGTCAGGACCTTGAGGCTTTCGTTGGTCTGGCCCCAGCCGGTGGCCGAGCAGCGGTTGAAGACCGGCACGCGCATCAGCTCGCGCATCGACGGCACGCCGATGATGCGCACTTCGCCGCACTGGCCCGAGGACCAGAAGCCGTAATAGTCGTCAAGCTCGCCCGGGGCGACCTCGACCGAGGCGGCGGCGTTGGCGGCCTTCGGCGCGCCGAACAGGCCGAGCCCGCCGCTGGCGGTGGCGGTGCCGGCCAGGACGGCGGCACCCGCCGTACCCTGGAACAGTCCGCGCCGGGACAGGCCCTTGCGTTCGTCAGTCATTGGTCTTTCCTCCTTCTCACTTTGCATTGGAAAGCTGGTTGGGATGGCCGAGATCCGGCCGTTCGGTCGCGGCGGCGAGGCTGGCGGCCGAGGCCGCGCTGCGTTCGCGCCGCTTGTCGCGCTTGATGACCACCGGGCAGCGGTCGTGATCCTGGTACAGCACCTGGCAGTTCAGGCAGGAGATGCACTCGTTCGGGTTGATCTCTCCGGTCGGGTGGATAGCGTCCACCGGGCAATCCTTGGCGCAAAGCTGGCACGGATTGCCGCATTCGTTGTACCGCTTGAGCCAGCGGAACATGTGCATCCGCGCCGGGATCGCCAGCCCGCCGCCCAGCGGGCAGACATAGCGGCAATAGAAGCGTTCGATGAACAGGCCCGGCAGCAGGAACGCCACTGCGATCAGCACGAAGGGCAGGGGCCGTGCGAATTTCAGGATGATCGCGGTCTTGAACGGTTCCACCTCGGCCCAGCGTTCGGCCAGTTCCAGCGAATAGAGCGACAAGCCGAACAGCCCCAGGAAGATGACGTATTTCAGCGCCCAGAGCCGTTCGTGCAGCCCCCAGGGCAGCGTCACCTGCGGAATGCGCAGCAGCCGCGCGACCTTGTTCAGCAGCTCCTGCATCGCGCCGAACGGGCACAGCCAGCCGCAATAGGCGCCGCGCGCCCAGAACAGCAGCGACGCGGCCACGGCGAACCACAGGATGAAGATCAGCGGGTCCATCAGGAACGTGTTCCACTCGAAATCGCTGAACAGCGCGTTCACCACGGCCAGGATGTTGACCACCGAAAGCTGCGCGTTGGCGATCCAGCCGATGAAGACCAGCGTGAACACCAGGTAGACGGTGCGGATCGTCGAGAACAGCCGCGCGTTGCGGGTCGCCAGCGACTGGAAGAAGAAGATGCCGCTGAGCATCGCCAGCGCGGCGCCCAGGATCACCACCTCGGTGCTCTTGGTGCGCCAGATGCGCTGCCACAGCGCCTCGCGCGCTTCCGATTCGGGGGGCGAGACGACGGGTTCGGACACGGCCGGCGGCGGCGCGACGGTGCGGGTATAGGGCGCCGGCAGCTCGTAGCCCAGATCGTAGGTCAGGAACAGCTTCTCGATCGGGCCGACGGCGCGGCTGACCAGGAATTGCAGGCGGAACGGCGCGGCCGGATCGAACCCGGCGCTGGCGGGGATGATGAACAGGTCCATCTCGGTGAAGTCGGGGGCGCCCTCTGCGGCGACGTCGACGATGCGGTTGTGGTTGCGGTCGAAGAAGCGGTAGGAAATGTCGCCCTGGATCAGCTGGAACCGGTCGAAGATGCCGCCGCGCACATAGCCCGACCCCTTGAACGACCAGCGCCCGGCGCCGAAAATCGCGATCGCCTCGTCGCCCGGCTCCATCTTGGCCATCAGGTTGTCATAGACCTTGTCGCCCAGCAGGCTGCGGCCGGTCGCCGGGTGGCTGACCAATGCGGTCCAGATGTCGACATAGGCATCGTCGGGCGGGCCGTCCTCGGCCTCCTTCTCGGTGCGCGGATCGCCCAGCGCGGCGAAGTCGGCGTTGATCGTCTCGACACTCAGCACCAGCCGGCGCAGCGCGCCGTTGCCGGCCATCGTTTCCCAGTCGGTGATCTCGCCGGTGTCGCGGTCGATTTCGCGGGTCGGCCCGACCTGCGCAGGCGCGGCGAAGCCTTCGAGTCCCAGCGCGCGGGCCGCCTTGACCCCGGCGCGCAGGATCGAATCGTCGATCACCATGATGGTCACGGTCGCGCCCGACACGATCTCCAGGTCGCCTGTGTCGCGCGGGCCGGACACGGTGGACAGATCGAAGCCGGTGTAATGGTCGATCACCGCGCGGATTTCCGATTCGGGGATGCCGACCAGCACGATCGGCTCGGAATGCTTGACCAGCTTGGCACCGGTCAGGATCGCATCGGGCGACAGGCCGGCGACAACGTGGATCGGCTTGCCCGAATAGCCCGTGGTCGGCACGAAATCCGATGTCAGGAACACCCAGCCCAGCGTTTCGCCCGCCGCGTCCAGCGCCGGGACAAGGCCGTCGGCCCGCTCGGTCCCGTAGCTGGCGGCGCCCGGCACGACCTCTGCCGGGTCCAGATCGTCGAGGAACCCGCTGATCAGGTTCTGCGCCTGACCGGGGCCGGCCGCGGACAGCGCCAGCGCCAGGGTCAGAAGAAAGCAGCGGGTCAGGCGGGCAAGCAAAGTGTTCATGTGTCGGTTTCCGTCGATCACGATTCGAATTCGGCGATTCGTCGATGCAGGTTTAGCGAGGTGCGGGAGGGTCCGTTTTGATCTGCCTCAAGTCCGGGGCCGGTCTTTCGACGTGCCCCGATGCGAGTGCGAAATGTCCCTGTCGAACGCGGCGCGGCGGATCTCGGCGCGGAAGCCGGCAATGTCCAGCCGGTACTCGTCGCAGGCGTCGGCGACGGTGTGAAACGGCGCGACAGGGCAGCCGGGGCACAGCATCCGGCGGTTCAGGAACGCCGCGGCCGAGGTCGGCCAGCGCGCGAAAAGGTCGGCCAGCGGCAGATCCGGGTCGTCGATTTCGGGGCGCGTCATGGGGGCGTTCCTTTCGCGCAACCGTCTAAATCGGGATTCCTGCTGCCACTTTGCGCTTGGACAACAACCGCGTTAGAAGCCCGGCTAGAAAACCACCAACAGCAACAATCGCCGGGACAGAATGGATGTCGGAAATCCTAACGAAGTCGCGCGCCAGGAACGTGTTTTACGGAGGATCCATATTCTTCGTGCTCGTGTTCGGCGTGATGACCGTGCATTCGCACTACTACATCGTGAACAGCGCCACCTCGGCCCTGCCGCTGACCGAAGAGGTCGTGCTGGGCAAGCATGTCTGGGAGCGCCATTCGTGCATCAACTGCCACACGCTGCACGGGGAGGGCGCGTATTTCGCCCCCGAACTGGGCAACGTCATGACCCGCTGGGGTGTCATGGACGACGCCGAGGGCGCGTTCGAGATCCTCGATGGCTGGATGGCCTCGCAGCCCTCGGGAATCGAGGGGCGGCGCCAGATGCCGCTGTTCGAGCTGACCGAGGAAGAAACCCGCGGCCTCGCCGAATTCCTGCGCTGGGCCGACCAAACCGACACCCAGGGCTGGCCGCCCAACGAAGCCGGCTGAGGAGCAAAGACACATGAAATATAAATCGCAAAAGGTGGCCTACGCCTATTTCCTCGCGGCGATGGGGCTGTTCGCGATCCAGGTTCTGGGCGGGCTCTGGGCCGGCTGGATCTATGTCGCGCCGAACTTCCTGTCCGAACTGGTGCCGTTCAACATCATCCGCATGATCCACACCAACGCGCTGATCGTCTGGCTGCTGCTGGGCTTTTTCGGCGCGGCCTATTTCCTCGTCCCCGAGGAAAGCGAGCGCGAGCTGTATTCGGTCAAGCTGGCCTATCTGCAACTGATCATCCTGGTGGTCGGCACGCTGGGCGCGGTCGGATCGTACCTCGTGGGCATCCATGGCGGGCGCGAGTTCCTGGAACAGCCGCTCTGGGTCAAGCTGGGCATCCTCGTCGCCGCGCTGATCTTCCTGTTCAACATCTCGATGACGGTGCTGGCCGGGCGCAAGACGGCGATCACCAACATCCTGCTGATGGGGCTGTGGCTGCTGTCGCTGCTGTGGATCTTCGCCTTCATCAACCCCGACAACCTGTCGCTCGACAAGATGTACTGGTGGTTCGTCGTGCACCTGTGGGTCGAGGCGACCTGGGAGCTGGTGATGGCCGCGATCCTGGGCTTCCTGATGCTCAAGCTGACCGGCGTCGACCGCGAGGTGATCGAGAAATGGCTTTACGTCATCGTCGCCACCGCGCTGTTCTCCGGCATCCTCGGGACCGGGCACCACTATTTCTGGATCGGCACGCCCAGCTACTGGCAATGGGTCGGCTCGATCTTCTCGACCTTCGAGGTGGCGCCGTTCTTCGCGATGATGTCGTTCGCCTTCATCATGGTCTGGAAGGGGCGCAAGAACCACCCGAACAAGGCCGCGCTGCTCTGGGCGCTGGGCTCGGCGACCGTGGCCTTCTTCGGCGCGGGTGTCTGGGGCTTCCTGCACACGCTGCACGGGGTGAACTTCTACACCCACGGCACGCAGATCACCGCCGCGCACGGGCACCTTGCCTTCTACGGCGCCTATGTCGCGCTGAACCTGGCGATGTTCACCTATGCGATGCCGATCCTGCGGGCGCGCGCGCCGTACAACCAGGTGCTCAACATGGCCTCGTTCTGGCTGATGACCGGCGGCATGTCGTTCATGACTTTCACGCTGACCTTCGCGGGCACGATCCAGACGCATATGCAGCGGATCGTGGGCGAGTACTTCATGGAGGTGCAGGACCAGCTCAGCCTGTTCTTCATCATGCGCTTCGGTGCCGGGGTGGCGGTGGTGCTGGGCGCGCTGCTGTTCATCTACAGCCAGCTCGTGATTCGCCGCGAGGTCGTGGAACCCGGCCCGCAGGCCGTGCCCGGAGAATAGGCGATGAACATGCACGCCAATCCCGGCCTGCCCTTCTACCGTCCCGTCGCCGACGAATGCGCGGTGTTCGAGACGGCCCATGCCAACGGTCTGCCCCTTCTTCTGAAGGGGCCGACCGGCTGCGGCAAGACACGGTTCGTGGAACACATGGCGGCAAGGCTGGGCCTGCCGCTGCACACCGTGGCCTGCCATGACGACCTGTCGGCGGCCGACCTGATCGGGCGCTACCTTCTGAAGGGCGGGGAAACCGAATGGGTCGACGGCCCGCTGACCCGCGCCGTGCGCGAGGGCGGGATCTGCTATCTCGACGAGGTGGTGGAGGCCCGCAAGGACGTCACCGTCGTGCTGCACCCGCTGACCGATGACCGCCGCCGGCTGGTGATCGACCGCACCGGCGAGGAACTGGCCGCGCCGGCCAGCTTCATGCTGGTGGCCAGCTACAACCCAGGCTACCAGAATATCCTGAAAAAGCTCAAACCCTCCACAAGGCAGCGGTTCCTGTCGATCGGCTTCGATTTTCCCGATCGCGCCACCGAAACCGCCGTGGTCGCGGCCGAATCCGGCCTGGACGAGGCGCGCTCGGACGCGCTGGTGCGGCTGGCGGGGCATATCCGCACGCTGTCGGGCATGGACCTCGAGGAAGGCGTGTCCACCCGCCTGCTGATCTATGCCGCGACGCTGATCGCGCAGGGCATGGGCGTGGACCGTGCCATCGAGGCGGCCATCGTCGAGCCGCTCAGCGACGAGGCCGACGTGCAGCAGGCGCTGCGCGACCTCGCGGCCAGCGTTTACGGGTGATGCCATGGCGATGATCCGCCCGCTCGACCTGATGGAGCCGGAAGAGACGGTCGGCAACCTGTGGCATGACATGTCCACCCGGCTGGGCGCGGCGCAGGTCGACGCGGCAGAGGCGGTGCGGCTGGACGAGATGCGTACCAGCGTCGCCACCCTGTTCCGGGCGCTGGGCGGCAGGGGCGGCACGGAAATCGTCGCCGCGCCCGCCGCCGCCTCGGATCACCGCCCGAACCGCGCCCGCCGCATCGGCACCCCGCGCGAGGTGCTGCATGTCGCCGATTTCGACGGCGAGCGGCTTCGCCTGCCGCCTGTGATGGATGTCTTCGCCGCCCGCGCGCTGAACCGCGCCGCCTATCTGTGGCTGGCCGCGCTGGCCGCCCATGCCGACATTCCGGCGCGCGCCGCCGATCCGCTGGCCGCCGACCGGGCCGAGATCGACGCAATGGCCCGCGCCGCGGACCGCGCCCATGCTGCCTGTCCGGGGCTGCGCGCGCCCTACGCCGCGATGTGCGCCCATATCGCCGCCACCCGCCGCCGCACCGGCCTGCCGGCCTGCGAGGCAGGGGTGGAGCGGCTGATCCTGGGCCAGCTTTCGGGCCGCGCCGAGGCTGGCGAATCCCTCGATTGCCCCGCGCCGCGCGGCTACCGCACCTTCGCGCCGGTGCCGATCTGGCTGCGGCTGCGCGCCCGCGTCGCCGGCCGCGGCGCCGCCCCCGATGCGGATGAGGACGCTGGCGATCCCGCCTATGCCCTTGCCAGCCGCAAGCAGGCCGAGCGCGAGGACCGCGATCAGGCCAACCGCAACGACAGCTTCATCATCCACCGGTTCGAATCGATCATGTCCTGGGCCGAAAGCCTGAACATCAACCGGATGGTCGATGACGACGACCAGGACAACGCCGCCAAGGCCGCCGACGACCAGGACCGGATCACCCTGTCCGAACATGCGCGCCGCGCCGCCAGCCGGCTGCGCATCTCGCTCGATCTGTCGCCGCAGGATGCCGAACACGAACGGCTGGCCGGCAAGTTCACCTATCCCGAATGGAACCAGCGCGCCGGCGCCTACATGCCCGGCCATACCCGCGTGCTGGAGGTGGAGGGCGAACAGGCTGCCAGCTACCGCCCCGATCCGCGCCTTGTCGCACGGGTGCGCCGCCAATTCGCGCCGCTGCATCCGCGCCGGGTTATGTTGCCGCGGCAGATCGACGGCGACGAGCTGGACCTGGATGCGGTCGTGGCATCCCGCGCGGCGCTGGCCGCCGGGCAGGAGGGCAGCGACCGGGTCTGGCAATCCTCGCGCCCGATGGCGCGCGACCTCAGCGTGGCGATCCTGATGGATTGCTCGCGCTCGACCGAGGCGGTGACCGGCGACGCCGCCGTGATCGACACCGCGCGCGAGGCACTGGCCGCCCTGTCCGGCGGGATCGCCACCGCCGGCGACCGGCTGGGCATCTGGGGGTTTTCCTCGCTGCGCCGCGACCGGGTGTTCGTCACCCGCGCGAAAGGCTTCGCCGAGCCGATGTCGGAGGCCGTGACGGCCCGGATCGGCGGCTTCCGCCCCGGCCACTACACGCGCCTCGGCGCCGCGATCCGCCATGCCTCGGCGCAACTGGCCGAGGAAGGCGCGGCCAAGCGCCTGCTGCTGGTGCTGACCGACGGCAAGCCCAATGACCTCGACCATTACGAAGGCATCCACGGGATCGAGGACAGCCGCATGGCCGTGCGCGAGGCGCGCGCGCTGGGCCAGTCGGTGCATGGCGTGATCGTCGATGCCGACGGGCAGGACTGGTTCGCGCGGATCTTCGGGCGGGCCGGGTTCAACCTGTTGCCCGACCCGGCACGGCTGCCGCGCGCGCTGCCCGAGATTTACCAGACACTGACCATGGAGCGATGACATGAAAGCCCTTGCAACCCTTGCCGCGCTGATCCCCGCGCCGCTGCTGGCGGCCGAGTTCGAGCGCCCGATCCCGCAGCCGCAGACCGAGTCGGCCGAACTGTCCTACCTGATCGCGTCGCTGCTGCTGCTGGCGGCGCTTTGGGCGGTGCACCGGCTGGTGATGCGCAGATGAAGACGCGGCCGTCCTGGCTTCTGCTGGCGGCGCTGTATCCGTTCGGCGCCGGTGCGGCGGCGGTGAACCTGTTCTTCGCCTCGCTGATCGGCAGCTGGGTCGGCTGGCGGGTGCTGACCCCGTGGGAGGCGGTGTTCTGGGGCGCGCTGCTGGGCGTGCCGGCGACATGGTGGTTCGCCCGCCACATCGCGCGGCTGATGGCCGAGGCGGAGGGGAGATGAAGGCGGTGCGAAGCGTCGACGCATTCCGCCCGGCGGCACGCCGGGCAGCGCCGGCCCGCCCCCCCGGGGCGGCGCTTTCGCGCCCCCCCGCGGGCCGGCGCCACCCGGCTCATCGCGCGATACCGGACGCAGCCCGATGACCGGCTGGACCGAGTTCATCCTCGCCATGGCCGCCTTCCTGGGCAGCCATTTCCTGCCCCGGCTGGGCGATCTGCGCGGCCGCATGATCCGCGCGGTCGGCCGGCGGCTGTATTTCTCGGCCTATGGCGCGCTGTCGCTGGCGCTGCTGATCTGGGTGATCGTGGCAGCGGGGCGCGCGCCCTATGTCGAGCTTTGGTCGCAATGGCCGTGGATGCGCTGGGTGCCGAACCTGGCGATGCCGGTGGCGGCGGTGCTGGCGGCGATCGGCCTCGGGATACGCCAGCCCTATACGCTGGGCGGTCGCCGCCGCGCGGGGTTCGACGCGCGCGATCCGGGCGCGGCCGCGGTGGTGCGCCACCCGCTGCTGCTGTCGCTGGCGGTATGGGCGGCGGCGCATATGGTGCCGAACGGCGATCTGGCGCATGTCATCCTGTTCGGCGGCTTCGCGCTGCTGGCGCTGGGGGCGATGCCGGTGTTCGACCTGCGCGCCCGGCGCAGCGAGGGCGCGGCGTTCTTCGAGGCAACATCGCCGCTGTCGCTGGCGCCTTTCGCCGATCCCGTCTGGCGGCGGCGCAACGGCCGCGCGCTGGTCTTGCGGGCGGGCGTGGGCCTGGCGCTCTGGGCCGGGGCGCTTCTGCTGCACACATGGGTGATCGGCGTGTCGCCCTACCCGGTCTGATGCGCGGCGGATGGCAAATCCCACTCGGCGCTTGACAAATGCGCGCCGGGGCCGCATCTGAACGTCGACGCTGCGCTGCCGCGTGAGCAAGCCGCGCCCCTGACCGGGCCATCAGCGCACCACGATCTCCAGTTCCCCATCACGCAGGGTTCCTGATGCGACGGCCGGACGGCGCGGGAGACGCCCGCACGTTCCGAGGCCGCGCTGCACCCTTGCCGGGCCGTGCATCCTGCGCGGCCATGCCAGTCTATCCGCCTGCGTCATGGGGCGCGGTGCGGCCACAAAGGAAATGATTTGTTCGATTTCGACATGCTGGGCCTCGCGCCCGCACTCAACGACGCGCTTCAGCGCATCGGCTTCACGGAACCCACCCCGATCCAGAACCAGGCGATCCCGCTGGCGATGCAGGGGCATGACATCCTGGGGTTGGCACAGACCGGCACCGGCAAGACGCTGGCCTTCGGGCTGCCGCTGATCGACCAGCTGCTGGCCCGGCCCGGCAAGCCCGCGCCGAAAACCGCCAAGGTGCTGATCCTCGCGCCGACGCGCGAGCTGACCAACCAGATCGCCGACAGCCTGCGCGCGCTGACCGGCGGCACCCGCATCAAGGTGGTCACCGTGGTCGGCGGGCAGTCCATCAACCGGCAGATCACCCAGCTGTCGCAGGGCACCGACATCCTCGTGGCGACGCCGGGCCGGCTGATCGACCTGATGGATCGCGGCGCGGTCGATCTGGGGCAGGTGCGCCACCTGGTGCTGGACGAGGCCGACCAGATGCTCGATCTCGGCTTCATCCACGCGCTGCGCCGGATCGCCCCGCGCCTCGGCACGCCGCGCCAGACCATGCTGTTCTCGGCCACCATGCCGAAGCAGATGGAAGAGTTGAGCCGCGCCTACCTGACCGATCCGCGCCGGGTGCAGGTCGCGCCGCCGGGCAAGGCCGCCGACAAGGTCACGCAGTCGATCATCTTCATGGAAAAGGCCGAGAAACCGGCCGGCCTGCGCCGCATCCTGTCGCGCGATCCGGACGCGCTGACGCTGGTCTTCTCGCGCACCAAGCATGGCGCGGAAAAGCTGATGAAGGGGCTGGTGGCCGACGGGTTCAACGCCGCCTCGATCCACGGCAACAAGAGCCAGGGCCAGCGCGACCGCGCCATCAAGGCGTTCCGCGACGGCTCGGTCAAGGTGCTGGTGGCAACCGATGTGGCGGCGCGCGGCATCGACATCCCGGGTGTCGCCTACGTGGTGAACTACGACCTGCCGGATGTGCCCGACAACTATATCCACCGGATCGGGCGCACCGCCCGCGCCGGCCGCGAGGGCGAGGCGATCGCGTTCTGCTCCGCCGAGGAGGTGGACCTGCTGCGCCAGATCGAAAAGCTGATGAAGGTCGACATCCCGGTGGCCGGCGGCACGCGTCCCGCGTGGCAGCCCGCCGCGAAACCGGGCGGCAAATCCGGCAAGCCGCAGCAGAAACGCCGCACGCGCGGCGCGCAGCAGCGCGGTCCGTCCGCGTCCAAGCCCGATGCCGCCGCCGGCCGGCGGCGCCCGCGGCGGCGCAAGTCCGCCTGACCGGGGCGGCAGCATCGGGGGCCGCGGCCCCCGACCGTCGCAACCGCGCCACCCTGGCGGGTTTCCGGCAGGGGCGGCGCGCGCCGGCGTTGCGCAGGCGCCGCGCCATCGGCTAAACCCGTGGTTGAAGCCGCAAGGCCCCTGAGCGTGGACCGCGATGAACGACGACAGCCCCGGCCGGATGACGCCGATCCACCGACATGCGGGCGGGCCGGGCCATGCGCCGCGCCCCGTGGACCCCGCGCCGGCGCGCGAGGTCGACCTGTTCGCCGGCCTGTCCGCATTGTGGCGCGGCAAGGCGGTGATCGCGTTCTGCGCCGGGCTGGCCGCGCTGATCGGCGGCTATTACGCCTATGGCATCGCCGAGCCGCGCTTTGCCGCGACGACCGAATTGCTGCTCGAGGTGCGCGACCGCAAGGTGGTGGATGTCGAAAGCGTCGTGTCGGGGGTCGGCTCCGACGATGCCTCGTTGAACACCGAGGTTTCGATCCTGCGCTCGCGCGGGCTGATCGAGACGCTGGTGCGCGACATGGGGCTGACCGAAGACCCCGAATTCAACCCCGCCTTGCGCACGGCACCCTGGTACGCGCCCGGCGCGCTTCGGGACCGGGCGCTGCGGCTGATCGGCCGCGCGCCGCCGCCCGAACCGACACCGGGCGCCGAACGAACGGTGTCGCGGACGGTCTCGGCGGTGGGCGAGGCGGTGGCGATCTCGAACGACCGCGACACCTATGTCTTCCGGATCCGCGCCACGACCGGGGCGCCGGACAAGTCGGTGGCGATCGCCAACCGGCTGGCCGAGCTGTACCTTGAGGACCAGATCGCGGCAAAGTTCGCGGCCACGGAATACGCAATCAACTGGCTGTCCCAGCGCGTCACCGAGCTGGAGCTTGAGCTGAAGGACAAGGAGGACGCGCTCGAAGAGATGCGGCTGTCCTCGGCGGTGCTGGAGCCGGCGGCGCTTCAGGCGCTGACCTTGCGGCTGCGCGGGCTGGACGGCGATCTTGCCGCCGCCCGGGACCGCGCGGCGGCGCTGGACGCGCGCGCGACCAGTGCCGGCGCCGATGCCGAGACGCGCATCGAGGCGCGCAGCCAGGCCGATGCCGCGCGCACCCGCGCGGGTCGGCTGGCCGAAACCCGCGACGGGCTGGCCGCGCGAATCGACGCGCAGAACGCGGCGCGCGTCGGGATCGGCACCCTCGTGCGCGAGGTGAACGCGACCCGCGTGCTCTACGAGACGTTCCTTCAGCGGCTCAAGGAAACCTCGATCCAGGTCGGGCTGCAACAGGCCGACAGCCGGATCCTCAGCCGCGCCGATTTCGGCGTGCCGGTGGCGCCGCGGCGGGGCCGGATCGTGCTGGTCGCGCTGCTGATCGGGGCGGCGCTGGGCGCGGGCATCGTGCTGGTGCAGCAGCTTCGCGCGGGCGGCTTCCGCACCGCCGAGGAGCTGGAGACGGCGACCGGCCGCCCGGTGCTGGGGCAGGTGCCGCTGATGCCGCTGCGCCGCCGCGCGCGCCTGCCGGCCTATCTGCGCGGGCACCCGACATCCGCCGCGTCCGAGGCGATCCGAAACCTGCGCACCTCGATCCTGATGGCGCAGGCCGGCGCGCCGCCAAAGGTGATCGCCGTCGCCTCTTCGGTGCCGGGCGAGGGCAAGACGACGATGTCGATCGCGCTGGCGCACAACCTCGCCGGGCTGGGCCACAAGGTGCTTCTGGTCGAGGGCGACATCCGCCGCCGCACCCTGTCGGGCTATTTTCCCGAAACGCCGGGCGGCCATCTTCTGAACGTCATCTCGCAGACCATGACGCTGGACGAGGCGGCGTTCCGCAACGACGATCTGGGGATCGACGTGCTGACCGGCGCATCCTCAAGCACCAACGGCGCCGATCTTTTCGCGTCGCCCCGGTTCCGCGACATGATGGACACGGCGCGCGCGGCCTACGATTTCGTGGTGATCGACACGCCGCCGGTGCTGGTCGTGCCCGATGCGCGGATCATCGCCCGGCAGGCCGACGCCGTGCTCTATTGCGTGCTGTGGAACCGGACCGCGCCGCAGCAGGTCGCGGCGGGCCTGCGGCAATTCGCGTCCGTGGATGTGGACGTGACCGGGCTGGTCCTGTCGCGGGTCGATCCCAAGGGCATGAAACGCTACGGGTATGGCGGCCGCTACGGCAGCTACGCGGCCTATGGCAAGGGATATTACGGCGCCTGATCCGCGGAATGCCGGGCGGGACGGACCGGAGAGCGTGCGCCGACAGGATACCCGTCCTCAGTCCCGCCGCGCGCCTTCATTGTCCAGATACCACCGCCAGGTCTCGCGGATCCCCTGCTCCAGCGGGATGCGCGCACGCCAGCCCAGCGATGCCATCCGCGACACGTCCAGCAGCTTGCGCGGCGCCCCGTCCGGCTTGCCGGGGTCAAAGCCGATGCGCCCGGTATAGCCCGCGGCCGCCGCCACCAGCCCCGCCAGCTCGCGGATCGTCAGATCGCGCCCGGTGCCGATGTTGACATGGCTGCGCATCGGTGCGGTCTGCGTGTCCCAGGCGGGTTTCGGCAGGTCCAGCACGAACAAGGCCGCATCCGCCAGGTCGTCCACGTGCAGGAATTCGCGGCGCGGCGTGCCGGTGCCCCAGATCGTCACCTCGTCCGCGCCCGCCTGCCGCGCCCTGTCGAACCGGCGGATCAGAGCGGGCAGGACATGGCTGCCGGCCGCGTCGAAATTGTCGCCCGGCCCGTAAAGGTTGGTCGGCATGATCGACCGGAAATCGGTGCCGTGCTGCCGGTTGTAGCTTTCGCACAGCTTGATCCCGGCGATCTTGGCGATGGCATAGGGCTCGTTCGTCGGCTCCAGCGGGCCGGTCAGCAGCGCCTCCTCGCGCATCGGTTGCGGGGCGCCGCGCGGATAGATGCAGCTTGATCCCAGGTTCAGCAGGCGCCGCACCCCGGTTTCATGCGCCGCGTGGATGACATTGCATTCGATCGCCAGGTTGTCGCGGATGAACTCCGCCGGCCGGTCCCGGTTCGCCAGGATGCCGCCGACCCGTGCGGCGGCCAGCACCACGGCATCCGGCCGCTCGGCCTGCATGAAGGCGCGCACCGCCCCGGCATCGGTCAGGTCAAGCATGGCGCGGCTGCGGGTCATCGGCGTTATCGCCTCTCCGGCCGCCGCCCGCGCCTCGAGCCGCCGCAGGATGGCGCTGCCGACCATGCCGCGATGCCCGGCGACGAACACCTTGCCCAATGTCATGCGTCCTCCGTCACGCGCACGCCTTCCGGCGCAGGACAAAGCGCACATGGTTGGAAAACAGCTCTTCGTCCGACCAGTTGCCCAGCTCCGTGCGCAGCGCCGGGGTCATGAAGGCGCGGCCGAGATCCGGCGCGCGCACTCTCTCGTCCAGGATCTCGAAATGCGCCGCGAACAGCGCGCGGTACTCCGCCAGCGACAGCCGGTTCAGGCAGGTGTTGGCCGGAAAGCGGTGGCCGCGCAGGTGGTCCCAGGGCGGGCAGGTGCGGCGGGTCTTCGGATCAAGGTCGTAATACTCGACATTGTGGCCGCCCATGATCCCGGTGAACACCATCGGCCGGATCACCGCGATGCCCTGCGGCGACAGGTGCGCCGCGATGCAGCGGCACAGGGCGGGCAGCGCGGCGGCGGGCACATGTTCGAACACGTCCTCGGAATAGATGAAATCAAGCGCCCGGTCCGGCCAGGCGTCCGCCTGAGCCGCGTCGCCGGTGGCGATCCGGCCGCGCGGCCAGTCGAACGGGCGGCCCTGTATCGCGCTCAGCGCGCGGCGGAACCTGCGATTCTCGGCGATGTCGAACAGCACGTAGCGCAGCGCGGTCTTGAGCGTGCGTTCGGCCCCGTTCGTCCGCAGCGACCGGCGCAATTCGCGCAGGCCCAGCCGGAACACCACCCGGTCCATGTCGATGCCGCGCGCATCCAGCCCGTGCGCCAGCAGGTGGCACAGCCGGTAGGGCCGCTGGCCGCAGCCGATCTCGAGGATCGCGGCATCCTCCAGCGCGATGCCCGCATGCCGCCGCGCCAGCGCCCGGTATTCGGCAAGGTCGCGGTCCAGCCCCGGCCAGGCGCGCGCGGCAAAGGGCGAGCGGCTACGCCACAGCGCGCGGAACTGGCGCGCCGCCTCTGCCAGTTTCAGCCGCAGCGGGATCGGCTGCGCCGACGAGGCCGAGCGCGGCGCGGTGCGCCCCCGTCCCGTCAGACCCGCCATGACGCTCAGTGCTCCACCGCCACCGGCACCGGATAGCCGTGGCATTTGAGCAGCGCGTGGCGCTGCGCGGCCCGCAGATCCTCGGCCACCATCTCGGCGCACATCTCGCGCGCGGTGATCCGCGGCACCCAGCCCAGCTTTTCCCAGGCGCGGCTGGGATCGCCCAGCAACGTCTCGACCTCGGCGGGGCGGTAATAGCGCGGATCGACCCGCAGCACGACATCGCCCGGCTTCACCGCGGGGGCGGCATCGCTGGTCACGGCGGCGACGCGGGCCACCTCGTTCGGGCCGCTGCCGGAAAATTCCAGCCGAATCCCCAGATCCTCGGCCGCCCAGAGCGCGAACTGGCGCACCGAATGCTGCT
Source organism: uncultured Paracoccaceae bacterium (assembly GCA_947503765.1). Taxonomy (GTDB): domain Bacteria; phylum Pseudomonadota; class Alphaproteobacteria; order Rhodobacterales; family Rhodobacteraceae; genus Psychromarinibacter. The sequence continues at coordinate 309,925 of CANNFA010000001.1, read as the reverse complement.
GGCCGGTGGCGATGACGAAGTCGTCGGCGCGGTCCTGTTGCAGCATCAGCCATTGCATCGCCACGTAATCCTTCGCATGGCCCCAGTCGCGCAGGCTGTCGAGATTGCCGAGATACAGGCACTGCTCCAGCCCCTGGGCGATATTGGCCAGCCCGCGGGTGATCTTGCGGGTCACGAAGGTCTCGCCGCGGCGCGGGCTCTCGTGGTTGAACAGGATCCCGTTGCAGGCATACATCCCGTAGGCTTCGCGGTAGTTCACCGTGATCCAGTAGGCATAGAGCTTGGCGACGGCATAGGGGCTGCGCGGGTGGAACGGCGTCGCCTCGCGCTGCGGGCTCTCGGCGGCCTGCCCGTAGAGTTCCGAGGTGGAGGCCTGGTAGAACCGCGTCCGCTCCGTCAGGCCGAGAAAGCGGATCGCCTCGAGCAGGCGCAGCGTGCCCAGCGCGTCCACGTCGGCGGTGTATTCGGGCGCCTCGAAGCTGACCGCGACATGGCTTTGCGCGGCGAGGTTGTAGATCTCGTCGGGCCGCACCTCGCTGATCACGCGGGTCAGGCCCGAGCTGTCGCCGAGATCGCCGTAATGCAGTGTCAGGCGCGGGTCGGGATCGTGCGGATCCTGATAGATATGGTCGATCCGCGCGGTATTGAGCTGCGAGGCGCGGCGCTTGAGGCCGTGCACCTCGTAGCCCTTTCCGAGCAGCAGTTCCGCCAGGTACGACCCGTCCTGCCCGGTGATGCCGGTGATCAGCGCGCGTTTCATCGTGGCAGGGGCCTTTCGGTTGAACAGGCGGGCGGCAGGGCGGGCAGCGCCGGGCGCGGCAGGAACTGGGGCAGCTTGCCCAGGTTCTTGGCCGCCAGCGTGCCGATCCCGCCGACGCCGTGGCGGCGCATGGCGCGCAGGTCTTCGCGGCTTTTTCGCAGGATCCCGCCCGCGCTGCCGTTGCTGGCGCCTCCCATGCGCATGCGCACCATGACCTCGGGAAGATAGGCCAGCCGGATCCCGCCCTGCACAAGGTAGCGCAGCATCGCCTCGTAATCGGCGGCGATGCGAAAGCTCGTGTCGTAGCCGCCATGCCGGTCCAGCACGGCGCGGCGCAGGAACAGCGCGGGATGCGGCGGCATCCAGCCGCGCGCCAGCTTGCGCCGGTCGTACTGCCCGGACACCCAGCGGCGCAGGATGCGCGCGGGATCGGCGGCGCTGACATAGTCGAGATCGCCGTACACCCCGTCCACGGACGGATCGGCCATCGCGGCGGCGACATGCGCAAGCACGTCCGCATGGGCGAACACATCGTCCGAGTGCATCAGCCCGACCGCGTCGCCGGTGGCCCGCGCCAGCGCGCGGTTCAGCGCGTCATAGATGCCGCCATCCCGCTCCGAGACGATGCGGGTGCGCGCATCGGCGGTGCGGTGCAGGATGTCCAGCGTGCCATCGGTCGAGCCGCCGTCCTGCACCACATGTTCGATGTCGCGCCAGCCTTGCCGCTGCACCGAACGCACCGCCTGTTCGATCGTACCCGCCCGGTTCAGGACCGCCGTGATCACGGTAAACTTCATTGCGGGTCTCTTGGCTTGCTGCGGGTTCGGCCAGTGATGCGGGCAATTGGTTAAATTTGGATTAACCGGCGCGGGGCCGGTGTATCCCGCGCCGGCGGGCGATGCGGGCATGTCGCGGAAGGTGCGGGGGGGCTGTCTGCCCCCCCCGGCCCCCCCGAAGGTATTTCGGGCAAGATGAGGAGCGGGGGAGGGCCTGGGGGCGGGGCGGCGTTCACAGTTTGTTAACCGCTTTGGCCTACCCGGTTGTTAACCATTTCGTCACCGAACGGGGCCCCGCGTCGCGGTCTTGGAACACACGACATCGCCTTCCTGTGCCGGACTGTCCGGCAGCCCGCGCGCCGGCGCGCCGGCCCCGCCGCTGGCGGCCTTCATCGGCACCTCGGCGTCGAGCGTGCTGGTCGCGCTGTTCACCTTTGCGTCCGGCGTGCTGATCGCGCGGGCGCTGGGGCCGGCGGCGCGGGGCGAGTACGGCGCCGTCATCCTGCTTGCCCAACTCGCCGCGACCATTGGGTGCCTGTCGTTCTTCGACGGGGCCATCGTGGTGCTGCGCGCCGGGGCGGAGCGGCTGCGGCCCCTGCTGCCGGGCATGGCGGCCGCGGCGCTGTGCCTCTGGGCGGCGACCTCGGCGGTGCTGGTTGCCGTTCTTTGGCTGGCGGGGCCGGGGCGGGGCGGGCTGACCTTTGGCCAGGGCGCGCTGTTCTCGGTCCTGATCGTGCTGGAATACCTTGCCGCGCAATTGTTCAGCGCGGCCGAGCGCAGCCAGATGCGCTTTGGCCTCGTGAACCTGTCGCGGGTGGCCGGCCCGGCGATCCTGTGCCTGCTGCTGGGCGCCGTGCTGCTTGCCGGGCCGGAACGCGCGGGCCTGCCGCTGGTGCTGTCGCTGCTGCTGCTCAGCCGGCTGCCGGTGCTGCTGGTGTGGCTGGCGCGCTACGGCGGCGCGCTGGCGGGGGCGCCGCGCCGCAGCTTCGTCGCCGCCTCGGGGTGGACCGGGCTGCGCCTGCACCCGGCGCTGGTTCTGGGGGCGCTGGCGGGGCAGATGGACCGGCTGATTGCCGTGGCGATCTGGCCGGCGGACCTGCTGGGCCAGTATTTCGTCGCCAGTGCGGCGGTGGGCGCGGGCTATGGCGTGATCTCGACGGCGATGAGCATCGTGCTGCTGCCCTACCTGGCCGGGCTGGACCGCGCCGCGCGCCGCGCGCGCATCGCCCAGGTGGTGCGGATGACGCTGTTGGCCAGCGCGGGCGCCGTGGCGGCGGGGGCCGCGATCCTGCCCGCCGCGGTGCCGCTGCTGTTCGGCGCCGGCTTTGCCCCGGCCGCGGGGCTGTCGCTGGGGCTGCTGGCGGCGCTGGCGCCGCTGCCGCTGCGCGCGGTGGCGGTCGAGGCGGCGCGGGCGCGGGGCCGGTTCTGGCCGCCGGTGGAGATCGCGCTGGTGTCGATCGCCGTCATGGCGGCGGGATATGCGCTGTCGGGCTATGTGCGGCCAAGGCAGCTGATCCTGGCGCTGGGGCTGGCGACCCTGCTGTCGGCGCTGGCCGGCTTTCTGCGCCTGTGCCGGGACGGCGATCTGCCGGCGGATCGCACCCTGCTGCCCGGCCGCGCGGATATCGCCCGGCTTGCCGCGCTGCCGCGCCGGATACTGGCCAGGGGCGGGGCAGGGTGATGGCGGCCGGGCACAATCCGTACCGGGCGCGGGGGCCGGGGGCGCTGACGCCCGGGCCGGCGGCGCTGCTTGGATTCGCCTATGGCGCGACGAGCAACCTGCATGTGCAGTTCCATGGCCAGCTTTACCTGTCCGAGATCGTCGCGCTGGGTGCGTTGGTGCTGGCGGGCGGGATCGGGCCGATGGCGCGCTCGCGGGCGCTGGGGGCGGTGGCGGCCGGATACGGGCTGATGCTGTTCGGGCTGGTGCTGGCCGACATCGCCAATGCGGGCAGCGCGGCCAACGCGCTGCGCGGCTGGGCCAATACCGGCTTTGCGCTGGTGAATGTCCTTTTCCTGGCCGCGATCCTGCACCGCGACTTGCGGGCGCTGTCCTGCGTGCTGCTGGGCATGGCCGCCGCCCGGCTGCTGAGCGTGGATGCGATGGCGCTCGCCTCGGCGGCGCTGGATGGAGGCAATGCGTTCAAGGTGCGCGTGGTGCCGGTCGCAACGCCGCTTCTGCTGGTCCTGAGCCACCGGCTGGCCCGGCGCAGCGCGGCGGCGGCCGAGGGTCTGCTGCTGGCGGCGGCGGCGCTTTACCTGCTGTCGGGCGCGCGGTCCATGGGGCTGGTCCTTGGGCTTGCCGCGCTGTGGGCCTTCGTGCAGCGGGTGCCGGTGCGCGGCGGCCAGCGGCTGGCGTTCTGCGCGGTGCTGCCGCTTGCGGGCTATGCGCTGTATGCGGCCTATGTCGATCACGTGCTGGCCGGCGGCGTCGCGGGCAATGCCTTTGACCAGCTGATGCGCGCGGCGAACCCGTACAACCCCCTGTCGCTGCTGGCGCAGGGCCGGTCCGAGATCCGGGTGGCGCTGGCGGCGATCGCGGAGGCGCCGGTGCTGGGGCACGGATCCTGGGCGCAGGATACCGGCGGGCGCTTTGCGGTGATGTGGGCCGATATGCTGGGCCGCGACACCGTGGTTTACGTCCCGCGGATCGTCGCGCACTCGGTCGTGCTGACCGCCTGGCTGTGGGGCGGCATCGCGGGAGCCATCGGGATCGCGCTGGTGGTGGGCACCGTGATCCGCTGCGGCGCCTCTGCGATGCGCGCGCAGACCGCGTGGCGGCCGGTGATCGCGGTGCTGGTCGTCGATTTCCTGTGGAACGCCTGCTTTTCCCCGGTCGGGCATCTGCGCACCAGCTTTCCGCTGGCCATCGCCGCGAGCCTGGTGCTTGCCGCGCGGCCGGGCGATGCGCGGGGGCGCGGCGCATGAAGGATTTCGCCCTGCCGGCCCCCGCACGCTTCGCCCCCGCATGCGCGCGCGGGCGGCGCATCGCCTTCGTCACCACCGGCGACATCGAGGATATCGCCACCTCGAAACGTGCCTTCGGCATGGCGGGGCCGCTGGCGGCGCTGGGCCACGAGGTGGCGATCCTGATGCAGGGCAGCCCCGCCAACCGCGCCCGCCACCTGATGGAGGCACCCGCCGCCCGCATGGAATGGTTTCCCGCCGGGCCTGCTCTCGCGGAAATGCGCGCCAAGCGGCGGGCACTGGCGCGGCTTGCGCCCGATATCGTCTATGTCGGCTCCTACGGGCTGCGCAATCTGGTGGCGCCGCTGCCGCCCTGCCGGGCGCTGTTCGTGGTCGAGCATTCGGAACTGCCCTCGGCCATAACGACGCGGCCCGCCGCGCGCCGGCTGGCCGATGCGGCGCTGGAGCGGCTGGCCCTGCGCGCCTTCCGCGGCCAGGTCTGCGCCAGCGGCCATCTGCTGGACCTCGTGCGCGCGCGGCTGCCGGCGGGGCAGGGCGGGCGCGCGCATTACTCCGCCTACGGCTATTCGCCCCATATGCTGCTGCCCGGCGGCGCGCCTGCACCGCGCGGCGCGGACGGGCTGCGCCGGGTGCTCTACATGGGGACATTGGCGCGCAATTACGGCATCTTCCACATCATGGAGGCGATGGCCCGCCTTGCCCCGGACATGCCCGAGGCGCGGCTCGTGGTGCTGGGCAAGGGCCGCCATTTCGCCGAGGCGCGCGCCCATGCCGCCGCGCTGGGCATCGCGCGGATCACGGAGTTTCGCGGCTATGTCCCCGAGGACGCGTTGCCGCAGCACCTGGCCGAGGCCGACGCCTTCGTCGCGCCGGTCTTCGACACGGTGCAGGACATCGCGCGCTGCCCCAGCAAGCTGTTCATGTACCTGCCGTTCGGCCGCCCGATCGTCACCTCGCCCGTGGGCGAGGCGCGCGCGCTGTTCGGTGCGGATTACCCGTTCCATTTCGCCCCCGCCGACGTGGAGGCAATGGCGGGCCGGCTGCGCGCCGCGCTGGAGACGCCCGAGGACTGGTCCGCGTCCTGGACGGCCGAGGATCACACCTGGCAGGCGCGGGCAGAGGCGTTCGATGCCTGGCTGGCGGAGATGACGGAGGCGCGCGCCGCGCCCGGCGGCACGCCCCCCGCAGGGCGACGCTTCTCGCGGCCCGATGGCAAAGCGCGCAGCGTCGATGCGTCGGAGCGCACCCCGCACAACCCGGCCCCGCCCCGCCCGGCCGGCGCTGCCCGAACCGGCGCCGCCGAAGGCTTCGATGCCGAACGCCTGACCCACGGCCCCGCGCATCACTTCTTCGGCTTCCATGACTTGACGATGACCAGCCGCGAGACCGGCCTCTGCCTCGGCCTTTCCGTGCCGCGCATCGACCGCCCGCCAATGGGGCAGGACAGCGCCGATGTGATCGTCTGGGATTCCGAACAGGGTTTCGCGCCGCGCATTCTGACCCGCACCCGTTGTTTCAACTTCCCGCAGGGTGCGCGCCAGCATTGGCTGGGCGGCACCGCCACCGTCATCGTGAACGAGACCGACTGCGCCGGCCGCCCCGTCGCCGGGCTTTATGACGCCGGTGACGGAACCCGCATCGGGCAGATCGGCGCGCCCGTGTCCTGCACCGACGCCGCCGGCGCGCGCGCCTTCGGGGTGGATTTCGGACGCGCCGCGCGGCTGGGCGGCTACGGCCATGCCGGCATCCCCGACCGCACGCCCGATCAGGCGGCGCCGGCCGCGAACGGGCTTTTCGTCACCGACATCGCCGCCGACGATACCCGGCTCATGCTGTCCATCGCCGAGCTGGCGCAGCGCGCCGGCATCGACCCGGCCGGGTCCGGCGCGCAGTACCTGACGCATCCGCGCCTGTCCCCCACGGGCCGGCGGATCGCCTTTCTGCACCGCTTCCGGCTTGCCGACGGGGGCGAGGAGACATGCCTGTGGACCGCCGGCACCGATGGCGCGGCGCCGCACCTGCTGGCGCGCGGGTTCCTAAGCCATTTCGACTGGACCGGCGAGGACGCGCTGATGATCTGGGGGCGGCGCGGCCGCGCCGTTGCCGCGCTTCGGCGCAGCGCGCTGGCCTCGAACCCGCTGGCGCGCGCCATCCTGCCCGCGATCAAGGCGCCGCTGCGCGCGCTGGCCGGGCGCAGCCCCGCGCTGGCCATGGGCTGGCTGCGGGTGGAGGACCGCGGCGGCGCGGCGGCCGCCCCCTTTGCCGCCGGGGTGCTGACCGCCGACGGGCACCCGATGCGCAACCCGGTCTTTCCCGATTGGCTGACGCTCGACACCTACCCGGACGCCGCGGGGATGCGGGCGCTGATGCTCTATCACCTGCCCACGGGGCGGCGCACCGATCTCGGCCGCTACGCCATGTCGCCCGCGCGTCCCGCGCCGGGGACGGTGGCGGATACCGCCCGATGGATGCGCGGCGCGCTGGACGTGGCGATCGACCCCGCGCTCTATGCCTTCACGCGCAGCGGCCTGCATTGCGACCTGCACCCGAGATGGAGCGGGGATGGCCGCGCCGTGCTGTTCGATTCGATCCACGAGGGCACGCGCCAGGTCTACCGTGTCGACGTGGCGCGCGTGGTGGCGCCATGACGGTGGCGGCGATCATCGGGGCAGGGGCGATCCGCGTCATCCAGCCCGAGGTGCCGCATTACCGGCTGGACCTGTTCGATCGGCTGGCTGCCGGATGGGGCGGGCGGTTCAGCGTCCATGCCTCACCGGGCAGCCTCGGGCTGCTGACCGAGCGTGCCGCGCCGCCCCTGTGGCTGCACGCGCTGGGCGGCACGAGGCGGCTGGCGCCGGGGCTTGACTGGCAAGCCGGCGCGCTGAAGGTGCGCGCCGGGCGCGGCGACGTGCTGGTGCTGTGCGGTGCGCCGCGCAGTCTCAGCACGCTGGCCGCCATGACGCGGGCGCGGGCGCGGGGCGCCCGGGTGATCTGGTGGGGGCATTACCTGTCGCCCGGCAGCCCGCGCTGGCGCCGCGCCCTGCGCACCCGGCTGATGGGCGCCGCCGATGCCGTGCTGTTCTATACCGAGCGCGAGCTTGACGCCTGGCGCGCCACGCCCGCCGGCGCGCGCGACACCCGCCCGCTGGGCGCGCTGAACAACGGGCTGGACCGCGCGCGCATCGACCCGCTGCGGCGCCCCTACCGGGCAGAGGGGCGCGACAACGCCGCGCTGTTCGTCGGCCGGCTGACCCGCAAGGCGGGGCTGGACGTGGCGCTGGCCGCGCTCGCCGTAGGGGGGGACACGCATCTGCATGTCATCGGCGACGGGGCCGAGGGCGCGGCCTTGCGCGCGCTGGCCGCCCGGCTGGGCGTGGGCGCGCGCGTGGCCTGGCATGGCGGCATGACGGACGAGGCGCGCATCGCCGCCATCGCCAACACCTGCCGCGTCTTCCTCTACCCCGGCGATGTGGGGCTGAGCCTGATCCACGGGCTGGCCTACGGCCTGCCCGCGCTGGTCCACGGCGACACCGCGCACCACATGCCCGAGATCGCCGCGCTGGCGCCGGGGATCAATGGGCGGACCTTTGCGCGCGGCGATGCCCGCGCGCTGGCCGCGGCGCTGGACGCGATGACGCGGGACGCTTCCGCGCTCGACCGGCTGTCGCGGGGCGCGCTGAACACCGTGCGCGCCGAGTTCAACACCGAACGCATGGCCGCGCGTTTCGCCGCGCTGGTGGCCGCGCTGGCCGAAAGGGAGGCGCGCCGATGAGGATCGCCCATGTCACCGCATCGCTGTCGCGGCGCGGCGCCGGGGTGCGCGAGGTGGTGCTGCACCTTGCCCGCGCGCAGGCCGCGCAAGGCCACGATGTCGCGGTGATCGGGTTGTCGGATGCCGATTTCGCCCGCGCCGACCGCGCCGACTGGCAGGGCCTTTCCGTCACCGCCTGCCGCGCGCGCGGCCCCGCCGCCGCCGGTTTCGCCCCGGCCATGGGCCGCGCGCTGGACGCGGCGGCGCCCGACATCGTGCACCTGCACGGCCTCTGGATGTATCCCGGCGCGGCGGTGCTGGGCTGGCACCGGCGCAGCGGTCGGCCCTATGCGCTGTCGGTGCACGGGATGCTGTCCGAGGTGGCGCTGGGCTACAGCCCCGCCAAGAAGCGGCTGGCCCGCGCGCTGTTCCAGGACCGCGCGCTGGCCAGCGCCGCCTGCCTGCACGCCACCGGCCCGGCCGAACGGGCGGAGCTGCGCGCCTTCGGCCTGACCGGGCCGGTCCTGTGCCTGCCGAACGGCGTCGCCGCCGCCCCGGTGCCGCCGCGTCCCGCGCCGGGCGGTGCGCGCACGGTGCTGTCGCTGGGCCGGCTGCACCGCAAGAAGGGGCTGGACGTGCTGCTGGACGCCTGGGCCCGGATCGAGGCCGCTCATCCCGGCTGGCGGCTGGCGCTGGTCGGCCCGGACGAGGGCGGCCACGGCGCCGAGCTGGCCGCGCAGGCCCGGCGGCTGGGCCTTGCGCGCTGCACCATCTCCGGTCCGGTCCACGGCGCGGCCCGCGACGCGGCGCTGGCGGCGGCGGATCTGTTCGTGCTGCCCACACGCAGCGAGAATTTCGCGCTGACCGTCGCCGAAAGCCTGATGATGCAGGTGCCGGTGATCGCCAGCCACGGCGCCCCCTGGCTGGGGCTGGAGAGCGAAGGCTGCGGCCTCTGGGTGCCGCTGGGCGCGGCGTCGCTGGCGGGTGCGATGGACCGGCTGATGCGCCTGCCGGGGGCCGAGCGCCGGGCGATGGGAGCGCGCGGGCGGGCCTGGATGCTGCGCGATTTCGGCTGGGACGGGATCGCGGCGCGCATGGGCTGTGCCTATCGCTGGATGCAGGGCACCGCCCCGGCACCTGCGGATCTGGACATGGCGGCGGCGGCATGAGCCTTCGCGTCGATGTCGCCGCCAACCGTGCCGCCCGCAAATGGACCCGCGCCGAACAGGTGCGCCGTGTGCTCTGGGCGGCAGCCTGGCCGCTCTTCCGGCTCAGCCCACGGCCCTGCTGGGGCTGGCGGCGCGGGCTGCTGCGGCTGTTCGGCGCGCGGGTGGGCCGCGCGGTACACGTCTACCCGACCGCGCGGATCGTCATGCCGTGGAATATGCGCATCGGCGACGGCGCGGCCTTGGGCGACGGCGCGATCCTCTATGCGCTGGGGCCGGTCAGCATCGGCGCGCGCGCGACGGTCTCGCAGGGCGCGCATCTGTGCGCCGGCAGTCACGACCTATCGCGCCCCGACCGGCCCTTGATCAAACCCCCCATCGAGATCGGCGCGGATGCCTGGATCGCGGCCGAGGCGTTCGTCGGCCCCGGCGTGCGCATCGGGCAGGGCGCGGTGGTCGGCGCCCGCGCGGTGGCGATGCGCGACGTGGCGGCCGGCACCATCGTGGCCGGAAACCCCGCGCGCGCCATCGGAAGGTGCGGGCAATGACCGCCCTGACCGTGGTGATCCTGACCCGCGACGAGGAATTGCACATCGCCCGTGCCATCCGCTCGGTCCGCGCCATCGCCGCGCGCGTGGTGGTGGTCGACAGCGGCTCCACCGACGCCACCCGCGCCATCGCCGCCGCCGAAGGGGCCGAGGTGCTGGAAAACCCCTGGGTCAACCACGCGGTGCAGGTGACCTGGGCGCTTGGGCGGCTCGCCCCCGCGGGCGGGTGGATCCTGCGGCTCGACGCCGACGAGATCGTCACCCCCGCCCTCGCGGCCGAGATCGCGCGCGTACTGCCGCGTGCCGGGGCCGACATCGACGGGTTTCACCTGGGCCGCCGGATGAATTTCCTCGGCTGCCCGGTGCGGCGCGGCGGGCTGTTCCCGGCGCGGGTGCTGCGGCTGGTGCGGGCCGGCCGCGCCGCCTGCGAAAACCGCTGGATGGATGAACATCTGACCGTGCCGGGCCGTACCGGCGACCTGAAGGGCGAGATCCTCGACGACAACCTCAACCCGCTGGATTGGTGGACCGCCAAGCACAACGCCTATGCCGGGCGCGAGGCGGTGGACCTGCTGAATCTCGAATTCGGGTTCATGCCGCAGGACAGCATCGCCGACCTGCGCGGGCTGCGGCAGGCGGGCGTCAAGCGGTGGCTGAAGGAACGCGCCTATGCGCGGCTGCCCGGCGGCACCCGCGCGGCGCTCTATTTTCTCTATCGCTTCGTGCTGCGGCTGGGATTCCTCGACCGGCGCGAGGCGCGGATGTTCCACGTCCTGCAAGGCTTCTGGTATCGCTATCTCGTGGATGCGAAACTGGCCGAGCTGCGCGCCCATATGGGGCGCACCGGCGCCGGCCCCGAGGACGCGATCCGCGCCGTGCTGGGGATCGAGGTGGAGCAGGGGCAGGACCGCGCGTGAAGGGTAGCAGGGGCCGAGCTGTGCTGGCGGGGGCGACCAGCCCCCGCCGCTCCCGCCCCTCCCGAAGGGCGGGCGCATGGTCGACGCCCCGCGCCGAAGCGATGTCATGCGGGAAGGCGGGGATAAAGCGCACCGAACCAACGCCCGGCCGGCGCCCACCCAGGGGCGGCCGCGCCGGGCGCTGGCCAAGCCCGCCCGCGCCCGCTCACAGCAGCAGATACCGCAGCCGCGTGCGGAACTCGACCTGCATCGTGGCCGCGCCCGCCGGGCGGAAGGTGATCCCCCGGTCTGCCAGCGTCTCGTTCGGCGGGATGTCATGGGTCAGCGGCACGTCCGCCCAGCCCGCGCCCGGCGTGACCGAGGCGAACCAGTACAGCACCCCGCCGCCCGGATTCTCGCCCCGAAGCGCCACGCCGGTGCCCGACACCAGCCGGCATTCCATCCGCTCGATCCGGTAATACGGCCCCGGGTCGCGGTCGCTGCCGCCGTAGAACTGCTTGGCCGCGATGCTGCCGTCCCAGGTGTAGCGCGTGGTGGCGATCGCGCCCTCCAGCGTGGGGCGCAGCTTGACCAGTCCGTCGGACACGCTGCCGTCGTCGATCTTCCCGGCCCATTGCCGATGCGCGCGGAATTCCAGCAGCTCGGCATAGGAGGCGAATTCGCAATATTGCACATCGCCGATCCGCAGGATTGCCGTGCTGCCGCCTGCGTTGCGGATGTCCATGTAGGGCGCGGCGCCCGGCCGGGCGGGCAGGATCATGTCGAAGCTGCGCCACTCGCCGTCCGCTGCGACCGCGCCGGCGCGGTTGGTGCGGTTGGCATAATCCAGCACCAGCCGCGCCGCGGCGCCATCGTCGGTGGACATCACCCGCAGCGCGGCGGTGATCAGGATGTACTCTCCGGCCCGCGTCGTGGGCACATGGCCGGTCCGGTAGTTCAGCCGCACCGCGCCGCCCGGCGGCAACGCCGCCTCGCTCGAATGCGGAAACAGCGGGCCGTCCGCCACGATGTCGGTCAGCGCGGCGCCGTTCATCGGAAACGGCTTGAGCAGGCCCGAGGGCGACTTCGCCAGGTTCGGCTTGCCGAACGCGATCGCATTGCAATGCCGCGAGCGCAGCAGCGCCGCCTTCTTGAACCCCACGGCATCCGGTACGATCTGCGAGAAGACCGAGGGGCCGACACCCCCCTTGTCGCCGGAATAATCCGTCATCCGCAGGGCCGAGCCGTCGCCCAGATGCATCCGGTCCACCACGCTTTCATCCGGGATGTTCGGCTCGTCTCGCACCGAGGCGATGGCCAGCACGCCGCGGTCCAGCAGCATCGCGGTGCGCAGCCGCTCGTAGCGGATCGTGCGGATGTCGCCGCTCTGCGAATCGGCATAGCCCCAGAACAGCTGTTTCTGCTGCGCCCGCCCGGCATCCCAATGCGGCACGACATAGCGCACCAGTTTCAGCGACAGGCTTTCGATATCGGCGGTGAAGCCCCCGGCACCGGCCCGGACCTGAAGCGTGCGGCCATGCGCTGCCGCCCGGATCCGCGCGGTATAAAGCCCGTCGCCCGAAATCGGCGGCCCGTCGAACACCAGATCGCCCGCGTCGCTGGTGCTGCTCGCCTCCAGCCGCAGATGCGCCGTGCCCTGCTGGTGCCCGGTGACCACCGCCTGCACCTCGTAGGTGCGCCCCGGCTCCAGCGTGACGCCGCCCGACAGCACCGTGCCCTCGGGGGCCGCGGCAAAGGCCGCGCGCCCGCCGCCGACGCTCAGGGCGGGGTCGCTGGCGCTCCAGCCGTCTGCATTGGCGAAGCTGCCATTGCTCACGCGCTCCGGCTCCGCCCCGATGTCCCAGCCGCGCAGCACGTCGCCGAAATCCAGCACCTCGGGCAGCCCCAGCGCCGCAAGCTCGGCATCCTTGAAGCCAAGCTCGTACTGGCCCTGGCCGAAATGGAAATCGCAGATGCTCCCGCCGAAGGCATGCAGGAACGCCACGTTGTCAAAGGTGATCCCCTGCGCGCGGCACTGGGTGACCTGCGCGGTCGCGGCAAAGGCCGCCTTGTAGATCGTGTCCATCCAGCCGCCCGCGATCTCGACCTGTCCGACATAGGTCGTCGGATTGGCCGGATCGTGGGCGTTGAAATAGACGCCATACAGCAGGTTGCGGCAGCGGATGCCGCGCACCCGCGCGCCGAACACATGCCCGCCGCGCCCGGCCACCTGCCGCGCCGTGCTTTCGAACATCAGCCCGAGCGGCGCGTTGACGAACGAACAGCCGTCGATCGACAGGTTGTCGTTGCGCCACGCGACAAGGCAGCCCTCTGCCCTGGAAAAGTCGAAGCCGTGGTCGTTGACTTGCGCCGGATCGGACGTCCAGAGCCCGTCGAAGGTGATATCGGCGATGCCGGCGCTCGCCTCGCGCCAGCCGCCCGCACGGCCGGCGCAGTAGTTCAGCAGCGGGCCATGCGCCGTGTCGCCGGCGATATAGGTGCCGCTTTCGCCATGCAGCGAGACCTGGCTGTATTCCGGCACGGTCAGCGCGCCGGCTCCGCCCGGCGGCGGCACCACGCGGTAGGTGCCGCGCGGCAGGACCACGCGGCCCACCGAGCCTGCGTCGATCGCCGCCTGGATCGCGGCGGTGTCATCGGCGATGCCGTCGCCCGCCGCCCCGAAGGCCCGCACGTCGAACCCGCCCGCGCCCGGCACGACATGCAGCTTGACGCCGCCGGGGGTGGCCACGTGGTGATCGGCGGCCTCCGGCGGTGCGATGCGATAGACGAAACCGCCCTCGGCCGTCGTGATCGCCGCGCCGGGGTGGACCGCGATCCGCCCGCCGCCGCCATCATAGGACAGCGTCCGGTCGCGCAGCAGGTCGGCGGCGCGGGCAAAGCTGCCGGCGATGCCGGCGGTCAGCCCCGAGGCGACCGATATGCCCTCCCGCTCCGCCAGCAGCGCGCCGCGCGCATCGCGCAGCTCCGCGCGGTAGGTGCCGTCCTCCAGGTAGCACAGGTCGAACTCGCCATTCGCCCCGGCGACCATCGGGTTGGCCACCGTCACGGTCAGGTCCGGATCGCGGTAGAGCACGCTCAGCGTGCTGCTGCCGGCCGCGTAGACATGCCGCGTCGCCCCGGCAATCGGGTTGCCGTGCGGATCCTCCGCGCGGTGAATGTCGGTCGCGTGAAACAATCCCATGTTCGCCTCCAGAACTGGCGCAGGCCGTGCCTGCGGTCATGCGCCGGGGCGGCCCGCCATGCCGGGTCGGCGGGGCCCTCGGCGGGGTGATGCCAAGTGGCGGGCATCATTGGCGACAAGGATTACGCAACCGGAAACGCACCGTGCGGTGGGGTCGCGGATCGAGCCGGAAGGGCGCGGGCGGCCGGCCCGCGCCGTGCCCGCCCCTTCCCGCGGGCGGGCGCATGGCCGGCCTCCTGCACCGAACGGCCGTTTTGACGGAAGTCAGGGGTAAAGCGCGCCGCGCGGACGTTGCGCGGCGCCCGCCCAGGGGCGGACACGGCGCGGGCCGGCAGCTTGCCGTTCGGCTGAAGCTCCGCTTGCGGCGGGCCGTCTCGCCAGGGCAAGCCTGCCTTCAGGACGCCAGCGCAATCCGGCCGCCAAGCGCGGCCTCCGCCCAGCGTTCCAGCGCCGCCTGATCGGGCGCGCAAGGCTCGGACATCGCGCCGGCGAAGTCGTGGAACGCGTCCTGGTTCAGCCGGTTCAGCCCGACGACCATCGGAATGCCCTGCGCCGCCGCCTCGGCGATGATCCCGCGAAAGCCGCGGCCCTCGGCCTCGTGCTTGCCGAACTTGTTGATGATCAGCAGATCCGCGCCCTGCCGCAGCGATGCAGCGACCTCCGCCACCGCCTGTTCCAGCGCCGCCGGGTCCAGCCGGCAGCCGCGCGATGCACGCCCGAGGCTTTGCGAGATGCGGATCGGCTTGCCGTCCGGCAGCACCTGCACATCCATGTCGCAGGCGCGGCCGTCGCGCTCCGTGTTCATCTGCACGACGCCGCGCACCCGCACGCCGCGCGCCAGCATGGCCCTGGCGAAATGCGTCAGCACCAGGTCGGTATCCCCGCGTCCGGGGCAGATGATCGTGGCGATGGGGGACATGCGGCCGCCCTTTCAGAAATCGTCGAACGGATGGAATTCCAGCAGATCGCCGGCGCGCACCTTGTCGGCCTGGGCCGGGATCAGCACCAGCCCGTCCGCCCCGGCCAGCGGGCGGACCCGCGCGGAATTGACGGCGCCGTCCATCGCCACGAGCGCGCGGCCCTGGCCGTCATGGCCCGCCAGCCGCGCGGGCCGCATCTCGCAGCGCCCCGGCTTGTGGCGCAGGTCGGCGATGGTGACGACCAGCCGAGTGTCGGGGCGCGGCGTGCCGCCCTGAAGCGCGCATAACAGCGCCCGGCCGAACAGGTGCCAGCCGACGAAGGCGGCCAGCGGGTTGCCCGGCAGGCCCAGCCACAGCGCCCCTCCGGCCGGCCCGATCCGGCCGAAACTGATCGGCTTGCCCGGCTTGATCGCCACGCCCGAAAACCGCGTCTCGCCGCCGGCCGCGGCGATGGCGCGGTGCAGGTGATCCTCGTCCCCGACGGAAACGCCGCCGGTGGTCACCACCAGGTCGGCCTTGCCCGCCAGCCGCGCCAGCGCCGCCGCCAGCGCGGCCGGATCGTCGGCGCCGGTTTCATGCGCGACCAGTGCGGTATCGGGGCGGGCGGCCAGCGCGGCCAGCATCGGTCCGTTCACGTCGTTGATCGTGCCCGCACCGCCCGCCGCGCCCGCCTTTCGCAGTTCCGAGCCGGTGATCAGCAGCGCGATGCGGACCTTGCGGCGCACCTCCAGCATGTCCGCCCCGGCCGCCGCCGCCAGCGCGATGTCGCGCCGGCTCAGGCGTCGGCCGCCGCGCAGAACGATGTCGCCCGCGCGCATGTCCTCGCCGGCATGGCGGATGTTCACGCCCTCGGCCGGCCGCCGCGATGCGCCCACCATGCCGCCGCCGGCGCGCACGTCCTCCTGCGCGATGACGGCATCCGCGCCGGCGGGCACCGGCGCGCCGGTCAGGATCCGTGCGGCGCTGGCCGGGGGCAGGGCGGCGGGGGCATCGCCCGCCGCGACGCGCAGGCCGACCGGCAGGGTCCACGGCCCGGCACCGGGCAGCGCCGCGCGCCGCACCGCATAGCCGTCGACGGCGGCGTTGTCGAAGGGCGGCACGCTTGCCGCTGCCGCCACGGGCCCGGCCAGGTGCCGTCCCGCGGCCTCTGCCAGCGCGGCGCGTTCGGTGCCGTGCACTGCCTTGGCCCAGTCCGTACAGGCCGCCAGCGCCGCATCCACCGTCAGAAGCCCGCCGCGAACCTCGGACGCGTCGCAGCCGCAGGCCGTGGCGGGCAGGGCAGGATCGGGGCGCAGGGGGCGGCTCATGCTTGCACCTCGCCGGTTCCGGCCGGCCCTTCGACCGTGCAGTCGAGATTGCGCAGCAGCCCGTCCTTCAGCCCGTAGATCAGCCCGTGGATCCGCACATCCTGCCCGCGCGCCCAGGCACGGCGCAGGATCGGGGTCTCGGCGACTCGGCCGACACCTTCGACGACGTTCAGCTCGGCAATCCGGTCGCGCCGCGTCTCGGGGTCGTTCATCCGTCCCAATTCCTCGGCCGCGCCGCGGGCGATCCGGCGGATCGGTTCAAGCCAGTGATCGGCCAGCCCGTGATCGGCCTGCCCCTGCGGCAGCGTCTCGGTCGCCGCGCGCACCCCGCCGCAGCCGTAATGGCCGCACACGATGATCTGCCGGACGCCCAGCGTGTCCACCGCGAATTCCAGCGAGCTGAGCAGGTTCATGTCCGACGAATGCACCACGTTCGCCACGTTGCGATGCACGAACACCTCGCCGGGGGCGAGACCCGACACCACGTTGGCCGGCACCCGGCTGTCGGAACAGCCGATCCAGAAGAATTCCGGCGCCTGCAAGGCGGCCAGCCCCTCGAAATAGCCGGGCTGTTCGGCGTTGCGCCGGGCCGACCAGTGGCGGTTGCGCCTGAGCAGTTCCTCAAGCATCGCGCGCCCCCTTCGGCAGCGGCCAGGACCGGCGGGCGCGCATCGCCTCCTGCAACTCGGCCAGATCGCCCGGCGACAGGCGGGCACGGGCCAGCGGCAGGATGATGGCGTTTTCCGCGATGATGTAGCGCCGCGCCCGTGCGGCGAAGGCGCGCAATGCCGCGCGGTCGTCCTCGGACAGCGCGCCGCCGGCCAGCAGCGGGCGCAGCCGCAAGCGCAGATCGGCAAGCGCGGCGACACTGTCGCCCCGGTCCTCGCTCACCCGCTCGATCGCCTTCCAGATCTCGTCTTCCGAGCGGCAGCGCGACAGCAGCATCGGATACAGCACCTGTTCCTCGTCGGCGACGTGATCGCGGAATTCCTCGCCCAGGAAGGTCAGGATCGCCTCGGCATCGCCGCTGTCGGGGTCGGGTGCGGCGGCAAGCCGGTCGATCATCGCGCAGACCTGCCGCGCGCGCATGTGATCCTGCGACAGAAAGTCGAGCGGGTCGTGCAGGCTGCGCGGCGATGTCGGCAGCGTGCCGTCGTCGCGGCAGGTCTGGGGATGAACGGCCATCGCGCGTGCCTCGCTAGATTTGCCGGGCCGGATCGGCGCCGGTGATGTCGGCCTGTGCCACCAGTTCGGCCACGAAATCGCGTACCGTGCGGGTCCAGGCGGCCTTTTCCATCGCGTCGCGGATCCGGGGCGCCGCCGCCTCGAACGGAAGCACCGCACCCTCGGCCGCCGCATCAAGCCGGATGACGTGCCAGCCATGGCGCGACAGCACCGGCTCGGCGGTGATCTCGCCCTCGGACAGGCGGCGCAGCGCGGCCTCGAATTCCGGCACGGTATCGCCCGGCCCGAGCTGGCCCAGCGCGCCGCCGTTCCCCTTGGAGCCGCAATCGCTTTGACTTGCGGCCAGTCTGGCGAAACCGGCGGGATTTTTCAAGGCGTCGGCGGTCAGCGCCCGTGCGCGGATCCCGGCCTTGTCGCGGGCGGCCTCGTCGCGCGGATCGCAGGCGGCGAGGATATGCGACACCTCCCACAGGGGCGGCGCGCGGAACCGGGCCGGATCGCGGCTCCATTCGGCGCGCACGGCGTCCTCGGACGGTGCGCCCTGGCCGGGCAGCGTGTCGAGAAGGCCCCGGATCAGGGCCTCCTCCTCGGTTTCAAAGCGTCCGGGACCGACCTCTTCAGGGTCAGGCTCCATCCCGCGCCGGCGTGCCTCCTGAAGCAGCAGGGTGCGGACCGCGACGGCGTTGGCCGCCTTGCGCCAGGCGATGCCGGGCTTGCCCGCCGGCGCCGCCTGGTTCTGCGTCTCGGCGGCGATCAGCGCATGGGGCACGGTTTCGCCGTTGACGACGACATCGGGGAACATCGCAGGGTTCATGCCGGTCACTCCGCGGGGTTGGCGGCAGCGGATGCCCGCGTCCGGCCCATCGTCGCCGAGGCGGCCCCGCCCGTCTTGCCCGCGCTGGCGAGCGGTGTCTTCCGGCGCGAGCGCACGATCTGGTAGCCCGGCCGCAGCAGGAACCGCACCGGCGCCGCAAAGCCCGAGATCATGTGAACCAGCCGCGTGAACGGGAACAGGATCGTGATCAGCAGGCCAAGGAAGATGTGCGTCTTGTACAGCCAGTGCACGTTGATCACCTCGGTCCAGGCGTTGAGCTTGAGCAGCACGACGCTTTGCGACCAGGTCATGAAGCGGACCATCTCGACCCCGTCCATGTGCTGCAGCGTCAGGGTGATCGTGACCAGCCCGATCAGGAGTTGCAGCCAGATCAGCGCCAGGATCGCGATATCCGCGAAGCTGGAGGTCTGCCGGATACGCGCATCGGTCAGCCGCCGGTGCAGCAGCATCGACGCGCCGATCAGCGCCGCGATGCCGGCCACGCCGCCGACCACCACCGCCAGCCATTGCTTGAGAGCGTAGGGCACGCCCAGCGTATCAAGCACCCACACCGGCGTGAACAGCCCGATCAGGTGCCCGAAGAACACCGTGATGATGCCGACATGAAACAGGATCGACCCCCAGATCAACTGCTTGCGGCGCAAGAGCTGGCTGGACGAGGATTTCCAGGTGAAGGGGTCGCGCTCGTACCGCGCGATCGAGCCGACAAGCAGCACGGTCAGCGCGATGTAGGGCATGATCCCGAAGATGAAGTAGTCGATGCTGAAGTTCGCAAACATGGCTTTCTCTTCCTATTCGGCGGCGTGTCGCGGCGCGGGATTGATGGGGGTGTCCATTTCGGCGAGCATGTCGCGCACCTGCGGGCAGCCGGCATTCGGATCGGGGCCGAAGGTCACCTCGGATTCCTCCCAGACCTTGTCCAGCGCCTCCAGGTCGTTCGGATCGGTCTCGGGCTGGTCCAGCAGCCCGGCCACCGCCGCGCGGTCCGCCTCGGCGCCCGAAAGCTGCACCAGCGCCGCGAAGACCGGCGCATAGGGGCTGTCCCTGCGGCCCAGCCGCTCGGCCAGCGCCTCGAAGATATGCGCGGCATCGGCCAGGATTTCCTGCGCTTCGGCCGCGGGCCGGGTGGAAAGGTATTCCAGCAGCACGGGCAGGTGATCGGGCAGCTCGCTCGTGGCCGGCTCGAACCCGCCGTCGCGGTAGGTCTCGATCAACGAGACCATCGCGCCGCCGCGATCCCGGCTTTCGCCGTGGACATGTTCGAACAGGTTGAGCGACAGCGTGCGCGAGCGGTCGAACAGCATCACGAACTGCGCTTCCAGCTCGTAGATGTCGCGCGCCGACAGCTCTTCGGCCAACGGGCGCAGCGCCCGCCGCGCCGCCGCGGTCAGCCTTGTGTCGGAGGCGAGAACGCCCCCGATTTCCGGCATCGCCGCCTGAAGCTCCCGCGTGGGATAGCTCAGGACCAGCGACAGCGCCTTGAGCGTGCGGTCATTGAGTTGCAGGGCCATCAGCGTACCTCCTCGGGCATTTTCAGCGGTTTCTTGGACCCGCCGAACAGCGACCCCTTGGAGATGCCGGTGGAACAGCCGTTGCCGTCGGTGAACCCGCAGCCACCCTTCAGGTCGTATGCTTCCTCGACCTGTTCGCGGTGCGTCGTCGGGATCACGAACCGGTCCTCGTAATCGGCCAGCGCCATGATCTTGTACATCTCCTCGATCACCCGGCCGGACAGGCCGACACGGGCCGCGATCGCCTCGTCGATGACGCCGTCCACGGTTTTCGACCGCATGTAGGCGCGCATCGCCAGCATCCGCTCCAGCGCGCTGACCACCGGCGCCTCGTCGCCCGCCGTCAGCATGTTGGCCAGGTACCGCACCGGGATGCGCAGGCTGCGCACGTCGGGCATGGTGCCGTCGGTGCCGATCGCGCCGGCCTCGGCCGCGTTCTGGATCGGCGACAGCGGCGGGATGTACCACACCATCGGCAGGGTGCGGTATTCGGGATGCAGCGGGAAGGCGACCTTCCATTCCATCGCCATCTTCCAGATCGGGCTTTGCCGCGCGGCCTTGATCCAGTCCTCGGGGATGCCGTCTGCGCGCGCGGCCTCGATCACGCCCGGATCGTTCGGATCGAGGAACACGTCGAGCTGCGCGTCGTACAGATCCTTCTCGTCCGGGGCGCTGGCCGCGGCCTCGATCTTGTCGGCGTCATACAGGATGACCCCGATATACCGGATGCGCCCGACGCAGGTTTCCGAACAGACCGTCGGATTGCCGCTTTCGATCCGCGGATAGCACATGGTGCATTTCTCGGATTTGCCGGTCGACCAGTTGTAGTACACCTTCTTGTAGGGGCAGCCGGACACGCACATCCGCCAGCCGCGGCATTTCTCCTGGTCGATCAGGACGATGCCGTCCTCCTCGCGCTTGTAGATCGCGCCCGACGGGCACGACGCGGCACAGGCCGGGTTCAGGCAGTGCTCGCACAGGCGCGGCAGGTACATCATGAAGGTATTTTCGTACTCGCCGTAGATTTCCTTCTGCACCCCCTCGAAGTTGTAGTCCTTCGAGCGTTTCTCGAATTCGCCGCCCAGGATTTCCTCCCAGTTCGGGCCCTTCTCGATCTTCTCGATCCGCTCGCCGGTGATCTTCGAGCGGGGACGTGCCGTCGGGAACGCCTCCATCTCCGGCGCCGATTTCAGGTGGTCGTAGTCGAAATCGAACGGCTCGTAGTAATCGTCGATCTCGGGCAGGTCGGGGTTGGCAAAGATGTTTGCCGCGATCCGCCATTTCGACCCCTGCCGCGGGTGCAGCTTGCCCGAACGGGTCCGGGTCCAGCCGCCCTTCCAGCGCGCCTGGTTTTCCCAGTCGGTCGGATAGCCGGTGCCCGGCTTCGTCTCGACGTTGTTGAACCAGGCGTATTCGACGCCGTCCCGGCTGGTCCACACGTTCTTGCATGTGACGGAACAGGTGTGACAGCCGATGCATTTGTCGAGGTTCAGCACCATGCCGATTTGCGCACGAACTCTCATTCCGCGGTCTCCTTCGCGCTCGCTTCGCGGTCGAGCCAGTCGACCTTTTTCATTTTTCTGACAACGACGAACTCGTCGCGGTTCGATCCCACGGTGCCGTAGTAGTTGAAGCCGTAGGATTGATGGGCGTAGCCGCCGATCATGTGGGTCGGTTTCAGCACCGCGCGCGTGACGGAGTTGTGGATCCCGCCGCGATTGCCGGTCTTTTCCGATCCGGGCGTGTTCACGATCTTTTCCTGGGCGTGATACATGAACGTGGTGCCGTCCTTGATCCGCTGCGACACCACCGCCCGCGCCGTCAGCGCGCCGTTGGTGTTGTACAGCTCGATCCAGTCGTTATCGACGATCCCGGCCGATTTCGCGTCGTTCTCGGACAGCCACACGACCGGCCCGCCGCGGTTCAGCGTAAGCATCAGCAGGTTGTCGGTATAGGTCGAGTGGATCCCCCATTTCTGGTGCGGCGTGATGAAGTTCAGGATCAGGTTGTCGCCGTCGTCCTTCACGTCCTTGGTGATCGTGCGCAGGTCGACCGGCGGGCGGTAGGACATGAAGCCCTCGCCGAAGGCCCGCATCCACAGGTGATCCTGGTACAGCTGCTGGCGTCCGGTCAGGGTGCGCCACGGGATCAGCTCGTGGACGTTGGTATAGCCCGCGTTGTAGCACACATGCTCCGATTCCAGGCCCGACCATGTCGGCGAAGAGATGATCTTGCGCGGCTGCGCGGCGATGTCGCGGAACCGGATCTTCTCGTCCTCCTTGGGCAGGGCGAGATGCGTGTGATCGCGTCCCGTGAACTTGCCCAGCGCGTCCCAGGCCTTGACCGCGACCTCGCCGTTGGTCTCGGGGGCGAGCATCAGGATCACCTCGGTCGCGTCGATGTCGGTGTCGATCTTGGCGCAGCCGGTGGCCGATCCCTCAAGATGCACGCCGTTCAGGTCGCGCAGGTGCTGCACCTCGGTCTCGGTCTTCCACGAGATGCCCTTGCCGCCATTGCCCAGCTTGTCCAGAAGCGGGCCAAGCGCGGTATAGCGGTCGTGGATCGCGGTATAATCCCGCTCGACCGCGATATAGCTTGGCGCGGTCTTGCCGGGGATCAGCTCGCACTCGCCCTTCTTCCAGTCCTTCACCTGGTCCTGGGCGATCTCCGCCGGGGTGTCGTGCAGGATCGGAAGCGCGACGATGTCGGTTTCCTGGCCCAGATAGCCCGGCGCGATTTCCTGCAGCTTGCCGGCGATGGCCTTGAAGATTTCCCAGTCCGATTTCGATTCATACGCCGGGTCCACGGCCGCCTGAAGCGGGTGGATGAACGGGTGCATGTCGGATGTGTTCAGGTCGTTCTTCTCGTACCAGGACGCGGTCGGCAGCACGATGTCCGAATAGACGCAGGTGGTGGACATGCGGAAGTCGATGGTCACCAGCAGGTCCAGCTTGCCGCGCGGGCCGTCCTCGTGCCACTTGGCCTCTTTCGGCAATTGCCGGCCTTCCTCGCCCAGATCCTTGCCCATGACGCCGTGATCGGTGCCCAAAAGGTGCTTGAGGAAGTATTCATGCCCCTTGCCGGACGATCCCAGCAGGTTCGACCGCCACACGAACAGGTTGCGCGGCCAGTTTTCCGGCGCATCCGGGTCTTCGCAGGACATTTCCAGCTCGCCCGATTTCAGCTTTTCGGTGACATAGGCCGGGATCTCCTGGCCTGCCGCCTTGGCGGCCTTGGCCACCTCCAGCGGGTTGGTCTTGAGCTGCGGCGCGGATGGCAGCCAGCCCATCCGCTCGGCGCGGATGTTGTAGTCGATCATCGACACGTCCCAGTCGCCCTCGGGGGCGGTGGGGCTGAGGATGTCGTTGGCCGTCATCGTCTCGTAGCGCCACTGGTCGGAATGGGCGTACCAGGCCGAGGTGCCGTTCATGTGCCGCGGCGGGCGGCTCCAGTCCAGCGCGAAGGCCAGCGGCAGCCAGCCGGTCTGCGGGCGCAGCTTTTCCTGCCCGACATAGTGGGCCCAGCCGCCGCCCGACTGGCCGACGCAGCCGCACATCACCAACATGTTGATGATGCCGCGATAGTTCATGTCCATGTGGTACCAGTGGTTCAGACCGGCCCCCAGGATCACCATCGACTTGCCGTCGGTCTTCTCGGCGTTCTGCGCGAATTCGCGCGCGACATGGATGATCTTGTCGGCCGGAACGCCGGTGATCTTCTCGGCCCAGGCGGGGGTGCCGGGCATGTCGTCGGCATAGTCGCTGGCCACCCAGTCGCCGCCGAAGCCGCGATCCAGCCCGTAATTGGCGCAGAACAGGTCGAACACGGTGGCGACCAGCACCTCGCCGTCTTCGGTCTGCACCTTGCGCACCGGGATCGTGCGGGTCAACACATCGGGGTGCGAGGCGTCGGTGGCGAAGGCTTCGGTTGCCGCGCCGCCGAAATAGGGGAAATCGACCGCCGCCATCTCGTCATGGTCGGCCTTGTCCGCCAGCGTCATCTTCAGCCGCGTGTCCGCGTCCTTGGCGCGCTCTTCAAGGTTCCATTCGCCCGCCTCGCCCCAGCGATAGCCGACAGAGCCGTTGGGCGCGACCATGCCGCCCGAGATCTCGTCAAGCGCGACGGTCTTCCATTCGGGGTTGTTGTCCTCGCCCAGCGTGCCGTCCAGGTCGGCGGCGCGCAGGAACCGGCCGGCGACATGGCGGCCGTCCTTTTCCTCCAGCTTCACCAGCATGGGGAAATCGGTGTATTTGCGGCAGTATTCCTGGAAATACTCGGCCTGCCGGTCGATGTGGAACTCGCGCAGGATGACGTGGCCGAAGGCCATCGACAGCGCCGCATCGGTGCCCTGCTTGGCGTTCAGCCACACGTCGCCGAACTTGGCGGCCTCGGAATAGTCGGGGCTGACCACGGCGGACTTGGCGCCGCGATAGCGTGCCTCGGTGTAGAAATGCGCATCCGGCGTGCGCGTCTGCGGCACGTTCGAGCCCCAGAGCAGCAGGTAGCCCGCATTGTACCAGTCGGCCGATTCCGGCACGTCGGTCTGCTCGCCCCAGGTCATGGGCGAGGCCGGCGGCAGGTCGCAATACCAGTCGTAGAAGCTCAGGCAGACGCCGCCCAGCAGCGACAGGTAGCGCGAGCCGGCGGCATAGCTGACCATCGACATCGCCGGGATCGGCGAGAAGCCGAACACCCGGTCGGGCCCGTAGGTCTTGGCGGTATAGGCGTTGGCGGCGGCCACGATCTCGGTCGCCTCGTCCCAGGACGCGCGCACGAAGCCGCCCTTGCCGCGGGTCTCGACATAGCTGGCGCGCAGCACCGGGTCCGATTGCAGCTTGGTCCAGGCGGTGATCGGGTCCATCGTCTCGCGCATCCGGCGCCAGGCCTTCATCAGCCGGCCGCGCACCAGCGGGTTCTTCACCCGGTTGGCGGAATAGAGGTACCATGAATAGGACGCGCCGCGGGCACAGCCGCGCGGCTCGTGGTTGGGCAGCCCGGCACGGGTGCGCGGGTAATCGGTCTGCTGCGTCTCCCAGGTGACGATCCCGGATTTCACGTAGATCTTCCAGCTGCACGACCCGGTGCAGTTCACCCCGTGGGTGGAGCGCACGATCTTGTCGTGGCGCCAGCGGTTGCGGTAGGTCTCTTCCCAGTCGCGGCTCTCGCGGGTCACCTGCCCGTGGCCGTTCGAGAAGCGTTCCAGTTCCTTGGACTGGAGGAAGTTCAGTCTGTCGAGCAGGTGGCTCATCTGGTCTCTCCGATTGGCATGTCGGCGGCGGCGCCGGGGCGCCGCCGCGGGGATTCGTTCTGGTCAGCTCAGCACGGCACGGGGGCGCTTTTGCGGGCGTAGAAGATGATCGTGATCACCGCGCAGACAGCATAAAATATCAGGAAACCCCAAAGCGCGGCGGCCGGTCCGCCGGTCATTGCGATGGAGGTACCATAGCTTTTCGGGATGAAGAATGCGCCATATGCCGCAATCGCCGACGTGAAGGCGATGATCGCCGCGCTCTCGCGCTCGGCCACCTTCAGGCTTGCGGCCTTGTCCAGCCCCGGCTCCACGCGCGGGATTTCCTGGCGCATGATCGAGGGGATCATCTGGAAGGTCGACGCATTGCCCACGCCGGTCAGGAAGAACAGCGCCATGAAGCAGGCGAAGAAGCCCCAGAAGTTGCCGGCGGTATCGCCCAGCGGCAGGAATTGCAGCACGCCGAACACCGCGACGATCATGCCCAGAAACACCCAGAAGGTCACGCGCCCGCCGCCGAACTTGTCCGAAATCCAGCCGGTCGCGGCACGGCTCAGCGCGCCCACGAGCGGGCCGAGAAAGGCGAATTGCAGCACGTTCACGTCCGGGAACTGCGTCTTCATCAGCAGCGGGAAACCCGCCGAATAGCCGATGAAGCTGCCGAAGGTGCCGGTATAGAGGATGCACATGATCCAGTTGTGCTTGCGCTTGAGGATCGACAGCTGGTCGCCCAGCGATGCCTTGGCGTCGGCGATGTCGTTCATCCCGAACCAGGCCGCGATCGCGGCCAGCGCGATGAAGGGCACCCAGATGAAGCCGGCATTCTGCAGCCACAGCTGGCTGCCGTCGCTCAGGGTCTGCGGCTCGCCGCCGATGGCCGCGAACACGCCGGCGGTGATGACCAGCGGCACGACGAACTGCATCACCGACACGCCGGCATTGCCGAGACCCGCATTCAGCGCCAGCGCGTTGCCCTTGGTCTTTTTCGGGTAGAAATAGGCGATGTTCGCCATCGACGAGGCAAAGTTGCCGCCGCCGAAGCCGCACATCAGCGCCAGGATCAGGAACCACACATACGAGGTGTCGGGGTTCTGCACCGCGAACCCGATGCCCAGCGCCGGCAGCAGCAGCGACGCGGTGGAAATCGCGGTCCATTTGCGGCCGCCGAAGATCGGGATCATGAAGCTGTAGAAGATGCGCAGCGTGGCGCCCGACAGGCCGGGCAGCGCCGCCAGCCAGAACAACTGGCCGGTGGTGTAGTTGAAGCCGATCGCCGGCAGCTTGGCGACCACGACCGACCACACCATCCAGACCGAGAAGGCCAGCAGAAGGTTGGGGATCGAGATCCACAGGTTGCGCGAGGCGATGGCGCGGCCCTGGCTTTCCCAGAACTCGCTGTCTTCGGGCCGCCAGTCGGTCAGCGTGTGGCCCTTGTTCGGCATCGGTGTTGCGGCGATAGCCATGTCGAAAAATCCTTTTTCTTCGGATGTGGTGCGGGCCGCGGCCTTGCGGCCCGCATGTCCATTTCAGTGGCCGGTCATTCGGCCGGGGCAGGGCGGCCGTCGCGGCGCGAGATCGCCGTCAGCCCCTCTTCCAGCGCGGCGTTGGCCCGCTCGGCGCGGCGGCGCAGCGTCTCGATGTTGGCGGCGGCGAAGTTGGCGCGCTCCTCGTCCTCCTGGCGCGTCGAGAAGCGCACGAAGAAGGCCAGGAACGACGCGGCCACGACCACGAAGCCGAGGATCATGAAGGCTTCGGACCAGTCGATCATGTTCTTGAACAGGAAGCCGGCCAGCACCGCGCCGGCATTGCCGCCCGCGCCGACGACGCCCGCCACCGCGCCCAGCGCCCGCTTGTTGACGAACGGCACGACCGAATAGGTGGCGCCCTCGGCCATCTGCGTGAACAGCGAGAACACGATCAGCGCCGGCAGGGCCAGGAACAGGACGTGCATCTGGCTGAAGACAAGCAGCGCGCAGCCTTCGAAGAAAAGGCAGATGAACAGCCAGAAGCTGCGCCCCTTCAGGCCCCACAGCGCGCCGAAATTGTCGCCGAACAGCCCGCCCAGCGTCCGCGCGAACAGGTTCATTAGCCCGAAAGAGGCGGCGACGAACCCGGCGGCGACGAGGCTGAGCTCGAAGTAGTCGAAGAAGTACAGCGCGGCGACGTTGTTCACCGTCAGCTCGATGCCGAAGCAGGCCCCATAGATGACGAACAGCACCCACACGCGCGGATCCTTCAGCGCCTGCATGTAGTTGCCGGTGACGTTCTTCTTTTCCTCCATGCGGTTCTGGGTGCGCAGGTCGTCGAAATTGCCGTCCGGCGCGTCCTGCGTCAGGAAGTAATAGGCGATGCCGATCACGAAGATGATGATCCCGACCACGACCATGGCCAGCCGCCAGCCGACCGCCTCGGAAAAGCCGAAGCCGATCACGAAGACCGAGAACAGCAGCGGCATGACGAATTGCGTCACGCCCCCGCCCAGGTTGCCCCAGCCCGCCGAGGTGGCGTTGGCCTGGCCGACCACGTTCGGCGCAAACATCACGCTGGTATGGTACTGTGTGATGACGAAGGACGCGCCGATGCAGCCGATCAGGACGCGAAACAGCAGGAAGCTTTCGAAGTTCCACGACAACCCGATGCCCATCACCGGCAGCGAGCCCAGGATCAGCAGCCAGGTATAGGTCTTCCGCGGCCCGATCCGGTCGCACAGCCAGCCGATGAACAGCCGCGCGAAGATGGTCATCGATACCGAGCCGATGATCGCCCAGCCGATCTGGTCCTTGGTCAGCTGCAGCTCGTCGCGCACCACGCTCATCAGCGGCGCGATGCCGAACCACGCAAAAAAGCACGCGAAAAAGGCGAACCACGTCATGTGGAACGTCCTGATCTGGACCATTCTTACGTTAAAGAAGTTTGACCACAGCGCGGTGGCCTTGTTTTGCAGTTCCATCTGTCCCTCTCCGCTCGCTTGTTCCGGCGCATGGCCGGCGAAGTCGCCAGCGGGCATGCCCGACGGGGCGGCGCGCCATCTTGATCCATGTCAAGAATCGCGGCTTTCACAGCGAAACAAGGCCGCCGGGAACAAGTGTCTGGCGCCGGCTTTGAGGACGTCATGTGCCGCCGCGACATCCGCCGTGCGGCCGCTTGACATTTGTCAATTTCGCTGGTCGGTTGCGCGCAGCAAAGAGAGGGGCCATGCCGCTTCGGGCCAGGGCAGACGAATCGTGCGAGCTTCGCAAGCTGGAGCTTTTCGCCGACATGCAGGATGTCCATTTCGACAGCCTGATGCGGCGTGCCTATGTCCAGAATTTCCCGCCCGGCATCGACCTCATCGCAGAGGGCGACCCCAGCGATTTCCTGCACGTCCTGCTTGACGGCGGGGCGGAGCTATACGCGACGTGGAACGGGCGGGAAACCTCGATGGCCATCGTGCGGCCGGTCTCGACCTTCATCCTGGCGGCCACCGCGCGCGATGCGCCCTACCTGATGTCGGCCCGCACCTTGCAGAAATCGCGCATCATGCTGCTGCCCTCGGTCGATGTGCGGGAGATTTTCGATTCCGATCCGGCATTCTCGCGGTCGATCGTGCGCGAGCTGGCGCAATGCTATCGCTCGGTGGTCAAGAACACCAAGACGCTCAAGCTGCGGACCGGGACCGAACGGCTGGCGAACTACCTGATCCGGCAATACCGCAATGCCGGCGATGCCGGGTTCGACCTGCCGATCGAAAAGCGCCGCCTGGCCTCGTATCTGGGCATGACGCCGGAAAACCTGAGCCGCGCGATCAAGGCGCTGCAACCTTACGGCGTCACCGTCCGGGGCAGCCATGTCGAGATCGCCGACGACACCGACCTGTCGCGCCTCGCCAAGCCGACCGAGCTGATCGACGATTTCACCTTCTGACAGGACAAGGCGCGGCACAGCCCGTTCTCGGCGCCGCGGGCGACATCGCCGAGGCGGTTCCCCGTGTCCGGCAAGCCTGCTCCGGCCTCGGTGCGGCCCGGACCAGGATCGAGGACGGGGGCTGACCGCGCCCTGACGCCACGCGAGGCGCGGCATGTCGGGGCAGGGGTCCGCACCGCGCTTGACATGCCGCTCGTCCCGGCCAAGCCTTGGCCGGGGGATGAACGCATGAATATCGGGCCGGCACTTGGCATCAGGCAGACGCGCAACCTTGCGATGACGGCGCAGTTGCGGCAGGCCATCGGGCTTTTGCAGCTCAACAACGCGGAACTGCACGCCCTTCTGGCGCGCGAGGCGGCGAAGAACCCGGCCTTGCGGGTGCGCGCCCCGCAGGGGGCAGGGGCATCCGGCGGCGGCGGCGGCACGGACGGGGCGGATCGGCTGGCCGCGCCGCAGGGCGGTCTGGCGCAGCATGTGGCCCGGCAGATCGGCCTGACCTTCCGCGATCCGGCGCAGGCGCGCATCGCCGCCGTGTTCCTCGATGCGCTGGAACCCTATGGCTGGCTGGGCCGCGATGTCGCCGATATCGCCGCCGATTGCGGCGTGCCCGAGCCCGAGGCGGAGGCCGTGCTGCACATCCTTCAGGGGCTGGAGCCGGCGGGCCTGTTCGCCCGGTCGCTGGCCGAATGCCTGGCGCTTCAGGCGCGCGAGGCGGGCGTCTTGGACCCGGCGATGCGCGCGATCCTCGGGCGGCTCGACCTGGTGGCGTCGGGCGACCGCGCGGCGCTGGCGGAGGTGTGCGGCGCCGATGCGGATGCGGTCGATGCGCGGCTGGCCCTGCTGCGCGGCTTCGATCCGAAACCGGGGGCGCGGTACGCCCAGGACGACGCGCCGCTGCGCCCGCCGGACCTGTTCGTCACCCGCGACGGCGACGCGTGGCATGTGGAATTCAACGCCTCGACCCTGCCGGGCGTGGACCTGCGCGAGGATCTGCTGACCGCGCGCGACGGCCGCGAGGCCTTCGTGGCCGAGGCGCTGGCCAGCGCGCGCGGCCTCAAGCAGGCGATCGAGCTGCGCAACGCGAACACGCTGGCGGTCGCCTCGGATCTCGTGCGGCGGCAGGCCGGCTACCTGTCGCGGCAGGCGGCGCATCCGGCGCCGGTGACGCGCAAGGACGTGGCCGATGCGCTGGACCTGCACGAAAGCACCGTCAGCCGGATCGTCACCGGCATGCTTGCCGAAACGCCGCGCGGGGTGATCGAGCTGCGCGCGCTGTTCTGCCGCGGGCTGCCGGGCGCCGAGGATGGCGGCGCGGTGTCGGTTCCGCAGGTGCAGGCGCGCATCGCCGCGATGATCCGCGAGGAACCCGCCGCCGCGCCGCTGAGCGACGAGGCGATCGCCGCGCGTCTGCGCGACGGGGAGGTGACGATCCGGCGGCGCACCGTCGCCAAGTACCGCGCCCGGATGGGCATTCCCGGCTCTTCCGTGCGGCGGCGGGACGGGGCCGCGCCATGATGCGTGTACCGGGGCGGGCGGGTTTCACGCCGATGCGTGCGTTTCGCGCGCCAGCCGCGCGGAGAAAGTGCTGAAACCGCGCGCGGCCCTGCGTTACGCCTTGATTTGTAACGATTGATCGCGGTCAATGCGGCCCCGCCCGCAGTTTGGCACACCCCTTGCATGTATCCCCGCATCAGGCGTCACGCGCCTGCTGCGACAACGACAAACAGATGTCCAACGATGGGAGAATCCGAAACATGAAACGCACGTCACTCTTGCTTTCCGCCGCGCTGCTGGCTGTCGGGGCGACACCCCCGGCCGCCATTGCGCAGGAACTCGTCGTCGGGTTCACGCAGGATGCGAACACGCTCGATCCCGGCAACCACCGCAACCGCGAGACCGAGACGATCATCCGCAACATGTATGACGGGATCCTGACGCGGGATTCGTCGATGAACATCCTGCCGGAAATCGCCGAGTCCTATAACCAGGTCTCGCCGACCGTGTACGACTTCAGGATCAAGGACGGCATCACCTTCCACGACGGCAGCGCGCTGACCGCCGAGGATGTCCGCTTCACCCTCGACCGGCTGACCCGCGAGGGCGCGCTGGGCAACGACCAGACCAGCCCCCGCCAAAGTCTTCTGGGCCCGGTTTCGGGTGTCGAGGTGGTGGACGGAAACACCGTCCGCGTCACCCTGTCAGAGCCGTGGCCGCTGCTGCCCGCGATGCTGCCCTTCAACGAGGTTGTCTCGAAGAGCTTCGTCGAAAGCGTCGGCACCGAAGGCATGGCCACCCAGGTCAACGGCGCCGGCCCGTTCAAGCTGGTGGACTGGCGCAAGGGCGATTCCATCATCATGGAGCGGTTCGACGACTATTACGGCGGCGCGGCGGGGATCGAGCCTGTGGGCCCGGCCTGTGTCGAGCGGGTGATCTTCAAGGTGATCCCCGAATCCGCCTCGCGCGTGGCCGCGCTGCTGGCGGGCGATGTGCACATCATCAACGAGCTGCCCGCCTTCGCGGTCGAGCAGGTCGAGGCGAGCGATACCGCCACGGTGATGACCGTCAACGGCACCCGCAGCTTCTTCATCGCCATGAATCTCGAAGGCGACGTGTTCGACGATCCCAAGGTGCGCCAGGCGGTGGCCCATGCCATCGACAAGGATCTGATCATCGACAAGATCCTGGGCGGCAACGCCGCGGCGATCTCGGGCATTCTCAGCCCCGACGCCTTCGGCAAGAACACCGACCTGCCGGCCTACGAATACGACCCCGAGAAGAGCAGGGCATTG
Organism: uncultured Paracoccaceae bacterium; assembly: GCA_947503765.1. GTDB lineage: Bacteria > Pseudomonadota > Alphaproteobacteria > Rhodobacterales > Rhodobacteraceae > Psychromarinibacter. The sequence goes on along the minus strand of CANNFA010000001.1, from coordinate 278,200 downwards.
CTGGCCGAGGCCGGCTATCCCGACGGGATCGAGATCACGATGGACACGACCGGCGCCTACAAGGACACCGCCGAGGCCGTCGCCTCGCTGATGACCCGCGCGGGCATCACCACCAAGGTCGCGGTCGGCGAAGCGGCGCTTCTGACCGAGAAGTGGCGCACCGAGGGCGGCGAAAAGTCGGGCGACATGTACTTCACCTCGTGGGGCAACGGCTCGCTCGATCCGCAGGGCATCTTCGTGCCGACGCATGTGACCGACGCGCGCGGCAACTCCGCGGGCTATGCCAACCCCGAGGTCGACAGCCTGCTTGACGCGGCCTCGACCGAGGTCGACCGCGAGAAGCGCGCCGGGATGTACCAGGAAGCCGAGGCGATCGCCAATGCGGACCTGCCCTACATCTACCTGTGGGTGCCGCAGGACATCTACGGCGTGTCCAGGCGTCTGAGCGGCTGGAGCCCCAGCCCCGACAGCCGCATCAACCTGCACGACGCCTGTCTCGACTGACAGACCCGGACCGGGAGGAGAGCACCGCATGTCCATGGCACGCCTGGTAGAGCGTCTGCTGCAACTTGTCCCGGTCCTGCTGGGGGTCAGCGTGATCGTCTTCGTGATGATCACGCTGACGCCGGGCGACCCGGTGGAAATCATGATCGGGGATCAGGTCGTGACCCCCGAACAGGAGGCGCAGATGCGCCGCGATCTGGGGCTTGACCGGCCGGTGCACGAACGCTTCTTCGTGTTCATCGGCAACGCGGTGCAGGGCGATTTCGGCGAAAGCTTCTATCACCGCCGTCCGGTGATCGACGTGATCGCCGAACGCCTTCCCGCCACCATCGAGCTGAGCCTCGTGGCGCTGCTGATCGCGCTGGCCACGGCGATCCCGCTGGGGGTGCTGGCCGCGATCCGGCGCAACTCGATCCTCGACCGGCTGGCGACGGTCGGCTCGCTTCTGGGGGTGTCGCTGCCGGGCTTCTGGTTCGGCATCCTGCTGATCATGCTGTTCGCGGTGCACCTGCAGATCCTGCCGGTCTCGGGCCGCATCGGCTATTCCAGCGAAATCGACCCGATCACCCATTTCCTGCTGATCGACACGCTCTTGCGCGGCCGTCCCGATGCCTTCCTCGACGCGCTGTCGCACATCATCATGCCGGCGATCACGCTGGGCTTGCCGATGACGGCGATCCTGATGCGCGTCACCCGCACCTCGATGCTGGAAGTGATGCGCCAGGACTACGTCACCTTCGCCGAGGCCAAGGGCCTGCCGCGCCGCCGCGTGCTGTTTCGCCACGCGCTGAAGAACGCGCTGATCCCGACCGTGTCGGTCGCCGCGATCGAGACCGGATCGCTGCTGGGCGGCAACATGATCGTGGAAACCGTGTTCGGCTGGCCGGGCCTGGGCCGGCTGGTGGTCGAGAGCATCTTCGTGCGCAACTACCCGCTCGTCCAGGCGGCGGTGCTGTTCTACGCGGTGACCTATGTGATGCTGAATTTCCTTGCCGACATCCTCTATACCGTCCTCAACCCGCGGGTGAAGCTGTGACCTCGATGACCGATACCGAGGCGGCGTCCGGCGCGGGCGCGGCGGGCGACACGATCTTTCGGCGCAACATGCGCAGCTTCGCCGAGAACCGGCTGGCGCTGGGCAGCGCGGTCGTGGTCGTGATCTTCGTCTTCCTTGCGATCTTTGCCCCGCTGGTGGCGCCGCACGATCCGGCCGAGACCGACCTGTTCCGCCGCCTGCAACCGCCCGGCTGGATGCCCGGCGGCGAATGGAGCTACCTGCTGGGCTGTGACGCGCTGGGCCGGGACATCCTGTCGCGGATCATCTACGGCGCGCGCATCTCGATCTTCATCGGCGCCGCGGTGGTGCTGGTGGCGACCACGGTGGGCATCGTCGCCGGGCTGGCCGCGGGCTATCTGCGCGGCTGGGTCGATACCGTGATCTCGCGGATCGTCGACATCCTGCTGGGCTTCCCCTACCTGATCTTCGCCATCGGGCTGATGGCGATGATGGGGCCGGGGCTGTTCAACATCATCCTCGCGCTGGTCTACAAGGAATGGGTGATCCCCTGCCGCGTGGTGCGCGGCGAGACGCTGGTCACCCGCGAGCTGGAATATGTCGAGGCGGCGCGCGCGCTGGGCGCGTCGGGCCGGCACATCATGCTGCGCGAGATCCTGCCCAACATCCTGTCGCCGGTCATCGTCGTGTCCACGATCCGCATGGCGCATGTCATCATCCTCGAGGCAAGCCTGTCCTTCCTTGGCCTGGGCGTGCAGCCGCCGACCGCCTCCTGGGGGGCGATGGTGTCGGACGGGCGCGCCTTCATCCTTCAGGCGTGGTGGGTCAGCACATTTCCGGGCGTGGCGATCCTGCTGCTGGTGCTGGCGATCAACGTGGCCAGCCAGGGCCTGCGCGACGCCTTCGATCCGAGGTTCCACGAATGAACGTGCATGACGAAACGCCGCTTTTGCAGGTGGACGGGCTGCGTACCGTGTTCGACACGCGGGCCGGCACGGTCTGCGCCGTCGACGGCGTGGACGTGGCGGTGCGGCGCGGCGAATGCCTGGGCGTGGTGGGCGAATCCGGGTCGGGCAAGAGCGTGACCTTCAACTCGGTGATGGGGCTGGTTCGCCCGCCGGGCCGGATCGACGCGGGCCGCATCCTGTTCGAGGGGCGCGACCTGCGATCGCTGAGCACGCGGCAGATGCGCGCCGTGCGCGGCCGCGACATCGCCATGACCATGCAGGACGCGCTGACCGCGCTGAACCCGGCGCTGACCGTGGGCGAGCAGCTGGCCGAGGTGATGATCGCCCATGATGCCGATCTGCCCGCCGGGCGCCGCGCCCGCGCCCGCGCCATTCGCGCGCGGTCGGTGGAAATGCTGGGCCTCGTCGGCATCCCGTCGCCGGAGGCGCGGCTGGGCCAGTACCCGCACGAGTTTTCCGGCGGGATGCGCCAGCGGATCATGATCGCCATCGCGCTTGCCTCGCGGCCCAAGCTCCTGATCGCGGACGAGCCGACGACGGCGCTTGACGTGACGATCCAGGCGCAGGTGCTGGAGCTGATCAGCGACATCCGCGCCGAGTTGGGCATGAGCGTGGTGCTGATCACCCACGATCTGGGCGTGGTGGCCGAGCATTGCGACCGCGTGATGGTGATGTATGCCGGCCAGGTGGTCGAGCAGGGCGCAACTGCCGAGGTGATCGGCGACCCGCAGCATCCCTATACCAAGGGCCTGCTGGGATCGCTGCCGCGGCTGTCGCTGCGCGGCCAGCGGATCGAGCCGATCGAGGGGCAGGTGCCCGAGCTGATCGATCTGCCGGCGCAATGCCGGTTCTACTCGCGCTGCCGCGAGCGGGGGCCGGACTGCCTGAAGACGATCCCGATGCGCAAGGTGGGGCCGGGCCGCACCGCGCGCTGCATCCGGGTCGGAACGGAGGAAGAGGCATGAGCGATACCGGAAACGCCGCCGCAAGGGACACGGACGCGCCGCTGCTGTCGGTCGAGGGCCTGTCGAAGACCTACTCTTCCGGCCGCCGTCTGGCCGACCGCCTGACCGGGCGGGCCGAGATCAGGGTGCAGGCGGTCAAGGAGGTCAGCTTTTCCATCCGCCGCGGCGAAATCATGGGCCTGATCGGCGAAAGCGGCTGCGGCAAGTCCACCCTCGGCCGCACCATCCTGCGCCTGCACGAGCCGACGGCGGGGCGGGTGATCTTCGACGGGGCCGACGTGACCGCGCTTTCCGATGACCAGATGAAGGCGATGCGCCGGCGGATGCAGATCATCTTTCAGGATCCCTATGCCTCGCTCAACCCGCGCCGCACGGTCGAGGAGATCGTGGGCCTGCCGCTGCGGCTGCACGGGCTGGCCTCCGGCCGCGAGGACTTGCGCGCCAAGACCGCCGCCATCGTGGAAAAGGTGGGCCTGAAATCGGCGCATCTCGACCGCTATCCGCACCAGTTCTCGGGCGGGCAACGCCAAAGGATCGGCATCGCGCGGGCGCTGGTCAGCCACCCCGAATTCATCGTCTGCGACGAGCCGGTCTCGGCGCTAGACGTGTCGATCCAGGCGCAGATCATCCAGCTTCTGACCGAGCTGAAGCAGGAAATGGGCCTGACCTACCTGTTCATCTCGCACGACATCTCGGTGATCGGCTATCTCAGCGACCGGGTGGCGGTGATGTATCTGGGCGAGATCGTGGAACTGGGCAGCGCCGAGGCGGTGCTGTCGAACCCGCGCCATCCCTATACGCAAAGCCTGATGTCCGCCGTCCCCGAGGTGGACCGTCCCGGCCATCGCAACCGGGTGCGGCTGTCGGGCGACCTGCCCTCGCCGATCGCGCCGCCGCCGGGCTGCCGGTTCCACACCCGCTGTCCGCTGGCGATCGACATCTGCCGGCGCGAGGCGCCGAAGGTCGAAACGGTCGGGCCGGGCCATACCGCCGCCTGCCACCGCCTGCACGAGAACCTGTCGCTGCTGGAAGAGGAGGAACCGGCATGACCGCCCCGGACGCAGCCCCCTTCACCCCGCAAACCCTTGCCGGCACCCCGTTCGAGCGGGGCAGGGCGCAGGCGGACGGCGCCCCGGCAGCCGAGGTGCGCGCCGCGCTGGCGCAGCGGCTGGACGCGGCGCGGCAGGCCGGCGCCTTCGGCGGCGCGGCGGACGGCTACCTGGACGATCAGCGCCGCTTTGCAGAGCGTCATTGCCCGAACGCCCTGGCCGAGGTGGCGGGCATCGCCGACGGCTTCGATCTGCCCGAAGCGGACGTGTTCGCGCATCTTTATCTCGGCACGCTGTCGGATCTGGCGCGCACCGCGCGAACGGATGAGGACGGGTGCAGCGCCTGGGCCGTCTCGGACGGGCCGGACGGGCCGCTGGTGGTCAAGAACCGCGACTTTTCCGGCAAGCACGCCGCGATCCAGCGGATTTTCCGCCACGAGGGGCCGGATTTGCAGCATGGCGCGCTGCTGTGCCTTGGCAGCCTCGGCGCGCCCGGCGCCTATTCCAGCGGGATGAACGCGGCCGGGCTGGCGGTGGTGGACATGCAGGTTGGCGTGCGCACCCATGGCACCGGATGGCTGCGCTATTTCCTGATGACCGAGCTTCTGTCGCGGGCCGGTGACGTGGCCGGCGCGCTGGCGCTGATCCGTGCCGTGCCCCATGCCGGCGGCGGCACGCTGGTGCTGGGCGATGCGTCCGGCGCGGTGGCGGCGGTGGAGCTGGGCGCGAACGCGGTGTCGGTCGAACAGGCGCCGCTGGTCGCGCGCACCAACCACTTCACCACCACCGCGCTGGCGCCCGACACGCTGCGCGACGATGCCAGCCGGATCGACGGCAATTCGGCGGGCCGGCGCGAAGTGCTGGACGCGGCGCTGCCCGGCACGGCCTGGGACGCGGCCGCCGCGGCACGGCTGATGGGGCGCCATGACGGGGCCGCGCCGCTGTGCCAGCACCGCGAGGCGGGCAGCGCGCACACGCTGTCCTCCACTGTCTATTGCTGCCGCGACCGGGTGCTCTATGCTTGCCTCGACACGCCGTGTTCCGGGGCGTGGCATCGTCTGACACTGGACATCTGACGCCGGGACGCGCCATGGAACCCGCGATGGCAGATTATTCCCAGGACCTCATCGGCGAGCATGAGACCGTGCGCACCTTGCGCACGATGATCGACCGGGTGGCGCGCAGCCCGGCGCGCACGATCCTTCTTTACGGCGAGACGGGCACCGGCAAGGGGCTGGTGGCGCGCACGATCCACGACCGGTCGCGGCGCGCGAAAAAGGAATTCGCGGACATCAACTGTGCCGCGATCCCGGCGACCTTGATGGAATCGGAACTGTTCGGCCATGAAAAGGGCGCCTTCACCGGCGCGGTGGAGCGCAAGCTGGGCCTGATCGAGGCGGCCAATGGCGGCACGATCTTTCTTGACGAGATCCGCGAGATGGACCTGACGCTTCAGGCGAAACTGCTCAGCCTGCTCGATTCGCTGCAATTCCGCCGGGTCGGCGCGGTGCGCCCCACGCGCGTCGACGTGCGGTTCATCGCGGCGACCAACAAGGTGCTGCTGACCGAGGTGCGCGACGGCAATTTCCGCGAGGATCTGTATTACCGCTTGCAGGTCGTGGCCCTGAACATCCCGCCCCTGCGCGAGCGCGGCGGCGACATCCTGCTGCTGGCGGACCACTTCATCACCCGGTTCAACACCGCCTATGACCGGCGGATCCGCGGCATCCATCCCGACGCGCAGGACATCCTGCTGAAATACCCCTGGCCGGGCAACGTGCGCGAGCTGGAGAACCTGCTGGAGCGGATTTTCATCCTCGAGGACGGCGACGAGGTGCTGCCGCGCCACATGCCCGACCGCATCCTGCGCACCGTCCGGGCCGGCGCGCGCACCGTGCCCGCCCCCGCCTCCGACGCGCTTGAAGACCCGCTTGCGAAAGAGGGCTTCCACGAGGCGACCGCCGCGTTTCAGCGCCGCCTGATCGAGCAGGCCCTGGCCGCGTCCGGCGACAACCTTCAGGACGCCGCCGCCAGCCTCGGGATCAGCCGCCACGCGCTGCGCCACCAGATGACCAAGCTGGGAATGCGGAGCGCGTGAAATCCGCATCACGCTGCGTGGCCTTCACGCGGCCGCCCCCCACCCGCCGGGAAACCCGTTACATCCCATGACCTTGCGTCTTTCTCGGGGCTTGGCACGCTTCCTGCATGGCAAGGTGCAAAGCCAAGCTGGAGACCAAAATGAAGTCGCTCAGGATCATCTGCCCCAACGGGCATCTCGGGTTCGCCCCGCTCAAGCGCGAGAGCTTTCGCCTCGGCGTGGCGGAGCGGCCCGACTACATCGCCGCCGATTCGGGCAGCGACGATATCGGGCCGGTGCCGCTGGGCAGCGACACCTGCGCCAGTCCCAAGGCGTGGCAGCGCCACGACCTGGAGGAAATGCTGCTGGCCGCGCGCGAGATCGGCGTGCCGATGCTGATCGGCTCGGCCGGCGATACCGGATCCGATTCGCGCGTCGACATGTATGTCGAGATGATCCGCGAGATCGCGGCCGAGCACGGGCTGGCCCCGTTCCGCATCGGCTGGTTCTATTCCGAGGTCGACAACGAGGTGGTGCGCGCCAACATCCGCGCCGGCCGCACTGTCGAGGGTCTGGACGCCCGCGCGCCGCTGACCGAGGAAGACCTTGACCGGACCACCCGCGTCGTCGCGATGGCCGGCGTGCATCCGTTCCGCGCGCTGCTCGAGCAGGGCTGCGACGTGATCATCGGCGGGCGGTCTTCGGACAGCGCGATCTTTGCCGCCTGCGCGCTGCATCACGGCTTCCCCGAGGCGCAGGCCTACTACCTGGGCAAGGTGCTGGAATGCGCGTCGTTCTGCGCCGAACCCTACGGCGCCAAGGAAACCGTGCTGGGCGAGATCACCCATGACTGGGTCGAGGTGACGGCGATGCATCCCGGCCAGCGCTGCACCGTCGCCTCGGTCGCCGGGCACGCGATGTACGAGCGGGCCGACCCGTTCCACGAATACGTGGCCGGCGGGCTGCTGGACATGACCGATTGCCATTATGAACAGGTGTCGGAAAAGACCACCCGCGTGACGGGCATGAAATTCATCCCCGCCGAACAGCTTCGGGTCAAGCTGGAAGGATCGGGCAAGCTGGGCGAGCGGTTCGTCGGCATGGCCGGGATCCGCGATCCCTATACCATCGCCAATGTCGATGCGGTGATCGAGTGGGCGCGCGAGCAGGTGCGCGAACGCTTCGGCCCCGACGGATGGGAGCTGCATTACAACGTCTTCGGCCGCGACGGGATCATGGGCGCGATGGAGCCGCTGCGCGACACGCCGGGCCATGAATTGCTGGTCATGGTGCAGGGCGTCGCCCCCACCGTCGAGATGGCCGAGGAGGTGGCGATGACCGGCACGCGGCAGCTTTTCTATGCGCGCCTGCCCGACGTGAAGGGCACGGCGGGGGGCGTGTCCTTCGTGTTCGACGAGGTGATGCAGGCCAGCCCGGCCCATACCTGGACGGTCAACCACACCATGGCGGTCGATGCACCGCTGGACCTGTTCCCGACCCACACCGCCGAGATCGGCGCCAAGACCCCGGAGACCGCCCATGCCCGTTAGGAAACTGTCGGACCTCGCCAAGACGATCCGTTCCAAGAATGCCGGAACCGACAAGATCACCTTCGACGTGATCTTCCGCGAATCGGACGCCTACGAGTTGGTGAAACGCTCGGGCGCGCTCAGCCGGGACAGCGTGGCCGCGATCCTGCGGATCGACCCCGATCGGGTGACCGATTTCGTGGAATACGATCCGGCCTACGCGATCAAGTTCACGATCCTGCGCGAGCGGCCCAGCGGCAGCCCCGGCGACGGCGACATCTTCGGCGCGCAGCAATACGCGCCGTTCCTCGACCTGGAGATCGACAGCGCCGCGTGACGGGGCAGGGGCCGCATCGCCGCTGCGGTGCGGCCCCCGCCACCGCCGCCCGGCCGGCGGCGCCCCTTTCCCGGCCGATACGTCCACGATCAATCCTCTGCCGGCGCGGCACGGCCGCCGCCACCTCCGCCGCCGCCGCGCCCGTCCGCGCCGGTTCCCGTATCGAATGCCGCGCAAGAGCGACTCGTCGCGTTCGGTTGTCGGAATCCTGTCGGCAGGCTATGCCAAGCAAAACCGACCCAACTGACAAGCATTTCTGACCCAGACCGGACCTACGACGAAGGACGCGCGAAGGACCGGAGAGCGGACGGAGCGGACCTTTCCACCGACGCGGACAACAAACGCTTCTCACAAAACATCTGATGTTGTATTGCTTTACATATGGCAAATCGTGATGATTTCAGAGCGCTCGTAATAAGAACAATTGCGCAACGTGCAGGATACCGTTGTTCAAATCAGACCTGTTTGCGTCCGACCATTGGACCGGATGGCGCAGATGATAGCGCTAGCATTGGTGTTGCCGCGCACATTACTGCCGCTGCTGAAGGCGGGCCGAGGTATGATCCTACTTTAACCTCCGAGGAACGAGCCGCTGCCGAAAATGGTATTTGGCTCTGTCAGACCTGTAGCAGGCTAGTGGACGTGGATGTCACCAGTCATTCCATTGATCAACTTAGAGAGTGGAAAACCCTAGCAGAGATGCGGGCGTATCTGGGCATTCGCGGCTTTGCAATTGCAGTCTCCAGAAGCTTTCAAAGACTTGAAAAAAAGATTCCGAAACTTGTAGCGGAAATGCGAAACGATATTGGCAGTGAGCCGTTTATCCGAGAGTTTGTAATTCTGTCGAAAAACTGGTCCTACAATAGCGACCCAAAGAATCCTATTTTTTCTTATTATTTCGAGGACCATGACAAGCTGAAGTCAATGCTGAAATTGATGGAAAATTATGGTGCGATCATTGAAACAACTCACAACAATACTGATCGCTTTGAGTTTACAGAAGACTTTGCTGAATACCTTCAGTTGCCCGTTTAACGCAATCGCTCAAAGTCAACATTCGAGCCAAGTTCTCTGCGCATCATTTTTTGTTTTCTAAACGAGAATTTTCGCTGCACCGCAGAAATCCGCCAAAATGGACTCTTTCCGCGCCTTCGCTGCACCCGGCACGAAAGGCTGCCTAGCCTGATCCTGCATGCTGTCCGGGTCAGCGGGCTGTCACAAAAGTTGGCTTTGTCCGTCATCTGACATCCTGTGTCAATTCGGGGCCGGGGGCGGGTTCGCTCTTGCCAGATGGCCCTTGCATGTTAGACATGTCGCGCATGCGCGAAACGCAAGTCTCGCGCACGGCGCAGGTGCGGCCGTTCGACCGGCGCGCCACTTGCACTTCAAAGGGAGGTTGATGTGACGAAATCGAAGGTGATGGGACGGCGGTCCTTTCTGAAGAAATCCGCGCTGATGGGCGGCGGGGCGCTGGGCGCCACGACGCTGGCCGCGCCGGCGGTCCTGGCGCAGGCGCCGATGGTGCTCAAGATGCAGTCGGCCTGGCCCGCATCCAACGTGTGGCAGGAAATGGCCAAGGATTACGTCGACCGGGTCGAGGCGATGTCGGGCGGACGTATCAAGATCGACCTGCTGCCCGCGGGCGCGGTGGTCGCGGCGTTCCAGGTGCTCGACGCGGTGAATGACGGCCTGCTGGATATCGGCCACGACGTGCCGGTCTACTGGTACGGCAAGAACAAGGCGGCGTCGCTGTTCGGCACCGGCCCGGTCTTCGGCGGCTCGGCCACGACGATGATGAACTGGTTCTACGAAGGCGGCGGCAAGGCGCTTTATGACGAGCTGACGCGCGACATCATGGGCCTCGACGTCGATGGCTACATGGCCTTCCCGATGCCGGCGCAGCCGTTCGGCTGGTTCAAGAATCCGGTGACCAAGGTGTCGGACCTGCAGGGCTTCAAGTACCGCACGGTGGGCCTGGCGGCCGAGCTGATGACCAAGCTCGGCATGTCCGTCGCACAGCTTCCGGGCGGCGAGATCGTGCCCGCGATGGAGCGCGGCGTGATCGACGCGTTCGAGTTCAACAACCCGTCCTCGGACCGCGACTTCGGTGCGCAGGACGTGGCCAAGAACTACATCCTGTCGTCGTATCACCAGGCGTCCGAAAGCTTCGAGTTCCTGTTCAACGGCCTCCTGATGGAAGACCTGGAGCCGGACCTCAAGGCGATCCTGATCCACGGCGTGGAAGCGGTCTCGACCGCGAACACCGCCAAGGCGGCGCGGCGCTACTCGGCCGACCTGAAATGGCTTCAGGAAGAGGCCGGCGTGGACGTGCAGCGCACCTCGCAGGAAATCCTGGCGGCGCAGCTCAAGGCATGGGACGAGATCATCCCCGAACTCGAGGCCGATCCGTTCATGAAGAAGACCCTCGACAGCCAGCGCGCCTGGGTCGAGGAGGTCGTGTATTACGAGCTGATGAACTCGCCCGACTACACGCTCGCCTACGAGCATTACTTCCCCGGTCGGCTCAATCTCTGACCGGCCCGGCCCCCGCCCCGCAGGGCGGGGGCCACGCATCTGAGGGGACCGCTTCTTGCTTCGTTTCATCCGCTTCGCCGACAACCTGTCCGCGTGGTTCGGAAAGACCTTTGCCTGGCTGATCGTCTTCATGTCGGTCGGCACCGGGTATGAGGTCTTCGTGCGCTACGTGCTCAACAGCCCGACCGCCTGGGCGCTGGACGTGTCGTTCATCATGTACGGCACGCTGTTCATGATGGGCGGGGCCTATACCCTGTCGCGCCGCGGCCATGTGCGGGGCGATTTCATCTACCGGCTCTGGTCAAACCGGTGGCAGGCGCGGGTCGACCTGGTGCTGTATTTCCTGTTCTTCTTTCCGGGCGTGCTGGCGCTGATCCTGGCGGGGTGGAAATACGCCTCGCGGTCCTGGTCCTACGGTGAAGTGTCGGTGAACAGCCCGGCGGGCGTGCCGATCTACCAGTTCAAGACGGCGATCGTCGTGGCCGGCATCCTGCTGTTCATCCAGGGCATCGCCGAGGTGTTCCGCTGCATCCACTGCATCCGCACGGGCGTATGGCTGGAAGCCGAGGAGGACGTGTTCGAAACCGAGGATCTGCTGATACAGCAGGCCAACGAAGCCGAAAAGGACGCCCATCCATGACCGACCCCCAGGTCGCCCTGACGATGCTGGGGCTGTTCATCGTGTTCGTGTTCCTCGGGTTCCCGATCGCCTTCACGCTGATGGCGATGGGCATCGGGTTCGGCTATTACGCCTATTTCGACGAGCGCCGGATGTGGCGGTCCTATGACCGGCTGGATTTCGATGTCGCCTCGTGGTGGGAACAGACCCGGCTCTGGTGGGAGGGTCTGTTCAACAACCGGATATTCGATCTGTTCGTGAACCAGACCTACACGGTCATGGCGAACGAGGTGCTGACGGCGGTGCCGCTGTTCCTGTTCATGGGCTACATCGTGGAGCGCGCGAACATCGTCGACCGGCTGTTTTCCACCCTGAACATCGCCTCGAAACGGATGCCGGGCAGCATGGGCGTCGCCGCGCTGATCACCTGCGCGCTGTTCGCCACGGCCACCGGCATCGTCGGCGCGGTGGTCACGCTGATGGGGCTGCTGGCGCTGCCGGCGATGCTGAAGGCGCGGTATTCGGAAAGCTTCGCGTCGGGGATCATCTGCGCCGGCGGCACGCTGGGCATCCTGATCCCGCCCTCGATCATGCTGATCGTCTATGCCGCCGCGTCGAACGTGTCGATCGTCAAGCTCTATGCCGGCGCGCTGCTGCCGGGCCTGACGCTGACCGGGCTTTACCTGGCCTATGTGATCGGCCGCGCGATCCTGCAACCCTCGGTCGCGCCGCGCCCCACCAGCGAGGATGTGCCGGACGTGCCGGCCGGCAAGCTGATGCTGATGATGGCGACCTCGTTCCTGCCGCTGGCGGTGCTGATCCTGGCGGTGCTGGGCTCGATCCTGCTGGGCCTCGCCACCCCGACGGAGGCCGCGTCGATCGGGGCGCTGGGCGGGATTTTCCTCGCATTCATCTACCGCGCGATGACCTGGCAAAGGATGCGCGAGTCGGTCTACCTGACGGTGCGCACCACGGCGATGGTGTGCTGGCTGTTCGTCGGATCCTACACGTTCTCGTCGGTGTTCTCGTATCTCGGCGGCGAGCAGGTGATCAGCGAATTCGTCCAGTCGCTGAACCTGACGCCGCTGATGTTCCTGCTGCTGGCGCAGCTGATCATCTTCCTGCTGGGCTGGCCGCTGGAATGGTCCGAGATCATCATCATCTTCGTGCCGATCTTCCTGCCGCTGCTGGGGCTGTTCGATATCGACCCGCTGTTCTTCGGGGTGCTGGTGGCGCTGAACCTGCAGACCAGTTTCCTGACACCGCCAATGGCGATGTCGGCCTACTACCTGAAGGGCATCGCGCCGCCGCAGGTCAAGCTGACGCAGATCTTCGCCGGCTGCATGCCGTTCCTGGCCTGCGTGTTCATCGCGATGATCCTGATGTACGTCTTCCCGCAGATCGTGTTCTACCTGCCCGAGGCTTTTTATGGCAACTGACGCTGACGCGCCGGGCGCGGTCACCCTTCGGGACCGCATCGCATCCGGCGCGCTGAAGACCGCCGAGGTGGCGGAAACCCACATCGCCCGGATCGAGGCGCTGGAGCCGGATCTGCGCGCCTGGGCGTGGTTCGATGCCGACCATGTGCGCCGCCAGGCCGAGGCGCTGGACAGGATGCGCGGCACCGGCCGCCCGGTCGGCCCGCTGCACGGCGTGCCGGTGGGACTGAAGGACATCATCGACACCGCCGGCATCCCGACCGAAAACGGCGCGGCGGCCGACAGGGGGCGCGTGCCGCTGGAGGATGCGGCGCTGGTGGCGCGGCTGAAATCGGCCGGCGCGCTGATCCTCGGCAAGACCGTCACGACCGAGCTGGCCTTCATGGCGCCGCCCGAGACGCGCAACCCGCATGATGCGGACCGCACGCCGGGCGGGTCGTCCTCGGGCTCCGCCGCGGCGGTGGCGGCGGGGATGACGCCGCTGGCCGTGGGCACCCAGACCGCCGGCTCGGTGATCCGGCCCGCCTCGTTCTGCGGTACGGTCGGGTTCAAGCCGACGCGCGGCGCCATCTCCACCGCCGGTGTGCTGCGCCAGTCGCCCAGCCTAGACACGCCGGGCGTCTTCGCGCGCACCCCGCGCGAGGCGGCCTTGCTGGCGGATGTGCTGTTGGCGGATATGCGCGGCGACATGCCGGTGCCGCCGCCGGGGCTGCTTGCCACGCTCGAGGCCGGCGTGCCGCTGCCCCCGGTCTTCGCCGTGCTGCGCCCGCCCCACTGGGACCGCGCGGCGCCCGGCACCGGCGCCGCGCTGGACGAGCTGACAGAGGCACTGGGCGAGCAGGCGTTCACCTTCGAGCTGCCGCCGCTGTTCGACGAGGCCGAAGGCATCCGCCGCCGCATCAACCTGGCGGAAATGGCGCGCAATTACCTGCATTACGGCCGCAAGGGCGGGCTGTCGGACGGAATGGCGGATGCCTTGAAGGAAGGCGGCGCGATCCTGGCCTCCGACTACATCGCCGCGCTGGACTGGCCGGACGTTCTGAACACCGCGCTGGACGAGGTGTTCGCGCGCTGCGACGCGATCCTGTGCCCCGCTGCGCCCGGCCCGGCGCCGACGCGCGACAGCACGGGCGATCCGGTGTTCAACGGGCTCTGGACCTTGTGCGGCACGCCGGCGGTCTCGGTGCCGATCCTCGAAGTCGACGGCCTGCCGCTGGGGGTGCAGCTGATTGGCCCGCGCGGCGGCGACGGGCGCTTGCTGCGGACCGTCCAGTGGTTGTACGATTGGGTGGACGAGGCGCAGGAGGAGTCGGCATGAACTGGACGATGGCGATCATCGCGTTTCTCTCTCTGGCGGCGTTCATCGGCATCCTGATCGTCGAGGTGCCCAGCCCGGACCTGATCGCGGTGGCGATCCTGACGCTGGCGCTGGTGGCCTATGACGTGGTGACATCGGCGGGCCGCAAACGCTGAGATCGGGGGCGGGGAAAGCGCGGAATCGAGGGCGAAGCCCGCCGCGCGAGCGCCTGCCCGGCCCGGCGGGCTGGCGCTTTGACAATCGACGCGCATCGTTCGCATGTCGCGCGGACATGGCCGGTATAAAGCGCACCGCCCCACCGTTGCGGCGCCATCCCCCGGCCAGGCGCTCGCGCGGCGGCCTTCCTCAACCGCCCTCCAGCCCCGGCAACACCCGCGCCACCAGATCGGCGGCAAAGGACGCGTCGGCCGGGTCGGTGTGCATCACCTCGCCCCAGGCGCGGGTGGTTTCGCTGCCGATCTTGGTGGTCGCGTCCAGCCCGATCTTGCCGGCCAGCCCCGGCTCGGGCGAGGCGAAGTCCAGGTAATCCATCGGCGTGCGGTCCATCACCACCGTGTCGCGGCCCGGGTCCATCCGGGTGGACAGCGCCCAGGCGATGTCGTCCCAGTCGCGCACGTCGATGTCATCGTCCACGACCACGATCATCTTGGTATAGCTGAACTGCG
Source organism: uncultured Paracoccaceae bacterium (assembly GCA_947503765.1). Lineage (GTDB taxonomy): Bacteria > Pseudomonadota > Alphaproteobacteria > Rhodobacterales > Rhodobacteraceae > Psychromarinibacter. The sequence continues at coordinate 263,180 of CANNFA010000001.1, read as the reverse complement.
GCAGCATCCCCCACAGCGCCATCATCACACGCCGCGCCTGGCCGGGATAGCGCTTGTCGATCGACACCACCGCGATCCGGTAGGAACAGGCGGCGGGCGGCAGCCAGACGTCGCGGATCTCGGGGATCTGGGCGCGCATCGTCGGCAGGGCGAGGCGGTTGAACACCTCGCCGATGACCGACGGCTCATCGGGCGGGCGGCCGGTATAGGTGGACAGGTACAGCGGATCGCGCCGGTGGGTGATCGCGCTGACCTCGACCACCGGGAACGGCTCGGCCGCGTTGTAATAGCCGGTGTGATCGCCGAACGGGCCCTCGGGCGCGGTTTCGGTGGGCGACACCCAGCCCTCGATCACGATCTCCGCCTCGGCGGGCACCAGCATCGGCACGGTCTTCGCAAGAACCAGCCGGGGCCGCGCCCCGTTCAGCGCACCGGCAAAGGTCAGCTCGGACACGGTTTCGGGCAGCGGCAGCGCGGCCGACAGAAGCGTGGCCGGATCGGCCCCCAGCACGATCGCCACAGGAGTGCGTTCCCCGCGCGCCGCCCAGCCGCGATGATGCGCCGCGCCGCCGCGATGCGGCAGCCAGCGCATGATCAGCCGGTCCGGCCCCAGCACCTGCGCGCGGTAGATGCCGGCATTGTAGCGCGCGGCCTCTTCGGCGCGGCTGCCCTCGGGCCGGGTCAGGACCAGCGGCCAGGTGATCAGCGGGCCGGCATCGCCGGGCCAGTGGGTCTGTACCGGGATCGCGCCAAGATCAACCTCGGCGCCCTCAAGGCAGACGTCCTGCACCGGGGCGCGCCCGCCGATCTTCGGCCGGGTGGCCAGCGCCGCCTTCAGCATCGGCCAATGGGCCAGCGCGTCGCGCAGCCCGTCGGGCGGTGTCGGCGCGCGCAGGGCGGCCAGGAACGTGCCCAGATCGTCCAGACGCTCCGGCGTCACGCCAAGCCCCGCCGCGACCCGCGCGGTGGTGCCGAACAGGTTGGCGATCACCGGCATCGCCGCGCGCCCGCCATCGCCCTCGGCGCGGTCGAATCGCAGCACCGGCCCGCCGCGTTCCAGCGCCGCACGGTGCACGGCGGTCATCCGGTGGCGCAGCGGCACGGGATCGGCGATGCGCGCAAGCTGCCCGGTTTCGTCGCACCACGACAGGAAATCGCGCAGGGTGGGAAAGGGTCTGAGATCGCGAATGGGACTGCTCCGCCGCCGGCCTGATCCTGCGTCTAACAGCCGCGACCGCCCCGGAGTTTGATCGAGGTCAAACTCCGGCCGCATCGCCGCTGCTAAGCCTGTGGCGAAAGCGCCGGCGGACTGCTTCCCGTGCCGGCCGCGAAAGGATCCCGCCTTGACGCCGCCGACATCCACCATCGCCACCTTTCCCGCGCCGCTGACGCTGCCGCTGCGGGTGCTGCCGCTGGCGCCGCTGTCGCTGTCCATGACGGCGCTGACGCGCAGCATCGCGCGGCGCCATCCGGGTCTGTTCCGGCGGCTGGGGCCCTATGCGGACCGCCGGTTCATCCTCGATCCCACCGACCTGCCGGTGGTCATCGCGCTGGAGCCGCGGGCCGGCGCGCCGCGCCTGTCGGTACTGCGCGGGCGGGGCGAGGGGGATGCGCGCATCGCCGGGCCGCTGGCCGCGCTGATCGGGCTGGTGCACGGCGCCTATGACGGCGACGCGCTGTTCTTTTCGCGCGATCTGGTGATCGAGGGCGATACCGAGGCGGCGCTGGCGCTGCGCAACGCGGTGGACGATGCCGAACTGGACCTCGCGCGCGAGGTGGAAACCCTGTCCGGCCCGCTGGCCCGCCCGCTGCGCCGGCTGATCGACCTGGCCGAACGGCGCACCGGCGCGCCCCTGTCGCGGCCCGATAATGGCCTCTACGACGACGCCGGCGAGATGTCCCAAAGAACGGAGATGCCGCAATGGTGAGCTTATGGTGATGGAAATCGTCTGCCCGGCGGGCACGCCCGCCTCGCTCCGGGCCGCGGTGAAGGCGGGCGCGCATACCATCTATTGCGGCTTTGCCGACGAGACGAACGCGCGCAACTTTCCCGGCCTGAACTTCGACCGGGCCGAGATGCGCGACGGCATCGCCTTTGCCCATGCGCGCGGCGCGAAGGTGCTGGTGGCGATCAACACCTTTCCGCGCGCCGGCGGCGAGGCCACCTGGCACGCCGCCATCGCCGATGCCGAGGCGGCGGGCGCCGATGCGGTGATCCTCGCCGATCTGGGCCTGCTGGACCGCGCCGCGCGGCACCATCCCGGCCTGCGCCGGCACCTGTCGGTCCAGGCCGCCGCCGCCAATGCCGACATGATCAACCTTTATGCCGACACGTTCGGCGTGAAGCGGGTCGTGCTGCCGCGCGTGCTGTCGGTGCCGGAAATCGCCGCGATCAACGCCGAGACCCAGGTCGAGACCGAGGTGTTCGTGTTCGGCGGCCTGTGCGTCATGGCCGAGGGGCGCTGTTCGCTGTCCTCCTATGCCACGGGCAAGTCGCCCAACATGAACGGCGTCTGTTCCCCCGCGAGCCATGTCGAATATGTCGAGGAGAACGGCACGCTGGATGCGCGGCTGGGCGGCTACACGATCCACCGCGCCGCGCGGGGCGAACCTGCGCCCTATCCGACGCTGTGCAAGGGGTGCTTCGGCGCCGGCGAAAAGACCGGCCACCTGTTCGAGGATCCGGTCAGCCTGAATGCCGAACAACTGATCCCGCAGCTGGAAAAGGCCGGCGTCACCGCGCTCAAGATCGAGGGGCGGCAGCGGTCCTCGTCCTACGTGGCGCAGGTGGTGCGCAATTTCCGCGCCGCGGTCGATGCCGTCGCCGCCGGGCGGCCGCTGCCGGCGGGGATGCTGGCGCGGCTGTCCGAGGGGCAGGCGGGCACGACCGGCGCCTATCGCAAGACATGGAGGTGAGCGGCATGGACCTGACCGTGGGCCCGAACCAGTTCTTCTGGAAGGCCGATGCCTGGGCGCAGCTTTACGAAACGCTGGCCGCCGAACCCGTGGACCGCGTCGTGCTGGGCGAGCTGGTCTGCTCGAAACGGGCGCCCTTCTACCAGGCGCGCATCCCCGAGGCGATCGAAACGCTGCTGGCGGCGGGCAAGGAGGTGGCGCTGACCTCGCTGGCGCTGGTCACGCTCAAGCGCGAGCGCAAGATGACGGCCGAGCTGGCCGAGATGGGCGTCGCCGTCGAGGTGAACGACCTGACCGCGCTGGCGCATCTGCCCGAGGGGGCGCCGTTCTGGGTCGGCCCGCTGGTCAATGTCTACAACGAGGGCACGCTGGCCTGGCTGGCCGCGCGCGGCGCGCGCCGGGTCTGCCTGCCGCCCGAGCTGACGCTGGACTCGGTGCGCGTGCTGACCGCCGCCGCGCGCGACCTGGGCGTCGCCATCGAGGTCTGGGGCCATGGCCGCGTGCCGCTGGCGATCTCGGGGCGCTGCTATCACGCGCGGCTGCACGGCCGCACCAAGGACAATTGCCAGTTCGCCTGCGAGGACGATCCCGACGGGCTGGACGTGCGCACGATGGACGACCAGCCGTTCCTGGCGATGAACGGGGTGCAGACCCTGTCGCACACCCATGCCAGCGCCGCGCATCAATACGGCGCGCTGGTCGAGGCGGGGGTGACGGCTTTGCGCCTGTCGCCGCAGACCGGCGACTTCGCGGCCCTGTGCCGGGCCTGGCGCGCACGGATCGACGGCGCGCTTGACGGCGCGGGGCTGGCGGCGAAACTGGAGGCACAGGCACCGGGTGTGCGGTTGTCGGACGGCTTCCTGACCGGCGCGCGCGGGGTGGACTGGTCCGGCGGCCGGCCCGCCGCCTAGGATTTGGGAAGGGACTTTGCCATGCGGATCGCCTGCGTCACCGGAACCGCCCCCGGAGAGACCGATCGCCTGATCACCGAGACCGCCGAGCGGCTGGAACAGGCGGGCCGGCGGCTTGCCGGGATCGTCAAGGCACCCGAGCCGGCGACACCGGACGACCACCATTGCAACGCGCAGGTGCGGGTGCTGCCCGGCGGCCCGGTGATCGCCATCACCCAGGCGCTGGGCGCGGGATCGGGCGCCTGCCGGCTGGACCCGGCCGGCATCGCCGCCGCCGTCGCCGCGGTCGAGGGCGGATCGCTGGACGGGGCCGAGCTGTTCCTGCTCAACAAGTTCGGCCCCGAGGAAGCATCGGGCCGCGGCTTCTGCGCCGCGATCGGCAGCGCGCTGGAGCGCGGCATCCCGGTTCTGGTCGGGGTGGGGCGCGGCAACCGCGCCGCGTTCGACGATTTCGCGGGCGGCATGGCCGAGGATCTGCCGCCCGACGTGGATGCGCTGGCCGCATGGTGCGGCGCGGCCGCGGAAAATCCCTGACGCCTTTCGACGGTCGGAAAACCTTGCGACATCGGGGCCGCCCCGCCCGGTGGCGTTCTGCGGCTGAACCAGGGCGGCGGGGGACGGCCGTCGGCGCCGACCCCGCTTTACGATGCGCGCGATATGGCCCATTACCGCGGGGACGAAACTGGGCAGCCGGAAGCGGGACATGAGCGAAAAACTGGATGTCATCACCATCGGGCGCGCGGGCGTCGATCTTTACGGCGCGCAGGTCGGCGGGCGGCTGGAGGATATGGGCTCGTTCGAGAAATACATCGGCGGCTCGCCCACCAACATCGCCTGCGGCGCCGCGCGGCTGGGCCTGAAGACCGCGCTGATCAGCCGGGTCGGCGACGAGCATATGGGCCGCTTCATCCTTGAACAGCTGGCGCGCGAAGGCGTCGAGACCCGCGGCGTCGGGGTCGACCCGGACCGGCTGACCGCGCTGGTGATCCTCGGCATCCGCGACGAGGACAGCTTTCCGCTGATCTTCTACCGCGAGGATTGCGCCGACATGGCGCTGTGCGAGGACGACATCGACGAGGATTTCATCGCCTCGGCCCGCGCGGTGGTGGTGACCGGCACGCACCTGTCGCATCCGCGCACCGAGGCGGCGGTGCTCAAGGCGCTGCGGCTGGCGAAGAAGCACGGGCTGCGCTGCGGGCTCGACATCGACTACCGGCCCAACCTGTGGGGGGTCGCGGGGCATGGCGCGGGCGAAAGCCGGTTCGTCGAAAGCGCGCGGGTGACGGAAAAGCTGCAGTCGACGCTGCACCTGTTCGACCTGATCGTCGGCACCGAGGAAGAATTCCACATCGCCGGCGGCAGCACCGATACGCTGGCGGCCCTGCGCGCGGTGCGCGCGGTGTCGAAGGCCGTTCTGGTCTGCAAGCGCGGCGCGCAGGGCGCGACCGCCTTTGCCGGGCCGATCCCGTCCAGCCTGGATGGCGGCGCGGTGGGGCAGGGCTTCGCGGTCGAGGTGTTCAATGTGCTGGGCGCCGGCGACGGGTTCTTTTCCGGGCTGCTCAAGGGCTGGATGGCGGCGGCGGATCCGGCCGATACCGACTGGTCCACCGCGCTGAAATACGCCAATGCCTGCGGTGCCTTCGCGGTGTCTCGCCATGGCTGCACCCCGGCCTATCCCAGCGCCGAGGAGCTTGATTTCTTCCTGGAGCGCGGCGTCGTGCAGCCCGATCTGCGCAACGACGCGGCGCTTGAGCGGATCCACTGGGCCACCACCCGCCACACAAGGCCCGGCGGCGACTGGCCGGACTTGCGGGTCTTTGCCTTCGACCACCGCGCGCAGCTTGAGGAAATGCCGGGCTACACCCCGGACAAGGGCGCGGCGTTCAAGCAGCTGTGCCTGAACGCGGCGCTGAAGGTGCGCAGCGAACGGGGCGGAGCGGGGTATGGCATCCTGTGCGACGGCCGCATCGGCCGCGCCGCGCTGCACCGCGCGTCGGGCAGCGGGCTGTGGATCGGCCGGCCGTGCGAGCGGCCCGGCTCGCGTCCGCTGGAGATGGAGTCCGAGCTTGGCCCCGATTGCGGCGGGCTGGTCGAATGGCCGCGCGAGAACGTGGTCAAGGTGCTGTGCTTCTGCCACCCGGACGACGACGCGGACATGCGCGCCGCGCAGGAGGCGTCGGTGCGCCGCCTGTTCCATGCCGCGCGGCGCAACCGGCTGGAATTCCTGCTGGAAATCATCCCGTCCAAGGTCGGCGCGGTGGACGATGCCACTACCGCCACCCTGATCGGGCAATTCTATGCCGCCGGGATCTATCCCGACTGGTGGAAGCTTGAGCCGCTGGCCAGCGCCGGGGCCTGGGCCGCCACCGTCGCCGCGATCGAGCGGCACGACCGCCACACCCGCGGCATCGTCGTGCTGGGCCTCGACGCGCCCGAGGCCGCGCTGGCCAGCAGCTTTGCGCTGGCCGCGCGCCAGCCGCTGGTCAAGGGCTTTGCGGTGGGCCGCACGATCTTCGGCGACGCGGCGCGGGCGTGGATGCAGGGCGACATGAGCGATGCGGCGGCCGCCGCCCGGATGGCGGACCGCTATGCGCGGCTGTGCGACATCTGGGACGGCGCGCGCGCCGGCAGGAAGGAGACGGCGACATGACGGACACGATCAGGCTGACGGCTGCGCAGGCCATGGTGAAATGGCTCAGCGTTCAGATGACCGAGGAGGGCGAGCGCTTCATCGACGGGGTCTGGGCGATCTTCGGACATGGCAACGTCGCTGGCATCGGCGAGGCGCTGCACGGCATCGGCGACGCGCTGCCCACCTGGCGCGGCCAGAACGAGCAGACGATGGCCCATGCCGCGATCGCCTTTGCCAAGACGTCGCGCCGGCGGCGCGCGATGGCGGTGACCTCGTCGATCGGGCCGGGGGCGACCAACATGGTGACGGCCGCGGCGCTGGCGCATGTGAACCGGCTGCCGGTGCTGCTGATCCCCGGCGACGTGTTCGCGAACCGGCGCCCCGACCCGGTGCTGCAGCAGATCGAGGATATGGGCGACGGCACGGTCAGCGCCAATGACTGCTTCCGCCCGGTCAGCAGCTATTTCGACCGCATCACCCGGCCCGAGCACCTGCTGACCTGCCTGCCGCGCGCACTGTCGGTGATGACCGATCCGGCGCGCTGCGGCCCGGTGACGCTGGCCTTCTGCCAGGACGTCCAGGCCGAGGCGCATGATTATCCCGCCGCCTTCTTCGAGCCGCGCACATGGCGCATCCGCCGCCCCGAGCCGGACCCGCGCGAGGTCGCCGATGTCGCGGCGGCGCTGCGGGCGGCGACGCGGCCGCTGATCGTGGCGGGGGGCGGTGTGCTCTATTCCGGGGCCGAGGCGGCGCTGGCGGATTTCGCGGCGCGCCACAACATCCCCGTGGTCGAGACGCAGGCGGGCAAGGGCGCGCTGGGCTGGGACGCGCCGCTGAACTTCGGCGCGCCCGGCGTCACCGGATCGGATTGCGGCAACGCGCTGGCCGCGCGGGCCGACCTGATCCTCGGCGTCGGCACCCGGTTCCAGGACTTCACCACCGGCTCGCGCACCCTGTTCGCGGCCGAGGGGCGGAGGCTGGTGTCGATCAACCTTGCCGGCCATGACGCGGCGAAACACGGCGCGATGCCGGTTGTGGGCGATGCGCGCACCGCGCTTGAACGGATCGGCGCGGCGCTGGGCGATACCCGGTTCGACGCGCATGACCCGGCGGCGCGCGAGGCGTGGCACGAAACGGTGCGCGGCGTCACTGCCGCACCGAACGAGGACGGCCTGCCGACCGATGCGCAGGTGATCGGCGCGGTGCAGCGGACCGCGACCGAAGACACCGTGGCGATGTGCGCCGCCGGCACCATGCCCGGCGCGCTGCACGTCCTGTGGCAGGCGGCGCAGGGCGGCTATCACATGGAATACGGCTATTCCTGCATGGGCTACGAGATCGCCGGCGCGATGGGCGTCAAGCTGGCCGCGCCGGACAAGGAGGTGGTGTGCTTCGTCGGCGATGGCAGCTACATGATGGCCAATTCCGAGCTGGCGACGGCGGTGATGCGCCGGATCCCGTTCACCGTGGTCCTGACCGACAATCGCGGCTTCGGCTGCATCAACCGGCTGCAACAGGCGGTGGGCGGGGCCGAGTTCAACAACCTCTATGCCAGCAGCCGGGTGGCGGCGCAGCCCGAGATCGACTTTGTCGCCCATGCCGCGGCGATGGGCGCGCATGCGCAAAAGGCGGTCTCGATCGCCGATCTTGAGGCAAAGATCGCCGCCGCGCGCGGCCGCGACATCCCCAGCGTGATCGTCATCGACACCGATCCCGTGCCGGACACCGGCGCGGGCGGGCATTGGTGGGATGTGGCGGTGCCCGAGACGGGCGGGCCGGAACGGCTCGACCGGGCGCGCGAGAGCTACGAGACCAACAGCGCGAAACAGCGCATCCACGACTGAGGCAGCCATGATCCGGTTCGGCACCAATCCCATCGCCTGGGCGAATGACGACGACCAGAGCATCGGCGCGGACATCCCGACCGCGCGGATCCTGCACGAGGCGGGCCGGCTGATCGGCTTCGACGGGATCGAGAACGGCCACCGCTGGCCGGACGACCCCGAGGCCCTGCGCGCGCTGCTGGCGGAATACGGGCTGGCCTTCGTGTCCGGCTGGTATTCGACCGCGCTTCTGACCCGTTCCGTCGAGGACGAGATCGCGGCGGTGCAGGGCCATCTCGCAAAGCTGGAGCATAACGGCTGCAAGGTCTGCATCGTCTGCGAGTGTTCCAACACCGTGCATGGCGATCCGGCCGTGCCGGTGAACGACCGTCCCCGGCTGACCCCCGCCGAAATGCTTGCCTTCGGCGCCCGGATGGAGGAATTCGCAGCCTACCTTGCCGGGCGCGGCATCACGCTGGCCTATCACCATCACATGGGAACCGTCGTCGAAAGCCCCGAGGAAATCGACGCCTTCATGGCCGCAACCGGCCCGGCCACGCATCTTCTGTTCGATGCGGGCCATTGCGTGTTCGGCGGAGGCGACCCCGAGGCGATGCTGCGCCGCCATGTCGGGCGGGTGGCGCATTTTCACGCCAAGAACATCCGCCCCGGCATCGCCCGGCAGGTGCGCACCGACGGGCTGTCCTTCATCGAGGGGGTGCTTGCCGGGGCCTTCACCGTGCCCGGCGACCAGGAGGGCGCAATCGACTTTGCGCCGCTGCTGGCGGTGCTGGCCGAGGCGGGCTATGATGGCTGGATCGTGATCGAGGCGGAACAGGATCCGGCCGTGCGCAACCCGCTGCTGTACCAGACGCTCGGTCTGCATACCCTGCGCCGGATCGCCCGCGAGACCGGCCTGACGGCCTGAGCGCGTTCCGGTTTGCCGATCATGCCGCCACATCAATGACGACCCCCGCCCCGATCCAGGAGAGACATCCATGCCCGAGCTGCTGCACAAACCCTTCGGCACCCATGGCGAGGTGCACCGCATCACGCCGCAGACCGCCGGCTGGCGCTATGTCGGCTTCTCGGTCCACCGGCTGCGCGCGGGCGAAAGCGCGGCGGACGCCGCCGGCACCGAAGAGACCATGCTGGTCATGGTCGAGGGCAAGGCGCGCATCACCGCCGCCGGGCGCGACTGGGGCGAGCTGGGCGACCGGATGGACGTGTTCGAAAAGACCCCGCCGCATTGCCTGTATGTCCCGAACGGGCAGGACTGGCAGGCCGAGGCGACGACCGACTGCACCATCGCCGTATGCCGCGCGCCTGGGCGCGGCGGCCACGAGGCGCGGCGCATCGGGCCGGACGGCATCACCCTGACCGCACGCGGCACCGGCACCAACACGCGCCACATCAACAACATCGCCATGGAGGCCGAGGATTACTGCGACAGCCTGCTGGTGACAGAGGTGTTCACCCCCGCGGGCCACTGGTCGTCCTACCCGTCGCACCGGCATGACGAAGACGATTTCCCGCGCATCACCTACCTCGAGGAAACCTATTACCACCGGCTGAACCCGGCGGACGGCTTCGGCATCCAGCGGGTCTATACCGACGATGGCAGCCTTGACGAGACGATGGCCGTCGCCGATGGCGACGTGGTCTGCGTGCCGCGCGGCCATCATCCCTGCGGCGCGCCCTACGGGTTCGAGATGTATTATCTCAACGTGATGGCCGGCCCGCTGCGCAAATGGCGCTTCGTCGCCGCGCCCGAAGTGGCCTGGATCATGGAACGCGACGCCAAGTAGGCGGCCCCGGCAGCCCGCGCGCCGCTACCGCTTCGCCCGCCGGATCGCCCAGGCGATCAGCGGGATGCTCCAGATGGCGATGGTGAACAGGCCCAGCCCGGCGGCGATGGGCCGCTCGAAGAAGGCGGCGAAACTGCCATCGGCCTTGATCATCGAGGTGATGAAGTTCTGCTCAAGCATCGGGCCCAGAACCAGCCCCAGGATCGCCGGCGCGATGGGGATGTCGTTTTCATCCATCAGGAACCCGAGCACCCCGAAGATCAGCATCAGCACCACGCCGAACACGGTGTTGTTGATGGCGAAGGATCCGACGATGCAGAACAGCAGGATGATCGGCATCAGCACGTTGCGCGGCACCGACAGCATCGTGCCTGCCGCCTTGATCGCCACCCAGCCCAGCGGCAGCATGATGATGTTGGCCAGGAGGAACACCACGAACACCGCGTAGATCAGTTGCGGGTCGTTGATGAATACCATCGGGCCGGGATTGATGCCCTTGATGTACAGCACCCCGATCACGATGGCGGTGATGCTGTCGCCGGGAATGCCGAAGACCAGCGCCGGGATCCAGGCGCCACTGACCGCGCCGTTATTCGACGCGCCCGCCTCGACCAGGCCTTCCACATGGCCGGTGCCGAACTTTTCCTTCTGCCGCGAGAAGCGTTTCGAGACGGCATAGGAAATCCACGCCGCGATGTCGGCGCCGGCGCCGGGCAGGGCGCCGATGGCGGTGCCCAGCGCGGACCCGCGCAGCACCTGCACCGGATAGCGGCGCAGGTTGCGCCACTGGTTGCGGAAGATGCCGCTGCGGTCGCCGCCGCCCTTGAACGACTTGTTCGACCGGCTGACCACGGCGCGCAGCACCTCGCTGACGGCGAACAGGCCGATCATCGCCGGGATGAACTGCACCCCGGCCAGCAGCTCGACATTGCCGAAGGTATAGCGCGGCTCGCCCGCCGGGTTGTCGATGCCCACGGTCGCGGCGAACAGCCCGATCAGAAGCGAGATCAGCCCCCTCGACACCTTGCCGGGCGACACGAAGACCGCGCAGGACAGGCCCAGCACGACCAGCCAGAAATACTCGAAGGACGAGAATTTGAGCGCCACCTCCGCCAGGATCGGCGAGGCGGTCATCAGCACGATGGTGCCGAAGATGCCGCCGATGGCGGAAAAGACCAGCGCCGCGCCCAGCGCCTCTTCGGCGCGGCCCTTGCGGGTCATGGCATAGGCGTCCTCGACATAGGCGGCGCTGGCGGGCGTGCCGGGCATGCGCAGCAGCGCGCCGGGAATGTCGCCGGCAAAGATCGCCATGGCCGTCGCGGTGACGATGGCGGCGATGGCCGGCACCGGGTCCATGAAGAAGGTGATCGGCACCAGCAGCGCCGTCGCCATCGTCGCGGTCAGGCCGGGGATCGAGCCGACGAACATCCCGAACGCCGCCGAGGCGAGGATGACCAGCAGGACGGACGGTTGAAAGACGAGGCCGAGCGCCTCGAGGATGACGGGCATGGGCGTCTACCAGAGAAATCCGAGAAATCCGCTGCGCGGCAGCGGCACCAGCAGCAGCCGGGCAAAGGCCTGCTGCACGACGAGGGTCGCCACGATGGACATCGGCAGCGCGACCCACCAGCGCACCTGCATCACCAGCATCAGGATCAGCACCAGCCCCACCGCCACCGGCACGAAACCGACCCGGCCGGACAGCGCGATATAGCCCGCGATCAGCGCCAGCGTCACCAGCAGCGCACCCAGCGCGCCGGGATTGCCGGCCCATTCCGGCCGCATGGCCCGCGGCAGGGCGTCGCCCGCCAGGATGCTGCGCCCGATCAGGAACACGCCCAGCGCCATCGCCAGCCCCGACAGGACCAGCGGCATGGTTTCGGACCCGTAGGCCTGGTTCGGCAGGCGCGAGAAATTCTGCGCCGACAGCCAGATGCCGATCGCGGCGGCCACCAGAAGCAGCCCGAGGAACATGTCGTTGAGCTTCACCGGGCCATCACCGTGCTGCCGCAAGAAAAGCGGCGCCGCCCTTTGCGGGGCGGCGCCGGTGTCGATCACTCGGCGGCAAGACCCGCCTCTTTCATAACCTTGCCGAGGCTGGCATCGTCGGCGGCGATGATCTCGGTCGCCTCTTCGGCGCCGGCCCAGCGCAGGCCGAACCCGCGATCCTTCATGAAGGTCTGGTACTCGTCGCTTTCATAGGCGGCCTTGATCGCCGCTTCCAGCCTGGCCTTCACATCGTCCGGCAGCCCGTCCGGGGCCGCGACGGAGCGCCACACCGCGTGGGTGTAATCGGTGCCGGTCGCCTCCTCGATGGTGGGAACGTCCGGGAAGGCGTCCTGCCGCTCGTCCGACATCGAGGCCAGCGGCGTCACGCGATCCGCCTCGATCATCGAGCGGCCCTCGGCCAGCGACGAGGGCACCATGTCGACCCCACCCGCGACCATGTCGGTGATGCCGGGCGCCGCGCCCTCGCTGGGCACCCAGGTGACGTGATCGGGGTCCAGCCCCTCGGCCATCAGCCAGCCGGCAAGGCCCAGATGCCAGATGCCGCCCTGTCCGGTGCCGGACGCCTTGAACGTGCCCTTCGGCTCGGCCTTGATCGCCTCCAGCAGGGCGGCGGTATCCTGATACTCGCTGTCCGAAGAGACCATCAGCCCGCCGGGATCGGCGTTCACCAGCGCGAGGATGTCGTAATCCTCGTAGGTCAGATCGGTCAGGCCCTGCCAGTGCATCATGTCGATCTCGATCGTCATGATCCCGATCGTGTAGCCGTCGGGTTCGGCGTTGGCGATGGCGCTGTGGCCGACCACGCCCGAGCCGCCGGTGCGGTTCACCACGTTGACCGGAACGCCGAGATCGTCTTGCAGGAGCGCCGCAAAGACGCGGCCCACCGCGTCGGTGCCGCCGCCCGCGCCCCAGGGCACGATCATCTGGATCGGACGCTCGGGATAGTCCTGCGCGGCCACGGATGTCGCGGCAAGCATGCCGGCCGATACCAGCATCGCCCCGGTCGCAAGAAAGTGTCGTCTAAGCATGTGTTCCTCCTCCAGGATTTCGTTCGGAGCGTCGGTGGACCGCCTTCGGCCCGCCGTCGCCTGATCCGTATCTGCGGCGCGATCCCATCCTCCCGGACCGGCCTGCACGGCGATGTTAGCGTTCTCAAAACCGAACGCAAGCCGCGATGGGGTCAAGCATTCACCAGCGGAAAACGCCTGTCAATGCGCTGCGGCCCATGCGGTGCGCGGCTGGCCGGGCGGCCCCGGCGGCGTTCCGGCGAAACCTCTTTGACAGGAATGCGCAAATCCCGATTGTAGGAAGACGTCGCAAGGGAAAGCGCAATGACCAGACTGACCGGCATGACATGGGACCACCCGCGCGGGGTGGATCCGCTTCTGGCCGCCGCGCCTGCCGCCGCGAAGGATCCCGGCGTGCAGGTGGAGTGGGACCGCCGCTCGCTTCAGGATTTCGAGCAATATCCGCTGGACGGCCTGGCGCGACGCTACGATCTGATCGTGATGGACCATCCGCATATCGGCGATGCCATCGCGGCGGATGCGGTGATCCCGATGCAGGATCTGCTGCCCGCCGAGCGGCTGGAGGCCCTGCGCGCCGATTGCCTGCCGGTGGTCTGGGACAGCTATGTCGTGGACCGGCGCAGCTGGGCGCTGCCGGTCGATGCCGCGACGCAGGTGCTGGTCTGGCGACCCGGCGCGCTGGACCGGGCGCCCGCGACCTGGGACGCGGTGATGGACCTTGCGCGCGCGGGCCGGGTGCTGCTGCCGCTGCGTGCGCCGCACGCGCTGATGGGGCTCTATACCCTGATGGCGAATGCCGGGACGCCGTTCCCGGAAACCGGCGCCCCGGACCGTGCCGCGATGGTTCGGGCGCTGGAGTTTTTGGCGGCGCTGGCCCCGCATCTGCCGCAGGACAGCTGGGAAATGGACCCGATCGCCGCGCATGAGGCGCTGGCGGCGGGGACCGGCCCGGACGTGATCCCGCTCGCCTATGGCTACAGCACCTACGGGCTTGAGGGGTTCCGCCAGCACCGGCTGCGCTTTGGCGAATTTCCGGGGCCGGGCGGGCCGCAGGGCACCACCTTGGGCGGCACCGGCATGGCGGTCTCGCGCCATTGCAAGACACCCGAACTGGCGGCGTCCTATGCGGCGAACATGGCCGGGCGGGCCTGGCAGCGCGACATCGTGGCGCCGGCGGGCGGCCAGCCCTCCAGCCTCGGGGCGGAGCGGGATGCGGACGTGGATGCCCGGTTCAACGGGTTCTGGTCGGACACGGCGCAGACGCTGGAACGCGCGTGGATCCGGCCGCGCCACGCGGGCTCTGTCGGGTTCCAGCCGGCGGCGTCGGATATCGTGGCCGCGTGTATGCGGGGCCAGCGCAGCGCGGCGGATGCGGCCGATGCGCTGGCAGCGGCGTTCGGCAGGTCGACCCGCGCCGCATGAGCGCCGCATGGGGCAAGGAGGGCAGGATGCACGGCAGGCTGGAGCTGCGCAGCGGGGCCGCCCGGCTGGGCGTTGCCCCGGATATCGGCGGCGGCGTGGCCGATCTGGCCGTCGATATGCCGGGCAGGGGATTGGTGCCGGTTCTGCGCCCCTGGGCCGGGCCGTCTGCGGGGCCGTTCGGGCTGGGCATGAACCTGCTCGCGCCGTTTTCCAACCGCGTCTCGGGCGGCGGCGTGACCGGGCCGGACGGACGGTTCCATCCCGTCGCCCCCAATCTCGACGGAGAGCCGCTGCCGATCCACGGCGACGCCTTTCAGAAGCCGTGGCAGGTGGCCGAGCGGACCGATGCGCGGGCGCGGCTGGTGCTGGCGGATGGCGCCATCGGCCCGTTCCGCTATGCCGCCGAAGCGGTCTATGCGCTGTCGCCGCACGGCCTCGATGTGGCGCTGGAGATGACCAATGCCGGCCCCGAACTGCCGTTCGGAGGCGGGTTTCACCCCTGGTTCCCGCGCCTTCCGGGCACCCGCCTGCACTTCGCGGCAAGCGGGCTGTGGCTGGAGGATGACCGCCACCTGCCAACCCGCCATATCCCGCCGGCGAAGATGCCGGACTGGGATTTCAGCACCCCGCGCGCCCTGCCCAGGGGCTGGATCAACAACGCCTTCACCGGCTGGGACGGGCAGGCGGCGATCCATCAGCCCGATCAGGGGATGCGGCTGGACATCGCGGCGCCGGGCCTTGGCACCGCCATCGTCTACTCGCCCGATGAAGCCGCCGATTTCTTCTGTTTCGAGCCGGTCAGCCACCCGGTCGACGCCCACAACCTGCCCGGCCGGCCCGGGCTGCGGATGCTGGCCCCCGGCGCGGCGCTGCGGCTGGAACTGACGCTGTCCTGGCAGCCGCTGCCCGCGGCGTCGGGCTGATCCGACCGGAAGCATTCGATCACATTCGATCATTCTTGATCGGATCCGGCGAATCGCCTACGCTCGAACCTGACTGATTGCCGGTCATCCGCCCCAATTTCGCGCGTCTTGCGTCATTTCACGCCAACCCGATCAGAAACGGTCACATGCCAGATAACGCCCATCTCTCCGGTCTGCGCCGCAAGAAGATCGCGGAACTGGTGGAGGAACGCGGCGCGGTGGCGGTGCGCGACCTGGTCGAACAGTTCGGCAAGTCCGAGGCGACGATCCGGCGCGATCTGCGCAAGCTGGGCGAAAGCGGCGCCGTCACCCGCACCCATGGCGGCGTGATGATGCGCGACACGCCCGCGCCCGACATCCCGCCCGACATCCCCAACGAGCAGCGCATGCAGGTGCGCCCGGACGAAAAGCGCCGCATCGGCCGCGCCGCCATCGACATGCTGGCGGGCGGCGAGGTGGTGTTCCTTGATGCCGGCACCACGGCGCTGTGTGCCGCCGACAACGCGCATCTGAAACCCGAATGCTGCTATGTGACCACCTGCCTTGGCGTCGCGTCGCGGCTGCGCGCCCAGCGGATCGAGCGGTTCTTCGTGATCGGCGGCGCCTACCGCGAGGTGAACGATTCGTTCACCGGCGCGCTGGCCATCGCCGCCCTGCGCTCGCTGAGCTTCGACATCGCGTTCCTGTGCTGCACTGCCATCGACACTGCGCGCGGCACCGTCGCCGTGCGCGACGAGGCGTACAGCCAGGTCCAGAAAGAGGCGATCGCGTCGTCGCGGCGCAACTTCGTCATCGCCGATCACGGCAAGTTCGACACCACCGCGTTCATGCGCACCGCCGGGTTCGAGGAACTGGACGGCATCGTCACCAACCAGGAATTGAACCGGGACATCCTCGGGCGGCTGTCCGCGACAAAGCTGGAGATCGTATTGGCATGACGCAGGCCGGGGTATCGCTGGAGGTCCGAGGCATCCGCAAGAGCTGGGGCCCGGTCGAGGTTCTGAAGGACGTGAGTTTCGGCATCGAGCCGGGTGGTTTCCTGACGCTGCTCGGCCCCTCGGGCTGCGGGAAAAGCACGCTTCTGCGGCTCATTTCCGGGCTGGACGAGGCCGGTGCGGGGCAGATCCTGATCGGCGGGCGCGACGTGTCGGGGGTGTCGGCGGCGGATCGCAACCTCGGGATGGTGTTCCAGAACTACGCGCTGTTCCCGCACATGACGGTTGCCGAGAACATCGCCTACGGGCTGCGCATCCGCCGCGTGTCGAAGGCCGCCAAGCAAAAGGCGCTGGCCCGCGTGGCCGAGCTGATGGCGCTGGGCGATCTGCTGGACCGCAAGCCGGCGCAATTGTCCGGCGGCCAGCAGCAGCGCGTGGCGCTGGCAAGGGTGCTGGTGTCGGAGCGGCCGCTGGTGCTGATGGACGAGCCGCTGTCGAACCTCGACGCCAAGCTTCGGGTCGAGATCCGCAGCGAGATCCGCGCGCTCAACAAGAAGCTGGGCATCACCGTCGTCTACGTCACCCACGACCAGAGCGAGGCGCTGTCGATGTCCGACAGCGTGGTGCTGATGAATGCCGGCCGCGTCGTGCAGCACGGCACCCCGATGGAGCTGTACCGCACCCCCGCCACCGTGTTCGCCGCCAGTTTCATCGGCACCCCGCCGACCAACCTGCTGGATGCCGCCGATGTGCGCCCGCCGGGGGATGGCGCCGCCGGCCTGCCGGCCGATCTGGCAGGCTGCATCTTCGGCGTTCGGCCCGAGGCGCTGCACCTTGTCGTGCCGGGCGCGGCGGGGCGGGCGGACTTCACCGCCTCGGGCCGCGTCGCGGCGGTCGAATACGAGGGCAGCGTGTTCCTGATCCATGTCGAAACCCCGTCCGGCGCGCGGCTGGTGCTGTCGCATTCCGGCGCCGAGGTGCCGCAGGAGGGCGACACGATCACCCTGGGCTGGGACCGGCCGGCCACGCATCTGTTTTCCAAGGAAACCGGGACCGCGATCCCGGTTTCGGCCTGACCACCGGCGCATTGCGCGCCAAACCACAACACCTGGGAGGAGACACCATGAGACTTTACACAACTTCGGCCCTGCCGCTGGTACTGGGCGGCGCGCTTGGCCTCGGCGCGGGGGCAGCGGCGGCCGCCGATCTGGAATTCTACTTTCCGGTCGGCGTGAACGCCCCCGCCGTCGCCACCATCGACGAGCTGACATCCGAATGGGCGGCGCAGAACCCCGAACACACGATCAAGCCGGTCTATGCCGGCAATTACGAGGAAACCACGACCAAGGCGCTGACCGCCGCCGCCGCCGGCAATCCGCCGCAGGTGGCCGTTCTGCTGGCCATCGACATCTTCACGCTGGTGGAAGAGGACGTGATCGTCGCCATTTCCGACATCGCCACCACGCCAGAGGACGAAGCGTGGATGGACAGCTTTTTCCCCGGGTTCATGAAGGATGCCCGGTTCGAGGGCAAGACCTACGCGATCCCGTTCCAGCGCTCGACGCCGGTCTTCTATTACAACAAGGACGCCTTCCGTGCCGCCGGGCTCGACCCCGAGGATCCGCCCGAGACCTGGGACGAGATGATCGAGATGGGCAAGAAGCTGACCGTCAAGGACGCGAACGGCAACGTCACCCAATGGGGCACGCGCATTCCCAACCTGGGCCTTGCCGGCGCGTGGATGTTCGGCGGCCTGGTGGTGTCGAAGGGCGACGTTCTGTCCGCCGACAGCGGCACCGAGGTCAGCATCGACAGCCCGGCCAGCATCGCGTCGCTGGAATTCCTGCTGGAACTGGCGGAAGAAGAGGTGATGGCCCCCGGCGGCATTTCCTGGGGCGACACGCCCAAAGCGTTCCTCGAAGGGCAGGCGGCATCGATCTGGACCTCGACCGGCAACCTCGCCTTCATCAACGAGAACGCCGATTTCGACTGGGGCGTCGGCTTTCTGCCCGGCGGTGACGGGCCCGGTGCGCCGGCCGGAGGCGGCAACCTTTACGTCTTCAAGGACGCCACCGACGAGGAACGCGCGGCCGCGATCGACTTCATGAAGTTCATGACCTCGCCCGAGAATGCCGCCCGCTGGAGCATCGCCACCGGCTATGTCGCGCCGCGCCCCGATGCGTGGGAATTGCCGATCATGCAGGAATATGTGGCCGAGCTGCCGCAGGCGCGCGTCGCGCTGGAGCAGCTGCCCTATGCCGAGCGCGAGTTTGCCACCTTCCAGCGCGCCAAGGTCACGCAATTCCTTGTCGAGGCGATCGAAAGCGTCGTCACCGGCGATGCCGACCCGGCCGCCGCCGTCGAGGCGGCGCAGGAAAAGGCCGACGACGTGCTGGGCGATTACCGCTAGCACCCTGACAACCGCGCGCCCGGACAGGGTTCGGGCGCGCGCATCGACCCGGCCCAGCCCGCAACACGAAAGGCGCCCCAATGAACAAGCGATTGCCCATCGGACTGGCCTTCGTGCTGCTGGTGCTGCCCTGTTCGCTGCTGGTGGCGTTCACGCATTATCCGGCGCTGCGGGCGCTGGCCAATTCGTTCTGGAACAACGGCTCGTCCCGGCGTCCGTCGAAATTCGTCGGCTGGGACAATTACCGCGCGATGATGGAGGATGACCGTCTGGCGCAGGTGCTGGCCAACAGCGCGATCTACGCGCTGGGCACGGTGCCGCTGGCGATCGGGCTGGCGATCGGCATGGCGCTGCTGGTCAACTCGAAACTGCCGGCCACCGGGCTGATGCGGCTGTCGTTCTTCATGCCGACGATGCTGCCGATGGTGGCGGTGGCGAATATCTGGCTGTTCTTCTACGCGCCGGGCATCGGGCTTGCCTCGCAGATCCTGTCGGTGTTCGGGCTGCCGCCGATCAACTTCCTGGGCAGCACCGACACCTCGCTTGCCTCGATGATGGTGGTCGCCGTCTGGAAGGAGGCGGGGCTGTTCATGATCTTCTACCTCGCCGCGCTTCAGGCGGTGCCGGCGAACCTGAAGGATGCGGCGCGGCTTGAAGGGGCGGGGCATGTGCGCGTGTTCTTCGACGTGGTGCTGCCGCTTCTGCGGCCGACGACGATCTTTGTCGCGGTGAACGCGCTGATCAACGCGTTCCGGCTGGTCGACCACATCATCGTCATGACCCGCGGCGGGCCGAACAATTCGAGCGCGCTGCTGCTCTACTACATCTACGAGGTCACCTTCGCGCACCGCGATTTCGCCTATGGCGCGACGCTGACCGTGCTGATGGTGGTGATCCTGGGCGCGATGGCGGCAGTGCAGTTCTGGATCCTCGACCGAAAGGCGCATTACCAATGACCGCAGACATGTCCCGCGGGCTGAACCGGATCGCGCTGTCCACCGTCGCGCTGGTGCTGGCCGCCGTGTGGGGGCTGCCGTTCCTGTACTCGGTCTGGACCGCGTTCCACCCCGAGAAATTCTCGGCCAACTTCCAGTGGAACGCACCGCTGACCCTCGCCAACTTTGCCGAGGCCTGGCAGGCCGCGCCCTTCGCGCTGTATTTCCTGAACACGCTGATCCTGATCACCATCGTGCTGGTCGCCAACCTGATCCTGTGCACGCTGGTCGCCTATGCCTTCGTGCGCTACCGGTTCCGCTGGGCGGGGCTGCTGTTCAGCCTTGTCATGGTGCAATTGCTGATCTCGCCCGAGATCCTGATCGTCGAGAATTACAACACGCTCAACACCATCGGGATGATCGACACGATCGTCGGCATCACGCTGCCCTACCTGACCTCGGCCTTCGGGATCTTCCTGCTGCGCCAGACCTTCCTGACGGTGCCGAAGTCGCTGGACGAGGCCGCGCAGATCGAGGGCGCGGGCGCGTGGCGGGTGCTGTGGACGGTCTATGTGCCGCTGGCCAAGCCGGTCTACCTGGCCTACGGTCTGGTCTCGATCAGCTTTCACTGGAACAACTTCCTGTGGCCGCTGATCGTCACCAACTCGCCCGAGGTGCGCCCCGTCACGGTGGGCCTCAGCGTCTTTGCCACCGTCGAATCCGGGGTCGAATGGTCGCTGGTGAATGCCGCGACGCTGATGACCACGGCGCCGCTGATCGTCGCCTTCCTGATCTTCCAGCGGCAGTTCGTCGCCAATTTCATGCGTGCGGGCATCAAGTGACGCCGCGCCGAACCGCCACAACCCGGGAGCCGCCGATGCGCTTCGCCCATATCTCCGATCTGCACCTCAGCCAGCGGCCCGAGTCCAACCCCGTCCTGCGCCATGACGTGGCCGAGGTGGCGCGCGCCATCGTGGCGGATATCGACGCGATTTCCGACATTCTCGATTTCGTGGTCCTGTCGGGCGATCTGACCGACGATGCCGACCCGGCTTCGTTCGCCCAGGTCGAGCGGATCCTGTCGCGGCTGGGTCTGCCGGTGTTCACCGTGCCGGGCAACCATGACGGGCCGGCCGCCTATGCCGCGAGCGTGGCGCAGTCGGCCTTCCTCGCGCAATGCGACCTGACGGGGCGCTGCGTCGATCTGGGCGCGATCCGGCTGCTGGGCATCGATACCTGCATCGAGAACTCGGTCGGCGGCGCGGTGCGCGAGGCCACGCTGGACCTGCTGGCGCAGGAGCTGGCCGCGCCGTCGCCGTCGCAACTGGTGATCGTCATGCATCACCCGCCGTTCCTGCCCGGCCTCGCGGAATACGACGGGTTCGCCGCGCTGGAAAACCGGGACGCGATGGCGCGGCTGGTCGCCGGGGCGGCGCGGCCGCCGATCGTGCTGTCGGGCCATATCCACCGGCCCTACGCCGCGCGCTGGCAGGGCGCGTCCTGCTTTGTCGCGGGCAGCCCGGCGGGACAGTTCGGCGCCGAGAAGCCCTTCGGCAACGCGCCGCTCTACCGCACCGACGAGGAATATGCCTATTTCGTCCACGAGTTTCGCAGCGGCGGCGATCATGTGGTGACGACGCGGAAACCCGGGGGTGGACGGCAATGACCGGGACGGGCATTTCGGACCGCGACGCGGCCAACCTGATCGAGGCGGTACGCGATGCCGCCCGCACCGAGATCATGCCGCGCTTTCGCAACCTCGCCCCGTCCGAGATCGACGCGAAATCCGATCCGTGGGATCTGGTGACCGTGGCCGACCGCGCGGCCGAGATCGCCATCGGCGCGGCGATCGCGAAGATCCTGCCCGGCGCCGCCATCGTCGGCGAAGAGGCGGTTGCCGCCGACCCGGCGGTGATCGAGCGGATCGGCCGCGACGGGCTGTGTGCGATCATCGACCCGATCGACGGCACCGGCAATTTCGCGGCCGGGGTCGCGGTGTTCGGCGTGATCCTGGCAGTTGCCCATCGCGGCGAATGCGTGTTCGGGCTGCTTTACGATCCGGTGGTGGATGACTGGATGATGGCGCGGCGCGGGCAGGGCGCCTGGGCCGCGTCGCCCGGCCGCGCGCCCACGCGCCTGTCGGTCGCGCCGGCCCGGCCGCTGGGTGCCGCCACGGGGCTGCTGCCGCTGGATACCTGCGGCGCGGCGCGGCGGGCCGGGTTCATCGCGCGGTTCGGGTCCGTCGCGCAGGTGCGCAACCTGCGCTGTTCGTGCCACGATTACCGCCTGCTCGCCTCGGGGCAGGCCGATTTCCTTGTCGCGCTGCAACTCAAGCCCTGGGACCACGCCGCCGGGCAGCTTATCCTGCAAGAGGCCGGCGGCTGGGCGCAGGTGGACGCCGCCGCGCCCTATTCGCCGCTGATGCGCGAGGGGCAGCTTGTCGCCGCGAACACCGCCGCGACCGGCGCCGCGGTGACCGCGCTGCTGTCGGGCGATCCGCCGCAGGGCTGGGACATGTCGGACGGGGACGAAACCGGCAGTCCCTGACCGGATCCGCTCGTCCGGTCAGAACGCGAGCCGCGCGGGGAGGGGGGATTGCGCCGATGGCCCGGCTGCTGTCCGGCGATCCGCCGCCGGGCCGAGGGTCACCCGGCCAGGTCCTGCTCCAGCCAGCCGATCAGCCGGCGCAGCGGCGCGCGCATCTCGGTCCGCTCGGGCCACACCAGGTAATACCGCCCCGCCTGGCGCACCGCCCCCGGCCAGGCGCGGATCATCCGGCCGCCCGCGATCTCGGCCTCGGCCATGTAATCGGGCAGCAGCGCCAGTCCGAAGCCCAGCCGCGCCGCCTCGGCCATGGTGGCGAACTGGTCGAACATCATGCCCTTCAGCCCGCCCGCCGCGCAGCCTTGCGTCTCGAACCATTCCTCCCAGGCGCTGGGGCGGCTTTCGAGGTGCAGAAGCGGCAGATCGAGCAGCGCGCCGGGACGCGCCGCCGCGCGCGGCATCAGACCCGGCGCGCAGACCGGGGCCACCCGTTCCTGCGCCAGTTCCAGATAGGCGACGCCCTGCCAGTCGCGCTGCCCGAAATGGATCGCCGCGTCGAACCGCTCGCGGCCGAACTCGAACGGGCCGAGCCGGGTGGACAGGTTCACCGTGACATCGCGGTGCACCCCGGCAAAGGCGCGCAGCCGCGGCGCCAGCCAGTGCATCCCGAAGGCGGGCAGGATCGCCAGGTTCAGGCTGCCGCCCGCCGGGTTCGCCTTGAGTTTCAGCGAGGCGCGCGACAATTCGTTCAGGATATCGCGCACCGTGACGGCATAGTCGCGCCCGGCCGGCGTCACGCTCAGCCCGTGCCGCTCGCGGCGCAGCAGCGTCTGGCCAAGCTGCCCTTCCAGCACCTTGAGCTGCCGGCTGATCGCCGAATGGGTCAGGGACAGTTCCTCGGCGGCGGCGGTGGCGCTGCCCAGCCGCTCGACCGCCTCGAAGGCCAGCAGCGACGCCATCGACGGCAGGAACCGGCGCGGTGCGATCATTTGAGAAAACCTTCAATCTGGTCGAGTTTTTCTCGTTATGCACGATGCGCCGAGCGGCGTAAATATCGTGCCAATGAGGCCGCTCTTGCCAACCGGCAGGGAAAGGCCAGATGTGACATGCATGAACGCCCGCGCCGCCCCGTGCCGCGCCCGCGCACCCAGCCAGGAGAGACCGATGACCCAGTCCGACCCGCTCAAGGCCCTTGGCCTGACCGATGCAGACCTGACCGGCGGCATGCTTGCCGTGCGCTCGCCCATCGACGGCGCCGAGATCGCCCGCGTCCACGAAACCGATGCCGCCGACATGCCCGGCATCATCGCCCGCGCGCAGGCGGCATTCCGCACCTGGCGCACCACGCCCGGCCCGCGCCGCGGCGAGCTGGTGCGCCTGTTCGGCGAGGAACTGCGCGCCTCCAAGGGCGAGCTGGGCGCCATCGTCACGCTGGAGGCGGGCAAGATCACCTCCGAAGGGCTGGGCGAAGTGCAGGAGATGATCGACATCTGCGACTTCGCCGTGGGCCTGTCGCGGCAGCTTTACGGGCTGACCATCGCGTCCGAACGCCCCGGCCACCGGATGGCGGAAACCTGGCATCCGGCCGGCCCCGTTGGCGTCATCACCGCCTTCAACTTTCCGGTCGCGCCCTGGGCCTGGAACGCCGCCATCGCGCTGGCCTGCGGCGATCCGGTGATCTGGAAGCCGTCGGAAAAGACCCCGCTGACCGCCATGGCCTGCCTGAAGATCCTCGGCCGTGCGCTGGACCGGTTCGGCGATGCGCCGGACGGGCTGGTTCAGCTGGCCATCGGCGGCCCCGAGATCGGCGAGGCGCTGGTCTCCTCGCGCGACGTGCCGGTGATCTCGGCCACCGGATCGACCCGGATGGGCGAGATCGTCGGCCCCAAGGTCATGGCGCGGTTCGGCAAGCCGATCCTGGAGCTGGGCGGCAACAACGCGATGATCGTCGCCCCCTCGGCCGATCTGGACATGGCGATCCGCGCCATCGTGTTCTCGGCGGTCGGCACGGCGGGCCAGCGCTGTACCTCGCTGCGCCGGCTGATCGTGCACAAGTCGATCAAGGACGATCTGACCGCAAAGCTGGTCGCCGCCTACAAGACGCTGCCGATCGGCGATCCGCGCAAGGAGGGCACGCTGGTCGGCCCGCTGATCGATGCGGCGGCGCGCGACAACATGATGAAGACGCTGAAGGATGCGGCATCCGAAGGCGGCCGCGTCCACGGCGGCGCGGCGGTGACGGAGGGCGTGCCCAAGGGCGGCGCCTATGTCAGCCCCGCCATCGTCGAGATGCCCGAGCAGACCGATACCGTGCGCACCGAGAACTTCGCGCCGATCCTCTATGTCATGGGCTATGACACGCTGGACGAGGCGATCGCGATGCACAACGACGTGCCGCAGGGCCTGTCGTCCTGCATTTTCACGCTGGATGTGCGCGAGGCGGAAACCTTCCTGTCCGCCGCCGGGTCCGATTGCGGCATTGCCAACGTCAATATCGGCCCCTCGGGCGCCGAGATCGGCGGTGCCTTCGGCGGCGAGAAGGCCACCGGCGGCGGGCGTGAAAGCGGATCGGATGCGTGGAAAGGCTACATGCGCCGGCAGACCAGCACGGTGAACTACTCGGCCGAACTGCCGCTGGCGCAGGGGGTCAGGTTTGACATCTGATCCCGGCAACCTGTGGGCCGCCAGCGCCCGCGAACGGGTCGACGCGCCGCCGCTCGCCGCTGACGCAACCGTCGATCTGGCGGTGATCGGCGGCGGGTTCACCGGCTGCGCCGCCGCGCTTCGGGCGGCGGAGCAGGGTGCGTCGGTCGTCCTGCTGGAAGCCGAGGGGATCGGCCATGGCGGGTCGGGCCGCAATGTCGGACTGGTCAATGCGGGCCTGTGGCTGCCGCCCGACGACATCATCGCCGCGATGGGGCAGGAGGCGGGCGGCCGCCTGATCGCGGTGCTGGCCGAGGCGCCGGACCGGGTGTTCGGCCTGATCGAGCGTCACGGAATCGACTGCGAGGCGGTGCGCGGCGGCACGCTGCACTGCGCCCATGCGCCGGCGGGCCTGACGGATCTGGAGAACCGGCACCGGCAGGGCAACCGCCACGGCGCGCCGATCCGCCTGCTGGATGCCGGGGAAACCCGCGCCCGCACCGGCACGGAGGCCTATTGCGGCGCGCTGTTCGATCCGCGCGCGGGCACGGTGCAGCCGCTGGCCTATTGCCTTGGCCTTGGCCGCGCCGCGCAGGCGGCGGGCGCGCAGTTGCACGCACATAGCCCCGCCGCCGCGCTGCACCGCGAGAAGGACGGCTGGACCGTCACCGCGAACGGACACCGGGTGCGCGCGGGCGCGGTGCTGCTGGCCACCAATGCGTATCATGCCGGGCTGGACGCGCCGTTCCGGCCGCGCTTTGTGCCGGTCAACTTCTCGCAATTCGCCACCGCGCCGCTGCCCGAGGCGGTCCGCGCCGGGATCCTGGAGGGCGGCGAGGGGTGCTGGGATACCGCGCTGGTGATGAACGCGTTCCGGCTCGACGTGGCCGGGCGGCTGATCGTCGGTGCGATCGGCGATGCGGGCGGACCGGCGGGGCGGGTTCATGCCCGTTTTGCGCGCCGGCGGCTCGAACGGCTGTTCCCGCGCCTTGCCGGAACGCCGTTCGAGCATGTGTGGACCGGGCGCATCGCCATGACCTCGGACCATGTGCCAAGGATCGCGCGGTTCGGCGCCACGGGGCTTGCCTGTTTCGGCTATTCCGGGCGCGGGATCGGCCCCGGCACGGTGTTCGGCGCGGCCGCCGCCGATGCGCTGCTGACGGGCGAGATGGACGGCCTGCCGGTCGCGCCCGTGGACTCGCATGCCGAGCGGTTCGTCGCCCTGCGCACGGCCTATTACGAGGCGGGCGCGGCGGTGATGCACACGATCTAGAAATCGCCATGGGCGGATGAAGTGTTCAGTGCTCCGCCCGGCGTGCCGCGCGGCGGTGATGCACGTGCGTTAGGGGCCGGGCGCGGGCGACCAGCCTGCGGCGCGCCCGCCCCTCCCGATGGGCGGGCGCATGGTCTGCCGCCCGCGCTGAACGGACGTTCGGCCGGAAACCGCGATAAATCGCATCGCTCAGAGGTCGTGCTGCGCCCCCCCAGGGGCGGCCGCGCCGCGGGCCTGTCCGGCGCTTCGCGCTCAGCCCGCCCCGTCCTGCTTGCGCACCGAGCCGCGCTGCACCTGGCGCGCGGCCAGTTTCAGGCGCCGGGGCGCCACCTCAAGCCCCTCGATCCGCTCGATCAGCATGTTGGCGGCGGCCTTTCCAAGCTGCCGCCGGGGCTGGGCCACCGCGTCGATCCCGGGGCTGACAAAGCTCATCCAGTCGAGATCGTCGAACCCGACCAGCGAGATGTCCTGCGGGATCGACAGCCCGCGCGCGCCGATCGCGGCCATCGTCGCCGCGGTCATCACCCCGTCGGCGGTGAACAGCGCGGTCGGCCGCTCGGGCGCGTCCAGCAGCCGCAGCACCTGCGGCTCCGCCGCTTCGGCCGAATAGCTGCCGACCTGCGCGATCAGGCCCGGATCCACCGCGATCCCGGCGGCGTCATGCGCGTCGATATAGCCCAGAAGCCGCTGCCAGCTGGGATAAAGCGCCACCGGATCCGGCCGCGTCCCGCCGCGCACGGCGTCCAGGAACGCCGCGATCCCGTCCGGCTGCCCCGCCAGAAGCTCGGCCACCATGCCGATCCGCCGGTGCCCCGCCGCGATCAGCCGCGCCACGCCGCCGCGCGCCGCGCCGACATTGTCGACGCCCACAGTGTCCACGTCGAGGCCCGCCACCTCGCGGTCGATCAGCACCAGCGGCATCGCCTCGGCCGCGGCGCGCAGATGATCCGCGCCCAGCGTGTCGCAGGGCGACACGACCATGCCGTCCACCTGCTTTTCGTGCAACAGCCGCACGGCGTGCATTTCCTCGGCCACGGTTTCGTCGCTGTTGGTGATCAGCAGCCCGAAATCCCTGTCCCCCGCCACGTCCGACACACCGCGCAGGATCTTCGCGTAGAACGGGCTTTGAATGTCGCCCGCGACGAAGCCGATGGTGCGGGTGCGCCCGGTGATCAGGCTGCGGGCCAGCTGGTTCGGCCGGTAGCCAAGCTCTTCGGCGGCCTTCAGCACTTTTTCGCGCTTTTCGCTGCTGGAATAGCCATAGCCGCCCAGAACCCGCCCGGCCGTCGCCGTGCTGACCCCGGCCAGCCGGGCGACATCCGTGATCGTGGCCTTGCGCGTCCCGCTCACAGCACCGTCCTGCACTCGCGCCCGCCCCTTGCGGTGCGCGTTGCGGGCGGTGATAGCGCCGGCCGGCGCGCTGTGCGAGGGAAAAAAGCGCGCATCCCGCCGCCTGCCGCGGTCAGAGCCGCGCCATCAGCGCCTCGGCCGCGAACAGGTCGAGATGGCCGCCTCCGACATTCTTGCACACGGTGATCTCCTCTGGCGCGCCGCGCCCCGGATGCCGCCCCGAGGCCAGGTCGAAATGATCGGCGCGCACCGCGTCCCAGCCGATGACGCCCGCGGCGACCGGCAATGCCAACTCGCCCGAGCCGTCCATCCCCGACCGCGTGTCGACGAAGATGCTGCCGCGCCGCATCGCGTCGTCGTCGGCCTCGCGCATGTCGGGCAGGTAGGCGCCCACCAGGTCGAGATGCGCGCCGGGTTTCAGCAGCGCCCCCTTGACCAGCGGCGCCCGCGCCATCGTCACGCAGGAGATGATGTCGGCCTCGGCGGTGGCGGCGTCCAGATCGGCGGTGGCGCTGACGCTTACGCCGGGAATATCGGTGCGGGCGGCCAGCGCCTCGGCCCGCGCAGGCGTGCGGTTCCAGATCAGCACCCGCCGGATCGAGGGGCGCGCGGCCCGGTGCGCGGCCAGAACATGCGGCGCCAGCCCGCCGGCACCGACGATCAGCAGCGTTTCGGCATCCTCGCGCGCCAGCAGCAGCGATCCCAGCCCGGAATCGGCGGCGGTCTTGCGGAACGTCATCGCCTCGCCGTCCGCGACCAGACGCGGGGTGCCGGTGCCGGCATCGAACAGCGCGACCAGCCCCTGCACCGATGCCTGCGGCGGGGCCAGTTGCAGGTTGCCGGGGAACACGCCGACCATCTTGACCACGATCGCCGCATCCCGTTTCCAGCCGACCAGCGTGACGAACTGGTTGTCGCCGACCTCCGGCTCGGATTGCACCATGTTCTGCGCCTCGGGCATCGCGCCGCGATGGGCGCGGTGCAGCGCGTCGATCAGGTAGGGGTAGTCCAGCAGGTCGTGGACCCTGTCTGCGGTGATGAGTTGCATGATGTCTCCTTCGCGGTCAGCTTCTGAGCGAATAGGTCACCTGGTTGGCCGGCGTCACGAGCCGCGAGACGGCCAGCGCGGTGCCGTTCGCGTCCAGGATGGTCTTGTCGATGCGGAACACCGGCTGCGATTGCGGGATGTTCAGATGCCGGCGCTCGGCGCTTTGGGCAAAGCCGACATTGATCAGCCGTTCCGCCGCCTCGGGCGCGGGGCCGCCGGTCTGGCGCAGGGTCTGGAAGAACGACGCGCCGCGCGCCACCGGGCCGAACACGCCCGGCAGCCGTTCGGGATCGAACAGCAGCGTCTCCAGCGTCAGCGCGCGCCCGTCCAGCGTGATCAGCCGCAGCAGCCGGGCCAGCGGCGCGGCGCCGAGAATGGCCTCGGCGGGCGGGTCGGCGGCCTCGGGCGCGGCCTCCAGGATGACGTGGCGCAGCGCCCGTCCGGGCACGTCGAAGGCATCGGCGAAGCCCGACAGCGACACCAGCGTCAGCGGCACCTTCCGGCGGGCCACCACCGTGCCGCGCCCCTGCTGGCGCACCAGCAGCCCGGCCTCGCACAGCTCGCCCACGGCGCGGCGCAGGGTGATGCGGCTGACGCCAAGCTCGGCGCAGAGCTGCGGCTCGGGCGGCAGGAAATCGCCCTCCTGCAACGCGCCCGATCCGATGCGTTCCTCCAGCGTCTGCCGGACCTGCGCGTAAAGCGGCGCAAGCGGGTCGAACCGGGTCATCGGCGCGCGGCCTTCATCCTAGTAATCCGTCAGTTTCTTCATGTAGCGGCGGCCTTCCAGCATCTCGTGCTTGCGCAGATCCGCCAGCTTGTAGGCGAAGCGCCACAGCGTGTCGAAGAACACCAGCGGCACCAGGTTGCCGCGAAACTCGGGGTCGATCCCGTCCAGGTCGAGCGATTTCGCGTCAAGCACCAGGATATTCTCCTTCGCGCCGTAGCGGTGCAGGAAGGTCTCGGCCCGGTCCTCCAGCGGGCGGGTCGAATCCAGCCCCTTCATCAGGATGAAGGCGCGCGTCTCGTCCAGCACCTCGAACGGGCCGTGGAAGAACTCGTTGGCATGGATCGCCTGGCTGTTGATCCACTGCATTTCCATCAGCACGCAGATCGCAAAGGAATAGGCCGCGCCGTAGCTGGCCCCGCTGGCCATGGTATAGACCACCTCTTCGCGGGCGAATCGCGGCGCGTATTCGTCGAACAGCGGCGCGAACACCGTCTGCGCGCGGTCGATCGCCGGTTGCAGGTTTTCCAGGCTGTCGATCAGCGTGCCCAGCTTGCCTTCGCCGTCGAAGATCTGCGCCAGGCCCATCACCAGCTGGTAGATGCGCGCGTAGTTGCTGTCCTTCGCGTCGATCGGAACGCCGGTGGTATAGGGCGCCTCGAAGGTGATCGTGTGATCGCAGCCCGCCGCCAGCGGCGAGGCCGGATCGACCGTCAGCCCGACGGTTCGCGCCCCGGCCTCGCGGGCGAATTCGGTCGCGGCCACCGTTTCGCGGGTGGTGCCGGTCATCGAGCACAGGATCACCAGCGAGTTGCCGGTCAGCCGGCGCGGCGCGCGGTGGGTGAACTCGGCGGCGTTGTACACGTCCGAGGGCAGGGCGGCGGAATACTGGTCCAGCATGAATTTCGCCGGGTGCATGATCGACAGCGATCCGCCGCAGGCCACGAAGAACACATGGTCGACCGGGCCCTTGCCGATCGCGGTCAGCGCCGCGCGAACGCCGGGGTCGATACCCTCTGGAAAGGTCATGCGGGGATCCTTCTGATTCAAGATATGACGTTATATGATGTTTAGCGGATCGCCTGTCGCCGAGTCAACGTGCTTGACAGAGCGTGCGGCGAAATGAGAAGGTTCTCACACGAGCCGGGACGAGGAGACCCGGAGCGCGCAATGATCGGGGAGGGATCGGTGCCGAAGATCGTCGGATTCGGGGACAACGTGGTGGATTGCTACGCCGGGCGGGACCAGATGTTTCCCGGCGGCAATGCGCTGAACGTCGCCGTGCAGGCCCGCCGGTCCGGCGCCTCCAGCGCCTATATCGGCGCGGTGGCGGACGATCCCGCCGGGCGGCACATCCGTGCGGCGCTGATCGCCGAAGACGTGGACATCGCCCGCCTGCGCATCCTGCCGGGGCGCACCGCGTTCTGCGTCATCGGCACGAAGGACGGCGAGCGTGAATTCCTGCGCGCCGATCTGGGCGTGTCGATCATCGAGCCTGACGCCGGCGATCTGGACGCCATCGCGGCGGCGGACGCCGTGCATACCGGCCGCTCCAGCCATGTCGACGCCCATCTTGCCGATTTCGCCGCCCGCACGCGCCTGTCCTTCGACTTCGCCGTGATCCGCGACGAGGCGCGCATCGCCGCCATCGCGCCGCACTGCTTTCTTGCCAGCTTCTCGGGCGCCGACCTGCCAGAGCCGGAGGCCGAGACGCTGATGACGAACACGCTGGCGGCGGGGGCGGCGTGGTGCCTGGTGACGCGCGGCGATGCCGGCGCGATGCTGGCGGGCAGGGACGGCGTGCACCGCACCCCGCCGGCGCCGGCCGAGCTGATCGACACGCTGGGCGCGGGGGATGCGTTCATCGCGCGCTGCCTTGTCGGGCTGCTGCGCGGCGAGGATCCGCAAGCTCTGTTGCCGGCGGCGGCGCGGCAGGCGGCCGATACCTGCGGCCATGCCGGCGGTTTTGGCCATCCCGCGCCGATGCAGATCGACGAAACCCATGCTCGCACCCTCGACGAGATATACCGGGGCGACGGGAAGATCCGCGCATGACCCGGCGCGGCACACGATTGGAGGCCGAGGATGGCTGACGTTTCCGCCCTGCTCAAACCGCTGAAGCTGCGGCACATCACCCTGCGCAACCGGGTGTTCAGCACCGGCCATGCCTCGGGCCTTGCGGAAAACGGCATGCCGGCCGAGGCGTACCGGCTGTATCACGGCGAAAAGGCAAAGGGCGGGATCGGGCTGACGATCTTCGGCGGGTCGTCCTCCATCGCGCCCGAATCGCCGCTGGCCTTCAGCCAGATCGACATGAGCGGGGACCGCGTGATCCCGCATCTGGAACGCATGGCCGAAACGGTAAAGGGCCACGGCGCGGCGGTGATGGTGCAGATCACCCATATGGGCCGGCGCGGGCACTGGCGCTCGACCAACGCGCTGCCGATGGTCGCCCCGTCCTATTCGCGCGAGATCGCGCACCGCTCCTTCGCCAAGGAGATGGAGCCGTTCGATTTCGCCCGTATCCGGGGCAATTTCACCAACGCAGCACGGCGCGCCAAGACCGGCGGGCTGGACGGTGTCGAATTGCTGATGGCGGCGCACCAGCTTCTGGATTCGTTCCTGTCGCCGGTGACCAACAAGCGCACCGACGCCTATGGCGGATCGCTGGAGAACCGCGCGCGGTTCCCGCTGGAGGTCTTGCAGGACATC
This sequence comes from uncultured Paracoccaceae bacterium, assembly GCA_947503765.1. GTDB lineage: Bacteria > Pseudomonadota > Alphaproteobacteria > Rhodobacterales > Rhodobacteraceae > Psychromarinibacter. Next base: position 231,133 of record CANNFA010000001.1, on the reverse strand, counting down.
CGCGAGACGGTGGGCGACGATTTCGTGATCGGCATCCGCCTGTCCGGCGACGAGATGCAGAAGGGCGGCATGGGGGCGTCCGAATGCCTTGAAGTGTCGCAGCTTTTCGCGGAATCCGGGCTAGTCGATTTCCTGTCGATCTACCAGGCGACCGGCGACACCCAGCCCGATCTGGCGCGGATGCTGCCCGACATGACCTGGCCCTCGGCACCGTTCCTGCACCTGGCCAGCGGCGTGAAGGCGCAGGTGGATATTCCGGTCTTCCATGCTTCGGCGATCCGCGACGTGACCACCGCCGCGCGCGCCGTGGCCGACGGGCATGTCGATGCCGTCGCCATGACGCGCGGCCACATCGCCGATCCGCATATCGTCGCCAAGATGCGCGAGGGCCGCGAGGACGACATCCGCCAATGCGTCGGCGCGAATTACTGCGCCGATTTCGGCGGCCATACCGGTCTTTGCATCCAGAACGCCGCGACGGGGCGCGAGCGCACGCTGCCACACATCCTGCCCCGCGCCGAGACGCGCAAGCGCGTGGTGATCGCGGGCGGCGGCCCCGGCGGGCTGGAGGCGGCGCGCGCCGCGATCCAGCGCGGCCACGAGGTGACGATCTTCGAGCGGGACGCGGCGTTCGGCGGGCAGCTCAACCTTGCCGCCCGCGTGCCGCAGCGCGAGAACCTGGCCGGCATTGTCCGCTGGCTGGAGGCGCAGGTGCGCAAGGGCGGCGCGGATATCCGGCTGGGCTGCGAGGCCACCGCCGAAGACATCCGCGCGCTGGAGCCGGACGCGGTGTTCATCGCCACCGGCGGCGACCCGATCGGCCCCGATTTCGAGGGCGCGGATCTGTGCACCCCCGCCTGGGACATCCTGTCGGGCAAGGTCGCGCCGCATGGCGAGGTGCTGATCTACGACGAGATGGGGCTGATGACGGGTATCGGCTGTGCCGACCTGGTCGCGCGGCGCGGGCTGAACGTGGAACTGGTCAGCGCCGACCGCGCCCCCGGGGAAGAAACCGGCGCGCTGCTGCATGTCGCCTATGTCAAAAGCCTGTACGATCACAACGCGATCCTGACGCCCAACATGCAGCTTTCGGGCGCCTACCGGGACGGCAATGCGCTGATCGCGGTGCTGACCAACCTTTATACCGGAGCCGAGGAAGAGCGCGAGGTGGACCAGATCGTCCATGAATACGGCACCCGCCCGCGCTCCGGCATCTACGACGCGCTGCGGGATGCATCGCGCAACCTGGGCGAAGTGGACCAGACCGCGCTGATCGAGGGGCGGGCGCAGGATGTGAACGCCAACCCGGACGGGGCCTTCGCGCTCTACCGCATCGGCGACGCGCTGGTCGCGCGCAACACCCACGCCGCGATCTACGACGCCGCAAGGCTGGTGCGGACATTGTAACGACAACACCGAGTCCGGGCCAACCGGGCCACGGCAACCAACGACACTGAATGCAACGACAGGAGAGACAGACATGACACGACCCGCATCCACCCTGAACCGCCGCGGCCTCTTGGCGATGATGGCCGCCTCGCCGGTGGCGCTTTCGGCGGCCGGCGCGCTGGCGCAATCGGCGACGCTGCGCATCGCCTCGGTGAACCCGCCGACCAACCTGGCGGTCCAGCTGGCCGAAGAGGTCGGCAAGCGCATCACAGACCGCACCGAGGGGCGCGTCGCGTTCCAGGTATTCCCGTCCGCGCAGCTGGGCACCACCACCGATTCGCTGGAACAGGCCAGCCAGGGCCAGCCGATCATCACCTATACGTCGGCCAGCTTCATGGGCCAGTTCGGCGTGCCCGAGCTTGCCGCCGTCGAGGGCCCGTTCGTCGTGGCCGACAACGAAGAGGCCGAGCGTCTGGCATTTTCCGACCTGATGCAGGGCTATTACGACCAGCTGGCCGAAAAGGCCGGGATCCGCGTCGTCGCGCTGAACTGGCTGGACGGCGCGCGGCACATGATCGGCGATGCCCCCTATCCGAACCCGTCCGACCTGGAAGGCGTGCGGATGCGGGTGCCGCCGGTCGACACCTGGCTGAACACGTTCGAGCCGCTGGGCGTCGTCGCCACCACCGTCGAGGCGGCCGAGGCCTATTCGGCGCTGGCGCAGGGCGTGGTGACGGCGGCCGAATCGCCGCTGACCGGGCTGCGCGCAAGCAAGTGGTACGAGGTGGCCAAGCACATCACGCTGACCGGCCATTTCAACCTGTTCACCGGCTGGGTGATGAGCGAGGCGGCCTACCAGGCGCTGTCCGAGGGCGACCGCGCCATCCTGATGGAGGAATTCCGCAAGGGCGGGCAGGAGCTGACGAAGATGTCCGAGGATCTGCAAAAGGAGATCCAGGCCGAGTTCGAGGCCGCCGGCGTCACCTTCCACGAGGCCGATCTGCCCGCCTACCGCGAGGCCACGTCGAGCTTCTGGAACGATTGGCCGGACGGGCTTTACGAGAGCATCCGCGCCGCCGCGACCGGCGCCTGACGCGAAACCGGCGCCGCCCCGCGGGCGGCGCCGGATACGGGCTGACCCGGCGCTGCCCGCGGGGCGGCGCCGGATACAGGGGAGGAATGCGATGCGGGCCTTGAAATCCGTGCTGGATCTGTTCGGGTCGGTACTGCCGGCCGCCTTTCTGGCGGTGGTGCTGCTCGCGGTCAGCGGCGATGTCTTCGCCCGGTTGTTCCTCGCGGATTCGATCCGCGTCTCGCACGATCTGGCCATCGTCGCCCTGGCCTTCTTGGTGTGGTTCGGCATTGTCGGCACCGCACTGAACCACCAGCTTTTCGGTGTGCAGTTCTTCGTCGACCGGCTGCCGAGGCGGCTGCGCAAGGGCGCGACGGCGCTGACGCATCTGGCGATCATCGCGATCTCTTTCGAGGTGCTGCGCGCCGCGATCGCCCAGGTCCAGACTGCGCGCTTCACCAAGTTCGTGGCCCTCGGCTGGCCGAAATGGATCGTCTCGGCGGGGCTGGCGCTGGCGCTGGGCCTGGTGATCGTGATCCAGCTGATCCAGCTTTACCAGCTGCTGCGCAAGCCGTCCGGCACCCCATCCACGGACGGAGACGCCCAATGATCCTTTCATCCGTCGCCTTCGCCCTGCTGCTGGTGCTGGGCGTTCCCATCGCGTTCGTCATCCTCGGCGCATCGGTGGTCTATTTCACCCTCAACCCGCTGATGGCCAGCATCGTCGCGCAGCGCATGGCCTCCTCGATGGAAAGCTTTCCGCTGCTGGCGGTGCCGTTCTTCATCTTCGCCGGCGCCGCCATGGCGCGGGGCGGGATCGCGCGGCGGCTCTATGCGCTGGCCGACAGCATGGTCGGCCACTGGTATGGCGGGCTGGCGCAGGTGGCGGTGATGAATTCGCTGTTCATGGGCGCGATGTCCGGCTCGGCCAATGCCGATGCGGCCATCGACGCGCGCACCATCGCGCCGATCATGCGCGAGCGCGGCTATTCCAACGGCTTCGCCTCGGTGATCAGCGCGGCCTCGGGGGCCATCGCGCCGATCATGCCGCCGTCGATCGGGCTGATCATCTACGGGCTGCTCACCGACACCTCGATCGGCCAGCTGTTCACCGCCGGGGTGATCCCGGCCGGGATCATCACCGTGGCGCTGCTGCTGACCGTGCGGTTCACCGCCAAGCGGCGCGGCTACGAGCCGGAGCGCAGCCACAGGCTGCCGATGCGCGAGATCGGCACGCGCGCGTGGCAGGCGGCCTGGGCTCTGGCGATGCCGGTGCTGCTGCTGGTCGGGCTGCGCGGCGGCTGGTTCACGCCCACGGAACTGGGCGCGATCGCGGCGCTTTACGCGCTGGTGGTGGGGCTGGTGATCTATCGCGGCTTCCACTGGACCGAGACCTACGCGCTTTTGCGCGAATCCGCGCTGACCACGGCCAACGTGCTGTTCATCGTCGCCGGCGCCGGGGTTCTGTCGATGATCCTGGCGCTGGAACAGGTGCCGCAGAAACTGATCGAGACGCTGCTGTCGATATCGGACAACAAGTATGTCGTGCTGCTGATCATCAACGTGATGCTGCTGTTCCTCGGCACCCTGCTGGAGGGGCTGGCGCTGATGATCATCCTCGCGCCGATCCTCTTGGACGTGATCAATTCGCTGGGCGTGGACCCGGTGCATTTCGGCATCGTGCTGGTGTTCAACACCACCATCGGCTCGATCACCCCGCCGGTCGGCACGGTGCTGTTCACCGTCTGCTCGATCACCCGCTGCTCGATCGAGGAATTCACCCGCGAATCGCTGCCCTTCCTCGGCGCGCTGGTGGCGGTGCTGATGCTGCTGACCTTCGTGCCGCCGCTGGTGACGTTCCTGCCGGGGCTGATCTACTGACATGGGACTGGCCGCGCTGATCCTGGCTGTCGCCGCCCTGGCCTTGCTGGCACAGGCGTTGCGGCTGGCGCGGCGCTGGTCGCGCGGCGCCCCGGCGGGGGTCGACTTGCGCGCCGGGCTGCGGCGCCTGCCGCGCGCCTACCTGCATTCGGTGCATGACGTGATGGCGCGCGAGCCGCGCGTGGCCCGGATGCACGCATTGGTCGCGGGCGGCACGCTGGCGGCGATCCTGCTGGCGTTTCTTCAGGCGGCAAGCGGCCTCGCGCCCGTTGCCGCGCTGGTCGTCGCGGCTTCCGCGGCTGCGCTGGCAGGCGCGGGCATCGACGCCGCGCGCCGCGCATCTGGGCGCCCGGCACGGCTGCCCGGCGGCGATTTCGACCGGCTGCCCTATGCGCTGGCGGCCTTCCACGCCGGGCTGATCCTGTCGGCGCTGGGCGTCTGGTGGGGCACCTGGGGCACCTGGGCCGTCTGGAGCGGCGCTGTGCTGCTGGCGGGCGCGGCGGGCTGGCTGGTGCTGAAGGCGGCGCGCGGCCCGATGCGGCACGCCGTGGCGGGCGTGGCGCATCTTGTCGCGCATCCCCGGCCCGAACGGCTGGACGATCTGCCCGCCACCGCCCTGCGCCCCGTGCCCGAGGATGCCGGGCATCACGGCCCCGCCTGCGCCGAAGATTTCGGCTGGAACCGTCTGGCAATGTTCGATGCCTGCATCCAGTGCGGCAAGTGCGAGGCCGCCTGTCCCGCCTTTGCCGCCGGTCAGCCGCTGAACCCGCGCAAGCTGGTCAACGACATCGCCGTGGCGCTCGGCGCGGGCGGGATCGGCACCGAGTATGCCGGCGCTCCGCATCCCCCCGCGCAGGAGACGCTGCCGCTGGACGATCTGGTGCCGGACCTCGGCGCCGGGCCGGTCGCGCCCGAGGCGCTGTGGTCCTGCACCACCTGCCGCGCCTGTGTCGAGGCGTGCCCGATGCTGATCGAACATGTCGATGCGGTGGTCGACCTGCGCCGGTCCGAGGTGCTGGACCGCGGCACGGCGCCCGGCGGCGTGACCACCACGCTGCTGGCCCTGCGCGAGACCGACACCGCCGCGCACCGCGCGCTGGAAGATCGCTATGACTGGGCGGTGGATCTGGATCTGCGGGTGCTGGAGGAGGGCGGCACCTGCGATGTCCTGCTCTGGGCCGGGGACAGCGCGTTCGAGCTGCGCAGCCAGGCGACGCTGCGCGCGCTGGTGCGGCTTCTGACCCATGCCGGGGTGGACGTGGCGGTGCTGGGCGCGGCCGAGCGGGACAGCGGCGATCTGGCCCGGCGGCTGGGTGACGAGGCGACGTTCGAGGCGCTGGCACGGGCGAACATGGCCGAGCTGTCCGCGCGCCGGATCGGCCGGATCGTCAGCGCCGATCCCCACGCGGTGCATTGCCTGTCGCGCGAATACCCGGCCTTCGGGCCCATGCCACCGGTGCTGCACCACACGCAATTGCTGGAACAGCTTGCCGCCACCGGCGCGCTCACGCTGCCCCCGCCGGGACCGGGACAGGCCGCGCGCGTGACCTATCACGATCCGTGCTATCTGGGCCGCTACCTGGGCGAGACGGATGCACCGCGCAGCCTGCTGGCGCGGCTTGGGGTCGAGACCGCCGAGATGGCCGAGAGTGGCCGCGCCTCGCGCTGTTGCGGGGGCGGCGGCGGCGCGCCGGCGGCGGACATTCCCGGCAAGGCGCGGATCCCCGACATCCGCATGGACCAGGCGCGGGCGACCGGCGCCGGCATCGTCGCGGCGGCCTGTCCCTATTGCACGCAGATGCTCGAAGGCGTGAGCGGTGCGCGCCCCGAGGTGCGCGACATCGCCGAATTGCTGTGGGACCGCATCGCGGCCGGGCAGGAGGCCGCCCGATGAGCGCCGAGCGCATCCGCCGCAACCCGCGCGACCGCGCCTCGATGCGCCGCCGCGCGCCCGAGGCGTCCGGGGCACCCGCCGCCGCGCCCGCGCGCGTCATCGCCGAGGGCACGCCGCTGGTCGCCGCGCTGCTGACGGGCGAGGCGGGCAAGCCGACCGGGCGCGACGAGCAGGTGCTCGCCGCTGCGCGGGACATCGCGGCGGCTTCGGGCCACGGGGTGCTGGCGCTGTGCCTTGCGGATGCGCCGCTGGACGGGCTGGGCGCGCTCGGGGTGGACCGGGTCGCGGCAATGCCGCTGAACGCGCCCGAAGACATCGCCGCGACGCTGGCGGCGGCGATGGACGCGGGCGGTCTGAGCCACGTGGTGGCGATGGACGGCAGCGCGGCGGCGCAGGGTTTGCGGCGGCTGGCGGCCAAGGCGCAGCTTTCGCTGCGCGCCAATGTCTGCCGGATCGAGGCGGGGGCCTGCATCTGCGCGGAAAACGGCGGCGCGGCGGAACGGGCGCGCGACCTGGCCCCGCTGCTGATCGCCGCGCCGGACAGGTTCCGCCCCGCGCCGGACATCGAGGCGGGCGCGGCGGAACCGCTGGCCTTGCGCGCGGTAAAGGCGGATGCCGCGCCGCCCATCCTGCGATCCGAGCAGATCGACGTGCGGAGCCTGCCGCTGGAGGATGCCGAGCTGATCCTCTCTGCCGGAGCCGGGGTGACGGATTGGGATCTGTTCCACAGGCTGGCCGGGGGATTGGGCGCGACCGAGGGGGGCAGCCGCGTGGTGTGCGATGCGGGCCGCCTGCCGCGCGACCGGCAGGTCGGCGCCTCGGGCACGCTGGTCGCGCCGCGCGGCTATGTCGCGCTGGGGATTTCGGGCGCGGTGCAGCACCTTCAGGGGATCGAGGATTGCAAGCGCGTGATCGCGGTCAACACCGATGCAGGCGCGGCGATGATCAAGCGCGCCGACCTTGCCGTGACCGCCGATACAGGCGAGGTGATGCGCGCGCTTCTGCGCCTTCTGGAGGCGCGGAGATGACCGGCTGCACCGTGCTTCTGGCGCCGGGGCGCAACCCGGTCAGCGGCCGCGCCCGCACCGGCCCCGCCGAGGCGGCGGCCGTGTCGATGGCGCAGCGGGCCGGGCTGACGCCGCGCCTGCTGCATGCCGGCGGGGGCGCGGGGGCGATGCTGGCGCGGGGGCTCGGGCTGGGCGCGGCGCGGCTCGATCTGCTGGAGATCGGGGCCGAGGACGATCCCGTCCCGGCGCTGGCCGCGGCCTTGTCGGGGGCACTGGCGGGGCAGGGCGCGGGGCTGATCCTGACCGGCCCGCGCGCCGAGACGGGCGAGGGCAGCGGCATGGTCCCCTACCTGCTGGGCGCCGCGCTGGGCCTGCCGGTGCTGGACGAATGCCTGGCGCTGCGGCGCGAGGGCGGGGCGCTGGTGGCGATACGCCGGGCCGGGCCGGGCACCCGGCAAGTGATCGCGCTGCCGGACCGGGCGATCCTGGTGGCCAGTGCCGCCGCGCCGCCGGCCGCGCTGGGCCGGCTGATCCGCGATCCCGCCGCGCTGTGCACCCGCCACGCCGCCGACGCACCGCACGACGCGCGCCACGACATCCCGCCACGGCCCGCGCGCCGGATGCCGCCGCCGATCGGCCCGGCCGCCGCTACCGAAACCGGCGGCGCCGCGATCGGTGATGCCGAGGCCGGCGCAGCGGCGATGCTGGACGTTCTGGACAAGGCCGGCCTGCTGCCGCCGGCGGGGCGGCGCTAGCGGTCAGCCGTTCGACGCGGCGCGGAACCAGCTGACGATCTGCCGGCGGTATTCGGTGTCCATCTCGATGGCGTTGGGCGGCGGCATGGCGTGGCTGACGCCGGCTTGCAGGTAGATCTGCCGCGCGTGGCGGGCCACGTCGGCCTCGGTCTCCAGCACGACGCCCTTGGGCGGCCAGTGCATCCCGTCCCAGCCGGGTTCCCGCGCATGGCACATCGAGCAATTGCCGACCACCGCGTAATAGGCATCCTCGAACCCCGCGGCATCGGCAAAGACCTGTTCATGCGGGGTCAGCGCGCGCGCCTCCGATTCCTCGTAGCTGTCCATCATCGGCGCGGTGGACAGCCAGGCGATGGTCACGAACAGCGCCGCGGTGACGCCCCAGGTCCAGTGCGGGTTGCCCTTTCGCGCGTGCAGCGAGTTGAAATAATGCCGGATCGTCACCCCCATCAGGAACACCAGCGATGCGATGATCCAGCTCCATTCCGTGGCGAAGGCCAGCGGGTAATGGTTCGACAGCATCAGGAACACGACCGGCAGCGTCAGATAGTTGTTGTGGGTCGAGCGCAGCTTGGCGATCTTGCCGTATTTCGGGTCGGGCGTGCGGCCCTCCTGCAAATCCTTCACCACGATCCGCTGGTTCGGCATGATGATGAAGAACACGTTCGCCGTCATGATCGTCGCGGTGAACGCGCCCAGATGCAGCAGCGCGGCGCGGCCGGTGAAGATCTGATCGTACCCCCAGGACATCGCCACCAGCAGCACGAACAGCAGCAGCATCAGCGTCGTCGGCCGCTCGCCCAGCGGCGACTTGCACAGGAAATCGTAGAACAGCCAGCCGATGGTCAGCGAGCCGGCGGAGATCGCGATGCCCTGCCACAGCGCCAGATCGACCTTGGTCGGATCGAGCAGGAACAGCTCGCCGCCGACCCAGTAGACGATCATCAGCATCGCCGCGCCCGACAGCCAGGTGGAATAGCTTTCCCATTTGAACCAGGTCAGGTGGTCGGGCATCGTCTCGGGCGCGACCAGGTATTTCTGGATGTGGTAGAAGCCGCCGCCATGGACCTGCCATTCCTCGCCATGCGCGCCGACCGGCAGGTGCGGCACCTTGCGCAGCCCGAGGTCGAGCGCGATGAAGTAGAAGGACGAGCCGATCCACGCGATCGCGGTGATGACGTGCAGCCAGCGAACCGCGAATCCGGCCCAGTCCCACATGATCGCCAGATCATACATTGCCGATTCTCCCTGTTTCGATGCCGCGCAGACTATGCGGCTTGGGATTGTTCGTGTATTGCGTCCGATTACCAAGCAGTATCAAAAAAATCGGAACAATGTCCTATCTCGACAATATCCGCACCTTCGTGCGTGTCTACGAGCTTGGCAGCATGTCGGCGGCCGGGCGCGACCTGCGGATCTCGCCGGCGGTGACATCCTCGCGGATCTCGCAGCTCGAGGAGCATCTGGGCGTGCGCCTGTTCCAGCGCACGACGCGCAACCTGACCCCGACCGAGCAGGGCAAGGCGTTCTACGGCGGCGCCTGCGAGATCCTCGAGGCGGTGGACAATGCCGAGGCGCAGGTGGTCGACATCACCGACAATCCGCGCGGCGCGCTGTCGGTGGCGGCGCCCCTGGGGGTCGGGCGGCGGCTGATCGCGCCGCAGGTGCCCGAATTCCTGAAACGCTACCCCGAGGTCAGCGTGCGGCTGCGCCTGACCGACCGAAAGGTGGACTTGACGTCGGAGGGGCTGGATCTGGCGTTCTTCCTCGGCCAGCCCGAGGACAGCAACCTGCGGATCCGCAAGATCGCCGACGTGCAGCGCGTGCTCTGCGCCGCGCCGTCCTACATCGCGGCGCATGGCTGCCCGGCCTCTGGCGCGGACCTGGTCGCGAACGGCCATGAATGCCTGAGCCTGCGCTTTCCCGGCGCGACGGAATTCCAGTGGCGGCTGCAGACCCCGGACGGGCCGAAACGCTACCGCGTCGCGGGACGCTACGAATCCGACGATGGCGATGTGCTGATCGACTGGGCGCTGGAGGGGCACGGCATCGCGATGAAGCCGGTCTTCGAGGTGGCCGGGCATCTGCGCAGCGGCCGGCTGGTGCCGGTGGCCACCGCCACCCCGCCCGAGCCGATCCAGATGGCGTGCCTGTTCACCCACCGGCGGCGGCAGGATCCGAAGACGCGATTGTTCATGGAATTCGTGATCGACCGGATCGGCGCGGTGGTGCAGGACAGCGAACGCGCGGCTCAGCTGCCGCGATAGGTGCTCATGCCATGCGCCGACAGCAGCAACGGCACATGGTAATGCGCCGAAGCATCCGCCATGCCGAACCGGATCGGCACCTGGTCGAGGAACAGGATCTCGCCCTGTGCCTGGCCCGTCTCGCGCAGGTAGTCGCCCGCGTGGAACACCAGCTCGTAGGTGCCGGCGGCGAACTCCGCCTCGGGCAGGATCGGGCTGTCGGTGCGCCCGTCATCGTTGGTGCGCGTCTCGGCGATCTTTTCGCGGCCCGCACCGTCCAGCCGGTAAAGCTCGATCCTTATCCCCTCGGCCGGGCAGCCCCGCGCGGTGTCCAGAACATGTGTCGTCAGATATCCAGCCATTCGGCAGACCCCCTTGATCGGCGTTGCAGGTACCGGCCCGGTTATAGGGGCAATCGCGCCCCTCCGGCAAAGAGCGCCGCTCCGAAGGCTCCTTTCGGAATAATTTGAAAAACAATCTGATTATTTTGGAATACAAGCAACCCGAATACGCGAAAGGCCCGCAACGTGACCCGCTATCCCCGCGACATGACCGGATACGGCCCGACCCCGCCCGCCGCCGACTGGCCGGGCGGGGCGAAGATCGCCGTGCAGATCGTTCTCAACTACGAGGAGGGCGGCGAGAATTGCATCTTGCACGGCGATGCCGCCTCCGAGGCGTTCCTGTCCGAGATTACCGGCGCGCAGCCCTGGCCGGGGCAGCGCCACTGGAACATGGAATCGATCTATGAATACGGCGCGCGCGCCGGGTTCTGGCGGCTGCACCGGATGCTGGGCGACCTGCCGGTCACCGTCTACGGCGTGGCCACCGCGCTGGCCCGCGCCCCCGAACAGCTTGCCGCGATGAAGTCCGCCGGCTGGGAAATCGCCAGCCACGGGCTGAAATGGATCGAACACAAGGACATGCCGGAGGCGGAGGAGCGCGCGCAGATCGCCGAGGCGATCCGCCTGCATACCGAGGTGGTCGGCACCCCGCCGCGCGGCTGGTATACCGGGCGCTGTTCCAATGCCACGGTGCGGCTGGCCGCCGAGACCGGGCAATTCGCCTATGTCGCCGACAGCTATGCCGACGATCTGCCCTACTGGGTCCGCACCGGCGGGCACGACCAGCTGATCGTGCCCTACACGATGGATTGCAACGACATGCGGTTCGGCATCCAGGCCGGGTTCACCAATGGCGATCAGTTCGAATCCTACCTCAAGGACAGTTTCGATTTCCTTTACGCCGAAGGCGCGGCCGGCGCGCCGAAGATGCTGTCGATCGGCCTGCATTGCCGGCTGATCGGCCGGCCCGGCCGGGCGGCGGCGCTGAAGCGCGCGCTCGATCATTTCCGCTCCCATGACGGCGTGTGGTTCGCCACCCGCCTCGAGATCGCGGAGCACTGGGCGAACACGCATCCGCCCTCCACGCGCCCGCGCCCGTCCGAGATGGACCGCGACACCTTCGTGCGCGAATTCGGCGGCGTGTTCGAGCACAGCCCCTGGATCGCCGAGGGCGCCCACGCGCTGGAGCTGGGGCCGACCCACGACACCGCACGCGGCGTCCACCTGGCGCTGGCCCGCGTGTTCCGCACCGCCAGCGACGCACAGCGCCTCGGCGTTCTGACCGCGCACCCGGATCTTGCCGGCAAGCTGGCGGCGGCGAAACGTCTGACGGCGGAATCGACGGCCGAACAGGCGTCGGTCGGGCTCGATGCGCTGACCGACGCGGAACGCGCCGATTTCACCGCGCTGAACGACGCCTACACCGCGAAATTCGGCTTTCCGTTCATCATCGCGGTGCGCGACAACACCAAGGTGTCGATCATGGACGCCTTCCGCCGCCGGCTGGACAATGACCGCGAGACCGAGTTCGCCGAGGCCTGCCGCCAGGTGGAACGCATCGCCGAATTGCGGCTGATCGAAAAGCTGGGCGCATGACCCGCGACATCGTCATCGAATCGCTCCGCCCCGCCGTCTTCGCGCCGTTCGGCGATGTGCTGGAGGCGGCGGGCGAGCCCGACAAGATCATCAACCAGGGTCTCTGCGGCCGCTTCCACGACCTTGCCACGCTGGATTTCGGCGATGGCGGGCGCGCGGGCATCAGCCTGTTCAAGGCCGAGCCGCGCCACCTGCCGCTGACCCTCGACATGGTCGAGCGGCACCCCGACGGCAGCCAGTGCTTCGTGCCGATGAGCCATGATCCGTTTCTCGTGATCGTGGCGCCCGATGCGGGCGGCGTCCCCGGCACGCCGCGCGCGTTCCGCACCGCGCCGGGACAGGCGATCAATTTCCACCGCGGCACCTGGCACGGCGTGCTGACGCCGCTGCACGCGCCGGGCCTTTTCGCCGTGATCGACCGGATCGGCGCGGGGCCGAACCTTGAAGAGCACTGGTTCGACGCGCCCTACCGCGTCGGGCCGGAATAGACCTTTGCCGGCAAGGGGAGGCCGGCAGCAACACCATACCGGGAGGACAGTCACCATGAGCTACGGATCCATCGGAACGCCGGAGCAGCTTCGCGATCCGAATTACACCCCGGCGCTGCACCGCGCCATTCCGCTGGGCATCCAGCATGTGCTGGCGATGTTCGTGTCGAACGTGACACCGGCGATCATCGTTGCGGGTGCGGCGGGCTTCGGCTTCGGCTCGAACAGCCCGGACTTTCCCGAATTGCTGTATCTCATCCAGATGTCGATGCTGTTCGCGGGCATCGCCACGCTGTTGCAGACGCTGACCATCGGCCCGGTCGGCGCGGCGCTGCCCATCGTGCAGGGCACGTCCTTTGCCTTCCTGCCGATCATGATCCCGTTGGTCGCCGGCAAGGGCGTCGATGCGCTGGCCGCGTTGTTCACCGGGGTCATCATCGGCGGGCTGTTTCACGCGCTGCTGGGCACCTTCATCGGCAAGATCCGCTTTGCGCTGCCGCCGCTGGTCACCGGCCTTGTCGTCACGATGATCGGCCTCGCGCTGGTCAAGACCGGCATCCAGTACGCGGCCGGCGGGGTTCCGGCGGTGGGCACGCCGGAATACGGCAGCCTGCTGAACTGGTCGGCGGCGCTGCTGGTCATCATCGTGACGCTGGGGCTGAAATTCTTCACCCGCGGGATGCTGTCGGTTTCGGCGGTGCTGATCGGGCTGGTCGCGGGCTATGTCTATGCCATCGCGGTGGGCATGCTGCCCCTGTCGGCGATCAGCGGCTCGTGGGAGAACTCCGCCGCCTTCGCCCTGCCGCAGCCGTTCAAATACGGCTTCGAGCTGAGCGCGGCGGCGATCATCGGCTTCTGCCTGATGGCCTTCGTGTCGGCGGTGGAAACCGTGGGCGACGTGTCGGGCATCACCAAGGGCGGCGCCGGGCGCGAGGCGACGGACACCGAAATCCAGGGTGCGACCTATGCCGACGGTCTGGGCACCGCCATCGCCGGCTGCTTCGGCGGTTTCCCGAACACCTCGTTCAGCCAGAATGTCGGCCTGATCGCCATGACCGGTGTCATGAGCCGCCATGTCGTGACCTGGGGCGCGATCTTCCTGATCGTCTGCGGGCTGGTGCCCAAGGTCGGCGGCGTGATCCGCACCGTGCCGATCGAGGTGCTGGGCGGCGGCGTGATCGTGATGTTCGGCATGGTCGTGGCCTCGGGGATCTCGATGCTGTCGGACGTGGCCTGGAACCGGCGCAACATGGTGATCTTCGCCATCTCGCTGTCGGTCGGCCTTGGCCTGCAGCTCGAGCCGGGGGCGGTCCAGCACATGGGCGACACGGCGCGCATCCTGCTGACCTCGGGCCTGCTGCCGGCGGCGCTGATCGCCATCGTGCTGAACCTGATCCTGCCCGAGCATCTGGCCGACGAGGCGACCGATGAAGTCTCGGGCGGCATGGCCGGGCATGGCAAGGGCTCGCTGGCGGCGGACGACCGCGTCTGAGGCAAGCGGCGCAACCCAGGGGAACGGCCCGCCCTTGCGGCGGGCCTTTTCATGTGCGGAGGATGTCAGGACGCGCCGCGCTTCAGCCGCGCCGCATCACCTGTCCGTCCGCCAGAACCACGCTGTCCATCGGAACATCCCACGGCATGGGAAAGATCGTGGCGATCCGGCAGAACGGAAATCCGACGCCGATCACCCGTGCGGGGGGATCGAGCCGCGCCAGCGTCCGGTCGTAATAGCCGCCGCCATTGCCCAGCCGGTACAGCGCGTCATCGACCCCCACCAGCGGAGAGATCACCACATCCGGCACCGCCACGTCTGTCCCGTCCGGCTCGGGGATGTTCCAGGCGCCGCGCCGCATCGGGCAGCCGGGCCACCAGCGGCGGAATACCAGCGGCGCGTTCTTTTCCTCGACCAGCGGCAGCAGGATCTCGGCCCCCGCTTCGGCCGCGTCCTTCATCCAGGCGCGCAGGTCCGGCTCCCCCCTGATCGGCCAATAGGCGGCGATCCTCATGCCGGGGGTAGGGGTCAGATGTGCGGACAGGGCCTCGTGCAGCGATGCGGTCAGCGCGGCGCGCTCGTCGGAGGGCAGGGTGCGGCGCGCCGCATAAAGCCGCTCGCGCTCGGCGCGGCGGAACCGCGCCACATCGCGCGCGGTGCCCGGATCGACCGGGTGGCCGTCCACCAGGAGATGGGCGAAACAGGGATCGGAGGACTCGTCGTCGTCGGACATGGGAACCCGCGCGGTGTTGCGGTTGCAAGGCCGATCCTAGCGGATGATCCGGGCGGCTGCAAAGACAAGCCGGGGTGCCTTCAGAAATCGACCTCGATCGCCACGCCGTTTTCGACCGCCAGAGCCACGACCGAGGCCGCGACGGCGAGATCCTGCAAGCCGACGCCGGTGCCGTCGAACAGCGTGATCTCGTCGTCCGAGCGCCGGCCGCGATGGCTGCCATTGATCACCGCGCCAAGCTGGGTGATGTCCGCCTCGGTTATCAGCCCGGCGACGATGGCATGCTGCGCCTCGCCGATGGACACCGATTGTGCGACCTCGTCGGTAAAGACGCTTGCCCGGGCCAGCAGATCCGGCGCGAGTTCCTGTTTGCCCTTCGTATCCGTGCCCATGCAGGCGATATGACAGCCGGGGCTGACCTGATCGGCGCCAAGGATCGCCTCGAAGGACGAGGTGATCGTCACGATCACATCCGCGTCGCGCATCCCGTCCAGATCCACCGCCTCGAAGGGCAGGCCGGCCTCGGCCGCGACTTTCCCGATATTGGGCAGCATCTCGGGATGCAGGTTCCAGCCGATCACCTTCTCGAACCGGCGCTGCTCCAGCGCGGCGCGCAGCTGGAACGCCGCCTGATGCCCGGCGCCGACCATGCCGATCACCTTCGCATCCTCGCGCGCCAGGTGCCGGATCGAGACCGAGGAGGCGGCGGCGGTGCGCAGGGCGGTCAGCAGGTTGCCCCCCACCACCGCGCGCACCCGCCCGGTATCGGGATCGAACAGGAAAACGGTGGACTGGTGGTTGATGATGCCGTGCCGTTCGAGGTTGTTCGGCCAGTAGCCCCCGGCCTTCAGCCCCAGCGCCCCGCCGGTGCGGTCGAACCCGCCCTTGAACCCGTAAAGCGCGTCCTCATGGCCGATCGCCTCGCGGATCACCGGGAAATTATACGCGTCGCTGCGCGCCATCGCGGCGAATACCCGCTCGACCGCGTCGAAGGCCGCCTGCCGCGTCATCAGGTCCGCGATTTCACGTTCGGGTACGATCAGCATGGTATTTCCCCTGAAATTTCGTGCTTCCGTGTGCCGCTGCCGGCGGGGCGGCCTACACACGGACGACTTGTCCCGACCCCTCCCCAGAGTCGGACCCGCGGAACAAGGTGCGGCTCAATACGCCTTGCCGCGGGCCGAGACCGGCCAGACCACCTCGACCTTGCCGCCCCGCACGCCGACATACCAGTCGTGCACGTTGGCGGTGGGGTCGCAATGGCCGGGCACCAGGCGCAGCTTTTCGCCGACCTTCAGCACGCCGTCCGGGTCCGCGATCACGCCATGTTCGTCCGAGCATTTGACGTATTCGACATCGCTGCGCCCGTAGATGAAGGGCAGACCGCTATCCATCGACTGCGCTTTCAGGCCCGCGTCGCAGATCGCCTTGTCGGGCTTGGCGTGGCTCATCACCTGGGTGAGGATGAAGAACGCGTTTTCCCATTCGCCCTGGTCGATGCGGTTGCCGTCCTTGTCCTGGATGCGGCCGTAATCGGCATCCATGAAGGCGTAGGATCCGCATTGCAGCTCGTTGTAGACGCCCGAATTGCTTTCGAAGTAATAGCTGCCGGTCCCGCCGCCCGAGACCAGCTCCGGCGTCAGCCCCTCGGCCTTCAGCGCCTCGACCGCGTCCGAGACCTGGGCGATGGCGGCCTCCAGCTTTTCCTTGCGCGCCGCGTAGCTGTCCAGGTGCTGCATCGCGCCCTGGTAGGCCTGAAGACCCTTGAAATGCAGGTTCGGCGCCGCCGCGGCCTCGCGCGCGATCTCCAGCACGGCTTGCGTCGTAGTCACGCCGCAGCGCCCGGCGCCGCAATCGATCTCGACGAAGACGTTCAGCAGCGTGCCGTGCCTTTGCGCCGCCGCCGAAAGCTCGGCCACGTTGGCCACGTCGTCGACGCAGACGATGATGTCGCTGCCCAGCTTCGGCAGCCGCGCCAGCCGGTCGATCTTGGCCGGGTCGCGCACCTCGTTGGAGACCAGCACGTCGCGGATGCCGCCGCGCACGAATACCTCGGCCTCGGACACCTTCTGGCAGCAGACGCCGACCGCGCCGCCCAGCCGTTCCTGCAATTTCGCCACGTCCACCGACTTGTGCATCTTGCCATGCACCCGGTGGCGCATGCCGTGCGCGCGGGCGTAATCGCCCATCTTGCGGATGTTGCGTTCCAGCGCGTCGAGGTCGAGCAAGAGGCACGGGGTCTGGATGTCGGCCGCGTCCATGCCCGGCTTGGCGGGGATGTCGAAGCCGACGTCGAAGCGGTCGAGATCGGTGAGGTCCTTCATTCGTGTCTCCGTTCGGTAAGGGGGCTCTGCCCCCCGGCCTGCGGCCTCCCCCCGGGATATTTGAAAAACCGAAGAAGGGGCGCGGGGCGGGTTTCGGGTCAGGCGGCGGTCCAGGGCAGGCGGGACAGGTCGACATTGCCGCCGGTGATGACGATGCCGACGCGCTTGCCGGCGAAAAGCTCGGGGTTCTTCAGGATCGTGGCCAACGGAACGGCGCTTGACGGTTCCATCACCACGCGCAGGTATTTCCAGGTCAGTTCCATCGCATCGACGATTTCCTGCTCGCTCGCGGTCAGGATGTCGGTCACATGGGATGATACGAAATGCCAGGTCAGATCTTTCAGCGGCACCTTCAGCCCGTCGGCGATTGTTTCGGGCGCGTCATCGGCGATGATATGCCCGGCGCGAAAGCTGCGGGCAGCGTCGTCGGCCTGTTCCGGCTCGGCGGCGATCACCCGGCATTCCGGGGCCAGCGTGGCCAGCGTCAGGCAGGTGCCCGAGATCATGCCGCCGCCGCCGATCGGGGCGACGACCATGTCCAGCCCGTCCGTCTGTTCCATCAATTCGCGCGAACAGGTGCCCTGGCCGGCGATCACGCGCGGATCGTTGTAGGGATGCACGAAATCGCTGCCGGTTTCGGCCTGCACCCTTGCGAAGGTTTCCTCGCGCGCGCTGGTCGAGGGCGCGCATTCGGTGATCTTGCCGCCATAGCGGCGCACATTGTCCTTCTTGGCCTGCGGCGCGGTATGCGGCATCACCACGTTGCACGGAATGCCGCGCAGCATCGCCGCATAGCTGAGGCAGGAGGCATGGTTGCCCGAGGAATGGGTCGCCACGCCGCGCCTTGCCGTGTCCTCGTCCAGACCGAACACCGCATTGGCGGCGCCGCGCACCTTGAAGGCGCCCGGTTCCTGCAGGTTCTCGCATTTGAAGAACAGCGCGGCGCCGGTGCGGTCGTTCAGGTAGTCGGAGGTCAGGACCGGCGTGCGCCGGATATGCGGGCGGATGCGGTCATGCGCGGCCAGCATGTCGTCATAGGTGGGGATTTCCATCGCGGCATCCTTCATCACGCGGCCGCCTTCATCGTGCGCGCCGGATTGCTGCGGTAGTAGTCCTGCGCCGCCGCGACGCCCGATCCAAGCGTGATGTCCAGCCCCAGATCGGCCATGCACATTTCCGCCGTGGCGATGCCCGACAGCGCCATCACGTCGGTCAGGCTGCCCAGATGGCCGATGCGGAACACCTTGCCGGCCACTTCGCCAAGGCCCACGCCGAAGGCGACGCCGTAGGTCTCGGCGGCATGGGTAACGATGCGGGTCGCGTCGAACCCCTTGGGCGTGCGGATCGCGCTGACCGTGTCGGAATAAAGCTCGGGCGCGGTCGCGCACAGGTCCAGCCCCCAGGCGGCGACGGCGGCGCGCACGCCTTCGGCGATGCGGTGGTGACGGGCGAACACGTTTTCCAGCCCCTCGGCCAGCAGCATCGCGCAGGACAGGTTCAGCCCGTTCAGGAGGCCCACGGCGGGCGTGTAGGGATAGGCGTTGTTCGCATAGCCCTTGGCCATGTCGTGCACGTCGAAGAAGGTGCACGGCAGGGTGGCGGTCTTCGTCGCCTCCATCGCCCGCGCGCTGAAGCCGAGGATCGCCAGCCCGGCCGGCAGCATGAAGCCCTTTTGCGAGCCGGTGACGGCAACGTCCACGCCCCACTCGTCGAACCTAAAATCCATCGACCCGATCGAGGAGACGCCATCGACGAACAGCAGCGCCGGATGGCCGGCCGCGTCCAGTGCCCGGCGCACCGCGCCGATGTCCGAACGCACGCCCGTCGCCGTCTCGTTATGGGTGGCCAGAACCGCCTTGATCTGATGCGCGTTGTCGGCGGCCAGGATCTCGGCATAGCGGTCCGCCGGCAGCCCGTCGCCCCAGGGGGTTTCGACCACCTCGACATCGAGGCCGTGGCGCTGGCACATGTCGATCCAGCGGTGGCTGAACATGCCGTTTCGTGCGGCCAGAACCTTGTCGCCCGCCGACAGGCAATTGGTCAGCGCGGTTTCCCAGCCGCCGGTGCCGGTGGACGGAAAGATGAACACCTCGGCCGCGTCGCTTTTCAGCACCTGCCGCACGCCGTCCCGCGCCGGGTGCAGGATCTGCCCGAACAGCGGCGAGCGGTGGTCGATGGTGGGCATGTCGCACGCCTTGCGAAGCACCTCGGGGATGTTGGTCGGCCCCGGAATGAAGACTGGATTCTGAAAGCTCATGGCCGTCTCCTCTGACTGTCTCGGGCAGCATAGACCGCCGGCACCGGCGCGGCCATTTTTTTGAACGGGTTTTTCATTTCGGGGGCGGGGATGAAAAGGGGTGTCTTGTCAGAGACTTGCTTTTTTCATATCGTGAAATGATAATTCATGTAAATCGCAAGGCATTTTATGGATAATCCGAACAATCCGCCCGAAACCCCGCAGCGCCGCGCCCGCGGGCGGCCGCGCGGCTGGCATGACAGCACGGCGCAGAACACGATCAAGTCGCTCGACCGCGCGATGCAGGTCTTCGAGTATCTCAGCCGGCAACCGGGCTGCACCCTGTCGGGCCTTGCCGCCGATCTCGAGCAGTCGCCGGCCACGATCTACCGGATCCTGGTGACACTGGAGGGGCGGCGACTGGTGGAATTCGACGCGGCCGAGCAGCTTTGGCATGTCGGCCCCAATGCCTATGTGATCGGCGCGCGGTTCCTGCGCCGCACCAGCCTGGTGGATCGCGCCCGCCCGGTGCTGCGCCGCCTGATGGAGGAGACGGGCGAGACGGCAAACCTGGGCGTGGTGCAGGCCGATGCGGTGCTGTTCGTCAGCCAGGTCGAATCCCATGCAAGCATCCGCGCCTTCTTTCCGCCCGGGACGCTGTCGCCGCTGCACGCGTCGGGGATCGGCAAGGCGCTGCTGTCGGAAATGCCCGAGGAGCGGCTGCTGCGGCTGCTGGGCGGGCCGGACCTGGCGGTGTTCACGCCGCAAACGCATGGCACCGCCGCGTCTCTGCGGGGCGATCTGGCCGAGATCCGCGCGCGCGGCTATGCCATCGACGAAGAGGAAAAGAACCCCGGCATGCGCTGCATCGCCGCGCCGGTGCGCGACGTGCATGCCGAGGCGGTGGCGGGGATTTCGGTGTCCGGCCCGTCGATCCGCATGGGCGCGGACGAGACGGGTGCGCTGGCCCGCGCCGTGATGCGCGCGGCGGCCGAGCTGACCGCCGCGATCGGCGGCCCGGCTATTCCGCCGCCTGGCTGAGCCGTGCCGCCGGCGCGGCAAACCCCTGCGCCGGGCGCAGCGTCATGTGGCGGTTCACGTCCTTGTAGAGCAGGTAGCGGAACCGCCCCGGCCCGCCGGCATAGCACGCCTGCGGGCAGAACGCGCGCAGCCACATGTAATCGCCCGCCTCGACCTCGACCCAGTCCTGGTTCAGACGGTACACCGCCTTTCCTTCCAGAACGTAAAGACCGTGCTCCATCACATGGGTTTCGGCAAAGGGGATGACCGCGCCGGGTTGAAGCGTGACCACCGTCACATGCATGTCGTGGCGCAGATCCTCGGGATCGACAAAGCGGGTGGTGGCCCATTTGCCGTCCGTGCCGGGCATGGGCGTGGGCGCGATGTCATGCTCGTTGGCGACGATCACGTCGGGATGGGGCAGGCCCTCCACCGGCTCATAGGCCTTGCGGATCCAGTGAAAGCGGAGCACCTCGTCGCCGCGATTGCGCAGCTGCCAGTCGGTACCGGCCGGCAGGAAGGCATAGCCGCCGGGGGTCAGGGCATGGTCGCTGCCCGCCGCGTGCAGTTGCGCCTCGCCCGCGACCACGAACAGCACGCCTTCCGCGCCCGGATCGGTTTCCGGCCGGTCCGATCCGCCGCCGGGCTGCACCTCCATGATGTATTGCGAGAACGTCTCGGCAAAGCCGCTGAGGGGCCGCGACAGAACCCAGAGCCGGGTCGCGTCCCAGAACGGCAGAAGGCTGGTGACGATGTCGCGCATCGTGCCCTTGGGGATCACCGCGTAGGCGTCGGTGAACATGGCGCGATCCGTCAGCAGGTCGGTCTGCGGCGGATGCCCCCCGGTCGGGGCAAAGTAGGTGGCGGTCATGACGTCTCCGTGATCGTGGGCGGCGAAACTGCTTTGGTATTTATGGGCATTGATTCCGGTTTCGACCACGGCGGGCCGGGCAACAGGTCTTTCAGCTTTTATGCGATAATCGGTGCCATGCGGAGCAATTGTTCGAAATGTATAATATAGAGCGTCAAAAATACGCAAAAAACCCATTTCATGCGCAAATAGTAATATTGCTTACATGAACGCCATGCCAACGGTTCAGACCTTGGCATCGCCCTCGTCGCCGCGCGCGTCGCTGCCGGCCAGGCGGCTCGACAGCAGGTCGCCCGCATCCTCGGCGATGGGATAGGCGACGAAGCACAGCGCGGTGTTCACCTGTTTCAGCGCGCGCAGCGTTTCCTGGTGCATGTTGCTCGTCTCCAGCGTCTCGGCGCTGCCGGTGCGCAGCCGCTCCAGGTGCCGCGCCTGAAGATCGCGCTCCAGCCGCCTGATGTGGTCCTTTTCCTCAAGCAATTGCCGCGCCACGTCGGGCTCGGCGGCCATCAGCACGTCGAGCGCAAGATATGCGTTGGACAGAACCCGGTCGTGAAAATCCGACAGATCGCGCCAGCCGTCTGCGGAAAAGCTCAGGCCCTCGGAATGCATGCGCCGCGCCATGTCCACCATGTTGGTCGAGATCTGGTCGCCGGCATCCTCGAGGTTGTTGGCAATGGCCGCGAAATCCATCGCGCGGCGCGATTGCGGCCCGGTCAGGCGCCGCTCGTGCAATTCGGCGATGTAGATCTTCATCTGGAAATGCATCCGGTCGAGATCCGTCTCGGCGCGTTCGATGGTCTCGGCGCTGGCGCTGTCCCAACTGCGGTAAAGCGCCAGCGCCGGGCGCAGCATCGCGGCCACCGTTTCGGCCATGCGCAGCGTCTCGCGCGCCACGCCCGCCAGCGCCCGGTCGGGCTGATCCAGCGCGCCGGGGTCGAGGGTCGGCGGCCGCATCCCGGCGGAGCTGCCCTGCCGGTCGGCCAGCACCAGCGCGACCAGCCGGGTCAGCGGCGCGCAAAGCGGCAGGCCGATCGCCACGATGCCGAGGTTGAAGGCGAGGTGCAGGTTGATCACCTGCCGCCCGGCATCCGCGCCCAGCAGCGACAGGTCCACCGGCCAGGCCATCAGCGCCGCCAGTACCGCCAGCGCCCCGCCGCCGCGCAGCACCAGGTTCGTGACCACCACGCGCCGCGCGGCGGGCGGCATGGTGAAGGTCAGGACCAGCGGGATCACCGCGCCGCCCAGGTTCGCGCCCAGCACCAGCGCCGCGCCGGCCGTCACCGACAGAACGCCGGCGCCGACGAAGGTGACGAACATCAGCACCGCGGCCAGGCTGGAATGCACCGCATAGGCCAGGATCGCCCCGATCGCGAAGGCCGATACCAGGTCGCCGTCGAGATGCGCGACGATCTGCGCGACGAGTTCGTTGCTTTTCAGCGGATCGGTCGCCGCCTGGATCATGTCGAGCGAGGCAAAGACCAGCGCCAGCCCGATCAGGATGCGGCCGCCCTGCTTGATGCGGCGGCTGCGCGCGCGCAGGAACAGGACGGTGCCGACCAGCAGCAGCAGCGGCTCGAGCCAGCTGGCGCGCAGCAGCAGGATCTGCGCCGCGATGGCCGAGCCGAGATCGGCCCCCAGCAGGATCGCGACGCCGGTCAGCGCCGCCAGCCCGCCCGAAATGGTGAACCCCGCCACGATCAGCGCGACCGCGGTCGAGCTTTGCAGCAGGAGCGCCGACAAAAGCCCGCTGCCCGCCGCCAGCACGCGGCTTTTCTCGGACCGGCGCAGGACCAGCCGCAATTGCGGCAGAAAGGCCCGCTCGACCCCGGTGCGGATCAGCCGGACCGACCAGATCAGCAGTGCCGCGGCGCCCGCCAGATGCAACAGGAAGACGATCATTGCTGCCCCTCCGGGCCTGCCTGCCGGCCCGGGCAGGGCCGGATCGCGGCGGCTTTCGGCGCCCGGAACCGGCCCGGCACCGGGGACACATCGCGGCCCGGTCGCGGCGGCGCGGGATCCTTCGGGAAAAATTGCATTTGCGGCAGTATCACCATCTATTCCGGGGCAGTGCAACAAATCCGCGCGGAAAATGTGGAATATCCCTCGAAAATTCCCTTGCCGTCCGGCGGATCGCGCCGTTAACACTGGGTGCCGAAGGGGGTGCCATGGACGTGGTGGAGGACAGCCAGGACATTCCGCGCGCGCGGCTTCGCAAGTCGCAAAGGCGCGAGCAGATCCTGCTGGAGCTGCAATTGCGGCCGCATGTCCGCATCGCCGAGATGGCGCAGAGGTTCGGCGTCTCGACCGAGACGGTGCGCCGCGACATGGACAAGCTGTCGCGCGACGGGCTGATCGCGCGCGATCACGGCGGCGCCTCGGTGGCACATGCGCATTATCCCGACCTGAGCGAGCGCAGCCGCGCCCGGCAGTCCGAGCGCGAGGCGATCGGCCGCGCGGCGGCGGCGCTGGTGCGGCCCGGCGATTCGGTGATGATCGATTCGGGCTCCACCACGGTGCAGATGGCCCGGTTCCTGGCCTATGCCGGCACGCCCTGCACGGCGATCACCAACAGCCTGACGGTGGCGATGACGCTGGGATCGGGCGGGGCCGCCGACGTCATCCTGTGCCCCGGCGACTACCTGCCGTCGGAGGCGGCGGTGACCGGGGCGGACACGCTGGAATTCCTGGACCGGATGCAGGCCGACCGCTGCCTGATCGGCGCCTCGGCGCTGTCCGAGGCCGGGGTGTCGGAAACCGTCCGCGGCTTTGCCGCCGTCAAGCGCGCGATGCTCCGGCGCTGCCGCGAGGCGCATCTGCTGGTCGACAGTGACAAGTTCGGCACCGCCGCGCTAAGTGTCGTGGGCGCCCTGGAAGAGATCACCTCGGTGGTGGTCGACCGGGCGCCGCCTGCCGATCTGGCCCGCGCGATGCGGCAGGCGGGGGTCGACGTGCAGCTGGCGGGCTGAGGCCGCCGCGCCGCGCGGGTTCGGGACGGAGGAAAGAACTAAACGGGCAAAACGCCCAACGAAGGGAGGAGTATCCATGAAAACCACAACCAGCCCCATTGTCCTGGGAACGGTGCTTGCGGCCTTTGCGTGGTCGCCGGCGATGGCACAGGATTGCCCGCGCGGCGATCTCGACGAACGCTATTGCGACGCGGATGGCGACCTGATCGCCGACATCCCCGAGGATGAAAGCCAGCTTATCGACCCGGACACGCTGGTCTTCGCCTATACCCCGGTGGAGGATCCGGCCGTCTACAAGACCGCCTGGGCCGATTTCCTGACCTACCTGGAGGAACAGACCGGCAAGAAGGTCGCCTTCTTCCCGGTCCAGTCGAACGCCGCGCAGATCGAGGCGATGCGGTCCGGTCGGCTGCACATTGCCGGCTTCAACACCGGCTCGAACCCGCTGGCGGTGAATTGCGCGGGCTTCCGCCCGTTTACCATCATGGCGTCCGAGGATGGCAGCTTCGGCTACGAGATGGAGATCATCACCTATCCCGGATCCGGCATCGAGGACATGGCCGATCTGGAAGGCAAGCAGCTGGCCTTCACCGCGCCCACGTCGAATTCCGGCTTCAAGGCGCCCTCGGCGATCCTCAAGGCCGATTACGACCTGATCCCCGACCGCGACTTCGAGGCGGTGTTCTCGGGCAAGCATGACAACTCGGTCCTCGGCGTGGCCAACCAGGATTACGCCGCCGCCGCGATCGCCAATTCGGTCATGGGCCGGATGATCGAGCGCGACGTGGTCAGCGCCGACGACATCGTGTCGATCTACAAGTCGCAGACCTTCCCGACCACCGGCTACGGCACGGTCTACAACCTGAAGCCGGAATTGCAGCAGCAGATCCAGGACGCGTTCTTCAACTTCGAATGGGAAGGCACCAGCCTGCAGGAGGAGTTCGAGAAGAACGGCGAGGCGCAGTTCATCCCGATCACCTATCAGGACAACTGGGAAGTGATCCGCAAGATCGACGCCGCCAACGACGTCAGCTACGCCTGCCAGTAAGGCTCGTTTCGATCCGGTCGGGCGGCCCCGCATCGGGCCGCCCGATCCCGAATTCCCCACATCCAGCGCCGCAAGGCAGGGAGCGTTCATGCTGCGGCTTGAAAACCTCGTCAAGACCTACAAGACCGGCGACCAGGCGTTGAAATCGGTCGATCTGGAGGTGCCCCAGGGCCAGGTTCTGGCGCTGATCGGCCCGTCCGGCGCGGGCAAGTCCACGCTGATCCGCTGCATCAACCGGCTGGTGGAACCCACCGGCGGCAAGGTCTGGCTGGGCGATACCGAACTCAGCGCGCTGGGGCAGGGCGCGCTGCGCCGCGCGCGCCGGCGGATGGGCATGATCTTTCAGGAATATGCGCTGGTCGAGCGGCTGACGGTGATGGAAAACGTGCTGTCCGGGCGGCTGGGCTATGTCGGCTTCTGGCGGTCCTTCACCCGGCGCTATCCGCAAAAGGACGTGGACGAGGCGTTCCGCCTGCTGGACCGCGTGGGCCTCTTGCACATGGCCGACAAGCGCGCTGACGAATTGTCGGGCGGACAGCGCCAGCGGGTCGGCATCTGCCGCGCGCTGATCCAGCAGCCCGACCTGCTGCTGGTGGATGAACCCACCGCGTCGCTCGATCCCAAGACCAGCCGGCAGATCATGCGGCTGATCTGCGAGCTGTGCGCCGAACGCGGCCTGGCCGCGATCATCAACATCCACGACGTGGCGCTGGCGCAGCGTTTCGTGCAGCGGGTGATCGGGTTGCGGCTGGGCGCGATCGAGTTCGACGGCAAGCCCGACGCGCTGTCGCCCGACGTGCTGACCGCGATCTACGGCGAGGAGGACTGGGAAGCGACGATCCAGAAGGCCGACGACGACGAGGAGGTGGCCGCGCAATGAGTGCCGCCCATCCCGCCCACCGCGAGCTCGACGACATGCTGGGCCGCCGCTGGCGCAAACCGCACCTGATCGCGCGGCCCTGGCTGCGCTGGACGCTGGGGATCGGCCTGGCGGTCTACCTGGTGGCCGCGTTCCTGACCATCCCGGTCGACTGGCACCGCGTCTACGAGGGGCTCGACCGCGGCTGGCAATTCGTGCTGGCCTTCACCACGCCCGATTTCGTGACCCGCTTCGCCGACATCCGCGAGGGGATGATCGAATCGATCATCATGACCGTGGCCGCCTCGGTCGTGGGCATCGCCATTTCCATTCCCATCGGGCTGGGCGCGGCGCGCAACATCGCGCCGCTGCCGGTCTACATGATCTGCCGCGGCATCGTCGCGGTCAGCCGCGCGCTGCAGGAAATCATCGTCGCGATCCTGCTGGTGGCGATCTTCGGCTTCGGCCCGCTGGCGGGGTTCTTCACCCTGTCCTTCGCCACCATCGGGTTCCTGTCGAAACTGCTGGCCGAGGATATCGAGAGCATGGACCGCGTGCAGGCAGAGGCGATCCGCGCCTCGGGCGCAAGCTGGATGCAATGGATCAATTACGGCGTGCAACCGCAGGTAATGCCACGTCTTATCGGGTTGTCGATGTACCGGCTCGACATCAATTTCCGCGAAAGCGCCATCCTGGGGCTGGTCGGCGCGGGCGGCATCGGCGCGACGCTGAACACCGCCTTCGACCGCTATGAATACGACACCGCCGCGGCGATCCTGATCATCATCATCGTGATCGTCATGGGGCTGGAATACCTGTCGGGCCTGATCCGCGGAAGGGTGCAGTAGATGCCGGTGATCGAAAGCAACGGCGGACAGATCTGGCGCCGCCGCGACCGCACCCAGACGCTGCTGCGCTGGGGCATGTGGCTGATCGGCACGGCGGTCTTCCTGTATTGCTGGAAGCAGATCTCGGACGCGACCACCTGGTTCTTCGTCTGGGACGCGCCTCGCATCGCCAACGACATCTGGACCCGCGCGACGCCGCCGAAATGGGAATACATCACCCAGCTTGGCCGGCCGATCTGGGACACGCTGAACATCGCCACGCTGGGCACGATGATCTCGCTGTGCATCGCGGTGCCGGTGGCGTTCCTGGCCGCCCGCAACACCACGCCGTCGCGCTTCATCATCCGGCCGCTGGCGCTGCTGATCATCGTCTCGACCCGCTCGATCAACTCGCTGATCTGGGCGCTGCTGCTGATCGCCATCATCGGGCCGGGCGTGCTGGCCGGGGTGGTGGCCATCGCCATCCGCTCCATCGGGTTCTGCGCCAAGCTGCTCTACGAGGCGATCGAGGAGATCGACGAGTCCCAGGTCGAGGCCGTCACCGCCACCGGCGCCAGCCGCTGGCAGGTCATGGCCTACGGGATCGTGCCGCAGATCCTGCCCGCCTTCGCCGGCATCGCCGTGTTCCGCTGGGACATCAACATCCGCGAATCGACGGTGCTGGGCCTGGTCGGGGCCGGCGGGATCGGCCTGCAACTGCAATCGTCGCTGAACGTGCTGGCCTGGCCGCAGGTCAGCCTGATCCTGCTGGTGATCCTGCTGGCCGTGGTGATCAGCGAATGGGTGTCGGCCAAGGTGCGGGGCGCGATCATTTGAAACGGATGGACGTGAGCCAGGCCTTCGCGGAATACGAAGCCGCGCGCCACCGCCTGCCGGACGCGGTCCCTGCCGGTCCGCCGCGCACCGCGCCCGATCTCGGTGCCATCGCCGATGCGTTCGACGTTTTCTTTCTGGATGCGTTCGGGGTGCTGAACATCGGCGAGGACGCGATCCCCGGCGCGCCGGAGCGGGTGAAAGCGTTGCAGGCGGCGGGCAAGCGGGTGATGGTGCTGACCAATGCCGCCTCGACGCCGCGGGCGCAGCTGGTGCAGAAATACGCGCGGCTCGGTTTCCGTTTCGCGCCCGAGGACGTGGTGTCGAGCCGGGGCGTGCTGCTGGACGCGCTGCGTGCGGGTCCGCCGCGCCGCCTGGGCGTCATGGCGGTGCCCGAGCTTCAGGAAAACGATCTGGACGATCTGGACCCCCGCTATCTTGGCGACGATCCCGACCCCTACGATACGGCCGAGGATTTCGTGCTGCTGGGCAGCGCCGGCTGGACCGAGGATCGCCAGGCCCGGCTGGAGGCCGCCCTGCGCGACCGGCCGCGCCCGGTCTGGGTCGGCAACCCCGATCTGGTCGCGCCGCGCGCGGACGGCTTTTCCATCGAGCCGGGGCATTACGCGCACCGCCTCGCCGCGCTGCCCGGCATCGCGCCGCGCTTTTTCGGCAAACCCTTCGCCAACATGTTCGATCACGCCGCCGCGCGGCTGGGCCCGGCGGTGGACCGGGCGCGCATCGTCATGGTCGGCGACAGCCTGCACACCGACATCCTGGGTGCGCGCAGCTACGGGATCGCCTCGGCGCTGGTGGCGGGGTACGGGTTCCTGGCCGGCCAGTCGGTGCCGGATGCCATCGCGCGCAGCGGGATCGTGCCCGACATCGTGCTCGACCGGCCCTGAACGCGGCTCAGGCGGGGGCCGTGCTGCGCGCCTGCATTGCCGCGGCAAAGCGTTCGAACAGGTAGGTGCTGTCCTGCGGGCCGGGGCTGGCCTCGGGGTGGTACTGCACCGAGAAGATCGGCCGCTCGCGGTGGCGGATGCCGCAATTCGTTCCATCGAACAGCGACACATGGGTTTCCACCACATCGCCGGGCAGGGTCTGGCCATCGACGGTGAAGCCGTGGTTCATCGACGTGATCTCGACCCGGCCGGTTTCCAGATCCTTGACCGGGTGGTTGGCGCCGTGGTGGCCGTGGTTCATCTTGACGGTCTTCGCGCCCAGTGCGAGCGCCAGCATCTGGTGGCCAAGGCAGATGCCGAAGATCGGCAGATCCGTCCTGTCCATCAGCGTTTGCAGCATCGGCACCGCATAGGCGCCCGTCGCCGCCGGATCGCCCGGCCCGTTCGACAGGAACAGCCCCTCGGGCGCATGGGCCAGCACCTCTTCGGCGGTGGCGGTGGCGGGCAGGACCGTCACGTCGCATCCCGTTGAGGCGAGGCTGCGCAGGATGTTGCGCTTTGCCCCGTAATCCAGCGCCACCACCTTGTGGCCCGGCCCGGTGCGGGTGCCGTAGCCGTCCGGCCAGGCCCAGCGGGTTTCGTTCCAGCGGTAGGATTGCGTGCAGGTCACCTCGCGCGCCAGATCCTTGCCGGTCAGCCCGGCAAAGCCGCGCGCCGCGGCAATCAGCGCATCGGTGTCGAACATCCCCTCGGGGTTGTGGGCCAGCGCGACATGCGGCGCCCCCAGCCGGCGGATCGCGCGGGTCAGCCTGCGGGTGTCCACGCCGCCGATCCCGATCCGCCCGCGCCGCGCCAGCCAGCCGGACAGGTCCTCGGCCGCGCGCCAGTTCGACGGCTCGGTGGGATCCCAGCGCACCACCAGCCCCTCGGCCACCGGATCGGCGGATTCGTCATCCTCGGGCGTGACGCCGACATTGCCGACATGCGGAAAGGTGAAGGTGACGACCTGTCCGGCATAGGACGGGTCGGTCAGAATCTCCTGGTAGCCGGTCATCGCGGTGTTGAAGCACAGCTCCGCCTCGGTCTGTCCCGGCGCGCCAAAGCCCCGGCCGAAGAAAAGCGTGCCATCGGCAAGCGCGAGGCAGGCGGTGGCGTTATCCGGTCCGCGCGAGAGGGGCATGACGACTCCTTGTCCGTGATCGGCGCGAAACTAGGCGGGCGGGCGGCCAGTTTCAAGGCATCATCGGGCGGTGGCGGGGCGCCCGGCCCCGGCAGTGCGCGCCGCGCCGAACAGGCGGCCCTGGCGCCCGGGATGCCGGCAGGAGAATCGCGTTGCGACGTGTTTTCAATGACTTGCGCCGCGAGGGCGCCGGTTGCGCCGCCCGCGCGCGTTGGATATGTTGGGCGCTTGCGAAACCTCCAAGGGGAAAGGGCCGCCGCAATGGACATGCGCACCCGGATCGGTACGGCGCTGAAAGAGGCGATGAAAAGCAAGGACGCGGCGCGGCTTTCGACGCTGCGGCTGATCAATGCCGCCATCAAGGACCGCGAGATCGCGGCGCGCGGCGAGGGCGAGGCTGGCGGCAGCGTCGCCGATGACGAGGTGCTGGGCATCCTCGGCAAGATGGTCAAGCAGCGCCGCGAAAGTGCCCGCGCCTACGAGGAAGGTGGCCGGCTGGACCTGGCCGAACGCGAACAGGCGGAGATCGCGGTGATCGAGGAATTCCTGCCCCGCCAGCTGTCCGAGGACGAGGTGCGCGCGGCGGTCGACAAGGCGATCCGCAGCACCGAGGCGAACTCGATCCGCGACATGGGCCGGGTGATGGGCGCGCTGAAGGCGAAGTATTCCGGCCAGATGGATTTCGGGCGCATCGGCCCGATGGTCAAGGACCGCCTCGCCTGACGCGGCATGGCCCGGCCCGAGGGCCGCGGCGGCGACACCGGCACCGTGCCGCTTCGTGCCGGTAAGGCCGGGCGGGGGGCGCCGGCCTTCAGGGCAGGACGATGACCGCGATGGCGCTGTCAAGAAACGGGCCGCTGACGATCCCCAGCCCGATCAGCGCCGCCGTGCCAAGCACCGCCGCCGCGCCGCTTTGCCAGCCCAGGATGGTCGGCGCGGCGCCTTGCGGGGCGGCGAAATACATCGGTGCGATCACCCGCGCATAGTAGAACAGCGACACCACCGTGTTCAGCACCGCCGCCAGAGCCAGCCATGCATAGCCGCCGTCGATCGTGGCGATGAACAGGCCCAGCTTGCCCATGAACCCGATCAGCGGCGGGATGCCGACCAGCGACAGGAACGCCACGATCAGCGCCGCCGCCATGCCGGGCCGGGCGCGCGCGAGCCCCGCGTAATCGGCCAGCGCCGTGCGCCCGCGCAGATGCGCGATGACGGCGAAGGCGGTCACGTTGGCCAGCGCATAGGCGGCCAGGAACCACAGCAGCGACGGCAGCGCGTCCGGGCTGAGGTCCGCCACCGTCACGGCCATCAGCGCATAGCCCGATTGCGACACCGACGACCAGCCGATCAGGCGGCGCACATCGGTCTGCCAAAGGGCGGCGAGGTTGCCGAGGGTCATCGTCAGAACCGACAGCGCCGCGATCAGCGGGCGCAGCATCTCGGCGTCCGGGAACAGATGCACCAGCCGGTACAGCGCCAAAGCCGCGCCGATCTTGGGCACCACGGTCAGGAACGCCGCCGCCGGGACCGGCGCGCCCTCGGCCACGTCGGGCATCCAGGCATGGCCCGGCACCGCGCCCAGCTTGAAGGCAAGGCCCGACACGATCAGCGCAAGGCCGGTCAGCGCCAGGGGCGACGAGACATCCGCGCCTTTCAGCGCCGCGTAATCGCTGGTTCCCGCCATGCCCATCAACAGGATCACGCCGATCACCAGCAGCGCATTGGCCAGCGCGCCGATCAGGAAATACTTCATCCCCGCCTCGACCGACAGCGCCCAGTCGCGGTGCCAGGCGGCCAGAACATAGCCCGTGACCGACGACAGCAGCACCGCCATGACAAGCTGCATGAGATCCGCCGCGCCCGCCATCGCGACGGCGCCAAGCGCGGAAAACAGCGTCATGGTGTAGAATTCGCCGTGCCGCCGGTCCTGTGCGAACCAGCGCGGCGCAAGGATCAGGCATAGCGCCGTCCCTGCCACGATCATCCCCCGCGCCCAGAGCGTCACGCCGTCCAGCGCCCAGGTGCCCGAAAAGGTCAGCCGCACCGCGTCCGCCTGCGCCAGCGCCCAGAACGCCGCGACCGCAAGTGCGACAAGGGCAGGGGCCAGACACCATCCCAGCCTTTGCTGCGGCAGCACCATCGCCAGCAGCAATGCCGCGATGGCACCCGCGATCAACGCGATCTCGGGGCCAAGATCGGCGACCGGCATCTCAGCCGCCCCCGAAGGCCAGCGCGCTTCCGGCACCGATCATGTCCAGCAGCCAGGCGGGCCAGACCCCGATCAGAACGACAAGCACCAGAAGGGCGGCGAGGATACCGATTTCGGTTCGCGTGAGGTCGGTGAAGCCGTCGAGCGCGGGCGGCCGGTCGCCGAAGAATATCCGTTGCAGCATGCCCAGGAACAGCGCCGCCGTGACGATCAGACCCAGCAGCGCCAGCGCCGCCAGCCACGGCCAGATGGCAAACGCCCCGATGAAGATCTGCACCTCGGCCACGAACCCGGCCAGTCCCGGCAGGCCGAGCGAGGCAAAGCTGGCCAGCCCCATCGCCGCCATCATGCGCGGCGCACCCGACGCCAGCCCGCCATAATGGCCCAACTCGTATTCCTGCGTGCGCGCCCAGAATGCGCCCGCAATCAGGAACAGCGCGCCGGTAATCAGGCCATGCGCCACCATCTCGACCATCGCACCGGTCAGCGCCAGATCGCGCGCGGCCTCGTGCCCCGTCACGGCGGATCCCGCCACGGCGATGCCCAGCACCGCATACCCCATGTGGTTCACGGAGGTATAGGCGATGCGGCGCTTGAAGTTCTCCTGCGCGAAGGCGACGATGGACCCCCAGATGATCGAGATCAGCGCGAGGATGCCGATCGCCAGCGCCCAGGCGGCGAAGGTCTCGCGCATCATCTGCATCGCGATCCGCACCAGCCCGTAGGTCCCCATCTTGAGCAGCACGCCCGCCAGGATCGCCGAGGCCGGCCCCGGCGCGTCCACATGCGCGGGCGGCAGCCAGGTATGCACCGGGAAAAGCGGCGTCTTGATCGCAAAGCCGATGACGAAGCCCAGCAGGATCAGGCCGGCGCGCAGGTCCATCCCGGCCACGGGCTGCGCCGCGATCAGATCGCGCATGTCGAAGGTCAGCGGATCGGTCATAAGGACAAGCGCGATGATCGCCAGCAGGATCAGCAGCGAGCCGGCCAGCGTGTAGAGAAAGAACTTGAGCGCCGCGCGCTGCGCGTTCCCGTGTCCCCAGCGGCCGATCAGGAAATACATGCCGACAAGGCTGAGATCGAAGAACACGTAGAAAAGCAGCAGATCGAGCGTCAGGAACAGGCCCAGCGACGCGCCTTCGAGAAACAGGAACCACGCGTAATATTGCCGCGCGTTCACGTCGCGCTCCATCGGCCAGGCGATGGAGGCGACGAACAGAAGCCCGCTCATCAGCGCCAGCGGCAGCGAGATGCCGTCGACGCCGACTCGCCAGGCAACGCCAAGCGCGGGGATCCAAGGTGCCTCCTGCACCGCCTGGAACCCGGCGCCGGGGGTGAAGCCCGCCCAGACGACGACCAGCACCAGCAGCGACAACCCCGCCGTGGCGATAGCGATGGCGCGTGAGGCGCCCGCCGATACCGGTGCGAAAGCCAGCAGGGCAGCGGCGGCAAAGGGCAGCAGGATGGCGAATGTCAGCATGTCAGAGCTTTCCGAAGATCAGAAACAGGATGGCCAGCAACGCGCCGATGGTGAAGATGGCATAGTAATGGTGCGATAGCCCGGTCTGCAGCCGCCGCGCATCGGCGCCGCTGCGCCCGGTGATGCGCGCGGCGCCTTCGGGCAGCCCGTCGGTCAGCGTCTCGCCCGGATGATCGGACAGCCGGGCGAGGGCGCGCGTGGCGTCGGCAATTCGCCAGATCGCGGCGTCGAGCGCGCCCTGGTCGGCCTGTGCCAACCCGCCGAAACCGCGCCCGCCCCGCGCCAGCATCCGGGTCGCGCCCGCCGCGCCGCGCGGAACGGCATCCGGCCCGGCCCTGTCCAGCCAGCGCCAGCCGCGCGCAACACGGATCGCCGCCCAAGCCGCGCCGCGCGGGATCGCGTCCAGCACCGCATCGTCGGCGCGCGCGGCAAGATGGGCCAGCCGCTCGAACGGCACCACGATGCCGTGCCCGATCAGCGCGGGCAGGCCCAGCCAGTCGGCGGCCTGCGGCTCCGGCGCGTCCGCGCGCCGCGCCAGTGTCAGCCCGGCTAGTAGGCCGATGGCGACCAGCGCCAGCGAGGCCGCGATCTCCAGCGGCGTGCCCTCGGGCAGGCGGATCGGCAGCGCGTCCTGAACGGCGGGCAGCCACAGCAGGCCAAGGCCGGCGCAGGCCAGTACCAGCGCACCGAGCGCGGCGATCTCAAGCCAGCGCGGCCCGGCCGCGGGTTCGGCGTCCCCCGGCCCGTAGGCCAGCCACCAGAACCGCGCGGCATAGGCGGCGGAAAGCGCGCCCGCGACCATCACGGCAAGGCCCAGCCACAGGTTTTGATGGCTGGCGGCGGCCGCGATCTGCTCCTTGCTCCAGGCGGCGCCCAGCGGCGGCACGGCGGCCAGCGCCAGGGCCGCCAGCGCGGTCAGCCCCGCCGCCCACGGCAGCGTGCGTCCGAACCCCATGTCGCGCAGCCGGTAGGTTCCGGCCGCCTTCCCGGCAACCCCGGCCGACAGGAACAGCGGCGCCTTGAGCGCGGCATGCGTCACCAGATGCACCGCCGCGATGCCGGGATAGCCTGTGCCGACCGCCACGAACATCAGCCCCAGCTGCGCCGAGGTCGAGGCGGCGAGCAGTTTCTTCGCGTGCCCCTGCATCACCGCCACCGCGCCGCCTGCCAGCGCCGTGACGAGACCAAGCGCGATGACGGTGCCGCTCCAGCCCGGCACACCGCTTAGCCACGGATGCAGCCGCGCCAGCAGATAGGCCCCCGCCGCGACCATCGTCGCCGCATGCAGCAGCGCCGAGACCGAGGACGGCCCGTCCATCGCGCGGAACAGCCAGGCCGCGAACGGCCCTTGCCCCGCCTTGGCCCCGGCGGCGACCAGCACGCCGAAGGCGGTCAGCGCCAGCGCCGTGCCGTCCAGCCGCCCGAGCGCGGCGTAATCGAGCGTGCCCGCGCCGCTCCATGTCGCCATCAGCGCGATGAACAGGCCCAGATCGCCCAGCCGCGTGGTCACGAAGGCATAGCGCCCCGAAGCCATGTTCGCGCGCTCGCGCCAAAGGTGGCCGATCAGCGCCCAGGAACAGAACCCCATCACCTCCCAGCCGATCAGCAGCGACAGCAGGTCGGCGGCGGTGACAGTGAGCAGCATCGCGCCGGTGAATATCAACATCAGGCCCAGCAGCCGCGCCGGCCCGCGTCCTTCCTCATGCGCGGCGGCGAAAACCAGAACCGCCAGCGCCACCACCGGCACGGTGATCGCCACGGCGGCCGATAGCGGCGTCAGCGCCAGCCGCAACTCCAGCCCGGCGCCCCAGACAAAGCTGCCCTGCCAGCCCTCTGCGGCGGCCAGCACCGCCAGCGCCAGCGTCACAACTGCCGTGCCGCCTGCGATCAGACCAAGGCGCAGGCGCGACCCGTCGCCTTGCGCCCAGATCGCCAGCCCGGCCAGCGCCGGAAACAGGGGCAGCGCGAACAGCATCAATGCCTCATCGTCTTCAGGCTTTCGGTCATGTCCGCCTGCCGCTTGCGGTAGACCGCGACGACCAGCGCAAAGCCGACCGCCATCTCGACCGCCATCACCGCCATGACGATGATCGCCAGAAGCTGTCCCTCGGGCGCGCCGCCAAGCGAGAATGCCCAGAAGCCGATGACGGCCAGGATCGCGCCGTTCAGCATCAGCTCCAGCCCCATCATCAGCATGACGAAGCTTTGCTGCGACAGCGCGCCATAAAGCCCGATGCCGATCAGCGCGGCGGCCACGATCAGGACGGAAACCAGCGTCATCTCAATGCCCCCCGTGGTGGTGGTGGTGATGCCCGCCGCCGCCCTCGGGCTTGCGCCCCGCCGGCGCGCCGCCGGGGGTCAGGCCGGGCGGCCGCGATCCGGCATCCGACGCGCCATAGCGCCCGGAATGCGCCGACAGCACGACCGCGCCGATCATCGTGGCCAGCAGCGTGACCCCCGCCGTCTCGAAGATCAGCATCGACGGGCCGAGCAGTTCGTGGCCCAGATCGCGCACCACCTCGGCCCCCTCGGGCACGGGCCGCACCGGCAGGTCCGACAGCAGCACTGCCGCCGACAGCCCGGCAAAGGCAAGGCTCCCCGCGGCGACGGAAAAGCGGTGCTGATGCACCATCACCATCGGATTGAGGCCCGCCGGGTTCATCATGAACATCACCATGAACAGCGCCATGACCATCATCTCGACCGCCATCATGAAGATCGTGGCGATGCCGATATAGGGCGCGGCCAGCAGCACCGCGATCAGGCCGACGGCGATGAAGGACACCATCAGCTGGAACGAGGCGCGCACCATGGAATCGACGCGGAACACCCGCCATCCCGACCAGATCGCCAGCGCCGAAAGCGCGAGGAAGAGCGCATCGGTCATTCCAGCACCTCCACCCCGACGAGCGCCAGACTGACGAAGGAGAGCGGCAGCAACACGACCCAGAGGAAGGTCAGCATCCGCGCGGGGGGCATCCGCGCGAAGAACCGTCCGGCGGCCACGGTCGCCGCCATCACGGCCAGCGTCTTGAGCAGCAGCCAGACCGGCCCCGGCAGCACCGGCCCCAGATGGCCGCCGAGAAAGGCCGCCGCCGCCATGGCCGAGAATGCCACCAGCATCGAGGCGCGTGCAAACTGCCATAGCGCCAGCGCCGGGCCGCTTTCCTCGGCGCTGGTGCCGCCGGCGAGTTCCGCCCCGTCCGCATAATCGAACGGCCCGCGCAGGGTGATCGCCAGCCCCAGCGCCATGAACAGCGGCAGGCCAAGCGGTTGGCGCACCACGTTCCACAGACCCCGCTGCGCCTCGACGACCTCCACGACCGACAAAGATTCCGCCGGCAGCGCCGCGCCGATCAGCACGAACATCGACAGCAGCATCGCCGGCAGGCCGATGGCGACATAGCGGTAGGCCCCGATCAGGGGCAGCGGCGCGTTGGGCGACCAGCCATGCAGGAACACGACCACCACCGTCAGCGCCTCGCAGGCGCCCCAGAGCACGAGGCCGGTGGAAAGGTCGGTTGCGACGATCCCCGGCGCCAGCGGCACCACCGACAACCCGACCAGCGCCAGCGCCAGGTACCAGCCGGGCGCCAGCAGCCGGTTCAGCCGGTCCGGCGCCTCGGTTTCGGTATTCGGGCGCAGCATCAGGGCGGCGCCGTTGCGGATCGGGCCCATGACGATGGCGCCCCGCCCGGTGCCGATCCGGTCGAACATGGCGGCCGCCCAGATCAGAGGCGGCAGCGCCAGCAGCAAGGCAAGCGTGGCGACGATCATGCGGCGTGCCTTTCCATGCAGGCAGCGCGCAGGCGCGAGGGCGGAAAGCTTGCGAGCCACAGCACCGCCTCGGCCCATTCCAACCCCGGCAGCGCGGCGGGCAGCGGATCCGGCGTCTCGCTCACCTGTTCGCCGCGCAGCCACGCTGCCAGCCGCCGGCGCATCCCCGACCCCTGGGGCAGCGCCAGCAGAGCGCCACGCGCCCGCGCCGCAATCGGCCCGATCCCCATCAGCCGCAGCATCCGCGCGGCGCACAGATCCGGGGCGTCGCCCTGCGGCCCCTGCTCGAACGGCGCCGACGCCACATCCGCCGACACGATCACGTCGCCCTGCAAGGTCAGGTCCAGCGCCAGCCCCGGCGGCAGCATCGGCAGGAACGGGCCGAACCGCGCGCTATAGGCGTCCAGCGCCAGCCCGTCGCGGATGTCATCCGCCGTCATCGCCATCGGGCGGCCGTAGGGATTGCCGCCCATCATGCCGCGGCCGCCGTGGCCATGCGGGCCGATCCCCTGCCACGGATGCGGCGGCACGTCGGGGCGCTGGTCGGGATCGTCGGCGCTTGCCGCCGCCCGGATCGCCGGCATCGGGTCGTCGCCCGTCACGACCTCGCCCCGCGCGAACAGGGGCTCGGCCTGCCACCAGACCGTCCCGCGCGGCGCGGGAAGCTGCGCGTGCAGCCTTTCCAGCGCCTGTTTCTGCGCGCCGTCCACGGCACCGGCAACCAGCAGCACGCGGGCATGGCGCGGGCTGTCCACCAGCCGCAGGCCGGGCCGGCGCCGCAGGCTTTCGGCGAGGCCCAGCCCCCGCGTCCCGATCACGGCAAAGACCGGGATCTCGGCGCGGCGGGCCAGCGCGGACAGCAGGGTCATTGCCACCGGAACACCCCCTCGCGCCAGCCATAGAGGATGCCGACCGACAGGATCCCCAGGAACATGCCCATCTCGGCCAGCGCCGTCAGCCCGGTTTCGACATAGACCACCGCCCAAGGATACATGAACATCATCTCCATCTCGAAGGCGATGAACAGCAGCGTCATCGGGTAATAGCGGACGTGAAACCGCTGCCAGGCGTGGGTTTCGGGTTGGCCGCCCCCCAGAAAGGGCGCGCGCTGCGGCCAGGTCGCGCCGGTTTGCGGGCCGATCCGCTGCATTGCCACCGCGAAGACGACGGCAAGAAGCGTAACAACGATCGGCATCGCGATCTGGGTCATCGTCCCGGCCTCCGTTCACGCCCCGCGCGGGACGTTCCCCAAGCTTTCCCCCTTTGGCATGACCGCCATTCGTTCCGAGGATGCCATCATGCCGTCTTCATCACCTTGCCCAGTCTGGCCATATTGCCGCCGGGCAACAAGGACTATCCCGCACAGCGGTAGAAGCCGCGGAACCCGGCGCTCAGGCCGGCATCCAGCTCGAGGGTCAGATCGGCCTCCTGCATGGCTCCGGCCGCGTTCAGGGCACCGCCGCCCGGCGCGCTGACCTGCATGGCAAGGCCCTCGGTGCGCGGCGCGGCGCCGGCCGCGATGTCGCCGCCCGCTTGCAGGTCCAGCCGCACCAGATCGCCGCTGAGCTTCACAAGGCCGGCCATCCCGTCATCGGCCGGCCCGAGCGCGAGGACCGCGGGACTGTCCGAGGTATAGGCGAAGGTGCAGGCGGGGCCGTCGGGGAACAGGCGGGCGATCTCCGCTTCGGTCATGAACCCCGGATCGAGAACCGCGATATCGGCCGTGGAAAGCGCCTGCTCGAGATCCATGACGTTACCGGCGGGAGTCTCTTGCGATCGCGGCATCACGCCCGATGCCTCGATCTCGTCGACAAGATACCGCATCTCGGCGATTTCCTTGTCCTGCGCATAGATGATTTCATCGGCCAGCTTGCGCACGCGGGCATCCTCGATATTGGCCCGGCTCGACGTCATGATGGCGATGGAATGATGCGGGATCATCGCGCGCATGAAGCTGGTATCGCCCACCGTCACCTGGCTGCGCACCAGCCACAGAGAGCCGGCGAAGGCCAGGACCGCGCCGGCGAAGATGGCGGCGTTGATCGCCTTGCTGGAATACATCGACAGCATGAAGGCCAGCATGATGATCGCCATCGTCGCGCCCATCAGGACCGCCATGTAGGCCCGCGTCTCGGACCAGAAGACATGCGCCCAGAGATAGGTGTTGAGATACATCAGAATGAACATCACGACCGTCGAGGTCGCGATCATTGCGGCAAATCTCCAGTATGACATGATCATCCTTTCTCGGACGCGAAAGATTTCGGGCCTCTGGCCGGCCACTTTCCCGCACAACCACCTTCCAGCGCTGGATGGTTCCGGGGTTCCGCAAGAAATCCCCTTGCAGCCGACAAGGTCGGGCATTTTCGCGGTGCCAGGGCAGGAAGGATCGCCCCGGCCCCGGCGCAAAGCCGGCAGTCCTGCCGCCGATGCCATGCGCCTGGCGGGCCCAGAGAGGGGGCGCTCAACCCGGTTCGGGTAGGTGCCTGAATTCGACCGGCCGAAACATGCCCTAACCGGGCTGATCCAGCAGCGCGTTTTCGTCCTGTTTCGGTGCAAGATCGGCCAGGATCGGGCAGTCGGGCCGGTTGTCTCCGGCGCAGGCATTGACCAGATGCGCAAGCGTCGCGCGCATCTCCGTCAGCTCGGTGATCTTCTGGTCGATCCGGCCCAGGTGCATTTCGGCGATCTGCTTGACCTCGGCGCTGGTGCGGTGGTCGTCCTCGTAGAGTTTCAGCAGATTGCGGCAATCCTCGATGCTGAATCCCAGCGCGCGGGCGCGGCCCAGAAAGGCCAGCTTGTGCACGTCGCAGTCGCGGAAGCTGCGATAGCCATTGGCACTGCGGAGCGGCTTGACCAGTCCGATATCCTCGTAATAGCGGATCGTCTTGGCCGGCAGGCCGGAAAGCTGCGCGACATCGCCGATGTTCATCTCGAAATCCTCCTTATTCGGCCGGGGCAGGGGAAAGACGCGCCGCGGGGCGGGCCGTCTTCGTCTCGTCCATCGCGGGGGATATGCGCCGCAGCCTGAGCGCGTTGGTCAGCACGAAGACCGACGACAGCGCCATCGCCCCGGCAGCCAGCACCGGCGACAGGAGCAGGCCGAACAGCGGATAAAGCACGCCGGCCGCCACCGGGATCAGCGCCACGTTGTAGCCGAAGGCCCAGAACAGGTTCTGCCGGATGTTGCGCATCGTTCGGATCGACACCTGGTAGGCGTTCACCACGCCGCGCAGATCGCCCGACATCAGAACCACATCGGCGGATTCGATGGCGACATCCGTGCCGGTGCCGATGGCGATGCCGACATCCGCATGGGCAAGCGCCGGGGCGTCGTTGATGCCGTCCCCGACAAAGGCCACCTGCCGCCCGCCATCCCGCAGATCGTCCAGCGCCGCGACCTTGCCGTCGGGCAACACGCCGGCGATCACCTGGTCGATACCGGTCTCGCGTGCGATGGCATCCGCCGTCTCGCGCTTGTCGCCGGTGATCATGGCGACCTTGAGCCCCAGATCGTGCAGTGCCGCGATGGCGGCCGCGCTGGACGGCTTCACCGGATCGGCGACGGCGATCACCGCGGCCACGCGCCCGTCCACGGCGGCGAACAGCGCGGTGCGGCCCTGTTCGGCAAGGCGCCTTTCCGCATCGGCGAGGCCGCCGATCTCGAGCCCTTCGCGGGTCATCAGCCGGTCTGCACCGACCAGGACATCGCGCCCGGCGACCTGCGCACGAACGCCGTGCCCGGTGATCGACGTGAAGCTGTCGACATCATGCCGCGCCAGGTTCTCGACCCGCGCCGCGCGCACGATGGCATCGGCGATCGGATGCTCGGACTGTTCCTCGACCGCGGCCACAAGCGCCAGAACCTCGTCCCGGTCGAACCCGTCCGACAGCACCATGTCGGTCAGCTCCGGCCGGCCTTCGGTGACGGTGCCGGTCTTGTCGACCGCCACGACCCCGACGCCGGACAATTGTTGCAGCGCATCGCCCTTGCGAAACAGCACCCCCATCTCGGCGGCGCGTCCGGTGCCGACCATGATCGAGGTCGGCGTGGCCAGGCCCATCGCGCAGGGGCAGGCAATGATCAGCACCGACACGCCCGCCACCAGCGCATAGGACAGCGCGGGCGAGGGGCCGACGACCAGCCAGACCAGAACGGTCAGCGCCGCGAAGGCCATCACCGCAGGCACGAACCACAGCGTGATCCGGTCCACCATGCCCTGGATCGGCAGCTTGGCGCCCTGCGCCTGTTCGACCATGCGGATGATCTGCGCCAGCGTGGTATCGGCGCCGACGCGCGTGGCGCGAAACTGGAACGCGCCGGTGCCATTGACCGTGCCGCCGGTGACCGGATCGCCTGTGCCCTTGGCCACCGGCACCGGCTCGCCGGTGATCATGCTTTCATCAACATGGGCGCTGCCTTCGGTCACCTCGCCGTCCACCGCGATCCGCTCGCCGGGCCGAACGACGAGGATGTCGCCGGTGCGAATGCGTTCGATGGCCACGTCCTGCGGCTCGCCGTCCACAAGAACCCGCGCGGTGCGTGCCTGAAGCCCCAGCAGTTTCTGGATCGCGGCCCCGGTGCGGCCCTTGGCGCGCGCCTCCATCCAGCGGCCCAGAAGGATCAGCACGACGATCACCGCCGCCGCCTCGAAATAGACGGCGCGCGAGGCTTCGGGCAGCAGATCGGGGGCGAAGAGCGCCACCAGCGAATAGAGATAGGCGGCCGAGGTGCCGACCGCGACAAGGCTGTTCATGTCCGGCGCACCCTTGAAGAGGGCCGGGAACCCCTTGGTGTAGAAGGCCCGCCCCGGCCATGCCA
Organism: uncultured Paracoccaceae bacterium; assembly: GCA_947503765.1. Lineage (GTDB taxonomy): Bacteria > Pseudomonadota > Alphaproteobacteria > Rhodobacterales > Rhodobacteraceae > Psychromarinibacter. The sequence continues at coordinate 188,875 of CANNFA010000001.1, read as the reverse complement.
GGACGATGGTGGTCAGCACGAACTGGATCATCCAGCTTGTCTCGTGGCCGATGGTCCGCCCGATCAGCCCGTGCACGCCGGGGATCACATGCGCCCCCATCTCCAGCAGGAAGACGGGCAGGGCAAACACGCCGGCCAGCACGGTTTTCCGGGCCATCGCCCGCGCCTCGCTGTCCTTGCGGGCGCTGCGGTCCTCGGGGGCGGTATCCTCTGCGGGTTCCGCCGGATAGCCCGCCTGCTCGGCCGCGTTCAGCAGATCCGCAAGCGCCACGGCGCCCTCGGCATAGGTGACCGTTGCGGTTTCCGAGGCGAGGTTCACGTTGACGTCCAGCACGCCCGGCACCGCCGCCAGCGCCTTGTCCACGCGCCCCACGCAGGAGGCGCAGGACATCGACGCCACGTTCAGGCGCACATCCTGCGTCCGCGCCGGATAGCCCGCATCATCGAGCGCCGCCATGACTTCGGAAATCCGCGCGGGCGCGTCGATCTGCGCCTGTACCGTCTCGTTGGCGAGGTTCACATGCACGTCATCCACACCGGCCAGCGCGGACAGGGTCCGCTCGACCCGTCCGACGCAGGAAGCGCAGGACATGTTCTGCACGGAAAGCCGAAGGGGTTGCGGGGCTGGCATGGCGGACTCCTGACTGTGTTCGCCCCGTAGATAGGGGTTCCACTTGCTGGAAGGTCAATGGGCGGCGAAAAATTTTCCGCCCCGGCCTTGACCTTCCCGCGGTGGAAGACCTCACCTCGGGGCCATTCAAAGGAGACAGAGATGACCAGACTGAGCGTTCCGGACATGAGCTGCGGGCACTGCACCGCCGCCATCGAAAAGGCGATCAAGGCAATCGACCCGGCCGCCCGGGTTTCGTGCGATCTTGGCACCCATGTCGTCGAGGTCGAAAGCGCGCTGAGCGAGCAAGCCCTGTCCGATGCCATTCGGAATGCCGGGTACGATGTGACAGCCCCGGCCGCGACCTGACAGGAAAACGGCGCCGGCGGGCCCGTTGCCCTTTGTGAACCTGCGCCCGGCGGCTCCCCGGCTCTGCCCGTGCGACTTCCGGGCATGATATGTCCGGCGTTCAGTGCTCGGACAGGCATTCCTCGTGGTCGCGCAGCACTTCCAGGATGCGGCAATCGGCGACCCGGTCGGCGTGGCACTCGCCGATCATGCGGCGCAGTTCGATGCGGAGAGCCTCGAGCCGGGCGATCCGGGCCTCGACCTTGTGGAGCTGTTTCTGGGCGACCGCGTCGATCTGGGCGCAGGAGCGTTCCGGGTTGTCCGAGAGATCCAGCAGCTCCCGGATCGCCTCCAGGGAAAACCCGAGCTCGCGGGAGTGGCGGATGAAGGCCAGGCGGTCAAGCTCCGCGTCCTCGTAGCGGCGCTGGCCGCCTTCGGTCCGGCCGGGTTCGGGCATCAGCCCGATCTGTTCGTAGTAGCGGATCGTCTGCACCTTGGTGCCGGTCCGCTTTCCCAGGGTGCCGATCGAAAGCATGGGTGGTCTCCTCATGGGTCGAGCGCTGCGGCCGCGTGCTCCCACCGGGGGCGGCAATACGGAAAACCGCCCGACAGGGCTTGAACCTACAGTAGCTGTAGATCGTATATCGAAATCCGACCGGGAATCACAATGGAGCATCCTCATGCCGGACGGCAACGCAGCACAACGCGAATGGCGCGTGACGGGCATGGATTGCGGAGCCTGCGCGGCAAAGGTGCGCGGCGCGGTCGAGCGTCTGCCCGGCGTCGCGGATGTAGACGTCGCGCTGATGGCCGAGCGGCTGCGGCTGACGCTGGACGAGACGCAGATATCGTCCGAGAGCATCGAGAAAGCCGTGCGCCGGGTCGGCTTCGGCATCGCGCCCAAGGGTGCGCGGCCGGAGAAGCCCGAGGGCGGCTTCATCCTGCCAGAGGGGGCGTTTCCGGATGCCGCGGAAATTCCGGAGCCGGAGGAGCAAGACGCGGCCCCGCCCCAGGATATGGCGGCCCCGCCGTGGTACCAGACCGCCAAGGGCCGGCTGGTGCTTGGCACCGGCGCATTGCTCGCCGCGGCCTGGGCGTCGCGCCTCGTCTTTCCGGCCGAAACCTCTCATTGGGCCTTCGTCCTCGCCACGCTGATCGGCCTCGTTCCCGTGGCGCAGAGGGCGTTCGCCATGACCCGCGCGGGCATGCCCTTCACGATCGAGATGCTGATGACCATCGCCGCCGGCGGCGCGCTGGTGATCGGCGAGCCGGAAGAGGCCGCGCTCGTCGTCTTTCTCTTCGCCGTGGGGGAATTGCTGGAAGGCGTCTCGGCCGGCAAGGCGCGTGACAGCATCCGGGCGCTGTCGAAACTCGTGCCAAAGACCGCGCGGCTTGAGGCGGACGGCAAGACGCGGGAGGTGCCGGCAGAAAAACTCCGCGTTGGGCAGGTTGTGCAGGTCCGCCCCGGCGACCGCGTGCCCTGCGACGGCGAGGTGACCGAGGGCATTTCCGGCGTCGACGAAAGCCCCGTGACGGGCGAGAGTGTCCCGAGCCTGAAGGAGCCGGGCGCCGAGGTTTTCGCCGGGTCGATCAATGCCGAGGCGGTGCTGCGTGTGCGGGTCACCAGGGCGGCCGAGGACAACACCATCGCCCGCATCGTGCGCCTCGTGCAGGAGGCCGAGAGCGCCCGCGCCCCGACCGAGCGTTTCATCGACCGGTTCAGCCGGGTCTACATGCCCGCCGTGGTCGGGGTCGCGGTCCTGGTGGCCATCGTCCCGCCGCTGGCCTTCGGGTTGGCCTGGGGCGACTGGATCTACCGGGCGCTGGCGCTCTTGCTGATCGGCTGCCCCTGTGCGCTGGTGATCTCGGTTCCGGCCTCGATCACCTCGGCGCTTTCCACCGGCGCTCGCAATGGCCTGTTGATGAAGGGCGGCGCGGTGATCGAGGCGGCGGCGCGCACCACCCATGTCGCCTTTGACAAGACCGGCACGCTTACCCATGGCAAGCCGCGCGTGACGGATGTGGCGGCGCTGACCGGAAGCGAGGCGGCGCTGCTGGCCCTCGCCGCCGGCGTCGAAAGCGGCGCGAGCCATCCGCTCGGCCAGGCGATCTGCGCCGAAGCGGGCCGGCGGGGCGTCGATGCGGCCGCGGCCACCGGCGGCCGTGCACTGCCCGGCAAGGGCGCGGAGGCGTCCATCGACGGCGCGACCGTCAGCGTGGGATCCCCGCGGCTGGCGGAAGAGCGCGGCGCGCTCTCCGACGAGTTGCGCACCCGCGTGGCGGCACTCGAGGCCGAGGGCAAGACGGTGGTGATCGTGCTGCGCGAGGACGTGCCCCTGGGCCTGATCGCGCTCAGGGACGAGCCGCGCGCCGACGCGGCCGAGGCTGTCGCGCAGCTTCGCACCCTTGGCATCTCCTCAATCATGCTGACCGGGGACAATCCGCGGACCGCGCAGGCCATCGCGGACGGCCTCGGGATCGGGCATCGGTCCGAATTGATGCCCGAAGACAAGGTGACGGCGATCCGGGATCTGACCACCGAGGCGCGGGTGATGATGATCGGCGACGGCATCAACGACGCGCCCGCGCTCGCCGCCGCGCATGTCGGCGTCGCCATGGGGTCCGGCACCGACGTGGCGCTGGAAACGGCCGACGCGGCGATCCTGCGCAACCGGGTCACGGACGTGGCGGGCCAGATCCGCCTTGCCCGCGCGACCATGGCGAACATCCGCCAGAACATCGCCATCGCGCTCGGGCTCAAGGCGGTCTTCCTCGTGACCACCATGCTCGGGATCACCGGCCTCTGGATCGCGATCCTCGCCGATACCGGCGCCACGGTGCTGGTCACCATGAACGCCCTGCGGCTGCTGTTCTTCCGCCCGTCCGGGCCGTCCGAGGTGACAGGACCATCCGCAAGACATACATCCGATGCAGTCCGCGAGAGTGCATCCGCAACGAGCTGAAAAGGAGACACCGATGACCCTCACCCGCCGCGCCATGATGGCCTGCACCGCGAGCTTCGCCGCGTCCGTTCCCGTCATGGGAACGGCACAGGGCGGACCCGCGATCCATGTCCTGAAGGACCCGAATTGCGGATGCTGCACCGCCTGGATCGGGATCCTGCGCGACGATGGCTTCACCGTCACTACCGAGCGTAGCTATGGGACATTGCTGATCCGCCACAAGCTGGATAACGGCATTCCGCAGAAAATGACCTCCTGCCATACCGGCGAGATCGAGGGCTACATGATCGAAGGGCACGTGCCCGCGGCCGACATCCGAAGGCTCCTTGCAGAGCGGCCCGATGCCGTCGGTCTCGCCGTGCCCGGCATGCCCTACGGATCGCCCGGCATGGGGCCCGAGGACCGGCGCGAAGCCTATGATGTCTTCCTGATCCGGAAGGACGGCAGCACCGAGGTTTTTGCGAGCTACGAGGCCGCCTGAAGATCCCCCGGTTCGACCTCTCTCGCCCGCGCACCCGTATGAGCCTTCGCTTTCGCGGCGAAGGGACGAAGGTGCGAGAGGCGCGGAAAGTGGTGTAACAATTCGGGGGTGGTGCAACATTGTGTTGCACCCGTTCCGAAAACGGGGGCACAAGGCCCGGAAGCCGAGGGGAACCGGTCAGGTGGCCATGAGCACAGAGCCAGGAAAACAAGGGGTTTCGGACATCCACAGCGCCGCGCGGCTTTCCGTGGCACCCATGATGGACTGGACCGACCGGCATTGCCGCTTTTTCCACCGGGTGCTCAGCCGCCGGGCGCTGCTTTATACCGAGATGGTGACGGCGCCGGCGCTGGTGCGGGGCGGGGCGCGGCATCTGCTGGGCTTCGATCCGGCCGAACATCCGGTGGCGTTGCAACTGGGCGGGTCGGAGCCGGATGAGCTTGCGCAGGCGGCGCGGATGGGGGCCGAGGAAGGCTACGGTGAGATCAACCTCAATGTCGGCTGCCCGTCGGACCGGGTGCAGTCGGGCTGTTTCGGCGCGGCGCTGATGCTGCGCCCGGCGCTGGTGGGCGACTGCGCGGCGGCGATGATCGCGGCGCAGCGGGCCGAGGTGACGGTGAAGTGCCGCATCGGGGTCGACGAACAGGTGCCCGAGGAAGTGCTGCCGGCCTTTCTGGAGACGGTGCAGAGCGCCGGGGTGCGGCGCGTGACAATCCATGCGCGCAAGGCTTGGCTTCAGGGGCTGAGCCCGAAGGAGAACCGCGACGTGCCGCCGCTGGATTACGCGCTGGTGCGGCAGATGAAGCAGGCCTTTCCGGGGCTGCACATCTCGGTCAATGGCGGCATCGACACGCTGGAGGCGGCAACGGCACATCTGGAGGCGGGCCTTGACGGCGTGATGGTCGGGCGCGCGGCCTATCACCGGCCGGCGGGCATCCTGCTGGAGGCAGACCGCGCGATCTGGGGCGACACCCCGCCGCTGGGATCGGCGGAAGAGGCGGTTCTGGCGATGGAGCCCTATATCGCGGCGCATCTGGCGGCGGGCGGGCGGCTGGCGCAGGTGACGCGGCACATGCTGGGGCTGTTCCACGGCCGGCCCGGCGCGCGCGGCTGGCGGCGGATGCTCAGCGAAGGCGCGCACCGGCCCGGCGCAGGGCTGGACCTGCTGCGCGCCGCCCTGGCCGAGGTGACGGGAGAGGCGGCGCGGATCGCGGCCTGAGCGCCGGGCGCGCGGCGCGTATCCGGGCATGTTTTCGGATGGACCTTCCGGGCGGTATCGGCTTTAGAGCATGTCGCGTTCAATCGAATTCACCCACCGGTGCGAAGGCGTTGTTCTGCGAAAACGCTGCCTCGCCCGGCGGCTGAACGCCTGAAGCCGAATGATCGCGGCACGCCCTGGCCGGCCGCGGCGAAAAGGAGCCGCCCCATGCAAGAGACCGGATTGCTGATCCAGCTTGTGCTGATCCTGATGGCGATCGGCGCCTTTGCCGGGATCCTGGCCGGGCTTCTGGGCGTGGGCGGCGGGATCGTGCTGGTGGCGGCGTTCTTCTATTCCTTCCAGGCGCTGGGCTATGATGGCCCGCAGCTGATGCAGATCTGCCTGGCCACGTCGCTGGCGACCATCATCGTGACCTCGGCCCGGTCGGTGCGCGCACATGACCGCCGGGGCGCGGTGGACTGGCAGGTGCTGAAGACCTGGGCGCCGGGGATCGCGGTGGGCGCGGTGCTGGGCGTGCTGGTCGCCGCCAGCCTGCGCACCGCCGCATTGCAGGCGATCTTTGCCGGGCTGGCCATCGCGGTCGCGCTCTACATGGCGTTCGGCCGGCGCCACTGGCGGCTGGGCGAGACGATGCCGACCGGCGCGGCGCGCGCGGCCTTGTCGCCGGCGGTGGGGTTCCTGTCGGTGCTGATGGGGATCGGCGGCGGCTCTTTCGGCGTGCCGCTGATGACCCTTTACGGCAAGCCGATCCACAAGGCGGTGGCGACGGCGGCGGGGTTCGGGCTGCTGATCGCGGTGCCGTCGGTGATCGGGTTCCTGTTCGTGACCATCGACCCGGCGTTTCGCCCGCCGGGGAATGTGGGGGCGATCAACCTGCCGGCCTTTGCCGTGGTGATCAGCATGACGCTGATGACCGCGCCGCTGGGCGCGCGGCTGGCGCACCGGCTGGATCCCGCGCCGCTGCGGCGGGTGTTCGCGGGGTTCCTGCTGCTGGTTGCGCTGAACATGCTGCGGACCGCGTTCTTCTGAGCACCGCGCGCCCGTGGGTTCGGATCGCCGGGGGCGATCCGACCGGGCGAGGGGCGCTGCCCCTCGCGCTCCCCGAGGTATTTTGGGCAAGATGAGGAACAGGGCGGCGTGAACCCGCGGGTCAGTCCGCTGCCCTGCCGCGCTTGATGCGCCCGGCGCGCCCGCCCCGGCGCTGCTGCAGCAGCGGGGCGCGGGCGGGCAGGGCGTCGAGGATGGCGCGGCGGTCTTCTGCCGCGAGTTTCGGCCAGGCGGAGATTTCCTCGATGCTGCGCAGGCAGCCGGTGCAGATCCGCGTCTCGGGGTGGATCACGCAGATATTCACGCAGGGCGAGGCCGGCGCGTGCGGCGGGGGGCGGCCATCCGTCATCGGGCCTGCCCCAGATGCCGGATCCGGTCGAGCGCGCCTTGCAGGATGAAGCCGGCGGCGACGTGGTCGATCACCTCGGCGCGGCGGCGGCGCGACGTGTCGGCCTCGAGCAGGGCGCGCTCGGCGGCAATTGTGGACAGCCGTTCGTCCCAGAAGGCGATCGGCAGGTCGGTCAGCCGGGCGAGGTTGCGCGCGAAGGCGCGGGTGGACTGGGCGCGCGGGCCCTCGGTGCCGTCCATGTTGACCGGCAGGCCCAGCACCAGGCCGCCAAGCTCGCGCTCGGCCGCGATGTCCAGAAGCTGTGCCGCGTCCTGGCCGAACCTGACCCGCCGGATCGTCCGGAGCGGCGTGGCCGCCGACAGCAGCCGGTCGGAGACGGCGACGCCGATGGTCCGGGTGCCGAGGTCGAGCCCCGCGACGGCGCGCATCGGGGGCAGGGCGGCGGCGAAATCGGCGATATCCTCGTGGATCACTCGGCCACCCCCGCCGCGATCGCGGCCGCGCGCACCGTCTCGAGCGCGCCGGGCGCATCGGCGAAGATCGTCTGCGCCTCGGTCCAGATGGCGGAGGCGTCGGCCGTCTCGCCCAGCACGCCCAGCGCCGAGATCAGGCGCGCCCAGTCCTCGGGCGGGCCGCCCTCGATCGCCAGCCGGTCCGACAGGCCGTCGACCATGGCGCGGATCATCGCCGCGCGGTCCTCGGGTGCCATATCGGCGGCGGCGTCGATATCGGCGGCGGTGGGGCCGCGCGCCTCGTCCGCGCTCCAGCGTTCGCCGGCGGCGGCGGCCAGCGCGGGCATCTCGGCCTCGATCACCGGCACCCAGGGGGCATCGGGGGGCGACTCCGCCAGCAGCGCGCGCCACAGCCGGAACGCGAGGTCGGGCCGGCCGGTCTGCGCGAAGGTCAGCCCGTAATAGTAGCGCGCCGCGGTGTGTTTCGGGTCCAGATCCAGCGCGGTTTCCAGCGCCGCCTCGGCGCGGGGCGAGACATAGCCGCCCGCGGCACCGATCAGCAGGTCGGCAAGATCGGTGTAATCGTCGGCCGTGGCCGCGTCGCCGCGCGCCGCGATCAGCGCCTCCTGCGCCTCGTAGGCGGCGCGGAAATTGCCCAGCCGCGCCTCGTTCATCGCCAGCAGCGCAAGGCCGCGCAGATCGCCCGGCCGCTCGGCCACCGCTTCGCGCAGCCGCGCCATCAGATCCGCGAATTCGGGGTCGATCTCGGGCGGGGCGGGGCGGCTCGCTTCTGCTGCCGTCTCTGCCGCGTCCTGGCCGGGGCGGGCGGCGCGCGCCTGTTCGGCCGAGGCGATGCGCGCGGCCAGCGGCAGGTCGGGATAGCCCGGCGCGCCGAGCACCCAGTAGAGCCCGAAGGCGCCCGCCAGGACCGCCGCCGTCAGCCCGGCAAAGACCAGCGACAGCCCGCGCGGCGCGCGCGCCCCGGCGGCTTTGCCCTGCGCGGCGCGGTCGGCCTCGAGCAGGCGGCGCGAGATCTCGGTGCGCAGACGCTCGGCCTCGGCTTCGGACACGGTGCCGCGGGCAAGGTCGCGGTCCACCTCGCGCAGCTGGTCGCGGTAGACGCGCATGTCGTAGGTGGCGGCGGCGGCCGGCCCGGTGCGGCCGCGCAGCATCGCCAGCAGCAGCAGCGCGGCAACCGCCAGCGTCATCAGCCCCGCAACGGCCCAGAATGCCCAGCTTTCCATGCGTCCCCCGCGTCTTCGGGGGCGATCCTTGCCCCCGGCGACCATCTAGCCATTGCGGCCCGCGCGCAAAACCCCCATTCGCGGCCCCCCACGGGTTCTTGAGCGGTCTGCGGCGACACGCCCCGGAGCGGATGTCGCAAAAACGGGGGCAAATGCCGCGCAACGCCTTGGCAGGGCGCTTTGCCCGCTGCAAAAGGAAATGCCTAGCCTCGGGGGGATTCGCCCATGAAACGCTATTCGGCCTTCGCCATCGCGCGCGAGGCGCTGCGCCAGCATCGCGGCTGGCCCCGCGCCTGGGCCGCGCCCGAGCCGAAATCGCGCTATGACGTGGTGATCGTCGGTGCCGGCGGGCACGGGCTGGCGACGGCCTATTACCTGGGGCGGAATTTCGGCATCACCAATGTCGCGGTGATCGAGAAGGGGTGGCTTGGCGGCGGCAATACCGGGCGCAACACCACGATCATCCGTTCCAACTACCTTCAGGATCCGTCCGCCGCGATCTTCGAGAAGTCCCGCAGCCTCTACGAGACGCTCAGCCAGGACCTGAACTACAACCTGATGTTCAGCCCGCGCGGCGTGATGATGCTGGCCCAGACGGAGGCCGAGGTGCGCGGCTGGAAGCGCACGGCCCATGCCAACGCGCTTCAGGGGGTGACGACCGAATTCATCACCCCCGAGCGGGTCAAGGAACTGTGCCCGATCATCCATGTGGGCGGGCCGCGCTATCCCGTTCTCGGCGCGCTGTGGCAGGCGCGCGGCGGCACGGCGCGGCACGACGCGGTGGCCTGGGGCTATGCGCGGGCCTGTTCCGACATGGGGATGCACATCCTGCAACGCACCGAGGTGACGGGCATCCGCACCGAGGGCGGCCGCGTGCGGGGCGTGACCACCACCCGCGGCGATATCGGCTGCGGCAAGCTGGGCATCGTGGTGGCGGGTCATTCGGGCGTGCTGGCCGACATGCTCGGCTTTCGGCTGCCGATCGAGAGCGTGGCCTTGCAGGCGCTGGTGTCCGAGCCGATCAAGCCCTGCATGGACGTGGTGGTGATGGCCAACACCGTGCACGGCTACATGAGCCAGTCCGACAAGGGCGAGATGGTGATCGGCGGCGGCGCGGACGGCTACAACAACTACACCCAGCGCGGCAGCTTTCACCATATCGAGGAAACCGTGCGCGCGCTGGTGGAAACCTTCCCGATCATCAGCCGGCTGAAGATGCTGCGCCAATGGGGCGGGATCGTGGACATGACCGGCGACCGCTCGCCGATCCTGTCGAAAACGCCGGTCGAGGGGTGTTTCATCAATGCCGGCTGGGGCACCGGCGGGTTCAAGGCGATCCCCGGATCGGGCTGGGCGATGGCGGAACTGATGGCAAAGGGCGCCTCGCCGCTGGCCGCGGCGTTCGGGCTGGACCGGTTCCGCGAGGGGCGCTTCGTCGATGAAAGCGTTGCCGCCGGGGTGGCGCATTGACCGGGTACGGCTGCGGCACGCACGCGGGCGGGCCGGTTCCGGCGGGGTCTTGCTCAGGCGCGGGGCCGGCGACTGGCCGGGCAGGGGCGCACGGCCTAGGTGGTGCGGGGCGAAAGGAGCCTCCGCCATGTTCGAGCCCGGAAAATCCGCCCGCAGGAAACGCGACGTCTGGTTCTGGCTCGTCGGGGTCGCGGCGCTCATGCTGCTGGCACTGGTGTTTTTCGGGCCGGCCGGCGGCGATGGCACGGCCGATACCCATCCGGGCGGCGCGCCGGCCGATACCGGCCCCGAAGCCGCGATCGAGGCCGAGATTTCGGCACAGCCCCATACCGGCCCGGCCAGCGGCGCAGGCCCCGACGCCCCGGTCGCCGGCGTGCCGGAGGCGGCCGACTGACCGCGCGGCCAGCCCCGCCTCTTGCCCGACAGGAGCCTTGCCATGCTGATCCTGCACTGCCCCTATTGCGGCGTGGATGCCGACGAGACCGAGCTTGCCCCCGGCGGCGAGGCGTTCTGATGGCAGCGGAAGAAATCTCGAAGCGTATTAGACTAATTCAAGAACGAGATAGGTTCTTTCAACACGACGCAATTAGGAAACTACGCAAAGAACGAAAAGGCGCCTTCTTGGAGGCGGTTTTTCTGGCGGGTGTAGCGCCTATTGTGTTGACAATTGCGAGTTTTCTTGAGGATGGCCATATTGGTGTATACGGCTATGTCGCAATGGTAGCTGCTTTTGCGGCAACATCCAGAGCTGATGAAGAGTATGTGTTGGATCAAATATTTTTGAATAACTCCAATGAGCCGTCACCAAATATTCGCTGGCCTCTAAGAGATCGAGTTTTCTTGAGTGGCTACCTAAAAAAGGTGTATGTTTTTTCTCTTACAGTTTTTGGGGTTCTGATACTGCTGACCAAGGGCTTCTGGGGCTAGGTGAACAAATGAACATTTTGAAAGGAAAGCAATAATCTGATGCTGATCCTGCACTGCCCCTATTGCGGCGTGGATGCCGACGAGACCGAGCTTGCCCCCGGCGGCGAGGCGCATCTGGTGCGCCGCGGGCCGGAGGCGTCCGAGGACGCGTTCCACGACTATCTGTTCGTCCGCGAGAACCCGCGCGGCGTGCATTTCGAGCGCTGGCGTCACGCGGCCGGCTGCGGCAAGTGGTTTCACGCCGCCCGCTGCACCGTCACGATGGAGGTGTTCGGCACCTATCCCGCGCAGGTGACCGAGCCGCCCGCCGACCTGCTTGCCGCGATCTCGGCGAAGCGGCCGGGCTGGCGCTGGAGGGATTTCACATGAGTACACGGCTGGCAAAGGGCGGGCGGCTTCTGAACCGGAACCGGGCGCTGGATTTCATCTTCAACGGCCGGCACATGCGCGGCTTCGAGGGCGACACGCTGGCCTCGGCGCTGCTGGGCGAGGGGCAGGTGCTGATGGGCCGCTCGTTCAAGTATCACCGCCCGCGCGGCGTCGTGGCCTCGGGCGCGGAAGAGCCGAACGCGCTGATGAATGTCGGCGAGGGGGCGAGGTTCGAGCCGAACCAGCGCGCCACCACGCAGGAGCTGTATGACGGGCTGCGCGCGGACAGCCAGAACCACTGGCCCAGCCTCGAATTCGACGTGGGCGTGGTGAACAATTACGCCGCGCGGTTCCTGCCGGCGGGGTTCTACTACAAGACCTTCATGCAGCCGCGCGCGGCCTGGAAGCACCTGTTCGAGCCGGTGATCCGCAAATCCGCCGGGCTGGGGCGGGTGCCGAAGGAGCGCGACGCCGACCGCTACGAACATTTTCACGCCCATGTCGACACGCTGGTGATCGGCGGCGGCCTTGCCGGGCTGACGGCGGCGCGGCGCGCGGCGGATGCGGGCGGCACGGTGCTGCTGATCGAGCAGACCGCGCATTGGGGCGGGCGTGCCCCGGTCGATGGCGGCCGGATCGGCGGTGCGGATCCCGAAGGCTGGGTGAAGAACGCCGTCCAAGAGCTTGACGTGAAAGACAATGTGCGGATGCGCACCCGCTGCATGGGGGCCGGCATCTACGATCACGGCTACGTGCTGGCCTATGAGCGGCTGACCGATCACGCGCCGGACGCGGACGGCCCGCGCCACCGGCTGTGGAAGATCCGCGCGCGGCAGGTCGTGGTGGCCACGGGCGCCATCGAGCGGCCGCTGTCCTTTGCCGGCAACGATCTGCCCGGTGTGATGCTGGCCGGCGCGGTGCGCGATTACGTGGTGAACTGGGCGGTGTCGCCCGGCGACCGCACGGTGATCGTGACCAACAACGACGACGCCTATCGCACGGCGCTGGCGCTGCACTCGGCCGGGTTGCAGGTGCCCGCCGTGATCGACGCGCGTACCGCGCCGCAAAGCGCGCTGATCCAGCAGGTGCGCGATGCCGGCATAAGGGTCGAGACCGGGCGCGCCATCGCATCGGTCAAGGGCCGCGCGCGAGTGACCGGCGTGGCGATCACCGGCCAGGCGGGCGAGGGCGCGGTGCTCGAGGAAATCGGATGCGATGCGGTGGCGATGTCGGGCGGCTGGTCGCCGGCCGTGCACCTGTGGTCGCATTGCGGCGGCAAGCTGGTCTGGGACGAGGCGCAGGCGTTCTTTCGCCCCGACCCGGACCGCGCGCCGACCGGCGCTGACGGGGCCGCCTTCGTGCGCGTGGCGGGGGCGGCGAATGGCGCGATGAGCACGGCCGAGGTGCTGGCCGATGCCGGTGCGGATGCCGCGGCCGAGTCCGAGACCCCCGCGCCGATCCTGCCGGTCTGGATCATGCCGCAGGGCGCGGGGCCCGAGCTGCGCGCCAAGATGTGGCTGGATTACCAGAACGACGTGAAGGTGTCCGATGTGCAGCTTGCCGCGCGCGAAGGCTACGAGAGCGTCGAGCACACGAAACGCTACACCACGCTGGGCATGGCGACAGATCAGGGGAAGCTGAGCAACATCAACGGATTGGCGGTGCTTTCTAATGCACTGAATGCACCCATCCCCGAGGTCGGCACGACCACCTTCCGCCCGCCCTATACGCCGATTTCCTTCGGCTCCATCGCCGGCGAGGCGCGGGGCGATCTGTTCCAGCCGCTGCGCCGCACGGCGATGCATGACTGGCACAGCATCAACGGCGCGCATTGGGAACCGGTGGGCCAGTGGCGGCGGCCCTATTGCTACCGGCGAGGCGACGAAAGCGTCGAAGACGCGGTCATGCGCGAGGTAAAGAACACCCGCGAAGCCGTTGGTTTGCTTGACGCATCCACGCTGGGCAAGATCCTGGTCAAGGGCCCGGATGCGGGCCGGTTCCTCGACATGATGTATACGAACATGATGTCGAGCCTGAAGGTCGGGTGCTGCCGCTACGGGCTGATGTGCAGCGAGAACGGTTTCCTGATCGATGACGGCGTGGTGGCCCGTCTGTCCGAGGATGAATGGCTGTGCCACACCACCACCGGCGGCGCCGACGCGATCCATGCCCACATGGAGGAATGGCTTCAGACCGAATGGTGGGACTGGCAGGTTTTCACCGCCAACCTGACCGAGCAATACGCGCAGATCGGCGTGGTCGGCCCCAGGGCGCGCGAGGTGCTGGATCTGCTGGGCGGGATGGACCTGTCGAAGGACGCCATGCCGTTCATGTCCTGGGCGAACGGTACGCTTGGCGGGTTCGACGTGCGGGTGTTCCGCATCAGCTTTTCCGGCGAATTGTCGTTCGAGATCGCGGTCAAGGCGGCGCAGGGCCGTGCGCTTTGGGATGCGCTGGCCCTCGCCGGGCGCGAATTCGGTGCGATGCCTTACGGGACCGAGGCGCTGCATGTGCTGCGGGCCGAAAAGGGCTTCATCATGATCGGGGACGAGACCGACGGCACCGTGATTCCGCAGGATCTGGGGCTGAACTGGGCGATCTCGAAGAAGAAGGACGATTATATCGGCAAGCGCGCGCAGGCGCGTGCGCATATGACCGACCCGGACCGCTGGAAACTGGTGGGACTGGAGACGCTTGACGGCTCGGTCCTGCCCGATGGCGCGCTGGCGCTGGCCGAGGGCGAGAACGCCAATGGCCAGCGGCGCACGCAGGGGCGCGTGACCTCGACCTATTATTCGCCGGTGCTGGGCCGGGGGATCGCCATGGGGCTGGTGCATCGCGGCCCCGACAGGATGGGCGAGGTGATCCGGTTCGCCCGGCTGGACGGCACCGAGGTGGAAGCGCGCATCGTGTCCACGGTGTTCTACGACCCGGACGGGGAGAAGCAGAATGTCTGAGCCGGCAAGCGCCCTGGGCGGCGCGGTATCCGAGGGCTTCGCCCGGGTCGAGGAGATGCCGCCGCGCGGGATGATCGCGCTGCGCGGCGATCTGGGGTCCGGCGCGGTGAAAGCGGCGGTGAAAGACGCGCTGTCACTGGACCTTCCCGGCACCTGGCGGGCCACCGATGCGGGCGAGGCCGCGGTCTGCTGGATGGCGCCGGACGAGCTGCTTCTCATGAGCTCTTACGCGCAAGCGCCGGAAATTGCGCGAAAACTTGGCCATTTCCTGGCCGGCGAACACCACCTTGTCGCCGACATGTCCGATGCCCGCAGCCTGTTCCGCGTCACCGGCCTGGATGCGCGCGAGGCGCTGGCCAAGCTGACCCCCGCCGACCTGTCGCCCGGCGCCTTCACCCCCGGCACGTTCCGGCGCACCCGGCTGGCGCAGGTGCCGGCGGCGATCTGGATGCGCGATGATACCGTGTTCGAGGTGCTGTGCTTCCGCTCTGCCGCGCGCTACATGTTCGATCTGCTGACCGAAGCGGCTGCCAGGGGCGGCGAAGTCGGCTTCTGGCCGGACTAGCCGGCAGGCGCGCACGATGGCAAGGGGCGCAAGGGACGTCATTTCGGCCCCGCACCCTTGACCTATCCGCCAGCGTGCCATTTCTGTGCAGTGGACGAATTCACAACGACAAGGGGGACCCCCAATGGCTTTCGAACTTCCCGATCTTCCCTATGCCCACGACGCGCTTGCAGCCAGCGGCATGTCGAAGGAGACGCTGGAATATCACCACGACATCCACCACAAGGCCTATGTCGACAACGGCAACAAGGCGATCGCCGGGACCGAGTGGGAAAACAAGTCGGTCGAGGACATCGTCAAGGGCACCTATGACAAGAATGCCGTGGCGCAGTCGGGCATCTTCAACAATGCCAGCCAGCACTGGAACCACAGCCAGTTCTGGGAAATGATGGCGCCGGGCGGCACCGGCATGCCGGGCGAACTGGAATCCGCGCTGAAAGAGGCGTTCGGATCGGTGGACAAGTTCAAGGAAGACTTCGCCGCCGCCGGCGCGGGCCAGTTCGGCTCTGGCTGGGCATGGCTGGTCAAGGATGCCGATGGCAGCCTGAAGGTCACCAAGACCGAGAACGGCGTGAACCCGCTTTGCTTCGGTCAGACCGCGCTGCTGGGCTGCGATGTGTGGGAGCATTCCTACTACATCGACTTCCGCAACAAGCGCCCGGCCTACCTGACCAACTTCCTCGACAAGCTGGTGAACTGGGAAAACGTCGCCAGCCGGATGTAGGCGCCGGCGCGCCTTCACCGCGTGGCACTGACCGGCCCGCCCGCAGCGATGCGGGCGGGCTTTTTCACGGGCGGCCCTTCGGTGCGGTTTCGGGCGGAACAGGGGGCGCCGCCGCCGCGTTGGGCCTGCAAAGGAGGACGACATGGCAGAACGTGCACGATCCAAGGACGGACACCGCGAGACAGAGGAAATCCTCGGCCAGAAACCCGAGGACATCGACACGCCCGACGGGCAGGGCCGCAAGGGCGGCGAGTTGCAGCGCAAGGTCGGCACCCGCGACGAGGAAAAGCGCCACGACGAGACCTCGGCGGGCATCACCCGGCCGCTCGGGCATGACAAGAACGACAGCGGCGACAAGGAAAAGGTTTAGGGAATCGGTGCCATGACAGGAATGAAAACGGGAACCTGGGTGCTGCTTGCCGATGGCGAGAAGGCGCTTTTCCTGCGCAATGACGGCGACGAGCAGGATTTCGACCTGAACGTGGTCCGCCACGAGGAACAGGACAATCCCCCCGACCGCGAGCAATCGGCGAACCGGCCGGGGCGGATGCCGGATACCGGGGCGCAGCAACGCTCGGCGATGGATGATACCGACTGGCACGAGCTGGCCAAGGAACGCTTTGCCGACGATCTGGCCGACATCCTGTACCGCTGCGCCCATCGCGGCGATTTCGAGCATATCGTGCTGACCGCGTCGCCGCGCGTGCTGGGCGAGCTGCGCGAGAAGATGCACAAGGAGGTCGCCGAGCGGGTGATCATGGAGATCCCCAAGACCTTCACCAACCACCCGCTGGACAAGGTCGAGGGGCTGATCGCCCAGGAGATGCGCTGACCGCGCGGGGCCGGCGGGCCGGCGGTCGAATGCCCGAGCCGCGCCCCGGACCCGATCCGGGGTCTCCGCGTTCGCCGCCCGCCCGGGGTCCCGGGGCAAGCCCGGGACGGGTCGCGCGGGGCCGTCCCCGCCGTTGATGCGTGTTCCGGCCCGGCATTGACAATGCCGGGCCGGAGGCGTCTGAGGGCGGCCGTGTTCGGCAGGAAACGGTGCGGCAATGACCGAGGCGGGCAAAGGCGTGGCGGCGGTGGTGGGGGCCTGCGTGATCTGGGGTCTCGGGCCGATCTACTACAAGCTGCTGGACCATGTGCCACCGCTGGAAGTTCTGGCGCACCGCTCGCTCTGGTCGCTGGTTTTCTTCGGCGGCGTGCTGATCGCGCAGCGGCGTCTGGCCGAAATCGTGCGCCTGCTGCGGCGGCCCGCCTGGGCCGGGCTGGTGGCCTTGGCGGCAACGACGATCTCGATCAACTGGTTCTTCTACATCTACGCGATCCAGACCGGCCGCACCGTCGAGGCATCGCTGGGCTACTACATCTTTCCGCTGGTCTCGGTGATGCTGGGCGTGATCGTCTACCGCGAGGCGCTGGGCGCGGCCAAGGTGGTGGCGGTGGCGCTGGCCGCGCTGGCGGTGGCGCTGCTGACCTGGGGGCTGGGCGCGGCGCCGCGGATCTCGCTGGTGCTGGCGTTTTCCTTCGGCTGCTACGGGGTTCTGAAGAAATACATCGACGCCGGCCCGGTCGTGTCGGTCACCGCCGAGGTGCTGCTGCTGGCGCCGCTGGCGGCGATGTGGCTTTGGGGCGTGCATGTTCTGGGCTGGACCGGGCTGGTCGGGCGCAACCTGGCGACCTTCGGCACCAGCCTTTCGGATTCGCTGCTGCTGATGGCGTCGGGGCCGCTGACCGGGCTGCCGCTGATCCTTTTCTCCTACGCCTCGCGCCGGGTGACGATGGCGACGGTGGGGCTGGTGCAGTACCTGAACCCGACCCTGCAATTCCTGATCGCCACGCTGATCTTCGCAGAGCCGTTCACGCCGTGGCACGCGGTGGCCTTCCCGCTGATCTGGGTGGCGCTGGCGATCTATTCGCTGTGGGCGCTGGCTCAGGAAAGGTCGGCGCGCAGGGCGTCGAGAAGCGCATCGACGCTGCCCAGCGAGGTGAAATAGCCGCGCAGGTCCGGCTCGGCAAAGCCGTTGGCGATGCAATGGTCGACCAGCGCGACCAGCGGCCCCCAGAAGCCGCCGATATCCAGCAGGTAGATCGGCTTGGCGTGCAGCGACAATTGCCGCCAGGTGAGCACCTCGAAGAATTCGTCCAGCGATCCGGCGCCGCCGGGCAGCACGACCAGCGCGTCGGAATTCATGTACATGACCTTCTTGCGCTCGTGCATGTTCTCGGTGACGATCATCGAGCCGCGGTCGCGCCGCGCCGCCTCGCGCGCCATCAGGTGCACCGGGATCACGCCCAGCGTGTTGCCGCCCGCCGCCTGCGCCGCGCGCGACACCGCCCCCATCAGCCCGACATCGCCGGCGCCGTAGACCAGCCGCCAGCCGGCCTGCGCCATCTGGGTGCCCAGCTGCGCGGCAGCGCTGGCATAGCCGGGATCGGCGCCATCGCGCGAGCCGCAGAACACGCAGACGGACGGGGGCGTGGACACCATCGCTAGACCTTGCGCCGGCGGGTCGCGGGCAGGCCGGCCCCCCGCCGGTCCGTGGCGATTTCGCCGAAACTGCGTTCCGGCCGGTGGACGGATTTCGTTGGATGCGGCACGCTCTGGCCCTCACGCCGATGGGTTTTGACCATGGATAGCCGGGTTGGTATGATCGCTCAACCGCCGGTCAGGGGTGCGCGGCGGAAAAGGGAAGATAAAATGTTCGCAAGGATCGGGGCGGTATTCGGCGGAGGCCCGGTCAGCGGCGCCGTGGCGGCGGCCGTGCTGGCCGTGCTGATCGGGGCCGGCGGCTGGGTGTGGCTGGATCCCGCAGAGGCGCCCGCACCAAAACCCGGCCCCGTATCGGAGCGCGTGCCGGACGCGGAAAGCGCCGTTGCCGCATCGGACCGGCCCGAGGCCGGGGACGTCCCGGCCGGAGGCGGCGAACCCGCAATTCCCGAAACCCCTGCACCGCCGCGCACGCCCGACACGCCGGTGCCGCCCAGTTTCGATGTCGTGCGCGTCGATGCGGCGGGCAACGCGCTGATCGCCGGCAAGGCCGCGCCCGGATCGGACGTGACGGTGCTGGTCGATGGCGACAAGGTGTCGGCCGTTGCCGCCGATGGCAGCGGCGGTTTCGTGGCGATGTTCGATCTGCCGCCCGCCGGCGTGCCGCGGGTGGTCAGCCTGTCGATGGAAGATGGCGGCGATCCGGTCGCGTCGGGCGAGACGGTGATCCTGCAACCCGCGCCTGCCGTGACGGCCGCGGCCGGGGGTCTGGACGCACCCGCGCCGGAAGGCGGCGATGCAGGGCCGGTGCCGGGGCTGGCCGGCCCGCCCGCCGGGCCAGATCTGGCGCTGTTGGATCCGGCGGACCCGCCGGGGCAGGGCGTTCCGGCGGGCGATATCGTCGCGCCGCCCGAAGGCGCGGACATCGCTGCGGCAGGGACGGGCGAAACGGACGGCGGCGGCGCGGCGCCGGGCGCCGTGGACCTCGCGCTGGCCGAGCCGGGGCTGCCGGAGGCCGGGGATCCGCCCGGACAGCCCGCGCCGATCGACAAGCCCGACGTGCTGGCGCTGCCCGGCGAGCCGGATGCACCCCGGCCCGGCACGGACCCGGCGCTGGCCGCGCAGCCGCCGCAGCCGGTGGACCTGCCGGGGGCCGGCCCCGCGCCGGACATGGCCGCGGCCGACAATTCTGCCGAGGCAGAGGCGGAAGAGATACCGGGCACGACCTCGACCAAAAGCCCGGACATCGCGCCGGATACCGGCACCGCCGACGTGGCGGGGACCGTGTCGCCTGACACGACTGTGCCTGATACGGCTGCGCCCGACATGGCCGCGCCCGATGCGGTGGCGGTTGACACGGCTACGCCCGGTGCCGCTATGCCGGACACGGCAGCGCCCGGCACCGACGCGCCCGAGGCCGTGGCGGCGACGGCGGAAGAGAGCGGGCCGACCCCGCCGGACAGCCCCGACACGGCCGCCGCGGACATGACTTCCCCCGGCCTCGCCGGCCCCGATGCGCCCAGTCTTGCCGCGCCCGCAGGCGCCGGCGGCGCGGCCAGCCTGCCGGGGACAGAGACCGCCCCCGCACCGGCACAAGCCGCGCCGACGGTCCTGCTGGCCGATGCCGGCGGGATCCGCGTGCTGCAATCGGGCGGCACCCGTCCCGCGCCCGTGCAATCGGTGATCATCGACACGATCAGCTACGACCCCGAGGGCGAGGTGGCGCTAGGCGGGCGCGCGGCGGGCAAGGGCTTTGTGCGGGTCTACCTGGACAACAAGCCGGTCAAGACCACCGAAATCGGCGTTGACGGCCAGTGGCGCACCCCGCTGCCCGAGGTCGATACCGGCATCTACACGCTGCGGGTCGACGAGATCGGCGATGACGGCAGCGTCGTGTCGCGCATGGAAACCCCGTTCAAGCGCGAAGAGCCCGAGGTTCTGGCTGCCCTGGAAGGCGCAAGCGGCGGCACCGACCCCGAGGGCACCGGCGCGCGCACCGAACTGCTGACGGTGCAGCCGGGCAACACGCTGTGGGGCATCGCCGACGACCGCTATGGCGACGGGCTGATGTATGTGCGGGTGTTCGACGCGAACCGCGCGCGGATCCGCGATCCGCACTGGATCTATCCCGGCCAGGTCTTCGCGCTGCCGCAATAGGGGCTTTGCGGCGCGGGATGGCCGGGCCGCTCTGGTATTCCGTGTGCCTCGGGCATAGGTTCTGCCTTCACCCCCGGGAAGGACGGAAATGGCCCCCAGCGTCATGACAGACTGGAACCAGGAAAACGCGCGCAGCAGCGGCGTGAACGTGGTCCGCAAGGTCGCGCCCTACCTGTGGCCGGACGGCCAGCCCTGGGTCAAGCGGCGCGTCGTCTGGGCGCTGGTCATGCTGTTCCTTGCCAAGCTGATCGCGGTGGCCACGCCGTTCTTCTACAAGGGCGCGGTCGATGCCCTGTCGGGCGAGGGTGAAAGCGCCGCGCTCATGCTGGGGTTCGGTGCGGTCGGGCTGACGGTGGCCTACGGCATGGCGCGGCTGATGAACGTCGGCTTTCAGCAGCTGCGCGACGCGATCTTTGCCCGCGTCGGCCAGCGCGCCCTGCGCCAGCTTGCGCGCGAGACGTTCCGCCATATCCACGCGCTCAGCCTGCGCTATCACCTGACGCGCAAGACCGGCGGGCTGAGCCGGATCATCGAGCGCGGCGTCAAGGGCGTCGAGTTCCTGCTGCGCTTCCTGCTGTTCTCGATCGGGCCGCTGATCCTGGAGCTGCTGATGATCGCGGTGGTGCTCGCCGTGGTTTTCGACATCTGGTATCTGGTGGTCGTGGGCGTGACCATCGGCCTCTACATCTGGTTCACCTTCAAGGTCACCGAATGGCGGGTGCGCATCCGCCGCGAGATGAACGAGCAGGATACCGACGCCAACCAGAAGGCCATCGACAGCCTGCTGAACTACGAGACGGTGAAGTATTTCGGCGCCGAGGGGCGCGAGGCCGCGCGCTACGACGCGGCGATGGCCGGCTATGAAAGCGCCGCGGTGCGCACCGCCTATTCGCTGTCGCTGCTGAATTTCGGCCAGTCGCTGCTGATCACCTCGGGGCTGGTGGGCGTGATGGTGATGGCCGCGTTCGGCGTGCAGAACGGCAGCCTGACGGTGGGCGATTTCGTGATGGTCAACGCCTACATGATCCAGATCACCATGCCGCTGAACTTTCTCGGCACCGTTTACCGCGAGATCCGGCAGGCGCTGGTCGACATGGCGGAAATGTTCGACCTGCTGGAGCAGCCCGCCGAAGTGACCGACAAGCCCGGCGCGGCCGAGTTGCAGGTGACCGGCGGCGAGGTGGTGCTGGACAACGTGCGCTTCGGCTATGACGAGGCGCGCGAGGTGCTGCGCGGCGTCAGCCTGCGGGTGGGCGCGGGCGAAACGGTGGCCATCGTCGGCCCCTCGGGGTCGGGCAAGTCGACCATCGGACGGCTGCTGTTCCGGTTCTACGATGTCGGCGGCGGCGCGCTCAGGATCGACGGGCAGGATCTGCGCGACGTGACGCAGGACAGCCTGCACGCCCAGATCGGCGTGGTGCCGCAGGACACGGTGCTGTTCAACGACACCGTCCTTTACAACATCGCCTATGGCCGTCCCGATGCCGGCCGCGCCGAGATCGAGGCGGCGGCGCGCGCGGCGAAGATCCACGATTTCATCGCCAGCCTGCCTGACGGCTACGACACCCAGGTGGGCGAGCGTGGGCTGAAGCTGTCGGGGGGCGAGAAACAGCGCGTCGGCATCGCGCGCACCCTGCTGAAGAACCCGCCGATCCTGCTGCTGGACGAGGCGACCAGCGCGCTTGACACCGAGACGGAGCGCGAGATCCAGTCCGAGCTGAAGGCGATGGGCGAGGGACGCACGGTGCTGACCATCGCGCACCGGCTGTCGACCATCGCCGATGCCGACCGGATCGTGGTGCTGGAGGCCGGCGAAGTGGTCGAGGAGGGCACCCACGCCGCTTTGCTGGCGCGGGACGGGCGCTATGCGGCGCTGTGGATGCGGCAGGCGGCGGAAGAAGAGGAAGAGGCGGCGTAGCCTGCCGCCCGCCGCCGGCTGGCATGGCGCGGCGGGGCGGGTGCCGGCATGGCGGCCCCGAAACATGCGTTTGACATGCATTTTGCGTTGCCCTACAGGCCGGGGACCACGCAAACGGGGCGCCCGGCCCCCGAAGGATTGCCCGATGTTCCGCCTTGCCCTCGTCCTCGGCCTGCTGGCCGCGATCGGCCCGTTCGCGATCGACATGTACCTGCCGGCCATGCCCGGCATCGCCGACGATCTGGACGCGACGGCCAGCGGCACGCAATTCACCCTGACCGCCTTCTTCCTCGCCTTCGGGATCACGCAGCTGTTCTACGGGCCGTGGGCCGACCAGGCCGGGCGCAAGCGGCCGCTTTACCTGGGGCTGAGCGTCTTCGCGCTGGCCTCGCTGGGCTGTGCGCTGGCGCCGTCGCTGCCGGTGCTGGTGGCCTGCCGGATGGCGCAGGGCATGGGCGGCGCGGTGGTGATGGTGATCCCGCGCGCCGTGGTGCGCGATCTGCATACCGGCCCGCGCGCCACGCGGATGATGGCAGCGGTGATGCTGGTGATCTCGGTCTCGCCGATGCTGGCGCCGCTGGCCGGCAGTCTGGCGATGCAGGTCACCGGCTGGCGCGGCATCTTCGCGATCCTCGCCGGGGTCGCGGTGCTGGGGCTGGCGCTGGCCGCGCGGGCGCTGCCCGAGACGCTGCCCGAAGCGCGCCGCGTGCCGATGAACCTTGCGAGCCTGGGGCGCGGGCTGCGCCGGCTGCTGGGCGATCCGGGGTTCATGGGCCTGACATTTATCGGCGGGTTCGGCATGGCCAGCTTCTTCGTGTTCATCGCCAGCGCGTCCTTCGTCTATGTCGAACAGTTCGGCCTGTCGCCCACCGGGTTCAGCCTGGCCTTCGCGCTGAACGCGGTCGGCTTTTTCAGCGCCTCGCAGATCGCCGGCCCGCTGGCCGAGCGGATCGGGATCTACCGCGTGATCACGCTGGGCGTCGCGGTGTTCCTGACCTGCGCGAGCATCACCACCGCGCTGGTGTCGATGGGGCAGGGCAGCCTGCCGGTGATCATCGCGGGGCTGCTGCTGGGCAATGCCGGGCTGGGGCTGGTGGTGCCGACCACCTCGGTCATGGCGCTGGATGCCCACGGGGCGATCGCGGGGCTGGCCGCGTCGCTGGGCGGCACGTTGCAGATGGTCACGGGCGGCGTGATGATCATCGTGTCGGGGCTGTTCTTCGACGGCACCGCGCTGCCGATGCTGGGGGTGATCCTGTCCTGCGCGGCGACCTGCGCGGTGCTGGCCGCCTTGGTGCTGCCGCGGCTGGCAAGGCGGGTGGCGTATTGAGCGCGCCCGCGTGCGCCTCTGCCTGAACCGAGCGCGCGCCGGCGCGTAAGTCCCCGCGCGAATGTGACCGTCTGCCGCGACGGGGCGGCACAAGCGGGCTTGTTGCGCGCGCCCGGCGGCTTTAATCACGGCGCCATGGCGTCTGTCTGGGAATATGCGAACCCCACGCGGTTCATCGCAACGGCGGACCGGCTGTTGCCGTGGGTGGCGGCGGGTGCGGCGCTGGCGCTGGGGGTCGGGCTGATATGGGGGTTCTTCTTCACGCCGGACGATTTCCGGCAGGGATCGACCGTCAAGATCTTCTACCTGCATGTTCCCTCCGCGATGATGGCGATCAACGCGTGGGCGATGATGCTGGTCGCCTCGCTGGTCTGGATCGTGCGGCGGCACCACGTCTCGGCGCTGGCGGCGAGGGCGGCGGCGCCGGTGGGCATCGTGTTCACGCTGATCGCGTTGGTCACGGGGGCGATCTGGGGTCAGCCGATGTGGGGCACATGGTGGGCCTGGGATCCGCGGCTGACCTCGTTCCTGATCCTGTTCCTGTTCTACCTGGGATACATGGCGCTGTGGGCGGCGATCGACAACCCGGACACGGCCGCGGACCTGACCAGCGTGCTGTGCCTTGTCGGGTCGGTCTTTGCGGTGCTGTCGCGCTATGCGGTGAACTTCTGGAACCAGGGGCTGCATCAGGGCGCGTCGCTGTCGCTGGACGCCAAGGAAAACGTGGCCGACGTGTTCTGGTACCCGGCGCTGGTCTGCATCGCCGGGTTCGTGCTGCTGTTCGTGGCGCTGGTGCTGCTGCGCACGCAGACGGAAATCCGCCGCCGCAGGCTGCACGCGCTGGAAATGCGCGAGAGGATGGGATGATGGTCGAGTTGGGCAAATACGCGGGCACGGTGCTGTCGGCCTACGGGATCAGCCTGGCGCTGCTGGCGGGGATCGTCGGGTTGAGCGTGGTTCAGGCGCGGCGCGCGAAGCGCCGGCTGGCCGCGGCAGAGACGCGGCGCAGGGCGGCCCGGACCGGGGGGGCGGCCTGATGCGCCCGCTGATCCTGCTGCCGCCGCTGATCTTCGCCGCCCTGGCCGCGCTGTTCCTGTTCGGGATGAACCGCAACGATCCCGACGGCCTGCCCACCGCGATTTCCGGGCGCATCGCGCCGCCGCTGGAGCTGGAGCCGCTGGGCGCCAAGATCCCGTTCGGCGATGCCGAGCTGCGCGCCCCCGGCGTCAAGCTGGTGAATTACTGGGCCAGCTGGTGTGCGCCCTGCCGGGTCGAGCATCCCAACCTTCAGGCGCTGGCCGAGGAAGGGGTGGCGATCTACGGGATCAACTACAAGGACGACCCGGACAAGGCGCTGGCCTTCCTGACGGAACTGGGCGACCCCTACACCGCCGTCGCGGCCGATACGCGCGGGCGCACGGCGCTGGACTGGGGCGTTTACGGGGTGCCGGAGACCTATGTGCTGGACGGCGAGGGGCGCGTCGTGCTGCGCTTTGCCGGGCCGATCACCCAGCGCGTCATTGCAGAGCGGATTCGTCCCGCGCTGGACGAGGCGGCCCGATAGGTCGGATCAGAACCCGGCGCAGGCCACGATTACCATCAGTGCGAAAAAGCCGAGTTCGACCAATGGTGCGTTGATGCCAATGCGGCGATTGTTCGGCAGAGTTGTGTCGATCATGTCATTTGCCCCTTCTCCGAGGCCGTAGCCTAGTGATGATTCTTATGCCCTTCCAGTGAACATGACGGGGGATAAATTATCGTTAACGCCCGCATTCGGCTGAGTTTCGCTGTAAATCATTGGTTTCAGGCCGAAACCGCGCAGAATTGCGGCAGAAATCGGGCAGAAAGCTCTCGTTCCGGTTGAATTGTGGCGGAAAATGCCCGCGACAAACCGAATTGCGCCGCCTCATTGTTCATCGGGGCCGGCCGGTGCGGCGAATGCGCCGATTCCCGGCACCCGCCCATCGCACCCCTTGCACCGTCTTCGGGGCGGGCGAATACTTGGCCCGAAACCTCCGGGATGGCCCATGCCCGCCGCAGAAGACAACGCACCAGAAAGATCGCTTGCCGCGTCCACGGCCGCCCGGCTGCTGCGTCCCGATCTCGAAATGCTGTCGCCGGCCTATTTCGGCATGGTGATGGCCACCGGCATCGTGTCGCTGGCCGCCAACCAGATCGGCCTGCCGCTGATCGCCTGGGGGCTGTTCGCCATTGCCGGCGCCGCCTATGCGATCCTGTGGGGGCTGACGATCCTGCGCATCGTGCGCCACCCCCGCCGGGTCTTCGCCGACCTGATCGACCACATGCGCGGCCCCGGCTTTTTCACCATGGTGGCCGCGTCCAGCATCCTGGGCAGCGAATTCGTGATCATCGCGCGGATCGACATCGTCGGGTTCGTGCTGTGGTTCGTCGCCCTGATCCTGTGGGTCGGGCTGACCTACACGATCTTCACTGCGCTTACCGTCAAGGAGGACAAGCCATCCCTCGACCGCGGCATCAGCGGTGCCTGGCTGCTGGCGGTGGTCGCCACGCAGTCCATCGCCGTGCTCGCCGCGCTGCTGGCGGTCCGCATCGACCAGCCCTACCGGCTGGATCTGAACTTCCTCGCGCTGTCGATGTGGCTGTGGGGCGGGATGCTGTACATCTGGATGATGTCGCTGATCTTCTACCGCTACACGTTCTTCCGCTTCTCCCCGGGGGATCTGTCGCCGCCCTACTGGATCAACATGGGGGCGATGGCGATCTCGACGCTGGCCGGATCGCTGCTGATCATCAACTCGGAAGACGCGCCGTTCCTGCATTCGATCGTGCCCTTCATGAAGGGATTCACGGTGTTCTACTGGGCGACCGGCACCTGGTGGATCCCGATGCTGTTGATCCTGGGCGTCTGGCGGCACGTTTACAAAAGGTTCCCGCTGGCCTACGATCCCCTGTATTGGGGAGCCGTCTTTCCGCTTGGCATGTACGCGGTCTGCACGTTCCAGATGGCCAGAGCGCTGGATTTCGACTTTCTCGATGCCCTGCCGGGGGCGTTTGCCTGGATTGCGCTGGCCGCGTGGGCGGTGGCGTTCCTGGGCTACCTGGTGTCGCTGCTTCGGCCCGAGAGGGCGGCATGAGGGCGGTGCCTGGAACAAGTCCGGCGGGGCCGGCGTTCCTTAAAAGGAAGGATGTGTCTTCATGAACCAACAGCTTCAATCCGGAAACGCCACGCCCGCCTGGGTGGCGCAGTATTTCGGGCCGATCATCCGGGCATGGCACGGCGAGGCGCGACTGGCGCCGGTGTTCTGGCTTGGCGGCGTGCTGCCCAGCCTGATCCTGATCGCGCTGTTCGGGATGGCGGTCTATTCCGGGCAGACCCTGGCCGAGCAGATCCTGCTGGTCGCCTTCGCGCTGTTCACCGTCTGGATCGTGGTGTCGATCTGGCGCTGTTCGGAGCCGGCGGAAACGCTCTGGCAGATCCTGGCGCGGTTCCTGACAGTGGCTTGGGCGCTGAACGCGATCATGGTCCTGCTGTTCCTGGAACTTGACCTGCTGGTGGTGTTCGCCTCCGCCGCAGGGTAGCACGGGCCGGTTGCACCGAGCGGCCGGTCACCTATCCGCCCGGGCGCCCGAGAGGCGTTCGTGGCCCGCATTGCGCGGCCCGGCTTGGCGGCGAAATATGCCGCTTGCCGTTGCCGCCGCCTTTGCGCCCGATGCTAGCGCCGCGAGATCGGGCGAGACGACGGGCAGGAAGCGCGCCGCGCATCTCCCCGCCCGAACATGCCCTCAGCAGCTGTAGTACATCTTGAACTCCACCGGGTGCGGGGTGTGCTCGAAGGCGTAGATCTCTTCCCATTTCAACGCCATGTACCC
Organism: uncultured Paracoccaceae bacterium; assembly: GCA_947503765.1. GTDB lineage: Bacteria > Pseudomonadota > Alphaproteobacteria > Rhodobacterales > Rhodobacteraceae > Psychromarinibacter. The sequence goes on along the minus strand of CANNFA010000001.1, from coordinate 161,405 downwards.
CTCGATCTGGTCGCGGGTGAACACGTCGCCGGCCAGCAGGAAATCCATGTCCTTTTCCAGCTCGTCCATCGCCTCGCGCAGGCTGGCGCAGACCGTGGGCACATCGGCCAATTCCTCGGCGGGCAGGTCGTAAAGATCCTTGTCCATCGCCGGGCCGGGGTCGATCTTGCCGCGAATCCCGTCGATCCCGGCCATCAGCAGCGCGGCGAAGCACAGATAGGGGTTGGCCGCGGGGTCGGGAAAGCGCGCCTCGACCCGCTTGCCCTTGGGCGATTCCGACCACGGGATGCGCACGCAGCCCGACCGGTTGCGCGCCGAATAGGCCCGCAGCACCGGCGCCTCGAAGCCGGGGATCAGCCGCTTGTAGCTGTTGGTGGACGGGTTGGTGAAGGCGTTCAGCGCCTTGGCGTGTTTGAGGATCCCGCCGATGAACCACAGCGCCTCGTCCGAAAGATCGGCGTACTTGTCGCCGGCGAATAGCGGCTTGCCGTCCGTCCAGATCGACATGTTGACGTGCATGCCCGTGCCGTTGTCTCCGGCGATGGGTTTCGGCATGAATGTTGCCGATTTTCCGTAGGCATGGGCGACGTTTCGGATGACGTACTTGTATTTCTGCAAATGGTCGGCCTGCTCGGTCAGGGTGCCGAAGATCAGCCCCAACTCGTGCTGGCAGGACGCGACCTCGTGGTGGTGCTTGTCCACCTTCAGGCCGATGCGCTTCATGGTCGACAGCATCTCGCCGCGGATGTCCTGGCCGTCATCGACCGGGGGCACCGGAAAGTAGCCGCCCTTGATGCCGGGGCGATGGCCGGAATTGCCCATCTCGTATTCGGTATCGGTGTTCCAGGCGCCGTCGCGCGCGTCGACCTCGTAGCTGACCTTGTTCATCGCCACCGAGTAGCGGACATCGTCGAACAGGAAGAACTCGGCCTCCGGCCCCCAGTACGAGGTGTCGCCGATGCCCGTCGATCGCAGATACGCCTCGGCCAGCTGCGCGGTGCCGCGCGGGTCGCGGTTGTAGGGCTCGTTCGTGTCGGGCTCCAGCACGGTGCAATGCACGCACATCGTCTTTTCGGCAAAGAACGGGTCCAGATAGGCGGTGCCGACATCCGGCATCAGCTTCATGTCGGATTGGTCGATCGACTTCCACCCGGCGATGGAGGAGCCGTCGAAGAGCAGCCCCTCGTCAAGGAAATCCTCGTCCACCAGGTCGGCGGTGACGGTGATGTGCTGCAACGTGCCGCGCGGATCGGTGAAGCGGATGTCGACATATTCGACCTCCTCCTCGCGCAGGGTGGTCAGAAAGTCGGTCTTGCTCATTGGGGGTCTGTCCTTCTTGTATGGTGCCGGCCGATGCGCGCGGTTCGGGTCAGAGCGCATCTTCGCCGGATTCGCCGGTGCGGATGCGGATGGCCTGTTCGACGGGCGACACGAAGATCTTGCCGTCGCCGATTTTGTCGGTGCGTGCCGCGCCGATGATCGCCTCGGCGGCGGCATCGACCTGGTCGTCGGCCAGTACCACCTCGATCTTCACCTTGGGCAGGAAGTCGACGACATATTCGGCGCCGCGGTACAGCTCGGTATGGCCCTTCTGGCGGCCGAACCCCTTGACCTCGATCACCGACAGGCCCTGCACGCCGATCTCCTGCAGCGCCTCCTTCACCTCGTCGAGCTTGAACGGCTTGATGATCGCTTCGATCTTCTTCATGGGCGGCGTCCTTTCGCGGGCAAACTTTGGCGCAGCCAGAGCATGCCCGGACCATTGCCACAATCGGCGCGGCCGCTAGAGTGGGGGCGATACCGCCGATTTCGGGGCGGATGCCTGTTTTTTGGGCATGATGCCCGAAACATGGGCGGTTTGTGAACGGCGAAAGGCGGACGGCATGACCGAGGCTTTGACGGCGGGGCGGATGCGCGCGATCGAACAGGCGGCGATCGGCGCCGGCACGGTCACCGGCCGCACGTTGATGGAGCGTGCGGGCCGGGGCGCGCTGGACGCCGCGCTGGCCGAATGGCCGGAACTCGCGGCGGGGGCGCACCGCGCGGCGGTGCTGTGCGGGCCGGGCAATAACGGCGGCGACGGTTTCGTGATCGCCCGCCTGCTGTTGGAGCGCGGCTGGGATCTGCGCGTCTTCCTTTACGGCGACGCGGGCCGCCTGCCGCCCGATGCCGCGGCCAACCACGCCGCGCTAGAGGGGCGCGTGCCGGTCGAAAGCTGGGACGCCGCCGCGGTGCAGGCCGCGCTGCGCGCGCCAACCGACCTTGTCGTCGATGCGCTGTTCGGCACCGGCCTTGCCCGCGACCTGCCCGCCGAGATCGTCCCGCTGCTGGACGCACAGCCTGCGCGGGTGCTGGCGGTCGACATCCCGACCGGGCTGGGCAGCGATGACGGCCGGCTTTACCCCGCCGCGCTCAGGGCCGATCTGACGGCCACCTTCCACGCCCGCAAGATCGGCCACGGCGAAGGGCAGGGGCCGGATGTCTGCGGCAAGGTGGCCGTGGTGGATATCGGCCTGTGACCGCCTTTCCGTTCCAGATGCGCCCGCCGGAGGTCTGAATGCAAGCGACACCGCGCCAGATCGCCGCCACCCCCGCCATGGCGGAAAGCCTGCGCAAACCCGTTCAGGCGCACAAATACGGCCACGGCCATGCGCTGATCCTCGCGGGGGGCTGCGGGCGCGGCGGGGCGGCGCGGATGGCGGCGCGGGGCGCGTTGCGGGTCGGGGCCGGGCTGGTGACGCTGGGCTGCCCGCCAGCGGCGCTTCAGGAAAACGCGGCGCGGCTGGACGCGGTGATGCTGCGCGCCGTCAAGGACGCGGATGCGCTGGCCGCGATGCTGGAGGATGCGCGCCTGAACGCGCTGTGCCTCGGGCCGGGGCTGGGCCTTGGCCCGCGCGAGGGCGCGCTGGTGGCGGCGGCGCTGGACGCACGGCGCGGCGCGGTGCTGGACGCCGACGCGCTGACGCTGCTGGGCACGGATCCGGGCCTGTTCGCGCGGTTGCACGATGGCTGTGTACTGACGCCGCATGGCGGTGAATTCGCGCGGCTTTTCGGCGATCTGGCGGACAGGCTGGACACGGGTGGCCGGGCGGATGCCGTGCGCGCCGCCGCCGCCCGTGCCGGCTGTACCGTTCTGCTCAAGGGGCCGGAGACGGTCCTTGCCGATCCGTCCGGCGCCGCCGCGATCCATAGCGCCACCGGCACGCGTGCCGCGCCCTGGCTGGCCACGGCCGGGGCGGGCGATGTGCTGGCTGGCCTCATCGCGGGGCTGGTTGCGCGCGGCTTTGCCCCGATGCGGGCGTCCGAGACCGCGATCTGCCTGCATGCCGACGCGGCGCGCGCCTTCGGCCCCGGCCTGATCGCCGAAGACCTGCCGGACATGCTGCCGGGGGTGTTCCGGGCGATGGGGGTATAGCGGGCGCGGGGCGGGCCGCGCCCCTTGCCGCTGGGCGCTGCGTGCGGGGGCGGTGCATGAAAACCCGCGCTGCCGGGCGCGGCGGTGTTGTGATGCGCGCGTTGTGCGCTAGACTTCCGGTGGGTATGTGGTAAATCGACCCCCGTTAGCGCTAACTGATCCGGGCAAGCCCGAACCGAAAGGACCCCCATGGTATCGCGAGTCATTCCGGTGGAACCGTTCGATCTGGTGATCTTCGGCGGCACCGGCGATCTTGCCATGCGCAAGATCCTGCCCGGCCTCTACCGGCGTTACTGGGCCGGCCAGCTGCCCGAGGAGGCGCGCATCGTCGGCGCGTCGCGCCATGACATGCCCGACGAGGAATATCGCGCCACCATCCGCGAGGCGATCGAGGAATTCGCGATCGAGGGCGGCGACGATGCCGAGAAGATCGAGGGGTTCCTCAAGCTTCTGAGCTTCGTGGCGGTCGATGCGACGGGCGAGCGCGGCTGGCCCGAACTGGCCGGCAAGATCCGCGACGGCGTGATCCACGCCTATTACTTTTCCGTCGCGCCGCGCCTGTTCGGCGATCTGGCGGAGCGTCTGCATGGCCACAAGATGGCCGGCGACGACACCCGCATCGTGGTGGAAAAGCCGTTCGGCCACGATCTGGGCAGCGCGCAGGATCTGAACGCGACGCTGCGCCGCTACTTCGCCGAGAAACAGATTTACCGGATCGACCATTACCTCGGCAAGGAAACCGTGCAGAACCTGATGGCCGTCCGGTTCGGCAACATCCTGTTCGAGCCGCTGTGGAACGCGCTTTACATCGACCACATCCAGGTCACCGTGGCCGAAACCGTCGGCGTCGCCGGGCGCGGCACCTATTACGACCGTGCCGGCGCGATGCGCGACATGATGCAGAACCACCTGATGCAGCTTCTGTGCCTGATGGCGATGGAGCCGCCGCACCATTTCGAGCCGGACGCGGTGCGCGACGAGAAGCTCAAGGTGATCCGCGCGCTGGACCCGGCGCAGCCCGAGGACATCGTGCGCGGCCAGTATACCGGCGCCGAAGGGATCGACAGCTATGCGGTCGATGTCGGCGACGAGAAGTCCACCACCGAAAGCTTCATCGCGATGAAGCTGCACATCTCCAACTGGCGCTGGAAGGGCACGCCGATCTACGTGCGCACCGGCAAGCGGCTCAAGGCGCGGGCCAGCGAGATCGCGGTGGTGTTCAAGCATCCGCCGCATTCGATCTTCGGGCACAAGGCGAACGAGCGGCGCGGCAACGTGCTGGTGATCCGCCTGCAACCCAACGAGGGGATGAACCTGCGGGTCACCATAAAGGAGCCGGGGCCGGGCGGGATGCGGCTGATCGAGGTGCCGCTGGACATGTCCTTCGCCGAGGCGCTGGGCGAAGAGGCCGCCGAGGTGCCCGACGCCTACGAGCGGCTGATCATGGACGTGATCCGCGGCGACCAGACCCTGTTCATGCGCGGCGACGAGGTCGAGGCGGCCTGGGGCTGGGTCGATCCGATCGTCGCCAGATGGGAAGAGGACGGCGACCGGCCGCAGCTGTACCAGCCGGGAACCGCGGGACCGGAGGAATCGTTGATGCTGATGTACCGCGAAGGACGCCGCTGGCGGGATATAGAAGAATGAACCTGACCGAATACCCTGACCGCGATCTGATGTTCATGGCGCTGGCCGACCGGATCACGAGCGACCTCAAGGGCCATATCGCGCGCCACGGGTCGGCCACGCTGGCAGTGCCGGGGGGCACGACGCCGGGGCCGATCTTCGATGTGCTGGCGGCCGCGCGGCTCGACTGGGCGAATGTCACCGTGCTGCCGACCGACGAGCGGTGGGTGCCCGAAACCTCGGACCGCTCCAACGCGCGGCTGATCCGCGAGCGGCTGTTGACCGGCTCCGCGGCGGCGGCGCGCTTCGTGCCGCTCTACATGCCGGGCGACGCGCCCGAGGACCGGCTGGACGAGATCGCCGCCGCGGTATCGGACGCGCTGCCGATCACCGTGCTGGTGTTGGGCATGGGCGACGACATGCACACCGCGTCGCTGTTTCCCGGCGCCGAGGGGCTGGCGCAGGCACTGGCCGCGGACGCGCCGCCTGCCGCCGCGATGCGGCCCGGCGGCCAGCCCGAGCCGCGCGTCACCCTGACGGCGCCTGCCCTGAAGACGGCGCTGAGCACGCATGTCCTGATCACCGGTCCCGACAAGCGCGCCGCGCTGGACCGGGCGCGGAAGCTGAACGATCCGGCGCAGGCCCCGATCTGCGCGGTGCTGCGCGACGCGGCGGTCCACTGGGCGGAGTAATGCCATGTTCGACGACCTGAAATCCCATCACGCGCGGCTTGCGGATCGCCCGATCCTGTCGCTGTTCGACGCGCCCGGCCGGGCCGAGGCGTTTTCCGTGCGCCAGGGCGACATGCTGCTGGACTATTCCAAGACCGCGCTGGACGACGCGGCGCGCGACGCGCTGCTGGCGCTCGCGGATGCGCGCGGCGTGGCCGAACGGCGCGCGGCCATGTTCGCGGGCGAGAAGATCAACGAGACCGAGGGCAGGGCGGTTCTGCACACCGCTTTGCGCAATCTTGACGGCACGGTGATCGTGGACGGCGAGGACGTGATGCCGGGCGTGCGCGGCACCCTGGCCCGGATGGAGGCGTTCGCCGCCGGCATCCGGTCGGGCGAGATCACCGCACCCGGCGGGCGGGCCTATACCGACGTGGTCAATATCGGCATCGGCGGGTCCGATCTTGGCCCGGCCATGGCGGTACGGGCGCTGTCGCCCTGTGCGGACGGGCCGCGCTGTCATTTCGTGTCGAACGTGGACGGCGCGCATGTGCATGACGTGCTGGCGGGGCTGAACCCGGCCACCACGCTTGTCATCGTCGCCTCCAAGACCTTCACCACGATCGAGACGATGACCAACGCGCATACCGTGCGCGACTGGATCGCGGCCTCCTGCGGGCGGGACATGGCGGCGGGGCATTTCGCGGCCCTGTCCTCGAACCTCGACCGGACGGCGGAATTCGGCATCGACGAGGCGCGCGTGTTCGGCTTCGAGGATTGGGTCGGCGGGCGCTATTCCGTCTGGGGGCCGATCGGGCTGTCGCTGATGCTGGCCATCGGCCCCGAAGACTTCCGCGAATTCCTGGCCGGCGGCGCCGAGATGGACACGCATTTCCGAACCGCCGAAGGCGCGGCGAACATGCCGCTGATGCTGGCGCTGGTGGGCATCTGGCACAACCAGGTCTGCGGCCATGCGACCCGCGCGGTGCTGCCCTATGACCAGCGGCTCGAACGGCTGCCCGCCTACCTGCAACAGCTGGAGATGGAGAGCAACGGCAAGTCGGTGTCGATGGACGGCGCGCCCCTGCCATACCCGTCAGGCCCCGTGGTCTGGGGCGAGCCGGGAACCAACGGGCAGCACGCCTTCTACCAGCTGATCCACCAGGGCACGCGGGTGATCCCGTGCGAATTCATGGTCGCCGCGCGCGGCCACGAGCCGGATCTGGCGCATCAGCACCGGCTGCTGGTGGCCAATTGCCTGGCGCAGTCCGAGGCGCTGATGCGCGGGCGCGATCTGGACGCGGCGCGCGCCACCGTCGCGGACAGGTTCGACGGCGCGGAGCTTGACCGGCAGGCGCGCCACCGCGTCTTTCCGGGGAACCGCCCGTCCACAACGCTGATCTACCCGCTGCTGACGCCGCGCATGCTGGGCCGCATCGTCGCGCTTTATGAACACCGGGTGTTTGTCGAGGGGGTGATCCTGGGGATCAACTCGTTCGATCAATGGGGGGTGGAGCTTGGCAAGGAACTCGCCACCGCCCTCGGCCCCGTCGTCGCGGGCGAGCAAGGCGCCGATGGCAAGGACGGCTCGACCCGGCAGCTTGTGGAATACGTGCACGGCGCGGGGTAGGCGGAGGGCTGGAGCGGGTGAAGGGAATCGAACCCTCGTCTTAAGCTTGGGAAGCTCCTGCTCTACCATTGAGCTACACCCGCGTCAGGCATCCTAGATACGGGCGCGCGGGGCGGGCGTCAAGATGGGATCGGATGGCCGGAAGAGCCGGTGCGGAGGTGTACCGGGCGGCGTCAAGGCCTTGTAATAACGTGTCATTCTGGACTGCCGGATCGCGGTGCTTCGTGCTTCTCGGCCGCATCCGCGCCGGGTTCCCGGTGCGCCTTCGACCCTTTCGCCTGGCCAGCGGGAAAACCGGCGGACGGCGCTATGGCGCGGTGAATTCCGCGGCGTGCGCGCCCGTCAGGCGCGCCAGATCCGCGGGCGTCACGGCGAAGATGTGGCGCGGCGTTCCGGCGGCGGCCCAGAGCAGATCGAAATCGGGCAGGCGCGGATCAAGCCAGGTGCGGATCGGGTTCAGATGGCCGACCGGGGCGACCCCGCCGATGGCAAAGCCGGTCTGCGCGCGGATCAGCGCCGCGTCGGCCTTGCCCAGCGGCTCGCCCGCCACGGCGCCGGCGCGCGCCGCGTCCACCCGGTTGCCGCCGGCGGTCAGGAACAGAACCGCCGCGCCGCTGTCCTCGCCGCGAAACACGATGGATTTCACGATCTGGTCGATATGGCAGGCGGCGGCCTCGGCCGCCTCGGCGGCGGTGCGCGACTGGCCGACCTCGCGGATGTCGGGGGTCAGCCCCGCATCCTCCAGCGCCGCGCGCACACGTTTCAGGCTCTTGCTCATGCCGGTATCCTCCGTTGGCGGGACTTTACCGGCGGCGCGCGCGGGCGCAAGGGCGGGACGGCCTTGACCGGCGGGGGCCTGCGCCGCAGAAACGCACCATGTCGTTCGCCGCCCGCCTCACCCGCTGCCCGCGCCCTTTCGACCCCGACCGGGGCCGCGAGGCGGCGGCGCAACTGCCCGATCTGCCGCCCGAACTGGCCGCGCTGGTCGCTGGCGCCGCCGGGTGCAGCCCCCATCTCGGCGCGCTGACCGCGCAGGAGGCCGGCTGGCTGGGCGGCGCGCTGGCGGGCACGCCCGAGGCCGCGCTGCAGGAGGTGCTGGACGCGGTGCGCGTGCTCGAGAACGGGGCGCTGAAATCCGGGCTGCGGCAGGCCAAGCGCCGCGTCGCGCTGCTGGTCGCGCTGGCCGATCTGGGCGGCGTCTGGCGGCTGGAGGAGGTGACGGCCGCGCTGACCGATTTCGCCGATCTGGCGGTGGGCCGCGCGCTGAAATCCACCGTCGCGCGCGAGATCGCGCGTCGCAAGCTACCCGGCGCCACCGAGGACGACATCGCGGATGCGGCGGGCCTGTTCGCGCTGGCGATGGGCAAGATGGGCGCGCACGAGCTGAACTATTCGTCCGACATCGACCTGATCGTGCTGTTCGACGGCGAGCGGTACCGCGACGATTACCACGAGGCGCGCGCGTCGCTGGTGCGCGCCACCCGCAATGCCATGGCGCTGCTGTCGGAAATCACCGCCGAGGGCTACGTGTTCCGCACCGACCTGCGGCTGCGCCCCGATGCGGCGGTCACCCCGGTCTGCCTGTCGATGGAGGCGGCGGAGAGCTATTACGAAAGCGTCGGGCGCACCTGGGAGCGCGCCGCCTATGTCAAGGCGCGGCCCTGCGCGGGCGATCTGGCGGCGGGGGGGCGGTTCCTGGAGATCCTGACGCCGTTCGTCTGGCGCAAGCATCTCGATTTCGCAGCGATCCAGGATGCGCATGACATGCGGCTGCGGATCCGCGCGCACAAGGGGCTGGGCGGGCCGATCACGCTGGACGGGCACGACATGAAGCTGGGCCGCGGCGGCATCCGCGAGATCGAGTTCTTCACCCAGACCCGGCAGATCATCGCCGGCGGGCGCGATCCGTCGTTGCGGGTGCGCGGCACGGTCGAGGGGCTGGCGCGGCTGACCGCCAAGGGCTGGGTGCCGGGCGATCTGCAAGGCACGCTGACCGACGCCTACCGCTTTCACCGCGAGGTCGAGCATCGGGTGCAGATGATCGCCGACGCGCAGACCCATCTGCTGCCCGCCGATGCCGAGGGCTTCGCGCGGCTCGCCGCCTTCATGGACCGGGACGAGCCGGATCTGCGCGCCGAATTGCTGGACCGGCTGTCGGAGGTTCACACGCGGATCGAGGGCTTCTTTGCCCCGCACGAGACCGCCGCCGCGCCCGCGATCACCGAGGAAACCCGCGCCGTCGTCGATCGCTGGTATTCCTACCCCGCGCTGCGGTCCACCCGTGCCAAGGAGGTCTTCAAGCGGCTGAAACCCGACCTTCTGGGCCGGCTGGACAAGGCCGCGCGCCCCGCCGAGGCGCTGGAGCAGTTCGACGCCTTCCTGCGCGGGCTGCCTGCCGGGGTGCAGCTGTTCTCGCTGTTCGAGGCGAACCCGCAGCTGATCGACCTGATCGTGGACATCGCCGCCACCGCGCCGGCGCTGTCGCAATATCTGGGCCGCAACGCGCAGGTCTTCGACGCGGTGATCGGCGGGTCGTTCTTTGCCCCCTGGCCCGAGCAGGACGATCTGTGCGCCGCGCTGGCCGCCGCGATGGCGGCAGAGGAGGATTACGAGCGCAAGCTGGACGCCGCCCGCCGCTGGCAGAAGGAATGGCGGTTCCGCATCGGCGTGCATTTCCTGCGCGGGCTGATCGACCCGCGCGAGGCCGGGCGCGAATATGCGGCGCTGGCCGAGGCGGTTCTGGCCGCGCTCTGGCCGGTGGTCGAGGACGCCTTTGCCGCGCGGCACGGCCCGCCGCCGGGGCGCGGCGCGGCTTTGCTGGGCATGGGATCGCTGGGCGCGGCGCGGCTGACGCAGGGCTCGGATCTGGACATGATCGTGATCTACGACGCAGGCGGGGCCGAGGCGTCCGAGGGCCGCCGCCCGCTGGCCGCGCGCATCTACTACGCCCGCCTGACCCAGGCGCTGATCACCGCGCTGACCGCGCCGATGGCCGAGGGTACGCTGTACGAGGTGGACATGCGGCTGCGCCCGTCGGGGCGGCAGGGGCCGGTCGCCACGTCCTGGCCCGCGTTCCGCAGCTACCAGACCGAAGAGGCCTGGACCTGGGAGCATCTGGCGCTGACCCGCGCGCGCGTCGTCGCCGGATCGGCGGCGCTGGCGGCCGACATAGAGGCGTTCCGCGAACAGGTGATCGCGGCGCCGCGCGACGCGGCCAAGGTGCTGGCGGACGTGGCCGACATGCGCGCCCGGCTGGCAGCCGCGAAACCGGCCGCGACCCCGTGGGAGGCCAAGCGCGGCTCCGGCCGGCTTCGCGATGTCGAGCTGATCGCGCAGGCCGCGGCGCTGCTGTCCGGCGACGCGGCGCGCGGAACGGCCGGCCAGCTAGCGGCGGGGCAAGCGGTCGGCTGGCTGCGCGCCCCGGAGGTGGAACGCCTGACCGCCGCGCATGAGCGGTTCTGGCAGCTTCAGGCCGCGGCCCGGCTTTTGACCGGCGAGGCCCTGCGCATCGAGGATCTGGGCGAGGGCGGGCGCGATTTCCTGCTTCGCCAGACCGGCGCGGAAAGCATCGAGGCGCTGGCCGCAGAACTGGGCGATCTCGCGGACGAGGCGGGGACAATCGTCACCGCCGCGCTGGACCGCCCCATGCCCGACGAATAGGAGAGAGTGCCGTGGAAAAAGACCCGAACGACCCGACCGGCGTGATCCGCGAAGCCTACCGGATCGAGGGGATTCGCCCCGAGGAATGCCGCTCGATCTTCATGGATTGGGCGCTGCAACGTCCCGTGGACGCCCCGCCCCAGCCCGCGATCCGGGCGCTTCTGGCGCGCTACGGCGCGCCGGAACATCCGATGACCGAGGTGCTGCGCGCGGGGCTGGCCCCGGCGCATGCCCCCCGGCGGCGCGGCGGGGCGGGGACGCGCCGGTCCTGACGGCGCGCGGCGTCAGCGGGGCAGGGCGGCCGCCTTGCGCGCCAGCGCCTCGATCCCGTCCCAGTCGCCGGCCGCGATCATGTCCGCCGGGGTGACCCAGCCGCCGCCGACGCAGACGGTGTTGCTGAGCGCCAGGTAGGCGGCCGCGTTGTTCTGGTTCAGCCCGCCGGTCGGGCAGAACGTGACCTGCGGCAGCGGCGCCCCCAGCGCCTTGAGCGCGGCGGTGCCGCCCGACGTCTCGGCCGGAAAGAACTTGGCCGTGGTATAGCCGCGCTCGATCAGGCGCATGATCTCGGTCGCGGTGACCGCGCCGGGCAGCAGCGGCAGGTCCAGCTTCTCGCAGGCGGCGCACAGCGCGTCGGTCGCGCCCGGCGATACGGCGAATTGCGCGCCGGCCTCCTTCGCGGCGGCCGCGTCCGCCTCGGTCAGGACGGTGCCCGCGCCCACGACGCCGCCCTCGACGCCTGCCATGGCGCGAATCGCGTTCAACGCGGCCGGGGTGCGCAGCGTCACCTCCAGCACCGGCAGCCCGCCGGCGATCAGCGCCCGCGCGAGCGGCTCGGCGACGGCGGCATTCTCGATCACCAGCACCGGGATCATCGGCGCCATGCGGCATATGTCCAGCGTTCGCGCGCTTGCCTCTTTCGGAGTGATCATGTCGTCTTCCCGTCCTGTTCGTGCCATTTCGTTCTGTCCCGTAGACCCATGCCGCGGAATTGTCGACACCGGGCGGCGCCGGTCGCGGCGGGTTTCGCCCCGCGCTTGCCTTCCGCCGGGCGCGCCATAGGTCATGCCCACAACCTAACCAGACGACACGGTCGCCGGTTTCGTTTTCCCTTCGAGACCTTCGCCTATGGGCCTGCGCTTTGCAGGGCGGCCGTCTTGTCACCGGGCAGTCCCGGTTCGCAAAGTGGGAGAAAACATGACGACCAAAAACCCCGAGAAAGGCTACATCGCCTTGCTGGGCTGGAGCCTGAACGCCATCGACGCGGTCGACCGGTTCGACCGCCGTTACGTGGTGGTCGCCCCGCCCTGGGCAGAGGAGTACTGCACACAGAACGACATCCCGTTCATCCCGTGGGATTTCGACCGGCTGAACGAGCGTTCGCACGAACTGGCGCACCGCCTGAAGGACGAAGGCGTCGACGTCGCCATCCCGCTGTTCGAGGAAACGGTGGAATGGGCCGGCGCGATCAACTCGGTCCTGCTGGGCAACCCGCGGCTTCTGGGCCAGTCGATGCTGTTCCGCGACAAGTCGCTGATGAAGCGCCGTGCGCAGCTGGGCGGGATCCGCGTGGGCGTGTTCGAAGAGGCGCATGACCGGGGCGACGTGATCCGGTTTCTCAAGCGCGTGAACCAGACCCTGCTCAAGCTGGAGGGCGACCCGAACGATCCGATCCACTTCAAGGCTTTCGACAAGTCGGGCACGGCCGGGCACCGCGTCATCCGCACCCCCGAAGATGTCGACAACATCCCCGACGAGGAATTCCCCGCGCTGCTGGAATCGCACCTGGACGGGTGGGAATTCGCCGTCGAGGCCTGGATCAAGGATCGCAAGGTCCAGTTCCTGAACATCTCGGAATACGTGACGCTGGGCTATTCGGTCTTTGTCCCCGCCACGCCCGAGCTGGAGGCGCACCGCGCGCGCATCACCGAAGAGATCGAGAAACTGATCGAGACCTTCGACATAGATTTCGGCTTCATCCACCCGGAATATTTCCTGACCAGCGACAACAAGCTGTATTTCGGAGAGGTCGCCTATCGCCCGCCCGGCTTCAACGCGCTGGAGCTGATCGAGCGCGCCTATGGCTTCAACGGCTATCAGGGGCTGGTGCTGATGTTCGACCCCAAGACTACCCAGGACGAGATCGACGCCTTCTTTCCCAGGGCCGTCGAGGATGCGAAGGGCCATGCCGGCTGTTTCGGGGTCTATCCGCGCCGCCGGGTGGTCAGCCAGCTCGCCATCCCCGAGGAAACCGCCAATCACCCCTATTTCGAGTTCCACGAATTGTCCGATCCGATGGAACAGAAGGTCGCCAAGCGCAGCGCCTTCGGCACCCATTGGGGTCTGGCCTATTTCTTCGGCGAGGATGCGCATAAGCTGCGCGATCTCTTGAAACACCAGGAGGATCTGGACTTTTATGTCTGAAACGAGAGGCGCAGCTTTACATGACCGAAGCCACAGACGACACGGCCCGGCTGGCCGGCACGCTTGATGTCGCGCTGGACCGTCTGGAACAGGCGCGCCCGTTCGCCAAGCAGCGGCACCGCGGGCCGGTTCTGGACGTTCTGAGCCGGCTGGTCCGCAAGGCGGGTGGGTTCGAGCCGATCCTTGAGCGTGCGGGCCGGATGGATGCGGCGGGGCTGTTCGCCGGGTCCGACTGGGACTATCCCTCCGCGCTGCTGCCGCAGCTCGTGGGCACCACGCTGGACAGCGACGACGCGCGCCTTGCCGCGCTCGAAACCGCAAGCCTGCTGCGGTTGCTGAACATCGCGAACGGCACCGGCAGCCATCCCGCGCTGGGGCGCGATCACGCGCGCAACTTCCTGACCCAGGTGCTGGCGCTGAACCTCAAGCGGTTCTTCCGCTTCTCGGACGAGGCGAGCCGCGCGCTGGACGGCCGCGAAGAGGTCAATGCCCGCCTGCTGCGGTTCATCTCGGACCGCGTGGGGCTGCGCGACGTGCTGGGCGTTCTGGTCGACGAGATCTGGCGCATCCTGGAACAGCGCCCGGTGCAGGTCGGCGCGGTCAAGGACATGATCGCGCAGATCGCCGTCGCGCTGAACCGGCAGGGCAGCGAGCCGGGGGCGGAACGCCTTGGCGCCGAACGCCTGGTCGGCGCGCTGTTCGGCCCCACGGCCGAGACGCGCGCCGATCCGGGGCTCGATGCCTATCTGGACCGGCTGGGCGCCATGGACGATCCCGGCCTGTCGCGCGAGGCGATGGGCTTTGCGCGGTCGATGCACGATACCGGGCTGGTCTCGGACTACCACGTCGCCTTTCTGCTCTGGACGCTGGACAATGCCGACCGCGACCTGGTGCCCGAGGCGCTGGGCCTGGGGTCAACCGGGCTGGATTGCTGGCGCCACTACGGCAGCCTGATCGAGGATCTGATCCGCGCGGCCGTCAGCCTCTACACGCCGCAGGCGGTCTACGGCCTGTCGGCCCTGCTGGATCGCGGCGTGCTGCATTACGCGCCGATCGCTCCGGCGCTGAAGCGGGTGCTGCGCATCGACCTGTGCGCCGCCGTGCGCGCGCGCATCGCGCTGGGCTTCGGGCACGAAACGCCGGCAGCGACGATCCTGCTGGCCGGCGCGCTCGAGGTGATCGGGCTGCCGCTTGGCGTCGGCCAGGGCGCCAACCCGACCTGCCAGTCGGCGCGTGCCATTTCCATGTGGGCGCTGAACGATCCCGACTACCTGCTGCACCTGGTGCTGGAGGCGGCGGAGCTTGACACCATCCAGATGCATTTCGAAGGCACGCCGATCGAATCCGCGACCCTGCCGGCCGGCCTTGGCGGCGCCGGCCCGATCGACGCCGATCCGCTTTCGGTCCTGCTGGTGCCGCATCTCGACCGGATCTATGCCGAGATGGGGCGGCTTTGCGCCGGCCGCGAGGGCGATCCGCATCGCTGGATCAACCCCGAATTCCATGGCTGGTGGGTCCGGCGCGATTGCGTGGTGGCGGTGGATGTCGCGACCGGACGCCTTGTCGATTACGATGGCTTCATCGCGCGCTTTCACCAAAGCTACCACCCCGAGCACAACGGAAACCGCCCCCTGATCCACCCGCAGCCGGCCGGCATCGCCTTCACCGACACCACGGGAACCTTCGTCGGCTGGCACGCGATCACGATCCTGCGTGTCGCGCCGGGCCGCAGCGGCGAGATGCGGGTGTATTTCTACAACCCGAACAACGACAGCGGCCAGGATTGGGGATGCGGTGTCGCCGTCTCCACCGCCGGGAACGGCGAGCGGCACGGCGAGGCATCGCTGGAGTTCGAGCAGTTCCTGTCGCGGCTCTACCTGTTCCACGACCAGCCCCAGCGCCGCTCGGACGTCGCCGAGGTTCCGGCCGCCGCGCATGACAGGGTCCGCCGCATGGCGCAGGAAAGCTGGGCATCGGACAGGATGCTCGATGCCGCCCTGCCGGCGGCGGCTTGGCAAGCGGGCACTACGCTGGAATGATGGCGCGTTTCCGCCCGGCACGCGGAATGTGCTAGGGCAGGCGCAGGAAACAGCGAAGGAGCGGCAGGGTGCAGGATTTCGACTGGGACGACGCCTATGCGAACGGCGCCCACATCGCGGATGCGGCGGCCTATCCGGGCCGCTGGGAAAAGGCCGCGGCAGCCTTCCGGGCCGGGCAGGATCCGGCATTGCAGGATCTCGCCTACGGGCCGGGCGCGCGAAACCGCTTCGATCTGTTCCTGCCCGATGCGCCGCCCGCCGGCCTCGCGGTCTTCGTGCATGGCGGCTACTGGATGAAATTCGCCCCGTCCTTCTGGTCGCATCTGGCGGCGGGGCCGCTGCGGGCCGGCTGGGCCGTGGCGATGCCCGGCTACACCTTGGCCCCCGAGGCGCGCATCGCCCGGATCGGCGCCGAGATCGCGGCCGCGATCGGCGCGGCGGCGGCGCGGGTGCCGGGGCCGATCCGGCTGACCGGCCATTCCGCCGGCGGCCACCTTGCCGCGCGCATGGCCTGCGCCGGATCGCCGCTGGCACCGGACCTGCAAGCCCGCCTCGCGCGGGTGGTGTCGATCAGCGGCCTGCACGACCTCGGCCCGCTGGCGCGCACCGCGATGAATGCCGGTCTGCACCTCGACGCCGCCGAGATCGCGGCCGAAAGCCCCGCGCTCCTGGCGCCGCTGCCGGGCGTGCCGGCGACCGCCTGGGTCGGCGGCGACGAGCGGCCGGAATTCCTGCGCCAGGCGCGGCTGCTGGCCGAGGCGTGGCCGGACTGCACGCTGCATGTCGCGCCGGGCCGGCACCATTTCGACGTGATCGACGGGCTGGCCGATCCGGCGTCGCCGCTGTGCCGGGCGCTGCTGGACGGCTGACCTCTGCCTTTTCGGGCGCGCCTTGCTGCTTCTTCTCGTTGCAAATACGCAAATCCCGCCTTGCGCAACTGGCGCAGCGGCGCCGATCATGCTCTACCGCGCGCCAAGACCGCAACCGCCACCGGAGCCGCCGCATGTCCGATCCCTATCCCTTCCTCTGCAAGACCCCGCCCACGGTGCCGCAGCGCCTGCTTGACCAGGCCCGCCGCCACGGCGTGCCGCGCGTCGCGCTGGTCAATGCCGGTGCCGCCGCCCCGCTCGAGGGTATCCGCGAGGCGGCCGGCGCGGGCATGGCAGAGCCGATCCTGATCGGCGACGTGGACAAGATCCGCGATGCCGCGGCGGAAATCGGCTATGACATCTCGCAATTGCGGCTGGTCCACGCGCCCCATGCCGAGGCGGCGTCGAAGGCCGCCGAACTGGCCCGCACCGGCGAGGCGGACGCGATCATGAAGGGCCAGCTGCACACCACAACCTTCCTGCGCGGGCTGCTGCCCACCCGCGCCGGGCTGCGCGAGCCGGGGGCGCGCTGCGGCCATGTGTTCCACATCACAGCGCCGGGCGCCGACCGGCCGATGCTGCTGACCGATGCCGCGCTCAATGTCGACCCGTCGATCGAGACGCGGCAGGCCTGCCTGACCCATGCCGTGCGGCTGGCGCAGGTGCTGGGTGTCGAGCGGCCGCGCGCCGCGCTGCTGGCCCCGACCGAAGACCCGATCGCCTCTGTCGTCAACACCGTCGAAAGCGCCGAGATCGCGGCCTGGGCCCGGACCCATCTGCCCGAGGCCGACGTGGCCGGCCCGATCGCGATGGACCTCATCCTGTCGGCCGAAGCCGCGCGGATGAAGAACTATGTCAGCCCCGTGGCCGGCAATGCCGACATCGTCGTGACCCCCAACATCACCACCGGCAACGCGGTGTTCAAGCTGATGGTGCTGGGGATGGGCTGCTGCGCCGGCGGGCTGGTGCTGGGCGCGAAGGTGCCGATCCTGCTGACCTCGCGCAGCCAGAAGGCGGCGGCGCGGCTGGCCTCGGCGGCGCTGGGCGTGATCGCCGCGGGGGCGATGTGATGCTGCTGGTGGTCAATACCGGCTCGTCCTCGATCCGGGCGGCGCTGCTTCGGGCCGACCTGACCGAGGCGGCGCGCGGCCGCATCTCCGGGATCGGCCAGCGACAGGGGGCCGAGCTGACACTCGGCGGTGCGCGGCAGGCGGTGGATGCGCCCGATCACGGCCGCGGCATGGACGCGATGCTGGCCGCGCTGCGCGGCGCGGGCGTCGCCGATGCCGACATCACCGCCGCGTCGCACCGCATCGTGCATGGCGGTGCCGATCTGACCCGGCCGATGCGCCTGACCGAGGCGGCCATCGCGGTGATCGAGGACAACGTGACGCTGGCGCCGCTGCACAATCCGCCGGGGCTGGCCGGGATCCATGCGCTGGCGGCCGCGCGGCCCGACCTGCCGCAATACGGCTGTTTCGACACCGCCTTTCATGCCGGCCAGTCCGAGCTGGCGACCGCCTATGCGATCCCGGAGCGGTTTCGCGCGGCGGGCATAAGGCGCTACGGCTTTCACGGGCTGAGCTATGCGGGCATGGTGGCGCAGTTCGGCGCGGAGCTGCCCGAGCGGCTGCTGGCGCTGCATCTCGGGGCCGGCGTGTCGCTTTGCGCGATCCGGGGCGGGCGGTCCTTTGCCACCTCGATGGGCTATTCGCCGCTTTCGGGGCCGACCATGGCCACGCGGTCGGGCGACATCGACGGCATGGCCGTTCTGCGGCTGGCCGAAGAGCTGGGCATCGCCGAGGCCGGGCGCGTTCTGAACACCGAATCCGGTCTGCGCGGGCTGGCCGGATCCGCCGACATGAAGACGCTGCTGGAAAGCGGCAGCGAGGCCGCGCGGTTCGCGGTGGCGCATTTCGTGCGCTCGCTGGTGCAGCAGGCCGGCGGGCTGATCGCGGTGATGGGCGGGGTCGACGCCATCGCCTTTACCGGCGGGATCGGCGAGAATTCAGCCGAGATCCGGGGCCGGGTGATGGACGGGCTGCGCTGGCTGGGGGATGTGGCGGTGCATGTCGTGCCTGCCGACGAGGAACGCCAGATCGCGCGCGACACCTTCGCGCTGCTGGCCGCGGAGGACGCGCGATGAGCGGGAATGCGCATGTGGAGCGGCTTATGGCCGCCGAGTCCAACCCGATGCACGATCTGGTCGGCTTTCGCGTAACCGGCTGGGACACCGATTATGCGCGGCTGGAGATGCCGATCTCGCCGCAGGTCGCCAACCGCCACGGGCTGCCGCATGGCGGGCTATACGCGATGCTGCTGGATTCGGCGATCGGCTTTGCCGGGGTCTATACGGGCGATCCGGACCGGCCCATGATGGCGATGACGCTGTCGCTGACCACGAATTTCCTGTCGCAGCCCAGGGGCACGCGCCTGATCGTCGAGGGGCGGCGCATCGGCGGCGGCCGCTCGACCTTCTTCGGCGAGGCGGAGGTGCGCGACGAAACCGGCGAACGGCTGGCGACCGGGACCGGCGTGTTCCGCTACCGCAAGGGCGGGGGGTAAACCCTCGGGCGGTGCCCGCGCGCACCGCCCGCTGTCTCGGGGTGACTTGGTCAGCGCCGGAACGGATCGTCCGGCACCGGCACAGTGCGGGTCCAGGCGGCGTAATCGCCGCCCGTCGCCCGCGCGAGCAGCCGTCCCAGATCGGCGATCGGGGCCTCGCTGTCGTCGATCCGCAGGCTCAGCGGCGGGATGTCCCGCCCGACCACCAGCAGCGCCGCCGATTGCAGGCCCCGGCTGTCGCCGCCTTCCGCCTCGCCGGCGCGAAGCGCGGCCAGCAGGCGGTCGGCCAGCGGCCCCTGCGCCTGCACGAACCCGTCCAGGATCGCGTCGAGCACGGTGTCCGAGACCAGCAGGTTGCCCGATACCACCACGCCTCCGCCGCTGCGGCTGCCCTTGACATCGGTGTTGTCCGCGCCGGTATGGACGCCGGCCTGCCCGGACGGGTCCAGCGCCGCCAGTTGCCGCGCCGCGCGGTTCGGATCGGGCGCCACGGCCCCGGCGACGGCATCGGGAGCGGCCGCGCCGCCGCGCATCCGGTCCAGGACGTCCTCGCCCCAGAGCGTGCTTGGCGCCGCGCCCTGCGAGGCCGACATCCCGGCGCGCGGATCGCCGCGCAGCACCCAGCCGCCAACGCACAGGCTGCCGGTCGCCGCCGCGCCGCCCATATGGCCCGTCCGGTCATCCCGTGCGAGGATCGAGAATGTCATGCCGTCTCCCTTCGCCCGCTATTTATCATGAAAATTTTGATTCCGGCGAATTATCATGATAAATTATCGGAAGGCTGAAAGGCAAATTCCACGGGAGGAACCCCCAATGCACTTGAAATACTGGACGCGCCGGGCTGTCTTTGCCGCCACCGGCGCGGTGCTGGCCCTTGGCCAGCTTGGCAGCGCCCCGGCCGAAGCGCAGACGCCGCCGGGTGTTCTGGTCGTCGGCCAGATCGCCGAGCCGAAGGCGCTGGATCCGGCCGCCGTGACCGCCGTCAACGATTTTCGCATCCTGATGAAC
Organism: uncultured Paracoccaceae bacterium; assembly: GCA_947503765.1. Lineage (GTDB taxonomy): Bacteria > Pseudomonadota > Alphaproteobacteria > Rhodobacterales > Rhodobacteraceae > Psychromarinibacter. Next base: position 141,501 of record CANNFA010000001.1, on the reverse strand, counting down.
GTCTATGACGGGCTGGTGCGCTACAAGTCGGGCACGCTGGAGGTCGAGCCGGCGCTGGCCACCGGCTGGGAGATCAGCGAGGACGGCACCGTATATACCTTCGATCTGCGAGACGGCGTGAAATTCCACGACGGCAGCGATTTCGACGCCGACGCCGTGGTGTTCAACTTCGAGCGGATGCTGAACGAGGATCACCCGTTCCACGACACCGGCCCGTTCCCGCTGGCCTTCTTCTTCTCGGCGGTGGACAGCGTCGAGGCGGTGGACGCGCAGACGGTGAAATTCACGCTGAACGAGCCCTACGCGCCGTTCCTGTCGAACCTCGCCTATCCCACGGGGCTGATCGTGTCGCCGGATGCGGTCGCGCAGCACGGCGCCGATTTCGGGCGCAACCCGGTCGGGACCGGCCCGTTCCATTTCGTCGAATGGCGCTCGAACGAGGCGGTCGTGGTCGAGAAGAACGCCGATTACTGGGACGGCGCCCCCGCGCTGGAGGCGGTGATCTTCCGCCCGATCACCGACGCCAATACCCGCGTCGCCGAGATGCTGGCCGGCGGTATCGACCTGATGGTCGAGGTGCCCCCGGTGGCGCTGTCGGAATTCCAGAGCGATGCGTACAACGTGGTCGAACAGGCCGGCCCGCATGTGTGGTTCCTGATCCTGAACGCCAAGGAAGGCCCGTTCGCCGACAAGCTGGTGCGCCAGGCGGCCAATTACGCGGTCGACAAGGCGGCGCTGGTGAACGACGTGCTGGAAGGCACCGCCGCGGTGGCCGCCGGGCCGACGCCGCCGGCCTTTGCCTGGGCCTATAACGACGCGCTGGAGCCCTATCCGCACGATCCGGGCAAGGCCCGCGCCCTGCTGGCAGAGGCCGGGGTGGAGAGCCCCGAAGTGACCTTCTACGTGACCGAAGGCGGATCGGGGATGCTGGACCCGGTCGCCATGGGCACCGCCATCCAGGCCGATCTTCAGGAAGTGGGTTTCGACGTGAGCATCGAGACCTATGAATGGAACACCTTCCTGGGCGAGGTGAACCCCGGTCTGGAAGGCAAGGCCGACATGGCGGAGATGGCGTGGATGACCAACGATCCCGACACGCTGCCCTACCTGACGCTGCGCACCGATGCCTGGCCGGACAAGGGCGGGTTCAATTCGGGCTATTATTCCAACCCCGAAGTGGACGCATTGCTGGAGAAGGCGCGCGTCGCCACCTCGCAGGAGGAGCGCGCGGATCTGTACAAGAAGATGCAGGTGATCGTGCAGGACGACGCGCCCTGGGTGTTCGTCGCCAACTGGAAGCAGAACGCCGTGACCTCGGACGCGGTGGAGAATTTCCAGCTTGAGCCGTCCTTTTTCCTGCTTCTGGACGATGTGGTAAAGAACTAGGGATCGGGCCGGGCGGTGCCCGGCCCGACCGGCGCGCCGCCCGTTCCGGGCGGCGCGCGCCTCCGGCGGGCGTATTGTTGACGAGAAGAAGCCGGCAGGGCGGCGCGGCAGGGGGACGCCGATGGGCGGATACATTCTGAAGCGGCTGGTATCGGCGGTGCCGGTGCTGCTGGGCATCACCGTGATCGTGTTCCTGATCATGGCGCTGATCCCCGGCGATCCGGCCACGGCGATCCTGGGCAGCTATGCCACGCCGGAAAATGTCGAGAAGATCAACCGCGATCTCGGCTTGGACAAGCCGGCGGTGGCGCGGTATTTCATCTGGCTGGGCAACATGCTGACCGGCGATTTCGGGCGGTCGTTCTCGCTGAACCGGCCGGTTCTGGACGAGGTGCTGGAACGGTTCGGCGCGACGCTGGTGCTGGCCGGTACGTCCTTTGTCATCTGCTCGGTCCTGGGGATCGTGGCGGGCGCGGTGTCGGCGGCGCGGCAATACGGGCTGGCCGACAAGGCGATCACATTCGCGGTGCTGATCGGCATCTCGATCCCGTCCTTCTTTCTGGGGATGATGATGATCCTCGCCTTCGCGGTGGAGCGGCGCTGGTTTCCGGTTTCGGGCATGTACGCGATCTATGGCGGCGGCGACCTGCCCGACCTGGCGCGGCACCTGGCGATGCCGGCGGTCGCGCTGGCGGTGGTGGCCACCGGCGTGATCGCGCGGCTGGCGCGGTCGGCCATGCTGGAGGTGCTGCGGCTGGATTTCATCCGCACCGCCCGCGCCAAGGGCGTGCCCGAGCGCCGGGTGATCTGGCACCATGCGCTGAAGGCGGCGATGGTGTCGATCATCCCGGTGCTGGGCATCCAGGCCGGGTTCGTGCTGTCGGGTGCGGTCTATATCGAGATCGTGTTCCAGTGGCCCGGCATCGGGCGGATGCTGGTCACGGCGATATTGCAGCGCGACATCCTGCTGGTGCAGGGCGGCGTCGTGTTCGTCGCCGCCTGCTACGTGCTGTTCAACATCGCGGTCGACGTGGTGCAAAGCCTGCTGGATCCGAGGATCAAGACGTGACGCGGTTCCTGTGGCTTCTGGCGCGCAACCAGCTGGCGCTGATGGGCGGGATCGTGCTGGTGCTGGTGGTGCTGGTCTGCGTGCTGGTGCCGGTGCTGCCGCTGCGCCCGCCCGACGTGACCAACACCGCCGACCGCTTCCTTGCACCGTTCAGCGACGGGCACCTGCTGGGCACCGATCATCTGGGCCGCGATCTGCTGTCGCGGCTGCTTTGGGGCACAAGGCTGAGCCTCGCCGTCGGCTTCGTCGCCGCGATTGCGGCGGCGACGCTCGGGTCTGCCATCGGCATCGTGGCGGGCTATTTCGGCGGGCGGACCGACAACATCATCATGCGCGGCGTCGACATGCTGATGGCCTTTCCCTACATCCTGCTGGCGCTGGCGATCGTGGCCGCGCTGGGCCCCGGCCTGCTGAACGCGCTGATCGCTGTGGCGGCGGTCAACATCCCGTTCTTCGCGCGCAACATCCGCGGCATCACTGTCGGCATCGCGCACAAGGAATTCGTCGATGCGGCGCGGCTGGCGGGCAAGGGACACCTGGCGATCCTGACCACCGAGATCCTGCCCAACGTGATCCCGGTCATCGTCATCGCCATGTCCACCACCATCGGCTGGATGATCCTGGAAACCGCGGGCCTGTCCTTCCTGGGGCTCGGCAGCCAGCCGCCACAGGCCGATCTGGGCTCGATGCTGGGCGAGGCGCGGGCGGCGCTGATCACCAATCCGCATACCTCGGTGGTGCCGGGCGTGATGATCTTCGTCATCGTGATTTCGATCAACCTCTTGGGCGACGGGGTGCGCGACGCGCTGGATCCGCGCCTGCGCTCGGGCGCGCTGAGCCGGCCGCGCCCCGCCACCAACGTGCGCCGCGAAAGCGTTCCGCAGGGGCCGGGCGAGGGGGTGCTGGACATCCGCGAGTTGGAGACGCAGTTCCATGTCGGCAAGCGGATATACCGCGCCGTCAACCGCGTCAGCCTGACCATCGCGCCCGGCGAGTGCCTTGGCCTGATCGGCGAAAGCGGGTCGGGCAAATCGGTCACGGCGCTGTCGGTGATGGGGCTGGTCGCCTCGCCGCCCGGCGTGATCACCGGCGGCGCCGCGTTCCACGAGGGGCGCGACCTGATCGGCGCGCCCTACCGCGATCTGCGGCGGCTGCGCGGCGACCGGGTGGCCTATATCTTCCAGGATCCTCTCTCGACGCTGCATCCGCTGATCCGCGTGGGCGAGCAACTGGCAGAGGCGATTCGCGTGCATCACAAGGTGCCGCGCGCCGAATTGCGCCGGCGCGCCGTCGAGCTGCTGGGCGCCGTGCGCATCCCCAATGCCGAAAGCCGCGTGGACAGCTATCCGCACGAGATGTCGGGCGGGATGCGCCAGCGCGTCGCCATCGCCATGGCGCTGGCCAACGAGCCCGAGGTGATCATCGCCGACGAGCCGACCACCGCGCTGGACGTGACCGTGCAGGCGCAGGTGCTGTCGCTGCTGGACGATCTGCGGCGCGAGCGGGGCGTGGCGATCCTGTTCATCACCCATGATTTCGGGGTGGTGGCGCAGATGTGCGACCGGGTGGCGGTGATGTATGGCGGCCGCATCGTCGAAGAGGCGGCGACGGCGGATATCCTGAACGCGCCGGCGCATCCCTATACCAAACGGCTGATGGATTGCGTGCCCGAACTGGGCGGCGGGCGCCGCAAGCTCGACGCGATCCCCGGCCTGCCGCCGGCGGTGGACAAGCTGCCGCCGGGCTGCGCCTTTGCGCCGCGCTGCGACAAGGTGCGCGAGGCGTGCCGCGCCGCGCCGGTGGCGATGACACGGGCCGGCGGGCGCGCCGTGCGCTGCCTGTACCCCGAAACCGACATCGCGAAGGATCCGGCATGACCCCCGCGCTGCGCCTCGACGGTCTGTCCAAGACGTTTCCGGTCGGCAAGAAGCTGATCGGCGCGGCACGCGGGCATGTCCGCGCCGTCCGCCCCGTCACGCTGGACGTGGCGGAGGGCGAGACGCTGGGCATCGTCGGCGAATCGGGCTGCGGCAAGACCACGCTGGCCCGGCTGCTGGTCGGGCTGGAGCCGCCAAGCGCGGGACGTGTCGAGATCGGGGGAAAGGCGCTGGACAACGCCGATCCGGCGGCGTTCGGGCGGCTGATCCAGTACGTGTTCCAGGACCCGATCAGTAGCCTGAACCCGCGCAAGTCGATCCGGTCCATCCTGGAGGTGCCGCTGAAGCGGCTGCACGGCATGGACGCCGACGAGCGGGCCGACCGGATCCGCGAGATCCTGGCCAGCGTGAACCTGCGCGAGGAATTCCTGGACCGGTTCCCGCATGAATTCTCCGGCGGTCAGGCGCAGCGGATCGGTATCGCGCGGGCGCTGGCGGCGAATGCGCGGATCCTGGTGCTGGACGAGCCGGTCTCGGCGCTGGATGTCAGCGTGCAGGCGCAGGTTCTGAACCTGCTGGCGGCGCTGAAGCGCAAGTTCGGGCTGACCTACCTGTTCATCAGCCACGATCTGGCGGTGGTCGAGGCGGTCAGCGACCGGGTGGCGGTGATGTATTTCGGCGCCGTGGTCGAGGTCGGACGCGCCGAGACGATCTTTGCCGCCCCGCGCCATCCCTACACGAAACTGCTGGCCGACAGCGCGCCCGTGGTCGGCCGCCCCTTGACCGCGCCCGAAGGAAAGGACACGGAGTTGCCCGATCCGCTGAACCCGCCGCCGGGCTGCCCGTTCGCGCCCCGCTGCCCGAAGGCGACCAACATCTGCCGCGCCGAGGATCCGGCGCTCGAAAAGATGGGAGACGACCAGTTTGCCGCCTGCCACCACCCGCTCGATGCCGAAACCTGAGCCCGAACGCCTGAGCCGCCCGGCGCGCGTCGCCGAGGCGATCAAGTCCTGGGTCGTCGCGGCGAACCTGGCCCCCGGCGACCGGCTGCCCGGCGAGGCCGACCTGATCGCGCGGTTCGGCATGTCCAAGGGCACCATCCGCGAGGCGATGCGCATTCTCGAGGCGCAGGGTCTGGTCAAGACGCGCACCGGGCCGGGCGGCGGGCCGTTCGTGCACGAGGTCAGCGCGGCACGGGCCCGGGCGCTGCTGGGAAACTACTTCTACTTCAAGGACATGACGGTGGCCGACATCTACCAGCTTCGCATCCTGCTGGAGCCGGAAATGGCCGCCGGGCTGGCCGGCAATCTGTCCGAGGCGGATCTGGCGGCGCTGGAGGCGAACCTGTCGCGCTACGAGGCGCCCCCCGCCAATGCCGAGGAAGAGCGTGCGCAGCATGTCGCCTCGCTGGATTTTCATGCGATGCTGGCGGGGCATGCGGACAATCCGCTGCTGGGCTTCCTGATCGGGTTCATGGCGCAGATGCTGTCTGACCTGACGGTGTACCGGCGGCTTTACGAGCCGCGCAACTACGCGCTGTGGCGCACCGGCCGCGAACATCAGGCCGCCCTGATCGACGCGCTGCGGCGCGGCGACGCCGGCGCGGCGCGCAGCGTGATGACGGCCCACATGGAAGGCGCGCGCGACTTCATGGTGCGCCAGGAGGCCGAGATGGAACAGCGGTTCCTCGCCGGCCGGTAGGCGCCCGGCCGTATCACCGGCGCAATACCCCCGCACGCCGGGCAGATCCGTGCCGGCGGGGTGCCGGCGGATCGGGGCAAAGCGGCGCGCGGATGCGGGCGGGGCTTGACCCGCCCCGGCGCTTGGGGTTTTTCCGGGGCTGCGCGCCGGCAACCGCCCCGGCGCGCCGGTTCAAAGGAGATCCCCCATGACCCTCGGCATCGCCATTCTCGGCGCCGGACGCATCGGCCAGACCCATGCCAACGCCGCAAGCGCCACCCCCGGTGTGCGGCTGGTGGCCGTGGCCGACGCGCTGGAGGCGTCCGCGCGCGCGCTGGCCGGCACCCATGGCTGCGAGATCCGCGAGATCGACCAGATCGCCGCCAGCGACGATGTGGATGCGGTGGCGATCTGCACCCCGACCGACACCCATGCGGACCTGATCGAGCAATTCGCCCGCGCCGGAAAGGCCGTGTTCTGCGAAAAGCCCATCGATCTGGACGTGGCGCGGGTGCGCGAATGCCTGAAGGTGGTGGATGAGACCGGCACGCCGCTGATGGTCGGGTTCAACCGGCGCTTCGATCCCGATTTCAGGGCCGTGAAGGCGGCAATCGACGCCGGCCGCATCGGCGAGGTCGAGATGGTGACGATCACCAGCCGCGATCCCGGCCCGCCGCCAGCCGAGTATATCGCCCGCTCGGGCGGCATCTTCCGTGACATGACGATCCACGATTTCGACATCGCCCGCTGGCTGCTGGGCGAAGAGGTGGAGAGCGTGGTGGCGCAGGCCTCGGTGCTGGTCGACCCCGAGATCGGGCGGCTGGGCGATTACGACAGCGCCAACGTCATCCTGCGCACCGCCGGCGGCCGGCAGGCCGTCATCACCAATTCGCGCCGCGCCGCCTATGGCTACGACCAGCGGATCGAGGTTCTGGGATCGAAGGGGATGACCGCGGCGAACAACATGCTGGAGGCGAACGTGCTGGTGGCCGATGCCGCCGGAATCGCCACGCCGCCGCTCCAGAACTTCTTCATGACGCGCTATGTCGCCGCCTATGCCGCCGAGATCGCCGCCTTTGCCGCCGCCGTGGCGGAGGGCACCGCGATGCCCGCGACCGGCGAGGACGGGTTGCGCGCGCTGGTGCTGGCCGAGGCGGCGCTGCGCTCGGTCCGCGAGGGGCGGGTGGTGAAGGTGGCCGAAATCCTGGGCTGATCGCCGGATTGACCGGGGTCAATACGCCGGGCGGCGCGATGCGCTAGGGATGCGGGGCCGATGACCCTGCGGAGCCGCCGATGAACGACCCTGACCGAACCGACCCGTGGCGCAGCGATGCGGCGGCCGTCGCCGCACGGTTGAACGTCGATCCCGCGGCGGGCCTGCCGCCCGCCGAGATCGCGGCGCGGCGCGCGCGGCACGGGGCCAATGCCCTGCGCGTTGCCGCGCGGCGCAGCGCAGCGGCGATCCTGGCGCATCAGCTGGGCGGCATCATCTTCTGGCTGCTGACGGCTGCCGCCGCGTTCGCGCTGTATCTGGGCGATGTGGTCGAGGCGCTGGCCATCGCCGTGGTGCTGGTGATCAACACGGCCATCGGCTTTGTCTCGGAATGGCGCGCCGCCCGCTCGATGGAGGCGCTGCACCGCATCGCCGCGGTCGCCACGCGGGTGCGGCGCGGCGGCGCGGCGCGCATGGTCGACGCGCATGAGCTGGTGCCCGGCGACATCGTGCTGCTGGATGCCGGCGACGTGGTGACGGCGGATATGCGCCTGCTGGCCGCGTCGAACCTGCATGTCGACGAATCGGTGCTGACCGGCGAATCCGTGCCGGTGATCAAGCGGACGGACCCGCTGGACGCGGATGTGCCGGTGGCGGACCGCGTCAACATGGCCTTCAAGGGCACCGCCATCACCGAGGGCGCGGCCGAGGCGGTCGTGACCGCCACCGGCATGGCGACCGAGCTGGGCCGGATCAGCGACCTGACCCGGGAGGCCGAGGCAGAGGCCTCGCCGCTGGAGCGGCGGCTCGACCGGCTGGGGCACAAGCTGGTCTGGCTGACGCTGGGCCTGACGGCGGCGATCGTGTTGGCGGGCGTGCTGCGCGGCCATGCGCTGACGGCGATGATCGAGACCGCCATCGCGCTGGCCGTGGCGGCGGTGCCCGAAGGGCTGCCGGTGGTGGCGACGCTGTGCCTGGCGCGCGGCATGTGGCGCATGGCGCAGCGCAACGCGCTGGTCTCGCGGCTGTCGGCGGTGGAAACGCTGGGCGCGACCACGGTGATCCTGACCGACAAGACCGGCACCCTGACCGAGAACCGCATGAGCGTGGCGGGCTACCTGCTGGACGGGGCGGACCTGGACCGACAGGCGGCCGAGGGCGATGACGGCGCGGCATTGACCCGCGCGGTCGAGGTCGGCGCGCTGTGCAATTCGGCCAGCCTCGGCGCGGACGAGGCCCGTACCGGCGATCCGATGGAACTGGCGCTGCTCGACATCGCCGCCGCGCGCGGGCAGGACCGGGCGTCGCTGCTGGCCGCCCGGCCCGAGGCGGCCCGCCATGCCTTCGAGGCGGGGCGCAAGATGATGGCCACGGTTCATGAAGGCGGGGACGGGTACCTTGTCGCGGTCAAGGGCGCCCCCGAGGCGGTGCTGGATGCCTGCGGCAGCGTGGCCGGCCCGGACGGCGTGCGCCCGCTGGATGCCCGCGCCCGTGCCGACTGGTCCGGGCGGATCGAGGCGGCGGCGGGGCGCGGCCTGCGGCTGCTGGGGCTGGCCGCGAAGACGGTGCCGGACGCGGATGCGCCGCCCTATGAGGGGCTGACGCTGCTGGCGATGGTCAGCCTGTCCGACCCGGTGCGCTCAGGCGTGCCCGAGGCGATCGGCGCGGCCCGCGCGGCGGGCGTGCGCGTGGTGATGATGACCGGCGATCACGCCACCACCGCCGCCGAGATCGCGCGGCAGGCCGGTCTGCGCCCGGCGGCGGGCGGCGGCGCGCTGTCGGTGATCGAGGGGGCCGACCTGGCGGCGATGGACCTGGACGCGGCGGATGCGGACATGCGCGCGCGCATCCATGGCACCGATGTCTTCGCCCGCGTCGCCCCCGAGGACAAGCTGAAGATCGTCGCGCTCTACCAGAAGGCCGGGCAGGTGGTGGCGATGACCGGCGACGGGGTGAACGATGCCCCGGCGCTGAAGAAGGCCGATATCGGCATCGCCATGGGCCGGCGCGGCACCCAGGTCGCCCGCGAGGCGGCGGACATGGTGCTGAACGACGACGCCTTTTCCACCATCGTCGCGGCGATGCGGCAGGGGCGGGTGATCTTTGCCAATATCCGCAAGTTCGTGGTCTACCTGATGTCGTGCAACGTCTCCGAGGTGCTGGTGGTCGGGATCGCCGTGGGCGCGGGGCTGCCGGCACCGCTGCTGCCGCTGCAGATCCTGTTCCTGAACCTGGTGACGGATGTGTTTCCCGCCTTTGCGCTGGGTCTCGGGCGGGGCGATGACAGCGTGATGTGCCGCCCGCCGCGCGATCCGGCCGAGCCGATCGTGGACGCGCGCCGCTGGGCCTGGATCGCCGGGCTGGGCGCGCTGATCACGGTGGCGACGCTGGGCGCGTTCCTGGCCGCGCTCTACTGGCTGGCGCTGCCGCCGGCGCAGGCGGTCACGGTGGCCTTCATCACGCTGGCGCTGGCGCAATTGTGGAACGTGTTCAACATGCGCGCGCCCGGCAGCGGGATGCTGTCGAACGAGCTGACGCGCAATCCGTGGATCTGGGGCGCGCTGGCGCTGTGCCTGGTGCTGACGGCAGCGGCGCTGTGGGTGCCGGTCCTGTCGGACGTGCTGCGGCTGCCCTCGCCGGGGGCACCGGGCCTGCTGCTGGCCGCCTTGTGCAGCACCTTCCAACTGGTGGCGGGGCAGATCGCACTGCGTTTCCTGCCGCCCGAACGGCCCGCGCCCGCGAGCCCCCGATGAAGGACCGACGCCATGCATGAAACCGCCTATGACAAGCGGATCTTCACGCCCGGCCTGCTGTTTCGGGATCTGGGCTTTCTGCTCTCGAAGGTGCCGGCGCTGCGCCGCGCGATGAAGAACCCCGAGATCGGCCGCGCCATGACGGGCAAGATCATGATGGTGGTCACGGCGGTGAACGGCTGCACCTACTGCACCTGGTTCCATGCCAGCGAGGCGGCGACCAGCGGCATGAGCGCGGCGGAAATCCGCGACATGTTCGATTTGCAGTTCGAGGCGCGGGCCACGGCGCATGAATTGCCCGCGCTGCTCTATGCCCAGCACTTTGCCGAGACGAACCGCACCCCCGAGGCCGACATGACCGAGCGCCTGTTCGCCTTCTACGGCGAGGAAACCGCGACCGACGTGCTGCTGCTGATCCGCGTGATCTTTTTCGGCAACCTGCTGGGCAACACCTTCGACGCCTTTCCAAGCCGGCTGGCGGGCCGTCCGGCGCCGGACGGCAGCGCGGTGTTCGAGGCGCTGTTCTATCTTGCGACGTTCTGGTTCATGCTGCCGGCCAAGTGGCTGCTGAAGCGGCGCGGAGCGACCGACATGACCAACGACAAGACAAACACCAGAACCGGAGACACACCATGAACCGCGGAACCCAGATCAACCTGTGGTATGTCCTCATCGCCTTCATGGGTGTGGTGCTGATCCGCGATTTGTGGGTGCAGAGCCAGACCATCGAGTCGATCCCCTACAGCCGGTTCGAGGAATATCTCGATGACGGCGCGGTGGACGAGGTGACGATCGGTTCCGACAGCATCACCGGCACCTTCACCGAACCGCAGGAGGGCAAGACCGGCTTTGTCACCCGCCCGGTGCCGCCCGATCTCGCGGACCGGCTGGCGGGCACGGGCGCAAGCTATACCGGCGCGGTGGAAAACACCTGGTTCGGCACGCTTCTGTCGTGGATCCTGCCGGCGCTGTTCTTTGTCGGGATCTGGATGTTCCTGATCCGCCGGATGGGGCGCGGGTCGGGCGGCATCGGCGGGATGATGTCGGTCGGCAAGAGCAAGGCCAAGGTCTATGTCGAGACCGACACCAAGGTCACGTTCGAGGATGTGGCCGGCGTGGACGAGGCGAAGGCCGAATTGCAGGAGGTCATCGACTTTCTGCAGAACCCCAAGGAATACGGCAGCCTGGGCGCGCGGATGCCCAAGGGCATCCTGCTGGTCGGCCCGCCGGGCACCGGCAAGACGCTGCTGGCGCGCGCCGTCGCGGGCGAGGCGGGGGTGCCGTTCTATTCCATCTCGGGCTCGGAATTCGTCGAGATGTTCGTGGGCGTCGGCGCCGCGCGGGTGCGCGATCTGTTCGAGCAGGCCCGCAAGGCCGCGCCCGCGATCATCTTCATCGACGAGCTGGACGCGCTGGGCCGCGCGCGCGGCGCCGGCAACATCCAGGGCGGCAATGACGAGCGCGAGCAGACGCTGAACCAGCTTCTGTCGGAACTCGACGGGTTCGACCCCACCGAGGGCGTCGTGCTGCTGTCGGCCACGAACCGGCCCGAGATCCTCGATCCCGCGCTGCTGCGGGCCGGGCGGTTCGACCGGCAGGTGCTGGTGGACCGGCCCGACCGGGCGGGGCGGGTGCAGATCCTGAAGGTGCACATGCGCAAGATCGTGCTGGCCCCGGATATCGGGCTGGACGACATCGCCGCGCTGACCACCGGCTTTTCCGGCGCGGATCTGGCAAACCTGGTGAACGAGGCGGCGCTGCTGGCCACAAGGCGGCGCGGCGACGTGGTGACCATGTCCGATTTCACCCGCGCGATCGAGCGGATCGTGGCCGGGCTGGAAAAGCGCAACCGCCTGATCAACCCGCGCGAGCGGCGCATCGTGGCCTTTCACGAGATGGGCCATGCGCTGGTCTCGATGGCGCTGCCGGGCGTGGACGAGGTGCACAAGGTGTCGATCATCCCGCGCGGCATCGGCGCGCTGGGCTACACCATCCAGCGCCCGACCGAGGACCGGTTCCTGATGACCGAGGCGGAACTGCGCGACAAGATCGCCGTTCTGATGGGCGGGCGCGCTGCCGAAAGCCTGGTTTTCGGTCATCTGTCCACCGGGGCCGCCGACGATCTGGCCAAGGCCACCGACATCGCGCGGTCCATGGTCGCGCGCTACGGCATGGATGCGGATCTGGGCAATGTCAGCTACGAGGCGGAGCGCAGCCGTTTCCTGAGCGACGGCCAGCCCCGCTATTTCGAGCGCACCTATTCCGAAGCCACGGCCGAAGCGATGGATGCCGCCGTGCGCGAAGTGCTGAGCGAGGTTTCCGAGCGGGCACTGGAAATCCTGACCGACAATCGCGATATCCTGGACAAGAGTGCGAACCGGTTGCTGGAGGTGGAAACGCTGGACGAGGCCGCGCTGCGGGATCTGGCGCAGGGTCTGCGCAAGGCGGCCCCGGATAACGGCGCGGAGCCCGAGCAGCCGCACGCGGACGACGCAAAGGTGAAAATGGATGAGTGACGATCCCTACAAGGTGCTGGGCGTCGGCAAGGGCGCCTCGCAGGCCGAGATCAAGAAGGCGTATCGCAAGCTTGCCAAGGAACTGCATCCCGACCTGCATCCTGGCGACCCGTCGAAAGAGGCCGCGTTCCAGAAGGTCGGCGCGGCCCATGACATCCTGGGCGATGCGGAAAAGCGCCGCCGCTTCGATGCCGGAGAGATCGACGCCAGCGGGCAGGAACGGCCCGAGCGGCAATTCTACCGCCAATATGCCGGGGCCGACCCGCAGGGACGCTACGAATCGGCCAGCGGCTACGGCGATTTCGAGGACGTGTCGGACATATTCTCGGACCTGTTCGGCGCGCGGGCCCGCGCGGCGGGGGGCGGCGGCGGGGCCGGCGGGCGCGGCTTTGCGGCGCGCGGGGCGGATGTGCGCTATCACCTCGACGTGGATTTCATGGATGCGGCGACCGGGGCGAAGCGGGCGGTGCCGCTGCCGGATGGCAGCGCGATCGACCTGACCATTCCGGCGGGCGTGCGCGACGGTCAGACGCTGCGGCTGCGCGGCAAGGGCCAGCTCGGCCTGGGCGGCGCCCCGGCCGGGGATGCCTATGTCGAGATCGGCGTGCGCCCGCATCCGGTCTTCACCCGTGACGGCAACGATATCGAGGTGGATCTGCCGATTTCGTTCGACGAGGCGGTGCTGGGCGCGAAGATTGAGGTGCCGACGCTGACCGGGCGCGTGTCGATGACGATCCCGAAGGGCGCGACCACGGGCCAGCGGCTGCGGCTCAAGGGGCGCGGCATCGCACCGGCGCGCGGCCCGGCGGGCGATCAGTACGTGCGGCTGAGCATCGCGCTGCCCGGCAAGCCCGACGCGGCGATGGAACGGATCGCGCAGGAATGGCGCGATCTGGGCGCGCCCGATCCGCGCGCGAGTCTGTGGGAGGCGTTGTGACCATGGCCGGAATGCTGAAGGAACGCGATGTCGTCGCCCGCGTGCGGCGGGTGGAGCTGCGCGAGCTGCGCATGTGGGTGCGCGAGGGCTGGATCAGGCCCGCCGAGGGACCGGGCGGCCCGGTCTTCGACGAGCTTGACGTGGCGCGCATCCGGCTGGTCTGCGATCTGCGCAAGGAGATGTCGCTGCCCGGCGACGCGGTGCCCGTGGTGCTGTCGCTGCTGGACCAGGTGCACGGGCTTCGGCGCGAGCTGCGCGGGCTGGCCGAGGCGGTGGACGCCCAGCCCGAAGAGACGCGGCGGCGCATCGCCGAGATATACCGCACGCATTCGGGCCGCGCGCCGGCGCCGGGCGGCGGCGACGCTTAACGCAGATCAATGCGGCCCCGGCGCGGCGCGCTATGCTGCGCACCATCCGGGCGGGCCGAACCACCGAAAAAGGACATGACGATGAACAAGCAATCGAAGACAGAGCGCGACAAGAGCGCGGATGTTTCCCGACCGGCGGCCGCGCCGGACCGCTCCAACCATCTGCCGCCGGAGCTTGGCCCGCTTTGCGCTGCCAACACGCCCGACCGCTACAGTGCCGTGGGCCTCGACCGGGTAAGCAAGGCGGCGCTGGCACGCATGACGCAGGGTATTTCGCCCTATTATGTGACCTCGGTGTTCTTCAACTGGTGGCTGCACCTTGCCTCGTCGCCCGGCAAACAGGCTCAACTGGTCGAGAAGGCGGCGCAAAAGTCGATGCAGCTGGGGCTGGCCGCGTCAAACTCGGTCATGGGCCGCGACGCCAAGCCCTGCATCGCGCCGCTGCTGCACGATTCGCGGTTCGACGCGCCCGAATGGCAGCAATGGCCGTACAACATCGCCTATCAGTCGTTCCTGATGACACAGCAATGGTGGTACAATGCCACCAACGACATCGACGGCATGGCGCGGAGCGAGGAACAGGCGGTGTCCTTCGCGGTGCGCCAGATGCTCGACATGATGTCGCCGTCGAACGGCATCTGGACCAACCCCGAGGTGATCGCGGAAACGGTGCGCCAGGGCGGCGCGAACCTGGTGACGGGCGCGCAGAACCTGGCCGAAGACATGTCCCGCACGCTGACCGGGCAGCCGCCGGTGGGCGCCGAGGATTACCTGCCGGGGCGCGACGTGGCGCTGACGCCGGGCAAGGTCGTCTACCGCTCGCACCTGTTCGAGCTGATCCAGTATTCGCCGCAAACGGACAAGGTGGCGGCAGAGCCGCTGCTGATCGTGCCGGCATGGATCATGAAATACTACATCCTCGATCTGTCGCCGGACAATTCGCTGGTGCGCTACCTGGTCGAGCAGGGCTTTACCGTGTTCATGGTCTCGTGGCGCAATCCCGATACCGCCGACCGCGATATCGGCATGGCCGATTACCTGAACGCGGTTGAGCAGGCGCTGGGCGAGATCGGCCGGATCCTGCCCGAGCGGCAGGTGCACGGGGTCGGCTACTGCCTGGGCGGCACGCTGCTGTCGGCCAAGGCCGCGCAGATGGCGCGCGACGGCGACGACCGGCTGAAGACGCTGAGCCTGTTCGCCACCCAGACCGATTTCGAGGATCCGGGCGAATTGCAGCTGTTCGTCAGCGAAAGCCAGGTGTCGTTCCTGGAACATGTGATGTGGGACCAGGGCTATCTGGACACGAAGCAGATGGCAGGTGCGTTCCAGCTGCTGCGCTCGGTCGACCTGATCTGGTCGCGCTATGTGCATGAATACCTGATGGGCCGGCGCCAGCCGATGTTCGACCTGATGGCCTGGAATGCCGATGCCACGCGGATGCCCTACCGGATGCACAGCGAATACCTGCGGCATTTCTTCATGAACAACGAGTTGGCGCAGGGGCAATACCGGATCGGCGACAAGCCGGTGGCGATCGGCGACATCTCGGCGCCGGTGTTCTGCGTCTCGACGACGGGCGACCATGTCGCGCCGTGGCAATCGGTGTACAAGCTGCACCTGCTGGCGGATACCGACATCACCTTCGTGCTGACCTCGGGCGGGCACAATGCCGGCATCATCAGCAAGCCGGGCCACAAGACGCGGACTTTCCAGATCGCGACCACCCCGGAAAAAGCGAACTATGTCGCGCCCGACGACTGGCAGGCGGAAACGCCGATCAAGGATGGATCGTGGTGGCCGGAATTCAGCAGCTGGCTGACCGCGCATTCCACCGGTAAGGCCACGCCGCCGCCGATGGGATCGGCAGCGGGCGGACGGTCGTTCGGCGATGCGCCGGGCAGCTACGTCATGCAGCGATAGGACGGCCCCGGTGCGGGGGTGGCGCGGCTCAGACGCGGCTCAGACGGGCATGGCATAGGTGGGCTTTGCCGCGCGTTCGGCGCCGTCCACCGTTTCCTCCACCGCCTCGATCTCGTTGTCGATCAGGCAGGTGGCGCAGCGCGTCATCAGCGTGGCCCAGTCGGCCGCATCGTCCGACAGCCGCGCCATCGCGCCCTGCTGCCAGTCGGCAAAGGCTTGCCCGGCAGCGCCCGGATCCTGCACGCCGCCCGCGGCGATGCGGCTTCCGGCCTCGAGCGCGGCCTGCATCGCCTGGCTGCGCCGCTGGGTCCAGGCCGCGCCGAAGGCCGCGGTTTCCTCGAGGATGCGCTCGCGCGCCTTGAGGAAATGCGCGAAATGCGGGGCGTGCGCCGGGTTGGCGGAGAACAGAACGCTGGCGGCGTTCAGGTCGGCCCGATCCGACGGGGTCATGCGGGCAGCTTTCGAACGTGGCATCTTGCGGTCCTTTCGGAAGGAAAATGTCGGGAACTGGCCGATTCGTCGCAGATCGGGCAATCTGCGGCATTGACCTGCGTCAACGTGCTGCAATCGGCCGCGCCTTGCGCGGATTCCCGCCCGGCATAGGTGTTGGGCGTGGCCCGCGCGGCTATCGGTTGACGCGGATCAATGCGGCGCGCGCAATGCGGCGCGACATATCCCGCGCGGGCGGCGGAACCGGAAGGGTGCAGGACTTGGCGAAGGCATCGCAGGACATGGATACGGACACGGGCGGGGGCGGGACGCCCCGCGCCACCGGCAGGGTCGTCGCGATTCGTGGCGGCGTCGTCGATGTGGCCTTTGCCGGCGATGTGCCGCGGATCCACGGGCTGCTGACGGCGGGCGACGTGTCGATGGAGGTCGCGGCGCTTCTGGGCGATGGCGTGGTGCGCTGCATCGCGCTGGTGCCGCTGCGCGGGCTGGGCCTGGGCGCCGAGGTGACCGATACCGGCGGCGGCATAGAGGTGCCGGTGGGCGAGGCGGTGCTGGGCCGGATGCTCGACATGTTCGGCACGCCGCTGGACGGGCTGCCGCCCCCCGAAACCGCCCTGCGCCGCCCGATTCACCGCCCCCCGCCGCCGCTGTCGGACCGCGTGCTGCGCGCCGAGGTGCTGGAGACGGGGATCAAGGCCATCGACCTGCTGTCCCCGATCGAGCGGGGCGGCAAGACGGGCCTGTTCGGCGGCGCCGGCGTCGGCAAGACCGTGCTCTTGAGCGAGCTGATCCACAACACGGTGGAACATCACCACGGTGTCAGTCTGTTCTGCGGCATCGGCGAGCGGTCGCGCGAGGCCGAGGAACTGTGGCGCGAGATGGGCGAGGCCGGCGTGCGCGACCAGATGGTGATGCTGTTCGGCCAGATGAACGAGGCGCCGGGCGTGCGGTTTCTTGTCGGCAAGTCGGCGTTGAGCATGGCCGAGTATTTCCGCGACGATCGCGGCCAGGACGTGCTGCTGCTGATCGACAACATCTTCCGCTTCGTTCAGGCCGGATCCGAAGTGTCGGGCCTGCTGGGGCGGATGCCCAGCCGCGTTGGCTACCAGCCGACGCTGGCGACCGAGCTGGCCGCGCTGGAGGAACGCATCGCGTCGACGCGCGCCGGCTCGATCACCTCGATCCAGGCGGTCTACGTGCCGGCCGACGATTTCACCGACCCGGCGGCGGCGCATATCTTCTCGCACCTGTCGGCCTCGGTGGTGCTGTCGCGCAAGCGTGCCTCCGAGGGGCTGTACCCGGCGGTCGACCCGCTGGGCTCGACCTCGGTGATGCTGACGCCGGGGGTGGTGGGTCAGCGCCATTACGACATTGCCCGCGCCGTGCGCCGCACGCTGGCCGAATACGAGGAGTTGCGCGACATCATCGCCATGCTGGGGATCGAGGAATTGTCGGCCCATGACCGCGCCGTCGTCGCCCGCGCCCGCCGGCTCGAGCGGTTCCTGACCCAGCCGTTCTTCACCATCAGCGCCGCCGCCGGCACCACCGGCCGGCTGGTGCCGGTCGCCGACACGCTGGACGGCTGCGAGGCGATCCTGGCCGAGACGGCGTTCGAGCGGCCGGAAAGCGACTATTACATGATCGGCGGGCTTTCCGACCTGAAGGAGCGCGCGGCATGACCATGGCGGCCGACATGAATGTCTGCCTGCGTCTGCCGTCGCGCGTGCTGTTCGAGGGGCGGGCGGACCGGCTGCGCGGCGAGGCGGAGGATGGCGGGTTCGGCATCCTGCCCAACCATGTCGATTTCGTCACCGCGCTGGTCCCCTCGGTGCTGCTGATCGCGCAGACGGGCGGGCCCGAGCGGATTTTCGGCATCGACGAGGGCGTGCTGGTCAAGAAGGGCCACACGGTCGAGATCGCGGTGCGGCGCGGCGTGGAAAGCGACGATCTGGACAGCCTGCACGACCTGGTCGGCGGCACCTTTGCCGAGCTGGAGGACGAAGAACGCAGCGCCCGCGCCGCGCTGTCCCGGCTGGAGGCCGACATGGTGCGCCGTTTTGCCA
Source organism: uncultured Paracoccaceae bacterium (assembly GCA_947503765.1). Taxonomy (GTDB): domain Bacteria; phylum Pseudomonadota; class Alphaproteobacteria; order Rhodobacterales; family Rhodobacteraceae; genus Psychromarinibacter. The sequence continues at coordinate 123,269 of CANNFA010000001.1, read as the reverse complement.
GCCTCAGAAAGCCGCACCCATGAACAAGGATTCGGGACAGGACGACGCGGACAGGACCGCCAGCGACATCGGCAAGCGCGCCCGCCGGATCCGGGATGCGCGCGACGATCCGGGGCCAAGCCCGCTGCGCGGGGTCGGCACCTTCGGCGTGATCGGCTGGTCGGTGGCGGTGCCCACCGTGGGCGGCGCGTTCCTGGGCCTGTGGCTTGACCGGATCGCGCCGCAGGGCTTTTCCTGGACCATCGCGCTGCTGCTGGGCGGCGCGGTGGTGGGTGCGTTGATCGCCTGGAACTGGATCGGCAAGGAAGGAGGCGGAAAATGAGCGGACTGGACTGGAGCAGCCTGGACTGGGGCGGCCTGGCGCTTGGCGCGGGGCTGGGGCTTGCGGCCTCGGCGCTGTATTTCCTGGGTCTGGCCTGGGGCATCCGCCGCGCGCTGGGCGGGCCGCGCGCCGCGCCGCTGCTGCTGGCCAGCTCGGCCCTGCGCATCGCGCTGCTGCTGGCGCTGGGCTGGTGGGTTGCGGGGCAGGGGGCGGCGGCGCTGGCGGGCTTTGCGCTGGCCTTCGTCGCCGCGCGCTTTGCCGCGATCGCCGCCGCGCGCCGGCCGGATGCGGGCCGGACCGCGAAGGAGGCCGCGCCATGGAACTGACCCCCGACGAGAACGTGATCTTCACCCTGGGCGGCATCGCCATCAACGCCACGATCGTGAACACCTGGATCATCATGGCGCTGCTGGTCGGGGTCTCGGCGCTGATCACCCGCAACCTGCGCCCCGACGTGCCGCCCAGCCGCTGGCGCACCGCGCTCGAGGTGGCGGTGGGCGGCATCGTCGACCAGATCGCCGAGATCACCGGCAAGAGCGACGCGCGGGTGCTGTATTTCGCCGGCACGCTGTTCCTGTTCATCTTTACCGCGAACCTCGCGACCGTGGTGCCGGGCTTCGACACGCCCACCGCCTCGCTGTCCACGACCGCCGCGCTGGCGCTGACGGTGCTGGTGGCGGTGCCGATCTTCGGCATCGGCAGCCGCGGCATCGGCGGCTACCTGCGCACCTACATAGAGCCGTCGTTGATCATGCTGCCGTTCAACATCATCGGCGAGGTCTCTCGCGGGATCTCGCTGGCGATCCGGCTTTACGGCAACATCATGAGCGGCGCGGTGATCGCGGCGATCCTGCTGGGCGTCGCGCCGTTCTTCTTTCCGGTGCTGATGGACATGCTGGGCCTGCTGACCGGGGTGATCCAGGCCTATATCTTCGCCATTCTCGCCACCGTCTACATCTCGTCCGCGACCGCGACCGAACCGAAGGCGCCGGACGGCACGAAACCCGAAAAGGACAGGACATGACCGATCTTTCCATCATTGCCGCGATCTCGATCTTCACGGCGGGGCTGACGGTGGCCTTCGGCGCGCTCGGCCCCGCGCTGGGCGAGGGGCGCGCGGCCGCCTCGGCGCTCAGCGCCATCGCGCAGCAGCCCGACGCCTCCTCGACCCTGTCGCGGACGCTGTTCGTCAGCCTCGCGATGATCGAATCGACCGCCATCTACTGTTTCGTCGTGGCCATGATCCTGCTGTTCGCCAACCCGTTCTGGACCGCGGCGCTGGAAGCGGCGGCGCCGGGGACGGGGGGCTAGGCGATGTCGGTCGACTGGATCACGGTCGGCGCCCAGATCGTCAACTTCCTTGTCCTGATCTGGCTGCTGAAGCGGTTCCTGTACCGCCCGATCCTGGACGGGATCGACGCGCGCGAGGCCGAGATCTCGGCGCGGATGGGCGAGGCGGCGGCGATCCGCGAGAGCGCCGAGGAAACCGAGGCCAGGTACAAGGCCGAGATCGCAGCGCTGCGCGCCAGCCGGGGCGAGATGCTGGATGCCGCGCGCCGCGACGCCGAGGCGGAGCGCGATGCGCTGCTGTCGGATGCGCGCACGCGCCTGGCGGAAGAGCAGGCCGAGCGCGAGAGCCACCGCACCGAAGAGACCCGCCGCTTTGCCGCCGATCTGCACCGGCGCGGCGCCGGGGCGCTGCTGGCGCTGACCCGCAAGGCGCTGGACGATCTGGCGGACGAGACGCTGGAGCAGCGGATCGCGCTGCATGCGGCTTCGCGGCTGCGCGGCGTGGCCGAGGCGCTGCGCGACGGCGCGGGCGAGGCGCGCGAGGCGGTGGCGCTGACCCGCGACGCGCTGCCCGCCGAGGTGCAGGCAGAGGTGCGCGCCGCGCTGAAGGACGCCTTGCCGGGCTTCGCGCTGCGGTTCGACACCGACCCCGCGCTGCCGCCGGGCCTGAGCCTGCGGCTGGGCGGGGCACAGGCGGGCTGGACGGTGGACAGCTATCTTGACGGGCTGGATGCGGCGCTGGACGATCTGGCGCGGCAGCCGGCCAGGCAGGTGACCCATGCCGCCTGACGCCGCCGGATACCGAAGCTACGACGAGCTTGTGCAGTCGCTACTGGACACGCCGCCGCCCGCCGCGCGCGTGACCGAGATCGGCCGCGTCGCCGAGGTCGGCGACGGCATCGCCATCGTCACCGGTCTGGCCCGCGCGCTGGCCGACGAATTGCTGGAATTCGCCAGCGGGGTGCAGGGCTTCGTCTTCGACCTCGAACCGGACCGGCTGGGCGTGGTGCTGCTGGGCCCGTCCGAACAAGTGACCCAGGGCGAGGATGTGCGCCGCACCGGCCGCGTGGCCAGCGTGCCCGCGGGCCCGGCGCTGCTGGGCCGGGTTGTCGATGCGGCCGGGCGGCCGCTGGATGGCGGCGCGCCGCCCGAGGGTGCGGCCCTGCGCCCGGTCGAGGCAGAGGCGCCGCCCATCCTGCGCCGCCGCGCCGTGGCGCGCCCGCTGGCGACCGGGCTGAAGGCCGTGGATGCGGCCGTGCCGGTGGGGCTCGGCCAGCGCGAGCTGATCATCGGCGACCGGCAGACCGGCAAGACCTCGATCGCCGTGGACACGATCCTGAACCAGCGCGAGACGGGCGTTCTGTGCATCTACTGCGCCATCGGCCTGCGCGGCGACGCGGTGGCCAAGGTGATCGGCGCGGTTCGGGATGGCGGCATGATGGATCGCTGCGTGATCGTCGCGGCGGGCGATGAGGACGCGCCGGGGCTTGCCTATATCGCGCCCTATGCCGCCATGACCATCGCCGAAAGCCTGGCCGAAAAAGGGCGCGACGTGCTGGTGGTGATGGACGATCTGACCCATCACGCCCATGCCTACCGCGAATTGTCGCTGCTGCTGCGCCGCCCGCCGGGGCGCGAGGCGTTTCCGGGCGACATCTTCTATGTCCATGCGCGCCTTCTGGAACGCGCCGGTCAGTTCACCGAGGGGCGCGGCTCGATCACCGCGCTGCCGGTGGTCGAGACGCAGGCGGAAAACCTGTCGGCCTACATCCCGACCAACCTGATCTCGATCACCGACGGGCAGATCTACCTGTCGCCGCGGCTGGTGCGCACCAACCAGTTCCCGGCGGTCGATCTGGGCGTGTCGGTCAGCCGGGTCGGCGGCAAGGCGCAGGCGCCGGCCTTTCGGGACGTGGCGGGCAACCTGCGGGTGACACTGTCGCAATTCGAGGAGCTGGAGGAATTCGCGCGGTTCGGCACACGGCTGGACGATGCCACCCGCGCCCGGCTGGCGCGCGGCGCGGCGGTGCGCGCCGCCCTGCGCCAGCCCGAACGCGACCCGATGCCGGCCGCCGAGCAGCTGGCGGTGCTGGTCGCCGCGATGGAGGGGCTGCTGGACGATCTGGACGAGACGCGCATCGCCCCGGCGATGGACGCGATCCGCGCGGCGATCCGCGCCGGCGATGGCGGGCTGGGCGCGCGCATCGCGGATGGCGGGCGCCTGACGGACGAGGCGCGCGCCGGGATCCTTGATACGGCGCGCGAGGCGATGGCGGGGATGGCGCAAGATGGCCCAGACGCTTGAGCTTCTGACCCACCGCACCGGGACGATGCGCAGCATTCGCGGCATCGTGCGCACGATGAAGACCATGTCGGCGATCAACGCGCTGCCCTATGAACAGGCCGCGCAGGCGATGGCCGGCTATCGCAGCACCGTGCTGGACGGGCTGCACGCCTTCGTCCAGCGCCACGGCGCGCTGCCGGCCGAGACCGGGCGCGGCCTGTCGCCGGTCGTCATCGCCTTCGGGTCGGATCACGGATTGTGCGGCAATTACAACGAGATCGTGGCCGAACGGGCGGATGCGGCGCGCGCAGCGATGCCGGGCGCGCGGGTGATCTGCGTCGGCGTGCAGATGGAGGATGCGCTGTCCGGGCTGGGGATCCGCCCCGAGCAGGTGCTGCTGCCGCCCGCCACCGCCGACGGGCTGGGCCGGCTGGCCGGGCGGCTGATCGCGCTGCTGGACGCGATGCGCGCCCCGGATGGCGACCTGGCGGTGTCGCTGGTGTTCATGCAGCGCGCGGCGCATGGCCAGCAGGAGGTGGCGGTCCAGCGCCTGCTGCCGCTGGACCCGGCGATGACCGGCGCGATAGCGCACCGGCCCTGGGCCTCGCGCAGCCTGCCGTATTTCAGCCTGCCGCCGGACCAGCTTCTGGCGGCGCTGATCCGCAGCTACCTGTTCGCCGAGATGTTCCGCGCCGCCGCCGAGGCGCTGGTGACGGAAAACGCGGCGCGGCTGGCGCGGATGCAGCAGGCCGAGCAATCCATCGACGAGCAGCTCGAGGAATTGACCGGCGAGATGCGCAGCGTCCGCCAGAGCGAGATCACGACCGAATTGCTGGACGTGATCATCGGGTTCGAGGCGCTGAAGGATCGCGGCCGCAAGAAGCGCGGGAAACCGGGCGCGGAGGAGCCTTCCGGGGAGTGAAACGCGCCCGTCCGGCGCGCGGCTTAACCCTGGTCAATGCGGCCGGCGCGGCGCTTTGCCATGATCGGCTCCAAATGGCGCGAGGCGGCACGAATCGCCCCGCCCGGCAGTCGCGGAAAGGATGCCACATGCTTTATGTCGATCTTCCCAGGCCCGCCGAAATCGGCCGGCTCAACCAGGTGCGCGCGGATGCGTGCGTGTCGATCTATCTGCGCAGCACGCCGCTGACGCAGGATGTCGGCAAGACGCGGACCCGGTTCGGCCAGCTGGTCAAGCAGGCGATCGCGCAACTGGAGGAGGCCGGCCTTGAAAAGCGCCGGATCTGGCCGCTGGAAGAGCATTTCGCCACCCTCCAGGAAGATGACGATTTCTGGGAGCATCAGGCCCATTCGCCAGCCGTGCTGGCCACGCCCGACCGGATGCGCACGTTCCGGCTTGCGAACGAGCTGCCCGAAACGGTCGAGGTCTCGGACCGCTTTCACCTCAAGCCGCTGCTGCGCGCGATCGCCTTCCCGAACGCCGCGCGTGTGCTGGCCGTGTCCGAGAACGCGGTGCGGCTGATCGAGGTTTCGCCGGCCCTTCCCGCCGTCGAGATCCGGGTGCCGGACATGCCGCGCGATGCGGCCAGCGCGGTCGGCAAGGCCACGATCAACGACAGTGGCGCGGGCCGGCGGATCGGCGGGCTCGAGGGGCAGAAGGTGCGGCTGGGCCAGTATATCCGCAAGATCGACGCCGCGCTGCGCCCGGTTCTGGCCGGCTCGGACCTGCCGGTCATCCTTGCATCGACACAGCCGGTCGCCTCGCTGGTCCGCTCGCTCAGCGCCCTGCCGGTGCTGGACGAGACCATCGAGGCGTCGCCAGACGACATGAGCCCGGCCGAGCTGGCACAGGCGGCCCGCCCGGTGCTGGACGCCTATTATGCCGATCGCCTTGCCGCGTTCCAGAACCTGTTCGAGGCGCGCGCGGGCGCGCGGCGCGCGACGACCGACATCTCCGACGCGGCGCGGGCGGCGACGTTCGGCGGGGTCGAGACGCTGCTGGTCGATATCGATTCGGTCGTTCCGGGCAGTGTCGACGACGAAACCGGCGAGGTCGACTTTGCCCGGAAGAACGGCGCCGGAAGCTACGGCGTCGTCGACGACATCGCAGGAAGGGTGCTGCGCACGGGCGGGCAGGTCCTGGCGGTCCGGCAGGAGGACATCCCCGAGCAGAAATCGCTGGCGGCGATCCTGCGGTACCCGCTGTAGCCGGAGACGCGCGATGGACATCCACAAGGGCTTTGCCGGGGCGCGGCGGCGCGAGCGGGATGGCCGCATCCGGTCGATCATGCGCAGCCCGGTGACGACGGTGTCGCCGGGCACCTCGGTGCGGGCCGCCGCCGCGCTGATGCGCGAGCTGGATATCGGGGTGCTGCCGGTCTGCGAGAATGGCCGCGTGGTCGGGCTGGTGACCGACCGCGACATCGTGGTCCGCTGGGCGCCGAACGCGGTGGGCGACATCTCGGTCTCGCCGCTGATGACCCGCGGCGTCGAGACCTGCCGCCCCGACGAGCCCGTGGCCGCGGCCGCGCACCGCATGGCCGACCTTCAGATCCGGCGGATCGTGGTGGTGGACGAGGCGGGCGCGCCGCTTGGCATCGTGACGCTGGGCGACATCGCCAACGATGCCAGCGAGGAGATCGCGGGCCAGACCCTGGGCGAGATCGTCGAGGTCAGGTAGCGGGCGGGGCAGGGCGGCGCGGTGCCCGGCATCGCCCCTATCGCGGCCGCAGGATCAGGATCCCGGACCGGAAGGTTTCAAGGTCGATGCCCGCGATCTCGCACAGCGCGTCCAGGTCGGTCAGCGCGATGTCGTGCGGGTCGGGATAGGCGACGATGCCGGCCCGTTCCATCCGCCGCAGCGTGCGGCAGACATGCACGTTGCTCAGGCCGGTGAACTCGCCCAGCTTGTGCTGCGTCATCGGGAAGGCGAATCGCGTGTTCCGCGTCAGGCCCAGATCCTCGAGCCGCACGTAGAGCTCCAGCAGGGCATAGGCGATGCGGCCGGCGGCGCTGCTTTTGCCGAGCCGCAGCAGCAATTCGGCGGTGCGCGCCTGGGTGGTGACGATCATCGCCGCCAGAAGCCCGCGCAGGTCGGCCATCTGCGGGTCCGCGCCGTTCGCGTTTTCCGGCTGCAAGGTCAGGAACTGCACGTCGCTCAGCGCCTCGACGGTGCAGGCGGCGACCGGGGCCACGACCGCGCCGATCAGCGCGAAGTCGCCGGGCAGCATCACGTCGATGATCTGGGTGTCGCCGTCGGGCAGCGTCTTTGACAGCGCCGCCCAGCCGGTCAGCAGCAGCATGGAATGGTCGGCAAAGTCGCCTTCCTGCACGATCAGCCGGCCCTTGGGGGCGCTCTGGACCCGCAATTGCGGATCGAGGCGCAGAAACCGCTCGGCAATCGGCGGATAGGCCACGCCGATGCCCGATCCGGTGGCAATGCGTGCGCCGTCGTCCTGGGGGGGCATGATGGTCCTCCGGCAAGGTCCGAAAAATCGCATCAATCGGGGCAAAACGCAAACCGAACCGACGCCGGCGGCCCGCTGCGCGTCTCATGGGGCATGACCCGGGTGCGATTTCGCACATTGCCATCTTCCGGCCCGTGCGAAAGTCTGGAACGATGCAGGACATCCCGCAGCCCACCCCCGACCTGTGGGCATTCATGCTCGAGCTCTACGCCATGCCCGGTGTGGCCGAGGCCTGTCTGTCCCTTCAGAAGACCTGCGGCGTCGATGTGCCGCTGCTGCTGTCTGTGCTGTACGCGGCGGGGCGGGGCTGCCGGATCGACACGGGAACGGTGGCCGCGCTGGACCGGCTATGCGCGGGGTGGCGCGACGCGGCGGTGCGTCCGTTGCGGCAGGTGCGCACCGCGCTCAAGTCGCATCCCTGGATCGACAGCGACGCCGCCGTCCCGCCCTTCCGCGAGGCGGTGAAGGCCTTGGAATTGCGGGCCGAAAAGATCGAGACCCTGGCCCTCGCCCCCGCGATCGAGGCGCTGCGCCAGCAGGCGGGCGGCGCCGCGCGCGATGCGGACGCCCTGCACCGCGCCGCCATGCTGGTGGCCGGTCATTTCGCGGGCAGGGGCCCGGCACCGGACCCCGCCGCCGCCCGGCACATCGCCGACGCGGCATGGCACCTGTGCCGCCCCTGGCGCGCCTGCCCCCAGCCCCGCCGCGACCTGCGCGGGGATCCGCATCGGCACCGGCAAGCCCGCCTTCGGGAAGCCCGGTCAGCCGCCGTATTTCTTCAAGAGCCCGCCCAGCACGTCGGCCGCGCCCTGTCCCTTGAGGCTGCGGCGCCAGAGATCCTGCGCCACCGACTGGTGCAGGTCCACCGATTCCTCGGACGCGGTGATCGTCGCCACGCCGATGCGGGTATTGGCGAAGGTGCCCAGACGGAACGGCGATACCAGCACCTGGGCCGACAGGCCCTGGCCGATGATCTGAAAGCTCGAGCCGGGCAGGGCGTCGATGATGACACCGATCTGCACGCCCATCGGCGGATCGGCCAGCAGCGTCGCGATATTGCGGACCTCGCGCTGCGCCACGGCACGGCGCGCGGCGCGGGCGCCATCGGCCGGAAGATGGGCGCCGACGAACCCTTCGCGCAGGAACTGCTCCAGCTCGCCGGCCGAGACGAGGCTGACGACGTTGGGCCGGCGGGTCCGGTAGGCCGCCTTGCGGGTGCGCAGGATCTCGATCACCCGGTCGCAATGCACTGCCCATTCGGGGTCTGCGACCTCTGACGGCACGCTTTCGTGCAGCACTTCGGGCAGGACCGCGTCGAACGCATCGGTCGTCAGCAGGTACGAGACGGGGCCGAACAGGACGGTGATCTGGTCGGCCTCGGCCTCCAGCTGGCGCATCCGCTCGAAGAACGACACCGCCGACGAGAAATATTCCGACCCGACGCCCAGAAGCGATGTCAGCGACACGTCCAGCAGCTCGGCGATCTTGCCCAGCGCATCGACACGCATCGGCTGGCCCGCCTCGTAGCGGTAGATCGCCGCACGGGAAATCCCGGTGCGCCGGGCAATGTCGTCGGGCGTCAGGCCCTTTCCCAGGCGATAGGCCCGCAGGCGCCCGCCAAGTTCCGCTATCGCGTTTTCCTGCGCCGTCATCCTTCCCCCGATGCTATTATCCCAGGTAGCCGCATGACGCGGCGCGGGAGGGTCGCAAGAACTAGACATATCCTGCTTCCCGTCTCAAAATCGAGAAAAATCTTGACATGAGGGGCAATTTTTCGGGAATGTCTGCAAACGTCCAACAACGGAGAAGATCATGCTTACACCAGTCAAACTGCGGCGCGGGGTCGTCGGGGCTGCGCTGACCCTCGGGCTCGGCGTGCTCTCGGGCGCCGTCTTCGCACAGGAATACACCGCCCGGATCGGCCACCTGGAATCCGATCAGCAAAGCCGGCACGTCCTGCTTGAAAAGGTCGCCGCCCTCGTGAACGAGCGCACGGGCGGCGCCGTCGAGTTCCAGCTTTTCCCGCAAAGCCAGCTTGGCAACCAGCGCCAGATGACCGAAGGGGTGCAGCTTGGCACGCTCGAGGCGACGGTCGCGCCGGCCGCCTTCCTGGGCGGGTTCAACCCGGCCGTGTCGATTCTCGACATCCCGTACCTGCTGCCCGATGACGAGAATGACGCACAGACGCTGCGTGCCGGTGCCTTCGGCGAAGCGCTTCTGGACACGTTCGACGACAAGGGTGTCGAGGCGATCGCGCTTTGGCCCAACGGGCGCAAGCACTTCACCTCGAATGCGCCGCTCGCGGATATCGCCGATTTCGCGGGCCAGAAATTCCGGGTGATGGATTCGAAAATCCTGATCGAGCAGTTCAACGCGCTCGGCGCCTCGGCCATCGCGCTGCCCTTCGGCGAGCTTTACACCTCGCTTCAGACCGGCGTGGTCGACGGGCAGGAAAACCCGCTCGACACCATCCAGCGGATGAAGTTCTACGAGGTGCAGGATTACCTCGTTCTGTCCGCCCATGGCGCGATGGAGGATGTCGTCCTGTTCAACCCGGCCTGGTGGAACAGCCTGCCGGAAGAGTATCGCACGACGATCGTCGATACCTTCCTCGAGGTGATCCCCGAACTGCGCGAGCACAAGGCGCAATCGGTCGAGGCGGCGCTGGACGTCATCCGCGAGAGCGGCATCGACGTGCGGGACGTGTCGGACGAAGAAAAGGCGCGCTTCCGCGAGACGATGTACGGCCCGGCCCGCGATGCCTATCTCGACCGCGCCGGCGATGTCGGCCAGTCGCTGATCGACATCTACGAAGCGGAGTTCGAAAAGCTCGGCGGCTGACCCGGTCTTTTTCCGCGGCGGGCGCCCTTGTGCGCCCGCCCATCCTTTTGCCCGCCCCGGAGAGCGACATGGCCGCGTTGACCCTTCTCAGGCGCGTCGAGCGGACGCTGCTGATCACGATCTTCCTGACCATGGTCGGGCTGTTCTTCTTCAGCGTCCTGGCGCGCGAATTCGGCGGCACCTTCGCCAGCCGCCTTGCCTGGATCGAAGAGGCGGTGCGGCTTCTGAACATCTTCCTGGTGTTCCTCGGCCTCGGGCTGGCGCTGGAGCGGGGGTTGCATGTCGGCATCGACACCTTCCGCGACCGGCTGCCGGACAGCCTGCGCCGGCCGCTGCTGAAACTGATCGACCTCTGCGGGCTGCTGTTTTCCGGCTATCTCGTCTGGCTGGGCGTCGGTCTGGTGCGGTTCGTGCTGATGACCGGCCAGCGCAGCCCGACGCTGGAATTGCCGATGGGCTGGATCTATGCCGCGCCGGTGGCCGGTTTCGCGCTTCTGGGGCTGCGCTTCGCGCTCAGCCTGTTTGGCGTGATCGACCGGTTCCAGCAGGCAGAGCCGCTGGTGGGAGAGGCGCGATGATCCTTGTCCTGATCGCCGGCCTTGCCGTGCTGCTGCTGGTGGCGGGGTTCGAGATGTTCCTCGTGCTCGGCATCCCGTCGCTGGTGGTGAAACAGACCTTCTTCGCCTCGATCCCGGACCCGGCGGTGGTGCAGAAGATCCTTGGCGGGATCGACCATTCGACGCTGCTGGCGATCCCGTTCTTCATCCTTGCCGCCAACCTGATGGGATCGGGCCAGATCGCGGCCAAGCTGGTCGGGCTGGTGCGCTCGCTGGTCGGGCATACGGCCGGCGGGATGGGCCATACCGTGATCGGCGGGTCGATGGCCTTCGGCTCCGTCTCCGGCTCGGCGCCGGCGACGGTAGCCGCGATGGGCCGCATGGTCTATCCCGAGATGCGCAAGAGCGGCTTTTCCGACCGGTTCAGCCTGGGCCTTCTGGTGTCCAGCGCCGAGACCGCGCTGCTGATCCCGCCCTCGATCACCTTCATCATCTACGGCTGGATTTCCGGCACCTCGATTGCCCGGCTGTTCGCCGGCGGGCTCGCGGTCGGGCTGCTGCTGGGGTTCGCCTTCGCGGTCTATGTCAGCCTCGAGGCGCGGCGTAGCGGCATCGCGCGGTCGCCGCGCAAGACCTGGGCCGAGCGGGCGCGCGCCGTGCGAGAGGCCGGCTGGGCGCTGGGCATGCCGGTGATCATCCTCGGCGGCATCTACAGCGGCGTCTTCACCCCGACCGAGGCGGCGGCGGTCAGCGTCGTCTACGCGATCTTCGTCGAGGTCGTCGTCTACCGCAATTTCGGCCTGAAAGAACTGGGCCGGATCACCGAGCAAAGCGCGCTTGCCACCACGATCATCTTCATCCTGCTGGCGATGGGCGGGCTGTTGTCGTTCTTCGTCACGCTGGCGCAGGTGCCGCAGCAGATCATCACCTTTCTGGATGCGACCGGCGCCGGGCCGATCCAGTTCCTGCTGGTGGTCAATGTCTGTTTCCTGATCGCGGGCATGTTCATCGACCCGAATTCGGCGCTGCTGATCCTGGTGCCGCCGCTCTTTCCGGTGGCGACCAGCCTGGGCGTCGACCCGGTGCATTTCGGCATGATCGTCACGCTCAACATCAGCCTCGGGATGATCACGCCGCCCTTCGGGCTGGACATATTCGTCGCCTCGTCGACGCTGGGCAAGCCGGTGCTCGACATCGTGCGCGGCGTCTGGCCGTTCGTCCTGGTCAACCTGATCGTGCTGTTCATCGTCACCTACGTGCCGGAGATCTCGCTCTTCGTGCCGCGGCTCATCTTTGGATAAAGGGGATCGTGATGCAGAATGTCACGACATTGCCCGCCCGCAATCCCGCGCCGGCCGGCCGGGTGGTCGAGGGCACCGCCCGCGTCAAAAGCAACGACATCGTCACCGGCGATTATCGCCTGATGGTGCTGGACGCGCCGCGCGAAATGCTCGATTGCCGCGCCGGCCAGTTCTTTCACCTTCTGTGTCCGGTCTTGGGCGGGTTCGAGCCGTTCCTGCGCCGCCCGATGAGCATCTACGGCTTCGATGCGGAGGCGGGCGAATTGCGGTTCCTCTACAAGGTCACGGGCGAGGGGACCGGCGCGCTGGCCCTGCTGCGGGCCGGTGACGATCTGAACCTGCTGGGCCCGCTCGGCAACGGGTTCACCATCCGCGAGGACTGGCGCAACCTGCTGCTGGTGGCGCGCGGCGTGGGGCTGGCGACGCTGGCGCCTTTGGCGATGGCGGCGCGCGAGGCGGGTTGCAACCTGACCGCGATCTGCAGCGCGCGGGCGAAGAACCTGCTGATGTCGGTCGAGGAATTCCGGGCCACCGGCGCCGAGGTGATCGCCGTGACCGACGAGGACGGCACGTCAAGCGTCGAGGCGCTGCGCGAGGTGATCGAGGGCCGCATCGCCGAGGGCGGCATCGACGCGATGTATACCTGCGGGTCGAACCGCATCCTGACGCTGCTGCAGGATATCGGCGCACGGCACGGCATCCCCGGCGAGATCGCGCTGGAACAGCAAATGGCCTGCGGGCTGGGCATGTGCCATTGCTGCGTGCGCTCGTTCCGGCGCGGCGGTGCCATCGTGCATGAACGGGTGTGCCGCGAGGGCCCGGTCTTTTCCATTCAGGAGGCGATGGGATGGTGAACCTGACGACGCGTATCGGCACCATGACGCTCAAGAACCCGATCATGCCGGCCTCGGGCACGTTTTCCGAGGAACTGGCCGATGTGTTCGATCTCGATTGCCTTGGCGCGCATGTGACCAAGACCATCACGCGCGAGATCCGGGGCGGCAACCCGACGCCGCGTGTCTGCGAGGTGCAGGCGGGAATGCTCAATTCCATCGGCATTCCCAGCAAGGGGCTGGAATATTTCAAGACCTCGATCCTGCCGCATTACGCCGATTACGAAACCCCGCTGGTCGTGTCGATCTCGGCCAATGATGCCGACAGCTTTGCCCGGCTTTGCGCCGATGTGACGCTGCCGGGTGTCGCGGCGATCGAGGTGAACATCTCGTGCCCCAATATCGAGGAGGACGGGAAAGCCTTTGCCATGCGCCCGCGCACCACCGGCGAGGTGATGACAAAGCTGCGCGCCGCCACCGACCTGCCGCTCTGGGCCAAGCTGACACCCAATACCGGCGAGACGGTCGAGGTCGCCCAGGCCGCCGAGGAAGCGGGCGCCGATGCGCTGGTCGTGTCCAACACGCTGCTGGCCATGGCGATCGACGTGCGCACGCGGCGGCCCAAGCTGGGCAACCTGATGGGCGGGCTGTCGGGGCCGTCGATAAAGCCGATCGCGCTGCGGATGACCTATCAATGCGCCAAGGCGGTGAACATTCCGATCATCGGCTGCGGCGGGATCTCGGAGGTCGAGGACGTGCTGGAATTCCTGATCGCCGGCGCCTCGGCGGTGCAGGTCGGCACCGCGACCTTCATCAACCCGACCGTCATGCCCAGGCTGATCGACGGGCTGGCGGCGTACATGCACCATGCCGGTATCGCGTCGATCCCCGATCTGGTCGGCAGCGTCCGCGACGAGGAGGCCGCCGACGGCGTGGTGTTCATGGAGGCCGCGCTATGAGCGCGGTGGCCAATACCGCGATCCGCATCGCGGACGAGGAGCGCGCGCTGGCCGACCGGATCTTTGCCGAGATCGCGGCGCTAAGCCCGGACACCGACGGCGTCAGCCGGCCCGCCTTCTCCGCGAAGGAGACGGAGGTGCTGGGATACCTCAAGGCACTGGCCCTGGACGAGGGGCTGTCGGTGGAGTGGGATGCCGGCCGGAACCTGTGGATCTCGCTTCCCGCGGATGCCGAGATCGAGCAATGCACCGTCGTCGGAAGCCATGTCGATTCCGTTCCCATGGGCGGCAATTACGATGGCCTTGCCGGTGTCGCCGCCGGGCTGCTCTGCCTGATCCGGGCACGGCGCGAAGGCCGGCGCTTTGGCCGGCCGGTCCGGGTGCTGGCCATGCGCGGCGAGGAAAGCGCATGGTTCGGCCTGTGCTACAACGCCTCCAAGGCGCTGACCGGCGTGTTGAGCGCGGCCGAGATCGCGTCACCCCACAAGGGCGATGGCCGCAGCATGGGGGCGCATATGGCGGATGTCGGCATCGACATGGACCGGGTGCGCGCCGGCACGCCGCTGCTGCCCGAGGGGCGGATGCGCGACTACCTGGAGCTGCATATCGAGCAGGGCCCGCTGCTGATCGAAAAGGGGCTTCCGGTCGCGGCGGTCTCGGCGATCCGCGGCAATTTCCGTCACCGCGCGGTCCGCTGCATCGGCGAGGCGGGGCATTCCGGCGCGGTGCCGCGTGCCTATCGCCGCGACCCGGTGCTGGCGATGGCCGAACTGCTGTCGCGGCTGGACGAAAGCTGGCTGACAATCCTGCAGAAGGGCGGGGATCTTGTGCTTACCGCCGGAGTGGTCAACACTGACCCCGAGCGTAGCGCGATGTCGCGGATCGCCGACGAGGTCGTGTTCTCGCTCGATATAAGATCTCAGGAAACCGAGGTTCTGGACAACATGCGCGCGCTCCTGCGAGACGAAATTTCCCAGGTGGAGCGCGCCCGCGGCGTCCGCTTCGAGCTGGGCGACGAACTTGCCGTTGCACCCGCGGCGATGGACGGCACCCGCGTGTCGGCCTTGCGCGATGCGATGACGGGCCTGGGGCTGGACCCGTTCGTCATGCCGTCCGGCGGCGGCCATGACGCGGCCATCTTCGCGCAGGCCGGGATCCCCTCGGCCATGCTGTTCGTGCGCAACCAGCACGGGTCGCACAATCCGAGGGAAGCGATGGAAATCGACGATTTCCTGGTCGCCGTCTCGGTCATCGACGCCTATCTGTCGCAGGAAGCACCATGACGCAAACCGATCTTGTCATTCCCCGCCCCGACGACATGCACCTGCATCTGCGCGACGGCGACATGCTGCGCGCCGTGACGCCTGCCTCGGCGCGCGATTTCGGCCGCGCGATCATCATGCCCAACCTGGTGCCCCCGGTCGTGACTCGCGGCGACGTGCACGCCTACCGCGCGCGCATCCTGGCCGCACTGCCGGACGGCGCGGATTTCCAGCCGCTGATGACGATGTACCTGACCGAACAGGCCGATGCCGACGAGATCGCGGCGGCCCATGCCGCCGGCGAAATCGTCGCCGTCAAGCTCTATCCGGCCGGTGCGACCACCAATTCCGACAGCGGCGTGCGCAATCTGGACCGGGTGATGCCGGTTCTGGAACGCATGGCCGAGATCGGCCTGCCGCTTTGCGTGCATGGCGAGGTGACGGATGCCGAGATCGACATCTTCGACCGCGAAGCCGTGTTCATCGAACATGTGCTGGCGCCGCTGCGCCGGCGGCTGCCCGAGCTGCGCGTGGTGATGGAGCATGTCACGACCGCCGACGGCATCGACTATGTTCGCGGCAGCGGCGGCGACATTGCGGCGACGCTGACCGTCCAGCACCTTGCGCTGAACCGCAACGCGCTGTTCGTGGGGGGCATCCGGCCGCACAATTACTGCCTGCCGGTGCTCAAGCGCGAGCGGCATCGCCTGGCGCTGCGCGCCGCCGCCACCTCGGGCGACCGGCGGTTCTTTCTGGGAACCGACAGCGCGCCGCATCCGCGCCACGCCAAGGAGGCGGCATGCGGCTGCGCGGGGTGTTTCACGGCCCCGGTCGCGCTAGGCATCCTGGCGCAGATCTTCGAGCAGGAAGAGGCGCTTGACGACTTGCCCGACTTCGCTTCCGGCTTCGGCGCGGCGTTCTACGGCCTGCCGCCGGCAACCGCCCGGCTTCGGCTGCGGCGATCGGACAGGCCCGTGGATCTGCCCGCACGCCTTTCTGCCGCGGGGGTGGATGTCGAGATCTTCGATCCGGGGTTCGATGTGCATTGGTGGCCGGAGCCCGCCGCATGACCGCGCCCGGCAGGTTCGAGACCCGCGAGGAGATCGCGCGCCGCACGGCGTCGATGCTGCTCGAGATCGACGCGGTGCGTTTCGATGTCGAGCGTCCGTTCATCTTCACCTCGGGCGTTGCCAGCCCGGTCTATATCGATTGCCGCCGGATCATCTCCTATCCCGCGATCCGCGAGGCGATGATGGATTTTGCCGTCACCACCCTGTCGCGCGATGTCGGCATGGACCAGTTCGATGCCATCGCGGGCGGCGAGACCGCCGGCATCCCCTTTGCCGCATGGATCGCCGCCGATACGGGCCTGCCGATGCAATATGTCCGCAAGCGCGCGAAAGGGTTCGGCCGTCTTGCCCAGGTCGAGGGACGGCTGCAGACCGGCGACCGGGTTCTGCTGGTCGAGGATCTGACGACCGATGGCGCCAGCAAGATCCGCTTTTGCGAGGCGCTGCGCCGGGCCGGCGCGGAAGTCGCGCATGCGTTTGTGCTGTTCCACTACGACATCTTCCCGCAGACGCGCGCCAAGCTGGACGAATGCGGCCTGACGCTGCATGCGCTTGCGACATGGCGGGACGTGTTCGACCTTTGCTCGACGGAAAACCGCTTCTCCCCCTCGGTGCTGCGCGAGGTCGGGATGTTCCTGTCCGATCCGCTGGACTGGTCCGGCAATCACGGCGGCACCTCGAAGATCACGATCTGAAGGAAAGACCGATGTTTCAAGAATTTGTGCAGATCCTGGATGACATGGGGCGCAGCATCCATGCCTATCAGCGATGCGCGGCCCGAGGCTACGAAAAGGCGGGCGCGGATCCCGATCATGCCGCCGCCTACCTGCTGATCGCCCTGGTGGCCGAGAATTTCGTCACCCGGAACGAGCGGATGCCGCTTCCGGCCGATGTCGCGCAGGCCGCCTATGACCAGTTCGCCCGGCATGTCTCGCGGCTCGAAGATGCCTACAAGGCGGAAACCGCCGACGCGCAGGTCGCCGCGCTGAACCGGATCGCCGTGCGCATCGCCGAGGAACGCTAGGACCGCGGGGCGGTCACACCCGCCGGGCCACGGCGCTTAGAGCATGTCGCGTTCAATCGAATTCATCCACCGGGGCGAACGCGTTGTTCTTCGAAAACGCTGCCTCGCCCCGGCGAACGAATGTGCGAATCCGAAAGACCGCGACACGCTATAAGCGATTTTCCGTGCGGTTTTCCGGCCTCCTGCCTTGGCCGCGAAGGGCGCGGCGGGCCGCTGCGACTTCATGTTGACCCAAACCGCCATGTCGGGTTCCATCCGGCAACGATTTCCGATGCCCGGAGTTAGGGGTATGCACACGAACGCCGAACGCCAAGGACCGCACGCAGCCGGCTTCGATCTGTGCGAGGTTCGACAAGGAGATACCAGAATGCCGACGCCCGCCGATAGCGCCAGTCCCCGCCTGCATCACGTCACCGCCAGTTTCGATGCGCCGCAGCCCGACCTTGATATCCGGGCCGGCGCGCTGCGCCCGCGCTTCGTCAGGCGTTCCGTGAGCTTCGATGGTCCGGGCACGTATCACATGAACTACGCCGCCGCCGTTCCGAAAATCGCGGCCGATCCACCGGGTCTCGCGGTGGACGAGGCCGCCGCGCAGCCGGGCGAGGCATTCAAGCTGCCCGAGCAGTTCGGGGCGCGCCGCGAACGTATCGACCAGGCGTTGCCGCCGATCCGGGTGCCGGCATGAGTGCCGGGTTCGGAACACGCACGCACGGCAGCGGTCCGCATGCGGGGCAGCGGTTGGTTGCGGCCGGCGCGCCGCCGGATCGCGCGCGTCTGGCGGCCGTCATGCTGCACGGGCGCGGCGGTGCGCCCGAGGACATGATCGGGCTGGCGGACCACCTTGGCCTGCCGGACCTTGCCGTGCTGGCGCCCGAGGCGGCGGGCCGGTCCTGGTGGCCGGACTCGTTCCTTGCCCCGCTTGAGGCGAACGAGCCCGGTCTGGGCAGCGGCTTGAGCGTCGTTGAGGCGTTGCTGGACGATCTGGCTGCGCAGGGCTTCGAGGCCGGGCGCATCGTCCTGGCCGGGTTCTCGCAAGGCGCCTGCCTTGCCGCCGAGGCGGCGGCGCGGCTCGCGCGTCCGTTTCACGCCGTGGCCGCCCTGTCGGGCGGGCTGGTCGGCACCGGCGAAGCGGGCGGCG
This sequence comes from uncultured Paracoccaceae bacterium, assembly GCA_947503765.1. Classification (GTDB taxonomy): domain Bacteria; phylum Pseudomonadota; class Alphaproteobacteria; order Rhodobacterales; family Rhodobacteraceae; genus Psychromarinibacter. The sequence goes on along the minus strand of CANNFA010000001.1, from coordinate 104,960 downwards.
CGCCGCGAGACGACCTTTACGGGCGTACCGCCAAACGCTTCGACTATGACGGACGGCTGGACGGGGTGCCCGTCCTGCTGGGCTGCCACGAACGCGATCCGCATATCCCGCAGGCGCGGGTGCGGGAAACCGAACAGGTGCTGACCGCAATGGGCGCGAATGTCGACAGGATTGTCATTCCGGGCGCCGGCCACGGTATCGTCGCGGACGAAGTGGCCTGGCTGCGGACTCGGCTGAACGCCGCATGACGGAGGGACACGTGAAAGACGACATCGAGATCACCCGCGAAGAGACCGACACCAAGGGCCGCTATGCCGCAGTCGTGGACGGGCACGAGGCCGAGATGACCTATTCGCGCGCCGGCAAGACGACCATCATCATCGACCATACCGGCGTGCCGGATGCCCTGCGCGGGCGCGGCGTCGGCCAGGCGCTGGTGCGGCGGGGCGTCGAGGATGCCCGCGCCGAGGGCCGCAAGATCGTACCCCTGTGCCCCTTCGCCAAGGCCCAGATCGCCCGACATCCCGATTGGCAGGACGTTCTGAAGGACTGAGACCTGCCCGTTCCGAAACCCGAGTGACAGAGACATACCATGAGCTATTCCCCTTGCCCCGATCCCGTCCTTGGAAATGCCGAAAGCGTGGACGCCGTTGAGACGCTGATCGTGCCGCGCGCCGTCGATCTGGGCGAGATGGAGGTGCGCCGCGCCCTGCCGTCCAAGAAACGCCAGATGGTCGGCCCGTTCATCTTCTTCGATCAGATGGGCCCGGCCGAGTTTCTGACCGATCAGGGCATCGACGTCCGGCCGCATCCGCACATCAACCTCGCCACGCTGACCTATCTATTCGAGGGCCAGATTCATCACCGCGACAGCCTTGGCACCGATCTGGCCATCGAGCCGGGTGCCGTGAACTGGATGAAGGCCGGCCGCGGGATCGTGCATTCCGAACGCACCGCACCTGAACGCCGCGCCACCGGTCAGCGCCTGTTCGGCCTTCAGACCTGGATGGCCCTGCCCGAAAACGAAGAGGAAACCGATCCGGCCTTCATGCACCATGGCAAGACGGATCTGCCGGTGGTCGAGGCCGAGGGACTGAAGGCGCGTCTGATCGCCGGGTCGGCTTTCGGCGCCTCCTCGCCGCTCAGGACCGCGTCCGACACGCTGTACGGCGATGTGACGCTGGCCCCCGGCGCAAGCGCACCGATTGCCGCGAATGCCGAGGAACGCGCGCTTTACACCATTCACGGACAGATCGAGGTGACCGGCGGCACCTTCGGACCCGGCCAGCTTCTGGTGCTGCGGCCGGGCGACGAAATCACCGTCAGGGCGCTGCCGGACGGGACCGGCGATCACGCGCGCTTCATGCTGTTCGGCGGCGCGCCGATGGACGGGCCGCGCTACATCTGGTGGAACTTCGTGTCCTCGCGCCCCGAGCGCATCGAACAGGCCAAGGAGGAATGGGCCAAGGGCCGGTTCGAGACGGTGCCCGGCGACGAGGAGGAGTTCATTCCCGTGCCCGAAGGCAGGCCCAAAATCATGCGGGCCGAGGGCGCGGTGCATTACCCGTGATTTCGCGTGATGGCCGGCCGAACGCCCTTGCCCTTGCCGCGGCGTTCGGCCGCCCGCCATTGAACCCGAAACCGCCGGCCGTACATGATGCGCGGCCCGGACACCTTTCTTTCCCAGGAGATTCTGAAATGCGTATCGGTTTTTTGGCGCTTGCCATGATGGCAGGGGCAGGCACGGCAACAGCAGACGTGACACTGTCCATCCCGCTCGGGAACGGGCCGATGGATGGCGTGGAGTCGATCACCTATGCCTGCGGGGACAGCCGGTCCTTGTCGGTGCAGTATGTGAACACGGGTGCAAACGCGCTCGCGATCCTGCCGATCGACGGAGAAGACCGGATATTCGTGAACGTCGTGTCCGCCTCGGGCGCACGATATGTCTCGGGTGCCCATGTCTGGTGGATCAAGGGCGACATGGCGACACTGGACAACGAGATCGAGGACGGAAATGCCTGGGATTGCCGCGCCCGGACGACCGAATAGACCGGGGCAAAAACCGCCCGGTCCTGCCGGGCGGGCCGTCAATCGCGGTTTGAAAAATGCCTGCCATCCACGATGACCGCGGCGACCTCGATGTCCCGCGTCATGCAGGTCAGCGTCGCGGGACCGCCCGGCGCGACCGTACCGGTGCCACCAGTCAGCCCCAGCGCCCGCGCCGGATTGCGGGTCAGAAGCCGCAGGGCGGCGGGAAGCCCGATATCGAGATGCGCAAGCACATTGCGAAGGCTTTCGATCAGGCTGACATGGGCACCCGCCAGCCGCCCCGCCGCGTTGGTCAGCCGATTGCCGCGAAGCTGGATGGCTTCGCCGTGCAGGTCGAACCCGGTCGTCTTCCCGGCAAGGGTCAGCATCGCGTCGGTCACAAGGCACAGCCGGTCCGGCATCAGCCGGGCCGCGATCGCCACGTTGCGCCAGTCGACATGGTGCCCGTCCGCGATGATGCCCGCGAACAGCTTGCGCGAGGCCAGCGCGGCGCCCACGACACCCGGCGCGCGCCCGGTCATCTGCGACATCGCGTTGAACAGATGCGTGACGCCGACAAGGCCCTCGGCCTCGGCCACGGCCATCTGGTCGGCATCGGCATCGGTATGTCCGGCAAAGACCCGGACACCTGCCGCCGTCAACCGGGGCAGGGCGCCGGCGGGCAGGTTTTCCGGCGCGGCGGTCAGCAGCAGCGCACCGGCACCCGTCGTGGCAAGGCGGTCCAGATCCTCCGCGTCCATGTTGCGGATCGCGGCGGGGTCGTGAATGCCCGGACGGGCATGCGACAGGAACGGTCCCTCCAGATGCAGCCCGAGGATGCCGGGCACAGCCTGCGCGATGGCGGCCTGAACGGCGTCGATCGCCCGGATATAGTCGCGCCCCGGCGCGGTGATGAAGGTGGGCAGGATATGGGCGGCTCCGCCCTGCCGCGCACCGGCCGCGATCCGTTCCAGCGCCTCGGGGCTGGGATCGAAGTTGAACTGGGTGTCCGCGGCCCCGTTGATCTGAAGGTCGATGAACCCCGGCGCCACCAGATCGAATTCGGGCATGGTGCGGTCGCGGGCGTCATCGGGCGTTGCGGGGCGGATATCGGAAATCCGTCCGCCTGCAATCCCGATCGTCCGGTCGGTGTGCAGACGGTCGCTCGCGCCATCATAGAGGCGCCGCGCGAAGATCCGCTGCGGGTTCGCCGGATCAGTCGAAGACACTGTCCTGTCCTCCCGGATGGACAGTCTCATAGTATTCGGTAAGCGCCAGCTCGCTTGCAGCCGCTTTGTCCAGAACGATCGTGGCACGGGCATGAAGCTGCAATGCCGAGGCGGGGCAGGCCGCGCTCAGCGGGCCCTCGATCATGTCGGCCACCGCCCGGGCCTTCGCCGCGCCGGTCGCGATCAGCAGGCATTTGCGCGATGCCAGAATGGTGGCGACGCCGGTGGTTATGGCGTAGCGCGGCGTCTCTTCGAAGGACTCGAAATACTTCTGGTTGGCGCGGCGGGTGCTTGTCGTCAGCGTCTTGATCCGGGTGCGCGAGCCAAGGCTGGCGGTCGGCTCGTTGAAGCCGATATGCCCGTTCCGCCCGATCCCGAGCAGTTGCAGGTCGATGCCGCCGGCCTGTTCGATCAGCGTCTCGTAATCCTCCGATGCCGCCCGCGGATCCGCCGCGTCGCCCTTGGGAAGGTGGGTGCGGGCGGGGTCGATATCGACATGCCGGAAGAACGCCTTCTGCATGTACTGATGATATGAGCAGGGGTGATCGGGCGCGAGACCGATATATTCGTCCAGGTTGAAGCTGGTGGTCCCGGCAAAGGACAGCCCGTCATCGCGGTGGCGCTGCGCAAGCGCCTCGTAGAGCGGCAGCATGGTGCCGCCCGTGGCAAGCCCCAGCACGCTGCCGGGGTTGCCGCTTACGGTGCGTGCGACGATGTCGGCGGCGCGCTGTATGGCGGCCTGCTCATCGGGAAGGATCAGGACCTTCATGGATTTTCCTTTCGCAGATGGGCGGCCAGCGCCCCGATCAAGGGCGCGTCGTGGCCAAGGTCGGCGCGAACAAGGCGCGGGCGGAACAGGTCGGGTTCATCCCCAAGCGCCGCGCGGGTGCGTTCGATATAGCCGGGCGCAAGGCCGATGCTGCCGCCCATGGCCACCGTGTCAAGGCCCAGAATGGCGGCGAGATCGCCGATCAAGGCCGCCACGGCACTGGCCGAGGTGGCGACGATCCGGACGGCCCAGTCCGCGCCTTCGGACGCGGCGGCGAATACCGCCCGCGCGTCGATGTCCGGATGGCCGGCCGCAGCGGCGGCCGCGGCGATACCCCGGCCGCCCGCGATGCTTTCGACGGTTGCCATGCGGCCGCTGCCGCAGGGGCCGCTGGCGAGCCGGCTGGTGACGAAACCGACATGCCCGGCAAGGCCGTTCGCGCTCGAGATCAGGCGGTTGCCGATGACCAGCCCGCCGCCCACACCGGTCGAGACGGTCAGATAGGCAAAGCTGTCGCTGGCGCTTCCGGCGCCGAAAAGCCCCTCGGCAAGGGCGGCGGCGGCGGCGTCGTTCAGGCAGGTCGCGGCGCCGAGGCCCTGCGCCAGGTCGCGTTCCAGCGGAAACCCGAGGATCGCGGGCAGGGTGCCGGTATTGACCGCGTGCCAGGCGCCGGTTTCATCGACGCGGCCTGCGACGGCAACGCCAAGCGGCGCCTGCCAGCGATGCCCCAGCCGGTCCAGCAGCGACCGGATGGCGGCGATCTGCGCGGCCGGGTCGGCGTTGGTGTCGGTCGGCGCCAGAAGGCGTTCGGCAACCGCGCCTTTCTCGATCCTTGCGGCGGCAATCTTGGTTCCGCCCAGATCGACGGCGAACCCGGAAAGGTCGCTGCGTTGCATCACCGCGCTCCGACAGCGGCCTTGAACCAGCCGGTGACATGTTCAAGCCGGGTCAGCGCGGTGCCGGCCGTGACCGCATCGGCCCCGGCCGCCATCGCCGCGCCTGCCAGATCGGGGGTGTTCACCCGTCCTTCGGCCATGACGAACCCGCCCAGATCGCGGAAGGCGGCGATCAGGCCGGTATCCATGCCGTCCGAGCGGTCCGCGGTTTCCTCGGTATAGCCCGACAAGGTCGTGCCCAGGATCGCGGCGCCTTCGGTCAATGCCCGTTGCCCGTCGGCAAGCGTCGAACAATCGGCCATCGCCAGCTTGCCCGCGCCGTGGATCGCGGCAAGGATCGCCGCGGTCGTCTCGGGGCGGGTCCGGTCGGTGGCGTCATAGGCGATGATGTCGGCGCCCGCATCCGCCAGCGCCTGCACATCCGCCGCATAAGGGGTGATGCGCACCGGGCTGTCCTCAAGATCGCGCTTGACGATGGCGATGATCGGTACCGTCACGAGCGGGCGGGTGGCGGCAAGGTTGTCCACACCCTCGATCCGCAGCCCGTCGGCGCCGCCCGCGACGGCGGCGGCGGCCATCGCGGCGACGATCTCGGGGCGATCCATCGGGCCGTCATCCACGGGCTGGCAGGACACGACGAGACCGCCGCGCAGGGTATCGAGAAGGGTCATGGGATCAGTCCATAAGGCTTGGCAGGCCGGTGACGAGGATCGGGAAGGCGGAGACCAGGAACAGCACCACGAAAGGCGGGATCAGCCAGGGCAGGATCGCCTTTGCCAGCCGCTGATACGGGATGCCCCCGACCTGCGCGACCACGAACAGCGCCATGCCCATCGGCGGCGTCAGGATCGAGATCATCAGGTTCAGGACCGTGATGATCCCGAAATGCACCGGGTCGATGCCGAAGCCCATGGCGACCGGCACCAGGATCGGCACGACCACCAGCAGGATCACCAGCGCCTCGATGAACATGCCCAGAAAGAAGATCATCACGTTGACCGCGATCAGGAAGGTGACCGGGCTGTCGGCGATCGAAAGAAAGAACGTGGCGATCTGCTGCGGCGCCTGTTCGCGCGCCATGATGAAGCTGAGCAGGGCGACGCCCGCGACGATCGTGGCGATCGAGGCCGAGGTGACGGTGGTGTCGTAGATCGCGTCCCAAAGCCGCCGGAACGTCAGTTCGCGGTAGAAGATCAGGTCGATCATGATGGCGTAAAGGACGGTGACGGCGGCCGCTTCGGTGGGCGAGAACAGGCCGGAAAAGATGCCGCCCACGATCACGACCGGGGTCAGCAGCGCCGGCAGGGATTTGACGAACAGGGTGCCGATCTCGCCCCGGTTGCGGCGCGGATCGCGCGGATAGTCGCGCTTGCGGGCGATGAACCAGACCATGACCATCAGCGCCGCCGCGCACAGAAAGCCCGGAACGATACCGCCCAGGAACAGCTTGCCGATCGAGACGTTGGCGATCACGCCGTAAAGCACCATGGTGATCGAGGGCGGCACCAGCGGGCCGATCATCGACGAGGCGGCGGTGACGGCGCCGGCGAAATCGTCGTCATAGCCGGCCTCGCGCATCGCCTCGATCTCCATCTTGCCGAGGCCCCCGGCATCGGCCAGCGCCGAGCCGGACATGCCCGAAAAGAACAGCGATGCCAGCACGTTGACATGGCCGAGGCCGCCTGTGATATGGCCGACAAGGCTGCGGGCGAAGCCGAACAGGTGGTTGGTGATCCCGGCGGAGTTCAGAACCCCCGCCGCCAGGATGAACAGCGGCACGGCCAGCAGCGGAAAACTGTTCAGCCCGTCCGTCATGCGCTGCATCGCAAAGCTGATGCCCATGCCGGTATAGTAGAAATAGCCCATCGAAACGAAGATCATGGCGACCCCGATGGGGACACCGATCAGCACGAAGACCAGCCAGAGGATACCGACGGTTGCAAGGATCATAGCGTCGGCTCCCGCGTGACGGTGACATCGCGGCGGCCAAGCAGGCGGCGGACGATCCGGTGAAAAATGAGGATGGCGGCGACCAGCCCGGAGGCATAAAGCACCGCATCCGTGGTCGGCAGGGTGACGGTGACGTTGTCCGCGGTCCGCAGCACGGTCTTGTAGGCGATCCAGATCAGATGGCCCACGATCCCCAGATAGACGAGGTCGATGATCGTATAGAGGATCCGGCGGGCGCCGGCGGGCAGCAGATCGGCAAGGAACGCCATCTTGAGCTGGCTGTCCTGACGCTCGACCTCGGCGATGCCGACGAACGCCATCCAGACCCAGAGCCAGCGCGCGGCCTCCTCGGTCCAGACCGGGCCGCGGAATACCGGTGTGCGCCCGAAAACCTGGATCAGAACGACCCCGATCAGGACGATGAACAGGATCGAGGCGACAATGCCCTCGATGCTGTATTTGCGTGGCGTCTTCACCGGCTTCCCCCCTGTTCAAATGGTCTCCGCAGGCGCGCGAACGCCTGCGGAGGATAGCGGATTACTCGCCGCGCACGCGGGCGATGGCACCTTCGCCGAACTGCTCTTCGAGCGTGTCGTAATAGGGCTGCATCGCCTCGCGGAAGGGCGCGAGATCGGGGCGGGTTATGGTCAGGCCGCGCTCCTCGAAAGTGGCGATCAGGTCTTCCTCGGCCTGGGTGGTCAGACTGTTGTTCAACTCGCCGCCGGCCGCGACCGCCTCGTTGATCCAGCCTTTTTCCTCGTCGCTCAAGCTGTCCCACAGATCATCCGAGATCTGCACCGCCGCCGAGGCGACGAAATGGTTGGTCATCGCGACGTGGCTTTGCACCTCGTAGAACTTCATCGCCTCGATGGTCGGCAGCGGGTTTTCCTCGGCATCGACCTGGTTGGTCTGAAGCGCAAGATAGACCTCGGCAAAGGCCACGGGGGCCGGCGTCGCGCCGACATTTTCGGCATAGGCGATCAGGAAGGGCACGTTGGGCGTGCGCAGGCGCAGACCTTCCATGTCGTCGATGGATTCGATCGCCCGGTTCGACGTGGTCTGACGGGTGCCGTAATACCAGACATCCAGCAGATGAACGCCCTTTTCCTCGAACTTCGCGGCCATCTCCTGGCCCCAGTCGCCGGCGATGATTTCCTTCAGGTGATCGAAGCTGTCGGCCACATAGGGCGCGCCGATCAGGTTCAGCTCGGGGATGATATAGCTCATGTCGGGATAGCCGGTGATGACCATGTCCAACTCGCCCGCCTGAAGCTGCGCGACCATCGCCTTGAAATCGCCCAGGGTGGAAGACGGGAACAGGTTCACGGTCAGCTCGCCGCCGGAAACCTCCTGCAGCGTGTCGGCGAATTCCTGGGCGCCGGCATAGACGTTCGAGCTTTCGTTGTCCTGCATGCCCATCGTCAATTCGCGTTCCGCCACGGAAGGGGCGGCCAGTGCGAATGTCGCCGCGCAGGCAAGTAGAGTTGTCTTCAGTTTCATCATATCCTCCTTGATTTTCGATGAATGGCGGACAAATCCGCCGGACGTCATTGAGATCCGGTTTCGTCGTTTTCAGGCGTCAGTTGCGGCGCCCTGAGACGCGCGCGATAGGATCGGAAAAGGTGGCGGTCCATGACATCGGTCGCGGTGACGACATCGCCGTCCAGGATCGCCTGGTAGATTTCGCGATGCTCGTCATAGGCGATCCGGTCGTAGCGGGTCGCATCCTGTGTCGGCGGGCGGTGGGCGATCATGGTGCTGACGAACATGTCGTGCAGCGTCAGGATCACCGGGTTGCCGACGACCGAGACAAGCGCGCGGTGGAACGCGATGTCGGTCGGTGCGAATTCCGCGGTGCCGATGGCGGCGAAATTGTTCTCGAGAGCGGTCTGCAGCTTGGCGAGCTGAATGTTGTCGGCGCGCTTGGCGGCTTCGCGGGCGGCGCCCGTCTCGATGAACTGGCGCATCTGTTCCAGATGCGCGCCGCTTTCGGCATCGCCCAGGATTTCGCGGATCACGTCGCCGGTGCCCCTGAGGACGGTCGCGATCGAGGGAAGCGCCGCGCGGGGCCGTTTGCCCACGCCGGCGGTGGCATAGCCGCGCATCTGCATCTGGGCCAGCGCCTCGCGCACCGTGGGCCGCGAGGCAGAGAACCGCTCGCACAGGTCACGCTCGGTCGGCAGCGGTGCGTCGGGCGGATAGGTTCCGGCGCGGATCTCGGCGATCAGCGTGTCGGCGATCAGATCCGGCGCGCGCTGCTGGGCGGGGGATTTGTCGACTTTGGCATCCACTGGTCTCTCCTCCTGCCGTTTTGGTATTACCATAAAACAATCTTGTCAAACTAAAATGTTCTTTTATAGTGCCAGAAAGGGCGAGAACCCGTAATTTTGTAAGATCGTGTCATGGATTCGGGTTGGCGCGCTCGCATGTCAGGAACAGGAAAGAGATCATCGATGGCCGAAAAAATGACTGGCATATATGCCGCGCTGATGACCGGCCTCGACGATGCCGGCGGGTTCGACGAGGCCCGGCAGCGCGGCCTGACCGGATATGTCCTCAAACAGGGGATGGACGGGCTTTATGTCGGCGGCAGCAGCGGCGAATCGGGGCTTCTGACCGTTGACGAGCTGGCAGAGCAGCAGGAAATCGTCGCCGATTGCGCGCGGGATAGCGGCGCGAAACTGATCGCCCATGTCGGAATGCCGAATCTGCGCGATTCGGTTCGTCTGGCGCAGCGCGCCGCGGATCTCTGCTACCAGGCTCTGTCGGCCCTGCCGCCGCATTCCTATCCGTTCAGCGACGCCGAGATCGAGGGGTATTACCGCGATCTGGCCGTTGCCACCGATCTTCCGCTGATCGTCTACGAAGTGCCGGTGCGCACCGGCCGCCCGATCGCGCTGGAGGCGCTGGAGCGGATCCTCGATCTGCCGAATGTCGCGGGTATCAAGTTCACCTCGACCGACCTGTTCAAATTCTCGATGCTGCGCCGGCGCCGCCCGGACAGCAGCTATTTCTTCGGTTTCGACGAGATCTACCTGACCGGCGGCGTGCTGGGCGCGGATGGCGGGATCGGCACGACCTACAACATCCTCGGCAAGCTTTACGTCGCGCTGGACAAGGCCCTGCGCGCCGGCGATCTTGCCCGCGCGCAAGAGTTGCAGGACGCCTCGCAGATTTTTGTCGAGGCATTGCTGGAAACCGGCGTGCTGCCCGGCATGAAGGCGGCGTTCCGCGTTCTGGGCATCGAGTGCGGCCCGACCCGCGCGCCGATGGCCTTGCGCATGCCCGAAGGCAAGGCCGAGGCACATATGCGCGCCGTGCTGGACCGCCCCGAGATCAAGCCCTGGCTCGTCTGAGCCGGGCTTTGCCCGACCTGGGCGACGTCCCAAACCTTGGACAGGGTTCAGCGTAATCCAGGCTGCTCTCTGCCCCTGCTGATCAGGTTGGGTTTTGTCTTTTCTCGGCCAGTGGATGACGGCTGGCGGTCTGCCGCCAAGGGCGGAATGGGGGTTCCCGACGCCCACTTTTGCCTTCGATCCGGTCTTCCGGGGGGGCAGGCAGACGCCTTCGTATTTCAGGCTCCGCCAGAGCCGTTCCACGAAGATGTTGTCGGGAAACCGACCCTTGCCATCCATCGAGATACGCATGCCGGATCGCCGGCCTGCCGGGCGATAATCTGCGCGGGACGGCATGCCCGGCGCATGCGGTGGCGCAAAAGGACGGCACAGCATGACGTTTCCGTCTTCGGCCGAGCGGACACCCGGCTCTCAGCGATGCGCAATAAAGGGAAATTAAATCAAGGAGTTGTTGGCGGAGAGAGAGGGATTCGAACCCTCGGAACCCTTGCGAGTTCAACGGTTTTCGAGACCGCCCCGTTCGACCACTCCGGCACCTCTCCGCGAAGCGTCTGGCGGGGCATTTAGGCGAAAGGGCGGGCGCGTGCAACCCTCTATCCGGTCGATGAGCGCGCCTTTCATATCGCGCCGGAGCGTCCGTGCGCACGCGCCGGCTTGGCGGAGCGGAACGGCGCGGGCGGGCGGAACCGCCATCGGGGCACTTGGAATGCGCGGCGGGCGCCGTTACCTACACCGTATCGCGCCTGACCGGATTCGAGGTTTCGGGCGCCGCGCTTTGCAAGGCAACCGCCTGAGAGGACATCGACGATGCTGCGCGCCGCCCTGATCCGCTTTGCCGTTCTGCTGGCCGTGCTGCCCGCCGCCATGTCTGCCGCCCTGCCTGCCGCCGCGCAGGACGCCGCGCCGGAAATGGAGCGGATCGCACCGCTCTACGACGCGCTCGGCCTGCCGGAAATCATGGCGGTGATGCGCGCGGAGGGGGTCGAATACGGCCATGATCTGGCGGTCGATCTGTTTCCCGGCGATGCGTCCGGGGCCGGCTGGGACGACACGGTGTCCGAGATCTACCGCCTCGACCGGCTGGAGACGATCATGCGCCGCGAATTGGCGCAGCGGCTGGCGGATGCAGATATCGGCCCAATGCTGGATTTCATGACCTCGGAGCGTGGCCGGCGCATCGTGGCGCTCGAAATCTCCGCCCGCCGCGCATTGCTCGACGACGACGTGGAGGCCGCCAGCCGCACGGCGCTGGCGGCGATGCGGGCGGACGGCGATCCGCTGCTCGGCCTGATCCGCGATTTCGCCGCGGTCAACGAGTTGATCGAGAACAACGTCGTCGGCGCGATGAATTCCAACTTCGCCTTCTATCTCGGCCTGTCCGAGGGCGGCGCGTTCGGCCGGAGCTTTGCCGAGGAAGAGATGCTGGCCGATGTCTGGAGCCAGGAGGACGCGATCCGCGCGGAGACCGAGGACTGGCTTTTTTCCTATCTCGCGCTGGCTTATGGTCCGCTGGACGCGGGCGACATCCGCGCCTACACCGCCTTTTCGCAGACAAAGGCGGGCGCGCGGCTGAACCAGGCGGTGTTCGATGCCTTCGACGCGATGTTCATCGAGATCAGCCGGACGCTGGGCCTTGCCGCCGCGCGGCTGATGTCGAGCCAGGATCTGTAGGCTCCGGCAACCCGCGCGGCGCGGCGGACGACACTTGACGCGGGGCGCGTTCTTGCGCATAAGCGCGGCTCTTGCGGGCAGGGGTCCGCAGGCTACATGATATCACGCCGGCAAGGCGCGCAGTCCGCAGGCGGCCGGCATGGCCGAAACACCCCGCACCCGGGGGGCCGAAGGACGCGGGACAAGAAGGAAGACACCATGTTCGCGGTCCTCAAGACCGGTGGCAAGCAGTACAAGGTGACGAGCGGCGATGTGCTGCGCGTCGAAAAGCTGGCCGCCGATGCGGGTGAAACCGTTCAATTCAACGATATCCTGATGGTCGGCGACAAGATCGGCGCCCCCCTCGTCGATGGCGCGGGCGTGCAGGCCGAGGTGATCGACCAGATCAAGGGCGAAAAGCTGATCCATTTCGTCAAGCGTCGGCGCAAGCACGGCTCGCAGCGCACCAAGGGGCATCGCCAGCAGCTCACGCTGCTGCGCGTGACCGACATCCTCGAATCGGGGGCCGCGTCGTCGGGCGTGAAGGCCGCGATCGGGGCCGGCTCGGTCTCGGGCGCTGCTGTGGCTGCCGCCGCGCCGAAGAAGGCCGCGAAGCCGGCCAAGGCGGAAAAGCCCGCCAAGGCCGAGGCACCCGCGGGCGCGGATGATCTGAAGGTGCTGTCGGGCGTCGGCCCGGCGCTGGAGAAGAAGCTGCACGAGGCGGGCGTCACCAGTTTCGCGCAGATCGCCGCCTGGACCGAAGCCGACGTTGCCGAAATGGGCGACATCCTGTCCTTCAAGGGCCGGATCGAGCGTGAAGGCTGGGTCGAACAGGCCAAAGAACTGGCCGGAAAGTAAGGAGCACAACCGATGGCACACAAAAAAGCAGGTGGTTCCAGCCGTAACGGCCGCGACTCCGCGGGCCGTCGCCTTGGCATCAAGCTGTTCGGCGGGCAGGAAGCGATTCCCGGCAACATCATCGCGCGCCAGCGCGGCACCAAGTGGTGGCCGGGCGACGGCGTCGGCATGGGCAAGGATCACACGATCTTCGCCACCGTCCATGGCCACGTGAGTTTCCGCAAGGGTCTCAAGGGACGCACCTTCATTTCGGTCCTTCCGGCCGCGAAGGCAGCGGAGTAAGCCGGCACCTCTGGCACAGCATTTCAAAGGGGGATCGGCGATCGGCGCCGGTCCCCCTTTTCGTTTGCGCGCTGAATTTACGCACCGCCCCGGAGGAGGGCGCGCGCGCGGGCGGCGCCACATGTCATCCATGGTCTCGGCCATGATCCGGGGAGGAGCGGATGAAACTGGAAAAAGTGATCGAACAGCCGGTGATAGAGACGCCGCGCATCGTGTTGCGGCCGCTGCGCCGCTCCGATGCGGGCCTGCTCGATCTGTATACCGGCGACGAGCGGGTTGCGCGCAACACCTCGACCATTCCGCATCCGCTGCCGCCCGGCGCGACCGAGGCGTTCATCGCCCGCGCGCAGGAGCCGGACCGGACAGAGGATATCTGGGCGCTGGACGGCACCCGTGCCGGCCTGTCCGAATTGCTGGGCGTCGTCGGGCTGGAACGGCTGGAGCGCGAGCAGTCCGAGATCGGCTACTGGGTCGCGCCGGCCTTCTGGAACACCGGCATCGCGTCCGAGGCGGTAGAGGCGATCGCCGCCGCCAACCCGCAGGGCGCGCGCACGCTGTTCGGGTCGGTCTTCCAGGACAATCCGGCCTCGGCGCGGGTGCTGACCCATGCGGGGTTCGAGTATATCGGCGATGCCGAGGCGTTTTCCGTCGCGCGGAACGCCAAGGTGCCGACCTGGACCTATATCCGGCGGATGTCGTAGGGCACCGGCCGGGCCCGGTCGAGTGCCTATCGCCCTCAACCCGGCCGAGTGCCTTTCGCCCTCAACCCGGTCGAGTGCTTTCGGCACTCAACCTGCTTGAGCCGGCCCGGCGAAAGGTCTATCGCCGGGGCCGGGCGCCACATGCTCTCATAGAGGCGGACACATGAAATTCCTCGACCTTGCCAAGGTCTACATCCGGTCCGGTGCGGGCGGCAACGGCGCGATCAGTTTCCGCCGCGAGAAGTATATCGAATATGGCGGCCCCGATGGTGGCGATGGCGGCGATGGCGGCGACGTCGTGGCCGAGGCGGTGGACGGGCTGAACACCCTGATCGACTTTCGCTATCAGCAGCATTTCTTTGCCAGGAACGGCCAGGGCGGCATGGGCAAGCAGCGCACCGGCCGGACCGGCGACGACATCGTGCTGCGCGTGCCGGTCGGCACCGAGATCCTGGACGAGGACCAGGAAACGGTGATCGCCGATCTGACCGAGGTCGGCCAGCGCGTGGTGCTGGCGCGCGGCGGCAATGGCGGCTTCGGCAACCTGCATTTCAAGACCTCGACCAACCAGGCGCCGCGCCGCGCCAATCCCGGCCAGCCGGGGGTCGAGCGCACGCTGTGGCTGCGGCTGAAGCTGATCGCCGATGCGGGGCTTCTGGGCCTGCCGAATGCCGGCAAGTCCACCTTCCTTGCCGCCACGTCGAATGCGCGGCCCAAGATCGCGGACTATCCGTTCACCACGCTGGTGCCCAATCTGGGCGTGGTCGGCGTGGACAATGCCGAATTCGTGGTCGCGGACATTCCCGGCCTCATCGAGGGCGCCCATGAAGGGCGCGGCATCGGCGATCAGTTCCTTGGCCATGTCGAACGCTGCGCGGTTCTGCTGCACCTCGTGGACGCGACGGCGAACGATGTCGCCGAGGATTACCGCACGATCCTCGACGAGCTGGAGGCATATGGCGCCGGGCTGGCCGGCAAGCCGCGCGTCACCGTTCTGAACAAGATCGACGCGCTGGATGACGACTTGCGCGAGATGCAGCGCGAAGCGCTTGAAGCGGCCGGTGCCGGACCGGTTCTGATGATGTCGGGCGTGTCGGGCGAGGGGCTGACAGAGGTGCTGCGCGCGGTGAAATCCAAGATCGACGCGACCCGCCTGCGCAGCCGCCCCGCGCCCGAAGAGGATGCGCCGTGGCGTCCCTGACAGGGGCCGCGCGGCTGGTCGTCAAGATCGGCTCGGCGCTGCTGGTGGACCGCGGATCCGGCGCGCTGCGGCGCGACTGGCTGGAAGGGCTGGCGCTGGATGTCGCCGCGATCAAGAGGCGGGGCACCGATGTGATCCTTGTCTCCTCGGGCTCGATCGCGCTGGGGCGTGCTGCGCTGGACCTGCCGGCGGGCACGCTCGCGCTGGAGCAGTCGCAGGCCGCCGCCGCCGTGGGCCAGATCCGGCTCGCCCGCGCCTACGAAGAGGTGCTGGCCCCGCACGGGCTGACCGCCGCACAGGTGCTGGTCACGCTCGAGGACAGCGCGGATCGCCGCCGCTACCTCAATTCGCGCGCCACGCTGGAGCAGCTTCTGCGGCTTGGCACCGTGCCCATCGTGAACGAGAACGACACCATTGCCACCGACGAGATCCGCTACGGTGACAACGACCGGCTGGCCGCGCAGGTCGCCGTGGCGGCGGGGGCGGACCGGCTGGTGCTGCTGTCGGACGTGGACGGCTTCTATTCGGGCAACCCGCAGGTGGACCCGGCCGCCCGCCGCTTTGACGTGATCGAGCGCATCACCCCCGAGATCGAGGCGATGGCGGGCGATGCCGGATCGGGGCTGTCCAAGGGCGGGATGAAGACCAAACTGCTGGCCGCGCGCACCGCCACCGGCGCCGGCTGCGCCATGGCGATCACCGACGGGTTCGTGCAGCGGCCGCTTGCCGCGCTGGAGGCCGGCGCGTCCGCCACCTGGTTCCTGGCCGAGGGCGACCCGCACACCGCACGCAAACGCTGGATCGCCGCGATGAAGCCGCGCGGCGTGCTGCGGGTCGATGCGGGCGCGGCGCGGGCCCTGGGGCAGGGCCGCTCGCTGTTGCCGGCGGGGGTGGTCGAGGTATCGGGCCGCTTCGGGCGCGGCGACGCGGTGGACATCGTCGGCCCCGAGGGCGGGCTGGCGCGCGGACTTGCACGCTACACCGCGGACGAGGCCGCGCGCATCGCGGGCCGCCGCTCTGGTGACATAGAGGCCATTCTGGGCTATCCCGGCCGCGCGGCGCTGGTGCACCGCGATGACATGGCGACCTGAGGGGCGCGCGAATTTTCGACGAAAATTCGGGGGAGGGACGAGGATGAAAGACCACGCCGACATATCCGCGCTGATGGCCGATATCGGCGCGCGCGCCCGCGCCGCCTCGGCCGATCTCGCCGTGGCCAGCGCCGAGCGCAAGCATGCGGCCCTGATCGGCGCGGCCGAATACATCTGGCAGGACCGCGCGGCGATCGCCGCCGCCAATGCGCGCGATCTGGACCATGGCCGCGAGCGGGGGCTGGGCAGCGCGATGATGGACCGCCTCGCGCTGGACGAAGAGCGGATTCGCGGCATCGCGGACAGCCTGCGTGCCGTGGCCGAACAGCGCGATCCGGTGGGCGAGGTGATGGCCGAATGGGACCGGCCCACGGGTCTTCATATCCGCCGGGTGCGCACGCCGCTGGGCGTGATCGGCGTGATCTACGAAAGCCGGCCCAACGTGACGGCGGATGCCGGCGCGCTGTGCCTCAAGGCGGGCAATGCGGTGATCCTGCGCGGCGGGTCCGAGAGTTTCCATTCCTCGGCCGCGATCCATGCCTGCCTGGTCCGGGGGCTCACCGCCGCGAACCTGCCGGCGGACGCGATTCAGCTGGTGCCGACCCGCGACCGCGCCGCCGTGTCCGAGATGCTGGCGATGACGGACCATATCGACGTGATCGTGCCGCGCGGCGGCAAGGGGCTGGTCGGGCTGGTGCAGCGCGAGGCGCGGGTGCCGGTCTTTGCCCATCTCGAAGGCATCGTGCACATCTACCTCGATGCCGCCGCCGACCCGGACAAGGCGCTGCGCGTCGTGCTGAACGCCAAGACGCGGCGGCCGGGCATCTGCGGCGCGGCCGAATGCCTGCTGATCCACCGCGATGCCGCCGATCTGGGCGCGGACATCCTGCGCGCGCTGATCGAGGCGGGGGTGACCGTCCATGCCGGGCCGGGCCTCGACATGCCCGGCGCCGTGCCCGCGACCGAGGACGATTGGGGGCGTGAATACCTTGACATGGATATCGCCGCGCGGCTGGTGGACGACCTTGACGGCGCGCTGGCGCATATCCGCGCGCACGGCTCGGGGCATACCGACTGCATCCTGACCGAGGACGACATGGCGGCAGAGCGGTTCATGTCCCGGCTCGACAGCGCGATCCTGATGCGCAACGCCTCGACCCAGTTCGCGGACGGGGGGGAATTCGGCATGGGCGCCGAGATCGGCATCGCCACCGGCAAGCTGCATGCGCGCGGCCCGGTCGGGGCCGAGCAGCTGACCAGTTTCAAGTATGTCGTCACCGGCGACGGCACGGTGCGCGCCTGAGCGGCCATCCGGCGAGGCACGGCGCGGTGCGATCAGAACGTCACCTCCACGCTGGTGTCGGTCAGCGCCGTGCCGATCCTGCGGCCCAGATCGGCCGCGACCAGCGGCGCCAGCAGGAACTGCACCTCCGCCGCGCCAAGACCGGTTGCCGTGTACGGCCGGGGCAGCGCCGCCCACATCGCCGCGTCGATGCGCAGACGCTCGGCCGCGGCATGCAGCCGCCAGCCCCCGTCTTCGCCGCGCGTGGCGGTGACGGTGCCGCCGCGGGGCAGGGCGGTCTCGATGCAGTTGAGCAGCAGGAAGGCCAGCTTGACCTCGGCGCGCGGCAATGCGCCCTTCGGCTGCCAGTCGAACGTCAGCCTTGTGTCGCGGGTCAGGTCGGCCAGGATCCGCCCCGCTTCCGCCGCGGTGATGGACTGGCCCGCGCCGGCCGCGCCGAAGGCGACGCGAAAGAACGCGATCCGCGCCGCCGCGTGGTCCACGCTTTGCGCGATCAGCCCGATCTCCGGCCCCGATCCGGCGCCGGCCATCGACAAAAGCTCGACCCCGTTGGAAATCGCGCCGATCGGCGATATCAGGTCGTGACAGATGCGCGAGCCCAGAAGACCCGCGATATCGGACGATGCGCGGCTCATGGCGCGGCCCCCCTGGATGGATGAATGCCGATGGACGACGATCTGAACGCGGCGCTGGAGCCCGGCATGCTGGTGCGCCATCCGGCCGAGCCCGATTGGGGCCTTGGCCAGGTGCAATCCAATATCGGCGGCCGCGCCACGGTGAATTTCGAACACCGCGGCAAGGTGGTGATCGACGGGCGCCGTGTCGCGCTGGTGCCGGATTTCGAAACCTGACTCATCCCCGACTGGATCCACGATGAAGGTTAACATTCCTCTAACGGCCGCGCGTTCCGCCGCGCGGTCCGGTCATTGCCAAGCCGGGGCGCGGGGCGCTACAAGCGCGCCGATGACAGCCCGGATGCCATATTCCGCCGTGCCCGCCCCGGCGGCGGCCCCGGATTTCGAGGTCCGGCTGGCCGCGACCGAGGCCGAGATCCGCGCGGCACAAGCCCTGCGCTATGAGATCTTCGTGCGCGAGCTTGGCGGATCGGGCCCGCTGGTGGATCACGCGGCGGGGCTGGAGCGGGACGCGTTCGACCCGCATGTCCACCACCTGCTGCTGCTGGATCGCAGCCGGGCAGAGACGCCGGTGGTCGGGGTCTACCGGCTGCTGCGCGGCGAGCGTGCGGCGGAAATCGGCGGGTTCTATTCCGAGGCCGAGTACGACCTGGACCCGCTGTGGCGCTCGGGTCGCAAGCTGCTGGAACTGGGACGGTCCTGCCTGCATCCCGATTATCGCGGCGGCACGGCGATGTACGAGCTTTGGCACGGGCTGGCCGGCTACGTGCAGGAGCACGGGATCGAGATCCTGTTCGGCGTCGCCTCGTTCCACGGCACCGATATCGCGCGGCTGGCGCCGTCGCTGTCGCTGCTGCACCACCGCCACCTCGCGCCGCCCGAATTGCGGGTGCGCGCCCGGCCGGACAGCTTTCAGGCGATGGATCTGATGCCCGAGGAGCGGATCGACCGGGTCGCGGCCATGCGCGCGGTGCCGGCGCTGATCAAGGCGTATCTGCGGCTGGGCGGCAGCGTGGGCGAGGGGGCGTGGATCGACCACGCCTTCAACACCACCGATGTCTGCCTGCTGATGGACACCGCGCGGATGAACGACAAGCGCCGCGCGCTTTATTCCGGCGGCCGCCCGGCGTGAGCGTGACCTGGCACGGCGCGCCGCCGCCGACACCCGTGCGCATCACCGCCGCGGGCTGGGCGATCCTCGCCGCGCGCGCGCTGATCATCGCGCTGATGGTGCTGATCGGGCTGACGTTGATCGGGCTGGTGCGGCTGGTCGAGCGGCCCCTGCACCGCCAGGCGCGCCCATGGACGCCCCGTATCGTGCGCGGCTTTGCCATCGGGCTGCTGGGCGTGCTGGGGATTCGCCGGACCGTTCGGGGCCGTCCGATGCGCGGCGCCGGCGCGGTGGTGGCGAACCATGTCTCCTGGCTGGACATCTTTTCGCTCTATGCCGCGATGCCCGTCACCTTCGTGTCGAAGGCCGAGGTCGCCGCGTGGCCGGTCTTCGGGTTCCTGGCGCGGATCGCGGGTACGCTGTTCATCGACCGCAATGGCCGGCGCGCGGGGACGCATCGCGACCTGCTGGTGGATCATCTGCGCAACGGCCACCGGATCGCGCTTTTCCCGGAAGGCACGTCAACCGATGGAATGCGCGTTTTGCCTTTCAAGACAACGCTTTTCGCGGCGTTCCTCAACCAAGACATGCCGCCCGCGCTGGCCGTTCAGCCGGTCACGATCCGCTACACCGCCCCGCCCGGCGCGGAGCCGGCCTTTTACGGCTGGTGGGGCGACATGGATTTCGGCAGCCATGCGCTGAAGGTGCTGTCGCGGTGGCGGCAGGGCGCGGTGACGCTGGTCTTTCACGCGCCGCATGCCGTCGCCGACTACCCCGACCGCAAGGCGCTGTGCGCCGCCTGCGAGGCCGAGGTGCGCGCGGGGCTGGCGGCCGCGGGCGCCATCACAGGATAGCGGCGGCCAGGGCGCGCAGGGCGGCCGCGGGGTCGCCCGTGTCCCAGATCTCGGGGCCGATGGCGAAGAAATCGGTCACCGGCGCCAGCCGCGCGACCAGATCGGCGGTCAGCGCGCCCTCGGCCACCACCGGCACCTCGATCATCTCGGACCACCAGGCGAACAGGTCCGGTTCGGCAAAGGACCCGTCATCCAGCGCCGAGGGTGCGCAGGGCCCGAAGGCGACGTAATCCGCCCCGGCCTCGCCGGCATTGATCCCGTCATGGCGCGAGGCGCCGCAGAACGCGCCGACGATGGCGTCGTCCCCCAGCGCCTTGCGGGCCGCACGCACCTGCCGTGCGCCGTCGGGCAGATGCACGCCGTCCAGTCCCAGCCGTTCGGCGATCTGCCAGTGCCGGTCGATGACCAGCGGCACGTCCACGCGGTGCGCCACCTCGCGCAGCGCATCGCCCGCCCGCATCAGCCTGTCCTCGTCGGTGCTGGCCAGGGAAAGCCGCAGGCAAGCCGCGGGAATGGATTGAAGAACGCTCTCCAACACATCGGGAAAGCTGGACAATTCGAATTCGGGCGGGGTGACGAGATAGATTTGCGGCTGCTCGGTCTCGGCCATGTCGCGGCTCCCTGGCTTCTGTGGGCGCTGCTATAGCGCGTCGCGCGCGGCTTGACCACGCCGGCGTTGCGCCGCCTTGCCCTCGGATGCGGGCGGGCTTATCACGCCCCGCGATACAGCCGGAAAGCCCCATGCCAGACAGTCAGCCGATCTTCGTCCTCGTGCGCCCGCAGATGGGCGAGAATATCGGCGCGGCGGCGCGGGCGATGCTGAATTTCGGGCTCGACCGGATGCGGCTGGTCGACCCGCGCGACGGCTGGCCGAACCCGCGCGCGGTGGCGATGGCCAGCGGCGCGGCCGGCCGGGTTCTGGACAATGCCGCGGTGCATCCCAGCACGGCGGATGCCGTGGCCGATTGCACCCGGGTCTATGCCACCACGGCCCGGACCCGCGATCTGACCAAACAGGTGCTGACCCCCGAGGCGGCGATGACCGACGCCGCCGCGCGCCTTGCCGCCGGAGAGCGGGTGGCGGTGCTGTTCGGCCCCGAACGCGCGGGGCTGGAGAACGACGACATCGCGCGCGCCAATGCCATCGTGTCGGTGCCGGTCAATCCGGCCTTCGCCTCGCTCAACCTCGCGCAATGCGCGCTGCTCACCGCCTATGAATGGCGCCGGCAGGCCGCGCCCGAAGCCGGCGCGCGAATGGATTTCGCCGGCACCGATCCGGCCAGCGCGATCGAGGTGGAAAAGCTGGGCGATCACTACGAGGCGCGGCTGGACGAGGCCGGGTTCTTCTTTCCGCCGTCCAAGTCCGAGGGCATGAAACGCACCCTGCGCAACATGTGGGGCCGGCTGGACCTGACCCGCGCCGACGTGCAGATCTTTCACGGCATGCTGCGCCAGTTGCTGCGGCACCGCGGCACGCTTGAAGGCGGCGCGCGCGACGACTAGGCTCTGCGCGGATAGGCCGGGGACGGCACCAGCAGGGGCAAGGCGGATGAGCCAGAAACGGTCGATCTTCGAAGAGGTGGAGGCTGGCGAAACCCCGGCCACCCGAACCCGCGCAACCGGCGTCATCGACGCGCAGCGGCGCGATGCGCGCGGCGCGATCCGGGCCTGGCTGGCGGCGCTGTTCGTGCTGGTCGCGCTGATGATCGCGGTCGGCGGGCTGACCCGGCTGACCGGCTCGGGCCTGTCGATCACCGAATGGAACCCGGTCAGCGGCGCGCTGCCGCCGATGGACGCGGCGGGCTGGGACGCCGAGTTCGCCAAGTATCAGGAAATCCCGCAATTCCAGCTTCAGAACAGCAACATGACGCTGGCGGAGTTCAAGTATATCTACTGGTGGGAATGGGGCCACCGGCAGCTTGGCCGGGTGATCGGGCTGGTCTGGGCGGCCGGGTTCCTGTTCTTCCTGGCCACCCGGCGGATCCCGCCCGGCTGGACGCTGCGGCTCGTTGTGCCGGGCGTGCTGGGCGGGCTTCAGGGCGTCATCGGCTGGTGGATGGTCTCGTCCGGGCTGGAGGGCACGATGCTCAGCGTGGCGAGCTACCGGCTGGCGACGCATCTGGGCCTTGCCTTCGTGATCCTCGGGCTGATCGCCTGGCTGCGGATGCGCCTTGCCCGCCCCGAACGCGAGCTGATGCAGGCCCGCCGCGCGCGCGAGCCGGGGCTGATGCGGCTGGGCACGCTGCTGGCCGCCGCCGCCTTCGTGCAGATCCTGCTGGGCGCGCTGGTCGCCGGGATCGACGCGGGGCGCAACTATACCGACTGGCCGCTCATGGCCGGGGCCTTCACCCCGCCGGGGATGTGGGACATCACCCCCGCCTGGCGCAACCTGTTCGAGAATGACGGCACCGTGCAGTTCTTCCACCGCATCGCCGGATACATCCTGCTGGCCCTGGGCATCCATGTCTGGATCCGTGCGCGGCGCAGCGCCCACATGGCGACGCGGCGCGCGATGGCCTGGGCGGCGGCGGCGATCTTCGGGCAAGCGGTAATCGGCATCGTCACGGTGATGCATTCGGCCCCGGTGGCGCTGGCGCTGATCCACCAGCTGGGCGCGGTGGTGGTGTTCGTGGCGATCCTCTACGCACGCTTCCTGGCGCAATTCCCGCTGGCGCAATCGGTCAGGGGCTGACCATGACCGCATTCGACGAGCTGATGGCGTTCCAGCGCCAGACCGAAGCGCTGTCGCAGATCGCCGGGCGGCTGGGCTGGGACCAGGAAACGATGATGCCGCGCGGCGCCGCATCGCAGCGCGCCGAGGAAACGGCGGCGCTCGAATCGATCCTGCATGCCCGGCGCTGCGATCCGCGCATCGGCGCGTGGCTGGCAGAGGTCGACCCCGAAGGGCTGGACGCGGCAGGCCGCGCCAATCTGCGGCTGATCCGCCGCGCCCATGACCGCGCCCAGCTGGTGCCCGAACGGCTTGCCGCCGCGCTGGCGCACACCGCCAGCCTGTCGCAGGGCATCTGGGCAGAGGCGCGAAGAACCGAGGATTTCGACGCCTTCGCCCCGACCCTCTCCGAGATGCTGGCGCTGAAACGCGAGGAAGCGGCGGCGCTCGCCGATGGCGGCGATCCCTATGACGCGCTGCTGGACGACTTTGAACCGGGCGCGACCGGTGCCGGGCTGGCGGCGCTGTTCGGCGCGCTGCGCCCCCGGCTTGTGGCGCTGGCCGATGCCGTTCTGGGCGCGGCCCGCCAACCCGCCCCGCTGACCGGCCATTTCGACGAGGCGGTGCAGTTGCAGCTGTCGCGGGAGCTGGCCGAATGCTTCGGCTACGATTTCACGCGCGGCCGGCTGGACCGTGCGGTGCACCCGTTCAGCTCGGGCTCGGGCGACGACGTGCGCATCACCACCCGCAGCGATCCGGCAGAGCCGTTCAACTGCATCTACTCGACGATCCACGAAACCGGCCACGCCGCCTATGAACAGGGCATCGATCCGGCGCATGCGCTGACCCCGGCCGGGCAGGGCGTGTCGCTGGGCGTCCACGAAAGCCAAAGCCGCATCTACGAGAACCAGCTTGGCCGCTCGCGCGCCTTCACCGGTTATCTGTTCGGGCGGATGCAGGCGCTGTTCGGCGATGCCGGCGCGCCGGATGCGGATGCCTTCCACGCCGCCGTCAACCGCGTCACCCCCGGTTTCATCCGCACCGAATCGGATGAGGTGCATTACAACCTGCACATCCTGCTGCGCTTCGATCTGGAACGCGCGCTGATCGCGGGCGATCTGGCGGCGCGCGATCTGCCCGAGGCGTGGAATACCCGCTTCGAGCAGGATTTCGGCGCCCGCCCGCCGCGTCCCAGCCAGGGCTGCCTGCAGGATGTGCACTGGTCCATCGGTCTGTTCGGCTATTTCCCGACCTATACGCTGGGCAATGTCTATGCCGGCTGCCTGTACCGGGCGATGCAGGACGGGGTGCCGGACATGGATGCGCGCCTTGCGGCCGGAGACACCGGCCCGGCCACCTCCTGGCTGCGCGCGCGGCTGCAACGCCACGGCGGGATCCGCCCGCCGCGCGAAACGGTCGCCCATGCCTGCGGCTTCGCCCCGGACGAGGGGCCACTGCTGGATTACCTGGAATACAAGTTCCGCAGCCTCTACGGTCTCTGACAGCCCCGCCAAGCCGCGCCGCCTTGCTGCTTCTTCTCGTTCAAAATACGCAAAATCCGGCGGCCGGGCCTGGCGCAGGGCTCGAACATGGGCACCGCTAAAGGCGCCGTCTGCAATGCCGCCACGCGCTTTACGACAGCTCGATCACGCCGACCTTGTCGCCCTTGACCGCCAGCCCCACCTTGCCCTCGCACAGCCGCAGCGCATCGGCGCCGAACACGTCGCGCCGCCACCCCCCAAGGGCCGCGCTGCCGCGTTCGCCGGCGGCCAGCGCATCGAGATCGGCCGAAGTGGCGATCAGTTTCTGCGCCACGCCCGCCTCGTCCGACTTGGCCTTGAGCAGCACCCGCAGCATGTCGGCCAGCGCCGGGTTCACCTGAAGCGATTCGCGGCTGCGGTCGGGGCAGGGCATGTCTTCCTTCGGCGTTTCCAGCCCGGCCTGCACCGCCGCAAGGATGCCGTCCGCGATCTCGCCGCGCCGCGCCTCGCGCAGAAGCAGCCGCGAGCGCGACAGATCCTGCGGCGATTGCGGCTTGGTCGAGGCCAGCTCCAGCAGCGCGTCATCCTTGAACACCCGGCTGCGCGGCACGTTGCGCGACTGGGCATAGCCTTCGCGGAACCGCGCCAGCTCGCGCACCAGCGCCAGGAACTTGCCCGACTGGGTGCGCGTCTTGATCCGCTTCCATGCCTCGTCCGGAGCGACGACATAGGTCGCAGGATCGCGCAGGATTTGCAGCTCTTCCTCGACCCAGCCCTTGCGGCCGGTCTTTTCAAGCTGTTTGTGCAAATATTCGTAGATCACCCGCAGATGCGTGACATCGGCCAGCGCATAGGTCTTCTGCGCATCGGTCAGCGGCCGGCGCGACCAGTCGGTAAAGCGCGAGGTCTTGTCCAGTGGCGCCTTCGCCACCTTGCGCACCAGCGTCTCGTAGCCCACCTGCTCGCCAAAGCCGCAGACCATCGCGGCGATCTGCGTGTCGAACAGCGGCTCGGGGATCACCCCGCCCTCGATGAAGAAAATCTCCAGGTCCTGCCGCGCCGCATGGAACACCTTGACGGTTCCCGCATCGCGCATCAGCGCATAAAGCGGATCCAGCGACAGATCGCCCGCCAGCGGATCGACCAGCACCGCGTTCTCCTCGGCCTCGCCGGGGATCGCCATCTGCACGAGGCAGAGCTTGGAGTAATATGTCCGCTCGCGCAGGAACTCGGTGTCGATCGTGACATAGGGGGCCTGGGCGGCACGGTCGCAGAAGTCCTGCAGCGCCTCGGTGGTGGTAATCGTTATCATGCTGTCCGGATTTCGACCTGTCTGACCATCGTGCCGCGTGCAACCTGTTGTGTGATATTGAGTTTCGCGGGCGATGAAAAGGGGCTGCGTGCGCCCATATGCGCGGCCCGGCCCGCATGGGGCGTGTCGCGGTCATTCGGATTGAGGCAGGCAGCCGCCGGGGCGCGGCCGCGTTTTCGAAGAACGGCGCGTTCGCCCCGGCGGCTGAATTCAATCGAACGCGGCATGCCCTAGCCGATATTGAGCGGCCTGCGGTCGCCCGCCGAGAACCGGCGCAGCACCGCCGGATACAGCCGGTGCTCCGCCGCCTGCACTCGTGCCGCCAGCGCCGCCGCGTCGTCGCCGGGCAGGACGGGCACCCGCGCCTGACCCAGGATCTTGCCGCCGTCCAGCTCTGCCGTCACCTCATGCACGGTGCAGCCATGTTGCGCGTCGCCCGCCTCCAGCGCGCGTGCATGGGTGTTCAGGCCGCGATATTTCGGCAGTAGCGATGGGTGGATGTTCAGCATCCGCCCCGCATGGGCCGCGATGAACTCCGCCGTCAGGATCCGCATGAAGCCGGCAAGGCAGATGATGTCCGGGCGCGCCGCGTCCAGCTTTGCGCGCAAGGCGGCCTCGAACGCCGCGCGGTCGGTGCCGAAGGGGCGGTGATCGACCACGGCGGTGGGCACGCCCAAGGCTTCGGCTTTCGCCAGCCCGCCCGCGCCGGGGACGTTCGACAGCACCAGCACCGGGCGCGCCGGGTGGTCGCCGGTCATGTCCCGGACCAGCCGCACCATGTTGCTGCCGCTGCCGGAAATCAGGATCGCGGTGCGTTTCACCATGGGGCGGGGCAGGGCCGCACGTCGCCGCCCGTCACCGCAGCGCGCCGGAATACCGCACGCCGCTACCGGCCTCGACACGGCCCAGCCGCACCACCCGCTCGCCCGCCTGCGCCAGCAGCGCGGCCAGCGCGTCGGCGCGGGCCTGGTCCACGGCCAGAACCATCCCGATCCCCGCATTGAAGGTCTTGAGCAGCTCTGCCGCGTCCAATCCCCCGGCCTCGGCCAGCCAGCGGAAGACCGGTGGCAGCGCCCATGCGCCCAGGTCGACCGCCGCGCCCAGCCCCTCGGGCAGGAAGCGCGGCAGGTTCTCGGTCAGCCCTCCGCCGGTGATATGCGCCAGCCCGTGCACACCGCCCGCCCGGATCGCCGCCAGCGCCGGGCGCACGTAGATCCGCGTCGGCGCCAGCAGCGCCTCGCCCAGCGTGTCGGCCCCGAACGGCGTGTCGTCGTCCCAGGCAAGGCCCGCCCCCGCCACGATGCCGCGCACCAGCGAATAGCCGTTCGAATGCACCCCGTCCGAGGCGAGGCCCAGCAGCACGTCGCCCTCGGCAACCCCGGCGGGCAGCGCGGTGCCGCGTTCCATCGCGCCCACGGCGAACCCGGCCAGGTCGAAATCGCCGGCGCCGTACATGCCCGGCATTTCCGCCGTCTCGCCGCCGATCAGCGCGCAGCCCGCCGCCTTGCAGCCGGCCGCGATGCCCTCGACGATGCGGGTCGCCTCGTCCACGTCCAGCTTGCCGGTGGCGAAATAGTCGAGAAAGAACAATGGCTCCGCGCCCTGGCAGACAAGGTCGTTGACGCACATCGCCACCAGGTCGATGCCGATCGTGTCGACCAGCCCGGTGTCGATCGCGATCCTGAGCTTGGTGCCCACCCCGTCGGTCGCGGCCACCAGGATGGGGTCGTCAAAGCCGGCCGCCCTGGGGTCGAACAGCGCGCCGAAGCCGCCAAGCCCGGCCATCGTGCCGGGGCGTGCCGTGGCGCGTGCGGCGGGGCCGATCCGTTTCACCAGCGCATTGCCCGCGTCGATATCCACGCCCGAATCGGCATAGGTGATCGCGTTCTTTTCCATCGTCCGGCCCCCGGCTGCCACGTCGCGCCCGCGATAGACCAGCATCGGGTCCGAGTCCATCGGGCAGGGCTGGGGCGCTCGATGGGCAGCCGGGAAAGCCCTCGCCGGCATAAGCGCGGAGGGTGACAGTCTGAGTGGCAAACAAGAAACAATGGAACGCGAAATACCTCAGGTTGAAGCGTGGAAGTTTGATCTACCGCAAAGTTGCTACTTCGATAGGATCATAACAAAGAAAAAACCACTCTCTGCAGGCACTCACCATGAACATGAAAGCGAGTTTGTTTCGGCGGAAAAAGCCGGAATCGGGCACTACTTCCATTACTGTTTCCATTCCCGGCGGCTATTCACGCCGGGTTGTGTGGCAACCGCAGATCGGCGATCTGTTTCCCGATTTCACGGCCCAGACGACTCATGGCCCGATCCGGCTGTTCGATTGGGCCGAAGGATCGTGGACCGTGCTGTTCAGCTATCCGGGCGCGCGCACGCCGGTATGCACGACCGAAATGGCATCGCTCGCGGCGTGTGCCGACGAATTCACGAAACACAACGTGAAGGCGATCGGGCTGACCGCGTCCACGCTGGACGCGCAGCGCGACTGGCAAGACGATATCGAGCGGATCTTCGGCGTGAAGGTGTTCTTTCCCTGCGCCGAGGATCCGGGCGGGAAATTGTCGCGCAGTTTCGGGATGCTGCACAGCAAGGCCTCGGGAGAGATGCCGATCCGCAAGACCTTTGTCCTCGATCCGGCGCTGCGGATCCGCGCGATCCAGGAATACCCGATGTTCATGGGCCGCAATACCGAGGAAACGCTGCGCATCATTCACGCCTTGCAGGCACAGGACAGTTTGGGTCTGGCAACGCCGGCCGACTGGTTTCCCGGCGATGTCTACCTGCTGCCGATGGGGGTGAGCGACGAGGAATGCCATACCCGTTTTGGTCAGACATCATGTCGTCTCACCTCCTATCTGTGCACCGTCGATGTCGAGGCAGAAAGGCGGGAAGGTGCGCCGCTTCCCGGCCCGTTTCAACGCAGGCGGTGACGGCCGGGCTTGACCCGCGCGGGCAACCTGCTTAAGCGCCAACGCGCACGGGCCTGTAGCTCAATTGGTTAGAGCAGAGCGCTCATAACGCTTTGGTTGGGGGTTCGAGTCCCTCCGGGCCTACCACGCGCCGGGCGGCGCGCCGGCGGGTTCCGCCTGCCTCATTCCACCGGCGGAACCGCCTTGAGATAGGCCGCGAGGGCCGCGCGGTCCGCGTCCGAAAGGCGCGACAGGCTTTCGATCACCTCGACCATGTGGCCGCCCGCCGTGTCGAATTCCGGCGTGAAGCCCGAGCTGAAATAGGCCGCCAGGTCGCTTTCGGACCAGTCCAGCTTGGCGGGCGTGATGTTGGGGATCGTGCCCTCGCCGCTGGGATTGGGGGCGCCGGCCAGCCACTTGCCCGCCTGCAGACCGCCCAGCGGGCCGCGCGGCGTGTGGCATTCGCCGCAATGGCCCAGCGCCTCGGCCAGGTAGCGGCCGCGCGTCTGCGCCTCGGTCAGATCGCCGCCGACCTGCCAGCCATCCGCGAGATACAGGAATTTCCAGCCGCCCAGCGCGCGGCGGATGTTGAACGGAAAGCCGACATCGTGCGGCATGTTCTCCGTGCCGCTTTGCGGCAGGGTCAGCAGGAAGGCGTACAGCGACACGATATCCTCGGGCGCGGCGCGCACGTAGCTGCCATAGGGGAAGGCGGGATAGTAATGCGCGCCGTCCGGCGACACGCCGTGATGCATCGCGTTGTAGAGATCGAGCGCCGACCAGCCGCCGATCCCCGCCTCGGGGTGGGGGCTGATGTTCGGCGCGTGGAAGGTGCCGAAATCGCTGGGAAAGGCCCGCCCGCCGGACAGGATCATCCGATCCTCGCCCTCCGCCCCCTTGGCGGCGTGGCAGCCGGCGCAGCCGCCGGCATGGAACACCTGTTCGCCGCGGGCAAGGTCCGGCTCGATCCCGGCCAGCACGGCGGCATCGGCTGTGACGGGCCGCGTCACCCACCAGAATGCCGCCGCGCCCAGCACGGCAAGGATGGCCAGGAATCCGATGATCCGGCGCATGATGGCTGCCTTTCCCTTGCAGTGATTTCGCGGATTATTCCGGCTGGCGATATGCCTTGTGGC
Source organism: uncultured Paracoccaceae bacterium (assembly GCA_947503765.1). Taxonomy (GTDB): domain Bacteria; phylum Pseudomonadota; class Alphaproteobacteria; order Rhodobacterales; family Rhodobacteraceae; genus Psychromarinibacter. The sequence goes on along the minus strand of CANNFA010000001.1, from coordinate 75,528 downwards.
AGGCACCGCAGGCCCCGCCCAGCGCGTTCATCCCGGCGCGCACCCCGTCCAGCGACGATGCGTTCGCGGACATCGCCGTGGTCGCGTCGACCAGCGCCTTGGCCTTGTCGCCGATATCGGAGCCGTCCTTCCAGATATCGGGTAGCGCGCGGGTCTTGTCGCTGTCCGCCGTGCTGGAACCCATGGGCCAGTACCGGCTCTGGTCCAGGACGGCGAGCGCGGCAAGGCTGTCGGCGGCCGATTGCGCGGCGGCGGCGTCATACTCGACCTCGCCCTTGGCCATGTTGCCAAGAAGCCCGAGATTGAAGGCGTAGAGATCCATGTGGCCCTGCCGTGCCTTGATCGCGCCGTCCACATTGGCGTGGCTGGCGGCAAAGACCGTGCCGGCGGCAAGGGTGGCGGCGGCCAGCCCCAGGATCGTGCTGCGCGTGAGGTGCATATGGTGTCTCCCTGTCAACATGCTTGCACGAATCACGTTAACAAACCCCGAACAGAATTCCATTCACCATTTCGCGGGTTGCCCGCCGCGCGCGGTCCGCCGCCTGAAGCGCACCCCCTGCCTGCGCGCGCCTATCTCGTGACCCGGCCCGGCGCGCTTAGCCGGTTGGGGGTCAGCCAGTCGGGCCAGCCCCAGACCCGCTCGACCGCATAAAGCGCAAGGCAGACCGCGAGGATCGCGAGCACGAACTTCACCTGCCCCCAGGAGGGCGGGTTCGTCGCCCAGCGTTTCATCCGCAGGAACCAGCGCGGGTTCATCCTTCCCTGCCTTTCCGGTCCGGGCCCGTCAGCCGGCGGCCGGTTCGGTGAACCGGACCTTGCCGATATAGGGCAGGTTGCGGTCGCGCTGGCCATAGTCGATGCCGTAGCCGACCACGAATTCGTCCGGAATCTCGAACCCCGTCCAGGTCGCCTTGACGTCCACCTCCCGGCGGGTGGGCTTGTCGAGCAGGGCGATCGTCTCCAGCCGCTTGGGGTTTCGGCTTTGCAGCAGCTTCACGACGTGATCGAGGGTAAAGCCGGTATCGACGATATCCTCGACCAGCAGCACGTCGCGCCCGGCGATCTGGCCGCGCAGATCCTTGAGGATGCGCACCTCGCGGCTCGATTCCATCGCCTCGCCGTAGGACGACGCCTCGAGGAAATCGACCTCCACCGGCAGGTCCAGCTCGCGCACCAGATCGGCGATGAACACGAACGAGCCGCGCAGAAGCCCCACGACCACCAGCTTTTCCGTCCCGGCGAAAGCGGTGCGAATCTCGCGCGCCAGCGCCTCGATCCGCGCCGCGATCGACTTGGCCGAGATCATCTGGTCGATTACGTATTCCGGCTGAGACATGTCGCCCCCTTGGATTTTCCCCGCCCCGACCATACGAGAAGAGCCGAGCATGGCAAAACGAAACGCGCCCCACCTATGACCACCCATTCGCAGACCAAGCGGCTGCCCTACACGGCGCGGCAGATGTACGATCTTGTCGCCGATGTCGAGCGCTATCCCGAATTCCTGCCCTGGTGCGCCGCCGCACGGGTGCGCAAGCTGGAGCCGGAAGATTACGGCAAGCTGATGATCGCGGACCTCGTGATCTCGTTCAAGGTGTTCCGCGAACGCTTTGGCAGCCGGGTGGAATTGCACGAAACCGACATGAAGATCGTCACGGAATACATTGACGGGCCTTTCAAATACCTCAAGTCGGTGTGGCGATTTGCGGATCTGGCCGATGGGGCGAGCGAGGTGTCGTTCCACGTCGATTTCGAGTTTCGCAACGTGGTGCTGCAACGCGCCATCGGGCTGGTGTTCAACCAGGCGATGCAGCGGATCGTGTCGGCCTTCGAATCGCGCGCGGCTGCGCTTTACGGGTGAGCGGGCGCTCTGGCGCGGCGGACCGCGCGGCGCTAGGGTTTCGCGCAAGGCGGCAGGAGGCGCGGCGGTGACGGACGATCTGACGGGAAGGCTGGCGCAATTCGCGGCGGACGGGGTGCCCGGCGCGGGCGCGCGGGCCATGCTGCGGCTGTCGCTGGCGGATTGGGCGGCCTGTGCCATCGCCGGGCGGGACGAGCCGGTGGCGCGCATCGTGCGGGATATGGTGCTGGCCGAGGGCGGGGCCGGGCAGGCCACGCTGGTCGGCGGCGCGGGCCGGGTTCCGATGCGGGCGGCGGCGCTGGCCAACGGCACGGCGAGCCATGCGCTCGATTACGACGACACGCATTTCGCGCATATCGGCCATCCTTCCGTCGCGATCCTGCCCGCCGCGCTGGCGGCGGCGGAACATCTGGGCGCGGATGGCGGCGAATTCCTCGATGCCTGCGCTATCGGGGCCGAGCTGTCGGTGCGGCTTGGCGTCTGGCTGGGCCGCGCGCATTACGAGGCGGGGTTTCACCAGACCGCCACCGCCGGCACGTTCGGCGCGGCGGCGGCGGGGCGGCTGATGGGTCTGGATGCCGCGCGCATGGCCCATGCGCTGGGGCTGGCCGCGACCCGCGCGGCGGGGCTGAAATCGCAGTTCGGCACGATGGGCAAGCCGTATCACGCGGGCTGTGCCGCGGCCCTTGGGGTCGAGGTTGCCGTGCTGGCGGCGGCCGGGTTCGTCTCGCGCCCCGACGGGATCGAGTGCGCGCAGGGCTTCGGGCCGACCCATGCCGCCGAGATGCGCGAGGACGCGCTTGAGGGCCTTGGCACCGACTGGCTGATCGAGGATGTCAGCCACAAGTTCCACGCCTGCTGTCACGGCACCCATGCCATGCTGGAGGCTCTGGCGCGCCTTGCGCCCGGCCCCGATGCCGGCACGGTCGAACGGGTGGAGGTCGCGGTGCATCCGCGCTGGCTGGCGGTCTGCGACATCGCCGCGCCCGCTACCGGGCTGGAGGCGAAGTTCAGCCTGAAGCTGACCGCCGCGATGGCGCTGGCGGGGATCGACACCGCCCGGCTGAGCACGTTCACCGATGCCACCTGCACCGCGCCGGATCTCGTGGCCCTCAGGGATCGGGTGACGGTCACCGGCGACAACAGCCTTTCGGACACCGCCGCGCGCGTCGCCGTCATCGCGGGCGGCAAGCGGCACGAGGCGGCGCACGACCTCGCCGCGCCGATGCCGCTGGCCGAGCGTGCGGCCAAGCTGCGCGCCAAGGCGGCGGCCCTTCTGGGCGACGCGGCGGCAGAGCGGCTGTGGCAGGCGGCGGCGGGCGGCGACGCGCCCGATATCGGCGCGCTGTGCAGGGTGCTGGCAGCGGGCTGAGCCGGCCGGCCCCGCTCGGCGCGCCTCAATCCTTCAGCGCGGCCAGCAGCAAGTCCAGCGCGTAGTCCACGCTGGCCTGCCGCACCGCGCCGCGCCCCAGCGCGCCGAAATCCATCTGCCAGGTCCGCACCGCATGTCCGGCCTGCGCGACGCCGAAACAGACCCGCCCCTCGGGCTTGTGGTCCGACCCGCCCGGCCCGGCAATGCCCGTGACCGACACCGCGAGCGTGGCCTCCGACGCGGCAAGCGCGCCCGCCGCCATCTCGCGCGCCACCGCCTCGCTGACCGCGCCGTGGGCGTCCAGCGTGGACTGGCGCACCCCCAGCATCGCCATCTTTGCGGCGTTGGAATAGGTCACGAAGCCCCGGTCGAAGATCTCGGACGATCCCGCGACCTCGGTGATCGCGCCGGCGACCAGCCCGCCGGTGCAGCTTTCGGCGGTGGCGATCAGCGCGCCCTGCGCCTTCGCCCGCGCCAGCAGCGTTTCCGCGCTGCTGGTCATGCGCCCAGCACCCCGTGCGCCAGCGCTGCGCCAGCCGCCACCACCAGCGCCGCGAACACCCCCGCGATCACGTCGTCCAGCATCACCCCCAGCGCGTCGCCGCGCCGGTCGGCCCAGCCTACCGGGCCGGGTTTCAGGATGTCGAAGGCGCGGAAGAACACGAAGGCCCCGATCCAGCCCGGCCAGGGGAACACCCAGGGATCCACGCCCGCATGCCACAGCCCCGCCGACAGCGGCCAGAGCGCGATCCAGACCCCCGCCACCTCGTCGATCACGATCTCGGAGGGGTCGTGGTCGGCCTTGCCGCGCGTCGCCTCGGCCGTCGCCCACCAGCCAAGCGCGAACACCGCCAGCGTCGCAGCCGCCAGCAGCGGGAAGCCCCCCAGCCAATGCAGCAGCCAGGCGACCGGGATCGCCGCGGCGCTGCCCCAGGTGCCCGGCGCCCAGGGCAGCAGGCCGATGCCGAAGAAGGTGGCGAAAGCGCGGCTCATGCCGCCCCCGTCAAGAGCGCGGTGGCCATGGCGGCGATGCCTTCCTCGCGCCCGGCAAAGCCCAGCTTTTCGGTCGTCGTGGCCTTGACCGATACGCGGTCCGGCGCGATTCCCATGATCTCGGCCAGCCGCGCGGCCATGGCCGCCGCATGGGCCCCGATCTTGGGCCGCTCGCAGATCAGCGTGACATCCACGTTGCCGATGGCGTAGCCGCGTTCGGCTGCCATGCGGGCCGCGTGGCGCAGGAAGACGGCGCTGTCCGCGCCCTTCCACTGCGCCTCGGACGGGGGGAAATGCCGGCCGATATCGCCCAGGCCCAGCGCGCCGTAGATAGCATCGGTCAGCGCGTGCATCCCGACATCGGCATCCGAATGGCCCGACAGGCCGCGCTCATGCGCGATCTCGACGCCGCACAGGATCACGCCGTCGCCCGGCCCGAAGGCATGCACGTCAAAGCCGCTCCCAACCCGTATGCCCATCTTCGCCCCCAGCATCGCCTCGGCCCGCGCGAAATCCTCGGCGCGGGTCAGTTTCAGATTGCGTTCCTCGCCCGGCACCATCACCACCTCGATCCCCGCGGCGCGGGCGACCTCGACATCGTCGAGCGGCGCGCCCTCGGACGCCTCGTGCGCGGCCAGGATCGCGCGCAGATCGAACCCCTGCGGGGTCTGCGCGCGGTAAAGGCCGGTGCGGTCCTGCATCCCGGTCACGGTGCCGTCGGCGCCGCACCACAGCGCATCCGTCACCTCCAGCGCCGGGGCCGCGCCCCTGGCATGGTCCAGCGCGGCGCAGACATCGGCGATGATGCGCTGGCTGACCAGCGGACGCGCCGCGTCGTGGATCAGCACCCGGCCCGCGCCGCCTGCCGCCAGCGCGGCCAGCCCGGAACGCACCGAGGCGGCGCGGGTGTCCCCGCCGGCCACGGCCTGCACATCCGGGTAATCCGCCGCGCGGTGCATGTCCTGCGGGTGCAGCACCAGCACGATCCGGCCCATGCCGGGCGCGGCGCGGAACACGTCCAGCGTCCGGTCCAGCACCGGCCGGCCGGCAAGCATCTGCCATTGCTTGGCGACGCGCCCGCCGGCGCGGGTTCCAAGCCCGGCGGCGACGATGATGGCGGCGGTGTCTGTCACGCGTATGCGGGGCTCTTGGTGCTGCGGTGTCCTGGGCGGCTGTCTAGTGCGCCGCGGCGGCGGTGACAATGCGCGGCGGCGCGCGGCGATTGAGTTCGCGCGCGCCGCGCTGTAGGTCTGGGGGCGCATCCACCAAAGACGATCCGACCCGCCCATGACATCCCCAGCGGCCCCGTTCCCGCCCGATCCGCCGGTCCTGCTGGCCCCCATGGCCGGGATCACCGACCTGCCGTTCCGCCGGCTGGTCGCGCGATTCGGCGCGGGGCTGGTGGTGTCGGAAATGGTCGCCAGCCAGGAGATGGTGCAGGCCAAGCCGGGCATGCGCGAACGCGCCGAGCTTGGCATGGAAGAGGCGCGCACCGCCGTGCAGCTTGCCGGGCGCGATGCGCACTGGATGGCCGAGGCGGCGCGCATGGTCGAGGCGAACGGCGCGCGGATCATCGACATCAACATGGGCTGCCCGGCGCGCAAGGTCACGAACGGGCTGTCCGGGTCCGCCCTGATGCGCGAGCCGGACCACGCCCTGCGGCTGATCGAGGCGGTGGTGGGCGCGGTGTCGGTGCCGGTCACGCTCAAGACGCGGCTGGGCTGGGACGACGCGCTGCTGAACGCGGCCCCGATCGCGCGGCGCGCCGAAGCGGCGGGCGTGCGGATGGTCACGATCCACGGCCGCACCCGCTGCCAGTTCTACAAGGGAAGCGCCGACTGGGCCGCGATCCGCGCGGTGACAGACGCCGTGTCGATCCCGGTCATCGCCAATGGCGACATTTGCGGGGCGGCCGATGCGCGCCGCGCGCTGGCGCTGTCGGGGGCGCAGGGTGTGATGATCGGACGCGGCGTGCAGGGGCGGCCCTGGCTGCTGGCGCAGATCGCGGCCGAGATCGCGGGCACCCCGCCGCCGCGCGTTCCGCATGGTGCCGCCTATGCCGAGATGGCCGCCGAGCATTACGAGGAAACGCTGGCCTTCTACGGCGCGGTGCTGGGCGCGCGGGTGATCCGCAAGCATCTGGGCTGGTACATGGACCGGGCCGGTACCGCCCCGGCGCTGCGCCGCGAGGTGCTGACGGCGGCGCCGGCCAGCGTGCTGCGCCTGCTTCCGGACGCGCTGGCGGCGGCCTCGGGGCAGGCGGCGGCGGCATGAGCGCCGCGTATGGGGCGATCTGGGCGTCGCTTCCGGTGCCGGCGCTGGTGGTGGATGCGGCCGGGCGCATCGCCGATGCCAACCCGCCGGCCGAGCAGTTCCTGAACGCTTCGGCCCGCGCGCTGGCGGGCGCGTCGCTGGGCAGCCGGCTGCGCGCGGATACGCCGCTGGCCGAAACGCTGGACCGGGTCCGCGCCGACGAGGCGCCGGTCTTCATCACCGATGCGCGGGTGACGGGCGCCGCCGCGCCGCCGGTGCGCTGTGATATCCGGGCGGCACCGCTGGCGGGCGCGCCGGGCCATGTCCTGCTGCTGATCGCACCGCGCCAGATCGCCGATCTGGTGGGCCGCGCGCACGCGGCCAGCGCGGCGGCGCGCTCGGCGATCGGCATGGCCGCGATGATGTCGCACGAGATCAAGAACCCGCTCGCCGGGATCACCGGGGCGGCGCAATTGCTGTCGATGTCGCTGGACGGCGGCGACCGCGAGCTGACCGACCTGATCGTTGCCGAAAGCCGCCGCATCGTGGCGCTGCTGGACCAGCTCGAGCAGTTCGGCGACCTGCGGCCGCCCCGGACCCGCGCGGTGAACATCCACGATCTGGCCGACCGCGCGCGCGCTTCGGCCAGCGTGGGTTTTGCCGCCCATATGCGCCTTTTGCCCGAATACGACCCGTCGCTGCCGCCGGCCCGTGTCGATGCCGACCAGATGTTGCAGGTGCTGCTCAACCTGCTGCGCAACGCGGCCGAGGCCGCCGGCCCCGAGGGCGGCACGATCCGTATCCGCAGCTTCTACGACGCGGGGCTGCGGCTGCGCGGGCCGGAAGGGGCGGGGCGGCATCTGCCGCTTCAGCTGGAAATCGTCGATGACGGCCCCGGCATTCCGCCCGACCTGCAAGCCGGGATCTTCGATCCGTTCGTGTCCGGGCGCGAGAACGGCACCGGGCTGGGCCTGGCGCTGGTCGGCAAGATCGTCGGCGCGCATGGCGGCTGGATCGCCGTGGACTCGGCCCCCGGCCGCACGGTATTCCGGCTGTCGCTGCCGGTCGCCTCGGGCGAGGACGGCGCGGGCGCCATGGAAGGGAGCTAGATGGACGGCACGGTCCTGATCGCCGACGATGACCGCACGATCCGCACCGTGCTGAGCCAGGCGCTGACCCGCGCGGGCTGCAAGGTGCATGCCGCCGGTTCGATGGCGACCCTGCTGCGCTGGGTGGAGGAAGGGCTGGGCGATCTGGTGATCACGGATGTGGTGATGCCGGACGGAAACGGGCTGGAGGCGATGCCGCGCATCGCCGCCGCGCGCCCCGATCTGCCGGTGATCGTGATCTCGGCGCAGAACACCATCATGACGGCGATCCGCGCCGAGGAACACGGCGCCTACGACTACCTGCCCAAGCCGTTCGACCTGCCCGACCTGCTGCGCCGGGTGTCGCGCGCGCTTGCCCGGCCGGGGCGCGGCGCGGCGGATTGCGCGGCGCCGCCGACGGAGGATCTGCCGCTGGTCGGGCGCAGCCCGGCGATGCAGACGCTGTACCGGCTGGTGGCACGGGTGCTGAACGCCGATCTGCCGGTTCTGGTACTGGGCGAATCGGGCACCGGAAAGTCGCTGGTCGCGCGGGTGCTGCACGATTACTCGGACAACCGCGGCGCCGCATTCATCGAGGCGGGTGCGGCCGACCTGGGCAGCGACGCCGCGGCGGCCGCGCTGCGGGCGCGAGCAGAGGCCGGCGGCGGCACGCTGGCGCTGGAGGAGGCCGGCGATCTGGACGCCGCCGCGCAGGCGCGGCTGGTGCGCCTGCTCGATGCGCTGCCCGCCGGGCGCATGCGCGTCATCGCCACCGGCCAGACCGACCCGGCAATCCTGCTGGACGACGGGGCGTTCCGGCGCGATCTGTATTTCCGGCTGGCCGGGGTGATCGTCGAGGTGCCGCCACTGACATCAAGAACGGGCGACATCCCCTTGCTTGCGGAGCATTTTCTTGATGTCGCTGAACGAGCGGGCCTGACGCGCCGCCAGTTGTCGCAAGGGGCGATGGACGCACTGTGTGCCTATTCGTGGCCGGGCAACGTGCGGCAGCTGGAAACTACCCTGCGCAGCCTGTTGGTCACCGGCTCGGACCCCGAGATCGGCCGCGCCGAGATTGCCCGGGTGCTGGGCCGCCACCCCGCGACCAGCCAGGGCCAGGCGCAGGGGCGCAAACAGGGGCCGGGACAGGCGCATGGCGGCGACGACAGGCTTTCCGGCTCGGTCGCGCGCCATCTGCGGCGCTATTTCGACCAGCATGACGGCGCGCTGCCGCCGCCCGGACTTCACATGAGGATTCTGCGCGAAGTTGAAGTACCGCTTATAGAAATCGCGCTTGATGCAACCGGCGGAAACCAGGCGAAATGCGCCGATCTGCTGGGCATCAACCGCAATACGCTCAGAAAAAAGATCACCGACCTCGATATTCAGGTGACACGCCGCCGCAAGTTGATGTAAAAGCGCAACATAAGAGTGGCATTGCCGCCGCAGCGGCAGAACAGACCACCAGATATTGCGGTAGCGCCACCATCGCGTGGCTGGATAGTGAGGTGAGTCTCGTGCTTGTCGCCGGGCGGAATCTCAGTTGGGACGGGCTGAGCAGGCTACGCAGGAAACGCAGGGTGCAGAATGCGGCCACGCTTGGTCTGGTCATTCTGGGGCCCGTGCTGGCGGCTGCGACCTTTGCCGTGCTGGGCCCGCTGGACCAGGGCGCGACGTCGTTGTCGCTGCGCCTGGTGCTGTTGTCGGACCTCGTCTACGTGATGGTCGTCGCCGCGCTGGTGTTGCAGCGCGTGGCGGCGATGATCGCGGCGCGGCGCGCGCAATCGGCCGGCTCGCGGCTGCACCTGCGGCTGACCGGCGTCTTCGCCATCGTGGCGCTGGCACCCGCCGTGCTGGTGGCCGTCTTCGCCGCGATCACCGTCAATTTCGGGCTGGAAGGCTGGTTTTCCGACCGGGTGCGCACGGTTCTGGGCGCATCGCTGAACGCGGCCGAGGCCTACGAGGACGAGCATCGCCGCGATCTGACCCAGGATGCCGAGGCGCTGGCCGAGTATCTCGATTCCGCCAAGCGCGCGGTGTTCCTCGTCTCGGACGGGCAGTTGCGGCAGCTTCTGACCCAGGGCCAGTCGCAGATCCAGCGCGGCCTGCGCGAGGCTTTCGTGATCAACGGCGCGGGCGAGATCCGGGCCCGCGGCGAGCGCAGCTACCTGTTCGATTTCGAGGAACCCGACCCCGCGATGATCGAGCGCGCCCTGACCGGCGAGACCGTGGTGATCGAGGATTGGGACGTCAACGAATTTCGCGCCGTCGTGGCGCTGGACGAGTATGTCGACCGCTTCCTCTACGTCTCGCGCGAAGTGGACGGCGAGATCCTGAACCTGCTGGACGACACGCAGGCGACCGTGAACCTCTACTCCCAACTCGAAAGCGAGCGCGGCCGCATCGTGTTCGAATTCGGGCTGCTGTATCTGGGCTTTGCGGTGATCCTGGTGCTGGCGGCGATCTGGCTGGGCCTGTGGTTCGCCGAACGCCTGTCGCGGCCCGTGGGCCGGCTGGCCGGCGCGGCGCAGCGGGTCGGCGCGGGCGATCTGGACGTGCAGCTGCGCGAGGAACAGGGCGACGACGAGATCGCGATGCTGGGACGGATCTTCAACCAGATGACCCGCCAGCTCAAGGCGCAGCGCGACACGATGCTGGACACCAACGCGCAGATCGAACGCCGCCGGCGGCTGTTCGATTCGGTGCTGTCCTCGATCACGGCGGGGGTGATGGGGCTGGACGAGGCCGGGCAGGTGAGCTTCGTCAACCGCTCGGGCGCACAGCTTCTGCGGCTGGATCCGGACGTGCATTCGGGCCTGCTGGCCGAGATGGTGCCGGAATTCGGCCCGCTTCTGGAACGGCTGCGCTTCGGGCTGTCCGAGCAGGTGCAGGAAGAGATCAAGCTGTTGCGCAGCGGCAAGATGGAAAACCTGCTGGTGCGCATGTCGACCCGCCGCGCCGAGGACGGCAAGCTTGAAGGGTTCGTCGTGGCCTTCGACGATGTCACCGACCTTGTCAGCGCGCAGCGCATGGCCGCCTGGGGCGACGTCGCGCGCCGCATCGCGCACGAGATCAAGAACCCGCTGACCCCGATCCAGCTGTCGGCCGAACGCATCCAGCGCAAGTTCGGCCGCGAGGTGGACGACCCCGAGCGGCTGGCGCAGATGACCGAGGTGATCATCCGCCAGACTGGCGATCTGCGCCGTATCGTCGACGAGTTTTCCAAGTTCGCGCGGATGCCCGACCCCGAGCGCAAGGTCCAGGATCTTGCCCGGCTCGTGCGCGATGCCGTGCTGCTTCAGGAAGACGCCCAGCAGGAGAACGTGACCGTCACCGCCGACCTGCCGCAGGACGAGGTGATCGCCGACATCGACGGCACGATGATCGGACAGGCCTTGACAAACCTCATCAAGAACGCCGGGGAAGCTGTTGAAAGCCATCGAGAAAAGTCGAACGATCCAAACTATCCCGGAGAGGTGCGCGTGGCCATGACGGTCGATCCCGCCGGCGCCTCGATCACCATCGAGGATAACGGCATCGGCCTGCCGCCCGACCGCTCGCGCCTGTTCGAGCCCTATGTCACGACCCGCGAAAAGGGCACCGGGCTGGGCCTGTCGATCGTCAAGAAGATCATCGAGGAACATGGCGGCACGCTCGTGCTGACCGATGCCGATCCGTTCACCCACGGCGCGCATCGCGGGGCGCGGGCCGAGATCCGTCTGCCGCTGGTCCCGCGCACATCCGCCCCACAAGAACCTGAATTGGCCATATGAGGAAGCAGTCATGAGCGATATTCTGATCGTCGACGACGAGCGCGACATCCGCGAGTTGATTTCGGACATTCTGGAGGATGAAGGCTATGCCACGCGGCTGGCCGCGAATTCCGACGATTGCATGGCCGCGATCAACACCGAGCCCCCGGCGCTGATGGTGCTCGACATCTGGCTGAAGGACAGCCGGATGGACGGGATCGACATTCTCAAGACCGTCAAGCGCGACAATCCGGGCATCCCGATCGTCATCATTTCGGGCCACGGCAATATCGAGATCGCGGTGGCCGCGATCAAGCAGGGCGCCTACGATTTCATCGAGAAGCCGTTCAACATCGACCAGCTGATGGTGGTGATCGGCCGCGCCATGGAGACAAGCCGCCTGCGCCGCGAGAATACCGAGCTGAAGCGCCGCGACGAGGGCCCGACCGAGATGATCGGATCAAGTTCGTCTTTCAAGACATTGAAAAACAACCTGGACAAGGTGACCAAGTCCAACGGTCGGGTGATGCTGACTGGCCCCGCGGGCTGCGGCAAGGAGGTCGCCGCGCGGTACATTCACGCCAATTCGAACCGTGCCTCGGCGCCGTTCATCACCGTCAACTGCGCCTCGATAGAGCCCGAGCGCATGGAAGAGGTGCTGTTCGGCCGCGAGGGTGCGGACCGCGGCGTCGAGCCGGGCCTGCTGGAGCAGGCGCATGGCGGGGTTCTCTATTTCGACGAGGTGGCGGACATGCCGCTCGGTACCCAGTCGAAGATCCTGCGGGTGCTGGTCGAACAGGCGTTCCAGCGGGTCGGCGGCAACGACAAGGTGCGCGTGGATCTGCGCGTGATCTCCTCCACCAACCGCGATCTGCAACACGAGATCGACGCCGGCACCTTCCGGCAGGAGCTGTTTCACCGGCTGAACGTGGTGCCGATTGCCGTGCCCTCGCTGGAGGACCGGCGCGAGGATATTCCGGTGCTGGCCGGGCATTTCATCGCCGCCTTCAACAAGGGCCAGGGTCTGCCGCTGCGCGATCTGTCGGACGAGGCGGTGGCGCTTTTGCAGACGATGATCTGGCCGGGCAATGTGCGCCAGCTCAAGAACGTGATCGAGCGGGTGCTGATTCTGGGCGAGGGGACCGGGCCGATCGGCGCCGCCGAACTGCCCCAGAGCGAGCCGCAGGGACAGGAAGAAGGCAAGGTGGTGCTGTCCGGGTCGCTGGCCACGCTGCCCCTGCGCGAGGCGCGCGAATTGTTCGAACGCGAATACCTGCTGACCCAGATCAACCGGTTCGGCGGCAATATCAGCCGCACCGCCAGCTTTGTCGGAATGGAGCGTAGCGCCCTGCACCGCAAGCTAAAATCGCTGGGCGTGGTGACCACCAACAAATCCGGCAGCCGCGTCGCCACGGTCGAGGAAGAGGGCGAGAGGGCGATGTGATTTTACGCCGGGTTTGCGATTGTTTCACGAAACTTTTGCGGCGCGCTGCCCGAACCGGCGCGGCATCGCCCCGCCGCACCGGCCGTCTTTGCCCTCGACAGCGGCCGGCCGGGCCGCTAGCACATTCGTCAACCTGCCCTGATCCCGTGTAGAGCCATGCCGATTCCGCGTCTTTTCCGCCCGTTTTGCACCCTGGCCGTCGTGACCCTCGCCGCCGCCTGCGGCAGCGCGCCGGTGACCGAGGTGACATCGGCCGACCAGCGCGAAATCGTGGCGACCAGCGGCGTGCCCGAGCAGACCAAGATCGCCGATCTGACCCGTGCCATCGCCGCGCTGGGGCCGGATGTGGACCCCGAAGAGGCCGCCCGCGTCGCCCGCATCGCGGTTGAATACCCGCTCTTCACCCTCGCGCCGCGTTACGGGATCGAGGATCCGCCGCTGATCCACAACATGAAGGTCAATATGGGGATCAAGCCGCGCGGGCTGTGCAAGGACTGGGCCGACGATCTCGAGGCGCGGCTGCGGCAGGAGGGTCTGCAAACGCTGTCGCTCCACCGGGCCATCGCCAATGCCGACAACATCCGCATCGAGCATTCCACCGTCATCGTCAGCGCGCTTGGCGCCGCGATGGAGCAGGGGATCGTGCTGGATCCGTGGCGCGAGGGGGGCGGCATCCTGGTCTGGAACGCGGTCACCGAGGATCCGAAATACGACTGGATCGAGCGCAGCAAGGTCTTCGCCATGAAGCGCCGCTGGGCCGCACGCGGCTGACCCCTCAGTCCAGCACGCCGGTCTGGTATAGCCGCACCTTCAGCCCGCCATGCGCGACCGGCGGGCCGGGCGGCGCAAAGGGCAGGGCGGCCGCCTTTGCCAGCCCCGCATCGCTGGTCACGATCCCGACGCGCCAGCCTGAAAACCGCGCGCGCAGCACCGCGCCGAGGCCGCCATAGAGGGCGAAAAGCGGCCGCTTGTCGCCGATCCGCGCGCCGTAGGGCGGGTTGACCATCACCAGCCCCGGCGGCCCTTCGGGCGGGGCCAGATCGCTGATCGGCTGCCGCGCGAAATGCGCGATGTCCGCCACGCCGGCGCGGTGCGCATTGGCGGCGGCCATCTGCGCCGCGCCCGCATCCCGGTCGAAGCCATGGAACCGCAGCGCCGTCTCGTGCGGTGCCCGTGCCGCCTTCATCCGCGCCCAGACATCCGCGTCGAACCCGGCCAGCCGCTCGAAGGCGAAGCCGCGCGCCCGCCCCGGCGCCAGCCCGGCCGCGATTTCCGCCGCCTCGATGACAAAGGTGCCCGAGCCGCACATCGGGTCCACCACCGGCTCGGTGCCGCGATAGCCGCATTGCGCCAGGAACAGCGCCGCCAGCGTCTCGCGCAGGGGCGCCTTGCCGACCGCCTGCTTGTGCCCGCGCCGGTGCAGTGGCTCGCCCGAGCTGTCGACGCTGAGCGTGACGAGATTGTCCTCGATCCGCACCTTGACGGTTACGCCGCCTGCGCCGATCGGTGCGCCCAGCTCTTCGGCAATGGCGCGTTCGATCCGCTGGGTGGCGGCGCCGGCGTGATAAATCTTCGAGGCGCGGCAGACCGTCTCGACCTTGACCGGCACATCGCTTCGCAGCACATCGCCCCAGGGAAATTTCCGCGCCCGCTTGTCGAGCTGTGCCAGGTGGAACGCCCGGAACGCGCCGATCCGCACCAGCACGCGGCCCGCCCCGCGCAGCACCAGGTTGGCGCGCCAGATGTCGGGCCAGTCGCCGCGGGCAAGCACGCCGCCCGGCACCGCCTGCGGCAGCGCAAGGCCCGCCGCGCACGCCTCGTCGGCCAGGGCCGGCTCAAGCCCCGGCGCGGCGGCAAGGAATATCTCGAACCCGTCTTCCGGCGCGGCGTTCCCCGGTTGCTGCACGGACGCGCCTAGGCCGCCCCGCGCGACAAGGCCGCCACGCCGGTGCGGGCGATCTCGACCAGACCCAGGGGGCGCATCAGGTCGGCAAAGGCATCGACCTTCTGCGGGGTGCCGGTGATCTCGAACACGAAGCTTTCCAGCGTCGAATCTACCACGTTGGCGCGGAATATCTCGGCCAGCCGCAGCGCCTCGATCCGCTCGTTCCCGGTGCCGGACACCTTGAACAGCGCCAGCTCGCGCTCCACGGCGGCGCCGTCGGCGGTCAGGTCGTGCACCTCGTGGACCGGCACGATCCGGCCAAGCTGTGCCTTGATCTGCTCGATCACGCTGGGCGTGCCGGTGGTGACCACGGTGATCCGGCTGACATGGCCGGTATGGTCGGTCTCGGCCACGGTCAGGCTCTCGATGTTGTAGCCGCGCCCGGAAAACAGCCCGATCACCCGCGCCAGAACCCCGGCCTCGTTATCGACCACCACCGCCAGCGTATGGGTCTCCTGCGCCTCGACATGCGGATCGCGCAGATCGTAGGCCGAATGTTTCGACGTGCCCTTCTCGATGTTCAGTGCCGCCATCTGATCCTGTCCAGTCCGTTCTTCTTCGGTTTCGAAATATCCCGGGGAGCGCGAGGGGCTGGCCCCTCGCTCCGGCCATATCACACCAGCATGCCGCCCGATGTTCCGATCGCCCCCTCGGTCGAGGCATTCTCGCCCAGCAGCATCTCGTTATGCGGCTTGCCCGAGGGTATCATCGGGAAACAATTCTCGTGCTTTTCCACCAGGCAGTCGAAGATCACCGGCCCGTCATGGGCCAGCATCTCGCGGATCGCGTCGTCCAGGTCGGCCGGATCGGACACCATGATCCCCTTCGCCCCGAACGCCTCGGCCAGCTTGACGAAATCGGGCAGCGATTCGCTCCAGGAATGGGAATAGCGCTCGCCATGCAGCAATTCCTGCCACTGGCGCACCATGCCCAGCCGCTCGTTGTTCAGGATGAACTGCTTGACCGGCAGGCGGTACTGCACCGCGGTGCCCATTTCCTGCATGTTCATCAGCCACGACGCCTCGCCCGCGACGTTGATCACCAGCGCGTCCGGATGCGCCACCTGCACCCCGATCGAGGCCGGAAAGCCGTAGCCCATCGTGCCCAGCCCGCCGCTCGTCATCCAGCGGTTGGGCTCGTCGAAGCGCAGGTATTGCGCGGCCCACATCTGGTGCTGGCCGACCTCGGTGCTGATATAGCGTTGCGGGTGGTCGCGGGTCAGCGCCTCCAGCCGGGACAGTGCGTGCTGCGGGCGGATCGTCTTTTTCGACTCGGTGAAGGCCAGGCAATCGACCTTGCGCCAGTCGTTGATCCGGTACCACCACTGGCGCACCGCCTCGGCCTCGGTCCTGCCGCCGCGCGCCTTCCAGACCTCCAGCGCGCGTTTCAGCACCCGGCCGACATCGCCGATGATCGGCACGTCGACACGGATCACCTTGTTGATCGAGGACGGGTCGATGTCGATATGCACCTTGCGCGAGCCCGGCGAGAAATCCTGCACCCGCCCGGTGATCCGGTCGTCGAACCGCGCGCCCACGTTGATCATCAGGTCGCAATCGTGCATCGCCAGGTTCGCCTCGTAGAGGCCGTGCATCCCCAGCATTCCCAGCCAGTTCTTGCCCGAGGCCGGGTAGGCGCCCAGCCCCATCAGCGTCGAGGTGATCGGAAAGCCGGTCGTGTCGACCAGCTCGCGCAGCAGGCGCGATGCCTCGGGGCCGGAATTGATGACGCCGCCGCCGGTGTAGAAGACCGGGCGTTCGGCCGTCTCGATCAGCGAGACCAGCGCCTCGATCGCGGCTTCGTCGCCGTCCATGCGCGGCTGGTAATGGTGCACGCGGGCCTCTTCGGGCGCGGTGTAGTCGCCGGTGGCGAACTGCACGTCCTTGGGAATGTCGATCAGCACCGGGCCGGGGCGGCCGGTGGTGGCGACCTGGAACGCCTGGTGGATCGTGTCCGACAGCCGCCCCGGATCCTTGACCAGCCAGTTATGCTTGGTGCAGGGGCGGGTGATGCCGACGGTATCGGCCTCCTGAAAGCCGTCGGTGCCGATCAGGAAGGTCGGCACCTGGCCGGTCAGCACGACCAGCGGGATCGAATCCATCAGCGCGTCGGTCATCCCGGTGACCGCGTTGGTCGCGCCGGGGCCGGATGTCACCAGCACCACGCCCGGCTTGCCGGTCGAGCGCGCATAGCCCTCGGCGGCATGGACCGCGCCCTGTTCGTGGCGCACCAGATAGTGGCGGATGTCGTTCTGCAGGAAGATCTCGTCATAGATCGGAAGCACGGCGCCGCCGGGATAGCCGAATACCGTGTCCACACCCTGATCCTTCAGGGCCTGAACCACCATTTTCGCTCCGGTCATCTGACGTGTCATCGTATCGTTCCTTGGCTGGACGTCGTCTTTTCGTGGGTTGGCGGGCAAGAAAAAGCCCCCGAGGGTTTGTCGGAGGCGCATGGTTTCCTGTCAGGGTGTCCGGTGCTACCGGCCCATGCGCCTTTCTCCTGCGATTACGAGAATGAGGGTCATGATCCTCGGCTCCTTCAAATCGTGGCGGAACATTAGGCGTCCTGCCGCGGAGCGTCAACGCGGTTTTGCGGATTTTCTGTCGCAGGAGGGGCGTGAAACGAAATTATCTTATCGGGGGTAGTTCGGCGCATTGGCCCAACATACGGCGCGGGCTGGTCGCCCCCGCCCCCATCTTTCGCCCCTTGCCCGGTTCCCCGGCGTAAGCCCAAATCATGCGCACAAGAAGCGTCAATGTAGCTCTTTATCCGGGCGGCGCGACTGGCTAGGCTGCGCCCACTTCATCGACCCGGGTGCGGGCTGCGCCGCGGGCATCCAACGACAAAGGGGAGGACACGGCACATGGATCGTCGCTCATTTCTGAAGAACTCGGCGCTTGGCGGGGGGGCCGCAGCGGCGGCCGGGCTGGCCGCGCCGGCCTATGCCCAGGGCGGGCGCACGCTGACCATGGTCACAAGCTGGCCGCGCGGCATGGCGGGCGTGCACGACGCCGCCGAACGCTTCAAGGCGTCGGTCGACACGATGAGCGGCGGCGCCCTGACCGTCGACATCAAGTCGGCGGGCGAGCTGGTCGGCGCGCTCGAGGTGTTCGACGCCGTCACCGCGGGGCAGGCCGACATGTACCATTCGGCCGACTACTACTATATCGGCCAGCACCCGGCCTATGCGTTCTTCACCGCCGTGCCGTTCGGGATGACCCCTCAGGAAACGCTGAACTGGTATTACCACGGCGGCGGGATCGAGTTCCACGACGAGCTGGGCCAGATCTTCGGGCTGAAATCGTTCCTCGCGGGCAATACCGGGCCGCAATCGGGCGGCTGGTTCGCCAAGCCGATCATGAAGCCCGAGGATTTCCAGGGCCTGCGCTACCGGATGCCGGGGCAGGGCGGGCAGGTGCTGTCGATGCTGGGCGCCTCGGTGCAGACCCTGCCGGGCGGCGAGATCTTCCAGGCGCTGTCCTCGGGCGCGCTGGACGGCACCGACTGGCTTGGCCCCTGGGCCGATGAAAAGGCCGGCTTCCAGGAGGTCGTGAACGTCTACTACCCCGCCGGTTTCCAGGAGCCTGGCGCGGCGCTGTCGGTGGCGACCAACCGCCAGGTCTTCGAGGAGCTGGACCCCGCGCACCAGAAGATCATCGAGACCGCCGCGCTGGAATCGCATCAGTGGAGCCTGGCGCAGTTCCTGCACAACAATGCGCTGGCGCTGAAGCGGCTGGAGGCGGCGGGCGTGCAGCTCGAAACCTTCCCCGAAAGCGTCTGGGACGCGCTGGGTGCCGCCTCGAAAGAGGTGCGCGAGGCCAATCTGGACGACGAGCTCTACAAGCGGGTGCATGACAGCTATCTTGCCTCGCTCAGGTCCGACACCAGCTGGCTGGGCCTCGCGCTTGGCGATTACCGGACGCAGCGCGACCGCGTGCTGGGCTAGCACCCACCTTGCGCCTCCGCCTTCGGGGCGGGGGCGTCTGCCTGCAATTCCATCGGATCCGGGGATCATGGCCGATCACGCTGCACGATACGGGTGGCCTCGCGCGCCCCTGGGGCATGGTGCGCCCGGCATCCTGCCGGCCCGCGCCGGTCCTGCGCCGGAGCGCGCCGCCTGATGGCCGATTTCCTTGCCTGGACCTTCGGCCATATCGCCATGGCCTTCTACAATGTCGGCTACGCATTGGCGCATCCGTCCTTGTGGCTCGACTGGTCGGACCCGCAGGCGGTGATGCGGGTGATCTATTACGGTGGCTCGGCGGAACTGTTCTTTGCCGTCTTCACGCTGTTCCTGATCCTGACCGCGCTGGGCCTGTGGCTGCGGCCGGTGATGTGGGGCGCGGTGCGGGTGCTGGAAGGCTTTGCCAACACTGTCGGGCGGTTCTTTGCCTGGGCGGGGCTGCTGATGGTGGTGCAGCAGGTGCTGATCGTGTTCCTGCAATCCACCTTCCGGGTCGGCAACATGACGATCGCGCCGTTCGGGCTGGGCTTTACCCAGTCGATCAGCTGGTTTTCCGAAGAACTCAAGCTTTACAACGCGATGGTGGTCGCGCTGTGCTGTGCCTACACCTTCGTGCAGGGCGGGCATGTGCGGGTCGACCTGTTCTATGCCGGCGCCCGCTACCGCACGAAGAAGATCGTCGATCTGGTCGGCGCGCTGATCTTCATGATGCCGGTCGCGGTGATCGTGTGGATGTATGGCTGGTATTTCCTGTGGCGCCATCTGGTGGTGCCCAAGCCGTCGGCCTCGGACACGCTGGAGCGGCTGCTGATGAAATCGCGCGCGCTGCGCTGGAACGTCGAGACCATCGGCTTCTCGCCGAACGGGTTCAACGGGTATTTCCTGTTCAAGGTGCTGCTTCTGGCCTTTGCCGGCATGGTGTTCCTGCAGGCGATCGCGGTGTTCTACCGCGCGCTTCTGGAACTGCGCGAGGGCCCGCAAAGCGAGGGCAGATACCACGACAAGGACGTGATCGAGCCGGGCAAGGAAGCCTACGATCACGCCGAATTCTGAGGGGTGGGACAGCAGAATGCCATTTGGACTGGACGGGATCGAGATCGGGCTGATCGTCGTGGCCCTGTGCCTGTTCGGCGCGATCCTGTCGGGGTTTCCGGTCGCCTTCGCCATCGGCGGGGCGGGGGTGATCGCCTTCGGCATCATCGCGGCGCTGGACGGGGCGGGGCTGCTGGTCCACCAGGCCATCGACACGGGCAGCCAGGCCTACCGCGACCTCGTGGCCTCGGGCGCGCCGCCCGGCAGCATATCGGTGTTCCGATACCCCGACCTGCCGCGCGTGGGCATTCCGGTCTTCCCGCAGGGCTGGGAGGTGGCGCTGGACCGCAACGTGTCGTTCATCGTCAACCGCATGAACGAGCGCGTCTTCGCCGGCCAGTCGATCGAGACGCTGCTGGCGGTGCTGATGTTCGTGATGATGGGCATCACGCTGGAACGCTCGCGCATCGCCGAGGATCTGCTGACCACCATGGCGCGGGTGTTCGGCCCGCTGCCGGGCGGGCTGGCGGTGTCGGTGGTGGTGGTGGGCGCGTTCCTGGCCGCCTCGACCGGGATCGTCGGCGCGACGGTGGTGACGATGGGTCTGCTGTCGCTGCCCACGATGCTGCGCCACAATTACGCGCCGGAGCTGGCGACGGGCGTGATCGCGGCCTCGGGCACGCTGGGCCAGATCATCCCGCCCTCGATCGTGATCATCCTGCTGGGCACGCTGGCCGGCGATCTTTACGCCACCGCGCAGGAGGCGCGGGCGCAGGCCGCCGGCTGCACCGATGCGCTGACCTATCTGGGCGAGCCGGCGGTGGTGTCGGTCGGCACGCTGTTCCAGGCGGCGCTGCTGCCGGGGATCCTGCTTGCGATGCTCTATGCCGCCTATGCGCTGGGCTACGCGATCCTGAACCCGTCCAAGGCGCCGCCCGTGGAACTGGGCGCCGCCAATGCCGAGCCGATCACCCGCAGCGACGCGCTGGGCTGGTTCGTCGGTGCGCCCGTGCTGCTGATCGGCGGCGCGATCCTGGCCGCGCAGATGGGCCTTGTCGGCAGCCAGGACGTGCTGAACGACGATACCGGCGCCGGCATGCGCGAAAGCGTGCTGCGCACCAATGTCGCCCCGGCCTGCCAGCAGGCGATGATCGACCTGCACGGCCAGACCGCCTGGGACGAGGCCGTCGCCACCCGCGCCGCCATGGCCGAGGCCGCCGCCGCGCAGACCGACGTCGCCCCCGAGCCGCTGACCGAGGAACAACTGTCCGAGGCGCGCGCCGCCCGCATCGCCGCCGCGCCGCCCGTGGGCAGCGGTGTCGCCTTGCTGCTGGTGCTGCTGGGCCTCGTGCTGGCGGTGGCGCGCGGCGTGGCACCGATGGGCGCGCCGGGCCCGCTGCTGATCGGCGCGGGCGGGCTGGCGCTGGGACTGGCGGCCGACATCCTGCTGATCACGCCGGCCACCTCGGCGGGGGCCACGGTTCTGATCCTGGCACTGCCCTTCGCGTTGGCGCTGTATGGCTGCCGCGCGGCGGCGGCGCGGCTGGCGAAGAACGAGCTGCTGCGCGTGGTGTTCCCGCCGCTGGTGCTGATCGTGGCGGTGCTGGGATCCATCCTTGGCGGGATCACCAACCCGACCCCGGCCGCCGCGCTGGGCGCCGCGGGCGCGATCATGCTGGCCGCCTACCGCAAGCTGCGCGAAGAAGGCGGGTCGGGCCGCGTGATCCTGTGGGCGACCTTCGCGGTGGTGGTGATGATCCTTGCCGGGGTGAATTTCGACCTGCGCATCGGCCAGGCGGACGCGGTCGAGGATTATATCGCCTACGCCGTCGCCTTCGCCGCCTACATGGTGGCGGTGTTCGGGCTGTTCTATGCGCTGTGGGTGCTGGTGCGCCGCTCGGTGCTGGGGCCGGTGGTGCGCGAGACGGCCAAGGTCACCTCGATGGTGTTCACCATCCTGATCGGCTCGCAGCTTCTGAACCTCGTGGTGATCTCCTTCGGGGGCGAGCATTACATCCAGGACTTCCTGGAAAGCTACGACAACGAGATGAAGGTGTTCCTGATCGTGATGCTGGTGCTGTTCGTGCTGGGTTTCGTTCTGGATTTCCTGGAAATCATCTACATCGTGATCCCGATCGTCGGGCCGGTGATCTATGGCGGCACGATGGACCCGAAATGGGTGACGATCATGATCGCGGTGAACCTTCAGACCTCGTTCCTGACGCCGCCCTTCGGCTTCGCGCTGTTCTACCTGCGCGGGGTGGCGCCGCCCACGGTGACGACGGCGCATATCTACCGGGGCGTGGCGCCCTTCGTGCTGATCCAGGTGGCGGGGCTGGCGCTGCTCTGGCTGTTCCCCGGCGTGGTGACGATCATCCCCGACCTGATCCCGAACTGAGCCGGGGGGGCGGGAAAATCGGGTGTGGTGCGGGCGACCAGCCCGCGCCGCGCCCGCCCCTCCCGGTGGGCGGGCGCATGGCCTCCGCCCCGCGCCGAACCGGCGATTTGCGGGAGACACCGATAAAGCGCCCCGCCCGCCCGGCCCTCCGGCGCCCGCCCAGGGGCGGGCACGACGCGGGCTGGCCTCGGCTGGCCCGGCGCCTCACGCGAACGTGTCGGCATCTTGCCGCCAGCGCCCTGTTTTCCATGGAACCTTGCCGATTTCCGCCGGTTCACCCTACGTCCGGTCGGCAAGGAAAGGCCGCCGGGGCGAGGGGCCTCTGGAACATCGCCGAGCAGATGCCACATATGGCCCACGAGCAGCGCCGCACCCGAAATGAAACCGTGCGGCGGGAACGGAACGTAGGAGAGACAGATGAAACGTCTGATGATCGCCACCGCAGCAACGTCCATCGCGGCGCTCGCCGCCGCACCGGCCCTCGCGGGCAACATCACGCCCCCGGCGCCCGACCCGGTGATCGCCGCGCCGGCCCCGGCACCGGCCGCGCCCGTCAGCTATGACTGGACCGGCGCCTATGGCGGTGTGCAGCTTGGCTGGGGCATGCTGAACGCCGATGGCGGCGGCCTTGACGAGGACGGCGACGGCGTGATCGGCGGCATCACCGCCGGCTATGACTGGGATCTCGGCAATTACGTGGTCGGCGTCGGCCTCGACTACAACGCCGCGAATATCGAGACCGATCCCGGCAACGCAACGCTCGACGCACTGGGCCGTGCCCGTGTCCGGGCCGGTTTCGACACCGGCAACTGGCTGATCTACGGCACCGGCGGCGCGGCCTATGCCGATGCGTCGATCGTCGGCACCGGCGCCGAAAGCGATTGGGGCTGGTTCGCCGGCGCCGGCGCGGAATACCGCGTCAACCAGAACCTGTCGGTCGCGGGCGAGGCGCTGTACCACCGCTTCGACGATTTCGACAGCACCGGCGTCGATCTCGACACGACCACCCTGCAGGCGCGGGTGCTCTACCGGTTCTGATCGACCCCTCGTCGGAATCGGGATGGGCCGGGGCAATTACCGCTCCGGCCCGCTTTCGTTCGGGGGCAGGCTACAGCCCGCCGGCCAGTTCCACCGCGACGGCGTGCACGCTCATCACATCGTCTTCGGTGCAGTCGAAGGTGCCGGCTGCGACGCGGATCACCGGGCGCCCCTCGTGCCGGGTCTGGGTCAGGTAGATCCGCCCGTCATCGTTGATCCGCGCCAGCAGCCGCTCGGTCGCGGCGTCCGCGTCGCCGCCGCGCGGCGCGTGGCGGAAGGTGAACAGCGCAAGCCGCGGCTCGGTCACGATGTCGAAGCCGGGCGTGGCGCGGAACACCTCGGCCAGCTTTTCCACCCAGGCGACGTGATTGCGGATCCGCTTGCGCAATGCGGCCAGCCCGTAGGCACGCAGCACGAACCACAGCTTAAGCGCCCGGAACCGGCGGCCCAGCGGCACGGTCCATTCGTTGAAATTGACAATTTCGTCCTCGGCATCGCTGCGCAGGTAATCCGGCCTCAGCCCGAGCGAGCGGATCTGCGGCTCGGGATCGGCCAGAAACTGCACCGAGCAGTCGAATTGCGCGCCCAGCCACTTGTGCGGGTTCATCACGATGCTGTCCGCGCCCTCGATCCCGGCCCAGAGCTTGCGGAATTCCGGGCAGATCATCGCCGATCCCGCCCAGGCCGCATCGACATGGGTGTAAAGCCCGTGCGCCTTCGCCACCTCGACGCAATCGCCGATCGGATCGAACGCCCCGATCGAGGTGCCGCCCGCGCACAGCACCACCCCCGCCGGGACATGCCCCGCCGCAAGGTCGGCGCGGATCGCGGCGTCCAGCGCCGCGGGGTCCATCCGGTATTCGGTGTCGGTGTCCACCTTCACGAGGTTCGCCTGGCCGATCCCGGCCAGCCGCACCGCCTTGTCCACCGACGAATGCGTCTGCGCCGAGGCGTAGATGCGCAGCCGCTGCCCGGTCAGCCCGTCCTGCGTGCTGGCCCATCCCGTCGCCCGGTCGCGCATGGTGATCACCGCCGACAGGGTGCAGGTGGTGGCGCTGTCGTGGATCGTGCCGACAAAGCCTGACGGCAGCCCCACCGCGCGGCGCAGCCAGCCGGTCGTCACCTGCTCGATCTCGGTCGCGGCGGGGCTGGCCTGCCAGATCAGGCAGTTGGCCGCCATCGCGTTGGCCAGCTGCTCGGCCCAGATCGAGGCGGGCGCGGCATTGGCGGGGAAATACGCGAAGAACCGCGGATGCTGCCAATGGGTCATGGCGTTCGGCACGATCGCCTCGAAATCGGCAAAGATCGCCTCGGGCGGCTCGGGGGTCTCGGGCGCGGCGGCGGGCAGGCGGGCGGCGACCGCGCCGGGGACGGTGCGGGCGCGCACCGGGCGGCGGCGCAGGCCGGTGTGATATTCATGCGTCCAGTCGGCGGCGCGTTTGGACCAATAGCGCAGATCGTCGTGATTCATGACGCCAATCTGCGCATGGCGCGGCGGGCTTGGCAAGCGCGCGCCTGCCCGGCAGGTACGGTTGCAAAGCGCCGCACGCATCGGCACAAGTGGACCCCGACCCAACAGCCGCCGGAGGCCCCCGAAATGACCCTCGATATCGACTTCGTCCGCGCCCAGTTTCCTGCCTTCGAGGTGCCGGGGCTGGGCCGCAAGGGGTTCTTCGAGAATGCGGGCGGCTCGTACATGTGCCAGCCGGTGATCGACCGGCTGAACCGCTTTTTCGTGGAACGCAAGGTGCAGCCCTACGGCGCCTTTTCGGCCAGCCGGCTGGGCGGCGAGGAGATGGACGAGGCCCGCGCGCGGCTGGCCGCGATGCTGGGCGTGGAGACCGAGGAGCTGTCCTTCGGCCCGTCCACCTCGCAGAACACCTATGTTCTGGCGCGGGCCTTCGCGGAGGCGATGGCGCCGGGCGATGCGGTGGTGGTGACGAACCAGGACCACGAGGCCAATTCGGGCCCCTGGCGACGGCTGGCCGATCGCGGCTTCGAGGTGCGCGAATGGACGATCGACCCCGAGACCGGGCATCTCGACCCGGCCGATCTGGAAAAGCTGCTGGACGACAAGGTGCGGCTGGTGTGCTTTCCGCATTGTTCCAACGTGGTGGGCGAGATCAACGACGTGGCCGCCATCGCCCGCATCGCCCATGCGGCGGGCGCGGCGGTCTGTGTCGACGGGGTCAGCTATGCGCCGCACGGGCTGCCCGATGTGGGCGCGCTGGGGGCGGATATCTACCTGTTTTCGGCCTACAAGACCTACGGGCCGCACCAGGGGATCATGACGATCAAGCGCGATCTGGGCACCTGGCTGCCCAACCAGGCGCATTTCTTTAACGGCGATGTGCTGTACAAGCGGCTGACGCCGGCGGGGCCGGACCATGCGCAGGTCGCCGCCTGCGCCGGGATGGCCGATTACATCGACCTCGTCCATGCGCGCCATTTCGACACCGAAAGCGATCCGCGCCTGCGCGCGGCGCGGGTGCACGATCTGCAACGCGCGGCGGAGACGGCGCTGCTCCAGCCGCTGCTCGACTACCTCAAGGCGCGCAACGACATCCGGCTGATCGGCCCGCGCGAGGCCACGCACCGCGCGCCCACCGTGGCCATCGCCGCCGAACGCGAGGGGTTCGACCTGGCCGAGGCGCTGGCGCCGCACGACATCATGGCGGGGGGCGGCAATTTCTACGGTGTGCGCCCGCTCGAGGCGCTGGGCGTCGACCCGGCGCACGGGGTGCTGCGGCTGAGCTTCGTGCATTACACGTCGAAGGCCGATGTGGACCGGCTGATCCGGGCGCTCGACCACGTACTCTGAGCTGTCCTCCGTTGACCGGCGCGGTGCGGCCTCTACCCTCCTCGCATCACGAAGCGGGGACATGCCGATGACCGACCGACCGATCCTGTACTGGCTGCGCCGCGATCTGCGCCTGTCGGACCATCCCGGCCTTGCCGCTGCCGCGGAAAGCGGCCGGCCGGTGGTGCCGGTCTTCGTGCATGACGAGGTGGTGGAAGGCCTTGGCGCCGCGCCGCGCTTTCGGCTGGGGCTGGGGCTGGAGCGGATCGCCGGGGCGCTGGAGGAGATCGGCAGCCGGTTGGTCCTGCGGCGCGGGGACGCGCTGAAGACCCTGCGCGCGCTGGCGCAGGAGACCGGCGCCGATACGATCTGGTGGACGCGCGCCTATGACCCGCAATCCGTCGCGCGCGACCGTGCCGTGAAGGCGGGGCTGCGCGGGGATGGGCTGGAGGCGAAAAGCTGGCCCGGCCACCTGCTGTTCGAGCCGTGGAGGGTCGAGACCGGGCAGGGCGGCTATTACAAGGTCTACACCCCGTTCTGGCGCGCGGTGAAGGATCGGGACGTGGGCGCCCCCGTGCCCGCAGTGTCGCATCTGCGCGCGCCCGCGGCGTGGCCGGAAAGCGACGCGCTGGAGGATTGGCGCATGGGCGCCGCCATGGATCGCGGCGCGGCGGTGGTGGCCCGGCACGTCCGCGTCGGCGAGGCGGCGGCGCAGGGGCGGCTGGGCGCGTTCATCGCAAGCGGGATCGCGCGCTACAGGGACAGGCGCGATCTGCCGGCCGAGGACGGCACCTCGAACCTGTCGGAGCCGCTGAGCCTTGGCGAGATCTCGGCGCGGACCTGCTGGCATGCCGGGATGCGCGCCCGCGAGGAGGGCAAGGTCGGCGCGGAGACCTGGCTGAAGGAACTTGTGTGGCGCGAATTCGCCTATCACCTGGTGTTCCACACGCCGCGCCTCGCATCCGACAACTGGCGCGAGGATTGGGCCGCGTTTCCGTGGAACGAGGACGAACGCCGCGCCGAGGTGATCGCGTGGAAGCGCGGGCGCACCGGCATCGAATTCGTCGATGCGGCGATGCGCGAGATGTACGTGACCGGCCGGATGCACAACCGCGCACGGATGATCGTGGCCAGCTACCTGACCAAGCACCTGATGTGCCACTGGCGGATCGGGATGGACTGGTTCGCCGAGCACCTGGTGGACTGGGACCCGGCCAGCAACGCGCTGGGCTGGCAGTGGACCGCCGGGTCCGGCCCGGATGCCGCGCCCTATTTCCGGGTGTTCAACCCCGACACCCAGGCGAAACGGTTCGACCCGGACGGCGCCTATCTGCGCCGCTGGATCGCCGAGGGGCAGGCGAACCCGCCGGCCGAGGCGCTGTCCTATTTCGAGGCGGTGCCGCGCCATTGGGGCCTGTCGGCGGATCGGGATTATCCGGCCCCGGTGGTCGCGCTGGACGAGGGGCGCAAGCGCGCGCTGGCCGCCTACGAGGCGCGCGGGTTCTGAAAGGTGCGCTGCCGCGCAAGGTTATTTTCCCGCGTGGAGGGGCGCCGCGCCGCCGCGCGGGGCGCGCGGGGATCGAGGGCGGGATTTGCGTATTTGCGACGAGAAGAAGCGGGGATGTGGCGCGGCCGGGACATGGCGGGGTGAAAATGCCGGCGCGCGCTTGCGATGTGCGCGGCGCTGGCGTTGACTGGGCGCGGCGTTTCCCGAGGAGTCCCGACCATGCCCACCGCCGCGAAACTCGTCTCCGCCATCGTGATGGGCGTGCTCGGCTGGGTGGCCGCGCATCTGGTGATCCCGCATCTGCCGCCCGAGTCGCGCATCGGCTTTTTCCGCGAGATCACCGCGACGATCGGTGTGCTGGTCGGCTGGCGGTTCCTGGGCGCGCGCGCCGGTGCGGGGGCGGGCGCGTCGCTGGGCTTTGGCCTCGGGGCGTCGCTGGTTCTGGTGTTCTGGGCGCTTCTGGTGTTTTCCGGCTACGAGATGATCAAGCGGTCGCTGCGCAAGTCCTATGACGGCCCGGTGGAGGGGCTGAAGGGCATGATGCAGATCGCGATCGACGATCTGGTCTACCTGCGGCCCGTCGAGGTCTGGGGTGCGCTGCTGCTGGGCGGGCTGGCGGCCGGGCTGATCGCCGAGGCGGTTGCGCGCCGGCTGCCCTGAATGAACGCGGTCTTCCTGTACGGGCGCCTGCTTCATGCGCCGCTGCGCGATGTCGTTCTGCCTCCGGGGGCGGCGGCAGTGACGGCGCGGCTGGCGGGCTATGCGGCGCGCTGGGATGGCGGCATGGCCGGGCCGGTGCTGGTGCCGGGGCCGGGCGCGGTGGACGGGCTGCTGCTGGACGGCGTGGACGATGCGGCGCGCGGCCGGCTGGCGGCGTTCTGCGCGGTGTTCGGGCAGGGCGGCCGGGCTTTGCGGGTGGAGGCGGAAGGCGGCGCGCGCATGGCGGAGGCGTTCGGCTTTCACGGCGGCGCGGACGCGCCCGAAGGCGCCTGGGACGCGGCCGCCTGGCAGGCGCGCTGGGGCGCGGCGGCGCTCCGGCTGGCGGGCGAGGTGACGGCGCGGCTGGCGCATGAGCCGCCGGAGCGCATCGCGCGGCATCTGGAGCAGGCGGAGGTGCGCGCGGCGTCGTTCGCGCGGGCGCAGGCAGGCAGCGCGCCGATGCGGCTGCGCGCCGGGCTGGGCGCGCGGGACGTGGACACGGCGGCGCGGCGGCTGCCCTATACCGATTTCTTTCAGCTTGAAGAGCGCGACCTGCGGTTCCGCCGGTTCGACGGCACGATGAGCGATCCGGTCACGCGCGCGGGGTTCGTCGCCGGCGACGCGGTGACGGTGCTGCCCTATGACCCGGTGCGCGACCGCGTGCTGCTGATCGAGCAGTTCCGCGCCGGCCCGTACATGCGCGGCGACCGGCATCCCTGGAGCCTTGAGCCGGTGGCCGGGCGGATCGACCCCGGGGAGGCCCCCGAGGTGGCGGCGCGGCGCGAGGCGCACGAGGAGGCGGGGCTGGCGCTGGGCGCGCTGGAGCTGGTGGCGCGGTATTACCCGTCGCCGGGCGCGGTGTCGGAATACCTTTATTCCTATGTCGGCATCGCCGATCTGCCGGACGGCGTGGCCGGCATTCACGGCGCCGCCGAGGAGCATGAGGATATCCGCGGGCTGGTGCTGGATTTCGCGGGGTTGCAGGCGCTGCTGGCCAGCGGCGAGGCAGAGAACGGCCCGCTGGTGCTGACGGCGTGGTGGCTGACCGCGCACCGGGCGCGGCTGCGCGGCGGCGCTTGAGTTTCGCCCCCGCGCGCCCTACACAGCGGCCCTGTTCGCTGCGTTTCGGGGGAGGCACTGATGCACGTCCACAACGATCTGCCCGAGGCGGTCGGCCGCACGCCGCTGATCCGGCTCAACGCGATCTCGGAGGCGACCGGCTGCGACATCTGGGGCAAGGCGGAGTTCTTGAACCCCGGCCAGTCGGTCAAGGATCGTGCCGCGCTCTACATCATCCGCGACGCGGTGGCGCGCGGCGCGCTGGCGCCCGGCGGCACCATCGTCGAGGGGACGGCGGGCAATACCGGGATCGGGCTGGCGCTGGTCGGCGCGGCGATGGGGTTCCGCACGGTGATCGTGATCCCCGAGACGCAAAGCCAGGAAAAGAAGGACATGCTGCGCCTTGCCGGTGCCGAGCTGGTGCAGGTGCCCGCCGTGCCCTACCGCAACCCGAACAATTTCGTGCGCTATTCGGGCCGGCTGGCCGAGGCGCTGGGCCGGACCGAGCCGGCGGGCGCGATCTGGGCCAACCAGTTCGACAACACCGCCAACCGGCAGGCCCATGCCGAGACCACGGGCCCCGAGCTGTGGGAGCAGACCGGCGGCCGGCTTGACGGGTTCGTCTGCGCCGTGGGATCGGGCGGGACGCTGGCGGGCGTGGCCGCGGCGCTGCAGCCCAGGGGCGTGAAGATCGGCCTTGCCGACCCGATGGGCGCCGCGCTGTACAGCTATTACACCGAGGGCGAGCTGAAATCGGAAGGCTCCTCGATCGCCGAGGGGATCGGGCAGGGGCGCATCACCGCCAATCTCGAGGGTCTGACGCCCGATTTCGCCTGGCAGATCCCCGACGACGAGGCGCTGCCGCTGGCCTTCGACCTGCTGCGCCGCGAAGGGCTGTGCATGGGCGGCTCGACCGCAATCAACATGGCCGGCGCGGTGCGCATGGCGCGCGAGATGGGGCCGGGGCACAGCATCGCGACGATCCTGTGCGACTACGGCTCGCGCTACCAGTCCAAGATGTACAACCCCGATTTCCTTGCCGAAAAGGGGCTTCCCGTGCCCGAGTGGCTGAGCCCCGGCAGGCGCGCCCTGCCGGAGGTCTTCGAGGACGTCTGATGCGCCTTGTCGCACGGCTCCTTCTGATCCTGTGCCTGGCCGCCGGCGCGGCCGCGCTGCCGGCGCCGGGCGCGTTTGCGCAGAACGGCACCGCGGTGGCGATCGACTACGACGCCTGGGAGGCGGTCGCGCAGCGCGCCGAAGAGGCACTGGCGGCGGGGCGGGCCTCGACTGCTGCGCTGGAGGATCTGCGCGGCGAGATCGTGACCTGGCGCGAGCGGCTGCTGGCCGCGCAGGACGTGAACGCCGCACGGATCGAGACGCTGCGCCGGCAGATCGACGCGCTTGGCCCGGTCCCCGAGGAGGGCGCGACCGAGGCCGAGGAGATCGCGGATCGGCGCCGGAGCCTGAATGAGCAGCTGGCCCAGGCCCAGGCGCCGGTGCGCGCCGCCGAGGAGGCGTTTCGCCGCGCTGACGGGATCGTCCGGCAGATCGACGCGCTGATCCGGCTGCGCCAGACGGACGAATTGCTGAGCCTCGGTCCGTCGCCGGCCAACCCGGCGCTGTGGCCGGGCGCGGCGCAGGCCTTTGCCGGTAGCGTCGCGGCGATGATCGCCGAGGCGCAGAACAACTGGGCGTCCGAGGCGACGCGCGCGCAATTCCGTCAAAGCCTGCCGCAGACCCTGCTGTTCGTGCTGATCGCCGGGGTCCTGGTGATCCGGGGCCGGCCGACCATGGTGATGCTGACGCAGACGGTACTCGACCGCTCGAAGGGGCGCGCGCGGTGGCTGGCGGCGTTCCTGACGTCGCTGTTCCAGGTGGTGCTGCCGGTGCTGGGGATCTGGCTGCTGTCGGCGGCGCTGATCTCGACCGGGATGCCGGGGCTGCGCGGCCAGACGCTGCTGCGGGCGCTGCCGTATTTCGGGCTGTTCGTGTTCGGCGCGCGCTGGATCGGGCTGCGGCTGTATCCGCTGCACCCGGATGCGCCGCGCCCGATGGCGGGCACCTTCGACAGCGCCCGCGTCATGCGGTTCTACATCACCGCGCTGGGCCTGCTGCTGGGCGGGCTGGCGCTGCTCGATCAGTTGGTGGAATTCGAAAACTACTCTGCCGGGACCGAGGCCGTCCTCTATTTTCCGTTCTACATCGTGCTCGGGCTGGTCTATGTGCAGCTGGGCTGGATCCTGTCGCGCCATGTCACCGAAGACGAGGATCAGACCTTCGCGCAGCGCGGCCAGCGGCTGGTCGGGCAGGGCCTGCTGCTGCTGGGGGTGCTGGCGCCGCTGTCGGCGCTGATCGGCTATCGCAACGCGGCGCATCACATGGTGGTGCCGCTGGCGCTGTCGCTGGCGCTGCTGGGTGTGCTGCGGGTGCTGCACGATATCGTTGTGGAATTGTTCGCGGTGCTTACAAGGCGCAGCAACGAGGCCGCGAGCGAGGCATTGACCCCCACCGTGATCAGCTTTTCGCTGGTTTTGGCGTCGCTCCCGCTCTTTGCGCTGATCTGGGGCGCGCGGATTACGGACCTGACGGAAATCTGGGCGATGTTCCGCGATGGGTTCGTGATCGGAGACATAGAGATCTCGCCCGCGACCTTCCTTGTCTTTGCGGCGGTTTTCGCGATCCTCTTCGCGGCGACGCGGCTGTTCCAGGCGGCGCTGAAATCGACCATCCTGCCGAAGACCAAAATCGACCCCGGCGGGCAGAACGCGATCGTGTCCGGCATCGGCTATGCCGGGATCGGGCTGGGCGCGGTGATCGCGGTGACGACCGCCGGGATCGACCTGTCGGCGCTGGCCTTCGTGTTCGGCGCGCTGTCGGTCGGCATCGGGTTCGGCCTGCAGAACATCGTGTCGAACTTCATCTCGGGGATCATCCTGCTGATCGAGCGGCCGGTGGCCGAAGGCGACTGGATCGAGGTCGGCGGCCATATGGGCACGGTCAAGGACATCGCCGTGCGCTCCACCCGGATCGAGACGTTCGACCGCAACGACGTCATCATCCCGAATGCCGATTTCATCTCGGGCGCGGTCAAGAACTGGACCCGCGGCAACCATGTCGGGCGGATCATCGTCGGGGTCCGTGTGGCCCACGGCACCGACACGCGGCGGGTCGAGAAGATCCTGCTGGACATCGCGATGAACCATCCGCTTGTCGCGCTGGAGCCGGAACCGGCGGTGGATTTCCTGGAATTCGGGCCGTCGAGCCTTGATTTCCAGATCCGCATGGTGCTGCCGGACATCAATTACGGCTTTCCCGTGCGCACCGAGATCCGCCACCAGATCGCCGAACGCTTTGCCGCCGAGGGGATCGAGATTCCGTTCGCGCAGAGCGACATCTGGCTGCGCAACCCCGAGGCGCTGCACACCGCCGCCGCGCCGGCCGAGGCAGCGCCATCCTCGGCCGCGACCCCGGACGGCGCGCGCAAGGTGCGGGGCGAGGATCTGGAAGCGAACCCGGACGACGGCGACGGCGAGGACTGAACGGGGCGGGGCGGGGTTCAGGCGCGGAATCAGGCCCGCAGGGCGCTGCGCCATCTGCCCGCGCGGCTGTCAGATCGCCACGCCCGCGCCCTGCGCCGCGTCGCCGGCATTGCGGCGGAACACCTCGAACAGCTCGCGCCCCAGCCCGGCGGCATTGGCCGACAGGTCGGGCTGCACCGCATCGCGCGTGTCCAGATCGGTCTGCGGCGTGTCCAGCCGGCCGGCGGCGGCGTCGACGCGCACCAGATCCCCGTCGCGCAGCCGTGCCAGCGGGCCGCCGGCGGCCGCCTCGGGGCAGACATGGATGCAGGCGGGCACCTTGCCCGACGCGCCCGACATCCGCCCGTCGGTGACCAGCGCCACCTTCAGCCCGCGATCCTGAAGCACGGCGAGGATCGGCGTCAGCGAGTGCAGCTCGGGCATGCCATTCGCCTGCGGCCCCTGAAAGCGGACCACCACCACCGTGTCCTCGGTGAACTCGCCGCGCCGGAACGCCTCGCGCACATCGGCCTGATCCTCGAAGATGCGCGCCTTCGCCTCGATCACATGCCGTTCGGGCGCGACCGCCGAGACCTTCATCACCCCGCGGCCCAGGGTGCCGCGCAGCTCCTTCAGCCCGCCGGTGGCCTGGAACGGATCGCCGGCGGGGCGCAGGATCTTGTCGTTCAGGCTGGCGGGTGCGCCGCTGCGCCAGCCTAGGGCGCCGCCATCCAGCACCGGCTCTTCGGTATAGCGCGCAAGGCCCGGCCCGGCGACAGTGGCCGTGTCCGGGTGCAGCAGCCCGGCCTCCAGCAGCTCGCCGATCATGTAGCCGAGACCCCCGGCCGCGTGGAAATGGTTCACGTCCGCCATGCCGTTGGGATAGACCTTGGCCATCGTGGGCACCGCGCCGCTGATGGCGTCGAAATCCTCGGGATCGAGCAGGATGCCCGCCGCCCGCGCCATCGCCGGCAGGTGCAGCACCAGGTTGGTCGACCCGCCCGTGGCCATCAGCCCGACGATGCCGTTGACGAAGGCGCGTTCGTCCAGCACCTCGGACACCGGCGTATAGCTGTTCCCCAGCGCGGTGATCGCCAGCGCCCGCTCGGTGCCGGCGCGGGTCAGCGCGTCGCGCAGGGGGGTGTTCGGGTTCACGAAGCTTGCGCCGGGCAGGTGCAGGCCCATGAACTCCATCAGCATCTGGTTGCTGTTGGCGGTACCGTAGAAGGTGCAGGTGCCGGGGCCGTGATAGCTGGCCATCTCGGCCTGCATCAGCGCGTCGCGCCCCACCTC
Organism: uncultured Paracoccaceae bacterium; assembly: GCA_947503765.1. Taxonomy (GTDB): domain Bacteria; phylum Pseudomonadota; class Alphaproteobacteria; order Rhodobacterales; family Rhodobacteraceae; genus Psychromarinibacter. The sequence goes on along the minus strand of CANNFA010000001.1, from coordinate 41,512 downwards.
GCCGGCGGCGAATTGCTGGCGCACGCGGGCCTTTTCGTCGTTCGGCAGGCCGCTGGGCATCGGACCGGCGGGCAGGAACACCGCCGGGACATGCCCGAAGCTGGCCGCCGCGATCACCAGGCCCGGCACGATCTTGTCGCAGACGCCAAGGAACACCGCCGCGTCGAAGCAGTTATGTGACAGCGCCACGCTGGCGGCCATCGCGATCACGTCGCGCGAGAACAGCGACAATTCCATCCCCGGCTGGCCCTGCGTGACCCCGTCGCACATCGCGGGCACGCCGCCGGCCACCTGCGCGGTCGCGCCGGCGTCGCGGGCGGCATCGCGGATCAGGTCCGGGAACCGCTCGAACGGCTGATGCGCCGAAAGCATGTCGTTATAGGCGGTCACGATCCCGAGATTGGGCGCGCGGCCTGCCGCCAGCGGATCCTTGTCGGCCTGCGGCATCGCGGCATAGGCGTGGGCCTGGTTGCCGCAGGTCAGGTGCGCGCGGCGCGGTCCGGCCTCGGCCAGCGCGGCGATGCGGTCCATGTAGCGGCGGCGGCTGTCGTGGCTGCGGGCGCGGATCCGCGCGGTGACAGCCTCGATCCGGGGATTGAGCGGCATGGGGTTCATCCGGTGTTACCTTGGGTCGGCGCGACGATAGCAAAACCAGTTAGCGCTAACAACCCCACCTTCGCTGCGTTGCGGCATGCGCATGACGGGGTTGCGGCTTTGGCTGTCGAAGAACGCGCGGGCAGGGCCTAGATACCGGTTCAGGACACGAACCGAACGCAAGAACAAAGGTACGAGACGATGACAAAATACTCCCGGATCGGAATGATCGACCAGGTCGCCATCGAACGCGAAGCCCGCCGGATGCAGGCCGAGGCGATCGCGCATGGCGCGCGCTCCATGCGCAACTGGCTGCGCGGCACACTGCGCCGGCGCCCGCAGAACGGCGTTCTCTGAACGCCGCCCGCGTGACAGGCCGTTATCGGGCGCCGCAAGGGCGCCCGGCGGCCGCACTTCCCCACGAAAAACCCGCAACGCCCCGGTATCGCCCCGAAATGGCACGGGGCGTTCCGCATTTGCGCCGCTTTTGGTTAACAAGGTCTTAGCCACATATTGAACCGGCCCCATGGCCAGGAGGTGGCAGATGACCCTGCAAAGAAACCGGATTTCCCGCATCGTTCTGGCGCTTGGCGTCGCCATCGGCCTGTCGGCCTGCGCATCCGTGGATGTCAGCCGCGATTTGCCGGCGGCCGGCGCGCTGGACGCCGCCGCAGCCGCGATCCCTGCGGCGCGCACGCTTGATATCTCGGTCGCCGCGATCAACGTCACCGTGCCCGACACGCTGAAATCGACCGAGCTGAACAGCTATTACCCCAATGCCGACATCGTCTGGCACGGCGATCCCGCCGGCGACCGCCACGCGCAGGTGCGCGCGGTCCTGCTGGCCGCGTTCCAGGAGGGGACGGCCGGGCTTTCGGGCGCGCGCGCGGCGGTTCTGGACATCACCGTGACCAAGTTCCACGCCCTGACGCCCAAGGCACGCTACACGGTCGGCGGCCGCCACGAGATCGAGTTCGAGCTGCGCGTGACCGATGCCGCCACCGGCGCGCTGCTCATGCCGCCGCGCCATGTCGTGTCGCGGTTCAAGGCGCTGGGCGGAGAGGCGGCCGTCGCCGCCGAGGCGCAGGGCATCACCCAGACCGTGCGCATCACGCGCCACATGGCCGGCGTGATCCGCGCCGAGCTGGGTGCGGCAGGCAATTTCGCCCTCGCCGGTCTTTGATACCGCTCGCACACCGGATCGGCCCGGACAATCGTCCGGGCCTTTTTCATGCGCGGCCCGCCGCATCCCTTCCGCCCGGCGCCGCAAGCGGATAGACCGGCGCGCATGACACAGCCCGCGACCCGCCTGCGCCGTGATGCCCGCGCGCGGGGCCATGCCTTCGCGCAGGGCGCCCGCCCGCGGGCCTGCCCCGGATGAGGGTGCTGATCGACGCCAACATCCTCTATCCCACGGTGATGCGGCAGGTGGTGCTGGGGGCGGCGGAGGCGGGGCTGTTCACGCCGCTATGGTCGGCGCGTATCCTCGAGGAATGGGCGCGGGCCGCGGCGGCCAGGCTGGGCCCCGCGGGCGAGGCGCAGGCAAGGGGCGAGATCGCGCTGCTGTGCCGCGACTGGCCGGCGGCGGAGGTGCCGGCGGATGCGGCGCTGGAGGCGCGGCTGCGCCTGCCCGACCCGGCGGATGTACATGTGCTGGCCGCCGCGATCACGGGGCAGGCGGGGATCCTGCTGACCGAGAACGCGCGCGATTTTCCCCGCGCGGCACTGGCCGCCGAGGGGCTGGAGCGGCTGTCGGCCGACGAATTCCTGATGCGGCTGCACCGGGCGCACCCGATAGCGGTGGCCGGCGCGGCAGAAAACGTGCGCACCGAGGCCGAGCGACTGTCGGGCGAGGCCTGGCCGATCCGCAAGCTGATGCGCAAGGCGCGGCTGCCGCGGCTGGGCAAGACGCTTGAACGCGGCTGAGGCCGGCTGGGCAGGATTTTCAGGCGTCGGGGCGGTCCACCGCGGCCCATCGGGCCTCGTTCCGCTCGATCGCGGCGATCCGTTCGGCGGTTTTCGGGTGGCTCATCAGCCAGGCCGGCACCGGGCCGGCACCGCCACCCCGGCCGCCGCCGCTGAGGTTTTCGAGCTTGGCGAACAGGCTTTTCTGCGGCGCGGTGCCGATGCCGCTCTTGACCAGCAGGGCCGAGGCGTAGGCGTCGGCCTCGTATTCGTCGGACCGCGACAGGCGCGCGGCGACCAGTGAGGTCAGCGCGTTGGCGATGTAGATGCCGATCCCCGGCAGGATTCGCCCCAGCACCATCGCCAGCCCGACCCGCAGCGCGTTCTGCCCGGAAAAGTCGATCATCCGCCGGCGCGAATGGCCCAGCGCGACATGGCCCAGCTCATGCGCGATGACGCTGGCCATCTCGTCGGCGCTGACCTTGCCCTCGCGGTATCTGCGAAAGAAGCCGCGGGTGATGTAGATCTTGCCGTCCGGCGCGGCCAGCCCGTTCACCGGCTCGATCTCGTAGATATGCACCCGGATCCGCTCAACCCCCAGGGCGGCGGCCATGCGGCCCATCAGGTTGTGCAGCAGCGGGTCGGCCAGCTCGCTCGACCGGGCCTCAAGCTCGCGCGCGGTGCGCCAGGCCGAGAAGCGGAACGCCACCAGCGCATAGAGGATCGCCAGAAGGATCGGGGTGAACTTCAGCATGGGGCCAATATGGGCGGCGCACCGGCAGGCGGCAAGGCAGGCCCCGCGTCCAATCCGGCGCTTGCGGGCGGAGAGGGCGGATTTTGCGTATTTGCGACGAGAAGAAGGGGCAGGATCACCCCAGGAAACGGCCGGCGATGATGCTGGCGATCACCGCCAGGACGATGGCGACAAGCGCCATCACGGCGCCGTATTGCGCCATGTCCTTGCGGTTTCCGCCCTGCTTGCGGGCCATGATCACGCCGATGACGGCGCCGAGGATGGCGGCGGCGAGGACGATCATGCCGGCCCCACGATCTTGAGCCGCGCGCCCAGCGCCGCGATTTCCGACAGGCGTGCGCGCACGGCGTCATCGGCGCCGAAGCCGTAGCGCGCCCAGCCCAGCGAATCGCGCCGCACGGCCCGCGATTCGGTCAGCCGGCCCTCGACCTCCAGCGCCTCGGCCTTGATCATAAGAAGCGTGGCCAGCAGCGCCGCATTCTCGGCCTCGGCGACGACGGCGAGGTTGTCGTCGACCATCGAGATCGCGGCCCCGGTCTGGCCCGAGGACAGCGCGAAGGCGGCAAGCTGCATCGCGACATGCGCCGCCTGAAGCCGCGTTTCGGGCCGCGCGTCGTAAAGCGTGCCGGCCTGCAGGAACGAGGCCAGCGCGATGTCGGACTGGCCGGCCAGCGCCAGCCGGCCCAGCGCGAACAGGCTGAAGGCCATGCGGTTGTCGGACCAGCCCTGCGACCGGGCGATCCTGACCGCGCGCTGCGCCGCGGCCTGGCGGCGGCTTTCCGAGGTGCGCGGGCCGAGCGCCTCTTCGATGCTGTCGATCCAGGCGCGGGGCGTCGGCGTGACGGGGCGGCTTGGAATGCGCTCGCCGCGCGGGTTGAGCTGCGCCAGGATCGCCGGAAGCCGCGCCGCGACCTCCTGGCGGCTCATGCCGGACCGCAGCGCGGGATGGTAATAGGCGCGCAGGATCAGCATGTCGAAGCCGGTCAGCACGGTATGGAAATTGTCGTCGTTGAACACGCTGTCGCCCAGTCGGTACAGATCGTTCAGCGGCCCCAGCGCCTGGGCCAGTTCCTCGTGCAGGCAGTCGCGGGCCTCCTGCGGGCTGACATCGCCGGGCAGGAAGATCGCCATCCGGGTGCGGGTGGTCAGCGTCGTCCAGTCGACGGCGGCCGACCGGCGGTCGCGCTTGAACTCGGCCCAGCTGGACAGGCGGGGGACGACGAAGCAGGCGGCCTGCGGGACGTAGCGCTGCAATTCGCGGCGCGGCAGCACCTCGATGGTGATCGACGCGTCCGAGGTCGGCGGCACCTGGGTGATCGAGATCCCGGCCTCCTGCCGCATCCGCCGCAGCAGCCGCGCAAGGTCGGGGCCGATGCTGGCGGGGGCGTTCCCGGTCACGCGCACGCTGACCGGTCCCTCGAACCGGGTCAGGACCGGCAGGTGCCGGCCGCTTTCGAGCTGGAAGGACAGGTCCAGAAAATCGCGTGCGATGTCGGCATTCGCGCGCGCGGGCGGCGCGGCGCGCGGGGTGGCAAAGGTCTTCATCGGCGGCAGCGCCTCGGCCGCGGGCAGGCTCACGCGGCGGGTCGGCGTGTCCGGCATCGGCGGCGCGCCGGCGCAGGCGGCAAGCGTGAAGGCAAGAAGCGGCAAAAGCAGGAAACGCATGTCTCAGGCCCCGGTGCGATGGGTCGAAAGCGGGCGACCGCCGCCGGCGGCAGGGGTGCGGGCGGGAAGCGTCGATGCGGGGAGGAATTCGTGCAGGCATTGCATGGTCGCGGCCTTCCGGGTGGGGCAGGTCGCCGAATAGTGCATCAATCGCGCGCGTTTTCCAGCCGCCTCCGCACCGGGCCGGCCGAATTGGCCGGCCCGGTTGCCCGGAAGCCGCGCGCGCCGGCTGCGGCAAGCTACTGACGGCAAGCCGGTTTCGCCGATGGCGGCGGCGGCGGCGCCATGCGCGGTGCTGCCGTGCCGGCGCGTTTCCGCAATGGGGCGTATCGCGATCATGGCGGTCCTTTGTCCATCAGCGGCGTCCGGGGGCGGGCGCGCGCCCGTTCCTTCTAGCGGTGCGGGGCCGCCGCGTCCAATGGATCCGGGCGCCGGTACCCGCCCGGCACGGGCGCGCCGACGCCCGGTCCCGGCATCCGGCGCGGCGACATGCCGCGGCCGGATTCGCGGCCCATATCAATCCGATGCAATCCATTGTTCACGTTTCGGCATTGGCCGAAAGTTGGGCGTGACAAGTTTCACATCTTAATATAGACGGGCGCCAGTGGAGCGTGCTGGATAGCGGTGACGCGCGACATCCTACTGTCCGGCCAAGCAGGGAAAACATGAATGAAGGCCGACACGATTCTGACGGAAGAATACACGCCAGCAGAAAGCGAACCGTTCATGAACGAGCGGCAGCTCGAATACTTCCGCCGCAAGCTGATGCGGCAGAGGGCGGAACTTCTGGACGACAGCAAGACCACGATCGAGGGGCTGCAGGGCGGCCCCCGCAACATCCCCGACGTGGCCGACCGCGCCAGCGAAGAGACCGACCGCGCCATCGAGCTGCGGATCCGCGACCGCCAGCGCAAGCTGGTCGCCAAGATCGACGCGGCCCTGCGCCGGATCGACACGGGCGAATACGGCTATTGTCTGGAAACCGGCGATGCGATCTCGCTCAAGCGGCTGGATGCGCGCCCGACCACGACGCTGTCGCTGGAGGCGCAGGAGCGGCACGAGCGGCGCGAGAAGGTGCATCGCGACGACTGATCGGCGTGTCGGCGCCCCGAAGCGGGCGCTGACAACCGCAAGCCGGATTTGGAAGGGCACCGCGGCGCAGGCTTCGGTGCCTTTTTCGTCGGAAAGGAGCGCGCCATGCTGACCGATCGGCATGTCACGATCGTCGGGGCCGGGATCGGCGGGCTGGCCGCCGCCATCGCGCTGGCACGGCGCGGCGCGCTGGTGACGGTGCTGGAACAGGCGCCGATGGTGCGCGAGGTCGGCGCGGGCTTGCAGATTTCGCCCAATGGCACGGCGGTTCTGGATGCGCTGGGGCTGGGCGAGGCGCTGCGCGCTGCCGGGCCGGTCAGCCGCGCGGTCGAACTGCGCGATTACCGGCGCGGCGCGCGGGTGCTGCGGCTCGACCTCGGGCGCTATGCGGATGGCGTGCATCCTTTCGTGCTGGTGCACCGGGCCGCGCTGATCGGGCTGCTGGCCGAGGCGGCGCATGGCGAAGGGGTGGAGATTCGCACCGGCGAGGCGGTGCATCCCGCCGATCCGCCGCTGCCCGGAGAATCGCTCAGGATCGGGGCGGACGGCCTGCACAGCCAGCTGCGCGCCACGCTGAACGGGCCGGAGCGGCCGTTCTTCACCGGGCAGGCCGCCTGGCGCGCGGTGATCGAGGATGACGCCCCGCCCGAGGCGCGGGTCTATATGGGGCCGGGCCGGCACCTGGTGACCTACCCGCTGGGCGGCGGGCTGCGCAACATCGTCGCGGTCGAGGAGCGGGCCGAGTGGACGGCCGAAGGCTGGTCGCAGTCGGACGATCCGGCCAACCTGCGCCGCGCCTTTGCCGGCTTCGCGCCCGAGGTGCGCGGCTGGCTCGACAGGGTGGACGAGGTGCATCTGTGGGGGCTGTTCCGGCACGAGGTCGCGCGGATCTGGCACAGCGACGGCGCCGCGCTGCTGGGCGACGCGGCGCATCCGACGCTGCCCTTCATGGCGCAGGGCGCGAACATGGCGCTGGAGGATGCCTGGGTGCTGGCCGATTGCCTGGCCGCCTTGCCGCAACCCGAGGCGCTGGCGCTGTACCAGGCGCGCCGGCGGCCGCGCGCCGGCCGCGCGATTGCGGCGGCGAACGCCAATGCGCGCAATTACCACCTGCGCAATACGGTGCTACGCGGCGCGGCACATGCGGCACTGCGGCTTGGCGGGGTGCTGGCGCCCTCGGCGGCGTTGCGGCGGTTCGACTGGCTTTACGGATATGACGTGACCGCCGAGCCGTGACCGTCTGATCCGAATTTTCGACGAAAATTCGGCGCAGGCGGCCTTCAGGCCGCGCCGAGCGCCGCGACGATCGCGCCGAAATCCGCCGCCTTCAGCGATGCGCCGCCGACAAGCGCGCCGTCCACGTCGGGCACGGCAAAGATCTGTTCGGCATTGTCGGCTTTCACCGAGCCGCCATACAGCAGGCGGATGTCCGCCGCCGCGGCGCCGAAGCGCGCTTCGAGCGCCGCGCGCATCGCGGCATGCACTTCCGCGATCTGGTCCATCGTTGCGACCTTGCCGGTGCCGATCGCCCAGATCGGCTCGTAGGCGACGACGGTATCGGCGGCGGTGCAGCCGTCGGGCAGCGAGCCGTCCATCTGGCTAGTCACCACGTCCAGCGTCACCCCGGCTTCGCGCTGTGCCAGCGTTTCGCCGATACAGACGATGGAGACCAGCCCCGAGGCGCGCGCCGCATGCGCCTTGATCCGCACCGCGGCATCGGTTTCCTCGTGATCGGTGCGGCGTTCGGAATGGCCGAGGATGACGTGGCTGGCGCCCGCATCCCGCAGCATCGCCGCAGAGATGTCGCCGGTATGCGCGCCCGCATCGGTGGCGTGGCAATCCTGCCCGCCGACCGCGACGGCCGAGGTGCCAATGGCCTGCGCCATCGGCGCGATCAGCGTGGCGGGCGGGCAGATCAGCACGTCGCAGCTCGGTGTCGGGTGGGCCCTGGCCAGCTTTTCGACTTCGGCGATGTCGGCGGTCAGCCCGTTCATCTTCCAGTTTCCGGCGGCGAGTTTGCGGATGGTCATGGCGCGGCGCTCCTCGGGTTGGCGTTGCGGATCACCTTGCCGCAATCGGCGGCGCCGATCCAGCCTTGGCCGCCGCGACTTACTGCCCGCGCGGCGCCGGCGGCGCGCGCCCGGGATCGGCGGCGACCGAGATGCAAGGCGATCCGCGTCAGGTCTGCTGGCCGTGTTCGGCCGACAATTCCTCGACATCGCGGAACTTGATCGATTCGCCGCAGCCGCAGGCATCGGCGACATTCGGGTTGCGGAACCGGAAGCCGGATTCGAGCAGCGACACCTCGTAGTCGATCTCGGTTCCGAACAGGAACATCTGCGCCATCGGGGCGATCATGATCACCGCGCCGTCCTGTTCGACCACCTCGTCGTGCGGATCGACCTCGGTCACGTAGTCCATGGTGTATTCCATCCCTGCGCAGCCGCCTTTCTTGACGCCGATGCGCAGGCCCTTGTTACCGTCGCGGGCCATCAGCTTGGCGATCTGACCGGCGGCGGCGGGGGTCATGGACACGGCCTGTTTGCCGGGAATGCTGAACATGGGAGTCTCCTTTCCGTTCCGATCTAGTCCCTGCGCCGTCGCCGCTCAACCCCCGCCGGCGAAACCGAGGGGCAGGGCGGCGTGGCGGGTCAGCACCGACACCGCGATCGCCCAGCCGAAAGAGCCGAGCGTGCCGATGATCACGTATTCGGCATATTGCGTGCGCGAGGCCGCGTCGAACCGCAGAACCGACTTGGCCGCGATCAGAAAGCCGATCCCCGCCGGCTCGCCGATCAGGACCATCACGAAGATCAGCGCGCGTTCCAGAATGCCGATCATCCGCCCCGCATCGGGCAGCGTGTCCGCCGGCGCGCCGGACGCGAAGGGCACCATCAGCCCGCGGATCAGCGGCGCCCCCGCCAGCGTCGCGCCGATCAGCCCGGCCACCAGCGCATAGAGCGGCAGGATGCTGGCCGCGTGATCCGCCCACAGCCCCGCCGCGAAGGCGCCCGGCATCCACCACGCCGCCGCGAACAGCGTGGCCAGATGCGCCGCCTGGTCGCCCAGATAGGCCGCCAGCCCGCCGCGCTGCGCCTCGGGCAGGGCCCAGGTCTTTGCCGCGTCGATGACCGCATGCGCCGCCGTCACGGCCGCGGCCAGGTGCCAGGCGCCGCCCAGCGCGGCAAGCGCGGTGGCGAAGACCAGCGCCAGATGCAGCGCGAACACCCCCGCGCGGCCCTTGGTGCGCACCATCGCGCCGGTTTGCAGGACGAAATCGGCCAGAAGATGCGCCAGCAGCAGCGCGGTGAAGGTGGCGGTCATCGGTGGGCTTTATGCAAGCGTTTGCGCTTGCATTGAGGGAAGGAAAGCGGATGCGCTTGCGTCATTCGGATACCTCCAGATAGCCCAGCGCCTCGATCAGTGCCGGGTAGCCCGCCGCCCAAAGCGCCTGATCCACCGCCTGCCGGGTGATGCCCAGCCGCTCCGCCGCGTCGCTGCGCGGGCCGGGATCGGGGGGTAGCAATTCGCACAGCGCGCGGGCCTGGGCCTGGGTCCATTGCTGCGCCAGGTGATCGGCCAGCCGCAGAGCCGCCGCCGCCGCCCCGCCGGCCGCATGAGCCATCAGCGCGTGGCGCGGGATCGCGTCCAGCAGCCGCCCCGACGCGGTGAAGGCCGCGCCGCTTGCCGCGTTGAGATCGCCGCCGCGCAGCTGCCCGGTGCCGGTGGCAAGCGCGATGCGCGTCGCGCGGTCCGCATCCTCGCGCCGCAGCACCGCCTGGAGGTACAAGGCCGCGCGGAACGCAAGCGCCGGGCGGTCCAGCGCGACCTGCCATCCGTCGCCGCCGCGCCGGGCGAAATGCGCCGCCATGCCGGGCGGCCAGCCGCGCAGCGCGCCGGCGGCATCCCGCAGTGCCGCCATGCTGGCATCGAGCGCCGCGGCGCCCAGGCTGGAGGAGTCGACGATATCCCCGGTCAGAACGGCGAATTCCGGCATATGCAAGCCATAACGCTTTCTTTTCCGAAAAGCAAGCGAAAAGGCTTTCTTTTAAATTGTCTACGCGGCTTCCGCCGGCACCGCCTCGGGGAAGACGGAGGTGCCCTCGCGCCGCGCGATCCGCGCCATGCGGGCCATCAGCTTTTCGCGCGCTACGCAGGTCACGTCCCAGGACGTGTTGGGATCGGCGCAGGGCAGGCAGAACCAGACCTCCATGCCGAACACGTCATGATCGGCCACCCGCACGGCGCGGCGGTCGAGATCGGCCAGCTCGTCCTGGTCCAACTCCTCGATCACCGCGTCGAAGGCATCGCGCAGCATGTCCACATCCGCATCGTGCGCGCAGCGGATCTTGATGGTGCGAAGCATTTCGGGCGTTTGCAGCGTCCAGTTGTCGAACACCTCGGACACGAACTGTTCCACCGGCACGACGATGCGCGCGCCGTCCCAGTTGCGCAGCTGGACATAGGTGAAGTTGATCCGCTCGACGTGGCACAGATGGTCGCGGTACACGATCCGGTCGCCGATCCGTGCCGACTGGTTCAGCGCGATCTGCATCGACGACATGATGTTGCCCAGGATGCGCCGCGCGGCAAAGCCCAGCACCAGCGTCAGCGCGCCCGCCGTGCCGATCAGCGACAGACCGAGATTCTGGTAGAACGTCGTCGAGGACAGCGCGATCCCCAGCGCCGTCGCCACGAAGATCACGATGATCGCGCGCCGCCCGGCCGCCACCTTGGTCGCCATCGAGCGTTGCGCGTGCAGCTGCTTCTGGCTCAGCTCGTCCGAGCGGAAATGCACCAGCCGGTCCAGCACCGCGTCGATGGCGTTCACCATCAGCCACAGCACCGAGCCGGTGATGCCCAGCGTCACCAGCGGCCCCAGCACCGTGTCGATCCGCCCCGAGAACACGAAGATCTGCGTGGTGCCCACCGCCATCACCGCCACGAAGGTGCCGAAGATCGCGGGCCCGCGCATGGCGCGGTAGATGTCGGTCAGCAGCGCCGACTTCACCCGCCGCGCGGCAAGGTTCAGCACCCCGCGCACCGCCATCCCCGCCACCACGGCCAGCGCGAACAGCACCGGCAGGCCAAGCACTTCCCACAGCATCAGGCCGAACACGATCTGCTTGTGGAACAGCGGCGGCAATTGCCGTTCCAGCCAGGAGGGGCCGTATTGCGCATGCAGCGCGTCCATGTTCTGCACCGTCTGGCGGGCGAAAACCCAGACCGGATCGGCGCCCTCCGCCTGCACCCGGTTCAGCCGGATCGCCGCGGGCCGGCCGTCGAGGTCGAGCGTCCAGAGCAGGATCGACCGGCGCGCCTGGCCCGCCACCGCAAGCCGCGAGGCGGCGCCGGCATCCATCCCGTCGGGGCGGTCCAGCACATCGTCCCAGTCGATCACCGCCTTGCGGTCGATCACCACTTCCAGCCGCCGGGCCAACTCGGCGCCGACATCCTGCTGCTCGGACGGCAGATAGGCGTTGAGGTTCAGCAGGTGCGCGGCGTCGCGCCAGCGCCCGGTCTCGGCCGCGAAGATCAGCGATTCCATGGTGGCGCGCGGCGTGCCGCGATCCATCGCCTCGGGCACGCGGCCGAGGCCGGCATTCAGCGCGTCGATCTTGTAGAGGCTGGTATCCTGCGCCGCCGCCCGGCCCGCGGCAAGGCCCGCGATGCCAAGAAACAGCGCGGCCATCGCCGCAAGAAGAAACCGCCCCGTCATGCGGGCGCAACGCGCCGGGGCGCGGATGGTTCCGGCGGAAGCCGCCGCCGGGCGCGCGGTTTTGGCGGTCTTCCGGCGGTCTTCTACATGAAGCCCAGTTCCAACCGCGCCTCGTCGCTCATCATGTCCATGCCCCAGGGCGGATCCCAGGTGAGCTCCACGTTCACGTTCTGGACGCCCGCCACCGGCGCGACCGCATCGGCCAGCCAGCCGGGCATCTCGCCGGCGACCGGACAGCCCGGCGCGGTCAGGGTCATGGTGATGTTCACATCGTTCTCGTCGCCGATCTCGATCGTGTAGACCAGCCCCAGATCGTAGATGTTCACCGGGATTTCCGGGTCATACACGCTGCGGCATGCCTCGACGATGTTGTCGTAAAGGGCGTGGTCGGTGCTTGACGGCTTGATGAGGGGGGTTCCCTCCATGTGGGCATTGGCGGTCATGGCGTTTCCCATTTATATCCGACCGAATACATAAGGAAAGCGCGCCCGGAGGTAAAGACCGCGCGAACGCAATCGTGCACTTCGCGGGAACAATTCCGTCGCCACGGGCCGCCGCGCCTGTCAAGCTGCGCCGGTAGCAGGTCCAACGGAGGTTTTCACGATGCGCTATGTTCAGGGGTTCATCCTTGCCGTGCCCGAGGAGAACAAGGAGGCCTACCGCGAGAACACCGAACAGGCATGGGCCTTCTTCAAGGCGCAGGGCGCGCTGTCGACCTGCGAGAACTGGGAGGCGGACGTGCCCGACGGCAAGGTCACGTCCTTTCCGATGGCGGTCAAGCGCGCGCCGGGCGAGAAGATCGTGTTCTCGTGGATCGTCTGGCCGGACAAGGCGACCCATGACGCCGCCTGGAAGACGCTGATGCAGTCCGGCGAGATGGCGGACATGCCGTTCGACGGCATGCGGATGATGTGGGGCGGGTTCGAGCCGCTGTTCGAGGGGTGAACGCGGGGCTGCCGGGGCCGTGATCGGAAGGCCGCGGTCGCGGCGCTGGCTGCGTGCCACCGGCAGAGCGCTCCCCCCCCCGCCACCGCTCCCCCCCCCCAGTCTTGCCGTTCTCTCAAGACAATGGCGGATTCTAGCCCGTCTTGCAGACGTTCTGCACTGCTGCGAATGGCCGCTGCCACGGACAAGGCAAAAACCTTCAACACCGCTTGGGTTTTGATCGGGGTTTGTGGTGTGGTCAAACGAGGCGTTTCGCGCTTGTTTCAAAAACGAGAGTTTTTGCCACGCATTCTACAAGCTGGGCGGCGTAACGATAGTTTGTCAGTCGACTGGACGCTCAAGCTCGAAAATCAACTCGAAACCCTTTTCGTTCGGAAACCTCTTTCGTTTCAAGCAAATGCTCGTACTGTTGCCATTTCTTTTGAAGCTCTTACGCTCACTTAGCAGTTGCTTTAACTCCTCGGCATCATCGTTCAGGGCCTTTTCGGATAGCCTGCCTGCGATCCTGCTGAACTCATCAAGAGCTTCATCCGTCACAAACTCATCTATAAAGTGCCCCTTCAGCTTGAGTCTCTGGACTAGATCCCTAATTCCTGAAAATGAGTAATTAGCGATATTAGGAAGCAGTGCGTCGTCAAGCTCCTTGGACACAACACCAGATCACCATTCCTCTTCATATCCGGCATGATAGTCACTTGGGCGAAGCTCCTCATCGGATAGAAACTCTCGCGCCAGAAACGGGCTCCAGCCAAATCTCTCGTCAACCTCAGGCGGGTATTGTTCTTCCCGCTCGTACTTCAGAGTATCGCGGATGATGTCATCGACATCGCTCATTTTCCTTGCAGGCATGCTTTGGAATTGCTTGGTCGCGCGGCGAAGCAACCATGGCCGAGCTAAGAATATCGAGATGAACCGCTTCTTTGCGTAGTGCTTCAACTCCTCGGACTGGAACCTCTTTTGATCAATCTGAATCCACGCGTTTTCTATGTATGAGTAGCAGTGAAGAGCATAGAAAAATGGAATTGAGCCGATGGTAAAATATATAGGAAGTATAAATGCTTGAAACGTGTCGGCGGCAAAAAACTCGTTGGGCGCATCCAAAATTTGAGCGATCGAATTCCAAAATATGGCGACAGCTACCACAGCCAAGAGCCAGTTCATGAGGCTATGGACCTGAACGTGCTCAAGATCGCGCTCCGTGAATGCCGCCAGTACTGAAATGACCGTGACTATGGGTGTCAGTACAAGCTCAACGGGTAAGCTGAACGTCTTTGCGACGTAGATAAACTCTAAGAGAGCAGTGCCGCTGACTACCGCTTTGGCATAGCCACGAAAATGCTGGCTACCTTCTTTAGCGTTAAAAGTTTGAGAAAGAAGCGGCAAACCACCAATAATGTACCATACGATAGTCGCAATAATTTGGCTTGGACTCCAAAAACCTAGGCTATTGGCTATCCACGCGAGTAACCCCACGTACCCTGCGAAAATACCAAATACTGTCAGTAATTTCGGAACGATAGTCGCGCGAAATACATTTGTAAGGATTTTTCGTGTTTCCCCCGACTTGAGCAAGAAGAAAAGTAAGACTAGCAGTAGCCAAGTGGTGCCTGCTATTTCTCGATTATTGAAGTTTTCAGTGACGATATGCCATAGATATGGAAACAATAAGACAGCCCTTTCCTGCCTGGGTGCTCTTGTATAAACTTTTTTAGCTTTGTTGTGTGCCTTGAAATTCGAGTATTCGCGCATGTAACAGCATCGGTCAATTCTGGATCGAAGCGGTTTTTTGTGTACCGGCATAGCCTCCCAAAAACCACGGTTGGTTGAGCAGTTCGGCAAATCGGACATTGGCTCTGGTGCAACGAAAGTCTGAAGAATCATAAAGCACACCCGCGCAGATTTCGGCCCCCACACAAATTCGATTTGGCCGAACAAGGCGAAATAGCTTTCCGGCGATTTGACACGGCGCGCCCCGCCCTCTGGGCAAAGCCCGCAGGCCGCGCTATGGGCTTGCGCCATGTTTTCCTTCGATCTCCAGGCCACGGACGGCCTTGCCCGAACCGGCGTCATCTCCACCCCGAGGGGCGACATCCGCACGCCCGCCTTCATGCCGGTGGGTACCGCCGCGACGGTCAAGGCGATGCTGCCGGGTAGCGTGCGTGCGACCGGGGCGGATATCCTGCTGGGCAACACCTATCACCTGATGCTGCGGCCCGGCGCCGAGCGGATCGCACGGTTGGGGGGACTGCATGCCTTCATGAACTGGGACCGGCCGATCCTGACCGATTCGGGCGGCTTCCAGGTGATGAGTCTCGCCGATCTGCGCAAGCTGACGGAAAAGGGCGTGACGTTCCGCAGCCATGTCGACGGTGCGCGGCACGAGTTGACGCCGGAACGCAGCATGGAGATCCAGCGCCTGCTGGGCTCGGACATCGTGATGTGTTTCGACGAATGCCCCGCGCTGCCCGCCACCGACGAGGCTGTCGCCGCCTCGATGCGATTGTCGATGCGCTGGGCCGAACGCTCGCGCACGGCGTTCGGGGACCGTCCCGGCCATGCGCTGTTCGGCATCCAGCAGGGCGGCGTCACCCGCGATCTGCGCGCCGAATCGGCCGAGGCACTGACCGCCATCGGCTTTGACGGCTATGCCATCGGCGGGCTGGCGGTGGGCGAGGGGCAGAGCGCGATGTTCGGCGTGCTCGACTACGCGCCGGGGATGCTGCCCGCGGACAAGCCGCGCTACCTGATGGGGGTGGGCAAGCCCGATGACATCGTCGGCGCCGTGGCGCGCGGCGTCGACATGATGGATTGCGTCCTGCCCAGCCGGTCGGGCCGCACCGGCCAGGCCTTTACCCGGCGCGGCACCGTCAACATCAAGAATGCACGCCACGCGGACGATCCGCGCCCGCTGGACGAGGAGTGCACCTGTCCGACCTGCACCGGCTATTCGCGGGCCTACCTGCACCACGTCTTCCGCGCCGGCGAAATCATCAGCTCGATGCTGCTGACATGGCACAACCTGCATTACTTCCAGCAGATCATGGACGGGATGCGCGGCGCCATCGCCGAGGGGCGCTTTGCCCAGTGGCAGGCCGCGTTCCACGCGGGCCGCGCCGAGGGGGACATCGCGCCGCTGTAAGGGGCGGGGCAGCCCCGATGCGCCCTTGCCCCGCCGCGCCGCGACCGGCAATATGCGCCGCACAGAACAGGTGATGGTTGAACGAGAAGGGCGAGGCCCCCAGATATCGTGCCATGACCGGAGATGGCCGGGAGCTGCCGAATTGTCGGGGCCGGCGCCGTCTTGCCAGAGCAAGGAAAGAGCATGACAGAATTCAATTCGTCCCATCCCGTCCTGCCGCTGCGCGACATCGTCGTGTTTCCGCACATGATCGTCCCGCTTTTCGTCGGGCGCGAGAAATCGGTGCGCGCGCTGGAAGAGGTGATGCAGGACGACAAGCAGATCCTGCTGTCCAGCCAGATCGACCCCGCCGTGGACGAGCCGACTTCGGACGGCATCTTCGAGGTGG
Organism: uncultured Paracoccaceae bacterium; assembly: GCA_947503765.1. GTDB lineage: Bacteria > Pseudomonadota > Alphaproteobacteria > Rhodobacterales > Rhodobacteraceae > Psychromarinibacter. The sequence continues at coordinate 25,311 of CANNFA010000001.1, read as the reverse complement.
GCGTGCTGGCCAATGTGCTGCAACTGCTGAAGCTGCCCGACGGCACCGTGAAGGTGCTGGTCGAGGGCAAGTCGCGGGTGCGGATTCGCGAATACTTGGACAATGACGACTTCTTCGAGGCCCGGGCCGAGCCCCTGGACGAAGAGGACGGCGACCCGGCGGTGCTTGCTGCGCTGGTCAAGTCCGTCACCGAGGATTTCGAGCGCTACGCCAAGATCAAGAAGAACGTCCCCGAAGAGGCGCTGGGCGCCGTCGCCGAAACCCGCGAGCCGCGCAAGCTGGCCGATCTCGTGGCCGGCCATCTGGGCGTCGAGGTGGACCAGAAGCAGGAGCTGCTGGAAACCCTGTCGGTCGATGCCCGGCTGGAGAAGATCTATGGCCTGATGCAGGGCGAGATGAGCGTTCTGCAGGTCGAGAAGAAGATCAAGAGCCGCGTGAAGGGCCAGATGGAGCGCACGCAGCGCGAATACTATCTCAACGAGCAGATGAAGGCGATCCAGAAGGAACTGGGCGACGGCGACGAAGGCGCCGGCGAAATCGCCGAGCTCGAAGAGAAGATCGCCGAGACGAAGCTGTCCAAGGAGGCCCGCGAAAAGGCCGAGGGCGAGCTGAAGAAGCTGCGCACGATGTCGCCGATGTCGGCCGAGGCAACGGTTGTGCGCAACTATCTCGACTGGCTGCTGTCGATCCCGTGGGGCACCAAGTCGCGCGTCAAGAAGGATCTGACGCGTGCCGAGAAGGTGCTCGATGACGACCATTTCGGGCTGGAGAAGGTCAAGGAACGCATCGTCGAATACCTCGCCGTGCAGCAGCGTTCGAAAAAGCTGAAGGGGCCGATCATGTGCCTCGTCGGCCCGCCGGGCGTGGGCAAGACCTCGCTGGGTCGGTCCGTGGCGCGGGCGACGGGGCGCGAATTCATCCGCATCTCGCTGGGCGGGGTGCGCGACGAGAGCGAGATTCGTGGTCACCGGCGCACCTATATCGGCTCCATGCCGGGCAAGATCATCCAGGCGCTGAAGAAGGCGAAAACGACCAACCCGCTGATCCTGCTCGATGAAATCGACAAGATGGGCCAGGATTTCCGGGGCGATCCGGCGTCCGCGATGCTGGAAGTGCTCGATCCCGAACAGAACTCGACCTTCACCGACCATTACCTGGAGGTGGAATACGACCTGTCGAACGTGATGTTCCTGACCACGGCGAACTCCTACAACATGCCGGGGCCGCTTCTGGACCGGATGGAGATCATCACCCTGGCCGGCTACACCGAGGATGAAAAGCGCGAGATCGCGCGCCAGCACCTGACGCCCAAGCAGATCAAGAACCACGGCTTGAAGAAGGACGAGTTCGAGCTGACCGATGCCGGCGTGACGGACATCATCCGCTACTATACCCGCGAGGCGGGGGTGCGGAACCTGGAGCGCGAGATCGCCAAGATCTGCCGCAAGGCCGTCACGAAGCTGATCAAGAAAGAGGCCGAGCGCGTGGAGGTGACGCCGGACAACCTGGGCGATTTCCTGGGCGTGCAGAAGTTCCGCTACGGCCTCGCCGAAAAGGAGGACCAGATCGGTGTCGTCACCGGGCTGGCCTGGACGTCGGTGGGCGGCGATCTGCTGTCGATCGAGGCGCTGCGCCTGCCGGGCAAGGGCCGGATGAAGACCACCGGCAAGCTGGGCGACGTGATGAAGGAATCCATCGACGCCGCGGCCTCCTACGTGCGGGCCATCGCGCCCTCGATCGGGGTGAAGCCGCCGCGTTTCGACCGGATGGACATCCACGTTCACGTCCCCGAGGGCGCGACGCCCAAGGACGGCCCCTCGGCCGGGGTCGCGATGGTGACGTCCATCGTGTCGGTGCTGACGCAGATCCCGGTGCGCAAGGACGTCGCCATGACCGGCGAGGTCACGCTGCGCGGCCATGTGCTGCCGATCGGCGGGCTGAAGGAAAAGCTGCTGGCGGCACTGCGCGGCGGGATCACCACGGTCCTGATCCCCAAGGAGAACGAGAAGGACCTGACCGAGATCCCGGACAACGTGAAGGACGGGCTGACGATCATCCCGGTGGAAACCGTCGGCGAAGTGCTGGCCGCCGCGCTGACGCGCCAACCCGAGCCGATCGAATGGGACCACGAGGCCGAGGAAGAAGCCGCCGCCGCGCGCGCCGCGCTGAACCCCGGCGCCGAAGGGCAGGGGGCGGTCACCCACTGATCCCGGCCACCGTGTGAAACGGCGAAAGGCGTCCCTTCGGGGGCGCCTTTTTTCGATCCATCCATTGTGCGCGGGACTGCCTGTTGCGGTTTTGCGGCACCGGACCCGCTATATTTGGCCCATGCGCCGCAATGCGGTGTAGAAATTCTGAACGCCTTTCTGTAATGATTGTCACGCAACACACAGGATCGCGAGCGAAAGCCATGGCGAAAACCACCTCGACGAGAACGACATCCAGGACCGCCGCGCGCAAACCCGCGGCGGCCGGATCGACAAAAACGGCCGCCAAATCGGCAAGCAAGCCGGCGCCCAAACCCGCCGCGAAGACGGCAAAACCCGTCAAGACGGCGAAGCCCGCCGCCGCGAAGCCTGCCGCCGCCCCTGATCCGGTTTCGGGTCCGGTTCCGGGCAAGGCCGCCGACGAGGTCCGGGTTCTGGGCAAGCGCGAGCTGGTGGACCGGGTGGTGACCGCCTCGGGCATCAAGAAGCGCGCCGCCAAACCGGTGATCGAGGCGATGCTCAAGGAACTCGGCGACGCGCTGTCTCGCGGCGAGACGCTGAACCTTCAGCCGTTCGGCAAGGGGATCGTCAAAACCCGCAAGAACCTCGAGAATGCCGAGGTGGTGGAACTGCGCCTGCGGCGCTCGCGGCTGGCGATGGACGCGGCCGAAAACGCCGCCTTGCCCCCCCTTGCAGAGGCTGCGGAGTGACGCTAAACGAAGGCTCCGGCGGGTGATTAGCTCAGTGGTAGAGCGCTTCGTTCACATCGAAGATGTCGGCAGTTCGAATCTGTCATCACCCACCATCTCGCCGCCCTGACCGAAACGCGCGCTCCCGTCTTGCAGCCGGCCGCGCGCATGGCTATCAGGCGCCGGTGGGGTGATTAGCTCAGTTGGTAGAGCGCTTCGTTTACACCGAAGATGTCGGCGGTTCGAGCCCGTCATCACCCACCACCGCGCCGTCCCGCCGGCGGGCACCGCAAGGCCGGCCCGCGCCCGGCACGCCGCCAGACCAGCCGGAGTATCCCATGACCTTCACCTTCGCCCCCGCCACCCCCGACGACCTGCACGCCCTGCGCGATCTGCACATCGACAGCTGGCGCCGCGCCTATCGCGGCATGGTGTCCGATGCGTTCCTGAAAGACGGGGTGGTCGCCGCCCTCGGCCGCCGCTGGCAGAGCTTTCCCGAACCGCACTGGATCGTCGAGACTGCGCGCGAGAACGGGCGGCTGGCCGGCTTCGTCACGGTGGACCGGCACAAGGGGCCGGGCGCCTATGTGGACAACCTGCATGTCGCGGCCCGGGCGCAGGGGCGGGGCCTGGGGCGGCTGCTGATGGCGCGCGCGGCGGCGATCCTGGCCGGCGAAGGCGTCGCGCGGCTCTGGCTGACGGTGATCCGCGAGAACGCGCAGGCCCGCGCCTTCTACCGCGCGATCGGCGGCGAAGAGGGGCCGGGCCAGCCCGACGACCTGTTCGGAGAGCCGATCGTGTCGCTGCCGGTGGCCTGGTCCGATCTGCCCGCGCTGGCCGCCCTGGGGGGCGATGAAATTTCCGCGCCAGCGGCGCCGAATGACGCTTGACGCCCGCCGGCGCGTGGCCTATTCCCCGCTGCAACGCGGTTGTAGCTCAGTTGGTTAGAGTACCGGCCTGTCACGCCGGGGGTCGCGGGTTCGAGTCCCGTCAACCGCGCCACTTTCCCCCTCCCTGCGCATGTCCGAAACCGGATCGCCCGGTTTCCGGCGCCGCCGGTACGAGGGGCTTTGCCCCTCGCGCACCCCAAGGTATTTTCCGGCAAGATGAGGAGCAGGGCGCCGGGCTCTAGCGGGCGGCCCAGGCGTTCAGGCTGGCGGCGAGGTCGCCGTAGCCGGTGAACCGGCGCTCGTAGGCGAGGCCGAGGCGGGCGGCGCAGTCGCGCGCGCGCGCGTCCAGTGCGGCATCGTCGGTCTGGGCCTGGTAGACCAGCTTTTCGTAATTGCCGAAATACATCTCCAGCAATTCGGGATGACGCGCGAGGCCCAGCGGCTTCCACACGAAGGCGTCGAATTGCCGGACCAGGAAATCGGTCAGGTAGAAGGCGGTGCATTCATCCTCGGCATGCTGGATGAAATCGTCGATGCCCTGGTAGAAGGCATAGCAATGCGGGCCGCGGATCATCTCGACCCCCAGCGCGTCGCAGGTGCGCTCAAGATCGCCCCCGGTGCCGCAATCGGCATAGACCACGAAGATGTCGGCATAGGCCGCGCGGTGTTTGCGCACCGCGTCCTCGACGGCGGGGGGGATGCGGTCGGGGCGGTTGTGCAGGATCGCGGGCAGGCACATCAGGTCGATATGCGACCAGCCGTTCGCCTCGATCAGTCCGAGGATTTCGCGGGCCAGCGCGCCGCAGGCCAGCAGCAGCACCCGGCTTGCGGCATCGCCGCCCGCCGGCGCCAGGCCGCGATCGGTCAGCGTGCGGTCATCGGGAAGACCGGCGGGAAGATCGGCGGGCGCCGTCATGCCAGCCGCACGGCGGTGCCGTAGGCCAGCACCTCGCTCGCGCCCTGCTGGATCATCGAGGTCTGCACCCGCACCGCGATCACCGCGTCGGCGCCGAGCCCGCAGGCCTCGTCGATCATCCGGTCGAGCGCCTGTTCGCGCGATCCGGCCAGCAGCGCCGCGTATTCGCGCACCTCGCCGCCGACCAGGTTGCGCAGCCCCGCCACGATGTCGGTGCCCAGATGCTTGGCCCGCACGGTCGAGCCGCGCACGAGGCCCAGCACCTCGGCCACCTCGCGGCCGGGAATGCCGTCTGTGGTGACGATCAGCATGTCACTTTTCGATATGGTCATAATGGTCGTCCTCGGACGAGGTCAGCCGGTCGGCGATGACCCGCCAGACGATGTAGCCGACCAGCGCGGCCGGGATCAGCGTCAGCCAGACGCCGGGCATCCGGAACACGGCCAGCGCGATGGCGCCGAGCCAGACGGTCAGGCCGGCGGCGGCGATCACCACGACGAGGATCAGCACCAGCTTGTCGAGCGGCATGGGCAGGCTCCTTTCACCGCAGAGATGGCGATGCGGGCGGCGGCGCGCAAGATGCACGCCCGTGTGCGCGCCGGTGCGCCGCGCGTGCGCCGTCAGCCGGCGGCCATCTGGTTGTGCTTGCGCGCGACGTGTTCCTTGGCCGTCTCGACCGCCACGGCGGCATCGCGGCAATAGGCGTCGGCGCCGATGGCGCGGCCGAATTCCTCGTTCAGGGGGGCGCCGCCCACCAGCACGATATAGTCGTCGCGGATGCCCTTCTCGACCATCGTGTCGATCACCACCTTCATGTAGGGCATGGTCGTGGTCAGCAGCGCGGACATCCCCAGGATGTCGGCCTTTTCGGCCTCCAGCGCCTCGAGGTAGCTTTCGACCGGGTTGTTGATGCCCAGATCCACCACCTCGAAACCGGCGCCCTCCATCATCATCGACACAAGGTTCTTGCCGATGTCGTGGATGTCGCCCTTGACGGTGCCGATCACCATCTTGCCGACCGTGGGCGCGCCGGTTTCGGCCAGCAGCGGCTTGAGGATCGCCATGCCGCCCTTCATCGCGTTGGCGGCCAGCAGAACCTCGGGGACGAACAGGATGCCGTCGCGGAAATCGTCGCCGACCACCTTCATGCCGCCGACCAGCGCGATGGTGAGCACCTGGTAGGGTTGCCAGCCGCGCCCCAGAAGGATGTTCACGCCTTCCGCGATCTCGTCCTTCATGCCGTCATAGAGATCGTCGTGCATCTGCGCGACAAGATCGTCGTCTTCCAGCTCGTCGAGGATGATATCGTCGTCTTCTTCGCCTGACATGGGACACCTCCGATTTGGCGCATCCGCGCCGGGGGTTTACAAGTTTTCTGAGCGATTTCGGGACGCTGCACTGTGCCCTTTGCGACATGCCGGAGGCGGGCACCGACCTTGGGCACGCGGAAGGCCGCCGCTGCGGGCCCCGAGAAGGCGCGCGGGCGGGCGCATCAGCCGCGCCGGCGGCGGCTCCGGCGGCCCTGCGCGGCCGCCGCGGCGCCATCGCCGGTCCCGTCCGAGGGCGAGGAGAACTCGCCCAGCGCCTGCGTGATCACCTCCAGCGTGGGACGCGGGCCGGCGGCGCGGCTTTCCAGCGCGGCGCGCATCCGCACCAGGTGCTCGGGCATGGTGCCGCAGCAGCCGCCGATGATGCGCGCGCCGCAATCGCGCGCCAGCACGGCGTATTCGGCCATCAGCTCGGGCGTGCCGTCGTAATGGATGTGCCCGTGCACGAATTTCGGGATCCCGGCATTGCCCTTGGCGATGATCGGGATGCCCGTTCCCTGCGCCGAAAAGCCCAGCACGGTGCGCAGCAGGTCCGACGCGCCGACGCCGCAATTGGCGCCGAAGGCGACGGGCACCTGCGGCAGTTTCGCCGCCAGCGCCGCCCAGCCTTCCGACGTGACGCCCATCATCGTGCGTCCCGCCGTGTCGAAGCTCATCGTGGCGCAAAGCGGCATGCCGGCCAGGCGCGCGGCCTCGGACGCGGCGCGCATTTCCTCGGGCGCGCTGATGGTTTCCACCCACAGAACATCGGCGCCGCCCTCCTTCAGGCCCTCGGCCTGTTCGTGGAACATCTCGACCGCGATGTCGTGGGTCAGGCTGCCCATCGGGGCCATGATCTCGCCGGTGGGGCCCATCGAGCCGGCGACGACCACGGGGCGGCCGGCGGCATCCGCCACCTCGCGGCCCAGCTCGGCGGCAAGGCGCGACAGCTCGCGGGCGCGGGCCTGCGCGCCGTGCAGTTTCAGCCGCGCCGCGTTGGAGCCGAAGGAATTGGTCAGGAACAGATCGCTGCCCGCATCGACCGCGCCGCGATAGAGCGCGCGGATCTTGTCCGTCTCGGTCTCGTTCCAGAATTCGGGCGGGTCGCCCGCGCCGAGCCCCATGTTGAACAGGTTCGTGCCCGTCGCGCCGTCGGCGAGGATCCAGTCGCGCTCGGCCAGCAGCCGGGACAGAAGGTCGGTCATCAGGGCGTCGTCCGATCAGGTCAGGGGCCGCGCCGGGCGCAGCCTGCAAGTAGGCGCAATGCCAGCATCCGCGACATGACGCAAATTCATAATCGTCATAACGATCATTAGCCGCGGCTCATGTCGGGCGCGGCGGGGCCGGGCCGTGCGGCAGGGATGGGCGGCAGGGCCGGACAGGGGGTCAGTCCGGCAGTTCTTCCATCAGCTGCGCCTTGGCCTGGGCCAGAAGCTCGACCATCTTGGCGCGGATCACCGCCTCGGACGCCTTGTCGCCCAGATCGCCCGCGACCTTGCGGTACACGTCCTCGTCGCCGGCTTCCTCGAAATCGGCGCGGATCACTTCCTTGGCATAGGCTTCGGCCTCGGCGCCGGACTTGCCCATCAGATCCGCGGCCCACAGGCCCAGAAGCTTGTTGCGCCGCGCCTCGGCCTTGAACTGCATCTCGGCATCGTGGGCGAATTTGTTCTCAAACGCGTTCTCGCGATCGTCGAAGATGGCCATCGTGGTCCTCTCGGCTCTGATCCATTAAGCGTCATATGCCTGCGGCGGCGCGCTGAGGCAAGGGGCGGCGTGGCTTGCGGGTTGCGGCCTTCTGGAATATAGGGACGGCCCAGCAGGGCGCGGGCCTTTCGCCCGTCCGATCGGAGTATCCATGGCAAGGCGCAAGAAGGTCTACGAGGGCAAGGCGAAGATCCTGTACGAGGGCCCCGAGCCGGGGACATTGGTGCAGTACTTCAAGGACGATGCCACCGCGTTCAACGCGGAGAAGACGGGCGTTATCGACGGCAAGGGGGTGCTGAACAACCGGCTGTCGGAATTCTTCATGTCGGGGCTGAACCATATCGGCGTGCCCACCCATTTCATCCGCCGCCTGAACATGCGCGAGCAGCTGATCCGCCAGGTGGAGATCATTCCGCTGGAAGTGGTGGTGCGCAACATCGCCGCCGGCTCAATGTCCGAACGGCTGGGCATCGAGGAAGGCACGCCGCTGCCGCGCCCGATCATCGAGTTCTACTTCAAGGACGACGCGCTGGGCGATCCGCTGGTCACCGAGGAACATGTCATCGCCTTCGGCTGGGCGCAGCAGCAGGATCTCGACGACATGGTCGCGCTGGCGCTGCGCGTGAACGATTTCATGTCCGGCGTGATGCTGGCGGTCGGCATAAGGCTGGTGGATTTCAAGATCGAGATCGGCCGCATCTGGGACAACGATTTCCAGCGCCTGATCGTCGCCGACGAGATCAGCCCCGACAGCTGCCGGCTGTGGGACATCGAGAGCGGGCGCAAGCTGGACAAGGACGTGTTCCGCCGCGACCTGGGCGATCTGGGCGACGCCTATGCCGAGGTGGCGCGGCGGCTGGGCGTGCTGCCGTCCAACGTCACCCATGCCGCCAAGCCGCACCTGATCAACTGATACCGCGGGGGCGGCCGGGCGGGCTGCGTATTTGGAACGAGAAGAAGCGGGACGTGGGCGCGATGAAGGCACGGGTTCAGGTGATGCTGAAGGACGGGGTTCTCGATCCGCAGGGCGAGGCGGTGCGCCGCGCCCTGGGATCGCTGGGCTTCGGCGGGGTCTCGGGCGTGCGCCAGGGCAAGGTGATCGAGCTGGATCTCGAAAGCACCGACGCGGACGCGGCAAGGGACGAGGTGACGCGGATGTGCGAGCAGCTGCTCGCCAATACCGTGATCGAACGCTACGAGATCGAGATTTCCTGAACGGGATTTCCCGAACGGGGCAGCATGGGGGCGGCGCGATGCGGGCAGCGGTTCTGACGGGCTACAGGGATCCTCTGGACGTGCGGGCGGTGCCCGACCCGGAATGCCCGGCGGGCGGTGTCGTGCTGCGGGTGCTGGCCTGCGGCGTGTGCCGATCGGACTGGCATGCCTGGACCGGCGCGGACCCGGACATTTCGTTGCCGCATGTGCCGGGGCACGAATATTGCGGCGTGGTGGAAGAAGTCGGCGCCGGCGTCACCCGCTGGCGGGCCGGCGACAGGGTGATCGCGCCGTTCATCCTGGCCTGCGGGCGTTGCCCGGCCTGCCAGGCGGGGCACCAGACCACCTGCGACGCGCAGGTGGTGCCCGGCTTTACCGCGCCGGGCGCCTTTGCCGAACGGATCGCGGTGGCGCATGCGGATGTGAACCTCACGCCGCTGCCCGAGGCGATGGAGCCGGCGCTGGCCGCCGCGCTGGGCTGCCGGGTGACGACCGCGTGGCACGCGTTGACCGGGCGCGCGGCGCTGCATGCGGGCGAATGGCTGGCGGTCTGGGGCACCGGCGGGCTGGGCCTGTCGGCGATGCTGCTGGGCCGGGCGCTGGGCGCGCGGGTGGCGGTGATCGACGTGACGCTGGAAAAGCTGGACCATGCCTGCGCGCTGGGCGCGGATGTGGCGGTCGACGCCTCGGCAGGCGATCCGGTCGCGGCCCTGCGCGAGGCGACGGGCGGCGGCGCGCATGTCGCCATCGAGGCGCTGGGCATCGCCGAGACGGCTCGCAACGCGCTGCTTTGTCTGCGCAAGCTGGGCCGGATGGTGCAGGTCGGCATGCCGGCCGGCCCGCATACCCAGATGACGCTGCCGATGGATGCGGTCTATTCGGGGCAGCTGGCGCTGTTCGGCACGCGCGGCATGCCGGCGCACCGCTATCCCAGCCTGATGTCGCTGATCGAGGCGGGGCAGGTGGATCTGACCCCGCTGATCGCGCGGCGCATCGGCCTGTCGGGCGCGAGCGCCGAGCTTGCCGCCTTCGACCGCCCCGCGCCGCCGGGCGTGGCGGTGATCACCGATTTCAGCAGTTAGGATTTCGACATGGAGATCTTGTGGACCATGTTGGTTGTCCTGAGCATTGCCGGAGATGGCTCTGGCCACATCGTGACCGAGCGCTTTGGACCCTATGAGGACCGAAAAACCTGTGAACGCTCTGCCATCAATTTTGAAGAGGAATTGTTAACTGCGCAGAGTTATGTGAGCGTCGAAGCCTACTGCATTCCAGAAAAGAAAGCCGAAGGAAAGGCGAAATGAAAGCCGCTGTCATCGTCTATCCGGGGTCGAATTGCGACCGCGATCTTGCCGTCGCCTTCCGGGCGGCGGGGGCCGAGGTGTCGATGGTCTGGCACAAGGAGACCGAGCTGCCGGCCGGGCTGGACATCGTCGGGGTGCCGGGCGGGTTTTCCTACGGCGATTACCTGCGCTGCGGCGCCATCGCCGCCCGCTCGCCCGTGACCCGCGCGGTGGTCGATTTCGCCGGCGCGGGGGGGCATGTCCTGGGCATCTGCAACGGGTTCCAGGTGCTGACCGAGACCGGCCTTCTGCCCGGCGCGCTGATGCGCAATGCGGGGCTGAAATTCGTCTGCCGCAACGTGCCGCTGCGTGTGGCCACCGCGGATAGCCCGTTCACGGCCGGATACGCGCCGGACCAGCAGATCAGCCTGCCGGTCGCGCATCACGACGGCAATTACATCGCCGATCCCGAGACGCTGCGGCATCTACAGGACCAGGACCGTATCGCCTTTGCCTATCTGGACAACCCGAACGGGTCGGTGGCGGACATCGCGGGCGTTCTGTCGGAGAACCGGCGCGTGCTGGGCATGATGCCGCATCCCGAACGGGCGGTGGACGCGGCGCATGGCGGCACCGACGGCGCGGCGGTTTTCCGCGCGCTGGCCGGTCTTGGCGTTCCGGCCTGAGCCGCCGCGCTTGAGCCGCGGCGCGGGCGGGCGTACCCTGCGCGCCATGAAGACCGCGACCCTTGCCAGCCAAGAGCCGGTGCGCACCGCCCTGTCGTGGCGCGCGCGCGGGGCGCTGCTGGTGTTCATCTGCGCGGCCGTGGCGGCGGTCTGGTTCACCAACCGGTTCCTGACCGAACGCTACACGGTCGCCACCAAGAACCGCGCCGAGGTGCGCCAGGCGCTGTATGCGGGCAACCTGCTGAGCGAGTTGCAGCGCAATTCCATCGTGCCGCTGCTGCTGGCGCGCGACCCGGTGCTGATCGGGGCGCTGAATTCCGGCGATTTCAGCCAGACCTCGCAGCGGCTGATTTCCGTCAAGGACGAGATCGGCGCGGCCTCGCTGATGATGCTGGATGCGGGCGGGCGCGTGGTCGCGGCGACCGACCGGCCCACCATCGCCTCCACCCACCGCGCGGAGCCGTATTTCATCGCCGCGCTGCGGTCGAACGACACGGTGTTCAACGCCTTCCGCGCCGAGAACGGTGCGATGCAGTTCAACTATTCGCGCCGCATCGAGGCGGGCGGAGAGTTGATCGGCGTGATCGTGGTCGAGGTCGATCTGCGCAAGTTCGAACAGACCTGGGCGACGATTTCCGACGCCGTGATCGTGACCGACAGCGAAGGCTCGATCGTCCTGTCGACCGAGCCGAAATGGCGCGGGCTGACCGAGGAAGAGGCGCTGCGCCTGCGCTCTGCCCCGTCCGCGATCGAGCGGGCGATCCGCGCGACGGCGGACTGGGCGGCGCTCCCGACCGAGGCGTTCTACCGCGGCAGCGCGCTGATGCGGCTGGAAAACCGGATCCCGTTCCGCGGCTGGCGGATGATCACCTTCACCACCTATACCAGCGTGCGCGAGCGGGTGAACGGTGTGCTGGCGCTGGAGATCATGTTCTTCGCGATCCTGCTGGCCGGCGCGTTCTACCTGTCGAGCCGCCGGGCGCTGGCGCGCTCGATCTTCTTTCAGAAGGAGATGACCGAACTGCGCCAGCTCAACGTGGCCCTGCAGCGGGAAATCGCCGAGCGCGAGCGTGTGGAGAAGAACCTCGAAGTGGCCGAGCAGACCATCGCCCAAAGCTCCAAGCTGGCGGCGCTGGGCGAGATGTCGGCCAGCGTCAGCCACGAGCTGAACCAACCGCTGGCGGCGATGAAGACCTATCTGGCCGGCTCCAAGCTGCTGTTGCAGCGGCGCCGCCCGGAAGAGGCGTTGTCGAGCTTTCAGCGCGTGGACGACCTGATCGAGCGGATGGGCGCGATCACCCGGCAGCTCAAGTCGTTCGCGCGCAAGGGCGGCGACGCGGTCGAGCCTGTGGATGCAAGGCATTGCATTTCCTCGGCTCTTTCCATGATGGAGCCGCAGCTCAAGGAGCGCAAGATGCGCATCACCCGGTCGTTGCCGGAACAGCCGGTGATGATCATGGCCGACCGTATCCGGCTGGAACAGGTGCTGATCAACCTCTTGCGCAACGCGCTGGACGCGACCAAGCAGGTGCCCGAGCCGGCGGTGGACATCCTGCTGACCGCGGGGCAGATCGCCACCATCACGGTGCGCGACAACGGGCCGGGAATCCGCGATCTCGATTCGCTGTTCGAGCCGTTCTACACCACCAAGGCGCCGGGCGACGGGGTCGGGCTGGGCCTTGCGATTTCGTCGGGGATCGTCAAGGACCTCGGCGGCCGGCTCTCGGCACGGAACGGAAAGACGGGCGGCGCCGTTTTCGAGGTGAGGCTGCCTCTGATCGACGCGGACATGAAGGCGGCGGAATAGGACAGGAACGACCATGACCCAGGCAATGAAGATCGCCATCATCGACGACGAACAGGACATGCGGCAATCCATCAGCCAGTGGCTGGCGCTGTCGGGCTTCGACACCGAGACCTTTCCCAGCGCGGAGGAGGCGCTGAAATCGCTTGGCCCCGACTATCCCGGCGCGGTGGTCAGCGACATCAAGATGCCCGGCATGGACGGGATGCAGTTCCTGAAGAAACTGATGAGCGTCGACTCGGCGCTGCCGGTGATCATGATCACCGGCCACGGCGACGTGCCCATGGCGGTCGAGGCGATGCGTGTCGGCGCCTTTGACTTCCTCGAAAAGCCGTTCAACCCCGACAAGATGACCGAGCTGGCCAAGCGCGCCACGCAGCGCCGGCGGCTGGTGCTGGACAACCGCGCGCTGCGTCGCGAGCTGTCGGACGGCTCCACCCTGATGAAGAAGCTGATCGGCGCCAGCCCGGTGATGGAGCGTCTGCGCGAGGACATCCTCGATCTGGGGCAGGCGGACGGGCACGTCCTGATCGACGGCGAGACCGGGACCGGCAAGACGCTGGTGGCCCATGCGCTGCACGCGGTCGGCGCCAAGGCGGGGCGCAAGTTCGTGCTGCTGTCCTGTGCGGCGCATGACACCGACACGTTGGCGCGCCGGCTGTTCGGCCCGGTCGAGGATGGCGGCGGCCTGCCCGCGCTGGAAGAGGCGCGCGGCGGCACGCTGGTGCTGGAGGACATCGAATCGCTGCCCGAGGCGCTGCAGGCGCGGCTGCTGTCCTGGATGAACGAGCAGGGCACGCCCGCCGAAACCCGCATCGTCGCGATCTCGAACCTGCAGGAACAGGGCAAGACCTGCGAGGACGTGCTGCGCCCCGACCTGTTCTTCCGGCTGGCGGCGATGAAGATCACCCTGCCGCCGCTGCGCCAGCGGGGCGAGGACATCCTGATGCTGTTCACCAACTTTTCCGAGCAGTTCGCCGACGAATACGGCTGCGACGCGCCGCAGGTTTCCGCGCAGGAGGCCGCGCAGCTGTTGCAGGCGCCCTGGCCGGGCAACATCCGCCAGTTGATCAACGTGGCAGAACGCGCGGTGCTGCAGAACCGGCGCGGCACCGGCACCATCGCGTCGCTGCTGATGGCCGAAAGCGACGAGGCGCAGCCGGTGATGACCACGGAAGGAAAGCCGCTCAAGGAATATGTCGAGGCGTTCGAGCGGATGCTGATCGACAACACGATGCGCCGCCACAAGGGCTCGATCGTGGCGGTGATGGACGAATTGTGCCTGCCGCGCCGGACCCTGAACGAGAAGATGGCGAAATACGCGCTGCAACGGTCCGACTACCTGTAAGCGATTGAAATCGGGCGCCGCCGCGGCCGAATGCGCCGCCGGCGCGCCCCAGTGATGGTGGCCGGCGCCGCGTCATGTACGAATTCGGGGATTTGATTGTTGTAATATCCCGCATTTCGCCCTTATGTTAGCCCTAGCGCAATGCGGGCATTTTCCGCGGGCGCAAACAGATTTGAATTTTCATGGTTTTCCGCAAATCCGGCAGCCGTCGGGGTGAATCATGGGATGCGAACCAGGCCCGAGCGGCCGGGAAATCGCCCGGATACCTTCCTGGGTCCGGGCAATGAATTGGTGGTCCGGCAAGGACCGCCGGAGAAGAACCGCGATGAGGCGCGCAGGACGTTACCGGAGCAATGAGGCGGCCCCTGGGCTGCGATTTGCCGTGGCGCGCGCGCCGGACCTCGCCCAGACAAGACCACCGACACGATCCCCCGCGCCCCCCGGCGCCGGGACAATCGTGCGGTGCGCAAGGACAACATGGCAAAGAAAATGCTCATCGACGCCACCCACGCGGAAGAAACGCGCGTCGTGGTGGTGGACGGAAACAAGGTCGAGGAATTCGACTTCGAGACGGAGAACAGGCGCCAACTAGCCGGAAACATATATCTCGCCAAGGTCAGCCGGGTCGAACCGTCGCTGCAGGCGGCCTTCGTCGAATATGGCGGCAACCGGCACGGCTTTCTCGCTTTCTCGGAAATCCACCCCGATTACTACCAGATCCCCGTCGCCGACCGCGAGGCGCTGCTGGCCGAGGAACGCGCCTATGCGCAGGCCGAGCAGGACGAGGAAGACAAGCCCAAGGCCCGCCGTTCGCGCAGCCGGCCGAAGAAGGCGCAAGCCGAAAGCACCGCCAGCGGCGACGCCGTCGAGACCGGGGATATTCCCGGCATGGACGTGGTCGATCTGGGTGAGGGCGAGGGCAACGGCGATGCCGCGCCCGAGAACGGCACCGACACCGAGTCCGCCGGCGCGCATGACCATGACGGCAACGGAAATGGCAACGGTAACGGCAATGGCGGGTCCGACGATGACGCGCCCTATGCCGCCGTGGACCACGCGACCGAACTGGATTCGGACATCGAATCGGTCGCCGACGAGGATGTGAGCGAGGAAATCCGCCCGCCGCGCCGCTCCAAGCCGCGCCGCTACAAGATCCAGGAGGTCGTGAAGGTCCGGCAGATCCTGCTGGTGCAGGTCGTCAAGGAGGAACGCGGCAACAAGGGCGCCGCGCTGACCACCTACCTGTCGCTGGCGGGACGTTACTGCGTTCTGATGCCCAACACGGCGCGCGGCGGCGGCATCAGCCGCAAGATCACCAACGCGGCCGACCGCAAGAAGCTCAAGGAAATCGCGACCTCCATCGAGGTGCCGGACGGCGCCGGGCTGATCGTGCGGACCGCGGGCGCCAAGCGCACCAAGACCGAGATCAAGCGCGATTACGAATACCTGCAACGGATGTGGGAACAGATCCGCGAGCTGACGCTGAAATCCATCGCGCCGGCCAAGATCTACGAGGAAGGCAACCTGATCAAGCGGTCGATCCGCGATCTGTACAACCGCGAGATCGACGAGGTTCTGGTCGAGGGCGAGGCCGGCTACCGCGTGGCCAAGGACTTCATGAAGATGATCATGCCGTCCCACGCCAAGAACGTGAAGCATTACGTCGACCAGATGCCGCTTCTGGCGCGCTACCAGGTGGAATCCTACCTGTCGTCGATGTTCAACCCGGTCGTGCAGCTCAAGTCCGGCGGGTACATCGTGATCGGCGTGACCGAGGCGCTGGTGGCGATCGACGTCAACTCCGGCCGGGCGACCAAGCGCGGCTCGATCGAGGAAACCGCGCT
Organism: uncultured Paracoccaceae bacterium; assembly: GCA_947503765.1. Classification (GTDB taxonomy): domain Bacteria; phylum Pseudomonadota; class Alphaproteobacteria; order Rhodobacterales; family Rhodobacteraceae; genus Psychromarinibacter. Next base: position 9,415 of record CANNFA010000001.1, on the reverse strand, counting down.
CGATACCAACATGGAAGCCGCCGAGGAGATCGCGCGCCAGTTGCGGCTGCGCGACCTGGCCGGGCTGATCGTGATCGACTTCATCGACATGGAAGAGCGCCGGAACAACGCCGCCGTCGAGAAGAAGTTCAAGGACAAGCTCAAGACCGACCGCGCCCGCATCCAGGTGGGCCGCATTTCCGGCTTCGGCCTGCTGGAGATGTCGCGCCAGCGGCTGCGCCCCGGCATGCTGGAGGCGACGACGCAGCCTTGCCCGTCCTGTCACGGCACCGGGCTGATCCGGTCCGACGACAACCTCGCGCTGTCGATCCTGCGCCAGCTTGAAGAGGAGGGCACGCGCCGCAAGACGCGCGAGGTTCTGCTCAAGGCGCCGGTCGGCATCGTCAACTTCCTGATGAACCAGAAGCGCGAGCATGTCGCGCAGATCGAGGCGCGCTACGGCATGTCCGTGCGGATCGAGGCCGACCCGTTCCTGATCTCGCCCGATTTCACGATCGAGAAGTTCAAGACCGCCAGCCGCCCCGTGGCAGAGGCCGCGCCGGTGGTGTCGGTCGACGCCTCGATGATGGCCGACCTCGACGAGGACGAGGACGACACGGCCGATCAGGACGATCAGGAGACTGGCCAGGACAGCGATCAGGACAGCGGCGGCAACGGCGCCGATGATGGATCCGACGGCGACGGCAAGCCGAAAAAGCGCCGCCGCAGGCGCCGCCGCCGGCGCGGCAGCGGCAATGGCGAGAACGGGGATAACGGCGAGAACGGAACCGGCGACAACGGTGACAACGGTGACGGTGACGATACCGGGGCCGACTCGGGGGGCGATGCCGTGACGGAGCCGGAGACGATCCCGGCCGCGGCCGAGGCCGATGCGGCAGACGCGCCGCAAGAAGCCGAGGCGGCCAGCGCCGATACGGACGAGACCGGGGACAAGCCGAAAAAGCGCCGCCGCCGCTCGCGCTCCAGAAAGAGCGACACGCCGGCGGAGACGCCCGAGGCCGCGGACGATACGGGCGCGGACCCTGCACCGGCCGAAGTTGCACCGGCCGAAGTCGCGGCGGCACCGGAGCCGGCTGAATCCGCTGCCGAGCCGGCGCCGGAAACGGTGGCAGAGTCGCCGGCCGAGCCGGAAAAGGCCAAGCCCGCGAAAGCGCCCCGGCGCAGCCGCAAGCCCAAGGCCGCGCCGGCGGCTGAGGCCGAACCGGCCCCGGCGGCGGAAGCCGAGCCGGTGGCGGAAGCTGAACCGGTGGCGGAAGCCAAGTCGGAGCCGGAAGCCAAGCCCGAACCGGCCCTGGCCGAGACGGCGGAAGCCGCGGAAGAGCCGGCAAAACCGAAGAAACGCGGTTGGTGGGCCATCGGCCGCTGACAGGATCGAGGCAGGGCATCGCGCCCTGCCTTTTTCGTTCAGCCGCCCTTGCGGATGACGTAGGTCTGGACCGCGCCGCCGCCGTCGCCGCCCGGATCCGTATCGGCCGACAGCAGCGCATGGCCGGCCTCGGCACAGAAGGCGGGAATGTCGATCACCGCGACAGGGTCGTCCGCGACGACGCGCACGGTCTGGCCGGGCGCAAGCGGCTGCAGTCGCTTGCGCAGCTTCAGGACGGGCAGGGGACAAAGCAGCCCGATCGTGTCCAGCGTCGCGTCGTGATCCATGTTTGCCGTGATATGACCGCGCCGCGGCGGTGTCCACCGGGCGTTCTTACGCGGATGTGACCGCAGCCGCCGCACGGGGGCGTGACGGCGGCGGGCGGGGCGGCTAAGAGGGCCGCAGACCTCGCGTGAAAGGGACCGCCATGTTCGGCATCGACATCTTGGACGCAAGCCTCATCCCGGCGATGATCGTGGCATTGACGGCGGGCTTCCTGTCCTTCGTGTCGCCCTGCGTGCTGCCCATCGTGCCGCCCTACCTGGCCTATATGGGCGGGATTTCGATGACCGAGATGACCGGCGCGCTGGCCGGACGGCGGCGCGTGCTGGTCTCGGCGCTGTTCTTCGTGCTGGGCCTGTCGACGGTGTTCCTGTTCCTGGGCTTCACCGCCTCGGCCTTCGGGGCGTTCTTTTTGCAGAACCAGGACTGGTTCGTGATCGCCGCCGGGCTGGTGGTGATGGTGTTCGGGGCGCATTTCGTCGGGGTCTACCGGATCGGGTTCATGGACCGCGAATTGCGCGTCGAGGCGGGCGACCGGGGCGGCAGTGCGTTCGGCGCCTATGTGCTGGGGCTGGCCTTCGCCTTTGGCTGGACGCCCTGCATCGGCCCGCAGCTGGGCGCGATCCTGTCGATCGCCGCGACCGAGGCGAGCGTGGTCAAAGGCACGACGCTGCTGGGCATCTACGCGCTGGGGCTGGGCATCCCGTTCCTGCTGGTGGCGCTGTTCTTTCCGCGGCTGCAAGGTGTCATGGGCTGGATGAAGCGGCACATGGACCGGATCGAGAAGGTGATGGGCCTGCTGCTGTGGACCGTCGGGCTGATGATGCTGACCGGGCAGTTCACCGCCTTTTCCTACTGGCTGCTGGAGAAGTTCCCGGCGCTGGCCGCCGTCGGCTAGCGTGGCCTTGTCCTGCGCCGGTGCCATGGACCGGCCTTGCCCGGTCTGGCCGTCGCCGGAATTTGCGTATTTGCGACGAGAAGAAGCCCGGGGGTCGGGGTGCGGGCGGCTTATTTTCGCCAAAGACCTGCGCTAGGCTTGGCCCCGGTTGCGAGGAGAGGCCTTGTCATGGCGAGAGGCGAGAGCGGCGCGGTCGCGCGCCGCCGGGTATTCTACATTCCCGGCTACGATCCGATCCATCCGCGGCGCTACCGCGAGCTGTACCGCAAGGAGGGCGCGGCGCAGGCGGCGCTGTCGGGCTACGAGATCGCGCTCAGCCCGCGCGCCGGCGACCGCTATGGCTGGGACGTGGCCGCGCGGATCGAGGGCAGGGAGGTCGCCGCGGCGGTCGAGGTCCTGGTCTGGTCGGACATCGTGCGCGGGTCCATGTCGAACTCGATCCCCGCGACATACCTGCAATTGCTGCGCACGGCGTGGGTCTACATCGCCAGCGGAACGCTGCGGCGGCTGATGTGGATGCGCAAGGGGCCGGTCATCGCCGCGCTCTACCCGGTAGGGTTCCTGCTGTTGCAACTGGTTTTGGCGGTATTGGTCGGTTACGTGGTGCTGGCCGGGTTCACACGGGGCTGGGAGATCGCCTTCAGCCCCGAAGGCGCATGGTTTCCACCCTACATGGCCTTGTCGATCTATCTCGGCCTCGGGCTCGGGGTGGTGGCAGGGGTGGCCGTGCTGCGATGGTTCAAGGCGCGCGACGGCAAGCTCTATGCCTATTACCTGATGCACGACTATGCCTATACCTGCCAGCTGCGCGGCGCCAATCCGCCCGAGCTAGAGGCGCGGATGGCCGATTTCGCGGATGCGGTGGCCGCCGCGCTGACGGATGACGTGGACGAGGTGCTGGTGGTCGGCCATTCCTCGGGGGCGCATCTGGCGGTGACGATCCTGGCCGATCTGCTGCGCGCCGGGCGGCTGCCGGCGAACGGGCCGGTGCTGTCGCTGCTGACGCTGGGGCAGGTGGTGCCGATGGTGTCGTTCCTGCCGGATGCGCACCGTTTGCGGGCCGACCTGCATTTCCTGTCCACGCGGGAGGATATCGCCTGGGTCGACGTGACCGCGCCGGGCGATGGCTGCGCCTTTGCGCTGTGCGATCCGGTGGCGGTGTCGGGCGTGGCGCCCGCGGGGCAGCGCTGGCCGCTGGTGCTGTCGGCCGCCTTCACGCAGACGCTGGCGCCGGAGACCTGGCGCGCGCTGCGCTGGCGGTTCTTCCGGCTGCATTTCCAGTATCTGTGCGCCTTCGACAACCTGTCGGGCGCGGCGGACGACTACGACTATTTCCGCGTCACCGCCGGGCCGCGCACGCTGGGTGCGCGCTATGCCGCGCGGGCCCCGTCGAAAAGCCGCATTGACGTTCCGGCCTCGCGCTACACCAATATGGCGGCATGAACACGCATCCCCGCCCCGACCCCGCACCGGCCCCGCCGGAGGATCTGCCGCCCAAACCGCAAAGTCGGCCTGGCAAGGTGTCGCTCTGGCGCTATGCGCGGCTGTTCCGCGCGGATATCCTGTCGGCGCAGCCGGCCAAGCTCTACCGCGCATGGATGGCCGAGTTCCGCACGCCGTTCTTCCGCTCCTACCTGGTGAACCAGCCCGATCTGGTGCGCGAGGTGCTGAACGCGCGGCCGATGGATTTCCCCAAATCGGGGCGCGTGGCCGAGGGGCTGCGCCCACTGCTGGGCGACTCGGTGTTCCTGACCAATGGCGAGACATGGAAGCGGCAGCGGCGCATCATCGACCCCGCCTTCGAGGGCGGACGGCTGCGCGATACCTTTCCGGCGATGCTTGCAGCGGGGCAGGCGGCGGCGGCCCGGATCGGCGCGCAGCTGCAAGGGCGCCCCGGCATCGTCGAGGTCGAGGAGCAGACGAGCCATGCCGCCGCCGACGTGATATTCCGCACGCTGTTCTCGATCCCGATCGAGCACGAGGTGGCCGGCGAGGTGTTCCGCGAATTCCGCGAATACCAGCGCACCCAGCCGATCATGAACGTGGGCGCCTTCCTGCCGTTGCCGCGCTGGGTGCCGCGGCTGCACCGGCGGCGCACGAAGGCGTCGGCGCGGATCATTCGCGGGCTGATCGCGCGGCTGACGGCCGAACGGATGGACGCCATCGCGGCGGGCCGCGCGCCGGACGACCTAGCGACCAAGATCATGACCACCGCCGATCCCGAGACCGGCGCGCGGTTCGACGCCGCCGAGATGGTGGACCAGGTGGCGATCTTCTTTCTGGCGGGGCACGAAACCAGCGCCTCGGCCCTGGGCTGGGCGCTGTACCTGCTGGCGCGCTACCCCGAGGCGCAGGCGCGGGTGGCGGCGGAGGCGGCCGATTTCGGCGCGGCCCCCGGCTTTGCCGACATGAAGAAGCTGCGCTTTACCCGCGACGTGTTCCGCGAGGCGCTGCGGCTCTACCCGCCGGTGCCGATGATGGTCCGCGAGGCGGCGCGGCCCGAACGCTTTCGGAACCGCGACGTGGCGAAGGGCGCGCAGGTGGTGCTGAGCCCCTGGCACCTGCACCGGCACGAACGGCTGTGGGAGCGGCCCGATGCGTTCGATCCGGACCGCTTTGCCACCCCGAACGGCAAGCAGTGCATGCGCGAGGCGTTCATCCCGTTCTCCGCCGGCCCGCGCGTGTGCACCGGCGCCGGCTTTGCCATGGTCGAGGGGCCGCTGCTGCTGGCGCTGCTGGCGGGGGCGTTCCGGCTGGAACGGGTGGCCGGCGACGACCCGGTGCCGGTGGCCTACCTGACGGTGCGCGCGCGCGACGGGATCCGCCTGCGCATGACGCCGCGCTGAGCGGCTCAGGGGGACAGGCGCAGCACCGTCAGCAGCGCGTCGCCCCGCACCCGCACCAGCCGCGGCTCGGCGGCGAGGGCGCGCAGGTAGGCCCGGTGCCGCGGCGCGTCCCAGATCGGGGTCGAGATCACGAGATCGCCGGGCCGCAGCCGCGCCAGGTAGCGCGGCATCTCGTCCAGCTCGGCAAGGCCGGGAAACCCCTCGATCCGGGCGCGGTTCATCAAGGGCGGCGTCAGCTTGTCATAGGCAAGGATGCCGGTGGCGCTGTCCGCCATCAGGGGGCGCAGCTCCGCCATCAGGGCGCGCTCGGCCGCGCTGGGGAAATGGAACAGGATGCCGATCAGCGAGGGGCGCTTGATGACGGCAAGATTGCCCAGCAACACGAGCGCCGCCAGCAGCGGCAGCGCCGCGCGCCAGCCCCGCGCCCGCATCCACGGGACGAACACGTTCAGACCGTGCAGCGCGGCGGCCAGCAGGAACACCGCGCTCATGTCGTCGTAGTGATAGTTCATGCCGAGTTGCCGGTGATAGCCGACCGCGAAGTTCAGCGCGACCAGCGGCAGCACCGCCAGCGCCGGACGCCAGGCCAGCAGCGGCAGCGCCGCCGAGCACAGCAGCAGCAGCCCGGCATATTCCAGCTTCTCGGCCGGCAGGCTGAACGGGTCCAGCCGCCCGGCATGGTGCCAGTCCTCGGCGCGGAAGGCGGGCATGACCGCGCCCATCACGAGTGCCGCCACCAGCGCCGAGGCGCCCGCGACCTGCGCCGCCAGCCGCCAGCGGCCCAGCACCGCGCCGGCATAGATCGCCAGGCTCAGCCCCGCCAGCGGGCCGTTTTCCTTGACGAGGCACAGCAGCGCGAACATCGCCCAGAACAGCCCGGCCCGCCGGTCATGCAGCGCGATCAGAGCCAGCGCGAGGACCGGCATCGCCCATGTGGACGGGTGGATGTCGAACATCAGCGCGCTGTTGGCCGCGTTGCCCAGGATCGCCAGCCCCAGCACGAAGGCCAGCACCAAGCGCGAGGCGAAAAGCTCGGGCGCCAGGATGCGGCGGGCCAGCGGGATCAGAAGCAGGTAGAACGCGCCCACCGCCAGACCTTGCGCCACCAGCAGCCACAACGCGCTGTCCGCGATCCGGTAGAGCGGCACGAAGGCCAGCACGATGGGCGAGAAATGCTCGCCCAGATGGTGGTTGTGCAGGATCGACGAGCGGTAGAAGTCGCCGAAGGCCGAATTCCACACCAGGTTGGCATAGATCGTGGTGTCGTAGGAGCTGAGCTCGAAACTGTAGAACTGGATGACCTTGGCGTTGATGCAGAGCAGCACCAGCAGCACCGCCAGCCCGACCCCCAGCACCCGCGCGCGCCGCGATCCGGGCGCGGGAAGGGGCGGGAAGGCGGCGCGCCGGGGTGCGGTCCTTCGCCCGCCGCCCGCTATGGCGATATCCCCTTCGGCCCGGGCGACTTGCCGCTTCTTCTCGTCGGGAAATACGCAGATCCCGCCCGCGCCCCCCGCGCCGGCGCCAGCCGGTCGCCGCGCCCGCGCCGCGCGGGGCCTGCCTTGCTCCGGGCCATGCGCCGCTACTCGCAAGCCTGCCAGACCGCGACCGATCGCGAGGACAGAACCGCCAGACTGCCCCAGTCGTCGCGGCGCAGGATGTATTCCTCCTGCCATGTCTCGCCCTCGCCCGAGCAGTCGGCGGCGAAGATCGCGGCGCCGTGGCTTCCCACGGGGCGGCCGTCCCGCAACTCGCAGGCGGATTCCAGGCCGTAAAGCGTCACGCCCTCGATCGCCAGCGCGCCGCCATCCATGCCGATCTCGCCGCAATCCCAGGACGGGGCGGGGCGGTACTTGCCCTGCATGGGGGCCAGCAGGTCGGCCTCGCCCGCCGGGGCGGTGGCGTGTTCGGCCTGCTTGCGCCCGCCGCTTGCCGGCGCGGCCGTGCCGGCGGCCAGCGCGATCAGGCCGTCCCGCGCCGAAAGCCCGTGCGCGGCGGCCAGCCCGGCGGCCGCGTCGCCGGGGACGAAACAGAACACGCCATCGGTGACGGCGTTGTAGATGCAGTCGCGCGGATCGCTGTCCACCAGCGCCACCGGGGCATACGCCTCTTGCCCGTTCATCGCGGTGCCGCCGCGCACGCCCGCGCCCGGCGGGCCGGAGATCACGGTGTCGAAACCGCTCGCCCAGGCATAGGTGCTGGCGCATGTCCCGCCGGTGCAGGTGGTGCTTTGCAGCTCGCAGGCGCCGGTATTGACCGGCTCGCCGCGGGCGGTCTCCAGCATGCAGGCGCCGGCAAGCGGGATGGATTCGGCCGCCGCCGCGAGGGCGAAAGGCGCGGCGAGGCAGGGCGCGATCAGGAAAAGCGGGATGCGGGGCATGGCGTCCTCGGGGCAATGGGCAAAGGATGCCGCCAGTCTAGCGGCTGCGCGGCGCCAAGGCGACGCAAAATCAAGCGTGGCGGCGATGCGGCGCGCAAGGGGCGTGTGCCGCCGGGTCGGCGTCCCGGCCGCCCGAACAGCGCCGCAGGCGCCGGACGAGCGCCGGCCCGCCCGGACGGGCCGGGGCATGATGGAACTGTGTGCTTGCAGAAGTTCCGGAGGGCGCGAGGTGTTCCCAATGTCAGCCTTGCGGGACTTTCCCGAACTTCGCTGCCGATGCTCGGTTTTCGCCGCACCCGCGCGGTTTCCGGGAGAAAGGGGGAAAGCGGACATTCGCTGCGCAGAGCATGAACCATAGGGATACGTCAGAACCAGACTTTGCAAAATCAAACTGCTGTGCGATGTTGGCCGGCGCCACACAACCCGAAACTCCCGCTCGACCCGAATAAGAACCTGTCCAAAGAGCACTAACAAGAATTGAAAATGACCATATCGAGCAGCAAAGAGTTCTTTTCTCAGGTTAGAAAGAACCCGGAAAACTTCTACATCGTTCACTATTCGTGCCAGAGCTTAAACGACGATAACGAGGGATTATCTCCTCGCATTACGTCCATCGGAGTTACTCATTTTGCTACTGAACAGACGGTAAGTTTTTCGACCCACGCCATAGCCGAGGAAATGGGTATCAGTCGAGAGGATGTTCAGGGGGGATTTGACAATGTCGAAGAAAAGCTACTCAAAGATTTCTATGGTTTCGTCCGTGATCGGCGGGATAAGTTCTGGATTCATTGGAACATGCGAAACCTCACCTATGGATTTGAGCACCTTGAACATCGTTATCTGGCCTTAGGCGGCACAGATGCTGCGGTCATTCCTGTTGAACGCCGTATCAATTTGAATGATATGCTGGCGCGAAGATACGGTTCGGACTACGCCGACCATCCAAAAATGAGAAACTTGATGGACCTCAACGGAGGGGTTCATCGCCATTTCCTTACAGGAGCGGAAGAACTTCAAGCATTCAAAAACAATGAGTTCATCCGAATGCATAATTCTACGCTCTGCAAGCTGGGATTTTTTAATTCCGTCATTCGCAAGGCGCTGGCTGGTAAGCTAAAAACTGCATCCCGAGGATTCGGGATCATGCTGGACCGCATTTTTGAAAGTCGGTGGGCGAAATTTGTCGGTTTAATGTCAAGCGTCATCGCATTAGTGGCGGTGGGTTGGTCTTTAGGTTCTTGGGGGGTGCACCTGTATCAGGGGGAAAACAGCAAGGCCGAAGGCGGCGGCGAAGTTCTTCCGATGATTCAGGAATAGTTACCAGGCCAGTAGGGCTGTCCTGTTATGCCACGCAGGCATATCTGCGACCGAGCCCTCTTTCTGCCAGATTTTCGTAACGAATGGCAAGTATTGTTTGGCCGGAACCGGTCACCCGCTGCGACAGCCACGAACGGCAACTCAGGGCCGCGCGTGCAAGATTAGCTTATGCTGCTACTGCGAAGACCGCCGCCCCTCACGCGGTCACTCTGGGCACTTCCCGGCAATTCGAGGACGGATGGCGCATCCGCAGTATGCGTCCGGTCTGACCGCTCTGATGTGGGGAGACCGCGGCTGATAGTGTCCATTCTCGATAATGGACATTTTGA